>CAWEUL010000003.1:0-744875 GCA_963812265.1 uncultured Actinomycetota bacterium
GCTGCTGACGAGAACCGGCTCTGATGCGATGAAGGGGCGGGGCCTCCCGCCCTCGTGTGTCCCCGGCGGATGCTGGGGGTGTACTCACGTCGATGACGAAGGAGGCCCTTCATGTCAGAGTACGCAGGGCGTCAGTTTGTCGGTATGGATCTACATCGCCGGCGCAGTGTGATCGTGCGGATGACCGAGGCCGGTGATCGGCTGGAAGCGGTTCGGATCTCGAATGATGTCGAGAGCTTGGTCCGGGTGATCGCTCGGGCCGGGGAGGATCCCGAGGTGGTCCTGGAGGCCACTTACGGCTGGTACTGGGCGGCCGACGCTCTTGAGGCTGCCGGTGCCCGCGTGCATCTGGCGCATCCGTTGGGGGTCAAGGCGTTCGAGTACCGGCGGGTCATGAACGACTTCCGTGACGCCGCCGACCTGGCTGACCTGCTGCGGATGGGCAGGTTGCCCGAGGCGTGGATCGCGCCCCCGGCCACCCGTGAGCTGCGCGAGCTGGTCCGCCATCGCGCCAAGCTGGTCGCGCTGCGCTCTGGCTGCAAGGCCGAGGTCCATGCGGTGTTGGCCAAGTGCGGCGTCCAGGTGCTGATGAGCGACCTGTTCGGACTCGAGGGCACCAAGCTGCTGGACCGGCTCGACCTCCCGGCGCCGTACGCGGCCCGGATCGGGTCGCTGCGCCGGGTCATGGACGGGCTGGACTTCGAGATCGAGGTGTTCGAGAACCTCACCCGCGGCCGGCTACGCACGGACCCCGGCTATGCCGCGGTCCAGCAGATCCCCGGCATCGGCCCGATCCTGGGCGCGGTGTTCGTCGCCGAGGTCGGCGACGTGACCCGGTTCGACACCGCGGCACAGCTGGCGTGCTGGGCCGGTCTGACGCCCAAGCACCACGAGTCCGACACCCACGTGAGACGGGGTCGGATCACCAAGCAGGGCTCCCGGCTGGTCCGCTGGGCCGCCGTGGAGTCGGTCAAA
Organism: uncultured Actinomycetota bacterium; assembly: GCA_963812265.1. Taxonomy (GTDB): domain Bacteria; phylum Actinomycetota; class Actinomycetes; order Propionibacteriales; family Nocardioidaceae; genus Nocardioides. The sequence goes on from CAWEUL010000003.1 coordinate 976, forward strand.
CGCGTCGGCGCCCACACCCGCGTCGGCGCCCTCCGAGACCGGGTCGCTGCCCGCCGCGGAGGCAACATCGGCGCGGTCGCAGCCGCCCGCCAGCAGGTCGAGTACGTCTTCTACGCGCTGCGCGACGGCCACGTCCGCGCCCTGCAGCATCCATCGCGGGAGGCGGCATGAGAACCGCCCACCACAGACACCGGTTGGTCGCGAGTCGTGCAGGTCATGACCCCCACGGACGAGCACGTCCGCGGCGTGGTCGCGCGTTCTGATTGACCCCGACCGACCGGACGCGGCGCACCCCATCATGCCGCCCCCAACCGACCTGCTGGCTGGGACCAGCGCGGCGAAGGGATGACCGAGCAGCACCCACGCCTGCTCCGCACCGGCCACGCGCCGGCCCTGATGCGAGCCACGTCCATCAAGCTCCACCACCCCCGCAGGAGACACCTGACCCTCGACAGCTCAACATCGTGCCCCGAACGGTGACGGCCTCAAGGCCCTCCGGCCGCTGCGCGGTCGGGCTCCGCCCGAGCCCTGACCCCGTCGCCTCATCGGCCCGCTCACAACCGGGTCGAGGACAAGAAGAAGGGCCCGCCAACACTCTTGACCGGCCCCGCCACTTCAGGGATGACCTGCGGTGATGCGATTTGGGTCGTCGGGGTCGACCCCGCAAAACCGGCCTTAAGGCTCACTTTGGGCTCACTTTGAGATCGCGGCTCGGCTTCTGAGGCCTCGATCGCGCCGCCGTGACTGGCCGTCGTGATGGGCTGGGGACGCGCAGAACGGCCCGTAGACGGCTCAGAGAGCGTCCACGGACCGGGAGGGCATTCGTGACCGCCGAGGGCCCTCAGAGCCCGGGAGTCGGCCCATCGCTCGTCTCGGGGCCGGGAGCAAGCGGTCGGTGGCGGCCCGGTAGTCGGGCACGACGAGCCGTCGGTTGATGTAGTGCCTCTCGGTGACCGCCTTCGACGTGTGGCCGAGCTGGTTCATGGCGGCCTCGGCGTCGTAGACCTCGTCGATCTCGGTTGCCACGGTTCGGCGGAACGAGTGGGGCGAGACATCTCGGAGCGCGGCGAGGGCGGCGTAGTCATCGAGCAGGCGGATGTGGCGCAGCCGGCCTCGGACGTTGGTGGGGAAGTGCCAGGTGCCGTTGCGGGTGATGAACACTGCGTCGAGGTCGTTGGGGGTCTGGGCAACCTTCGTCGGCGCAGCAGCGCCGCAGCCCAGTCCGGGAGCGCGATGGGGCGGATCGCAGCGTGGGTCTTGCCGTAGTCGACCCGCTTGCCTTTCGAGGTGATCTGGCCGTTCACCATCAGCCACGGGAACCAGCCGTCGTCGTCCCGCCGTTCGGGGGGCGGGGACAGCTCGATGTCGGACCATCGAAGGGCGAGCAGCTCGCCGATCCGCATGCCGGTGGCGATGAGCATCTCGACGATGTCGGGCAGATCGACGCTCTTCGGTCCGTTGCGCTTCTCGGCGTTGGCCCATTCACGGATAGCGGCGCGAACAGCGTCTAGGTCCTCCACGGACACGGGCTTCTTCTTGTTTCGAGGCACCGGAACCGAAGGGACGGCGCTAGCGGGATCGCCGTTGATCGCCTCGTGGAACACCGCGAGGTTGAACGCGCGGATCAGGACGCTGCGAATCTTCTTACGCATGTTGTGGTGCGCTTCGTAGTCGCGGAGGACGTGGAGCAGGTGACGCTGGTTCCAGACCAGGGTCTGGTCGAGGAGCTCTCGGCGGCGACTACCGATCCAGCGCTCCATGATCGCGTTCGCACGGGGGGCTCGGATCGGGCTGCGCAGGTTCCGGATCCCGCGGCAGCGAAGACCGCATCGAACGCGGCGCTGAACTTGGTGTCGCGATCGCGAAGCAGGAACTTGATCGATTCAACCTGTTCGTCAAGGTCCATCACGAGGTTCCGGGCCATCTGCGTCACCCATGCGTTGTCCGGATGTCTGGTGACGCCGAGGAGCCGGACCCGGCGGGTGGCGTGCTCGATCACCGCCCGAACGTAGGCGGTGGTCCCGTCGAGGAGATCGACGGTGAAGAAATCGGTGGCCAGGATCGCCTCGGCCTGGCCGCGCAGGAACTGCGCCCACGTGGGGCCAGCTCGTCGAGGCGTCGGCGAGATCCCAGCGTCAGAAGGGCCGGTGAGGCGGGCCTGTGGGCGATGATCACCGGTCGATTTCGAGCACTTCGACGATCGGACACGCTATTGGGCGCAGCAACTGACTTTGCGATCCGCAGGTATTAGGCGGGTTGTGCGGGAGGTCGGTCGGGTCTAGCGTCGCGAACATACGGGTTCCCGAGGAGGACAGACATGTCGATCGACCCGAAGAAGACCGCCGTGGTGCTGATCGAGTACCAGAACGACTTCACGTCCGAGGGTGGGGTCCTGCACGGCGCGGTGTCCGAGGTGATGGACCAGACCAAGATGCTGAGCAAGACCCGGGATGTCGTGGACGCGGCTCGGTCGGCCGGCGCCACGGTGATGTATGCCCCGATCATGTTCGCCGAGGGCTACCACGAGATCAGCGAGCACCCCTACGGAATCCTGAAGGGTGTCGTCGACGGCAACGCGTTTGTCAAGGACTCGTGGGGTGCCGCCATTGTTGACGAGCTGGCTCCGGCGGAGGGTGACATCGTCATCGAGGGCAAGCGCGGCCTCGACACCTTTGCCAGCACCAACCTCGACTTCATCCTCCGCAGCAAGGGCATCGAGACACTGGTGCTCGGCGGGTTCCTGACGAACTGCTGTGTCGAGTCCACGATGCGGTCCGGCTACGAGAACGGCTACCAGGTCATCACGCTCAGTGACTGCGTGGCGGCGACCTCGACGGAGGAGCACGAGAACGCGCTCAAGTATGACTACCCGATGTTCTCCCATCCGATGCCGGCCGCGGAGTTCATCGACCAGCTCGGTTCCTGACCGTCCAGGATCGGGATCTTCAGCCGGGACGGAGCTTTCGACCAGCCCGTCTCGCCCAGCACCCCAACCTGTCACCAGTTCGTGCAGCAGCCTCGTTGGGACAATCCGGTCTCCGGCCACCGTGAGATGATCGGCCGCGACATCGCCCGCTGGGCACAACGTGCCTTCCGTCGAACACCCTTGATCATCCCATCGTCATCGACGCCTGAGGTGTTCGACCATTCCAGGCCGCCGGGCTGGCGCGATCCACCGACCTTGAGGCTCTCAAGGACCCGCTCACATGCTGACCTTCTACTTCGTGTCCGGGGTCATCGTCGGCCGCGGCCAGGTGCAGCACTTCGCGATCCACCTGTTCGCGGGCATGGTGCTGGTCGACATGTTCGTGGACTCCTTCAACTCTGGCGCCCGTTCGATCATGCAGAACAGTTGTCCGGGTCATGAGAGCCAGGAGGTGGCTCCGTCCCTTTTCTCGCGACAGGAGTTGACCCACGCTCGTCGTTCAGGCCTTGGTCGCCAAGGTAAGCGCGAAGTCTCCGGGCTCGTCGGTCCACACCCGGGACACCCCGAGGCCGGCCCGCTCCAGCTCGGCCGCGATCTTGCTGACCCGGAACTTCGTCGAGATCTCCACGTGGATCTCCTCACCCACCTCGAGCTCGAGGACGAGGTCGGCCCCGGGGATCGTGACCCGTTGCGGCGCCTCCGAGCGCAACCTCAGGTCCATTCGCTCCATGTGGGGGTCCCAGAACGGTACGTAGGAGAACGCGTCGAGGTCGAAGTCCGCGTCGAGCTCGCGGTTGAGGACCCGCAGCGAGTTGAGCACGAACTCGGCCGTCACTCCGGCACTGTCGTGGTAGGCAGCGATCAGTCGGTCGGCGCTCTTCACCAGGTCGGTGCCGAGCAGGACCGAGTCATCGGGCTCGAGCACGTCGGCGAGGGCCCCGAGGAAGGCACGCCGTTCCTCGAGATAGAGGTTGCCGATGGTGCCGCCCAAGAACGCCACCATCCGACGCCCGCCGCGAGGAAGCTGCGCCAGGTGCAGGGTGAAGTCACCCACCACCGCCTCGACGGCCAGCCCGGGGTAGCGGCGGGCGATCTGGGTGGCCGCCTCGCGCAACGTGCCGGCGGAGACATCGACCGGGGCGAAGCGGGTGAGCTGCCCGCTCGCGGTGAACGCGTCGAGGAGCAGCCGGGTCTTCTCGCTGGTACCGCTCCCGAGCTCCACCAGGGTGGTGGCCCCGCTCGCAGCGGCGATCTCCGAGGCGTGTGCCACCAGGATCGAATGCTCCGCCGCGAAGGGGTAGTACTCCGGCAGCCTGGTGATCTCGTCGAAGAGCTCGGAACCGGCGTCGTCGTAGAGCCACTTGGGGGGCAGCGTCCTCGGGTGGCGGGTCAGGCCGCGGCGTACGTCGTCGACGAGGCTGCCGATGGCCCAGTCGGGGTCGAGCAGCACGGACACGACCGGCTCGCGCACGGTCGTCATGCCGCCCTCCTCGGAGCGCCGCCGTCGGCGAGCCGGACGCCGGACAGCGCCCATCTGGCGCCGGGCGGGAAGAAGTTCCGGTAGCTCGGGCGGGTGTGGCTGGGCGAGGTGATGGCACAGCCGCCGCGGAGCACCATCTGGTTAGACATGAACTTGCCGTTGTATTCGCCGATCGCCCCTGCGGCGGGGTGGAAGCCCGGGTATGGCAGGTAGGCGGAGGAGGTCCACTCCCAGCAGTCGCCGTAGGCCTGTCGGAGCGTGCCCGCCGATGGGCCGGCCGCGCGCGGGTGGAAGGTATCGGTGTCGGCGAGGTTGCCGGTCACCTCGAGCTCCGCCGACCGGACGCCGTGCTCCCACTCGGCCTCGGTCGGGAGCCGCTTCCCGGACCAGGCGGCGAAGGCGTCCGCTTCGTAGTGGCTGACGTGCGCGACCGGCAGCCCCGGGTTAACCGGCCACGTGCCGTGCAGCGTGTGCTCGAACCAGACACCGTCCACCTCCGCCCAGTAGAACGGCGCCTGCCAGCCCTCGGCCTGCACCCTCCCCCAGCCGTCGGAGAGCCAGAACTCCGGGCGCCGGTAGCCGCCGTCGGCCATGAACGCGAGCCACTCCGCGTTGGTGACCAGCCGGTCGGCCAGCCGGAATGGCTCGAGGTGCACCTGGTGGAGCGGCAGCTCGTTGTCGAAGGAGAAGTCGTCAGTACGGTGACCGATCGCCACGAGCCCTCCCTCGACGTCGACCCAGCCGAGCTGGTCGGGGTCGGCGACCGGGCTGGGTGTGCCTGCGTAGGTCGGCTGGAGCGGGTTGAGCGAGAGCACGTGCTTGATGTCCATCAGCAACAGCTCCTGGTGCTGCTGCTCGTGGTGGAACCCGAGGTCGATGGTGCTCGCCAGCTTGTGTAGGGTGCCTTCGTCGAGGGTGCTGACCAGGTCACGCATCCGGGCGTCCACGTTGTCGCGGTAGACGCCGACGTCGTGCGCGCCGGGCCGGCTGATGACGCCGCGCTGGGCGCGCGCGTAGCGCGGACCGACCGCCTCGTAGTAGCTGTTGAAGAGGAACCAGTATTTGTCCTGGAACGGCGCGAAGCCCTGCTCGTGGTCGGCGAGCACGAAGGTCTCGAAGAACCAGGTGACGTGGGCGCGATGCCACTTCGTCGGGGAGACGTCCGGCATTGATTGCACGGTCTGGTCCTCCGGCGAGAGCGGAGCGGCGAGCCGCTCGGTGTATGACCTCACGTCGTCGTAGTGCTCGACGAGCGCGGCGGCGGTCCAGGGTGCGGATGTCATCGGTGCAACCTCCTCGCGCCGGTGGGCGCCAACTGCGCCACCGGACCTCGTCTCAGACACTAGAAGCCCACCGACAGTGCCCGATTCCCTCTGGTTGACCTAGGGAGTCAGCACCGGCGGCCCGGCGTTCTGATCCTCTGTCTCGGCCGGCCCGTCAGCGTTACGGAGCAGCCCGAGCGCGAGCCCCAGGGAGGCCACGAGCCCTGCGGGCTGGCTGCGAGGGTTCCGCCGGAGCGTGGAGGGTTGGCGCTCCCGTGTCAACGCCGTCGGCGAGGAGCTCTGGACGGTACCGCTCGTCGACGGCGCCACCCTCGAGGAGGTCGGCGACCGGTTCGACGCCGACCTCATCGGGGACCATCCGAAGGTAGTGGGCCGCGGCCGCGCCCCCGGCCGCAGCCGCGGTCGACCGCCGCCTCCCCAGGGTGGCACCGTTCAGCTTTCCTTTGGGATGGTCCCGATCGATGAGCACGTACGACAGCTGAGCGCTGACCACCTCGTGCACTCCTGGGACCCTCGCCGTCACCACCCACCAGGAACTGACCCTCGACCTTGAGCTGGTGCGTGACGTGAACGAGTGGTTCGCCGAGCGCGCGGAGATGTACGGCGATGCCGGCGCCGTGGGCCTAGCCGCCCTGAGGGCGGCGACGGGCTTCAGGATGCAGCCGACGATGGCGGCCGTCGGGTCGCTGAAGTCGTAGGCGTTGTCCATGCCGACAGCACGGTGGGCCATCTCTGTCCGCGGGAGGGGCAGAGACTACGAGCCTGTGGCGGCCGCGACCGCCTGGGCCGCACGTACCAGGTCCTCGCGGGAGTTGAAGTAGTTCCGCGAGACCCTGACCACGGCGTCGAGCCCGCGGTCCCCATGTCGAGGCGGTTCGAGACCGAGCACCAGCGTGACGGCGTACCCCACCAGTGCCAACAGCAGCACGTTGCCGCAAAGCCGGGCCAGATCGATCTCGAGACCAGCGAGGAAGAGCGGGAACGCGAGCCCGCGCACCGCGACGACGGAGACCACCACGTCGGCCTCGACCCAGCCCAGCGCGCTGGCCCGACGACGACGCCGGTGACGATCTCGAGCACCACGGCCGGCATCCGCAGGTGCGGAACGAAGCCGAGGGCCAGCGGCGCGACCAGGGCCATCAGGGTGACGACGAGCAGGTTCGTGAACCCGCCTTCGGCCATGGGTGCTCCTGGGAGGCGGAGTGAGAAGAAGGTGAGTTCGCTCAGCGCATGAAGCCACGGAAGGCGTCGAGCAGCGTCGACTGTGCCTCCGGGGAGAGCGACTCAGGCGGGATGGCGCCGAGCCGGAGCGCGGTCTCCTCCATCTGGCGCAGGTAGACCTCGCAGCCGGGGCAGAGGTCCACGTGGTGCTCGAAGCGCGCTCGAGTGTCGTCGCCGAGGACGCCCTCGATGTAGTCGGTGACGAGCTCGACGACCTCCTGGCAGCTCATGTGCCCGATCTCGTCGGTCATGACGCCGCCTCCGGTGGCTCGTTGGCGAGGTAGGTCGCCAGGGCACCCCGGCACACCGCTCGAGCCCGGTGCAGCAGCACCCGCTGGTTGGCGGCCGAGATCTCGAGCAGGTCGCAGACCTCTTCCGACGAGCTGCCGAGGATGTCGCGCAGGGTGAGCACGATCCGCTGCCGCTCGGGCAGCTGGTCCAGCGCGGCGCGCAGCCGGTCCTGGACCTCGGCCTCGAGAACGTCGTCCTCGGCGCTGCGCCAGGTCGCCGGGAACGACCGCCAGCCACCGGGGTACGGGTCCTCGGGCCCGCGGAACCGGTCGGGGTCCACGGTGGGTCCGGAGTCCTCGTCGCCCAGGCTGCTCCACGGGATCGAGCGATGCTCGCGGACCCCGCGGGTCTTCGCGATGTTCACGAGGATCCGGAACGTCCAGGTGCGCAGGGACGAGCGACCCTCGAAGCGGTCCAGCCCCTTGAGCACGGCCAGCCAAGTATCCTGGACGACCTCCTCGGCGGAGGCCTGCGTCGATACGAAGCCACGAGCCAGGCTCAGCATGGGTCGCGACCAGTCGGAGACGATGCGTGAGAACACGGCCTCGTCGCCGGCCCGGAGCGAGGCGACCAGATCGCTGTCGTCACGGGCCACGCACAAACCTTAGCCATAGTCATCGGTACTCCGGGTTCTCGAAGTCGAAGCGTGTCCCGGCGTTCCACTCCGAGCGTTGGTTGCCATAGCCGGGCACGCCGCCGGCGGCCTTGAGCATCATGGCCAGGTGCATGAGGTTCCACGTCATGAAGGTGGTGTTGCGGTTGGTGAAGTCGTTCTCGGGGCCGCCGCTGCCCGGGTCGAGGTACGAGGGTCCGGGGCCGGCCTCGCCGATCCAGCCCGCATCGGCGTTCGGGGGGATCGTGTAGCCGACGTGCTGAAGCGAGTAGAGGACGTTCTGTGCGCAGTGCTTGATGCCGTCCTCGTTGCCGGTTATCAGGCAGCCGGCGACGCGCCCGTAGAAGAGGTACTGGCCCTTGCTCGTTGAGCTCGCCCGAGAGCGAGTAGACCCGCTCGATCAGCTGCTTGGTGACGCTGGAGTTGTCGCCCAGCCAGATCGGGCCGGCCACCACGAGGATGTCGCTGGCCAGGAGGCCGGGGTAGAGATCCGGCCATGCGTCGTTCTCCCAGCCGTGCTCGCGCATGTCCGGGTAGACGCCGGTCGCGACCGGGTGGTCGATGAGCCGGACCTCGCTCACCTCGACTCCGTGCTTGCGCATGATGCCGGCACTGGCGTCGACCAGCCCCTGGGTGTGGCTCGGCTCCGGGCTGCGCTTGAGAGTGCAGTTCACGAAGGTGGCCTTGAGGCCAGTGAAGTCATGCTCGTCGGTCATGCGGGATCTCCTATTGTCGAGGTCTGGCGTTGGTCTCAGAGCAGCTCGGCGTCCTGCTCGACGCAGAGCAGGGCCGGTCCGTCGTGGGCGAACAGCTCGGCCATGGCGGCGTCAAGCTGGTCGCGGTGGGTGACCTTGAGGCCGCGGGCGCCGCACAGCTCGGCGTACGCCGCCCAGTCGGGGTTGGTGCAGCGAGGTGTGCCAGACCGGGTAGTCGGCGGCGAGCTGCTCCTTGCTGATCTTGCCGAGCACGTTGTTGTTGAGCAGCACGTGCTTGATCGGGATCCCGTGGTGGACGGCGGTGGTCAGCTCCATGGCGTACTGGCCGAAGCCACCGTCGCCGGTCACCGCGACAATCGGCCGGGTGGGGTCGGCGGCCCAGGCGCCCATCGCGGCCGGGTAGCCGAAGCCGATCGAGCCGAGGTAGCCCGACATCAGCACCGGCTGGCCCTTCGACTCCAGGTAGCGGCCCAGCGAGTAGGCGTGGTTGCCGACGTCCACGGCGACGACGGCGTCCTCGGGCAGGTGCTCGGACAGGGCCGCGAAGACGGCCGCCGCGGACACCCCGCGGCCCCGGTCGTCGGCGGCCCTGCGGGCCTTCTCGGCGCGCCAGATCGCCCAGCGCTCGGCCACGTCGGCCCGCTGGTCCTCGCGCCGATGGCCCTGCGTCGCGCACCGCGGCGGCGAGCGCGCGCCGGACGGCGCGGCGTCGCCGAGCAGATCGGCGGTGACGGCATCGAAGCGGCCGATCGCGGTCGGAGTGTCGTCGACCTGGACGATCGGCTTGCCACGGCGCGATGCCGGTGTGGTTGGAGAACGACGCACCGACGACGAGCAGCAGGTCCGCCTCGTTCATGAGCCAGCTCGCGACCGGGGTGCCGCTGCGGCCGAGCACGCCGGCGCCCGAGCGGGTGGCGTGTCGGGGACCAGGCCCTTGGCCTTGAACGTCGTGAGCACCGGGGCGCCGAGCTGCTCGGCCAGTGCGATGACCTCGTCCCGCGCGCCGCGGGCGCCGTGGCCGACGACGATCACCGGCCGCCGCGCGGCCGCGACCAGATCGGTGGCCCGCGGCCAGGGCGCCGGCGTCGGGGCCGACCGGCGCGCCGCGAGTAACGGCCGTCGGGGGAGCCGGCCGGGGCCTGCGAGGGCTGGACCTGCACCTCGTCGGGCAGCACCAGGTGCGCGACCCCGCGGCCGTCGACGCGCGTGCTTGACCGCGAGCGCAGCGAGCTCGGCGTGGTCGCTGCCGGCCTGGACGGTCGGCCGTCGAGATCGCGACGTCGCGGAAGACCGCGCCGAGGTCGAGGTCCTGGAAGGCGCCGCGGCCGAGCACCTTCGACGGCACCTGGCCGGAGACGGCCACCACCGGGGCGCCGTCCAGCTTGGCGTCGTAGAGCCCGGTGAGGAGGTTGGTCGAGCCGGGCCCGGCGATGGCGAAGCAGCGCCGCGGGCCGTCCGGTGAGCTTGCCGTAGGCGCTCGCGGCGAAGGCTGCCGCGCCCTCGTGGCGGATGCCGACGAAGCGCAGCTCGCCCCGCTCCTCGGCCCGGCGCAGCGCATCGGCGAAGCCGAGGTTGGAGTGGCCGACCATCCCGAACACGGTGTCGACGCCCTGGGCGACGAGGGTCTCGACCAGGACGTCGGCCACGGTGCGCGCGTGCGCGTGGTTTGGGCGGCAGCGGCCACGAGACGCCGTCGTCGCGCTCCTCGACGTCGTACGCCGGCACCCGGTCGTCGTCGTGCAAGCCGCGCCCGGCGGGTGCGCCGGTCACCGGGTCGTAGTCGTAGCCGTGCCACGGGCAGCGCAGCAGCCCCTTCTCGATCGAGCCCTCTCCGAGCGGGCCGCCCTGGTGGGGGCAGTGGTTCTCGAGCGCGCCGAGCCGCCCGCCGCACCGCGTCATCGCGATCGAGCGGCCACCGACGACGACGCTGCGGACCCGTCCCTCGTCGGGCACGTCGCTCGGGCTCACGGTATGCCACGCGTCGGCTGTGGTCGTCCATGTAACGCTCCTGCTGCCGTCGAGACCGATCTCCGTCAGTGCCGACCGGGCCGCGTCGCGTTACAGCGACGTCATCGAACGACAGGAAACCGCCGTGGACCTCACCCGCACCCGCCTTGCCCTGCACGGGGCCGCCGAGCTGCTGCTCGCCGGGCCGCAGTACGTCGTCAGCAACACTGTTCGGCTGCGGGTGGTCCCGGGTGGGATCGCGACCGTCGCCGAGCCGGATCTCCGGATCGAGGGCATCGAGCTGGTGGGCGCCCACGGGCGGCAACCGCTCAGCGGCAGCTATGCAGCGGTTGCCGCCGCGGCGGGGCTGACGCCTCGACGTCTCGACGACGTCTGACCAATGACACACCTCGGGGGGAGTCGACGTACGGCTGGAACTCCTCGGCTCCACCTGGCGCTCCGAGGGCGGCACGTGGTTGGTGGGTCCGGCCTGACGGCCCTGGCACCCGGCTGATCCGCTCGGTCCCTGTAACGCTCCTGCTCGGGGTCGAGACCGGCCTTCCATGAGCGCTGAGCCTTCTCTCGGTGTCCGACTTCCCGGCGATGGCCGACATGCGGGAGCAGGTGCAGCCGGTGCCGCGCCGGCTTCGTGGCGTCCTCGCCGGCGTCACCGTGTTCGACACGATCTCGGCGGTCTACGCCTGGGACACCCCTAAGTACCCGCACTACCTGGTGCCCCGGGGCGACGTGTTCCCCGGCGTCCTGGTCGACGAGGGTCGGCAGCAGCGACTTCGCCGCCTGGTCGTGCACCTGCATGGCCTGCGGGTGGGTGAGGTGGACGTCCCCTCTGCGGCCCGGGTGTACGACGCCGCGGCCGCGCCGGTGGCAGGTCTTGTGCGCTTCGACTGGCAGGCCCTGGACTGGTTTGAGGAGGACGAGCAGGTGATCGTGCACCCACGCAACCCGTACACCCGCGTCGATGCGCTGCGCTCGACCCGGCACCTGCGCGTGGAGCTCGCCGGTCACCTGCTGGCCGAGTCTGCGTCGCCCGTACTGGTCTTCGAGACCGGGCTCCCCACCCGCTACTACCTCGACCGCACCTGCTCGGACCTGAGCGTCCTGCATCGGACCGAAACCCGCACGGCCTGTCCCTACAAGGCGAGACCAGCGACTACTGGACGGCCGAGGTGCCCGGCCGGGTCGAGGTGGACGTGGCCTGGTCCTACCGACAGCCGTTCCCGGCGTTGGCACCCATCGCGGGGCTGGTGGCCTTCTACAACGACAAGGTCGAGATCACGGTCGACGGCACCACGCTCCCGCAGGTCGTGGACCTGTCCCAGGCCTCCATGGACGCTCGGGTGGGGCGCTAGGGGGTCTGTGACTAGCGAAGATGCGCCCGACGTTCTCCTCGGAGAAGCAGTCCGCCGGTGACATGGCGTCGGAGACGACGCTGACGACGCCGTCCATGGCCCCCTGGTTCAACGGCCGCATCTCGGCTCGGCTATCGCTTTCCGCCTGACCAGCGACCACCATGGTGCTTCATGGACGAGGTTCCGTTGCATCCACTGCTGGCGACCCGCTGGAGTCCCACGATGTTCGACGCGGCACGATCGGTACGGCCCGAACAGGTCGAGTCGCTGCTGCAGGCGGCCAGGTGGGCGCCGTCGGCGGGCAACTCGCAACCTTGGGCCTTCATCGTCGGCGTCCGAGGCGACCGCGATCACCGACGCCTGGTGCGGCATCTGGCCCCGAGCGCTGGCCGATGGGCGCCAGACGCGGCAGTGCTGTTCGCTAACCTGGCTCACCGGCACGTGGCCGACACCGACTGGGCCTACTCCGAGTTCGCCTCCTACGACCTGGGCCAGGCGGCGGCTCATGTGACCATGCAAGCACGCTCACTTGGCATGTACGTCCGGCAGTTCCGCGCGTTCGATCGCGAGGCCCTCGCCCGCGAGTTCGAGGTGCCCGGCCACTGGGAGATCGCAACGATGTCCGCCATCGGTTGGGTCCCTCGCGGCTCCGAACCCCACGCGCTCGAGAGGCAACGGGAACGAGAACGGCGTCCCCTGGACGACCTGCGGTGGCCGGCCGCAGGCCTCGCTGACCGAAGCTGAACACGTCGATATCCACCAGCCGAGGGCACAGCATCTGCCGGTCCGGTCACGCGGTGACATGCCGGTACGGCGCGCCCACGATCCAGCCACCGATGCGGTCGGGTACCTCCAGGGACGGGATGATCCGCACCGTGTCGCCGACCCGAACGACTCCTGGTCGGATGACCCACGCGTTCAAGGCAATCTCGCCACCGAAGACTTCGTGTATCCGGCGGAGCACGTCAAGGTCCTGTCGTCCCTGGTCCGGATCGATCGTAGTGACGATGCAGCGCTGGCGCACTGAGTGAAGCCCGACGATCGCGTCACCGATGGCCAGCGAATGAGCGGGGAGCAGCGCCTCCGACCCGGCGGGCACTCCCGCAAGGACGATGTTGGGGCGCAGCCTGCGGACATCCGCACCCAATCGCTCCACCGCGCCATCGGTGGCGACGAGCAGGTTCAAGATGTCGAACCTTTCGCGGGTGGTGTCGGCGACCAGCCGAGCATCTGGACCAGCCCTTCCGCGGATGGCCTCGGCGGCCTCGGCTGAGTCCCAGGGGTGACCTTCCACCAGCGGCACGCCGTTCTGCCCGGTGCTGGCCGGCAGAGTGAGCAGGTCGTGCCTGGTGCGCCCGGTGAGCGGACCTCGCCGACCGGACACGTGGACGACGCGGTCTCCCGCCACACCGTCCTGGGTGAGGAATGCGGATGGCAGAGCCTCGCCTTTGAGGGACTTCACCGGGTAGCGCCACAGCTGTGCGACGCTCACGTTCGCGAGGTGCTCGGGGTCCACGGGCTAGTGATGGGACAGCTGGGTATTGGCAGGCCAGGTGCCGTCGGCAGGCATGTCGAGACGCTCGGTCATCGGCACACGCCAATCCGGGGTAGTGGTCGGCTCCCCCCAGTAGTCAGTGACTCTGACAACCTCGCCAGCCTCCAGCTCACCGATGGTCACGTTGCGGTAGAGGCGGCCGTCACCGTAGTTGCAGGTCCACTCGACGACCACCACGTCGTCGAGACGATGCCGCCTGCCGACTTCCAGGGTGAGTTCGGGGAAGTTTCCCTCGACCTCCGCGATCAAGTGGCGGGTACGGACGATCTCCCCCATCTGTGGCCACTGCCGCACGACGCCGGCGGCCAAGGGCACACCGAGGATGTAGGCCACCCGGGTCGCTCCATCGGATTCTTGCTGTAGTGCGTTCATGCTCGTCACTTCTCTTGGTCGGTGTGTGGTTCAACGGGCGGTGACAGCGGCCGGGTGCACCCGCGCGTCGTAGAAAGACACAATCTTCTCGGCGATGAACTCGAGGTGGTCCTCGACTGCGAAGTGTCCCGAGTCCAGGCGGATCATCTCGGCGTCGGGCAGGTCGCGCAGGTACGCCTCACCGCCCGCGGGGGTGAAGAAGATGTCCCCCTGGCCCCAGAAGATCAAGGTCAGCGGCTGCCGCTCGCGCAGGGACGCCTGCCACGCGTCATACATGGCGGCGTTGGTTCGGTAGTCATAGAACAGGTCGAGCTGCACCCGGTGGGCATGGGGCCGGGACAGGAAGAACAGGTCGGTGTTCCAGTTGTCCGGGCTGATCTTGCTCGGGTCCGGGTGCCCCGTGGTGTAGATCGCCTTCACGGTCTCGGGCTGTAGGAAGGCCTCGAGAGCCGCCTCGTTCGCGGGGCTGCGATCGACCCAGAGTGCGTGGCGGATGCCGTCCCAGGCCTCGGTGAAGCCTTCCTCGTAGGAGTTCGCGTTCTGGATCACCTGCCACTGCAACCATTCGGGGTGCTGGGCGATGAGGCGGTTCCCGATCGGGCCGCCGTAGTCCTGCATGAAGATGCCCATGGGGCCGGTGAACCCGACGACGTCCAGGAGCTCGTCGACCACCTCGGCGAGGTGGTCGAAGGAGTAGTCCCACGTGGCCGGGTCTGGCATTTCGGTGTTGCCGAAGCCCGGGTAGTCGGGGGACAGCACGTGGAACCTCTCCGCCAGGGCTGGGATCAGGTTCCGGAACTGGTGCGACGAAGCGGGGAAGCCACCGAGCAGCAGCAGCTTGGGGTTGGCTGGGTCTCCCGCCTCGCGGTAGAACACATCCAGCGATCGGACCTTGGCGGAGTGGTAGGTGGTCATGTGTACCTCCGGGTGCGTGAAGCCGGCGGGTTCCCCCGCCAGAGGCGGGCGCGGGAAGTTGTCGGAGTGATTGGCATCAACCACGAACCGCGTCTTACCTGCGTCGAGGCACATGTTTCGCAATCCGTCGAGACGATGCGGTTCGGGCTCAGACCGAGTCGATGCACAGCTCGTAGACGTTCGACCTGACCGGATGCGTCATCCCAGCCCCGTTCTGGTCGTCTGCGCCTTGCGCGGCAGCGGCTTCCGTTTCCCAGTAGGACACGTCCAGGGCATGCCCGCCTGTCCTGTCCACGAGCAACCGAAATCCCCTGAAGCTCTCCCCGTCGTGCCTGCCGACAGCCGTGTTCCGAGCATGGTCGATGACGTCGTCCGTGTGTGCGGTCGCAAAGGCGATCTCGTCGACCCGGACCCACATGGTGATCTCCCTCAGGCAGCGAACTACGGACCGGTGGGGGCGACGCTCCCGAACGCCTGCACGGCCTCGACCAGGCCGAGGTAGTCTTGCCGGCAAGCTGGACAGCTCACGAGGTGCGAGGCGAGTCCCGGATGCGTTTGCGCCGCATCACCGCCAGCGAGCTCCTCCTCGACGTACCGGTGGAGAACCTCGAATCCCGCCCCGCAGCCGGCGTCGACGGAGTCCGCGACGAGCACAGCGTCGAGGTCCCGTTCCTGGTTCACATTGCCCCCTTCGTGACATAGGGCGGCTCGTGACCGGCAGCAGCCAGGCTCGCCCGGAGCTTGCGACGAGCATCGAAGAGAGTCTTGTAGACGGCATTGCGGTTGGCGCCGAGCTCTCGGGCGAACGCGTCCATCGGAACCTCGTTGAGGGCGATCGCCACGAAGACCCGCCGCTGCAACGCTGTCAGGTCCTCATCGATGGCGCGGCGCAACGTCGCGAACAGCTCCCGGTGCACGCTCTGCGCATCCGGCCCCGGCGAGAAGGTGTCGGGTAGGCGGTCCCAACCGTCGTCGCCCATCGATGCCCTCCGTTCCCGCCAGAAGTGACGACCCATCTTCGTCGAGACCTCGAACATGACGAACCGATACGCCCAGGTGGTGAACCGGCTCTCCCCGCGGAAGCCCGCGACCTTCGCCCTGATCGACATCAGGGCGTCGTCGGTGGCCTGCTGAGCGACATCCTCGAGCTCCGGTCCTCGTAGCCGGAGGGCCCCCGCGCGACGAGCCACCTCGTGCCGAGCAACCCGCAGTAGGACTGCGTGCAGGGCCGTCACGCAGTCCTCATGGCCCTGCCCGGAGGACTGCAGACCCGCCACCCATGCCTGGGAGGCGGTGTCCAGATCGGCCCTGCGACGGTCAGCAGGGGCGCTCGATCCCGTAGCGACCTCGACCGGCACTGCCACCCCCCTCTCATGGGATGAGCCCGAGATAGCGGATGTGGTCCGGGTAGGCATCCGACACCGCCAAACCCTTGGACCCTACCCTTGCCAATGGAGTCTGCGACAGGTTAGGCGGCCCCAGGCCTCCTGGGCCTCCTTGGCCTCCCACGCGCCTACCTCCTGAAGAAGTGTGTCGTGGGACGTTCGAGACGCTCGCCGTCGAGCACGATGTCGACCTTCTCGTTGTAGAACGCGAGCATGCCCGCGATGGGCGAGAGCTGACGTGTCGGGAAGTCGTAGGACCAGGCGAGGTCGGGATGGACAGTCTCGCCGGCCACCACCGACCAGTACCCGGTCGTCGTCCCCTTGTAGGGACACTCGGTGACTGTCGCCGTAGGAATCAGGTGCTCGAAGCTCACGTCGGTGCGCGCGACGTAGTACCGAGTCGGGAGTCCGGTCTCGAACACCATCACCGGTGACGTCGACTCGGCGAGCAGGAGGCCGTCGATCTCGACGCGTAAGGGTCGTGTAGACCGAAGAGCGTCGACGCGGACATAGGGGTTCCGAGGGTGAACGAACACCTGCTCGTCCTCCTCGAACCAGCTGTCGAGAGCGTCCCACTCGAAGCGAACAGTGCCATTGAGCCCTTCGATGGGCGAGTCGGTGACCAGGCGTGCCGCGCCGGAGCGGGCGACGTCACCCAGGCGCACGCCTTGCCGCCTGACGGAGCCGCGCCGTGTCCGCTGGATGTGCCCCTCGTCCACCAACGCGCCCGGCCGGACGTCCTCAGAAGGAATGTAGTACTGCGGATAGTTCGCCCACTCCCAGACGTACAACGCCCGATTGGTGTCGACCGCAAGCACGCCGCCGATGTAGCCGCGGATCCGCCGAGGCACCGGCTCGACCTGGTTCACCCTCGCAGCCATGGCCGGGTAGAAGTCCGGGCTGAACCCATCGGGTCCACCCTGTCGGCGGACGGTCTCGACAGACTGGTTATCGACAGCTTCCATGGTGAGTTGGTGACCGGATCTGGACGGGTCTTACCTTGCGGGGCGCTGGTAGCCCGACTCGCAGAAACGACGAGTCGGCTCGTGGCCCATGCGATCCTGACGGAGAGGAAGTCGAAGCCTGTCCATTCGGGCTTGCTGTTGCGCTTGAACCTGATCCCCGCACCCGATGACCCGAGCGTCAACGCCCGACTCGCGGCAGAGTCGGGCGAGCGTAGCCGCCCTCAATGTGGCAGATCCGGTCGCCAGCGCACGCCGACAGGCGGCGGTAGGAGCCAACCTCCTCGATGTGCGGACGAGGAGGTGGCGGTCGTCAGTCGTTCTGGGTGGGTCCGCGACGGCGCAGGGGTGGAACTACGAGTGTCGGGATTGCCCGCAAGATGAACTGGTCGAAGTGGGGCACTGTGAAAGCCGCATAGCCATGTTCGGGCGTGTAGAGCAGCCCCATATTGATGAGTTCGGCTCGGGTTGGCGCGAGGTTCTGGGATGTTCGGCCCATTACCTCGGCGACATCGGATGCCTTTTGCGGTTCTGGTCCAAGCTGCGCCATTGCGCGGAGGTACGCCCGCTGGAGCTCGGTCGCTCGATCCAGGCGCACCCTGAAGAACGACTCGTCGAGCTTGGCTTCGTAGCCCGGCTGAGCCATGAGGATGTCGGCTCGTGTGATGACTGGGCCATCGGCAACGGTCCAAACGGCGTATCCGAGCTCTTGCAGGAAGTACGGGTAGCCCCCGGTGATAGTCACGGCTTCGTCTAGGGCATCGGAGGCGTACTGGACACTTTCGTCTGCTGCGGGGCGCTCCAAGGCGGCTTTGGCGTCGGCGGGTGACAGGACGCTTATGGCGGGGAACTTGAAAAGCCTCTCGGCGTAGGACTTCGCGTCTCCGGCCAACTCGGCTATCTGGGGGAGCCCGGCGCCGACGAGCGTGATGGGCAACTTCCGTTGCACCATCTTGTGAAGGGCTTGGATCACTGCTTCGAGTTGCTGCTTGCTCAGGAACTGGATCTCGTCGAGGAGAAGCACCACGCCTCGACCTCGCTCGAAGGCTGCTTCGCCGACGGCGAGGAACACGTCGGTGAGGTCCAACGCCAGGTCGGCGTGGTCGGCGAACCCCTCAGCTGCCTCTACATCGAGGCCGGCGGTCCACGTGCCGCTCTGGTCGACGCTGATCGTGAAGGACTTCAGGACCGAGGCGGCGTGTTTGAACCGGTCGCTCCACTTCGCCTTGGGCGAGAGCTCGAAGAGCGCGGTTCGTAGGCGGGTGGCGATGTCGCGGCGAAAGCTGTTCTCGTCGTTCTTGGAGACCTCGAGTTCGACGACCACCCACTCGCGGGCCGTGGCCTTCGCGCGGAACTGGCCAAGCAGAACCGTCTTTCCCACGCCGCGCAGACCGGTGATGATCATGGATTGCTCGGTGCGCCCCGACTCGATTCGAGCCAGCAGGAGGTCGAAGGACTCGAGTTGATCGTCGCGGCCAACCACGGCCTGGGGTTCTGCTCCGGCGTTGGGCGTGTAGGGGTTGGTCAACGCCTTCATGTCCGCGAGGTTATCAGAGTTAGGACGCTTTATGAGAAGCACATAAACCCTTCTAACTACGCTAACGCCGCCCCGGCCTCGCGTCGAGCGCCGCAGATTGGAGACGAGGACGCTAGACGCCGGCGACGTAGGCGGTGAGGAAGTGCACGCCGTGGCGGTCGAGGTTGCCGGGGGCGCGGTCGTAGTGCTCGGTGGTACGCGGGTCGGCGTGGCGGGCCAGGATCTGCGCGTCGCGGAGCGGGACTCCGGCGTCGAGGGCGTTGGTGATCGCGGCATGGCGCAGCGAATGGGGGCTGATGTGGCGAGGGATTCCGGCCGCCTTCGCGATCCGGATGACCATCCGGTACGCGTCACGGCGGTCGATCGGCTTCCCCGAGACCGGCCGCAGCACCAGCCGGCCGGTGGTGCCGTCGCCGCGGCAAGCCTCCAACACCCGAAGGACGGGCACGGTGAGTCGCATCGTGGCGGGCTTGTTGCCCTTCCCGACCAGATGCAAAACCCGGTGACCACGCAGGGTCTCGGCGTAGTCCTCGATCCGCACCGCAGCAGCCTCGGAAGCGCGCAGCGCGTTGATGCCCAGCAGGAAGGCCAGGGCGCCGTGGTGCACCGACAGGGTCTGGGCGACCTGAAGGAACCGGATCAACTCCAGGCGGTCCAGGCCCTGGGTGCGGGACTCATCGCGATGGATTCTGGGGAGCCGGGCGTACACGGCGGGGTCCGTGGCGATGGTTCCGTCGATGTGGGCGAACCGGAAGAACCCGCGGACGCCGTGCATCATCGTGACCACCGAGGAGTCCTGCAGACCCGACTCGCCAAGCTCGGGGATGTAGAGCTCCACGTGTGTGCGTTGGATCCCGACCAGCGGGTCCAGGTCGTTGGCCTCGCACCAGGCGAACCAGCGTCGCAGCTGCAGCGCGTAGAGGTCGTGGGTCCGGCCGGAGTAGCGGGCCAGGTAGGACACCGCGGCCAACTGGGCAGGCGACATCACCATCGGCTCGAACGGCAAGAGAGTTTGGGTCGACATCGTGGTCACCTCGTGCGGCGGGTCAGGATCGACCCCGACCACGCCGCCGCCGACACGGCGGGGCACTCGAACAGGCCGACGCTACGCCGATGGAGCGCGCGTCCGCAGGCGGCGGAATGGGTCACCCCAGCTAGCTTCCCGAAGAGAGCCTCGGCTCTTGAATGGACGCCCTGGGGGTACCGCCACCGGGCTGGATGTGGAGATGTCGTGAAGGTCGAGGCGGTTCGATCGGCGGTCGGCGTTCCAGCGTCCACACTCGAACCATGCTGAGGCGGCGGGTTGGGATACTTCTTGGGGGAACCGTGTTGGTCGCGGCGACCCTAGCTGCGTTCACGGCCTTCGACCAGAACTCTCATTCGGCCAGCGACACACTGCGCCCCTTGTTCATCACCATGGCGCCGATCTGGCTCGTCGCCGCCTGGGCCGCCCGAGTCGTCCTGCGTCAAGGCCGTCATCACTAGGTGTCAGCCGGTAGCCCAGCACGCGGCGGTAGGGGGCAGGTTCTGGATCTGCTTGCCCACCCGGGTCCTGCAAGTTAACTTGTAGGGGTGGAGGATCCGGTGATCGCGCCGTCCGCGCTCAAGCACGGACTGAGCGAGGCCGAGGTCCTGCACGCTTACCGCAACCCGATCGGCGGATTCTGGCGGTCATCGCAACAGCAGTGGTCCGATCATCTCGATCGGCTTCTTGAACTGTAGGCGTTTGCGGGGTCGGTCGTTGAGTTCAGCGGCGACGGCGTCGAGGTGGGCTTCGGTGTATACCGACAGGTCGGTTCCTTTTGGGAAGTACTGCCGAAGCAGTCCGTTGGTGTTTTCGTTGGTCGCCCTTTGCCAGGGCGACTTCGGATCGCAGAAGTAGATGTCGATGTCGGCGGCGATCTGGACCTGTTTCCAGTCCCGCATCTCGACTCCTTGGTCCCAGGTCAGCGTCCGGCGCAGCTGGTCGGGCAGGGTCTGGATCTTCGCGGCCAGGGCGGGTGCGACCTGTTCGGCCTTGAATCCATCGGTCAGCGGCACCAGCAGTGTGTAGCCGGTAGTGCGTTCGACCAGAGTGCCGATCGCCGAGGCGTTGGACTTGCCGATGATGAGGTCTCCCTCCCAGTGCCCGGGTACGGCCCGGTCGATGGCCTCGGCCGGCCGCTCACTGATGTTGACCATGTCGGGCAGCACTCGGTTCTTGCGGCGGGCACCTTGCCGGTTCGGGACCCGCATCGCCCGTCCCGTGCGCAAACAGGCCGTCAGGTCGCGGCGCAGCGCACCGCGCGACTGCACGTACAACGACTGATAGATCGTCTCGGTCGACACCCACATCTCCGGTTGGTCGGGGTAATCCTCGCGCAGTCTGCCGGCGATCTGCTCCGGGGAGTACCGCTTGGTCAGCTCGCTCTGAACCCGCTCGCGCAGTATCCGGTTGGTCACCAGCTTCGCCGGCTTCGGGCGGGAGGCCCGCTGATGTGCCAGCAGATGCGCCGAGCTCGCCCGGTACCTCCCGGCCCTGTCGGCGTTGCGGGCCAACTCCCGCGAGATCGTCGAGGGGCTGCGACCCAGCCGGCCCGCTAACTGACGGATCGACTCACCCGCCGCCCGGGCCAGTGCGATCTCCTCTCGCTCGGCGAAGGACAAGTAGCGCCCCTGCAGGTTGCGGCCCCTCCGTGGACGTACCCCTCCGGCCTGGCGCAGCCACGCGAGCCCTCGATGGCGATGGGTGCCCGCCACCGCGGCCGCATCGGTCAAGAACTCACCGGCCTGCCACGCCGCCCAGAACGGCTGGTACAGCTCGGCGACGAACTGATTGGAGAAGCGCATCGTCATCAACACCCTCACAGGATCGATCAGGTGTTGCGACCACCGCGAGAACCCGGGGATCGGCTTACGGGACGTCCGCTGGTGCAGAGATTGGGGCCGTCCTGGGGACGTATGGCCGGCGAGTGGTGCCCACCGAGAGACGTTGCCTGTCAGGCTTCGCGATCCTGGAGGGTGTCGTACAGGAATTCGGTTAGGGCGATAGCGGTGTTGAACGCGAGTCGGGCGTGCCGTTCGAGCGCGGGACTAGCGGTGGAACGACCGCGACCGCGACCGATTTGGTACCGGAGTTCCGCGAGGCCGAACACGGCTGTGTTCAGCGCGCCGAGGAGCTTATGGGCGGCTTCGCTGCCCTTGGCGCTGTCGGGCACCGACCCTCTGGCTAGGCCGAGTTCTGCAGCGACCTTCTTGTACAGCTTCGGGAGGTCCTCAGTGCCGTGGGGGATGCCACGCTTGTCGAGGATGAGCTTGTACATCGACTCGACGAGCTCCTTGGCGCTCGCGATGGCGCCAGCGGGGTCGGATGCGAGATCGCGCTCGATGGCGTCGAGGTGGTCCATGAGCGCGGAGTGGTCGTCGAGCAGAGTGCGGGTCGGGAGCCGGGGTGCCCAGCGGGACTTCGAGTCTGCCCTTCACGCCCGCCAAGCTGGAGGGACCAATTACGAGGTCTGCCAGTCGTTGATCAACCTCGCCAGGCTGGAGGTTGCTGCGGGTGAGCTGGACACTGCGGCAGAGTACGCGGATCAAGACCGGTTGCGCCTCAAGAACTCAGTCGACCGCAAAGGTGTCGACGGCGCTTGAAAACGAGGCCATAGCGACGGCTCGGTTCCCCGGAGTCATTGCAGCGTTTGGATGGACTCGGACGCTAACAGTGCGCTGAAGAGCTCGGATGGCGGTCGGTCGCCGAGGATGTGTCGCGGTCGGCCGTTGAGCTCGTTCTCGACCCTTGCGAGGTCGTGTGGCGTGTGGACCGTGAGGTCTGTTGACTTCGGGAAGTACTGCCGCAGCAGCCCGTTCGTGTTCTCGTTCGAGCCGCGCTGCTAGGGGCTGGCGGCGTCGCAGAAGTAGACCTTCAAGCCGAGCGTGGCGGTTATCTCCAGGTGGCGGGCCATCTCGGTTCCTTGGTCCCACGTCAGGGTCTGACGCAACGAAGCCGGTAGCTCGTGGAGCGTCCTCACAAGCCCAGAGATCGCAGCGCCGCGGAATCCTGGGCCGGCAGGTGCACCAGCTTCACGTAGCGGGTCTGGCGCTCGACCAGGGTCGCGATGGCCGAGCGGTGATGCGGACCGACGATGAGGTCCCCTTCCCAGTGCCCGGCCGCCGACCTGTCAGCGGGCTCGAAGCCACGGTCATGGATCGACAGCATCGGCTGCGCGAACCTCCGCCCGGCGCGAACGACGCGCGTGTGCCCGCGGCGGTGATCGCGTGCGGTCCGCAACGGCGACACCGCAACGGTCTCACCCGGCGCAAGAGCCCGGTCTGGTGGCAGTAGAGCGCTTGGTAGATGCTCTCGGTCGCCAGCCACATGCTCGGGTCCTTGGGGAACTCCCGGCGCAAGCGCTCGGCTGATCTGCTGAGGACTCCACCGCAGCTTGAGCTTGTCGACGACGAACTCGAACAGTGCCTCCTTCTCCATGATCTTCGTCGGCCGCTCCCGGCGGCGTCGGACTGCGGCCGCACCGTGCGCGTGGAAGGGGCGGTACTGCCCCGTCGGATGCAGGTTGCGCCGCAACTCACGACTGATCCTCGAAGCCGAACGTCCCAGCTCACGCCCGATCGCGGTGGGTCCGAGGCCACGGCTGGCCAAGTCAGCGATCTTGACCCGTTCCTCCTCGGACAAGAAGCGCGGGGAGATCTGACGCACGGCGAGGGGTTCGAGCGGTGGCACGAAGGTCACCGTGCCATCCGAACGACGCACCCGCGCGCCGTTCTTCCACCGCTGACAGGCGGACCTCGACACCCCCACCTCCCGGCACGCGGCCCGCAGTGACCAACCCTGCGCCATCAAGTCGACGAACTTGCGCCGAGCCTCTGACTTTGGCCGCCTACCAGGTCCCTTCCGAACACGACGCGTTGACAACGATGCCTCCTACGGAACCGGCGTTCGTGCGATGGTCGCTGGAAACCACCGCGTCGGATCGGCCTCATTTTCGAGCGTTGCCGACACAAAGGTTTGCGCTAACGCTCAGGACCGTCGGCGTCTTCCCGATGACCAGCCATGTGGAGTGCGTCGCGCTGCTGGAGAAGACCGGCCCTGACCTGAGAAAACGTGAATCGGTGCGAAGTCGCTGACCTCCGCGAACCCGCCTGATGGCACGCTTTGGGCTCGCTTCGCGCTCTGGAGGGTCATACTCTGCGTGAGGGAACCACGCGCGTCACGGGTAGCGAGGCGTGGGTGTGCACAGCGTCGCCTGTAGGCGGGCGCGGAACGACCTGGCCAGTCGCGATCCCGGAGGGCGCTCAGCGCGGCTTACCTGAGTGGCTGTGTCCCTCTAGGAGGGGCGTCGGGCGCGCGCGTCCACCGGATCTCGCCGATGATCGTGCGTCAGTTCGGCTGGATGCATCGAGTCGCAGCAGACCCCTCGTGCATGAACTGGGTGCCGGTTTTCGGGGTGTTCAATCTGACGTCGTACGGCGGGCAGAACGTCTCCGCCGGACTGTCCGCTAAGTACATGCCTGGCGCCCTCCCCGCCGAACCCGCTGGTCTGTACCGGTTCGGCCCCGGAGAATGAGCGTCAGGAAGACCTCATCGGACTTGAGCCCGAGTCTGGGTGGGACGTCCTCATGGGGCAGAGGTGGACAGCGCCATCCTCGCGGCCCGATGCTGTGCTGTGTGGCTATCCAGGCCGGTGGGGCCCTTGTTGGGCGAGAGCTCGAGGTCAGCCGACTTCGGCATCGTCTCGATGCGGTTGGCGACGGTCCCGTCGTGACGGGTCTGGTCGGGGGGCCCGGCGCCGGTAAGACGGCACTGGTAGATGAGGCGATGGAGCTTGCGCGCTCGCGCGGCTTCGCGGTGCTCTTCGCCCGGGGTAGCGCGGCCGAGGCGAATCTTCCGTTCGCTGCGCTCCACCAGCTCCTCCGACCGCTCCTGTACAAGGCCGATCAACTCCCGAGCAAGCAGCGTCAAGCACTGCTTGCGTGTCTTGGGATGGACGAGGCGGACGACGTCAACCCACTCTTCGTCTCGCTGGCGGCGCTCGAGCTGTTGGTGGAGCACGCGGTGGAGGCGCCGGTGCTGGTTTGCCTGGATGACGTCGACCGGATGGACCGGCCTTCGGTGGAAGCACTCGGATTCGTCGTTCGCCGGCTCCGGGGCGAGCGGGTTGCGGTCGTGAGCACGTCGGGGACACCGGCGCCGGAGCTGGGTGACCGAGCGACCGACGAGTGGGTCGTGCTCGACGGCCTGGACGCGAGCGCCTCGACCGATCTCCTGCGGTCGCGTTCGACGCGACTCTCGTCTGCGCTGGAGAAGCGAGTCGTGCGGGAGGCCGGCGGCAACCCGCTGGCCCTGATCGAGTTCGCGAGGGCTCTCGAGACTGGGCGGCAGGCCTGGACCGACCTCGACGACGACCTGCCGATGACCACCCGTCTCGAGACCGCCTTCGCCGTCCGCGCCAGCGAGCTCGACCACGCTGGACGCGCGCTGGTCGACGTGGCCGCTGTCGACGACGGCAGCAGTCTCGGCGACCTCCTTGCGGCTGCCGCGATCCTGCACGGCAACGTGGTTGGGAACGACGTGGTCGCGCCCGCACAGGACCTCGGTCTGCTCGTGGTCTTCGGCGACCGCTGCCGAATCGCTGGCCCGCTCGTGGGATCGGCCCTCCGTCAGACGATGTCGGCGTCGAGGCGGAGGGCCGCACACGCGGCGCTCGCAGAGGTACTGGTGGATGACCGAGACCGCGCCATGTGGCACCGGGCGGCCGCGGTCGACGGGCGCGACGAGCGGGTCGCCGCCGACCTCGAGCGAGCTGCCGCCGACGCACGCCGCCGCGGTGCGGTCGCCACAGCGGCGGGTTGGCTGGAGCGTGCGGCGGCGCTGAGCGCCGATCCGGCCGCGCGGACCTCGCGCCTGTTGGGCTCGGCCGAGCTCGCCTTCGAGCTCGGCCGCTTCGAGCAGGTCGAGGAGATCAAGGCACGGGTTTCGGGCACCGAGCTCAGCGTGCGCGACCGGTCCCGGCTTACGTGGCTTGAGGGAGCCTTTCACGATGGCTCCTCCAGCGAGCCCACCGAAGTTCGCCGCCTGGTCGGTCTGGCCCGCACGGCCACCGCGGACGGCGACGTAGAGCTCGCTCTCCAACTGCTGTTCGGTGCCGCCCGCCGGGTGTGGTGGCGCGACCCAGGGGACTCGGTACGGGCAGAGATCGTGCGTGCGGTGCGTGAGGTGCCGGTGCCGGCGCAGGACCCGAGGATCCTCGCCGCGATGGGGCTGGCCGAGTCCTTCGACCTCAGCCCGACCGTCGTCGAGCAGCTCGGGCGGTGGTCGTCGGAGGCGGACGGCCAGCCAGAGCTGGCCGGCCTGCTCGGCATAGCCGCCTTCTGCGTCGGCGAGTTCGACCGCGCGGACACCTTCTTGACGCTGGCGATTCAGGAGCTGCGCGCCCAGGGGCGGCTGAGCCTGCTGGCCGAGGCGCTGGCCATCCGGTCCTGGACCGAGATCAACCTCGGCACGTTCGAGCCGGCCCGGTCCGCCATGGAGGCGGTGCGACTCGGAGATGAGACGGGACAGGAGGTGTGGGCCGCGACCGCACGCATCGCTGTCGCGGTCGCCGACGGCGTGGCCGACCGATGGGATCCGCAGCACGCCCTGCTCGCCGAGGCCGAGCACACCGCGGTGCGCACGCCCAACGCGAGCTCGTCCCTCCTGGCCGGCGCGCAGCAGGCGCGCGGCATGGCTGAGCTGGGCGCCGACCGGCCGGAGCAGGCGTACGGCGAGCTGTGCCGCATCTTTGTGCCCGATGACCC
The DNA here is from genome assembly GCA_963812265.1 of uncultured Actinomycetota bacterium. GTDB lineage: Bacteria > Actinomycetota > Actinomycetes > Propionibacteriales > Nocardioidaceae > Nocardioides. The sequence goes on from CAWEUL010000003.1 coordinate 27,337, forward strand.
GGCGTTTCAGCGGGTGCAGCAGCTCTGGACGATTGGTTACATCGCGGACGCCGCCGTCCGCACCGGTCGACGCGGGGAGGCCCAGGAGTTGCTCGAGCGTTCGACCCGGTTGGCTGGCCCTAAGCCCGCGTCCGGCTACGCGATCGCACTGCAGTACGCCGCCGCGGTGCTGGCCGATGACGCGTCCTCCGAGGCCGCGTTCGCGGATGCGCTGGCTGGCCCCGCCGGCTCCTACCCCTGGCATCGGGCTCGGCTGCAGCTAGCCCAGGGCTCCTGGCTGCGTCGCCAGCGCCGCGCTGTCGAGTCGCGCGACCCGCTCCGCGTCGCGCGGGCGACGTTCTCGGCGTTGGGCGCCGCGTCCTGGGCTGCCCGCGCGGACCAAGAACTGCGAGCAGCGGGCGAACTCGGGTGGCAGCCGGATGCAAGCCCGCTCGAGGAGCTCTCCGCCCAGGAAGCTCAGATCGCGCAGCTCGCCGCGCAAGGGCTCACCAACCGCGAGATCGGGCAGCGGCTGTTCCTGTCGCACCGCACCGTCGGCTCGCACCTCTACCGAATCTTCCCGAAGCTCGGGATCACCAGCCGCAACCAGCTCGCCGGCGTGCTCGCCCGCCGCGACTAGAGACCTGCTCAGGACACAGCTGCGACCGCCTCGAGGACCGTGGCCGTCACGGCCTCGGGGTGGGAGACCATCACGGCGTGGGAGGACGCGACGGTCGCGACGGTCGCGCCGGCGCGGGCGGCCATCCAGTGCTGACCGGCGGGCGGGACCGCGTTGTCCTTCTCGGCCACGAGGGCCCAGGTCGGCACCGTCTTCCAGGCGGGGTCGGGGGCTGCCACACCGTTGAACGCGCTGAGCGAGAGCGGTCGCTGCTCGAGCCACATCAGCACGCTCCGGTCGGCGGCGACGTCGGCGGCGAACACCTTCGCGAAGTCGGCCTCGCGGATGTAGAGGTCTCCGTCCTGGCCGTCTGGTGCTGCCGGGTTCGCGAACGGCCGCACGATGGTGGTATCCGGGCCGAGCAGACCTCCGGGGAAGGTTGCGGGGTCGAGCACCGTGGCGATGGACTCGCCCTCGTCGAGCACGTAGGCGGCCACGAAGACGAGTGCGATGACGTTGTCCGCGCCACGGGCGGCCTCGCTGATCACTGCCCCGCCGTACGAGTGCCCGACGAGGACCACCGGGCCGTCGATCGTGGCGAGTACGGACCTCACCTGAGCGGCGTCCGACTCGAGGCCGCGCAACTGGTTCGGTACGGCGATCACAGGGCGACCTTTCTCGACCAGCGCCGCGAGTGTGGCGGACCAGCCGTTGGAGTCGGCGAAAGCGCCGTGGACGAAAACGGTGGTCGGAAGGGTGCTGCTCATGGGGTTCTCCGTTCTTGGTGGGTCAGATCGTCGGGATGAGCCCGCCGTCGAGGGTGATGTCAGCGCCGGTGAGGTTGGGCCATCGGCCACTCGCGAGGACCACGGCGAGGTCGGCTACCTCCTCGGGGCGCGTGAAGCGCCTCGTGACCATGGCGGCAGCCGCTTGTTCTTGGACGGCCTTCGGGTCCTGTCCCGTGGCCGAACCGACGACGTCGGCGACGCCGCCCGAACCAAGCCACAAGTCGGTTGCGACCGGTCCTGGGTTGATGCTGTTGGCTCGTACGCCCCGGGTGCCGTACTCCTTGGAGATCGACTTGGTGAGGTTCACCAGCGCGGCCTTGGCCGCCGAGTAGTCGATCACGAGCGGGTCGGGCAGGGCGGCGTTGACGGAGCCGATGGTGACCACGCTGCCGCCCCCGCGGGCGACGAGCACGGGCAGTGCCGCGCGCAGAGCGCGCACGTGCGCGAGCAGGTCGAGCTCGATCGTCTGCTGCCACATGGCGTCGGTGACGTGCTCGAATCCGTCGGGCCGTGGGTGGACGAAGCCGACGTTGTTGACGAGCACCGCCAGGTCAGGCCCGGCGGCAGCGACCAGACGAGCGGGCCCGTCCGGCGTCGACAGGTCCACTTCGACGACCTCCACGCCATCGTGCGTCAAGGCGGCCAACTCGTCTGTGGTGGAGAGGGAGCCGGCGACGACCCGGGCTCCCTCACGAGCGAACGCCCTCACGGTCGCCAGGCCGATGCCGCGGCCGGCGCCCGTCACGACGACCGTCTGTCCTTCCATCTGCAGATCCATGGCCAAGACGCTAGGAGCGATAAGGAGGTGTCGTCTTGCGTCAGACGACTGCGTCGTTGCCGGCCTTGCGTCGCGGTCATCGACAGTCACATGACGGAAGCCCGCAGCACGTCGGAGCGGCCATGATCGATCTACCGTCCCCAACCCAGAGGAGCACCGATGTCCGAAACCCGACGCCCCGTGGTATTCATCCACGGCCTGTGGCTGCACGCCAGCTCGTGGCAGCCGTGGATCGACCTCTTCGAGCAGGCTGGCTACGCCGCGACGGGCCCCGGCTGGCCCGGAGACGCCGCCACAGTGGCGGAATCCCGGGTGAACCCGGACGCGATCGCCGACAAGGGCATCGACGACGTCGTCGAGCACTACCTGCGCGTCTTCGAGGGGTTGGACCAGAAGCCGATCCTCGTCGGGCACTCGTTCGGCGGCATGATCTCGGAGAAGCTGCTGGGCATGGACGCGGCGGCCGCAGCCATCGCGATCGACGCGGCACAGATCAAGGGCGTACTGCCCCTGCCGCTCTCGTCGCTGCGCGCCACACTTCCGGTCTTCAAGAACCCGGCCAACAAACACAAGGCGGTTTCGCTGACGCCAGAGCAGTTCCGCTACAGCTTCGGCAACGCCGTGAGCGCAGAGGAGTCCGACGCGCTGCACGACGCTTGGACGATTCCGGCCCCGGGCAAGCCGCTGTTCGAAGCCGCAGCCGCGAACTTCTCTCTCCACTCACCGGCCGCAGTGGACACGCACAACGACAACCGCGGCCCGCTGCTGCTGATCATGGGCGGCAAGGACCACACCGTGCCGGAGGTGATCACGAAGTCGACCCTCAAGCAGTACCGCGACTCACTGGCCGTCACCGAGCTCCTTGAGTTCAAGGACCGCGGCCACTCGTTGGTCATCGACAGCGGCTGGAAGGACGTCGCCACCGCCTGCCTCGAGTGGCTCGAGAAGCACGGGCTGCGCGGCGACTCCTGATACCAGCCACCAGAGGGCCGTGAGCCGGCGGCACCTACGCGCTGCGCGAGAAGGAACCAGTTCGTTCTGTCGAGCCCAACACTGGCGTGCCCAGAAGCTCGGGCCTCCTCGGGTAATCACCATTCGTGCTCGAAGTCTCGGCCTACTCGCGCCGCGCTCGGGTCAAGAGCGTCGACCGGAGCATCCCGGAAGAGGCCCTGCTGAAGTGCCGGCGGGGCCTGCCACCACGCTGGTCGCTCGCCGCGGCGTTGTCCCAGTCTTCCAGCAGGCGGGCATCTCGCCAGCCATGAATTCGATCGAACCACACACCCGAGGCACCGCGACATCGACGGAGCGTCTTCTCGCTCACCAAGAGCCCCGGGTCGCGGCGAACGCCACGATCCGGCACCCACCCCGCACAAAGGAGAATGCAATGCGTACCAAGCGTCTCGCCACCACCCTCGCCGCCATTGCGGCCGCCGCGGCACTCGCTGTCGGCACCATCGCTGCTACCAGCCCGAGCATCGCCGTGTCGGTTCACCCCGCGAAGGTCAACGCGGGCAGGACGGCGAAGCCGACGGTGGTACTCGTGCACGGCGCGTGGGCCGACAGTTCGGCCTGGGACGGCGTCACCGAGCGCCTCCAGAGTGACGGGTACACCGTCCGGTCGTTCCCGCTGCCGCTGCGCGGCCTCGCCAGCGACGCCGCGTACCTGCGCTCCTACCTCGACACCATCCCCGGCAAGGTCGTCCTCGTGGGCCACTCCTACGGCGGCGCCATCGTGACCAACGCCGCCGAGGGCAGCACGAACGTGACCAGCTTGGTCTACGTCGACGCGTTCGCGCCGGCCGAGGGCGAGACCGTGGTCGAGCTCGCGCTCGCCAAGCCCGGCTCCGCCCTGGCCGCACCCCCGGAGCAGGTGTTCAACCCGGTCCCGTACCCAGGCGCGGCCGAGGGAGATGTCGACCTGTACATCCAGCGCACGGTGTTCCTGAAGTCGTTCGCCAACGACCTGACCCGCAAGGAAGCGAAGGTCGCCGAGGCCAACCAGCGACCGGTCACTGGCTCTGCGGTGAGCACGCCATCGGCGTCTCCGGCGTGGGACGACATCCCGAGCTGGTACTTCGTCGGCACGCTCGACAAAGTCCTTCCGCCGGCCGAACAGACAGCGATGGCCAAGCGCGCAGGCGCCGAGATCGTCCGGGGCCGCGCCGGTCACCTCGCGATGGTGACCAAGCCCGGCAAGGTCGCCGGCCTCATCGAGGCAGCCGCCTCCCGCTGACCCGAGGTCTGGTCCCGGGATGCCCCCCGCAGCCCGTCCCGGGACCAGTCGACCAGAGCCCGGCGCACCCCACCCCCCGGATCCGAATCCGTGCGTATCTCAGGAGGTCGTCATGAACGACAACGAAATCCTCGCCCGCATCCACGAGATCGTCGCCGCAGCGCATAAGCAGCGCGACCAGGCGGACTCCGCGCGATCTCCGGTCGAGTCTCGTGCCGAGCTCGCGACCCTGGAGGGCACGCTCGACCAGTGCTGGGACCTGCTCCGTCAGCGGCGCGCCCGCCGTGAGTTCGAGCAAGACCCTGACGGCGCGTCCGTCCGCACTCGAGGTCAGGTCCAGCACTACCTCCAGTGAGAACTCGACGGGCCGCGGACGACCCCGGATCGCGGTATGAGGGCCTCGGTGCAGCAACCGCTCGCTCATCGGCTGAGCGCGCACCTCGGGACCGGCCGGAAGGGCGTGGCACGTGCCGCTGCCGCTAGGGCCGTCCGCGCCGATCTGATGTGCCATGAGGGCCCGGTAGCCTCGAGGCCCTCGTGGCAGATCGGTCAGTTCGAGCTCTACACGCACAAGTGGCTAGATGTCGTAGTAGAACTCAACCTGGCGCCGAGCGGTTTCCGTGTGCGGTGCCAGGGCGGCTCGCTGCAGTCGTTTGTGACCGTCGGAGCCCGCTGACAGGAGGGCTCGGAATGGGCTCGCGTTGCTTCGCAAAGCCTCGCAACACCGCTCTGGCGCCCGCAGTCCCCGGGGGCGGCATCGCCGCAGCTCAGAGGCCGGTTTCGCCTCCTGGGCGCGGCCGATCTCAAAGGATCGCGTTCACGCGCGTGATCATCTGCGTCTTCCCGATGACTTCCCAGGTGGAGTGCGTTGCGCTGTTGGTCAAGACCGGGTCCGACCTGCGGCCGAGCGATTCGAGATGAAGCCGTCAATCTCCGACGATCCAGGCCACGTGATACACAGTCCCGGCGCTTCGCCTCAGAAACTCTGAAGCCATCACATCGTAATGGCGACCTTTCCGCGGATGGTCCCGTTCTCAAGGCGCCGCACCGCGTAGGCCGCACGCTCGAGCGGGTAGCAGCGGTCCAGGGCCGGCATGAGCTGGCCGGACTCGACGAGCCGGGCGAGCTGCTCGTAGTCGGTGGAGCGTTCACGGGCCAGCAGCAGGACGAGGCGTTGGCCGATGAAGGGGGAGTGAACAGCTCCGCCGAGCTGTCGACGCATACCTGTGATGGCGCCGCTGCTCTCACCGCCGACGAAGACAGCCGTCCCGCGCGGCGTCAGGGCACGACGCAGCCGGCTCACGGGCGGGTTGCCGGCGATGTCGAGGATCAGGTCGTAGCGGCGCGGGCCACCGGCCCAGTCGTCGCGGCTGTAGTCGATGACGTGGCGGGCGCCGAGGGCGGCGACGTGGTCGAGCTTGGCGCTGCTGCACACGCCGGTCACGTCGGCGCCCAAGCTGGCGGCCAGCTGCACCGCGTAGCTGCCGACGCCGCCCGAGGCACCGGTGATCAGCACGGACTGGCCGGGCTGGACCTTGCCTGCGTCGGTGAGGGCCTGAAGGGCGGTGCCCGCCGAGATCGGGATGACGGAGGCCTCCGCGAAGGAGAGGTTCGCCGGCTTGTGCGCCAACCGGTTCTCGCCGGTGACGGCGTACTCCGCGAAGGACCCGGGCGCGACTCCGTAGACCTGGTCGCCGGGGGAGAAGCGTGTCACCTTCGCACCGACCTCCACGGCGGTCCCCGCGACGTCGCGGCCGGGCACGGGATTCCTCGGTCGGCGGATGCCGGAGGCAAGGCGTACGGCGTACGGCTTGCCGGTCATCAGGTGTTCGGTGCCGCGGTCGAGCCCGGCGGCGTGCACGCGGATCAGCACCTGGTCGTCCCGGACGACGGGGCGAGGCACCTGCGCGAGTCGCAGCACATCGGAGTTGCCGTAGCGGGTCTGGGTGATGGCGCGCATCGTGTCGGTCGACGTGGCGGTGGCTTCGTGATTCATGGGGAGTGTCCTTCTCGTTGGGTGTGCTGACGGGGGTGGGGGATCAGATCGGGGGCATGGGGTCGTACTGGATGTAGCGACGGACCTCGCGGGCGCGCTCGACGTCGGTGAGCCGCGCCACGAGGTGCAGGGCCATGTCGATGCCGGCGCTGACGCCAGCGCTGGTGATGAGGTCGCCGTCGTCGACGAAGCGTGCTGCCACGTCGGTGATGATGGTGGGGTCGAGCTCGGACAACAGGTTCAGGGACGCCCAGTGAGTGGTGGCCCGACGTCGGGTGAGCAGGCCTGCGGCCGCGTAGACGAGGCTTCCGGTGCAGACCGACGTCATCAGTGGTGTCGTGTCCCGGGTGTCGCGGACCCATCCGAGATGGTCGGGGTCCTTGAGCATCGGCCTGGTGCCGGGGCCTCCCGGGTGGAGGAGCACGTCGAGTGGGGGAGCGTCGTCGAAGGAGTGGTGCGCCCCCAGAACCAACGACTTGGCGCCGACGACGGGTGCACCGTCGGCCGACAGGCAGAAGGCGTCCCAGCCGTCCTCGGGAAAGGTCTGGGTCCAGTGGGAGAGGACCTCCCAGGGGCCGACGGCGTCCAGCTCCTCGACCCCGTCGAAGACAAGGACACCAATCTGCCGACGCGGCACCCGCATGGTTCCGTCGTGTGCGGCGATAGTGGGGGACGGGTCGTGCATGGGGACCTCCTGGTGGGCGATCGTCAGGTGGGGCGCGGTGGCGCCCGACGTGACCGATCCTGCTGGCTGGACCGGTCGCCTCGCGCCGGTCAAACTGCCGGGTTGCCGGGACTGATCGGGCTCGTGAGCGTGTACGTTCAGGCTGTGCTGGTCGGCCGGGGCCCCGAACGGGCGCTCCTCGCGGCGCTCGTCGAAGAGGCCCGCCGCGGGACGGCCGGCAGCATCGTCGTTCGAGGTGAACCAGGGGTCGGCAAGTCCGCCCTGCTGGGCTCGGTGGTTGCCGACCACGAGGGGACCAGGGTGCTGCGCACCCAGGGGCTCGAGGTTGAGACACCGCTCGCCTTCGCGGCACTGCACCGTCTGCTGAGGCCGCTGGCCCGGTTGCGCGAGCAGCTTCCGCCGCCCCAGGCGCGTGCTCTCCGGGTGGCGTTCGGGGACGACGACGGCCCATCGGTCGAGCCGTTCCTGGTGGGGGTGGCCACACTGTCGCTCCTGACGGCGGCCGCGGAGGAGAGCCTCGTGCTGTGCATCGTCGACGACGCACACTGGTTGGACCCGGCCAGCGCGGGAGCGCTGTTGTTCTGTGCCCGGCGACTTGGGGCGGACCGGGTGGTGATGGTGTTCGCGGCGCGCGACGATGCGGCGGCGGTCTTCGAGGCGCCCGGACTGGCCGAGCTGGTCCTCACTGGTCTCGACGCCGAGGAATCCCGCGCCCTCCTGGCCGCCAGGCTGGGCGCTGACCCGGCAGACGAGGTTGCCCAACGGCTCATCGCGGAGACGGGCGGCAACCCGCTGGCCCTCCTCGAGCTGCCCGGCGAGCTCACGGCAGCCCAGCTCGAGGGCTCGGCCGCGCTGCCGACGACGCTCCACCTCACCGCCCGGGTCGAGCGGGCCTTGCTGGACCGCAGCCGCCGACTGCCGGCCCCGGTTCAGCGCCTGCTGCTGCTCGCGGCCGCCGACGACACAGGCCAGCCCGACGTGCTGCGTCGTGCGGGTGCGCACTGGGGACTGGACGACGACGTGGTGGGGCGTGCGATCGACTCCGGGCTGCTGGTGGACGCGGGGGGCTCGGTGTCCCTGCAACACCCTCTGGTGCGCTCGGCGATCTACCAAGCCGCCACCGCGGCGGACCGCCGGGGAGCGCACCGGGCGCTGGCCGGGGCGTTGGCCGGGTCGGGACACGAGGATCGCGAGGTCTGGCACCGCGCCTGCGCCGCCGAGGGACCGGACGCCGACCTGGTCGACGCCCTCGAGCGGGTGGGGGAGCGCTCGCAGCGCCGCGGTGGGCACGTCGCGGCGCTGGCGGCGTACGAGCGGGCGGCGGAGCTGTCCACCGACGCCGCTCGACGCGCCCACCTGGGCTTCGCCGCGGCACGCAGTGCCTGGGCATGCGGGCAGGCGGCCCGCGCGCAGTCCCTGCTCGGCACTGCCAGGGAGGGCACGGAGGACGCACTCCTGCTGTGTGACGTGGCACGGTTGCGCGGGCACATCGAGGTCAACATCGGCTCGGCCCCGGAGGCGCATCGCATGTTCGTGGACGCCGCGCGCGCGGTGCTGCCGGCCGACCCGGTCCGAGCTCTGGACATCGGCGTCGCCGCGGCCGTGATGCGCACCTTCGGTGCCGACAGCGGTACGCCGATGCACACCGATGAGCTCCTGGCGGCAACCACCGCGGATCGCTCTCCGCGGACACAGTGCCTGCGGCAGATGCTGGTGGCAATGACCCTGGTCGCGGACGCGGACTGGGGAGCCGCAGCGGATGCGCTCGACGTCGCCCTCGAGATCGGTGCCGCTGTCGACGATCGCGACGTGCTGTGGAACCTCGGCAACGCCGCCCTCCAGCTCGGGGACGACGACCGGCAGCAGCAGTTCTACTCCTTCGCCCTCTCACGCGCGCGGGAGGTGGGCGCCGTCACCGCGGTGACCTACTGCCTTCAGCGGCTCTGCTTCGGGCACTGGACGAGGGGAGACCACGTCGCCCTGCGCGTGAGTGCCGAGGAAGCTTTGGCCCTGGGCACGAGCATCGGCCAACCCGCGGTGACCGCGCTCCCGATCGCCTGGCTCGTGCTCCTGGCGGCCCAGCAGGACCGGGACGACTACGACGACCTGCTGCCGCGGCTCGAGGAGCTGGTCGCGGCGCATCCGCTTGGCATCATGGCGGATCCGGTGCACGACCTGACGCGGTGGGCCATGGGCATACGTGCGGCGAGCACGGGAGACGCCTCCGGCGCCTACCACCAGCTCGGCCGCATGAGGATGCCGGTGCTCGAGCGACTGTCGGCCACCGAGCGGATCGAGGCCGCCGTCCGTGCCGGTGAGGCCGCGACGGCACGGGCCTGGGCCGAGGACCTCGCGGCCTTCGCCGAGGCCACCCGTCGCCCGTGGGCGCTCTCCGCCGTGGCGTTCGGCAAGGCGCTCACGGCCGACGTCGATGCCGAGCTGCTGTTCGAGCGAGCGTTGTCGGACGCTGCCACCGGAGGTCGACCTCTGGACGTGGCGCGCGTCGAGCTGGCGTACGGCGAGTGGCTGCGTCGCAGCCAGCGGCGCGTGGACGCCCGCATCCACCTGCGTCGCGCCCTCGAGACCTTCCACGACGTCCGGGCCCAGTGGCTGGCCTCGCGGGCGGATTCGGAGCTTCGGGCCTCGGGAGAAACGGCACGCAAGCGCGACCCCTCGACCCTGCTGCAGCTCACGCCGACTGAGCTCAAGATCGCCCAGCTCGTCAGCTCGGGCATGTCCAACAAGGACGTGGCCGCGCAGTGCTGGATCTCTCCGCGCACGGTGGCCTTCCACCTGCGCAACGTCTTCGCCAAGGCAGGTGTCACCTCGCGCGGCGAGCTGGCCAGGCTCGACCTAGGCTGAGTCGCTCGCTGCCCTGTCCGACACATCCCGGCCATCTGACCGGGGTGACCGTCCGCCCGACCGACCACTCTCGACCGCAGTGCCACCACCCACCACTGCGAGAGCGAGAAGTCCATGAGCATCGACGTCCACCGCCGCGTCCGATCGAACGTCACGAGCCCCGGAGTCCGACCTCCCACTGGGACCGTCCTCGGATCGATGGCCGCGGGCGCCGCGGCCGCGGCCCTCCTGACGATGGTGGTCCTCCCAGGGGCCACCGAAGGCGCGACGGTGGGTGCGGCGCTGGTGGGGTTCGGCCTCGGCTGGGCGATGCTGCACGTCCTTACCGGGCGTAAGGGCCACCCCCAGCGCTGGGCCGTCGTTCCCGCGGTCGCGATGACGTCGACCGGTGCTGCGCTGGTGTCCCTTGCGCCCTCGGACCATACGATGACCCTGCTCACATGGGTGTGGCCGCCGCTGGCCCTGGCGTTGTCCGTGTGGACGTACGTCCGGATGCGACGGGACCTGACGGGTCCCGGCCGGTGGCTGGTGACGGTCGCGCTGGTCCTCCTCGCCGTCGCCTCCGTGGGCGCCGGCGTCAGGAACGTCGCCACCGACTCCTTCGCCAGCACCTATCCGGCGCCGGGCACGATCCGCTCCGTGGGCGACCACGACCTCCACCTCGACTGCCGCGGCAAGGGCCAGCCGACCGTCGTGCTGGTCAGCGGCCTCGGCGAGTACTCCGGGTCCTGGGCACGGATCCTCGATGGCGTCGCACCCACGACGCGCGTCTGCGCCTACGACCGCGCGGGTCAGGGCTGGAGCGACGACGTCGAGCACCCCCAGGACGGCGTCGCTGCCGCCGCGGACCTGCACGCTCTGCTCGCAGCAGCCGGGGAGACCGGTCCCTTCGTGCTGGCCGGGCACTCGATCGGCGGCCCCTACGCCATGACGTACGCCAACCAGTACGCCGACGAGGTGGCGGGCATGGTGCTGCTCGACAGCACCAGCCCCCACCAGTTCGACGCGATCCCCAGCTACCCCATCCAGTACGCCCTGATGCGGCGCGCGTACGGCGTCCTGCCCACGCTGGCGCGGCTCGGGCTCGGAGTGGCGCTGGCCGGTTCGCACCTTCCCGCCGACGACGCGGCACCCGTGGACGCCATGTCGGCGACGCCCCGTGCCGGGCGCAACGCCCGCGACGAGCTCTCGATGCTCCCCGTGGTGTTCGAGCAGGCTCGGGCGCTCACCACTCTCGGAGACCGACCGCTCGTCGTGCTGACCAGCGCGGAGAACGCCCGCGACACCGATGGCTGGACCGAGGCGCAGGCGCGCATGGCAGAGCTGTCCACCAACGCCGTCACCGGTGAGGCGCCGGCCAGCCACGCCGGCATGCTCGAGGACCCCCTGGGCGCCTCCGCCTCGGTGCGGGCCATCACGTCAGCCGTGCGCGCGGTCCGCACCGGGACACCTCTCACGACGCGCTGAACCCGCGCCAAACCGGGTGGAACCCGGCCATTCGACCGGTTCGACCGACGCGGTGCAGCAGCACCGTGGAGACATCAGGCAACAACAGCGACAACCACCCCAGGCGGTGAGGACGATGGACAGGATCTCGACGATCTCGAACACGACGCAGGTGCGGCCCCCAACGGGCGAAACCACCGACGTCTGCTGGTGCGGTCAGGACATGGACCACGTGCGAGTCCGTCACTGCCCCCGATGCGGCACCTCCCGCGCCGACCGTTTCGACGCCACCCTGCCGCGACTGGCCGCGTGAGGAGCAGCTCCATGCCAACCACGGTGACCACCCCCTCATCCATGACAACAGCGACGATGACGCGACGGGACCGGGTCGCGCTCGGCCTGCTGGTGTCCGCGCAGTTCCTCGTCATGCTCGACACCTCGATCGTGAACGTCGCGCTGCCCTCGATCCAGTCCGAGCTCGGCTTCGGTCCGGCGGCCGTGACCTGGGTCGTGAATGCCTACGTCCTCGCCTTTGCGGGGCTGCTGCTGCTGTCGGGCCGGGCCGCAGACCTGTTCGGTCGACGCCGCGTCTTCGTCGTCGGGGCGTCCCTCTTCACAGTCGGAACCCTCCTCGCGGCAGCGGCGGTGAACAAGGACTTGCTGATCCTGGGCCGCGTCGTCCAGGGGGTCGGTGCCGCCGGCCTCAGTCCGGCGGCCATGTCCCTGCTGCTTGTCACCTTCCCGGCGGCACAACGCGCCCGGGCGATGGGGGCGTGGGGCGCTGCCTCGACGCTCGGGGGAGCCACCGGCGTGATGAGCGGCGGAGTGCTCGCCGGGACCGTGGGCTGGCGGGCGGTCTTCCTGGTGACCGTTCCGGTGTCGCTGGCCGCCGTGGTGTTGGGCCGTCGGATCCTGGCGGAGGATGCCTCGAGCGTCCGACGTACCGTCGACTGGGCCGGCGCAGCCGCGGTCACCGGAGCGGTGATCACCCTGGTGCACGGCGCCGTCGACGCCGTCGACCACGCCTGGACCTCCCCACGGGTCGTCGGCTTGTTCGCCGTCTCATCGATCCTGATGGCGGCGTTCATCGCCATCGAGCGCCGGGCCACGGACCCGCTGGTCCCACTCGAGCTCTTCCGGTCCCGCATGCTGCGCACCGGCACGGCCGTCGCGCTGCTCGGCGGGGCGTCCCGCGCCTCGACCTTCGTCCTGGTCGCGCTCTACTTCCAGCAGGTCCTCGCAATGTCTCCGGAGCAGGCGGGCTTCGCCATGGTCCCCACGTCCCTGACGGGGTTCGCCGTCTCGTTGGCCGTGCTGCCGCGAGTGTTGGGCGCGATCGGCCCGGTGCGCAGCATGGTCCTGGGGCTCGTCGTCCTCGCCGCAGGGCACCTCTGGCTGGCGTACGTCCCGACCGGTTCCGCGTACGTCGTCGCCGTCCTCCCGGGCCTGCTCCTCGTCGCGGCGGGCGTCGCCCTCAGCTTCACCCCCACCACCATGGTCCTCACCTCTGCGGTGCCCGCCAGCCACACCGGTCTGGCATCCGGGCTCGCCGGCGCCTCGATGCAGGTGGGTGGAGCGCTCGGGACCGCCGTGTTCGTCGTCATCGGCCTCGCCGCGGGGCGGTCGCCCGACGGTGCCCTCGATCCCTCCGGGTTCTCGGCGGCATTCACGGCAGCCGCGTTCGTGGCGCTGCTCACCGCTGCGCTGGGAGCGACGCTCGCGCGGCCTCGCTCCTGAACCGGCAACCCCGGCCATGTGACCGGGGCGACCAGGTCGCATCTCTTGCAGTCTCGACCTCACAGAACCAGCACGACCACCATCCGCACCGCTCACCACTCACTACCGGAGGCACCCATGCACGGACACCACGGCTCCGCCGTCGAGGCGGACGCCCACACCGACACACGACCCTGGGGACCGATGATCGTCGCGCTCGTCGCACAGGTCCTCGTCGTCATCGACATCTCCGTCGTCAACACCGCGATGCCGACCATCGGCCACGAGCTCGGGCTGGGCAGCAGCGACCTGCAGTGGGTCGTCACCGCCTACCTCCTGCTGTCCGGCGGCTGCCTGCTTCTCGGGGGGAGGATCGCGGATCTGATCTCGCGTCGTACGGTGTTCCTCACCGGCCTGACGCTGTTCACCACGGCCTCGTTGTTCACCGGTTTCGCCGGCGGCGCGGCCGAGCTCATCGGCGGCCGCGCGGCCCAGGGAGCCGCCGCAGCCCTCATGACGCCGGCGGCCCTCTCCATCATCAGCACCACCTACACGGGTACGCAGAAGGCACGGGGCCTTGCGCTCTGGGGAGCCATCGGCGGCCTGGGCATCGCGGTCGGCGTCGCCCTGGGCGGCGTCCTCACCACGTGGGCCAGCTGGGAGGCGATCTTCTGGATCAACGTGCCGATCGGCGTGCTCGCCATCGCCGCCACTTTCCACGTCGTCGCGAAGGACCAGAAGGGTCCTGCCGGCCTGGCCGCGTTCGACGTCCCCGGGGCCCTGTTCGGCGTCGGTTCGCTGGCCACCTTGATGTTCACCCTGGCGCGCGTGGAGTCCCAGGGCTGGGCCTCGGTCCAGACCGCTGTCGGCCTGGGCGTCGCCGGGATCCTGATGGTCGCGTTCGTGTTCATCGAGGGCCGGGCCACGCAGCCGCTGGTGCACCCGCACACCTGGAAGATCTCGACCCTGGTGTCGAGCACGACCGTGATGCTCGGCATCACAGGCCTGCTCATGGGGGTGGTGTTCCTGACCTCGATCTTCGGGCAGACCGCCCTCGGCTACTCCGCCCTGGAGTCGGGCCTCGCGTTCCTTCCGCTCGCCGTCACCCTCGTGATTGGCACCCACCTCGCCGCCCACGCGAGTGCGCACCTCCCGGTGCGGACCATCGCCGCCGTCGGGCTGGCCGTCGTCGCGGGCGGAGGACTGCTCCTGTCCCGTGCCGACGCGACCTCCTCCTACGTCGGCGGGATGCTGCCGGGGCTGTGCCTCGTCGGTCTGGGCGCGGGACTCGTGTTCGCCGCCGTCGCCGGCACCGCGATGAACGGCATTCCGGCCGAGCACACCGGCATGGCGTCGGGGTTCCTGATGACCGGGCACGAGGTCGGAGCAGCACTCGGTGTGGCCGTCCTGTCCGCCGTCGCCGGGACGGCGGGCAACCTCACCGCGGCCTCCGGCGTGGTCGAGGCCTACTCCCGCGGGTCGATGGCCATCACCGCGATCGCCGTGGTCTTCGCCGCGGTGGCCGCCGCGTGGATGCCTGCAGGGAAGGCCGACGCCGCCCACATGCACCTGCACTGAGTGCTCACGCAGCCGAGGGACACGAGAAAAACGTCCCCAGACAACCGCGGTTGTCTGGGGACGTTTTCCTGGCCTGCGCCGAGCGTGGCTCAGATGTCGTAGGTCAGCTCGAATTGCTCCCCGCAGGGACCTCGGACTTTGACTAGGCAGACGTCTGAGCCGGGGCGATCAGAAGTCGAAGCGAGACAGGAGTCGGCGCGGGGTGAGGACCTCAACGCCGAGGTGGTTGGCCGCGGGTAGGTCGTCGTCGCCGCTGGTGATGGTTTCCGCGCAGGCAGCGAGCGCAAGGGCGACGAGGTAGTCGTCCTTCGGGTCGCGTGAAACTGCGGGTGGATCGACGATGTCGGAGTGCACTCGCCGAGGCGGTGCATCTGCTCTTCGAACGCGGCTCCGGCTCCAGGTTTGACGTACTTGGCCAGTCTCGCTCGACCGAGCACGTCGACGACCTCGTCCACCAAGTGCTGAGTTACGACCGGCACCAGGGTTCCGTACTCGATCAGCTCGATGATCGGGCCAAGCGCGCCGTTGGGCGTGATCGTGGCCGAGACGAACACGTTGGGGTCGATGACGACCCGGCGAGGTGGAGCACCGCTCACGCGGTCGGGCGCTCGGCGCGGGCGGCTTCCAACTCGGCCTGCGCGAGAGCCATCGCGGCATCCTCAGAGATCTCCGCGCCGGTGCGGTAGGACGCCAGAGTCACGGCCAAGCGACCTCCGCCGAGCCCGCGGCGACTGGCGGCAGCCAGCACCTCACTGCGTGATCTTCCCGACTCCGCCGCTTGGGCATCGAGCAGTTCGATCGGGTCGTCGTCGACGCTGACCGGAAGTACCGTCACGGGGCACCTCCTCGGAATGCGCATGGTCGGACTGATCACCAGTCTACCCGCGAGGACCTCGTCTGCCCGTTGATGTTGCGCGACCGCAGATCAGGTCTCGCTATCGTGACGACGTGCCGGAGGACTTCGTGATCGCCCGCAATACCGACGTCGGGTCGACGCTGCCGTACCTCCTGCGGGTCCCGCTTGGCGACGGGTTCATCCTCAAGGCGAAGGACACCTGGCCGCGCACCGGCAAGGTCTACTGCCACCGTGTCGAGGAGTGGCCAGCAGACGCCGAGATCATCGAGCAGGTAGCGGTGCGCTCCTGTGTGAGGCGGGGCGCCGCCATCGACCTCGTGCTCGACCGCGGGCGAGAGAACCGCTCCCAGATCGTCGTCACCAACGCCCGCGGTCGGCAGATGATCTTCTGGCAGACCGCCCGCACTTCGAAGCAAGCGCGTCCTGCGGTGACCCTTCCCGGCGCCCGGGCCAGCGGAGTCGCCGACCTGGAGATCGTGGTCGACATCCGCGAGCGCTATCCGTTCACGTTCGCTGACCGACAGGCGACAACCCGACGTGCGCCGCTGAGCGCCGGCGACTACGGACTCATCGTCGACGGGCTGTTGCAGGCGTCGGTGGAGCGCAAGTCCTTGGCCGACCTCGCTTCTTCGCTGACGACGGGCAAGCTGAAGTTCCAGCTCACCGAGTTGTCCGCGATCGCACGCGCCGCGGTGGTCGTCGAGGAGCGCTACTCGCAGGTCTTCAAGCTCGACCGCGTCCGGCCGAGCGTCGTGGCTGACGCGATCGCCGAATGCCAGATCCGGTTCCCGACCGTTCCGATCGTCTTCTGTGACACCCGCAAGCTCGCCCAGGAGTGGACCTATCGGTTCCTCGCCGCTGCTCGCGTCGGGCTCTCTGAGGACACGGTCGGTGACTTCGCCGTACGCGGCCTCGAAGCCGCGCCGCCGCTCGCGCCCGCACCGCCAACCCCCGGCGCCGTACGTCGATGGGCGACGACGAACAACATCGTCGTCTCCGATCGCGGCCGCATCCCGGCGGTCGTGATGGACCAATACCTCGGGGCCCGCGCCAGAGGCGAGACCTAAGGAGACTACGGTCGGTTGTGACCCCGCGGAGCCGATTGTTCGAGGGCGCGCTTTGGGCGCGCTTTGAATCGCGAAGGGTCGCAGAGGGGAGCCGACGCAATCGACGTCCCAGGCGACAAAGTCGCAGTTCAGCGACTGGTTTGCTCTCATGACCGCAGTTGTCGGCAAAGAATCGCGCTCAGGCTCAGTAGCATCGGCGTCGTTCCGATGACGCACCACGTCGAATGCGTCGCGTTGTTGGAAAAGTGCTGACCAGCCACGTTGCGGATGACGTGGCGGGCGGGTCTCGCCATCAGCCGCGCGCAGTCTCGTCCTGCAGATAGGTGAGCACGGCGAGGACTCGGCGGTGGCCGGCCGACTCGGCGATGCCGAGTTTGGAGAGTATCCGGCCGATGTGGGCCTCGACAGTCCGCTCGGTGACGACGAGTCGCTCGGCGATCTGGCTGTTGGTGTGGCCTTGAGCCACGAGGGCAAGCACCTCGCGTTCACGATCGGTGAGGCGGGCGAGCGCGCCGGGGCCGCTGGGAGCGACCAGGCTGGCGACGACCTCCGGGTCGAGGGCCGAACCACCGTGGGCGACCCGCTCGGAGGTGGCGAGGAACTCCTCGACGTCGAGCACCCGGTCCTTGAGCAGGTAGCCGAAGCCACCCAGTCCGACCAGTGACACCGCACCGACGGTCTCGATGTGTTGAGAAAGTACGAGAACGCCGACGTTGGGATGGTCCGCCTTGATGGTGCGAGCCACCTGAACTCCCTCGTCGGTGAACGTCGGCGGCATGCGCACGTCGACGACGACCAGGTCGGGCTTCTCGGCGTCGACGACAGCGGCGAGGTCCGCCGCATCGGCAAGGAGAGCCAGCACGTCGTGGCCACCGTTCTCGAACAGCATTCCCAAGCCTTCTCGCAGGAGCGCTTGGTCTTCGGCGATCAGGACGCGCACGGGAACACCGCCGTCAATGTCGTTCCTTGTCCGCGTGGACTGGCGATCTCGAGGGTGCCGCCGTGGGCTGTGACCCGGTCTTGGAGGCCGGTCAGGCCGGTCCCCACTCCAAGGGCCGCGCCGCCGACGCCGTTGTCGTTGACGAGGAGGACCAGTCGGCCCTCATCGAACCTCGTGTGAAGCGTGACCTGGGTGGCACCGGAGTGCTTCACCGCGTTGGTGACGCCTTCGCATGCGGTGTAGTACACGGCAGCCTCGATCTCGGCTGAGAACCTCGCGGTGGATGAGTGCACCTCGACCGGGAGAGGCGCACGACGTGCGAGCTCCCGGAGTGCGGGCGTGAGGCCGGCGTCGAGCTGAGCCGGTCGGAGGCCACGTGCGAGCTCGCGCAGGTCCTCGATCGACTGGGTGATCTCGTCCACCGCGCGCTGGATGAGGGCATGAGCGCTCGGCGCGGTGCCGTTGAGAGCGTGCTGGGCGTGCCGGAGTGAGAGCCCGATCGAGACGAGCCGCTGTTGATGGCCGTCGTGCAGGTCGCGCTCGATCCGGTGTCGTTCCTCGTCGGCGGCGAGGGCGATCCGGGCACGTGAAGCGGCGACCTCGTCGAGCTGCCGCCTGAGCTCGACGCGGAGGCGGACGATCTCGAGGGCGAGCCCGCCGATCGTGAGCAGCTCGGGCAGCCGGGCACGGGATGCTGCCGAGCCGACTGCGACGACGCCGACCTCCTCGCCGTACAAACGGATGGGTAGGTGCTCACCTCCGGCCGGCATCGGGTCGCCGTCCAGGTGCACGTACCTGTCGGTCCCTGGCAGGCGAAACCCCAACGCGAGTGCCGGGTCACCCACCGCCTCGCGCAGCACCTGCTCGATCCCCTCGGGCGCGGCGCGACCCGCGCGGAGCTCCTCGAGGAACGTGTTCACGCGCTCGGTTGCCTCGTAGTGAGATCGGTTGAAGCGGCGGTCCACGAGGCGGTGGAGGCGATCGCGCAATTGTCGCGCACCTACGCCCGCGATCAGGGTCACCACCGCAGTGGCCCAGATCGAGCCGCGGCCACCGACAGCACCGACGGTGATGGCGACGACCGCGTACGTTCCGGTCAGCAGGACCGTGATGGTCGCGTAGACGACCGTGCGGCTGATCGCGAGGTCGATGTCGTAGAGCCTGTAGCGCAGGATGCCCGCGCCGATCGCCACCGGCATCAGCATGGCAGCCACCGCGACCGCGATCCGCACGGCCGGCACGGTGTTCCACAGCAAGGAACCAGTGGGCATCACGACGGCTGCGATGCCGGCAGCGAGGGCCAACCACTTCATCTGCTGCCGTTCTTCCCCGACGGAGCGGTGGAACCGCAGACCCAGCGCGACGACCGAGAGCACGAATGACCCGAGCACGACAGCCATCGCGACGACGTACAGCACCCACCAGAGTGCACCGTCGGCAGCGTAGGGGTTCACGCCGTCGACGAAGTAGCTTCCCGCCTCGGGGGCGAGGACGAACGCCGGTAGGGCGAGCGCGGCCCCGAGCACTCCGGCCGCACCCACGGCCCGCCATGGCGGTGCCATCAGCGTGCCGGACGGGAAGAGGAGGAGGCAGACGACCGTCGCAGCCGCCTGGGGGATCGTGCTCGTATTGGCGAAGGTCTCCGCGACGTCAGCCCCTGACCAGCCACGCAGAGCCCACCCTTGGGCGAGATCGGCGAAGGAGCTGACCACCGCCGCTCCCAGGACCAGCCAGCCGATCGGGTTCCGCGGCTGCCTGGACGCGACGAGCGCGCCGACCGCCGCGAGCACCAGCGTATTGACCGCGTAGATGAGGGTGTCCCACGCGGGCTCCCGCCCCCAGGAGAGCACGACCGCGGCGACCTCGAGCGTCGAGACCACCGCAAGTGCTGCGCTCGGAATAGGGGGGAGACGGAGAGCCCTCACCCAGCAGATTCTCGCAATCGGGCCACCGTGGCCGCAATCGCGCTGGCATCAAGCCGGAGTGTGGTGCTGGCTCGTAGACCGAGTGTGGGCCGGGCACCGATGACGGGCCCCGTCGCCGTATCTAGCGTCGATGACGTAACCACCACCATGCGGAGGATCCCCATGACGCAGCTCACCGACTCGACCCACACCGTCGCATCCACCCAGCAGCGCAGGAATCTCGCCCGGATCACCGGCGCGGCCGGGCTGGTGACTCTGGTCGTCGTCGTGGGGACGTCGCTCGCCAACGACTACCAGAGCGCCGCTATAGACAGCAACGCCGACCAGACCGTCGCGTTCTTCCGGTCCCTCGACGACACGTTCGGAGCAATCAGCTCGTTCCTCACCGCGGTTGGGCTGATCGCGATGCTGTGGTTCACCCTCGGCCTCGCCCTGCTGCTGCGGCGCTACGAGGGTGAGCTGCCTTGGCGCTCGCTCTTCCTCGCCGGCGCCGGCGTGGTGAGCGTCGTGTCGGGACAGATCGCCTCGTGGGACGCCGCGGTCTACCGGTCCGGCGACATCGACCCCCAGGTCGCTCGCTATGCCTACGACCTCGGCAACATCTCCTTCGCCAACGGCTGGGTCGCCGCCGGCGCCGTCGGGATCTGCACCGGCCTGATCGTCCTCACGAGCCGCGACCTGCCGCAGTGGCTCGGCTGGTGGGCCCTCATCGCCGGCATCGGGTCCGTACTCGCGCGCGCCGTCTGGACCGAGGGCTACGCGTTCGTCCCGTTCACTGCCTTCTGGCTCTGGGTCGCGGTCCTGTCAGTCGCGCTCGTCCTGGGTCGCTTCGCCGTCGGAGCAGACGAATGAGAGCACCTGCCATCGAGCTGAACGGCCTGAGCAAGGCCTTCGGCGACTTCTTCGCCGTCGATGATGTCAGCGCTGTGGCCTTGCCAGGTCAGGTGACTGCCCTGCTCGGACCGAACGGCGCCGGCAAGAGCACCACCTTGCGGATGCTGCTTGGGCTGGTGGCGCCAAGCAGCGGGACCGCCACGTTCGACGGGCAGCGGTACGACGAGCTGCCGGAGCCGGTGCGCACGGTTGGGGCTCTGCTCGAGGCGTCCGGTTGGCACCCCGGCCGGACGGCACTCGCCCAGCTGCGGATGATGACGATCGCGGCGCGTCTGCCGCTGGAGGCACCGGAGCATGTCCTGGAGGACGCCGGACTCGCTGCGGACGCGCGGAGGCGGGTGGGGGAGTTCTCCCTGGGGATGCGTCAGCGTCTCGGCCTGGCCGCCGCGATGCTGGGCGATCCGTCCGTGCTAGTCCTCGACGAGCCGACCAACGGCCTCGACCCTCCGGGGGTGCGATGGCTCCGCGGATACGTACGGAGGCTGGCCGACGAGGGGCGGACGGTGCTGTTGTCCAGTCATGCGCTGGGAGAGGTGGAGCTCACCGCCGACCATGTGCTCGTGATGACACGCGGCCGGCTGCTGAGGTCCTCGACGCTCGCCGAGCTTCGCGCCGAGGCAGGCGCTAGATCCCGGGTGCGAACTCCGCAGGTGCGTCGGCTCGCGGCCGCGCTCGACGCCGCAGGCCACACTCACCGGCCCAGCGACGACGGGCTAGACGTCGATGCGACACCTGAGGAGGTCGGGGAGGTCGCCGCGGCTCACGGCATCGTGCTGCACGGTCTGGCCGGGACCGCGGACCTGGAACGGGCCTTCTTCCGGCTCATCCAGGACGCCGACGCCGGCCAACGACCTGAATCGGCCCGACAGGTGGTCCCATGACGGCGCCCACGGGGTCATCGTGGATGAACACCTCGTCGGACTGGTGTCTGCGCATTGCTGGTGCAGGCGCGATCGTCAACGGTCTGGGATTCGGCGGCTTCACCATTCCGGCCATCTGGAGCGTTGCGTCTGGAAACGGCGTGCCGTACGCCTACGGCAATCCCACCTACGGCTACGGGCCTCTCTATCGCCTTGGTGTCCCCACGACCGTGCCACTCTTAGCCGCGTTTCTGATCGCCTGCACGGTTCTGGCAGCCGGTGGTGTGCTCCTGCTGTTGCCACGAACCTCCGGGATCCTGGTCTCGTTGATCGGGATCGTGGTGTGTGCGCCCTTCTGGTGGGGCTTCGACCTTCCCTTGGCTTGGCCGAACGCCGCACACGTCATCATCCTCATCGCGATCGGATGGACGCTTCGCAGATCTCGACGATCCGAACCGTTCCGGGAGGGCCGTCCCATGACCGCGCTCATCTCCGCCGAACTGCTCAAGCTGTGCACTCGGGCGCACGCGGGCGTGCTGCTGGTCTCCATGTTCTTCGTGCCCGTGGCTGTCTCGTCCGAGATACCCCAGCCTGGCAAGGGTGGCGCGGCGTCGTCCATCTACGACCCGGACCTCCTGGCGCTCGCCGTCGGGACCGGCTTCGTGGTTCCCATGGTCTTCATCGCATTGCTGGGCGGCGTCGCGGTCACTCAGGAGTTCCGTTACGGCACGGTGACTTCGACGTACCTGATCGAGCCGCGGCGCCATCGCGTCCTGGTCGCGAAGGGCGTCGCGCTGGCGGTCGCGAGTGTGCTGACCACCGTCGTGACGCTGATGGTGGCGGTTCCGGTCGCCGTCGCGCTGATCAGCTCTCGGGGTGGTGAGATGGTCGTCGGGGTGCGGTTCTGGCAGACGATCGCCGGCTGCACGATCGTGATGCTGCTGTATGCCGTCGTCGGCGTCCTGATCGGAGCGCTGGTCCGCAACCAGGTCGTCTTCGTCGTCGCCGCGCTGGTGTGGATGCTGGCCGTGGAACACATGATCATCCCGGCGCACATGTCGGTCGGTCGCTGGCTGCCGGTTGCGGCGGCGTACGTGGTGATGCAACTGGGCCCCTCGGTCGACTCCGAGGGACGGCTGCTCCCCGTGGCCGCGTCCGGGTTGCTCCTCGCGGTCTATGCCACCATCGTCGTCGTCCTAGCCTTCCGCCTCACCCCTAGGCGCGACATCCACTGACTCAGCCGGTTCGCCGTCCCAGAGCCCGCGAGGTGCTGCACGCTAGGTTCGGACCGTCAACACGATGGACCGACCAGTACCCGGGTTTCATCGCCGAGGCGACGCCCGCCCGGGATGGCGGATCCGCAGGTCAGCGGCCAGATTCGTCTGATGAACGCAAGTGTCGGCCATGGATCTTGCTCACGCTCAGGAACGCAGCGTCTTCCCGATGACGCACCAGTGGAGGGTGTGGCCATCCTGCGCCTCGCCTGAGCACCCCTGACGCGCGTTGCGTCGTACTACGTGGTTGTCGGGGCGCTCGGTTCGTACGACGTCCCGCGTCGAGGGGTGCAATCTCTCTTGACATCAGGTATCTTGACATCAAGAGAGATTGCATGGTCCCGCTACCACCGGGCGGCGTACCCCGGCAAGATGGGGACCGAGCGCCCACGCCCCACGAGGAGATGACGCATGGCCAGTCAGGACAGCTTCGGAGCCCAGGACACGCTGCGAGTCGGGGACCAGTCGTACCGCATCTACCGCCTCGACGCGGTGACCGGTGACGGGCTGGACGTGGCCTCCCTGCCGTTCTCCTTGAAGGTGCTGCTCGAGAACCTCTTGCGGACCGAGGACGGGGCCGACATCACCGCGGACGACATCCGGGCGATCGCGGGTTGGGACGAGACCGCCGAGCCCGACCAGGAGATCCAGTTCACCCCTGCGCGCGTGATCATGCAGGACTTCACCGGTGTTCCCTGCGTCGTCGACCTGGCCACGATGCGCGAGGCGATGGCCGACCTCGGGGGCGACCCGTCACGGATCAACCCGCTCGCGCCGGCCGAGATGGTGATCGACCACTCGGTGATCGCCGACGTCTTCGGCACACCCGAGGCCTTCGAACGCAACGTCGAGATCGAGTACGAGCGCAACCGTGAGCGCTACCAGTTCCTGCGCTGGGGTCAGGGCGCCTTCGACGACTTCAAGGTCGTGCCTCCCGGCACCGGCATCGTCCACCAGGTGAACATCGAGCACCTCGCCCGCGTCGCCTTCACGCGTGAGGACGCCGACGGGGTGACGCTCGCCTACCCCGACACCTGCGTCGGCACCGACTCCCACACCACGATGGTCAACGGCATCGGCGTGGTGGGTTGGGGCGTGGGGGGCATCGAGGCCGAGGCCGCCATGCTGGGCCAGCCCGTCTCGATGCTGATTCCGCGCGTGGTCGGCTTCAAGCTGAACGGCGACCTGCCGGAAGGCGCGACCGCGACCGACCTGGTGCTGACGATCACCGAGATGCTGCGCAAGCACGGTGTCGTGGGCAAGTTCGTCGAGTTCTACGGGCCGGGCGTCTCGGCGCTACCGCTGGCCAACCGCGCCACGATCGGCAACATGAGCCCCGAGTTCGGGTCGACCATCGCGGTGTTCCCGATCGATGAGGAGACGGTGAAGTACCTCCGCCTGACCGGACGCTCCGAGCAGCAGCTCGCACTGGTCGAGGCCTACGCCAAGGTGCAGGGTCTCTGGCACGACCCGACGGCTGAGCCCCGCTATTCCGAGAAGCTCGAGCTCGACCTGACCACCGTCGTCCCGTCCCTCGCCGGCCCCAAGCGGCCCCAGGACCGGGTCTCGCTGGCGGATGCCCGCGAGTCGTTCCGCGGCGCCCTGGTCGACTATGTCGACACCGAGGGTGCCGAGCAGGGGTACGACGAGGCCTCCGCCGAGTCGTTCCCGGCTTCCGATGCGCCGGCCTACCACGGCGAGAACAACTCACCGGCTCCCGACGACCACCTCTCAGGGACGCCGGGGCGCAGCCGGCCGAGCAACCCGACGCCCGTGACGCTCGCCGATGGCAGCTCCTTCGACCTCGACCACGGGGCGGTGGCCATCGCCGCGATCACCTCGTGCACCAACACCTCGAACCCGTCGGTGATGATCGGCGCCGCGCTGCTGGCCAAGAGGGCCGTCGAGAAGGGCCTCGAGAGCAAGCCGTGGGTCAAGACGACGCTGGCTCCCGGCTCGAAGGTCGTCTCGGACTACTACGAGCGGGCGGGGCTGACGCCGTACCTCGACAAGCTCGGCTTCAATCTGGTCGGCTACGGCTGCACCACGTGCATCGGGAACTCGGGCCCGCTCATCCCGGAGGTGTCCGCTGCGGTCCAGGAGGGCGACCTGGCGGTCGTCTCGGTCCTCTCCGGCAACCGTAACTTCGAGGGGCGGATCAACCCCGACGTCAAGATGAACTACCTGGCCTCGCCTCCGTTGGTGGTGGCCTACGCGCTGGCCGGGTCGATGGACGTCGATCTGTTCCACGATCCGCTGGGTCAGGACACCGAGGGCAACGACGTGTTCATGCGTGACATCTGGCCCTCGGCGGCCGAGGTGGAGGAGGTCATCGCTGGGGCGATCAACTCAGAGATGTTCGGAGAGAGCTACAGCGATGTGTTCGCCGGGGACGAGCAGTGGCGCTCCCTGCCGACGCCCGAGGGTGACACCTTCGCCTGGGACGACGCCTCGACCTACGTCCGCAAGCCTCCCTACTTCGACGGGATGCCGGACGAGCCGGAGCCGGTGACCGACATCAGTGGCGCCCGGGTCCTGCTGAAGCTCGGCGACTCGGTCACCACCGACCACATCAGCCCGGCCGGAGCCATCAAGAAGGATTCGCCCGCGGGTCGCTACCTGACCGAGCACGGCGTCGAGCAGCGCGACTTCAACTCCTACGGGTCTCGACGGGGCAACCACGAGGTGATGATCCGCGGCACCTTCGCCAACATCCGTCTGCGCAACCAGCTCGCTCCGGGGACCGAGGGTGGCTTCACCCGTGACTTCACCGCGGGTGGCGAGGTCACCAGCGTCTATGACGCTGCGGCGAGCTATCAGGCCGCGGGGACCCCCCTCGTCGTCCTGGCCGGCAAGGAGTACGGCTCGGGCTCCTCGCGAGACTGGGCGGCCAAGGGCACGGCGCTGCTCGGCGTCCGGGCCGTCATCGCCGAGTCCTACGAGCGGATCCACCGGTCGAACCTGATCGGCATGGGGGTGCTGCCCCTGCAGTTCCCCGCCGGCCAGACGGCGGAGTCGCTCGGGCTGACCGGCGAGGAGACCTTCGCGTTCACCGGGGTCACCGCGCTGAACGCCGGGGTCACGCCGCGCACGGTGCGCGTGACGGCGGGGGACGTCGAGTTCGACGCCGTGGTCCGCATCGACACCCCGGGCGAGGCGAACTACTACCGCAACGGCGGGATCATGCAGTACGTGCTGCGCAACCTGCGGCGCGACTGAGATCGACTCGGTCCTGGGCCGAACGGCCCGGCCTCGCGCCCGCGTTGCGTGATCTGGGTCTCAACGGGAGTACTGTCGAATGTTCCGGAGGTCACGTGTGATCTGTCAGCCATTCAGTGGCGGCGTCCGGGCGTTCGGCGGGACGGTTGAGATGTCAACAACGTCGGCGAACCCGACAGACATCTGGAGGAAACAATGAGTAGCTCCACCAACACCCCGACTCCCGTCACCGCCCACCCTGTGGTGCTTCAGGACGAGATCGTCACGCATTCCGCCGCTCGGCAGGCACTCGCCGCGCTGCGCATCGCCTTCGGGCTCACGTTCCTGTGGGCCTTCTTCGACAAGCTGCTGGCACTCGGCTTCTCGACCGGCCGATCGGTCGACCCCGAGTCCGGGGTCGAGACGGTCGACCGCTTCGGTTCGGCCGCCTGGATCAACGGCGGGAACCCGACCGAGGGCTTCCTGAAGTACGGCGCCAAGGGCCCGTTCAAGGACTTCTACAACGGCATCGCCGGCGACACCTGGGTGAACTGGCTGTTCATGTTCGGCCTGCTCGCCATCGGTCTCGCGCTGACGTTCGGCATCGGCATGAGGATCGCCGGCGCCGCCGGTGCGCTGATGTACCTGATGATGTGGACCGTCGTCCTGCCCCCCGAGAACAACCCGGTGCTCGACGACCACATCCTCGGCATGATCAGCGTGATCGTGCTGGCGCTGACCCTCTCCGGTGACACCTGGGGTGCCGGCAAGGCCTGGGCGAAGACCAACCTCGTCGAGAAGAGCCCCATCCTGCGGTAGTCCCCACTCCTCGGGGCGGGGGACCGCCCGCGGAGCGACCTACCGAAGTCCGACCTACTGAAGTCCGACCTACTGAAGTCCGACCTACTCGAAGTAACCGCACTCACGGCCGCCGGTCTCGCCACCGGCGGCCGTCTGTATGCCGAGGAGTCACATCTGGGCGCCGAGGAGTCACATCTGGGCGCTGAGGAGTCGGATCTGGCGACACTTCGTGCTCCCCCCACCGCTCTTGCGCAGCGCCTTGCCCGGCTGGCTCCAGGCCAGTGGGCCGTGGTTGTGCTGCGCTACTGCGAGGACCGCAGCGAGCGCGAGACCGCGGCGCCTCCTGGGCGGCCGTCGTACGGCGAAGTCGCAGGCCCGAGACGGGCTGGCTCGGCTGAGGGTGCTGCTTCCGGACCTCGCCGACACCGGCGACCCTGAGGCAGTGACACCATGACGGCGTGGACTCAGAGACGCTCAGCCTGCGCACCGGCGACCGCGAGGTCGTGCTCGACCTGACCGCGGAAGCCTCGGCCTACGTCGCTGGCCGCGGCGACGGACTGCTGCACGTGTTCGTGCCGCATGCCACGGCCGGGATCGCGATCCTCGAAACCGGTGCGGGCAGCGATGACGACCTGCTGGCGGCCCTGCGCGACCTGCTGCCCTCCGACGACCGATGGCGCCACCGGCACGGCAGCCCCGGACACGGCCGGTCCCACGTGATGCCGGCTCTCGTGCCGCCGTACGCGACGGTGCCGGTGTTGTCCGGGCGTCTGGCGCTCGGCACCTGGCAAAGCATCTGCCTCGTGGACCTCAACGTCGACAACATCGTCCGCGAGGTCCGGCTGAGCTTCCTCGCGGGCTAGCCGAGAAGCCGTCGGGCCAGGTCGAGGTGGAAGCGCACGGAGAGCAGCAGGTCGTCGACGTGCACGCGCTCGTCGGCGTTGTGGTACCCCTCGTCGAGGACATCGGCGGGGGTGGTGCGGAACGGGTTGAAGCCGTACGCCGCCGTACCCCGCGCTGCGCGTAGGAAGCTGGAGTCGGTGTAGCCCGGGCACAGGACCGGCAGCACGAGCGCGCCCGGGTCGTGGTCGGCGAGCCAGGCCGCCACCGCATCGGGCACGGAGCCCTTTGAGGGTGACGAGCTCCCGGGGACGAGGGGCTCGGGGAGGCTGAGCTCGCAGGCCTCGAGGCCGCGCAATCGCTCGCGTACCTGGTCGAGGACGTCCTCGGCGCCGGTGCCCGGCAGGATCCGGCAGTCCAGCTCCACCCACGCTCGCGCAGGCATGACGTTCCGCGCGGCGGAGCCGCCCAGCAGCGTCGGGGCCATCGTCGTACCGGCCAGGGGCGGCAGCGAGTGCCGCAGCATCGGGTGGAGGGCGGCGGCTCGGACGATCGCCGCGGCCAGGTCGGGTCCCGCCGCACCGCCGAGCAGGACCTCCAAGGGCTCCCGCAGCGAAGCAACGTCGGCCAGCTCGGGCACACCCTGCCCGATCCGAGTCAGGATCTCGCCGACGCGCGGGACGGCGTTGTCACCGAGCGTCGGCATCGACGCGTGGCCGGCCTCCCCGACTGCCGTGACGCGCACGGGTTGGGTGCCCTTCTCGCCGGTGGCCAGGCTCAGAACCACGCGCCCATCGGCGAGCTCAAGGCGCTGACCACCACCTTCGTTGACGGCGAGGTCGGGTCGGATGTCGGCGCGCTGCTCGAGCAGCCACCGCATACCCACGTCGGCCGAACCGTCCTCCTCGTCGGCGACCATCAGCAGCCACAGGTCGGCACTGGGGCGGAACCCGGTGCGCGCCAGCTCGGCCACGGCGACCACCCGGGCCGCGACCTCGTTCTTCATGTCGACGGCGCCCCGGCCCACGAGGTACCCGTCGTCGGTCACCACCGCTTCGAACGGCGGGTGCGTCCAGTCCCGAGGATCGGCTGGTACGACGTCGAGGTGGCCGACGTACGCCAGTGAGTGCCCCAGATGTGACCCCTCACCGTCCAGATGTGACTCCTCACCGGCAAGATGTGACGCGTCGGCGGGGAGGCGGGCGACGAGGTTGGCGCGGCGGGGGTCCTTGGCGACGAGCTCGCACTCGACGCCGGCGTCGATGAGGTAGTCGCGCAGGTAGGCCGCCGCCGCGGTCTCGTTGCCGTTGGTCGTGTCGATCCGGATCAGGTCCCGGGCGACCCGCAGGACCTCCTCGTGCAGCTCCGCGTCGCCGGCCGCCTCACGAACCGCGCCCGTCACAGGGGTGCCACGTCGGCCACGCCGAGCTGGTCGAGCAGCCAGGCGTACACCTCCGCCTCGTAGGCCAGGTGGCCGAAGCGGCCAGAGGGCCCGACGTGGGCTCCAGGCCCGGTCTCGCACCGGAAGAGGCAGCGCTCAGCCCAGTCCGGGTCGCTGTGCCTCAGCGCGGCGACCCACTTGGCCGGCTCGCGCACCATCACCCGGGGGTCGTGGACCGCCCCGGTGACCAGCAGGTCCGGACGCGAACCCGCGGCAGGCAGGTTCTCATAGGGCGAGTAGGCCAGCATCCAGTCGAACTCCTCGCGCTTGCGCGGGTCGCCCCACTCCTCCCACTCGGTGACGGTCAGCGGCGTCGCCTCGTCGAACATGCTCGTCACGACGTCGACGAACGGCACCTCGGCCACGACTGCCCGCCACCGGTCGGGACGCTGTGAGAACACCGCTCCCTGCAGGAGCCCGCCGGCGCTGAGCCCTCGGGTCGCGATCCGCGCCGGGTCCACCAGCCCTTCCGCGGCCAGACCGTCGGCGACGGCGATCTGGTCGTCGAAGGTGTGCTGCTTGCGCGCGAGCTTGCCGTCGAGGTACCAGTGCCGACCCTGCTCGCCACCACCGCGCAGGTGGGCGAAGACGAACACGACCCCGCGGTCGAGCAGGCTGGGCAGCGCGGGATCCCACTCCGGCTCGAAGACCGCCTCGTAGGCGCCGTACCCGTAGACGAGCGCGGGTGCGGTCCCGTCGAGCGGGGTGTCCCGGTGCCGCACGATCGTGGCCGGCACCGCGGTCCCGTCGGCGGAGGGGAAGGTCCGCCGCTGCGTGCGGTAGCGGGTCGGGTCGTGGCCGGGAGCCTCGTCCCGGTGTACGTCGACGCGCTCGCCGCTGCGCAGGTCGACGGCCGACCAGACGGCCGGCTCGGTGTACGCCTCGTCGACGACCGTGATCGTCGGTGAGGAGTAGTCGGGAGTGCGGAACAGGTAGACCTCGCCACCGGGGAACCGCGACCGCACGTCGTGGCCCGCCCCGCCGAGGTCGTCGTGGGGAAGCAGCCGGACCACGTGCTCGCCGCCGGTGCGCAGGCTGAGCACGAGGCCGCCCGCGAAGGCGTCGACCCGCTCCAAGCGGTCCGCCGGATTCTCCGGACGCGCCTCCACCCACACGGAGTGGTCCTGGTCGGCGCCGTCCGGCACGGGTGCGCGCATCAGCCGGAACTCCACGGCCCCGTCGTTGGTCACGACCACCAGGTCGGCTCCGCCGTCCTCGAAACGCCGGTGCTCGGCGTGGTAGCGCACGTCCGCGCGCCGCCCGCCGACCGACCACGGTCCACGAGAGAGGTCGTGTGCGTCGACGACCCAGACCTCCGAGGTCGTGTTGCTCTCGCTCGAGATCATCACCAGGTCGCCCGAGCGGGTGCCGCGCACGGACAGCGTGAACCGCTCGTCGGGCTCCTCGAGCACCAGCACGTCCTCGCCCACGGGGCTGCCGATGTGGTGCCTCCAGACCTGGAACGGCCGGTAGGCCTCGTCGTGGACGGTGTAGAAGAACGCACCCGAGTCCGCGGACCACGCACCGCCGTAGTAGGAGCGGGGCACCTCCTCCTCCAGGTCGGCCCCGAGGGCGAGGTCCCGGAACCGCAACCGGTAGACCTCCTCCCCGGTCAGGTCGACGGAGTAGGCGAGCAGGTTCTCGTCGGGGCTGATCGACTCCACGCCCAGGTCCAGATAGTCGCCGGCGCCCGGGATGGTGTTGTGGTCGAGCACCACGTCGGGACGGTTTTCGTTGAGTTCGACCCCGTTTGCCTTCGGATTTCCCGCTTCAGAGTCGCCCGGGATGCGGATTTCTCGTAACAGTTGGGCGTAGTCCCTTCCCGCGGGATGAACCGTGTAGTAGGAAAAGCGCGTACGCCGCCACGAGGGGGATCTCTCAGTCGGTGCCAGGCGAGCAACCATCTCGGCCCGCAGGGTCGTAGCGAGGGGATTGAGATGAGACGACGCGACGTCGTACCAGGCGCGTTCAGCAGCAAGGTGCGTCAGCACCGCGGGGGACTCGGCCTCACGCATCCAGGCGTAGGGGTCCGGGCGCGAGACGCCGTGCTCGGTGTGCTCGAACGGTATGCGCCGGGCCACCGGCGGCGAGCTGGGCGGGGTCTGGGGAGCGGTCACGGGCGTCAACGTACCTGGGCGCGCGTCGTCACCGCACTGGCCCTGGCTCTGGTCGCGCTGACGCCGGGTCTGGCCCTCAACGGCGCTTCGGGTGCCGCGGACGAGAAGGTGACCTTCACCGTCGCAATTCAGAACGAGGTCGACTCGTTCAACCCGTTCCTGGGCATCGAGGCCGAGTCGTTCGAGATGTGGGCGCTGACCTACGACTACATGATCAGCTACTCGATGGAGGACATGTCGCCGCAACCCGGCCTGGCGACCGGCTGGGAGGTCTCCGAGGACGGCCTGACGTGGACCTTCAACATCCGCGACGACGTCAACTGGTCCGACGGTGAGCACCTCACGGCCAACGACATCGCCTACACCTACAACCGGATCCTGGACGGCGGTCCCGAGAGGGCCACGTGGGGCTCCTACCTGGTGGGTGTGACCGAGGTGACCGCCCCGGACGACACGACGGTGGTGCTGACCACCAAGCAGCCGAACGCGGTGCTGCCCCTGCTGCCGATCCCGATCATCCCCGAGCACGTCTGGAAGGACGTCGACGACAAGCAGATCAAGACCTACACGGCCGAGCCCACCGACGGCCAGCCCGTCGTCGGCTCGGGCCCGTTCCGCCTGGTCGAGGGACAGGCCGGCGGGTCCATCTACCGCTTCGAGGCCAACCCGGACTACTGGCAGGGCGCGCCCCACATCGACGAGGTCGTGTTCCGGGTCTACAAGTCCGAGGACCCGGCGATCCAGGCGCTGATCACCGGCGAGGTCGACTTCGTCGAAGGGATCACGCCGATCCAGGTCGAGGCGCTCAAGGGTCGCGACGGCATCACTGCGATCAACGGTTCGTCGCCGGGGTTCGACGAGATCGCGTTCAACACCGGCTCGGTCGACCTCAAGACCGGGGAGCCCATCGGCGACCCCAACCCGGCCGTGCTGGACCCGAAGTTCCGGCACGCCCTGGGCTACGCGCTCGATCTCGACCAGATCATCGAGAAGGCCTACCAGGGTGGCGGGCTGCCCGGCTCGACGATCATCCCGCCCGCCTACGGGACCTACCGGTGGGAGCCGCCGGCTGACGAGGCCTTCACCTTCGACCTGGACAAGGCCGGCCAGCTGCTCGACGACGCGGGCTACACCCTGGGTTCCGACGGCAAGCGAACGATGCCCGACGGCACACCGATCGGCACCCTCCGGCTGTTCGCACGCAGCGACTCCAAGACGTCGCTGGACGTGTTGAACTTCTTCGGCGAGTGGCTCGGTGACCTCGGCATCGACTCCAAGGTGGAGTCGATCGAGTCGAGCAAGCTGACCGGCGTCATCCTGGACGGCAACTTCGACATCTTCGAGTGGGGTTGGTACGTCGAGCCCGACCCGGACTCGATGTTGTCCTACATGACCTGTGGCCAGCTCGGAAACTGGTCGGACTCGTGGTACTGCAACGACGCCTACGACGCGCTCTACGACCAGCAGCACATCGAGGTCGATGACGCCAAGCGAGCCGAGATCGTCAAGCAGATGCAGCAGATGCTGTTCGAGGACTCGCCGTACCTGGTGACGGCGTACACCACGATCGGTGAGGCGGTCCGCTCCGACCGGTTCGCGTGCCTGCGGGCGCAGCCCGACCCGGGCGGCATCTGGTTGCTGCAGTACGGCGTGTACAACTACCTCAACATGAGGCCGGCCGCGGAGGCCGGCGACTGTGCCGGTGACGCGGGTGCCACCCAGGCGACCGATGCCGCGCCTGACTCGAGCGCCAGCACCGGTCTGTGGATCGGGTTGGGTGTGGGCCTCGTGGTGCTGGTCGCCGTGGGCGGCTTCGTTGCGGTTCGACGCCGTGGATCGACGGGTGATCGCGAGTGACCGCCGCGTCGGCGGAGGTGGCGTCGTCAGCGGCGACCACCACGCCGACGAGTCGCCGCCGCAGCTACGCGCGGTACGTCCTCGGGAAGGTCCTGGGGGCCCTGGCCAGCCTGGTGTTCATGCTGGTCGTGAACTTCTTCCTGTTCCGCGTCCTGCCCGGCGACCCGGCCCGCACGCTGGGCCGCGGGCGGTTCACCACGCCTGAGCAGCTGGCGGAGTTCAACCGCACCCACGGCCTGGACCAGCCGTTCGTCCAGCAGTTCTTCACGTTCCTGAGGAACACGCTGAGCGGCGACCTGGGCGTCTCGATCAAGTACAACGTCCCCGTCACCGACCTGATCCGCGACCGGATGTGGCCGACGCTGCTCCTGGTCGGGATCGCGACCGTCCTCGCGATCCTGATCGGGGTGTGGCTCGGGGTCAACCAGGCGTGGAAGCGAGGCGGCGCGTTCGACAAGCTCACCACCGGTGGCTCCCTCACGCTGTACTCCATGCCCGAGTGGTGGCTCGGACTGTTGCTGATCGCCCTTCTCGCGGTCGGAGCCGGTCCGCTGCCGCAGATGTTCCCGACGGGCGGCCTCCACTCGACCAACGTGACACCCGGCACGCCGGCGGCGGTCCTCGACACGGCCTGGCATCTGGCGCTGCCGGTGCTCACGCTAACCCTCGCGTACCTCGCCGACTACTCCCTCATCATGCGTTCCTCACTGCTCGACGAGATCGGCGAGGACTACCTGACCACGGCTCGGGCCAAGGGGTTGCGCGACATCCAGGTGCGCAACCGGCACGCCGTCCGCAACGCGCTGCTCCCGACCACCACGCTCATCGCACTCAGCATCGGCTTCGTCGTGTCCGGCGCGATCACGGTCGAGACCGTCTTCTCGATCCCGGGACTGGGGCTGCTCTCCGTCGAGGCCCTGCAGGTGCCCGACTACTGGGTGCTCCAAGGCACGTTCCTGGTCGCCTCGGCCGCGGTCATCGTGGCCAACCTGTTGGCGAACCTGCTCTACGGCCTGCTCGACCCCCGGGTGCGCTCATGAGCACCGTCACTCCGCCCACCCCGACCCAGGTCAGTACCCGCCAGCTGTCCCGCCGCCGGCGCGCGGAGGCCTGGCGTCGCGGCTGGCGCGAGTTCCGCAAGCACCGGTCGGGTGTGATCGGCCTGGGCATCCTGATCTTCTTCGTGTCCGTCGCCGTCCTGGCACCGGTCATCGCCAACGCCGACGGGCTGTCGGTCACCAGGGCGACGGGAGGGGTGCTCGAGCCCCCGTCCTCGGAGTTCTGGCTCGGCACCGACGACAAGGGGCGCTCGGTGCTCACCCTGTTGATCTGGGGGGCCCGGATCTCGCTGTTCGTGGGATTCCTGGCCACGTTGATCTCGATGGTGATCGGCACGCTGATCGGCCTGGTGTCCGGCTTCTTCACCGGATGGCTCGGTGCCTTCTTCTTCCGGCTCACCGAGTGGTTCCTGGTGATCCCGTTCCTCCCGCTGGCCATCGTGCTGGCCACGGTGCTGGGCCGGTCGCTGTTCAACATCGCGATCGTCATCGGCGTCACGTCCTGGCCGGCGACGGCGCTCCTCATCCGCAGCCAGACCCTGTCGATCAAGGAGCGCGCCTACCTCGAGCGCGCGAAGGTGTTGGGCGCCGGCACCGGTCACCAGATCGGGCGACACATCCTGCCCAACGTGATGCCGATGGTCTTCGCCAACACGACGCTGACGGTCGCGATCGCGATCCTGTCGGAGACCACGCTGAGCTTCCTGGGGCTGGGTGACCCGACTCGGGTGTCCTGGGGCTCGATGCTCGACGACGCCTACACCGTCGGTGCGATCACCACCGGGTCGTGGTGGTTCATCATTCCGCCGGGAGTCTGCGTCGTGGCGGTGGTGTTGTCGTTCACCCTGATCGGCCAGGCGCTCGAGGCTGTCCTCGACCCGCGGCTCAGGGAGCGCTGATGAGCAGCGTTGAGGCGCCCTTGCTGGAGATGCGGCAGGTGTCGGTGACCTACCGCTCCGGCGAGGGAGACGTGCCCGCGGTCCGGGCGGTCGACCTGGAGGTGCGCCGCGGCGAGATCCTCGGTGTCGCGGGGGAGTCCGGCTGTGGCAAGTCGACGCTGGCCAGCACGATCCTGCGCCTCCAGCCGGACTCGGCGCGCGTGGACGGTCAGGTGCTGGTGCAGGGCGACGACGTGCTGACGATGTCGTGGGGCGACCTGCGGGTGCTGCGCTGGGCGGGAGCGTCGATCATCTTCCAGGGTGCCCTGCACTCGTTGAACCCCGTGCATCGCGTGGGCCGGCAGATCGGCGAGGCGATCACCACGCACACCCCTGACCTCGATGACGCTGCGGTCGACACGCGCGTGGCCGACCTCCTCGGCCAGGTGGGGCTGGCCCCGGAGCGAGCCCGCTCGTACCCGCACCAGCTCTCGGGCGGGCAGCGCCAGCGGGTGATGATCGCGATGGCCCTGGCGTGCCGACCCGCCCTGATCATCGCCGACGAGCCGACCACCGCCCTTGACGTGATGGTCCAGGCCCAGGTGCTCGACGTGCTGTCCGGCCTGGTGCACGATCTTGACGTCGGCATGGTGATCATCAGCCACGACCTGTCCGTGCTGGCTGACCTGTGCGACCGCATCGTGGTGATGTACGCCGGTCGCGTGGTCGAGTCGGGTCCCGCCGCCTCGATCTTCGGCGAGCCGCTGCACCCCTACGCGGCTGCGCTGTCGGCGGCGTTCCCCCGAGTCGGCGACCCCGCCTCCCGGTTCGCGCCGGCCGGCTTGCCCGGCGACCCGCCCGACCCCCGCGCGCTGCCGCCGGGATGCTCGTTCGCGCCTCGCTGCCCGCGCGCCATCCCCGCCTGCAGCGACGCGGAGCCGCCGCTGCTCGCGCACGGCTCGGGGCGCGAGGTCGCGTGCATCCGCGTCGGGCAGGAGGACAGTCGATGACCAACGAGGAGACCCGCTCCTCGGCGCTGCTCGAGGCTCGCGGAGTCAGTGTCGAGTTCGCCACGCGCGCGGGGCAGGTCGCCCGTGCACTGGACGGCGTGGACCTTCAGGTCGGTCCCGGCGAGGTCGTGGCGCTGGTGGGCGAGTCCGGATCGGGAAAGACCACGCTGGCACGCACGATGATGGGGTTGGAGCGGCCCTCGGCCGGGGAGGTCCTCCACTCGGGGCAACCGCTGTCGTATGGCACCCGCGCGCTGCGGGCCTTCCGACGCCGGGTGCAGATGGTGCTGCAGGACCCGGCCGGCGCGCTCAACCCCAGGCACACGGTCTTCGAGTCGGTGGCCGAGGGACTTCGGCTCCACGGGCTCGTGGCCTCCGACCCGGAGCGGCGCACGGAGGCGCAGCTGGTCGCAGCGGCGCTCTCGTCGGCCGGCCTCCGCCCACCCGAGGGGCTGTTCCTGCGGTATCCGCACGAGCTGTCCGGCGGCCAGCGTCAGCGCGTCCTGATCGCCGGGGCGCTGGCACTGCGACCAGAGCTGCTGATCGCCGACGAGCCGGTCTCGAGCCTGGACGCCTCGATCCGTGGGGAGATCCTGGCTCTGCTGCTCCGTCTGCGTGACGAGATGGGGCTCGGCGTGCTGGTCGTCACCCACGACCTGGGTCTCGCGTGGAACATCGCCGACCGGATCGCGGTGATGTACCTCGGCCGCGTGGTCGAGTCCGGGACCACCGAGGAGGTGCTCGAACGTCCTCAGCATCCCTACACCAAGGCGCTGCTCTCGGTCGTCCCCGAGATGGCCGAGCTCACGCCCGTCGTCCTGACCGGCGAGATCCCGGACCCGACGCGCATCCCGACCGGTTGCCGCTTCCATCCGAGGTGCCCGGCGCTCGCCGACGGCAGCGCGGCCCTGGTCGAGGGCGCCTGCCGCACGGTCGGGCTGGAGATCCTGCCGGCCACGCCGGTCGGCCACCACGTCGCGTGTCACCTGGTGGCAAGCCGACTCGGTGCGGCGGGGGCCGCGACATGAGCCGGGAGGGCACCGGATCGTTGCAGGCTGCCCTTCCGCGAGAGATGTACGTCGACGCGGACGCCTGGGCACGGGAGCGCGAGCGGGTGCTGCTGCACGAGTGGACCTGCCTCGGCCGACGGGCGGATCTGGGCCTCGCCGAGCCGTCACGGCTGGCCGTGGTGGACGTGCTGGGGGAGTCGGTCCTCGTCACATCGGACGCCGAGGGCGCTCTGCATGCGGCGTACAACGTGTGTCGCCACCGGGGCTCCCAGCTGGTGCCCGTCGAACCGGGCTCGACGCCCGCAGCCTGCTCGGTCGGTGCCCTGCGCTGCCCGTACCACTCGTGGACCTACGCGCTGGACGGGTCGCTGCTGAGGGCTCCGCACGCCGAGGGCATCGACCCTGGCGCCTTCTCCCTTCACGCGCTCGGGGTCGAGGAGTGGGCGGGCTTCGTGTTCGTGCATCCCACGCCGGCGACGGCCGCGTCGCTCGCCGAGACCGTCGCGCGTCCGACACGGACCCTGGCCAACTACGACCTCGTTGCCCTCGTGACGGGCCGGACCTTCACCTACGAGGTCCACGCCAACTGGAAGGTCATCGCCGAGAACTACAACGAGTGCTACCACTGCGGCCCGGTTCATCCCGAGCTGTGCCGGCTGGTGCCGGCGTTCGCCGGCGGGGGAGCCGGGCTCGACTGGGACTCCGGGGTGCCGCACCGCGAGGGAGCCTGGACCTTCACGATGTCGGGGACCACCGACCGGGCACCGCTCCCAGGGCTGGACGAGACCGAGCGCACCCGCCACAAGGGCGAGCTGGTCTACCCGAACCTGATGCTGTCGTGCTCCGCCGATCATGTGGCGGCCTTCGTGCTGCGTCCCCAGTCGGCCGACCGGACGCGGATCGACTGCCTCCTGCTGTTCTCCGCTGCTGCCGTCGCCGATCCGGCCTTCGATCCCTCGGACGCGGCGGACCTGTGGGACCTGGTGAACCGCCAGGACTGGGCGATCTGCGAGTCGGTGCAACGGGGCATGTCCTCGCGGGCCTACACCCACGGCTGGTTCGCACCGATGGAGGACGACTCGGCCGACATCCGGCGGTGGCTGCTGCCGAGGCTGGGCGACGAGGTCCAGGCAGGTGGCTGAGACCTTCGACGTCGCCGTGCTCGGCCTGGGTGGCCTCGGCTCCGCGACGGCGTACCACCTGGCGAGGCGCGGCGTCTCCGTCGTCGGACTGGAGCGTTTCGCCCTCGGGCACGACCGCGGGGCGTCCCACGACACCAGCCGGATCCTGCGGCACAGCTACCACACGCCGGGCTACGTGCGCCTGACCTGCGAGGCGTACGACGACTGGGCGGCGCTCGAGGATGACGCCCGCGAGCAGCTGGTCACCGTCGTGGGAGGGCTCGACCTCTTCCCACCGGAGCCCGCCATCGGCATGGCGGACTACGTCGACTCACTCACCGCCCTGGCCATCCCGCACGAGCTGCTGGACGTCGCCGCGATCACCGAGCGGTGGCCCCAGTTCGTCCTACCGGAGGGCACGGTGGGGCTGCTCCAGGAGCGGGGCTCGATCGTGCCGGCAGCGCGGACCACGGCGGCGCTCCAGCGGCGGGCGCGGGCCCGAGGGGCCGTCTTGCGTGACGAGTCGCCCGT
The DNA here is from genome assembly GCA_963812265.1 of uncultured Actinomycetota bacterium. GTDB lineage: Bacteria > Actinomycetota > Actinomycetes > Propionibacteriales > Nocardioidaceae > Nocardioides. The sequence goes on from CAWEUL010000003.1 coordinate 65,695, forward strand.
GACCGGGATCCGTGATCTCGGCGCCTCGGTCGAGGTCGACGCCGGCGGCACGACGTACTCCTGTGGGGCGGTGGTCATCTGCGCGGACGCTTGGACCAACGACCTGCTCGGACCGCTCGGGACCACCGTGCCGCTCACCGTGACGCTCGAACAGGTGACCTACTTCCGACCCCCCGACCCCTCGGCGTTCGCCCCAGGTCGGCTGCCGCTGTGGATCTGGATGGATGAGCCTTCCTTCTACGGCTTCCCGACCTACGGCGAGCCGACGATCAAGGCCGCGCAGGACTGCGGTGGACCCGTCGTCGACCCAGAGACCCGCGGCTTCGACCCGGACCAGGCGATGCAGGACCGGCTGGCTGCCCACGTGGCCGCGATGCTCCCGGGCTCGGGCCCTCCCGAACGATCCGTGCGCTGCCAGTACACGCTCACCCACGACCGTGACTTTCTGATGGACACCGTGCCCGGCCACCCCTCGGTCGTCGTCGGGCTCGGGGCCGCCCACGGCTTCAAGTTCGTGCCGACCTTCGGGCGGATCCTCGCCGACCTGGCCATGACCGGCTCCACCACCTCGGGCATCTCGGCCTTCGGCTTCGACCGCCCGGCGCTGACCGACCCGGGGTTCGCACCCAACTGGATGGTGTGACGGCCGGTCGGTGGTCGTGTGGGCGGCGCAGCGGTCGGGTCGAGGTCGGGCTTGGACAGCGGGCACCGTGGCTGGGGGGCGTCGAGGGCGGGGTTCCGGTGGGCTTTGGGCGATGAAGCAGGGGCGGTCAGTGGGGCTGTTGTTGTCCGGTGTGGTGACGGGGGCAACGTGGTCCATCGGGATCGGATGCCGTCCAGCGTCGAGAATCCGGGCCGCACGGTCATCGGTAAGCACCTTCGGTCTGTACTCGAGGGACCTCGGCTCACTTCTGTGTGTGGGTGTCGAGGGCGTGGGCGAGTTCGGCGCGGGAGCGGATGCCGAGCTTGCGGTAGGCGCGGCTGAGGGTGGCCTCGACGGTTTTGGGGCTCACGAAGATGCGGTCGGCGATCTCGCGGTTGCGGAGTCCTTGGGCGGCGAGGTCGGCCACCTGCCGCTCGGTGTCGGTGAGCTGGTCGGGGGCGTGGGGTCGCAGGCCGACGCGGGCGAGCTCGGCGCGGGCCTGGTCGGCGTAGGGCGGTGTGCCGATCTGGTCGTAGATCCCTATCGGCCTGGGTCAGGGCATCGTGGGCGAGGGTCTTGGCTTTGGCGCGCCGGTAGACCCGTCCCGCCGTCAGGAAGGCGTGGCCCACGCAGCAGGGGGCGTGGGCAGGCTTCGTGGGCTTCGAGCATGGCTGGGATCTCCGTCACTGCGCCGTCGAGGTCGCCCTCGGCCGCCCTGAGCAGTACCCGGATCCGCTGACAGCCGGCCAGCACCACCGGCCGGTCGACCCGGCGGGCGCGTTCCTCCACGATTCCCAAGCGCTGCGTCGCCTCGGCGAGCCGGCCCAGGCCGATCGCACACTCCATGAACGGGACATCCGCCTCCCACCAGCCCGGCTCCAGAATCTCGCGTCGCTCGAAGTCGTTGATGACGGTCAAGAACCCGTCGACGGCATCCTCCACGCGCCCGGCCGCGAGGAGAACCTGACTTCTGGCGGTCCGCCACTGGCCAAAGACCTTCACATTTGCGAGGGGCAGGTCTCCAAGCGTGCGACCCAGGGCTGCGAGATCGTCCAGCGCGCCGTCGAGGTCGCCCCGCAGTCCTCGCAGCTGGGCGAGGGCGCACAAGCGCCCCCCTGCTCTACCTCTTGACGTTGGCGTGCCGACTCGGCCACGCATTCCTCGTACGCCGCGACGGAACGGTCCCACCGGCCGGCCCGGAACTCCAGCCACCCGAGGAGGAAGAGCAGCGCGGGACGGGACTCGTCGTCGCCGATCTCCTCGGCGCGGTCGAGGAGGTCGGACAGGAGCGCGCGGCCCTCATCGTGGTCATCGCGGGCAACTGCCAGCACGGCTGAGAACGTACTCGACGCGCTCGACCATCAGGTCTGTGGGGGCGGCGTGCGCCAGTGTCCTGGCGCGTTCCATGGCGGGGCGCCACGGCCGGCCAAGGTCGAACGACGAGGTCGCCTGCTTCAAATCTACGAAGTGAAGCAGGCGAGCGGCCTGGGGGTCGTCGGCGAGCTCCTCCAGTTGTGTGGCGACCTCACGCCAGAGGGACAGGCGTGCAGTCACAGTCACCTCGTCGGGGAGCCAAGTGAGGCGGAGAATCTGAGCCGCGGCGCGGACCGTCGGTGGCGGCTCCAGACCTCCCAGAATCCTCAGCGCTTCCTCTGCTGCCGAACGAGAGCCAGTCATACTGAGGAGATCGATCAGCTCGAGCCAGGCACGCCAGCGGACGGATCCGGCGGGGGTCTCGCAGGCCAGGCGCAGCCATCGCTCGGCCTCGTCGGGTCTCCCACCGCGGGAAAGCCACCCTCCGAGGGTCACGGCTCGAGCAGCCGAGACCTCTCGCTCAGAGGTGTGTTCGATGGCGAGCCGCATCAGGTCGGTGGCGGTTTCCCAGGCGCCTCGCCCGCGGGCGGCGCTGGCGGCGGTGTCGAGGTCGTCGGCCAGGTCCGGGTCCACGCTCCGGCTGGCCAGGCCGCGGTGCCGGACCGGGCCTCGGGGCCGAGGTCGCACGTGGCGAGCCGGGTGTGCGTCGCGCGGAGGTCGTGGTCGTCGGCGGTGGCGATGACTGCGCTCGCGTACAGCGGGTGGTTGAAGCGGATACGGTCGGTCGCGATGATGAGACCGTCGACGCGGGCCGGCTCGAGATCTGCCGTGAGACCGTCAAACGAGCACTCCATGGCCTCAGCGACGACCGCGAGGGTGGGCTCGGCGGCCAACGCGGCGCACAGAAGCACCAGCCGCGTGGCGCGCGGCAGGGCGGCCAGGCGTGTGGCGAGCAGCGCGTCGAAGCCGGCCTCGGAGCCGCCCTGGTTGGTGAGGCGGTGCCGGGCAAGCTCAAGGGCGAACAGGGGGTTGCCCTCGCTGGCCTCGGCCACGGCGAGGAGGCTCGCGGTGTCCAAGGAGATGCCGAGCGACCCGACGGATCACCGCACGCAGCTCGGGTGGGCTCAGCGGAGGCAGACCGACCTCGGTCGTGGTCTCCGGCCCGGGACCGGGCAGCCACCCGTGCGGGTCACGGCCGGTGGGCCGCGCCGCGGCGACGACGCGGATCGGGAAGTCTCGAGAGCGTCGAAGCGCGTGGGCGAGGGTGCTGGCTGTCGCCGCATCCATCCAGTGCGCATCGTCGACGACCAGGACGACGGGTTGCTCCTCGCTGAGCCGCTGCAGCACTCCGCGCACGGCGGCCGAGACGGCCCGAGGGTCGATCGCCTCGCTCGCTGACTCGATCAACAAGGCGGCGAGCAGGGCGGAACGTTGCGGTGCCGGGAGATCGTCGTAGCGGTCCAGGGGAACCCCCGCGAGCAGTTCCTCCAACGAGGTGAAGTCGAGCCCCGAGTCACCCTCGGCGGCGGTCGCCCGTAGGAGCGTGACGGGGAGCGCCTCGACGTGGTCGATGAGGGCGCGGACCACCGTGGTCTTGCCCATGCCCGCGCCGGCAATCAGCGCGGCCTGCTGCCGCCCGGAACCAGACGCGACGGACAGCAACGCAGCCAACACCGCGTTGCGACCCTCGAGAATCGGCTCTGTCGCCGCCATTGCGCTCATTCTGGTCTCACCCACCCCACCCCGCAATCGACGAAGGGCAGGCGCGAGATCAGGACCAGGATCGACATCCTGCCCTGTGCCGCCGCCCGGAGCCCACGGGCGCGATCGACCGTGCGCCACGTTCTCGAAGGTCTCGCTACGCTCGCCGGCGAGCGTTTCGACACCCCCGAGACGGGTCTCGCTACGCGACGTGGTCTCTCCGCGGTCTTGCCCTCGGTGGTCGTGCAGGCGGCCCCGCGGTCGGATCGAGACCGGGCTAGGACAGCGGGCACCGTGGCTGGGGGGCGTCGAGGGCGGGGTTCCAGTGGGCTTGGACGATGAAGCAGGGGCGGTCGGTGGGGCTGTTGTCCGGTGTGGTGACCGAGGCAACGTGGTCGATCGGGATCGGGATGGCAGTCGACGACGCGGGTGTCGACAGGACCACGGCCAGCGCCAGGCTGCTCGCGGTCGCGAGGTGCGCGATGCGGATCATTGTTGACTCCTGGAAGGTTCGGCACCGGCTGGTGCTCTGGTTGATGCCTTCCAGCGTCGAGAAATCCGGGCCGAGCGGTAATCGGTAAAACCCTCGGTCTGTACCCGAGCGACCCTCGGCTCAATTCTGGGTGGGGGCGTCGAGGGCGTGGGCGAGTTCGGCGCGGGAGCGGATGCCGAGTTTGCGGTAGGTGCGGCTGAGGGTGGCCTCGACGGTCTTGGGGCTGACGAAGATGCGCTCGGCGATCTCGCGGTTGTGGAGTCCTTGGACGGCGAGGTCGGCCACCTGCCGCTCGGTGTCGGTGAGCTGGTCGGGGGCGTGGGGTCGCAGGCCGACGCGGCTGAGCTCGGCGCGGGCCTGGTCGGCGTAGGGCGGCGTGCCGATCTCGTCGTAGATCCGGACGGCCTCGACCAGCGCCTCGTGCGCCAGGGTCTTGGCTCTAGCGCGCCGGTAGACCCGTCCTGCGGTCAGATAAGCGTGCCCCCTCCCGAGCTTGGGGAATTCGGTTCGGTGAGCGGCCAGCATCGCGGGGATGGCGGCGGCCGCGCCCTCGACGTCTCCTCGGGTGGCCGCCAATAGAACGCCGATCCGCTGGCAGCTGGCCAATACCGAAGCGCGCCCGATGATTCTCGAGCGCTCCGCCACGACCTCCAGTCGCTCCGCAGCCTCGTTGAGGTGCCCCGACCCGATCGCGCAGTCCATGAAGAGGGCATCCGCGTGGAAGATGCCGGGCTCCTTCCAGCCCCGACGTTCGAAGAGAACGATGTGCTGGTGCAGGGCGGCGTGAGCATCATCGACCTGACCCGCTGCGTGGAGCACCTCACCCCGGGCTGCCCACCAGGAGACCAGGGGCCACGGGACGAGCGGGTCGTCGGCGGTAGCACGGAGCCGGTGTAGCTCGGACAGTGCCTCGCGCGTCTCTCCCATGAGCCCCCGAAGCATCGCGCGCATGACCTGTGCGGACTGTTGCCAGTGCTGACGCTGGTGAGTGGCTGCGCCCAAGCATTCATCGATATGGGCCATCGCGCCCCTCAGGTTGCCGACCCGCCCCTCGACCCACGCTAGGTCGATCAGCAGCTGGGGTAGCGAGACGTCGTCCCCGCGCTCATCGGCGCGCACCCGAAGCTGAAGCAGGAGTCGACGCGCGTCGTCGTACCGATCCGCATGAATAGCGAGTTGGGCCACCATCGCCTCGGCCGACTCAGCCGCGCGCGGCGGGGGTTCACGCTCGTCGATCCTGAGCGCTTCTTCCAACATCGGCTCTACGGGCAGCCCGGCCGCCGCCGCGAAATCGACCTCGCCCAGGAGCCCGCTGGCCAAAGCGCGGAGGCTCAGCGAGTCGTGGGGGCCCGCCCGTAGCTGAGCGTTGATCTGGTGGAATTGGGCGCTGAGCTCGGCCGCGTGGAGGTCCGGGACATCGACCTTCAAAGTGATCAGGCGGGCATGCGCACGCACCGCCGGTGGTGCCTCCCCACTTTCGAGCGCGACCACGTGCGCCGCCAGATCTGCGGCGCTTCCGCCGAGAGCGGTCACGCGCAACAGCTCGAGCTGCGCGCGCCAAAGTGCCGGACCACTGGCGGTCTCGCACGCCCTCCGTAGCCAGCGTTCGGAGGCGTCGGGTTGACCGCCTTGGGCCAGCCACTCGCCCAGCGTGACGACGCGCTCGTCGTGTTCGCCGTCTCCGGGCGAGAGTTCAATCGCCCGACCCAACAGGTCCAGAGCCGTGTCCCAAGCTCCACGCCCCCTCGCACCGCGCGCCGCCATTTCCAGGTCTCTGGCCAAGCCGGGATCCTGGCTGGTTGCGGCGAATGCCCGGTGCCGCAGGCTGGCCTCAGGGCCGAGGTCTACTCCGTCGAGACAGGCATGGATGGCCCGGACATCCGCATCCGGAGCCGAAGAAATGACGGCGCTCGCGTAGAGCGGATGCACGAACCTGACCCCCTCCATCAGGGCAACGATCCCCTCGGCCTCGGCTGGTCGGAGCGCCTCAGTGATTGTCGAGGGCGATGCTTCCAGGGCCCGAGCCACGATCTCCACGGTCGGCGTCTCGGCCAGTGCAGCCGCGAGGAGTGCCAGCCCGGTTTCGCGGGAGAGGGTGGCCAGTCGCGCAGTCAGCAGCGTGTCGAAAGTTCCCGTTGCCTCGCCACCGTGGCCGTGATGGCGGGCCAGCTCCACAGCGAACAGGGGGTTCCCCTGACTTGCCGTCGCGACTGTGCGCAGAGTGGCACTGTCAAGGGACCTCCCGAGCACTCGGCGAACCACCGTGCCGAGTTCAGAAGAGTTCAGGGGCGAGAGTCCGATCTCGACCGTGTCGACCGTGGGTCCGGGCAGCCAGTTGTGCGGGTCTCGACCAACCGGTCGAGCCGCGGCAACGACGCGGATCGGGGAGTCTCGTGAGCGTCGCAGTGCGTGGGCAAGGGTATTGGCTGTCGCCGCGTCCATCCAGTGCGCATCGTCCACGAGCAGGACCAGAGGTTGCTCCCGGCTGAGTCCCTGAAGCACGCCACGCAGGGCGGCGGATACGGCTCGCGGGTCGATCGACCCGGCTGCCGTTTCCATCAACAACGCGGCTAGCAGGGCTGACCGTTGCGGCGCGGGGAGGATCTCGTACTGGTCCCGGGGGACATCGGCGAGCAGTTCCTCCACGACGGTGAAGTCGAGTCTGGCGTCGCCTTCGGCGGGTGCGGCGCTCAAGACCGTGACGGGAAGCGCAGCCGCCTTTCGCGCCAGAGCGCTCATCAGCGTCGTCTTGCCCATGCCCGGTGCGGCGACCAGCACGGCGTGTCGAGGGCCGGAGCCATCAGCGACCGAGAGCAACGCGGTCAACTCCGCATCACGACCTACGAGAACCGGCTCGGTCGCCGTCATCTCGTCATTCTTGCCGCGACCCGACCTCCGTGCAACGGTCGTGGAGGAGCGGCAGCCCCTCGGCGATCGGCGGCTCGTGCGCTGTTCCCGGCCGTCACTGTGCTCCTGCTGACCGCGACCTCAGTCGGGCGGAGGATCGGGTGCCGGTCGAACGGCCAGGCGTCGCTGGGCAGCGCGATCCCGCGAGACGTCGCGGGTGCCTTCGTGGTCGACGATGAAGGAGTAGCCGTGAGGAGAGGTCCACAGATAGGTGGCCGGCTCCAGGGCGATGTATCGCCACGGCGAGTGAGTCTTCAAGCGATGATGTCGCCGGCACAACGGTGCGATGTTGTCGCATGCGGTCGGGCCGCCGCGTGAGTACGGCGTGATGTGGTCGCCGTCGCAGCCGACGCCGTCTGGACGACACCTCCGTGCGGGGCGACTGCAGAACGGGAAGATGCAGCCACCGTCCCGCAGCGCCACGCGCTCGATCATCCGGCCGGGGACCTCCCACTGGTCCACCCGGACCTGATCCTGCAGGTCGATGACCGGCTGGACGACAAGCTTCGTATCGGACTGGCCGCACCACGCGCGGACCTGGTCGGCAGTGACCATCGCTCGCGTGTTCTCCACCCGCGCGATCTGTTGCTCGGCGCCCCGGTGTCCCTCCAAGCCGAGGGCCGCCTCCGAGAGGTGGACATAGAGCACGGTCCGTCGCGCCGTACGCCCTTCTCGCCTCGGCCCCGCCGATGAGTCGTCGCCCGAGGCTTCGCCCCCGGGGTCGGAGCCGTCGACGCCGAGGTCGAGCGCGAGCTGGCGGCGGGCGATCTCCCCGACCGCGGCTGCGCGGCGAACCTCCAGCGGGTCGGCGCAGCCCAGCTCCTTCAAGGTCGCGGCGCCCTGGGCGATCGCCTGGTCGAGGTCGAGGGCATCGGCCAGGTCGAGCTTGGCCTCCATCCGCATGCTCGCGGTGAACGAGGGCTGGTCGTCGATGAAGCGCACGTAGCGCTCGCTGGCTGCCTCGACCGAGGTGTCCTCGGCCTCCAGCGGTGAGAAGCGCGCCGCGGCCTCCTCGACCAGGCGGTCCACGGCGGCGGGGCGGATCCGGTGCGCCACGGGCGCGACGTGGACGTCGACGAACGCGGCCCCGTCGATGCTCAGCCGGATCGTCTCCTCCGCGATGCGGCGGGCGCGCCACCCGGGGAGGTCGCCGGCCATCACCCGAGCCCAGGTCCGGGGAAGCCGGTGTCGCAGCTCGACCGCGTGCCCGAGGAAGGCCTTGCCGGCGGCCGTGGACATCGCGAGCGCAGCCGCGAACTCGGCGACGGCGAACTCGGCCACCCAGGGGGCGCCAGGCCCGGCCACCGCCAGCGGGTTCTCCCCGAATCCGCCCTCGACCGACGCGATCTGGACGATCGACTCGACCGGGTGACGGTCGACCCACGCGGCCGCAGCGGCCAGGATGCGAGCCTCCGCCGCATCGGCCATGGCCCGGTCGGCACGCACTCCGGCCAGCAGCGCGGCTGCGGATCCCGGAGTTGTCGACGTGCTTGCCATACCCCTCACGCTAGGCGTGACCACCGACATTCGGACCCGCTCGAGGCCCGTTATCCACGGGGTGCCGGGTCACGATCAGGTCACAGTTCGGGAGAGCTCTCCACAGGTGGTCGCCGGTCACCCCGGCGGCGTCGGCCCATCGCCCGCCGGGGGGCGATTCCGCACGACCCGGGGCTGGGTCTCGCCGGTGCCGTCGACCAGGATCGTGGCCCGGTCGATGGTCCGCTGGGTGGCGAAGTGGGCCTCCTCGTCGACCTGCCACTCCTCCCACGCGGCGCGCATCGTCTCCCCGTCGCGCTCCACGCCGCGTTGCAGGCGCAGCTCGGCGGGAGCGTCGACCCAGACCAGGGTGCTGATCGCGGCGGCGTACTCGCGCGCGCCACTGCCGACGCCTTCCAGCACCAGGAGCGCGACCGGGTCGACCACGTGCTCCTCGGCCCACCTGTCCGCATGCCAGTCCCAGCGTCGGTAGCGCCCCGGCTCGCCCTGGCCCAAGGGCCGCAGGATGTCGTCGCGGATGCGAGCGGCCACGTCGCCCAGGCCCTGCCACCCCTCGTAGAGGTCGTCCATGTGGAGGAGGGCCACCGAGGTGACCTGGCCTCGCGACGCGCGAGCCACGGCCTCGCCCAGGCTGGTCTTGCCGGCGCCGGCCGGACCGTCGATGCACACCAGCCACCCCGCGTCGAGCGTAGGCGGGCCCGCCAGGCAGACCTCCAGGACCTGGCGTGCGGCCACCTCGATCGACGGGTGGTCGGCCTCAGTCCACACGGCCCAGCCCTCGGTACGTCGTCACCGTGTCCTCGAACCGCTCCCCTCGGAGCAGATGGACCTGCGTCACCCGGTCGAGGAGCTCACCTGACGCTGCCGGTCGGAACCATACGAGGTCTCCGACCCTGAGCAGCGCCGCCGGGTGTCCGGTCAGCGGGGTCTGGACCTCGCCGGCCGCCTCCAGCCCCGTCAGCTGCAGACCCGGCGGTGCCCACGGGGTCGGGAGCCGGTCGTTGCCGGGCGCCCCCGACGCTACGAAGCCGCCACCGTGCACGGTGGCGATCTGCGGTGACGGACGGCGGGTCACCGGGAGTCCGGCATAGAGCGCCGGCACGGGGTCGAAGGACTGGAAGTGGTCCAGCAGGGTCGGCACCAGCAGGCCGGATCCGGCCGACACCTCGGTCACGAGGGGGTCGGCGGCGGCTTCGGCCACCGAGCCGGAGCCGCCCGCGTTCCAGAACTCGAGGTCGGCGAGGTCGGCCAGCGCCTCGGCGATCTCACGCCGGCGCGCAGCAAGCTGGGCCAGTGACGCCGCCTTCAGCCTGCGGACCACGAGCGAGCGGGCCCTCTTGTCGGGAACGAGATCGGGCTGTGTCGCGACCTGGCCCTCGTAGGTCATCGCGCCGACGAGCCGGAAGCCGGCGCGTTCGATGACGGTCTCCGCCAGACGTCGTGCGGCCGGTCCGTCGTAGACGGGCGAGCGCTTGAGCCCGACGTGCTGGCGGCCCATCCGCATCCCGCCGTCGATGTCGATCGCCACCCGGACCGGGACCGCCTTCGAATGGCGTACGGAGTCCACGATGTCCAGGTGAGCGGGGCTGTCGACCATCACGGTGATGGCGCTCGCGGCCGAGGGAGACGCGACCAGACGACCCAGGGCGTCCCGGTCGACCGTCGGGTAGGCCACGACGACGTCGTCATGGCCCTCCTCGTCGTGCAGCCACAGCGCCTCGTCGAGCGTGGCAGCCAACACTCCCCGGAACCCCCGCGCCTCGGTAGCTCTCCGCAGGAGCGCCGGCACCCGGATCGATGAGGACACGACCCGCACCGGAGTGCCGTCGGCGCGCCGGGCGAGGTCGGTCGCGTTGGCATCGAAGGCGTCGAGATCGACGACGCACACAGGAGCAGGGAACTCACGGCCCGCGTGGGCCAGCGCCTCGTTGAGCCGCGCCCACAGTCGGTTGCGGTCCACGAAGGAATGGGGCATCAGGTGATCCCGCGGTCGCGCAGGATCGCCTCGATCTCGGCCAGGTCGTCGTCGATGGCAGGCTCGGCGCCACGTCCTCGCGGCAGCGCCTCAGGAGGGGCAGCCTTCGTGCGTTTGGTGCCTCGGGCGGCCTTCGTCGACCCCGAGGCGCGGGATCGGGCGCTGATCCGGCGCGCGGCGGCCAACAGCGCGAAGGACCCGGCGAACAACCCGACGCCCAGCCACATCGACGGCCTGAAGACCAGGTCTCCCGCCCAGAGCCCGACAGCCGACGCGATCCGCAGGACCAGGAGCAGCACGCCGGTCATCAGAGCCGCCCAGGGCAGCAGTATCAGACCCAGACCTGCGAGCACGGCCGCTGTGCGCCGTCGATGGTAGGCGAGCACGGTCCAGACACCGGCGGCCAGGCTCAACGAGATCGCGAGCGACCACATCACGGGCTGGTAGTACGACGGCACGCCTCCAAGGGTGGCACACGCGGACCAGTCGCCGGGTGCGAGGATCTGGTCCATGGCGGACAACCGGGCCCGAGAGCTCCGCGATCGCGGTTTCGGAGCCGACACCGGGGCCTGCCCGCCCGCCCTCGCGGAGGCACTGGCGGCGTACGCCGCGGACCCGGGTGCCTACCCCTCCGTGCTGCAGGCCCTCGCCCAGGCGCGGGTGCTGCTGCCGGCAGTGGCCATGCCGGGGGAGGATGCGATGGCCGCCCCGCTGCTCCAGGGGGCCGACGGCCGCCTCGCGCTGCTCGTCTTCAGCTCCACCGAGACCCTGCGCGCCTGGAACGGCGAAGCTCGCGCACTCCCGGTCCACACGCCCGAGGCTGCGCAGACGGCGTTGCGGGACGACGCCGCCGCGATGCTGCTCGACCTGGTCGGGCCGACCACGGCCCTCGTCGAGGGGGAGGACCTGATCGGACTTGCCTCCGGTTGGACCCTCGGGCTGGTTGACGGGGGCCGGGCCTGGATTCGTCCGCGGCCGGAATGATCCGCTAACATCGAGCGTTGACCGATCCGTCCCGAGCGTTCGCGCAAGGGACAGATCTCCCAAGCGGGGACAGCGCTCCATCGTCTCCCACCCGCATCGACCGCCGTACCTCCGGGTGCACAGGTCGTCGGGTCCGGTCCCGAAACGTACGACGGGCTCGCCCGCCGCACCGCTCGGCAGGTACGTCACCACGCGCGGCGTGGGGACGTGGCGTGACTGGCCTCCGCTGGGACAAGCGGAGGCCTTTTCGTTGTCCGGCCCTCCGGACCACGCACTGAAGCTCTGACAGACCTGAACCAGGAGGACACATCAGCACCGAGCTGCGCATCAACGATCGGATCCGGGTACCCGAGGTCCGGCTCGTCGGACCCAACGGCGAGACCGTGGGCATCGTGCCCACCCACGAGGCACTCAAGCTCGCCCAGGAGGCGGACCTGGACCTCGTCGAGGTGGCCCCCACCGCCCGCCCGCCCGTCTGCAAGCTCATGGACTACGGGAAGTTCAAGTACGAGAACGCCCAGAAGGCCCGTGAGGCACGTCGGAACCAGACGAACGTGATCATCAAGGAGATGAAGCTTCGTCCCAAGATCGACCAGCACGACTACGAGACCAAGAAGGGTCACGTCGTCCGCTTCCTCCGAGCCGGGGACAAGGTCAAGATCACGATCATGTTCCGCGGCCGCGAGCAGCACCGCCCCGAGCTGGGGTTCCGGCTGCTGCAGCGGCTCGCGGAGGACGTCACGGAGCTGGGCTTCGTGGAGTCGGCGCCGAAGCAGGACGGCAGGAACATGATCATGGTCCTCGGGCCGCACAAGAAGAAGGCCGAGGCCAAGGTCGAGATGCAGGCCGAGAAGGAGAGCCGCGCCGCCAAGCGGGCCGCCGCCGAGGCGGAGGAGCACGCCGAGCGTGTTGCCGCCCAGGCCACGCGTCCGGTCGGCCAGAAGAAGGAGCGGGGACGCTCCGAGAACCTGGATCCCGAGATCGAGGCCTGACCCTCCTCGGACGTCCGACCACCCCGAACCACCGCACGAGAAAGAGCACACCATGCCGAAGAACAAGACCCACTCGGGTGCCAGCAAGCGCTTCCGGGTCACGGGTTCGGGCAAGATCCGCCGTCAGAAGACGGGTCTGCGCCACAACCTGGAGAAGAAGCCCTCGAAGGTGACGCGACGGATGTCCGGCACGACCGAGGTCTCGAAGGCCGACACCAAGCGCGCCAAGAAGCTGCTCGGTCTCTGACCGACCACCCCCGGTCGCCGACCACCCGAATCCGCACGTCCCAGCACCAAGGAGCACAGCCATGGCACGCGTCAAGCGCGCAGTGAACGCCCACAAGAAGCGCCGTACCACCCTCGAGCGCGCCAGCGGATACCGCGGCCAGCGTTCGCGCCTCTACCGCAAGGCGAAGGAGCAGGTCACCCACTCGCTGGTCTACAGCTACAACGACCGGCGCAAGAACAAGGGCAACTTCCGACGCCTGTGGATCCAGCGCATCAACGCCGCTGCCCGCGCGCAGGGGATGACCTACAACCGCTTCATCCAGGGCCTGAACCTGGCCGGCGTCGAGGTGGACCGCAAGATCCTGGCCGACCTGGCGGTCAACGACGCGCCCGCGTTCGCCGCGCTGGTCGAGACGGCCAAGGCGGCGCTGCCCGAGGACGTCAACGCGCCGCAGGCCTCCTGACCCGCGTCGATCCGACGCGCTTCGACGTGGCGAGCCTCTCCGCCGACCCTGCGCCGCTGACCAGCGGCAACCGTCGGGTCAAGGACGCGCGGAAGCTCGCCCGTCGTGCGTCCCGAGCCGAGCAGCGGCTGTTCCTCGTCGAGGGCCCGAAGGCCGTGGCCGAGGCACTCGAGGTCGACGGCTGTGTGGTCGAGGTCTTCGCCACCGAGGCCGCCGGCCGCGAGCTGAGCGAGCTCCGGGCAGTGACCCCCCGCTGGACCGCCGTGGAGGAGGTCGCGCTGGTCTCGCTCGCGGACACCGTGACCCCCCAGGGCGTGGTCGCCGTCTGTCGGTACGTCGACCGCCCGCTGTCCCATCTGGTCGAGCCGGGTCGCCGGCTCGTCGCGCTCGCGGCCGACGTCCGCGACCCCGGGAACGCAGGAACCCTGATCCGGTGCGCCGACGCGGCTGGTGCCGACGCGGTCGTGCTGGCCGGGCACTCGGTGGACCTCTACAACCCCAAGACCGTGCGCGCCACCGTCGGCAGCCTCTTCCATCTTCCCGTGGCCGTGGAGCCCGACGCTGCGGCTGCTGTGCACGCCGCCCGGTCCGCGGGGCTGCAGGTGCTCGCTGCTGACGGCGCCGGCGAGGTCGACCTGTTCGACGCCGACGACCTCCTGGGTGGTCCCACCGCGTGGCTGTTCGGCAACGAGGCCTGGGGGCTGCCGCCCGAGCTCGCCGACCTCGCGGACCAGCGGATCCGCATCCCGTTGCTCGGTCGCGCCGAGAGCCTGAACCTGTCCACCGCAGCCGCCGTGTGTCTCTACGCCAGCGCTCGCGGCCAGCGGCGCTGACCCGTCGTAGCCACCGCCGGACGGCCCGGCAGAGGGCCCGGCCGCTCCCCGGCCCGTCGGCCGTTCCGGGACGCGCCGGTCGTCTACAGTGCTCAGCGTGGCGGAGCCCCAGCCCCGAGACCTGCAGTTCTTTGCCGACGCCTATCCCGACGGGATCGTCGGGGCCGACGAGGCGGGCACGGTCACCATCATCAACAGGACCGCAGCCCGCCTGCTCAAGGTCGAGGTGCCCGAGGCGATGGGGGCGCCGGTGACAGAAGTGCTCCAGCTGCAGGACAGCCACGGGCGCACCTGGATGGCCGCCAACCGGCCCTTCGAGTCGATCAACATCCGCACGGGGGTGCCCGAGCAGAGCTGGCTGCTCCCCGACGGCCGCGAGGTCCTGGTGACCGCACGACTGGTCCGGCGTGAGCCGCTGGGTCAGGTGGCCGGGGTGGGCATCGGCCTGCGGCTGGGCCGCGGGCGGGCCCGGCTCGACCGGGATCGCTCCGACCTCGTGGCGACCGTGGCCCACGAGCTGCGTTCCCCGCTCACCGGGGTCAAGGGCTTCGTCCAGGCGATGCTCAACCGGTGGGACAAGCTCAGTGACGAGCAGAAGAAGCTGATGCTCAACACGGTCAATGCCGACGCGGACCGACTCAGTCGGCTGATCGCCGAGCTCCTGGACGTCGCCCGCATCGATACCGGTCGGCTCTCGATCTACCCACGGCCGGTGGATGCGACCGTGCTGATCGGCCGAGTCGTAGACTCCGTCCAGGCCGGGACCGCGCGGACCATCCACTACGAGCCTCCCGTCGACCTCCCGGAGATCGCGGCCGACCCCGACAAGTTCACCCAGGTCATGACCAACCTGGTGGAGAACGCCGTACGCCACGGTGACGGCGCCGTGCGCGTCACCGCCGGGGCGGGTTCGGGTGTGGGCGAGGCGGTCGGCGTCGTGATCACCGTGGACGACGAGGGCGAGGGGATCGCTCCGGAGATCCGGCAGCGGATCTTCACCAAGTTCTGGACCAGCGGCGCGCGCGGCGGCTCCGGCCTCGGCATGTACATCGTCAACGGGCTGGTCCGGGCGCACGGCGGCGCCGTGCTCATCGGCGAGGCGCCCGGTGGTGGTGCCCGGATCCAGATCACCTGGCCGACCGGCGACCCGACGGGCCCCTGAGCCTCCTCAGCGATCCGGCGACCTCGGCGAACGACCGGTCGCCGACCCGATCTGCACGGGATCTTCACGAGTCGTCCCCACGCCGTCCACGCACAAGTTCCTAGGCTGCCTGACATGACGGGCCAACGCGCGACGGGAACCCCGGTGCGGCGACGCATCCTGGTCGTGGAGGACGAGCCGATGATCAACGACGCGGTCGCCCGCCGCCTGCTGGCCGAGGGGTACGACGTCAAGCAGGCCTGGGACGGACCGGGCGCCGTCGACCTCTGCGCCTCGGAGGTGCCCGACCTGGTGGTCCTCGACGTGATGCTGCCGGGCTTCGACGGGCTCGAAGTGTGCCGCCGGATCCAGAGCACCCGCCCGGTGCCGGTCCTGATGCTCACCGCGCGTGACGACGAGGCGGATGTCCTCGCCGGACTGGCAGTGGGTGCCGACGACTACCTGACCAAGCCGTTCGGCATGCGCGAGCTGGTCGCTCGGGTGGCCGCGCTGCTACGGCGCGTGGACCGCGCGAGCGTCCTGGCGCAGCGCCGCCCGTCAGTGCACACCGTGGGGGATCTGGTGGTCGACACCGGAGCCCGACGGGTCACTCGCGGCACCGACGAGGTGCACCTCACTCCAACCGAGTTCGACCTGCTGGCCTGTCTGGCGGCGGCTCCCGACGAGGTGCTCACTCGGGAGCGGCTCCTGGCCGAGGTCTGGGACTGGCCGGATGCCTCGGGCACCCGCACCGTCGACAGCCACGTCAAGGCGCTGCGCGCGAAGATCGGGGCGGCACGGGTCCGCACCGTCTACGGCGTCGGCTACGCCCTGGAGACGCCGTGAGCACGGGACCACCGGTCGGCCCCACCGCCCGTCCTCTCGATCGCATCGCGTCCATCAAGACCAAGCTCGGGCTGCTCGTGGCAGCGAGCGTCACCGTGGCCGCGGTGGTCGCCACCGTCGGCGCGGCCGGCGGCGTGGCGCCTTGGCTGAGCATCCCGGTGACGGTGGCGCTGGCGTTGGCGCTGACCCAGCTGCTCGCGGCCGGCATGACGGCGCCGCTTCGCGAGATGACCGACGGCGCCCGGCGGATGGCGAGGGGCGACTACACGGTGCGCGCCACCGCGAGCTCTCGAGACGAGGTGGGCCACCTGGCAGCCGCCTTCAACACGATGGCCGAGGACCTCGCGACGGTGGACCGTGAACGTCGCGACGTGGTGGCCACCGTCGCGCACGAGCTGCGGACCCCGCTCACAGCCCTGTCCGCGCGGCTGGAGAACCTCGTCGACGGGGTCGAGCCGGCCGACCACGAGACCCTGGTCGAGATCTGGCGCCGCACCCGGTTGCTCGGCGAGCTGGCCGACGACCTCCTCGATCTCTCCCGCCTCGAGGCGGGCAGCACCGGGCTTCGACCGGTGGACCTGGGAGTGCGTGATCTCCTCGCGGACGCGACCGCCGACCTCGGGGTGCCGCAGCGTGACGTGCAGGTCGAGGTCGTCGTCGACCCCTCGGACCTCCGAGTCGTCGCTGACGACCGTCGGCTCCGACAGGTGGTCGTCAACCTGGTGGCCAATGCCGTGCGGCACAGCCCCGCCGGCGGCGTCGTCCGGGTCGACGCCCGGGTCCCTGAGACGGGAGACCGCTGGGTGCTAGACGTCGCGGACGACGGGCCGGGGGTCGCACCCCGGGACCGCGACCGCGCGTTCGACCGGTTCGGCACCCTCTCCCCTCAGGTCGGCGGGGGTACCGGACTCGGGCTCTCGATCGCCCGGTGGGTGGCCCAGCTGCAGGGCGGAACGCTGCGCTTCATCGACCCGCCCCCGGGCCGGGGCGGTGCGGTGGTCCGTCTCGAACTGCCACGCCGCGTCGCTGTCGGAGCACCTCACGCCGGGTCCGCACCCGTCCCCGACCACCCGGAGGTCGCCGTGCCCGCTGCCGTTCCTCCCCCCTCACCACCCGGCCCGCCCGCCCCGACCTGGTCGCCCGAGTCCCCGCCCGCGGGTCCGACCTGGGGCCGACCCGTGGACGTGGACACACTGTTCGGCGCCTTCTGGCCCGATCGCGTCGTTCCAGCGCGTCGCGACGCGTTGGTCGCCGCCCTCGGCGTCGGGTTGCTCGCCGGCCTGCTGCTGCCGTTCCGGCCGGCCGGCCTGGGCAGCCTCCTCGTGCTCGCCGCGGCGGGGGTGAGCGTGCTGGCGTTCGCGAGACACCGTCGGGAGAGGTTCACTCTGCTCGGAGCAGGCCTGTGCGCTGTCCTCGCGTCGACCGTCGTACTGCGCGACGCGCTCTGGATCGTCGCTCTCTGCCTTCTCGCGGGAGCGGTAATTCTGGCCGTGGTGCTGACAGCGGGTCGAAGCCTGCTGGGCTTCGCTGTCTCCGTGGTCTCCTGGCCACTTGCGGGCCTGCGGGGACTGCCCTGGCTGGGTCGCAGCTCTCGAGGTCTCGCGGGCAGTGGCCAGGCTCCGGCCGTGCTCCGCACCGTGGTCTGGTCGGTGGCCGGGGTGGGCATCTTCGGGATGCTCTTCGCCTCCGCCGACGTGCTCTTCGCGCACTGGCTGGGCGCCCTGCTGCCGGACTGGACGGTCGACACGTTCGTCGCTCGGGTCTTCGTCGCCGTCTTCGTGGGCGGGGTCGTGCTCGCGGCGGCGTACCTGGGGCTGAACCCGCCCGAGGTCGAGCCGGCCGCAGGGTCGTCGCGGTCGCCCTTGCGGCACCGCTACGAGTGGCTGGCACCCGTGCTGCTGGTCGACCTCGTCTTCGTCGGCTTCCTGGCGGCCCAGGCGACCGTGATCTTCGGGGGCCACGGATACCTGGAGCGCAGCACCGGCGTCACCTACGCCGACTACGTGCATCAGGGCTTCTGGCAGCTCACCGTCGCCACCGCACTCACGCTGTTCGTGGTGTGGTCGGCCGCCCACCGCGCCTGCGTGGCCGAGCCCGCCGACCGCGCCTGGCTCCGCGGCTCGCTCGGGCTGCTCTGCGCCCTGACCCTCGTCGTCGTTGCCTCGGCGCTGTACCGGATGCACGTCTACCAGCAGGCGTACGGCTTCACCCGGCTGCGGCTGCTCGTCGACGTGTTCGAGGGCTGGTTGGGGTTGGTCGTGCTGGGCGTGCTCGTTGCCGGCCTCCGGCTCGACGGTCGCTGGCTGCCCCGCGCCGCCTTGCTCACCGGCGCCGCCGCTCTCGCCGGACTCGCGCTCGTCAACCCGGACGCCTGGATCGCCCGGCACAACGTCGATCGGTACCACGCGACGGGCAAGATCGACTGGTCCTACCTGCGGGGACTCTCTGCCGACGCCGTGCCCGGGCTCGCCGGGCTGGACCCCGAGGACCGGACGTGTGCGATCGGCCCCTCCTGGCGACGCGACGAGGACTGGCTGTCGTGGAACCTGGGGCGTGCCCGGGCCGAACGTGCTCTCGCGACCGACGCCGAGGCTGCCGGCGGATCGAGCTGCCAGGACGCGCCGCAGGGCTTCGACTGACCACCGCGGAGAACCGGTTCGCCGCCGGGCCCCGGTCCTTCCTACACTTGGCGCGCACACCGACCCGCCAGCGAGGGAGCCCGAGCGAGCCATGTCCGGCCCGAACACCGACTACGACCCCGTCGAGGTGACCCCGCTCCGCGCCGACGAGGTCGCCGCCATGCGCGACGCCGCCCTCGCTGCGATCGACGATGCGGCCGACCTGGAGGTGCTCAAGCAGGTGCGACTGGCCCACGCGGGCGACCGTTCGCCGCTCGCTCTGGCGAACCGCGAGATCGGTGCGCTGCCGCCTCAGGCTCGCAAGGAGGCCGGCCAACGGGTCGGCCAGGCCCGTGGTGCGGTTGCCCAGGCACTCGCCGCCCGCACCGAGGTGCTCCAGGCCGAGCATGAGGAGCGGATGCTGGTCGAGGAGACCGTGGACGTCACGCTTCCCGTCGACCGCGCGGTGCGCGGTGCGCGCCACCCGATCACCACCGGCTCCGAGCTGATCGCCGATGTGTTCACTGCGATGGGATGGGAGGTCGCCGAAGGCCCGGTCGTCGAGGCCGAGTGGCTCAACTTCGACGCTCTCAACCTCGGACCTGACCACCCGGCCCGGACCATGCAGGACACCTTCTGGGCCGAGCCGGCCGATCATCACGTGGTCCTGCGCACACACACCTCTCCGGTGCAGGCGCGCACGATGCTGACCCGCACTCCGCCGATCTACGTCGTCTGTCCCGGCCGGGTCTTCCGCACCGACGAGTACGACGCCACGCACAGCCCGATGTTCCACCAGGTCGAGGGCCTCGTCGTCGACGAGGGCATCACGATGGCGCACCTCAAGGGCACGCTCGACCACTTCGCGACCGCGATGTTCGGCGAAGGCATCGACACCCGGTTCCGGCCGTCGTACTTCCCCTTCACCGAGCCGTCGGCCGAGGTGGACCTACGCTGCTTCGTCTGCCGGGGTGTGCACGGGGCCGTGGAGGGCTGCCGCACGTGCAAGGGCGAGGGCTGGATCGAGTGGGGCGGCTGCGGCGTGGTGAACCCGCGGGTGCTGGTCGCCTGCGGCGTGGACCCCGAGCGCTACACGGGCTTCGCGTTCGGCATGGGCATCGACCGGACGCTGATGTTCCGCCACGGGGTGACCGACCTGCGTGACTTCTTCGAGGGTGATGTCCGCTTCTCCTCGGCGTTCGGGACGGAGATCTGATGCGCGCCCCCGTCTCGTGGATCCGTGACTACGTCGATCTCCCTGCCGACCTCCACGCCGCCGATCTCGCCCATCGGCTCACCGCGCTCGGACTCAAGCAGGAGGCTCTCGAGCATCCCGGCCACGACATCAGCGGCCCGCTGGTCATCGGGCGGGTCGTGACCATGGAGGCCGAGCCCCAGTCCAACGGCAAGACCATCAACTGGTGCACCGTCGACGTCGGTGATGCCAACGGCACCGGCGACCCGCAGGGCGTCGTCTGCGGTGCTCACAACTTCGCTCCGGGCGACCTCGTGGTCGTCGTGCTGCCCGGGGGGGTGCTGCCGGGGGGCTTCGAGATCTCGGCGCGCAAGACCTACGGTCACGTCTCGGCGGGCATGATCTGTTCGGCCCGCGAGCTCGGCCTCGGGGACGACCACGACGGGATCATCGTGCTCCCCGCCGACGCGGGGGAGCCGGGCCAGGACGCGTTCGAGGTGCTGCACCTGCGCGACGAGGTGATCGAGTTCGAGATCAACCCCGATCGCGCCTACGCACTCTCGGTGCGCGGGGTGGCTCGCGAGGCGGCGCTGGGCTACGCGGCGGCCTACCACGACCCGGCCCTGCGCGAGACGCCTGCGCCGAACGACGCCGGCTATCCCGTCGTCGTCGATGACCCCGAGGGCTGCCCGGTCTTCGTGGCTCGTCTGGTGACCGACGTGGACCCGTCGGCGCCCACGCCCGGCTGGGTGGCGCGCCGGATCCAGCTGGCCGGCATGCGCCCCATCTCGTTGGCCGTGGACATCACGAACTACGTGATGCTCGAGCTCGGTCATCCGATCCACGGCTACGACGCCGACAAGCTGACCGGCCCGATCCGCGTCCGCCGTGCGGCCGAGGGCGAGCGCCTCACGACGCTCGACGACGCGGAGCGAGCTCTCTCCGCCGAGGACCTCGTGGTCTGTGACGACTCGGGACCGATCGGCCTCGGTGGTGTCATGGGTGGTGCGACGACGGAGATCTCGGAGTCGACCAGCCGCGTGCTCGTCGAGGTGGCGTCATGGAACCCGGTCTCGATGTTCCGCACCGGTCGCCGTCACAAGCTCACCTCGGAGGCGGGCAAGCGCAACGAGCGCGGTGTCGACCCCACCATCCCGGAGGCCGCGGCCGACCGCGTGGTCGAGCTGCTCGTCGAGTACGGCGGTGGCACCGCCGACCCCGGTGTCACCAAGGTCGGCTCGGCTCCGGCCCCCCGCTCGATCACCTTCGACGCGGCCCTGCCCGCGCGGATCACGGGGATCAACATCTCGGCGGCGACCACCGTGGCCAACCTGGAGGCGGTCGGCTGTGCCGTCGACGGCGGGGACCGCCTCACCGCGGCCGTACCTCCGTGGCGTCCCGACCTGACCGACCCGTTCGACCTGGTCGAGGAGGTCGCGCGGATCGTGGGCTACGACCGCGTGCCCTCCGTGCTGCCGGCGGCGCCCGCCGGCCGCGGACTGACCCGCTCCCAGCGGCTGCGGCGCCGGGTGGGACGGGCCCTGGCCGGGGCCGGCTTCGTCGAGGTGATCAGCTTCCCGTTCGTCGGTGCCGCCGACCTCGATGCGCTCCGGCTCGACGCGGCCGACCAGCGCCGGGAGCTGCTGCGCCTGGCCAACCCGCTGTCGAGCGAGGAGCCCGCGATGACGACGACGCTGCTGCCCGGGCTGCTGAAGGCCGCGGCACGCAATGCCGGGCGCGGGGCGACCGACGTGGCCCTGTTCGAGACCGCGACAGTCACGCTGCCGCACGCCGGCGGGCCGGCGCCGATCCTGCCCGTCGACCGACGCCCCGATGAGGGCGAGCTCGCCGACCTCGACAAGGCGCTGCCGGACCAGCCGCTGCACCTCGGACTGGTGGTGACCGGCGAGCGGGAGCCTTCGGGCTGGTGGGGCGAAGGTCGCGTCGCCGGCTGGCAGGACGCCATCGCTGCGGTTCGCACCGTCGCCGAGGCCCTCGGGGTGGCCGTCGACGCGCGCGCGACCCAGCACGCGCCGTGGCACCCCGGTCGGTGTGCCGAGCTCGTCGCGGGAGATCTCGTGCTCGGCCACGCGGGCGAGCTCCACCCGCAGGTGTGTACGGCGTACGGCGTTGCGGCGCGGACCTCGGCCGCCGAGGTGGACCTCGACGCGCTCCTGCGGCTGGCCGTCGAGGTGGTGCCGGCCCCGGAGTTCTCCTCCTACCCAGTCGCGCGCGAGGATGTCGCCCTGGTCGTCGACGATCCGGTGACCGTGGCGGCCGTCGAGGAGGCGCTGAGCGAGGGCGCCGGCGAGCTGCTGGAGTCGATCCGGCTCTTCGACGTCTACACCGGCGAGCAGGTGGGTGAGGGCAGGAAGTCCCTCGCCTTCCGCCTGCGCTTCCGGGCGCCGGACCGCACGCTCACCGACGAGGAGACCGGTGCCGCTCGCGATGCCGCCGTGGCCGCGGCGGCTGAACGCTGCGGAGCTGTCCAGCGGGTCTGATCGCCCTTACCGAGGGCGTCGGGCGCGCAGTGCGGTTCCGTCGGTGTAGGCCACCATCCGGTTGAACACTGCCGTGGCCACCCTCTGGGTCGGCGGTGCCGGCATCGGAGCCGACGCGAGCCCCGCGTCGGCGGCCGCGGCGGCGCCCGAGCCCGCCGCTCTCGCAATGCTGAACGCGGTGCTGCTCGCACGTCGGACGATCTCCGGCTCCAGGGACCAGATCGCCTCGAACATCCGGGCCGAGTCGGCCTGGTGCTCCTGCCCGGGAATCTCCCAGGCCACCAGCACCGCGGTCAGCCCGGGGTCGTCGCACAGAACGATCCACTCGCGCAACATCGGCGAGTCGACCGGCAGCGCAAGCTTGGCAGGGAGCGACTCGTCGCTGGTGGCCGCGAAGTCCGCGGCGACGAGGGTTCCACGCGAGACCCGGGCGAGCTCACGCCAGCGGGCGTCGGCGTGCTCGTAGTACTCCTGTTTCTGGAACGCCCCGAAGAGTAGAGGGCGCCGGGCAAGAGCCACGCACTCGTCCTCGATCGCCCACGACAGCGCGAGCAGGGTCTGCTTCTTCAGCGTGTAGGACTCCAGCTGCGGGAACCGGTGGCGTAGGTCGGCGTAGAGGGAGCCCTCCGTCACCGTCTCGTCGGCCACGCGGACCTGAGCGATCGCCTGGTCCAGACGGAGGCCGCCCTCGCGCAGTCGGAGCACTCGAGAAACCGCGCTGACGTCGTCCTCCGCGTAGCGCCGATGACCGCTCGGGAGTCGGACGGGGACGGGGAAGCCATGGCGTGCCTCCCACATGCGCAGGACCTCCGGGGTCAGCCCGGTCCGGGCGGAGAGCTCTCCGATGGTGAGCGGGTGCGCCGCGCCCAGCTGGTCATCTGCCCGCTCTTGCGTCGTGGCTTGCGATGTGGTCATATGTGAACACTAACCTAAACAACCTGTTTAGGTAAATGCCAGCAGGATGAAAGGAACCGATCATGAGTGAGAACGGACAGGATGCGAAGGAAGTCATCGACTGGAGTGACCTCGGTCGGGAGATGTGGTCGTTCCTGACGGGACGCCAGGCCGCGATCGACTACCGGTTCATCGACATGGTCGTCGAGGTGCCGCGGGACACGGGGCCTCAGGCGCCGAGGGCGACCTGGAAGGTCGACGGGACGCTCCAGGTCTCCACCCACGACAGCACGACTGCGGCCTGACCGTGGCCACCCACGTGCGGCTCTCCGCCGATCTTTGCTTCGAGCTCGAGGGGGACGGTGTCCCGAAGGTTCGCGGCCGGCTTCAGGGCACGGGAAGCGACCTCACGCTCACCGTTGACCGTCCGGAAGTGTTCGCGGGATCTGGGGATGCAGCGGCGATCCGTCGGCTCGCGGCCGGGCTCGCCGAGCGCGGGCTGCGCGTGCACGTCGCGGAAGGCGGCGGCCGCCGACTGGTGTCCCTGGGTGCGGTGCGCAGCCCGTGGTGGCAGCGTTCCGCGACCCGGTCGCGACATGTGCGCGTGGGCAGTGTGCGCGGTCTGTTCACCGCGGCGCGCGGTCGGGCAGGATCCCGGTCCGCCGTTCTGCCGGCGACCGAGCTGAGGCCGCCGGTGACGCCGTTCCCGCTTGCACCGACGTTCCTGCGGCGTCCGGTCCGCCGGGTGACGTCGACGAACGACGCTCACCGAGGAGGGCTGCCGCGGCTCGTCGCGGTGCCCCGCGACGGGATCTGGACCCCTGATTCGCGCGTGTACTGGCTGCAAGGCTCACGCACGACGCTGGGCTCGGGCGGTTCCTGTGACGTCGTCCTTCCGGCGCTCGACGAGATCCACGCCGAAGTGGTCCATGACCAGGACGACGAGTTCGTGCTGGTGGCGAGGAGCAAGTCCTCCGTCAACGGGCTGCCCGTGCATCGCGCGCGGCTCCGCACTGGTTCGCGGGTGGAGCTGGGCCCCTATCTTCTCGCGTTCGTCCGTGAGGAGTACGCCGACCACGGTCGACCGTTCGGCGGTCGGGTGGGCGGCGAACTCGGTCGACAGCGGCCGCAGCCCGTCTCGTCGTCTGAGGGACCCGCCTGAACCAGCGGGTCGGTCGACGTACCTCGCGCCGGGTGCCAGGCTCCTGACAGGTGAGCACACCCACGCGTGAGGGAGATGGCCATGGACTACGAACGCTTCAGCGTCGCGACGTTCAACCTCTACAACCTCCAGCTCCCGGGCCGGCCGATGAACCCACGGCAGCGGCCCTGGACCGAGCGGGAGTACTCCCGCAAGCTCACCTGGACCGCCGACCGGCTCCGCGAGCTCGGGGCCGACATCGTCGGCCTGCAGGAGCTCTGGCACGCCGACGCGATGGCGGCCGCACTGGACCGGGCCAACCTCGATGACGACTACGACCTGCTGGCCGAGCCCGCAACCGGAGGCCGCATCGTGTGCGCGGCGCTCGTGCGCAAGGGGCTCCTGCGCGGCGACCCGGCCTGGGTCTCGACGTTCCCGCCGGCGCTGCGCCTGGAGTCGAGCACCGACGACCCGCAGGCTCCGGACGTCAAGGTGGGGATCAGTGGCTTCTCCCGGCCGGTGCTGATCTTCGACGTCGCACTGCGCGAAGCCCCGCCCCTGACCCGGGTCTTCGTGACCCACCTGAAGTCGAAGCTGCCGGTGCAGATCCAGGACGAGCCGTGGTACGACGCCGGCGTGCACGCGGCCCACCGCACCGCGATCGGGTCGGCGTTGTCCACCGTGCGGCGCACCGCGGAGGCGACCGCCCTGCGGATCCTGCTCACCGACACGATGAAGGGCACGGTGACTCCGGTCATTGCCCTGGGCGACATCAACGACGGCCAGCACAGCAACACGCTGAACATCCTCACCGAGCAGCCGCGCTACCTGGTGGGCGACTCTCGGGGCGGCGGCGACATCTCGCTCTACACCGGCCAGACCCTCCAGGAGTACCGCGACACCCGCGACGTCTACTACACCCACGTGCACGAGGACCTGCGGGAGTCCTTGGACCACGTGCTGGTCTCGGAGCAGTTCTACGACCACAGCTATCGGCGGTTGTGGCTCTTCGACGGGCTGAGGATCACCAACGACCACCTCAATGACACCGACAGCTCGGTGCACCGGGAGAAGGGGACCGGCGACCACGGTCTCGTCCGGGTCGGGTTCCGCTGGGCCCCGGCGCGGTAGGTCGTCGGGGCTCGGTCGGTCAGTCGATCGGGTGGTGCACAGCGGCGCGGAAGTGGTCGTAGACCCTCCGGTCGCCGTGGACCACGATCCCTTCGTCGTCCGAGCGCCGCCACAGCCACGAGTCCAACCGGCCCGCGGGTCCCTCCACGACGGTGTCTGCCTCGACCCCCGGGTCGTCGACCAGGGCAATGGCGTCCTCCTCGTAGTGCACGCCATCCTCGGGGTCGGTGCCGGCGAAGTGGCCGAGCTGTACCCAGGCCCGGTCTCCGGTATCGGTGCAGTCGACACGGACATAGTGGGGGAGCGTCCCGAAAGAGCCCCAGGGGGGAGCGCCGCCGTACATCACGCCGAGGACCTCGCGGACGCCGTCCGCGGCCAGCTGCGGGTCGAACGAGGTGACCGCGCCGGCCGTCTGCTCGGCGTCCAGCCGATGGATCAGCGCCTCGTGGGCCTGCCGGCGGTAGCTGAAACCGACGCTCTGCTCCTGCGACCAGGACCAGGCCTTCTCGGTCGGGTCGGCGGCAGCGAGGTTCTCGATGAACCCGTCGGAGATGCGATCGAAGCCGGCGACCAGCTCCTCATAGGTCCCGGGACGTTCGGGTTCGGCGTACCCGTCCTGGGGGTTCGCCGGGCGGTTCGTGATCACCCAGGCCCAGAAGTGCTGGACCTCGGTGAGGTGCCACAACAGGTCGGCGGCGTTCCACGCCGGACAGCCGGGCACGCGAGCCTCGGGGGCACATGAAGAAAGCACCTCGCGGAACCGACGTGACTCGGACCGGAGGTGCCTGAGGTAGTCAGGCGCGGCAAGAGATGGCATGGTCTGAACGTATCCCGCGTCGGCGCCGAACGGCACCCCGGGTTTCGGCACCCGCACCTGCCAACGCGTGAACATGCGGACACGTGTATAGTCATGCAGGTGTCGACCTTCTCCGTAGCGGTCGCCGGTGCGAGCGGGTACGCCGGCGGCGAGGCCCTGCGCCTCCTGCTGGGCCACCCACAGGCCCGGATCGGTGCGCTCACCGCGCACCGGAACGCGGGCGAGTCCCTGGGTGTGCTGCAGCCACACCTCGGGCCGTTGGCCGACCGGGTGCTCCAGCCGACCTCCGCCGAGACGCTGTCCAGGCACGACGTGGTGGTGCTGGCCCTGCCGCACGGGGAGTCCGGTCCGTTGGCCGCCCGGCTGGGCGAGGAGGTCGTCGTCATCGACTGCGGTGCCGACTTCCGGCTCCGGGACGCCGAGGCGTGGCGGCTGTTCTACGGTTCCGAGCATGCCGGGACCTGGCCCTACGGACTGCCCGAGCTACCCGGACATCGTGAGCGACTGCGGGGCGCCCGACGGGTCGCCGTCCCCGGCTGCTACCCGACCGTGTCGTCGCTCGCGCTGGCTCCCGCGGTGGCGGCCGGACTGGTCGAACCGGAGGTCGTGATCGTCGCCGCCAGCGGCACCTCGGGGGCCGGCAAGGCCGCCAAGGCGCACCTGGTCGGCAGCGAGGTGATGGGCAACGCCTCGGCGTACGGCGTCGGTGGGGTGCACCGGCACACCCCAGAGATCGTGCAGAACCTCGCCGCCCTCACCGAGGCCGAGACCCGGGTCAGCTTCACCCCCGTCCTGGTCCCGATGCCTCGCGGGATCCTGGCGACCTGCTCCGCCCCGGTGCGGGAGGGCGTCACCGCCGACATCGCGTACGACGCCTATGTGGCGGCCTACTCCGAGGAGCCCTTCGTGCAGGTGCTGCCGAAGGGTCGGTGGCCGCAGACCAAGGCAGTGACCGGATCCAATCTGGTGCATCTGCAGGTGACCGTGGACGCGGCCGCCGGCCGCCTGGTGGCGGTCGGCGCCGTCGACAACCTCGCCAAGGGCACCGCCGGTGCGGCCATCCAGTGCCTCAACCTCGCCCTCGGCCTGCCGGAGACCACGGGCCTGTCCACCGTCGGGATGGCACCGTGAGCGGCGCGACGTACACCCTCGCCCAGTACCCCGAGACGTTGGCAGTGGTCCGCCTCGGCCCGGGTGCTGAGGTGCCGGCCTGGGCCGAGTCCTCGTCGATCTTCTCCGTCACCGCGACGGCGACGGAGACCTCGGTGGTCTGTGCCGCTCGCAACGTTCCGAAGAAGGCTCGCCACCAGCGCCCCTTCACCGGCTTCGCTGTCGAAGGCACCCTGGACTTCGCGCTCACCGGCGTGCTGGTCGAGCTGCTCACCCCGCTGGCGGAGGAGGGCATCAGCGTGTTCGCGTTGTCGACGTTCGACACCGACTGGCTGTTGGTGCCCGCCGACCGGGCGGCCGACGCGGCCGGGGCCTGGCGGGGTCGCGGACACGAGGTTCGCCCTGCTGTCCCCGTCTCCGGAAGGCGCGCGCGATGAGCGTGACCGGCCCTGCCGGCTTCGTCGCGGGGGGCGTCGCCGCCGGGCTGAAGAGCTCCGGGGGCCTCGACCTCGCGCTGGTCGTCAACCAGGGCCCCCGCTACGACTCGGCCTCGGTGTTCACGAAGAACCGGTGTCTGGCCAACCCCGTGCTGTGGAGCCAGGAGGTGGTCAAGGACGGCGTCGTGCGTGCGGTGGTGCTCAACTCCGGCGGCGCCAACTGCTACACCGGCCCTGACGGGTTCCAGACCACGCACGCCGTGGCGGAGCGGGTCGCCGAGCGGCTCGGCATCGGTGCCGTCGACGTGGTCGTCTGCTCGACCGGGCTCATCGGGCTGACCAACGACCGCGACCGCCTGCTCGCCGGTGTGGACGCGGTCTACGACGCGCTGGGGGATGGGGGCCACGACGCCGCCCGCGCGATCATGACGACCGACAGTGTGCCGAAGCAGGTGGTCGTCGAGGGTTCCGGCTGGTCCGTCGGCGGGATGGCCAAGGGAGCCGGGATGCTGGCTCCGCAGCTGGCCACCATGCTGGTGGTCCTGACGACCGACGCGGTGATCCCCGCCGCGGACCTCGACACGGCGCTGCGAGCCGCGACCAGGGTGAGCTTCGACAGACTCGACTCCGACGGCTGCATGTCGACGAACGACACGGTGACGGTGCTGGCCAGCGGCGCCAGCGGGGTCACCCCGTCGCCGTCCGACTTCACTGCGGTCCTGACCCGGGCCTGCACCGACCTGGCGATGCAGCTGCTGAGCGACGCCGAGGGTGCCGACCACGACATCGCGATCAGCGTCGTCCACGCCGCGACCGAGGAGGACGCGGTCGAGGTCGGCCGCAGCGTGGCCCGCTCCAGCCTCTTCAAGGCGGCCGTGTTCGGCAACGACCCCAACTGGGGCCGGGTGCTGGCCAGCATCGGGACCACCGATGCGGTCTTCGACCCGACAGACCTCGACGTGGCCATGAACGGGGTCTGGGTGTGCCGCCGATCGACACCCGCGGAGGACCCCGCGTCCGTCGACCTGGTCCCACGCGAGGTCACCGTGACCATCGACCTCAAGTCCGGTGCCGAGAGCGCCACCGTCTGGACCAACGACCTGACGCACGCCTACGTCCACGAGAACAGCGCCTACAGCTCATGAAGTCACCCGACCCCGCCAAGGCCGCCACCCTCGCCGAGGCCCTGCCGTGGTTGAAGGCCTACCACGGCAAGATCATCGTGGTGAAGTACGGCGGGAACGCCATGACCGACGAGGTTCTGAAGGAGGCGTTCGCCGAGGACATCGCGTTCCTGCGCTTCGCCGGATTCAAGCCGGTCATCGTTCACGGCGGCGGTCCGCAGATCTCCTCCATGCTCGAGCGCCTGGGCATCAAGTCCGAGTTCCGCGGTGGTCTCCGGGTCACCACGCCCGAGGCGATGGACGTCGTCCGGATGGTGCTGGTCGGCCAGGTGCAGCGCGAGCTGGTCGGCCTGATCAACCAGCACGGACCGCTCGCCGTCGGGCTGTCCGGCGAGGACGCGGGCCTGTTCACGGCCGAGCAGACCAGCACCATTGTCGATGGCGCCGAGGTCGACCTCGGGCTGGTCGGTGAGGTGGCGCGAGTGCGTCCCGAGAGCGTTCTCGACCTGATCGAGGCAGGTCGGATCCCCGTCGTCTCCAGCGTCGCTCCGGACGAGGACGGGCAGATCCACAACGTCAACGCGGACACAGCGGCCGCCGCCCTGGCCGTGGCGCTGGGCGCCGAGAAGCTGCTGGTGCTCACCGATGTCGAGGGCCTCTACCGCGACTGGCCGACCAGTGACGACGTGATCAAGGAGATCAGCCCGCAGGCGCTGGCCGAGCTGATGCCCTCGCTGGCCAGCGGCATGGTCCCCAAGATGGGAGCCTGCCTGCGGGCGGTCCAGCAGGGCGTCCCGAGGGCGACGGTCGTCGACGGCCGGCAGCGGCACGCCGTCCTCCTGGAGATCTTCACCGACGAGGGCGTCGGGACCCAGGTGCTGCCCGAGGTGGACACCAAGATCCGGCCGGCGGGAGCCCTGCCGTGACCACGTGGGGGGAGCGCTACGCGGGAGCGCTGATGAACACCTTCGGGCCCCCGCGGCTGGTCCTGGACCGCGGCAGCGGCGCGCGGGTCTGGGACGTCGACGGCCGGGAGTACCTCGACCTCTTCGGTGGCATCGCCGTGAACGCCCTGGGCCACGACCATCCCGACCTCGTGGAGGCGGTGACGACACAGCTGGCGACCCTGGGCCATGTCTCGAACTTCTTCGCCACCCGGCCGCAGATCGAGCTGGCCGAACGGCTTCTCGGCCTCCTCGGCGGCGACGGCCGGGTGTTCTTCACCAACTCCGGCACCGAAGCGAACGAGGCGGCGCTGAAGCTCACCCGCCGCACCGGGCGCTCCCACCTGGTGGCTGCCGAGGGCGCGTTCCATGGACGGACCATGGGCGCCCTGGCGCTCACCGCCAAGCGGGCCTACCGGGCTCCGTTCGAGCCTCTGCCCGGACAGGTCACGTTCGTGCCGTACGGCGATGCGGCCGCCCTGGCCGCTGCGGTCACCCGGGACACGGCCGCCGTGGTGCTCGAGCCCGTGCAGGGCGAGGCCGGCGTGGTCGTGCCCCCGCGGGACTACCTGGCGGCGGCCCGGACCATCTGCGACAACCACGGCGCGCTGCTGTGGCTCGATGAGGTGCAGACCGGGATCGGCCGCACCGGCTCGTGGTTCGCGCACCAGAACCCTGCGCTGGCCGATCCGGTCCGAGCCGACGTCGTGACCCTGGCCAAGGGCCTGGGGGGCGGGATCCCGATCGGCGCCTGCGTCGGACTGGGCGCCGCCGGCAGCCTTCTCGAGCCGGGGAACCATGGGACGACCTTCGGCGGCAACCCGGTCGCGTGCGCCGCGGGCCTGGCAGTGCTGGACGTGGTCGAACGCGACGACCTCAGGGGCGCGGCGGTGACCCGGGGCGGTGAGCTTCGGAGGATCCTGGCCACCGCCTCCGAGGTGACGGAGGTGGCGGGATCCGGTCTGCTGCTCGGAGCCCAGCTCGCGCAGGACGTGGCGCCCGCGGTGGTCTCTGCCGCGCAGTCGGCGGGCTTCCTGCTGAACAACACCGGGCCGGCACGGCTCCGGTTCGCGCCCGCGCTCGTGGTGACCGAGACCGATCTGGCCGACTTCGGCCACGCGTGGCCAGGCATCCTCGAGCAGGCCCACGACCCGGCGACCCAGGAGACCCCCTCGTGACTCGTTCCTTCTTGGCCGACGACGACCTCTCACCCGTTGAGCAGGCCGAGGTGCTGGCGCTGGCCGCCCACCTCAAGCAGGCGCCGTACGACGCGACGCCGCTGGCAGGTCCGCGCACCGTCGCGACCATCTACGACAAGCCCACCTTGCGGACCCAGGCTTCCTTCGCCGCCGGGATCGCCGAGCTCGGCGGGCACCCGATGCTCGTCGAGGGCTCGCTCGCCGGTATCGGCAAGCGCGAGTCGGTCGAGGACGTGGCTCGGGTGCTCGGGCGCCAGGCCTCGGTCATCGTGTGGCGCACCTACGCCCAACGTGACCTCGAGCTGATGGCGGAGTTCTCGGGTGTCCCGGTGGTCAACGCATTGACCGACGAGTTCCACCCCTGCCAGCTGCTGGCCGACCTGCTGACCATCCGCGAGCATCGCGGCGACCTGCCGGGCCAGACCGTCGCCTTCGTGGGCGACGGAGCCTGCAACATGGGCAACTCCTGGCTGCTCGCTGGTGCGACGGCCGGGCTGCGCGTCCGGGTCAGTGCCCCCGACGGCCACGAGCCCGGCCCCGAGATGGTGGAGCGGGCACAGCAGATCGCCGAGGCGACGGGAGGCTCCGCCGAGCTCGTCCGGGATCCCCGGGAGGCGGCGACGGGTGCCGATGTGGTGGTCACCGACACCTGGGTGTCGATGGGCAAGGAGACCGAGGCCGACGCCCGAGTGGCCGCGTTCTCGGGCTACTCGGTCACCCCCGAGCTGATGGCGCTGGCTCGCCCGGACGCGATCGTGCTGCACTGCCTGCCGGCGTACCGCGGCAAGGAGATCACGGCCGAGGTCCTCGACGGCCCGCAGAGCGTCGTGTGGGACGAGGCCGAGAACCGGCGGCACGCGCAGAAGGCGGTCATCACGTGGCTGCTCGCACAGGAACGGGCATGAGCGTGGGTGCCGAGGCCGGCGGTGTGCACGCACCGCACACCAAGGGGGCCCGGCAGCAGCGGATCATCGACCTGGTGTCCCACCACGAGGTGCGTTCGCAGACCGAGCTGGCCGAGCTGCTGGCCGACGAGGGGATGCACGTCACCCAGGCGACCCTGTCGCGCGACCTGGTGGAGCTCGACGCGGTCAAGGTGCGCTCCGCCTCGGGTGCTCTGGTCTACGCGGTACCGGGGGAGGGCGGGGATCGGTCTCCGGCGGGTCCCGTCGAGTCGGCGGCCGCGGCCGCGCGGCTGCGTCGCTTGTGCGGCGAGCTGCTCGTGAGCGCCGAGGCGAGTGCCAACCTGGTGGTGCTGAGGACGCCGCCGGGTGCCGCGCAGTTCCTGGCCTCCGCGTTCGACAAGGCCGAGCTCCAGGAGGTCCTCGGGACGATCGCAGGAGACGACACGGTGCTGGTCATCTCCCGGGACGCTCGGGGCGGCGTCGTGCTCGCGGAGCGGTTCCTCGCCCTGGCCGAAGGAGCAGAGGGGTGAGCGCGGACAGTGGCGGCACCAACACCGGATCCCTGTGGGGCGGACGCTTTGCTTCCGGGCCCAGCCCGGAGCTCCAGGCGCTCTCCCGATCCACTCACTTCGACTGGCGACTCGCTCCCTATGACCTGGCCGGGTCGCACGCCCACGTCAAGGCACTGGCCGCCGCCGGCTACCTGAGCCCCGCGGACGAGGCGGACCTGCATCATGGCCTCGACACCCTCGCCCAGCGCTACGCCGACGGATCCCTCGTGCCAGACCCGTCGGACGAGGACGTGCACGGTGCGTTGGAGCGGCTCCTGCTCGACGAGGTCGGTGCCGACCTGGGCGGACGGATCCGGGCCGGGCGCTCGCGCAACGACCAGATCGCCACGCTGTTCCGCTCGTTCCTCCTCGACCATGCCGATCTGATCGCGGGACAGGTGCTCGATCTCGTGGGTGCGCTCCAGACGCAGGCCCGTGACCACCTCGACGTGATCATGCCCGGGCGCACGCACCTCCAGCACGCGCAGCCGGTGCTGCTCTCGCACCACCTGTTGGGCCACGCCTGGCCACTGCTGCGCGACGTCGACCGGCTGGGGGACTGGCGGGACCGGACGGTCGCGGAGTCGCCGTACGGCTCGGGGGCGCTTGCCGGCTCCAGCCTGGGCCTGGACCCGGAGCTGGTCGCCCACGAGCTCGGTTTCGCGACGTCCAGCGCGAACTCCATCGACGGTACTGCCGCCCGCGACTTCGTCGCGGAGTTCGCCTTCGTGACGGCCATGATCGGGGTCGACGTCAGCCGGATCGCCGAGGAGGTGATCGTGTGGTCGACCGCCGAGTTCGGCTTCGTTCGGCTCCACGACTCCTGGTCGACCGGGTCGAGCATCATGCCCCAGAAGAAGAACCCCGACATCGCCGAGCTGGCACGTGGCAAGGCGGGGCGGCTCGTCGGCAACCTCGCCGGTCTCCTCACGACCCTCAAGGCGCTGCCCCTCGCCTACAACCGCGACCTCCAGGAGGACAAGGAGCCGGTCTTCGACTCCGTGGACACCCTCGAGGTGCTGCTCCCGGCCTTCGCCGGCATGGTCGCCACCTTGGAGTTCCAGGGCGCGCGGATGGCCGAGCTCGCCCCCCAGGGATTCTCGCTGGCCACCGACGTGGCGGAGTGGCTGGTTCGAGAGGGCGTGCCCTTCCGGGTGGCGCACGAGCTGGCCGGCGCCTGCGTACGGCGTTGCGAGGAGCGTGGGATCGGGCTGGCCGAGCTCGACGACGCGACGCTGGCCGAGATCTCCCCCCACCTGAACCCGTCGGTGCGCGAGGTCCTCACGGTCGAGGGCTCCGTGTCCTCCCGCTCGGGGCGGGGTGGGACCGCCCCGAGCCGCGTGCGTGAGCAGCTGGACGAGGTCGGCCGGGCATCGGCGGGACTGCGTGAGCGCTTCGGCTGACCTCCGTCGGGTCACCAACCGTCCGCCGACCGAGGCCGCACCGCGCCTGCTCGGTGCGATCCTCACGCACGACGGCGTGGCGGTGCGGCTGACGGAGGTCGAGGCGTACGCCGGTGCCGACGACCCCGGGTCGCACGCCTTCCGCGGGCCTACGCCGCGCACCGCGGTGATGTTCGGGCCACCCGCGCATCTCTACGTGTACCTCACCTACGGCATGCACCACTGCGCCAACGTCGTGTGCGCGCCCGCCGGCACCGCCGGCGCGGTCCTGCTCCGCGCCGGGGAGGTGGTCGAGGGCGTCGAGCTGGCGCGGGAACGCCGCGGAGCAGGCGTACGCACGATCCCCGACAGGGACCTCGCCCGCGGTCCGGGCCGACTCTGCCAGGCCCTCGGGATCGACCTGGCCCAGGACGGAGCGGACCTCGTGTCCGGGGCCGTCCGGCTGGTCCCGCCGCGGCGGGCAGCACCCCCTGCGAGGGTCGTCACCGGGCCCAGGGTCGGGCTCCGCGCCGCCCCCGACCGACCCTGGCGATACTGGCTGACAGGTGAGCCCACCGTGTCGTCGTACCGTGCGGCCACGCGGCGCTCGCCCCAAGTTGACTCGCCCCCCACGACCCGGTAAGTTTTATGAGGTTGCCCCCGCGACGGTCCGAGAGGACCCGGTGGTGCGCGTCTGATGTTTGAGAACTCAACAGTGTGTGATAGTCGATGAATTGATTTGTGTCCTGTCGGTTTGCATTCTTGTGCCTGTTTGTTGGGTGTGGGGGTGTGGGTTGATTGGTTTGATGATTGTGGATGACTAGCTTTTTGCTGGTTGTTTGTTTTTGTCGGGTTTTGAGTTTTCTGTAGTTTCTATGGAGAGTTTGATCCTGGCTCAGGACGAACGCTGGCGGCGTGCTTAACACATGCAAGTCGAGCGGAAAGGCCTGCCTTTGGGTGGGTACTCGAGCGGCGAACGGGTGAGTAACACGTGAGTAATCTGCCCTGTACTTTGGGATAACTGTCGGAAACGGTGGCTAATACCAGATATGACTGGTGCCTGCATGGGTGTTGGTGGAAAGTTTTTCGGTATGGGATGTGCTCGCGGCCTATCAGCTTGATGGTGGGGTAATGGCCTACCATGGCTTCGACGGGTAGCCGGCCTGAGAGGGTGACCGGCCACACTGGGACTGAGACACGGCCCAGACTCCTACGGGAGGCAGCAGTGGGGAATATTGGACAATGGGCGGAAGCCTGATCCAGCAACGCCGCGTGAGGGATGACGGCCTTCGGGTTGTAAACCTCTTTCAGTACCGGCGAAGCTCCGTCTTTTTGGGTGGGGTGACGGTAGGTACAGAAGAAGCACCGGCCAACTACGTGCCAGCAGCCGCGGTAATACGTAGGGTGCGAGCGTTGTCCGGAATTATTGGGCGTAAAGGGCTCGTAGGCGGTTTGTCGCGTCAGGAGTGAAATCTTACAGCTTAACTGTGAGCTTGCTTTTGATACGGGCAGACTAGAGGTATGCAGGGGAGAACGGAATTCCTGGTGTAGCGGTGAAATGCGCAGATATCAGGAGGAACACCGGTGGCGAAGGCGGTTCTCTGGGCATGACCTGACGCTGAGGAGCGAAAGTGTGGGGAGCGAACAGGATTAGATACCCTGGTAGTCCACACCGTAAACGTTGGGCGCTAGGTGTGGGATCCATTCCACGGGTTCCGTGCCGTAGCTAACGCATTAAGCGCCCCGCCTGGGGAGTACGGCCGCAAGGCTAAAACTCAAAGGAATTGACGGGGGCCCGCACAAGCGGCGGAGCATGCGGATTAATTCGATGCAACGCGAAGAACCTTACCTGGGTTTGACATAGGAAGAAATCCATCAGAGATGGTGGGTCCGTAAGGGTTTCCTACAGGTGGTGCATGGCTGTCGTCAGCTCGTGTCGTGAGATGTTGGGTTAAGTCCCGCAACGAGCGCAACCCTTGTCTTATGTTGCCAGCATGCCCTTCGGGGTGGTGGGGACTCATAAGAGACTGCCGGGGTCAACTCGGAGGAAGGTGGGGATGACGTCAAGTCATCATGCCCCTTATGTCCAGGGCTTCACGCATGCTACAATGGCCGG
Source organism: uncultured Actinomycetota bacterium (assembly GCA_963812265.1). GTDB lineage: Bacteria > Actinomycetota > Actinomycetes > Propionibacteriales > Nocardioidaceae > Nocardioides. The sequence continues at coordinate 101,778 of CAWEUL010000003.1, forward strand.
TACAGAGGGCTGCGATGCTGTAAGGCGGAGCGAATCCCAAAAAGCCGGTCTCAGTTCGGATTGGGGTCTGCAACTCGACCCCATGAAGTCGGAGTCGCTAGTAATCGCAGATCAGCAACGCTGCGGTGAATACGTTCCCGGGCCTTGTACACACCGCCCGTCACGTCACGAAAGTCGGCAACACCCGAAGCCGGTGGCCCAACCTCTTTGAGGGGGGAGCCGTCGAAGGTGGGGCTGGCGATTGGGACGAAGTCGTAACAAGGTAGCCGTACCGGAAGGTGCGGCTGGATCACCTCCTTTCTAAGGAGCAATTCATCTGGCATCGCTTTCTTGCTTGTCTGGTTCTTGCCTGTGGTCTCTCCGTTTGTGGGGGGTCCGGGGTGGGGGTTGGGTGTGGTGGGGGGGTGGTGGTCGGTCCTCGCTGTCCTGCCTGTTTGTGGTGGGGGTGGGGGTTGCTTGCCTAGTGGAATCGTCGACGTTCTCTGTTCTTGTCCTTGAGCTTCCTGCGTTTGTGTGGGGGGTGTGGGTGGGGGTGGGGGTCATGCACTGTTGGGTCCTGAGACATCGGGCCCGTGTGCTTCCTGGTTTGCCGGCTGCCTGTGTGGTGGTGGGTGGGTTGGGGGGTGTGGGGTTGGGTGTTTTGTGGGCCTCGTCGTGGCTGGCTGTCTCCTGTGGGGGTGGTTGGTTGCGGGGTGGGTTTGTTGTTTGAGTTTTGTATAGTGGACGCGAGCATCTTTGTAGTTTTTGTTGTTGTGTTTGTTTGGTGACAAGCTATGAAGGGCACATGGTGGATGCCTTGGCATCAAGAGCCGATGAAGGACGTAGGAGCCTGCGATAAGCCCTGGGGAGTTGGCAACCGAGCTGTGATCCGGGGGTGTCCGAATGGGGAAACCTGGCTGGAGTCATGTCCAGTCACCTGCACCTGAATATATAGGGTGTTGGGAGGGAACGTGGGGAAGTGAAACATCTCAGTACCCACAGGAAGAGAAAACAATTGTGATTCCGAGAGTAGTGGCGAGCGAAATCGGATGAGGCTAAACCACATCTATGTGATACCCGGCAGGGGTTGTGGGTGTGGGGTTGTGGGACGCGACTGTATTCGTGCTGCCGTGCGGATGCACAGTAAGAAACCATGCGTGAAGTTGAAGTCCGTTGGAAAGCGGCACCGTAGAGGGTGATAGTCCCGTAGGTGTAAGTGTGTGGCTGTGTTGTTGTGTTCCCAAGTAACACGGAACTCCTGAAATTCTGTGTGAATCTGGCGGGACCACCCGTTAAGCCTAAATACTCCTTGATGACCGATAGCGGACAAGTACCGTGAGGGAAAGGTGAAAAGTACCCCTGGCGGGGAGTGAAATAGTACCTGAAACCGTGTGCCTACAATCCGTCGGAGCGATCTCCTTGTGGGGTTGTGACGGCGTGCCTTTTGAAGAATGAGCCTGCGAGTTTGCGTTGTGTTGCGAGGTTAACCCGTGTGGGGTAGCCGTAGCGAAAGCGAGTCCTAATAGGGCGTTTGAGTAGCGCGATCAAGACCCGAAGCGAAGTGATCTATCCATGGGCAGGTTGAAGCGCGGGTAAGACCGCGTGGAGGACCGAACCCACTTAGGTTGAAAACTGAGGGGATGACCTGTGGATAGGGGTGAAAGGCCAATCAAACTTCGTGATAGCTGGTTCTCCCCGAAATGCATTTAGGTGCAGCGTTGCGTGTTTCTTGCCGGAGGTAGAGCACTGGATAGCCGATGGGCCCGACCAGGTTACTGACGTTAGCCAAACTCCGAATGCCGGTAAGTGAGAGCGCAGCAGTGAGACTGCGGGGGATAAGCTCCGTAGTCGAGAGGGAAACAGCCCAGACCATCAGCTAAGGCCCCTAAGCGGTGACTAAGTGGAAAAGGATGTGGAGTCGCAGTGACAACCAGGAGGTTGGCTTGGAAGCAGCCACCCTTGAAAGAGTGCGTAATAGCTCACTGGTCAAGTGATTCCGCGCCGACAATGTAGCGGGGCTCAAGTCATCCGCCGAAGCTATGGCATTCACGCGTGTACTTAGCCGTCCTCCGTGTGGGGGTGGTTCAGGTGTGTGGATGGGTAGGGGAGCGTCGTGTCGCCGGTGAAGCCGCGGAGTGATCCAGCGGTGGAGGCGACACGAGTGAGAATGCAGGCATGAGTAGCGAAAGAGGAGTGAGAAACTCCTCCGCCGAATGATCAAGGGTTCCAGGGTCAAGCTAATCTGCCCTGGGTAAGTCGGGACCTAAGGCGAGGCCGACAGGCGTAGTCGATGGACAACGGGTTGATATTCCCGTACCGGCAATGTAGCGACCCATGACGAGGTCCGTGATGCTAACCGCCCAAAGCCACCGATGACTCACACCTTCGGGTGTGGGCGTGGTGGTGGAGCGTGGGACCCGAACGGGTAGTAGTCAAGCGATGGGGTGACACAGGAAGGTAGCCCAACCGTGGCGATGGTTGACCACGGGTAAGGATGTAGGAGGCACCACAGGCAAATCCGTGGTGTGGTGATTTGGTTCACGACTCCGAGATCTGATGCCGAGCCATAAGGCGAAGTGGGTGATCCTATGCTGTCGAGAAAAACCTCTAGCGAGCTATGCGCCGCCCGTACCCCAAACCGACTCAGGTGATCAGGTAGAGAATACCAAGGCGATCGAGCAAACCATGGTTAAGGAACTCGGCAAAATGCCCCCGTAACTTCGGGAGAAGGGGGGCCCGGACCGTGACACACCTCGCGTGTGGCAGCGGGAAGGGCCGCAGAGACCAGGCCCAAGCGACTGTTTACTAAAAACACAGGTCCGTGCGAAGTCGTAAGACGATGTATACGGACTGACTCCTGCCCGGTGCTGGAAGGTTAAGAGGACCTGTCAGACCCATTCGTGGGTTGAAGCGGAGAATTTAAGCCCCAGTAAACGGCGGTGGTAACTATAACCATCCTAAGGTAGCGAAATTCCTTGTCGGGTAAGTTCCGACCTGCACGAATGGAGTAACGACTTGGGCGCTGTCTCAACCATGGACTCGGCGAAATTGCACTACGAGTAAAGATGCTCGTTACGCGCGGCAGGACGGAAAGACCCCGGGACCTTTACTATAGTTTGGTATTGGTGTTTGGTTCGGCTTGTGTAGGATAGGTGGGAGACTGTGAAACAGCCACGCCAGTGGTTGTGGAGTCAACGTTGAAATACCACTCTGGTCGTACTAGATATCTAACCTAGGTCCATAATCTGGATCAGGGACAGTGCCTGATGGGTAGTTTAACTGGGGCGGTTGCCTCCTAAAAAGTAACGGAGGCGCTCAAAGGTTCCCTCAGCCTGGTTGGCAATCAGGTGACGAGTGTAAGTGCACAAGGGAGCTTGACTGTGAGACATACATGTCGAGCAGGGACGAAAGTCGGAACTAGTGATCCGGCGCCAGCATGTGGAAGCGGCGTCGCTCAACGGATAAAAGGTACCCCGGGGATAACAGGCTGATCTTCCCCAAGAGTCCATATCGACGGGATGGTTTGGCACCTCGATGTCGGCTCGTCGCATCCTGGGGCTGGAGTAGGTCCCAAGGGTTGGGCTGTTCGCCCATTAAAGCGGCACGCGAGCTGGGTTTAGAACGTCGTGAGACAGTTCGGTCCCTATCCGCCGCGCGCGCAGGAAACTTGAGAAAAGCTGTCCCTAGTACGAGAGGACCGGGATGGACGAACCTCTGGTGTGCCAGTTGTCCCGCCAGGGGCACCGCTGGTTAGCTACGTCCGGACGTGATAACCGCTGAATGCATCTAAGCGGGAAGCACATTTCAAGATAAGGTTTCCCACCCAGCAATGGGGTAAGGCCCCCCACAGACCATGGGGTTGATAGGCCGGAGGTGTACAGCAGCAATGCCCAGCCGACCGGTACTAATAGGCCGAGGGCTTGTCACCACACCACCACACCAACAAGCCACAAGCACTGCACGCGTCCACTATGCAAACCCCAAACCACAACACCACCCCACACACATGGGTGCCCAACCAACGGTGAAAAAAGTGGATAAAAGAGTTACGGCGGCCATAGCGACAGGGAAACACCCGGACCCATCCCGAACCCGGAAGTTAAGCCTGCCAGCGCCAATGGTACTGCAACCGCGAGGCTGTGGGAGAGTAGGACGCCGCCGAACACACACCCCGTAGAGGCCACCCCACCAGGTGGCCTCTACCCATTTCCCACCACCACCCACAAATGCGGAATTGGCCCGTTGCTCGCACACAGTCGGGCCAGATCGTCCCCGGTCCACAGCAGGTGTCGTCCGCGGTCCCGCGTTGTCGGCGCACCCGACGAGCGTGGTCGTCGGAGGTGATGTCGGGTGAGCTCTGAGACGGAGAACGACGTCGAGACGGTCAATGAGGTGTGCCTGGTCGGAAGACTCTCCCAGGCGCCGACGGAGCGGGTGCTGCCCAGCGGTGACATCCTGTGGACCTTCCGGGTGGTCGTGAACCGCCCGCAGACCGCGCGGTCCGGGCGTGCCTCGGTCGACGCGCTGGAGTGCGCGGCGTGGACGGCCCGGACCAGGCGCAGCGTCCAGCGCTGGCGCAGTGGCGACGTGGTGCGGGTGAGCGGCGCGATGCGCAGGCGGTTCTTCCGCACTCCCCAGGGAGCGGCCTCGCGGGTAGAGGTGGAGGTTACGAGGGCGGAGCTGGTGCGGCGGGCAGCGAGCGCATGAGGACCCCGACGAGCCCGCGCACGACGAGCCCGGCGTTGGAGTACTCGTGGAGGTAGATCGCGGGCTCGTCCTCAGAGCTCAGCTGGCCGGACCTCCGCCGGGCGGCCACCCTGGCGACGGGGTCGCGATAGTGTCGCGTCAGTGCTCGGGAGGCTCCCGGACCACCGATCCGTCGTGGTGTGAACCACGTCCCACGAAAGGGCAGCAGCCGAAGCGGTGTGCCGATCTGTGGTGGGGCCACGACGGTGGGTCTGTCCATCGAGTGCATCGTGGGTCCTGGCCCCATAGTGCCGGGACCGTCGGAGTCAACAAGGAGGACAGGTGCTGGGTGCGACCGAGGTGCCGCTGGTGCGGGCCTACGACCTGGCCATGCTGGACCTGGATGGCGTCGTCTACATCAGCGGGCACGCGGTGGATGGGGCGCCGGAGGCCATCCAGGCCGCGCGCGACGCGGGGATGAAGATTGCCTTCGTCACCAACAACGCCTCGCGCACGCCGGACAAGGTGGCCGGCAACCTGGTGCGGCTGGGCATACCGGCCTGGAGCGAGGACATCGTCACCTCGGCGCAGGCTGCTGCGCGCGTGCTCGCCTCGCGGCTACCTCCCGAGAGCCGCGTCCTGCTCCTGGGGGCCGAGGGGCTGGGGAAGGCACTGATCGACGAGGCGCTGGTGCCGGTGCGCTCGGCTGACGAGGGTGATCTGGCCGCCGTGGTCACGGGTTTCGGACCCGATGTGGTCTGGCGCGACATCATGCGGGCCGCGGTGCTGATCCGCGAGGGCCTGTGGTGGGTGGCCAGCAACGACGACCTCACCTTCCCGGCCTCGTTCGGGCTGGCACCGGGGCACGGCGTTCTGGTGAGGATGCTCCAGCAGTTCTCAGGCGTGACTCCTGAGGTCGCCGGCAAGCCGCAGCGACCGCTGCTCGACGAGACGGTGCGGCGGGTCGGAGGGGCCCGCCCGCTGATGGTGGGGGACCGGCTCGACACCGACATCGAAGCGGCCTACCACGCCGGGCTGGACTCGTTGCTCGTGCTCACCGGGGTGAGCGGGCTGCCCGAGCTGGTGGCCGCCGACCTCCCGCACCGGCCCACCTACGTGTCCTGGGGGCTTTCCGGGCTGCTCAAGACCCACCCGAGGGTGGACCATGAGGACAGCACCGCCCGCTGCGGCGGCTGGTCGGTCACCGCGGCCGACGGCCACCTCCGTGTTGACGGTGCCGGCAGCCCTGACGACTGGTGGCGTGCGGTGACGGTGGCCGCCTGGGGCTACCTCGACGACAGCGGGACTCCCGTGGATGTCGCCGGCCTGGTCCCGCCGTACGGCGCGGCAGAGTGACCGCTCCGCGCCGGGGCGAGATAGCCTCGGCCCCATGAGCGGCGACGACGAACTCACGACTCCGGAGGTCGGCGACGAGCTGACCGAGCCGTCCGGACAGTCTGGGGACCTGCGGACGGGTCACGAGCAGGTCGACGCGGTCCTCGGCTCCCTGGACGACTTGGCGGACCGCCCCGTCTCCGAGCACGTGGCGATCTTCGAGCGGGCCCACGAGCAGCTACGCAGCGCGCTCGACGCGCCCGCCGACAACTGACGGTCGTGCCGCCGCGCCGCCTGCGACTGGACGCCGAGCTGGTCCGCCGCGGCCTGGCGAGGTCGCGCGAGCAGGCCGCCGAGCTCATCGCCGCCGGCCGCGTCAGCGTGGGCGGTACGCCCGCCACCAAGGCGGCGACCGGGGTCACGACCGACGCGGCGGTCCACGTCTCCGACGATCCGACCGACCCCGGCTACGTCTCCCGCGGGGGGCACAAGCTGGCCGGCGCGCTGGACCTGTTCGAGCCGGCGGGTCTGAGCGTCTCGGGCCGTCGGTGCCTGGATGCCGGTGCCTCGACCGGGGGGTTCACCGACGTGCTGCTGCGACGCGGTGCCGCCGAGGTCGTGGCGGTCGACGTGGGCTACGGCCAGCTGGCATGGCGCCTCCAGCAGGACGACCGGGTGCGCGTGGTCGACCGCACCAACGTGCGCGACCTCACCCTGGAGCTGACCGGCGGGCCGGTCGATGTGGTGGTGGGCGACCTGTCGTTCATCTCGCTGCTGCTGGTCCTCGACCCGCTGATCTCGGTGGTCGCCACCGACGGCGACCTGGCCCTCATGGTCAAACCCCAGTTCGAGGTCGGTCGCGGCCGGGTGGGCCGGGGCGGCGTGGTCCGGGACGTCGAGCTGCGGGCCGAGGCCGTCTCGGGCGTGGTGGCGGCCGCGGCCGGGCGTGGTTGGGGTGCGCGCGCGGTCACGACCAGCCCCCTCCCCGGGCCTTCGGGCAACGTGGAGTTCTTCGTGTGGCTGCGTCGCGGCCCAGCGAGGGTCGACGATGGCGACATCCACACCGAGGCCGTCCGCAGCGCGGAGTGGGGGGCGCGGGGTGAGAAGGTGGAGCCGTGAGCGACCAGCACGACCCCACCCCGGCCGAGCCGGACCGCGTCCGGCGGGTGCTGCTGGTGGCGCACACCGGCCGGGAGGACGTCCGGGATCTGGCCCACGACTTCTGCTGGTCGCTGACCCGGCACGGACTGGCGGTCCGGGTGCTCGACGCGGACGCCAAGGAGCTGGGCCTGGACCCCGACGAACTCCGTCCCGGCCTGGAGCTGACGTCATCGCTCACCGACGCCGGTGCGGACTGCGAGCTGGTGATCGTGCTCGGCGGCGACGGGACGATCCTGCGTGCCGCCGAGCTCACGCGCGACGGCGACACCCCCTTGCTGGGGGTGAACCTGGGCCATGTGGGGTTCCTCGCCGAGGCCGAGCGTGAGGACGCCGAGGCCACGATCGACGCGATCGTCCACCGCCGCTACGGCTCCGAGGAGCGCTTGGCGCTCGATGTGACCGTGCTTCGTGGCAAAGAGGTGGTGAGCCGCACCTTCGCCCTCAACGAGGCCAGCGTCGAGAAGGGGGCCCGGCAGCGGATGATCGAGGTCGTCGTCGAGATCGACGGGCGCCCGCTGTCCCGGTTCGGCTGTGACGGGGTCGTCTGCGCGACGCCCACTGGCTCGACGGCGTACAACTTCTCTGCCGGTGGACCGATCGTCTGGCCGACGGTCGAGGCGTTGCTGATCGTCCCGCTGAGCGCCCACGCCCTGTTCGCGCGCCCGATGGTGGTGGCGCCGAGCTCGGTGCTGGCGGTGGAGCTCATCACGGGCACCGACACGGCCGGCGTGCTCTGGTGTGACGGCCGCCGGACGGTCGATCTTCCGCCGGGTGCCCGGATCGAGGTGCGCCGAGCTGACCGGCCGGTCCGCCTGGTGCGCCTGCACCGCGCGCCGTTCACCGACCGGCTGGTGGCCAAGTTCGGGTTGCCGGTCCAGGGCTGGCGGGGCGCGGCCGAGGGGCGCCGCCGAGCCAGCGAGGCGGACGATGTTTGAGGAGATCCGCATCGGCTCCCTCGGGGTGATCGACAGCTCCACCCTCGAGCTGGGGCCGGGTCTCACCGTGATCACTGGTGAGACCGGAGCCGGGAAGACCATGGTCGTCACGGCTCTGGGCCTGTTGCTGGGCGCCCGCGCCGACACCGGCGCCGTGCGCTCGGGAGCCCGCACGGCGCGCGTGGAGGGCATCGTGTCCACCGCGTCACTGCCGGACTTCGCCGACGCGGTCCACGAGGCCGGCGGTGAGGTCGAGGACCAGCGGGTGGTCCTCGCCCGCAGTATCTCCGCCGAGGGCCGCTCGCGAGCCTTCGTCGGCGGGGCGAGCGTCCCCGTGGCCTCACTCGCGCGCGTGGCGACTCCACTGGTCGCCGTGCACGGGCAGTCCGACCAGCATCGGCTGCTGCGCCCCGGAGCGCAGCGCGAGGCGCTCGACCGCTTCGCCGGTTCCACCGTCGCCGATCCGCTGCAGTCCTACGCCCGGCTGCACCAGCGCCTCGCGGAGGCCGAGCGGGAGCTCAACGAGGTCCTGGACACGGCTCGTGACCGAGCCCGTGAGGCCGACCTGCTCAGGTTCGGGCTGGGTGAGATCGAGGCGGTCTCGCCGGAGCCCGGCGAGGACGCCGCCCTCGCGGCCGACGAGGCACGGCTCGGCTTCGCCGACACGCTCCGGACCGCTGCCGAGCAGGCGCGGGAGTCGCTCTCCAGCGACCAGGATGCTCCCGACGCGCTGACCTCGGTGGCCACCGCCCGGTCGCTGCTGGAGGCCGTGCGCGAGCACGACGCCGAGGCCGCCGGTCTGGCCGACCGGCTGGGGGAGCTGACCTACCTGCTCTCTGACCTGGCCGCCGACGTGGCGTCCTACGCCGCCGGCCTGGAGACCGATCCCGCGCGTCTGGCCGCGGTGTCCGAGCGACGGGCCGCGCTGACAGTGCTCACCCGCAAGTACGGCCAGAGCGTCGACGAGGTGCTCGCCTGGGCCGAGCAGTCCGCCCTGCGGCTGCTCGACCTCGACGGCACCGACGATCGGATCACGGAGCTGCGGGAGGAGTGCACCGACCTTCGGTCCCGGCTGGCAGCGGCGGCCGCGGCAGTGTCGACCGCCCGGCAGGAGGCCGCCGGGCGGCTCGCCGCGGAAGTCACTGACGAGCTGGGGCTGCTGGCGATGCCGCATGCTCGCCTCGACGTCGCCGTGAGCCAGCAGGAGGCGCCGGAGCCCGACGCGGAATTCGGGGGACCGTTGCGCGTCGGCGACCGCTGGCTGCGCTTCTCCGCGACCGGGGTCGACGAGGTGGAGCTGTTGCTCACCGCGAACACCGGGTCGGAGCCACGCCCGTTGGCCAAGGGTGCCTCCGGCGGGGAGCTCTCCCGCGTCATGCTGGCGGTGGAGGTCTCGCTCGCGGGCACCAGCCCCGTCCCCACCTTCGTGTTCGACGAGGTGGACGCCGGGGTGGGCGGCAGGGCCGCGATCGAGGTCGGTCGTCGCCTCGCTCAGCTGGCCGAGGCAGCCCAGGTCCTGGTCGTCACCCACCTGCCGCAGGTCGCGGCGTACGCCGACCGGCACGTCGTCGTCGAGAAGGCCAGCGACGGCAGTGTGACGACCTCCGGGTTGACCGTGCTGGACGACGAGGCAAGGGTTCGCGAGCTCTCACGGATGCTGGCAGGCGTGGAGGAGTCCGACTCCGGGCTGGCCCACGCGCGCGAGCTGTTGGAAGCCGCCCGGGCTGCCCGCTGACCCGGCCGGCCGACCGACGCGCCCGACCCGTCAATCCAGGCACAGGGCACCCGTCGGTGACACGATGGCCCGGTCATGAAGCTGCCCGTGCGAACCCGCCCCGATGTCGAGCTTCCCGGCCTCCAGGCGACGGTCCGGGTCGAGCGGCGTACCTCCCTGCTCCTACCCCGGCTCCGGCCTGGCGACATCGCCCTGGTCGACCACGTCGATCTCGACCGGGCCACGGCGGCAGCCCTCGTGGACGCCGGGGTCGCAGCCGTGCTCAACACGGCGCCGATGATCTCCGGACGGTTCCCGAACCTCGGACCGACGGTGCTGCTCGAGGCGGGTCTGCCGGTCGTCGACCAGCTCGGCACCGACGCCCTGGCCACCGTCCGCGATGGCGCGCGGGTGCGACTGGACGGTGCCGACCTGTGGCGTGGCGACACCCTGGTCGCCTCGGGTCGCCGCTTGGACGCCGACCTGCTCGAGGACGAGTTGGCGCAGGCCCGCGCGGGGATGGCGAGCCAGCTCGAGAGCTTCCTCCACAACAGCACCGAGTTCCTGCGCCGCGAGCAGGATCTGCTGCTGCACGGCGAAGGGTTTCCGCTCCTGCGCACCCGGATCGAGGGTCGGCCCGTGGTGGTGGTGGTCGAGGGGCCGCGCGCGGCGGACGAGCTGACCGCGATGCGCGCCTTCCTGCGCGAGCAGGACCCGGTGCTGATCGCCGTCCAGCGCGGCGCCGACCTGCTGCTGCGCCACCGCCTCAAGCCGCACATCGTCGTGGTCGACGTGGCGACCGACCCTCAGCACCTGCCGTCGGCCAAGGCGCTGCGCGCTGCACGCGACGTCGTGGCGCGCGTCGACGGCGGGGCCGGACCTGCTTCGGTCGAGCGGCTGGAGCGGGTCGGGGTGCGGCCCTCACGACTGGAGTCCGGCGGGACCCCTGAGGACGCCGCGTTGCTGCTGGCCGACCACGCCAGCGCCGCCTTCATCGTGGGCGTGGGCATGCACCGCTCGCTCGAGGAGCTGCTGGACGGGCAGCGCCCGGGGCTGGCCGGCAGCTACCTGACGCGCCTCAAGCTCGGCTCCCGGCTGGTCGACGCGCGCGCCGTCCCGGCGCTGTACGCCGGCCGGGTGCGGCCCGTGCACCTCTTCCTGGTGCTGCTCGCGGGGCTGCTGGCCCTGGCCGTCGCGGTGGCCGTTACGCCGGTGGGCCAGGAGTGGTTCACCGAGCTTCGTTCCTACATCGATTCCCAGCTCGGGGGAGGCAGCCGATGATTCCGTTCCGCCACCACGTGGCCTCGCTCGTGGCGGTCTTCCTGGCTCTGGCCGCCGGGATAGCGCTGGGAGGCGGTCCACTCTCGGAGCTGGGTCGCGACGCTCCGGCGCGCACCCGGCCGGCCGCTGCGACCGGGGACCGGGCGGCGGCTCGCCAGGCCGACTTCGCCGAGGCTGTCCTGTCCGCGGGAGCCGGGCGGATCGCCGCCAACGGACTCCAGGGTCGCACGGTGGCCGTGGTCTCGTTCCCGGGTGCGTCGTCGTCGACGGCCGAGGAGCTCGTCGCGGCGATCGAGCAGTCCGGCGGCGAGGTCACCGGCCGCTACGACGTCCAGCCGGCCCTCGTCGACGCCTCGGAGAAGACCCTCGTCGACACCCTCGGGAGCCAGCTGTTGACCCAGCTCGACAGCGCGGGGCTTGACGCCGATGCGCCGACGTACGCCCGGCTCGGGGAGCTCATGGCGTTGGCGGTCGGTGCCTCGGGCAAGGGCAACGGCAAGGGGGTCCTCAACCAGGACGCCACCTCGGTCGTCCAGAGCCTCGAGGGCGCAGAGCTGATGACCGCCGAGGGCGAGCCGACCGGGCGGGCGTCGTACGTCGTGCTGCTGCTCGGCCAGGACACCGCCGAGGCCGATGACCCGATCTACTCCGGCCTGGCCTCGGGCCTCGCGGCCCGCGCGGGTGCGGTCGTGCTGGTGGGCTCGGGCGCCGACGGCGCCGAGGGGCGGCTCAGCCGGATCCGTGGCGACGACGCGCTCGCCGACCTGACCACCGTCGACGGGGTCGACGTGGCGAGCGGTCAGCTCACCACGGTGCTGGCCCTGACCCAGTGGCCCGCGACGCGCGGAGCGGACTACGGGGCCTCGGGTGCCGACGGCACCGTCGACCTCGGGTAGGCTAGAACCCCGTGAAGGTTGCCGCACCCACCAAGCACGTGTTCGTCACCGGAGGCGTCGCCTCCTCACTGGGCAAGGGGCTCACGGCATCGAGCCTCGGCAGCCTGCTGAAGTCGCGCGGCCTGCGGGTGACGATGCAGAAGCTCGACCCCTATCTCAACGTCGACCCAGGCACGATGAACCCGTTCCAACACGGCGAGGTCTTCATCACCAACGACGGCGCCGAGACCGACCTCGACATCGGCCACTACGAGCGCTTCCTCGACACCGACCTCAGCCAGATCGCGAATGTCACGACCGGGCAGGTCTACTCCTCGGTGATCGCGCAGGAGCGCCGCGGCGACTATCTCGGTGACACCGTCCAGGTGATCCCGCACATCACCAACGAGATCAAGGACCGGGTCCGGATGATGGGGGTCGCCGCCGAGGGCGAGCGGCGCATCGACGTCGTCATCACCGAGATCGGCGGCACCGTCGGCGACATCGAGTCGCTGCCGTTCCTCGAGGCCGCGCGCCAGGTGCGCCACGACATCGGCCGGGACAACTGCTTCTTCCTGCACGTCTCGCTGGTGCCCTGGATCGGGCCGTCCGGCGAGCTGAAGACGAAGCCCACCCAGCACTCGGTCGCCGCCCTGCGCTCGATCGGCATCCAGCCCGATGCCATCGTCTGCCGCGCGGACCGGGAGCTCCCGCAGAGCATCAAGCGCAAGATCTCCCTGATGTGCGACGTCGATGAGGAGGCCGTGGTCACCGCGGCCGACGCGCCCTCGATCTACGACATCCCCAAGGTGCTGCACCGCGAAGGGCTCGACGCCTACGTCGTGCGCCGCCTCGGACTCCCCTTCCGCGACGTGGACTGGACGGTGTGGGACGACCTGCTGCGCCGCGTGCACCACCCGCGCGAGGAGGTCACGGTCGCGCTGGTCGGCAAGTACATCGACCTGCCTGACGCCTATCTCTCCGTCGTCGAGGCGCTGCGCGCCGGCGGCTTCGCCCACGAGGCGAAGGTCAAGGTGCGCTGGATCCCCTCCGACGAGTGCGAGACCCCCACGGGTGCCCGCCACCACTTGGAGGACGTCGACGCCATATGCGTCCCGGGCGGGTTCGGCATCCGGGGGATCGACGGCAAGCTCGGGGCACTCACCTACGCCCGCACGCACGGCATTCCCACGCTGGGGCTCTGCCTCGGCCTGCAGTGCATGGTGATCGAGTACGCCCGCGGCGTAGCCGGCCTCGAGAAGGCCGCCTCCACCGAGTTCGACCCCGACTGCCCCGAGCCGGTCATCGCGACGATGGAGGAGCAGAAGTCCTACGTCGAAGGGGCCGGCGACCTGGGCGGGACGATGCGGCTCGGCCTCTACCCGGCCGAGCTCGCTGCGGGGTCCATCGTGCGTGAGACCTACGGCGAGGCCTCCATCCAGGAGCGGCATCGGCACCGCTACGAGGTCAACAACGACTACCGCGACCAGCTCGAGGCCGCGGGCCTCGTCTTCTCCGGGACCAACCCCGATCTCGGGCTCGTGGAGTTCGTGGAGCTGCCGCGCGAGGTGCATCCCTACTACGTCGCCACCCAGGCCCACCCTGAGCTGCGGTCCCGGCCCACCCGCCCGCATCCACTGTTCAAGGGGTTGATCGGGGCCGCGATCGAGCGTCAGAAGGAGCTGCGGTTCCCGATCGACGACTCGACACTGCGTCGCCGTGACGACGACCCCGAGTAGCAGCGAACCACGAACAGCCTCGTAGGCCGAGTAGCCCCGTGGCTGCTCAGTCGGAGAGGTCGTCGCGCTGCACCCGCAGCTTGCGCTCGAGAGTGTCCGCGCCGGTCAGCAGCGGTGCCCGCTGGTAGGGCGGCGTGCCCGGGCTCTGCGCGAGTTCCCGGGCGGCGGCGACGAAGTCTTCATCCGCGCGGCGCGGCATCATCGCGTTGACCATCGACCCGAGCTCGAGCAGCCCGCCGTGGCCGAAGGACCGGACCTCGTCGAGGTAGCGGGCAGGGAAGGGCTCCAGCACCGCCTGACCCGGTCGCCAGAAACAGCTCGCGAGCTGGCGCAGGGGCATGCCCACGTGGACGGACCTCTCGTGGAAGACCGCCGCCCAGGCCTCCTCCTTGGCCTCGGCGAGCGGACGTGCGGCGCGGACACCCAGGGCGCGAGTGGCCGCGTCCGGGTCCGGATCGCGGTCCAGCAGGGCCGTGGTCGCGGCCTCGTCGTAGTCCCCGAGCTCGGCCCGGCGGGTCAGCACCCGCCAGCCCAGATCGAGGTCGTCCTGGACCGCGGCCCCGAGCGCCGCGAAGTGCTCGGGGGTGGTGGCGGACCCGGCCAGCGCCTGCCACGCCTGGATCCGCAGTTCGGGCTCCTCGGCCAGGCGCGAGGCGACGTCGGCGAGCGCCCCGCGGTGCCGCGCCACGTCACCCTCGGGAGCCCAGTCCTCGGCGCACGCGCGGGCGAGGGCGAGGAACGGCTCCACGATCCCCGCCGACCGCTCCCGGTCGAGGACCCCCAGCAGGGTGCGCATCACCTCGGCCGAGCCGAGCCGGCCACGCATCATCAGGTTCCACACCGTTGCGACCGCCAGGGCCCGGCCCGTCGGTGTGGGCAGGTCGCCGGCGCGATCCAGCAAAGAGCGCAGCGAGGCAGCATCGGGTCGCACCGCGGCGAAGGTCAGGTCCTCGTCGTTGACCAGGTGCAGCACCGCTTCGGGCAGCTCGACGGGTACCGAGTCGGTGCTGGTCCGGACCGTGGTCGACGCCCGAAGCGCAAGCGAGCCGGGGTGGTCGCCGCCGCCCGGCGCGTCGTCGTAGGACCCGATCACCAGGGTGTGCGGCCGCGGCGGGCCGGAGTCGGGCGAGGTGACGACCACCCGTTCGTCCTGAAGCGAGATCAGGTCGGTGCCCGCCCGGTCGAACCACGCGGTGGTCCAGTCGGTCACGTCGGTCCCCGCCGCGTCGCCGACGGCGGTCATCAGGTCCTCGAGGCTGGTGTTGCCCCAGGCATGGCGAGCGAAGTAGTCCCGCAGCCCGCGCACGAACGCGTCCTCGCCCACGTGGGCCACCAGCTGCTTGAGCACGCTCTCACCCTTGATGTAGGTGATCGCGTCGAAGCTCGCCATGGCGGCGTCGACGTTCGGTACGTCACCACGGATGGGGTGGGAGGCAGGTCCGAGGTCCATCCGGTAGCCCTCGAGCTTCAGCGTGGCCAGGAAGGTCGCCCATCCGTCGGTGAACTCCGTCGCGTGGACGCTCGCCCAGGTGGAGGCCCAGGAGGCGAAGGCCTCGTTGAGCCAGAGGTCGTCCCACCACTGCATGGTGACGAGGTCGCCGAACCACATGTGCGCCATCTCGTGGAGCAGCACCTCGGCCCGCTGGTGACGCTGGGCGTAGGTCGGTGCGCCCCGGAAGAGGACCGCATCGGTCCAGGTCACACAACCCCAGTTCTCCATGGCGCCGCCCATGTTGGGGACGAAGACCTGGTCGTAGCGGGCCTGGGGGAAGGGCATCGCGAATCGCTCGCCGAAGAACGCCAGCCCGCGCGCGGTCAGGTCGAAGAGCTCCTCGGCGTCGCGCTCGAGGTAGCGCGCCGTGGACTGGCGACTGTAGAGACCCAGGTCGAAGCCGTCGACCGCGCGGCGGATCTCGTGGAAGGGTCCCGCGTTGATGACCACGACGTAGGTCGACAGGCTGGGCGTGTCGGGGAAGGACCACACCCGAGCGGAGTCGTCGACGGACTCCACGGACACGGGTGCCCCGTTCGAGGTGACCGTCCACGACGCCGGTGCGGTGACCGTGAACCGGTGCGGTGCCTTGAGGTCCGGCTGGTCGAAGCAGGCCCAGACTCGCCGAGCGTCGTCGGCCTCGAAGGACATCCAGACGTAGACCAGCTTGTCGCTCGGGTCGACGGTGCGCAGGATGCCGGCCCCATGCCCGGTGTCTGCCTGGGCAGCGGCGACGACCAGCACGTTCTCGGCCTTCAGGTCCGTCAACGGCAGCCGGCCCGCCGAAGCGGTGGCGGGATCGAGCTCGATGCCGTTGAGCGTGGCGTGCTGGATCTCGGCCACGCAGTCCACGAAGCTCGACGCGCCGGGCGTCGCGCAGTCGAAGGTGATCGTCGCCGTGGACTCCACCGTCTCGCCCTCGAGCAGGCCGGTGAGGTCGACGGTGATGTCGTAGCGACGCACCGACAGCAGCGCGGCGCGCTCGCCGGCCTCGGCGCGGGTCAGGCTCGCGGTCTCAGTCATAGCGCTCACGGTAGCGTCGGAGGGATGAACGACGTCGAGTGCCGCGACCTTCCGGAGTCGTGGCCTGTGGAGTCCACCGAGGACCTCCACCGCGACGACTGGGTCGTGGCCCTGCGGCGCGACGCGCTCCGCCGACCCGGTCATCCCGACGAGCCGGTCTTCCACCGGCTGGTCCTGGAGTCGCCGGGCGCCGTCATCGTGCTGGCCGTCGACGACGAGGATCGCGTGCTGTGTCTGCGCCAGTACCGGCATCCGGCGCAGCAGGCCCTCGTGGAGCTCCCGGCCGGGCTGCTCGACGTTGCGGGGGAGCCGCCCGCGGAGGTTGCTCGGCGCGAGCTGCGCGAGGAGACCGGCTACGAGGCCGACTCGTGGACACCGCTCCTGTCGGCCTTCCCCTCGCCGGGGATCTCCAGCGAGCGCCATCACTACTTCCTCGCGCGCGGCGTGCGTCGGGCGCCGCTGCCCGGGTTCGTCGCGGAGCACGAGGAGGCCGAGATGGAGGTCTTCTGGGTGCCGTTCGAGCAGCTCCGCGAGGCCGTCCTGGCGGGCCACGTGGCCGATGCGCCCGTCGCGTTGGCCGTGCTCGCTGCGCAGGCCCGGGGACTCGTGCCGGGGTCGGCCGACCAGGAGTAGGTTGGCAGCGGCGTGCCACGACGAGGTGGCATCCGGATCAGGAGGACTGGCGTTGAAGGTCGGCGTTCCCAAGGAAGTCAAGAACCACGAGTACCGCGTCGCGATCACCCCGGTCGGCGTTCATGAGCTCACCCAGCACGGACACGACGTGTTCGTGGAGAGGTCCGCGGGGCTGGGTTCCCAGATCCCCGACGAGGAGTACCTCGCCGCCGGCGCCACCATCCTGGCGACCGCCGACGACGTGTGGGGCAACGTCGACATGGTGCTCAAGGTCAAGGAGCCGGTCGCCGAGGAATACCACCGGTTGCGTGAGGGACTCACGCTGTTCACCTATCTGCACCTGGCCGCCGACAAGCCACTGACCGAGGAGCTGCTGACCACCAAGGTCACCGGGCTCGCCTACGAGACGGTGCAGCTGCCCTCGGGTGCGCTCCCGTTGCTCTACCCGATGTCCGAAGTGGCCGGCTGCCTGGCCCCCCAGGTGGGAGCTCATGAGCTGCTGCGGGCCAACGGGGGCCGGGGCGTGCTGATGGGCGGCGTCGGTGGCGTGGCGAATGCCAAGGTCGTCATCATCGGCGCTGGGGTGTCGGGTCAGAACGCCGCCAACATCGCACTAGGGATGGGCGCGGACGTGACGCTGCTCGACAACGACCTGGACAAGCTGCGGATGTCCTTCTGGCGCTACAACAACCGGGTCCACGGGCTGGCCTCGTCCAAGCTGGCGATCCAGCAGCAGGTGATGGAGGCCGACATGGTCATCGGTGCCGTGCTGATCCCCGGTGCCAAGGCCCCCAAGCTGGTCAGCAACGAGCTCGTGGGCCAGATGAAGGCGGGCTCGGTGCTGGTCGACATCGCCGTGGACCAGGGCGGCTGCTTCGAGGACACGCGGCCCACGACCCATGCGGACCCGACGTTCCCGGTGCACAACTCGATCTTCTACTGCGTGGCCAACATGCCGGGTGCCGTGCCCAACACCTCCACCTACGCACTGACCAACGCGACACTTCCCTACACGGTCGCGCTGGCCGACAAGGGCTGGCAGCAGGCGTGCCGTGCCGACCGCAGCCTCTCGCTCGGCCTCAACACCCACGACGGCCGGCTCACCAACGCGCCCGTCGGCGAGGCGGTCGGCATCGCCAGTGTGGCGCTGGACGAGGTGCTGGCCTGAGGGTGGGTGGCGACGCGCTGGAGCGGGCGGTTCGCACCTACCTGGACCACCTGGCGGTGGAGCGCGGGCTTGCAGCGAATACGTTGACGTCCTACCGCCGCGACTTGAGGCGCTACCAGGAGTTCCTGGTCGCTTCGTCGGTGACCGAGCTGGACGAGGTGAGCGAGGCGACCGTCTCAGCGTTCGTGATGCGGCTGCGGGAGGGCGACTCGGACCACCCGCCGTTGGTGGCATCGTCGGCCGCCCGCACGGTGGTGGCGGTGCGAGGGTTCCACAAGTTCGCCCTCGCCGATGGGCTGGCGACCACCGACCCGGCGGCGACCGTGAAACCCCCGACGCCGGCCAAGAGGCTCCCCAAGGCGCTCCCGCTGAGCGATGTCGAGGCGATCCTCGAGGCGGCGGGCTCACCCGAGACGACCCTCGCATTGCGCGACCGGGCCCTGCTCGAGGTCCTTTACGGCACCGGTGCCCGGATCTCGGAGGCGGTGGGGCTCGACGTCGACGACATCGACCAGGTCGACGCCACGGTCCTGCTGCGCGGCAAGGGAGGGAAGGAGCGTCTGGTGCCGATCGGGTCCTTCGCCCGGGAGGCGGTCTCGGCCTACCTCGTCCGCGGGCGGACCGAGCTCGCCGCTGCGGGGAGCTCGACGACGGGGGGAGCGCTCTTCCTCAACGCGCGGGGTGGCCGGCTGTCACGGCAGAGCGCGTGGGCCGTCCTGGCCCGCGCCGCCCAGCGTGCGGGGGTCACCCGCGACGTCTCTCCGCACACGCTGCGGCACTCCTTCGCCACCCACCTGCTCGACGGGGGTGCCGACGTCCGCGTCGTCCAGGAGCTGCTCGGCCACGCGTCGGTCACGACGACGCAGATCTACACGCTGGTGACCGTCGACAACCTGCGTGAGGTCTTCGCCACCGCGCACCCCCGGGCCCGGGACTGATGGAGCAGCTGCGCGCGGAGGACGCGCACGACGCCGACGAGGTGTACGACGCGTTCTGGAGGTGGTGTGCCGACCAGGGGCTCACGGCGTACCCGCACCAGGACGAGGCCGTGCTCGAGCTGCTCTCGGGCAACCACGTCATCCTGGCCACCCCGACCGGCTCGGGGAAGTCGCTGGTGGCCACAGCAGCGCACTTCGCGGCGCTGTCCTCGGGGCGACGCAGCTTCTACACGGCGCCGATCAAGGCCCTGGTGAGCGAGAAGTTCTTCAGCCTGTGTGCGGTGTTCGGCGCCGACCAGGTGGGAATGCTGACCGGCGACGCCTCGGTGAACGCCCGGGCGCCGATCATCGCCTGCACGGCCGAGGTCCTGGCCAACATCGCCCTGCGCGAGGGGGTGGCCGCGGACCTCGGGCTCGTGGTGATGGACGAGTTCCACTTCTACGCCGAGCCCGACCGCGGCTGGGCGTGGCAGGTCCCGCTGCTCGAGCTCGTCGACACCCAGTTCCTCCTGATGTCCGCCACGCTCGGCGACGTCTCCACCCTCGCGGACGACGTGACCCGGCGGACCGGCCGGGAGGTCGCGGTGGTGGCGAAGGCCGAGCGGCCGGTGCCGCTCTCGTTCAGCTGGTCGCTCACGCCCTTGCCCGACACGCTGGAGGAGCTGGTGACGACCGGGCAGGGTCCGGTGTACGTCGTCCACTTCACTCAGGCGGCAGCCGTCGAGCAGGCGACCGCCCTGCTGGCCTCGGGGATGGTCTCGAAACGGGCATCGCCCTCCTCGACCAGCGAGTCTCTGGCTGAGCAGCGAGCCTCTCGGAACGAGCTCATCGCGGGCTTCCGGTTCGGCCCGGGCTTCGGGCGTACCCTGGCGAAGCTGGTCCGGGCGGGCATCGGCGTCCACCACGCGGGGATGCTCCCGAAGTACCGCCGCCTGGTCGAGACCCTGGCGCAGGCGGGCGTCCTGACCGTCATCTGCGGTACCGACACCCTCGGCGTGGGGATCAACGTCCCGATTCGCACCGTGCTCTTCAGCGGGCTGGCGAAGTACGACGGGACGAGGGAGCGGGTGCTGCGGGTCCGGGAGTTCCAGCAGATCGCCGGCCGTGCGGGGCGGGCGGGCTTCGACACAGCGGGGTACGTCGTGGTGCAGGCCCCCGACCACACCATCGAGAACGAGCGGATCCGGGCCAAGCAGGAGGCCGCCGCGACCACGGCCAGGGCCGCGAAGAAGCGCAAGTCCCCGCTCAAGAAGCCACCCGAGGGAGCGGTGGTGTGGACCGAGCAGACCTTCGAGCGGCTGGTCTCGGGCGCCCCCGAGCCCTTGCCGTCGCGGATGAAGGTCGACAACGCCATGCTGATCAACGTCCTGGCCCGTGACGAGGATGCCTTCCCCGTCCTGCGGCGGCTGCTCCTGGACAACCACGAGCCGCGCCGCCAGCAGCTGCGTCTCGCACGGCGCGCGCTCCGGCTGGCGCGCAGCCTGGTGCGCTCGGGGATCCTGACCCGCCTGGACTCGCTCGACGAGCACGGACGCCGCTACGTACTCACCGTCGATCTGCCCGATGACTTCGCCCTCAACCAGCCGCTGGCGCACTTCGCGCTGGCGGCGCTGGACGTGCTGGACCCGGAGGCGCCGACCTACCACCTCGACGTGGTCAGCGTGATCGAGGCCGTCCTCGAGGCACCACGACAGGTGCTCGCGGCCCAGCAGTATGCCGCCCGTGGCGAGGCGCTGGCCGCGATGAAGGCCGACGGCATCGAGTACGACGAGCGGCAGCGGCTGCTCGACGACGTGACCTGGCCGCAGCCGCTTGCCGAGCTGCTGGGTGCGACCTACGACATCTACCGGCAGACCCACCCCTGGCTGTCCGAGCACGCACTCTCGCCGAAGTCGGTCGTGCGCCAGATGTGGGAGGACGGGATGTCGTTCGGCGACCTCGTCGCGCGCTACCAGCTGCCGCGCTCCGAAGGCTTGGTGCTGCGCTATCTCAGCGACGCCTACCGCACCCTGCGCCAGACCGTGCCGGACGCGCACCGTTCGCCCGAGCTCGCCGAGCTCGTCGAGTGGTTGGGCGAAACCGTGCGCCAGACCGACTCGTCCTTGCTCGATGAGTGGGAGGCGCTCAGCCATCCCGACGACCGGCCCGAGCCCGGCGCGGCACCACCCCCGCGGCCACTGTCCCAGCAGACCGCGGCGTTCACGCGGATGGTCCGCAACGCGCTCTTCGCCCGGGTCGAGCTCTGTGCCCGCGACGACATCGAGGGCCTGGCCAGGTTGGAGCACGTCGCGGCGGACCGTCCGGAGCCGGCCCGCACCGTGACGATGCGGACGGCGGACTGGGACGCGGCGCTGGAGGCCTACTACGCCGAGCATGCCTCGATCGGGGGCGACGCCGACGCTCGCGGACCCCAGATGTTCACCATCGGCCCGGAGGAGACGGGGCCGGCTCCCGGCGCACCCGAAGGAACCACGGCCCGGACCAGACGCGTCTCCCAGACCCTTGCCGACCCGGCCGGACACCACGACTGGGTGATCGAGGCCGTGGTCGACCTCGACGCCACCGACGAGGTCGGCGAGCTGGTGCTGCTCAGCACCGCCCTGAGGCAGCTGTGAGCGAGCCGGCGCCGGAGATCTACACCCTCGACCGTCCGGGACCGGGCCGCCTGAGCACGGCACCGCACCCGTGGGGTGGCGAACGGCTGTCCGGGCAGCTCTGGGGGTTCCGGGCCCGAGGCGTCGACGTGGTGGTGTGCCTGCTCACCGACGACGAGCTGGTCGAGCTGGGGTTGACGCGGGAGCCCGAGACGGCGGCGGAGACCGGCCTGGCGTTCGTCCGGATGCCGGTCCCGGACCTGAGACCACCGGAGGTGGGAGCCACGCTCGCGCTGGCGGGGTCGCTCGCAGCGCTGCTCTCGGCCGGCGACCACGTCGTCGTCCACTGTCGAGCGGGGATCGGTCGCTCCTCGACGGTGGCCGGCGCGGTGCTGGTCCACGAGGGCTGGTCGGCGGGCGAGGCCTGGGAGCTGATCTCGCGAGCCCGGGGTGCCGCGGTGCCCGAGACCGCCGAGCAGCGGGCCTTTCTCGACCGGCTGGCGGACTCCCGGTGACCCGCCCGGAACGTGCACAGACTTCTCCACAGTCGGGTGAGCGCCTGTGCAGCCAAGCGCGGGCCTATGCACAGTCTCTCAACAGATTTGAACTGGTCCTGGGGGTTACCGCGGTTCGGCTTGTTCCGCGTCCGACCGCCGCCCTAGCCTGACGCTGCGGGGCGAGATGTCGCCGAGTCGACAAAATGCGAGGTGGCAGATGAGCGCTGGCGGAACCTATCCCGGATCGCCGGGTCAGCCGGGCAGCAGTGCCCCCGAGATGCCGCCGCTGGTCTCCCCACCCGGCCCCATGGCCTCCGTTCCTCCCTCTTCCCCAGGAGGTGAGCCCCTCGTGAGCTACACCATCTCCTTCCCCGGCCCCGACGAGCGCGCCGAGCGCGCCGAGCAGGAGGCGCTGACGCGCCAGCCGGAGCCCACCGTGGAGGAGCTCGTCGAGTCGACGACCCCGACACCCGAGGTCGAGCTGGGCCCGACCGGCCGTCCGATGCCGGTGCTGCCCGAGCCGCGGCCGCTCACCGAGCACGGCCCGGCCCGAGTGATCTCGATGTGCAACCAGAAGGGCGGGGTCGGCAAGACGACCACCACCATCAACCTGGGGGCTTCGCTTGCCGAGTACGGCCGCAAGGTCCTCCTGGTCGACTTCGACCCCCAGGGCTCCCTCTCGGTCGGGCTCGGACTGAACCCGCACGAGATGGAGCTGACCATCTACAACCTGTTGATGCAGCGCGACGTCACGGTCGACGACGTGATCGTCCCTTCCGGTGTGCCCGGGATGGACCTGCTGCCCTCCAACATCGACCTCTCGGCCGCCGAGGTGCAGCTGGTCCACGAGGTCGCCCGCGAGCAGACCCTGGCGCGGGTGCTCGCGCCGGCGCTGGAGAACTACGACGTCATCCTGATCGACTGCCAGCCGTCCCTGGGCCTGCTCACCGTCAACGCGCTGACCGCCTCCCATGGGGTCCTCGTGCCGCTGGAGTGCGAGTACTTCGCGCTGCGCGGCGTTGCTCTGCTCAAGACGACCATCGACAAGGTGCGGGAGCGGCTGAACCCCGATCTGGAGATCGACGGCGTGCTCGGCACGATGTTCGACGGTCGCACCCTGCACGGTCGCGAGGTGATGGCGCGGCTCGTCGATGCTTGGGGCGACCAGGTCTTCCACACCGTCATCCGCCGTACCGTGAAGTTCTCCGACTCCACCGTGGCCGGAGAGCCGATCACGACCTATGCCGCCAGCTCGGCCGGGGCAGAGGCCTACCGCCAGCTGGCCAGGGAGGTGCTGGCGCGTTGTCTCGACGTGTGAGCCTGCCGACCGCTGACGACCTCTTCCGACCGACCGACGGGCCCGCGTCGGTCGAGGGCGGGGTGGTCCGCGCTGTTCCTGACACCCCGGATCCCGAGCCGGCCCCGGACGCCCCACGGCGTCCCAGCGGTCGGGTGCGGCACGACGAGAAGGTGACGGTCTACGTCACCTCCGCCGAGCTGCTCCACCTGGAGCAGACCCGGCTGAACCTGCGTGCCGAGCACGGCCTCGCGGTCGACCGCGGTCGACTCGTGCGGGAGGCGCTGGCAGTGGTGCTCGACGAGTTCGAGCGAGAGGGCGACGACTCCTCGCTGGTGCGGCGGTTGAGCGAGGGATGACCGAGCTCGCCACCGCGGACGTCGTCCCCGCGGCCGGGGAGACGGCGCCCGCCTTCGAGGTGCGGCTCGTCAACTTCGAGGGTCCCTTCGACCTCCTGCTCAGCCTCATCGCCAAGCACAAGCTCGACGTCACCGAGGTCGCGCTCTCCCAGGTCACCGACGAGTTCATCGCGCACGTCAAGAACGGGGGACCGGTCTGGGACCTGGACCAGACCACGTCGTTCCTGCTGGTCGCCTCGACGTTGCTGGACCTCAAGGCGGCCCGCCTGCTGCCGCAGGGCGACGTGGAGGACGAGGAGGACCTCGCACTGCTGGAGGCCCGGGACCTGCTCTTCGCACGTCTCCTGCAGTACAAGGCGTTCAAGCAGGTCGCCGGGGTGCTGGAGCGACGCCTGGCCGGCGAGGCGCTGCGCCACCCGCGGGCTGTCGGCCTCGAGGATCGCTTCGCCACTCTGCTTCCCGAGGTGCTCATCGGCATCGGGCTCGATCAGTTCGCGGGGATCGCCGCCAAGGCGATGGAGCCCAAGCCGATCCTCGAGGTCTCCCTCCAGCACATCCACGCGGCTCGGGTCAGCGTGCGCGAGCAGGCGGCGATCGTCGTGGACCGGCTGCGCCGGGCCGGGACGATCACCTTCCGGGCGCTGTGCGGTGACTCGCCCGACACGTTGACGACCGTGGCCCGCTTCCTCGCGCTGCTGGAGCTGTTCCGCGAGGGCGCAGTGGGCTTCGACCAGGTGACCCCGCTGGGCGAGCTGACCGTGCGGTGGACCGGGGCCGAGGACGGCGACATCGACATCCACGACGAGTTCGACGGCGCCCCCGACGATGCAGACCCCCCCGACGACGCCGGCGCCCCCGACGATGTCACCCAGACGACCGAGCAGGAGACCCCGTGAGCGAGCAGACCCTCGAGGAGACCGAGCAGAGCAGCGAGACGCTGGCGGTGCCGGTCGCCGAGCTCCGGCCCTCCCTGGAGGCCATCTTGATGGTGGCCGACCAGCCGCTGGACCAGGTGACCCTGGCGACCGCGGTGGGCTACCCCGTGCCCGATGTGGGCGCGGCGCTGACGGCCCTCTCACAGGAGTACGCCGCGCAGGGCCGCGGCTTCGACCTGCGCAACGTGGCCGGTGGCTGGCGCTACTACACCCGTGAGGAGTACGCCCCCGTCGTCGAGGCGTTCGTGCTCGACGGCCAGCGGGCCCGGCTCACCCAGGCGGCGCTGGAGACGCTCGCGGTCGTGGCCTACAAGCAGCCGGTCTCGCGCGCCCGGGTGTCGGCGATCCGCGGAGTCAACGTCGACGGAGTCATCCGCACGCTCCTGACGCGCGGACTGGTGGAGGAGTCCGGCCACGACGGCGAGCACGGCGCCACGCTCTACCGCACCACGGCCTACTTCCTCGAGCGGATCGGGATCAGCTCGATCGACGAGCTGCCCGAGCTGGCGCCGTACCTCCCGGACATGGACGACCTCGAGGACGACCTGGCCGCGCTGGTGCCCGCGAGCGCCGACGAAGCCCCGAGCCAGGTGGCCCCGCCCGGGGACGGCGCGTGAGCGACACCGACGACGGCCCGGCCGACGACGGTCTGGCGGACGACGGGCTGATCCGGCTGCAGAAGCTGCTCGCCCAGTCGGGCGTCGGCTCTCGCCGCAAGTGCGAGCAGCTGATGCTGGCCGGATCGGTCGAGGTCGACGGCGAGGTGGTGACCCGACTCGGCACGAAGGTCGACGCCCGCACCGCCGTGATCCGGGTGGACGGGCGGCGCCTGCCCCCGGTCTCGGCCCACGTCTACCTGGTGCTGAACAAGCCGCGCGGCGTCGTCTCGACGATGTCGGACCCCGAGGGGCGTCGTACGCTGCAGGACCTGGTGTCCGACCGACCCGAACGGCTCTTCCATGTCGGGCGGCTCGACACCGACACCTCCGGGCTCATCCTGCTCACCAACGACGGCGACTTCGCCCACCGGATGGCCCACCCGTCCTACGAGGTGGACAAGACCTACGTCGCTGAGGTGGACGGGGACGTCACCAAGGCCACCCTGCGGCTGCTGACCGACGGCGTGACCCTCGAGGACGGCCCGGTCACGGTGTCCCGCGCCCGGTTGGTCACCCAGGGGGAGGGCGGGGCCCGGGGGCGCGGCATCGTCGAGCTGGTCATCCACGAGGGCCGCAACCGGATCGTGCGCCGGCTGCTCGACCAGGTGGGCCACCCGGTCCGACGGCTGACCCGGACCGCCATCGGCCCGGTCCGGCTCGACCGGCTCGGCGTCGGCGAGCTCCGAGCGCTGACCTCCGAGGAGCTCGGGGCGCTGCTGGACAGCGCGCAGCTGTGACCGGCCGGGCGCACTAGGGTGTGGACGCGGCCGGTCCGAGGGTGGCGGCCGGGTGACGAGGCAGAAGGAGCGGAGCCGTGGCGGTGCGCGCGGTGCGGGGCGCGACCCAGCTCGAGGAGGACAGCCGCGAGCATCTGCTCGACCGGGTCGCCGAGATGGTCGTGGACGTCATGGAGTCCAACGGGCTGGACATCGACGACTTCATCTCGGTCATCTTCACCTCCACCTCCGACCTGGTCTCGGAGTTCCCCGCGTACGCCGCACGGCGACTCGGCTTCGGCGAGGTACCGCTGCTGTGCGCGCGTGAGCTGGAGATCGCGAGCTCGATGCCACGGGTGGTGCGGATGATGGCCCATGTGGAGACCGACCTGCCGAAGAGCGACGTGACCCACTGCTACCTCCACGGGGCGGCGGCGCTGCGCTCGGACCTGACCCGGGTGCGGTCGGTGCCCGACGAGGAGACCGAATGAGCCTGCGCGGCCCCGTGCTGGTGGTCGGCACCGGCATGATCGGCACGTCCGTGGCGCTCGCCTGCCGCCGAGCGGGACTCGAGGTGCTGCTCTCGGACAGGTCGGCCGAGCACGTCCGCACGGCCTCCGGGCTCGGTGCCGGGCGGCCGCTCGCCGACGGGGACACCCCGGACCTCGTGGTCGTCGCCGTCCCGCCTGACCACCTCGGGGCCGCGGTCACCGCTGCGCTCGAGCTCGGGGCTGTCGTGACCGACGCCGGCAGCATCAAGACCCAGCCGCTGGACCAGGTGCGCTCGGCGGTGTCCGCCCAGCGGCTCGCGTCGTACGTCGGGGGGCACCCGATGGCCGGCAGCGAGCGGTCCGGGCCCCTGGCGGCGAGTGAGGCCCTCTTCGACGGTCGGCCCTGGGCGGTGACGCCGCACGAGTCGGCCGACCCCGAGGCGGTGGCGCTGGTGGAGGAGCTGGCGCGGCGCTGCGGCGCCGTACCGGTGCGGCTGACGCCCGAGGAGCACGACCGCGCGGTGGCGCGCACCTCGCACCTGCCGCACCTGCTGTCGGTGCTGATGGCCGGCAGGCTCGTCGACGCCCCGACCGAGCACCTCGCGCTGTCGGGTCAGGGGGTCCGCGACGTGACCCGGGTGGCTGGAAGCGACCCGGCCCTGTGGCAGCAGATCGTGACGGCGAACGCGCCGGCGGTGCTCGACCTGCTCGCGGAGGTTCGGGAGCAGCTGGACGGCCTGATCACGGCCGTGGCCACGGGGGAGCGCGGCGAGCTCGATGAGCTCCTGGCGCGCGGCGTCGCCGGTGCGCGGGCGGTGCCCGGCAAGCACGGTGGGCCGTCCCAGCAGACGATGTCGGTGTTCGTCTCGGTCCCCGACCATCCGGGCGAGCTCGCCCGGCTCTTTGCCGACGCAGGGGAGAGCGGCGTCAACATCGAGGATGTCCACATCGACCACGACCCAGGTCGTCCCACGGGCCTGGTGGAGCTGGTCGTGGCGGAGGACCGCGCCGAGCAGCTGCTCGACGCCTTGGAGTCTCGGGACTGGGTCACCCACCGGTAGTCTGGGGGACGGCCCGCGACCGAGCGGGGTGCCCCGCGAACGTCTGGAGTCTCCCGCTGTGAGCAGTACGCCGTCCGGGCTCGTCATCGCCATCGACGGACCCTCGGGATCGGGCAAGTCCAGCACCTCCCGCGGGGTCGCCGTACGTCTCGGCCTGCGCTACCTGGACACCGGTGCGATGTACCGCGCGATGACCTGGTGGATGATCTCCGCCGGGGTCGACGTGGACGACCCGGAGGCGGTGGCGGCCCAGGCCGACGAGCCGTCGATCGAGTCGGGCACGGACCCGCTGGCGCCGACGATCAGCGTCGGCGGCACCGACGTGTCCGTGGCGATCCGCAGCGACGAGGTGAACGCCGCGGTCAGCCCCGTGAGCGCCGTGCCCCAGGTGCGGGCCCGTCTGCTGGCCCTGCAGCGTGCGGTGATCGGGGACGGCGGCATCGTCGTCGAGGGCCGTGACATCGGCTCGGTGGTGGCTCCCGACGCGCCCGTCAAGGTCTACCTCACTGCGGACCCGGCCGCCCGCGCCCAACGGCGCGCGCTGGAGGAGGGCGGCACCGACGTGTCGGCCACCCAGGAGTCGCTGCTCTCACGGGACGCCATCGACTCCACGCGTGCGGTCTCGCCCCTGGTGATGGCCGACGGCGCCGTCCACCTCGACACGACGCCCTACACCCTCGACGAAGTCATCGACCAGGTCGTGGCGCTGACCGAGGAGGCCGAGCATGACTGAGCATGAGATCGAGGCGGCAGCAGCCGTGTCGGCGCCGGTCCCGGTGCTGGCTGTCGTAGGGCGACCCAACGTCGGCAAGTCGACCCTGGTCAACCGGATCATCGGACGCCGCGAGGCCGTCGTCGAGAACGTGCCCGGTGTGACCCGGGACCGCGTGTCCTACGACGCGACCTGGAACGGCCGCGCCTTCACCGTCGTCGACACCGGCGGCTGGGACCCCGACGCGCGGGGCCTGGCCGAGCGGATCGCCGGTCAGGCGGAGATCGCGGTGTCGCTGGCCGACGCCGTGATGTTCGTGGTCGACGCGACCGTCGGCATCACCGACGCAGACGAAGCGGTCGTGAAGGTGCTGCGCCGCTCCGGCAAACCCGTGGTGCTGGCGGCCAACAAGACCGATGACCAGCGCGCCGAGGCCGAGGCCTACGGTCTGTGGAACCTCGGCCTGGGGGAGCCGTTCCCCGTCTCGGCGCTGCACGGTCGAGGGTCCGGCGACCTGTTGGACGCCGTCCTGGCGGCGCTGCCCGAACCGCCACCGGAGTCGTTCGCCGAGGTCGGCGGGCCGCGCCGGATCGCGATCGTCGGCAAGCCCAACGTCGGCAAGTCCTCGCTGCTCAACCGCCTCGCCGGCTCCGAACGGGTGGTCGTCGACAACGTCGCCGGCACCACGGTCGACCCGGTGGACGAGCTCGTCGAGCTGGGCGGGCGGACCTGGCGGTTCATCGACACTGCTGGCATCCGCAAGCGGGTGAAGGAAGCCTCGGGCCACGAGTACTACGCCTCGCTGCGCACCTCCACCGCCATCGACCGCGCGGAGGTCGCTGTGCTGGTGGTCGACGGCGGGGAGTCGATCAGCGAGCAGGACGTGCGCATCCTGCAGACGGTGCGCGAGGCCGGGCGAGCACTGGTGATCGCCTTCAACAAGTGGGATCTCGTCGACGAGGAACGCCGCTACTACCTCGAGCGTGAGATCGAGCGCGACCTCGTGCAGGTGCAGTGGGCGCCGCGGATCAACGTCACGGCGCGCACCGGCTGGCACGTCGACCGGCTGGTGCCGGCGCTGGACCGCGCGTTGAAGGGCTGGGAGACGCGGATCACGACGGGCGCCTTGAACGCGTTCCTGGGTCGCCTGGTGGCCGAGCATCCACACCCGGTGCGCAGCGGCAAGCAGCCGAAGATCCTCTTCGGCACCCAGCCGTCGACAGCCCCTCCGACCTTCGTCCTGTTCACCAGCGGCAAGCTCGACGCGTCGTACGAACGCTTCATCGAGCGGCGGCTGCGCGAGCAGTTCGGCTTCGCCGGCACGCCGATCATCATCCAGCAGCGCCCGCGTGAGAAGCGGAAGCGGTAGCCACGTGACCGACCGCGCCGCCTACTGGGACCAGGTCTACGCCGCCAACGCCCCCGAGTCCGTCAGCTGGTATGAGCCCACGCCGGAGACCTCGGTGCGGCTGGTGCTGTCCCAGGGGCTGCCGGAGTCGGTGATCGACGTCGGGGCCGGGACCTCGACGCTCGCCGACGAGCTCTTGGAGGGTGGGGTCCCCCGCGTCACCACACTGGACATCTCGCTGCGGGCGCTCTCCCTCGCACACCATCGAGTGGGGGAGCAGGGCCTTGCCAACCGGCTGACCACGATCGTCGGCGACGTGGTCGGATGGACGCCCGACGAGACCTACGACGTATGGCACGACCGGGCGGTCTTCCACTTCCTGACCGACCCGGCGGACCGGGCGGCGTACGTGGATCGGGTCCGGACCGCCGTGCCCGGGGGGCTGGTGGTGGTCGGCACCTTTGCGGAGGACGGTCCGGAGACCAGTTCCGGGCTGCCGACGGTGCGCTACGACGCCGCGGGTCTGGCCGAGGAGTTCGCCGACGGCTTCGACGTGGTGACCAGCGAGCGGATCGAGCACCACACTCCGAGTGGGGCCACCCAGCCCTTCACGTGGGCCGTCCTCCGCCACGTCGAGTCTCCGGTGGGCCAGTAGCGGGGAGCCCGCGGATCGAGCCCCGCCCCATCACGCCGGCTCGCTAGGCTGACCAGCGTGCGCTTCGTCCACAGCACGCTTGCCCAACGCGTCCACGTCGACTCCGGCGGTGCAGGTGCGGCGGTGGCGAGCGAGCTGGGCAGTCTGGGCGCATCCCGAGCGATGGTCCTGGCCACGACTCGGGAGCGGGACCGGGCCGGGGCGATCATGGCCGACCAGCCCGTGGCGGTGTGGCACGACGAGGTCGTGCGCCACGTGCCTCGGGAGGTGGCCGAGCGGGCCCGAACCGTGGCAGCCGACCACCGGGTCGACTCGCTCGTGTCTATCGGGGGTGGTTCGACCACGGGCCTGGCCAAGGCGGTGGCACTCACGACCGGCCTGCCGATCATCGCCGTCCCCACGACGTACGCCGGGTCCGAGGCGACCAACATCTGGGGTCTGACCGAGCATGCGACGAAGACCACGGGAGTGGACGACCGGGTGCTCCCGCGAGCTGTCGTGTACGACGCCTCCCTGATGCTCACGCTGCCGGCCGCACTGATCGTCTCGTCCGGTCTCAACGCACTCGCCCACGGCATCGATGCCATGTGGGGCCCGCGTGCCGACCCCCTCGACCAGGTCTTCGCCGCCGAAGGCATCCGGGCACTCCGCGCTGGGCTACCCGAGGTGGTCAAGGACCCGCGCTCGATCTCCGGCCACGAGCAGATGCTCTATGGCGCCTATCTCGCGGCCGTCGCGTTCGCGTCGGCCGGGTCGGGTCTGCACCACAAGGTCTGTCACGTGCTCGGCGGCATGTTCGACCTTCCGCACGCGGAGACGCACGCGGTGATGCTGCCCCACGTGCTCGCGTTCAACGCCCCATCCGGCCCGGACGCGGGGAGCCGTATCGCCACGGCGCTCGATGCGCCCGACGCGATCGAAGGTCTTCGTCGGCTCTACGTCCTGGTCGACGCGCCGCGGACGCTTCGCTCGCTCGGGATGCCCGAGGAGGGCATCCGCTCGGCCGCCGAGGCCGTCCTGGCCGTCGTACCTGCGAAGAACCCCGCTCCGGTGACCCTCGAGTCGCTGACCGGGCTGCTCCGCGCAGCCTGGGATGGGACCGACCCACGATGACCGACACCGACCCCGCCAGGCAATCCGCGCCGGCGAAGCGGCCGTCGTGCTCGTGACGGCGGTCGGCCACACCCGCGCCGGCGAACGACAGGCGTTCACTTGTCCCCGACGTCCTGGAGGAGGAGTTGCTGCAGTCGCGGACGCGGGTCGGGTTCGACGTTGTCCTCGCCTCGACCGCCGGCGCGGTCTGCGGGCAGCGCCGGTTGGGGAAGCCGCAGCGGGCTGCGGTAGGGTTCACTCCGCCCGAGCGGCTCTGCCGCTCGGCTTCGGGCTGTGGCGCAGCTTGGTAGCGCACTTGACTGGGGGTCAAGGGGTCGCAGGTTCAAATCCTGTCAGCCCGACCGATGTTTCCGCAGGTCATCCCTGAAGGAGCGGGGCCGGTCAAGAGTGTTGGCCGGCCCCGTCTTCTTGTCCTCGACCCGGTCTGTGGGCGCACCGATGAGGCGACGGGGTCAAGGCTCGGGCGGAGCCCGACCGCGAAGCGGCCGGAGGGCCTTGAGGCCGTCGCCGTGCGGGGCACGCTGTTGAGGGGTGTCGAGGTCGGGCTGGTTCTCCTGAGGGGGTGCTGGACTTTGGTGGACGTGGCTCACATCAGGGCCGGTGCGTGCCGGTGGGAGCAGGCCGGGTGGCTGCTCGGTCATCCCTTCGCCGTGCTGGTCCCAGCGAGCAGGTCGGCCGGGGACGGCATGATGGGGTGCGCCGCGTCCGGTCGGTCGGGGTCGATCAGAACGCGCGACCTCGCCGCGAACGTAGACGTCCGTGGGGGTCATGACCTGCACGACCCGCGACCGACCGGTGATCATGGTGGGGCGGTCTCATGCCGCCTCCTGGGGTGGATGCTCCAGCGCGCGGACATGGCCGTCACGCAGCGCGTAGAAGACGTACTCGACCTGCTGCCGGGCGGCCGCGACGGCACCGATGTTGCCGCCCCGCCGGTCAGCGACCCTGTCCCGCAGGGCGCCGACCCGGGTATGCGGGCCGACCCGCTTGACCGACTCCACGGCCGCCCAGCGGACCAGCCGGGAGCCCTGCTTGGTGATCCGGCCACGACGCACATGGGTGTCGGACTCGTGGTGCTTGGGAGTCAACCCGGCCCAGCACGCCAGCTGCGCCGCGGTGTCGAACCGGGTCACGTCGCCGACCTCGGCGACGAACACCGCACCCAGGATCGGGCCGATACCGGGGATCTGCCGCACCGCGGTGTAGCCCGGGTCGACGCGCAACCGACCACGAGCCAGGTTCTCGAACAGGTCGATCTCGAAGTCCAGATCGCCCATGATCCGGCGCAGCGACGCAATCCGAGCCGCATACGGCGCCGGCAGCTGGAGCCGGTCCAACAGCTTGGTGCCCTCGACGCCGAACAGGTCGCTCATCAGCACCTGGATCCCACCCTTGGCCAGGACCGCATGGACCTCGGCCTTGCAGCCCGAGCGCAGCGCGACCAGCTTGGCCCGATGACGCACCAGCTCGCGCAGTTCCCTGGTGGCCGGCGGCGCGATCCACGCCTCCGGGAGCCGACCCATCCGCAGCAGGTCGGCCAGGTCGGCCGCGTCGCGGAAGTCGTTCTTGACCCGCCGGTACTCGAACGCCTTCACGCCCAGCGGGTGCGCCAGATGCACCTGCGCGCCGGTCGCCCGCAGCGCATCGACCGCCCAGTACCAGCCATAGGTGGCCTCCAGGACCACCTCGGGATCCTCACCCGCACGGCCGATCACCCGGTCCAAGCTCTCGACGTCGTTGAGGATCCGGACCGACTCCAACACCTCACCAGCATCGGTCGTTCTGACAATCACACTGCGTCGGCGATGCAGATCGATACCCACGAACTGTCGCCCTGCGTACTCTGACATGAGGGGCCTCCTTCGTCACTCGACGTGAGTACACCCCCAGCATCCGCCGGGGACGCGAGGAGCGGGAGGCCCCGCCCCTTCATCGCATCAGAGGCGGTGTCGAGGGAATCACTCGGCACCGCCTCTCACTGTGGTGGACCCACGTATGGACCCACGACCCTCAAAACGCCCGCCGGAGTTGAGGGGTCCTACGCGGGTGACGTCGTGGTGCGGCGACCCCCATCGGACCCCGCAGGTCGCGCACCGGTCGGGGTCGTTGCCGCGTCGACGGCCGCGTCGCCGTCGCCGTCTGCGTTGCTTCGGCGGCGGCGTGGCCGGCGTGGGACGCCGCCTCGCCCAACACGCCTCGTGCCACCTGGCGCAGGGCCTCGTCGTCCAGCGCCAGAAGCCGGATCCGCTTCTTAAACCAGTTCCTCAAGGTGCCTTAGAGATCCCGAAATTCTTCGCGATCCGGGACAACGGCGCCTGGCCCTTACGGGCCACATCCCACGACATCGTCGCGGAACTCCTAGGAGGCCGGGAACGCGGCCGCCGACCAAACACACCGGCGGGCGGGTGACGACGGGGAGAGAATCCAGGCGAACAGGTGACCCGGGCTGCGCCGTTGAGCGCTGCCGCGTACAGGAGTGCTGGGGCGCAGTGCGAGTCTTGCCTTCCCAGAAGGTCCCGGACTTGACACCACCGGTCGAGAGCCCACCGATCCCGAGTGCGGTGTGGCGCGAGCGGCACCGAGTCCGCTACTGGCCCGGGGCCCCAGGACCGGATGGGCGATCTCGGATGAGCTCGTGTCGGCCGAGGTGATCGCCCGCGATCGTGCCGCCGGCGACGCTGCTTCGTCGCGCGCTGGGGGCTCAGGTGCGCACGACCTCGACGCGGTGGACCACGTGCGCCGGCTTGAGCCCTTCGACCACGAGGTCCAGGCGCTCCTCATCGACCACCACGCCGGCAGAGGCGAAGACCTGTAGCACGAGCGCCTGCTGAGGTTCGCCGGGTAGCGGCGTCTGCGCCTCCATCGACCAGGTCGACGCACCGGTCTCCTGCACCTGCGCGGGCAGGCCGAAGACTGCCTCGACCGCCAACTCGATGCCACGACGCGTCCCTTGGCGGCCTTGCAGAGCGACGGCCTGGCGTAGCAGCAGGCGCTGCCGGTCGCGAGACTGACCCGGATCGAGGGTCATGCCCGTCCATGCCGCCAGCCAGGGCAACAAGTCCTCGGGGGTGGTCTCGACGTCGATGTAACTGGGCCAGTTGTCGATCGTGGCTATGACCGGGGCGATCACTTCGTCCAGAGCCGAGCAGAAGCGCTCGACGAACGACTCGTCCCGATACAGACCGGGCAGGGTCCGAGCGATGGGGTGTGGGCTGGCCAGGGCGGCCAGCTGACCACGCATCAGCTCACCCGGACCTGGTGCTCGTAGGAGAACACCAGACCCGCGGGTGGGAGATCGAGACGTTGGACCGGCCGCTCCCGCTGGCCCGTGTCCGCGTCGGCGGGGAACAACGTCACGGATACCTCCTGAGCCATGTCCACCCCGGGGATCCTGGCCAGCGCCGCGTGGACCTCGTGGGCCTGTACGGATCGCCCGAAGGGCCATCCGTTGCCGTCCGGCCCGCCCGTGAGGGGATCGAGCAGGCCGTAGAGGGCCCGGAGCACGTCGTCGTGAACAACGTTGGCATCGAACCGCCCGCGTGCGTGCACGTCGGCGACGACGGTGAGTCCCGAATAGCTAGGTGGGGCGACCAGGATCCGGGTACCGACCAGGCGGCAGGCATCGAGAGCCTCGCTGATGCGCTGGAGCATCCCCTCCTCGGGGACGAGATCCGCTCGCGGGATCCTGCCGACCTCGTCGCCGGCGACGTTGGGCACGACCAGCACCAGCACACCGTCGCCCCCGTCGCCCTCGCGACTGGCAGCGCAATGGACACGCGCGGCCTCCGGAGCGACATCACGCGCCAGCTGGACGAAGTCGTCTGCGGTCACCGCACGACCGCGTGCCCGCAGGAGCATCGGCCCCCGTACCTTCGCGTCGTCCAGGCTCTCCGCGTCCGAACCGCCCGCTGCTGCAGCCCGGTTCTCGACGCGTGCGACATAGGGGACGCTGGTCTTGAGGACCCTTACCTGGCCGGCGGTGACGTTGCCGGCCCGACCCCCGCCTGTGCGGTACGACGTCAACAGCAAGGAGGAGCCACGCGGGGGCACCCTGCCGTATGTGCGCAACGATCCGTCGGCAAGTCGCACCGCCGGTCCGAGCTCGACCTCTCCCGCGACGTGGTCGATGCGATAGTGCAGGTCCTGGGGTCCGGACTCGGCGAACTGTCGGACCTCGGTCCAGATCTGCTCCCCCTCGGGCGTACCGACGACCAGGGTCCCCGTCCTCGCCGAGGCCAGGACCGGCCGCCGCAGCAGGGGGAATCGCTGGCCGGGGGTGCCGTCGGAGCGGCCGAGCGTCTCGTCGTGAATCACCTCGGCGTTGGCCATCGGCGTCGTCCCCCCGATCGTGAACGCCGTCACCGCGTTCACCCGGGGGGGCGCGCTGTACATCGGCTGGTCTGGGAGAGGATCCACCAGGCGGCAACGAAGCCAACCGGCTCGCTCGCGGGCGATGATGGAGGCCTGGTGGTCCTCCGGCACGTGCAGCACGACGTCACCGTCCTTGTTGAGACCCCCCGTGCCGTCGTGGTCGATGTCGCACGGTGACCAGCCCGCACCCGTCCACGCCTCCCACACCCGGGGTGGGCGACGCGGGTCTACGCCGACACCGGCCACGGTGCAGTCGAGCCGCAGGGTTACCGCGCATGAAGGAACGGCGTTGCTGAGTCCGATCAGCAGGGCATCGCCAGGTGTCGGCGTCGCGGAGAAGACCGGGAACCCTTGCCCGCCGGGGAGGGCAGAGGTCAGGTCGGCCGGCTCGGCGCCGACCAGAGCGGTCCCGGCGCGAACGAACGAGCACGGCACGATGCTCAGGTCGCGCTGCGTCGAGAAGACGATGGGTTCGTGGATATCGGTGCGTGGCGTCGAGACCAGCGTCTCGTCGCGGACCAAGACCGGCTGCGGCTGCGGCGCCGAGAGCCAGAACGTCACGCGTCCGGTGGCTGCCGCCGGTGCCCGGAGCTCCACGCCGATCATCTCGAGGAACTTGACGTAGGTACGGTCGGGCACGCGGTTGAGCCGGTAGATGAGCTGGTCGACCATCTGAGCAAATGCCTCGATCAGGGTGACCCCGGGATCAGACACGTTGTGGTCCGTCCACTCCGGGCACCGGTTCTGCACGAGCCGTTTGGCCTCGTCCACGAGAGCCTGGAAGGTGCGGTCGTCGAGGTTGGGGGCGGGCAGCATCTCAGACCTCCAGCTCGACGGGGGCGTTGACCGGGCCGGTCGGCACCTGGTCGGGAATGACGTAGAACGGGAAGACCAGGTTGCGCGGGTCGTTGCTCCCCAGGAGCTCGTAGGCAAGGTCGACGTAGAGTGTCCCGGCCTCGATCCGGTCGTAGCTCACGCCGACCTCGAGCACGACGATGCGAGGCTCCCAACGCTCGAGCGCCTCGCGGACGTCGAACGCGACCTGTCCTGCGGTGGCCCCGTTGGCCGGGCCGAAGACGTGGTCGTGGATGCGGCACCCGAACTCGGGCCGCATCGGGCGCTCGCCGAGCGCGGTGCCGAGGATCAGTCGGATCGCCTGCTCGACCTCGCGCTCGCGGGTGACGAGGGCGATGCCTCCGGTCGCGTCCGTCGTGGGAGGGAACGCCCACCCGGCGCCGATGAAGTCCGGGTCCATGTCAACCTCCGATCATCACGGTGGGCGCGCCCATCACGATGGGGGCGCCACATGCGGACACGTCACCCATCCGGGCGGCAGGCATTCCCCCGATCAGGACGGTCGGGCAGCCCGGCGGCGCGATCGCCGTCGGAGGGTGGGGGGGAACCCCGGGAACGAGCAGATGTGCGGCGTCCCGACCGTGGCTGCGGGCATGCCGGCGATCAGGACGGTCGGCACTCCCGGTGGCCCGATCGCACCGGGGTGTCCGGTCGGGTCGCCGACCCGGGCTGCTGCGGGCATCGCACACTCCTTTCGTCGTACCGGCTAGTTGATCCTCACGAGGGCGGCCGACAGCGACGCCGAGGCAGCGCCCTTGAGGTCCAGGGTCGACCCGTTGATCTTGACGGCACCACCGCCGCCGTCGACGCTGACTCCCTGGGTGGCCACCAGCGATATCTGGCGACCCTTGAGCTCGAGCTCGGCGCTGGACGCGTCCACGGTGATGCCCTGCGTGCCCTCGATCAGCACCGTTCCGTCCGAATGGACCGTCACCTTGGTGCCAGTCGCGTCCAGCTTCAGGCTGACCCTTCCGTCACCGCTCGCGACGGCGACTCCTTCGGTCCTGCCGTCCTCGTCGAGCAGGTCGATCCGGTGTCCGCGACGGGAGACCATCGAACGCCGGTTGACGCTGCCCCTGCCGCCGTCGATGACCGGCGATCCCCTCTGTGCTCGGCTGGTCGACTCCGTTGTAGAGGCCGCCGAGCACGTAGGGTCGCCGGAAGTCGCCCTGCTCGAAAACGACCAGCACCTCGTCCCCCACCTCGGGCAGTACCAGCGCTCCCCGGTCCTGGCCGGCGCCTGCCTGCACGGTGCGCGCCCAGCCGCTCACGTACGTGTCGTCGAGCCAGGGAAGCGCAGCCGCACGCGGCCGGCCTGCTCCGGGTCGTTGACGTCATCTACGACGGCGATCACAACGCCCGGTGGAGCGGTGGTGGCGGGACCGCCGCCGCTGGCGAGGCCCAGCATGCGTGCGGTCGCGGACGCCGGTCACCGAGAACGACGTCGTGTACCCGGACGTCGGGTCCAGTCGGTGCCGCGAGGTGGTGACGGTGTACTTCCCGTCGAACGGTGAGCCGAGGCCGTCCATCGTGACCGCTGCTCCTGCGCGCACCTCCGGGTTGCCACGCGCCACGCCCTCGAACTCGGCATACATGCCGGCGATGGCTTCAGCCAGGGCGGCGGCCGCCACATCGACCTCGGCCTGGGTCCGGTGCGGCACGTCGGTGGAGACGTAGCGGGCGTCGCCGAAGGTCTTGGCCAGCTTTCGGGGTCCGTGTCGGGCAACACGACCGAGGTCGGTGCCGGCGGGCTTGGTCGTGGTCAGGGCCTGCTTGGTGGCGGTGTCCCAGCCGCGGACCTCGACCTCCTTGACCTGTTCGGACGACGTGACGACTGCCCGGAACCGGAGCAGGTCGGCGCCCAGCTTCAGCACTAGTTGGTTCTTGTTCTCTGCGCCGCCCGGCGCCGGCGCGTCCGAGGCCACGGTCGGCGGGCCGAAGCCGAACTTCCCCGTCCCGGACGGTCACCTCGAAGCCCGACGTCCGCCGCCAGTCGCCGGATCAGGTCCCAGTCGCTGGTCCCGGCCTGGCGAGACGTGCTCGTAGACCGTCGTGGTCGCTGGTGACGTCGCCGGTCGGGAGCCCGGCCCGCTGAGCCACCTTCAGGGCGATGTCGGAGGCGGTCATCTGCGTGTACCCCTCAGTACGCCGGCCCCGGAACAGGCGGTGCGCCGCGTCGTACCCGCGGAGCACGGTGAATGTGCCGCCGGAGTCGAACTCCGACTGCAGGGCCGTGATCTCCCCCGTCATCAGGGGCAGTGGGGCCTTGCTGGTCCCGGTCGAAACCGAGATCTTCACCACGGAGCCGACCTTCGCGCCCGACTTCGGAAGCACCAAGTGTGCAGGGTCGCGGAAGCGCAGCTCGAAGAGGTCGGGGTACTGCTGGCTGTCGTCGACGAGGGCGGCGATGAGCAGCGGGGCGATGTCCGCCGACAACGGTGTGCCGTCGATCTCGACGAGGAACGTATTGGTGTACGGACATGTCTCAGAGCTCCTCTGGTGACGGCAGCAGGAGCCGGGTGCCTGGCACGCAGCGGATCGGGTCGTCGATCCGGTTGAACCGGGCGACGTCCCGCCAGGCGCCGGGATCGCCGTACTCCGCGTAGGCGATCGAGGCGAGCGAGTCCCCCTCCACGAGGGTGTGCGAGCGGCGCACCGAGTCGCTGCCGGACGTCGGGTTCTGCCGCCACGGCTCGTTCGGCATCTCCTCCAGCGACACTGAGCAGAGGGCCCGGATCGGGAGTCCGTTGGAGGTGAACAGTGTGTACTTGGCACTGACCGAGGTCACGAACGCGGGGAAGCTCGCGATGGCGCCCCAGTGCAGCACGACCAGAGGCGGGCTCGGCTTCTTCTGGCCGACGCTCTGCTCGGTCGGCACGCGTGCAGCTGAAGAGCTGCTCCACGGCCGCGACTACGCTGCCGTCCTGCTTCCCCGAGGCATCGAAGAACATCTCCAGGGTGAGCTTGCAGGGCTCCGACCCCGTGAACTCGGGTGGCCCGGCAGTCTTCGCGCCCTTCGCGGTCTTGCGCTCCCACTTCGCCGCCTTCTGGATCTCACCTCCTTGGGGTTGAACTGGAAGGGGATCGACTCCGCGCTCGGCTCCGGCCGAGCCGCCGGTCGGGGTCGGGTCGTACAGCTTCAGGGCGGCCTTCTGCATCTGTGGCCGTGATGTGTCGCCCGACGGGGAAGGCGCCGCCGCGGCGCCCCCCGCGGCGGCGCTCTTCAAGGCGATGGGGCTGCTCATCCCGACACCGGTTTCGCGTCGGTGAACCCGTGGTGGGCGATCTCGAGGGTCTCGGTCGCGACCTTGGGGGAGTCGAGGTTGAGGCTGGGACCCGACCACTTGACCGGGATCACCCCAAGCAGTCCCCAGGCGGCGACCACCTTGCGCTCGGCCGTCATCGCCCAGATGTTCGCGGTCTTGGGTACGACACCGGTCGCCATGGTCGACAACCACTTCATGACCTCGGTGGTGTCCGTGCACACCGGACGGCTCAGCTTGATGTTGGAGTACTTCAACCGGGTCGGCAGTTGCCAGACGAAGTCGTTGTTGCCCCCCTCCTCACGCTGCTCCATGACCACCTCGATCCCCAGCCCCTCACAGCTGTTGAACGTGCCCAGCTGCATCTGGTCGATCTTGACCCCGAAGCAGACGCTGACCGCGGGTTCGGCGTAGGAGGGGTTGCTCATCGCGCCAGACTCCGTCCGGATCGTTCACGGTCCAGCCACAGTTCGGCCCGCAAGAGTGCCGACATCGGCCCGTAGAGCCTCCGGGCCAACTCATCCAGGTCCGGGCCGCCGGGCTGGGCTACGGCCGGTGCCGCGCCGCCGAGGGCCGTGGCGACGCCTGTGGCGGTCGGTGGCTCGGGCTCGGCGGCTGCGGTGACCTCGCCGCCTCCGTCGTCGGCGCGCTGGAGCGTTGGGTGCGGCAGCTCCCAGCGGGCCGCGACCTCGGCGGCGCCGGTGCCGTCGATGCCAGTGCCGGGGTCAGTAACGGGGTGATCGGTGGCCGGCGCGACCTGCCTCGTCGGCATCGCTTGACGTGGTGCTGGTGGCGTGGTGGCGGAGAACATCCTTTGCAGGGGGAGGGATCTGACCCTGGTGGGCATCCCCTCGTACGTCGGGGTGCTCGGCGAGTTCGGTACCAGCGGCTACCCCCGACCGGCGCCGGGAGGGTGGCGGTGCTCCGCTGCAGCTGCGGCGCTGGACCAGGCGGCGGATCGACCGCCGGGGCGGGCACGTGCCGGGGCTGCGGCGACGGCGTCGGGAGGTCGGGAGACCGATCCCGGGTCGGGCGGGGGTGCGGCAACGACCCGTTCTGCGATGAATGGCGTGGGGGCGACGACGGGGCTGGACGCGGGCGGCCACGGCCGTCCATGCGACGGGCGCCGTGACGGCGCGCTGGACGGCGGGAGCCGGGTCGGTGGGGGGATGGGCAGTGTCGACCCGTCGCTTCAGGCCCGGCGCAGGAACCGGCCTCACCGACATGGGCGGTGCGGCCGCGCTGGCGGCCACGGGCGGGGGCGGCCAGAGGAGGGTGGGCGGCGCGAGGGGCCGGGCGCCAGACCGGACCGGGTCAGACGCTCGCTGAACCGGGACGAAGGCCTGCGACGGCGCCGGGCCGGAACCGGCGCTCGGGGGCTGTGGAGCGGTGGCCGCGCGCTGAATGGCGGGAACCGGAGGCGCGGTAGGTGCCTGGACGGGCGCCACGGGAGGATCCGTTGGGGTGGTCGGCCGCTCGGACCGGATCGGCCGTTCGCCTAGCAGCTCGACGGTGCTCTGGGGCTCCGGTTCGGGCGTCACGTCAGGTGCGTCGGGCGACTCGGGTCCCCCTGCGCCGCCACTGACCGGGAAAGCGTCGGAAGGGGGACGGCGGGCACGGGTCGCGGGGGCACCTCCGGGAGCGAGCCCAGACCGCCGAGCCTGCTCGGAGCGTCTGCCGTCGCGGCCTCGCCGGCAGCCGTGAGGGCGGGGAGGCTGCTCGGCCGAACGGGGGCGACCACGTCGAGAACGGTCGCCGGCTCGACGGCCCGCTGGACCGGCATCGACGCGTCGGCGAATCCGGAAGGCGACCCGGATCCGACGGCCGATGCGTGCCGGTCGAGCCCGATGGTCGGGGCCACAGGCGGCTCCTCGGTGGGCGTCTCCGGCCTCCCGAGCTCGGGGCTGCGCTGCACCACTTGGAGGGGGGTGGTGACGGCGGGTTCGCGCGACGTCGGAGGGGGCGGCGCAGGATCGCCGGCCGGTGCGGCGCGGCGCTGCACGGATGGGACTCCGGCAGGCGTGCTGGCGGGTGCCGCGGCCGAGGTCGACCCCCGGGGGAGCGCGAACTCGGTGGCTGCTCGTAGCGAGGGCTGGGCGAGTCTCTCGACCC
Organism: uncultured Actinomycetota bacterium; assembly: GCA_963812265.1. GTDB lineage: Bacteria > Actinomycetota > Actinomycetes > Propionibacteriales > Nocardioidaceae > Nocardioides. The sequence goes on from CAWEUL010000003.1 coordinate 143,775, forward strand.
GCCCTGCCGGGGCGGTCGTCTCGACGTAGTGCCCCAGTGGCTCGAGGAAGCGCGGGTCCTGGGTGGTCGACAGGGTGGCGGGGAAGGTGTCCAGGCGGCAGGCGGACTCGGCCTCATGGGTGGTGCGTTGCAGCGCGGGGAGTGCCCGCCAGCTCTCGTGCGGCGCGCTGGCGGGCGCTGGCGATCCGGTTCCCAGAGCTTCGACAGACTCTTGCTCCGCCCGACGCGAGCGCCACGGCCACCACACGCCGGATCACCCCCGCTGGCCGCGGGTGTTGAGTTGTGCGATGCGGGCGACGTAGTCGCGGCGCTCGGGGTGCTCGAGGTCCAGGATCTCGTCCCGGGACCATCCGAAGTGGTAGGCGACGTACGCGACCTCCTCGAAGAGAGTGTCGGCGGGGTACATCAGGATTCCCCCAGGCGCCCACCAGCGAGGTCGACGGCGAACTCGTGCCCGCACTCTGGGCAGGTCACCCCCGCGCGGGTGTGACCTTCCTGGTTCACGCGGCGGTACAGGTCCTGCAGGAAGGCCAGGTCCACGGCGAAGAGGTTCTCCATGGTTCCGGCGTGGACGTCGGTGACCGTGCCGAGCCGAGTGACCACCCGACCGAGGAGCACGACCGTGAGGTACGCCGGGTTCTCACGCACCCGGTCGTCCCGGAGAGGGACGAGTTCGTCCCGGGCGGTGGCGAGCCGCATCACCCCGTCACGGTGGACCGTCCCGGCGTTGTCGACGTACCCGCGGGGTAGCACGAAGGGGAACTCGGTCACCAGCCGCGCCTCGGACGCGCCGGAGCCGTGCTCGTCGGTGACCGGGTCGATGTGCTCGTCCGTGAGCGCCTCTGCCAGGGCTGACCTGCGCATCACTCCACCTCGAGGCGCTCACAGGTGACCACGAGCTTCTCGGTGAGCACGGAGGTGTCACCGGCCTTGAGCGCACCGATCTCGAGGCTCTTCGGCCAAGCGTTCGTGAGCGTGTAGCGCTTCACGGCCGTGCCTTCGTAGTCGTAGACGATAATGGCGCCGCCCTTGCGGACATCGGCCATCTTCCCGAACTGGGAGTCCTTGATCCACTGGTCGAAGCTGTTGTCCTCGGACAGACCGCGGGTCAGGGTGACCTCCGGAGCCTTCCAGCGACCCGGCAGCTTCTTGATGACGTACTTGCCGTCCGAACCGTTCTCCTTGAGCTCGATGACATCCTGCTCCATCTTGAGACCGCTGATCTCGGTGATGCTCTTGATCTGTACCCCGTCGAACTCCAGTCCGAATGAATGCCCTACGCCCGAGTCCATGTCCGGAAGTGCCATGCCCTTTTCCTCTCGATCGCCCTGTCCGTTGTGTGGTCAGTCCGCGACTACTCGCTCACCAGGCTCGTGCCACCCGAGAACTGAGCCAGGCGGAAGACGACGAACTCCGCCGGCTTCACCGGGGCGACGCCGACCTCGCACACGAGCTGGCCGGCGTCGATGCCTTCGCTGGGGTTGGTCTCCCCGTCGCACTTGACGTAGAAGGCCTCGTCGGGAGTGCTACCGAACAGGGCGCCCTTGCGCCACTCGTTGACCAGGAACGCCGAGATGGTGCGGCGCACCCGCGCCCACAACGCCTCGTCGTTCGGCTCGAAGACCACCCAGTTCGTGCCGAGCAGGATGGACTCCTCGAGGTAGTTGAAGAGCCGACGCACGTTCAGGTAACGCCAGGCCGGGTCGGACGAGAGGGTGCGCGCTCCCCAGAGCCGGGTGCCGCGGGCCGGGAAGGACCGTACGACGTTGATGCCGACAGGGTTGAGCAGGTCGTGCTCGTTCTTGGTCACCTGCATCTCGAGACTGATGGCTCCGCGGATCACCTCGTTCGCGGGCGCCTTGTGCACTCCGCGAGTGTCGTCGTTGCGTCCCCAGACCCCGGCGATGTGACCACTCGGCGGCATGAAGCCGATCTCACCGCTGGAGGGGTTCGCGGTCTTGATCCACGGGTAGTTGAGTACGGCGAAGGCCGAGTCGTAGCCGGCCTTGTCGACTCGCCACTCCTTCACCTGTTGGGGATTCAGGCCCGGGGGCGGATCGAGGATCGCCATCCGGTCACCCATGAGTTCGCAGTGCGCGATCATCGCCAGCTGCACCGCTTGCACGCTCTCCAGATCGAGGGCTCCCAGCTGGTAGGCGCTCATCAGGTCGGGGACGGCCAGCATCGTGATCTCGTCGACGGTCTCCAGTCCACCGAAGCCGGTCCGGTCGGCGACGTCGCCCACGTAGTCGTCGGAACTGATACTCGGGGCGGGCAGGGTCGGTGGTGACGATTGGGTCAGCGACAGCTCTCCGGTCTGCGGCCGGGCCACGGCCTGGCCGCTGATCTCCTCGACCCGGATGACCGACGAAGAGGCGTTCACGACCGTGGCGACGTTGGTCTTGCCACGGCCAGCGGTGACCCGGTCGAACTCCTCGACCTGCAGACCCTGCCGCTTCACGACGACGCGGAACATGTCCTCGGGCGGTGCCTCACCGCCCGCATCGGTGATCTCCACGGTGACCTCGCCCGGCGGACCCGCCTCGATCGCGGTGAACTTCAGCCGCCCGACCTCGGCGTACGGTCCGGCGGGCAGTTCCTTGGCGGCCTTGCCCTGGTCGTCGTCGTCCTGGCCGATCCGGACGACGTAGCAGTTGCCGCCGCCGTTCATGAAGTACCCGTAGACGGAGCGGGCCAGGTACGAACCCGGAACGAAACCTCCGAAAACGTCGGCGAACGACGTCCACGTGCTCACGAGCGTGGGCTGGTTGAAAGGCCCCGACTCGGCCAGGCCCACGAACGCGGCCACCGCCGTACCCACGCCTTCGAGGGGGCGAGCGCCCGACTCCATCTCTTCCACGTACACACCCGGTGACAGGTACGTCGGCATGCCTGGCCTCCTCGCTCACGGTCTGAGATGGCCAGCCTGCTCCCGCGGCGGATCGCCCTGAATGGCCGGGCGGACGGAGTCGCGGGCAGCGTGGCCTGCCTCTTGGGGTAACCGGCCGGCTGGCCGACCGCCGCCAGTTGCGGTCGCCACCGATCAGCAGTCGAGGTCGATCTCGCGCTCGAAGGGGTCGATCGCGGCAGACCGGGCGTCGGCGTCGCTGGCCCGCTGCTGGGCTTCGTCGTCGTGCATCTGCTGGAGCGTGCTGTTCACGTCGTCGGTCAGTGCCTGTTGCCCGCATGCGTTCACCGAGAACGGGCGGCTGGTGGTGCCGTCGTACGTGCGCAGCCGCCGGGCGTGGTCCTGCTCGTGCGGACCGAGGACGTCCCGCAGGAAGGTGCGCACTCGCCGCTGCTGGCAGGCGTTCAGCCCGCTCGGCATGTCGGGCATCACGATCGTCACGTCGACGCGGTAGGTCACCTTGAGTGTCCCGGTCGCGGTGAGGCAAGGGCTCTCGTCGGGGCAGTCGCAGTCCCGGGAGCGCCTGACCCGACGGTTGAGGATCTTGCTGCTGCCGCCGTCGTACGCGCCGCTGGTCTGCCCGTGCAGCCGGATCGTGGGAGAGTTGCCACCGCCGTCGTGCGCGCTCATCAGGAGGGCAACGGCCCGGTTGCCGGCCGTCCGCTGCAGGTCGAGGACTCCGGCGGCCCGCGCACCGCCGTCCCCGACGAGGAGCACCCCGCCCGGGGCAGCGGGCCGGGCCCGACCCGACGTGCCGTTGCGCGCCGACCTGTGTCTCTCGGGGGTCGCGGTTCGGTGCGCCTGCATGCGTCCAGTGCACTCCATTCGAGGCGCGCGCGCAACGGGCACGTGCCCGTTCGGGCAGGCGTCCGTGCCCCGGGTCATGCCTGAGGGCGGTCGGCGCGTGGCGACGGGTTCGGTCACCCTCGACAGATGGGCGGTGCACGCCAGACGGCTGGCTCTGCGCGGGCTGCGGTCGGAGACGCCCTCGCCAGGGGCAGGCACAAGGCCGGCGGGGGGCTTTCACGCCCCGCGTCGGGTGCGCGCGCCCTGATGGCCATGCAGCGCAGCGCGGGGAACTCGGCGGTCAACGCCCTCATGGCCGCCAGGATGAGGTTCCCCGGCGACCAGGCGCGGTCCGACATCGATACCGGGCTCAGGGAGCTGCGCAAGGACGAACCCGCGGTCGACCCGCTTGAGACGGGGCTCAAGGCGGCCAAGAAGCTCGGCATCCCGGTGGACCTCGAGGGCGTCCGGCCGCCGGCGTCCGCACTTGCGGTGACGACCACAGGCTTCGGCCCGGGGCAGGTCGCGCCGAACAAGCCGGTGCCGGCGAAGAAGCCGGTCCCGGCCAAGAGCCCGCTCGGCAAGGCCGGCGCCAAGCGCGCCAAGCCCGTCGGGGGCCGGCCCGGCGCGGCACCCTCGGCCCCCGCAATCACCGGTGGCGGCGCGGCCGCGGCTGCTCCTCCGGCCACCCTGTCCGGCGAACAGCTGCTGCAACCACCCGCCAAGCCGCCCGGAGTCGAGCCCGAGAAAGACCCCGCCTTCACCAACGTCACGAAGAACGTGAAGACCTTCGCCAAGGCCAAGCGGGCGCACCCGCCGGCCGCCGCCAAGGCGAAGGAGGCGCAGGACGCGGCGCTGGCCCCCACCGACGACCTCACCGGTCAGGCCAAGGCCGCCAAGGCCGACACGATGGACGCCCAGAAACCCGGCACCTTCGACAAGAAGGCGTTCATCGCCTCAGTCAAGGCGGCCATCGAGGCGAAGTCGCCGAAGACGCTGAAGGAGGCCGACGACTACAAAAAGTCCGGCAAGGCGAAGGAGGTCAAGGGTGACGTCGAGGGCCTGGTCACCCAGGGCAAGGACGGCCAGGCCAAGGACATCGAGACGGCCACCGAGGCTGCGCCGGAAACGTCGAAGGCGGTGCCGAAGCCGGTGACGCCGATGGGCCCCGAGCCTCCTGGCTCGGTGGTCGCCATCCCCGCGGCAGGCGCGGTGCCCAAGCCGGCCCCGCCTGAGCAGCTCAACCTCGAGGCCGGCAAGCACCAGGCCAACCAGGAGCTGGCCGAGGGCGAGGTCACCGAGGAACAGCTCGCGGAGTCGGGCGAGCCCCAGTTCGAGCAGGCGCTGGCCGACAAGAAGGAAGCAGCCGCCCACGCCGACCGGGCACCGGGCGAGTACCGCCAGCGGGAGCAGCAGGTCATCGAGCAGGGCAAGGCCGACGCCGCCGCCGAGACGCAGGAGGGCGTCGCCGGCATGCAGGGCGCCAAGGGCGCCGCGCTCGCGAAGCTGGTAGCCGACAAGGGAAAGGCCAAGTCGAAGGACGAGCAGAAGCGGGCTGAGGTCACCGCGAAAGTCCAGGCGATCTTCAACGCCACCGAGGCGGACGTGAAGCAGATCCTGGACGGCATCGACCCCAAGGTGGAGAAGGAGTTTGACGCGGGCGAGAAGATCGCACGTGCGACGTTCGAGAGCTACGTCTCGGCCAAGATGTCGGCGTACAAGAAGGACCGGTACGGCGGCTGGACCGGCAAGTTCCGCTGGCTCCGAGACAAGATCCGCGGGATGCCGGACAAGGTGAACGAGTTCTACGTGGCCGGGCGCGAGCTCTACCTCAAGCGCATGGACGTCACCATCTCCCGGGTCGCCGACATCGTCGGCGGAGACCTGACCGCTGCGAAGAGGCGGATCGCCACCGGCAGGGCCCAGATCGCGACGTACGTGAAGAGCCTGCCCCGGAACCTCCAGAAGGTCGGGGCGGAGGCGTCGAAGGAGATCGGCGACAGCTTCGAGCAGCTGGAGAGTGCGGTCGACTCCAAGCAGGAGTCGGTGGTCGACACGCTCGCCACGAAGTACGTCTCCGCGCGCAAGGGGCTCGACGAGCGGATCGAGGAGTTGCAGGCCGAGAACCGCGGCCTGGTCGACAAGGTGGTCGGTGCGATCAAGGCGATCGTCAACACGATCCGCGAGCTGGCGGCGATGCTCAAGAACGTGCTGGCCCGGGTGGCCGGGGTGGTCGGGCAGATCATCAAGGCGCCGGTGCGCTTCCTCGGCAACCTGATCGACGGCATCAAGGGCGGCATACTGCGGTTCAAGGAGAACTTCGTCGGCCACCTGCGCAAGGGCCTGATGTCGTGGCTGTTCGGCGCGCTCGCCGAGGGCGGGGTCGAACTTCCCGAGACCTTCGACGTCAAGGGCGTCATCAAGCTGCTCGCCTCGATCTTCGGGCTCACCTGGCGCAACATCCGCAACCGGCTGGTGAAGCAGATCGGCGAGAAGGCGATGTCCGCCGCCGAGACGGGAGTGGACATCTTCCAGAAGATCGCCGGCGGCGGCATCGGCGCGGCTCTGGGAGATGCTGCTCGAGAAGCTCGGCGACATCAAGGAGATGATCCTCGACAAGGTGAAGGACTTCGTCCTCACCAAGGTGATCACCGCCGGCATCACCTGGCTGATCAGCCTGCTCAACCCGGCAGCGGCGTTCATCAAGGCCTGCAAGCTGATCTACGACGTCGTGATGTTCTTCGTCAACAACGCCAGCCGGATCGCGAAGTTCGTCACCACGATCCTGGACTCGGTGGCCGATATCGTCCGCGGCAACATCGGCGGGGTCGTGGCCAAGATCGAGGACGTCCTGAGCCAGATGCTCCCGATCATCATCGGCTTCCTGGCCAGCGTGATCGGCCTCGGTGGCATCGGCCAGAAGGTCCGCGAGATCGTCGGGAAGCTCCAGAAGCCGGTCACCAAGGCCCTCGACTTCGTGATCAAGAAGGGCCTGCAGCTGGCTGGCCCGGTCATCCGCGGCCTCAAGGGGATCAGCGGGAAGGTGAAGGCGAAGGTTGCCGCCGGCAAGGCGTGGGTAAGGGAAGGTCGAGGCCGGCAAGGCGTGGGCAAGGGGAAGGCTGCGAGGGGCAAGGCCTGGGCCAAGGGCAAGATCACCGGCAGAGACCACGCGGCGAGCGGCACTGCTGACCAGAAACCGGCGTTGGCCGAGTCCGATCGCATGCGGCCGACAGGCCTGACCACGCCACCGCCCTGTCCAAGGCTGCGGAATATCGCGCGGTCGACACGGAACTCGGCGAGCCTCGTCGTGGAAAAGCGCGAAGGGAGCAACGAACACGTCCCGTCCAGACGATCGACGACGCCGACTCAGTGTCTGCCCGCGGGCGGCGGGCTAACGACCCGACTGACGCAGACGGCCCCGCAACTCTGGCGGACATGAAGCCGGACCAGCGTCCCGGCGAGTCACCCGTTGAAGCCAGTGAGCGTCGGCGATACCGCGACGTCCGAGAGCATCTAGGACGCAGCACTATCGCGGCAAGCGCTGGGGATCTTCCGGAGGATGACCGAGGCCCGAACTCGATTTCGGTGCCAAACCGCGTCCGTTCACGAGCTACGAGGATGAACACTCGATCAACTCCAGGAGTCACGTCGGCCTCAAGCATGTGCTCGGCGAAGGGGCCATGGCCAGTGAGCCGTTCGTGGCGATTCGGGCGATCTGCAACCGGATTCTCGTCGGTGGAGCATGGACGGGGCAAGGTGCCGGCCACGGCCGCCGCTCCTCCGTCTTCGTGAGCGGCCGGGACGCGAACGCCAGCCTCCGAGGCTTCCACCAAAGCGTCATGGTTCCCCACTGGGAGGACCTCCGGATCCAACTTCTCACGCAGCCGTACGTGCGGTGGCCGAGCCAGACCCTCCACGGGCGCGTGATGGGATATGCACGTGTCCCGGGACCCGTTCGGCCCATGACGGCGCTGCCCACCTACCTCAACGGTCGTTACGGACTCGCCGGCTGCGCGGGGAACGACCCGCTCTATCCCCGGGATCCACGACTTGCGACGGGTATTCCGATGTCGGCGCCGACCGATCCTGAGACCTTCCTTGTAGCGGTGGAGCCCGATCCCAATGCTCCTGGTGGCTGGTACGTCAATTCGGCCTACCCTGAGTGACATGAGTTCCCCAGGAAGTGCGGAATCTCGCGGCTGGCAGCCCACGACCGACGAGATGATCGCTTCGATCGCCAAGACCTCCGCCGGACGCCGGGCGGATTGCCTGGCCTTCGTCGTGGAGTTCGTCGAGGAGTACGCCGCAGACCGGACCCGGGAACAACTGGATCTCCGGTGGGTCGGGTTCGTCAAGAAGTATCCCTGGTACGCCGAAGACCTGCTGTACTGCCTCGACGCGGCCCTCCGGAACGCCGGACGACCGATTCCTGACCAGATCTGTGACATCGCCCAGGTCGAGGCTGACGGCGGGGAGGTCGTGCGGGAGATGTCCGAGGAGCAGTGGCAGGAACTCGGCCGGCGCTGGTTGGAGGAGCTTCGCGCCCGGTTCCGCCCCGTGTTCGAGGAACTGAGCCGGTCCTGACGCGGGTCTGACGACGCCAGATTCAATGGGGAGCGTCCCGCTATGAGTTGCCGATCAGCCTCCGGCCTCCTCCTCTTCCTCCTCCGCGCCCTCGCGCTGGACGAAGGACCCCTGGGCGGTCTCCTCTTCCTCCTCGGGGGCTTCCGCACGCTGGACAGGCGGCGTCCTCGTCGACGTCGCGCTGCACGGCGGTCGCCGGCGCCGAGGAGCGGGGGAGCGGGCTGGGTGCGGACTGGGTGCGGCCATCGCGCGCTCGGCGTTCGCGGCCGCCTCGCGCTCGAACCGGTCCGACGGGTCGCTGACCTTGATGCCGCCGCCGGTGGGCGTGCCGTCAACGGGCCCGCTGCGCTGCTGGACGACGTGGGTCAGCTCGTGCGCGAGCATGGTGCGGCCGGAGTCGGATCCGGGTCGTACTTGTCGCGCTGGAAGACGACGTTGGAGCCCACCGTGTAGGCATGGGCGTTCACGGCCTGGGCCGAGCTGTGGGCGGCCGAGTCGTCGTGGACGCGGACGTCTCCGAAGTCGTGGCCGAGCCGTCCTTCCATGTCTGTCCGTACGTCGGGATCCAGGGGGCGACCCCCGGAGCTGATCACGTCGTGCACCGGGGAGGGCTCGTCGTCGACCATCGACGAGACGGCGCCGTTGCCCGCTGCGCGCTGCAGGCCCATCAGGCCTGGCCCGCCGAGGACATCCGGACGCCCTTCGGCCGCGGCCCGTCCCTGTTGGTCGGTGACCGGTTCGTCCATCCGGGACGACTTCGGGCGCAGACCGGCTTCCTCGGCGTCGAACTGGTGCTCGCGCATGGTGCACTCCTCCGAACCCAGACGTGTAGCAGCAGTATCCGTCCGGCGTACGCCGGAATGGGAGGGACCTGGGCACGAGCCACGGTGCAAGGCCTACTGCCCGAAAGGGCAGCCGGAAGAGGTCACCCGATCAGCTGCTCCAGGTAGCGACCGAACTCCTTCTCCAGCACCAGCCGGCCGAGCTTGCGGTACTCCTGGGCGACCGCCGAGATGACGTGCTCCATCGTGACCGGTCCTCGCGCCGTCGGCAGCGAGGTACGCCGCGGTGGTCGCGGCCGAGCGGATGTTGCCGCCGGCCAGCTCGAACGACTCCGCGCAGAACCTGACGTCGACGTCCTCGGCCACCGGCAGCGGTGGCGCCAGGCACTGGCGCCACAGGGCAGCGCGCAGGTCAGGCGTCGGGGCGGGGAAGTCGATGATGGCGTCGAGCCGGCGGGTGAAGGCATCGTCGATGTTCGACCGGAGGTTGGTGGCCAGGACCGCCAGGCCGTCGAAGGTCTCCAGCCGCTGGAGCAGGTAGGCGCTCTCGATGTTGGCGTACCGGTCGTGGGCGTCGCGCACCTCGCTCCGCTTGCCGAAGATCGCGTCCGCCTCGTCGAAGAAGAGCACCGCGTTGACGCCGCCCGCCTCGGAGAAGATCCGCTCCAGGTTCTTCTCGGTCTCGCCGACGTACTTGTCGACAACCGTGGCCAGGTTGACGGTGTAGAGATCCAGGCCGAGGTCAGCGGCGATCACCTCGGCCGACATCGTCTTGCCGGTGCCGGAGTCGCCCGCGAACAACGCCGTCACCCCGCGTCCGCGACCGCCGCCCTTGCGCATTTGCCAGTCGACCAACACCTGGTCACGGTGTCGGGCCCGGGCGGTGAGCTCCTCGAGTGCGCGCCGTACGCCGGGGGCCAGCACGAGGTCGGCCCACGTCGACCTCTGGCTCGATGCGGCGGGCGAGCCGTTCCAGCCCGGCGGCGTTCTGGGCACGGATCCCGCTCCGGAGATCCGCCGACGTGATCTGGCCCGTCCCGAGCATGGCGGTGGTTCCAGCGGCGTGCACCGCGCGCTGGACCTGTGCGGGGCCGAGGGAGAGGTGGGCGGCGAGCGAGCTCGGGTCGACGTCGGCGCCGGCTCGTTCGAGGTGGGAACGCAGGAGCGTGATCCGCTCCCTCGCGCCGAGGATCGGCGCTTCCACGGAGAGCGGCGGGGTCGTCGACCAGAGGGGGTCCCACGTCGTCGCCCCTACGAACACCACCGGACACGGCCATGCGGACAGGCCCTGCACAGACTCGACCTGACCCTCCGTCAGGGCCTCGACCGGTCCCGCCACGAGGCCGCCCCCGCGGATCAGGGCTTCGCGCGCGCACGCGCGCACACGTCGTCGGGATGGGGGGCTCGGGCCGCCAGTGTCAGGTCCGCGACGACGGTCGCCTGTTCGCTCATCTCGAGGGCAGCCACCGCCGTGGCCGCGCCGGTCCCTGCTTCGCGTTCGCGGATGTGGACGAGCTTCGCACCGGCGCGCAGAGCATGACCGATCCGGTCGGACAGGGCACTTCGGTAGCCCTGGACGTCGAGCAGGAGGTGACGGATAGCGGCGTCGGGTGCGGCGTCGCCGAGGAGGTGCGAGACCACCCGGTCCGGCACCCGCAGGCTCCGGGTGAGGAACGGACGGTCGGGATCCTCGACCAGCACCAGCCCGAGATCGACGAGCGGCCCTGCCGGCGACAGGGAACGCCGGGCCGAGGCGGAGGTCGCGGGCGTGCCCGCCAGCTCCAGCGCCAGCCCGATGCTCGCCCGGCGTCGGGTCACGTCGTCGTTGAGGTAGCCGTAGAGCTTCTCGAACCTGCTGTCGAGGTCAGGCAGCAGGGCGGTGACGAGCAAGCGGACGTCGAGCGCGGTCAGCCGGGCGTGCCGAGCCAGCGTCATGAGGCGGCCCGGGTCGTAGACGAGGGGAAGGTCGGGTCCGAAGTCGGGCGGTTGCTGCTCTCCGGCCAAGAGCCGATCGACCGTTTCGTCGTTGACGTAGAGGCCACGGAACGGGTCGTCAGGTGTGGGGTCGTCGCTACGGCGGTGGTCCACGGCCAGCCGCACCCGCTCCTCGACGTCCAGGAGACGCGCGAGCAGCTGTCCGTCCGCGCCGGCCGTCACCGGGACCGCTTCCGCGCCTTGCGTCGGGGTGGGCTCTTGACGTCGGTCGCCGAGCTGCGACCGGCCTGGGCCGTCTCACGCGGCGGCCAGTCGTCGACGCCTCCCATCGACACGGTGGGCGGCGCCAGGATGTGCGGAGCGGCCGGGTAGACCCGCCCAGTCGAGGTTGGAGCACTCACCACGACGTCCAGCGACGGCTTTAGCTCCCCGCCGAGGGCGGTCCAGACATCGGCGAACGAGCGGTCCTCGGGCGGGGGGAGCGCGATCGTCAGCGGCACCGAGAGCCCGAGCTCGGCCAGGGGGCCGGTGAGCAGGTCCTCCGGCAGGCACTCGTGGCTCAGGAAGCAGGCGAGCAGGGAGGAGAGTAGGCGGTGCTCGTCCTCCGGTCGCTGCGTCCAGGCGGTCACCAGGTACGACAGCTTGAAGAACCGGGGCGGGAGGTGGCGGGCCGCGACCCGGCCGTCGTCGTACTCGTTGAGGAGTCCGCGCTCTCGGCGTCTGAGGTCCTCACGGATGTCGTAGAGGTAGACGTCGATCGTGGGCGCGTTGCGGCGGCCGGCCCAGTCTTTGGTCGGAGCGTCGAAGACGACCTCGACGTCCTTGGTCCCGGTCGCCTCCCGCTCGATGAGCGCGAGCAGCGCCGCGTCCACCTCGTGGATCATCCCCCGAGTCTTACGTCGGGTGGTGCACCCGCCCAGCGGGTGCGGGACCGTCCTGCGAGCAGCACCCCCTGCCCGATCGGGCAAGCCGCACTGCGCGGCCGACAGTCACACCGCGGCCGCGGGTCCGACCTGGTCAGATCAGCCCCTCGCGCATCGCGTATGCGACTGCGTGGGTCCGGTTCTTCAGCTGGAGCCGGGTCGTGAGGTCGTGGAGCACGTTCTTCACGGTGCGTTCGCTGTAAGACATCTGGGAAGCGATCTCGGAGGTGTCGTGCCCTTCGGCGACCAGCCGCAGAACCTCGGTCTCCCGCGGGCTGAGGCCGCTGAAGGCCAGACCGCGGGGCGCGAGCACCTGACGCTGCAAACGTCCGACCTGTTCGAGGAGACGCCCCAGGAGGTCAGCGGGCACCTCGCCTTCACCGGCGGCCACGCGGCTGATCGCGCGGACCAGGGCATCGGCCGTCGCATCGGTACGACGCAGGAGTCCGCCGATGCCGATCTCGGCCGCCGCCACGAGGGTCGACTCGTCGATGCTCGTCGCGACGAGGACGATTCGAGGCCGCTCACTGCGCCCCAACGCCCTGACCACGCGAGCGGTGTCGTCGTCGAGCTGGTCGGCCACCACGACCGCCACAGCCGCGTGATCGACCTCGAGCTCCTCGACGACGTGGACCTCGGGCCGTGCGCGGAGCTGGGCGACGACCCCCGCGAGGGAGATGGGGTCCGTGCAGTGGACGTAGGTCGTGATGGCTACTGGCATGGCAACTCCTCGGGGCTGACGGTGGACACCACCTTGCACGCGGTGGCTCAACGCCCGCTCCACGCCGGCTCATCGCGTTGGCCGGGCTGAGGGCGGTCAGCGTCGGGCGAGAAGGCCCCCGACATAGGCGACGATGCACCCGAGCCCGGCCACGAACGCGCCGGCAGCGGGTCCGGAGCCGCCGGCGGTCGCTTGCGACCCGACGAACGTAGCCACCACCACCAGCAGGCCCACCAGGGCCGAGATCCGAGTCAGCTTCCCCGACGTCCCGGTGAGGCCGAAGACCACGAGCGCAGCCAGGATGATCAGGATCAGGCCGATCGACGCGACGTTCTCCGTGCCCCCGCCGTCGAGGTGCTCGGGGATGCCCCACGACGGGTTCTGCGCGCGGACCTCGTCGGCGATGTGCTGGGCGGTCAGGTTGAACGCCGAGTTGCTGGTGCCCGAGACGAATGTCGTGATCGAGCCTAGGAACATCAGCAGTCCACCGAGAACCGTCAGGACGATGCGGGCGATCCCTCTTCGGGACGAGGCCAGCTGGATCACCCGGCCCTCGACGCTCTTGTCGGCCCGACCGTCCGTGGCCGCGATCGTGAACGCCCGGATCACCTCCTGGCCGGGTTGGGTACGGGGCGCGGTCACGGTGACCCGAGCCGTTGCCGCCTGCCCGGGCTGCACCTGGAGCGACCCCGGTGAGATCGTGAACCCGAGACGCTTCTCCTGGTCGTGACCCGTCAGGGATACCCCCACCGGCGTCGTACCCCTGCGGTTGTCGACCATGGCCGTGAGGCTCCCGCGATGCCGGCCACCGAGTCGCAGGACGCTGGGCTCTAGCCGGAGCTCCAGCTGCTCGATGGCCGGTTCGGCCGCGGACTGAGCCAGCGTCACCGCCGTCTCTGCAGTGCGGTTGCCGTCCTTCACCGTGATCGTGATCGTGCGGGTGATCTCACCCCCCGGTTCGGGGAGCGGTGCCTCGAACCGCACCTCCGTCGACTCCTCGCCCCCCGGAGGCACCTGCAGCTGAGCCGAGCTCCAGGTGGTTCGGACCACTTGCTCGGGGTCGGTCGCGGAGAGCCGAATCTGAGCCCAGCGGTTGGTCCCGGCATTGCTGACGACCACCCGGCACACCCCCGGCCCTGGGTCGCGCACGCGCAGCTGCCGCGGCTCGGCGCGAAGCACGAGCGGTGCCGTCACGACCGGAACCGAAACCGCGACCGGCAGGTCGCGGTACGTCGACCGGCCGTTGCTGTTGCTGACCCGTAACACCACCGACAGCTGCTGCGCGGGCACCAGTCCGTGCGATACCAGGCTCAGCTCGGCCACCACCGTTCCAGACGACGAGGGCAGGAGCTCGGCCTTGCCCGCCTTCACCTTCAGCCAGGAGGGCGGGTCGACGGCGTCGACCAGATAGCTGTCCACCAGGGTTGACGTGTTGGCGACGTTCACGGTCACCGTGGCGGGGGCGCCGTCGAGCGTTACCGTGGCGTCGGTGACGTCGATGCCGGCCTCGAAGGAATCCCGCTCTTCGGGCGGGGGTGGGAGTGGCTGCCTCCGCTTCTCCGGGGTTGGAGACGGGTCGTCTGACCCGGGAGTCGACCCCACCGGCGGCAGCCTGATCTGCGTGTCGTCCTGGTCCTCCCACCCCAAGTAGGAGCGGCACGATGAACAGAACTGCGCATCCGCTGCGTTCTGCTCCCCACACGCACTGCAGGCGTTGGCCACGGTCTTTCCCGATGTCCCTCGAACCCGAATGCGGCCCGGGCTGAGCCGCTTGTGCTCTTACTGTGACACGGCGGGCCGCTCCACGTCTCGGTTGATACCCGTTGCCGCTATGCCTTGGGGACTGATCTGAGGGAGACCTCGTCGTCCAGCGGCCATCGGTCAGCCCGCGAGGAGCCCTTCGACGGTCCGAGCTGCGGCCCGGGCCGCCAGCTGGGTGGGTCGCGTGGAGAGTGGGTGCCGTTCCACCTCCTGCCATCGGCCAAGAGCCGCGAGGGCGGCCTCTCGGGCCTGCTCGGGCGAGGCCTCTGGTCTGAGGCCGAGCCGGACTGACGGGTCGTGGCCGGCCCCACCCATGAGAAGGTCCAGCGCCGTCGCCTCGTCCTCACCAAGATCCAGCTCCCCCGAGCGAAGGGCGAGAAGTACCCGCACCTCCTCGAACTCGTGGGCGTTGGCGGTGACCTCCTCAAGCCGCAACTGCAAGCCGGATGCGTTGACACATGCGCCTCGATGGAACGCCTCGCGCAACGCGCCCACGGCCGACCGTGCCTTGAGCACTCGGGCGCGTGCGTCGAACTGACGCAGCACGACCCCGCGAAGACGGTCGAGGCCGCTGACCTCGGCGAGGTGCGAGGCAAGTGCTGGCGAGCTGGAGATCGCCCCGGTGCTGATCAGTTCGACCGAAAGCCGCACGCCGAAGAGTCCGAGTCGGTCGAGGAGGGCAAGTCTCCGGTCCGTGGCTAGTGGCACGGGCGTGTCGTAGTGGACGAACCTGTCGGCGGTGAGGAGGAGGTCCGCCATCTGGTCGGGGCTTGCGCGGGCCACAGTGGCGAGGTCGACGAACTCGTCCTCACGCAAGGTCGCAGCGGCGTGCCCCAGCAGTCCGTTGACGGGAATCACGAGCGGACAGAGCCGGTGCAGGCGCGGCTCTTCCTGGTAGCGATGTGCGACCCGCTCGGCGACCTCCATCGCGTCCAACCGCGCCGAGCCGATCTCGTCTGCCCGGGAGAGCACTCCCACCGTATTGACCGGTGTCCCCTGCGACACGGCATCGTCGTGAAAGGCCTCGAGGAAGCGGAGGTCGGAGCTGTGAGTGTGGCGGAGCAGGTAGAGGACCGCGTCCGCGATCGGCACTCGCCCGTCGCTAGCCTCCATCACCCGATGCGTTCTGGCCGAAGCCTCAGTGGAGATCGAGGCGATGCCTGGTGTGTCTATGAGGACGAGGTCACGCAGTCGGCTCGAGGGCCAACCGACCTCCAGGCGCTCGACCGAGTCCACGTGGTACTCGCCCAGATCGACGGACAGGGCGCCGTCGCGCCGGTCGTAGGGTCGCTCGATCGGAACGCCACCGATGGGGACGAGTCGGCTGTACGGGCGGTCGGAATAGACGTACCAGGTCACAATCCGCGTGCACTCGCCGGCGTCCGTCGGCGCCAACTGCTCCCCGATCAGGGCATTCAGAAGCGTCGACTTGCCAGCCTTCACCTTCCCCGCGATGGCGAGCCGCAACGGACCCCTCAGGCGGGCCAGGATCTCGGCCAGGTGCTCGGCTGCGGCGGGTCCGGTCGCGTCCCGGACGGCCTCCTGGGCAATCAGGGTGATCTGCTCGCTCAGGTCCTCACCCAT
Organism: uncultured Actinomycetota bacterium; assembly: GCA_963812265.1. GTDB lineage: Bacteria > Actinomycetota > Actinomycetes > Propionibacteriales > Nocardioidaceae > Nocardioides. Next base: position 159,759 of record CAWEUL010000003.1, read on the forward strand.
CGCCGGCCCCTGCGAGCGCAAGCATCCGCCCTCGGATGGCGGCAAGCTCAGTGGTTTCCTGGTCGACCTCGGCTGCCCTGACCATTTGGACGTCGGGGGCCAGCGACGCCGCTCGCCGAGCAGCTACGAGTGCGGCGCTGGCGGAGGTCTGGATGCTGCCGGCCCGGGCCTGGAACTCATCGCGCAGGCGTCGCTGCGTGCGCCGCAGGCCGTCTCGCGTGTCTTTGTTCATCTCGAAGGCCACCTCGTCGACGAATTTCGCAGCCGCGGCCTTGGCCTGGCCTTGCCGGTAGGCCGTCTGGCGACGGCCTTCCATCTGTAGCAGCTTTCGCCCGAGCACCGCCCCGATGAGGGCGGCGGGCGGGACGATCAGCAGGGTGGTGTGCACCGCAACGCCCAGCGCCATGAGTGGGACGTACGCCGCCAGGCGGCCGCTGGTGAGTACCGAACCGAGGCGCCCTCCCGGCATGGAAAGGGTGGACGCCGTGGGCAGCTGAAGATCCGCGAGCGCGCGCCCGACCTCGTCGAACTCCACCTCGACACCATCGCTCGACTCGACCTCGAACTGCCCAGCGACCGTGTCGCTCAGCTCGTTGGCGCGGCGCAGCAGCAGATCCCGGTTCGCCATGCCGGCCTCGGCCACTTGTGCTCTCAGCCAGTTCTGGGTATCGGTCCATGAGTCGCGCGGGTCGGACTCGTCGATGATGTCGCGGACGTCGCGCAGCACCGTGCGCAACCTCGACGCCAGATCGTGCTCCACATCCGACACCAGGTCCTGGATCCCGTCGGCCAGGATCTGCTGCCATGGTGCCGTGGGCGCTGTGAGCGCCGCTGCGCGACGGCTTACCTGGTCGAGGCGCCCGACGACGTCCTTGCCTTCAGCAGGTCGGGCCAGGACCACGCGTTCTGCATCGGCCTCATGGGTGAGCTGGGTGGCGGCGAAGTCGACCTCGTGGGCCAGGCGGGCGGCTCCCCGTGTCGCTGCCCGCCGGACGACGTCCCTGCCCAGGAACTCGACCAGCGGAGCGAACCCACTCTCGTCGTTGAGCTGGGGTCGCTGGCTGGCCCGAAGCCGCAGGAACGACGACACCGGGATGATGGGCACGTCGAGGGCGGCGGCGTCGAGGTGCTGCTGGTCGGCCGCAACGATCGTTCGCCAGTGCTGGTGGAGATCCGTCTTGGTCACCACGAGTGCCGTCTGGGAACACCGCTCAACCGCCGTGGTGAGGTAGGCCAGCTCCGGAGCCGTGAGCTCCTGCGATGCGTCGGTCACGAACAGCGCGCCGTCGACGCCGTTCAAACCGGCCAGGCTGAGTTGTCCATGCATGGACTCCAGACCTCCGACACCTGGTGTGTCACGCAGGCGCAGGCCGGTCCGCAGCATGCGATGCGGGAGAAGGACCTCGACCGATCTCACGTCGCCCGTATGCGCGTGGGCTTGGTCGGACACAAGCGCGGTCAGATCCGCCGGGTCGACTCGTTCGATCGTTTCCTCTGCGTCGTCCACGCCCTGTATGTGTGCTAAGACCTCGAAGTGCTTCCCGTACCTGAGCAACATGGGGACGGCCGTGACGACGTCCGCGTCGACAGGACAAGCGGCTGTCTGCAGGAGCGCATTGATCAGAGTGCTCTTTCCCCGCTTGAACTCACCCACGACGGCCACCGTGAACTCCTGATTCTCAGCCATTTCGCGGGCTGCGACGAGCCTGGTGACCAGGTCGCTGCGGCCACGGGTTGCGGCCAGCTGCGTGCCCGAGTCGAGGGCTGCGACCAGATCAGTGACGGGCGTGCCGGTCTTGGTCCCACTGGTGGGCGCGGCAGGGGACGGCCGCGGGCCGGGAGGGTCGCTGTCCGGACTCCGCCGAACCCTGGCCGGTTCCCCCGAGGTGCCGGTGCCCGCCTCCCACTCGAGAAAATGGTTGCAGGCGGCGCAGAAGACCGCCCCCTCGTCGTTGGGGTGGTCGCAGTTGCTGCACCGAGGCATCGTGGACAGGCTAGCGAGTTCACCGGTCGCCGGTCGCGGTGAATAATCGGCGCCACAGCACGACGCCGGATCGGGGAGGTTCCGTGGCGAACGACGACCAGTGCGACGCTTGCGGTGAACACAACGCCCTGGACGCGGCCTTCTGCGTCCTCTGTGGCACCTATCTCGGATGGGATCAGCGCGCTGGAGACGACGCCGCGCAGGTGCGCAGGCCGCCGCTTCGCGACAGCCCGACTTCAGTGACACCCGAGGCTTCGCCGCCCACGAAGGTGGACTCGGAACGGCTGCGGTCCGGACCCGATCCCGTGCCGGGCGAGGCCGGGCCTGCGACCCATCGGGCCGAGACTTCGCTCGGCGGAGATGCGCCCTGCCCGAGCTGTGGCCGACCCAACGCCGCGACGCGCCGCTTCTGCGGCGGCTGCGGCTACCCCCTTATCTCGGCGGCCGCGTCGTCGGGGCCGCCACACACGCCCCGACAGGACCCGGAGCGCGACCGCTGGTGGCCCCCGTGGCACAGCTCTCCCGAGCGGGTGGCACGCAGGGAGTACCGCCAGAGCCTGCCGCCGCTGTACCGGTGGCGCCGCGTGCTGATCTCGGTCGTCGGCATCGTGGTCGTTTTGATTTCGCTGACCGTCTTCGGCCAGCACCCAGTCTCCCGCGCCAAGCAGCTGTGGTACGAACTGCGTGACACCACTCTGCCCGTGTCCGGCGTCACCGCCGTGGAGCAGCCACTCGACGGGCAGCGCGTCGAGATCACGGCGATCACTGACGCGGACCCCACCACGGTCTGGGCGCGCCCCTGGGCCCGGGGCACGGCCTACGAGGGTTGCGGCGGGCCTGCGGAGGCGGACGGGTTTGTGGTGCTCATCCTCCCGGAGAAAGTGCGGGTGCGGGCTCTCGAAGTGCATGCTGGCCTCGCAGACCCGCGCAGTCGCGACCTTGAGTTCAAGCCTGCCGCCCTCGACGTCACCTTCCGTGATGCCGAAGGGTCGATGCAGTGCCTGCACGCGAAACTCGATGACACCGCTGAGCCGCAAGTCGTCGATGTCGACACCGGCGTTGGCGTGTCTCGGGTAAGGATCTCCATCTCGGAGGCGTTCACGGACAAGCCGGCCGGCGAGGACTCGGCCCTCGTGTCCCTTCGCAAGATCGTCGTGCGAGTGCGACCGGATGACCTGCCTTAGGCCGTGGGCGTCGGTGACGCCGAGAAGCCTGGCGCAAGCCCAAGGACCCGGTAGTTCGTGCCGCAGGCAAGCGCGTCCGGCGTCTCGCCCGCATCGGTCAGGGTCGCGGTGGCGGCCTCGCATGAGCCCAGCGCCGCGAACACGTCATCCCCCTCGACGTAGACGATCCATAGGGGGTCAAGGGTGGTGGGCGTGGGCGTGCCGGTCGGGCTGGGCGCCGAGGTCGACGCATCGGGGGTCAGCGTCGCCGTCGCGATGACCTGGAGAACGTAGTCGTCAGTGTTGAGCACTTTGGCATCGATCCCGAGTGCGGCGTACATCAACTGCAGGTCGCGCATGGATAGTTCTCCCAGGTCGTCACCGCTGGCCGCGGCCAGTACCGAGACGAACTCGGCGGGGGCAGAATCCGGATCCACCGTGGACGGTTGCTGACTCGGCGTGATCGACGGGGTGATAGTGACGCTGGGCTCCGGGCCGCTTGACTCCTCGACAGTGTCGGCGGAGTCGGTCGTGCCGCAGACCCGCTCGGTGGGTGTGGACGGCTTGTCGCCGCGGTAGGCCAGCAGTCGAAAACACATCTCGGTCTCGGGTTCCAGCTCGACCGTGACCGTGGTCGCGTCGCCCACGTCCTTCGGGGCCTCGCGAGCGTCCGTGCCTGGGTGAACGAGCACGAGCCTGAACCCATCCACGTTCTTCTGCTCATCCCACACCAGGGTGAGCTTGGTGGGGGAAGCGAGGTCGACCACCGTCAAGCCCGTCGGAGACGGGGGGTTGGTGACCTCATCGCTGGACACCGCCTCCTGGCCGTCGCCCCGCAGCGCGAGCGCCGCCCCGCCGATCCCCGCGAGCAGAGCCAGTCCCACAACGGCCACGACCAGCCGACTCAGGATCGGCTTCTGGTTGAAGGCCCCGTCGACCACAGGCCGACTCGGTGTCGACCCGACCGGGGCTGGCCCAGCAGCCGCGGTCACCTCCGGTTCGCACACAACCTGGAATGGGAGCCGGGTCATGGCACCGCGCAGCTGGGGATGCCGTGTTCGCACCTTCAGGCGGGCGGTCACCTCGCCACCGAGTGGGATGTCGACAACCGGCGGGGACACCAGGAAGCCGAGTTCCCGACCGGGATCCTCAGGCGTGATCCGTAGCCGCGCCGGCGAATTGCCCCAGTTGCTGATCTTGAGCGTGTGTCGTCCGCTCCAGCGGCCGCTGGAGGCGATCGGCGTGAGTTTGGCCTGCAGCCCCGCTACCGAGCCGACGTGCAGGTCACCCTCCGCAACGGCGCTGCCGCCTCCCTCGATCTGTGACCACACCCGCACGCCGAACGGCAGAGCACCCCCCGGCGCTCCTGCCCCCGACGGCGGCGCGAACGTGACGACCGCGGTTCCTTCCTGCTGCGGGTACACCGACAGCGTCGGTGGATTCGCCTGGACCCACGGGAGCGCGATGGTGGACACGACGTCGATCGAGTAGCCCTGCACGACGCTGCTCGGGTTGGTCACCGTGAGGACCACCGTGGCCTGTCCGCCGGGCTCCACACTCACGGTGTTCGGCTCGAGCCTCAGGATCGGGTCGGTCACGGCGTACCCCTCTCTCGCGCCTGTCGCCCTCCGAGCAGAGCGACCTCCGCTCTCCCGAGGCTAGTGAGCGCACCGCTCTTGGGGAAGCACCCGCGCCATCTTCACCGGGAAGCCGGGCCTTGCCCCCTCGAGCTCGCGGTGGAGAACGTATTCGGCCCCAGAGCGAGATGCAGGAGCCAGGGGCGACGGCGTGGTCGCGGCCTCTGCCGGAGACCTCCCCGGTGAGCCGTTCTATGCGCTCGTGGTCCGGGTGGTGGCACCGGAAGAGCATGAGGTCGACCAGCAGCGTCCGGATCTACTCGCGGCTGCTCTCAAGCCTGCGCATGTGGTGCACTGCGTCGAAGGCCTCACGGCCTTGGGCGGCGGCGTCGCTCAGTCCGCGGCAACTCGTGCGACCGGCAGCCTGTGCTCGCGTCGGGTGGCGGCGGCCGACGAAAAGTCGCCCATGATCTCCTGGATCTCGGCCAGCAACTGCCAGCCTGAGTCGCGGAGCGGCTCGATCTCCGTGACCCGATGCGCCATCGGCAGCGCGTCGGCGGCGGTGCGGATCCCCAGGGAGACGCGGGCAGCCGCGAACGCAGTGTTGGCCGCGGCGACGCGCAACCGGTCCCGCTCGGACACGACCCACTCGGCCGGTCCCGCGTCACCCAGAAGGTCTCCCGCATAGAGATCGAGAGCGGCCCGCGCGGCGCTCAACGAGGCGGCATGCTCGCCCACTGCCTCGCGCCGCGCAGCCTCGCGCACGTGCGCTTCGAATTCCGCCACGTCCAGGACCGCGCCGGGCAGCGCGAGGCAGTACGTCTCGCCACTTCGTCTCACGACGTCGGTCCCCAGGCCCGCTGCAGCCAGGCTGTGCCGGACGCTGGAGGCCGCCGCGTGCAGTCGGTGCGCGGCTGCTTCGACGCTGGTGCCCGGCCAGAGCAGGTCGATGAGCACCTCACGGTGCACCTCGCGCCCGTGGTGGAGCGCGAGAAGGGTGAGCAGCGACCGCGGGAGCGGTCTCAGGTCGGGAAGGGCGACATCGTGGCCGTCCACCTGGATCCGCAAACTTCCGAAGCATCTGATGCGTGTCCGGGCCGCGTCGACGTCGGCTGCCCGGGCCCCCAGCCACGAGTCGGCGACTGGCTCGAGGGAGCGCGAGCCGACGAGCCTAGAAAGAGACCTGGCCCGCTCAGACACCTGCTCGGCGTTCGGGGTTCCGAGCCTCCTACCGTGCACTGCCCAGATAGCCCGTGCCCACGCCTCCAGGACCGGTGCGCGCAGCTCGTGTGCGCCCTCGGCGGCACGCTCCAGCCACACTCCAGCGTCGGGATCATCGTTGAGTGCGAGAGCGGTCCCCAGCGCACCGGACAGCAGCATCGAGCCCCAGAGGTCTCCGGATCGCTCGCACTCGTCCACAAGCGACTCGCACGAATCGGCACGCCAACGCTCGGTGCCTGCGACCAGCAGGACCGCAGCCTGAAGCCCCTGAGCCATACGTGCCACCCACGGTTGCTCCTCGACCTCGGCCGTGAGGATGATCTCCTCCAGCGTCGAGAGCGCGTGATCCGGGCAACCCGCCGCGATCTCCGCCGCGACCCGGGCGAGGTCGGCGACGAGCTGTTCGGCGGGGGAGCGACAGGCGAGGCGGGCGAGGCGCCGGCCGGCCAGCTTCGGATCACCGGCGAGCAGCACGCCGATTCCTTCGGCGAACGGATGGGCACCGAGTGCCTCACCGGTTGGCAGGTGCTGGGTGGCCGCTCGGATCTGCTCGGAAACGGCCCGGGGGCCGGAGCCGGCTCCTGGCACTGAACCCGGCAGCGTCTCCGGGAGCCAGATCGCAGCGGTGGCGCGCTCCTCATCACACCGCCGGCGGAACTCGGCGTCGTCCAAGAGGTGACTCGCCTCCTGGAACGCGTCGACGGCGGCGCGGACGGAGCCGGCGCGCTGGAGCTTGCGGGCGCGGACGAGGCCGAGCCACGGGTCGTCCTGGGAAGCGGCGGTCTCCTCCAGCGCGACCACGTGCGGCGACGCTTGCAGGAGTCGGGCCACCGAGGCGTGGTCTCCTGCGAGGGCGTGCGCGCGCAGCGCTTCGCGCGGATGTCCGTGGGCCTCGAGCAACGCGCCACTGCGGGCGTACAGGTCGGTGGCAATGGCTGTTCCCAACTCATCGACCAACAACCCTTCGAGGAGGTTCTGCAACACCGTGTGATAGCGGTAGGAGCGACCGTCGTCGGCAAGGGTCGTGAAGAACTGTCGCTCGGTGAGCTCCGCCAGCACCGTTGCCGACCCCTCGCCACCCACGAGCTCGTCGCACAGCGGGCCGGTCAGGAGACCGAGGGTGCACGTGGTGAGCAGGAAGCTCCGCCGCTCCGGTTCCAGCTCGTCCAGCACCGTGCGCGTGAGGTAGGACCGGACGAGTCGAGATCTCCCACCAAGGGCGGCGATGGCCCGCTCCCTCTCCACTGCCGACTTCCCCCTGGTCGACAGATGGAAGAGCATCAGGCCGGCCGCCCAGCCGCCCGTACGACGGGTGAGCGCGGCCGCGCCCTCCGGCGAGAGCGGCTCGTGGTAAACGTTTCGAAAGAGCTCCTCGACCTCCCAGCAGCGGAAGCGCAGGGCCTCGCTGTCGAGCTCGACGAGGTCACCAGCGACCATGAGGCGCGGCGCATCGATCGCCGGCAGGCGACGGGTCCCTAGGACGACCCGAAGGTGGCGGGGCCGGCTGCGCAGCAGGTCGGCGAGCTCAGACTCGGCCGCGGACTCCCGCAGCTCATGGACGTCGTCTAGCAGCAGCAGGGCCCCACCCTTTGCGGCGAGCTGCCTAGCCAGGTCGCCGCCGGTCAGCGAGTCGCTCAGATCGGTGCCTAGTGCACGCGCGCTGGCGGCCGTCAGCACGCCGAGAAAATGCTCCGAGTCTCGCTCGTCAGGACCGACCGTGCACCAGACGACAGGCGATGGACTCATGCCCGCGGCGCGGGCGAGCAGCGTGGTCTTCCCCGATCCCGGCGCAGCCACGACCGCCACGACGCCCACGGCTTCCTCCCCGACCAGGGCGGACAGGCAGTCGCGGCCGGGGCAGCCCGGAGGGCTCCGGTCGATGGCAGGTTCGGTCGGGGAACGCCGATGACGTGCTCAGGTGGGGTCGCCCTCCAGGTAGTCGGTCAGGCCGTCGTGGTCGGAGTCGACCAGCGTGGGGTCGGTTCCCATCAGCAGCTCAGCGGCATCACCTAGCCCATCGGAGTCGGAGTCGGCGTTGTGCGGGTCGAGCCCGCGTGCCAGCTCGAATGCATCGCTCAGGTGGTCGTCGTCGCTGTCGGTGGCGGAAACGGTGCCGGCCGGCACCGGCATCGGCCCGACCTCGGCCACGAGCGGGTCCGTGCCTTGGAGGAGCTCCAAGGCATCGGAACGTCGATCCTGGTCGGTGTCTGCTGATATCGGACTGAGGCCGGCGCTGACCTCATAGGCGTTGGAGAGTCCGTCCCCATCCGAGTCGCCCACCTCGTCGAGAGCGACGCCGGTCCCGATCTGGTCGTACTGGGACGAGATCGACTGGCCGGTGATGCCGGCAACGGTGGGCTCGTCCATCACCTCGCCGAGGCCGGGTACCACGCCGGCGTAGTTGAACCGACCGGCTCCGCCGAACTCGTTGACGCCGTAGCTGGTGCCGCGGGCCTCGATGGTCTGACCGTCACCCAGGCTGATCGCCACGTGCGCAGTCGAGGGTCTCCCGCCGCCCGGTACCGGCTCGGACGAGAAGTAGAAGAGCAGAGCACCGCGAGTGTGCAGAGCCTCGTCCACAGGTAGCAACTGCCCCTGTGACTTCAAGTCAAGGTACTGGTACATGGCGCCGTCGGGAATGGATACGCCTGCCTGCGCGGCCGCCCACTGGGTGAGCTCGGAGCAGTCGAACGCCGCCGGGTCGGGGTCGTCTAGCACGGTCTCCGCGCCAAAGACGTACCGGTCGCCGCGCTGGGCCACGGCGGCCTCCACGAAAGCGTCGGCCGCCGTCTCAACGCCGGCCTGGGCGCTGCCCCACACCGCGGGTACGGTCGCCCCACCGGCCATGGGCATCGCCTCCTCTACGGGAGGCGGCGCCATGAGCGTTCCGGCGGCGGCCTCGGCGGCGTCCGCCATACCGTCGTAGTCGGAGTCGGCTAGCAACGGGTTCGTGTGACTGACCGTCGCTTCGTAGGCGTCGGAGAGGCCGTCCTGGTCGGTGTCGGTGACGCTCGGGCTGCTACCGTGAGCAACTCGAACGCATCCGTCAAGCCATCGTGGTCGCTGTCGGTCTGGGTGCCGGGAGCCAGGCCGGCCGCCATCGCGTCGTACGACGAGGCGAGTGGGGACCCGGCGGGGCCCGAGGGTGGCAGCGGCTCCGGCAGCGGTGATCCGTACCCCTCGACCCCGCGAGGATCGCCGGCGTACCCGGTCACGGCTGACACATCCTCGAGGTAGGTCCGGTAGTCGGCGCCAGTACCGGCGTTCGACGCATGCGTGGTCGTCCAAGGGCGCATGTCGAGGCCATGCCGAGAGATGTCGTAGGCTGCTCGGGCGTTGACGTACGGATCGGTCAGGTCGCCCCATCGGTTGGCCCGGACGTCACCGGCCACATTGATCTGCCATAGCCCCCAAGAGTTCTCGCCCCGCGGGTTATGGGCTGCGGGGTCGCCGCGCGACTCGGCAACGGCGATCGCGGTCCAGGTGGTCGCCTGGTCCGGAGTGAAGCCTGCGGCCAGTGCCGCCTGGTAGATCTCCTGGGTACTGATTCTCATCGTGACCGTCCGAGCGCCCGGGACAGGTGCCGGGGACGGGAGTCACCCGACATGGACGAGCAACTAGTCTAGGAGGCCGACTCGGCCGCCGGTAGAGTCCAAGGCATGCCTTTCCGGCTCGGAGTCGATCTGGGGACGACGTTCACGGCCGCCGCGGTGGACGACGGATCCGGCCCCACGATGCTCGGGTTGGGCAACCGTGCCCTCCAGGTCCCCTCGGTGCTCTACTTGCAGGAGGATGGCGCGTTCCTTTACGGCGAGGCCGCCGAGCGGGCTGCCCTGACCAATCCCACGCGTGCAGTCCGCGAGTTCAAGCGCCGCATCGGTGACACCGTGCCGATCCTGGTCGCCGGGCAGCCCTTCTCCCCGCAGGCGCTGACCGCCCGACTGCTGGCCTGGGTAGTGTCCCTCGCCACTCAACGCCTGGGGGGTCCGCCCGACGAGGTCGTGGTCACCTACCCCGCCAATTGGGGCGACTACAAGCGCACGCTCTTGGACCAGGTGGTCTCACTTGCCGACCTAGGCACAGCAGCGATCTGCACCGAACCCGAGGCGGCCGCCACTCAGTACGCCTCCCGGGCGCAGCTTCGATCCCGGCGACAAGGTCGCTGTCTACGACCTTGGCGGGGGGACCTTCGATGTGTGCGTCCTGGAGATGCACGAGGGGGGATTCGCGATCATCGGGTCACCGGACGGTGTCGAGCAACTCGGTGGGATCGACTTCGATGAGGCTGTGTTCCAGCACGTGCTACAGATGCTCCCCGACTCGGTTGCCGATCTCGACCGTTCCTCGGAGGAGGTAACCGCAGCGCTCGCCCGGCTCCGGCGTGATTGTGTCGATGCCAAGGAAGCACTCTCCGAGAGCGTTGAGGCGGCTGTCCCGGTGAGCGTTCCCGGGATCTCCACAACGGTACGCATCACTCGCCCCGAGTTGGAGGGCTTGATCGGGTCTCCGCTGCGAGACACCCTCGACGCAACCCGACGCGCGCTCAGGTCGGCCGAGATCGTTGCATCCGATCTCAAGGCGATCGTGCTCGTCGGGGGCAGTTCACGGATCCCGTTGGTGAGCCATCTCCTGCAACACGAGTTCGGCGCCCCGACGGCGATGGACACTCACCCCAAACACGACATCGCTCTGGGCGCGGTCCGTTACCACCCAGCGTCCCCCGGCGCTGAGGCGCCCCCCGCCGCCCCGACGGTGAGGCAATGGCCGACCCGAGGGTCTCTGACCGCACCCGAAGAGACAGCCCCGGCGGCCGTGAACGTTCGCCCCGCTGCGCCGTCAGTGCCGGCTGCGCCGTCGGTGCCGGCCGTGCCCACCAGGGTCGAAGCGACACCCGAGGCCCCGGAACCGGACCTCGCGCCTCAGGGGCACTCAGCGGGCCCACCCATATGGGAGCCACCGCACGCTGCGACCGCACCCCAGCCCACGCCACCGGATGACGCATCCACGCCGTGGCTGCGGCGCCCCCTCGTCGTAGCGGTGGTCGCACTTGTGTCCGTGGCCGCCGTGGCAAGCGCCGCGTTCGCGCTCCGATCTGGGGGCGACGGCGATGACCCGCGAGCTGGACCACAGCGGGACTCCGCGACAACAACGACCGACCAGGAACAGCCGCCTCTCATCAATCCCAACGTCGTAGTGGTGCCGATCGATGCCGGCGGCGCGCTAGGGCTCGAACTCCATCTGATCTCGACCGCCAGCGACACGTTCGGCGAGGACCTGGGAGTCATTGGTTCGGGTCCTGGCGACCAGGACTTCCCCTGGACCTCACCCGACAAGGCGATCCTGCAGTATCGCACCCGCCCAGGCGTCGGCGAAGACCCCGACCAGGACTGGGCGACGATGGTCACGAGCGGCGACGCCGAGGCGATGCCGATGTTCACGAACCCACCCGCAGACCTCGTCTGCCTCGGCCGCAAGCCATGGAGCCCTGCCGATCCCACGAAGGTGGCGCTCACCTGCTACGACGACGAGGACGGCGACGGGGTTCGTGACAATCCGTATGCGCGTCTCTACTCGGCGACCGCATCTGCCGACGGTCGGGTCGACGGCAGCACGTTGACTGAGTGGCTCCGCAGCACGGACCCGACGAGCGACAGCTCAGAGGGCTCACCGGGATCCATTATCGGCAGTGCTAGTTACGCGCCGAACGGCGACGTCGTGGTTACCTACTACGGCGGCGCGCGTCCCGGGCTGTATGTCCTGCGCGACGACGAGCTGCCGGTCCGGCTCGTTGGGGGACGTGTTCGCGGGACGGTCTGGTCCCCTGCAGGCGACCTGATCGCCTTCACCCGCGACAGCGACCTCTTCGTCATGGCGCCGGACCCTGGTGACACGAGCTGCTCCGGGGACCTCGTTCGGGACGAGGCGACGGGTACCGACATCTGCAACCTCACAAGCGAGTTCACCACCCCACCGGACGAGGTCGCCAGCGACCCCTCCTGGTCACGGGACGGCGCGTCGATCGCGCTCCGGATCGGCAACCCCGAGACCGATGTGAACCGGTTGGTCCTCGTGGACCTGAAGTCTCCAACGACCCCACGCAACCTCCTGGACCGACAGGTCTTGGGTCATCCGGCATGGGCGCAACGCTGACTGCGGGGGTCCCGTGGCTGGCCATCACGATCTACCTGCTGTCGCCCGGCTCGACGTCCTCGGCCTCGCCTCCCCGTTTCGTCTAAGGAAATCGGCGAGGCGCTCAATCGGCTCAGCAAGGTCGATTCAGCCACGGCGGATCGGGTGCCGGACCTCGCCCGGATCGTCGCCTTCCGCAACGTCCTGGTGCACGGCTATGCGCAGATCGACGACGCGTTGGTGTGGGAGGTCGCCTCGACCCGAGTCCCGGAGCTGACATCCGTGCTGGCGGGGCTCCTGGATGACTCGTGAACGGGGTCGTCTGAGCGAGGCAACGACTAGCGCGAGCTGAACCAGCCGTCGGGTCGCCGACTCGGCGGGGTCCGCAGCCGCACGAGCTCGTCGCTCACACTGCTCCACTTCGCGGCGTCCAGCTCCCCGTCCTCGGCGCGTGCCCGGAGTTGGCGTAGGACGTTACGGCAGGCGGTGGGGGAGCCGAGGACGGCGGCGACGTGTTCGTCGATGGTGATCGTGCGCGCTGGCTTCACGACGTATTCGATCGCGATGGCGCCGCTCTTGGCTGCCCGACGCTCCTCGCAGCCAGCTCGGCGGCAGGCCTGGGAGCACCACCGCTGGGGCCGCCCGCGCCCGACCGTTTCCAGGACCCTCACGGCCCAGTCGACCACCGTGCTCAAGTGTCCCACTCATCTCGTCCTGCGATTCCTCGCGCGAATCACTCCGTCTCGTGCGCATGTCGGGGCCGGTGCGATGATGTCCTCGTGGCGTGGCGTGGCGTGGCGTGGCGTGGGTTGGGACCTCGGGATGAAGGAATGACCAGTGGGACGGCGTCCTCTACCCGGCCGGGGCGTCGTCGGCTGAGCGTCTCGATATCTACACGCGGGCGTTCGACACCGTCGAGAATTGGGTGCGCGTGAGGCGTTGAAGTGTGGATGCGGCCCTGAATGCCGGGCTGTCCATCGACAAGGGAAGGCAGCCCGTGGTGACGACCGACGATGGTGGTGGGTGATGGAACCGTCCGGCGACGCAGCGGCCGGAGAGGCCTCACCGGATTGGCTGAGCGGCCTCGGCGCGCAACTGCGGCTGTTCTTGCTGGAGTACGAGTTCGGCTTGCGCGAGGTCGAGACCAAGATCGCGATCCTGCGCGACGAGTTCCTGCACATGCACGACTACAACCCCATCGAGCATGTCACCAGTCGGGTGAAGTCCCCGGAGAGCATCCGGAGCAAGCTGGAACGTCGGGGTCTTGAGCGCAGCCTGGACGGTGTGCGGGCAAACATCACGGATATTGCGGGGGTGCGGGTGACGTGCAGCTTCAACGCAGACGCTTACCGCATCTTCGAGCTGCTCACCGCCCAAGACGACGTCACGACCCTTAGGGTGACCGACTACATCGCCCAGCCGAAGGCAAACGGATACAAGAGCCTGCACGCCATCGTCCAGGTGCCGGTATTCCTCTCCTCCGGCGCGGTGAGGGTGCCCGTCGAAATCCAGTTGCGCAGCATCGCAATGGACGTCTGGGCCAGTCTGGAGCACAAGATCTACTACAAGTACGACGGCGAGGTCCCCGACGCGCTCCTGCAGGACTCAAGGAAGCGGCCGACACCGCCTCCGAGCTGGACTCACGGATGGAGCGTCTGCATCGGGAGCTGCACGGCTGAAGCAACGCTTCGAGGCGGTGGATTCTGCGCCCGGCATCGTTTGCAGCGACAACCGCAGAGTCTGGCGGCACGGGCGGAAGACGCACTGCTCCTGGTCACGACAAGCGGGTGCGTCGGGGACCACTGCCAGGCGAAGGGTTCGTCCCCCGACTGACGCGATAGTTGGCCATTGACGGGCAATGCACATGCGCCAGTCGACGAGCTCTGTAGGATCCCGGCCTGGCGAAAAGTCGGCTGCAGTTAGCGCCATATGCCCATACTGGGCGGGAGGACGCAGAGGCCCGAGCCGGGGACGTCAGCCCCCACCGACCCGGCGGACCAGACCCGACCGCGAAGCAGGACCGGCACACTGAACGGAGGCCCGTGCTCGACATCAGCCTACTCACCTGGGCCGTCACCATCGGCCTGATCATTGCCCTGCTCGCGACCGACCTGGCACTGGCCGCCGCGCGGCCGCACCGGGTCGGCTTCCGCGAGGCCACCGCCTGGTCGGTGTTCTACATCCTCGTCGCGATCAGCTTCGGTGTCTGGTTCGCCGCGCAGTACGGCGGGGAGTTCGGCACCGAGTACTTCGCCGGCTACCTCATCGAGAAGAGCCTCTCGGTAGACAACCTGTTCGTCTTCGTCATCATCATGACCACCTTCGCCGTACCGGAGGAGCACCAGCACAAAGTTCTCACCTTCGGCATCGTGCTCGCCCTGGTCATGCGCGCGATCTTCATCGCCCTCGGCGCAACCCTGCTGGCGCTGTTCTCGTTCATGTTCCTATTGTTCGGCCTGCTGCTGATCTACACCGCGGTCCAATTGTTCCGGCACCGTGACCAAGACCCCGACGTCGAGGACAACGTCGTGGTCAAAGCCGCCCGCAGGCTGCTGCCCATCACCGATGGGTACGTCGGCGGCAGGCTCACCACGCGAGTCGATGGCAGGCGCATGTTCACCCCGCTGTTCCTCGTGCTGCTCGCCATCGGCAGCATCGACCTGCTCTTCGCGCTCGACTCCATCCCAGCAGTGTTCGGGGTCACCGAGGAGCCCTACATCGTCTTCACCGCCAACGCCTTCGCGCTCCTGGGCCTGCGTGCCTTGTTCTTCCTCGTCAGGGGACTGCTCGATCGCCTCGTATACCTGTCAACCGGGCTCGCGCTCATCCTGGCGTTCATCGGCGTCAAGCTGATCCTGCACTGGGCTCACGTGGACATCGACCCACGAGTCCCCGAGATCCCCACCCCGGCCAGCCTCACCGTCATCGTCGCCGTACTCGCTGTCGTCACCGTGGCGAGCCTGATCAAGACCCGACGCGATCCCACCGCCAAGGCCCATGCCGGCTCCCTGCGGGCACATGGACCCGAACAAGCCGACGCCGGCCAGGACCACCCCACCGGGGGCTAGATGTACTCGGATGGGCCGCAGTCAGGTGCACGAGGTCCCGGGCGCCTTGTGATCGTGGCGGGCCAGTCTCGCCCCGGGGATGACCGCACAGTGGCCTGATCCACCGGCACCGGCACCAGCCTGGGCAAGGCCGAGCCGCACGATCACCCGATGCGTGTCCATCAATGACACAACTAGTGCTCAGCTCCGTGCATGAGCTGGTCGAGCTCCTGGGCTGCATCCCCGATGCTCGATGCCAGGGCCTGGACTCCCGTAGGAAGGTCCGCCGCGGAAGCCCCACCGGCGCACACGATCGGGACCGGGGTCTGGTTGAGCAGTCGCTCGGCGACCGCAACCGCGGCCGGGCGGTCCTGGGGGGTGACAACGGACAAGACCGCCGCGCGGGCCTGACGGCTGCGCACCGCCGCCTCCCAGCTGCTCACCGGCACGTTGGCGCCGAGGTAGAGAACGTCCATACCCCGTCGGCGGACGGCGGTGGCAAACGCCAGGGCACCGAGGTCATGTTGGCTGCCCGAGGGCAGGCCGACCACGACCGCTGGACCTCTGGACCTGCTACCCGCCGCGTCGAACGCGGCTGAGAGCCGGCGATGCACTGCGTGGCTGGCCGCATGCTCCCCAGCCACGTCGATCTCGCCGCGCGCCCAGCCCTCGCCGAGCGCCACGAGGGTGGGAAAGAGCCACGAGTCGACCACGTGTTCGAACGATCCGAGTGCGAAGCCTCCATCAAGGCTCTGCTCGATTCCCGCTGTGTCCAGCTTCGCTGCCGAGGACAGGAACAGCTGCATGTAGGTGATCGCGTTGGGTTGGTGGAGACCGTCGGAGGTCTCAGGAACGACCACCTTGTCCAGAACGGCTGGGACTGCCCCCGTGCGAACCGCGTCGGCGGCCTCCGCCGGCGACCAGCCCTCCTCCACGAGCCGGCGCATGGTCGAGACGGCCGCCAGGTTCTCCTCGTCGTAGAGGCGGTACCCCGACTCGTTTCGATGCGGTACGACGACCCGGTAGCGCCTCTCCCAGGCGCGCAGAGACGCCTCGGAGACACCGGTGAGTCGGGAAGCCTGCCTGATCGTGTACATAGTTTGTACAGAGTAGTCCTTCCTGAACCTTGTGCAAACCCTCTACATGAGGCAGAGTTGCTCGTAGCCCAGCAGGACAGAGGGGCGCAAGGCAGTCATCGGTCACGGAGAGGGATGGTCGGGAATGGAACTGACAGCGCAGACACCCGGTCTCGTCGGCGCGCGGACCCGTCCTCGCGGCCGCCGGTGGGGGCGGGCCGCTGAGGCCGGGTCACGACGAGTCCGGATCGCTTCGCGCGCCGAAACCGAGAGCGCACCAGTGGGCGCGGTCACCAGGCGGGAGCTGGAGGACCTGTGGGACCGTCACGGGGGGTCTGCCTACGCGCTTGCGTGCGCGCTCCTGGGGAACGAGGTGGCCGCTGCCGAGGCCGTGAGGCTCGCGATGGCTGACGTCGCCCGCTCGCCTCACAGGCTGTCGACTGAGGAGGCTCGGCGGTGCCTGGTTCGCCACATCTACCGGCACACCCAGGAGCCGGCGGGCGAGACGTCCGGGGCCGTACTGCTGCCGCCCGTCATGCTGTGGGTGAGCCGGCTCGCCCGGCTCCAGCGCGCGAGCCTTGCGCTGTGCGTGTTCGGTGGGCTTACCCGCCGTGAGGCGGCTGCCCTGCTCGACGTACCGCCCAGCACAGTGGCCGACCTGCTGACGGATGGCCTGCGAGAGCTGGGGCGCCTCGCTGCCGGCACAACCGCGAACTGCGCGTGAGGAGCTCGCCTCCATGAACGAGCCAGACGCCGGCCACTCCTCGCCTCCGCGCGGGGCCAACGTGGGCGCAGCCGTGCTCCATGCGGCGCAGGACCCCGTGGTGATCTTCGACATCCCCACCAAGCTCGCGGTCGCGGGATTCCTGGCGCTCTCCGTGCTGCCGCACCTGCTTGTCTGAACCGTGTGGTGGCAGCGTTACGTCGCGAATCTGGGCCGTCACGCAACCCCGCACGATGGGTCGAGCACTCGCTCTCCTCACGCTGATGATCGTCCCGATCGCCCACCTGGTCGGCATCCCCGAACGTCGTGGCGCTGGTGGCCCGGTTCGGCGTGAACGCCGCCATGATCTTGTTCGGTTGGTTGCAGGCTGCAGTACCGCGCCAAGGGGCGGTGGCAGGATTACCTGTTCGGCGAGAAGGATTACATCGTGCTGAGCCTGACCGCCATGTCCGCCGTGGTCTGGCAGATCTTCGCCGGTCCGCTGGCTGCCTGACTACCGCCACGTGGCAGGGTGAACTCGTGAGTGAACGGGAGTCGGGGCTCAGATGACGGAGCAGCAGGTGTACGAGGTGCTCGAGCAGTACCCCGACTTCGAGCTGCGTCGCTATCCCGATCACCTCGTCGCCGAGATCGAGGTCGGCGGCGCCTTCGAGCTGGCGGGGAACCTTGCGTTCCCCAGGCTCGCCCGCTACATCGGCGGTCACAACCGGTCCTCGCGCAAGATGGCCATGACCGCACCCGTCGTGCAGCAGCAGGATCCCCATAGCCGCCGCTATGTCGTTGGCTTCGTGCTGCCCGCCGACGTCAGCGCCGAGCACCTTCCGGATCCGGCGGACTCCACGGTCCACACCCGCCGGGTGCCGACCGAGACAGCCGCCGCGTTGCGCTTCTCCGGGCGCTGGTCGCGCAGCTCCTTTCAGAAGCGGACCGAGCAGCTCCTCGTCGCCCTGGGCTCTGCGGGTCTGGAGGCGGTCGGCTGCCCTCGGTTTGCGCGTTTCGACCCGCCCTGGACGCCGTGGTTCCTGCGAAGGAATGAAGTCGTCGTCCCGGTGGTGCCCGGACCTGGTCGGCCTCCAGGGACGCGTGGAGCATGACCACATGCAGCACGGTTGGCGGTGGGTGAACGGCCGCGTCCAGAGGCAGGCGGTCGTGTAGACCGATGCCTGCTCCTGTGGCGGGGGCAGGCCGACGGGCCGGTAGCCCATCGCTTCCCAGATCGGGGCCGCGTGCTCGGCGTTGGTTTGCACGATGGCTGACCGTAACCGGGTGATCTCGGCCACTCCTCGATCCAGTCGAGGAGCACGATCCCAACGGCATCGAGGCCGGGGGGACACACACCGAGCCACTGGTGGCTACGACGGCCAAACGGCTGATGGCAGGCGTAGCAGTGCACGCTCTTTAACCAAGTGTGCGACCAACTTGAGCGTTCCATTGCGACGCAGACCGTGCTCGTCGCGAAGAGCTCAACCTCGCGATCCTGCGAAGGCATGCTGGTGAACGAACACGTGCCGGCGCGCGCTGGGTCATCGTGTCGGCCATGTCGCCTGGGAGCTTGTAGCCGAGGGTGGTCGTGGACGAGTGCGTGGATGAAACTCGAACGCAACCTTTGCAGACCCGTCAGACTGGCGCTCATGAGTCATGGCAACGTCCTGCAGGGTTTGGCAGAGGAAGGTGCGGTTCCTGCACCGCCGACTGGGCTCGTGCCGGGTGCCGCGCGGACGGCCATCCGGTGATCTGGCGCACGCCGATCGCGCCCGCCGTGGGCGCTGTGCTCCTCTTCTGGGCCTCACTCACGCCGTCGTTGCTGCCGCTGGGGCCCGTCTTCCAGGGCGTCGTGTCGGCGGTCTGCGCTCTGCTCGGGTACGCCATGGGCGCGCTGCTCGGCTGGATGCTGCGCGCCAACGGTGTGCATCTGCGAGGTCAGCGCCGACAGCAGACCTGGCGGGTGGTCGGAGTCGTCGGCGTGGTCGGCTCGCTCGTCGCGCTGGTTCTCGGCCATCGCTGGGACGATCAGGTCCGTGACCTCGTGGGGGTCGATCGCGACTCGTGGGCCAAAGACCTGCTCCAGGTGCTCGTGACGGCGGTGGTGTTCGTCGTTCTGCTCGCGATCAGTCGGACGCTGAAGTCCGCCGGTCGATGGGTCGGCGGCCAGGTCGGACGGGTGCTGCCGGAGCGGGTCGCGCTGGTGATCGGCGCGCTCGTCGTGGCCTGGATCGCGTGGGGCCTGGTGACCGGTGTCCTCGGCGGCCGTCTGGTCGGCGGCCTCGACGCGACGTTCAGGGCGATCGACGACGAGTTCCGCACCGACACCCCGGCGCCGACCAGTCCCTACGTTTCCGCCGGGCCGGAGTCGGGTGAGAGCTGGGGCGACCTCGGCAGGCAGGGCCGGGTGTTCATCGCCAACGCCCCGAGCGCCGACGAGATCGCCGACTTCTCCGGTGGCCAGGCACAACAGCCGGTCCGCGCGTACGTCGGAGCCTCGGGCGACGTCGACCTTGCCGAGGAGGCGCAACGCGCTGTCGACGAGCTCGAGCGCACTGGAGGCTTCGACCGTGCCGTTCTCAACGTGGTCACCGGCACCGGCCGCGGCTGGGTCAACGAGAACCAGGCGCGGGCGCTGGAGTACATGTGGGCCGGCGACACGGCCACCGTGAGCATGCAGTATTCCTACCTGCCCAGCTGGATGTCGTTCCTGATGGACGGTGAGCGCGCGCAGGAGGCCGGCCGGCTGCTCTTCGACGCGGTGTATGCGCACTGGGTGGAGCTGCCGCGTGACCAGCGGCCGTTGGTCGTGGTGAGCGGTGAGAGTCTCGGTTCGTTCGGTGGCGAGGCGGCGTTCAGCGGTGCCCAGGACCTGGCGACCCGCACGTCCGGCGCCCTTTTCGTCGGGCCGACCGCCAACAACCGGCTGTGGAGTCGGTTCACCGACGAGCGGGACCCGGCGACCCCCGAGGTGCTTCCCGTGTACGGCGAGGGGCAGACCGTCCGATTCGCCGACCGACCGTCGGACTGGGACGCGCCGGGGGAGTGGCCCGGCACCCGGGTCGGCTACCTGCAGCATGCCAACGACCCGATCACCTGGTGGGACTTCGGCCTCGCGTTGCAGAAGCCCGATTGGCTCTCGGAACCCCGCGGACGCGACGTGTCACCGCAGGTCCACTGGATCCCGGCGGTCACCATGCTGCAACTGGCCGCCGACCAGTTGGTCGCCAACGATGTCCCTGCCGGGCAGGGCCATCAGTTCGGTCAGGAGCCGGTCCGGGCCTGGGCTGCGATCCTGCCGCCGGACGGCTGGACCGACCTCGACACCGAGCGACTTGCCGACCAGCTCGCTGAGCTCGAGCCGGACACCCTCGACTAGGCCTTGTGAGCACGGAGCGGCACACGGCGAAGCAATACCGGACGGGTCTGCTGCGAGGGGGCCTCTCGTGGGCGGCGGCGGTTCGAGGGGGTGAGCCACGACGGCGTAACTCTCAGGTGGCCTGATGGTGATGGCTGGCGAGACCCTGTCGAACAGCGATCGTCGCGAGTCGCTTGTCGCGAGTCCACAGGCGAGCGTTGGGTGTCAGCAATGTCGCAGCCAGCAGGTGTGCATCGGCGTACCCGATGCCGAGGCCGAACAGCTCCCGGTTCTCGATCAGAGTCAGCACCTCGAGGTCCGTCGCGACGGTCGCCTGCGGGAGGTTGTGGAGCAATCCAAGAATCTCGCTGCGTCGCGAGAGGTGGCCGAGCGCGAGTTCCCCGATGACCCAGGGGTGCGCCAGCACGTGGCCGTCTTGGAGGAGGTCTGCGAGCTTGAGGTCACCGGCGCGGAGGTGGTCGATCCAGATCGACGTATCGACGAGGATCACGCAGGCATCGTCTGGCGCCGCGGGACCGTCTTCGCGTCGGGCTCACTTCCCGCCAGTTGCGCGAGCCGTTTGGCGCTCTCGCGCTCGATCAATGCCCGCAGAGCCTGGCGCACAAGTGCAGTCTTCTCGGTAGTTCCGGTCAGCCTCTGCGCTTCCCTGACGAGATCGTCGTCCAGGGCGAGGGTTGTTCTCACTCGAACCTCCAGGCACGTCCGGCAGCATTGAATGATGACTCTACACGTGCTCCCACGCCTCAGTCACAGATCCCCCACATCAGGGTCTTAGGGTGCCTGTGGACCGGGGTGGTGTCTCCGGCCGGGACGATCGTCTTGAGGACACGTCGTGTCGGGCAAGGACTTCGTCCGGTGGAGTGACTCCGGAGAGGTCATGTTCGACAGCCGGGAGCAACCCGAGGGCTGGGAGCTCCCGGACGTGCTCTGGTCCGAGAGCACGCCGCTCCACAAGCTCTGGAACCCCTCCGACGTCGACCTCGTGGTGATCGGCGTAGAACTCAAGAGCTGAGAGTCGAGCGGCAGCAACGGCATCGCCGGATGCGTCACCGCCGGAAGCCCCGCATGCTGCGACCGTCAGTGACACGGCGATGGCCATCGCTAGTCGCTTCATGCGCTTCCTGAATTCGGGTCGGTGTTGGTGGGCCCTACTCCGACTCCGCCGAACGTGCCTCGGCAGCGGAGACAGCGGAAGCCGAGTCTGCGCCGCGAGGACGTCGCCAGTTCACGCGAGAACATCGAGGGACCGCGCTGCGCGCATGCCCGTGGCTCTGGCCGATCCAGGCGGCCTGGGACTGCATTCTCAACGTGATTGTGCGGCGGAGGTAGGTACCGTTCAGTGGCGGGCCGCAGGCCGTCGAGCGTCGAGCGAGGCTTCACTTCATCCTGATGGTCGACGGTGCTCGTTGGCAGTGGGCATGCCAGGGAGCGTGGCCCTCGCCTACGGGGCGTGGGAACAGCATGCTGAGGGGACGTGGTTGAGATGGACTCGTTCCTCTCCGAGTCGGGGCTCGTCGTGCCGGCTGTCACCACCGAGCAGATGCGCGAGGTGGACCGGGTGTCGATCGAGGAGGTCGGCCCGAACCTGCACCAGATGATGGAGAACGCCGGTCGGAACCTGGCGTCGCTGTGCGTTGAGATGCTCGGGGCGGGGTGGGCCACGTCTCCGATCGTCGTGCTGGCGGGCACCGGAGGCAACGGGGGTGGCGGGATCTGCGCCGCTCGGCACCTGGCCAACCACGGAGGGCAGGTCACGCTGGTGGTCTCGGAGGTCGCCCGCCTGGCCGGCGTCCCTGCCGAACAGCTCGCGCTCTATCGAGCCAGTGGCGGTCGGCTGGCCGAGACCGGAGACCTCCGGACTCTCAAGCCCTCGCTGACGGTGGATGCCGTGCTGGGCTACAGCCTCGGGGGCGCGCCACACGGGGCCGTAGCGGACCTGATCGGGTGGATGTTGCTCGGCGATGCTCCTGTGGTGGCGCTCGACGTCCCCTCCGGCGTCGACGCCACGACCGGTGATTCCCCCGGAGTCCACGTCCAGGCGGCGACCACGATGAGCCTGGCTCTCCCCAAGACCGGGCTTGCCATCGATGCAGTCGGTGAGCTCTGGGTGGCCGACATCGGTATCCCTGGGGGCGTCCTGGAGCGGTCCGGGGTCCGGCCTCCACCGGCAGGTCTCTTCTCGAGGGGATACCGGGTACGGCTGAGCTGGTCCGCTTAGCCCGCGAGCAGGGACCGACCTTCGATGAGGAAGGCGTGGGCCGCGCCCGCGGGATCGGACTCGGCGGCGAGGTCGGCGTATCGGAGGACGGCGAGTCGACCGGCCGACCAGTAGGCGCTGGTGGGCTTCTCCTCGGGGTACCACGGAGCCACGTAGAGATATGGCAACGGCTCGGGGCCCGCAGTCGCGTCCGCGGACACGTCCCCGGGAGAGAACCCGTAACTGGCCCGGGTAGTTCCGGCAGGATCACCGATCTCGATGGCGGGATCGAAGTGTTCGGGCCAGAGTTGGGGTTCGCTGGCGTGCTGGGAGTCGCCGTCGGAGGAGAGTGCGTCCAGGATTCCCCAACCGAACCTGAACCACGCGGCGAGTGCTGCGGCGTCTTCGGGGTCGACAGCGAGGTCTGCGTCGAGTGGGCCGGGTTCGGGGATGTCGAGCTCCGCGGCCCATGCCACGTCGGGTTCGATGCCGACGAAGGACCCGGCGGCCGCGAGGGTCGAGAGGCGTTGGTGTCGGCGGCCGGCATCGGAGTGGACGACGAGGTCGACACCTGCGACTCCGACCGTGGTCATCCCCTCCGGGCCAGCGAAGGTCGGCGTGGCAAGACCGCCGGGAGCCGCGCGCAGCCCCATCCGGCCCATGGCGTGCCGGCGCGCCGGGCTGACGACGTACGCGGCGACGCGGTGCATCGCGAGCCGGGTTGCGGGGAATGAGTCCGAGAGTGGGACCAGTGGAGCGTTCATGGCAGGCGACCTTCGTTCGAGGGAGGGGGAGGATGGTGGTGGGCTTGGCTCCAGGCTTCACATCAGCAATGGATCGGTGACGACCTCGACGAGGGACGGGCCGTCGTGGGCAAGGGCAGCGGCGACCGCGTCGTGGAGCTGGTCGAGCTGCGTGACGCGGGCGCCGTGCGCGCCGCACAGCTGCGCGAAGGCTGCGAAGTCGGGGTTGTGCAGGCTGGTCGCCCACACGTCGAACTCGCCGGCTCGTTGCTCCTTGCTGATCTTGCCCAGCTCACTGTTGTTCAGCAACACGTGGGTGATGTTCATGCCGTACTTGACGGCCGTCGTGAGCTCCATCGCGTACTGGCCGAAGCCTCCATCGCCCGAGACTGAGACGACCTTGCGGGTGTCGCCGACGGCGGCCCACGCGCCCATGGCGGCGGGGAACGCGAATCCGATCGAGCCGAGGTAGCCGGACATGAGTACGTCCTGGTCGGCCACTTCGAAGTAGCGACCGAAGGAGTAGGTGTTGTTGCCGACGTCGACGCAGATCACAGCATCGTGCGGGACCTGCCCGGACAGCTCGGCGAAGATCGAGGCGGCGTTGATCCCCGCGCCATGGTCGTCGGTGCGGCGGCTGGCCTTCTCCTCGCGCCAGATCCGCCAACGGTCGGCGATGACAGGCCGCTGGTCGATGCAGGTGTGCCCACCTGCGAGACCTTCGGCGAGCAGCCGGGCCGTTGTGACAACAGCCCCCTGAAGGCCGATGCCGACGGGGTGGTGTCGGCCGATGGCCATCGGGTCGTGATCGACCTGGATGATCGACTTGTAGGGCGCGATGCCGGTGTGGTTCGAGAAGGAGGCGCCGAAGGCCACGACGAGATCGGACTCGTTCATCAGCCAGCTCGCGACGGGGGTGCCGCTTCGTCCGAGGACGCCGCAGCCGAGCGGGTGGTGGTCCGAGATCGCCCCCTTGGCCTTGAACGTCGTGATCACCGGCGCACCGATCAGCTCGGCGAGCCCGATGACGCCATCGATGTCGGCGCGCGCGCCCTGGCCGACCACGATGACGGGACGCCGTGACCGGCGGATGCTCTCGATCGCTTCCGCGAGGACTGCAGCAGGCGGGGCGATCTCGCGGGACCCGGTCCGGCCGTCGGGTCCGGACGCCTCCTGGTTCGAGGGCTCGACCTGCACCTCATCGGGAAAGATCAGGTGCGCGACGCCCTTGTCGACGATCGCGGTCTTGCACGCGAGCGTCATCAACTCGGCGTGGTCGGCCGCCGACAGCACCACCTCGCCGAAGCGGGCCACATCCTTGAATGCGTTGGCCAGGTCCATGTCCTGGAACGCGCCCCGCCCCTTGGTCTTCGACGGCACCTGTCCCGACAGCGCCAGCACCGGTGCCCGGTCGACCTTGGCGTCGTACAGGCCGGTCAGAAGATTGGTCGAGCCGGGTCCGGCGATGCCGAAGCAGGCGGCCAGCGTGCCGGTGAGCTTGCCGTACGCCGTGGCGGCGAATGACGCTGCGCCTTCGTGGCGGATCCCGAAGTAGCGCAGGTCTCCGCGTTGCTCGGCGCGATGCATCGCGTCGGCGAACCCGAGGTTGGAGTGACCGACCATCCCGAACACGGTGTCGACTCCCCAGTTGACCATCGTCTCGACCATGACGTCCGAGACGGTGCGCGGGTGTTCGACCTCCGCGGGGAGCGCCACGTAGACGCCGTCGTCGCGCACCTCGCTCGCGTACGCCTCCGGGGCGTCGGCGAACCCGTCTGGGGGTGTGCCGTTGCACGGGCTGTAGTCGTAGCCGTGCCATGGACACCGCAGCCAGCCCTTCTCGATCGACCCCTCGCCGAGGGGGCCACCCTGGTGCGGACATCGGTTGCTCATGACCCCGAACTCGCCGTCGACGTGGGTGACCGCGAGCGTGCGCCGACCCACGCTCACGGTGGTCACGCGGCCCTCGGGGAGCTCATCGGGGTCGAGCACCTTGTGCCACTCGTGCGCGCCCTCGGGCGCGGTGACGGGTTCGGTCGATGGCCCTGGGCTGTCGGTCATGGGATCGCGTCCTGTCGCAGCTGGATGGAGGTGACGTTATCGCTGTGCCGTCATGCGGGCACCTCGCTGGAGGGGCCGTTGTCCACCGTTGGTTCACTCCACTCGTGGCGAATACCTCGCGCTGGTCTCCCCGATGCGGTGGTCGTGTCGATGAGCCGGCGGCGATCCCGGGGGACTCTGGCCGGTCGGCGACTGATCCCGGCTCTTGGCCCGACCCCGGCGCTCAGCCGTGCAGCACCTGAGCGAGCTCGCTGCGTGAGCCGACGTCGAGCTTGGTGTACACCTTGCGCAGGTGGTACTCCACCGTCTTGGGGCTGAGGAAGAGCGCGGCGGCCGCCTCGCGGGTAGTGCGGCCCTCGACCAGCTGCAGGCAGACCTGGAGCTCCTGTGGTGTGAGCAGGCCGCGCGGGTCGGCACCGCGTCGTTGGACCTTCTCTCCGGTGGCGGCGAGCTCGGCCGACGCGCGCTCGGCCCACCGTGTTGCCCCGAGGTCCTCGAGCCGGTCCAGCGCCTCCCGCAGCTGCGTCCGGGCATCGACCCGGCGGCCCGCCCGGCGCAGCCACTCGCCGTACGCGAGCCCGGTGCGCGCGGTCTCGAAGACGTCCCACGTCTGAGCGTGGAGGACCAGGGCGCTCTCGAAGCAGGACTCGGCCGCAGCCTCCCCGGCGACCAGGCCACACACCCGCGCGGCGCGGGCCAGCGCCCACGGCTGCTGCTTGGCCTGCGCCGCGGCGTCGTACGCCGTCGCCACCGCCTCCGCGGCCGCACGGTCGCCCAGCCGGAGCAGCGCCTCCACCTGCTCCGGCCCGGGCAGCAGGTCGACGTCGCCCACCTCGTGACGGGTCAGCAGCGCCTCCAGCTCCCGGAACTGCTCGACGGCGCGGCCCGGCTCACCCAGAGACAGCTCGAGGTCGCCGAGCCCGAAGCGGACCCACGCCTCGGCGAGCGGCAGATGGGCGAGGCTGGGTGACTCGAGCACCTGTTCGGCGGCCGCCCGGCACTCCTTCACGTCGCCGCGCCTCGACTGCAGCCAGCTCAGCCCTGCCAGCGCCATGAGCTGCTGGGTGACCTGCCCCGTCTCGTCGGCCAGCCGGACGGCTTCGCGGTAGTTGGCCTCCGCCTCGGCCCACGCCGAGGTGGTCGCCTGGTGCCGTGCCTGCTGGAACAGCACGGCGGGCAGCGCCCCCACCCCAGCTCGTCGGCGAACGGCGTCGACCAGGTCCCAGAGACTCCCGGCGTCCGTCGTGTCCCGGAGGAACAGGGGGACCAAGGTCAGCATCGGGGCCCGCTGGGGATCCTCGTAGAGCTCGGGGGTGCTCCTGATCAGGGGCACCGCGCGGCGCAGCTCGTCTGCTGCCCCCGGCTGGGCGGCCAGCACTCGGGCGATACCCGTGGCGATGAGTCCGAGCGCCTGCGCGGCCGGCTCGGCTCACCTGGGGCGCCAGCGTGTCGAGGCGGTCGGCGAGGGCCGAGGCGCGCGACACTCCCGCGAGATACAGACTGGCGTGCACGGCCTCGGCGATGAGGACCGACTGCTCGGCAGGGTCCGTGCTCAGGTCGGCCGCGGCGACGAGCATCTCCCGTGCCTCGCGCAGCCGCCCGGTTCGCGCCGCGATCGCACCCCGGAGCGTCAGCTCACGCACCTGTCCCTCTCTCCCCGTCTCCTCCCGGCCGTGGGCGTCGAGCAGCGACAGGGCGCGTTCGGTGAGCCCGGCCGCCCAGGCGGCATCGGCGGCACGTAGCAGTCGCTCCGCCCTTCGCGCCGGCGTGGGGCTTAGCCGGGCGGCCCGCTCGAACGCACCCGAGGCCACCGAGTACGCCGAGCGGGCCTCCGCCCGGTCTCCGGCACCGTCCAGCAGGTCGGCGACCGTCGCATCGGGGAGCCAGACGGCCTCGGCCAGATGCCAGGCCCGCCGATCCAGGTCAGCCTCGGGGAGAGCGTCGGCGACGGCCTGGTGGGCAGCCCGGCGTGCTGCCGCGGCCGGGTGTGAGTAGGCCGCCGCCTGCGCCAGCGGGTGCCGGAAGGTCACCTGGCCGGCACGCAGGGCGACCAGGCCGGCGTCCTCGGCGTGGGAGAGCGCGGCGGTTTCGACCGCGAGGGCGGCGCAGGCCCTGGTGGTGAGTGCCAGATCACCACCACACACCGCGGCGACGAGCAGCGCGGTGCGGCACTCCTCGTCCAGCAGGTCGAGCCGTCGTCCGTACGCCGCGGTCACCGCCTCCGGCACCCGGACCGGCAGCTCGGCCGGGTCGGTGGCGAGCGTGTCCAGGTCGTCGCCAGCGAGCTCGAGCAGCGCGAGGGGGTTGCCGTCGGCCCGGGCGAGCAGCGGCTCGAGCCGTCCGGTCGGCACCGGCCCGCCGACCGCGCGGGCGGCGAGCGCGGCCGCGTCCGCCTCGTCGAGTCCGGAGAGCCGCAGCTGGGGGAGTCCGGTGACGAGGTGGTCGGCCTCGGGGCTGCGTCCGGTCAGCAGGACGGCGACCGAGTCTGCGGCCAGTCGTCGAGCGGCGAACACGACGGCCTCCGCCGAGGGGAGGTCCATGGCATGCAGGTCCTCGACGACCACCACCACGGGGGCCTCCTCGGCGTACCGGGTCAGCAGGCTCAGCACCGCTGCCCCGATCGCGAAACGGTCCCCGCCACGGCGGCCGGAGTCGCGCACCGCCAAGGCGTCCGACAGCGCGGCTGCCTGCGGTGGCGCGAGCTCGTCCAGATGGACGAGGGCGGGTCGTAGCAGCTGCAGCAGGCCTGCGAACGGGATCTGCCGCTCAGCCTCGAGCCCAGCTGCTTGCAGCAGGCGCGTCCCGCCGAGCACGGCCAGGGCGCCGTCCAGCAGCGCCGTCTTGCCCACGCCCGGCTCACCCAGGATGGCGAGAGTGCCGCTGACCCCCAGCCGAGCGGTCTCGACCAGACGACCGATCGTCTCGAGCTCGCCGTCCCTCCCCAGGAGTACCGGCTCCACGGGCCGCAGTCTAGGCGTGGTGCCGGACCCGGCACCCCTGGTGCCGCGACGCGTCACGACCAGGGGGGTCCCCTGATGCGGTCGCACGCCGCTCCGGACGAGTCTGGGTGTCGACCGAGCGCCACCAGCGGCGCCGCCCACGGCCACCCGGCCACGAGAGAGGGAGCACCTCATGACCGTCACCACCACGCCCGTCGACAACGGCGTCAACGTCGAAGCCCTGCTCGGCGCCCGCGCCGCGCTGGCCGACACCCCGGAGATCGCCCAGTTCCAGTGGCGCTCCTCGGTGACCTGGGAGAACGGGACGCACAGTCGTTCGGAGATCGAGAGCTTCTACGGCCTCTGCGACGAGCAGGTCCACACGCGGCGCTTCAGCCTGGACGCCGACCACCCCCCGCAGTTCGCCGCCGGCGACCACGGGCCCACCCCTGTCGAGTACGTCCTGGTCGCCTTGGGCTCCTGCCTGACCGCCGGGGTGGCCGCGGTGGCGCAGCAGCGGCAGATCCAGCTGCGCTCGGTCACCGCCACGCTGTCCGGCGAGATGGACCTGCATGGCATCCTGGGCGCCGACCCCGTGGTCCGCAACGGCTTCAGCGGTGTCTCGGTCGCCTACCAGATCGACGCCGACGCCTCCGAGGACGAGGTCCGCGCCATCGTCGCCCAGTCGCAGAAGCGTTCGGCCGTCTACGACATGCTGACCAACCCCACCGGCGTCACCGTCACCGTCGACTGATGTCCTCCGTCACCGCGGTCGTCGTCGGCGCCGGTCACTCCGGGCTCGCGATGAGCAAACACCTCGCCGCCCGCTCGATCGACCATGTGGTCCTCGAGCGCGGCGAGGTGGCGCACTCGTGGCGCACCCAGCGCTGGGACTCGCTGCGGCTGCTCACCCCGAACTGGATGGCCGGGCTCGCCGGGGCGGCGTACGCCGGCGATGACCCCGACGGGTTCCTGTCGGCCCGCGAGGTAGCCGACCTGGTCTCGGGGTACGCCGTCTCCGCGGCCGCGCCAGTCCTGACCGGCACCAGCGTGACCTCGGTCCGACCGGGGCCGAGTGGCTTCGAGGTCCTGACCGATGCCGGACACTGGCACGCCCAGGCCGTGGTGCTCGCCGCCGGCTCCACGCGGAGCGTGGTACCGGCTGTCGGGAGACACCTGCCCGACGGGATCACCTCCCTGCCGGCGTTGGACTACCGCAACCCGGACAGCCTCCCCGGCGGCGGAGTGCTGGTCGTGGGCGCCTCGGCCAGTGGCGTCCAGATCGCCGACGAGCTGCAGCGCTCCGGCCGGCCGGTCACGGTCGCCGTCGGCGAGCACGTGCGGGTTCCTCGTCGCTATCGCGACGACGATCTCTTCACCTGGCTGGAGCGGCTGGGGATCCTGGACGAGCGCTGGGACCAGCTCGACGACCTGGTCCGAGCCCGTCACCTGCCCTCACTCCAGCTGGTCGGCGGCGATCGACGCGTCGACCTCAACGCCCTCCAATCGGCCGGCGTCCGGCTGGTGGGAAGGTTCGCGGGGATGCGCGACCGGACCGCGCAGTTCTCTGGTTCCCTCGCCAACGTGTGCACGCTGGCCGATCTCAAGCTCGGCCGGCTGCTCGACAGCGTCGACGAGTACGCCGGAGGTAGGGGCGAGCGACCCGAGCCCACGCGCGTGGGCTCCCCGCCCCTGGAGCTCGACCTGGGGTCCGGCGAGATCCGCTCCGTGGTCTGGGCGACCGGGTTCAGCGCCGACCACTCGTTCCTCGACGTGCCGGTGTTCGACCATCGCGGCCGGTTGCAGCACGACGGCGGCGTCACCCGCTGGCCCGGCCTCTACGTGACGGGACTGCCCGTCCTGCGGCGTCGCCGGTCGACGTACCTCTCCGGCGCCGACGCGGACGCTCGCGACCTGTCGGCCCATCTGCTCGACCACCTCGGGACCGGTCGGTCCCGGCTTGCCCAGGAGGCGTCATGAACGGTCATCCACTCGCCATCGAGATCTCGACCGCGATCGGGGACCGGGCCTGGGCGCGGCTCGGCGACCGGCTGGACGAGGACGTGCGAATGCGTGGACTCCTCCCCGGCGGGATGGTCGAGGACCAGGGCCGGCACGAGGTGCTGGCCCGCTACGCCGACTGGTACGACGCCTTCGACACCGTCGTGATCGAGGAGGCCGCAGGCGACCTCGTCGGCGACCGTGTCCTGGTCCACTACAAGCTCACCGTCGACCCGGACGGCGACCGCAGGGTCGTGACACAGACGCTGGTCTGCGCCCTTGGCGAGGGCCTGGTTCGGCGGATCGACCTGGTCTGCTCCGGCCTCCGGGAGTGCTGATGCGTACCGACGACACCACCACCGAGAGCGCCACCTGCCCGCACGCGCTGCAGCGCTGGGGTGACTACGACCGCGACCGTCCCTACCCCCTCTTCGACCGGGTACTGGCGGCCGGCCCGGTGCACGACGTGACGCTCGCCGACGGCCACCGTGCCTTCCTGGTCGTCGGTTACGCCGCCGCCCGGGAGGCGCTCGCCCACCCCGATCTCTCCAAGGACATGCTCGCCGCGATGGAGCGGGACGGGGAGGTGGTCGCCCCAGGCCTGCCGGGTCCTGACTTCGCCCGCCACATGCTGAGCGTGGACCAGCCCGACCACACCAGGCTGCGACGGCTCGCTGCGCCGGCCTTCACCCGCACCAGGCTCACCGAGCTCGAGCCCCGGATCCGGAGGATCGCCCGGGAGCTCGCCGACGAGCTGGCCGGCGACCTCGAGCGGGACGAGGCCGGGCCCGTGGACCTGGTCGCCGGCTTCGCGGCCCCGTTGCCGTTCGCCGTGCTCGGGGAGCTGCTCGGGATCGACCGCTCCGAGCAGCGATGCCTGGCCGGGTGGTTCGCCACCCTGCTCACTCCCTGGGACGGCGCCGACCCGCCCGCCGACGCCGTGGCGGCCTCCGACCAGATCGTCGACTTTCTGGGGGAGCTGGTGGACCGGCGGGGAGCCGGCCTCACGACGGAGGCGGCGGTCGCCACCGCCGAGGCCGAGCCCGACGACCTGGTGAGCGACCTCGTGCGCGCCCACCGCGCCGGGGAGATGACGCGGCGCGAGCTGCTGTCGACGGTCTTCCAGCTGCTCGTGGCGGGACACGACACGACCGCCAACCTCATCGGCAACGGCATGGCCGCGCTGCTGTCCCACCCCGAGCAGCGCGACCGGCTCGCCGCCGACCTCGACCGGCTGCCGCAGGCCGTCGAGGAGTTCCTCCGCTGGGACCCGCCCGGCCAGCACGCGACGTTCCGCTACGCCACCCGCGACGTGACGATCGCCGGGACCACCATCCCTGCGGGCGTCCAGGTCCTGGTCTCGCTCGCGACCGCCGGCCGGGACGGCAGCCGCAACGACGACCCGCACACCTTCGACGTGGACCGGACAGGAGCCACGCACCTTGCCTTCGGGCACGGGATCCACCACTGTCTGGGCGCGCGGCTGGCCAGGCTGGAGGCAGAGATCGCCTTCCGCACCCTGCTCACGAGGTTCCCGACGATGCGACTCGGCGTACCGCCCGGGTCGCTGCGGTGGGGTCGCGGAGACGGCCTCGTGCTGCGCGGGCTCTCGGCGTTGCCGGTCTTGCTGGGGACTGCGGACCCGCAGGAGACTGCACCATGACCAGAGCGAGAGAGTCGGACGCGGACGGCTTCATCGAGCACGCCGGGGTGAAGATCCACTACGACGTCTACGGCGACGGCGGTCCCACGATCCTGCTGCTGCCGACCTGGACCATCATCCACTGCCGGTTCTGGAAGCTGCAGGTGCCCTACCTCGCCCGGCACCACCGGGTGGTCACCTTCGACGGACCGGGCAACGGTCTCTCGGACCGGCCCCTCACCCCCGAGCACTACGACCACCACCACGAGGTCGCCTACGCCCGCGCGGTGCTCGACGCCACCGGCACCGACCGGGCCGTGGTGGTCGGGCTGTCGATGGGCGGGATGTGGGCCCTCAAGCTCGCGGCCGACCACCCTGATCGAGTCCTGGGCAGTGTGCTGATCGGCGCCTCGGTGCCGCTGACCGACCCCCACGAGTTCCGCGTCGACCCAGACACCGATCCGCTGGAGCTCCCGGCCTCGATGGTGCGCAGCGTCGCCCGCGACCCGATCACCCACTGGGCCAAGTACGAGCCGGCGTACTGGGACCGGAAGCACGAGGACTTCCTCTGGTTCTTCTTCGGGATGTGCTTCCCCGAGCCGTACTCCACGAAGCCGATCGAGGACGCCGTGGCCTGGGGGCTCGACACCGGGCCGGAGGTGCTGACGGCCGAGTACGGCACCGTCTGGCCGACCCTCGAGGAGGTGGAGGGCTGGTGCCGGGCGCTCGACTCGCCCGTGCTCGCGATCCACGGTGACCACGACCTCATCAGTCCCGCGGCGCGCGCCGACCGGATCGCGGACCTCACCGGGGGACAGAGCGTCGTCATCGCCGGCGCCGGACACGTGCCACTGGTCCGTGACCCCGTCAAGGTCAACCACCTGATCCACGACTTCGCCCAGCGGGTGGCTCCGTCGGCCACCGTCCGACGACCGTCGGTGGGGTGGACGCGGGGGCTGCGTCGCCGGCGCCGGGCGCTCTACCTCTCCTCGCCCATCGGGCTCGGTCACGCGCGCCGCGACCTGGCCGTCGCCCGGTCGCTGAAGCGCCTCCACCCCGATCTGCAGGTGGACTGGCTGGCCCAGCACCCGGTGACCCGGGTGCTGGAGGAGGCGGGTGAGTCGGTGCACCCGGCGAGCCGCTGGCTGGCCAGTGAGTCCGGACACATCGAGGCAGAATCCGGCGAGCACGACCTGCACTGCTTCGAGGCGCTGCGTCGGATGGATGAGATCCTGGTCAACAACTTCCACGTCTTCGACGACGTCGTCCGGGAGAAGGACTACGACCTGGTGGTCGGCGACGAGGCCTGGGAGGTGGACCACTTCCTGCACGAGAACCCCGAGCTGAAGCGGTTCGCCTACGCCTGGATGACCGACTTCGTGGGGATGCTGCCGATGCCCGACGGCGGCGAGCGCGAGGCGCTGGTCACCGCCGACTACAACGCCGAGATGATCGAGCACGTCGAGCGATTCCCGTGGTTGCGCGACCGGGCGATCTTCGTCGGAGACCCCGAGGACATCGTCCCGGACTCCTTCGGGCCCGACCTCCCGGCCATCCGCGACTGGACCGAGCAGCACTACGACTTCGCCGGCTACATTACCGGCGCGGCCGCCGGCGAGGCGCCCGGGCGCGCTGAGCTTCGCCGCCGGCTCGGCTGGGAGCCTGACCAGCGCGTGTGCGTGGTCACCGTCGGCGGCTCCGGCGTCGGGCGACATCTGCTGCGCCGGGTCAGTGACGCGTACGACGTGGCGCGCGATCGGGTCCCGGGACTCAGGATGGTGATCGTCACCGGCCCTCGCCTCGACCCGAGCGTCGTTCCGGCGCGGCCGGGCCTGGAGGTGCGCGAGTACGTCCCGGAACTACCGCGTCTGATGGCGGCGGCCGATCTGGCGGTCGTGCAGGGCGGCCTGACCACGACGATGGAGCTGGTCGCCGCCCGGCGCCCGTTCCTCTACATCCCGCTGCAGCACCACTTCGAGCAGAACGTCCACGTCCGGCACCGGCTGGACCGCTACGGCGCCGGGCGCTGCGTCGCCTACGACGAGGCGTGCGACCCCGACCGGCTGGCGATGGCGATGGCCGAGGCGCTCGACACCCCGGTCACCTACCGGACGGTGGAGAACGGCGGCGCCGACCGGGCGGCCGCGATGCTCGCCGAGCTGCTGTGAGGCGGGCCCGGCGAGTGGAGACGGCTTTGCGAGACTGGGCGGGTGACCACGACCTCCCCAGCGCTCGCCGGCCTGCCGCCCGGCTGGGCGGCGCGGACGCCGGTGCGCGACGACGTCCCTGCCCTGACCGCGCTCACGACCGCCGTCCGCCGGACCGCGCACGATGAGGCGAGCGTCGATGAGGAGACGGTCCACGCGGTCGTCGTGGGTCCCGGGTCGTGGACCCGGAGACAGCTGGTCGTGGACGACGCCGAGGGCACGCTGCACGCGTGGGTGAGCGTGCACGACCGGGCCGCCGGCCGAACCATGGTCGACCTCGTGGTCACACCCGAGCTGCCGGAGGGGGACGTCGTGGCGCCGGTGCTGCTCGGCTGGGTCCGAGAGGTGGCGCGGGAGATGGCCCTGCTGCGGCAGCTGCCGGGCACCCAGCTCGACGCCAGCCCGTACGCCGACCAGGTCCGGCTCAAGCGTTGGCTGACCGACGCCGGCTACGCCCCGCAGCGGACCTGGCTACACCTCACCCGGCCTGTCGACGACGCCGAGTCGCTGCCGCCGCCCCGCGACGGCGTGCACCTGCGGCGGGTCGCGATGCACGAGGGCCGGGACGGCGACGACGACGAGATGCCGGTCGCCGAGGACCTCCAGCTGGTCCATCTGATGCTTGAAGAGTCCTTCGCCGACCACTTCAACAGCTATCGCGAGAGCTTCCCGGAGTTCGTGCAGCGACTGCGGGAGGACCCCGGCCATCGCTGGGACCACTGGTGGATCGCGGAGGTCGACACCGACGAAGGGTCGGTTCCCGGCGGCGCGCTGGTGTTGTCCCGGCTGACCCCGGACGACACGGGGCGCCCCGGCAGCTACGTCGACTACATCGGCGTCCACCGGCGGGCCCGGGGCCGTGGTGTGGCCAAGGCGCTGCTGCACGCCGCGATCCGCGACGCCCGCGACCGCGGCCGTGACCGGGTCGACCTGGAGGTCGATGCCGACTCCCCGACGCGCGCCGACGGCCTCTACCGCTCAATGGGCTGGACCCTCGACCACGTCACCGAGTCCTGGCACGCCGACGCCCCGGTCTGACGGGACGCTGGGCGCGCAGCCAGCTCACCCCAGCGGAAGCAGGGCCCTCACCACGGACCCTTCACCTTTCGTCGACACCGAGAGCAACCCGCCGACCTCGGCCGCCCGCTCCCGCATGGAGGACAGGGCGACGCCAGGCACCCACGCACCAGACGAAGACCCCGCGTCGCGGACAGACACCGTCAGGTCATCCCCGGTGCAGGACAGCACAACCCAGGCCTGGTCGGTGCCGCTGTGGCGGGAGGCGTTCGTGACGGCCTCGATGGCGATCCGATAGGCGGCGACCTCGATACCGGCGGCCTGCTGACGCAGGGCGGCGACGCCGCGCAAATGCAGCAACAAAGCGGCGGCAGCTTCCGGGTCCGAGCCGATGGAGTTCCGGGCCGCGTCCGCGGTGTGTGCGCGATGCCCGACAACGTCGCGGCCAAACCCGTCGTGCAGGTCTCGGCGCCATCGCCTGCGCTCCTCCTCGATCGGTGAGACCGCCGCGGCCCGCGACTCCTTGAGCGCCAGCGACAGCGCCCGGGCTCGCAGCGTCTGCGTCACGAGGAGGAGCGACGAGTCCCAACATCTGCTCGTCACCGGCGGACAGGGTGATGTCCCCTGGCCGAAGACCGACGACCATCTCACCCAGGGACTCATCGCCCAGCGACGGTGGCAATCGGCGCACGTCTGTGGCGGGCGTCCCGACGCCGCCAGCTCCACGCCGCCGGCCGAGATGCTCCGCAACGTTTGGTAGCAATGGGCAACCTCATGAAAGAGCCCGGGCGCACGTTCACGTCATGTTTGACGACGACTGCGCTCTGGTGGTGGAGAGCGAGGCGTTGGTAGGCGGGCGGTAGCCGGGTGTGCATCGCGGTGATGCCCAGATCCGTGCATTTCACGTACGCTGGCGGCTGGTGGACGAGAGCAGCCTCGGAGGCGCCCATGGCGACGGTCAGCGTCCTGGGCCCGGTTGCGGTGGCGGTCGGTGGGGCCCCCGTCCATATGGGTGGGCCGCGGCAGCGGCAGCTCCTTGCGGCGCTGGCGATGCACGAGAACCGGGCCGCATCGGTGGCCACTCTCCTGGACGCCGTCTTCGGTGACGACCCGCCGCGACGTGCGGCGGCCACGCTCCGCACATACGTCGCCCGGCTCCGGGCCGCGTTGCCTCCGGGGCTGGCCGTAGTCGCCGAGTCGCCCGGCTATGCGCTCCGCATTGATTCCGGGACCAGCGACCTCGCCCGGTTCCGGGCCGAGGCCGCACGCGGACGGCACCTCCTGGCGCACGAGGAGCACGCCGCGGCCGCCGAGGCGTTCGTCGCCGCGTTGGCGTGTTGGCGTGGCCGGCCGTTCGACGAGGTCGCGGACCGGCCGTGGGCGGCGGCCGAGGTGCGAAGACTCGAGCAGGCCCGCACCGGATGCCGGGAGGGGCTCATCGATGCGCTCACTGCGGCCGGCCGGGTCGCTGAGGCCCTTCCCGTGATCGACGCGCTGGTGGCGACTGACCCGTTCGACGAATCCCACCGGCTGCGCCAGGCCCGGGCGCTCTATCAGGCGGGCCGGGTCTCCGAGGCGCTGGGGGCTATCCGCAGCTTCCGCGAGTTGCTGGCCGAGGAGCTCGGAGTCGACCCCACTCCGGAGTTGGAGGCCGTCCAGCAGGCGATCCTGCGGCACGACCGAGATCTCCTCAGCACACGACGGGTCCGCGGCTACCTCGTCGGCGGGCGGCTCGGCAGCGGTGCGTCGGGTCCGGTGCACGCCTCCGGGAGGCCTGGGTCCGACACGCCTCTCGCGATCCGGATCTACCCTGCAGAGCTGGCCGACGATCCGCGGTTTGTGGAGACCTTCGTCGAGGACGCCCGGCGTCTGGCCACACGGCCGCACCCGGCGCTGGTGCCAGTCCACGATGCCTGGCGTGAGCCCGGGGTCGCCTACTTGGTGATGCACCGGCTCACCGGCGGCACGCTCACGGACCGGTTGCGAAGCGGCCCGTTGCCGGCGGATGCGGTCGCCCTGCTCGCGGATCGGATCAGTGGCGCGCTGGCGGCAGCACGGGACGCCGGGGTACGCCACGGCCGACTCACCACCGACGCTGTCCTCTACGACGGCGACGGGCTGCCTTACCTGTCCGATCTGGCGCTCGGTGAGTCTGCGATGCGCACGGGCGACGACGAGGAGGCCTTCGCCGCCATGCTCGCGGCCGCCGGAACCCGCGTGGGACCGACACCTGTTCGCCGCCACGGCAATCCCTACGTCGGGTTGCGGGCCTTCGACACCACGGACGCCGCGGCCTTCTTCGGGCGGGAGCGACTGGTCGAGACACTGGTGCGAAGGGTCGCGGGTGAAGGGAGCACCCAGCGCTTCACGTTCGTGGTCGGTCCCTCCGGCAGCGGGAAGTCCAGCTTGGTGCGCGCGGGACTGGTGACACACATCAGATCGATGGCGCCGCCCGGGCACTGGCGCACCGTGGTCGCACAACCGGGAGCCAAGCCGTTCAAGGAGCTTGCCGAGGCGCTGCGCCGGATCGCGACCGGTGAGGTCGCCCAGGTCATGACGGATCTCGCCGACGGACGGGCCGGCCTCGTCGAGGCGGTGGGCAGGATGCTGGCCAGAGACGACCGGCTGCTGCTCGTCGTGGACCAGCTCGAGGAGCTCTTCGCGCAGCCGGACGAGGTGGCGACGGCGTACCTGGCCGCTCTGGTCGAGGCAGTGCGCTCGGAGCCCCGCCTCAGCGTGGTCGCCGCGCTGCGTGCCGACCACTATGACCGTCCGCTGCGGCTTCCCGATGTGGGCCGCATTCTGCAAGACACGACCATCGTTGTGCCACCACTCGACGACGAGGAACGGCGCCGCGCGATCGTGGAGCCGGCGCGGGTCGCGGGCCTGTCAGTCGACGACACCGTGCTGGCCGAGTTGTTGCGCGGGTCGCGAGAGAGTCTGCCCGCCTTGCAGTTCGCTCTGTTCGAGCTGGCCGAGAGCGGCGCAGGCCGGCTGCGCGCCGAGGACCTGGCTGCGCTGGGCGGGCTCGACGGGGCCATCGCGCATCGCGCAGAGTCGTTGGTCACCTCCCTTGGAGCCGATGGGGCGACCGTCGCGCGGGGACTCTTCCGGCACCTGGTCGGTCTCGACGATCGGGGCGATGCGGTACGGCTCCGAGCACCGCTGAGGGAGGTCCTGGGTGCGCCCGACGCGCCCGGCGCGCTCTCCCCGGAGACCGTGCAGGACTGGGTGGACGCCCGGCTGCTGACCTCCGACCGGGACGCCGAGACGCGCGAGCCGGTGGTCCACATCGGCCACGAGGCGCTGCTCGTGGCGTGGCCGCGACTGCGCGGGTGGATCGAGGAGGAGCGGGACTGGCTCCGGTTGGTGGCTCAGGCGCGCTCGGGGGCACGCGAGTGGGAGGCCCTGGGGCGAGACGATGGTGCGCTGTGGCGGGGTGCCAGGCTCGATCGCGCCGACGAGCAGCTCGACACCGCGCAGCTTCCCGTCGAGGTGGCCACCTTCCTCGACCGGAGCCGGGAGGCCCGTGCCGCCGAGCAGCGGCAGGTCTTCGAACGAGAGCAGGAGGCGGCCCGCACCGCGCGGCGGATCCGCCGACAGCGAGGCCTTCTCGCGGGGGCGCTGGTGGTGGTCCTGGTCGTCGCTGCCCTGGCCTGGCAGCAGCGCCAGGAGGCTCTCGGGTCAGCGCACCGGGCCGAGGACCGCGCACGCGCCGCCACGCTCGGTCTTGTCGCCGCGGCCGGCGAGGCCCGGAGCCAAGACTGGACCCGTTCCCTGCTGCTCGCGGTCGAGGCGAGACGGCTCGACGACTCGGCGCGCACCCAGGAGGCACTCCTGGCGACGTTGAGCAACCCGGGAGCGGTCCCGACACGGCTGTACGGCGCCGCTACCGCGCTGGTCGCCGTAGGTCTCGACGCCGACTCGGGGGTGGTCGTCACGAAGGACACCGACGGCGTCGTCGCGGTGCTGGCCCCCGACGGTTCGGTCCGGCGCGCCGGCATCGAGACCCCACCTTCGTTCCACCGCGGCGGCCTGGCCGTCGCCGGCGGCCGCGTCGTGACGGCTGGGATCGCGGGCCACGGCCCCGGCGTGGTCGTCCACAACCTCCGCGACGGCACACGGATCGGGACGCTGCCGACTGCGCCGGGAGAAGTGCCGGACGTCGCCTTCGACCCCGACGGTTCGCGGTTCGCCGTCACCGGCGAGGGCAGAGTGCGGATCGTGGACGCGGCATCACTGCAGGTCGTGCGCTCGTTGCGGCTCCGCGACCCGGGGCAGCTGATCTCCGTGCACTGGTCCGCCGACGGCGAGCGCATCTACGCCGGCGGCGACGGTGGTGAGCTGGCCGTGTGGCGCCTGGCGCGGCGTGCGGAACTTCCGATCGCCACGTCGACCGTCGTCGACGGCTCGCCGGTCGTCGACCTCGACCAGATGGCCGGCGGCCAGATCCTCGTGGCCGCGACGTTCGACGCCGGCACGCTGCTCCTGGACCCCTCGACACTGCGCGTGACAGCCGGGCCGCTCGGCTCCGACAACGTCGTCCTCGGTGTCACCGTCGACGGGACCGGCACCGAGCTCGCGGTCGCTGCGAGCAGCCAGGTCGACCGCTGGCAGGTCTTCCCCGGGCGTGCACCGGTCTCGCTGGACCCGGTCTTAGGAGGGGCGGCGGTGACCTACGTCGGTCCGGACGAGCTGGTCACCGGAGGGCTTGACGGATCCGTGACGTCCTGGCAGCTGCGGCCCGACGTACCGGGTCTGACCAGCCTGGACGAACTGGGCGTCGGCAACCCGCGTTTCGACACCACCGGGCGCGCGGTGGCGATGTGGGGGTACGGGGCCGGGGTACGGATCTTCGATGCCGAGACCCTGGCGCCGATCGCGACCCTCCCGTTCGACGACCCCGAGCATACGTCGTTCAGCGGGATCGCGTTCAGCCCCGATGGCTCTCGGGTCGCGGCTGTGTGGTGTTCCGGGCCATCCTCGGTGTTCGACGCCCCGTGCCAGGGGCGGATCGGCGTGTACGACGCCGGGACCGGCGCGCCGGTGGGTGGCCAGGTTCGTACCGGACAGCTCGCGCCCTGGGTGGGCGCCGCGATCGCCTGGTCCGCCGACGGCCGCTGGCTGGCCACTGGCCACGTGGACGGTTCGGTGGAGGTCCGGGCCTCCGACAGCCTCCGTCTCGAGACCATATTGGATGATCTGGCGGGGCGAGAGGGCTTCGTCACCGAGGTGGACTTCACCGACGACCCGGCAGCGTCGCCGGTGCTGGTCGCCACGACCGGCACCGACGCCGCGACGTGGTCGTTGCCGGACTGGAAGCGCCTCGGTCGCACCCGCGTCGGCGTCACCGCGCACTTCACGCCGGACGGTCGGCTGCTGACCAGCGACCAGGACGGCACTGTGCGGCTCCGCGACGAGACGCTTGCGGGGCTGGCCACGTTCCGCGGCCTTCCGGGACCGGCGATCCGCCCGGCGTTCGGTCGCGACGGCGCTCGGTTCGTCACGCTCGACGACTTCACCGGGATGACCCGGATCTGGCGCACCGACCCGCTGGCGCCGATCGGCGGGCCGATCGCCGTGGCCGGCCGCGCCAGCGGCGTGACCGTCTCCCCGGATGGCACGCGGGTCCTGGTCGGGGGGGAGCGCGTCTGGGAGTTGCGCCTCGATCCGGACCGATGGGAAGAGCAGGCATGCGAGGCCGCCGCTCGCAACCTGACCCACGAGGAGTGGGCGACCTACCTCGGTAACGAGCCGTACCGCCAGACCTGCCGCCAATATCCCGCAGGAGACTGACTGCAACCGAACTGCAACACCGGGCCCGGATCGTTGCTGGACCGCATCCATTACAACGAAAGGACCCTCCGATGTCGACCAGCAAGCCTGCCATGGCCATTCTCTCGGCCGGAGTGGCTGCGACCCTGTCCCTCACCGCGCCCGCGGGCACCGCGGCCGCAATTCCGCCGCACGCCGAGGCCATCGCGCCGATCCTCGCAGTGTTCCCCGACGTCGATCATGGTCTGGCCGGATTCTTGAACATCACCCGAGCGGACTGGTGCGCCTGGGAGGCCGGCGGGTTCGTCGGTGAGCCGCCGTTGCTGGTGCCCCTGTCACCCGCCTGGGAGCACGTCACCGGCACCGGCCAGATCAGCGGCGTCGCCCGCGATGACCTGCACATGGAACTGTGGCCACTCGACGAGGACGTCCAGTTCGAGGGCGCGTGCTTGGACACCGACGATGCCACCGAGCCGTTCGCGGTCGGCGAGGCCGACGTCCGCGCCAGCGACAAGGACCCGTACGGTACCAGCGACGGAAACGGCGTCGACTACCTCGGCGACATGACGATGAACGCAGCCCTGCAGGGCACCGATGGCCACGAATACGGCTATCACGTCCACGTGATCGAGCTGAGCGACGCGAACGGGGTACTCCGTCTGGGCGATGCCGCTCACTTCACCC
Organism: uncultured Actinomycetota bacterium; assembly: GCA_963812265.1. Lineage (GTDB taxonomy): Bacteria > Actinomycetota > Actinomycetes > Propionibacteriales > Nocardioidaceae > Nocardioides. The sequence continues at coordinate 201,307 of CAWEUL010000003.1, forward strand.
TGACGATGCGCCACTGATATTTGGTCTCGTGGGGGAGGCGCACACATGCTGAGAGCCCCAGAAGCTCCTAGTTCCTGGGCCACAGCGCCGGTGGAAGCCGGTGCCCCACCTGCGTAGATTGGGGTAGCCACCAGCAGTGGAACCTTCTGGTGGGGTAGGTCAGAAGGTCACTCCTCCCACGTCAGACGTAGTGGCCAACCGCGCCGAGGGAGGGCCGCTGTTGCCAGCTCGGCGGTTGGCGCCGTCCGCTGCGTGACTGGCCCGTCGGTCAGGACCGCGGCTCCCGCGCCTCGCGGGTCCCCTCGCCGCCGTGGATGACGATCTTCTTGGCGCGAGAGACCAGCTCGACCGCCTTGTCGAGGGCTGCCTCGGTCGGCCGGCTGACCGGTGGGTCGGTGAGGATGGGGTGCGCCAGCATCGGGTGGTCGACGGTCATCGCCGCCACGTCTCCGGGGACGATCACCATGCCGACGCCGCGGTCCAGGATGGCCAGGAGGTGCTCCGGCTCTCCGAGACCCTCAAGGCACCGATCTCGTTCGCCTACCGAGGCAAGGACGTGCTCGAGGCCGACAACCCCGCCGCGGTCGGGATGACCGGACTGCTCGGGTGGGGCGGCGCAACCCAGGCGCTGGCCGACTGCGACCTGCTTTTCATGCTCGGCACCGGGCATCCACGGCGAGCGAGTCGAGCACGCCGCCGACATCCGACCAGCCATCGAGCGCGCCTTCGCTCACCCCGGCCCGGCCCTCATCGACTTCGTCACGGACCCACGCGCACTGGCCGTCCCGCCGCACACCACCATCGAGGAGGTCAAGGGCTTCGCGCTCACCACCGGCAAGCTCGTCTTCAGCGGCGACTTCGCCGAGGCCTGGGGCCAGGCCAAGTCCAATATCCGTGACGTCGGCCAAGCCCTCTGACGAAGGGCTGCCTCCCCATCCGAGCCTGAACCGCCTCTGCCTGTCACCTGCCTTCGCCTCGGAGTTTCACGTCCCTGAGCTGAGTTCGGCGCCCACCGCACGGAAGTGCCCGTCCTGCACCGGATCCTGGCGCGTGGATCTGACTGGACACCGCCCGAGCCAAAGTCAACGCGAGTCCCACGAAGATCTGTGACGAGCTCACGACCCCGAGTGTGCCCCAACCCGGCGGATGGACCGGGGGAGGCTCCGGATGGTGTACTTCCCCGGTGACGGACGAGCGACTGCCGCCACCCGGGCCGGAGGAACGGCAGCCGAAATCTCATAGCGCGCTGCGCGAGGCGTTGGTCGACGAGCGCGACGGGCCCTTGCCCGCCATGCTCTTGGCGCTGACCGTTCTCGCCGGCGTCGTCGACGCCACCAGCATCCTCGCCCTGGACCACGTCTTCGTGGCGGCCATGACCGGCAACATTGTCTTCATCGGCCTGGGTCTCTCCGGTGCCCCGGCGTTCTCGGTGACGAGGTCGGGGTTGGCGTTGCTCAGCTTCGCCCTCGGCGTCCTTCTGGGGGCTCGCACATGCGAGTACTCGGGCGGACATCGCGGCCTGGCCCTGCGCAACATCGCGATCATCAAGGCCGCGTTCGCCGTGCCCGTCCTGGTCATTGCGCTGGTCGCGGGCGAGCACCTCGGCTCCGGGGCCGCGTGGTCATCACAGTGCTGCTCGCCATCTCGATGGGCGGCCAGCTCGCCTTGATCCGCTACCTCAAGGTTCCCGACCTGCTCACCGCGGTTCTCACACTGACGATGACGGGGGCTCTGACCGAGCGGGGTGGCCGCGGCGATCCCGCCCGGCTGCGTCGGAGACTCGCCCTGCTGGCGTTTGCTGGCGGCGTCGTCGCGGGAGGCCTGCTGGCTCGCCTGGTCGCCGTGGGCGCCGCGCTCGCGCTGGGGCTGGCCATCATCGTCTCCGTCGGCATCGCCGCACATCGCGTGTGCCGCACACCCGGGGCGTGGTCGGCCCTGCGGTAGGTGGTCTGCGGCGGCCGGTCCCTTGTGACCTGGCCGGCAAGGCGAGTGCCTCCCACGCGGTGGGTAGCCAACGGAAGCGATCTCGCGGCCCGCACCGACGGCGGCAGCGCCGCTGGGGCGGCACCTAGTCTGGGCTGCCCCTCCGCGAATCGAGCATCGGATCCGAGTGGGGTGTCGGACCAGTCGTCACGGTGCTTGACGTATCGCGGCGCGGGACCCTCAGCGGCTGACCGCGCGCCGCACTCGGGAGCGGCCATCCCACAGCCGCAAGGGGAGCAGCAGGGCCAGGACGACGAGGCTGAGCAGGTATCCATCGAGGGCAGGAGCGTTGTCGTCATGGGTGGCTAAGAAGGCCTCGAAGGTGGCCCAGAGTCCGAGGCCGCAAAGGATCCAGGTCGCGTGGACCGTCAGTGCCAAGGAGATCGGCCGGAGCGTGACGGCCAAGCCGCTCATACCGAGACACACAGCAGCCGCCCAGACCGTCAACAGGGCCATTGCGCCCGCATAGTCAGCGACGTGGAACGCGAAAAGCACCAGCAGCAGCGCACCAACGCCCCCCACGAACAGCAGGACCCAAGCCAGCCAGTCGTGGCCGCGCATCGGTTGTAGCGTGACCTGCGGGAGCCCGGCGAGCCCCGCCACGACCAAGACGGCGGCCGCAACGATTCCGACCTGGGCGAGCAGTTCGATGAGATAGCCGACATTGAGACCGTCCAGGGTCCCGGATTCGCCGTACAGGAAGACCAGCAGCCATGCCAGGTTCCAACTCGCTGCGGCGCCGGCGGTGAGAGTGATGCCCGCACCGAGCCAAGAAGGCCGCTGGGCGATCCGGACCGACGCACCCCCGACGACAGCCACCAGACCGACGGTCAGGATGGACCACGCGGCATACTTCTCATCCGCGTTCAGCAGAGACGTGTCCCACTGGAAATGCAGGAACGCACCGACCACCGCACCCGCACCGGAAGCGATGGCCACCAGTCCCGCGGCGCCGCTGACCCCCGGCCGGCGGCCTTGTCCGCGAGGGTGCGCGGACTCGGAGTCGTGAGCACGGCTGGAACTCTCGTCACCAGACTCAGGGCCGGTCCGGCCGGCGTCAGCATGACTCGCTTCGTCGGCTGCATCCCTGATCGGAGATCCTGCACGTGCGAGCGTGCTCGGCGCTTCCGCGGTCGGCTTCGCCGTGTGGGGGTCGCTCACCCCGACCACCGTGGCCGTCACCGGGAGGATCACCTCGCCGGTGGGGCCTGAGACTGTGACCTGCCCCTGCAACGGGCCCGGCTCCGTCGCGTGAAGGGCCACGTTCGCCCCGTGCTGCGCCGATTCAACCTGTAGCCAGACATCCGAGGCCGCGAAGGTGCAGGCGCACGCGAGCGGCGGCCCCGAAAGATGCACCCGCTGAGTCGGCACGACGGTGCCCAACTCCACGCGTCCGAAGGACAGCTGGGTCTCCTCAACCCGAAGCGTGGCCGCCTCGAGGGCCTCGCGAGCGGCATCAGCGAGGTAGCTGACCCCGGTCCGCAGCAGATCCGTCAACGCCTCGTAGGCCCCGAGTGCAACCGCGATGTCGTTACCGAGCAGGCGGGATCGCAGCTCGGCAACTGCTCCCAGCCGGGTGAACATGTTCGTATCGGCGAGCGCGTCCCGGACCTCGTCCGGCACGGGGACCGAGACCACGCGCTTGCGCCCGCTCCGCGCTACGAAAAGCTCGCCCTGCATCTCGATGTCCCGGCTGGGTGTCTGGTGCGGATTCTGCGACCTGACCGCGTCGTAGACGTACTCGTAGAGCTCGTTGAGTGAAACCCAGCCGTCCTCGTCGCGGTCAGCCTCGCCGGTCTCCAGGCCGCGGACAACGGCGGCGGTGAACAGGGACTGCGGCTGCTGATGCTCGTCGGTGAGCTCGGTCCCCTCGAACGCGTACTCCATCGCATTCGAGGCGGTGATCACCGCGCGCGACCGTCCACCTCCCGTGGCAGTGGGGAAACTATCAAGCACGTGGGCAGACCCGGCGGAGCGGACGGTCACGCCGCGCCCAAAGGCACCGCCGTAGCAACAGTCGAGGAGCAGCACGACATTGCGCGCACGGCACGCGGTCAGGCAGCGCTGAAGGAACGCGGCGGCTACGGCGGTCGACCCGAGCCGATCTGGCCGGGTGTCGGTTGCGGCGAAGAACAGCTCACCGGACTCGCTCTTCAGGCCGTGGCACGAGAAATGAACCAGCAGCAGATCATCAGGTCGGCCCTCGGCAAACAGGTCCTCAACGCGGAGCTCGATGTCGTGCGAGCTCTCGTTGAACGCGACCTCGACGTCGAAGCCACCGATGGCAGGGTCGCCGAGGACCCGAGTCAACGCTCGAGCATCGGCTGACGGCGCCCGCAGCCGCCGCAGCGCCTCGTGCTGGTAGTCGTCGACAGCGACGATCAGGGCTCGTCGGTTGCCGGCCACGGTTCGTCGTCCCGAGGGGAGTGACGTCGGATGAACATCTCGACCAGGCTCTCCTGCTGCTCGCTGGAAACGCCCGACACCTCGATCGCGTCGCCGTCGATCTCCAGCCGCACGCTCCGAGGGGCGCCCGCGCCGCGGCCCAGCCAACTCCGGATGGTTCCTACGACCGCACGGACAGCCCCCGACTCGAGCAGCTTCACCACCACAGCGCCGACCGCGACCGCTTCCATCGCCCGCGCCCCCTCCGGAATCTCCCCGTCCCGCGCCAGGTGAGGCTCGACTCCGTCGAGCCCGGCGAGCTCCTCCCACAGGAAGCCGGTGAGCTGTTGGACACGCGCGTCGTCAGCCCCCTGCTCGGTGAGCTGGATCTGCACGTCGCCGGCCATGAACCCACTCTCTCGACAGAGGTGGTCGTGTCTACCTGGCCAATATAGAGCAGCCCAGGCGACCTCGGCATCCGCCCAGTGACCAGAGCCCAGCCATCAGTGGAGCCGGGACCGCCCGGCCAGGTAGGCGTGCACCAGGGGCACCACCGAGGAGCCTTCGCCGCTGGCCGCCGCCACCCGTTTCATCGAGCCCGACCGGACGTCTCCGATGGCGAAGACACCGGGCACCGTTGTGGCGAGACTCGCCGGCGGCACCCCGTCGACCCAGGTGTCCTGCGGAACCTCGCGTCCCGTGAGGACGAACCCGTGTTCGTCGACCGCGACCTCTGGCGGCAGCCATCCTGCGTGCGGGTTGGCGCCGAGCAGCAGGAAGAGGCCGTGCGCCTCCCGAGTGGTCCGCTCGCCGGTGTCCACGCGCTCGGTGGTCAGCCACTCCAGTCGGCCCTCGCCACCGCCGTCGGCGATCCGCGTGAGCGGTTCCACCGACACCCGATGGGAGTTCTCGATCTCGTTGATCAGATAGTGCGACATGCTCTCCCCGAGCCCGGGACGGCGGACGGCGATCGTCACCGAGCGGGCGAACCGAGCCAGGTGCAGCGCAGCTTGGCCGGCGGAGTTGCCGCCGCCGACCACGACCACGTCCCGACCCTCCATCTCCCGAGCCGCGCCCATCGCGGCGCCGTAGTAGACGCCGCGCCCGAGAAGTGCCTCGATGGCCGCCAGCCCGAGGTGGCGGTAGCTGACCCCCGACGCGACCACCACCGCGCGGGCCCGGATCTCACCGGAGGAGGTCGCCAGGGTGTGCGGATCTCCGGGCACCAGCCGCTCCACCTCCCAGCCGGTGTAGAACCGGGTGCCGAACCGCTGAGCCTGGTTGCGCGCACGGTGCGCCAGGCGCATGCCGGAGATGCCCTGCTGGAATCCGAGGTAGTTGCGGATCATCGAACTGGTGCCCGCCTGCCCACCGATCGCCGCGGCCTCGACCACCAGGGTGGAAAGTCCCTCGGACGAGCCGTAGACGGCGGCCGCGAGGCCGGACGGGCCGGCACCGACGATCGCCAACTCCGCGACTCCCTCGAACGAGCTCTCAGTCATCGAACGAGGGATCGCGGCCGCAACGTCCCGGATGGAGCGAACCGGAACCGGGTCGTGGTAGGCCATCCACAGCAGAGGCGGTTCGGCGCCATCGGGCGCCTTGGCGATGACGTCCCGCCCCGCGTCGGAGTCGGGCTCATGCAGTGCGCTGGCGAGGTTCATCCGGTCGAGCAGATCGCGCATGTCGTGCACCCGAGGATCGTCCAGCTCGGCGACGAGCTGCACCCGTACCACCTCCGGACTGGCCACGGTCGAGCCCCAGTCGGAGAGCAGATCGGTCACTGCATTGTGGAACTCCTCGTCGCGGATCCCCTGCGGCAGCAGCAGGTAGGTGTCGAAGGTTCCTCTCGACATCTCCGCGCGCATCTCCCTGACCTCGTCCAGGTAGCGCTGAAGCGGCGCGAGGATGACCAGCCGGGCAGTCGGGACAGTAGATCGCCAGCGAGCGCAGGCCTCCCTCACCCCCTCGTCGGGGAGTACGCCGTCGCACACGAACATCGCGACCTTGCCACCGTCGGCGAGGACCTTCTGCGCGACCTCCGCCGCCTCGGCGCTCGAGCCCGCCGGCCGCAGGTCGTACTCCTCGGCGTAGCGCCTGAGGACACCCCGCAGGCGGTCGGTGTCCTCACCGGACGCCAGGACGATGACCGGGTTGGCGGTTGACGGTTCCGGCTGCCTCACTCAAGGCATGGTACGAGAAACGAACGCGATTCCCTGGCTCGGTCAGCGGTCGAAGGGGCCATCCCGACAATAACTCGACCCGTGGTGGAGCCGATCCGCTCGCGGTGTCCTCCAGCTCAGGGCAAACAAATCGTCGCTGAGTGAATCTCGGTGAGCGATCCCTCGTGGGTCAGTCGAGCGGTTCGAACTCGTTGAGCCTCCAGGTCTGGTCGAACCAGGGTTCAAGCGGGCCGTAGATCCGGAAGAGCTGGAACCAGGACTTGCCAGGGATCGTCTCGACCCAATTCGACTCCTTGCCTTCGGGCGCGACGGGGCCGAAGTACAGGTCGTGGGAGCCGTCGTCGTTGGCCTCGAGGGTGCCGGTGTTGCTGGCCAGGGCGGGCCAGATGGTCGATGCCACCTGGAGCAGAGACCGGGTCTGGGTGTCGTAGAGGTCGACAGCCCAGAAGTTCTTCGCCGGCACGTCGGGGTCGACGTGCAGCCGGTAGTTGCGGGAGCCGTCCAACAGGTCGCCGCGGCTGTCGTGAATCGTGTAGGCGTACGCCGAGCCGGCGCCGACCTGGGCGTGTGCCATGGCCGGGGTCACCACGGTGGCCAGGTAGTGGAACTGGGTACGCGCGTCGAGCAGGCGTGCACCGTTGCGCAGGAATTCGTGGCTGCCCCCGACGAAGGGGTTCTTCCACGACCCGTACAGCACCGCGTCCGGGTCTCGCGGCTCGTAGGCAAGGGTGCGGGCGATCCCGGCACCCACCTCCGCAGCGCGAGAGAGGGTGCCGCGCAGCCGCTCGTCCGGCGTAAACGGCTGGCCGCTGACCAGCCCGATCGCGGCCAACTGGCCTGCTCGCTCCGGGTCGAGGGCCTCAGCAGGTTCCTCTTCTACGATCTCGGCGACCTCCTCGAAGAACGAGAAATCGTTGCCGTGGACGGTGTTGAGCACCTGGTCGGCGAGGTTGATGAACAGGTTGTCCTGCGGTGCTGCGGCCTCGGCGAGCGGATAGATCCGGCTCTGTTTCATCGCCGGGACACCACCCAGGGCGCGGAGTACCACCCAGTTGGTGAACGTCGGGCAGTGGTAGGTGAAATAGCCACCCGGGAGCTCGCCGTCGTAGCCCGGGGGTACGAAGAGATACTTGCCGCCCGCGCCACGGTCGGGACCGGCGATGCCCATGTCGGCGACGTAGCGGAACCAGAAATCGTCGACCACACACAAGGACTGCGGCGGCGCCTCGATCACCGTCGGGCCCCACGCCTTCAGGTCCAAGAAGGTGGTGCCGTAGGTGGTTTCCGTGTTCGGCGTCAGGTAGAGGCTGTTGGAGTTGGCGCGTGGCTCGGTGATCCCGATGATCCGAGCAGACGTGACCCCGGCCGAACGCAGACCATGACGCATCGCTACCAGCGACGCACCGGGGACCGCGTTGAGGAACGCCTCGATTCCACGCATCAGGTCGAGCGCGCCGTAGACGGTCGTCACCGTGTCGGGTCGAGGCACGCCGTCGAAGAAGTCCAGCTGTCCGAACGGGGACGTGATCGTGTCCGGCGAGGACAACCCGGCGACGGTCCGGCGCAGCTCCTCCGGCGACAACCCCTTACCGCTACCTGCTTCCGACATCAGCACTCCCATCTCGCGAACCCAACCGACGATTCCAACCGTTCCACGTGCCTGGGAAGCGCTCGTATCCGGGACGGGGCGGCGAGGGTCGAGGAGGCCACCTCGTTCAGGATCGACCGACACTGGCAGGCACCCCCACCCCGGCGCAATCACGCTGATCGGGAACTGCCCCGGCATGCGAGGCGTGTCGCGAGAGGCCGCGATCGCCGATGATGGGGGAGTGCTCGCTGAAGAGTTGGACCACGACCTGGTGTCACACGACGCGGCAGCAACCGATGCCGTACCCGGACGTCGGACGGCGGCCCCGCCCCAGGTGTTGTGCGACCCGAGGTCCTCGGACCTCCGGCTCTCGAGCCGGATGTCCTTGTCTGACGTCGGCATGGTTGCCTCGTGATGACCGGACCTTCGAGCGACAAGGCAACTGCCCTCCTTGCCCTGCACGTCGGGCGCGGATTCGTGCTCCCCAATGCCTGGGATGCCGGCTCGGCCCGCATCCTGGAGCAGGTCGGCTTTCCTGCCATCGCCACGACCAGCGCGGGCATCGCCTGGTCCTGCGGAGTCCCGGATCGGGGAGCACTGGACCGCGACACGATGCTCGAGCACGTCGGCCGCATCGTGGCGGCAGTGAGCGTTCCGGTGACCGCGGACCTCGAGGCCGGCTACGGCGACACCGCGGACGACGTGAGCCGCACCGTGGCCAGGGCCGTGGAGCTCGGGGTGGTCGGCGCCAACCTCGAGGACGCCGACCAGGGCGGGCTGTTCGGCATCAACGAGGCCGCCGACCGCATCGCGGCCGCCCGGGCCGCGGCGCCTGGCGGCACCTTCGTGCTGAACGCGCGCACCGACACCTACTTCGCCGGCACGACCGGGGACGTCTTCGCCGAGACGGTCGAGCGGGCGACGCGGTACGTCGAAGCGGGGGCCGATTGCGTCTTCGTACCCGGAGTCGTCGAGGAGGACGCCATTCGCCGACTCGCCGCCGCCATCCCCGGCCCGCTCAACGTGGTGGCAGGGCTGGCCAACACCATCGACGCGCCAACCCTCTTCGGACTGGGCGTGAAGCGGGTCAGCCTGGGCGGCAGCTTGGCCCGAGCCGCGCTCGGCATGTTGGAGCGCGCCGGCCAGGAGCTGCGCGACTCCGGAACGCTCGGGTTCCTCGACGGTGCGATCGGCTACGCCGACCTCCAGCGACGCTTCGGCTCCTGACCCCAGGCAGGTGACCCGGACGGTGCCATGATCGTTGTGTGACAAGCGTGGTGCCGACCTCTCTGGGACCCGTGGAAGTGGCCTGGAGCGGACCCGGCGGGGGAGCGGTCGTGCTTGTCTTTCCAGGCGGGCACGCGACGGCGGCCACTCCGCTCGGGGCGGATCTCTATACCGATCTGGGGTACCGGGTCCTGTCCTTCTCCAGACCGGGTTACGGCAGCACGGGCGTGGGCCCACTCACGGCGGCAGAGTTCGTCCCGGCCGTTGTGGAGGTCTGCGACCACCTGGGTATCACTGGGACGGCCGCAACCGTGGGGATCAGCTTCGGGGGACTACAGGCGATGCACGTCGCGGTCTCCGTTGAGCACCTGGCCCCTCGGCTTGTGTTGCACAGCTGCGCTCCTTCGACGTTGCCTTTCCCCGACGCCAGGCTCGACGCGGTGGTCGGTCCACTGGGCTTCTCGCCGCGTGCTCAGGGACTTACCTGGCGTGCTGTGCGTGCCCTGACGTACTCGGATCGGGGCTTGCGGCTGATGATGTCGACGCTGTCCACGCTGCCGGTCGACTCGTGGTGGGAGACCTGGACACCGCAGGACCGGGCTTCCGCGAGGGCTACTTTCGCAGCCATGGACTCCGGCTCCGGGTTCGTGAACGACCTCCGCCAGGGAGCCAAGGCCAGATCGCGATACCGCCGGTCTCTCCTGCGGTCAGTCTCCTGCCCCACGCTGGTGACGGCGTCTCGCAACGATGGAGGCGTGGTCTTCGACCACGCCGAGGACTTCGTCCGCACGATCCCGAGCGCCCGGCTCGTCGAAACCGATGCGATGAGTCACTTCTACTGGCTTGGCCCGGGCCGGGCAGCCGTCTCTTCGGCCATTCACGACTTCATCGGTGAGTAGTCGGCTGCAGGTAGTGTCAGGTGCTCGACTGGACCCCCGGCGCCCCAGGAGGCCTAGCCCGACATGCCCGATCCCACTGACCCCGGCACTGACCCCGGTGCTGAACCCGTCCCCGCCCCCGCGTGGTCGAGATGGCCCGTCCTGGCCGTGGCCGTCGCCGGGATCCTCGTGGTCGCGTGGGTGTGCCTGACTGAGTGGGGAGCCGTTCTCCACGGCCACCCGGCCTATCTCGTCCTGCTGGTGCTCACGCTGATCACATCCCTGACCGTGGCGTGGCGGGCCCGGCGGCCGCGGCCCCGCCGCACCGGGTGGCGGCGGGCAGTGCGCGTCGTCCTGCTGGTCCTGGCCATCGCCTGGATCGCAGCCATCGCCTGGCTGCGTCCGCTCACCGCGGTCGAGCCCGCCCTGACCGCGATGCGCTCGGACGCCGCGGTCGAGGTCACCGAGTCCCTCACCCAGATCGTCCTCACGCCTGAAGGCGAGGTCAGCACGACCGGCGTCTTCTTCCAACCCGGAGCACTCGTCGACCCTCGCGCCTACGCCGCCGTGCTCCGGCCACTCGCCGAACACGGCCACACCGTCGTCATCGCGAAGCCACCCCTGGGGATCGCTTTCCTGTCCATACCCGCCTTCGACAGCGCCCGGTCAGCCCGCCGCGAGGTCTCCCAGTGGGTCCTCGGGGGCCACTCCCTGGGAGGTGTGGTCGCCGCGATGGAGGCCGACTCGGCGGACGACGACACGACCGCGCCGGCCGTCGGGGTCCTGTTCTACGCCTCGTTGCCCGCGAGCGACCTCAGCGACTCACTCACCGCTTCGGTCGAGTCGATCTCCGGGTCCGAGGACGGATTGTCGACGCCGGCGAAGATCGACGCCTCGCGCGCCGACCTCCCCTCCGATGCCACGTTCATCGTCATCGAGGGCGCCTCCCACGCCAGCTTCGGCGACTACGGTCCCCAACGGGGAGACGGCACACCCACGATCAGCCAGGACGACGCGCGCGCCCAGATCTCGCAGGCCAGCCTGCAGTTCGTCGACGGGCTCAGCGGCTGACGCGAACCTCTTCAGGGTCCGGCCTGCAGGACCGCTCCGTCAATCGCTGACGATGATCACCACTCGACCCACCGGTCGACCTGAGACCAGGTATCGCAGCGCTTCAGTCGCCTGCGACAGTGGAAAGGTCCGATCGATGGGTACTCGGAGTTCGCCTGCCTCCAGGAACTGGGCGAGGGTGCTCATCAATCGACGCTTGTCGGGTGACGCAAGAGAGCCTCCCCGCAGTTCGGGGATCACTACCGAGCGCGCCATCAACCCCAGCATGCGCGGGACGCTGCCGAGCCAGTGGTGCCCGGTGGCGCCGAAAGCGTCGTGCCCGATCAGGACGTAGCGCCCGCGCGGCTCCAGTGCCCGGCGTATCTCCCGGAAGGAGTGGTTGCCGGGGACGTCGAAGATGAGGTCCCACCGCTCGCCGCTCCGGGTGAAGTCCTCGAGTGTGTAGTCGATGGTCCGGTCCACGCCCAGCGAGCGCGCGAGCGCAAGCTTGCGCGGCTGCTCGACGCCGGTGACCTCCGCGCCGTACGCCTTGGCGAGCTGAACCGCGAAGGCACCGACCCCCCCGGCAGCGCCATTGACCAACACCCGAGAGCCGTGTGGCACCCGGCGCCGCGGAAGGTTGTTGAGTGCGATCAGGCCGGTGGTCGGCACCGCTGCGGCCTCCTCGAAGCTGACCCCGGAAGGCTTGAGCGCAACTCCATCCTCGGGCGCCGTGGCGAACTCCGCGAACGCGCCGCCGTTGCGCCACTGGGCACCGCGGACGGTCTCGGCGAAGACGTCGTCGCCGGCCCGGAAGCGGGTCACCGCGCGGCCCACAGCCTCCACGACGCCGGCGACGTCGGTGCCGGGTACCAGATCCTTGGGACGCCGCACCCCGGAGCCCATCAGGCGGAGGAGCGCTGGCTGGCCGGTCACGACGTGCCAGACATCGGCATGTACCGACGCAGCGCGGACCCGGATCAACACCTCGTCCTCGGCGGGCTCGGGGCGGGGGACCTCACCGAGTCGGAGGTCGTCGATGAGGCCATAGCGGTCCTGAACGATCGCTCGCATACCGGACCGTACTGCGCGCGCGGAGAGCCATGTCCAGCTCCCGGCCAGTTGACCGGCGCGGTGTCGCCCCTGTGATTCCCTCTCCGGCACCGAGACCCACGGCTGGACCTCAGCCCGCACCCTCGTCGCCATGGGCGTCTCGGCCGTCCTGCTCGCCGGGTTCGTCGCGGTCTCAGCCGCCGCGATGGGCGGCTCCCCGACGAGCACGCCGGGATGGCCTCAGGCTTCCTGATGACCGGCCACGAAGTAGGGGCCGCCCTCGGTGTCGCCGCCCTATCCGCCGTCGCTGCCACGGCCGGGCCCCTGAACACCGTCACCGGGGCTGTGGCGGCCTTCGACCGCGGCTTCCTCGCCGCCGCCGTGGTCGCCACAGGGTTCGCAGTGCTGGCCGGCGTACGCATGCCCGCTACCCGCAACGCGGGCGGTCACGTGCACATGCACTGACCGACGGCAGGCACGGCGGCGGGCCCCGACGTTGTGCGGAGCCGCCCCGAAGTTCGAGATGGACGAACCCGGGGACCGAGGCCCGCAGCGCCCTGATCAGCAAACGAGTCGTGCCGGCTGGGAGGGCGGCGGCCCTGCCGATCGCCGGATTGCTCTAGTAAGCGCTCGGATGCGGCTCTACGCTGCCGTCATGCGCCCCCTGTCCCGCACCATCGCGGTCTCCCTCGTCCTGATCGTCGCCTTGGGGACGCCGGCCGTCGCCGGTGGTCCGGTTGACCCGGTGGGAGGCGAGACCAGGCTCGGCACGGTCGCCGGGCTGCGTTACCTCCAGGAGTCCCTCACGGTAGGCAGCAGCGGGGGCTTCTCGAACCCGTACGAGGGCGCGAAGATCAGCTGCGGCGGCTACTCCTCGCCGTGGCATCCGGCCTCGGGCGGGTCGAAGGTCTCTGGAGGCGCCGCCTCCAACACCATCGCTGGTCAGCGGTCCGTGGACCTCGATGCTGCGTTCGAGTCGCCGGACAACACCAAGCCCGACGACTACTGGGACGTCCTCGTGCGCTCGGTCGTCGGCCGCACCCTCACCGGCGTCGCGATCTGTAGCAGGTCCACGTTCCGCTACCGCACCGTCGCGGCTCAGAGCGGCACCAGCACCAACCGCGGCGGATCCGCGAGCTGTCCCTCGACCCATCGCGTGGTCGGGGGCGGCGCCTTCATCGCCACCACCAACAGCTTCGTGAACTCCAGCTTCCCGACGACGAAGAACTCCTGGCGCTCGCGCATCTACGACAGTGTCGGTGGCGCGGGTGGCATGTACACCCAGGTCGTGTGCCTGCGCAAGCCACGCAAGGTGGTCCGCGAAGGTGCCCACAAGAGCGGAATCACCGCGGGCAGTGCGGCCACCGTGACCGCCCGTTGCCCGAAGGGACAACACGTGATCGGCGGCGGTGGCCGCTGGAGCGGGAGCATCGACCGCGCCTGGCTCGCCACCAGTCTTCCGATCGACGCTCGCGACTCCGACTCGGTGCCCGATGACGGCTGGCGGGTCACCGGCTACAACTCCTCCGGAGGGAACAAGAAGCTCACGGCGTTCGCGCTGTGCGTCTCCCGGGGGTGACCGGCACGTACGTGGCCGGCCGTCACGCCCTCCTCTTCTCCGAGACCTTCGGAGGTGGTGAGGATGCGACGTGCAGCGTGGGCCGTGGACCGGCTCCTCCAAGCGGCGGCGGACGGATCCACCTGGCTGCTCTTTCGCAGCACGGGGGTACGCGGATGATCGGCCGGCGCCGCTCGTGTGTCGCAGGCCTAGCGTCAAGTCCTGTGGCGGACTCTGGGTGACGGTCAAGTTCCAGGGCGGCGAGCGCACCCGGCTCAGGTGTCATCCTCCTCGGCTGGGGTCTCCTGCCCTTGATCGAAGCGCCCCCGTAGGCGGATCTCGTAGCAGCCTGGCTCGTGCCGGCCGGCGGGGTGGTGATACACGCGAACGCTCCTTCTTCTCGTCTTGACGGTCCGGCCGACGGGGCTGGTTCCATCCACGTACCTGCACGCTAGGAGCGATGGCGATGAGAGGTCGTCACATCATCTGGTGGCCAGCGTGGTGATCTCCACGCTGATCGGGCACGCGTCCGATCCTCAGCGATTCCCGGAGCGGGACAGAAGCCCGAGCTGGTGCGCCTTGCTGATGGCCGCGCGTCGGTTGTTGACGCCGAGCTTGGTGTAGATGTGCTTGGTATGGGTGCGTACCGTATTCAGGGACACGACCAGGTGGCGTGCGATGGCAGGACCGTCGAGGTCGGAGCCGAGGAGCCGCAGCACATCCAGCTCGCGGTCGCTCAACGGGTCCACGAGACCAACCGTCGGTCCTGCGGCCGTCGCCGTTCCGCCAGCCGGCTCGGTGCCGGCGCTCTGGGCCGCCGTCGCCGCTGCGAGGAGCTCCCGCGTGAAGCCGGACCGTGGGTGGCTCGTTGCGAGCTCGCGCAGCAGATCGGTCACGACGGGGGCCGAGTCGACGAAGACCCTGACCCAGCCGCCCGCTTGAGCGAGCTCGATGGCGTGCCCGAGCGCCCCGAGCGACTCGTTCCAGGCGCCGCCCGCGCGGTGGGCGACGGCCCGGAGCACCTCGAGCTCGATCATCGTGCCGATGCGCCCACCGTCCCGCGCCGCGGCCAGCAGACGGTCCAGGAGGGTACCGGCGTCCCGCAGCGTCTGCCTGGACCCGATCGCAGCATGCTCCGCGAGCAGGACCCGGGCGAGGGTGATGTGCTCGTACTCGTGCAGGTAGGACAGCTTGTCGTCCGTCGCGACCTGGTGCCGGCGGGCCCAGGCGAGTGCCTCGGCGAGGTCACCGCGCGCGGCGAGCACGCGGGCGCGGGTCGCGTGGATGGGTTGCACGTTGGGCGAGTAGTCGCCTACGTACACTCGTTCTGCCTCGCTGAGAAGTTCCAGCGCGGTCGACAGGTCGCCCTCTGCCGCGCGTAACCTGGCCATCCCCACACTCCACCGGTACGGGTTCTGCGGGAGCGATGCGGGCTCCCCGAGCTCGTCGGAGCGGCGCAGGTACTCGGCCATGGCGGCGAGGTCGTTGCGGTGCCAGGCCGTCCGGCTCAGGCCCACGAGCATGTCGGCGGTGCCCCGCATGACACTCGAGCCGGACGGCGCGTTGGCCTCTGCGAGTTCGAGCGCTTGGCGGTAGGTGCGCTCGGCTTCGCGTAGCTGGCCCAGCCTGAGCTCCATGTCGGCCATCGCGATCGAACAGCCCAGCACGTCTGCGATGTGCCCGGCGTGGGTCAGAGCCGGGATGGCGGTGGCGTAGCTGGCGTGAGCCGCGGCGATGTCTCCGGTGGTCCAGGACGCCAGACCGGACAGCGCTGCTGCGGCGCCTATGGCCTGGTCGTCACCATCGACTGCTATGTCGATGGCCTGCTTGGCTCGGGTGATGGCACCAGCAGGGTCACCGCCGATGAGCGCGAGCGCGGCCCGGTACATCGTCACGGCCGCAGGCATGCGAAGGAGCTCGTCATGGTCCACGACCACCAGGTCGGCCGGCCTCGCCAGCATCCGTTCGACCTGATCGAGACGCTGAGTGACGCCGTCGAACTCGTTGCTGGCCATCAGCCCGCCGATGAGTGCGATCGCGAGCACGGGGCGGTCGCGCACGACGTCATCGGGCAGCTCGTGCGCCCATCGACGCACGAGATCTTCGCGCCGCTCGCGACCGAGAGCCCGGAAGGAGAGCTCCACGAGGTCCGCGGCCCGGTCCTCGTCTCCACCGGCCAGCGCATGCCGGACCGCGGCCTCGATCTGCCCTGCTTCGGCATACCAGGCGGCGGCTCGACGATGCAGCTCCGAGACGTCTCCTGGTCGTTCTTCGAGCAGGTGCGCCTGCAAGACGTCTCCGAAGAGGTGGTGGTAGCGGTACCAGCTCCGGTTGCCGTCGAGCGGGACGAGGAACAGGTTCGCCCGATCCAGGGCCTCGAGCATCGCTTTGCCACTCCTCGCGCCAGCACGCTCAGGCATGGGGCTGACCGCGTCGCACAGCGAGCCGGTGAGCCGATCGAGGACCGAGGTGTCGAGCAGGAAGCGGCGGACGTCGTCGGGCTGCCGACTGAGGACCTCGTCGGCGAGGTAGTCCACGACGAACCGGTCGTCGCCAGCGAACCCGGCGATGAAGCTGGTGCGGTCATCGCGGTCGCGCAGTGAGAGTGCCGCCAGCTGGAGGGCGGCGACCCACCCCTCTGTGCAGGTCTCGAGTGCTGCGATGTCCGCGGCCGTGAGGTCAAAGCCATTGAGGTCGTTGAGGTAGCCGGCCACCTCCTGAACGGTGAAGCGAAGGTCGGATGCCCGGATCTCGACGAGCTCCCCGCGAGCCCGCAGCCGCGACAGCGGCAGCGCGGGATCGGCCCGGGTGCCGATGGCCAGCCGAAGCTGCGGCGGCAGGTGGTCGACGAGAAACGTCATCCCGGTCGCGACGTCGACGCCATCGGCGAGGTGGTAGTCGTCGAGGACAACCGTGACCTCACCCGAAGACACGCTCAGCTCGTTCACCACGCCAGCGAGCACGGTCTCGACGGTGGCCTGCCCGGACTGCAAGAGGGTGAGCGCTGCGGCACCAGAACCCGGAACGGCCCGGTCGAGGGCAAGGAGGACGTAGGTCCAGAACGACGTGGCCTCGCGGTCGCGCTCGTCCAGGGTCACCCAGGCAACGACATGGTCGTCGTCCGGGGTGGACGGGGCAGTGGCGAACCAGGAGGCCAGCAGTGTGGTCTTTCCGAACCCCGCGGGCGCCGAGACCAGCGTGACCGGACCCTGCGACCCGCGGAGCAGCAGATCGGTCAGCCGACGGCGCAGCACGACCTCGCGGCGCTGCCTGGGGAGGAGAAGCTTCGTCTCCACCAGCGGATCGGCCATCGGCACCCCCTCCCTGGCGATGGGCTCGACGGGGCGAGCCTATGGCAGCAGCGGGCTGCCGCCCTCAGTGCGCCGGCTCGGGCGTCCCAGGCTGTGCGTGCGTGTGCATCCTCTCCCCGGGGCGAACGAAGATGCTGAGCACCTCGGCGGGACCCTCGCCGGTGCTCCCGAACCAGTGCGGCACCATGGTGTCGAACTCGGCTGCTTCACCGATGCCCAAGACGACGTCCTGGTCGCCCATCACCAGCCGCATCCGCCCCGACAGCACGTAGAGCCACTCGAACCCGTCGTGCGTGCGCGGCTTCGGCTCCGACTGGGAGGTCGGGATGACGATCTTCCACGCCTGGATGCCACCAGGCCGAGTCAGAGGAAGCACGGTGCGGCCGTTGACGCGCCGCGGCTTCAGGCGGATGCGCGGGTCGCCCACCTCCGGCGCGCCGACGAGATCGTCGATCGGCACCCGGTAGATCTGCGCGAGCGGCAGCAGCAGCTCCAGGCTCGGTCGCCGCTGCCCGTTCTCCAGCCGCGACAAGGTGCTCTTGGAGATACCGGTCAAGTGAGCAACCTCGGTCAGGGTGACGCCACGCTGCTCGCGCACCCGCCGCAGGCGGGGACCCACCAGGTCAAGGGCCGCCGCGATCGGGCCGCCGGCGTCCGTGTCGGTCTGGGTGGGGAGGGCGTTGCCTGCCGTGCTTCGGGGTGCTGCCATGAGCCCATTTCACCGCGGTCTTCCCGGAAACAGCAACAACCGTTGTCGCAAGCGTTCGGTGCGGTCACTCTCTTGGTATGAACGAATACGACGTGGTGGTGATCGGCGGAGGCGCAGCCGGCCTCTCAGCCGCCCTGGTCCTCACTCGCGCCCGCCGCCGCATCGCGGTGGTAGACGCGGGGGAGCCGCGCAATGCCCCGGCCGCACACATGCAGGGCTTCCTGGGCTCCGACGGCCTCCCGCCTGCCGACCTGCTGAGCGTAGGTCGCGAGGAGGTAGCCGGCTACGGAGGAGAGCTCATCCGAGGCCGGGTGACCGACATCGCGTACGTCGTCCGGACGTCATCATTCAACGGCAACCCGCGCGGGTTCGACGTCCTGCTCGAGGACGGCAGCACGCTGCGCACCAGGCGTGTCCTCCTCGCGACTGGGCTGCGCGACGACATCCCGGACATCCCCGGCGTACGTGAGCGGTGGGGCCGCGACCTGTTGCACTGCCCGTACTGCCACGGCTGGGAGGTCCGCGATCGACCGCTCGGCGTACTCGGCGGATCCACCGAGGCAGTCGCCCACGCTCACCTGATCCGCCAGTGGTCCTCCGACGTCGTGTTCTTCACCAACGGCGCAACGCCGACCGCCGACCAGCGTGAGCAGTTCGTCGCCCGCGCCATCGGTGTCGTCGACGAGCCCGTCGCGCGGCTGGTGGTTGAGAACGACCAGCTCACCGGGGTCGAGCTCGAGTCCGGCCACGTCGTGCGGCGTGCCGCCGTGTTCGTCCGACCCCACTTCGTACCCAACGACGACCTGCTGGTGCGCCTGGGATGCGCGATCCACGACAACGGCTGGGTCGCCGTCGACGCCGTCGGCCGCACCAGCCTGCCCGGCGTCTGGGCCGCCGGGAACGCCGTCAACCCGCGCGCCCAGGTCATCACCGCCTCCGGCGAAGGGTCGGCCGCAGCAATCGCCATCAGCAACGACCTGGTCGATGAGGACCTGCCGATCGCTGTCGCGAACTTCCGCCTCGGCCTCCCGGTCTGACCCCATCGCCCCATCCAGCCCCCAGCGGCCCACCGGCCGCGCCCACTCACCCCCATCGAGGAGCCTCACCATGTCCAGCCCACAGATCGCCCACCGCGCAAGCCCGGTCCCTCCGGCCACCAAGCACCAGTTGGCGCTGATGATCTGGGTCGCCGTCTTCCCGACCCTGACGGTGCTCAACCTGGTGTTCGCCGACACCCTCTCCCACCTGCCGAGCGTGCTCCGGACGTTCGTCCTGGTCACTGTCGCCGTCCCGATCGTGATCTACGGCCTGATGCCGCGCCTGCACAAGGTGCGTGCCCACATCCTCATCCGCCGCGCCTTCGCCTGATCCATCGCGCCTGTCCAGGACTCCTCGGTGGCCGGGTGCCCGAGGGAGGGGATGATCAGCCCGTCGCCTCCTCGGCATGCCCGCACGATGGCAGGGCGTCGGATGGGTAGCGTAGGCAGGCGCAGACTGTGCGACCCGGGTGCCGAGGGCCATGAGGAGGTAGCGGATGACTTCGCTGCTGGCGGTTCTGGCCGTGGTCCTGGTTGCTCTGGCCGGTGTCCGGATGCTGGCACGTTGGACGGCGGTGGTGGCTGATCCGTTCCGCGCGGAGCCTTGGTTGTCGGGTCATCGGCCGACTGAGCACGCGCTGTCTCGCTACCACGCCCGGTGGTACACCGCCAGCGTGGTCTTTCTGGCCTTCGACGTGGAGATGCTCTTCATGTATCCCTGGGCCGTGGTCGTGGGTCGACTCGGTCCCGGGGCGGTCGTGGAAATGTTCGGATTCCTGCTGATGTTGCTCCTCGCGGTGGGCTGGGCTCGACGTGAGGGTGCGTTCCGATGGGTCTGATCGATTCCTGGACCAGGGCCGCCGCCTCGCGAGGGCATGTCCTCATCGCCGAGGCACGCGGCGCGTTCCGCCAGCGAGTCGCCCTGGAGCGCGCCGTGGACGCCGCAGGGTGGTGCGCCACGGGCGCGATTGCCGACGCCGACGTCTTGGCCGTGGTGGGGGAACCGAGCGCTGAGCTGATGGCCGTCATCGACCACGCCTGGGAGCAGATGTCCGAGCCGCGGGCACGCATCGATGTGCGCGGAGAGACGGACCTCGCGGCCGCCCTCGAGGGGGCACGAGAGACGTTGCGATCGTCGGAGGAACAACGTGCTCGGGCGCGCAGACGACCCGGCCAGGAGGCTCCTGGCCACGACGACCATCACGACCAAGACCACCACCATGACCACCACGACGAGCAGCACACGTCGCACGATGATCACGGGGACGACGACGTGAGCGATGAGCACGCGGGTCACGATCATGGAGACATGAGCCCGGACGGGATCCCGTTGGCGGAGGGGGCCGAGGACCGGGACGGCCTCGAGATGGACGAGCTACACCTGCCGCTGGGTCCGGTTCTCGCGCACTGGCCGGCCGGGCTCGTCCTGCGGCTCACCCTGCACGGCGACGTGGTCTCCGGCGCCGAGGTGGAGCAGCTCGATGCGGCTGGCCGGCCGTCCGTGCCGGACGACGGTGAGACTCGGGCAGCCCGGCTCCTGGATGCGGCGGCGTCGGTGCTGAGCCTCGCTGGTCTGCCCGGTGAGGCGGCCCGAGCCACACGACTGCGCGACCGCTGCCTGGTCGGCGACCAGGACGTCGCGGAGTCGATCGAGGGGCTCGTCTCCCGGGTGCGCCGGCACCGGGTCCTGCGCTGGGTGCTGAAGGGGCTCGCCGTCACCAGCGAGGACGGCCGACGCGAGGAGCTGCACGAGCGCTTGGTCGGTCTTCTCGAGAGGGCACTGGTAGCCCGCGAGGAGCGTCCCGCCACCACGGGGGGCGAAGGTCCCTCGCTGGAGGCCTTGCCGGACCTGGTCCGCGGTCAGGAACTGGCGGCGGTCCGTTTGTGGATGGCCGTCCTGAGGGCCGACCTCGCCCACGACGTTGCCGCGGAGGTGTGAGACGGACACCTCCCTGCCCATTCTCTACGCCCTGCCCGTGCTGGCCGGACTCGCCCTGGTGGCCGTGGCCGTGGCCGGCTTCTCCGGCGTGCTCGAGGCCCGCGACCGCGACGTCTCGCTTCGGTCGGGCTTGACGGCACCGGTGCGCGAGGCGGCCCGGTTGATGCACCAGCGACCACGGCGCACCGTCTCCGCTGACCGGTTGCTGTGGCGCGCGGCGTCGTCGGCGGTGGTGCCGCTGGCTGCCCTCATCGTCGCCTTCGTGCCGCTCGGCGCCCACGCGCTGGTCGACCACCCCCTGGGCGTCGTGTGGATCAACGCGCTCGACGTCATGGCCTGGGCGGTGTGGTGGCTGCTGGGCTGGGGAGCCAACTCGATCACCAGCCTGGTGGGTGGATACCGGTTCCTGGCCCTCGCGCTGGGCTACGAGCTTCCGCTGATGTTCGCGCTCACCGCTCCCGCGATCGCTGCCGGCAGCCTTGACCTGGCCGAGATCGCTCAAGCGCAGGACGGCGTGTGGTTCGTGGTGTGGGCTCCGGTGGCCTTCGCGGCGTACTGCTGGGGCGTCCTGGGCTTCTCCGTCCGTCCCCCCATGGATCCCGCTGCCGGCACCGACCTCAGCGGCGGGATCCACACCGAGTTGGCCGGCGTCGATCGCCTCCTGGTGCTGGCCGGGCGCTACGCGCTCCTGGTGGCGGGCAGCGCCGCTGCGGTGCCGTTGTTCCTCGGTGGGGGAGCGGGACCACTGTTTCCCGACTGGGCGTGGGTGCTGGCCAAGACCGTCGGGCTCAGCCTGCTCCTCGTGGGGGTGGGCCGCCGGCTCCCCACCCTGCGCCCCGACAAGCTGCTGGAGGTTGGCTGGGTGGTCGTGCTCCCGCTCGTGGTCGCCCAAGACCTCGTTGTCTCGATCATCGCCGTCGCCGCCCACTAGACCTGCGCGCCACAGGAAAGGAGATTCCGTGACCCTCGCACTGACCGATGTCGCGTTCTGGCTCTGCGCCGTCGTCTCCGTCGTCGCGGGAGCCTTGGTGTTCTACGTCGACTCGATGGCGCGCGCGACGTACGCCCTCGCGACGTCCTTCGTGGCCGTCGGGATCTCCCTGCTGCTGCTGGGGCAGGCCTACCTGGGGGTGATCGTGATCTTGATGATGGTCATGGAGATGGCCGTGATGGCCGTCTACATGGTCATGTTCATGGGGATGAACCCGGCGTTGATGCCGATGAGCATGGTGCACTCGCACCGCTCCTCCGTGCTCGCTGCGATCGGCACGTTCCTGGTGCTCGGCGGCGGAGCAGTGCTGGTGCCGTGGCCCGCTCGCCGGGGCGCGCCGACCGCCGACGTCACCGCCGCCCTGGGAGAGGCCCTGATGGACTCCCACATGCTGGTGATGATCGCGATGAGTCCGGTCATGGTCGCCACGATCGTGGCCGGAGTGGCGCTGTCCTCACGCCGCACCCGCTACGACCGCCTCGGCGACGACCTGGATCGACGACCAGCCGACGATCCCCACCCGGGAGGTGTCGGTCGATGACCCTCGAGACCGTGCTGCTCGTGGCTGCTGCCCTGATCGCTGTGGGGGTGTACGGCGCCCTGTCCCAGCAGGTGGTGGTGATGGTGATGATGGGTCTCGAGCTGATGATCAACGGCGTCATCCTCGCCGGGGCGGGCGCCTGGTGGTTCCTCGCCCCTGACCCCTCAGGTCAGGTGCTCGTCCTGGTCGTCATCGCGGCGATGACCGTGGAGATGGCCATGGGCTTCGCCGTCGCCACGCTGCTGCACCGACAGGCCGGCCACGACATGACCGACACGGCCGCGGAGCTGCACGGCTGATGCTCGATCTCGCGCTCGTCACCCTCGTCGTGCTCCCTGCCCTGGTGGGCTCGGCCCTCCTGCTCGTCGGTCCCGCGGCCGACAGGATCGCCGCCCCGATCGGGGTCAGCACAGCGACACTGCTTGCCCTGGCGGCGATGGCCGTAGCTTTCCCACGCAGTGGCGCAAGGCCCTCGGTGGCGACCCCGTTCATGGCCGGTTCCGACCTGGGGCTGGCCGTGGACGGCCTGGCGGCACTGGTCCTTCCCGCCGTCGGCCTGGTCTCGCTGCTGGTGCTGCTGTCCTCGACCGGCAGCCCCGATCTGCGCACCGCTCGATTCCACGGCCTGATGCTGCTGTTCGTTGCGGCGGCACTGATGACGGTCCTGGCCACCACGCTGCCCACCCTGCTGGTCTCGTGGGAGGTGATGGGCGCGACGTCCTTCGCGCTGATCGGCTACTCCTGGCGCGACCCGGTCACGGTGTCGTCGGGCACAACTGCCTTCCTCACCACCCGGGCCGCGGATCTCGGCCTGTACGTCGCCGCCGGCGCCGGGCTGGCGGGAGGAGCGGGCCTCGGCCTGGACAGCTTGGCGGAGACCTCGGGGGGCTGGCGCGACGTGCTGGCCGCCGGCCTGCTCGTCGCCGGACTCGGCAAGGCCGCTCAACTGCCGTTCTCGTTCTGGCTGTCGCGGGCCATGCACGGCCCGAGCCCGGTCAGCGCGCTGCTGCACTCGGCCGCGATGGTCGCCATGGGCGGCTACCTGCTGCTCCGGGTGTCACCGACGCTGGCGGCGAGCGGGTGGGCCGATGACGCCGCTGCCTGGACCGGCGCGACCACCGCTGTGGTGCTGGGCCTCGTGGCGCTGGCCCAGAGTGACCTGAAGCAGCTCTTGGCGGCATCCACCGCGGCTCAGCTCGGCTACGTCGTGCTCGCGGCCGGAGTGGGTGCGACCGCGGCCGGTGCGACGCAGTTGGTGGCGCACGCGGCGGTCAAGGCGGGGCTGTTCCTCGCGGCCGGTCTGTGGCTGGAGGCGCTCGGCACGAAACGACTGTCGTCGCTCACCGGGGCCGCGCGGATCTGGCCCGCCGTGGGCGCTTGCTCCCTGGCCGGGCTCCTCTCGCTGGCAGGCCTGCCGCCACTTGCGCTGTGGGCGACCAAGGACGCCGTCCTGGCTGGTGCGTGGGAGCACTCGCCCCTGCTCTACGTGACCGGTCTGTTCGGGGTCGCCCTGGCGGCAGGGTACGCCGCGAAGGCGCTCGTCGTGCTGACCCGTCGACGCCACGACGGCCCCGACCCGGGCTGGGACGAGGAGCGAACCGGCACCCGCCGGGTGCCGACGAGCTCGATCCTGGCGCTGGCCCCACTCGCCGTCGGGTCGGTGGTGCTCGGCCTCCTGGCGCTGCCGCCGCTGGCCGGTCGCGTGCAGGACCTGGTGGGCGGTGCGGCCCCGAAACCCGGGGTCGTCGAGCTGCTGCTGTCCGCGGTGATCGCCGCGGCGGCGTTCGGGGCGACGGTGGTCCTGCTGTGGCGTCGCGACGCCGTCGGTTCCGCGCAGTGGCCCCGGGTGCTGGTCGACTGGCTGTTCCTGGAACGGATCGCCCATCGGATGGTCGTGCGCCCCGTCGTCCGGCTCGCCGGTCTGCTCGCCCGCCTCGACGACGCGGTCCTGGACCGGACAGTGGAGGAGGGCGCGCACGCGACGGTGGGCATCGCCGCCTCCGCGGCCCGGGCCGACGAATCCGTCCTTGATGCCGGGGTGCGGGGGCTCGCCTCGGGTACCCGCGGTCTGGGGAGGCTCGCGCAGCGGCCCCAGACCGGCCAGCTCCACCAGTACTACCTGCAGGCCCTGATCGTCCTGGGCCTCGCGGTCCTCGCCCTCGTCCTCGTGAGGTGACTGTGCTCTCCGTCCTGGTGTTCCTCCCGCTGGCTGCCGCCGCGGTGCTGCTGGCGCCGCAGGTCGGTCAGCGGACCGCCCGTGCAGCCTTCGTCGCCGTCACCGGGATCGAGCTGGTCCTGGCCGCGGTCATCTGGACGACGTACGACGCACCGACGTCCGGCGCGCTCGCCCTGGAGGAGCAGGCCCGGTGGATCCCGGGCGTGGGAGCGAGCTATCACGTCGGCGTGGACGGGCTGTCTCTCCCGCTAGTGGTGATGACCACGGTGGTGTTCTTCGCCTGCGCGGTCTTCGCGTCGCGGGAGTCCGACCGCCCCCGACTGCAGGCCGCCTTGTTCCTGTTCCTGGAGAGCGTGTGCCTGGGGCTGTTCGTCTCCGCGGACCTGGTCCTGTTCTTTGTCTTCTTCGACCTCTCGATCGTCGGGATGTACTTCTCGATCAGCGGTTGGGGCCACGGGAACGCAGCCCGGTCGGCGCTGAAGTTCTTCCTCTACACCTTCCTGGGATCGTTGGCCCTGCTGCTCGGATTCATCGGCCTCTACGTGGCCTCGGATCCGCACACCTTCGACATGGTCGAGCTCGCCGCGCATCCGCCCCTGCAGGGCCAGGGTGTGGCCGGGGGCCTGGTGCTGGGGGCGTTGCTCCTCGGGCTGGCCGTGAAGACCCCGACCTTTCCCTTCCACACCTGGCTCCCGCCCGCGCACACCGATGCTCCGGCGATCGGATCCGCGGTGCTGGCGGGAGTGATGCTCAAGTTGGGGGCCTACGGCTTCGTGCGGATCGCGATGCCGATGCTGCCCGAGGCCTGGCGTGCCTGGGCGCCCGTAGTGATCGCCGTCGGGATCGTCTCGGTGCTCTGGGGCGCCCTGGTGGCCTTCGCGCAGACCGACCTGAAACGGATGATCGCCTATACGTCGGTCAACCACATGGGGTACGTCGTCCTCGCCGTCGGCGCTGCCGGGGTGCTGGCCGAGGGGTCCGAGGAGGCTCGTGGCGTCGCGATCACCGGGGCGGTGACGCAGATGGTCAGCCACGGCCTGCTGACGACCGCGCTCTTCCTGTTGGCCGGGGTCATGTTCGACCGGACCGGCGACTACGCACTCGGCGGGTACGGCGGCTTGGCCGCTCCTGCTCCCCGCTACGCGACGCTGTTCACGGTGGCTGCGTTCGGCTCCCTGGGGCTGCCCGCGCTCTCGGGCTTCATCGCGGAGTTCCAGATCTTTGCCGGCAGCATCGCCACGGTGCCGGTCACGGCGGTGGCCGTGCTGGGGATCCTGGTCACCGCTGCCCTCTTCCTGCGTGCCCTGCAGCGAGTCTTCACCGGACCGACCATGGGGCTGTCGGGGGGCTTCGCCGACGTGAGGCCGCGAGAGTGGGCGCCGGTGGCGCTGCTGCTCGGCCTGTCGGTGCTGATCGGAGTGCTGCCCCGGCCCCTCCTCGACCTGATCGAACCCGCAGCAGCGACCGTCGCACACCTCGTGGGGCGTTGAGCGGTGTCGATGCGGTCGGACGTGCTGGCGCTGTTGCCGGAGGCCTTGCTGTTCCTGGGAGGGATGGCTTGCCTGGTCGGTGGATCGTTCACGCCCCGAACCCGTCAGTGGCGGATCCGGTTGCTGGCCGGGGTGGCCACGCTGGCCAGCCTCGTGGCGGCGGTCGTGGGCTGGACCGGCGCGGACCGGATGGCCTTCTCCGGGACCTTCAGTGTGGACGCCTCCACCGCGGCCGCACGGGTGATCGTGACCTCGGCGCTGCTGCTGCTTCTGGCGATGGCCGAGGGGGACCTGCGCGATCACCCACGGGAGAGCGAGACGTGCAGCCTGCTCCTCTTCGGCGGCACCGGCGCGCTGCTTCTGGCCGGGTCCACCGACCTGGCGCTCCTGGTGGTGGCGTTCCTGCTGTCGAGCATCCCGCTCTACGGCCTGGTGGGCATCGTGGCCCGGCCGAACTCGCCCGAGGCGGCGCTCAAGACCTACCTGTTCGGCGCCCTGTTCGGGATTCTGCTGATGCTGGGGGCGGTGCTGCTCTACGCACCGTCAGGACGAACGGCGTACGACGCCGTGGCCCGCGGACTGGACAGCGCCCCTGCGGCAGCCGTTGCAGCCGGGGGACTGCTGGTGCTGGCCGGCCTCCTGTTCAAGGCCGGTGGTGTGCCCGCCCACTTCTGGGTGCCCGACGCCACCGAGGGGGCGTCGGTGACGGCCGCCGCCTTCCTGACCACCGTCCCCAAGGTGGGCGCGGTGGTCGCAGTGACCCGGCTGCTCACGGTCCTGCCCGGGGAGCTGCGATGGGCGACTCTGGTCGGCCTGTTCGCCGTGGCGAGCATGACCATCGGCAACCTGGCGGCGTTCGCCCAGACCGACGTACGCCGGCTCCTGGGGTGGTCCACGGTCAGCCAGGTCGGCTACCTGCTCGCCGCGGCGGCGGTCGCCGGACGCACCGAGCTCGGCCAGCCGGCCCTGCTGTTCTTCCTGGCCGGCTACGCGGTCACCAACCTGGCGGCGTTCGCCGTCGCGGCCGCGGAGCCGGGACGCCGCTCGCTCGAGGACTGGGCCGGTGCCGCCGCAGCACGGCCCGGGCTGGTCACCGCGCTCGTCGTGGCCCTGCTCGGCCTGGTCGGGACGCCACCGACCGCCGTCTTCGTCGGCAAGCTGATGACCCTCGCGGCCACGTGGGACGCCGGACTGGCCTGGCTGGCTGTGGCGCTCGTCGTGAACACGGTGGCGAGTCTCTTCTACTACCTGCGCTGGATCCGGGCGACGCTGATGCCTGCAACCGAGCCCCGCGAGTCCTCCGCGACGGCGTCCGGGCCGGCTCTGGTGGCCTTCACTGCCAGCGCCGCCGCCGTGGCGCTGGGGCTGGCCGCAGGGCCGATCTGGCTGCTGCTCACCTGACCTGCCAGGTCGTCGATGCGATCGGCAGCTCGCTCGGGCTCGCCGACCGGGAGGTTCAGACCAGGTCGCCCCAGACCCGCAGACGAGCCATCCCGCCATCAGGGTAGACATCCAGCCTCACGTGCGTGAGCGGGCGCTGCTCGTCGACCAGGAACCGATGCCGGGTGTCGGGCTGGGAGCGCACCTTGGGCACCAGGTCGAACCACTCCAACGACCCCAGCTCGTCGGACCCCGACCTGTCCGGATCGGCTCGGCACCCCGACAATCGCACCCAGCCGGGCGCGTTGCCGACGAAGTACGACGTGTCCAGCTCGACATGGCGGACGACGCCAGGTCCGGCGAGCCGGAACAATGCCCAGTCGTTGCCCTCGCCGCGACGCCGCGCGGTCTCCCAGCCCTCGCCCATGTGGCGGGCGCGTCCTGGCAGGATCAGGTTTGCGGCCGAGCCGTAGAACGCCTCGGAGCACTCGACCATCGAGCCGCCGTTCTCCAGCGCGGCGAGATCGATGGTCCCGGTCAGGAATCGCGGGTCGGGGATCGGGGTGCCGTGCACCCGGAACCTGGCCACGCCGCCGTCGGGGTGGATCGTCAGCCGGACATGGGTCCACACGCGTTCGTCTGTGACCGGGTAGGCGTTCTGGGCGCCTCCCTCGGCGGGTGAAGTCTCCAGGATCGTCTCCCAGGCCAGCGCGGCCAGCTCCTCTGGGGACGGGTACCCCTCGACGGCGGCGGCCTCGACGGACACGAACGGGGGGTAGTTGCCCAGGAAGTACGACGTGTCCACGACCACCCCCCGCACCCTGCCCGGCACGCCCAGTCGCACGATCGCCCAGTCGGCCCCGGGCTCGCGGCGGCGCCGAGTCTCCCAACCGTCGTACTGCTTGCCCTTGGGCCCGAAGCTGTGCACTGCCACGGGCGGCTCGGGCCGGATCAGGTTCTCCCGCGGCGCGAAGAGCTCGTCGTTGGCCGCGACCACGCTGCCGCCCAGGGTCCGTGACGCAAGGTCCGGCAACTCGATGAAGCTCACGGGTCTTCCCTTCTCAGCAGGAGGCCGGGTGGGTCGCCCACCACGATCCCATCGTCGACCACGCGCCGCCCGCGCAGCCACACGTCGCGGACGACGCCGTAGAGCCGCCGGCCGGTGTACGGCGTGACCGGGTTGCGGTGGTGCAGCCGCCCCGGGTCGACCTCGAACGACGCGTCCGGAGCGAACGCCACCAGGTCCGCGTCCCGGCCGACGGCGATCCCACCCTTCGCGCTGAGCCCGGCCAGCGCCGCCGGGGCTGCCGACATCCATCCCACAACGCGCTCCAGCCCGATCTCACGCTCCCGAGCTGCCGTCCACATCAGCGGCAGTCCCAGCTGCAGCGAGGCGACCCCACCCCAGGCCCGGCCGAAGTCGCCCGAGTCGAGGCATTTGAGTTCGGGCGTCGACGGAGAGTGGTCGGACACCACGGAGTCGATGAGCCCGTCGGCGAGCGCCTGCCAGAGCGCGTCACGGTTCGATGCGTGGCGGATCGGCGGACAGCACTTGAACTCCGTGCCTCCGTCGGGCACCTCGTCGGCGCTCAGCACCAGGTAGTGCGGACACGTCTCGACGCTCACCGCGACCCCGGCCGCCCGCGCGGCCGCGATCTGGGGCAGCGCGTCGGCGCTGGAGAGGTGCAGCACGTGCACCCGGGCCCCGTGGGTCGCGGCCCGGTCCAGCAGCCCCGAGATCGCCACGTCCTCGGCCCGGTGCGGCCGCGAGCCGACGAAGCCGGCGTACGACCTCCCGGCGCACCCCGGAGCCTCGGCGAGCACCGCGGCGTCCTCCGCGTGCACCATCAGCAACCCGTCCAGGGCCGCCACCTCGGCCAGGGCCCGATCGAGCTCGGGCCAGGTCAACGGCGGGAACTCAGGCACGCCGCTGTCGACCAGGAAGCACTTGAACCCGAAGACCCCGGCCTCGTGCAGCGCGCGCAGGCGGCCGAGCGAGGCCGGCACCGCGCCGCCCCAGAACCCGACGTCGACGTAGGTCTTCCCCTGCGCAGCCCGGCGTTTGACGTCCAGGGCGGCCGGGTCGACGGTCGGCGGGATTGAGTTCAGTGGCATGTCGACCAGCGTGGTCACGCCGCCGGCCGCGGCCGCGCGGGTGGCCGAGGCGAACCCCTCCCACTCCGTGCGGCCCGGCTCATTGACGTGCACATGGGAGTCGACCAAGCCGGGCAGCAGCACCTCGTTGTGGGCCAAGGTGACCTGCTCCGGCGCGTCCACCGCGGCGCTCGGAGGCTCGATGGCCAGCACTCGCCCGTCCGCCACCACGACCACCGCGGGCTCGAACCGTCCGTCGACCAGTGCCGTGCCGGTGATGGCCACGTCGGCGGTCGGCATCGGGTCACCCCACCCGACGCAGGGCCAGGTCGTCGAGCACGGCGATCGAGACACCGGCGAGCTCCTGGACCTCCTCGGGGATCAGCGCGCCGCAATGAACGCCGCGACGCAGGAAGCCCGCGAGCGCCTTGGCTGTGGCGGGTTCGTCGAGCACCGTTCCTGATTCGTCGGCGAGGTAGGCCCGGAGCCGGGTTGCGGCCACGTCGAGACCGGCCCGGAAGAACAGGAAGGTGGCCAGGAACCGGGTAGGCAGCTGGGCCGGGTGCAGGTCCCAACCCTGGTAGAGGCCGTGCGCCAAGGATCGGCTCACCAGCCGGAAGTGCAGCGCCCAGCCCGCGTGTACCTGCTCGGCCGAGCCCACCGGCAGCACGTTCGTCGAGCCGTCCGACACCGACACGCCCGTCCCCGCGGCGGCCAACAGCATCACCTGCTTGGCGTGGTCGGCCACCGGGTGGTCCAGCCCCTGCTGCTCCGCGGCTATTCCGAGTGCCGCGGTGTAGTCGTAGGTCCCGAAGTGCAGTCCGCCGCACCGGCCCTCGGCGGCATGCACCAGGCGAGCCACGGTGGCCGCGCCGTCGGCGCCGAGGATCACCTGCGGCGTCTCCACCTGGACCTCGAAGCTCAGCCGTCCCGCGTCGAGCGAGTATGCCGCCTCCAGGCGCCGGCAGGCCTCCGCCATCGCTCCCACCTGCTCGACCGAGGTCACCTTCGGCAGCGTGAGTCGCCAGCCGTCCGGCAGTCGGCCGGCCTCCACAGCAGCGCCGATCGCCAGGTCGAGGGTCCGCAGGCCGCGGGCCCGGGTGGTGGCCTCGAAAGACTTGAAACGCACCCCCCAGAACGCCGGCGTCCCCGACCCGGCCAGCGCTCGCACCGCGGCCACCGCGTGGGCGTCCTCGTCGTCGTCGGAATGCCCGCGGTAGCCGTCCTCCAGGTCGATCCGCAGGTCCTCCACTGGTTCGCGCTCCAGCTTGTCCAGCAGCAGCGGCCACACGGCGGCCACCCGCTCGGGGTCGGCACCCACGGCGTCCGCGAGGTTCCACGGATCCGGCGCATGCGCCTCGAGGGCGGCCCGCGCGGCCACGCCGTACTCCGCGACCAGGCCGGGTGTGACCCGGTCCGCAGGAACGTAGACGGTGTGGACCGGTTGCCGCGCGCCTGAGTCACCGGGGTAGTCGCGGGCCCG
This sequence comes from uncultured Actinomycetota bacterium, assembly GCA_963812265.1. Classification (GTDB taxonomy): domain Bacteria; phylum Actinomycetota; class Actinomycetes; order Propionibacteriales; family Nocardioidaceae; genus Nocardioides. The sequence continues at coordinate 232,363 of CAWEUL010000003.1, forward strand.
CGCGCCGTCGGCCGGCGCCATGATCGCCGCGACGGCGGCGAGGTCCGCCGGGCTCAGCCGGGGCCGGGTCACTCGACGAACTCCACGCGGGCGCCGTGGTCGGGGCACTGCCGGTCGAGCTCGAACCACCGCTGGAGGTCGGTGACGAGCGGCAACGCGTCGTGGAGCAGCAGGGGAGAGGCGGTCATCGGGTGCCGGTCACGTCCTCGGGCCGGATCGGGATACGGCGCAGGTCGACCCCCGTGGCCGCACGGATCGCCGCGGCGACGGCAGGACCGGACGAGATCGTCGGCGCCTCGCCGACGCCGCGCAGCCCGTACGGCGCGTGCGGGTCGGCGTACTCCAGCACCTCGATCGGCATCGGTGGGGTGTCGAGGATCGTGGGAATCAGGTAGTCGGTGAACGACGGATTCATGATCCTCCCGTCGACGATCTGGATCTCCTCCATCAGCGCCAACCCGAGGCCTTGGGTGCTGCCGCCTTGGATCTGGCCCACGACGGCGTCCGGGTTCATCGCCTTGCCGACGTCCTGGGTGCTTGCCAGCTCGACCACCTTCACCAGGCCGAGCTCCACGTCGACGTCAACGACGGCGCGGTGCGCCGCGAAGGCGTACTGGACGTGGGCGAGGCCCTGCCCGGTCTCCGGATCGAGCGGGTAGGTCGGCCGGTGCCGCCACTCGACCGTGTCCTCGAGGACATCGTCGCCGAGCAGGTCCACCAGCGTGATCGAGACCTCCCCGGACCGGCTGACCACGTGGCCGGCCTCGAGCCGCAGGTCGTCGACCACCCGGCCCAGCCGGGTCTCCGCCTTGGCGAACACCAGGCGGCGCACGCTCTCGCAGGCCGCCTTGACAGCGCCACCGGTCATGTAGGTCTGCCGCGAGGCCGAGCTCGAGCCGGCCGAGCCCACCTGTGTGTCCTTGGGGGCGACGACGACCTGATCGACACCCAGCTCGGTGCGGCAGATCTGCTGCTCGACGGTGACCAGCCCCTGACCCACCTCGGCCGCGGCGGTGTGGACGGTGGCCGACGGCTGGCCGCCGACGATCGCCAGCCGGACCCGGGCCGTCGAGTAGTCGTCGAAGCCTTCGGAGAAGGCGACGTTCTTGTAGGCCACGGCGTAGCCGACACCGCGGCGTACCCCTTCACCGTGGGTGGTGTTGGACACCCCGCCCGGCAGCGTGCGTGGATCGAGCTCCCGGGACCGGTCGGACGGCAGGGGCATCGACTGAAGTCGCTGCACCAGTTCGGCGACGGGTGCGGCACTGTCGATCAGCTGCCCGGTGGGTGCGCGCGACCCTTCCGAGAAGGCGTTGCGGACCCGGATCTCCACCGGGTCGACCCCGACCGCGGCGGCGAGCTTGTCCATGATCGCCTCGATCGCGAAGGCGACCTGCACCGAGCCGAAACCGCGCATTGCACCGCACGGCGGGTTGTTGGTGTACACGCCGTAGCAGTCGAGGTGGATGTGGGGGATGTCGTAGGGGCCGAGGCCCATCGTGCCTGCGTTGCCGACAACGGCGGCGGTGGTCGAGGCGTAGGCGCCGCCATCGAGGACGATCCGCGCCCGCGCGTAGACCAGCGTGCCGTCGCGGGTCGCGCCGTACTCGTAGTGCATCGCGGCGGGGTGGCGGTGGACGTGACCGAAGAAGGACTCCTCGCGGTTGTAGACCATCTTCACCGGCTTGCCGGTGTGCATCGCGAGAAGGCAGCCGTGGACGTGCATGGACAGGTCCTCCCGCCCGCCGAACGCACCGCCGACGCCGGAGAGCCGCAACCGAACCTGGTCCGGGGCGAGCGCGAGCGCCGAGCACACCTGCCGCTGGTCGGCGTGCAGCCACTGGGTGGCCACGTAGAGGTCGACGCCGCCCACGCCGTCCGGCACGGCCAGCCCGGACTCGGGTCCGAGGAAGGCCTGATCCTGCATCCCCACGTGGTAGTCGCCGGACACGATCACCTCGGCGGTCGGGTAGGGGTCCCCGGTGCGGATCTTGAGGTGGCGGACCAGGTTGCCCTCCGGGTGCAGCCGCCGGGACCCGGGCAGCAGCGCCTTCTCGGCGTCGACGACCGGCTCGAGGACGTCGTACTCGACGACGATCTTGTTCGCCGCCCGCCGCGCGGTTTCGGGATGGTCGGCGGCGACCAGCGCGATCGGCTCGCCGTGGTAGCGCACCACGTCGATGGCGAGCACCGGCTGGTCGGGGTGCTCCAGCCCGAAGTACTTCTCGCCGGGCACGTCCTCCTGGGTGAGCACGGCGAACACCCCTGCCGTCGCCAGCGCCGCGGAGAGATCGATGCTGCGGATCCGCGCGGAGGGATGCGGGCTGCGCAACGTGACGCCCCAGAGCATGCTGTCCATCCAGAGGTCGCTGGCGTAGGCGAAGTCGCCGGTGACCTTCAGCGTGCCGTCGGGGCGTAGCGGTGACTCGCCGATGCCGTCACGCGTCGTGCTCGCAACCGGGGTCCTCGTCATCGGCCGGCCGCCCTGCTGAGCAGCGACTCGGTGGCCGCACGGACGTCGACCGCGAGCCGCTCCTCGTCCACCTCGACTGTCTCGTCCCGGCGCACCACCGGGCGTCCCTGGACCAGCAGCAGCTCGAGAGGCGGCGGCGAACCCAGCACCAGGGCGGCGACCGGGTCGGCGATGTTGGCGTGCGCGCCGGTGTCGAGACGCCACAAGGCCACGTCGGCCAGCTTGCCGTCCTCGAGGGAGCCGATCTGGTCGTCCCAGCCGAGCACCCGAGCGCCGCCCAGCGTGGCCAGCTCCAGCCCGTCCCGGACCGTGAGCGACTGCGGCCCGCCCACGGCGCGGGCGAGGAGCACCGCATGGCGCAGCTCCTCGACCAGCGACGCAGCCTCGTTCGACGCGGCACCGTCCACCCCCAGCCCGACGGGGACCCCGGCAGCCCACAGGTCGCGGGTGCGGCAGATGCCGGCTCCCAGGCGGGCATTGGAGGAGGGGCAGTGGGCGACGCCGGTGCTCGTCCTCGCGAGGAGGGCGAGGCTGGGGTCGTCGAGGTGGACGCCGTGGGCGAGCCAGACGTCGGGCCCGAGCCAGCCCAGCGACTCGACGTACTCGACCGGCGAGCAGCCGAACCGCTGCCGACAGAAGTCGTCCTCGTCGGTCGTCTCGGCGAGGTGGGTGTGCAGCCGGACTCCCTTGTCCCGCGCCAGCTCTGCCGCCCGGGCGAGCAGGTCGCCGGTCACGGAAAAGGGGGAGCAGGGTGCCACCGCGATGCGTAGCATCGAGTCGGGCGACGGGTCGTGGTGCCGATCGACCGCCTCGGCGGTCGCGGTGAGGATCGCGTCGAGCTGCTCCACCACGTGGTCCGGCGGGAGTCCGCCCTGGCTCTCGCCCAGGTCCATCGAACCTCGTGTCGGCAGGAACCGCAGGCCGACGGTGCGCGCTGCCTCGATCTCAGCGGACAGCAGGTCCCCACCCGCGGCCGGGAAGACGTAGTGGTGGTCGGTCGTGGTGGTGCAGCCGGTCCTGGCGAGCTGCACCAGGGCACCAGTCGCGCCGGTGCGTACCGAGTCCTCGTCCAGGCAGCCCCACACCGGGTAGAGGCTGGTGAGCCACTCGAAGAGCGTGTGGTCGACGGCGAAGCCGCGGGTCAGCCACTGGTAGAGGTGGTGGTGGGTGTTGACGAGCCCCGGAGTCGCCAAGCAGCCGGTGCCGTCGACGTACGTCGTCTCGGCGAGGTCGCGGGGGGCTCGGCCCGCAGCGACCGAGGTGATTCGGCTGCCCTCGATCACCAGGTGGCCCACGGGGTGCTCGGCGCGATCCGCGTCCATGGTGACCACCGCGCAGCCGTCGATCACGAGTCGGCTCATCGCATCCGCCTCGCGGCCAGGTGGACGGCATCGATGATCTTCTGGTAACCCGTGCAGCGGCACAGGTTGCCGGCCAGCGCCTCGCGGATCTCGGAGTCGTCGGGTTCGGGATCGCGCATCAGCAGATCGCGGGTGGCGATAAGCAGGCCCGGGGTGCAGAAGCCGCACTGAACGGCGCCGGCCTCCACGAAGGCCTGCTGCACGGGGTGCAGCTCGCCGCCCTCGAGGCCGCCGGGGCCACTCAGGCCCTCCACGGTCTCGACCTCGCGTCCGTCGGCCTGGCCGGCGGCGACGAGGCAGGCACAGCAGGTGATGCCGTCGAGATATACCGTGCACGAGCCGCACTCGCCCTGCTCGCACGCGTTCTTGGACCCGGGCAGGCCCATCCGCTCGCGGAGGACGTAGAGCAGGCTCTCGCCCTCCCACACGTCGTCGACCTGCCGGCGCACCCCGTTGGCGGTGATCGTGACCCTCATCGGTCGCCTCCTTGGTAGTCCGTCCAGGCCCAGGTCAGGGTGCGCCGGGCCATCACCGACAGCGAGTGGAGCCGGTACGCCGCAGTGCCGCGCACGTCGTCGATCGGGGCGGAGGCCATGGCGACCAGCCGTCCGAACTCCTCAGCCACTCCCGGCCTCAGGTCACCCCGTGCCACCCAGTCGAGCTCCGCCGCGAGGAACTCCTCGGCGGCCGGCGAGCGGCGCGGCGTGGGCGCGGCCGACCCGAGGCCGGTCCCGACCCGCTTCTGGTCCGGGTGCAGAGCCAGGGCGAAGGCGGCCACCGCGATCACCATCGCGTTGCGGGTGCCGATCTTGCTGAACTGTTGCGGCCCGCCGGCGGGAGTGAGCCAGACGGCGGTGATCAGCTCGTCGGGCCGGCCCACATGCGCCTTGACGCCCGCGTAGAAGTCCTCCGCCGGTACTCGGCGTACGCCGTCGATGGAGGAGAGCTCGATGTCCGCGAACCCGGCTAGCAGCGGGGGATGCGCGTCGCCGGCGGGCGACGCCGCACCCAGGTTGCCACCGACCGTTCCCCGGTTGCGGATCTGTGGCGACCCGACGGTGCGCGAGGCCATGGCGAGCCCGGGCAGCTCGCGCCCGAGCTCTGCGATGATGCGCGTGTAGGTGACCGCCGACCCGAGCCGGATCTCCCCGTTCGCCCGCTCCCAGTCGGCGAGCTCGGCTACCCGGGTCAGGTCGAGCAGTGCGCCGGGGCGGCGACGGTCGAAGTTCAGCTCGACCATCACGTCGGTACCGCCCATGATCGGGACGGCGTCCGGATGCTCGCGCTTGGCGGCCAGCGCATCGGCCAGCGAGGCGGGCGACAGGAAGTCCATCAGGACGCACTTGCCGGCGGCACGGCGTCTCGCTGCACGGTGACCTCGATCAGCCCGTAGGGCCGGTCGGTGACGTGGAAGACCTCGCCCAGGTTGTCCAGCCCGAAGGGTGCCAGGTCCGCGGCGATGTGGTGGATGTTGGGCGCCACCAGCTCGATCGAGGCCACCTGCGGGTGCGTCTCGAGCGCGCCCTTGCCCATCTCCCACAGGGACTGTTGGAGGGCGAGGGAGTGCACGGTGGCGAACCGCTCCAGCAGGGTCGCCTTGACGCTCGCGTAGGTCGCTGCCCACTCGATACCGGTGACGTCGTCGGCGTAGGCCCAGCGCACGGTGAGCGCGGTCGCGAGGATCCGGTCGTGGGTCTCCGCGAGGGTGGTGAACTCGTCGGTGAGGAACCCGGCGAACTCCGATCCCGTGGACTTGAGGATCGTCATGTCCTTGACGCCGCTCACCACCTTCTCGCCGCCTCCGTCCACGACGACCTGCGTCGTGCGCACCTCCTGACCGGCGCGGGTGAAGGCGTGGGCGTGGCCGTCGGCTCCGACGGGCATCCGCTGCCACGCGTATTCCTCGATCCGGATGTCGGCACCGGTCACGGGAGCGACGTCGTCGACGAAGTGCCGGGCCAGAGCTAGTCCGAAGTCCTCGATCTCACCCACGCCGAGCTTCTTCGCGAGCGCGAAGACCGTGTTCTTCTGGGTGTCGGTGGGCAGCACGTTGCTCTGGTCACCTACGAGATGGGCGTCGGCGAAGTCACCGGCCAGGGAGCTGGACACGTTGAGGTCGCGCACAGTGTGGCGCTCGCTGTTGCGGTTGACCCGGAACAACCGGGTCTCCGCCTTCCCGTAGCGGTTCGCGCCGAGCACGATCGCCATCTCAGCTCCCCCGATACGTGGAGTAGCCGAACGGGCTGAGCAGCAGCGGCACGTGGACGTGGGCGTCCCCGTCGACCACGAAGGTGATCACCACATGGGGGAAGAACGCGCTGAGATCACCCGTGTCGAAACGCAGCCGGTACGTCGAGGGGTCGAGGTGATCGGGACCCAGGTTCCCGATCCGGCCATCAGCGTCGGTGGTGCCGTACGCGAGCACCGCGCCGTCACCGGCCTCGAGGATGACGGCGATCCCGGCTGCGGGTCTCCCGGCGGCGGTGTCCAGCACGTGCGTCGTCACCTGGCTCACGACACCACCAGCTGGAGGCGGAGCAGGGCGATGTCGCGCAGAGCGTTCACCGTCTCCAGACGCTCGCTGGCCGCGCCGTTGCCCAAACGACGCTCCAGCTCGGACAGGATCTCGGCGCTGTCGCGACCCGCGGCGCGGATCAGGAACACGTGGCCGAAGCGCTCCTCGTAGGCCGCGTTGGCCTCCCGAAGGCGCTCCGCGTGATCGGCCCGCACCCCCGACTGCTCGCGCTGGGAGTACGCCGCCTCGCGGTCTTCTGCTGCGAGCCGTTCGCCGATGCGAGGATGCCTGGACAGAGCCGAGGCGACCTCGTGGTCGGAGAGTTCGAGGGCGCCGTCGTGGGCGCTCTTCAGCAGCGCGGAGACGTCGGCGTGCGGCCGGCCGGACACGACCTGGTCGACCCAGCGTGGCACGTCGAGGCAGCCGGCTACGAGTCGCCTTGCGTCGTCATCGGCCAGACTGTTGAAGCTGTCGAGCTCCACGGCGGCAGCCTAGCGGCTCCGGTCGCGTTCAGCCGTCCGCCCGAGGCCCGGGCTCGCTGACCGCGGTCACGGTCGAGAGCTGCCCGAGGTGGCCCACCAGGTGCCCGGTCAACTCGACCGCGTCCGGGCCGACGCCATCGAGGAAGTTGGACTTGCGCCGCCTGAGGAAGGGCAGGCCCACCACGTACAGGCCCGGAGCATGGAGCACGCCTCCATCGTGGCGGATCCTCCCGGCCGGGTCGAGCAGGCTGGGAGCGAGCCACGGGTACCGCGGCCGGAAGCCGGTCGCCCACACGACACTTCCGAACGTCGTGAGGTCCGCATCCAGCCGGCGGGCATCGATGGTCGTGGCTGTTGGTCGGGTCGGCGCGCCCAGCTCGCGGTCGAGTCCGTGGGCGGCGGCGTACTCGTCGATCCGATCGAGCAAGCGTCGCTGCTTGAGGTCGGCGAGCTTGCAGACGTTGGCGAGCGAGCCGGAGAACTGGGCGCGGTTGCCGACGACGCCGGCCAGGCGGCCCACCACCGACACTCCGTCCTCAGCGACGCTATTGAGGCTGAGAGTCCGACGCTCGGGGGAGCCGACCAGCTGGAGTGACGGGAGCCGGCGGACGCGGGCGAGGTCCTCGACCTCGTCGTAGCGCTCGTCGAGCGTGCCCAGGCTGTCCATCCACCAGTGAATGTCCATGCCGCGGTAGGTGCGGGGGAGTCGGACGTGCTCGCCGGTGGCCAGGGTGACGTCGCGACCTGCGCGCTGCAGCTCGTCGGCGATCTGGAGTCCGGACGCGGAGCCACCGACCACCAGCACGGCGCCGTCGGCGACCTGCGCCGGATTGCGGTAGGCGATCGGTGACAGCTGCTGAAGGTGTCCGGGCAACGTGTCGGCGATAGCGGGCCGGTGGGGGTCACTGCACGCACCGGTGGCGATCACCACGGCGCGCGCCTGCCAGGGCCCGTTGTCGGTCTCGACCACGTACCCGTCACCGCGCGGAGTCACCGCCTCGACGATGGTCTCGCCCTGCACCGGAGCATCGAACGACGTCCGGTAGGCGTCGAGATAGCCGACCACCTCGCGTGCGGTCATGTAGCCATCCGGGTCGTCCCCGCCGTAGCTCCATCCGGGCAGCCGGCTCAGCCAATTGGGGGTCAGCAGACGGAGGGAGTCCCATCGCTCGGTTCGCCAGGAGTTCGCGGTCTGCCCGCGTTCCAGCACGACGTGATCGACCCCGGCGTCGACCAGGCAGTGGCTCATCGCCAGCCCTGCCTGACCGCCACCGATCACGACCACGTCAGTCGTGCGGGTGTTGCCTGCTCCTGCGCGTGCCATCGGACCCCTCCTCCGTGTGCTGACTTGCTCACACCAGCTCGACGACAACCGACGTCGGGTTGGTGACGACGTCGAACACGGCCGACCGCTTCTGCGACTGGGCGAGGACGGCCTGCAGGTCGTCGCGCGAGGCGTCGGCGTCGATCTCGTAGCGCACCTCGATGTTCTGGAACCCGTTGCGCACGTCGGGGTCGATGCCCAGGATGCCGGCGAGGTCGGTGTTGCCCTTGACCGTCGCAGACACCGACCGAAGCTGGATGCCCCGGTGCTGGGCGACCGCCGCGACGCCGGCGGTGAGGCACCCGGCCAGGCCCATCAGCACCAGCTCGACCGGGGTCGGCCCGTTGTCAGCCGAGGCGAAGATCTCGGGGTGGTCGGTGTCGACGGTGTACTCCGTGCGGTGGCTCTGCGCGGCGCCCAGCCCGGAGAAGTCCTTGATGCTCGAACGGGAGTGCGTCCCGTTCACCCACTGGTTGGTCGCAGTGAAGGTGAACGCGGCGGCCTCGCGTGCCTCGGTGAGAGCGGCGCGGGCGCCGAGCAACGCGTCGACGTGCACGCCGTTGTCGACGGAGTTCGCGTTGTCCAGGGTGGCGGTCATGATGATCCTCTTCTGTGGTGTAGCCCACCTCGGTGGTGGCGCTGTTGATGCCCCAACCGTCGCCGAGCAGCAGCGGCCAACCTTGGAGACGACGTGTAGATGTCGTGGATCCTGATCTCCACACGATCTTCAGGACCTGGGCCGTCGGGCGGGCGCATGGTGGGGGCATGACCACCACGACGAGCACTGCAACGACCACTGGGACCAGCACGGGCACCAGCACAGACACTGCCCCGAGCGGCGCGGCCGCGACCGCCGAACCCGCCGGACACCGCTGGGAGACCGCCGGCGATGCCTGGGGCAGCCGGGCCGCCGACTGGGCCTGCCTGTTCGAGCACTACGCCGTCGACGTCATCCACGCCGCACTGGACCGGCTCGACGTCGTCCCGGGGGCACGAGTCCTGGACATCGCCTGCGGCTCGGGCCTCGCCCTGCGGTTGGCGCAGGGCGCCGGGGCAGAGACTGCGGGCATCGACGCCTCGGAGCGGCTCGTAGCGATCGCGCAGGCGCGCTCTCCGCGGGCCGACGTGCGGACCGGAACTATGTTCGCCCTGCCCTGGGCCGACGCCTGCTTCGACTCGGTGACGTCGATCAATGGCATCTGGGGCGGCTGCGAAGGGGCCCTCGCCGAGGCCCTCCGGGTGCTCAAACCCGGTGGTCGAATCGCCATCAGCTTCTGGGGCCGCGGCCACCTCGACCTGCGAGCGTGCTTCAAGGTGTTCGCCCAGAACTCGCCGGACTCGCACCGGCAGGGGATGCGTCGCACCAACGACATCGCCCGGCCGGGGGTGGCGGAGGAGATGCTGGCGTCGGCAGGGTTCGAGGTGCTCGAACGCGGCACCCGGATCTCCACCGTGGAGTGGCCCGACGCCGATGTCGCCTGGCGGGCGATCTCCAGCGTCGGACCCGCCGTGCCGGCCTTGGAGGCGGTCGGTGCCGAGGCGCTCCGGCCCCAGGTGATGGCGGTTCTCGACGACCTGGTCGACGAGCACGGCATCTACCGGTTCTGCAACGACCAGGAGTTCGTCATCGCGGCGAAGCCCCGCTGACACACCACCCACGAGGTCGGTCGGCCCGATTCTCGCTTGCGTATGTCAAACTAGTGTCTTGGGGAAGTGTGGAGCCAGCAGGAGGACAGGGTCATGCCGATTTTCATGGTGGAGCGCGAGTTCGCTGAGCAGCTCGACCTCGACGAGGAGACCGTGCGGCTGATCGATCAGTACAACCTCGATCACGAGATCCGTTGGCTGACCTCCTTCTTGTCGGCCGACAAGAAGAAGACCTACTGTCTCTACGAGGCCGATGACGTCGAGTTGCTGCGACGACACGCCACCGATCTGGGCATGCCGGCCGACGTCATCACGCAGGTCGACGAGTTCGCCCGCTGAGCACGTGCCGCAGTACCGGTTCGGCGACCTACTCGTCGACACCGACACCGTGCAAGTCGTGGGACCCGACGGGGTTCGTGAGGTCGAACCGCAGGTCTTCGGGGTCATTCAATACCTGGTAGAGCAGGGTGATCGGCTGGTCTCGAAGGACGAGCTGCTCGAGAACGTCTGGGGCAACAAGTTCGTCTCCGAGTCGGCGCTGACCACGCGGATCAAGCAGGCCCGACGTGCCCTCGACGACGATGGATCCCGGCAGTGGGCGATCAAGACCGTGCACGGGCGGGGTTACCGGTTCGTGCCCCCCGTCGAGCGGTTGGGCGACGTCAACACCTCGACCCCGACCCACGCCCCCGCCGCGTCGAGAGCCTCGATGGCCCTGCCTGAGGAGCTCCGCACCGAGCGCCGGCGGCCGTTCTGCGGCCGAACCGAGGAGTTGCGTCGATGTGCCGAGGTGGTGCAGAGCGCCGGGGCAGACGCGCCGACCGGCTGGGTGTGGGTCCTCGGCGAGCCTGGTATCGGCAAGAGCCGTCTCGCGGCAGAGCTCGCAGCGGACGCCCATGCCCATGGGCATCGCGTGGTGTTCGGACGCAACAGCGAGGACCTCCGCGTGCCGTACCAGCCGTTCGTCGAGGTGATCGGTCAACTGCGTGGCCGAGTGGACGTGGAGAGTGACCGGAGTTCCTCGCTGCCACCGGGACTGGCGCCGCTGATGCCAACGGCGACCGTGGCTGGTGGCGTCGGGCACAGCGATCGCGTCGTCGATGCGCAGGTCGACGACGCGGGTCGCCGGTTCGAGCTCTTCGAGGCGGTCGCCGCCTGGCTCGAGGAGTGCGCGGCGGGCCAACCGCTCACGATCGTGATCGACGACGTTCACTGGGCGGCCGAGTCCACACTGCAGCTTCTGCGCCATCTCCAACAGCGGCCCGGACACGCGGCCCTGACCTTGGTGCTGACCGCCCGCGACACGGCGCCGGACGCCAGCGACCGGGTCGGCGACCTGATGGCCACAGCACAGGGCCGGCCTCGCACCACGCTGCTACATCTGACCGGGCTCGACGAGCGCGACGCCGCCACCCTGATCGGCCATGACGACCTCGACCTGGCCGAGGTGATGCGGCAGACCGCGGGAAATCCGCTGTTCCTCCAGGCAGTCGACCCCGTGGACGGCGCCGTCCACATCGAGGGGGCGGTACGCCGACGCCTCACCACCCTCCCCACGCAAGTCCAGGAGACCCTGCGGACCATGTCGGTGCTGGGACTGGAGTTCGAGCTGGCGGTCGCGGCCGCCGCGCACGACCGCGATGAGCTCGAGCTGCTCGACGAGCTGGAGGCGGCCACGGCTGCGCGACTGCTCGAGGACATCGGTGTCGACCGGTTCCGCTTCACCCACGCGCTGGTCCGGTCCTCCCTGCGGGACCAGCTCAGCTCTGCCCGCCGGGCGCGCATGCACCGGAGGATCACGGGCGCGCTGGAGCAGGTCTTCGGCGACGATCCCGCACACCTGCCCGAACTGGCCTTCCACACGGCCGAGGCGTCCCGGGTCGACCCGGACCTGCGTTCGCTGGCTGTGGAGAGGTTGCGGCTGGCGGCCGAGGCCGCGAGCGAACGCTTCTCCTTCGGGGAGGCCGCGGACCTACTCCGCCAGGCGCGTGAGCTCGACACCAGCGCGTCGCCGGCGTCGCGGGCCGAGCTCGCCCTGGCCCACGGGATCGCTGAGAACCGCGCCGGAAGGAACGTGCCGGCCTCGCGGACCTTCGAGGAAGTGATCGCGCTCACCCGTGAGAGCGACGATGTGGCCTTGCGCGTGGAGGCGGCGCTGCGCTACGAGGACGCCCGATGGCGGCCCGGCCTGGCCGGTGATCGGTCGCTCGGCTACCTGAGCGAGGCGAGCGAGCTGCTCGACGCGGAAGCCGCCGCCGGTCGGACGGTCGCCACCGAGACGGACCTGCGTGCGCGCCTCGCGGTGGCGAGGTTGCGCGGGCTCGCCATGTCGGGGCGACGACACGAGGCGGACGAGGCGTTCAGCGTGGCGCTCGACCGCGCCACGGGCATGGGCTCGGCCACGATGGAGGCCAACGTGCTCAGCGTGTACCTCGGTCACGTGGTTCTCCACCGCGGGGTTGTCGAGGCCCGGCCGATGATCGACCGGCTCGCCGAGCTCGAGCCGCTGATCGGCGACGGCGACATCGCGTTGCATGCTCTGCACGACCGGATCATGTACGGCACGCTCACGGGGAACTTCGACGAGGCGCGCCGGCTGGTCGGAGTGATGGCGAAGCAGCAGGAGCGCTGGCGTTCCAGCTTCTGGGAGTTCATCCGCACCAACCAGGAGGCCATGGAGGCGTTCTACCGGGGCGACCTGGACGCCAGCGAGCGATTGTCCGAACACTGCCTCGAGCTCGCCGGACGGCTGCCGGATGAGGACGGCGCCGGGACCTACGGCCTGCGGATGTTCCTGATCCGGCGTGAGCAGGACCGTCTTGCCGCGATCGGCGGGATGATCCGCACGGTCGTGGCCCGCTCCGGTGGGGACGCCCTGTGGACTCCTGGTCTGGCCTGGCTCCTGGCCGAGACGGGCGCGCAGGAGGAGGCCCAGGAGGTGCTTGCCGACCTCCGCGCTGCCGAGTTCCGCCTGCCGCTGGACGCCATGTGGAGCACGGTCATGGTGTTCCTGGTGGAGACGATGGTGCGGGTCGGCGATCTCGAGTCGTGTGCGGTCCTGCGGGACCGCTTCGCCCCCTTGGCCGGCACGAACGTGCTGACCGGCTCGGGGCAGCTGTGCTTCGGCCGGGCCGACCGGTACCTCGGCATGCTGTCGCTCACGCTGGGCGAGCTGGATGAGGCAGAGGAGCAGCTGGGTGCCGCGCTGGAGGGGGACGATGCGGGGGGTTCGGTGCTGTGGGCCAACGAGAGCCGACTGTGGCTGTCGCGGGTACGCCGAGCCCAGGGGTACGACGCCGAGTCCGACGCCATGGCCCGCGTGGTCGCCGACGAGGCCGGCGCAGCGGGGCTCGCCCGCCTGGCGCGGGTGGCCGCCTCCGAGCTCGCTCGCTGACCAGGCCACCGCTTCGCCGCCAGCGCCCTTCAGCATCCCTCCACACGATCTGCAGACCGTCTCCAAGTTCCCCGGCCTCGGGTGGCCGAGGGTTGTGGTCATCACCGAGCACCCTGACCCGGGGGCCATTCAGAGGGAGTCACAGATGACCATCACCGAGAACACCCAGACCGTCACGGAGCGGCCGGGGGAGACCAACGGCGTGCCGACGGAGAAGCTGTTCGGCACGATCGCCCGGCTCACCGACAACCCCGACCTGGCGGCGTTCCGCTTCACTGCCCAGAACACCTGGGTGGACGGCACCGCAAGCACCTCGCGCATCCACGACTGGTACGGCGCCGGCGCTGACCAGAAGCACGTCGAAGAGTTCCAGTTCACCAGCGACCACCCGACCCTCGGGCACGGCTACGGCCCGACGCCGCAGGAGTACGTCCTGCACGCGCTCACCTCCTGCATCACCGCCGGGATCGCGACGGGCGCCGCGGCCCGCGGCATCGCGCTGCACCGCGTCACATCCACCGTCACCGGCCAGATCGACGTCCGCGGGGTGCTCGGCATCGACCCGGACGTGCGCAAGGGCTTCAGCGCGATCGACGTCACCTTCGACGTCGACGCTGACGCCGACGCCGACCAGGTCGACGCGCTGATCGCGTCGGCGACGAAGTACTCCGCCGTGTTCGACATGCTCACGGCCCCGACGCAGGTCGGCGTCGGTCGCTCGGAAGACTGAGGGGAACGTTCCCACGATCGACACGCACACTCAGACTGCCTGCCCGAGCCACTCCAGGGGCTGTGGGCGCACCGACGACGAGGCCTACCTGTCCGTCGGCCCGCATCTTGCGGCCGGCGGACAGGTCCCTAGTCCCGATCCAGAGCATCCTTGACGTTCTCGGCCGCTTCGTCGACCTTGGCCTCGACCTTGTCGATCACCTCGTCGGCCTTGTCCTTCGCGTGATCGACGTTCTCCTTGGCCTCACCAGTTCGCTGGTCGGCCTTGCCTTCAACTTCGAGGTCCTCGTTCCCAGTGAGGACCCCAGCGGCCTCCTTGGCGCGGCCCTTCATCTGATCAGACTTGCCACTCATGCGCACCACACTCTCGCTCGGTGCTTCGACTCTAGTCCGGCGCGAAACAGGCTCGGCCGCGGCGGGCTTCGGACGACAAGGGTGGTCTCAGGCAAGGGCAGATCGGTGGGTTGCCTTGCGGAAGGCTGCCTCGATGAAGAATGCCAAGGCCACCATGCCGACCAGGACGGAGACGGCGCCGGGGGTGCTCTTCGCCACCAAGGCGACCAGAGCGGTCCCGCATGCCGCTGCGGCCAGGATCGAGATCCACGGCGCCGAGCCACGCGAGCGCGCTGTTCGGGCCTCGGCCAGGTTCACCACGGCGAAGATGATGAGGAAGCCGGCGCTGCCCATGGTCGAGATCTTGTCGAGGTTCAGCACGTTCGCGAGCACAAGGGTCGATCCGGCGGTGATCAGCAGTCCTTCCAGGGGCTGGTTCCAGATCGACCGGGTGAGCTGAGCCGGTAGCTCGCGTGACCTGGCGATGACGTAAGCCATACGTGCTGATCCGTAGAGGGTGGCGTTGATCGCGGACGCCGTCGAGAGCATCGCCGCGATCCCGATCATGACGAACCCGGCCGAGCCGAAGGTGGGACGAGCAGCCTCGGCGAGGGCGTAGTCGCGAGCATCGATCAGCGCCGGCACCGGGAGCGACCCGACCGCAACCACGGCAACGAGGACGTAGAGCGCGATCACGAACAGAACAGAGATGTAGTAGGCGCGGGTCAGTGTGCGACCTGGATCGGCGACGTCCTCAGCTGCGTTGGCGATCAGCTCGAAACCCTCGTAGGCCAAAAAGATGATCATCCCCCCGGCGACCACCGACATCGGTGAGCTCCACTGGCCCGGCTCGAGCCGCGACGCCGACACCCCGGCCAGCCCGACCGCGACGAACAGCAACAGGATCGCGATCTTGACACCGACGATCACCCTTTCCGCCCGGGCCACGGTGGAGGCACCGGCCACGTTGAGCGCGGCGATGAGCACGACCACGGCAGTCAGGCACAGGTGCCGACCCACGCCTTGGGCGGCCTCGGGCAGGAAGCTTGCGGCGTAGCTTCCGAAGGCCCGCGCATAGAGAGCCAGCATCACGATGTAGCTCAGCCACAGCAGCACGTTCATCCCGCCGGAGAAGAGACCGGTGCCGAACGCTCGGTTCACGAAGGTCACGGTGCCGCCACGACTCGGGTACGACGTCGACAGCAGCGCGTAGGACCTGGCCGTCAGCAATGCCACGAGTCCCGCCACCAGGAACGCCAGTGGCGCCGCGCCCCGAGTGATCTGAACCGACAGGCCGAGGACCGCGAAGATGCCGCCGCCCACCATGCCCCCGACACCGATCGCGACCGCACCCCAGACGCCGACCCGTCGCGAAGACCCATCCGGGGTGGAAGGCACCCCAGCAGAGTAGCCGCGGGACGGACTCGGTCCGGACGGGGCGCGAACTGCGCACGTCGGCAATCCCGTGCGTGGGGAAGGCCCGTGCAGGAACGCAGCGTTCGCGCGGCGTACGGTGGGATTGTGGCGGCGGATGTGGCCACGATGAGTCCTCGGAGGACGAGCCGAGGCTCCAGGTGCCTTCTGGCTTCCGCCCTGCGGACCACCTGAAACAGACGATGGCTGACCAACGTGTTGAACACGAGCTCTACACCAACCGGCACGGGCAACTCGACGAGGTCGAAGCCTGACCCGAAGCACGACCTGAAGTCGTTGCCGATGGTGGAGGTCCAAGAGCAGCTCGGGAGCTCCCCAGAGGGGCTGAGCCAGGTCGAGGCAGCGAAACGCCTGAAGCAGTACGGTCCGAACGAGATCGCCGAGCACAAGCCAAACCCGCTGCTGAAGTTCCTGTCCTACTTCTGGGGACCGATCCCGTGGATGATCGAGATCGCGGTCATCCTGTCGGGGGCCGTCGGGCATTGGCCGGACTTCTTCGTCATCCTGCTGCTACTCCTGGCCAACGCCATCGTCGGTTACACCGAGGAACGCCAGGCGGGCAACGCGATCGAAGCGTTGAAAGCCAAGCTCGCGATCAACGCCCGCGTCAAACGAGACGGCGAATGGGTCACCCCCGCCGCGCGAGAGCTGGTGCCCGGGGACGCGATCCGGCTGCGGCTCGGTGACATCGTTCCGGCCGACGCCCGACTGCTGGAGGGCGATGAGGTGGAGGTCGATCAGTCAGCCCTCACCGGAGAGTCGCTGCCCGCCACCTGCAGGCCAGGTGACGCCGTCTACGCGGGGTCGCTCATCCGTCGTGGCGAGATCGGCGCCCTGGTCTATGCCACCGGCGCCGACACGTACTTCGGCAAGACCGCCGAACTGGTCCAGGACGCGCACACCGTCAGCCACTTCCAAAAGGCCGTTCTCAAGATCGGCAACTACCTCATCATCCTCGCAGCGGTGTTCGTCACGGTGATCGTGCTCGTCTCGCTGCTGCGGGGGGACGGCTTGTTGACCACGGTGCAGTTCGCTCTCGTGCTGACCGTCGCCGCGATCCCGGTCGCCATGCCCACGGTGCTGTCGGTCACGATGGCGGTCGGGGCCCGGCTGCTGGCCAAGAAGGAGGCCATCGTCAGTCGCCTGGTCGCCATCGAGGAGCTCGCGGGCGTCGATATTCTGTGCGCGGACAAGACCGGCACGCTGACGCAGAACTCGCTGACACTGGGCGACCCGTTCAGCATCGGAGACGTTGCCGCCGCGGACGTGATCCTGGCTGGTGCGTTGGCCTCGCGCGCCGACAACGATGACCCCATCGACCTCGCCGTGCTGGGCGGGCTGAGCGACCAGGTGGACCTGCGCGGATACACAGTCAGCGACTTCAAGCCGTTCGACCCGGTCCACAAACGCACCGAAGCCACCGTCACCGACGCCGAGGGAACGACGTACCAGGTCACCAAGGGCGCTCCGCAAGCCATCCTCGCCCTCACCGACAACGCCGCGAACACCATATCGGCCGTCGACTCCGCGGTGAACGAGTTCGCCGCCCGCGGCTTCCGCTCCCTGGGTGTCGCCCGAGCCGAGGGGAACGGCGCATGGCGATTCCTGGGCATTCTCCCGCTTTTCGACCCTCCCCGTGAGGATGCGGCATCCACCCTTGCCACCGCGAAGGCGATGGGGGTCAGCGTGAAGATGGTCACGGGAGACGCCATCGCCATCGCCAAGGAGACCGCCGAGAAGGTCGGTCTCGGCGCGAACATCCTCGACCCGGGCGGCCTGGGCGAGGTGCACAAGAAGGAAACCACCGCGATCGCGGAGTCCATCGAGACCGCCGACGGGTTCGCCCAGGTCTTCCCTGAACACAAGTTCCATATCGTCGACGTCCTGCAACAACGCGGCCACATCGTGGGCATGACCGGCGACGGCGTCAACGACGCCCCCGCCCTGAAGAAGGCGGACTGCGGCATCGCCGTGTCCGGTGCCACCGACGCGGCCCGCGCGGCGGCCGACATCGTGCTCCTCAGCCCTGGTCTGTCGGTGATCATCCACGCGATCGAGGAAAGCCGCAAGATCTTCCGACGGATGAACAGCTACGCGATCTATCGGATCGCCGAGACGCTCCGGGTGCTCCTCTTCGTCACGCTGGCGATCCTGGTCTTCAACGTCTTCCCAGTCACCGCGATCATGATCGTGATGTTGGCCCTCCTCAACGACGCCGCGATCCTCTCCATCGCCTACGACAACGTCCGGTACCGGAACCAGCCCGAGGTCTGGAACATGAGGCTGGTACTGGGGATCGCCACCGTCCTAGGTGTCGTGGGACCGATCGCCTCCCTGAGCCTGTTCGTCGTGGGTGAGCGCGTCTTCAACCTGGGCCGTCCCGAGCTGCAGACCATGATGTATCTGATGCTGTCGGTCGCGGGGCACCTCACCATCTTCTTGACCCGCACCCGAGGGCCGTTCTGGTCCATCCGGCCGGCCCGCATCTTGTGGATGGCCGTCCTCGGCACCCAGGTGGTGGCGACGCTGATCGCCGTCACCGGGCTTTTCATGCACCCGCTGGGTTGGGGTTGGGCGGCGTTCGTGTGGGCCTACGCGATCATCTGGGCCCTGGTCAGCGACCGCATCAAGCTTCTCGCCTACCGCATCCTCGATCCCTGATCCTAGGGCCCGTCCACCGGCGAACTCCTCCTGTGGGCCGGCGCCCGTCGCCGCCGCGGTGGGCACGTGTCATAGGCTGCGCGCACCCGCACCGAAGGCGACCGATGATCAAGCTGTCCATGCACGAGCGGCTCCCGTTCGACGAGGCGACGACGCCCCCACGGGTCTCGACCGGTGAGCTGCCCCGGCCCGACGAGGTCCGGGAGGTCGTCACTGAGGCCTACGAGCGCTACCGCTCGAACTTCGACGGTGCGGTGGCGGACTACATCCCGGTCCTCGCCGGCGCATCCGCCGAGCTGTTCGGGATCTCCGTGGTCGGGGCCAGAAGCAGGTCGTTCGAGATCGGGGACGTCGACACGAGGTTCTCGATCCAGAGCGTCTCCAAGCCCTTCGTGTTCGCGTTGGTGTGCGAGGAGATCGGGTACGGCGAAGCGCGGAGCCACCTCGGGGTCAACAGCACGGGCTTCCCCTTCGACTCCCTGATGGCTGTCGAGCTGAACGGCGACCGCACGATGAACCCGCTGGTCAATGCGGGCGCCATGGCCACGACGAGTCTCGTGCCGGGTGCTACGGCGGAGGAGAAGTGGGAGCGGATCCGCGACGGGTTGTCCCGGTTCGCCGGCCGAGAGCTCGCGGTGAGCGAGGAGGTCTACGCGTCGGAGTCCTCGACCAACCTGCGCAACCAAGGCATCGCGCACCTGCTGGAGAGCTACGGCCGCCTCTACTTCGATCCCGACCAGGCCACCGACATCTACACCCGTCAGTGCTCACTGGAGGTGACCGTCCATGACCTCGCGGTGATGGCAGCCACGCTGGCCAATGGTGGGGTGAATCCGCAGTCGGGCGAGACGGTGATCGCGCCCGGGGTCTGCAGGCGAGTGCTCGCGGTGATGGCCACGGCCGGCCTCTACGAGCTGTCGGGCGACTGGCTCTACGAGATCGGCGTGCCCGGCAAGAGCGGGGTCAGCGGTGGGATCGTGACCGTGGCGCCCGGAAAGGGGGGCCTGGCCACGTTCTCGCCGCTCTTGGACGCGGCCGGGAACAGCGTCCGAGGTCAGCTGGTGACCAAGTACCTCGCCGAACGGCTCGGCCTCAATCTCTTCGCCTCGGAAGCCGCGAACTGACCTCAGCCAGGGCGTGGGGTTGCCGGTGTGTTCACCCCGACGACGAGCCGGAGGGGAGTGTCCGGCTGCCACCGACCACGAGCGTCACGCGCACGTCGACGTCACCGAGCCCACCTTCGTCCAGAGCTGTGCGCAGCTGCTTCTCGTTGATGTCCGGCGGGGGCCCGAGGGCGGAGATCTCCAGCACGCCTCTCGAGTACTCCACGCTGTGGACCTGCCATCCCTGACTCTCAGCCCAGCTCTTGGCGATGGGCGTTGCCTTGATGACGAGCATCTGTTGCCGGTACACATTGACAGTGCCGATGGTGAGCGGGATCGCGACCACGACGACCATGGCCGCGACAACGGCAAGGGTTCTGCCCGTCACCCGTCCGACCTCGAAGCCCCCGGCGACGGCGACGCCCCGAACGTCGAACAGGAGCAGCACCAGGGTGCCGGTGGCGAGCATGGCGGCGACGTTGGTCCCGAAGAGCAACAGGGCACCCATGGCTTCGGAGGCATGCCCCGACTCGAGCGTGATGCCCACGACAGCCAACGGTGGGACCAGGGAGATCGCGATCGCGACTCCGGGAAGAGTGTCGGAGATGTCGGATCGGACGAGCGCGAACGCGCCCACTACTCCGGTAGCCAGGGCCGCGACCAGGTCGATCAGCCGGGGGCTGACTCGACCCGCCACCTGGCTGTTGTTGTCGGCGTCGATGGGGAGAACGTGGGCCACAGCGATCAGGTAGCCCACCACGATCACGACGATGGCGCCGCCGACGACCACCGCAACATTGATCACCAGTTGGCGACGCCTCGCGAGCACCAGCGCGAGCACAGAGCCGAGAATCGGCGTCATGAGCGGCGCGACGATCATGGCGCCGATGACCGTGGCCGTCGAGTCCGAGACGACTCCCGCACTGGCGATGACAGCCGCGAGCACCAGCAGCACCCAGAACGCCGACGACTTCTTCCGACTGTCGGCACCGTCCAGGATCCACAGCTTGCCGGTCATCCGCTCGATGTCGGCCGCAACCACCGGGGTATGCGTCAGCTTCACGATGGCAGTCCTCCGCAGGTCTAGGTGAATCGTGAGACTACTCGGGGCAGGTCGGATCTGGCACGCCCGGCCGGTGGGTGTCGGCACCGCAGTGGTGCGCCCTCGCTCGCGGCGGACGGATCCGATTCACGAGCGCGATCCGCCGGCCCGGACGACGGATGCGGCCAAGGCCGACCGCACAGTAGCCTCAGACGATCTCCGGCCACCAGCCTGTCCGTGAGTGAGGAGGCGCCGTGAGCGCAGCAAGCGAGACACCCACGACCGATCCCATGGAACCGACGCCGCGGACCAGCCGTTACGTGATGGCGGTGGGGCTGGTCCTGCTGCTGTCGGGCCTGCTCTTCGGCTATGACCAGGGGGTCATCTCCGGTGCGCTCAACGGCATTCAGAAGGACTTCGAGCCGTCGACGCTGGTCATCGAGATCATCACCAGCTGGGTCACCCTGGGTGCGATGCTGGGCGCGCTCGTCGCTGGGGTGCTGGCCGACCGGCTTGGCCGCCGTTCGACGCTGATGCTGGCCGCGCTGGTCTTCGTGGTGGGCGCCCTGCTCGAGGCGCTGGCTCCGAGCTCGTGGGTCCTGGTCATCTCGCGTCTCATCCTCGGAGTGGGTGTGGGCATCGCGTCGGTCGCCGGACCGCTCTACGGAGCCGAGAACGCCGCGGCGCGTGATCGCGGCCGCATGGTCTCGCTCTACCAGATGGCCATCACGGTGGGGATACTCCTGGCCTACTGGGCCGACTACCTGCTCATCAGCAGTGACGGCTGGCGGGTGATGCTGGGCATCTCCGCGGTCCCAGCAGTGCTCCTCGTGGTGGCGATCCTCCCGCTGCGCGACTCCGCGACCTGGTATGTGAAAGCCGGCCGGCGTGCCGATGCCGAGGCGGTGGTCCGGCGCGCGGAGCCTGAGGTGGACCCGGGTGCCCGGGTCGATGACATCGAAGCGGCCGTCGCGTCCGAACCGCAGACCAGTTGGGGTGAGGTGTTCTCCTCGACCTGGCGCAAGCCGTTGATCGTGGCGGGGACGCTCGCAGTCCTCCAGCAGCTGACGGGGATCAACGCGGTCATCTACTACGCCGACACCATCTTCGCGGCAGCCGGGTTCAACTCGCCCAACAGCGAGAGCCTGGCCACCCTGTGGGCCATCGGCGCAGTGAATGTCGCGGCGACCCTCATCGCGGTGTTCTGGGTCGACCGCTTCGGCCGCAAGCCGTTGCTGCTGATCGGGTCGTGGGGGATGTTCTTCAGCCTGGTGGTGGTCGCCGGTGCCTTCTTCCGGCTGGACAAGGTCACCGCCTCGGACCAGGCAACGTCAGGGACGAGCAACGCCGGCATCCTGGCTCTGGTGGGTCTGGTCGTGTTCATCGCCAGTTTCGCGTTCTCGCTCGGTCCCGTCGTGTGGACCGTGATCAACGAGGTCTTCCCGGCACACGTGCGGGGCAAGGGTGTGGCCGCTGCGACCGCCCTCAACTGGTTCGCTGCCTGGGTGGTGACGCAGACGTTCCTGACGGTCGTGGACCTCACCGGGACGTCGGGAGCCTTCATGATCTTCGCAGCGTTCTGCCTCGTGACGTTGGTCTTCGTCGGCCGTTTCCTGCCCGAGACCAAGGGAAAGACGCTGGAGGAGGTCCAGCAGATGTGGTCCGACCCGGCGGAGTTGCGAGCAGCCATCAAGGCCCGCCCCTGACCCTCGTCGCGCGTCTGGGTCGATCGACCGGGCGCCGCGCGGAGACCCAGCTCACGTGATGCGGCACGCTTCCTCCCAGTGCTCGTGCAGCGGGCCGAACGGCACCTCCGCCTGGCTGAGCAGCGTCTCCGTCGCGGCCACCGTGGCCCGCCACGACCCGGGCGAGGCCGTGCGGTCCGTGTCGTGCAGCAGCACCGTCCCGCCGGGCCGCAGCGTTCGCCGGACCGTCCGCACGATCCGTTCGGGCGTGGCGCGGTACTCCCAGTCTCGTCCCCAGGCCGACCAGAGCACCGTGTCGAGACCTGACGCGCGAGCGGCGCTGATGGTGCCGGGGAGCAGCACGCCGTACGGGGGTCGGTACCAGCGCACGGCCTGACCGGTCAGATCCTCGACCAGCTCCTTGCTCGCCCGCAGCTGCTCCCGCAGCCGGCTCGGGGCCACGTCCACCGCGCATCGGTGCGTCCAGCCATGAACGCCGAGCCCGTGCCCTTGGCGGACCATCCGGCGAAGGAGGTCGCGCTCGGGGGCGGAGTAGGCGCCAAGGACGAAGAAGGTCGCGCGGACATTGTGGCGCGCCAGGACGTCGAGCACCTGAGGGGTCGACTCGCCATCGGGCCCGTCGTCGTAGGTCAGGGCGACGTGCCGGCTGGTGCTGACGCCACGCAGCCGCCGGAGGATCACGGGTGGACCGACTCGACGGCCGCACCGGTCAGCACCTCGAGAACCGAGGGCGCTCCGTGGGGGAGGCGACAGACGCGGGCCTGGTCCAAGGAGGCGAGCAGTTCTGCCCGCAGCTCGGACTTCGATCGCGCCCAGGGCACCAGACCGGCCGCTTCGAGGTTGGCCGAGTTCGCGACGCCGTGGCCTGGAAGCGGCCGGTAGGTGAGGACCGGAGTCCCCACGCCCAGAGCCTCGAGCGAGGTGAAGCCGCCCGCGTTCTGCACCACGCAGTCGGCGGCGGCGATCAGCTCCGGAACATCATCGCGCCAGCCGAGGGCGACCACACCAGACATGGCCGAGAGCCGGTTGCGGAGCGCGAGGTTCGTGCCACACAGGACGACGGGTGCCATGACGCCGGTGTCGAGGATGTCCTGCGCGGCTGCCTCGAGCTCGCCCACGCCGAGGGATCCGCCCGTGACGAGGGCTCTCGGTCCCAGGATCTCGAGCGCGACCAGGGGGTCGCGGGCTTGCCCTGTCGCTTCGAGAGCCGGTGGCACCAGGGGACGCACGGTGGCCGCGCGGCCGCCGTACGACCGGGCTTGCGCGGCCGCGAGGTCGTGGATGGCCAGATGCAGGTCGATGTCGGCGTGCACCCACATGGCGTGGACCGAGGTGTCCGTCAGATAGGTGACGGCAGGGACGGTCAGTCGGCCCTGGTGGCGGGCGTGTCCCAGCACCTGCGCGCCGAAGGGATGGGTGGTGATCACCAGATCTGCCCCACGCACGGCACGGACGGTGGGGCTCACCCCCACCGCCAAGGCCGCGGTGGCGAGTCGGTAGAGAGTCCGACCCGGTTCCAGGTGACGCAGCGTGGTGTCCCAGGAACCGGGGCGTGTTCGCAGCTGTGCGTAGTACGCCGAGCGCAGCGCCGGCCCCAGCCGCCACGGAAGAAGGTCGACCATGTCGTGGACGTCGACGATGCACCCGGCCGCGACGAGGTGGCGCCCGAGCTCGCGGGCGGCGGCGTCGTGACCCCGACCGTAGCTTCCGGTGACGATGGCGACGCGGACTCCCGTGGTGGCCTCGAGCAGCGGGCCAGGGGGCGGCGACGTCGACATGGCGCCAGCCTCCGACCGCACACCTGCCAACGACCTGATCGACGGCTCTCACCAGGCGTACCCGGCGGTCAGGTAGTTTGCAGGTTGGAGCGCACACGCTGGGCTCAGCGCACAGCCGCACCTCCGGCGAGGCGCGGAAGGGGCAGCACCATGGCGAAGATCGGTCTCTGCGAGGACGACTCGGCGATTCGCAGGATCGTCCTTGCGGCACTCCAGCACGCCGGCCACGTCGGAGTCGCCGCGCACGACGGCGGCGAGGCGCTGCGGCTGTTCACCGACGACGATGAGCTCGACGTCATCGTGCTCGATATCGGGCTGCCGGACGCCGACGGCCGCGATGTCTGCCTGGCGCTTCGATCTGCCGGTCAGACGGCGCCGGTGATCTTCCTCACGGCACTGGGCGCCGTGCACGAGCGCCTGGCCGGCTTCAGCGCGGGAGCGGACGACTACCTGCCGAAGCCGTTCGACATCAAGGAGCTGATCGCCCGCGTCGAGGCCCTCGCGAAGCGCGGCCGGATCGTCGTCGGGGAGTCGGCGGGCGACCTTGTTCTCGACCCGGCGCGGCACGCGCTGGTCTGTGCTGAGCGCGAGGTGCTGTTGACGCCTACCGAGTTCCGCATGCTGGCCGCGATCACCTCTCGCCCAGGTGAGGTCGTCCGGCGCCGAGCCGTGGTTGCGGCGGCGTGGCCGGACGGCGCGATCGTGAGCGAGAACACCGTCGACTCGTACACGCGCCGGATCCGTAGCAAGCTTGCCGAGGTGCACTCCCCGCTGCGGCTGGAGACCGTCCGAGGTGTGGGGTTCAGACTGACGTGAGCGAGCCCCCAGACCCAGCCGAACAGCCGTGGGCGGTCCCGAGGCCGACCGTGCTGGGGGGAGGACTGCGCCGGCTGGCACCGCGCTCGTTTCGCGGCCAGATCGTCGTGTCGACGGTGCTGCTGATGACCGCGGTCGTGATCGCCGTGGGTATCGGCACGCAGCTGCTGCTCGCCTTCACCGCGCGACGTGACATCGACCGGGTCCTCGAGGCGCGCGCGGCGGCGGTGGCCGAGGTGGTCGGAGCTCGGAGTTCCGGTGACGGGTCCACCTTGTCCTTCCCCGAGGACCTGCTGGACCCGGGTGTGCGCGTGTACGACGCCGGAGGCAGGATCGTGGGCGGGTCCATCGAGCGCGAGGCTCGCGACGCCGCGAACGGCCTCGCGACCACAGGGACCGCCCGCAACGTGAACGTCCGCGGGGACCTGCGCCTGCGAGCGCTGCCGTTCACGACCGAGGCCGGGCAGTCGGGGGTGGTCGTGGTCAGCGAGGCGACGACGCCGTACGAGCGGTCTGAGTTCTACGCACTCGCGGCCACGATCGGCTTCGGTGTCCTGGTGATCGCGCTGACCGCCGCCATCGCCAGCCGGGTGACCGGCCAGGCACTCGTGCCGGTCACCCAGATGGCAGAACGGGCCACGGAGTGGAGCGAGCACGACCTGAGCCACCGGTTCGGCCTCGGCCCCGGTGACAACGAGCTCGCGCAGCTGGGAGCCACACTCGACGGGCTGTTGGACCGCGTCGCGATGGCGATCCGATCCGAGCAGCGGCTATCCTCCGAGCTCGCCCACGAG
Source organism: uncultured Actinomycetota bacterium (assembly GCA_963812265.1). GTDB lineage: Bacteria > Actinomycetota > Actinomycetes > Propionibacteriales > Nocardioidaceae > Nocardioides. Next base: position 257,955 of record CAWEUL010000003.1, read on the forward strand.
CTGCGCACACCTCTGACCGCCATCCAGGGCTCAGCGGACTTGGCCCTGCTGCGTGGTGTGGAGGATCCGCAGGCGCGGGCCGAGCTGGAGCAGATCGCGCAGTCCGCCCGAGCCATGTCCGAGGTCATCACGACGCTCGTCGACGTGGCTCGGGACCGCCCGTGCGACAGCACCGCGGGTGGCTGCCGCGTCCGCGAGGTCGTCGACGGCGTGCGTGCCATGGTGCCGCACGAGCTGGTGCTCAATGATGAGACCACGGGCTCGACCGCCCGGGTGGCCGGTCCGGCCGAGCTCGTGCTCCGCGCGCTCGCTCCCGTGGTCGACAACGCGGTCTCCCATGCACGCAGCACGGTGACCCTGACGGCCACCGATCTGCGGCATCGCGTGGAGATCGCGGTGAGCGATGACGGTCCGGGAATCGACGCCGCGGTCCGCGAGACGCTCTTCGACATCGGTTCCTCCGGGCGAGGAAGCACCGGTCTCGGTCTCGGCATCGCTCAACGGGTCGCCAGGTCGATGGGCGGCTCGCTCGCCGTGGGTGACGCGGAGGTGGGAGCCAGGTTCGTCCTCAGCTTGCCCCGCGCCTAAGGAGCCGTTCCGGCGCGTTGCGGACGGGCGGTTCGGCCCACGACGCGATCGGGTGCTTGTGGACAGCCGTGTCTAGGCGCCAGGGTGGACCGATCCGGTGCGGACGACCTGTGTGCGCCGCGGAGACGACCTGGCAAGGGGGAGAGCATGCCACCCACCCAGCCCCCCTCGCACGCGTCCGTGGTGGTCATCGGCGGGGGCGTGGTCGGACTCAGCACCGCCTACCATCTGGCCCGTGCCGGCGTCACCGACGTCGTCCTTCTCGAGAGGAGCGACCTCGGCTCCGGGTCGACCTGCCGGGCTGCCGGGGGCGTGCGCGCCCAGTTCTCGGATGCGGTGAACATCGAGCTCGGGGCGCGCAGCCTGAAGACGTTCGAGACGTTCAGCGACACCTTCGGCCAGGAGATCGACCTGCACCAGGTGGGCTACCTGTTCCTGCTCGACCAGCCGGACCAGGTCGCGGCGTTCGAGCAGAACGTAGCGCTTCAGAACGAACTCGGTGTTCCGAGCCGGATGATCGAGGTCGCCGAGGCCACCGCCCTCTCACCGCTGGTCAACCCGGAGGGCCTGCTCGCGGCCGCCTACTCGCCGACCGACGGGCACTGCACACCGGAGAGTGTGGTTGCCGGATACGCCGCCGCGGCACGGCGGGTGGGCGCGCACCTGGTGCCCCACTGCGCCGTCACGTCCATCGGTTCCAACGGGGGATCGGTCACCGAGGTGCTGACCGAGGCTGGTCCGATCGCGACAGAAACGGTCATCTGCGCCGCGGGTGCGTGGTCCCGCGAGGTGGGGGCGATGGTCGGCGTCGACCTACCGGTGGAACCGCTCCGCCGCCAGATCCTCACGACCGCAGCAATACCCGGCCTGGACCGACACACGCCGTTCACCATCGACTTCTCCACCTCGTTCTACTTCCACGGGGAGGGCCCCGGGCTCCTCCTGGGGATGTCCGACCCGCACGAGACGCCCGGTTTCAAGGTCCAGCCCTCCGAGGAGTGGCTTCCGCGGCTCGGCGAGGCCATCGAGCGGCGGGCCCCGGCCATCAGCGACGTGGGGCTGCGTCGCGGCTGGGCAGGCCTGTACGAGATGACTCCAGATCACAACGGGTTGGTCGGGGAGGCCGAGGATGTCTCCCGCTTCCTCTATGCCACCGGCTTCTCCGGCCACGGGTTCCTGATGGGACCCGCGCTCGGTGAGGTGATGCGCGACCTCTATCTGGGTCGCCCACCCGTCGTCGACGTCCACCCGTTGGCGGCCACTCGCTTCGCTCGGTCCGACTACCGCCCGGAGCTCAATGTCGTCTAGCCGCGGCAGCATCCCTCGTCGGCCCTGCAACCGTGGCCGCCCAGCACCCCAGGAGCGCACATGACCCCCAGCAGCATCCATCAGATCCCCAGCGGCCCCGCGCTGACTCAGCTGGCGCTCGACGCAGCCGCCCGTTGTGGCGTCGACCCGGCCGCCCTGATGGGCGGCGCGCCGACCGACTCCCCGATCAACGGCGAGCGCCTCGTCGATATCAGGAGCGCCGATGACACGGGCTCGGGCGCGACCGCCGTCGACGACTGCATCGAGCGGGCGCTGGCGGCCTTCCACCAGTGGCGGGCGGTGCCCGCCCCCGCGCGAGGCGCCCTGGTCAAGCGGCTCGGGGAACTGCTGGCCAAGCATCACGGCGATCTGGCCCTGCTGATCAGCCTCGAGGTCGGCAAGATCACCTCTGAGGCACGCGGCGAAGTGCAGGAGATGATCGATATCTGTGACTTCGCCGTGGGCCTCTCGCGGCAGCTCTACGGCCGCACGATGCCCTCCGAACGACCTGGCCACCGGCTGATGGAGACATGGCACCCACTCGGTGTGGTCGGGGTGATCAGCGCGTTCAACTTCCCGGCTGCAGTGTGGTCCTGGAACACGGCCATCGCCCTGGTCTGCGGCGACCCCGTGGTCTGGAAGCCATCCGAGCTGGCACCGCTCACAGCGCTGGCCTGCCACGCCGTCCTGGGGCGGGCGATAGCGGAGTGTGAGGCCCCGACAGACCTGAGCCAGGTCCTCGTCGGCGGCAGCGAGGTGGGGCAGTCGCTGGTGGACCACCCCGGTGTCGCACTGCTCAGCGCCACCGGGTCCACCCGGATGGGCCGGGCGGTCGGGCCGCGCGTGGCGGCCCGCTTCGGCCGCTCACTGCTCGAACTCGGCGGGAACAACGCTGCGGTCGTCAGCCCCACTGCCGACCTGTCACTGACGACCCGTGGAGTGGTGTTCTCCGCGGCCGGCACCGCCGGGCAACGGTGCACCACCATGCGCCGGGTCATCGCGCACACCCGGGTGATCGACGAGCTGACCGACCGACTGGTGCAGGCCTATGACCGGCTCCCCATCGGGAACCCGATGGCGTCGGGCACGCTGGTGGGACCGCTCATCCACGGGACGGCGTTCCGAAGCATGGGGGAGACGATCGAGCAGGCAGTGGAGGAGGGCGGCACCCTCGCTGTCGGCGGTGGCCGCGAGCTGGTGGAGCCGGCCCCGAACGCCTACTACGCCCAGCCGACGATCATCCGGATCGACCAGCAGAGCGCCGCGGTGGAGCAGGAGACTTTCGCGCCGCTGCTCTACGTGCTGCCCTACGACGACTTCGAGGAGGCCATCGCTCTCAACAACGCAGTCCCACAGGGGCTGTCGTCCAGCGTCTTCACCTCCGACCAGGCTGAGGCGGAGCGGTTCGTGTCCGCGGAGGGCTCGGACTGCGGGATCGTCAACGTGAACATCGGCACCTCGGGTGCCGAGATCGGCGGTGCGTTCGGCGGCGAGAAGGAGACCGGTGGCGGCCGCGAGTCCGGGTCCGACGCCTGGCGCGCGTATATGCGCCGGGCCACCAACACGCTCAACTACTCGGGGGAGCTCCCACTCGCCCAAGGTGTCGATTTCACGATCTGAGGCGGCGGCACCGGCTCCCTGCCCGGCGCCGCACGAGAGGGTGACACGATGGGTGACACGGCAGCGGTGACCACCACCGAGCTGCGCCGACGGTTCGCGAAGCGCCTCTCCCACCTGTACGGCGTCGAGGTGCCCGCCTACCGGACCTTGCTGGAGGTCTCGCAGGAGGTGAACCAACGCGTCCTCCACCGGGACGGGGCCGACGCGGAGCGGCTCGGGAGCATCGGACGCGTCACGGCCGAGCGCCACGGAGCGATCCGGGTCGGATCGCCGCGCGAGCTCGAGGAGGTCTCACGAGTTTTCGGAGCACTCGGCATGTTCCCCTGCGGCTTCTACGACCTTCGGGATGCCGCCCCCACCCCGATCCCGGTGGTGTCCACCGCGTTCCGGCCAGTGGAGCGCGGCGAGCTCGCCGCGAACCCGTTCAGGGTCTTCACCTCCGTGTTGGTTCCCGAGGACCGTCGGTTCTTCGACGCCGACCTCGAGGGTCGGTTGAAACGCTTCCTCGACTCTCGTCGCTTGTTTCCCGACGAGCTGCTCTTGCTGGCCGACACCGCCATCAACGAGGGGGAGCTCGCCGGCGCCGACGCGAGCCGCTACCTGGACCTGGCCACGGCTGCCTTTGCGCTGTCGCCAGACCCGGTCGACCGGGCGTGGTACGCAGAGCTCGAACGCGTCTCCGGCGTGGCAGCCGACATCGGCGGCGTGTCGAGCACGCACATCAACCACCTCACGCCGCGGGTTCTCGACATCGACGACCTGTACGGCGCGATGCAGGCCCGGGGGGTGGAGATGATCGACGAGATCCAGGGTCCGCCCCGGTGGGACGGCCCGGACGTGCTGCTGCGCCAGACGTCCTTCCGGGCCCTGGGCGAGCCGCGAACGTTCCGGGACCCCGATGGCCGAGTCTCTCGGGGCGAGCTGCGGGTCAGGTTCGGAGAGGTCGAGGCACGGGGCATCGCCCTGACCCCGCGAGGGCGGGGCCGCTTCGACGAGCTGGTCGCCGAGGTGGACCGTCGTGTAGCCGAAGAGCCTGGGCTGAGGAGGGCCGACGTGGCACCCGAGGTGTGGAGCGAGGGTCTCCCGTCGACCGAGCGCGAGCTGTGCCTCCAGGGGCTGGGCTTCTTCACCTTCCGGGTCGACGACGAGTGCTCGGCTGGGCGAGCATCCTCAGAGCAGAAGCTGGCGCTGAGGTCGAGGGAGCTCTCGGGACTGGTCCGCACAGGAGTCCTGCACCCGGAGCCGATCGTCTACGAGGACTTCCTCCCGCGGTCGGCGGCCGGCATCTTCGCCTCGAACCTGAGTGGGGACGGGAGCATGGACGCGGGTCAGGGGGGAGCGGAGCGCAACGCCGGGTGGTTGGCCGACGTGATGGCCAGGGCCGTCCGCGTGCCCGAGGAGGTGTGTGCGCGGGAGGCAGCGGCATCCCTCAGGTCGGCGGAGACCGCCCTTGGGCTCAGGCTCAGCACGTGATCTGGCCCACACCCGCGTGCAAAGATGCAGGATGCGCGAGGTTGAGATCGACCCTGTCCCGCTCCAACGGCTGGCGGATCTCCTGGACCCCGAGCGTGGCGAGAGACTCGACAGCATCGCCCGGGAGGCCGAGAGCAGGCTGGCCGGCCGCGTCGTGTGGAACGTGAACGCGACGGCGTCCGGGGGTGGGGTGGCGGAGATGCTCACGTCACTCCTGGCCTATACCCGGGGCGCGGGCGTCGACACGCGTTGGCTGGTCCTCGACGGGAACCCGCGGTTCTTCCGGATCACCAAGCGACTTCACAACGTCCTCCACGGGTCTCCGGGCGACGGCGGGGCGTTGGGCGACTCCGAACGAGAGGAGTACGAGTCCGTCCTGGCGGGAAACCTCAACAGCCTGGTGGCGCGGGTGCGGCCAGGTGACATCGTGCTGCTGCACGACCCGCAGACGGCGGGGATGGCGGCGGGGCTTCGCGCAGCCGGCGCGCACGTCGTGTGGCGGTGCCACATCGGGCGAGACACCCCCACCGAGCTCACCGAGGTCGGGTGGAACTTCCTCGAGCCGTACGCCGCGCGAGCCGAGGCCACGATCTTCTCGCGTGCGGCCTACGTCCCCCGTTGGGTGGAGACCAGAGGTCTGAGGATCATCCCTCCTTCCCTCGACCCCTTCACGGCCAAGAACGCCGAGCTGCGTGTGGCCGACGTCGATGCCACTCTCGGCCACGCCGGCCTGGTCGACAGGCCGCTGGACCAGGGCAGCCTGGGGTTTTCAGGCCGCACGGGCCGCGCGGGCACGGTGAGGAGCCTGGGCAACCTCCACTCCGCGGGTGAGGTGGTCCCGGGCGACGCTCGCCTCATCGTGCAGGTCAGCCGATGGGACCGACTCAAGGACATGTCGGGCGTGCTCACCGGGTTCGCGGCGAACCTGTCCCGGCTACCCGACGACGTACACCTGATGCTGGTCGGGCCCGACGTACTGGGGGTCAGTGACGATCCCGAGGGGGCCGAGGTGCTCTTCGAGTGCGTGGACCTGTGGAAAGCGCTGCCGGCCCCCGCCCGGGAGCGGGTGCACCTGGTGTCACTGCCCATGGACGATGTCGATGAGAACGCCCACCTGGTCAATGCCCTACAGCGGTACTCCACGATCGTGGTGCAGAAGAGCCTCGTCGAGGGCTTCGGGCTGACCGTGACGGAGCCGATGTGGAAGGCCCGTCCGGTGGTGGCCTCCCGGGTGGGGGGCATCCAGGACCAGATCGTCGACGGAGAGAGCGGCCGGCTGCTGGCCGACCCGACCGACCTCGACGGCCTTGCCGACCTGCTCATCTCGGTGCTGGACGACCCGACAGGGGCGGAACGGATGGGGTCGGCGGCTCGGGAGCGGGTCCGTGACCAGTTCCTGGGGGATCGGCACCTGATCCAGTACGCCGAGCTCTTCGCCGAACTGGTCCAGAGCTGAGCATCCAGGGTCCAGGTTCGGACGCTCGGCTTCCGCCTCCGCTGGGATGGTTGGCAACCTCGACCAGGTATCCGTCGACGCGACGACGGTGCGCGGCCTCCCAAGACAGACGTCGTCGAGACGGCGGTCGGGGGCGCGCGAGGACCCTCGCTCACTGAGCAACTCCGTGGATAGGAAAAGGCACCAAGCTGTCGCCCTTGTATGGGCGCCTGCCCAGGGACGATGATTCATCGGGGAACCGACCACTGGGGCTCGGTTCCAGCCAAGGAGGACTCGCCATGCCCGAATTCAAGACCTATCCGGACGGAGAGTCCTTCCCGGGTGTCATCGGGCGTACGACCATGGAGTCGAGTCCAGCCTGGCCGACACCGGCCAGGGCTCGCGAGGGCGCCCCGAACGTGCTCATCTTCGTGCTCGACGACGTCGGGTTCGGTCAGCTGTCCAGCTTCGGGGGTCTGGTGGAGACGCCAGTGCTCGATCGCGTCGCCGAGAACGGTCTGCGGTACACCAACATGCACACGACCGCGCTCTGCTCACCCTCCCGGGGGTGCATCCTGACGGGGCGAAACCATCACTCGATCGGTCTGGCGACCATCTCGGAGACCTCCAGCGGCTACCCCGGGTACAACGCAATCCTTCCCTTCGACAAGGGGATGTTGGGCGACATGCTCCTGCCGCACGGCTACAACACCTTCATGGTCGGCAAATGGCACCTGACACCGCCCGAGCACGAGACTCCCGCTGGTCCCTACGACCGGTGGCCGCTGGCCCGCGGGTTCGAGCGCTACTACGGGTTCCTGGGCGGCGACACCAACCAGTGGTATCCCGAGCTGGTCTACGACAACCACTACGTGGACCCTCCGTCGACACCCGAGGAGGGCTACCACCTGAGCGTCGATCTCGCCGACAAGGCGATCGAGTTCATCATGGACGCCCACGTCAACGCACCCGACAAACCCTTCTACCTGCACTACTGCACCGGGGCCGCCCACGCGCCCCACCACGTTCCCAAGGAATGGGCCGACCGGTACAAGGGCAAGTTCGATGCAGGATGGGACGAGTACCGCACCCAGGTCCACCAGCGCCAGATGGACATGGGCATCATCCCGGTCGGCACCGCGCTTTCGGATCCGGACCCCGACTTCCCTCGCTGGGACACCTTGACCGAAGGCCAGCAGCGCTTGTTCGCCCGGATGATGGAGGTCTACGCGGGATTCCTCAGTTACACCGACCACCACTTCGGGCGAGTGCTCGAGTTCCTCGAGGAGATCGATGAGCTCGACAACACCCTGATCATGGTGGTCTCCGACAACGGCGCCAGCTCTGAGGGTGGCCCGCTGGGTTCGGTGAACGAGATGTACTTCTTCAACAACGTGGCGGAGACCATCGAGGAGAACCTCGAACAGCTCGACGACCTCGGCGGCCCCGCGGTCTTCAACCATTACCCGTGGGGGTGGACCAACGCGGGGAACACGCCCTTCCGTCGTTGGAAGCGCGAGACCTATCGCGGCGGGGTCTCCGATCCGTTCATCCTCTCGTGGCCGAAGGCGATCAGTGCGCGTGGCGAGATGCGCACGCAGTACGCCCACGTCATCGACATGGTCCCGACCGTGCTGGACGCGCTCGGGATCAAGCCGCCCAGCACCGTGCGGGGAGTGCCTCAGGCGCCGATCGAGGGGGTCAGCTTCGCCCACACCTTCAGCGACGCCGAGACACCGTCCCGGCACCACACGCAGTACTTCGAGATGTTCGGCCACCGTTCGCTCTACCACGACGGCTGGCGCGCCGTCTGCCCCTGGCCTGGCCCCAACTTCACGGAGGCCGCGCAGAAGGGGCGGGGGTTCAGCTCGCCGATCACTCCCGAGGTGTTGGCCGACATCGAGGCAAACGACTGGGAGCTGTATGACCTCACTCAGGATCCAGCCGAGACCAACAACGTCGCGGCCGAGCATCGCGACAAATTGATCGAGATGGTCGGCAGATGGTGGGCCGAGGCCGGCAAATACAATGTCATGCCCATCGACGGGGATGCGCGTGCCCGACTCGCGCTGGAACGGCCGACGATCGCCGCGCCCCGTGACTCGGTCACGTTCTACCCGGGTGGCGCACCCGTACCCTTCGCGGCGGCACCGAAGATCTACAACCGCCCGTTCAGCATCACCGCCGACGCCGAGGTCCCTGAAGGGGGTGCCGACGGGGTGCTCCTCGCACAAGGTGGCGCCACCGGCGGCTACACCTTCTTTGTGAAGGAGAACAGGCTGCACTTCGTCTACAACTACCTCGGCCGGGACCTCTTCACCGTGTCGTCCAACGTCGAGATCCCGACGGGCGACGTGTCCCTCCGCTACGAGCTCGAACCGACCGGCGCACCCGACTTCGCGGTCGGCAAGGGCGTGCCGGCTCGGGGAGAGCTCTACATCGACCGGGAGCTGGTCGGCGCGGTGGAGATGCCGCACACCGTCCCGGTCATGTTCGGTACCGAGGGGCTGACCTGTGGCCGCGACGGCGGGAGTCGGGTGGCTCCCGATGCCTACGCAGACGAGTTCGCGTTCACGGGAACCCTCAAGCGAGTCACCGTCGATATCAGCGGCGATCTGATCCCCGACACCGAGAGCGACATCAGGGTCGCCATGGCACGCCAGTAGGCCCGGGCACGCTCCGCAACCTAGCGCGTCCAGCAGGTGCATGATCCGCGCCGTGCCAGGATGGGGATGTGACGTGGGCCCGCGACCGCAGGGAGTTGCTGCTCTTCGTCGCGTCGGTGCTCCTGCTGATGGGCGGCGGGGTGGCGTGGCTGCTGGACTTCGGCGGGGCCGCCGAGGCGGCGTGGGTCGTGGACTCGGTCCTGGGTCTGGCGGCCTCCCTGTCCTGGACCGCGGCAGCGCTTCGGCGACGTCAGCCGAGCGTCGACGTCATCGCAGTCTTGGCACTGGCCGGGGCGCTGGCCGTCGGCGAGGCGTTCGCCGGCGCGATGATCACCGTCATGCTGGCCTCGGGCCAGCTGCTCGAGGCGCGGGCGGACGCCCGCGCACGGCGCGAGCTCAGTCTCCTGATCGAGCGAGCCCCGCGCACCGCCCGTCGACACGACGAGAGCGGCCTGGTCGAGGTTCCCGTCGATCATGTGCTCAGGGGCGATCGGCTCCTGGTGGGCACGGGCGAGGTTGTCCCCGTCGATGGTCGTCTCGTCTCCCCGGGAATCCTGGACGAGGCCGCGCTGACCGGTGAGCCCCTCCCGGTCGAACGTCCGGCCGGGGACGCGGTCCGTAGCGGTGTCGTGAATGCCGGTCCGCCGTTCGACCTGGTGGCGACGACCGTGGCCGCTGCCTCCACCTATGCGGGCCTGGTCCGGCTCGTCGAACAGGCACAGTCGGCCTCTGCGCCGTTCGTGCGGGCGGCAGACCGCTTCGCCGTGCTCTTCGTCCCCGTGACGCTGATCCTCGCCGGTGCCGCCTGGGCGCTCAGTGCGGATCCGGTGCGCGCGGTGGCAGTCCTCGTGGTCGCCACGCCGTGTCCGTTGCTGTTGGCCGCCCCGATCGCCATCATGTCGGGGCTGTCCCGGGCAGCTCACGTCGGCGTGGTGGTCAAGGGTGGGGGAGCCTTGGAGAGTCTGGCCGCCGGTGAGGTGATGCTGTTCGACAAGACCGGCACGCTGACGCAGGGCCGCCCCGTCCTCGCCGACGTCGTGACCGCGAACGAGGCGGTCGACGACAGCGAGATCCTGCGGCTGGCCGCGTCCCTGGACCAGGTCTCCCCACACGTTCTGGCCAGCAGCCTGGTCGTGGCCGCCGGGAGCCGGGGACTCGCCCTGGACATGCCGAGTGACGTCGTGGAGGAACACGGCTACGGACTGCGGGGACAGGTGGCCGCGCACGAGGTGCGGCTCGGCAAGGCAGGCTGGATCGTGCCCGGAGAAGCGCCGTTGTGGGTTCGGCAGGTACGACGGCGTGCCGGTCTCGAGGGCGCACTCGTCGTCTTCGTCGCCGTCGACGGTGAGCCTGCAGGCGCCTTCCTGCTCGAGGATCCGATCCGCCCTGACGCACCCCGAATGGTGCGCGGGCTGCGGGAAGCCGGGATCCAGCGAGTCGTCCTGGTCACCGGAGATCGTGCCGACATCGCCGAGACCGTCGGGCGCATCGTGGGTGCGGACACGGTCCTCGCCGACTGCGACCCCGCTGACAAGCTGGCCGCCATCCGCACCGAGTCCCGGGAGTCCGCGACGATCATGGTCGGTGACGGGGTGAACGATGCCCCCGCTCTGGCCGCAGCCGGTGTCGGCGTGGCCCTGGCCTCGCGGGGGGCCACCGCATCCTCGGAGGCCGCCGATGTGGTCCTGACGGTCGACCGGCTGGATGCTCTCGCTGATGCCATCCTGATCGCCCAGCGGTCCAAACGGATCGCGCTCCAGGCGGTCCTCATCGGGATGGGGCTCTCCCTGGTCGCGATGGGGGTGGCGGCTGCCGGGCTCCTGCCGCCCGCGGCCGGGGCGGTCGTACAGGAAGTGATCGACGTCCTCGCGATCGGCATCGCGCTCCGCGCGGTCCTGCCCGGCAAGGTGCACTCGATCGCGATGTCGCCCGCCGATGTCGCTGCGGCGCAACAACTGAAGACCGAGCATGACTCGGTGTCCGGGATCGTCGAGCAGATCCGGGCGGTGGCCGACGGGCTCTCAACTCGGAGCCCCGAGCTCACGCCCGTGCGCGCGCTGCTCGGGCGACTCGAGGAAGATCTGGTGCCCCACGAGCGGGCGGATGAGGCGCTGCTCGTGCCGATCGTCGCACGGGCTCTCGGCGGCGCTGCCGCAACGGCCGCGTTGAGCCGCACCCACGCCGAGATCGAGCACCAGGTGGGTCGCCTGCGGCGACTGCTCGCCGACCTGGACGATGACACCGTGCAGCCCGAGGACGTCGTCGAGCTCCGGCGGCTCCTGTATGGCCTCTACGCGGTCCTTCGACTGCACAACGCGCAGGAGGAGGAAGGTGCCTTCAGCCTGGTTCCCGGCGGATTCCATCCGGGATAGTGCTCCGTTGCGGACGCCGGCCGGACCGGAGCCGGGCTGTGGATCTCAGCCTGCTCGCTCGCGCACCACCTTGGCGATGTCGAGCCGTCGTACGGCGCGCACCGCGGGCCACTGCGACAGAGCGGCGGCGAGGAGGACACCCCCTGCCGCGGCCGCCAGTGACCACCAGGGCAGCGTCATGGACAACTGGAACATGTCACTGGAGAACAGGTCGAGGAACTGCCACGCTGCGACCACACCCAGGGCCAGCCCCAGGGGCAGCCCGAGCATGGTGGCGACGAGGTTCTCCGTGGCGAGGGTCGCGCCCACGCGTCTGAGTGGGACCCCGGCGGCGCGGAGGGTGGCCAACTCGTTGGTCCGCTCCACGACGGTGACCGCCATCGTCACGTAGATGATGGCCAGGGCGAGCAGGGCACCCAACCCCACCATCACGGCCACGAACACCCAGAACAGCCCGAGGTACTGGTCGAGCGAGGTCACCAGCGCGTTCTTGTCGCTGTAGGCGACGACGCCGTCCATGGTGCTGATGGTCTGTCGCATCGTGTTGCGGTCGGCCCCCGACGCAAAGCGGACCAGGAGGGTCTCCGCGCCGACACCGGTCAGGAGGGGGCCGGCGACCGCGTTGGTGGCGTAGAGGCTGGTGCCGAGGGGCTCGTCGAGGAAGCCGGCGATGCGCACCGACGAGGACTTCCCGGCGGAGTCCGTCACAGTGACCGTGTCGCCGACCGCGACGCCGAGGGTCGTGGTCATCTCAGCGCCGGCCAGTACACCGTCCGGGGGCAGTGCGATCGACTCACCTCCGGTGGCGCGGAAGCCGTGCATCTGAGTGTCTGGTTCGAAGCCTTGGAGACTCGTGGGATAGCTCTTGCTCCCAGCGCTGACCGTCACCGCCCCCGCCTGCGAGGGTTCGACGGCGGTCACGTCCGAGAGCGCCCGGAGCGAGGAGGCCACCTCCTCGGCGGCCGCGGCGTCGACGGCGACGGTCGCGTCCTGCCGCTCGACCTCGTCGTACTGGATCCGCAGCGCCGAGATCATACTGGTCATCAGCCCCAGTGAGGCCAGGATCAACACGAGAGCCAGGACGGCGCCGAGCGCGGTGGCGCCGGTCCGACGGGGGCTGCGGAACACGTCGCGCAGCGCCATCCGACCCGTCACCGGGAGTCCGCTGAAGCGCGACACAGCCCGGCTCCAACGACCTGGGGAAGCGGACGTGGTCTCGTTGCGCATCGCGTCCGCGGGGCCGGTCCGGGCCGCGGTCCACGCCGGTCCGGCCGCCCCGAGACCGCCGACCAGAACACCGACGAGCAGGCCCACCAGGGACAGCTCCGGGTGCTGGCTGACGACGGTGTCGGGGATGCCGAGCTCGCCCGTGTACGCACCGGTGAGGGGCCCCGTGATCCCCACGCCAAGCGCGATCCCCAGCATGCTCCCGAGCAGGCCGATCAGCAGGCCCTGGAGCAGGTAGTGGCGCACCAGCCGGCCGCGATGCGCTCCGGAGGCCATCAGGGTGCCGATGATCGGGCGTTCGGCGCGCACCCGGCGCGAGAGGAGCACGTGCGCTGCCATGGCCGCCGCGGTGAGGAAGAGGAGAGGGAAGGCCACCGACATCTCGTTGAACCCGTCCAGGTCGAGCTGGAGCGCCGCTGGTGATGGCAGCTCTGACTGGGGGGTGACGTCGACCGCGCCGGCCTCCCGCATCGCGATGGCAACCGGACCGGAGCCGGAGGCCAAGGGCCCGGGCGGCGCCTCGGCCAGCACCTGGTTGGCGCCACCGGACCAGGATCGGAGCGATTCCTCGGATGCGAAGACCACGGCGAAGGAGTGGGGATCGCCGAGTACGTCCTGTCGGCTACGGGCCGGCCACAGGTACTCGGGGGATACTGCGATCCCGCGGACCGTCAGTCGCTGCCACCCTTGGGGTGTGAACACCCGAAGGCTGTCTCCGGGGGAGATCCCGAACGTGTCGGCGGCGTGGGTCTCGACCAGGACACCAGCGGGGTCGCCGGGACTCAGATACTGCCCGGAGGTCACCTCCACATCGCCCACGTCCGGTCGGGAGTCGGCGGGCAGCCCGATGACGCGCCCGATCAGCTTGGTGTCCTCGATCAGCATCGGTGGGTCGACCTGGGTGCGCACCGTCACGGCGCTGGCTCCGGCTGCGGTCGCGGCGGCGGCCACCTGCTCGGTGTCGCCGCCGGTGGCGACGAGGTCCGCGAAGTGGAGCCGGTCGTAGGTCTGCTGGTAGGAGCCACTGAGGTTCTGGAACGCGCCGGCACTGGCGATGTACAAGCCGACGCCGAGCATCACTGTGATCGCGACGGCCAACACCTGAGTGCGTTGGCGTCGCAGATCCCGCACCGCTTTGCGGGTGGAGACGTTCATCGTGGTCCGCCCCCCTACCAGGACACGTCGGCGGCGGCGGCGGGTTCCGCGTTGTGGCGCACCGATTCGACCTGGCCGTCGACGACTGTCACGACCCGGTTCGCGATCTGGGCCACGGAGGCGTTGTGGGTCACCACCAGCACGGTGCGACCCTCCTCGTTGAGCCGCTGGAGGAGCTCGAGAATCTGACGGCCGGTGGCCGTGTCGAGGGCCCCCGTCGGCTCGTCAGCCAGGAGGATGTCGGGGTCCGTCGCGAGCGCGCGGGCCAGGGCGACCCGCTGCTGCTGGCCGCCGGAGAGCTGTGACGGGAAGTGGTCGGCCCGGTCGGCGAGGCCCACGGCGTCCAGGAGCGCGGGCACCCGCTTCTTGTCACCGCGGCCCGTGAGCTCGACCAGCACCTCCACGTTCTCGCGCGCGGTGAGCGTGGGGATCAGGTTGAAGAACTGGAACACGAAGCCCACGTGTTCGCGCCGGAAGCTCGACAAGTCCGCCGGCCGACGTCCGGAGATCACCTCGCCCGCGACCTCGACGGTTCCCTCGGTGGCATCCTCGATCCCGCCGATGATGTTGACCATGGTGGTCTTGCCGGACCCGCTCGGGCCGAGGACCACCACCAGTTCGCCTTGCTCGATCTCGAGGTCGACACCACGCAACGCGTGGACCTGCGCGTCTCCGTCGCCGTAGATCTTGGTGACGCCTCGCATCGTGATGCCGTGCCTCGTGGCGGCCGAGGGTGTGCGGTCGGTGCTCATTCCTTCTCCGTTCTGAAGACGCCGTGTGCGTAGGCCGAGAGCACCTCGGCCGCCCAACGGTTCATGCCGGCGGTGCTCAGCGGGTCCTCGCCGAGCACGTCGGCGAGGTGGTCACGCAGGAGCAGGACGGCGAGGTCATTGACGAGGAGGAAGGCCGCGCGGACCTCGTCGTCGTCGGTCGGCTGCAGGAAGCCCGCCGAGGAGAGCGTCGCGTTCAGCTCGACAGTGGCGGCGTGCCATCGGGCGAAGAGGTCGCGGCCCACGCGGTCGCCCGAGAGCAGCAGCCGGCGCAGGTAGGCCGGCACGGGGGAGTCCGCCGGCAGGCCGCCGAGCATCAACTCGCTGAAGCTTGCCGCCGCCGCAGGGCCCTCCGCGAGCAGCGCGGACGGATCTTCGGCCACCGAGGCCAGGGCTTCGTCGAAGATCCTTGCCACGTGGGCGTCCACCTCTGTCCGGAGACCGTCCTTCGAGCCGAAGTGGTGCAGCACCAGGGCAGGGGACACCTCGGCGTTCGCCGCGATCTCGCGCACCGAGACCGCGTCGAACCCGCGGGCAGCGAACAACTCGAGGGCTCGGTTCCGGATCACCGCTCGGGCAGTGAGGTCGGCCTCAACTGAACGCATGGTCACTACTCTGAACAAATGTTCAGTCAGTGTCAAGGTCGCCCCGCTGAGCTGTGACCGGCGACACCTCGTGAAGGGTCGCCGAGCGATAACCTGGCAGAGGAGTGCCGGGAAGGCTGGTCGGCTGTCGTGTTGTTCGACCCGAGGAGATCCCGTGCTGACGCTGGTCACCCGTCCCAGGTGCCCAAGGTGACCACCGATGTCGCCGTTCATCACGGGCTGCCCACCGGCAAGGTCCTGCTCCTTCTGGAGACGGATCCGCAACGGGGTCTCTCGGCAGCCGAGGCCGCCGAGCGACAGCAGCGCTTCGGACCCAACGAGCTGCCGCAGGCAGCGTCGGCGGGCGCGGTGCGCCGGCTTCTCGGCCAGTTCCAGAACCCACTGATCTACGTCCTGCTGGGGTCCGGCGCGATCACGCTGGCCCTGGGTCAGCTCGTGGACTCGGCAGTGATCTTCGGTGTGGTGGTCGTCAACTCCGCAATCGGCTTCCTCCAGGAGTCCCGCGCCAAGGCAGCTCTGGACGCACTCAGGTCGATGGTGCGGACCGAGTCGCGGGTGGTCCGCGACGCACGAGTCAGGACGGTCGTCTCCGAGGATCTGGTTCCGGGCGACCTCGTCGAGATCGAGGCCGGAGACAAGGTGCCCGCGGACCTGAGAGTGCTGCGCCACGTCGAGCTGCAGGTCGACGAGTCGGCCTTGACGGGGGAGTCGGTCCCAGTGGTCAAGGACGAGGCGGTGCTGCCCCGAAGCACCGTGGTAGCCGATCGGCGGAACATGCTCTACTCCGGCACGCTGGTCACCCACGGCACCGGGTCAGCGATCGTGGTCTCGACGGGCGCCGAGACCGAGCTGGGTGAGATCCACCGACTGGTCGGTGCCGCAGACGTGCTGGCCACGCCGCTCACGCGCAAGCTCACCCGGTTCAGCAAGCTGCTCACCGTGGTGATCATCGGCCTGGCAGCCGTGACGTTCGTCATCGGCCTGCTGCGCGGGCAAGATGTGGCCGAGATGTTCACGGCGGCGGTCGCTTTGGCCGTGGGCGCGATTCCGGAGGGGCTTCCCGCTGCGGTGACGATCACCCTCGCGATCGGGGTCAGTCGGATGGCGCGGAAGGGGGCAGTGATCCGGCGACTGCCGGCCGTCGAGACGCTGGGCAGCACGACCGTCATCTGCACGGACAAGACCGGCACGTTGACCCAGAACCAGATGACGGTCCGAGAGGTGTGGACCCCCGACGCCGGCTTCGAGGTGGGTGAGCCCGGTAGCCCGTCGGAAGGTCGGCTCATCGACCAGGCGGGGGATGGCGCTGACGCGCTCGGCGAGGGGGCGCTGAAGTGGACCGTGCTGGCCGGCGCACTCTGCAACGACGCGAGCCTGGCCGAACAGGACGGTCACCAGGTGGTGACGGGCGACCCCACCGAGGGTGCGCTGCTGGTACTCGCCGCAGCCTCGGGCCTGGACCTGAGCCAGGCCCGCAGCCAGCTTCCCAGGACGTCGACGGTGCCGTTCAGCTCAGAGCGGCAGTTCATGGCGACCCGGCACCGAGACCTGGGCACCGGCGCCCAGGTGGTCCTCGCCAAGGGCGCCGTGGAGCGCATCGTCGACCTGTGTGAGACCCAGATGAGCGCCGCGGGGCGGCCACAGCCACTTGCTCGTGAGCGGGTGCTCGTCGCCGCGGAGTCGATGGCCGCGAGCGGTCTCCGGGTGCTCGCCACCGCCGTGGGCCATCCTGGCGAGGGTGAGGCCGAGGCGGACTCGCTGCCCGGCACCCTGGTGCTGACCGGCCTCCACGGCATGCACGACCCGCCCCGGCCCGCGGCCGGCGCGGCGGTCGCGGCCTGCCACACCGCGGGTATCGAGGTCAAGATGATCACCGGCGACCACGTCGGGACGGCCGGTGCCGTCGCAGCGCAGGTCGGTCTCATCGGCGTCGACGACGGCACGGGCGTCGTGAGCGGAGGCGAGCTCAGCCTGCTCGATGACGTCGCCTACGCGGCCGCCGTCGAGCGGGCACAGGTCTTCGGGCGGGTGTCCCCGGAGCAGAAGCTGCGACTGGTCCAGACCCTGCAGGGCCGTGGCCATGTGGTCGCGATGACGGGCGACGGCGTGAACGACGCGCCCGCTCTGCGACAGGCCGACATCGGCATTGCGATGGGTCGTCTCGGAACCGAAGTCGCCAAAGAAGCAGCCGACATGGTTCTGACCGATGACGACTTCGCGACCATCGAGCGCGCCGTCGAGGAGGGCCGGGGCGTCTTCGACAACCTCACCAAGTTCATCGTCTGGACCCTGCCGACCAACATGGCCGAGGGCCTGGTCATCCTCACGGCCATCCTGTTGGGGACCTCGTTGCCGATCTCCCCGGTGCAGATCCTGTGGATCAACATGACCACGGCCGTGGCGCTTGGGCTAACGCTCGCGTTCGAGCCCAAGGAGGCGGGCACCATGGCCCGACCACCTCGCGATCCTCGACGCCCCCTGCTCACCGGCGGTCTCGTCCGGCAGATCCTGCTCGTCTCGGCACTCCTGGTGGGCGGATCCTGGTGGCTCTTCGAGTGGGAGCTGGCGAACGGCGCTTCGCTGGCCGAGGCGCGCTCGGTCGCGGTCAACCTGTTCGTGGTGGTCGAGGCGTTCTACCTGTTCAGCTGTCGCTCGCTGACCCGAGGCATGTGGCACGTGGGCCTCTTCAGCAACAGGTGGCTGCTCGTCGGGGTGGCTGTCCAGGTGGCCGGGCAGTTGGCGATCACCTATCTGCCGACGATGAACGACCTGTTTGGGACGGCACCGATTCCGCCCCAGGCGTGGCTGCGGATCCTCGCGCTGGCACTGGTGGCATCGGCTGTGGTCGCCATCGACAAGCGGTTCCGACACACGGTCCTATGACAGCAGCGACGGCTACGAGCCATGGAATCACGAGAGAGAGAGAGGGAGACAATGGGCATCAGCTGGTGGGTCCGATGACGGGCCGCCTCGTCGTCGGCGTGGACGGCTCAGCGAACTCGATCGCCGCGGCCGGGTGGGGCGCCCAGGAAGCCAGGCTCCGCGACGCACGACTAGAGGTCGTCACGGCGTATGACCCCTTCGTCGGCGGGACCGAACACGACCACCGCGCGGCCGACCGCCAGGTCGAGGGGGAGTGCGACCGCATGCAGCGCGACGTCGTCGACACCCTCACCAACGTTGGCGTCCCCATAGTCACCCGGACGGTGCGCGGGTATGCCGCGGACGCACTGATCGCCGCTGCCGAAGGAGCTGATCTGCTCGTCGTGGGTGCGCGCGGTCGCGGTGGCCTGCCCGGTCTGCTTCTGGGGTCGGCCAGTCTCACCTGCGCGCAGCGGGCCCCGTGCCCCGTGGTGGTGGTCCCCGCGAACCCCGCCATCGATCCAGGACGTCGGGGGCGCCCGGAACCTGGCCCTGTGGTGGTCGGCGTCGCGTCCCCGTCCACGGCGGGTCCTGCGCTCGAGTTCGCCGCCGGCGAGGCCAGCCTGCGTGGGACGGGCGTGATTGCCGTCCACGCGGTGCACTGGCCCCCGTTGGGGACCGAGCTGATCCGGCCCGACGAGGACGATCTCGTGGCCTGGGGTCGACAACTGCTTGCCCAGGCCGTCGCGTCGATCCAGGAGTCCGGGCAGTACGCTCAGATCGAGCAGCGGGTCATCCCGGGACACCCGATCGAAGTCCTCCAGCGGGAGGCGGACGGAGCAGGTCTTCTGGTGGTGGGCCGCCAGGGCCGGGGAAGACTCGCGGGCATGATCATGGGGTCGGTGAGCCTGCATCTGCTCACTCACGCCCGGCGGCCCACGGTCGTCGTCACCCACCCCGGTCTCAGCGGCGCCGGGGAGACAGCCGAGCAAAGGACCGCTTGAGAACAGACCCACCACCTGGCGGTGCCGGCCGGCTCACTCGGTCGTCAGAAACGCCACCGAGGTCGCCATCGTGGCGAGCCGGGGGTAGTCCGTCTCCGCGATCGGCACCCCCGTGCTGGAGCTGAGCCCCTCCACGAAGCCGAGGAAGTCCAGCGAGTCCAGCTCGAACTCGCCGCGCAAAGGAGTGTCGTCGGTGACGTACTCGAAGTCTGCGTCGGGGACGATCAGGCGAATCGCGGCTTGCACGGCCCGGCGTGCCTCCGCTGCGGCGGGTCGTGCGCGGGCACCGGTCTGCTCGTGGCTCATGGCTCCTCCAGATGCTGTAGCAGGTCGTCGATGGCGGCGAGGAACCGCCCGCCCGTGAATCCATCGGTGGCTCGGTGGTCGGCAGCGAGGGTGAGTGTGGTGACGGGATGGACCCCGAGCAGACCGTCCACGGCGACCGGACGTTCGACCACACGGCCGAAGCCGACCAGCGCCACCTGGGGCGGGTAGATCACACCGTGGACCGCCTCCACGCCCTGGTCGCCCAGATTGGTCACCGTCAGGGTGGGGTCGGCGAGCTCGCTGCCGCGCAGCCGTCCGGCCCGGGCCCGGGTCACCAGGTCGCGCATCTGCGACATCGTCTCCTCCACGGACAGTCGGTCGGCGTCGTGAATCGCCGGCGCGACCAGTCCGCCGCCGCGCAGAGACACGGCGACTCCGAGGTGCACGCCGCTGCCGGGCTGGAAACCGTTCTCGGTCCAGAAGCCGTTGAGCTGGGCATGCTGAGCGGTGGCGCGCGCGGTCGCCCACAACAGGAGTGCGGCAGGGACGAGTCGCTCCGTGACTGACAGGGCCTCGTTGCGCGCGCGCATCCAGGTCAGGGCACGCGTCAGGTCGACGGTGGTCTGGAGGTAGTAGTGGGGAATCTCGCGCTTCGACCTGGCCATCAGCCGTCCGGTGGTCTCCCGCATCTGGGCGGCACGTGTGGCCGCTGGGCGCGGGGTCTGGGCCGCGGGGGACTCAGGCGCCGCGACCTCCCGTGGAGTCGCAGCCGACTCGGACGGACGCTCAGAGGCCGCGCGGATGTCGGCGGCCCGCACGGTCTCGCCGTCGGCAGGGCTCACAGACAGCAGGTCGACGCCGAGCTCGCGTGCCAGTCGGCGGGCATATGGCGTGACGCGGGCGTGTTCGCCCGGAGGTCTAGGCGAGGGCAGGGCCGTGACGGCCGGATGGTCGGCCGTCCCCGGCACGGATGCGGCCTGGGTCACGTCGTCACGCGTCACCCGACCCTCGGGGCCGGTCCCCTCGACGCGCTCCAAGTCGACGCCCAGGTCGGCAGCGAGTCGGCGCACGAGTGGTGAGTCGACCTGGGGGTGCGCGAGCGGGGCGTTAGCCGGCGGGGCCGACGCCGCCGAGCGAGGTGGCGCCGCCGCGTCCTCGCCGGTCGCGGACAGATGGGCAAGCACCGTCCCGACGGGGACGGTGCTGCCGATGGGGACGACCAACTCCTCCACCACCCCGTCGGTGAACGTCTCCACGTCGACCGCGGACTTGGACGTGTCGACGACGGCGACGATGTCGCCCTTGTGCACCACGTCGCCTGGTGAGACCAACCACTCCAGGAGCGTGCCCTCATCCATGTCGGCGCCTAGCGACGGCATCGTGAAGTCGGTCATCCTCGGTCACCCATCGTCCGTCGGGCCGCCTCGACGATCCCGGGGACCTGGGGAAGAGCAGCCTCCTCGAGGTGCCGGGCGTACGGGATCGGCGCCTCTGCCGTGCACACCCGCTCCACGGGAGCATCCAGGTCGTAGAACGCATGCTCGGTGATCCGGGCGCTGACCTCAGCCGACAGGCTCCCGCTGCGCCAGCCCTCGTCCACGATGACCGCGCGATGCGTGTGGCGCACCGACGCCAGGACGGTGGCGTCGTCCAACGGTCTCAGGGTGCGTAGGTCGAGCACCTCGGCATGCACGCCCTCGCCGGCGAGCTGTTCGGCGGCCTCCGTGGTCCGACCCAGCGTCCCGCCGTAGGTGATCAGCGTGACGTCCTCGCCCTCACGGCGGATCGCTGCGCGGTCCAGGTCGACGGGCCCGGCATCCGCCGGCAGTCTGCCCTTGAGGTTGTAGAGGGTTCCGTGCTCGAAGATGAGCACCGGGTCGGGGTCCTCCAACGCCGTCCACAGCATGCCGCGGGCATCCTCCAAGGTCGCCGGAGCCACGATGCGGAGACCCGGAACGTGGGCGTACCAGCCCTCCAGGCTGTGGCTGTGCTGAGCGGCCAGCTGACGGCCCGCGCCGGTCGTCATCCGGATCACCAGCGGTACACCGAACTGCCCACCCGACATGTGCCGCAGGGACGCGGCGTTGTTGACGATCTGGTCAAGCGCCAGCAGGCTGAAGTTGACGGTCATCACTTCGACGATCGGGCGCATGCCGCCGATCGCTGCCCCGATGCCGGCCCCGACGAACGCGCTCTCCGACAAGGGGGTGTCGCGCACGCGTGCAGGCCCGAACTCGTCCAGGAGTCCCAGGCTGACGCCGAAGCAGCCTCCGTAGGCTCCGACGTCCTCTCCCATCAGGAAGACGCGGTCGTCACGCTGCATGGCGTCGCGGAGCGCCTCGCGGACAGCATCGCGATAGGTGGTTCCTTCGGCGGCGCTCATGACACCACCACCGGGTCGGCGTACACGAAGCGGGTCAGGTCCGAGACCGGCTCCAACGGGGCCCCTTCCGCGAACTCGATCGACGTGGCGACCATGGTGGCCACCCTCGACTCGAGCTCCGACATCTGCTGGTCGTTGAGCTGCCCGTCCGCCCGCATCCGGTCGGCCAGCACGGTGATCGGATCGCGCGACTTCTCCTGCTCCACCTCCGCTTTGTCGCGGTAGCGGTCGGGGTCGTACATCGAGTGTGCGCGGAACCGGTAGGTGCGCATCTCGAGGAAGTGGGGCCCGCCTCCGTTGCGGATCGCCTCGACGGCCTGACGAGCCGAGTTCTCCACCGCCAGCACGTCCATGCCGTCGACGGCCCATGCGGCCATGCCGTACGAGGACGCTCGCAGCGCCAGGTCGGTGCGTGCGTGCTCGTGGGCAAGAGAGGTCCCCATGGCGTATCGGTTGTTCTCGCAGCAGAAGAGCACCGGCAACCTCCACAGTGCGGCGAGGTTGAGCGCCTCATGGAACTCGCCCTCGGCGGCCGCGCCCTCCCCGAAGAAGCACACGGACACTCGGTTGCGGGCGGACAGGTGGTCGGCCAACGCCAGGCCGACAGCGAGGGGGATGCCGCCGGCCACGATGGCATTCCCACCGAGGAACCGCATGCCGCTGTGGAACAAGTGCATGGAGCCGCCGCGACCACGACTGCAGCCGGCCTGCTTCCCGAACATCTCGGCCATGACCTCGTCCATCGGGACTCCCCGGGCGAGCGCGTGACCATGTTCTCGGTAGGTCGAGACCACCGCGTCCTCGGGCGTCAGTACCGACATCACTCCGGTGGCTACTGCTTCCTCGCCGACGTACAAGTGGACGAAGCCTCGGATCTTCGTTGCGCTGTAGAGCTCGGCGCATGCCTCCTCGAAGCGACGGATCGTCAGCATCACGCGCAGCAGGTCGGTCCGGTGGTGGGCCTCTGTCCGGGCACGGGAGGCGGTCGGGCGATGCTTTCTCGTGGTCATGACTGGCCCTCGAGCGTCGACAGGTCGCCCTCGGGCAACCCGAGCTCCCGGGCTTTGAGCAGACGGCGCATCACCTTGCCGCTGCGTGTGTGGGGGAGGTGCTGGTCGAACGCGATCTCCTTGGGGGCGAGCCCGCCCAGGCGCCGACGTCCGAATGCCAGCAACTCGCGCTGCAGCTCCTCCGTCGGTTCGAGGTCGGAACGGATCGTGACGAAGGCCTTGACGATCTCGCCCGCAAGAGGGTCTGGCTTGCCGATCACACCGGACTCGACCACGGCGGGGTGCTCGAGCAGCGCGGTCTCGACCTCGAACGGGCCTACCAGGTGACCGGCGGACTTGATGACGTCGTCGGCCCGCCCGACGAACCACACGTAGCCGTCGGCGTCCATCTCGGCGAGGTCGCCGGAGAGGTAGTAGCCGTCAGCGAAGCAGGAGCGGTAGCGGTCGTCCTCGCCCAGGTAGCCCCGGAACATGGAGGGCCAGCCGCGGCGCAGGGCGAGCTCACCGATCTGACCCGGCTCCGCCGCCGTCACGTGGCCGGCGATGCGCTCGGCACGGCCGTCCTCGCCGCGAACCAGGACGGCGGCGTCGATACCTGGCATCGGCCTGCCCATGGAGCCAGGGCGAACATCCATGCCGCGGTAGTTGCTGATCATGATCGCCCCGGTCTCGGTCTGCCACCAGTTGTCGTGGATCGGCATCCCGTAGGCCTTCTCGCCCCAGACGACCACCTCGGGATTGAGTGCCTCACCGACGCTGGCGATATGGCGAAGGGCGCTGAGGTCGAACTCGTGTGGCAAGGCGGTTCCCGAGCGCATCAGCATGCGGAGCGCCGTCGGTGCGGTGTACCAGACGTTCACGCGATGCTCGGCGAGGATGCGGTACCACACCCGAGGGTCGTACTCGCCGGCGTACGTCACCAGCGTGGCGCCGTGGGTCAGCGGGGCGATGATGCCGTACGACGTACCGGTCACCCAGCCTGGGTCGGCGGTGCACCAGAAGACGTCACCACGGTGCAGGTCGAGGGCGTACCGCCCGGTGACTTTGTGGGCCACGACAGCCTGGTGCACGTGGACGGCACCTTTGGGGGTGCCTGTGGTGCCGCTCGTGAAGTGGAGGAGAGCCATGTCCTCGGGGTCGGTGGCGGGGATCTCGAACTCGTCGGCGCGGAGAGCGAGCTCGGTGGTGAGGTCGAGCGTGCCGTCCAGCACGCCGCCGACCAGCAGCACATGCTTCAGGTGCGGCAGGTCCGACCGCATCGGCAGGACTTTGCGCCGGTAGAGACTCGGGGTCGTCACCAGCACCGTGGCCTCCCCGAGGACCAGGCGCTGCCGGATCGGCTCGGGCCCGAAAGAACTGAACAGGGGAGAGAAGACGCTGCCGTTCTTGAGGGTGCCCAGTGCGGTCACATACTGCTCCACCTGTCGGCCCAGCAGGGACATCACTCGGTCGCCGCGGCCCACACCCAGGTCGTGCATCAGGTGCGCGAAGCGGCTCGTCGCGCGGCTCAGGTCGAGGTAGGTGTGCCGAGTGACGGCGCCGACCTCGTCGACACAGACCAAGGCGACGTCGTCACCGTGGCCGGCGAGCACATGTGAGTCCAGCGCGACATGGGCAATGTTCACGCCACCTGCAGGGATCTGGGGCAACGCAGAAGCGGCCTGCTCCCAGGAGAACGCTGAGCGGATGAGTTCATAGTCGAACTGCTGCGACACCATGGCGATCACGCTTTCTTCTTCCATCGTGCTCTCGCGCGGCCGCGAGCTCAAGCGGGCGTAACCACTCTCACAGCGTGGGTCGACCCGCAGCAGGGGACCACCTGCAGCGCCGAGGCGGCGGAGCTGCCATCGACGGGCGCGCTGGGGCTGTGACCTGGAAGGTGAGAGGGTGGGGAGATGACGATCGTGGTCGTAGGAGCGGGCCTGGCCGGAGGAACGGCTGTCACCGAGCTTCGGGAGATCGGCTACGACGGCTCTGTCGTGCTGTTCGGCGCCGAGGACCATCCGCCCTACGAGCGGCCACCGCTGTCGAAGGGCTTCCTGATGGGCTCCTCGCCGATCGAGGAGGCCTTCGTCCACGACCCGGCGTGGTACGGCGAGCATGACGTCGACCTCAGGCTGGGTACCCGGGTGACCGGGCTCGACCTGACCGACCGCACCGTGCACACCGACCGGGGCGACACGTCGTACGACAGACTCCTGCTGGCGACCGGGGCCAGCCCACGTCGCTTTGCGACCGCGGACAGGAGTGGCGCGCCGGTCGCGTACCTGCGCACGATCGAGGACTCGGAGCGGATCAAGGCGGCGTTGGCGGCGCAGGCGAAGCTGGCGATCGTCGGGGCGGGCTGGATCGGCCTCGAGGTCGCGTCGGCGGCGCGGCAGGCCGGCTGCGCCGTCACGGTCTTCGAGACGGCCGAGCTGCCGCTGCTCGGCGTCCTGGGCCCCGAGGTCGCCCGGGTGTTCGCGGACCTCCACATCGCTCATGGCGTCGACCTCCGACTCGGCACCCAGCTGTCGTCGCAGGACCTGGCCGGAGCCGACCTGGTCGTGGTCGGGATCGGTGCCATCCCGGACACGGCTCTCGCCGAGTCCGCCGGGCTTGCGGTCGACAACGGAGTCCTCGTCGACAGTCGGTTGCGTGCGTCCGACCCGCACGTGTACGCCGTGGGCGACGTCGCCAACCAGCTGCACCCGACACTCGGACGCCGGATCCGGGTCGAGCACTGGGACACCTCGATCAAGCAGGCCACCGTGGCCGCCCACAACCTCGCCGGCGCTGAGGATGAGTACGACAACGTGCCCTACTTCTTCACCGATCAGTACGACCTCGGCATGGAGTACGTCGGCAGCGTCGGCCCCGACGGCTACGACCGGGTCATCGTCGAGGGAGACACGTCGAATGCGTTCCGGGCCTACTGGATCAAGAACGACGTGGTCGTCGCAGGCATGCACGCCAATGACTGGGGGGCGATCGACGAGATCCGCGCCACCCTGGGCCACGCTCACCCCTGACGACACCAGCCCGGGCACCGGGCCGCCCGGTCGGACTACACCAGCTTCGGGAACGAGAGCAGGAAGAAGGAACAGACGGCGAAACCGAGGAATCCGATGCCCAGCAAGAGCCATTGGGACCGGGCTCGGCGCATCCGGCCGGAGATCGCGGCGAAGAAGAGCACCGCTGCGAAACCCACGGTCAGGATCGTGTAGTTGTCCCCGCGTTGGTTGTTGCGTAGCGCCTCGTCGAACTTGGCGTCGGCGCGCTCGTCGGCCGCTTGCGCCGCCACGAGCTCGGGCACGACGTATTCCTCCATACTGAACGGCGTGGGCGGCGCGTCGGGGTTGCTCACCGGCGTCGTCTCCAGCCAGGCCGGGAACGCGGTGGCGAGAGGCTCGGGGAACCGCTCCTGGAGGAACGCTGTGAGCTCCTCGTCGTTGGCCTGGTAGGCCTGCAGCCACTGCGTGAACAGCGACACCTGGATGCCGATCCGGCTCTGGGCCGTGGCTTGCTCGCGCGATGCCTCGATCCGGGCGGACGAGGCCTGGGAGAACGAGATGGACATGGCCCCGCCCCATTTGCTGGCCTGGAAGCCGGTCCAGGCCGTCAGGATGGCCGTGATGGAGAGCAGCAGGATGGCGGTCAGCTCACGCCAGTCGGCGGACTGGGTGGGGGTGTCTTCGGTCAACTCACTTCTCGTCTCGGTCTCGGGGGAAACCCGGGGGTCCCACGTCAGGCGCCGGGCAACGGCACGCTCACGTCGCCACCGCCTTCTTTCGTGAGTCGGGCACCCATCCTGATCTGAGCGGGCCGGGGCACGAAGTTACCAGCAACCAGCGCCTCGCCCTGACGGAAGTACGGCGCTTGCTCGATCATCCGCCTCGGCGCGAACCCGAAGACCTCCGCCAGCTCGACCACGTCGCCGGGTGAGTTCATCCGCATCAGCATCAGGTTGTCGCACTGGGACAACACCTGCGCATCGATCTTCGAGGGGCGTTGGGTGGACAGGAGCAGCCAGAGGCCGTACTTGCGACCCTCTGCGGCGATCTGGGCGAGTCGATCGACCAAGGCATGCTGGACGGGCCCCGTCGGGTGGGACGGACACAGGTTGTGTGCCTCGTCGATCACGATCAGCGTCGGGGTGCGAGTGTGGCGCTGGATCCAGAGGCTCTCGACGACGTCGAGGGCGATCGCGGTTGCCTCGCGAGGGTCGGTGAACCCGCTCAGATTGAGCACGGTGACCCGAGACCCACTCGCCACGATCTCGCTGGCAGACGGAGAGTCATAGGCCCAGGCCTGCCAACCGAGGAGCTCGAGGTTCTCCATGCGCTGAGCGAGCGCGCGTTCCTCCGGTTCTCCCCGCTTGAGCTCGGCGACGAGGCCGAAGATGTCGGCAGGCCGCTCCGACTGTCGTGAGTCCATCATGTGCAAGAAGCTGTTGTACTCGGCGCGGTCGTCCAGTGGGTCGAGCCGCATGACTGCAGCCTGAGCCGGACGAGGCATCGTGGAGAAGCGCAGCCGCAGTGGTTCTGCTCCGCTCCCGTCCGGGCCGAGCACTCGCACGACCGTGGACGTCAGTCTCTCGAGATGGTGCGGTTCTGCTCCCTCCCGAGTCTCGTGCAGGTGCACGAAGTCGGCGTTGGGGTCGAGCACGACCATGCGGAGGTCGGTGCCCACGATCAGCTGCTCGAGCAGCACCCCGAGGGCGTAAGTCTTCCCGGAGCCGCTCTGTCCGCAGAGGAACGTATGGCGCCCGAAACCCTGGGACCGGAGACGCGCCGGGACGCTCACGGCTCCCGATGTCCAGGTGCCGACCACCAGATCGGCCCCGGTGGCCGCTTGCAGGGCAACCAGTTCGTCCTCACCGGCCGCTTCGACCGTGGCGGACTCGAACGGTTCGAACTCGGTGCGGGCGCCACCCGCTGAGGGCACCGGCCCCACGATCAGCCCGCCGCGTTCGGTCAGGAACTGCCCGATCAGCGGCTCAGCACCAGTGGGGGCGATCAGGACCATTTCGCCCGGCGAGCCATCGTCGTCCGACTCGACCACGGAGAAGGTTCGACCGTCCGCGGAGGTCGCTGTCACGGTCCGAGGAGGCATGGCACTAGTCTCTCGTGTTGCGCGGCGGGGCGCCACACCGCCACTAACACACGAAAGGTAGAAGCAATGAGCTTCTGGAACGTCTTCTGGTTGATCATCGTCAGTTTCGCGTTCATCGCGTACCTGATGGTCATGTTCAACATCATCATCGATCTGTTCCGCGACCATGGCACCTCGGGCTGGCTGAAGGCGGTCTGGTTCATCTGCCTGATCTTCTTCCCGTTCCTCACTGCCGTGGTGTACCTCATCGCTCGGGGGCCGGGGATGGCGGAGCGCCATGCGGCTGCCCTGGGCCAGGCCAGGTCAGCGCAGGACGACTACATCCGTTCCGTGGCCGGTTCGAGCTCGGCGGATCAGATCACCCAGGCCAAGTCGCTCCTCGAGAGTGGCGCGATCACCCAGGCCGAGTTCGACGCTCTGAAGGCGAAGGCGCTCGCCTGACCTGAACGCGGCTGACTGCTAGCAGCATGCGAGAGCCGCGTCGCCCCCTCGGTGACACCGAGGAGGGCGACGCGGCTGCGTTGTCTGCACCCGGTCAACGGTGGCTGGTGACGAACCGCTCGCTACAGTGACCCGGCGATGACACCCACCGTCCTGCTGCTCATCTCGCTGCTGCTGATCGCAGCCTCGGGTGTCTTTGTCGCAGCCGAGTTCGCCTTCGTCACGGTGGACCGCACCGCCGTGGACCGGGCCGCGGAGGCAGGCGACCGGAAGGCCCAGGGAGTGCAGTCGGCGCTACGCAGCCTGTCGACCCAACTGTCCGGCGCCCAGGTCGGGATCACGGTCACCAACCTGGCGATCGGCTTCCTGGCGGAGCCGGCGATCGCCGACCTGGTCGACGGCCCGCTCACCAGCGCCGGCCTGCCCGAGGGGGCAGTGCATCCGATCGCGCTGGGGCTGGGCCTCGGTATCAGCACGCTCCTGACGATCATCTTCGGAGAACTGGTCCCGAAGAACCTTGCGATCGCCCGGCCGCTGGAGACCGCGCGTGCGACACAGCGGACCCAGCGCGTTTTCACCGCGGTGATCCGGTGGCCGATCCGGCTGCTCAACGGGTCGGCCAACGCGATCGTGCGACGCCTCGGGATCGAGCCGCAGGAGGAGCTGCGGTCGGCCCGCAGCTCCACCGAGCTGGCCAGCTTGATCGCGAGGTCGGCAGACCACGGAACCCTCGACCCCGACACGGCCGAGCTGATGGGGCGGTCCGTGGAGTTCGGCGCCCGCACCACCAGCGAGATCATGACCCCGCGCGTGCGCACGGTGACCCTCGAGGGCTCCGATCGCGCCAGCGCAGTGATCGAGCTGGCGCGCAAGAGCGGGCACTCACGGTTCCCGGTGCTGGACGACGACGATGTGGTGGTGGGGACGGTTCACGTCAAGCACGCAGTGGCCCTGCCCGTGCAGGAGCGCGCGACCACTCGCATCAAGCACATCATGGTCAAGCCGATCGTGGTCCCCGACTCGTTGCGCCTGGATCCTCTCCTGGCACTCCTCCGTGAGGATGGGTTCCAGATGGCCGTCGTCCTGGACGAGTACGGCGGTCACGCGGGCATCGTGACCCTGGAGGACGTCGTCGAGGAGATCGTCGGCGACATCGCCGACGAGCACGACCCACTCAGCGCCCAGGCCCACCAACGACGTGACGGGACCTGGTCGCTGTCCGGGCTGCTGCGCCCCGACGAGGTCGAGGACTTCACCGGGATGAGCCTCCCCGAGCACGAGGACTACGCGACGATCGCAGGGCTCGTGCTCCGCGAGCTCGGCCAGGTCCCCAGCGTCGGCGATGCTGCGGAGCTTGAGCTCCCGGGGGTCTCGGACCCCGACTCGGAGGGGGCACCGCCGCGGCGTGCCACGCTACGTGTGGAGAAGATGGACGGCTTGCGCATCGACCGGATCAGCCTGTCCGTGCACGACGTGCCGGTGGACGAGTCATGAGCGCCACCACCTCCCTGCTGCTCGCAGCCATGCTGCTGCTCGGCAACGCGTTCTTCGTGGGCGCGGAGTTCGCGCTGATCTCGGCGCGGCGGAGCCAGATCGAGCCTCGGGCGAGGGCTGGGTCGGCGTTCGCGCGCACCACGCTCAAGGCGATGGAGAACATCGCACTGGTCATCGGGGTGAACCAGCTGGGCATCACGGTCTGCAGCCTGACACTGGGGGCCGTGGGAGAGCCGGCGGTCGCCCATCTGGTCGAACCCGTCCTGCACGCCGCCCATGTGCCGGAGGCGCTCCTCCACCCCATCGCGTTCGTCGTATCCCTGCTGGTGGTGGTCTACCTGCATGTGGTGACCGGCGAGATGGTCCCCAAGAACATCGCCTTGGCCGGACCCGAGCGGGCCGCGCTGGTGCTCGGCCCGCCTATCTGGGCGATTGTCACCGTGCTGCGCCCGGTGGTGGTCGTCATCAACGGACTGGCCCGTTGGATCCTCAAACTGTTCGGGGTCGAGCTTCAGGACGAGGTGAGCTCGACCTACACCCGCGAGCAGGTCGCGGCACTGGTGGAGGAGTCGCGCGGGGAGGGGCTGCTTGCGGAGGAGGAGTACGACCGCCTTGCGGGTGCCCTCGACTTCAGCGAGAAGACCGTGGCAGCAGTGCTGATGCCTCCGGCGTCGCTCACCACGGTACGCCGCGGGGCAACGGGTGCAGAGGTGGAGAACCTATGCGCCCAGACCGGCTTCAGCCGCTTCCCTGTGGCCGGCCCCGAGAACGCGCTGCTGGGCTATCTGCACATCAAGGATGTGATCGAGAGCGACGAGGCGCGGCGGCAGCGTCCCATCCACGACAAGTGGATCCGCCCCTTCGCCAGCGTTCGCGCCGACGACCTGCTCACGGACGCTCTAGAGACGCTCCAGCGCCGCGGAGCCCACATGGCCCGGGTGCTCGACTCCGATGGTGCCGTCGAGGGGCTGATAGCGCTGGAGGACGTGATCGAGGAGCTGGTCGGGCAGATCCGCGACGCCGCCCATCACGACGAGGTGGGTTGAGGGGCCGCCGCCGAGGCCGGTGATGCTGGCTCCGCTGGATAGGGTGTCCCACGCCGCTACCCACCCGCCATCCCCTCGTCGAAAGGGCAGAATCGCCGTGCCGGACGCGCCTCGACGCCCGCTGAGGGTGTGGACGGTTCCCAACCTGCTCAGCGCCCTTCGGCTGCTGGGCGTGCCGGTGTTCCTCTGGCTCGTCCTGGTCCCCGAGGCCGACGCCTGGGCACTCGCGCTGCTCGCGCTGTCCGGCATCACCGACTACCTCGACGGGTACCTCGCCCGCAAGCTCGACCAGCGCTCGCCGTTCGGTGAGATCTTGGACCCGGTCGCGGACCGGCTCTACATCCTGGCCGTCGTCGTCGGCCTCGCGATGCGCGACATCATCCCGTGGTGGGTCGCCATCATCCTCCCGTTGCGCGACCTGCTCCTGTGGATCCTCGTCCCGTTGCTGCGCACGCGCGGCTACAGCGCCCTGCCGGTGCACTTCCTGGGCAAGGCAGCGACCTTCAACCTCCTCTATGCCTTCCCGCTACTGCTGCTCGGTGACGGGGAAGGGGTCGTGGCCACCCTGGCAGAGGTCTTCGGATGGGCCTTCGCCTTCTGGGGGATCGGCCTCTACTGGTGGGCAGGTGTGCTCTACGCCTACCAGGTCTACAAGCTGCTGACGGACGGGCGGTACCGCCCGGTGGACAGCGATGCCTGAGTCGCCGAGAGTCCCGCCCGTGCCCGTGCCCGGGCACGTCACGATGCCGCTGCTCGATGTGGTGACGAGGAACGCCTTGGACCAGGACTACGTGCACGTCGCCGAACGGCGGGCCGAGTCCGGGCTGAAGCCGCGAGGATCTCGGGGCACCTTCGGAGCCATCCTCGTGCTGGTTCTCTTCGGCGTCCTGGTGAGTATTGCCGCCGCTCAGAACAGCCGCAATGCGGAGTCCGACGCCACCAGCCGCGCCGGGCTGGTCGACCAGATCGAGCAGCGGCGGGCCCAACTGTCGAGCGCGCAGGACAAGATCGGCCGGCGACGGGCCGCGATCCCCGAGCTCGAGCAGGAGCAGGCGAGCGCCGCAGAGGATCTCGCCTCGGTGAACGCGCGGCTGGACCGACTTCTCGCGCGCACCGGGTTCGGCCCGGTACGGGGGCCGGGTGTGCGGATCGTGGTCGACGACTCACCCAGCGGCATCAGCTCCGAAGCGGTCCGTGACAGCGACCTGGCGCTCCTGGTCGATGCGCTGTGGGGGGTGGGCGCCGAGGCGATCGCCATCAACAACCAGCGACTCACTGTGCTGAGCGCCATCAGCAACGTCGGTGTCGCGGTGCACGTGAACGGACGGCCCTTGGCGCCGCCGTACACAGTGCAGGCCATCGGGGACCCGCTGACGATGCAGGCTGACCTGGTCACCAGCCCGCGGGGCCAGGCGTTCCTCGCGCTGGCCGACGCCTACGACTTTGCCTGGGACATGAGTAACCGGGACAATCTGAGCCTGCCCGCGGCCGCGATGCGACCCCTGAGGTCCGCCGTGTTGGGGATGCCGGGCAACAATGGGCGCGGCCCAGACGAAGAGGACGTGACGCCGTGATCGCGATCGTGGGGCTGCTCGTGGGCATCGCGCTGGGGCTGATCTTCCAGCCAGATGTGCCGGTGGCGCTGCAGCCGTACCTGCCGATCGCGGTGGTGGCTGCCATGGACGCCGTGTTCGGCGGGCTACGCGCCCTGCTCGACGGCATCTTCGACGACAGGGTCTTCGTGATCTCGTTCCTGAGCAACGTGGTCATTGCCGCGGCGATCGTCTATCTCGGTGACAAGCTCGGGGTCGGCGGCCAGTTGTCCACCGGTGTGATCGTCGTGCTGGGCATCCGGATCTTCTCCAACGTCGCTGCGATCCGGAGGCATCTCCTCGGTGCCTGAGTCCACGCCCCCGAGCCCGGCCAGTGACACGGCCTCGCGACCCGACCCCCCGGAGGACAGCAGGTCCGGCCGGAGCCGCTTGCGCGATGCCATGGTGCGCCCCACGCGCGCCCAGGTGGTCGTGGGGTTGCTGCTCGCTGCGCTCGGCTTCGCGGCCGTGACCCAGGTGCGCGCGACCGACGTGGACAACACCTACGACAACTACCGTGAACAGGACCTCGTCGACGTGCTCAACACCCTGACGGTCGCGGCGCAACGGGCGCAGAGCGAGATCGCGCGGCTCGAGACCACCCGACGGGACCTGCTCAACTCCACGCGACGCGACTCGGCCGCACTGGCGCAGGCCGAGCAGGCCGCGGACACCCTCGACATCCTGGCCGGAACCGTTCCGGTGTCGGGGCCGGGGATCCGGATCACCATCGTCGAGAACGACGGCCCGGTCGATGTGAACACGATCCTGGACACGGTGCAGGAGCTGCGCACCGCCGGAGCGGAGGCGATGGAGTTCAACGACAAGGTGCGCGTGGTGGCTCAGACCTCGTTCGCGGACGGCGTGGGCGGCATCGTGGTGGACGGGGTCCTGCTCGAGTCCCCGTTCACGTTGGACGTCATCGGGGAACCGCGCACGCTCGAACAGTCGGGGCTGCGCTTCCCCGGCGGACCCGTCTCTCAGCTCCAGGACGACGGGGCGTCGATCGAGGTCACCCAGCTGAACGAGGTGGTCATCGAGAGCGTCCGGGACACCACCAGGTTGGAGTACGCCGAACAGGATCTGGGACAGTAGCCTCAACGCACCAACGGACGACAGGAGCGCGACGTGTACCCCGACGACCTGAAGTACACCACCGAGCACGAATGGGTGCGCTCGCCCGGAGAGTCCGAGGGTTCGGTCCGGGTCGGTATCACCCACTACGCCCAGGAGGCCCTGGGCGACATCGTCTACGTGTCGTTGCCCGAGGTGGGGGAGAGCGCCGAGGCCGGTGGCACCTGCGGCGAACTGGAGTCGACCAAGTCCGTCAGCGACATCTACGCGCCGGTGACCGGCGAGGTCGTCGCGCGCAACGAGGCACTGGACGCGACGCCGGAGCTCGTGAACAACGACCCGTACGGCGGCGGCTGGCTCTTCGAGGTCGTGCCCGCCGACGCATCGGCGGTCGACGGGCTCCTGGACGCGGCGGCGTACCAGGCCGAACTCAACGGCTGAGTCCATCGAGAACGGCCGCGCAGCGGCTGGTAGGTTCGGAGTCGATGCCACCCTCGAGCCGGACGTGAGGGTTCTCGGGTGGCGCAACCGGTCTGGTGAGGAGAAACCCGATGCCCTTCTGCACCGCATGTGGGCGGCAGAACCCCGATGACGCACGGTTCTGCGCGCAGTGCGGCACACGGCTGGTCTCAGCAGAGGCGGACGCGCCGGGCGTGCCGGAACCGGCCCCGGCGGTCGCCGCTCAGCCCGCTGACGCGCCCGTGGACGCCACCGCCACCATCACCTTCGGAAGCCCCGAGAAGGTCGAGACATCCGATCGCCAGCTGAGCCCGATCGATGCCGCGGCGGTCGATGCACTGCCCTCCGGGCATGCCCTGCTCGTCGTCCAGCGCGGCCCGGGCGCGGGCAACCGCTTCCTGCTGGATCTCGACCTGGTCAGTGCCGGACGGCACCCCGAGAGCGAGATCTTCCTCGACGATGTGACGGTCTCGCGGCGGCATGCGGAGTTCCACCGTGACGGGACCGACTTCTCCGTGCGCGACGTCGGCAGCCTCAACGGGACCTACGTCAACCGTGACCGGATCGACTCGGTGTCGTTGAACGACGGCGACGAGGTGCAGATCGGGAAGTATCGGCTGGTCTTCTACTCCGGACACGTGGGCAGCTGATCGATGCCGTCCGGCGCAGCCCGCTCGCAGCCGGCGCGGATGAACATCGGGCAGGTGCTCGATCTGCTTCGCGCCGACTATCCCGGGGTCACGATCCCCAAGATCCGCTTCCTCGAGGACAAGGGCCTGATCAAGCCAGAACGAACTCCGGCCGGCTACCGGAAGTTCTCCGCGCAGGACGTTGACCGGCTGCGCTACATCTTGCGCATGCAGCGAGACCACTACCTGCCGCTGCGGGTGATCGGCGAGCATCTCGACGCGATCGACCGCGGGCTCGAGCCCCCACCGATCGAGTCGGTCGTGCCCACGGTGCCTCACGTGTCTCTGAGCGCGGACGGGTTGCCGAGCCCCGAGTCCTTCCTCCGGCGCAGCGACGTGCGGGTGTCGCGGCGCGAGCTGCTCAAGATCGCCGAGGTGAGCGAGGAGCTGCTCGCCCAGCTCGAGCAGTACGGACTGGTCGCGCCGATCGCGGGCACCGCCCACTACGACAGCGATGCGCTGGTGGTGGCGCGTACGGCGCGCGAGCTCGCCGACTTCGGCTTCGAGCCGCGTCACCTTCGGGCCTTCCGGACCGCCGCCGACCGGGAGGTCGGACTCGTCGAGCAGGTCGTCGCCCCGATGGAGCATGCCCGTGACGCCGGCGCCCGGGCCCGAGCCGCGGACACGGTCTCGCAGATCGCCGCGCTGTCGGTCCGCCTCCACGCGACCCTTGTCAAGACGGGCCTGCGGCGGTCCTGACCCGGCCCCGATCGCGCCCGATCGCCCGGGGGTAGGGTGATGGCGTGCGCGAAGTCGACGTCATCGGAGTGCGGGTCGAGATGCCCTCCAACCAGCCCATCGTGCTGCTGCGCGAGGTCTCCGGCGACCGCTATCTTCCCATCTGGATCGGTGCCGTCGAGGCCACGGCGATCGCGTTCGCCCAGCAGGGCGTCGTGCCCCCGCGGCCGCTGACCCACGACCTGCTCAAAGACGTGCTCGAGGCCACCGGCAACACCCTGGACGAGGTGCAGATCACCGACGTCAAGGACGGGGTCTTCTACGCCTCGCTCGTCTTCGGCTCGGGAGTCGAGGTGGGGGCCCGGCCCTCGGACTCGATCGCGCTGGCGCTGCGCACCGGCACCCGCATCGTCTGCGCGGACGGCGTGCTGGAGGAGGCTGGCTTGTCGGTGCCTGACGACCAGGAGGATGAGGTCGAGAAGTTCCGCGAGTTCCTCGACCACGTGACGCCAGAGGACTTCGAGGCAGGGTGAGGGCCTACTCTCACCCTCAAGTGGAGGTTGAGAGTTTCGTCGAGACACGCCGTGCTGCACGTTTGACCGGCCCGGGTCGCGGGCCTACGGTGAAGTGTCTCTGTTGTAACTCCACC
Organism: uncultured Actinomycetota bacterium; assembly: GCA_963812265.1. Taxonomy (GTDB): domain Bacteria; phylum Actinomycetota; class Actinomycetes; order Propionibacteriales; family Nocardioidaceae; genus Nocardioides. Next base: position 293,916 of record CAWEUL010000003.1, read on the forward strand.
GTTGTGGTTGTGGTCCATCTGGCCGCGCGACGACCTTCCCCCGGGAGCTACGCACAACGGAGTAAGTCGACGGAGGGTCGATACGCGTGAACGAGAACGACCAGAAGCCTGACGTGTCAGTCGGAGTGGAAGCCACCGAGCGCGCGGAGGAGCAGGGCCTGCTCTTCAACGACGACGTCTCTCCGTTGCCCAGCGATACCGGCTATCGCGGACCCACGGCCTGCAACGCCGCCGGCATCACCTACCGCCAGCTGGACTACTGGGCCCGTACCGGCCTGGTCGAGCCCACCGTGCGCGGTGCCAAGGGATCCGGGTCGCAGCGGCTCTACTCCTTCCGCGACATCTTGATCCTCAAGGTCATCAAGCGACTCTTGGACGCCGGCATCTCGCTGCAGCAGATCCGCAGTGCCGTGCAGTTCCTGCGTGAGCGTGGCACCGACGACCTCACCCGGGTGACACTGATGAGCGACGGCGCATCGGTCTACGAATGCACCAGCAACGACGAGGTCATCGACCTGCTCCAGGGCGGGCAGGGAGTCTTCGGCATTGCCATCGGCGGCGTCTGGCGCGAGATCGAGGGCACCCTCGCCGATCTCCCCTCGGAACGCACGGCCGACGAGGAGCCACCGGTGCTTGCTGGTGACGAGCTTGCGGCGCGTCGCGCAGCCCGCCAGATCGGTTGACCACCGCCCAGTGGTAGATTCGCACACGCTGACGATCCCGCACGGGAGAGTCTTCGTGGGGCTCGGAGGAGTCGCACGGAGCGCCGAAGGGGCAATTCCTCCCCGGAACCTCTCAGGCGCCCAGGACTGTGCGGACTAGGCAACTCTGGAGGCGGCCGCGCCACTGACAGAGGGGGAGGGTGCCCTGCGTCACCGACCCCGGGAGCCCTCGTGACCGACCGTCCCAGCCTCGCCGAGCTCGACTCGGCCCATCCTTTCGAGCAGCGTCACATCGGCCTGTCCGAGGCCGACACCGCGACCATGCTGGCTCGCGTGGGTGTCGACTCACTCGCTGCGTTGATGCGGGCAGCGGTGCCCGCGGAGATCCGGTCCGAGGAGCACCTGGCGCTGCCGGGTGCCCTGTCCGAGGACGCCGTCGCACGGGAGCTGCGGTCGCTGGCCTCGTTGAACCGACCCGCCGAGCCGATGATCGGGCTGGGCTACCACGGCACGGTGACCCCGCCGGTGATTCGGCGCAACGTGCTGGAGGATCCCAGCTGGTACACCGCCTACACGCCGTACCAGCCGGAGATCTCCCAGGGCCGCCTGGAGGCGCTGCTGAACTTCCAGAGCGTGGTGGGCGACCTGAGCGGACTCCCCACCGCGAATGCCTCCCTGCTGGACGAGGCCACTGCGGTGGCCGAGGCGATGACTCTGGTGCGGCGCGCCAAGCGGGGTAGGGCCGGAGCGTTCGTCGTCGACGCCGACGCGCTGCCCCAGACCATCGCCGTGGTGCGCACCCGCGCGGCGGCGATGGGCATCGAGGTCGTGGTGGCCGACCTGGGCGAGGGGGTGCCGGAGGGTGAGATCAGCGGCGTGCTGGTGCAGTACCCCGGCGCGTCCGGCCGGGTTCGCGACCCGCGACCGCTGATCGAGGAGGCCCACGAGCGGGGCGGCATGGCGGTGGTCGCGACTGACCTGCTGGCGCTGACCCTCCTCGAGGCTCCCGGTGCGCTCGGCGCGGACGTGGTGGTCGGCTCGTCGCAACGCTTCGGTGTGCCGCTGTTCTACGGCGGCCCGCACGCGGGCTTCATGGCCGTTGCCGCCGGCCTGGAGCGTCATCTGCCCGGGCGCCTGGTCGGGGTGTCGGTCGACGCGGAGGGCAGGCCGGCCTACCGCCTGGCCCTGCAGACCCGTGAGCAGCACATCCGTCGCGACAAGGCGACCTCCAACATCTGCACCGCCCAGGTGCTCCTCGCCGTGGTCGCCTCGATGTATGCCGTCTACCACGGCCCCGAGGGCCTGCGGTCCATCGCGACCCGCGTGCACCGGTACGCCTCGCTCCTGGCGCACACCCTGGCCGGGGGCGGCTTCGCCGTCGAGAACGAGACCTTCTTCGACACACTCACCGTGCAGGCGCCGGGCGAGGCCGACCGGATCGTCGCCGCGGCCCGAGGACTGGGACTGCACCTGCGACGGATCGACGCGGACCGGGTCGGGCTGTCGGTCTCTGAGGTCACCACGCGATCCAGCGTGACCAGCGTCCTGAAGGCGTTCGGACTGGCTACCGGTACCGCCGAGGCCGCCGTGGATCTCGAAGCCGCGGACGCGGCGGCCGACTCCGGTCTGCCGGCCTCCCTGCTGCGGGAGACTCCCTACCTCACTCACGAGGTCTTCTCCGCCCATCACAGCGAGACCCAGATGCTGCGCTACCTGCGGCGACTCTCGGCCCGCGACTACGCGCTCGACCGCGGGATGATCCCCCTGGGCTCCTGCACCATGAAGCTCAACGCAACGACGGAGATGGAGCCCGTGAGCCTGCCCGGCTTCGCCGACCTCCATCCCTTCGCGCCCGCCGAGGACGCGGTCGGCTATCGACAGCTCATCGCTGATCTCGAGGGCTGGCTGGCCACGGTCACCGGCTACGACACCGTCTCGATCCAGCCGAACGCCGGATCCCAGGGGGAGTTCGCAGGGCTGCTGGCCATCCGCGGCTATCACCAGGCTCGGGGTGACGACCAGCGCACGGTGTGCCTGATCCCCTCGTCTGCGCACGGCACCAACGCCGCCTCGGCGGTGATGGCCGGGATGCGAGTCGTGGTCGTCGCGGCGGCCGAGGACGGTTCGGTGGACCTTCACGACCTGCGCGCGAAGTGTGAGGATCACGCCGACGCACTGGCCGCGATCATGGTCACCTACCCGTCGACGCACGGTGTCTACGAGCACACCATCACCGAGCTGTGCGCCATCGTGCACGAGTACGGCGGCCAGGTGTACGTCGACGGCGCCAACCTCAACGCGCTGCTGGGCTACGCCCGTCCCGGCGACTTCGGCGGTGACGTCTCCCACCTCAACCTGCACAAGACGTTCACGATCCCGCACGGTGGAGGCGGCCCGGGGGTGGGGCCCATCGGGGTGCGGGCCCACCTGGCGCCGTACCTCCCCTCACACCCGCTGCATCCGGACCCCGACCACCGTGACGGGGTCGGGCCGGTCTCGGCGGCGCCGTACGGTTCGGCGGGGATCCTGCCGATCTCGTGGGCCTACATGCGGCTCATGGGAGCCGCCGGGCTCACGCACGCGACCGCCGCAGCCGTGTTGTCGGCCAACTACGTCGCGGCGCGGCTCCACGAGCACTTCCCGGTGCTCTACCGCGGCGAGGGTGGCTGGGTCGCCCACGAGTGCATCCTCGACCTGCGGTCGCTGACGAAGGCGACGGGAGTCAGCGTCGACGACGTGGCCAAACGTCTGGTCGACTACGGCTTCCACGCCCCGACGATGTCCTTCCCCGTGCCCGGCACGTTCATGGTCGAGCCCACCGAGTCCGAGGACCTAGGCGAGCTGGACCGGTTCTGCGAGGCGATGATCGCGATCCGTGCGGAGATCGACCGGGTTGGCGCGGGGGAGTGGGCTCCCGAGGATTCGCCGTTGCGGCACGCCCCGCACACCGCGCGCGCTCTCACGGGCGCCTGGGACCGGGTCTACGACCGCGCACTCGGGTTCTTCCCGATGGGTCCGGACCCGGACAAGTACTGGCCGCCGGTCGCCCGGATCGACCAGGCGTACGGCGACCGGCATCTCGTGTGTACCTGCCCCCCTCCGGAGGCCTTTGCGCAATGACCGTCGGTCCGGACACCGCCCGTCGGCTCTCGGCGCACCTGGCTCGGGTCCAGTCGGACGGGCGCCTTCCGTCGGTCGTGGCGGCGCTCGTGCGCGACGGAGACGTCGCGTGGGTGGGTGAGCGTGGCGGGGCTCGCGGCCCGGCGGCCGGCAGCGGTCCCGCGCGCGGTGTGCAGTACCGCATCGGGTCGATCACCAAGACGCTTACCGCGGTGACGATCCTCCAGCTCGTCGAGGAGGGCAGCCTGGGGTTCGAGGACCCCGTGGGCGAGGTTCTCGGCGACATCGGGTACGCCGACCGCACCATTCGTGCGCTGCTCACCCACAGCTCCGGGGCGCAGGCCGAGCCCGTGGGGGACTGGTGGGAGCGTTCACCCGGCGTCGAGTGGTCCGAGCTGGTCACGCGGCACGACGGCTCTGGCGCCGTGCTCCCTGTAGGCAGGCAGTTCCACTACTCCAACCTCGCCTACGCCCTCCTCGGCCGGGTCGCCGCGCAGCTGCGGGGTCAGGAGTGGTGGCCGATGGTGCACGAGCGGATTCTGGAACCGCTGGGCATGACGCGCACGACGTACGTGGCCCAGGCACCTTCGGCGCAGGGCTACAGCGTCCATCCCTACGCGCGCACGCTCACCGAGGAGCCGGCCACCGACACCAGAGCCATGGCCCCGGCGGGCCAGGCCTGGTCGACCGCCGACGATCTGGCCACCTACGCCCGGTTCCTCCTGGACGGGCATCCCGACGTGCTCCCGCGTGAGGTCCTGCTCGGCGCCCTGCACCCCCAGTCAGGCGACCGGGAGTCTGCGCTGGCCGCAGCGCACGGACTCGGTTTCATGTTGGTGAGCGGTGGCTCCGGGATGCTCAGCGGGCACAGCGGGTCGATGCCGGGGTTCCTGGCCGCCTGCTACGTCGACCACCCGCGGCGCACCGGCGCGGTGCTCCTGGCCAACGCGACCACCGGCCTGCGCACGGCCCAAGCCGCCCGCCGGCTGATGGAGCTGTTGGACGAGTGCGAGCCGGCGATGCCCGCGACCTGGGTACCGACGCAGGCCGTGCCTCCCGAGGTGGCCGACCTGCTCGGTGTCTGGCACTGGGGCAACACACCGCACACGTTCACCTGGGAAGGTGAGGAGCTCGTCATCTGGCTCCACGGTGCCCCGGAATATCGCGGAGTCGTCCGGGACGGGCAGGTGGTCGGTACCACTGGCTACCACGCCGGAGAGACGGTGCAGGTCATCCGCACGGCCGCCGGAGCGGTCAGCCGCCTGGAGATCTCGACCTTCGTCTTCACCCGGGAGCCGCACGGGCCGTAGCAGGGTGGCGGGGCCGCCCGAGGTCACTGGGCCAAAGAGACGCTCGACATGTGGAAGTCGGGCACCCGCAAGGCCGGTGTGGCGGTGCGCGAGAAGTAGTCGCCCCACTCCCTGCCGAAGCTCGGCACGGTGGCCGAGGACCGGGTGAACCGCTGCAGCAGGTCGACCGGGCTGTCGTTGAAGCGGAAGTTGTTCACCGCGGCCGTGACTTCGCCGTCCTCGATGAGGTAGACGCCGTCACGGGTCAGACCGGTGAGCAGCATCGTCTGGGGGTCGACCTCCCGGATGTACCACAGGCAGGTGAGCAGGAGACCTCGCTCGACGCCGGCGACGAGGTCCTCGGTGGTCCCGCGGCCCTCGTCGACGCGCAGGGTCAGGTTGTCGATCATCGGGCTGACCGGCCGACCGGTCAGTCGTGCTGAGTGGCGGGTCTGGACAAGGGCGTCGAGCCGCCCGCCCTCGATCCAGGCTGTGGACTCGAGGGGCAGGCCGTTGTCGAAGACCGACTGGGTGTCACCCGACGCCGTCGCGACCACGAACGGGGCCGCCTCGAGCCCGCCGTACGACGGATCCGAGCTCAGCGTCACACCTGGCCGGGCGAGGTGCTCGCCGATCCGCGTGCCCCCACCGCGTCGGCTGTAGACGGATTGGCCGTCGTGGGCGACGCGGGCCCCGGCGCCCCAGTACGCATCGATCATCAGGTCGGCGACCGCGGAGGGCGGCAGGACCGTGTCGTAGCGGCCGGCCGGCAGCTCGACGCGCCGGGCGCCCCATGCCAGGCGTTGGGTGAGCTCGTCGGCCATCCTCAGCGGGTCCACGTCGCGGAAGTCCCTGGTGGCGCCCCCGACCCAGGCACTCTGGCTGAGATCGGACGGCTTGGCCGTACAGCCCCAGTGCCCAGTGGGCTGGACGTGGCGCAGCCGGAGCCCGGTGGTCGAGGCGAGGTAGGTCGTCTCGACCTCGTGGCTCACGAAACCGTAGAGCAGCCGATCGGCAGCCGCCGCCTGCTCGCACGCCTCACCGAGGGCGGGCGCGAAATCACCGAAGACCGCGATGTCGGTGACCTCGCTCGGCTCCTGCCACGCGGCGCTCGCCCGGTCCTCGAGCAAGGGCTGCTCGTCCTCGGCGACCGTCGCAGCTCGGGCTGCCCGGTCCGCGGCAGCCATCAGCGCCCGCACCTGGTCCGCGCTGGCGGCGCTGCCCGCTGCGGACCCGGTCGCAACGCCGTCGGGGCGCCGCAGGAACGCGATCGCCGTCACCGAGATGCCGTGGCTGACCCCGTTGGTGGTGAGGGTGTTGTTGGCCCAGCGCAGGTTGGCGCTGCTGGACTCCCGCACGACGAGGATCGCGTCGTCTCTCCGGCTGGCGGCCAACCCCGTCTCGACAAGCTCGTGGGGGCTGATTGCGGACTCCCGCCCACTCATGACGCACCGCCTTCCTGCCGCGTGTTGAGGATGCGGACCCCGCGGAAGAGTGCGCTGGGGCAGCCATGGCTCACTGCCGCCACCTGACCGGGCTGCGCCTTGCCGCAGTTGAAGGCCCCGTTGAGGGCGTAGGTGCTCCGTCCGCCCACGGCCTCCATCGAACCCCAGAAGTCGGTCGTGGTGGCCTGGTAGGCCGCGTCGCGCACCTGGCCCGCGAGCTGCCCGTCCACGATGCGGTAGAACCGCTGCCCGGTGAACTGGAAGTTGAAGCGCTGCATGTCGATCGACCACGACTTGTCGCCCACGACGTACAGCCCGTGCTCCACGCGACCGATCAGGTCGTGCGTGGTGACGTCCTCAGGGGAGGGTTGGAGCGAGACGTTCGCCATCCGCTGGATGGGGACGTGACCGGGAGAGTCGGCGTAGGCGCAGCCGTTGGAACGCCCACCGTTGAGCTCGGGCCGCTCGGCGGCCATCGCCCGGTCGAGCTGGTAGCCCACGAGAACTCCATCGCGCACGAGGTCCCACTGCTGGGCAGCGACACCGTCGTCGTCGTACCCCACCGTCGCCAGGCCGTGGTCGACGACCCGATCTCCGGTCACCTGCATGACGGGCGACCCGTAGCGCAGCGAACCCAGCTGGTCGTAGGTGGCGAACGAGGTGCCCGCGTAGTTGGCCTCGTAGCCGAGGGCCCGGTCCAGCTCGGTGGCGTGACCGATCGACTCATGGATGGTCAGCCACAGGTTGCTGGGGTGGATCACGAGGTCGTGCACGCCCGCCTCCACGCTGGGAGCGCGCAGCTTCTCGGCCAGGAGCTCCGGTACCTCGGACAGCTCGGCGTCCCAGTCGTGGAACCTGTCGCCGAGGTACTCATAGCCGCGCCCGACCGGCGGGGCCACGGTCGCCATAGTGTCGAAGACCCCCGTCTCGGCGTCGCTGCCCATGGCTTCGAAGTGGGGCTGCAGGCGCACTCGCTGCTGGGTGATCCGACTCCCGGCAAGGTCGGCGTAGTACTTGTGCTCCACGACCTGATGCAAGGAGGAGGTGGCGTGCTGCACCGCCGGATGTGCCCGCAGGCGCTCGCTCCAGTCGATCAGCAGAGCCGCCTTGTCGGCTGCGGCAACCTCGAGCGGGTTCTGGTCGTAAGCCGACGACCAGGTCACATCGGCGTACGACGGCTCCGGCGCCAGCTCGACCGGTCGGCGGGTCATGGTGGCGGCCAGCTCGGCCACCCCGACGGCCTGGTCCGCAACCCGTCGTGCCTCGTCGTCGCTGAGCACCACGCCGGCGGCGAACCCCCACGCGCCACGATGGATCACGCGGACCGAGAAGCCGAGGTCCTCGGTGTCGCTCGCGGTCTGCAGCACCCCGTCCCGGACACCGAGATACTGGGTGCTGATCTGCTCGAACCGGAAGTCGGCGTGGGCCACGCCGAGGTCGCTCAGACGGTCCAGCGCAGCCGCACCGAGTCGCCGGTAGGGCAGGCCGAGGAACGAGGCGGCCAGCCGCGATGCGCTCATGGAGCGAACCTATCCGACGGTAGGGTCGCGCCTATGAGCTCACCGGCCTGGCTCGGCATCGGCGCCCAACGCTCGGGTACGACGTGGTTCACCAACCTCCTCTGCGAGCACCCCGGAGTGGGCCTGGGCCTCAACGGGAAGAAGGAGCAGCACCTCCTGCACAAGGTCGGCGACGGCAACGTCGCTTGGGAGGAGTACCGCGATCTGTTCCCAGACGATGATCTCCGCAGGGGGGAGTGGACGCCTCAGTACCTTCGGCACGCGTCGGCCCCCGCGACCGCCGTGCGCTACTTGGGCCCCGACGTACCGGTCTTGGTGCTGTTGCGCGACCCGGTCGAGCGGTTCCTGTCCGCGATGCGGCTGACCGCCACCCGCGGCAGGTCTCCCTGGCCGTATCCGGTCCCGATCACCGTGCAGGCCTGGAGCGGCTTCTACGCCGACCAACTCGCGATGTGGGCACACTTCGTGGGCCGGGAGCGCATGCACGTCATGGTCTACGAGAACGTTCGCCGAGATCCACAGTCCGCGGTGTCCGGAGTCTGGCGCCGCCTCGGGCTGGACGAGGCGCCTCTGGCCGGGGTCTCGCGGCCCTCCCGTACGAGTAGCACGACGGGGTGGGACCCGCCGGAGGGTCTCATCGACTCGCTCACCGTGCTGTACCGACCCCAACTGGGGCGGCTGGCGCAGGAGTGGGACCTCGACCTCTCAGAGTGGCCGACGGCCACCAGGTAACACAGAGCGGTCCACTCCGGGGTGACTCAGCCGGTGTGCTCGAGCCGCACCGTCGAACCGTCCCGGTGCTTGAGGACGGCCAGCCGGGTGGGGATCCGGTCGCGCATCTCGGGCACGTGGCTGACCACTCCCACCACGCGTCCGCCGTCGCGCAGCGAGTCGAGGGTGTCGAGGACGTCGTCGAGCGTCTCGGCATCGAGCGCGCCGAAGCCCTCATCGACGAAGAGGGTGTCGAGATCGGCGCCGCCGGCCTCCTGGGTGATCACGTCGGAGAGACCCAACGCCAGAGCGAGGGCCACCACGAAGGACTCACCGCCCGAGAGAGTGGCGGGGTCGCGGGTCTCCCCGGACCAGTCATCGCGCACCAGCATGCTGAGTCCTCCTCGGGTCTCCCCGGCGCCGCGCCGCCCGGAGTGTTCGAGGGTGTAGCGGCGATCGCTCATCCCACCGAGTCGCTCATTGGCCGCCGCGATCACCTGGCTGAGCCTGTGGGCGACGACGTAGGCCGAGAGTCGCATCTGCAGCTGGTTGTCGGGAGACCTCCCGTCGACGAAGGCCGAGAGGGAACTGGCGAGCTCGAGCTCCTGGCGCAACGGCGTGAACGCGGCGACGGCGCCCTCGACCTCGTCGGCCAGCTGCTGGAGGCGGACCGCTCGCTCGTGGGCCGTTGCGGCCTGCCTGTCCCGCTGTCGCCGGTCGACGGCGGCTGCGGCCACCGCTGCGCGCAGCGGTGGCAGATCAGGCGCTGCCAGATCCGCGGCGGCGACCAGGTCGGGGTCGGCACAGGAGAGCCGAGCTGACTCCAGGGCTACGTCGTAGCGCTGGAGGGCATGTTCGGCCTCGGCCACCTGGGTGGCGTCCCAGGCGGCCTCCAGGGCGGTGGCCGCGTCCTCGAAGCCGGCCTCGAGCGCCGCCCGGGTGACCCGGTCGGCGGCCGCCAGGCTGGCGTTCTCGGCGAGGGCACGCTCCCGGTGAGCGGTGAGGACCGCGCCGTAGGCGGCTGCGGCGGCGCGCTGGGTGTCGAGGAACTCGACCAGGTCGCGGCAGTCGGCCCCGCCCATCAGCTCGGCGACGCGCCGCCGGTGGCGGGCCAGCTCGACCGTGGCGGCCTCGCGCTCCGCGGTGAGCGTTGCTGCCAGAGTGCCTGCGGACTGGCGGTGCGACCGGGACTGCTCGAGTGCGCGCTCGGCCTCCGCGAGCGCGGACCCGCGAGCGGCCAGGGTGGCTGCACGGGCACGGAGGGTCACCAGCCGCTCGCGACGCCGACCCAGCTCGGCCGTCGCCTCCTCCGGCGCCGCACCGCCCGACGCGTGACGCGCGAGCTCCAGCTGTGTCGAGACGGTCTGGACGCGCTCGTCGTGGGCGTGGCGGGTGACTTCGGCGTCGTCCACGCGTCGTCGTGCCTCGCGTTCGGCCACGTCGTCGGGCGCCTCGGGGGCCGGGGTGGCCAGGTGCGGGTGGTCGGTGGACCCACAGACCGGGCAGTCGTCGCCGACGGCGATCCGTCCAGCGAGCTCAGCGGCCATGCCGGTGATCCGCGCCTGCTGAAGGTCGAGCCAGGTCTCCTTGCGCCGTTGCAGGTCGTCGACCGCAGCCTGTGCCGAAGCGCGCGCGTCCAGCAGGTCAGCACGGAGCAGGACCGCTCGCTCGGCCGCGGCCAGCCGCTCCTCTGCTCGCTCGACCTCGAGCAGCTGGGTCGCCACCAGCGACTCCGCATGCTCAGCTTCGCGGACATCCTCGCGCAGCCGCGCGATCCGCGGGGGGATCGTCGCCAACGTTGTCTCGGCAGCCGACGTCTCGGACTCGAGTAGCGCCAGGCGCTCGTCCGTTGACTCGAGCTGGGCGTCCAGCTCGACGATGCGCTCCGCGGCAGGCAGGAGGGCCACGGCAGCGGCCGCGGTCTCGTGGGCCCGGGTCTGGGCAGCCTCCCAGCCGACTCCGTCCGGCACCGGGTGGCGCTCGGCCGCAGCCTCGGCCCGGGCCACCTGGGCTGCTGCCTCAGCGGCTGCCTCGGCCGCGGCGTCGTAGGCGGCCTGGAGGGGCGGAACGGGTGCCGCCCTTCTCGCCAGGTCGAGGCAGCCACGAAGCTCCTCGTGGGTCGAGTGCTCAGCGAGGAGTCCCGCGAGCTGCTCGGTGGCCGCTCGATGGCGGTGCTGGTGTTCGGCGAGGGACTCGGCCTCGGTGAGGTGGGTCCGTGCCTGGTCGTCGCGAGCCGCCGCTTCGTCGCGCCGTTGCGCCGCTGACTCGGCCGCACGACGGGCGGCGACACACCGGGCCTTCGCCCAGGCCACCACCTCCTCGGCGGCGGCAGCCAGGTCGCTCTCCAGGTCCGGGGCCGGGTCGGTCGCGACTTCGCTGAGGCGGCTCACCAGGTCGGCGAGGGTCTCCTGGTGCCGGCGAGCCTCGGCCCCGAGGGCCTGGCGGCGCACCCGGAGCCACTTCTCGATGTCTTCGAAGCGAGACGTGCGGAAGAGACGCTGCAGCAGCCTGTGACGGTCCTCGGAGCGAGCCCGCAGGAATGCTTGGAAGCGGCCCTGGGGGAGCATCGCCACCTGGGTGAACTGGGCGAGGGTCATCCCGATCAACGAGGCGACGAGGTAGCCGGTCTCGTCCAGCCGCGTCGACAAGGTGCGCCACTCACCGTCGATGCGCTCGGTCGCCACGACAGAGGCGTGCTGCATGGTGGTCCCCGTGCCGCGCTTCTTCGGCCGTTCCCAGGCGGGCGTGCGGGTCAGACGGAATCGGCGTCCGGCCAGGGTGCACTCCAAGGTGACCCGGGGGACCAGTCCCGGGGCGGCCTGGTCGCAGCGCAGTCGCTTGGCGGCCGCCCGGTCGCCGGGCACGTCTCCGTAGAGCGCGAAGCAGACGGCGTCGAGAACGCTGGTCTTCCCGGACCCGGTGGCACCGCTCAGCAAGAACAGGCCGGCTTCTGACAGCGCATCGAAGTCGACCGTCACGGTCTGCGCGAACGGACCGAACGCCGTGGCTTCGAGCTGGTGGAGGCGCATCAGGTCCCCGACAGCAGGACGTCGGCTTCAGGGTCGTGGGTGCAGGCATCGCACGCGGCCACGAGGAGTGCGCTCTCGGCGTCGGTGGCGGGAACCCCGCGCAGGTCGGCCACGAAGTCGAGCGTGATGTCGTGGTCGGAACGTCCCTCGGCGCGGGCCTGCGGCGTCGCGGGGGCGGGGTTGCTCGACGGCTCGAAGGAGAGCACGAGGGTGCCGGGAAAGCGTCTGCGCAATCTCTCCATGGCCTGGCCGGGACGCAGGTCGTCGGTGAGGGTGGCCTGGACCCACGCGCTCTCGGCCCAGCCCAGCGTCGGGTCGGCCAGCAGCTCCTCGAGCGCTCCGCGCAGGCACGCGAGCCGCCGGGGCACCGGTGCGGGCACGAACTCGGCTCCCCCGAGGCCGGTGGCGGCGAGGTCGACGAGCCACGAACCCTTCTCGTGCGCTGCCTCGGAGAAGGAGTAGGCCAACGGCGAGCCGCTGTAGCGCACGTGGTCGGTGAGCCGCTGACGTCCGTGCAGGTGGCCGAGAGCTGTGTAGTCGATGCCATCGAAGAGCGACGTCGGCACCAGGGAGACCCCGCCGACGCTGATGTCACGCTCGGAGTCGCTCGGCACGGCACCGGCAACGAAGGCGTGGGCGAGGACCACGCTGCGAGTGCCGGTCGGTCGCCTGGCCAGGTCGGCACGCACTCGCCGCATCGCGACACCCACGGCGGCCTCGTGGGACCGCGCCGGCAGCTGCCACGGCTCCCGCAAGGCGTCGGGGTCCAGATAGGGAAGGCCGTAGACGGCCACGAGGCCGTGGGCGTCCTCGAGGAGCACCGGTTCGTCGACGCGACCGGCATCTGTGCGGAGGTGGAGGCCTGCCCTGTCGATGAGGCGGGACCCGAATCCGAGCCGTCGAGCCGAGTCGTGGTTGCCACTGGTGACCACCACGCGAGCGCGCGAGGCCGCCAGACGGGAGAAGGTGTCGTCGGCCAGCGTCACTGCGTCGACCTGCGGCAGAGCTCGGTCGTAGACATCGCCCGACACGACCACGAGGTCCACCTGCTCGTCCTCGACGACCTCGAGGAGGTGGTCGGCGTACGCCGCCTGCGCGGTCAGCAAGCCCTCCCGGTGGAATGACCGGCCTAGGTGCCAGTCGGAGGTGTGAAGGATGCGCACAGGACGAACCTAGGAGCCGCCACCGACACCGGCCGGGCGACCCGCCGGGCGCCCATCTACTCCTTCGATGGTCGAGTCGGTACACGACGGATCGAGACCTGGTGAGGGCGGTCTAGGTGTATCGCACCGTGCGGTCCGTCGCGGTGAACCCGTAGAGCAACAGCCCGGTCTCGCTGGCCAGCCGGACAGCCAGGCTGGACGGCGCACCGACGGCCACCAGTGCGCCGACACCGGCAGCGACGGCCTTCTGTGCCAGCTCGAACCCGGCTCGGCCGCTGACCACCAGGCAGGCCTCAGGCACGGGCTGGGCACCTAGGACCCGGGCTCCGGTCACCTTGTCGACCGCGTTGTGGCGTCCGATGTCCTCGCGGACGACGAGAGCCTCTCCCTGCGCGTCGAACAGACCGGCCGCGTGCACGCCCCCGGTGCGTCCGAAGACGCGTTGCCCCTCGCGAAGCCGCGCCGGAAGCCGGCGGACGACGTCCGGGGTGGGCAACTCACCGGCCCACGGTTCGCCACGGGCGATGTCGAGGACGGCACCGATGCTGTCCTTGCCGCAGACTCCGCACGCCGACCCGGCACCGAACCCGGAATGGCGGAGGGCAGGGTTCCGAAGCGGGGGCTCGCGCAGGGTCACCGTCACGACGTTGAATTCCTGCTCCGGCGTGAGGTCCTCGTCGGTGCAGTAGGCCACCCCCTGGAGCGACGCCGCCCGGATCAGTCCCTCGTGGAGCAGATAGCCTGCCGCGAGCTCGAAGTCATGGCCAGGAGTTCGCATCGTCACCCACACCCGCTGGGCCGGGTTGTGCGGCCAGGCCAGCCGGATCTCCAGCGGCTCCTCCGAGGCGACCCGGTCCTCGCGGGACCGGTCGGCCCCGGCGCTCAGCTCCAGGACGCGCGTGCGCACTGTGGGTCCCGGGCGGCGCTCCTGCTCCGTCATCGCCCACCCCACGTACGGCGCACGGCGATCCGCCGTGAGAGCTCGTCGCCGAAGTCGAGGAGTACTCGTCGCAGCAGCGGCTCCAGGCCAGGGTCTTCGGCCAGAGCCATCGTGGCTGCGAGTGTCCCGTCGTGCAGAGAGGTGAGCGGGAAGAACGCCTCGGCCGCCTCACCGAGGAACCATCCCTCGCGGACCTCGCGTGTCGCGGGCAGCTCCCGAGGGTAACGACGCGCATACGGCTCGGTCAGCTCCTCCTGACCGGGTCGCCACATGCCCTCACCGGCGGCGAGCAGCTCGTACGGGCCGGCCGGGATCTCACCGGTGAAGTGCGCCCAGGCCCACGCTTTGGCCGCCTCGTCCGGGAGAGCCGCCCGGGCCTGCACGTGGGCCACCTGAGAGATCGCGGTGCGTTCAGCTGCCAGCTGGTGGGCGAGCTCCTCGCGGTCCACGAGCCCCAGCGAGGCCATCTGCTTGAGCACGGCCCAGCGCAGGTCCAGGTCCAGGTCCAGCCCGTCGGGCAGTCCGCGGCCCCCCAACCAGCCCTCGAGCCAGGTGGCCTCGCCTGCGGTGGCGACCGCGAGCTGGGCGGCAGCGAGCTGGACGTCCGACCCGGCCCGCGAGGTATCCAGGCGCGCGCGTGCCGCGACATGGACTCGGTGTGCTTGAGCGACTGGGTCGTCGGCGAGTGCCAGCCAGCGCTTCGCCTCCAGCCGGAGCATGGTCAGGCCGTCGTCGCTCGGCTCGGTGGGGAGGGCGGCGACCACGAGGTCGAGCACGCGCTCCGGGCCGACGCCACCGTCGTGGAAGGTCGAGGCCAGGCCGTTCCATGCGCCTGCGCGCAGGGCAGGGTCCTGCATCTGCGGCAGGAGCTCGACCAGCTCCGTGAGGGTCGGCTCGTCGAGGTGGGTGACGGCCCAGGAGTCCTCGTACGGGTCGAGGACGACGGCCGAGGTGGGAGTGACCGCTACCGGTGCGGGGGTGGCGTCGACGCTGATTGCCGAGTCGATCCAGACATCCCCGTCGGCGGTGGCCACGTGCACGGCATGGGTCCGATCGGCGGAGTGGCCCGGGGGCGGCGTACGCCGGACCAGGCCGGCAGCCCGGTCGAGGCTCAGGACATCAGAGCCCGCAGTGAGCAGCCAGCCGTCGACGAAGTCGGACAGGTCGAGCGCGCCCGACCGCTCCCAGCTGGCGACGAGGTCGAGCATCGTGGCGTTCCCGAACCGGTGCCGCTCGAAGTGGTCCACGGCTCCTCGGAGGAAGACGTCATCGCCCAGTCGGGCCTGGAGCTGTTTGAGCACCGCCGAGCCCTTGGCATAGGAGATGCCGTCGAAGTTGGCCAGGGCGGCCCCCGTGTCAGCCGCACCGTTGCCGGCGACGGGATGGGTGGTCGGACGCCGGTCTGCCACGAGACCCCACTGGCGGCGCGCGTAGGCGTGGTTGACCCACGCGTCGTCGAACTCGGTCACCTCGGCGGTGACCCGGACTCCCATGTACTCCGCGAAGGACTCGTTGAGCCACAGGTCGTCCCACCACACCGGCGTCGTGAGGTTGCCGAACCACATGTGCGCCATCTCATGCGCCACCGTCGTCGCTCGGCCGATGCGCGTGCCTCGCGTCACCTTGCTGGTGAAGACCAGCGGGTCGCGGAAGGTCACGCATCCGGGGTTCTCCATCGCTCCCGCGTTGAACTCCGGCACGAACGCCTGGTGGTAGTCGCCGAAGGGGTAGCGGATCCCGAAAAGACGATGAAACTCGTCGAAGCACTGCCGGGTCATCGTGAACAGCTCGTCGGCGTCCTGCTCGAGATGGCGGGCGATGCTCGCGCGGGACGAGAGCCCGAGACGAATGCCGTCGTGGTGGTCACTCACGACGTGGTAGGGCCCCGCGATGATGGCCACAAGGTAGGTCGAGATCGGCGGAGTCGGCTCGAAGACCCAGGTCCCGGGCTCCTTTTCGCCGCCAGGGGAGTTGCCGACGACGACCCAACTCCGGGGCGCACGCACCTGCATCGTCACCGGCGCCTTGAGATCGGGCTGGTCGAAGCACGCGAAGATGCTGGGCGCCGCGTCCAAGAAGGCCTGAGCGTAGACGTAGCTGAGGCCATCGGCCGGATCGACGCTGCGATGAAGCCCCTCACCGTCGGTGCGGAACGCCATCACGGCGTCGACCACCAGCTGATGACGCCCGGCGTCGACCTTGATCGCGAGGCGCCCACGCTCGACCAGCGCCGCCGACACCTGAAACCCGTCGAGAAGGATCTCGCGGATCTCACGGGCCTGGACATCGGCGAACGTCGGCGTCCCGTCGGTGGTGAAGACGATCGTCGTGCGAGAGCCGAACACGTCGTCGCCGCGGGTCAGGTCCAACGCGATCTGGTAGCTCTCTACCGCGACGGAGGCCGCCCTGGACAACGCCTCGGTGCGTCGCAGGCTTCGCGGGGACGACATAGCGGCCACTCTAGGTGCGGATCGGGGCCAGGTCTCCCCTGGTAGCGGCCATCGGACGTCGTTATCGTGAGCGGACGCGACGACGAAGGAGCACCTATGCCTCAAGGCAAGCCCAACATCCTGGTTCTGTGGGGGGACGACATCGGGATCTCCAACCTGAGTTGCTACTCGGACGGGTTGATGGGCTACCGGACTCCCAACATCGACCGGATCGCCGCGGAGGGCGCGCGCTTCACCGACTACTACGGTGAGCAGAGCTGCACCGCCGGGCGCGCCGCCTTCATCACCGGGCAGAATCCCTACCGCACCGGCCTGACCAAGGTCGGGATGCCGGGGGCCGACATCGGTCTTCGAGCCAAGGACCCCACGATCGCCACCGCCCTCAAGGAGCAGGGCTACGCGACGGGTCAGTTCGGCAAGAACCACCTCGGCGACCGAGACGAGTTCCTGCCGACGATGCACGGCTTCGACGAGTTCTTCGGCAACCTCTACCACCTCAACGCGGAGGAGGAGCCCGAGCTGGACGACTATCCGACGGACGAGGAGTTTCCCGACTTCCGCAAGAACTTCGGCCCGCGAGGTGTCATCCACAGCTGGGCGAACCCCGACGGCACCCAGCGGGTCGAGGACACCGGGCCTCTCACGCGGGAGCGGATGAAGACCGTCGACGACGAGATCCTTCCCGTGGCTCAGCAGTTCATGTCGACCGCGCGAGAGGCCGACCAGCCGTTCTTCGTCTGGTTCAACACCACCCACATGCACTTCCGGACCCACCTCAAGGACGGGAGCCGTGGCAAGGCCGGCCGGTGGCAGTCGGAATACCACGACGCGATGGTCGACCACGACGAGGTCATCGGCCAGATGCTCGACTTCCTCGACCAGGAGGGTCTGGCCGAGGACACGATCGTCATCTACTCCACCGACAACGGTCCCCACATGAACACCTGGCCCGACGCCGGCATGACTCCCTTCCGGAACGAGAAGAACTCCAACTGGGAGGGGGCCTACCGCGTCCCGGCCATGGTGCGTTGGCCGGGGGAGATCGACCCCGGCCAGGTGCTGAACGGGATCATCAGCCACAACGACTGGTTCGTGACCCTGCTCGCAGCCGCCGGAGACGACACGGTCGCCGAACGCGTGGCGGAAGGGGCCGACCTCGCCGGCACGTCGTACAAGGTGCATCTGGACGGTCACAACCAGCTGCCATATCTCACCGGAGAGGCGGCCGAGAGTCCGCGTCGTCACTTCTTCTATGTCTCCGACGACGGTGACCTGACCGCGCTGAGGTTCGACAACTGGAAGCTGGTGTTCCTTGAGCAGCGAGCCACCGGCACGCTCAACATCTGGGCCGAGCCCTACACCGAGCTGAGGGTCCCGAAGATCTTCAACCTGCGAACCGACCCCTATGAACGGGCCGACATCACCTCGAACACCTACTACGACTGGCTGCTCGACCACGCCTGGCTGGTCGTGCCCGCCCAGTCCTACGTCGCCCGCATGCTCGCGACGTTGGCCGAGTTCCCGCCGACCCAGAAGCCGGCCAGCTTCAGTCTGGAGCAGGTGATGGCCAAGCTCGAGACGGGGGTTTCCAGCGCGTGATCGGGATCCCTGTGACCACGTTTCGCATGGGGTCCGATGATCACTACCCCGAGGAGGCGCCGGTCCACCGGGTCAGCGTGGGCGCCTTCGAGATCAGCGCCACCACGGTCACGAACCGAGAGTTCTCCGCCTTCGTGGAGGAGACCGGCTACGTCACCGTGGCCGAGCGGCCGCTGGACCCTGCCGACTTCCCGGGGGCCCCGCCCGAGAACCTGGTGTCTGGTTCGCTGGTCTTCACCATGACCCGGGGACCGGTCGACCTTCGGCATCTGAGCCAGTGGTGGACGTGGACGCCGGGGGCCAGCTGGCGACAGCCGGAAGGCCCGAGGACCAGCATCGACGCGCGCCTGGACCACCCGGTCGTCCACGTGGCCTTCGAGGACGCCGAGGCGTACGCCGCCTGGTCGGGGGAGCAGCTACCGACGGAGGCCGAGTGGGAGTGCGCGGCCCGCGGCGGCGCGGAGGGCCGGGCCTTCATCTGGGGTGACGAGCCGGTGCCGGACGGGCGGTTCCTGGCGAACTTCTGGCAGGGCGACTTCCCGTGGCGCAACAGCCTCGAGGACGGCTTCGCCGGCACGGCGCCGGTCGCGTCGTTCCCACCCAACGACGCCGGCCTCTACGACATGGCGGGCAACGTGTGGGAGTGGACGACCGACTGGTACGCCGCCCGGCACCCGGACGAGGCGGACGAGCCCTGCTGCGTGCCGACCAACCCGCGCGGCCCGGAGGTCGAGGCGAGCTTCGACCCGGCGCAGCCCCAGTTCCGGATCCCGCGCAAGGTGATCAAGGGGGGATCGTTCCTGTGTGCCGACAGCTACTGCCAGCGCTACCGCCCAGCGGCTCGGCGTCCCCAGATGGTGGACACCGGCATGAGCCACATCGGATTCCGAACCGTCCGCCGAGGCGGGGTCGCCTCATGACCAGACCAGGCTCAGCAGGGCTGTTGCCGTCGTGGCGGCGTGGAGCCACTCGGGACGCCGTCATCGGCTTCCTGGACCAGTCCGACGAGATTCCGCCGGCGGATCGCGTGGCCGTCTTCGACAACGACGGGACCTTGTGGTGCGAGAAGCCGCGCTACCCCCAGCTCGACTTCTTCGCCTGGCAGCTCCGGGCCGCGGCTTCGGACGATCCCGGTCTCGCGACGCTGCCGGAGTACGACGCCGTGCTCCGCAACGACCTGGCGGCGATCGCGCAGGTCGGCCTTCCTCGAGTGGCGCTGGCGCTGTTGCGGCTCTTCGACGGCGTCGAACCGCAGGTGTTCATCGAACGCGTCGAGGCCTTCTTCGCCGAGACCCGTCATCCGGACCTCGGGGTTCGGTACGACGCCCTGGTCTACCAACCGATGCTCGAGCTGCTCGACGAGCTCGAGGATCGTGGTTTCGCGAACTGCATCGTGACGGGCGGTGGCACGGAGTTCGTGCGGGCCGTCTCCCAGCGGCTGTATGGCGTGCCGCCTGAGCGGACGGTGGGCACGCTGGTGACCTACCGGTTCCACCGACGAGACGGCCGTCCGGTTCTCCTGCGCAGTTCCGAGCTGGAGGGCGCCGTCAACGAGGGCGCGGCGAAGATCGCCAACCTCCAGGTCGGCTTGGGACGCCGCCCGGTGCTGGGTGCCGGGAACTCTCCGGGCGATGCCGAGATGCTGGAGTATGTCGCGGCGGCGGACGGCCCCAGCCTGGCCATCCTGGTGAACCACGACGACGCCGAGAGGGAGTATGCCTACGACAGCGAGGCCGGGTCGTTCGTGGCCCAAGAGTCGGTTCGCCAGACGGCCTCGCGTCTGGGCTGGACCCAGGTCAGCATGCGCGAGGACTGGGACGTGGTGTTTGCGGCGGGCAGAAACTAGCCGCTGAGCAAGCCCGCGGCGGCGACGACGCGGGGGTCCATGGTGTCGTCGCCGCTCGCCACGAGAGCCTTGAGGTTCTGGCGCATGCGCGGGTCCCAGAATCGTGTCAGGTGATCGGCGATCCGGCGTTCGGCTTCCGCTTCGGGCAGGTGCGCGAGCTGCCGGGCGATGTCGTTGGCCAGCCGGGCCTCGGGTGTCAGCGTGTGGCTCACGCTCGGCCCGCCAGCTCGCGCGAGCTCGCTTCGGCGTCGGTCTCGCCACGGTAGTTGGCGACACCCACCTCGACCGCGGTCACCTTGTACTCCGGGCAGTTGGTCGCCCAGTCGGAGTTCTCGGTCGTTACGACATTGGCTCCGGTGACCGGGTGGTGGAACGTCGTGTAGACCACGCCCGCCGGCATCCGCTCCGAGACCTCAGCGCGCAGCGTGGTGCTCCCGACCCGGCTGGCCAGCGTCACCAGGTCCCCGGTGCTGATCCCTCGCATCTGTGCGTCGGCGGGGTGGATCTCCAGGACGTCCTCCGGGTGCCAGGTGTTGTTCTCGGTGCGCCGAGTCTGGGCCCCGACGTTGTACTGGGTCAGGATCCGCCCCGTGGTGAGGACCAGCGGGTACCGGCGGGTCGACCGCTCGGTCGTCGGCACGTAGACGGTCTCCACGAGGTTCCCCTTGCCACGCACGAACTCACCCACGTGCATCGTGGGAGTGCCGTGCGGGGCCGCGTCGTTCACCGGCCACTGCATGGACCCCTCGGCGTCGAGCGCTGCGAACGAGACTCCCGCGAACGTCGGCGTGGTGGCCGCGATCTCGTCCATGATCTCGGCAGCGCTGCCGTAGCCCATCTCGTAGCCCATCGCGGTGGCGATGTCACAGGTGATCTGCCATTCGTCCTTGCCCTGCCGGGGAGGCAGCACCGGGCGGACCCGGTTGATCCGCCGCTCTGCGTTGGTGAAGGTCCCGTCCTTCTCCAGGAACGAGGTCCCGGGCAGGAAGACGTGCGCGAAGCGGGCCGTCTCGTTGAGGAACAGGTCCTGGACCACGACGAGGTCCAAGGATCGCAGCGCCGCCTCGACGTGCTGGGTGTTCGGGTCGGACTGGGCGATGTCCTCTCCCTGCACGTAGAGCCCCCGGAAGTCACCCGCGATCGCGGAGTCGAACATGTTCGGGATGCGCAGCCCCGGCTCCGGGTCCAGGGCGGTGCCCCAGAGGTCCTCGTAGATCGCGCGGACCTCGTCGCGACCGACGTGGCGGTAGCCCGGGAGCTCGTGGGGGAAGGAGCCCATGTCGCACGAGCCCTGGACGTTGTTCTGGCCGCGCAGCGGGTTGACGCCCACGCCCTCACGTCCCAGGTTGCCGGTGATCATCGCCAGGTTGGCCATGCCCATGACCATGGTCGAGCCCTGGCTGTGCTCGGTGACTCCGAGGCCGTAGTAGATCGCGCCGTTGCCGGCTTCGCCGAAGAGCCGGGCGGCTGCGCGCAGCCGCTCGGCGGGGATGCCGGTGGCGGCCTCGGTGGCTTCGGGTGAGTTCTCGGCGCCGGAGATGAACGAGAGGTACCCCTCGACGTTCTCGCAGCGCTCACGCAGGAAGGCCTCGTCGTGGAGCCCCTCGGTCACGATCACGTGCGCCATCGCGTTGACGAAGGCGACGTTCGAGCCGGGAAGCACGGGGAGGTGATAGGCCGCCTCGACGTGCGGTCCGTGCACCAGGTCGATGCGTCGGGGGTCAGCCACGATGATCTCGGCGCCCTCGCGCAGGCGCCGCTTGAGGCGCGAGGCGAACACCGGGTGGGCATCTGTCGGGTTCGCCCCGATCAGCAGCACCACATCGGTCTGCTCCACCGACCGGAAGTCCTGGGTGCCGGCAGAGGTTCCGAAGGCCTGGTTCAGCCCGTAGCCGGTGGGGGAGTGGCAGACGCGCGCGCAGGTGTCCACGTTGTTGTTGCCGAACGCCGCACGGACCATCTTCTGGACGACGTAGACCTCCTCGTTCGTGCAGCGGGAGGAGGAGATTCCGCCGATGGCACCGACACCGTGCTCCGCCTGCAGGGCGCGGAAACCGTCGGCCACCCGAGAGATCGCCTCCTCCCAGGACACGACCCGCCACTCGTCGTCGATGGACTCACGCACCATCGGGTGGAGCTGACGGTCGTCGTGGGCGGTGTACCCGTAGGCGAAGCGCCCCTTGACACAGCTATGGCCCTCGTTGGCCCCACCGTCCTTGCTCGGGACCATCCGGACGACGCGGGTGTCCTCGCCGGTGCCCTGCACCTCGGCCCGGAAGGAGCAGCCCACGCCGCAGTAGGCGCAGGTGGTGTCGACGGACCGGGTCGGCATGCCGAGCTGGACCAGGGACTTCTCTTCGAGGGCCGAGGTCGGGCAGGCCTGCACGCAGGCACCGCAGGAGACGCACTCGGAGGAGAAGAAGTCGGTGCCGCCCGGGGTGATCCGCGAGTCGAAGCCGCGGCCCTCGACCGTCAGTGCGAAGGTGCCCTGGGTCTCGTTGCAGGCTCGTACACAGCGGCTGCACACGATGCAGGCGGCCGGGTCATAGTCGAAGTAGGGGTTGGACCGGTCGACCGTGGACTCCTCGACGTGGCTGCGACCAAGCCCGTACCGGACCTCGGCGGCGCCCACCGTGTGGGCCAGGCGCTGCATCTCGCAGCTGCCGCGGGCACAGCCCTCGCAGTCGACCGGGTGGTCGGAGAGGTAGAGCTCCATGACGTTGCGACGCAGCGTGCGGACCCGCTCCGTGGTGGTCGTCACCGCCATGCCGTCGGCGCACGGTGTCGTGCAGGAGGCGGGGGTGCCCTTGGCGCCGTCGACCTCGACCAGACACATCCGGCAGGAGCCGAACGCCTTCAGCGAGTCGGTCGCGCACAGCTTGGGGATCTCGATGCCCGCCTCGGCCGCCGCGCGCAGCACGGACGTGCCGGCCGGCACCGTGACCTCCACGCCGTCGATGCTGACCCTGGCGGGGGGACCTGACGCCTCGGGCGTGCCGAGGTCCGGCTCGCGGAGCATCTCCGGGTTCGGTCGCTGGTCCAGGGCCGTCATGGGGTCGCTCCTTCGGTGACCGGAGTGCGGTCGAAGTCTTCGGGGAAGTGGCGGATAGCGCTTTGGACCGGCATCGGCGTGAGCCCACCCATGGCGCACAATGAACCTTGGGTCATGGTGTCGCACAGGTCGTCGAGAAGCGTGAGGTTGGCCGTCACATTCTCGCCCGCGATGATCCGATCGAGGGTCTCGACCCCGCGAACCGAGCCGATCCGGCAGGGCGTGCACTTGCCGCAGGACTCCACGGCACAGAACTCCATGGCGAACCGAGCCAGGTGGGCCAGGTCGACGGTGTCGTCGTGCACCACGATGCCACCGTGACCGACCATGGCGCCTGCTTCGGCGAAGGCCTCGTAGTCCATCGGGAGATCGAACTGGGCGGGGGGCAGGTACGCGCCCAGCGGACCCCCGACCTGGACGGCCCGGACCGGGCGACCGGTGCGCGTGCCCCCGCCGTAGTCCTCGACGAGCTCGCGGAGGGTGACCCCGAAAGGGAGCTCGACGATGCCGCCGCGAGCGACGTTCCCGGCCAGCTGGAAGACTTGGGTACCCCGAGAACGGCCGGTGCCCAACTCGGCATATGCCGCCCCGCCGTCGACCAGGACCATCGGCACCGTGCAGAGGGTCAGCACGTTGTTGACGACCGTCGGTTGCCCGAAGAGGCCCGAGATCGCCGGGATCGGCGGCTTCGAGCGCACCTCGCCACGCTTGCCCTCGAGGCTCTCGAGCATCGAGGACTCCTCGCCGCAGATGTAGGCGCCGGCGCCCACGCGCACGTCCAGGTCGAAGCGGACGCCGCTGCCGAGCAGGTCCGCACCCAGGAAGCCGTGCGTGTAGGCCGCCTCGATCGCGCGCCGCAGGGTCGCGATGGCGTGGGGGTACTCCGAGCGGATGTAGATATAGCCCTCGGTGGCGCCGACGGCGTACCCGGTGATCGCCATGCCCTCGATCAGGGTGAAGGGATCGCCCTCGACGACCATCCGGTCCGCGAACGTGCCCGAGTCACCCTCGTCGAAGTTGCAGCAGACGAACTTCTGGTCGCTCTCGGTCTGCAGCACCGTGCGCCACTTGATGCCGGCGGGGAACCCCGCTCCGCCGCGCCCGCGGAGCCCTGACTCGACCACCTGCTCCACGACGTCCTCCGGCGCCAGTTCGAGGGCGCGGCGCAGGCCGGCCCATCCCCCGTGCGCCTCGTAGTCCCCGAGCGAGGTCGGGTTCACCACCCCCACGCGAGCGAACGTCACCCGGTGTTGGGAGGCGAGCCAGGGGTGGTCCTCGACGAGGCCGAGGAGGCGGCCTGGGGCAGCGTCGAGATTGCCCGCCATCAGGTCCGCGGCCTCGGTGGGCTCCACGTTGGCGTAGCCGACTCGACCCGCCTCTGTCGCGACCTCGACCAGGGGCTCAGCCCAGAGCATCCCCCGGGACCCCGTCCGCACGACGGTGACCTCAGCCATCGAGGCGAACGCCGCGGCGACGGCGTCGGCCCCGACCGACACGGCGGCCGCATCCGCGGGCACGAACACCGTGGTCATGCGCGCCAGCCCGTGGTCAGCTGGTCGATGCGAGCGTCATCGAGTCGGCCGTGAAGGGTGCCGTCGACGGTTCCCGCGGGTCCGAGCGCGCAGTTGCCCAGACAAAAGACCTGGGCGACCTCGACGTCCGCGCCGAGATCCCCGGCCCGGGCCCGGGTGCTCGTGCGCTCGAAGAGCGCCTGGGCGCCCACCGCCTGGCACGCCTCACCTCGGCACAGCGCGGCGGCGTGGCGGGGCGGGGGAGTCGTGCGGAAGTCGTGGTAGAAGCTCACCACTCCGTGGACCTCGGCCACGGACAGGTTCAGCTCGTCGGCGATGACCGGGAAGTCGGCGGGATCGACGTGGCCGAACTCCGACTGGACCTCGTGCAGCACGGGCAGCAAGGGCCCGCGGTCTGCCCGGTGCTGCTGGGCGATGGCGCGGACCAGCGGCCCGCGATCAGTGGTGGTGATGGACATGGCTCCCTGACGGCGACGCGGCTGGTGTGACCTCCCTCTCAGTCTAGGCCGCGGTGGTGGAGCGGGGTACCGCGGCGGGCGGAGCCGGTTGGGAATACCTGACGCAGGCACCCTGTTGTGCAACGATGTAAGCATGTAATGACTGAAGGAGAACGACATGTCACCCCGACACCACCCCCATGGACACGGCCGCGCCCGGCGCGGCAACTGGCAGACCGCCGACCTCCCAGCAGCCGATGACGCCACCGCCTGGTTCACCGGGCGGCTGCCGACCGGCTGGTTCCGCGACGTCGACGTGACCGTCGACCGCGAAGAGATCGTCGTGGTCGGCACGCTCGACGACGACGGCGAGAACGAAGGCGCGGCCGCCGAGGGCCGGATCAGCAGGTTCCGTTCGGACACGCGTGAGGAGCGCATCGACGTCGCACGTGAGGCCGAGGCGCGCTATGGCCGCAAGGTCGCCTGGGGCGTGCGCCACGGCGACGCAGAGGAGCTGTTCACCCATCTCGCGGTGCCCGTGATGACGCGGTTGCGCCAGCCCGAGCGACAGGTCCTCGACACCCTCGTCGAGGCCGGTGTGGCCCGTTCCCGGGCCCACGCCCTGGCCTGGGCCGTGCGGCTCGTCGGCGAGCACGCCGAGGACTGGCTGGGCCAGCTTCGCGAGGCCATGACCGAGGTCGAGAAGCTGCGCGCCGAGGGCCCGGAGGTCTGAGGCCGGTCCGACCACCAACCCACTACCCGACGCCCACGGCCGCCTCGCGGCGGGCGTCTCCCGCGGCCTCGAGAACACCCCCGTGAGAGCGGTACGCCGCACCCACGCCGCCGAAGTACATGTGCGGCTCGGGGTACTCGTGGCCGGCCAGGCCCGACCCCGACACCGCTTCGGCGATGGCGGGGTCGGCCTCGTACTCCACGGTGAAACGGTTCGATCCGGTCAACCTCAGGTGCAACCGGGGGTTGGCGATCGCCGAGACGAGGTCCGCACCGTGCAGGAAGCCTTGACCCAGCACGAGCATCAGCGCTGTGGTGATCCGGTCGGCACCGGGGGATCCGATGGCGAGGACCCGGCCGTCCTCGGCCCGCGCTGTCGTGGGCGCCATATTGGAGGACAGCCTGGTACCGGGCGGCAGCGCGTGGATCCCGAGCCGGTTCAGCTCGAGCTCCCCCAAGGCGTTGTTCAGCAGGATGCCGGTTCCGGGGATGCACATCCCCGCGCCGTACCCACTGCTCATCGTGATCGCGCACGCCTGACCCTCGGAGTCCACCGCTGAGATGTGCGCGGTCGACGAGGAGGGCCGTAGCGCGGCCAGTCCGGAACGGCCTACGGCCGCCAGCAGCGCCCGTCCGTCCGCCTCCAGGTCACGCGAGAGGTCGTGCACGGCCGAGCGGTACCCCAGCACGGCCCGCTGGATCTCGATGGCGTCACCCCAGCTCCAGTTCCCGCGGCGAGCGAGCTCGTGCAGCATCACGGCGAGCATCGGACCACCCACGGCCGGCGGTGGGTTGGTCGCGACCGCCCACACACCGACGTCGGTGAGGTCGGCCGGCCGCACCACTGGCTCGTAGGCCCTCAGGTCCTCGGCCGTCACCAGGCCGTCGCGGGCGGTCATGTCCGCCACCAACGCGCGCGCCACGGATCCGGTGCGGAACAGGCCCGGACCCTCGGCGGCGAGTTGCTCGAGCACGTCGGCGAGCAGACCGTTCGTGGTGTGCTCGCCTCCCGCGAGCAAGCCGCCGTCGGCTCTGGTGACGAGCGCGTGCGCCTCGGGATCGGTGCCGAAGAGCGAGTCGGCGGTGAAGCCCAGATAGCGCGCGGCGGCCGGGCTCATCGGGTAGCCGTGCCGGGTGGCTTCGACGGCGGGAGCGATCAGTCGGGCCCAGGGGAGGCGGGCGTACCGGTCGTGGGCGGTGCCGAAGGCCGGCACGATGCCCGGGGTCGCGACGGACCCGTGTCCGGCGTACATCGTCACTCCGCCGCCGTACGTCGTGACAACCTCACGCAGGCCCGACCCCGGTTGCACCGGTGGCCCGCCGATCCCGGGCATGGCCACGTTGCCGTCCACGACGACGGGCTCTCCCTCGGCCGGCCAGACCGCCACGAAGGCGCCCCCGGCCAGGCTGACCATCCCGGGCTCGGTGGCCAGAGCCACGAAGGCTGCGGCCAGGGCGGCATCCACCGCGCTGCCACCGTCGGCCGCGACCCGCAGCCCGGCGGCGAGGGACTGTTCCCCGGTGGCGGCGACGGCAACCCGGGGCTCCATGCGTTCATGATGGCCCACGCCGCGGCCGCCCCGACGCGCGGCCGCAGACTTTCTGAGTACGCGCCGTCACGCGGCAACCGAACCGGGTCCTCTAGCGTCCTACTCGGTGACGGGGGAGAGTCCGCCGTTAGTCCGGGATAACGGAAGAGGTCACAGTCGATGAAGACAACCAAGCGGGGGATGTGGCGCCCACTGGGCGCGGCGGCCGGAGTGGCTGCCATGGCGCTGGCGGCGAGCACGATCGGCACCACGCCGGCCGTCTCAGCGCTGCCGGCGGGAGACTGCGCCGTACCGTTCCCGGTGGCCGATCTGGTCGCCGGGGATGCCGTGACCGGCCTGACGGTGGCGACGGGGACGACCCCCGACCCGTTCACCGGCGAGGTCCTGGGGGTGCTCAAGGACGGGATCGCGCCCGGGCTCGACATGGTGATGATGCGCCTGACCTCCCCGGAGATCGACCGGGTCGGGGGCATCTGGCAGGGCATGTCCGGATCGCCGGTCTACGCCGAGACCGGCGAGCTCATCGGAGCCGTCTCCTACGGTCTGGCCTTCGGCCCGTCACCGGTAGCCGGCGTGACGCCGTTCGAGGAGATGAACGACTACCTGACCACTCCCGCAGTCAAGGTGAGGATCTCGGGTCGCGTCGCCGACGCGATCGCTGCCCGGACCGACGTGTCGCGCGCCGAGGCCGCCCAGGGTTTCGCCGAGCTGCCGATCCCCAGCGGGATCTCCGGAGTCCGGACAGCACGCCTGGGGAAGACTCGCGGACGCGACTACCTCGACAAGCAGATGCAGTCCCTCGCCGGCGGCTCGTCGGCCGTCGCGGGCCCGGAGACGATCGTCGCCGGAGGGAACCTGGCGATGACCGGCTCCTACGGCGACATCACCATCGGCGGCGTCGGCACGACTACGTCGGTGTGCAACGACCAGGTGGTCGGCTTCGGTCACCCGGCGTTCTTCTCGGGCAGGACGACCGCTGCCATGCACCCCGCTGACGCGATCTACGTCCAGGAGGACCCAACGCTGGTGCCCTTCAAGGTGGCGAACATCGCCGCCCCCGCGGGCACCATCACCGGTGACCACCTCACAGGCATCACCGGGCTGTTCGGGACGGTTCCCGACACCACCGACGTCACCTCGTCGGTCACCTATGGCTCCCGGTCGCGCACGGGCTCGAGCGAGGTGTCGATGGCCGACTTCGCGGCGACCACCACGTTCTACGAGCACGTGGCCAACCACGACCGGGTGATCGACGGCTACGGCCCGGGGTCGGAGGAGTACGCCTGGACCATCCGGGGGCATGAGTCCACTGGCGCGCCGTTCATGGTGGACCTCAGTGATCGCTACCGCTCGACCTACGACATCACCTACACCTCCGCCTGGGACGTACCCGACATGGTGTGGCAGCTCCAGCAGTTCCCAGGCGTCGTCATCGACGAGGTGACCATGACCAGCACCGTGTCGGACTCCACCGACCGGTGGAAGGTCGCCACGGTTCAGTATCGGCGGGGTGGCGTGTGGCGGACCGTTCTACCGCGGGGCTTGGTGCGGGCCCGGGCAGGCGCGACGCTGAGGATGCGGGCTGGACTGGTCGACGCCGACGGGGCGACCCGAAAGGTCCCGGTGTCGACGAGCATTCCCGGCAAGCTGGCCGGGAATGCCGGTGTGCTCTACATCGTCGGTGGCGACGAGGTCTGGCCCGACTACTACGGTGCGGGCTCGCTCGCCGAGTTCGTCAAGCTCACCCAGAAGGCGGTGCGCAACGACGAGGTGGTCGCTGATCTCACGGTCGTCAAGCGCCGCGGAGAGACCAACCATCGGGCAGTCTCCCAGGCCCAGGACCGGGTCGTGACGGGCCACAAGCGGTTCAAGATCATCGTCAACTAGCTCCGGACGGCGAGGCCCCGGCTCCCCTGAAGGGTGGTCGGGGCCTCGTGGCGTTTGTGGCGCCAGGGGGGTGGGTCCTGGTGTCGGAGGTCACCCCGCGCCGATGCGGTTCCGGACCCTCGGACCACCTAGACTGTAACTAGCAAAAGAGATAACACCTCTTACGAACTCATCGGCCCGGAAGACCCGGGTGAAAGGACACGCCCCTCATGAACACCCAGCTGCACGTGGCCTACGGCATCGTCGCAGGACGCGCCCGGTCCGACCAGGATCGCGCGCTGTGGCGCAACGTCGAGCTGGCCCGACTCGCGGATCGTCGTGGTCGTCGTGCCGCTCGTCGCGAGGGGCGCTGAACCTGGGCTAGCGTCCCATCCCATGGATGAGGACCTGCGCGTGCGGCGTCTGCCCGAATATCAGGTCACCGAGCGCTCGACGCTGGAGGCGATCCTCGATGAGGCGCTCGTCGCCCACGTCGGTGTGGTGCGAGACGGCCTCCCGGTCGTGCTGCCCTTCGCCTGCGCCCGTGACCGTGACCGACTCCTGCTGCACGGGTCCACCGGGGGCGGAGTGCTGCGGATCGCCACGGGCACGCCCGTGTGTGTCACCGTGACCCACGTGGACGGGCTGGTGCTGGCGCGCTCCCTGTTCGAGAGCTCGATGCACTACCGCAGCGCCGTGGTGCTCGGCTCGGTCGAGGTGCTGGAGGGCGAGGCTCAGGAGCGGGCCTTGGGGGTCTTGTCCGACCATCTCCTGCCCGGACGGGCCGACGAGGTGCGCTCCAACCTGCGCAAGGAGCTGGCCGCGACGCTGGTGCTGGCCGTCCCCCTGGACCGGTGGAGCGTCAAGGTCAGCGCCAGTCCCGCCGACGATCCCGACGACGGCGAGGACCGGTCGGTGTGGGCCGGCGTGGTGCCGCTGTGGACGCAGGCCGGCCCACCCGTCCCGGCAGGCGATGTCCCCGCGGGCGAGCCGGCACCGGACTCCGCCTGGCGGGTGGTGGCGCGTGGGAGGCTGAGGCCATGACAACGGCGCCGCAGCCCCAGGGAACTGATCAGCAGACGCCCGACCAGACCCGTTGGGTCGAGCTCACCAAGATCGGGGCGGGTCGCTACAAGGCGACCAACCGACGAGGTGGGGTGCTCCCGATCGGCTCGGGGGCCGACCCTGACTTCGCGCCGGTCGAGCTCATGCTCGCCTCACTTGCGGGCTGTGGCGCCATCGACGTTGACCTGCTCACCGGGAAGCGCGCGCCCGCCGAGTCCTTCGACGTGCGGGTGGACGGGCTCAAGGTGCGCGACGAGCACGGCCACCGCATCGTGGACCTGCGGGTGTCCTTCGACGTGACCTTCCCCGACGGGGAGGACGGGGACCGCGCCCGGGCGTTCATGCCGCGCGCACTGGCTCAGACCCGGGACCGTCTGTGCACGGTCGGCCGCACGATCGCGGTGGGCACTCCTGTGGAGTACGTCGAGGTCAGTCGCGATTGAGAGCCGAGTCCGTCACCCGACGCTGACGCCCGTGATGGTGACAGGCGTGTTCGGGTGGCCGCTGCCTGACCCGTAGGCGTCGTCGCTGCCGGCGGCGGCGATCTCCTTGACGGCGGCCAGGCTGGCGTCGTCGATCTGCCCGAAGACGGTGTAGTCGGGCTGGAGCGGGCTGGTGTCGTAGACGATGAAGAACTGCGAGCCGTTGGTGTCGGGGCCGGCGTTGGCCATCGCCAGGGTGCCCGGCCCGTAGGTCTCACTGCCGGTGAGCTCATCGGCGTAGGAGTACCCCGGGCCGCCCGAGCCCGATCCGCTCGGGTCCCCGCACTGCAGCACGTAGATCCCTGAGGCCGCGGTGGTCAGCCGGTGACAGGGGGTGTCGTCGAAGTACCCCTGCTCGGCCAAGGAGACGAACGAGTTGACCGCGCAGGGAGCCGTATCGGCGTCGAGCTCGGCGGACAGGTCGCCCTGGTCGGTGCTGATCGTCACCGCGACGGTCCCGGTCTGCGCGGCGTTGGCCGGTGGTGGGTCGACCTGCTTCGCGGCCTCGCCTCCGACGACGTACTCGCAGGGCACCCCGTCGGCGGGGCCGGCGTCGGCACTCTCGCTGCTGTCGCCGCACGAGGTGAGCGTCAGGGCGACGACCGCGACGGTCAGCGCAGCGGACAAGGGGCGGGGGAGGACGCTCATCGACATGGAGGAGATCGTAGGTTGCGGCCTCAGTCGTTCCGACCCCGGGCCGACACGGGCCAGCTCTCATCACCGGTAGGCGACGTCACGTGAAGCTCGTCGACGAGGTTCACCGCCGAGCAGACGTGGTTGGGCACCACGCGCACCCTGCTGCCCAGCCGGGGGAGGGGCTCGCCGCCGAGATCGACCACCGCGTGGTGCTCGGACAGCAGGACCAGCCGGGCGTCCGGGTGGTCCAGCAGCCGCCCGAACCCGCTCGCGTACGGCGCCCGGTCGGCGCCGAGAATCTTGCTTCCGGAGTCGAGGACGGCGCGGCCGCCGGCGTGGCTGACCACGGTCGCCTCACAGGTGAGGGCCACGGTTGCCGGGTCGATCGTCGCGAGCTCCCACTGCTGGGCGTCCCCGAAGGCGTACACACCCGGCCGGAGCTCGGTCAGGACAGCGGTGTCGGTGTGCTCGAGCGACGGCGTGGAGCCGCCACTCACGACCGCTGCCGGCAGGCCCGCCGCGGCGAGCGCCTCGACGGCTGCGCCGAGCGCCGCCGCCTCGTCGACGGCCGCAGCACGACGGGTCTCCGGGGCGTAGCTGTGGCCGGGGAACGTGAACACCCCGTCGACCTGGAGCCCCGCCGCCTTCGCGGCCATCGCCACCGCGCCCGCACCGCTCGGTGGGACGCCGGTGCGGTGGTGGCCGCTGTCGACCTCCACGAGCACCGTGACCCCACTGCCGCGCAGGCCGGCCGCGGCGACCCTGGCGGAGTCAGCGGAGTCCACGCCGATCCTGATGCGAGCCCGTGCGGCAAGCTCACGCAGCCGGATGGCCAGGGCGTCGTCGACCCACAGGGGGTAGGCGACGAAGACGTCGTCGCAGCCGGAGCCGACGAACACCTCGGCCTCGCCGACGGTGGCCACGGTCACTCCCACCGCACCGAGGGCCAGCTGCCGACGCGCGATCTCGGGGCACTTGTGGGTCTTCACGTGAGGGCGCAGGTCGACGACGGCCTGGTCGGCGTACTGCTGCACCCTGGCGAGGTTGGCCTCGAGGCGCACGAGGTCCACGGACAGGAACGGGGTCGCCTGGCGCATGGGGGCCATGGTGCAGCATGAGCGGCATGCGAGAGAACCCGGAGATCGGGACCACGGTCGACGTCGGTGGGGTGGCGACGAACTACCACCAGGTCGGGACGGGGGAGCCCGTGGTCCTGGTGCACGGTTCCGGCCCAGGTGTCTCGGCCTGGGCCAACTGGAGACTCACGATCCCCGCGCTGGCCGAGCGGTACGCCGTCTACGCTCCCGACCTGCTCGGGTTCGGCTACACCGAGCCTGCCCCGGGGGCGACCTACGACCTGGCCATCTGGCGTGACCACCTGCTCGGGTTCGCCGACGCGGTGGGCCTGCGGAGGTTCCACCTGGTCGGCAACAGCTTCGGGGGAGCGCTGGCCCTCTCGGTGGCTACGACGGCGCCGCAGCGGGTGGGTCGTGTGGTCCTGATGGGGTCGGTCGGGGTGCCGTTCGAGATCACGGAGGGCCTGGACGCCGTCTGGGGCTACGAGCCCTCGATCGAGGCGATGCGCCAGGTCTTGGATGTCTTCGCCTACGACCGCGGCCTGGTCACCGACGAGCTGGCCCTGCTGCGCTACGAAGCTTCGGTGCGGCCGGGCGTTCAGGAGGCCTTCGCGGCGATGTTCCCGGCACCGCGTCAGCGTTGGGTGGACGCGATGACGCTCGAGGAGGACCTCGTGCGCGGGGTCCACCACCCGACCCTGATCGTGCACGGACGCGACGACCGGGTCATCCCGCTTGCCAACTCGTTGCGTCTGCTGGAGCTGATCGACGACAGCCAGGCGCACGTGTTCGGTCGCTGCGGCCATTGGACCCAGATCGAGCGCGCTGGGGAGTTCAACCCGATCGTGAGCGCCTTCCTGGCGTGACTTCTCGGCCCCGGAGATCGCCGCGCGAGCTAGAGGACGGCGTCGAGGAACTGGCGGGTCTCGGGATGCTCCGTGCGGTTGAAGATCTGCTCCGGGGAGCCTTCCTCGAGGATCCTGCCCTCGTGGAAGAACGCCATCCGGTCGCTCACCTCGCGGGCGAAGCCCATCTCGTGGGTGACCACCATCATCGGCATGTGCAGGTCGGTGGCCAGCGCCTTCATCACGGCCAGCACCTCGCCCGTCAGCTCGGGGTCGAGTGCTGACGTGGGCTCATCGAAGAGCATGACGTCCGGCTGCATGGCGAGAGCGCGGGCGATGGCCACGCGCTGTTGCTGGCCGCCGGACAGCCGGATCGGGTGTTCGTCCGCCTTGTCGGCCAGGCCCACCTGGTCCAGGAGTGCCAGGCTGCGGACCCGCAGCTCGTCGTTGTCGATCTCCCGGACCAGTCGGGGAGCGACCATCAGGTTGTCCAGGACGGTCATGTGCGGGAAGAGGTTGAACTGCTGGAAGACCATGCCGACGCGCAGTCGTAGCTGGCGGATCTGCCGACGCTTGTGCTTGGTGCGGTGCCCGCCGCGCAGCGGTGCCATGCCGCCCACCTCGATGGTGCCCTCAGTGGGATCCTCGAGGAAGTTCACACAGCGCAGGAGGGTCGACTTTCCCGACCCGGATCTGCCGAAGATCACCACCACCTCGCCCTGGTGCAGGTCCAGGTCTATCCCCTTGAGCACCTCCAGCCGGCCGAACCGCTTGTGCACGTTGCGGCAGCTGACCACGACGTCGCTCTCCATCAGTGATCACCCCCAGAAAGCTGCCCACCGAGGTCCTTGCGCTTGGTCCGGTCTGGCGCGGACGTACGCACGTAACCCTTCTCCAGACGGGACTCCAGCTTCCGCTGGAAGAAGGTGAACACCGCGGTCAGCATCCAGTACAGCCCGGCCACGACGACCAACGCCTCCAGGTTCTTGAAGTCGTGCTTGCCGACCAGCTGCCCACGCCGGAAGATCTCTGCGCTGGCCGCGGTGACACCGAGGAACGAGACGAGTGCGGTGTCCTTCATCATGGCGATGAACTCGTTGCCGGTCGGTGGGATGATCACCCGGAACGCCTGCGGCAGGACGACTTTGCGCATCTTCTGCCCGTAGCTCATGCCCAGGGCGTCCGCGGCCTCACCCTGGCCACCGCTGACCGACTGGATCCCAGCGCGGAAGATCTCTGTCATGTAGGCGCCGTAGTTCAGACCCAGCCCGAGGATCCCGGCGGTGGTCGCCTGCAGCACGAACGCCGACTGGAAGGAGCTCGGAAGCCCGGGGAACGTGTCGCCGAGGTTGCGCCCCACCTGGGGGAGTGCGAGGTAGATCAGGAAGAGCTGAACGATGAGCGGGGTCCCTCGGAAGAACGAGGTGTAGAACCCCGAGACGCCGTAGGCGACCGGATTCCTGGAAAGCCGTCCTAGCGCGCCGAGGATCGCCAGGGTGATGGCCAGGAGGATGCCGCCGACGGCGATGTAGGCGGTGTAGACCAAGCCGCCTGCGATGAAGCGAAGCTTGTCCACCATCCACTGGTTGTCGAAGGCCGCGATCCAGAAGAAGAAGCCGAGCGCAGCGAAGATGGCGACCCAGACCGCGGCGACCTTCAGGCGGAAAGGCACCTCCGCGCTGCGCTGGGCCACCCGCTCCCGCCAACCGCCGTCCGCGTGCGGCGACGCGTCAGAGTCCGGGACGGGCGAGGTCACTGCTGGACGGACAGGTCGACTCCGCCGTACCACTCCTCCGACAGTGCGGTCAGTGTTCCGTCATCGTGCATCTCGCCCACGATCTGGTTGACCGCGTCCACCAGGCTCTGCCCGTCGAGGGAGGAGCTACGGTCGAAGGCCACCGCCAGAGGCTCGTAGAACACCGGGTCGCCGACGATCTTCACCGGGTTCCCGGCGTCGATGTACCCCTGGGCCGTGGTCAGCGACGTGATCGCCGCGTCCAGGCGGGTTCCGTCGCCCAGAGCGAGGTCCTGGAGCGCCGTGGTGTCGGTGTCGTAGCCGGAGATCTTGGCGTCATCGATGATGAAGTCGAAGGTGAAGCCCTCGATGGCGAGGGACTTGTCGAGGAACTGCTCGTAGGTGCACCCGCTGCACACCCCGATCTTCTTGCCGTCCAGGTCCGTCGAGAGGTCCTGGACGCTGGTGTTGTCCTCGTTCACCACCACCACGGCCGGGGTGTAGTAGTACGGGTCGGTGAAGAACAGCACCTGTTGCCGGTCGTTGGTGGGAGTCATCGAGCCCACACTCATCTCCCAGCGACCGCTCCAGCTGCCGGCCGTGATCACGTCCCAGGAGGGCGCCTCCCAGGCGATCTCGACGCCGAGGCGCTTCGCGATCTCGGTGGCCACGTCGATGTCGAAGCCTTCGTACTCCCCGGTGGAGTCGTTCAGGGAGGACTGCGGGGGATAGGCCGGGTCCGTGGAGACGACCAGCGTGCCGTTGTCGCAGACTTCCGCGAGTAGGTCGCCCGAGGCGTCGGTGGTGGCGCACACGCCGTCGGCGGACGCCGCGGTCGACTCGCCGTCGGACTCACCTCCTCCGCTGTCGCTGCCGCAGCCGGCAAGGCCGAGCGCTAGGACTCCCGAGAAGAGGAGGGACAGGGACGCGGAACGAATGTGCATGGTCACCTCACGACTAGTGGTGCTCTGCAGGATGGCATCCTCAGGTCCGATCGGGAAGCCCTACGACTCCGTGTCGTAGTCACCGGCCCGGTCAGGCAGCCCCTGCGGGTCGCCGGATCAGGGGCGCTGCGCGGTCACCTTCAGCGTGGCGGTGAGCATGCGGTGGTCGGAGTTGACCAGCTCGTGGGTGCTCTGGCCGAGCACTCGGACCTCGGGGGTCGCGAGGATGTAGTCGATGGTGCGTCCTCCATCACCGGTGGCCCAACCGCCGACGGGCTCGCCGAGAGCATCGAACGTCGGGGTGGCGCGCGAGCGCAGGAACGCCGAGCGGACCAGCAACGACTCCTGGTAGGAGGCGTTGAGGTCTGCGCCGACCAGCACCGGGCCCCGCCGAGCCAATCGAGCGGTCAGCACGTCGAGACGCGCCAGGAAGACCCGCAGAAGTCCTCGGCGCTCGCCACCACCGGGGGAGGCGTGCGCGCTGATGACCGAGACCGGCGCGCCGGTGCCACGCTCCTTCAGGGAGACCCAGTTGACGTACCGGGTGCCCCACCGGACTGCGCGATCGTGCATCAGGGTGGTCCCGGAGGCGACGACCCGCCACCGGTCGGTGCGCCACAGTACGGGTGTCTCGCGTGCATCGCGAGGGTGCCGCGCGCGATAGACGTCGTAGCCGTCGGGGCGTAGTGCGGCCTGCCCTCGTCGATAGGTCTCGTTGAGCGTGACGAAGTCGGTTCGCGCGGCGACCACCGAGGCCAAGTCGTCCGCGAAGTCGCCCGCGGACATGCCGGTGTAGAGGTTCGCGTGGGTCATGGTGACCGGCCCCGACGGCCGTGCAGCTCGGGCCGGCTGCGCCTCATCGGTTCCCTCGTCGGGGCCGTCGGACGGGTCCGATCCGGTCTCGCCCGCGGTTCCGCTGTCCACCGGAGACGACGCGGCGTCGGGCTGGACATCCGGCTGGACATCAGCCTGGGCCGCGGGTTGCACGGGGCCCGGTTCGGGCGAGCTGGCGGTTCCTGCGACGCACGAGGCCAACAGCACCCCGACACCCAGGGCTGCGGCAACGCTGCGGAATCCCACCATCTCAGGGTAGACGCGGCCGTCCCTTCCGGTGCCCGTTGACGAGGGGCCCGGCAGGTGTGCCGCCGGGCCGGGAGAGGAGCGGCCGACGGTGGTCACCCATGACCTCTCTTCATTAACTGACATAATGTCAGTTATCGGCGATATTGCCACGCTCAGCCGTGGGGTCAGGGGCTGCTCGTCTCCAGGAGCCTTCTCAGGCGCGGACGTACGCCGCGAGATGCTCGCCGGTGAGCGTGGCCCGTGAGGCGACCAGGTCGGCGGGAGTGCCCTCGAAGACGACCCGCCCTCCATCGTGGCCGGCGCCGGGGCCGAGGTCGATGATCCAGTCGGCATGCGCCATCACCGCCTGGTGGTGCTCGATCACGATGACCGACTTGCCGGAGTCCACGAGCCGGTCGAGCAGCTCGAGCAGCTGGTCGACATCTGCCAGGTGGAGACCGCTGGTCGGCTCGTCGAGCACGTAGACGCCGCCCTTCTCTCCCAGGTGTGTGGCCAGCTTGAGCCGCTGCCGCTCACCACCGGACAGCGTCGTGAGCGGCTGGCCGAGGGTGAGGTAGCCGAGCCCCACATCGGCGAGGCGGTCGAGGATCTTGTGGGCTGCCGGAAGCTTGCCGGCACCGTCGCTGAAGAACGACTCCGCCGCGGCCACCGACATCGCGAGTACCTCACTGATGTCCTTTCCGCCGTAGGTGTAGCCCAGCACGGACGCGTCGAACCGCTTGCCCTCGCACACCTCACAGGGCACGGCGACGCCGGCCATCATCGCCAGATCGGTGTAGATCACGCCCGCGCCGTTGCAGTGGGGGCAGGCGCCCTCGGAGTTCGCGCTGAACAGGGCGGGCTTCACGCCGTTCTCCTTGGCGAATGCCTTGCGGATCGGGTCGAGGAGCCCCGTGTAGGTCGCGGGGTTGCTCCGTCGCGAGCCGCGGATCGCTCCCTGGTCGATGGTGACGACCCCGTCCAGACCCGTGACGGACCCGCCGATGAGCGAACTCTTGCCCGAGCCGGCCACACCGGTGAGGACCGCCAGCACGCCGAGAGGCAGGTCGACGTCGACGTCCTGGAGGTTGTGGGTGCTGGCCCCGCGCACCTCCAGTGCTCCTGACGGGGTCCGCACCGACGCCTTGAGCGACGCCCGGTCGTCGAGGTGGCGACCGGTGGTGGTGCTGCTGCCCCGCAGCCCCTCGACGGTGCCTTCGAACACGATCTCGCCGCCCTCGGTCCCGGCCTTGGGACCGAGGTCGATGGCATGATCGGCGATCGCGATCGCCTCGGGCTTGTGCTCGACGACCAGCACCGTGTTGCCCTTGTCGCGCAGCCGGAGGAGCAGAGCATTCATCCGCTCGATGTCGTGAGGATGCAACCCGATCGTGGGCTCGTCGAAGACGTAGGTCACGTCGGTGAGCGACGACCCCAGGTGGCGGATCATCTTGGTGCGCTGCGCCTCCCCGCCGGACAGTGTGCCGGACGGCCGGTCGAGCGACAGGTAGCCCAAGCCGATCTCGACGAACGAGTCGAGGCACTCCCCCAGCGCCTCGAGCAGCGGCGCCACCGGCGGCTCGTCGAGCTCGTGCACCCACGCTGCGAGCTCGTTGATCTGCATCGCGCAGGCCTCGGCGATGTTGATCCCGCGGATCTTCGACGCGAGGGCACCCGCGGTGAGCCGGGTGCCGTGGCACTCGGGGCAGGTCTGGAACGTGATCGCCCGATCCACGAAGGCCCGGATGTGCGGCTGCATCGCGTCCGGGTCCTTGGCGAGCATCGACTTCTGGATCTTGGGGATCAGACCCTCGTAGGTGAGGTTGATGCCGTCGACCTTGACCCTCGTCGGCTCCTTGTACAGGAGGTCATGGCGCTGCTTCTTGGTGAACTTCGCGATCGGCTTGTCCGGGTCGAAGAACCCGCAGCCCCGGAAGATGCGGCCGTACCAGCCGTCCCTGGTGTACCCGGGGATGGTGAGCGCGCCCTCGTTGAGCGACCTGGTGTCGTCGTACAGCTCGGACAGGTCGAAGTCCTGGACGCTGCCACGACCCTCGCAGCGCGAACACATCCCGCCGGTGATGCTGAAGCTGCGCCGCTCTTTGACCTGCTGGCCACCCTTCTTCAGGGTGACCGCACCTGCGCCGCTGATGGAGGCGACGTTGAACGAGAACGCCTGCGGCGGGCCGAGATGGGGTTCCCCGAGCCGGCTGAACAGGATGCGCAGCATCGCGTTCGCGTCCGTGACCGTGCCGACGGTGGAGCGCGGGTTGCTTCCCATGCGCTCCTGGTCGACGATGATCGCGGTCGTGAGCCCCTCGAGTACGTCGACCTCGGGGCGTGCCAACGTGGGCATGAAGCCCTGCACGAAGGCGCTGTAGGTCTCGTTGATCAGCCGTTGTGACTCCGCGGCGATCGTGCCGAAGACCAGGGAGCTCTTGCCCGACCCGGAGACCCCCGTGAACACCGTCAGCCGGCGCTTCGGGATCTCCAGACTGACGTCCTTGAGGTTGTTCACCCGCGCGCCGTGAACCCGGATCAGGTCGTGGGCGTCGGCGTCGCGCTGGGTGGGCGGGGTGGCGCCCGTGCTGTTCACCCTGGACAGGGTGCCACCTCGCTCAGGCGTTGCCCAGCGTCGCCGTCGGAGGTCCCGATCAGTCCTCGGTGTGGCGGTCGGCCACCCAGGACCCGTGGGCACAGTGGTAGACGTGTCCGTCGGGATGTCCGGCCGGACGGACGCAGGCCAGACCGCCGCCGTTCAGGTGTGCCTCACACATCGCCACCCACTCCTTCCGTCACTTCACCAGGATCACCGGGGGCGCCCTGAAGTACGACGCGCGTGCGGTCCCTTCGGTTCTGTCTAAACCAGACAGCGATGGTCCAGGTCCCGTTTCTGCCGGAGATGGCACGTTCGCATCAGGCGATTGACCTGTTCGGACGCCTGCGTCGCGACGCACCGGAGAATCGCGCCGATGGCGTCCTCAGAGGTCGCTCGGGAGCGGCACCGTGAGGTAGTGATCGAGCACCGGGCCCAGAACAGCCACCAGCTGCTCGCGGGAGGCGGTCACCAGCGGGGGGAGCCTGACGATGTGGCGAGCCATGGTCAGACCGGCCAGCTGACTGCCCATCAGGGCCGAACGCAGTTCGGGATGATCCACGCCAAGGCGCTCGGCCAGCGGGCCTAGGAGCCGTTCGACGAGCACCTCCCGCACCGCTTCCGCAGCGTCGTCCTCCGACGCCGCCGCGCGCAGCAGACCGGTCAACCGCGGGCGCGCCTCGGGGCTCTCGAGGAGCCCGACGACGAACCAGGCCAGACGGTGCCCGACACCCTCGAGACCCGGGCTCAACAGCTCGGTGAAGACTGCCTCGGGCTCGAAGGGGAGCTCCACGCTGTGGCGGAACAGTTCCTGCTTGGAGCCGAAGTAGTGACTGACCAGGCGCACGTCGACGCCGGCCGCGTGAGCGACGCTGCGCAAGGTCGTGCCCGGATAGCCCTGCTCGGCGAACTGGCGTTGGGCTGCCTCGAGGATCGCCTGCCGGGTCCCACTGCCACGCGGGCGGCGGCCCCTCGGATGCGGTGTCATGTGTCCGGCCTTGTCGGGTTGACAATTCATCGTCGGTGGAATATTAATTCATCATGCGTAGAAAAGCCACCGTCTCCGTGCCCCTGTCCCCGGCCCGCACCCGTCGCGTGCTCGCCGTCGTCGCGCTCGCGCTGATGACCGTGGTCTCGGCCGTCAGCGGGCTCAACGTCGCCCTGCCCAGCCTGGCCCGGGCCACCGCAGCCAGTCAGACCCAGATCACCTGGATCGTCGACGCCTACACGGTCGTCTTCGCCGGGCTGCTGCTCTTCGCTGGCGCCCTCGGGGACCGCTTCGGTCGCAAGCCGCTGCTCCTGGTCGGGCTCGCGGTCTTCGGCGCTGCCGCCGGGCTGGCGTTCTTCACCGAGGACCCGCAGCAACTGATCGCCCTACGCGCGGCAATGGGGGTCGGTGCGGCGGCCATCATGCCAACGACGCTCTCCGTGATCACGACCTCCTTCCCCGAGGAGGAGCGACCCCGCGCGATCGGCGTCTGGGTCGGTGTCGCGGGAGGTGGCGCCGTCCTCGGGCTCATCGCTTCGGGCCTCCTGCTGGAGTACTTCGACTGGAACTCGTTCTTCGCGCTGAATGTGGCGCTTGCGACAGTGGCACTCATCGGCACGCTGGCGGTCGTTCCCGACAGCGTGGACCAGGACCCTCCTGCGCTGGACTTCGTGGGTGGACTGCTGTCCCTGGTCGCGGTGGGGACGCTGGTGACCGGCGTCATCGAGGGTCCCGAGCGCGGCTGGGGGGACGCCGTCACGGTGGTGGGCCTGAGCGTCGGCGTAGCCGCCAGTCTGGCGTTCGTCGTCTGGGAGCTCCGGGTCGACCACCCGCTGCTCGACCCGAGGCTGTTCGCCCTGCGCGGCTTCTCCGCTGGCTCACTCGCGGTCACCGTGCAGTTCTTCTGCTCCTTCGGCCTGTTCTTCACGATCCTGCAGTACCTCCAGTTCGTCGTCGGCTGGTCACCGCTCCAGGCCTCCCTAGCGCTTCTGCCGCTGCCGATCGTGCTGATCCCGGTGGCCCGCAACGCGCCCCAGGTGGCCAGACGCGTCGGCTTCCGCCGGATCACGCCACTGGGGCTCCTGCTGACCGGCGCTGGTCTCGCCATCATTGCCACGGTGGGCACCGACCTGGCCTACTGGCACCTCGCAGCCGGGCTCGTCGTCTTCGCCGCAGGCATGGGACTGGCCGGCACGCCTGCGACCACCGCGATCACCGAGTCGCTCCCGCCGAGCAAGCAGGGTGTCGCATCGGCGGTCAACGACACGTCGCGCGAACTGGGGAGCGCACTGGGCATCGCCATCCTCGGCAGCGCTCTCAACGACCAGTACCGCAACGCTCTCGAGGGCCCGGTGTCGGCACTGCCCCCGCAGGCGCAGGAGGCGGCGCTGAACTCGATCGCCTTCACGCAGTCACCGGAGATCGCCCAGTTCGGCGAACGGGGTCAAGCATTGATCTCGGCGGCGCAGCAGGCCTTCGTCGACGGCGTCGGTGTCGCCCTGCTCACCGCCGCTGCGCTCTCCGTCGTAGCCGCGGTGGTCATCTTCTGGATGTCGCCCAACCATCTCCTCGAGGAGACCAGCACCCAGGACCTCGTCGACCGCTGAGGAACGCCGCCGTCTCGACTCCTACCGTGGGGCCGGCCAACCAGAACGGCCCCAGCGTCGCCGCGCGCGCAGGCTCATCAGCAGGCACGCGGCAAAGATGCCGATGAGGATGACAGAGGTGTTCGCGGCCACGAATGCGAGCAAGAGCACCAGAGCGACCGCCCGCAGCAGGCCGAACCGCCACAACGGCGGGCGCCAGGTCCGAGGGCGGGCCACGGCACCGGCGCGACGCTGATCCGGAGTGGAGGCGTACCTGGACCCCGGGCGAACCGGAGAGCCGCCGGGCAGGTCTGCGAACAGCGTCGGCAGGTCCCCGCGGATGCGCGCCGCGTAGGCGCGCTCGACGCGCTCGGAGTGTTCCTCGAGGGTCAGCCGCCCCTCGGCATAGTGCTCGCCCAGCGCCCGCGCTGCCTCCTCGCGCTCGGCGTCACTGAGGCGCAGTCCGTCGGTTCTCCGCGCCGTGCTCATACTCACTCGGCCTCTCCGTCCGCGAGCAGCCCATAGAGCTTGCGTCGGGTCTCGATGAGGACCTCGACGGCATCGCGGCGCTGCTGGTCGGTCCCGGTGGTGATGATCTGCCAGACCGCATTCATCACAGCCCCGACCTCGGGCTTGAGAGAGGTGAAGTCCGCGCCCGGGTCCTCGGGCGCCGCGAACGGCTCCCACACACCCGCGAGCTCCTCGGGGTGCTCGGCCACGTAGGACTCCCCCTCCGAGGTCAGTCGCAGCGTCCGTCGGCCGGACTCGTCCTCGCCCTCTGCCACCAGCCCCTCGTCCTGGAGCTGCGAGATCGCCGGGTAGACCGACCCCGGACTCGGTCGCCAGGCGCCGTCGGTGCGCTCGCCGATCTGCTGGATGATCTGATAGCCGTTGAGCGAGTCGGTGCTGAGCATGTCCAAGATCGCTGCCCGGACGTCGCCTCGCCGGGCCCGCGGCCCGCGGGGCGCGGCGCCCTGGGCCAGGCCGAACAGTTCCGCGAGCCACGGCGGTGGGCCGGGACGGCCCCCGCGACCCGACCAGTCCCCCGGGCTCCAGGGTCCCCGGGGGTGGTGCCCCCACCCGCGGTCGCCCGGACCCGCCCAGTGACGGTGGAAGCCTCCAGATCCCACGATGACGCCCTCTCGATCGATCAGCAGCGACGCTCCGCTGGTGAGAATCCTTCAGCGATACGTCAAAGATATATCGAGATACTACGTAGCGACTGGTCAAAGTCAAGGGCCTCTGCCCCCGACATCGCAAGGATCCGGTCCGATGACAGGCGCGGAGGTCCTCTGGCGGCAGTCGTTCGTCTCCGCCGGCAGGCTCCGGCCACGTAACCTGGCTCGATGACCTGGAAGACTCTCGGAGCCGCGGTAGCGCTCGTCGTCGCGGGCGCCCTGGCCGTCGGCACCCCGGGGGTGGCGGCCTCCTCCACCGCGCCGCCCCGGCCTCCCACGTCGACCACCGCCCCAGTGGCCGCTGCGGCAGCCGGGCCGACGCTCAAGAAGCCGCTCCGGCGGGTGTTGACCAAGGTCAACCGGCAGCGCACCAAGCGCGACCTGCGCCCACTGCGTGCCACCACCTGTCTCTCCGCCAAGGTCGCCCAGCCCTGGGCCAGGCATCTGGCCCGGACCGAGCAGCTGGTCCACCAGGAGATGGGCACGATCTTCGAGACCTGCTCCGGCCTCCATCTCGTCGGCGAGAACATCGCCTCCGGCTACGCCACCGCCCGCGCGGTGATGAGGGCGTGGATGCACTCGCCGGGACACCGAGCAAACATCCTGCGCAAGGGCTTCCGCAAGATCGGCCTCGGACTGGCCGTGAGCAGCAACGGCACCCGCTACTGGGTCCAGGACTTCGGGGGCTGACCGAGCGCTGCGGCGACACCGATCGCCGACGTAGGCGTTATCTCATATCTGAGATACCGTGTCGCCATGAGTGAGGA
This sequence comes from uncultured Actinomycetota bacterium, assembly GCA_963812265.1. Taxonomy (GTDB): domain Bacteria; phylum Actinomycetota; class Actinomycetes; order Propionibacteriales; family Nocardioidaceae; genus Nocardioides. The sequence continues at coordinate 337,819 of CAWEUL010000003.1, forward strand.
CTACAAGGACCGCATCGGGAACCTCATCCGTGACGCACGCAAGCATCGGGGGCTGACCCAACACCAGCTGGCCGAGCTCCTGGCCACCAGCCAGAGCGCGATCAACCGCATCGAGAAGGGGCACCAGAACCTCTCCCTGGAGATGCTGGCGCGCATCGGCGCCGCGCTCGACTCCGAGATCGTCGCACTCGGTGCCGGCCCGACGCACCTGCGCGTCACCGGGCCCACGACGCTGTCGGGCAGCATCGCGGTGAAGACGTCGAAGAACGCCGGTGTGGCGCTCCTGTGCGCGACCCTGTTGAACCGGGGCCGCACCACCCTGCGCAAGGTCGCCCGCATCGAGGAGGTCAACCGGCTGCTGGAGGTGCTCACCAGCCTGGGCGTGCAGACCCGCTGGCTCAACAGTGACAACGACCTGGAGATCATTCCCCCGCGCGAGCTGGACCTCGAGCACATCGACGAGGAAGCCGCCCGGCGTACCCGCTCGGTGATCATGTTCCTCGGGCCGCTGATGCATCGCTCCGACGTCTTCGATCTCCCCTATGCCGGCGGCTGCAACCTCGGCACCCGAACGGTCGAGCCGCACATGGCGGCGCTGCGCCCCTTCGGCCTGGAGATCAAGGCCACCGACGGGAGCTACCACGCCACGGTCAACCGAGCCGTCGAGCCCACCCGGCCGATCGTCCTCACCGAGCGCGGGGACACGGTCACCGAGAACGCGCTGATGGCCGCAGCCCTCCATCCGGGCACCACCCTGATCCGCAACGCATCGTCGAACTACATGGTCCAGGACCTGTGCTTCTTTCTGCAGAAGCTCGGAGTCGACGTCCAGGGCGTCGGGTCCACCACCCTGACCGTCACCGGTTGCACCGAGATCGACGTCGACGTGGACTACGCACCGAGCGAGGACCCGATCGAGGCCATGTCGCTCCTGGCGGCGGCCATCGTCACCACGTCCTCGATCACGATCGAGCGGGTGCCGATCGAGTTCCTCGAGATCGAGCTGGCGCTGCTGGAGGAGATGGGCTTCCAGTACACCCGGTCCGAGGAGTACCTCGCGCTGAACGGTCACACGCGGCTCGTCGACCTGACGACCCTGCCCTCGACGCTGCACGCGCCGCTGGACAAGATCCACCCGATGCCGTTCCCCGGGCTCAACATCGACAACCTGCCGTTCTTCGCTGTCATCGCCGCTGTGGCCGAGGGCCAGACGCTGCTGCACGACTGGGTCTATGAGAACCGCGCGATCTACCTCGTCGAGCTGAACAAGCTCGGTGGCCAGGTCAAGCTGCTCGACCCCCACAGGGTGATGATCGAAGGCCCGACCCACTGGTCGGGCACCGAGATCGTCTGCCCGCCGGCGCTCCGTCCGGCCGTGGTCATCCTGCTGGCGATGCTCGCGTCGAAAGGCACGTCGGTCCTGCGATCGACCTACGTGATCCACCGCGGCTACGAGGATCTCGCCGAGCGTCTGAACCTTCTGGGCGCCAGCATCGAGCCGTTCCGCGACATCTGAGCAGGTCAGTCGAACAGCGTCTCGACCCAGGAACGGGCTCGTTTCGCCGGCATCGGCGGGGGCATGTCGCCGGTGATCCGCGGCAGCTGGGCGGTGTCGTGGACGCTGCGCTCGTGCCAGTCGGTCTCAGCCTCGATGAGTGCCCCGAGCTCGGGGCGGGAGAGGAAGACACCGTGGCCCTCCGGGCACCTGCTCACCTCTCCGGAACCCACCACGCGGGTCGTCATCTCCGCGTTGCACCGCGGGCAGCTCATCGAGTCCATGACGCTGACGCTACTCCCCCGGCCCGCGGATCGAGGGCCCACCCGCCGTGTCGATGGCTCCCTGGGCCGCCGGGCGTCATACTCAGGACCGGCCGCGCACCCTGGAGCCAGCCGCATGGGTCCGGGTACCCAAGGTCCGGTCCCACCGACTCCGGGCCGGATGATCCCAGAGAGGACCGACGATGAACCCCAACGACGCCGACAGTCCGGTGTCCGGCGGCTCCGGCGAGGTCGCCGGCCTGCAGTCTCTCGAGGAGTCCCGGCAGCGGGAGCAGCGGGCGTGGTACTGGTACGACTGGGCCAACTCCGCCTACGTCACCACGGTCGCGACGGTCCTGCTCGCGCCGTACCTGATCTCGGTGGCCGAGAACGATGCGTGTGGCCGCGCCACCACCGACACCTTCAAGTGCGAGCAGAACCTGCACATCCTCGGGCTGTCGGTCTCGCCCGGCTCGCTGGTGTTCTACGTGATCACGCTCGCGACGATCGTCTCAGCCATCGTCCTGCCCGTCGTCGGGGCGGCCGCGGACCGGTCGGCCCGCAAGAAGAGCATCATGGCGCGCTTCGCGTGGGCCGGCTCGCTGGCTGCTGCGGGGCTGTTCCTCGTGTCGGGTTCCAACTGGCAGCTGGGTGTGGCCCTGCTGTTCATCGCCAACATCTGTCTCGGCGCGTCCCTCGTCGTGTACGACGCGATCCTGTGCGAGATCGCGCTGCCCGACGAGAGGGACCGGGTCTCCTCCCGCGGCTGGGCGCTGGGTTACCTCGGCGGTGGCCTGCTTCTGGCGGTGAACCTGGGTCTGGTCACCTTCGCGGAGTCGATCGGACTGAGCACGGGCATGGCCGTGCGGATCAGCATGCTGTCCGCGGCCATCTGGTGGGCGGGCTTCACGATCATTCCCTACCGCGGTATCCGCAACCGCGAGCCGGTGGCCGTGGAGCGCGAGCCGGGCGGGTTGGTGCGGCAGAGCTTCGGACAGCTCTGGGCCACGCTCAAGGACATGCGGAACTACCCGGCGACCTTGACCTTCCTGGTCGCCTACCTCTTCTACAACGACGGCATCCAGACCGTCATCGCAACGTCCTCGACCTTCGGGGAGAAGGAGCTCGGGTTCGAGACGACGGTCCTGATCGCCACGATTCTGCTGGTGCAGTTCGTGGCCTTCGGGGGGGCGCTGCTCTTCGGTCGGCTCGCCCGGACGATCGGCACCCACAAGGTGATTCTGGGGGGCCTGGTCATCTGGATGCTCGTGGTGACCGCAGGCTTCTTCCTGCCCGAGAAGAACGTGGCTCTGTTCCTCCTGCTGGCCGTCGGGATCGGCCTGGTCCTGGGCGGCACCCAGGCGCTGTCCCGCTCGTTCTTCAGCCAACTGATCCCGAAAGGCCGAGAGGCGGAGTACTTCTCGCTCTACCAGGCCGGCGAACGCGGAACGAGCTGGCTCGGGACGCTGGTGTTCGGACTGGTGCACCAGGTCACCCACTCCTACCGGCCGGCGATCTTTGCTCTGATCGTGTTCTTCGTGGTCGGGCTCGTGCTGCTGGCCCGGGTCAACCCACGCCAGGGCATCGAGGAGGCCGGCAACGTGGTCCCCCAGGTCGTCTGAGGCGGTTGCTGAACGTGGCGCAGGTCACTCTTGGCCGCCAGGGGAATCTTGGGCCGGCCTCATCCGTTGTGATGGATAGGCCGCTTCCGACGTGACGGGGCGTCATGACGCGCGATCCGCGTCATAGAGGCGGGCTCCGGCCGTCTCATCAATGAGGCCGGGACAAGACAACGGGAGGTGGCTCATGGCGGAGCGCACATTGCGGGGCGCACGCCTCGGAGGCCAGAGTTTCGAGGACGAGCGTGGCATCGAGTTCGCCGCGCGACAGCAGTCGGGATACGCCTGCCCTCAGGGGCACACGTTCGAGATCACGATGTCGGTCGAGGCCGACGTGCCGGCAGTGTGGGAGTGCCCGCGCTGCGGCGCCGAGGCGCTCAGCACGTCCGGGATCCGACCCGAAGAGAAGCCGGGGAAGCCGGTCCGCACGCATTGGGACATGCTCCTGGAGCGCCGGAGCGTCAAGGAGCTCGAGGACATCCTGGCCGAGCGACTGGCGCTGCTGCGCGGTGGTGAGATCGGGCCGGCGCACCTGCACCGGGCCAACGCCAAGAAGCGCAAGGTCTCCTGACCCCAGCGGGCGCGCCCGCTGCTGCTAGTCCACCACTTCGCCCTGGACCACCGAGTCGTCAGACCCGGGTCCGGGGCGTTGTGCTGTCCCGCTGGTTCCGCCCGGCGGAACGCCCACCACCAGCAGGCGACGCGAGACCACGCCGGTCAGCAGGCGACGGGCCACGGGCCGCGTGAACGGAAGGATCAGCAGCAGGCCCACCGCATCGGTGACGAAACCCGGGGTGAGCATCAGCGTGCCGCCCACCAGGATCAGTGCTCCGTCGGCGATCTCACGCGCGGGCATCCGCCCGCTGGACAGTGCCTCCGACAGGCCCTTCCAGGCGCGGCCTCCTTCCCGCTTGATCAGCCACCCTCCGACGAGACTGTCCACCACGAGGATGGTGATCGTCCACCAAGCGCCGATCACCTGGCCCACGGCGATCAGCGCCGCGATCTCGAGCAGAGGGACGACGACGAACGCAACCACCAGCACCCACGGCGCCCAGCGACGGCCCCGGCTCATCGCGGCAGCCTCCGAAGCACACGACGCAGCTGGTTGCGTCGTTCGGCCAGTCCCCAGACGGTGATCAGGCGGAGCGACTCGCTCGCGATGGCGGGGGTCATCTTGGAGTCGCCTCGCTCTCGCTCGATGAACTCGATAGGGACCTCGCGGACCCGGAGGCCGGCTTGGATGGTGCGATGGGCCAGATCGGTCTGGAAGACATAGCCGGTGGACCGCACGGAGGCCAGGTCGATCTTGTCCAGAGTCGTGCGTCGGAACAGTCGGAACCCTGCCGTCGCATCGCGCAGCGGCATGCCGAGCAGGAGACGGACATAGAGATTTCCGCCGCGAGAGAGCAGCTGGCGCTGCAGCGGCCAGTTGACCACGCTCCCGCCACGGACCCAGCGGGCGCCGATCACCAGATCGGCCTCGGCCAGCGCGTCGACCAGACGGGGGAGCTGCTCTGGCTGGTGTGACCCGTCTGCATCCATCTCGCCGACGACGTCGTAGCCGGCGTCCAGCGCCACGCGGAACCCGTGCAGGTAGGCCGCCCCGAGGCCGGCCTTCTCGGACCGGTGCACCACGCGCACCTGGGGGTCCTGCGCCGCGAGCCGGTCGGCCAGCTCACCGGTGCCATCGGGAGACCCGTCGTCGACGACCAGCACATCGACCTCGGGGACGGCCTTGCGAAGCCGCTGGACGATCTGGCCGAGGTTGTCGATCTCGTTGTAGGTCGGGATCACCATGACCCCGTGACCCAGGCCGTGACCCAGGCTGGGTCCCAGAGAGGGCCCCTCACCGGATCTGGTCATCTCACTGCCTCTCGGTAGCCCCGGCCAGGGCCGGTTCGGACTCCACGGCGTGGGTCGGGGTCTCTTCGTTCTTGCCCCGACGACGATACGGGAGCAGGCCAACCACCGCCGCGAGGACCACGAGGCCGCCGAGGCGGCCCAGCCAGGGGTTCAGCCGCACCCCGGGCGTGACCACCGTCGAGAGCGGCAGCTCACCCACGAGGACGTCCTGGGTGCGTGGCGTCGCCGCCGCGATCACCTGCCCATCGGGGGCGATCAGGCCGGTGACGCCATTGGTCGCGGCCACCGCGACGGCTCGCTGGCTCTCCAGAGCGCGCACCCGGGTGATCGCGAACTGCTGGTCGATCTGGTGGGTGTGGATGAAGGTCGCGTTGCTGGTCTGCACGACCAGCAAGTCTGCGCCGTGCGTCAGCTGGGCGGCGAGTCCGTCGTCGTACGCCACGTCGAAGCAGATCGCGTCGGCGACGCGGACTCCTGCGATCGTCAAGGGCTCCGCACGGGTTCCGCTGAACATGTCCCGGCTGATCATGGCGAGCTTGCCGAAGTTCCCCTGGAAGACCCGGTCCCGCCAGGGGATGTACTCCCCGAACGGCACCGGGTGCCGCTTGGTGTAGCGGTCGCCCGGCCCGGTCACCGGATCCCAGACGATGCCCTGGTTGAGCACCCCGGTGGGATCCGGTGCGTCCGCGATGGCGCCGACCAGGATCGGCAGGCCGATGGTGGACGAGGCCAGCTCGATCCCGGTATGGACCTCGGTGTCCCGGAAGGGGTCGACGGCGGTGGAGTTCTCGGGCCAGACCACGAAGTCGGGCCGCGGCGTCCGCCCAGCGGCGATGTCGTCGGCGAGCCGGCGGGTGGCGTCGACATGGTTGCGGGTCACCTGACGGTGGTCGAGCAGGATGTCAGAGCCGTCTCCGGGGACGTTGCCCTGGACGACGGCCACCGTGGCGCTTCCTTCGGGATGGGCATGGTAGGGCGAGAGCCAGGGCAGCAGTCCGATCACCAGGAGCCCGCCCACGACCCCCACGACGCGCACGGCGACGACCTTCGTCCGACGACGGGAGAGCTCGGTCACCGCCCAGGCGAGGGCGGTTCCCGACAACGCCAGCCCGAGGCTGACTCCGCTCACCCCGACATAGGGCAGTCCCTCTGCGAACGGGGTGTCGATGACCGAGAAGCCCAAGCGCCCCCAGGGCATGCCGCTGAAGGGCCACGAGCTGCGCCAGGCCTCGATCCCGACCCAGAGCAGGGCCGACCAGAGTGGCCACCACCGCCAGCGGCCGACGACCGCCGCGAGAGCGCCCAGCACACCGAAGAACGCCGTCTCCACGAGCGAGAGCGCGATCCAGGCGTCGGGGCCGACGGCCCGCATCCACCACAGCAGGACGAACTGGAAGCCCGCTCCGAAGAGCAGGCCCGGAACCCAGGCGCGGCGAGGCGAGAGTCCTCGGACGCTGAGGAAGAACGCGGCGACCGCCACCGGGACGACCCAGACCGCAGTCAGCGGCTCGAAGGCCAGCGCGAGGGCGACCCCGGCCAGCAGCGCGAGGAGCGATCGCAGAGCCACGCAGGCAAAGGTACCTGGGCGCCCCGCCCGGTTCGATGACGCGATCGATGGACGGGTCGACGGGGGGCAGATGGGCGGAAAGGACCCCTGGGCTTCGGACCAACCCGCGGCCGACCGGATGCCGACGACGGGCTGTTGTCTAACGCCTGGGGGCCCCTTCCGCCTCCGTCCTCGCGGAGGCGGGACGGCCGCCGCGGTCCCAAGCCGTGTTGCGGATGGTTGCTCCGCACACTGGGCTCGGACCCAGGACGCCGACCTACCGTGCCGCGCACTGCAGGGACGAAACTCGGGCAACCTTCACGCCGTTGGGCCCCGATGTCAACTGCCGCGCGACCTGCATCGATAGGAGAAACCGCAGGTCAGGCGCCACTGTTGAGAACCGAAATTCGCATGAAATCTCGACAGCCGGTCGGCGTGTCGGACCGCGACACGCCGACATCGTCGATCAGCCGCCGGCCGGCACCACGACGGTGCCGGTGGCGGTGGTGGCGAGCAGCGGCTCGGGCAGCATCCGCGCCGCGCCGGGCCGGTCGGCGGTGGCCTGGCCCCGGGCCACGACCAGGAGCGCGAAGTCGATCGCCCGCGAGCGCGTCCCGACCCGCACCAGCTCCGCCGTGACCTCCACGACGTCCCCCGCGCGCACCGCCTCACGGAACTCGACCTCGGCGTAGGACGCGAACAGTCCCTCGTCCCCGTCGGTGAGGATGCACATCTCGGTGGCCACGTCCCCGAAGAGCCCGAGAGAGTAGGCCCCGTCCACGAGGTTGCCCGCGTAGTGCGCGTGGGAGTACGGCACATATCGGCGATGCACGACGCGGGTGCCTACGGTCGCGCTCACGAGGCCACCTGTGCCTTGGCAGCCCGGACTCGGTCCACCAGGAAGCTCGCCACCTCGCCCGGGGTGGTCCCCCGAGTGAAGACCCGGTCGACGCCCAGATCCGCAGCCATGGCCTCGTCGAAGCGTGGGCCGCCCACGATGAGCAGTGGCCGCTTTCCGGCCGGGTAGGCCTCACGGAAGGCCGCTGACATCTCGCGCGTGTTGAGCAGATGGGCCTCACGCTGGGAGACGACCTGGGAGACCAGCACGGCATCGGCGCGCTCCGTGCGCACCCGCTCGACCAGATCGGGCACCGAGACCTGGGCGCCGAGGTTCACGACCTTGATCTCGCGGTAGTACTCCAGGCCCTTCTCGCCGGCGAAGCCCTTGATGTTGAGGATCGCGTCGATGCCCACGGTGTGCGCGTCGCTGCCGATGCACGCGCCGACCACCACAAGGCGCCGCCGCAGGAGGCGCTTCACGGCGGCGTTGACCTCCTTGGGCGACAACAGCGGGTAGTCGCGCTCCACGACCTGCACCTGGGAGACGTCGACGAGGTGGTTCACCCGGCCGTAGACGACGAAGAAGGTGAACCCCTCCCCCAGCTGTTTGCTGTGGACGACGAGGGCCGGGTCCATCCCCATCTTGGCGGCGAGCTGGAGGGCCGCCCCGTCCGCGGTCTTGGACACGGGCATCGGCAGGGTGAACGACAGCTGCACCATGCCGTCACCTGTGGTGTCGCCGTACGGTCGGATGATCGGGCCGGTCTCGTCGGTGTTCGCCATCAGTCGCCCTCCAAGATCGCACTCGCAGGGTTGTAGTAGGCCGGGGACTTGCGCGCCACGCCCTCGAGGCCTCGTCCGCCGTCGGGTGGGCGCTTCATCAGCCCGAACGTGCCGTCGGCGATGGCGGCAAGCAGCGGCGGGTGACCGGCGTCGTCGGAGTCGTGGGCGATGTCGGAGAGCAGCTCTATCGCTTCGGCCAGGACCTGGTCGGCGCGGCGCTGGATGAAGCCGTGGCGGGCCGGGACGAAGTCCTCGTGGAGGTCTCCGGTGGCGTTCAGCACGTAGCGGACGTTCTGAAGCGCCAGGTCACGGTCGGACAGCCAGGGGGTGACCACGGCCTCGGTCATCATGCCGACCAGCAGAATCCCTTGGCCCGTCAGGGCTCCGACAAGGTTGAAGAAGCCGTCGAGCAAGTAGCCGCGAAAGACGTCGCCGGTCATGTGCCGCGTGGGCGGCATCCACTTCAGCGGCGCTTTCGGGAACAGCTCGCGAGCCAGCAGCGCATGCGCCAACTCCATCCTGAAGGAGTCGGGCACGTCGGGGTCGATCTCGAACGCGTGGCCCAGCCCGAGCTGCCAGTCCTCGAGCCCGGCCTCCTTGGCGAAGTACTCGTTGAGCAGCTGGCTCGTGGTCACCGTGTGCGCAGCCTCGACCGCGTCGGCCGTCGTGAGGTAGTTGTCCTCACCGGTGTTGATGATGATGCCGGCTCGGGCATGGACCTGACGGCTGAAGCGCTGGTCGACGAAGGTCCGGATCGGGTTGATGTCGCGGAAGAGGATGCCGTACATCGAGTCGTTCAGCATCATGTCGAGCCGTTCCATGCCCGCAAGTGCCGCCATCTCCGGCATGCAGAGTCCGGAGGCGTAGTTGGTCAGGCGCACGTAGCGACCCAGCTCCCGGCTGGTCTCGTCGAGCGCGGCCCGCATCAACCGGAAGTTCTCCTGCGTGGCATACGTGCCGGCGAATCCCTCACGCGTGGCGCCCTCGGGGACGTAGTCCAGCAGCGACTGACCGGTGGACCGGATCACGGCGATCACGTCGGCTCCGGCGCGTGCCGCTGCCTGTGCCTGAGGGATGTCTTCGTAGATGTCACCCGTGGCCACGATGAGGTAGATCCACGGCTTCGAGGGTGCGTCGCCGATCCTCGCCACGAGTCGCTCCCGCTCGCGGCGACGCTGGTCGACCAGACGAAGTCCGCGGTGAACGGCCTTGCGGGACTCCGCTCGGGCGCGAACGGCGTCTCGACCCTCGGGAAGCTCGAACCGCACGCCGCCGGCGGACGCCTTCTGCGCCAGTGTGAGCAGGTCGTCGGCCTGACCGCGGCGCAGAGCGTCCCACACGGGCTGCGAGACGCCGTGCTCCAGCCCGACATCGGCGCGGACGGCGTCCAGCAGCCGGTTCACCCAGGGCGTGCCATCCGGATCGGCACCCGCGAGACCCGCCAGCCGCAACGTCGCACGCTCGACCGAGACCGTCGTGTGCTGCTGAGCGATCTTGACCACCGGCCGACCGACCCGACGGGCGAGCTGTCGCGCCCTCTTGACCGCCACCGGGTCCAGGTGCAGCTTCTTGGCACTCATGCGCTCTCCTCCACCGGCGAGACGGCGGCGAGCCTGCGCTGGAACAGGGTGCGCACCCCGGGGAGGTGTCGCAGCAGGTCCAACGCGTACGCCGCGTGCCCGGGCACGTAGCCGTTGCCGACGAGCATCGTCACGTCCGCCGCCAGGCCCTCCGCTCCCAGCGCCGCCGCAGAGAACGACGTGGCCATCGAGAAGAAGATGACGGTGCCGCCTTCCGCGGTGGCCAGGATCGCCCCACCTTCACAGCCGGGTACGTCCACACACACGATCGTGACCTGGGCGGGGCCACCGGCCGCGCCGACCGCGTTCCTCAGGGCGATCGGGTCGCGGGCGTCCGCGACCACGACGGCGTCGGCGAGCCCAGCGGCGTCCAGCAGCTCCGCCTCCGCGAGGTGCGGGACCACGCCGATCGTGCGGGTGGCCCCGGCCGAGCGGGCGGCCGCCAGGCTCAACGAACCGGACTTGCCGGCCCCACCGACGACCGTGACGGTGACCTCTCCCCCGTCGGCACGGGCGGCGTAGTCGCCGACGACTCGAGCGGTCAGGGCTGGGGCGCCGCAGACATCCATGACCGACAGGGCGAGGTCCGGATCGACGTCGTCGGGCAGCACGGCCGCGATGGACCGGCCGAAGAGGACTGCGTAGCCCTCGCACGGCACCTGCTCGCTGAGTCCGTCCCACCGCTCCAAGCCGTCCTCGATGACCAGCGGGGTCAACGTCAGGGAGACCAGGCTCGCCACCCGGTCGCCGACCTGCAGACCCAGGGGTGAACGCTCTCCCACCTCCTCGACCACGCCGATGAGCATGCCGCCGGAGCCGGTCTCGGGGTTCTGCATCTTTCCCCGTTCCCGCACGATCCCCAGGACGGTGCGTCGGATCGCCGCCCCGTCGGGCTCACCGTCGCGCCCGGGGTGGGTGCGCTCGAGCTGACGGTACGACGCGGCGTCCAGGTTCAGCTTCTCCACACGGATGCGCACCTCATCGGGCCACAGCCGTGCGCGAGTGTCCAGCGTGAGGGCCGCCTGGGGCAGCACCAACGGGTCGTCAAGGACCCGGTGCAGACCCGTAGGATCACTCGCCATCGCGTTCACGGACGCAGTTCCTTCCTTCGTAGAACATCCCAACGGGAAAATATGCGGCCAGGTATTGGACTTGCCGGATGTTCTGCGCCTACTCTGTCATGTGTCGCGCGCGTGGCACAACCAGCGCGCCCGCACAACCAGGATGACCCACCCACGACCACGGGAGCAGCGCATGAGCATCGAGACCGCGGTGAGCCTGAGCTCCGCGCAGCCTTATGCCTACACGCAGACCGAGCTCGTGGAACCGGACTGGACCCGCTTCCCCGGCTGGCGCGACGTCACGGCCGCCGATTGGGAGTCCGTGCAGTGGCAGCGTGCCCACTGTGTGAAGAACATCGCGCAGCTGCGAGAGCTGCTCGGCGACCTCGTCGACGAGCGCTTCTACGCCGACCTCGAGCGGGACCAGGCCGAGCGCGCGACGATGTCGATGCTGGTGCCGCCCCAGATGATGAACACCATGGCGCCCCACGAGAAGCCATCCGGTCCCGGCTCGCTGACCGAGGCGTTCTACGCCGACCCGGTCCGCCGCTACATGATTCCCGTGTTCTCCGACCGGCGAACCGACTGGCCGTCGCACCCCCACGCGACTCGCGACTCATTGCACGAGCACGACATGTGGGTGACCGAGGGGCTGACCCATCGCTACCCCACCAAGGTGCTGGCCGAGCTGCTGCCGACCTGCCCGCAGTACTGCGGGCACTGCACCCGCATGGACCTGGTCGGCAACTCGACCCCGGTCATCGACAAGCTGAAGTTCGCCGGCAAGCCCGCGGACCGTCTGGGCGACATGCTGGACTACCTGCGCCGTTCGCCGAGCGTCCGCGATGTGGTGGTGTCGGGAGGCGATGTGGCCAATATGCCCTGGCCGCGCCTGGAGGCCTTCCTCACCGATCTCCTCGAGGTCGAGAACATCCGCGACATCCGACTCGCGACGAAAGCGCTGATGGCGCTTCCGCAGCACTGGCTGCAACCCGAGGTCGTGGAGGGGATGGGGCGGGTGGCCGCGATCGCGCGCGAGCGTGGCGTCGCCGTGGCGATCCACACGCACGTCAACCACGCGAACTCCGTGACGCCCCTGGTCGCCAAGGCCACCCGGGCGATGCTCGACGCCGGCGTTCGCGACGTGCGCAACCAGGGGGTGCTGATGAACGGTGTCAACGCCGACCCCCACACCCTGCTCGACCTGAGCTTCGCGCTGCTCGACGGCGCACAGATCATGCCCTACTACTTCTACATGTGCGACATGATCCCGTTCTCGGAGCACTGGCGGGTCTCCGTGGGTGAGGCCCAGCGGCTTCAGCACCACATCATGGGCTACCTACCCGGTTTCGCGACGCCTCGGATCGTCTGCGACGTGCCCTACGTCGGCAAACGGTGGGTCCACCAGCTCGCGTCGTACGACACCGAGCGGGGCATCTCCTACTGGACGAAGAACTACCGCACCTCCATCGAGGCCGAGGAACCCGACGCGCTGACGAGGGTCTACGAGTACTACGACCCGATCCACACCCTGCCCCCCGAGGGCCAGACCTGGTGGGAGCAGCACGGCCGGCTCGACGAGGCGGCCCTCAAGGCGGCCGACGTGGCGGAGGCTTCCCGGCGGATGGCGGCGATCCAAGCGACGTACTGACCGACGGCCGGTCCCGCCAGGACCGGGCATCGCGGGCATACTTCGTCGCGACATGGCGACCCCCTCCCCCGGCGCATCCGCGCGCGAGCCGATCCCACGCGAGATCTGGATCCTCATCGCCTCGAGCTTTCTGGTGGCGGTGGGCTTCGGGCTGATCGCACCGGTCCTGCCGCAGTTCGCCCAGAGCTTCGGAGTCGGTGCCACCGCATCCTCGATCGTGATCAGTGCCTTCGCGTTCTTCCGGCTCGTGGGGGCCCCCGCGGGTGGACGGCTGGTGGCCCGGCTCGGTGAGCGACCGGTGTACCTGACCGGCCTGCTTCTCGTCGCGGGCTCGACGGCCGCCACCGGCTTCGCCGGCAGCTATCAGCAGCTCCTGGTGTTCCGCAGCCTGGGCGGGGTCGGCTCCACCATGTTCACGGTCTCAGCGCTGGCCTTCATCGTCCGTCTGGCGCCGACCGCCATCCGGGGGCGGGTCTCGGCCACCTGGTCGGCGACGTTTCTGATCGGGGCGGTGCTGGGGCCGGTGTTCGGAGGCCTGCTGGGCGGGCTCGGTCTCCGCGTGCCCTTCCTGGTCTACGCCGGCATGCTCCTGCTGGCCGCCCTGGTGGTCGCCGCGCTGATCCCCGGCGTTCCGCGGCGAGCAGCCGAGTCGAGTGACACCCTCCCTCCGCTCAGCGTACGTAGCGCCCTGGGCGACACCGCCTATCGTGCGGCCTTGGCTTCGGCGTTCGCGAACGGGTGGTCGAACTTTGGCATCCGCAGTGCGATCCTCCCCCTCTTCGCTGCCACGGTCGTGGGTGATGCGCCCTGGGTCGCGGGAGCGGCGCTAGCGGTCTTCGCTGCCGGCAACGCCGGCGGGCTCGGCGTGGCCGGCCGTTTCACCGACCGTTGGGGCAGACGCCCGTTCGTGCTCGGGGGGCTCGTGGTGAGCGGAGTGGCCACGGCCGTGACCGGTTGGGCGCTGGGGCTGGTCGTGCTCGTCGCGGTGTCCGTGGTCGCGGGGATCGGTGCGGGGCTGCTCAATCCCGCCCAGCAGGCGAGCGTGGCGGACGTGATCGGCCGCGAGCGCAGCGGAGGACCTGCCCTTGCGGCGTTCTCCATGGCACAGGACGCAGGGGCGATCGCCGGGCCGATCTTCGCCGGTCTCCTGGTGGACCACGGCAGCTACGAGCTTGCCTTCTTGATGACCGGCGTTGTGACGCTGCTCGCCGCGCTGCCCTGGCTCGTCGCCCGGGAGACTCTCAACCGGTGACCGGACGGTTCTCGTACGGCGTCGACAGCACCATCGTCGTGCGGGTCGAGACGTTCGCTGAGCCACGGATCCTCGCCAGCAGATCCTCCAGGGCTCTGGGTGTTTTCACCCGGACCTTGAGGATGTAGGACTCGTCGCCGGCCACCGACCAGCACGACTCGATCGAGGTGATCCCGGCCAGCCGCGCGGGGTAGTCATCGGGACCCGAAGGGTCGTTGGGCGTGATCGAGATGAAGGCAGTCAGCGGCAGACCCACCTGGTCGTGGTCGATCGTGGCGCCGTACCCCATGATGAGGCCGCGCTGCTCGAGTCTCTTGACCCGCTGATGCACCGCCGACGTCGACAGACCAGTGGCCTTGCCGAGGTCGGTGAACGACATCCGCCCATCGGCTGCCAGCAGCCCCAGGATGTTGCGATCCGTGTCTTCCACGGCGATCAGACTACGCGCGGGGCGGCCGACGCGGATCGCATGGCTTGCTGGGTGGTCGGCGGGCCACCTTTGCCTTCTGGTCTAGTCCCCCTCGGGTCCTCCGGCGGCGATGCGCGTGCGGCGGTCTCTCCAGCACAGGTGGGTCCAAGCACCCTCGACCACGACGCGTTGGCCGTGGGTGGACAGACGCACAGCGTGCCTGTCGGCCGTCTCCTCGAGATACTGCTCGACGAGGGCAGTCACGGTGAAGTTCCCGGTCTCGTCGGCGCGAGGGACTCGTGGCCGACGGGCGAGCCAGGTGCACGCCTGGTCCCCCTCCTTGACCAGTTGGGCCGGGTGTGCCGCCGCCCAGGCGACGTCCTTGCGGCCTCGTGCCTGCGTCCGGGGCCGCTCGCCCGCGGCTTGCTGGGCGACGTACGACGTGAAGGCCTCGGTGTCGCGGGGGTGGATGAACCGCTGGGTCACGGTGCTGGTCAGCGCCGCCACCATGCCGACACCCACCAGCGCGCCCAGTGCCACCCACGCGGACTGATCACGTTGCACAGCGGTCATTATGGAGCGAAGCAGAGCCGGCCGGACGCGAATCGGCGGACCTGCCTATGCTGCCACTCATGGCTCAAGTCGGGCATCGTCTGCTCCTTCTCGATACCGCGTCGATGTACTTCCGCGCGTTCTACGGCGTCCCGGACAGCGTCCGGGCACCCGACGGCACGCCGGTCAACGCCGTCCGGGGGCTGCTGGACTTCATGACCCGGCTGGTCGGCGAGTACCAGCCGACTCATCTGGTCTGTGCCTGGGACAACGACTGGCGGCCCCAGTGGCGCGTCGATCTGCTGCCGTCGTACAAAGCGCATCGGGTCCTCGCGGAGATCTCGGGGCCGGCTCCCGACATCGAGGAAGTCCCCGACCCTCTGCAGGTGCAGGTGCCGGTGATCCTGGAGGTGCTCGCCGCGCTCGGCATCTGCGTCGTCGGTGCTGACGGCTACGAGGCCGACGACGTCATCGGCACGCTCGCCACCGGGGCCGGGATGCCCGTCGACATCGTGACCGGAGACCGCGACCTGTTCCAGCTGGTCGACGACGCGACGAAGGTCCGCGTGCTCTACATCGCCCGCGGCGTCGGCCGGCACGAACGAGTGACGGCCACAGTGGTGCGGGAGAAGTACGCCGTCGAGCCGGGGCAGTACGCCGACTTCGCGACCCTCCGTGGCGATGCGTCGGACGGGCTGCCCGGGGTCCCCGGCGTGGGTGAGAAGACAGCCGCGACGCTTCTGCAGCGTTTCGGAGACCTGCCGTCGATCATGGCCGCTGCCGAGGACCCGGAGTCCGACCTCGGACCGAACCCCCGGTCCAAGATCAAGGCCGCGGCCGGCTACCTCGAGGTGGCCCCGGCGGTGGTCGCCGTGGCGCGCACGATCGACCTCGGAGCGGTCGACACCAGCCTGCCTCGCACCCCGGCCGACCCCCAGCGCGTGGCCGAGCTGGCCGGGACGTGGGGCCTGGAGACGCCGCTCGCCCGTCTGGTCGACACCTTGACCGACCTCCCCGGCTGAGCGCTGCGAAACCGTGCTGATCCGGCAGCGTCACTCGCCGAGGGTGGAGTAGGCGACCACGCCGCGGCGCATGGCGCCGATGGTGCGTCGAGCCACCTCCCGCGCCGGTGAGTCGCCGGCGGCGTCCGCCACCTGCCCGGCCAGGTCGATCACCTGCTTGACCCACCGCACGAAGTCACCGGCCGAGAGCTGGGTCCCGGTGAGGATCTCGTCGAGATCGTCACCCTCGGCCCACCGCCACGCCGCCCACGCGAACCCCCCATCGAGCTCGCGCAGGAACTCCAGTCCGTGGCTACGTTCCAGCTCGGCGAGGTCGCGTTGCACCCGCACGGTGGCGGCGATGACCGGGCCGGCGCCACCTCCGGCGCCGGGGGGACTGGCGTCGTTGGCCTTGCGGGCCTCGAACACGAGCGTCGAGAGCACCGCCGCCAGCGCCGATGGGCTGAGCCCGTCCCAGAGGCCGGCCCGCAGAGACTCTGCAGCCACGAGGTCGAGGTCGGAGTACAGGCGCATCAGATGCTGCCCACGCTCGGTGACCGTGTCGCCGTCGAGGTACTCCAGTGCCGTCAGCACCTCACAGACCCGGTCGAAGGTGCGGGCGACGCTGTTCGTGCGCCGCTCGATGCGTCGGCGCAGCGTGGCGGTGTCACGGTCCAGCTTGAACCAGCGCTCGGCCCACCGCGCGTGGTCCTCGCGCTCGGGACAGTCGTGGCAGGGGTGAGCCTTCAGCTGGGCCCGCAGGTCGTTGATCTCCCGCTCCGCCTGCGGGTCCGTGGTACCGGCCGCACGACCACCGCGGCGGCCCGGGTCCAGGTCACGGGTCCGGGTGCTCAGGGCCGAGGCGAGGTCTCGCCGCGACTGCGGGTTGCGCGGGTTGAAGTGCCGCGGGATACGCAGCTGGGCCACGGGCTCGACCGGCTCGGGGAAGTCCATGAGCGCCAGCCGCCGCGCCTGGCGGGCTTCGGTCAGCACCGCGGGACGCGGCTCGTTGCCGCTCAGGCCGGGATCGGTCACGACGGCGAAGCCCGAGAACTTGCCCGAGGGTATCCAGATCACGTCGCCGCGCTGGAGGCGCGTCAGAGACACGCGAGCGGAGTCGCGCAGATCGGCCTTGCGGGCCTTGGCCGTGCCCTTCTCGACCCGGGAGACGGCGTGCCGCAGCGCGGCGTACTCCATGAAGTCACCGCGGTCACAGGCGGCGGCGTCGGCGTACCCGGCCAGGGCGTCGTCTGCCTTCGTGAGCTGCCGGGCCAGCCCGACGACGGACTGGTCCGCCTGGAACTGGGCGAACGACATCTCGAGCAGGCTCCGGGAGCGGTCGCGGCCGTAGCGATGCACGAGGTTGACCGCCATGTTGTACGACGGCCGGAAGGACGAGTTGAGCGGATAGGTCCGGGTGGAGGCCAAACCGGCGAGCTCGCGGGGGTTCATGCCGCTCTGCCAGAGCACGACGGCGTGGCCCTCGACGTCGAGGCCGCGCCGTCCGGCTCGACCGGTGAGCTGGGTGTACTCCCCCGGCGTGATGTCGGCGTGGGTCTCGCCGTTGTACTTCGTGAGCCGTTCGATGACGACGGTCCGGGCGGGCATGTTGATGCCGAGCGCCAGTGTCTCCGTGGCGAAGACCGCCTTGCACAGCCCTCGCACGAACATCTCCTCGACGCACTCCTTGAACGTCGGCAGCATTCCCGCGTGGTGAGCGGCGACGCCCCGGGTCAGCCCGTCGAGGAAGTCGTGGTAACCGAGCACCTGAAGGTCGTCCTCGGGCAGATGGCGACAGCGGTTCTCCACGAACGCATGGATCTCGTCACGCTCGGCCGCCGTGGTCAGCCGTACGTTCGCCTGGAGGCACTGCGCGACGGCGGCGGCGCAGCCGGCGCGGCTGAAGATGAAGACGATCGCCGGCAGCAACCCGTCCCGGTCGAGCCTGTCGAGCACGTCGACCCGGCTGGGGATCCAGACCCGTCGCCCGTTGCCCACGGGGCGGCTCCCCCGGGGGCCACCGCTGCGGCCCCGTGGGGAGCGCCGGTCGCGCATCCGGTGGGAGGCCCAGTCGTCGCGGGCCAGCTTCACCAGGTGGTCGTTCACCGGTGCACCCTCGCGCACGAAACCGGCTGCGGCATCCACGTCGGAGGAGGCGAACAGGTCCATCAGCCGACGCCCGACCATCACGTGCTGGAAGAGGGGGACCGGACGCTTCTCCTCCACGATCGTGGTGGTGCTGCCGCGCACCGTCTCGAGCCACGCGCCGAACTCCTCCGCGTTGGAGACCGTGGCGGACAGCGACACGACGGAGACCGACTCCGGCAGGTGGATGATCACTTCCTCCCAGACCGCCCCCCGCATCCGGTCGGCGAGGTAGTGCACCTCGTCCATCACGACGAACCCGAGGCCGAGCAGGGTGGATGAGCCGGCGTAGAGCATGTTGCGCAGAACCTCGGTGGTCATGACCACCACCGGAGCCTCACCGTTGAGCGAGTTGTCGCCGGTCAGCAGGCCGACCCGGTCGGCGCCGTAGGCCGCGACGAGGTCGTGGTACTTCTGGTTGGACAGCGCCTTGATGGGTGTCGTGTAGAAGCACTTGCGACCGGTCGCGAGGGCCAGGTGGACGGCGAACTCACCCACCACGGTCTTGCCGGAGCCGGTCGGGGCCGCGACCAGCACGCCCCGTCCGTCCTCGATCTCTCGGCAGGCCTGCTGCTGGTAGCCGTCGAGGGGGAAGGGGTAGCGGCCGGCGAACTCGTGGACCACCGGGTGCTCGCGGGAAGCCTGGAAGTCGGCGTACCGCTGCGACGGGGAGCGCTCATCGGTCATGACAGGACGGTCAGACCGTGTGGCACGCACTCGATGGTCAGCGGCAGCGCGCCGAACCGCTCGCCGTCGGCATAGGCCGTGATGCCCGGTGAGGCGACCGTGACGTAGGAGACTCGGTGGTGTTCGTACTGCGGATGGCTCGTGTGGGTCCCTCGGAAGAGCTTGGGGTAGGTCGCCACCAGCTCCCGCCGGCTGACCGGCTTGAAGATGACGACGTCGAGAAGTCCGTCGTCGAGGACTGCTCCTTCGGTGATCCGGAGCCCACCACCGAAGGAGGGTCCGTTGCCCACCGCGACGAGCATCGCCTCCAGCTGAGTGTGCAGGCCACCCAGATCGAGGGTGTAGGCCAGCGGCCGGAACGTGCGCAGCTCGGCGAGGGTCGCGATGTTGTAGCGCATCTGGCCGCGTGGCCAGCGCATCGCGTTGGCGCGCTCGTTGACGACGGCGTCGAAACCGGCCGCGAGGACGGTCACGAAGTATCGAGCGCCGCTGCGGGCGAGGTCGATCAGGCGCGTGCGGCCGGCGATGACCCGCCCGGCCGCGGCGGCCGGGTCGCTCCGCGGCAGGTCGAGGTAGCGGGCGGTGTCGTTGCCGGTGCCGGCGGGGATGATGCCCAACGGGATGCCTGTGGTCGCGACCGCCTGGGCGCCGAGATGGACCATGCCGTCGCCACCGCAGACCACCAACGTCTCGACTCCGTCGGCGACGCACTGGCGGGCCAGGTCGAGCGCTTCCTCAGCGTCCCGTCCAGCGAGGTTGCGCACGCTGAACCCGGCGTCACGCAGGCGAGCCACCGCGATGTCGCGGGCCTGCGGGGCCCGGCCACGCCCTGCGGTCGGGTTGGTGAGAAGCGCGATCTCGCGGGTGCCGGACACGCAGTGAGACTAGCCGCCGGCGCCATCACCGCGTCGGTGGTCCACTCCGACGCGCAGGAGCGCGGCGTACCGCTCGGGCGATGCCCCGACGGCGGCTGCAAGCCGCGCCAATGACTCCAGGGCCAGGTCGGCGGTGAAGGACCGTCCCGGCACGGCGAGGGTGAGCCGGCCGGTGCGCCGTACGAGCAGGACCTGGCCGTGCTGCCAGGACTGGTGCGCACGCGTGCGGACCCGGTCATCGGCCACCGGGGTCGGATAGGCCTCGTCCACGGCCAGCAGGTCACACGCCAGCTCGTCCCCCGCCTCGGAGGACACGCTGCCGGGCACCAGGAACCCCTCAGCCAGGCCTTCGTCCGGCCGCCACGCGACGTTCCGGTCCCCCAGCCACTCGGGCAGGTCGAAGGGATCGATGTCCTCGGTCGGCTCGCTCACGCGGTGGCAGCCTCGTCCTCGCCGAGCAGCGCGGCTCGCTTGGAGGCACGGCGGCGGTCGGTGGCACGGGCGATGACCTCTGAGATGAGGAAGAGGCCCACCATCGGGATCGCCATGAAGCACATGGTGAAGGGATCTGTGGAGGGCGTGGCGATCGCCGCGAAGACGAAGACCCCCATGATCAGCCAGGAGCGGTGCTCGCCGAGCCAACGGCCGGAGACGACCCCAGCCATGTTCAGGAGCACGATGAAGACCGGGATCTCGAAGGCCAGACCGAACACCAGCATCGTGCGGGCGAAGAAGGAGAGGTACTCACTGAACTCCACCAGGTTCGTCAGGTCGGCCGGGGTGAAGCCGATCAGGACCTCCAGTCCTTTGGGCAGGGTCAGGTAGCCGACAAGGACGCCGAGCAGGAACAGGGGGCCCGCGACGGCCACGAAGACCCGGGACCACTTGCGCTCGTTCGCGTGCAGACCCGGGAGGATGAACGCCCAGATCTGGTAGAGCCAGTACGGCCCGGTCACCACCACGGCGGCCAGTCCGCAGAGCTTGAAGTAGAGCAGGAAGGGTCCCCCCGGGCCATTCACGATGGGCCGGGTGACGTCCTCGCCGAGCGACTGCTGGGCGTGGTGGTAGGGGCCGATGACCACGGCGAAGATCTGGTCGAAGAAGAACAGCGCGGCGATGAAGGCCACGGTGAGTGCCAGCGCGGACTTCAGGACCCGCCCGCGCAGCTCGCGGAGGTGGTCCGAGAGCGCCATCCGGCCGTCCTCGCCCACCGGGTGGACCGGGCGCCCGGAGAACAGGCGCACCACACCGGTGATGGACACGGGTGAGGCGCGCGCTCTCAGGCGTTGGTGTCGTCGGGGCGCTGCTGGCGCGCTGCGTCGGCCTCGGCCTGGCGTGCCTCGATCTCGCGCTGCTCAGGGGTGATGGTGTCGTCGTCGCGCAGGCCCTTGGTCTCGTCCTTGAAGATGCGCAGCGCCTGGCCGGTGCCGCGGGCCAGTTCGGGGAGCTTGCGCGCACCGAACAACAGGACCACCACGAGCACGATGACGATGAGTTCCCACCCACCGGGGAACGCAACGAACGGACTGGTCATGTCTTCCTCATCTCCGACGTCTGATCTCGGTGCACCCCGTCTCGAGGCACCTCGGCCCCAGACCCATGGTCTTCATCCTACGCAGTGGTACCAGATCCTCATCCTGGAACCGGCAGCTTGCACTCTAGGGGTACCAGCGGAGCGCTTCTCGGGCGACATCCCGGAACGAGTCCGCGAGCTCGGGCGGATCCACCACGCTGGCGTGCGGAGCCAGTCGCAGGAGCAGCCGCTCGAGCCACCGGGGGTCGGCGATCCGCATGGTGACCTCCAAGGCCCCGCCTCGGCGCTGCCGCACGTCCTGGACCGGGTAGTAGTCCGGCACCCACCGGGCGGCGGGCTCCAGTCGAAGGACGACCGACGTGGTGTCCTCGCCCGACAGCAGGTCCCCGTCCGAGACGTCCCGCGGTGGCTGGCTGACCTCGACCGGCGTGTCGAGCGGCTCGACCGCATGGATCCGGTCGAGCCGGAACAGCCGGGGCGCCTGCGCGGTGTGGCACCAGGCGTCGAGGTACTCGAACCCGTTGGCGGTCACCAGGCCACGCGGGTCGACCACCCGCTCGGACTCCTCGTCGCGGCTGGGCACGTGGTAGCGCAGACGCACCTGACGGCCGCTCTGCAACGCCTCACTCAGCTCGGCTCGAGTCGGGGCGGAGGCGTCCACCGAGTCAGCGACGTCGACCTGACGCACGGCGCCCTCAGCCGCCGCCGCCTCCAGCTTGGCCAGGACCCGGTCGACGACGGGGCGAGTGTCGTCACTGGTGCTGGCACGCAGGGCACGGAGCGCGACGATCAAGGCGCTGGCCTCGGTCGGTGAGAGTCGCAACGGGCGAGAGAGGTAGTCGACGTTCGACACGCGGATCACGCCATCGCTCTCCGGGTCCTCGAGCGCGTCGAGGTCGACGTCGATGAGGTCGTCGGGAAACCCGCCGGGAAGGCCGCACATCAGCAGGACCCGCAGGTCGCGCAGCAGCTGCTCGGGGGTGACGTCGAGCGCACCCGCCGCCTCGTCGAGCCGCACATCGCCGTGGGAGTGAAGGTAGGGCACCAGGGTCAGGAGACGTGCCACCTGCTCCTTGGCGCCGCCGGGCGAGCTCGCGCCGGCTGCGCGGCTCACGGCGTGGCCCCGTCCACCACGGCGCGCAGGCGGGTGACGAGCTGGTTGCGTAGCCAGTCGGGCGAGACGACGTACGCATCGGGCCCGTAGCTCAACACCTCGTCGCTCAGGTCCCCGCGGGAGAGCTCGAGGCGATCCCAGCCGGCCTCACCATCCGGACCGACGACCCCGGTCTCGATGGCGTCCGCCTTGCGCCGAAGGCCCCAGCCGGCCCCCTCCCGGACCAGCACGACCGCAGGTTCGGTGAGCCGGGCCGGGGCCAACCGCTGGGCGACCTGCCGGATGTCGGTCCCCGCCGGCACCTCGAAGGAACCCGGCGCACCGTCACGCCGCGGCTCACCCTCGACCCGGGAGAGCCGGAAGACGCGCTCACCTTGCCGGTCGGTGTCGAAGCCCACCACATACCAACGACCGGAGTAGCGCACCAGACCCCACGGCTGCAGATGTCGGGTGGCCACGGGCTGGCTGGCGCGTCGGTACTCGAAGACCACCGGCATCCGCTCGAGGGTGGCCTCCCAGAAGACGTCGAAGGCGGGTTCGTCGGCGTCGAGTCGCGGCTGGATGACGTCGAGACGGGCCACGTCGAGCGGAACCCCGGCCGCGGACAGCTTGCGCACCGCCTCGGAGGTGGCGTCGGCCAGGCGGGCGTGCTCCCAGACCTTGCCGGCCAGGCCGAGGACGGAAGCCTCGTCAGGCTCCAGGCTGATCTCCGGCAGGCCGAACTCGTCGGGACGGATCCGGTATCCGGGCTCGTCGTCGAAGTAGGCGTCCAGGTTGCCGACCTCGATCGGCACCCCCAGACTGCGCAGCTCGTCCTTGTCGCGCTCGAACATCTTCTCGAACGCGTCGACACCAGACCCGGGATAGATGATCTCCCGAATCCGCTCCTTCGCGACGTAGCGACGCTGCACCAGAAGCATGATCAGCAGATTGAGCAGACGCTCACTCTTCTGGACGGCCACGTCGGTCCCCTCAGTTGGCGGCCAGCACGTCGACGACGAAGTACATCGTGTCAGTGCCTTTGATCCCGACGTCCGGCTGTCCGGCCTTGCCGTACCCGAGGTCCGGCGGGATCTGCAGGATGACCCTGCTCCCGACCGGAACACCGACCAGGCCCTGGTCCCAGCCCTTGACGACGCCGCCGACGCCCAGGTCGAAGTCGAAGGGCTGACCGCGGTCGTAGGACTGGTCGAAGGGCTCCTTCGCGCCGTAGACCTGGCCGAGGTAGTCGACGTAGACGTGCTGTCCCTTGGTCAGCGCAGGGCCCGTCCCCTCGATCAGCGTGGTCTTCTGCAGCCGGCCGTTCGGCTTCGGGGTGCCGGTGAAGTCGAGCGCGCTCGGTTTGCCACTGGTTTCCGTGATCGCGGGCGCCCAGGCGGCCGGGTCGCGCTCCTCACCGTCCGGTCCGTCGAGCTTGTTCAACACGTCGACAACGAACACCACGGTGTCCTTGTTGCCGATGCCCAGCTGGGCGTTGCCCTGGTCGCCGAAGGCATCCGCCGGGGGCGCGGCGATCAGCACCCGAGAGCCGACGGTCGTTCCGGTGAGCCCCTTCACGAGCGCCGGCAGCGTGCCGGCACCCAGGTTGATCACCTGGGCGGTGGTGTCGTAGCTGTTGTAGGCCTCGGACTTGGCGGTGCCGTTCCCGACCCACAGCTGCGCCAGGATGTTGTCGCCGGCCCCGACCGTGTCGCCGTCGCCCTCGACGAGGGTGGTCGACGCGAAGTCGGTCACCTCCAGCGTGTCGGTCCAGGTGACGTCGACCGACTTCCCGACCTCTCCGTCCACCGTGACTCCGTCCGGCATCTCGCCGGCCGCGGCCGATGGCGACGAGCCCGGGTCGGTACCGGTGTCATCTCCACAGGCGGCCAGCCCGCCGACCAGGGCGAGGCCGAGCAGCGCACCCAGGACTGTGACGCGGAGGACTCGTGCGCCTCGGACTCTGCGGGTCCTTGCTCGGGGGGCTCGCCCGCGCAGGGCAATGGTGTGCAACATCGTGGGGTGGGTCACCTTCTACGTGGCGGATCGGCCTGCCAGATCATCGGCCCGGTTCCATGCTCGCGGGTCGATCGGCCAGGTCACCCTACCCGGGGGGACGAAGCGATCCGACCTCACATGCCGTCGATGAGCCGTTGAACCCGCTCGTCGGTGGCCCGGAAGGGGTCTTTGCACAGCACGGTGCGCTGCGCCTGGTCGTTCAACTTGAGATGGACCCAGTCGACCGTGAAGTCGCGGCGGCGCTCCTGGGCCTTGCGGATGAACTCCCCGCGGAGCCTGGCTCGGGTGGTCTGGGGTGGGACGGTCTTCGCTTCGAAGATCTTCAGGTCCGAGGTGACCCGGGCCACCGCTCCACGCTTCTCCAGCAGGTAGTAGAGCCCGCGCTCGCGATGGATGTCGTGGTAGGCGAGGTCGAGCTGGGCGATCCGCGGATGACCGAGCGGAAGTCCGTGGCGGGCCCGGTAGCGGTCGATCAGCTTCCACTTGATGACCCAGTCGATCTCGCGGTCGACCAGGCCCAGGTCGTCGGACTCGACCGCCTTGAGGCCGCGCTCCCACAGGTCCAGCGCCCGCTCGATGATCGGAGTCGACAGCGCACGGCGGTCCACGAAGTCACGGGCCTTGCCGAGATATTCGTGCTGGATGTCGAGGGCGCTGGCCTCCCGGCCGTTGCCCAGCCGCACCTTGCGCCGCCCGGTGACGTCGTGGGAGATCTCGCGAATGGCGCGGATGGGGTTCTCCAGGGTCAGGTCGCGCATCACGACCCCCTCCTCGATCATCCGGAGCACCAGGTCGCAGGAGGCCACCTTGAGCATCGTGGTGGTCTCGCTCATGTTCGAGTCCCCGACGATCACGTGGAGTCGGCGGTACTTCTCGGCATCGGCATGCGGCTCGTCGCGGGTGTTGATGATCGGCCGGCTCCGGGTCGTGGCCGAGGAGACGCCCTCCCAGATGTGCTCGGCGCGCTGCGACACGGCGTACGACGCTCCCCGGGGCGTCTGGGTGATCTTGCCGGCCCCGACCACGATCTGTCGGGTGACCAGGAACGGGATCAGCACGTCGGCGAGGCGGCTGAACTCGCCCGCTCGGCCGACGAGGTAGTTCTCGTGGCAGCCGTAGGAGTTGCCGGCCGAGTCGGTGTTGTTCTTGAACAGGTAGATGTCGCCGGCGATGCCCTCGTCGTGGAGGCGCTGCTCGGCGTCCAGCAACAGCCCTTCGAGGATCCGCTCCCCCGCCTTGTCGTGCGTGACCAGCTCGCCGACGTCGTCACACTCGGGGGTGGCGTACTCCGGGTGGCTGCCCACGTCGAGGTAGAGTCGCGCGCCGTTGCGCAGGAAGACGTTGCTGCTACGCCCCCACGAGACGACCTTGCGGAAGAGGTATCGGGCCACCTCGTCGGGACTCAGGCGCCGTTGTCCCCGGAACGTGCACGTCACGCCGTACTCGTTCTCGATCCCGAAGATCCGCCGGTCCACGGCCCCACCCTAGGGCGACCCCGGTGACTCGGTGCACCGAACCGCCGCTCCCCGGGACGCAACCCGGCGCCCGCTGCGTCGTTTGGCCCCCAACGTCACGTATCCGGGTCCAGTTCATGCAGTCCGTGACCAGTCGGCAGGGCTAGCCAACCGAAGCCAACGGTTGAGCAGCCGTTGTCGCCCCGCCAAGGAGTACGACGACTCGGCGAGATGACGCCGCCACCGGCGCAGTCGGGAGACGCGATGCGGCCGGCCCACCACCCGGTCGATCTCACGCAGAGTCGCCACCGGGTGGCCGAAGAGGTCGTCGGCCACGAAGCCGCGCCGCGAATAGGGAGTGTCGGCCAGGCGCCGGTCTCGCCGAAGGTCCTTGACGCGCTGCTGCTGCCGGCCGTGCACGGCACCGTCGTACTCGTGCACGGAGGTCGTGCCCGTGACCAGCAGATCGACCCGCGCCACGAACTCCCCCCGCCAGTCAGTGACCACGAACTGGGGCTCCACGGGTATGCCGGCCAGCTCATGGAAGAACCGCAGGAGTGTTTCGTACGGCGACTCGGATCTCGGATCGGCCCACTGTCGAGCCTGACGCAGGCGCACCACACCCGGCCAGGAGCGGTCGCAGAGCTCGGTGAGCGTGGCGTCATCGATCGCATCGGCGCGCAGGGCGGACTCGAGCAGAATCGTGAGGTCGAAGAGCCCCAGATCGCGAGCTGCTCGCGCGAGAGTGTCCCTGGGCGAACACACTGGGAGCCCCTGGATCACTGTCGGCTCCTGCAGGTCGTCGAGCCTGGAGTACACGAGGCCGGCGCGCCGTGGCCGGTCGCCCACGGGCCCGGCCGCGAAGACCGGGGTGAGGTCGGGCAGCCTGGGCAGCCACCACCCCAGCAGCCACGCCGAGGTGATGTGCGTGAAGCCGGCGCCCCTCGGCAACACGAGCGTCAGGGCCCGCAGATCGGCCAGGGGGCGTGCGGCGCCGCGGGTGGCTGGTAGGTCGGGGACGTAGAGGCCGTGACTGACGCGTCGGAAGCCGCGACGACGAACCTGCCCCCGTATCGGGTCGCCGGAGGGATCGGGCATGACCCGACCCTTCCCGCGCTGAAGCAGGCGTACACCCGGCGTCCGTATGGGTGTGGATAGCCGTCAGCGGCGTACGGGACCCCCTCGGATGGTCAGAACCGGCAGGAATTCGGCCCAAGAACCTGTCGTTGGGGGCCAAACGACGCAAACTGGTCGCGCGTCGGAGGGGGTTAGAGCAAGCCGAGGTGGTCGAGGGCGAGGTAGGTCTGCTCGGTGGCGGAGAGCTGCCCGGCCCGGAGGAGAGCCCGAAGGTCGGGCACCGAGACCAGCTCGACCTCACAGTCCTCGAGCTCGTCGAGGTCCTGGTCGTGGCGCAGCTCGCAGCCGTGCGCCACGGCGGTGTGGCTGGGAGTGGTCCGCGAGTTGCCGTGCGTGGACGCGACCAGCTCCAGCCGTTCGGCGGTGTACCCGGTCTCTTCGCGAAGCTCGCGGCCGGCGGCAGCGAGGACGTCCTCACCGGGATCGAGGAAGCCTCCTGGCAGGCTGAGCATCCGGCGAGCGGGCCCCGGGCGGAACTGCCGCACGCAGACGACGCTGTTGTCCGCGGTCAGTGGCAGCACCGTGACGGTGGGCGGAACGTCGACCATCTCCCAGGTCGTGACCCGACCGTCCGGCAGCCGCAGCGGACGCTCGATGACACGCACGAAGCCGCCATGGACCAGACGGTCCTCTCCCGCGACCTGCCACCCTCGGGGGTCGTCGGTCACGAGTCGCTCGGAGGCGGGGACACCGGCGGCGCCACGGGCGGCTCGGCGTCCGGGTCGACCCCCTCGGTCCCCGAGACTCCGTGGGCTTCGGCCACGGCGGTCGGGGGCTCATCCACCGCAGCCTCCTCGGGACCGCGCTCTCCGAGCAGGGTCGTGAGCCGGTCCCCGACGACCCTCGAGAACTTGCGGGCCTGGCTGCGGGTGCGGTCCAGGACCGCCACCTCCAGATGGGCCTCGGGTACGACACGGTCCGCGTCGTCGGCGTGCCCGAGCGCGCCCACCGCTGTGCCCAGCGCCGCGGTGAGGCTGGCGCCCTCGGCGTAGTGCTCGCTCAGGTAAGCCACGACGGCTTCGGTCTGGCCCCCCATGACGGCGTATCCGTGCTCGTCGGCCACCTGTCCGTCGTAGGTGAGCCGGTAGACCTGGTCGTCCTCCGGCCGGTCGCCGATCTCGGCGACGAAGAGCTCGACCTCGTAGGGCTTCTCACCACCGGAGGAGAAGATGGTGCCGAGCGTCTGGGCATACGCGTTGGCGAGTCCCCGCCCGGTGACGTCGCGGCGGTCGTAGGCGTAGCCCCGCATGTCGGCCAGCCGGACTCCGGCGATCCGTAGGTTCTCGAACTCGTTGTAGCGGCCCACCGCGGCGAACGCGATGCGGTCGTAGATCTCCGAGACCTTGTGGAGCGCCTGCGAGGGGTTCTCCGAGACGAACAGGACCCCGTCGGCGTACTGGATGACCACCACGGAGCGGCCGCGGGCGATGCCCTTGCGCGCGAAGTCGGCCCGGTCCTTCATCAGCTGCTCGGGCGAGACGTAGAACGGCATGCTCATGTCGTCGGGTCCCCTACATCAGTTCCGCGGCCGGGCCGTCGGGTCGGCCCATGCGGCTCGCGATCACCCGGTCGGCGATCGCAGCCACGTCGTCGTCGGGCATCCGGTAGCCACCGTCGGCGGTGATCACCTGCACCACCGGGAAGATCCTCCGCGCCAGGTCGGGACCTCCCGTCGCGGAGTCGTCGTCCGCTGCGTCGTACAGCGCCTGGACCGTCGCTGTGACGCACTCGTCGGCTGTGAGGCCGTCGCGGTAGAGCTTCTTGAGCGAGCCGCGGGCGAACAGCGACCCTGAGCCCACGGAGTGGAAGGCCGTCTCCTCGTAGCGACCTCCGGTCACGTCGTAGGAGAAGATCCGGCCGCTACCGGTCGTCAGGTCGTAGCCGGCGAAGAGGGGCACGACGGCGAGGCCCTGCATGGCCATAGCGAGGTTGGCACGGATCAGGGCCGCGAGCCGGTTGGCCTTGCCGTCCATCGAGAGGGTGACACCCTCGATCTTCTCGTAGTGCTCGAGCTCGGTCTGGAACAGGCGCACCAGCTCGACGGCCAGGCCTGCGGTGCCGGCGATGCCGACGGCCGAGTACTCATCGGCCGCGAAGACCTTCTGGATGTCCCGCTGGGCGATGATGTTGCCCATCGTCGCCCGACGGTCGCCGGCCATCACGACACCGTGGGCGAAGGTGGCGGCCACGATCGTGGTGCCGTGGGGCGCGAGGTCCCCGGCCTGACCGGCGGCCACCGGACGCCGCGAGGGCAACAGGTCGGGCGCCTGCGCGGACAGGAAGTCGCTGAAGGAGGAGGTGCCGGGCATCAGGTACGACGCGGGCAGCCGGGGGCTGTCTGACACCGGCTACTCCCCGCCCTTCTGGATGAACGACTTCACGAAGTCCTCGGCGTTGGACTCGAGCACCTCGTCGATCTCGTCCAGGATCGCGTCGACGTCGTCGTCCAGAGCCTCCTTGCGCTCGGCCACGTCCGTCTCGGCGACCGCGTCGACCGCTTCCTCGGCCTCCGAGGCCTTCCGCGGTTGCTTCTGCTCCTGTGCCATACCCCGACCCTATCCGGCGGAGCGAGTGAGCGCGGCGAAGAGGGCCTCAGCGGTGTCGCAGGAATCCAGCAGGGCACCGACGTGCGCACGGGTGCCGCGCAGCGGATCGATCGTGGGGATGCGCTGGAGTGACTCGCGGCCAGGAAGGTCGAAGATCACCGAGTCCCACGAGGCCGCCGCGACCTGGTCGGCGTACTTGTCCAGACACCGGCCCCGGAAGTAGGCCCGGGTGTCGACCGGTGGCGACTGGACCGCGCTCGACACGGACTCGTCGTCCAGCAGCCTCGAGATTCGACCGGACCGCACCAGCCGGTGGTACAAGCCCTTCTCGGGCCGGATGTCGGCGTACTGGAGGTCGATGAGGTGCAGCTTCGCGTCATCCCAGTCCAACCCGTCCCGCTCGCGGTACTGCTCGAGGAGGTGGAGCTTGGCGATCCAGTCCAGCTCGCCGGTGAGCGACCAGCGGTCGTGCGTGAGTCGGTCCAGCACGGACTCCCATCGGGCCAGGACGTCGGCGGTCTGAGCGTCGACGTCGGCGCCGTACCGGTCCTCGACATACTTGCGGGCCAGGTCGAGGTATTCCAGCTGCAGCTGGACCGCCGTCATCCGCCGTCCGTCGCCGACCGACAGCAGGTGGGTCAGGCCCGGGTCGTGGGACACAGCCCGCAAGGAGGCGACCGGGGACTCGACCGAGAGGTCGGCGCCGATGAACCGGTCCTCGATCATCGCGAGCACGAGCGCCGTGGTCCCGACCTTGAGGTAAGTCGAGATCTCGGCCAGGTTGGCGTCGCCGAGGATGACGTGGAGGCGGCGGTACTTCTCGGGATCTGCGTGGGGCTCGTCCCGGGTGTTGATGATCGGCCGCTTCAGCGTCGTCTCGAGGCCGACCTCCACCTCGAAGTAGTCCGCCCGCTGGCTGATCTGGAAGCCGTTGTCGCGCCCGTCCTGCCCGAGCCCGACTCGGCCGGCGCCGCAGACCACCTGACGCGAGACGAAGAACGGCGTGAGATGCCGCACGATGTCGCCGAACGGGGTGGAGCGGCGCATCAGGTAGTTCTCGTGGGCGCCGTAGGACGCGCCTTTGTTGTCGGTGTTGTTCTTGTAGAGGACGATCTCCCCGGCCCCGGGGACGACTCCCGCCAACCGGGCCGCCTCGAGCATCACCTGCTCCCCCGCCTTGTCCCAGCGGACGATGTCGAGCGGGGACGTCACCTCGGGGGTGGAGTACTCCGGGTGCGCGTGGTCGACGTAGAGGCGGGCCCCGTTGGTGAGGATCACGTTGGCCAGCCCGAGATCCTCGTCGGTCAGCTGGGTCGCGTCCGCGACCTGCCGCGACATCTCGAAGCCCCGGGCGTCGCGCAGCGGTGACTCCTCCTCGAAGTCCCAACGAGCGCGACGCGCTTTCACCGCGGCCGACGCATAGGCGTTGACGATCTGCGAGGAGGCGACCATCGGGTTGGCCAGGGGCTGGCCGAGCACGGAGATGCCGTACTCCACCTCCACGCCCATGACCCGCCGCACGCTCATGACCCGAAGCGTACGCGGCTAGCCTGGACACCATGGGAGTGTGGCGGGACCGGGCTCTGCCCCGGCTGACCGACGTCTCGCTGCGCGGACACCACCTGGGCGGGCTCCGCGACGAGGCCTGCGCGGGCCTGCACGGCCGGGTTCTCGAGCTCGGTTTCGGTAGCGGTCTGAACGTCCGGTTCTATCCCGATGCGGTCGACGCCGTCGACGCCGTCGAGCCGGCCGACGTCGGGTGGCGACTGTCCGAGGAGCGGCGCGCCCGCCAGACGCGACCGATCAGCCGCACCGGTCTCGACGGGCAACACATCGAGGCCGAGGACGCGTCCTACGACGCGGCGCTGTCCACCTTCACCCTGTGCTCGATCCCGGACCTGGACAAAGCGCTGAGCGAGATCCTGAGGGTGCTCAAGCCGGGCGGTAACCTGCACTTCCTCGAGCACGGGTTGTCCCCGGAACCGCGGGTGGCCGCCTGGCAGCGTCGCCTCGAACCCGCGCAGCGCGTGATCGCGGGAGGATGTCACCTGACGCGACAGATGCCCGACCTGATGACGGCGGCGGGCCTCACTGTCTCCGAGCTGCGGGAGACCTATCTCCCCGGCCCGTCCTGGGCCCGACCGTGGGGCTACCTCTATCTCGGGCGCGCGGTCACGGCGAGGACCCCATGATCCGCCTGACCTGGGTCGGCCACGCCACGGTCGTCATCGACGTCGACGACGTTCGCCTCCTCACCGATCCGCTCCTGCGGCGTCACGCGGGACCGCTGCGCCGGATCGGTGGCCGCCCGGATCCGGAGGCGTGGTACCAGCCCGACGCGGTCCTCCTCTCCCACCTGCACTCCGACCATGCTGCGATCGGCTCGCTCGGGCTGGTGCGGGGGGCCCCGGTGCTCAGTGGCGAACGCAACGGACGTTGGCTGCGCAAGCGGGTGGGTCTGCAGGTGCCGGACGTCGGCGAAGACGCCTGGACGATGGTGGGCCCCGGGGGTGACATCGCTCCCCCGACGGCAGAGCCGGAGCGTGGGGTGGCGGTCCGGCTGGTGCGGGCCGACCACGGCGCCCGTCCGATGCCGCACCGACCCAACGACACCCACGGGCACCTGATTCGCACCACCCAGGGCACGATCTGGTTCGCCGGCGACACCAGCCTGTACGACGAGATGTCCGACCTGCCTTCCCTGGCCGGAGAAAAGATCGACGTCGCGCTGCTGCCGATCGGCGGCTGGGGACCCCGCCTCTCGCCGGGACACATGGGTCCCCGCGAGGCGGTGGAGGCGGTCCGAAGGGTCCGGCCTCGCGCCGTCCTGCCCATCCACTTCGGCACCCTCTACGCCCCTGGCCTGGAGGTCATGGGTCTCGCGTGGATGCACCGGCCGCTGGTGGAGTTCGAGCAGACCCTGGCCGCCGAGCTCCCCGACGTCACGCTGCTGCGGCCCGGCCTCGGCGAGACCGTTCAGTTCGACTAGAGGTACTGCCCGGTGTTGGCGACCGTGTCGATCGAGCGACCCGGCTCGGTGCCCTGCTTGCCGGTGATGAGCGTGCGGATGAACACGATCCGCTCGCCCTTCTTGCCGGAGATCCGCGCCCAGTCGTCGGGGTTGGTGGTGTTGGGGAGGTCCTCGTTCTCCTTGAACTCGTCCACGCACGCCTGCAGCAGGTGCTGGACCCGCAGCCCTTTCTGCTGGTGGTCGAGGAAGTCCTTGATCGCCATCTTCTTCGCACGGTCCACGATGTTCTGGATCATCGCCCCTGAGTTGAAGTCCTTGAAGTACAGAACCTCCTTGTCGCCGTTGGCATAGGTGACCTCGAGGAAGCGGTTCTCCTCGGACTCGGTGTACATCCGCTCGACCGTCGCGGTGATCATCCCGCCGACCGTGGCGTCGCGGTCACCGCCGAACTCCTTGAGATCGTCGGCGTGCAGGGGCAGTCCTGGGACGAGGTACTTGCTGAAGATGTCTCGGGCCGACTCGGCATCGGGGCGCTCGATCTTGATCTTCACGTCCAGCCGGCCGGGCCGCAGGATGGCCGGGTCGATCATGTCCTCGCGGTTGGAGGCGCCGATCACCAGCACGTTCTCCAGTGCCTCCACGCCGTCGATCTCGCTGAGGAGCTGGGGGACGATGGTGTTCTCGACGTCGGAGGAAACTCCCGAGCCTCGGGTGCGGAACAGCGAGTCCATCTCGTCGAAGAACACGATCACCGGCGTGCCGTGGCTGGCCTTCTCCCGGGCTCGCTGGAAGACCAGGCGGATGTGCCGTTCGGTCTCGCCGACGTACTTGTTGAGCAGCTCGGGGCCCTTGATGTTCAAGAAGAACGACTTGCCTTCCTGCCCGGTCTTGGCCGCCACCTTCTTGGCCAGCGAGTTGGCCACCGCCTTGGCGATCAGCGTCTTGCCGCAGCCAGGTGGACCGTAGAGCAGAACACCCTTCGGCGGCTTCAGCTGGTGCTCGTCGAACAGCTCGGGGTACAGATAGGGCAGCTCGACCGCATCGCGGATCTGGTCGATCTGGGTGACCAGGCCACCGATCGAGCCGTACTCGATGTCGGGAACCTCCTCGAGGACGAGCTCCTCGACCTCGGACTTCGGCACCCGCTCGTAGACGTAGCCGGCACGAGCATCGAGCAGCAGCGAGTCGCCTGCCCGGAGCGTGCTGACCCGCAGCGGCGCCGCCAGCCGGACGACGCGCTCCTCATCGGCGTTCGCGATGACCAGGGCGCGCTCACCGTCGGCGAGCATCTCCTTGAACATCACGACCTCGCCGACCTGCTCGAAGTCCATCGCGGCCACGACGTTCAGCGCCTCGTTGAGCATGACCTCCTGGCCGCGCTCGAGCGCGTCCAGGTCCACCGACGGGCTCACCGTGACCCGCAGCTTGCGTCCACCGGTGAAGACATCGATGGAGTCGTCCTCGTTGCGGGCGAGGAAGGTGCCGAAGCCGGCAGGCGGCTGGGCGAGACGGTCGACCTCATCCTTGAGCTTGGTGATCTGGTCACGCGCTTCGCGCAGCGTCTGGGCCAGGCGTTCGTTCTGGCTGGTCATCCCGGCGAGCGAACGCTGAGCGTCCGCGAGCCGTAGCTCCAGACCGCGCGAATGAGCCGGGGCGTCTCCCAGGCGACGACGCAGATCACTGATCTCGGCCTCGAGGAACCGGACCTGGGTCTCGAGCTCGTCGCGGCCGTGCTCTTCCGATGTCGTCATCGTCGTCACCTCCTCCGGTGATTTGCGACATTACCCGCGTGAGGTTCGAACCGAAGCCATTGACGGCCGAAGTTGGTCACGATTTGGACGGTGGCCCCGGTCACGCCCGGCACGGCGGTCAGCTGTCCGCAGACCGGTCAGCATCCACCACGGGTGGGATGCCCTGGGGCCGCGGACCGACATAGTCCGCGCCATAGGCGCCGGGCGCCGGTCGACGCTTCTTCTGCGGGGCGCGCTGTCCTGCGGCGAGCCGGCGAGCGGTGACCAAGAAGGCGGTGTGCCCCATCATCGAGTGTCCGGGGCGCACCGCCAGGCCCTCCACATGCCAGTCGCGGACCAGTGACTCCCAGGCGTGCGGCTCGGTGAAACCTCCGTGCGCACGCAGCGTCTCCACGACGCGGCTCAACTGAGTCGTGGTGGCGACGTAGACACACACGATGCCCCCGGCGACCAGGGCCTGCGCTGCTGCCTCGACGCACTCCCAGGGGGCGAGCATGTCGAGAATCAGGCGGTCGGCTCTGAGACCGGACGCGGGCAGCGCCTCCGCCAGGTCGCCCTCCGCCAGTTCCCAGGCCGGATGGTCCCCGCCGAAGAAGCGGCGCACGTTCGCACGGGCGACCTCGGCGAACTCGGCGCGACGCTCGTAGGACCTCACGCGGCCGTGCGTCCCCACCGCGCGGAGCAAGGAGCAGGTCAGAGCCCCGGAACCGACCCCGGCCTCGACCACGTGGGCACCCGGGAAGATGTCGGCCAACGCGATGATCTGGGCGGAGTCCTTGGGGTAGACCACGGCCGCCCCGCGCGGCATCGACACGACAAACTCGGAGAGGAGCGGACGGAACACGAGGTACTCGCCACCAGATGACGAGGACACGGCGAAGCCCTCCTCGCGCCCGATCAGGTCGTCGTGCTCGAGGTGGCCACGGTTGGAGAAGAACCTCGTGCCCGGGACCAGCTCGATGTTGTGCCGCCGCCCCTTCTGGTCGGTGAGCCGCACCCACTCCCCGGGTCGCAGCGGCCCCCGGTGCACTCCCGACCAGGCGTCCGCCGGGACGTCGGGCAGGGGCGGGCCGGAATCGGCGTCATCGGGCGAATCGGGCATGGGCGCACCCTAGGACATCCGGCGTCGCGGATGCCGATCAGTGGACGGCGCGGAAGGCCTGGTCGACGTCAGCGGTCGTGAGCACACCGAAGATGGAACCGTCGTCCTCGACCAGGAGGTACTCGTCGGCGGGACGCCGGCTGATCGCCACGATCAGCTCCTCGCCGGCGATGTCGGCAGGGAGGGAGAGGCCCTCCTCCAGCGTCCGGGCGACCGCGGAGACCGCCACCCAGGGGCGTCGATCCTCCGGCGTCGCGAGCAGCGCCGCCTCACTGACCACCCCCACCGGATGGCCGCTGCTGGTCACGGTCACGATGCTTCCCGCCTGGGACTCGTTGGCCTGCCGCACCGCCTCGGACAGCGGAGTGTCGTCGGGCACGGCCACGGTGCGGCGCGCCAGCGCGCGGCCCACCAGGTGCGGCAGCTTGCGACGCAGTCGGGCGGAGCTCATCGCAGCGGTGGCACCGGTCCACAGGAAGACCGCGACGATCACCAGGAGCACCATGTCGAAGAGCCCGATCGAGAGGTCCATCCCGTAGCGCAGGACCACGGGCAGGGCGACCAGCGAGATCGCCAGGAGGCGCCCAGCCCACGCGGCGATGATGGTGCCTCGGTGCTGGTTGCCGCCGATGGCCCACACCGCGGACTTCAGGACGCGGCCGCCGTCCAGCGGGAGACCCGGCAAGAGGTTCAGCACGCCCACGAGCAGGTTGGCTCCCGAAAGCAGTGCGAGCGCCAGGTGGAGCAGTCCGTCAGGGACCACCTGCACCGCCAGGAAGGCGACACCGCCGACCGCCAGGGAGGCGAGCGGGCCCACGATCGCGATCCAGAACTCCTCCCGGGGCCGCCGCGACTCTCCCTCGATGGCGGTGACCCCGCCGAGGAAATGAAGCGTGATCGATCCGACGGGGTAGCCGTAGTGACGGGCCATCGCCGCGTGCGCACCCTCGTGCAGCAGCACCGACAGGTAGAGGAGTACGGCGAAGGCCAGCCCGGCGACGTACTTCCAGGGGCCGAGGCCCGGCTGCGCGCCCTCGATGGGGGCAGCCATCAGCACCGCGAGCAGGACTGCCATCAAGATCCAGGACGAGGACACGAAGACATCGGCCCCGGCCAGCGAGCCGATCCGTAGCGTCCCCGGGGGCTGCGGGCGCGCGTCGGAGTCCGGCGGGGAGTCCGTCGGACCCGGATCAGTCATGGGCACGCTCCCGAGGCTAGCCGACGACCGCGTGCCGCGCGGAGTTGTCGGCGCGCTCGCCTAGGGTGAACGGCATGACAGTCAGCTCCGAGACCGGGTCGCGGGCCGACGTCGTCTCGACGCCGGTCGACGGGGAACTCGTGCTGGGAGCGCTGTCGCCGAGCCGGGCCGGCGACTTCATGGCCTGCCCGCTGCTCTACCGCTTCCGTACGATCGACAAGCTGCCCGAGCCGTTCTCACCGGCCGCGGTGCGAGGAACGCTGGTGCACAAGGTGCTGGAGGACCTCTTCGACCTCCCCGCCGCTGAGCGGACGCCCGAGCAGGCCAGGACCATGCTGGCGCCGGCCTGGGCAGAGCTCCTGGAGGCCGACCCTCTGGTCGCGGAGATGTTCGGCGACCCCGGCCCTGACCTGGACTCGTGGTTGGTCGGCTGCCGTGAGGTTCTGGACCGGTACTTCACGCTGGAGGACCCGCGCCGTCTGGAGCCGGCCGAGCGAGAGCTCTACGTCGAGGCGCTGCTGGAGTCACGACTCCTGCTGCGTGGCTACGTCGACCGCCTCGACATCTCCCAGGACGGGCTGGTCCGAGTCGTCGACTACAAGACGGGGCGCTCGCCCGGTCCCGCGTTCGAAGCCAAGGCGCTGTTCCAGATGAAGTTCTATGCCTTGGTGCTGTGGCGCACCCGAGGCGTCGTTCCGGCCATGCTCCAGCTCGTCTACCTCGGGAACGCCGAGATCCTGCGCTACGTTCCCGACGAGGCCGACCTTCTCGCCACCGAGCGGAAGGTGGAGGCGATCTGGCAGGCCATCCGGCGTGCGGAGGAGTCAGGCGACTGGCGACCCAGTCGCAGCCGACTGTGCGACTGGTGTGCCCACCAGTCGGTCTGCCCGGAGTTCGGGGGTACGCCGCCGCCCCTCCCGGAGTACCCGGTGCCGGACGCCGCCGCCGACCCGGCCGGTGACGTCGGCCTCGACCTGGGTGTGGACGGGCTCGCCTGACTCGGGCTCACATGCCCTGGCGCTCGGCCCACAGCGCGGCCTGCGTGCGGTCGGAGACCCCGATCCGAGCGAACGCCGACGTCAGGTGCGCCTTCACGGTGCGCTCACTGATGCCGAGCCGCCGAGCGATCTGCTTGTTGGCCAGACCCGCTCGCACCAGGCCGAGGACCTCCCTCTCGCGCGGGGTCAGGTCGCGCAGCGCCGGAGCCGCTGACCGGGCGCCGAGCAGCTGGCGCGCGGCTCTGGGGTGGATGGGGGACTCTCCGCGGGCCACGGCTCGGATCCCCTCGAACACGTCATCGGGGTCGGCGTCTTTGAGCAGGTAGCCCACGGCACCGGCGTCGAGTGCTGCCACGATCCGTTCCCCGTCGGAGTACGACGTCAGCACCAGCACCTGCGCTAGGTCCTCCGCCACGATCACCCGCGTCGCCGCGACCCCGTCGATCTCGGCCATCTGGAGGTCCATCAGCACCACGTCCGGATGCAGCGACCGCGCCAGCTCGATCCCTTCTCCCCCGTGCGCGCCGAGGCCGACCACCTCGATGTCCGCGGCTCCGACGAGCAGCTGCTGCAGGCCGGCACGGACGACGGCGTGGTCGTCCACCACCACGACGGTGATCTTCGGGGTGGGCACCGGGATGGTCATGGTCGGCCTGCCTCCATATGCACGATCGTGCCCGCTCCCGGGGCCGATCGCACGTCGAGTCGGCCACCGGCGTCATCGACGAGACTGGCCAACCCTCGTAGTCCGTAGTGTGACGGGTCGCGCAGCGCGGCGGTGTCGAAGCCGTGCCCGTCGTCGACCACATCCAGCGTCACCCTGTCGGGACCACCGCTCACGGTGACGCTGAGCCGGGTGCCGCCCGCATGACGGGTAGCGTTGCGCACCGCCTCCTGGGCCACCCGCCAGATGAGTGCCACCGTCGGGTCGGGGACGCCCGCCACGCCGTCGACGGCAACGCTGGTCTCGATCCCGGCGCTGGTCGCCGGGGCGATCAGGTCCTCCAGAGCCGCGACCAGGCCGTCGGCGCGGAGATCAGGCGGGTGGATCTCCACCAGCAGGGATCGCAGCGCCCGCAGGGACCGGCGAAGGGACATCGCCGCGTCCTCCAGGGAGGTCTGCAGCGCCGCGGGCGTCTGTGGGTCGCGGGCCGTGGCGGCCACCGAGAACGTACTCCCCGCGAGGTCCTGCACGACGCCGTCATGGAGGTCTCGGGCGATCCTCCGGCGTTCCGCGGAGGAGGCATCGATGGCCGAGATGAGCAGCCTCTCACGCTCCGCCGCGGCGCCGGTGAGCCGCCGGGTGAGGACCCAGATGATCGGGGTCGCGACCGCGAGCAGCGCCAGGAGCGCCCCGATTGTGATCCGCCGGAACGGCAGGAAGACGCTCTCTCGACGCTCCTCGATGTCGCGGGCGGAGTAGTAGGCCTCGAACAGCAGGGCGTCGCCCTCCGGCGCGTGAATCTGGGTGTAGACCTCGACCAGCCCGCCGGTGTCCCGCTCGAAGCGGTTCTCAGGCTTGCTCAGGTCTGAGACCTCGGCCTCGATCCCTCCTTGTTCGAGGATCTTCACCTCATCCTCGTCAAGCTCGTAGGAGCTGCCGATCAGCTCGGCCCGGTCGGAGTAGACGATGGTGCCCCGAGCGTCCCAGATCTTGATGCGCCGGACATCGCCGACCAGCAGTCGGTCGACGACCTCACGATCGAACCGGTCGATCGCGCCCGCCCGGCCGCTCACCAGCCCCCGCGGGATGCTGGGCTCGGCGACCGAGATCGCCAGGACGCTGGTGTTGTAGCGCGCGTCGGCCAAGGCCTCGCGGTTGGCGGCACTCCTCGCGAACTGGCTGGTCACCACCGCGATCCCAAGGAACAGCAGGAACCCGATGACCAGGAACTGGGTCACCGGACTGCGCAGAATTCTGGCCACGACTCCCCCTCTGGAGCGCCGCTCACCCTAGCGAGCGGTGCGGCCGCACCGGCGAGCGGCGCTCGCGACGGGCTCAGAAGTCGATGCGCCCGCGGCACACCTGGCCGGAAGCACGATCCTGGGCGCGGAAGACGATGTGGTCGGTGCCAGCGAGATTCACGATCCGGCGGCTGACCGAGAAGGAACCACTGGGTCCGCGGGTGGTCGCCCGACCGTGCGCCGAAAGACTGCCGTTGTGCTTGATCCGCCACCGCCACACCTGGCCGTTGCGATTGCTGTCGACCTCTCCCTCGACCTCCAGACGCCCGTTGTCCGTCTTGACCTTGAGCTTCCAGTCGGCGCCTGCGGAGCACGCGCCGGTGCGGATGATGCGGTCGTCGCCGGCTGCGGCGGGTGACGCGGTGAGGCCTACGGTGGCGGCGCCCACCGCGGTCAACAGGGTGATGGCCGTGATGCGGCCTCGGATCGTGGTCATGGCTCCTCCTCGGGTGCGACGTGCTGTCATCGTCGAGTCTGGGGCCCGCGCGGTCGGGGATTCTATTGGTCGCTGGTACTAGCACTCGTGGGCGGCGCCACGCATGACGGCCCTCGTGTGGAGCGCCGCTGAGTCACCGCAACGCGCGGAGCGAGCTCACGTCGAGACCCACGAGGCTCTCCGCGAAGATCCGTCGCTCCCCCGGCTGGACGGCCACATGGTTCGGGACCACGAGGACCTGGCAGCCGGCGGCCACGGCGCTTCGGGCACCCGGCTCGGAGTCCTCGATGGCCAGGCAGAGCGCCGGGTCGAGGCGAAGGCCGCGGGCGGCCTTGAGATAGGGCTCGGGGTGCGGTTTGCCCTGGCTCACGGCGTCTCCGGTGACGACCTCCACGAAGGTGCCATCGGGTAGGCCGTCGAGGACAGGTCGGACGAAGCGCAGGTAGGACATCGTCACCAGGGCACACGGGACCTTCGCCGAAGAGAGGTTCTCCAGCAGCTCGCGGGCACCCGGCCGCCAGGGCACCTTCTGCTCGATCCTGGCCACGACCGAGTCCAGGAGGTTCTCGACGATCTCCGCGGGCTCCAACACGATACCCATGTGCTCACGGATGTAGCGACCGGACTCGATCAGGTCCCGTCCCACCAGGTTCAGGGCGTGCTCACGGGTCCAGGTGGCGCCGTGCTGGTCGGCCAGGGTGTGCTCGGCGTCGATCCAGTAGGGTTCGGTGTCGACCAGCGTGCCGTCCATGTCCCACAGCACCGCCCCTGGCCAGGTGGTCTCATCCTCCATCCGGCGGGTCAGTCCTCGGGGTCGTAGCCCAGGTTGGCCGACAACCAGCGTTCGGCCTCCTGGACCGTCCATCCCCGACGGCGGGCGTACTCCTCGATCTGATCGCGCCCGAGCCGACCGACCACGAAATACTGTGACGCGGGATGGGCGAAGTACCAGCCGGACACGCTCGCCCCGGGCCACATCGCCATCGACTCCGTCAGCTCGATGCCCGTGACCTGCTCCACGTCGAGCAGGTCCCACAGCGCCAGCTTGCCGGTGTGGTCCGGGCACGCCGGATAGCCGGGAGCCGGGCGGATCCCGGTGAAGCGCTCGCGAAGCAGCTCCTCGGGTGTGGCCGCCTCATCTGGCGCGTAGCCCCAGAGCTCGGTGCGGGCCCGCTGGTGCAGTCGCTCCGCGAACGCCTCGGCCAGCCGGTCGGCCAGCGCCTCCAGCAAGATCGCCGAGTAGTCGTCGAGCTCGGCCTTGAACTGCTCGACCCGCTCACGCATACCTTCGCCGACCGTGACCGCGAACGCACCCAGGTGATCGGGCACGCCGCTGTCCTGGGGCGCCACGAAGTCGGCGAGCGCCTTGTTGGGCACGCCCTCGCGATGATCGCCCTGTTGACGCAGGGTGTGCACGGTGGCGCTGACCTCGCTGCGGTCGTCGTCCGGGAAGACCACCAGGTCGTCACCGGCCGAGGCCGCGGGGAAGAATCCGGCCACCCCGCGCGCCCGCAGCCAGTGCTCGGAGACGATGCGGTCCAGCATGTCCTGGGCGTCGTCGTAGAGCCTGCGTGCGGTCTCGCCCGTGACCGGGCTGTTGAGGATGTCGGGGAACTTCCCCTTCATCTCCCAGGCGTTGAAGAAGGGCTGCCAGTCGATGTACTCGCGCAGCTCGGAGATGTCGTAGTCGTCGAAGACGTGCACACCGGGCCGAGCTGGCGCCGGCGGGACCGTGGCCGCCCAGTCGAGCTGAGGTCGCTGCTCGCGCGCCCGGGAGAGGCTGATCATGGGGCGCTCGTGCCGGGTCGCGTGGCGCGTGCGCAGCGCGTCGAAGTCCTCCTGGACCGTGGCGAGCAGGCCCGGCTTCTGAGCGGGGCTCAGCAGTGCCGAGGCGACCGGCACCGACCGTGACGCGTCCTTGACCCAGACCACCCCGCCGTCGTACTTGGGGTCCACCTTGACGGCGGTATGGGCGCGCGACGTCGTCGCCCCACCGACCAGAAGCGGGATCGTGAAGCCCTGCCGCTGCATCTCGGTGGCCACGGTCACCATCTCGTCCAGTGAGGGGGTGATCAGCCCGCTCAGGCCGATCATGTCGGCTCGTTCCTGGCGGGCGGTGTCGAGGATCTTCTGCGGGGGCACCATCACCCCGAGGTCGATCACCCGGTAGTTGTTGCACTGCAGCACGACGCCGACGATGTTCTTGCCGATGTCGTGGACGTCGCCCTTGACGGTGGCCATCACGATGGTCCCTTGGGTGTCCTCGACCGACGGGTCCAGGTCGGGGTTGCCCGCCTTGTCCTCCTCGATGAAGGGGATCAGGTAGGCCACGGCCTTCTTCATCACCCGCGCCGACTTGACCACCTGGGGCAGGAACATCTTGCCCGCACCGAAGAGGTCTCCGACGACGTTCATTCCGTCCATCAGAGGACCTTCGATGACTTCGATCGGCCGCCCGCCGCGGTCGGCGATCTCAGCGCGGAGCTCCTCGGTGTCCGCCTGGATGTGAGCGTCGAGGCCCTTGACCAGCGCATGGGTGATCCGCTCGGACACCGGCCGGGAGCGCCACTCCTCGTCGGCCTCGCGGGACTCGCCGCTGGAGACGTTGTGGTCCGAGGCGATCTCCAGCAGCCGCTCGGTCGCGTCGGGGCGACGGTTGAGGATCACGTCCTCGATGCGGTCCCGAAGGTTCGGCGGGATCTCGTCGTAGACGGCCAGCGCTCCCGCGTTGACGATGCCCATGTCCAAGCCGGCCGCGATCGCGTGGTAGAGGAACACCGCATGGATCGCTTCGCGGACCGGGTTGTTGCCGCGGAAGGAGAAGCTCACGTTGGAGATGCCGCCCGAGACCAGGGCCCCCGGGAGGTTCGCCTTGATCCAGCGCGTCGCCTCGATGAAGTCCAGGCCGTAGTTCGCATGCTCCTCGATGCCCGTGCCGACCGCGAAGACGTTGGGGTCGAAGATGATGTCCTCCGGCGGGAAACCGACCTCGTCGACGAGGATCCGGTACGCCCGCTCACAGACCTGGGTGCGCCGCTGGACGGAGTCGGCCTGACCGTCCTCGTCGAAGGCCATCACCACGACCGCAGCGCCGTACTTGCGACACAGGCGGGCCTGGGCGAGGAACTTCTCCTCGCCCTCCTTGAGTGAGATCGAGTTCACGATGGCCTTGCCCTGGACGTTCTTGAGTCCAGCCTCGAGCACCTCCCACTTGGAGGAGTCCACCATCACAGGTACCCGGCAGATGTCGGGCTCTGCCGCGATCAGCTTCAGGAAGCGGTCCATGGCGGCGACGCCGTCGATCATGCCCTCGTCCATGTTGACGTCGATGACCTGTGCGCCGCTCTCGACCTGTTGCGCGGCGACGGTGAGCGCCGTGTCGTAGTCGCCGTCCTTGATCAGCGTCCGGAAGCGTGCCGACCCGGTGATGTTGGTTCGCTCCCCCACGTTGACGAAGAGGCTGTCCTCGGTGAGGTTGAGCGGCTCCAGCCCGGACAGGCGCATCGCTGGGCCGGGCTCAGCCAGCTCACGTGGGCGCGCGCCCTTGACCGCTGTGGCCAGGGCCTCGACGTGCTCAGGCGTCGTGCCACAGCAGCCGCCCACGAGGTTGACCAGCCCGGCGGACGCGAACTCCCGCAGGACCCCAGCGAACTGGTCTGGGGTGTCGTCGTACTCCCCGAACTCGTTGGGCAGCCCGTTGTTGGGGTGCGTGGACACGAAGCAGTCGGCGAGGCGGTGCAGCTCGGCGACGTAGGGCCGGATCTCGGCGGCACCCAGGGCGCAGTTCAGCCCGATGGCCAACGGACGGGCGTGGCGCACGGAGTTCCAGAAGGCCTCCGTCTGCTGACCGGACAGAGTGCGTCCGGATGCGTCGGTGATGGTGCCGGACAGGACCACGGGCCAACGCCGGTCCTGCTCCTCGAAGAGGGTCTCCAGAGCGAAGATCGCGGCCTTCGCGTTGAGGGTGTCGAAGACGGTCTCGACCAGCAGGAGGTCGGCGCCGCCCTCGACCAGGCCACGCGCCTGGGTGAGGTAGGAGTCCACCAGCTCGTCGAAGGAGACGTTGCGCGCGGCCGGGTCATTCACATCGGGGCTGATCGACGCCGTGCGGTTGGTCGGACCCAGGGCCCCGGCGACGAAGCGCGGCCGGTCGGGGGTGGCCGCGGTCACCTCGTCCGCGGCCGACCGGGCGATCGCTGCGCCCGCATGGTTCACGGCACGGCACTCCTCGCTCAGTCCGTAGTCGGCCAGCGAGATCGTGGACGCCGTGAAGGTGTTCGTGCAGATGATGTCGGCGCCGGCAGCGAGGTAATCGAGGTGGATCTCGCGGATCACGTCGGGTCGGGTGAGGTTGAGGATGTCGGCGTTGCCGGTCAGGTCCACCTCGTTCTCGGCGAACCGCTCCCCGCGGTAGTCCGACTCGCGCAGCCCCCTGCCCTGGATCAGGGTGCCCATCGCTCCGTCGATGATCAGGATGCGCGCGGCCAGGAGCGCGCTGAGCTGAGCGGTGGCATCGGGACGCAGGGTCTCGGGCACGGACTCCCCCTCTCGGGTCCGGCGGCGGGTCGGACGGTCTTCCAGCGTAGGCAAGCCGTCCACGGGATGGACAGCATTCCCGCATGGTGACACCGCGACCGCCCGGGATCGAAATCCTCACGCCCCGGAGTTGTCCCCACTGCTGCGACTAGGCTGGGACAGTGATCGAGATCGACGACGTCCCCGACCTGGTCAACCCGGTGGTGATCGCGGCGTTCGAGGGCTGGAACGACGCCGCCGATGCGGCCTCCTCGGTGGTGGACCATCTGATCGACGCGTGGAGCGCCCGCGTCGTCGGGGCCATCGATCCCGAGGACTTCTACGACTTCCAGGTCAAC
Source organism: uncultured Actinomycetota bacterium (assembly GCA_963812265.1). Lineage (GTDB taxonomy): Bacteria > Actinomycetota > Actinomycetes > Propionibacteriales > Nocardioidaceae > Nocardioides. Next base: position 382,522 of record CAWEUL010000003.1, read on the forward strand.
CGCCCGGTGGTCGGCAGTGACGAGCGCGGGCACCGACGCCTCACCTGGCCGACCACGCAGATCGCCGTCGCCTCACCCCCCGACCTCGATCGGGACGTGATCCTGGTCCGCGGCATCGAGCCCAACATGCGGTGGCGCCAGTTCACCGCCGAGCTGCTCGCGGCCTGTGACGACCTCGGTGGCGAACTGGTGATCACGCTGGGCGCGCTGCTGGCCGACACCCCACACACGCGGCCGATCCCGGTCAGCGGCACGGCCACGGAGCCGGACCTCGTTGACCGGCTGAAGCTGGAGCAGTCGTCCTACGAGGGGCCGACGGGCATCGTGGGGGTCTTCCAGGACGCCTGCGGCCGCCTCGACATCCCCGGGGTGTCCTATTGGGCCGCGGTCCCGCACTACGTCGCCCAACCGCCCTGCCCCAAGGCGACCCTGGCGCTGCTCGGCGCTCTGGAGGACCTGCTCGAGACCAGCATCCCCCTCGGCGACCTCCCCGAAGAGGCTCGTGCGTGGGAACGAGGCGTCGACGAGCTCTCCGAAGAGGACGAAGACATCGCCGACTACGTGCGCGCTCTCGAGGAGACCCGTGACACCACCGATCTGCCGGAGGCGTCCGGAGAGGCGATCGCCCGGGAGTTCGAGCGCTATCTCAAACGCAAGGAGGACGAGGTCTGAGCCGCTGGCGCTCAGCGCGCCGGGGTCAGACGCAGGCCGAGCGCGGCGTCGAGCAGGTCGCCCATCGCGGCCGGTGCGCTCGGGTCACCCGTGCCGTCAGAGGCCGCCACCCAGGCCTCGACGCTCTCCAGCGCCCGAGGCGAGTCGAGGTCCTCGGCCAGCGCGGCCAGGACCTGCTCGGCGTACCTCGCCACCGGGGCACCAGCCTCCGCGCTGAGAGCGGCTCGCCAGCGGACCAGGGTGTTCCCGGCCCGTTCCACCTGGGCGTCGGTCCACTCGCGGTCCTCGCGGTAGTGGCTCTGTAGCAGGGCCAGCCGGATCGCCATCGGGTCGACGCCCTCGCGTCGGAGAGCCGAGACGAAGACCAGGTTGCCCAGTGACTTCGACATCTTCTCGCCCTGGTAGGCCACCATCCCGGCGTGGACGTAGGCCTGGGCGAAGGCGCAGCCCGGGCGGGTGGCCTGGGTGTGGGCGGCGCTCATCTCGTGGTGCGGGAAGACCAGGTCGCTGCCGCCGCCCTGCACGTCGAAGCCCGGTCCGAGGTGCTCGAGCGCGATCGCGCTGCACTCGATGTGCCACCCGGGGCGGCCGCGACCGAAGGGTGACTCCCACGCTGGTTCGCCGGGCCGCTCCGCGCGCCAGAGCAGCGGGTCCAGCGGATCCCGCTTGCCGGGCCGGTCGGGGTCGCCGCCCCGCTGAGGGAACAGGTGCAGCATCTCTTCGCGCAGCATCCGTGAGACGCCCCCGAAGCCGGTGTCAGCGCTGACCGAGTAGTAGAGGTCCCCGTCCACCGCGTACGCCGCACCGGCCTGCGCGAGCCGGTCGATCTCGTCGACCACCAACGGGATCGCCTCCACGACGCCGACGTAATGATCGGGCGCGAGAACCCGCAGTGCCTCCATGTCCTGGCGGAACAGCGCGGTCTCCCGCTGGGCCAGCTCGGTCCAGTCGATCCCGTCTCGAGCCGCCCGCTCCAGGAGCGGGTCGTCGACGTCGGTGACGTTCTGGACGTAGAGGACATCATGTCCTGCGCTACGCCAGGCCCGGTTGAGCAGGTCGAACGCGACGTAGGTCGCCGCGTGGCCGAGGTGCGTGGCGTCGTAGGGCGTGATGCCGCAGACGTAGAGGCGCGCGGGTCCGACCGGACTGGTGGTGACGAGCCGCCCGGTGGCAGTGTCGAAGACCCGCACTTGCGGCCCAGGTCCTCCCTGACCCTTCTCCGACGGACCGGTCGCCGGCAGTCCGAGGCCCGACAACGACGGCACGGTCGGGGCGAGCCAGGTCTGCATGGCGCGAAGCCTAGCCAAGGACGCCGGCGTCTCGAGGTCCGGCTAGAAGGGAGGCCAGGGAATGGCCGGCCACTGACCGTGCGGCTCGGGGAGCCTGCCGGCCTTCAGCAGGCGCCGACAGCGCCGACGCAGCGCCTCCACCTCCTGATCCGCGATGAGCGCGCACAAAGCATCGGAGAGACCGCCGCCCTGTCCCTGCTCGAGCAGCCCGCAGACCTTCTCGACCGCGGCCCGCTCCATCTCGGTGAGCGGTTCGCCGAGCCACCCCCACAGGACGGTGCGGAGCTTGGGCTCGACATGGAAGGTCACGCCGTGATCGACGCCGTAGCGATGGCCGTCCGTCATCGCGAGCACGTGCCCGCCCTTGCGGTCGGCATTGTTGACCAGGACGTCGAAGATCGCCATCCGCCGGAGCGCCGCCGTGTTCTCGTGCACCAAAGAGACGTCGCGCTCGTGCCCGTCGACGCCGTCGAAGACGTGGCGCCAGCCCTGCGGGACGTCGCCCACGGGGACGATGTCCACGGCGGTCTGTTCATCGTCCGGCTCCTGCCAGACCTGGACCATGCCCGGGCCGTGCGGACCGTCCCTGAGGAAGGTGAGGGGAACCACGTGCCAGCCCAGGGCCTCCGAGACGACGTACGCAGCCACCTCGCGCTGCGCCAGGGTCCCCTCAGGGAAGTCCCAGAGCGGCCGCTCGCCCGCCTCGGGCTTGTAGACCACGTGGATGCCGTCGACCTCGGCGAGGAACGTCGCGTTGGACGCCGGCATGATCCGCCCGTGCACGGTCAACTCGCCCCGCACCAGGTCGGGCTCGGCGTCGCTCACGGCTCCCTGCGCCGGAAGCCGTTCGCCCGGACACACAGGTGTCCGTCCGGCGAGACCGGTTCTCCGCAGAAGGGGCAGTTCGGTCGACCCGCCTCGACGACCTGGGCGGATCGTTTGACGAACGCTCGCGCGGCGGCGGCCGGCAGCCGGACCAGGAAGAGCTCCTCGGGTTCGGGCTCCTCGATCTCGCGGCCCGGGTCGTCCGGGTCGACCAGGGCGGCCTCGCTGAACGGGAACACCTCGATGACGACTCGCTGGTCGTCGGGGTCCCAGGACAGGGTCATCGTGCCGGCGCGGAACTCCTCGTCGATCGGTTGCTCGAGAGGCGCGCCGTCGTCGGTTCCCAACGGCGCCAGCGCCGGGATGATCGCGGCGTTCCCCGACTCGTGCATCAGGTCGTCGAGCATCTGGTCGATGCGTTCGGCCAACGCTGCCACCTGCTGCTTCTCCAGCGACACGGTGACCAGTCGGTTCCCGCTACGGGCCTGGAGGAAGAAGGTGCGAGCGCCGGGCTCGCCGACGGTGCCGGCGACGAAGCGCTCGGGCGGGTCGAAGAGGTGGACCAGCGGCATGGCGCCTAGCCTATGTGCCGCGCCGAGGACGGGCCCGTCACCGGGCGGCGTCCGGTCCGGCGCCTCCGCCTACGGCGGCCTCGGTTCGGCGCCGGCGTCGAACGGGCTGCGCGAGCCAGCGCAAGGAACCCTCGTGGGTGTTGCTCCCGACCACGTAGGGCCGGGTCTCGGTGTAGCGCACCACCGAGATCGAACCGGGATCCACCTGGATCCGCTGGAAGTGGTCGAGATGCGTGCCGAGCGCGTCGGCCAGGATCGCCTTGATGACGTCGCCGTGGCTCACCGCGACCCACACGGCTCCAGCACCGTGCTCCTCCTCCACGGCAACGTCCCATCGGCGTACCGCGGCGACCCCGCGGGCCTGCATCGCGGCCATGGACTCACCACCCGGGAACACCGCCGCCGACGGCTGGGCCTGGACCGTGCGCCACAGCTTCAATCTGGAGAGGTCCTTGAGCGTGCGGCCCTGCCAGTCGCCGTAGTCGCACTCGGTCAGGCCGCGGTCGGAACGCACCGCCACAGCCGGCGTCCGACCCTTCACCACCGCCCGCGCAGTCTGGCGGCAGCGTTCGAGGGGACTGCTGACCACCAGGGCGAGGGGGACCTCGGCCAACCGCTCCCGCGCGTTGCGGGCCTGGGCTCGTCCGGTGTCGTCGAGGCTGACCCCCGTGGCCCGTCCGGCGAGCACGCCCGCGGTGTTGGCGGTGGACCGCCCGTGTCGCACGAGCACAACGGTTGCCATGGTCGGGGACTCTAGTCCGGCTAGCCTTCACTCGTGATCGTCGACAGCGCCATCTACCGCAACGGGGTGCGAGTGCCCGTCGACTGTGCCCCCTCGGACCTCCATCACATCCGTTCGCTGGCGTCGGGGCCGGGCGACTTCGTCTGGGTCGGGCTCCACGAGCCCACCGAGGCCGAGATCGAGGACGTAGCGATCGCCTTCACCCTGCATCCCCTCTCCGTCGAGGACGCCGTCAAGGCGCACCAGCGCCCCAAGCTGGAGCTCTACGACGACTCGCTCTTCCTCACGGTGAAGACCCTCTGGTACGTCGACGAGGAGGACGCGGTCGAGACCGGCGAGATCAACCTCTTCCTCGGGGAGGACTTCGTGGTCACCGTGCGCCACGGCGAGGGCGCCGAGCTGAGAGGGTCGCGCCAGTTCCTCGAGCAGCGCGCAACGGTGCTCAGTCATGGCCCCTCGTCGGTCATGTACGCCGTGTGCGACATGGTCGTCGACGGCTACGAGGCTGTCGCGGCAGCCCTGGAGGTCGATGTCGACGAGGTCGAGGCTTCGGTGTTCTCCCAGCACCGCACCCGAGACTCGGCCCGCATCTACACGCTCAAGCGCGAGATCGCCGAGGTTCGCCGAGCGGTGCTCCCGCTGCGTGACCCGATGCGTCGCTTCGCGTCGGGGATCGTGCCGGGGGTAGTCCCCGACAGCGCGCCGTTCTTCCGCGACGTCGCCGACCACCTGCTCCGCGTCGCCGATTCCATCGACGCCCTCGACGGACTGCTGTCCGCCGCCTTCGAGGCGCACCTGGCGTCCATCTCCGTGCAACAGAACGAGGACATGCGCAAGATCTCCGCAGGGGTCGGTCTGGTGGCCATTCCGACGCTCGTCGCGGGGATCTACGGCATGAACTTCGACCACATGCCCGAGCTGCACTGGACGCTCGGGTACCCACTCTCCGTGGTGGTGATGGTCCTCAGCTCGCTCGGGCTGCTCTACTTCTTCAAGAAGTCCGGTTGGCTGTGACCCTCAGGTCGCAGTGATCACGCCGGCGGCGAGCAGCACCAGGAGTCCGCCACCGAGCACCAGCCGGTAGGGCACGAACCAGCTGATCGGGTGGTGTGCGACGAAGCGCAGCAGCCACGCGATGGCCGCATAGGCGACCACGAAGCTGACCAACGTGCCGACCGCGGTCGGCCCGAGGCCGATGTCGCTCCCCACGACGTCCTTGAGCTCGAAGAGCCCAGCTGCCGTCAGTGCCGGGATCGAGAGGAAGAAGCTCAGCCTCGTCGCGGTCACTCGGTCCAGGCCCCGCAGCAGACCCGCGGAGATCGTGGCTCCCGAGCGGGAGACGCCGGGCACCAGGGCGACGCACTGCATCAGTCCCACGAAGACCGTGTCGGTCAGGGTCAGATCTCGCTCCCCACGCTCCTGGGTGGCGCTGCGCTCGGCCCAGACCATCACGGCGCTCCAGGAGATCAGCCCGATGCCGACCCACCACAGCGACCGGAGTGGACCGGAGATGACGTCGCGTCCGAGCAGTCCGACGACACCGATGGGGATGGAGCCTGCGATCACGAACCAGCCGAACCTATGGTCGAAGGTGCCGCGGTACTCGGGCTTCACGAGGCCGACCGCCCAGGCGACGGCGATCCGCCTGATGTCGCTGAAGAAGTAGATCAGGACCGCCGCGATGGCACCCATCTGGATGACGGCGGTGTACGCCGTGATCGCGGGGTCGTCGACCGGGAGACCGAGGATCTTCTCGGTGATGGTGAGGTGCCCGGTGCTCGAGACCGGCAGGAACTCGGTGAGCCCCTCGACGATGCCGAGGATCACGGCCTCAAGGTAAGTCATGGTGGTCCTTCCGGCGCCGGCGGGCCGCGGGTCCGCCACCCCGGCCGCGCCCAGCGTACGCAGTCCCCGCGACGGCGAGCCGGGGGTGCCTGCCGATCGGCGGCTGGCTAGTCTCACCCCATGCAGCAGCGCTCGCTGGGCCGCACGGGCCTCAAGGTCTCGCGGCTCGGTCTCGGCACGATGACCTGGGGTCGCGACACCGACGAGCACGAGGCTCGTGACCAGCTGGTGGCGTTCGCGGAGGCCGGTGGAACGCTGGTCGACACCGCCGCCGGCTACGGCGACGGTGCGTCCGAGCAGCTGGTCGGGTCGTTGATCGGCGACGTCGTGGCTCGCGACGAGATCATCCTGGCCACCAAGGCCGGAATCTCCAGGCGCACCGGGGAGCGGGTCACCAACACTTCCCGCGGGGTCCTGCTGCCGACGCTCGACGGGTCGCTGCGCCGGCTGGGGGTCGACCACGTCGACCTGTGGCAGATCCACGTGTGGACCGACGAGACTCCGATCGAGGAGACCCTGTCGGCACTGGACACCGCGGTAACGAGCGGGCGGGCGTCGTACGTCGGGATCTCGAACTACGCCGGCTGGCAGACCGCTCAGGCGGCCACCTGGCAGCGTGCCCTTCCTGGCCGGGCACCGCTCGCCTCCACGCAGGTGGAGTACTCCCTTCTGAACCGCAGGGTCGAGGCCGAGGTGCTGCCGGCCGCGCAGGCGCTCGGGCTCGGCGTCCTGCCCTGGTCTCCGCTCGGCCGAGGGGTGCTCACCGGCAAGTACCGCACCGGCACGCCCTCGGACTCGCGCGGCGCCTCACCGGCCTTCGAGTCGTTCGTCGGTGCCTACCTCGACGCGCACTCCACACGCATCGTTGACGCGGTCGTGCGCGCCGCCGAAGGTCTCGACTGGAGCCCGGTCGAGGTGGCCCTCGCGTGGGTGCGGGACCGGCCTGGGGTGACGGCCCCCGTCGTGGGGGCCCGCACCGCTTCCCAGCTCAGGGACATCCTGCCCGTCGAGGAGCTGGTCCTGCCCGACCAGATCGTCACTGCTCTCGACGACGTGTCGGGGGTCTGAGGTGGCTGCCCACACGACCCGACGCCCTCTGGGCCGCGGTGTCGAGTGGGAGTTCGAGCGGCTGACGATCCCGCGGGACTTCTCGCGCTCGTTCGTCACGCGGATGCTGGTGGAGCGCGCCGAGCACGGTGGCTGGGAGCTGGACCGGGTCCGGATCGGACCGGACGGAGCCCGCCGGGTCGTGCTGCGTCGCAAGATCATCCGGCAGGCCCGGCCGACCTGGGACCTGGTCTCCCAGGTGTAGGACCTAGACCTGGTCGAGGAACCGGTCGAAGACCCGAGCCCCGAACTCCAACGCGTCGGTGGGCACTCGCTCGTCCACGCCGTGGAAGAGGGCGGTGAAGTCGAGGTCGTCGGGCAACCGCAGCGGTGCGAAGCCGTAGGTGCGCATGCCCAGTCGGCTGAAGTACTTCCCGTCCGTGCCACCGCTCATCAGGTACGGCGCCACGAGCGCATCGGGGTCCTCGGCCAGCAGCGATCGGGTCATCGCATCCACCAGTGGCACGTCGTACGGCATCTCCCACGGTGGCTCGTTGGTGAGCGGGTCGATCGTGATGTGCTCCCCGCAGAGCTCGCGGAGGGTGGTCCAGAACTCCTCCTCATGACCAGGCAGGTAGCGACCGTCGATATGCGCGGTCGCCTCGCTCGGGATCACGTTGACCTTGTAGCCGGCGCCCAGCATGGTCGGGTTGACGGTGTTGCGGAGGACCGCCCCGAGCATCCGAGCGGCACCGCCGAACTCCTCGACGAGCTGCTCGGCGTTACCAGGCGTCGCCTCGGTGCCGGCCAGCTCGGCCACCGTGGCCAGCAGGACCCGCATCGTGGGGGTCAGGATCACCGGCCAGTCGTGGGCCCCGATCCGGGCGACGGCCCGCGCGATCTCGGTGACCGCGTTGTCCCGATTGATCATCGAGCCGTGGCCGGCCCGACCCCTCGCTGTCAGCTTGATCCAGGCCATGCCCTTCTCGGCGCTCTCGATCAGGTAGAGCCGGCGACCCCGCACGGTCACGCTGAATCCGCCGACCTCCCCGACAGCCTGGCTACAGCCCTCGAACAGCTCGGGGTGGTCGCGGGTCAGCGGGAAGGCACCGCGGTGGCCCCCGGCCTCCTCATCGGCGGTGAAGCAGAGCACGATCGGCCGCTCCGGCACGACGCCGGCCCGGGCGCGGGCGCGGACGGTCGAGAGGACCATCGCGTCGAAGTCCTTCATGTCCACCGCCCCGCGGCCCCACACGTAGCCCTCGCGCACCTCGCCGGAGAACGGGTGGACCTGCCAGTCCTCAGCTGCTGCCGGCACGACATCGAGGTGACCGTGCACCAGGAGCGCGTCGCCCTCGCTGCCTCCCCAGCGCGCCATCAGGGACGTGCGTCCGGGCTCGAACTCGAAGAGCTGGCTGTCGATGCCCACCTCGTCGAGGAGAGCGGCCACGTGTTCGGCGGCTTTCCGCTCGCCCGGTCCGGAGTCGTCGCCATAGTTGGACGTGTCGATCCGGATCAGGTCGCTGCACAGCCCGACGACCTCGGCCGCCGGGTCATAACCGGGGGTGCTCGATGGGTCGACCATGACCCCATCCTGACACCCCGAGGGCCGACGATCCGGACGCGGCGCCGATACGTCGGATGCCCCGTCGCTTTGCTACAGTCTCCTGCGCACTCGTCCGGGTGGCGGAATTGGCAGACGCGCTAGCTTGAGGTGCTAGTGCCCGTATTAGGGCGTGGGGGTTCAAGTCCCCCCTCGGACACCATCTTCACCATCGATTCAGTGGGATCTGCGATAGGCCGGACCCGCCTCCCCTCACCGATACTCGTGAGTACGAGCCCTCACCGATACTGGTGAGTACGAGCCAGCCAGTGAGGCGTACTCACCAGTATCCCGTCCCAACGAGCTTGGCCTCCTGGTATGGCGTCGAGGCCTCCTCGGACATCGGCGGGACGAAGAGCCGGGGCGGCGCACCAGCAGGTCCGGGCGTCGCGACTCAGACGTGATGGCGCCAGCTGTGCTGGGGGTCGTAGCCCAGGATGCGTCGTGCCTTGCCGATGGACAGCAGCGTGTCGTGCTCACCGAGGTCGCCCTGGATCGGCACGTCGGGGAACACCTCGGCGACGAGCTCCGCATTGGTCCGGCGCATCACGGTGTCCGGAGAGGCGATGACGAACGTGTCGAAACCCCCGCTGCGCGCCAGCGCCAACTCCACCGCGAGCGCGCCGTCGCGCCCGTCGATGTAGCCCCACAGGTTCCACTTCCGCAGCTCGGGATCGGCGTCGAAGGCCGGGAAGTCCACATAGTCGTCCACGTCCATGACGTTGGAGAAGCGCAGCGCGGTGATACTGAGATCCGGCTGCCAGCGGCAGAGCTCGAGCGCCATCGTCTCCTCGAGGTGCTTGACGAGCGAGTAGACCGACTCGGGGCGACCCGGGTACTCCTCGTCGATGGGGAGGTACGGCGGAGGGGTGGCGAAGGGCAGACCCAGCACCGTTTCGCTGGAGGCGTAGACGACGGTCCGGATCCCGAGTCGGACGGCTGCATGGAAGACGTTGAACGTCGCCCGGATGTTGTGGTGGAACGTCTCCACGTCCGAGTGCAGGCCCGGGGCTGGGATGGCGGCGAGATGGACCACAGCATCAGCCTGAGGCTGCTCGCCGTCGACACCCCCCAGCGCGTCGACCACCTGCCCGTAGTCGGTGAGATCGACGCAGATCCAGCCGGTCCACCGCTCCCCGTGGCGGTCCAGGTTGACCACATCATGACCTCGATCGGCCAGCCGGCTCACCACATGCCGGCCGAGCTTTCCCGAACCCCCGGTCACGGCAATGCGCATGCTCGTGCTCCTTCACCTGGCGAGGTATCGCAGGCTACCGCGACCTCACCCGAGGCCGCGATCAGGGCCGAGCCCGGCCGGTGGGCGTGGGGACCGCCGGGCTCCCCGGGCACCTCCGGCGCGGTCAGGCCTGTGACAGCTCGTCGGCCGCCTGCCGCGGCGTCGGCACCTCGACGGCGTGCAACTCATCCCAGCAGGTCTGGCACCAGGCCACCTGCCGGAAGGCCACTGATCGGACTCTTGCCTCGAACCGCGACACCTCGGTGTGGCAGTTGACGCAGGTACAGGTCCCCATGACTGTCCCGCTTTCCTTGTCCAATATGACAACCCCAAGAACCTCAGTGAAGCCCGCCCTTAGTGCAAACGCAAACGCCTAGGGGGGAATCGCGGCAAACTTTGCCCACGGGGGTCAGCGGCCTAGACCGGTAGGTGCTCGAAGCCGGCCTCACCCTCTGGGTGCGCGACCCCGTAGGGTCGGCCGGGACCACGTCCCGCACACGACCGGAGCGCGCATGCCGACTGAGGACCAGCGCCCCTTCCGGGTGGGGTTCGTCACCGGTGCGACGCCGGACACGTGGGCCCGGATCTGGCGGGAGCGTCGCCGACAGGATCCGCTGCAGCTGCTACCTCTCAGCGAGGCCGAACAGGAACCGGCCGTCCGATCGGGGGCGGTCGACATGGTGCTCGCCCGGCTGCCGGTCGAGCGGGAAGGGCTGCACTGCATCCCGCTCTACGACGAGCGACCGGTGGTCGTCGTACCCCGGGACCACGTGGTGGCCGCCTTCGAGGAGATCGACGCGGCAGACCTGCGCGATGAGCAGCTCGTGCTGCCCGCCGCGGGCGTCACCTCGGACGCACCCCAGCTCGACTTCCCTCCGATGAGCCCCGCTGAGGCGATCGAGGTCGTCGCGAGCGGCACCGGGGTGGTCGTCGTGCCTGAGTCGGTCGCCCGGCTCTACCACCGCAAGGACGTCGTCCACCGACCCGTGCGGGACCTCGTGCCGACCCAGGTCGGCCTGGTCTGGCGCCAAGACGTCGACAGTGACCGGGTCCAGGCGTTCATCGGCATCGTGCGAGGGCGCACTCCGCGCTCATCGCGCTGACGACGTGCTCAGGCCGACCACGGTTCGTCGATCGGCGCTCGCGGCCTCGGTACCTCGGCCCCGCTCAGGTCCGCCGCCCCCAGGCCGGCCCGCGGGCGGTCCGACCCCTGGAGGTCAACCCCCAGGAGCTCGGCCCAGCAGGACTGGCACCAGACAAGCTCTCGATAACCCCTCGGTCCGAGGTGTACCTCGAACGTCGACACGACCGCGCCGCAGTTGACGCAGGTACAGGTCCCCATGACTGTCCCGCTCTCATATGTGCATGTGAAAAATCCCCCGGGTACCAGGAAACGACGGCGACGGGGCAAGCGCAACTCCTTGGGCCACAGTCGGCCGAATCTTTACCCGCCGCCGGACAGCGACGGACACGTCCGGCACCGAACACCTAAGGTGGAGCTCGTGCCCCTGCTCGACCCCGGACAGCCGCTCGTCCTCGCCGAGCGCGCCCACGAGGCCTTCGCCGCGAGGTTCGGCGCCCCGCCGGCGGTCGTGGCCCGGGCTCCCGGAAGAGTGAACCTGATCGGCGAGCACACCGACTACAACCGCGGTCTGTGCCTACCTGTCGCCCTCCCCCACTCGACGTACGCCGCGGTGCGGCGGCGCGAGGACGACCAGGTGCGGCTGGCGAGCCTCCAGGTGCCTGACGGCTACCAGGGCCGGTTGTCCGAGCTCGGTCCAGGTCGGCTCTCCGGCTGGTCCGCCTACGTGGGTGGGGTCCTCTGGGCACTTCGAGACGCGGGGTACGCCGTCCCGGGTGTTGAGGTCCTCGTGGACAGCACGGTGCCTGTCGGGGCCGGGCTCTCGAGCTCGGCCGCGCTCGAGTGCGCGACCGCCCTGGCCGTCACGACCCTGCTGGGGCTGGAGGACACCCCGGCCCTACGGGCGGAGCTGGTCACCGCGTGCATGCGAGCTGAGACCGAGGTCGCCGGAGCACCCACGGGCGGCCTGGACCAGAGCATCTCCCTGTTCGGCGAACACGATGCTGCGCTGCTGCTGGACTTCGCGCAGGGCAGCCGACAGGTGGTCCCCACCGGGTTCCCCGCGGCCGGGCTCTCGGTGCTGGTCGTGGACACCCGGGTCAGCCATGCCCTGGTCGACGGCGGCTACGCCGCCCGACGCGACGACTGTCGCAGCGCCGCGGCCGAGCTGGGCCTGGACTCACTGCGCGAGGCCACCGAGCCTGACCTCGTACGTGTGCGGGACGAAGGCCTGCGCCGCCGGGCGCGGCACGTGGTCACTGAGATCGCCCGGGTCCGGCAGACCGTGGTGGCCATGGGTGCCGGCGACTGGCCCGAGGTGGGACGACTCTTCGACGAGTCGCACGCGTCGCTGCGAGACGACTACGAGGTGTCGTGCCTCGAGCTCGACGTGGCCACGGCTGCCGCCCGCGCCGGCGGTGCCCTCGGCGCCCGGATGACCGGTGGCGGGTTCGGGGGCTCCGCGATGGCTCTCGCGCCGGTGGCGGCCCTGGAGGAGGTCGGCTCAGCCGTGACCCTCGCCTTCGAGGACCGCGGGTTCGGGCCTCCGAACCTGTTGGTGGCCGACGCGGGCCCCGGGGCAGACGTGGTGTGGTCAGCCCCCTGACGTGATGCCTCCCGCGGCGAGGGGTGGCGGACGGAGGCCGACATCTCGTAGTTCCAGCTCCGCGAGCGCCCGCACGATCGCCGCGTCCCGCGCCCGCCAGGCCCCCGCGGGGTCGTCGCTGATCCGGGCCAGCACGTGCATGGGTTGGCGCACGAGGGCTCGGAGTGCGAACAGGTCGAGATCCTCCGTCGCGTCGATGAACTGGGCGCCCGCGGTCGCTTCACGCGAGAAGCGGACCCGACCCGGGACGTAGAACGCAGCCACCACCAGGATCGGTATCAGGGCGATGGACAGTCCGAGCCACCAGGCCAGCCGCTCCACGGCCTGCACCTCCTCACGTCCCGACTGCGCCAGGGACTCAGCGGCGCCCGAGGCCTTGTCGAAAGGCGCCGCGACCCCGCCGCCGACGACCGGAACGCCCTCGAGCAGCGCACCTGCCTCACTCAGTCCGTCGGCCAGGCTCGTGGCGGAGGACTCCAGGGTCCGACCCGGAGACCCCAGCGCCAACGTCTGGTCGTGGACCCCACCCCCGATCCAGACCCAGCCGACCACCCACCCGACGAAGAGGACGTCGCGAAGGATCTGGAGCGAACGGTGCACGGGCGCGTCGGCGTACAGCTTCATGAGGGTCATCCGACCAGCCCAGAGCGCCTGGGTCGAGACGCGCCGCGCCGAGCCGGTGGTGCCGGCTCGAGGGTGCTCGGCGGGTCCAGTCGATCGGGCGCACCGGGCTCCTGGGACCGTGTCCTAGGATCGCCGCCATGTCCGAGTCCTCCACGACGCCGTCACCCGCCCTTCCGGTGGGCGGCGCCGTGCGGCCGATCACCCGCTGGGGCGCAGCGGTGATGCATCGTCCGCAGGAGCGGGTGACCACGTTCGACGGCGAGCTCCGCCGCCTCGCCGCCGACATGGTCGCGACCATGTACGCCGCCGAGGGCGTCGGCCTCGCGGCCTGTCAGGTCGGGGAGGACGTCGCCATGTTCGTCTTCGACTGTCCCGACGAGTCCGGGGAGCCCGCCGCCGGCGTGGTGTGCAACCCCGAGCTCAGCCTGCCCGAGGGGCCTGACCGCCGCCTCGACGAGGGCGAGGAGGGCTGCCTGTCGTTCCCCGGCGCCTTTGTCGACTGCGCCCGACCGGACACCGCCACGGTGACCGGTCAGGATCTCGACGGCAACCCGGTGACCTTCACCGGTGACGGCCTCCTCGCGCGCTGCCTGCAGCACGAGACGGATCACACCCGCGGGACTGTCTTCGGGGACCGGCTGTCGGCCAAGCTGCGCAAGAAGCTCCAGAAGGCGCACGACAAGGCGGCCGCGGCCTACCCGCTCGACTGGCCCGCGGACGACGCCTGAGCCGCTCGGGCTGCTATCGGCGTGCCGTCACGTAGCACGCGACCGCCGTCGCGGCAGCGACGTTCAGCGAGTCGATCCCCTCACGTATCGGGATGATCGCCCGCCGGTCCGCCGACACCTCCCAGCGAGGCGAGAGCCCATGACCCTCCGAGCCCAGCACGAGGGCCACGCGGTCCAGGCCCGCCACGGCGTCCTGCAACGGGAGCGCGTCGGGGGCGAGGGTGAGGGCCACCGTCGTGAACCCGCTGCTTCCCAGAGTGGGCAGGGCGTCGTACCAGTCGTCGAGGCGGGTCCAGGGCAGCGAGAAGACCGCTCCCATGGCCACCTTGATGGCGCGCCGGTAGAGGGGGTCGGCGCAACGAGGCGACAGCACGACGGCGTCCGCGCCCAGGGCGGCACCGCTACGGAGGATCGCGCCGACGTTCGTGTGGTCCACGATGTCCTCGAGGACCAGGATGGTGCGCGCCCCGGCGAGCACGTCGGCCACCGTGGGCAGCGGCCGGCGCTCCAGCGACGCCAGGGCACCCCGGTGGACGTGGAAGCCGGTGACCTGTTCAGCCAGCGCCTCGCTCACGACGAAGCACGGAGCCGGCGAGGCGTCGAGGACGTCGCTGAGCCCGGCGAGCCAGCGCTCGGACATCAGGAACGACCGGGCGGTGTACCCCGCCTCGATCGCTCGACGCACGACCTTCTCGCCCTCGGCGAGGAAGAGGCCACCCTCGGCCTCGAGATGACGGCGGAGCTGAACGTCGCGCAGGTCGCGGTAGTCGGCGAGGCGCGGGTCGCCAGGCTCGACGACCGGGACGAGCTCAGCCATCGGCCGGGTACCTGGCCTGCTGGGCGACCTCGACCACGTCGCCGACGACGATGATCGCGGGCGGGCCGATGTCGTGCCGCTCGAGGTCGGCCGCCAGCGACGTGAGGGTGGACACCACGAACCGCTCTCCCGGCATCGTGCCCTCCACCACGACTGCCACCGCCGTCGTGCCTGGTCGACCGCCGTCGATGAGAGTCGACGCGATGTGGGGCGCGTTCTCGACCGCCATCAGCAGGACGAGCGTCCCGCGGAGCCGCGCCAGGGCACCCCAGTCGATGAGTGAGTCGGGATGTCCGGGACGGAGGTGGCCGCTGGCCACGGTGAACTCGTGGGCGACTCCGCGATGCGTCACCGGGATGCCTTGAAGGGCTGGAACAGCCAGGGCCGAGGAGAGCCCGGGCACGACCGTGACCGGCACGCCGGCCTCGCGACAGGCCACCAGCTCTTCGAAGCCGCGTCCGAACACGAAGCTGTCACCGCCCTTGAACCGGACGACACGCTTCCCCGCCCGTGCCCGGTCGATGAGGATGCGGTTGATCTCGGCCTGCAACGCCGAGCGACCACGCGGTAGCTTCGCCACGTCGACCAGCTCGACGTGGGCGGGCAGCTCGTCGAGCAGCTCGCGCGGGGCCAGGCGGTCCGCGACGACGACGTCGGCAGTGGCGAGCTGGTGGCGCGCGGCCACGGACACCAGCTCCGGGTCACCGGGGCCGCCACCGACCAGAATCACGCCGGGCGACCGGTCGTGGGCGTCGCTGGCGACCAGCTGGCCCTCGCGCAGCGCGGTGAGGATGTCGTCACGAAGTGCGGCGGACTTGCGCGGTTCGCGGTTGCCCAGCACGGCCACCGTCACACTTCCGTGCCGACCGACCGCGGGTGTCCAGGCGGTGGCCCGGCGACCGTCGTCGCTACGCACGCAGAAGATCCGGCGCAGCTCCGCGGCCTCGGACACTGCCTCGTTGGCATCGGGGTCGTCGGTCGCTGCGATGACGTACCACGCGTCGGCGAGGTCGTCCGGTCGGAATCTCCCCCGTCGCCAGGTGAGCTCGCCGAGCATTCCCTCGATCGCCGGCGTCACCTCCGGAGACACCACCAGCACGTCGGCGCCCGCGGCGAGCAGCGTCGGAACCCGGCGCTGGGCCACGTTGCCACCCCCGACGACCACGACGCGCCGCCCGGCGAGGCGAAGCCCCGACGGGTAGGGCGGTGGGTCCGGCTCGGTCATCGAGTCATTGTCTCTGGATCAGCGGGTGAGCCAGGGCTAGGGTCCGACACATGAGCATCGAACGCCCGGTCACGCCCAACCCGTACGACCTGCTTCCGGAGACCGAGTCGTTCTCCGTCACGAGTGCCGACGTCGTCGATGGTCAGCCGCTCAAGGACGACCAGGTCGCGGCGCTGGGCAACACCTCCCCCCAGCTGTCGTGGTCGGGGGCACCGGAGGGTACGAAGTCCTACGTGGTCACATGCTTCGACCCCGATGCACCCACTCCCAGCGGCTTCTGGCACTGGGTCATGGTCGATCTCCCGGCCGACTGCACGTCGCTGCCGACCGGCGCCGGCGGCGAGAGCGCCGACCTGCCGGGCGACGCCTTCATGTGCCGCAACGACGGCGGACCCAAGGCGTTCATGGGCGCGGCGCCGCCGCAGGGTGACCAGGTGCACCGGTACTACTTCGTGGTGCACGCCGTCGGCGAGGACGCCCTCGGCGTGGACAGCGACGCCTCCCCCGCCGTGGTGTCGTTCAACCTGGCGTTCAAGACCTTGGGGCGGGCGATCCTGCACGGGACCTACGCCTACTGAACCGCGGCGGAGGTTCTCGACACGCAGGCTTGCCCCCCAGGGCCCACGACGAGACCCTCGCCTGGCCCGAGATAGTCTCCGCCGACCGAACGGGGGGCGCAGCATGCTGCATGTCGCGATCGCCGTCCGGTCCTTCCATCGCTACTCGACCTACGTCGGAGCAACGCTGGCGGGCGTCTTCACGAACTGCGTCTTCGGCGTCATCTACAGCTACGCCTACCTGGCGCTGTGGGCGGCCCGCCCGGATGCGGGCGGGTACGACGCCACGGACGCGGTCACCTATGTCTGGCTCGGTCAGGCGCTGCTGATGACGGTGGCCGTCTGGGGTGGCGGCACGACCGATGACCTGGCCGAGCGGATCCGGACCGGGGACGTGGCCATCGACCTCTACCGGCCGGCCAACCTGCTCGGCTGGTACCTCGCGGCCGACCTGGGCCGCGCCGCCTACCACCTGCTCGTGCGCGGTCTCGGCCCCACCCTGCTGGGGCTGGTCCTGTTCGACATCCGCCTGCCTGCCGGCCCGGTGGCCGCTGCCGCCTTCATGGTGAGCCTCGTGCTCGCGGTGACCACCAGCTTCGCGGTGCGCTTCCTGGTCGCCTGCTCGGCCTTCTGGCTGTTGGACGCCAGCGGGGTGAAGCTGGCCTCGGGAGTGCTGGCGGTCTTCTTCAGCGGGATGGCGCTTCCGCTGGTGATCTTCCCTGAGCCACTGCGCTCGATCGCCCTCGCCCTGCCGTGGGCGTCGTACCTGCAGACGCCGGCCGACATCTGGCTCGGCCAGCACACCGGGCTCGGTCTCCTGGGAGCCCTCACGCTGCAGATCCTCTGGGCCCTCCTTCTCCTGGCGTCCGGTCAGGCCGTCCTGAACGCCGCGACCCGACGGCTGGTGGTCCAGGGTGGCTGAGCTCGCACGGGCGGTGCGCGCCGCGCCGCGTCAGTACGCCTGGATCGCGAGGATGTGGATCCGGTCGTCGCTGGCCTACCCCACCTCCTTCTGGTTCCTGACCGTGTCCAGCGCGTTGATCACCGTGCTGGACTTCGTCGCGATCGGACTGATGTTCCACACCATCGACCACCTGGCGGGCTTCGGACTGCGCGAGGTCGCCCTGCTGTACGGCGCCAGCGGTCTGGCTCTCGGCGTCGCCGACCTGCTCATCGGCAGCGTCGAGCAGATCGGACACCACGTGCGCACCGGGACCCTCGACACGATGATGACGCGTCCGGTGCCCCTGGTCGTCCAGGTCTGTGCCGACCGGTTCGCGCTGCGTCGTCTCGGGCGGATCACCCAGGCTCTGGTGGTTTTCTCCTGGGCCGCGTGGGACCTCGACTGGAGCCTCTCGAAGATGATTGTCGCCGTGCTGATGCTCGCGTCCGGGAGCGCGATCTTCCTGGCGTTCTTCGTCGGCTTCTCGTGCCTGCAGTTCTGGCTGGCGGATGCCAGCGAGGTGGCGAACGCGTTCACCTACGGCGGCAACACGCTGACGCAGTACCCCCTGACGATCTTCCCGCGGGACATCGTGGTGTCGTTGACGTTCCTCCTCCCCGTCGCCTTCGTTAACTGGTACCCGTGCCTGTACCTGCTCGGTCGGCCGGACCCCTATGGCATGCCAGGATGGTTCGCCATCCTCCCGCCTCTCGTGTCGCTGCTGCTGGTCGGTGCGGCGGCGCTGGCCTGGCGCACCGGAGTGCGCCACTACACCTCGACGGGGAGCTGAGATGGGTCCATTGATCGAGGCGACCGATCTGCGACGTACCTTCACCGTGCGCAAGCGCACCCGAGGACTGCGGCGGAGCGTGCACGAAGTGATCGCCGTCGACAAGATCAGCTTCTCGATCGACAGCGGCGAGATGGTCGGCTATCTGGGGCCCAACGGCGCTGGCAAGTCCACGACCATCAAGATGCTCACGGGCATCCTGGTGCCCACCGGAGGTCGGCTGCTGGTGGCCGGCCTCGACCCCAGTGCCGAGCGCACCCGGCTGGCGCGACGCATCGGCGTGGTGTTCGGTCAGCGGACCACCTTGTGGTGGGACCTGCCGCTCAGGGACTCCTTCGAGCTGCTCCAGAAGCTGTACGCCGTTCCTCGGGCCCGCTTCCGCGAGAACCTGGACCGATGCCTCGAGCTCCTCGACCTCGCCGACCTGCTCGACACTCCGGTCCGCCAGCTCTCCCTCGGGCAGCGGATGCGAGGCGACCTGACCGCCGCGTTGCTGCACGACCCGGAGATCCTGTATCTCGACGAGCCGACGATCGGACTCGACGTCGTGAGCAAGGGACGCCTGCGGGAGTTCCTGCGGGCGCTCAACGCCGACCGTGGCATCACGATGCTCCTCACCACCCACGACCTCGCGGACATCGAAGCCCTGTGCTCGAGGGTGATGGTCATCGACCATGGGGCGCTGGTCTTCGACGGCACCCTCCCGGAGCTGCACCGAGTTGGCGGATCCGACCGGATGCTGGTGGTGGACCTCGTCGACGAGGCGCCACCGATCGTGGTTGCGGGGACGCGGGTGGTCCGCGTCGAGGGGCCCCGACAGTGGCTCGCCTTCCCCTCCGACGCCAGTGCCGCGCCACTGGTGGCCGCGGTCGCGGCAACCTACGACGTCGCCGACCTCGCCATTCGGGAACCGGACATCGAACAGGTGATCCGCGACCTCTACGCCGGGGGCTGACCGGCACCGCGACCGCCCCCTGCCCCCACCAGGAGTCGGGCGGTCGCGTGCCGGTGGTCGGCTAGCGCTCGCCCGACTCGATCTCGCGCTCGGTCACGTCATACCCCTCGGTCTCCGGGTGCCCGTGTCGGGCGTGCGTCATCGCGAACTCCTCCTCCGGGGAGAGCACCAGTCGGTGCCGTCCCACGAGCGCGAAGTACAGCAGCCCCAGCGCAAAGAAGATCGCGACGCCGAAGACGACCGAACGGTAGGCCTCGTTGAACGGCAGGATGATCAACGTCGCTCCGGAGATCACCGCTGCCACCACCGCGCCCCAGACCCCGACCGGGCTGTTGTAGGGACGCGCCACGTCGGCGTACTTCCGACGGAGCATCAGGAACGCCACCATCTGGAGGAAGTAGGCGATCACGGCCCCGAACACCGCGATGTTCAGCAGCTGGCCCGCCACGACGACCTGGGCGTCGGTTGCGGACTCACCCGGCTCGTTCCGGATCGCCCCGAGCCCGAAGACGAGCACGATTCCGATGATCGCGCTCGCGATCAGTGCGACGTAGGGGACCTTGCGACCACCCGTGAGCGACAGCGCCTTGGGGTAGTAGCCGGCACGCGAGAGTGAGTACATGTTGCGGCCGGCGGCGAACATGATCCCCTGGAAGGACGCCACAAGACCGGTGAGAGCGAACAGGGACAGCAACGACGCGATGTTGCCGTTGGGGAAGATCGCACGGAAGCCGTCCAGGATGGGCTCCCCGCTGCCCGAGATCTCCTGGGCACCCAGAACTCCCGGGTTCAGCAGCAGCACCAGGAACGCGGTCACCAGCAGGGTCCACATGCCCATCAGCGAGCCGCGCGGAATATCGTCCTGCGGGGTGTGGGTCTCCTCGGCCGCCAGGGGCAGTTCCTCGATCCCGAGGAAGAACCAGATGGCGAACGGGAGAGCCGCGAGTACTCCGCCGATGCCCATCGGCAGGAACGTGCTGCCGCCGGCCTCCGGCTCGATGTTCCAGAGGTTGTCCCAGCTGAACTGGCCGGAGAAGATCGCGGTCACGAAGAAGAAGCCGAGCACGGCGAGAGAGATGATCGCAATGACCACCGCGAATCGGAACGACGCTGCCGCGCCCGCCGAGTTGAGGGCGACGAAGACGACGTAGAACACCACGACCCAGAGCCACAGCGGCATCGTGAAGCCGAATAGGTCATCTGTGATCGCGTCGGCGTAGAGGCCGGCGAAAGTGCCGACCACCGCCGTGGTGATGACGTACTCGATGGACTCCGCGAGTCCGGTGACGTACCCGCCCCACGGGCCCATCGCCGATCGCGCGAACGAGTAGGCGCCGCCGGTGTGCGGCATGGTCGAGGACATCTCGGCGATGCTGTAGACCATCAGCAGGTACATCAGACCGATCACCACGGTCGCGATGAGCATGCCGCCCCAGCCGGCTTCGCCGATACCGAGGTTCCACCCCGAGAAGTCACCCGAGATGACCGCCGCGACGCCGAGGGCCCACAGGGACCAGGCACCGGCATGCCGCGTCAGGCCGCGTTTGTCGAAGTACTCCGCTCCGGCATGCTCGTAGCTGACACCACCGCCGGTGGTGGTCTGCTTGCGGGCGCCACTGGGATTCTCAGCCACAGTCGTCGTTCCTTCCGTGATCCGTTCCTCGACACGATGGATGCGCCACAGGTGAGACTCCCCGGGATGTCCCGCCCAGCAGTGCGGTTGAACCGGAGGCTAGACCCGCACGGAACCATGCGTCCATACTCACGACCAAAATGGTTTGAACTCAGACCATTGACACTCCCCCGAGTGCTCACGAGACTGGCCGCGTGACAGCCGAGGCCCACGAGCATCTGACGGCCGCGGTGCTCCGACCGGTGCGCGGCCACCACGCGTTCGAGGCGTGCGTCGAACAGCTCGCCACGGCCATCCGGCTGGGGGTCTACCCACTCGGGAGCACCCTCCCCGCGGAGCGCGAGCTGGCCGGGCGGCTCTCGGTCTCCCGAGCCACACTCCGCGAGGCCATGGCCGCGCTGCGCGAAGCCGGCCTGATCGAGACCCGCCGCGGCCGGGGCGGTGGCGCCGTCGTGACCCTCAAGCCCCGGACACCCTCAGCTCGCAAAGCCATGCGCACGACCCCGGAACAGCGCGCGGACTGGCTGGACGCCCTCGCGTTCCGGCAGGTGGTGGAACCAGGTGCGACCGCCCTGGCCGCGACCCGCCAGCTGGACGAGCGGGCACGAGGACGACTCGCGGCCGCTCACGATGCCGTGGCCGGCGCCACCACCCGCACGGCACATCGGCAGGCCGACTCGCGGTTCCACCTGACCCTCGCGTCCCTGTCGGGCTCGCCGCGCCTCATCGACGCCGTCACCTCCGTCCAGGCCAGCTTGCACGAGATGCTCAGCGCCATCCCGGTCCTCGAAGCCAACATCGCCCACTCCGACCGACAGCACCAACGCATGTACCGAGCGGTTCTGGACGGCCGGCCGGACCGCGCCAGGTCGGCCATGGAGGAGCACTGCGACGACACGGCCGCGCTGTTGCGCGGCCTGCTGGGATGACCGTGGAACAGGTTGAGGAGACACCATGACTCGCATCAACGACCGCTACCTCTCCGTGGAGGGCATGCGGGCCCTGATCGACGCCGGGGAGGTCGACACGGTGATCCTGGCGTTCACCGACATGCAGGGTCGGCTCCAGGGCAAGCGCCTCCACGGGCGCTACTTCCTCGACTTCGCTCTCGAGCACGGGACGGAGGGCTGCAACTACCTGCTCGCGGTGGACGTCGACATGAACACCGTGGAGGGGTACGCCATCTCCTCGTGGGAGCGCGGCTACGGCGACATGGAGTTCGTGCCGGACTGGCGCACCCTGCGTCGCCTGACCCACCTGCCGGCCACCGCCATGGTGCAGTGCGACCTGGTCTGGCTCGACCATGCCCCGGTGCTCCAGTCGCCGCGGACCGTCCTACAAGGCCAGCTGGACCGGGTCGCCGAACGAGACCTGGTCGCGCTCGCGGGCACCGAACTGGAGTTCATCGTGTTCGACACCTCCTACGAGGACGCGCACCGGAACCGATACGTGGGCCTCCAGCCGGCCAACCAGTACAACGTCGACTACTCGATCCTCGGCACGACCAGGGTGGAACCGTTGCTTCGGGACATCCGCAACCACATGTACGCCGCGGGTCTCGACGTCGAGGGCGTCAAGGGAGAGTGCAACTTCGGGCAGCACGAGATCGGCTTTCTCTATGCCGACGCGCTGGTCACCGCCGACAACCACAGCGTGTACAAGACCGCCGCGAAGGAGATCGCCGCCCACCACGGCAAGGCGATCACCTTCATGGCGAAGTACGACGAGCGCGAGGGCAACTCGTGCCACATCCACCTGTCGTTGCGTGGTGCGGACGGCACGACCGTCTTCTGGGACGCCGACGGCCGCACGGCTCTGTATGACCACTTCATCGCCGGAATACTCGCGACCATGGCCGAGTTCACGCTCCTCTACGCGCCCAACGTGAACTCCTACAAGCGGTTCGCTGCGGGCTCGTTCGCGCCGACCACCATCGCCTGGGGCCTCGACAACCGCACCTGCGCCATCCGGCTCGTGGGCCAGGGTCCCGGCGCCCGCCTGGAGAACCGCGTCCCCGGTGGCGACGTGAACCCCCACTTGGCCCTGGCGGCCATGCTCGCCGGCGGGCTCCACGGCATCGAGCGCGAGCTGCCGCTGGAGAGCGAGCTGGTCGGCAACGCCTATCAGTCCGACCACCCGCAGGTCCCGGGGACGCTCCAGGCCGCGCGCGACGCGTTCGCCGGCTCTGCGATCGCACGGGAGTCCTTCGGCGATGCCGTCGTCGACCACTACACCAACATGGCCGACGTCGAGCTGGCGGCGTTCAACGCCGCCGTCACCGACTGGGAGCTGTTCCGCAGCTTCGAGAGGATGTGACGGTGTCCTCAGCAACGTCCCGCCTCATCAGCCCGGTCGACGAGACCCTGGTGGCCGAGGTGCCCACGACCTCAGCCACCGAGACCGACGCCGCCATCGAGCGCGCGCACGAGGCCTTCGCCCCCTGGCGGGCCATCGCCCCCGGCGAGCGCGCCCGCCTGTTGCGGAGCTTCGCCGAAGTCGTCGACGCACAGGTCGAGGAGCTGGCGCGTCTGGAGGTGTCCAACTCCGGGCACACCATCAGCAACGCCCGGTGGGAGGCCGGGAACGTCCGCGACTGCCTGAACTACTACTCCGCCACCCCCGAGCGGCTGTTCGGACGGCAGATCCCGGTGCCGGGCGGCATCGACGTCACGTTCCACGAGCCCCTCGGCGTCGTGTCGGTGATCGTGCCGTGGAACTTCCCGATGCCGATCGCTGCCTGGGGGTTCGCCCCTGCTCTTGCCGCGGGCAACACCGTGGTGCTCAAGCCGGCCGAGATCACTCCCCTGACCGCGATCAGGCTCGGGGAGCTCGCCCGCGAGGCGGGGCTCCCCGAGGGGGTCTTCACCGTGCTCCCAGGGAAGGGATCGGTCGTCGGGGACCGCTTCGTGAAGCACCCACTGGTGCGGAAGGTGGCCTTCACGGGCTCCACCGAGGTCGGGAAGCAGATCATGGCCGGCTGTGCCGAACAGGTCAAGCGCGTGACGCTGGAGCTCGGTGGCAAGAGCGCGAACATCGTCTTCGCCGACGCCGATGTGGCTCGCGCCGCCGACCTGGCGCCGTACGCCGTCTTCGACAACGCCGGCCAGGACTGCTGCGCGCGTTCCCGGATCCTCGTGCAGCGAGCGGCGTACGACGAGTTCCTGGGTCGGCTCGAGCAGTCGGTCGCGCGATTGCGAGTACTCGATCCCGCGGATGAGGCCAGCGAGATGGGCCCGCTGGTCTCCGCGGGACAGCGCGACAGTGTCGAGGGCTACATCCAGGACGCGATCGTGGCGTTCAGCGGATCCTGTCCCGAAGGTCCGGGATGGTGGGTCCCGCCGACGGTGGTGGAGAGTCGCTCGACCGAGGACCGCGTGTGGCGTGAGGAGGTCTTCGGACCTGTCGTCGCGGTGATGCCCTTCGACGGCGAGGATGAGGCGATCGCCCTCGCCAACGACACAGAGTACGGGTTGTCCGGCTCGATCTTCACCGAGGACCTGGGCCGGGCCCTCCGCGTCGCACGCGGGGTCGAGGCCGGCAACCTGTCGGTCAACAGCCACTCCTCGGTGCGCTACTGGACCCCGTTCGGGGGCTACAAGCAGTCCGGCTTCGGCCGCGAGCTCGGGCCGGATGCTCCCCACGCGTTCACCGAGGAGAAGAACGTGTTCATCGCCCACTGACGCGGCGGAGCCGAGACACGGCGAACGCTCGCCGTGCACCTCTGAACAGAGAAGGGAAGGACCACCATGGCGGGACGTCTCGACGGCAAGGTCGCCGTCATCACCGGCGGCTGCTCAGGCATCGGCCTGGCGACCGTGCGCCGGTTCGTCGCAGAAGGTGCTCGCGTCGTCATCGGCGACATCGACGACGCGCGAGGGGTGGCCTTGGCGGTCGAGCTGGGGGGTGAGTCCGTCGTGACCTACCGACACGTCGACGTCACGGCGAAGGACGAGGTGGATGCGCTGTTCCAGGTCGCCCACGACACCTACGGCTCGGTGGACATCGCCTTCAACAACGCCGGCATCTCGCCCCCGGAGGACGACTCCATCCTCGACACCGACCTGGACGTCTGGCGCCGGGTCCAGGAGGTGAACCTGACCAGCGTCTATCTCTGCAGCAAGGCCGCACTGCCCTACATGATCGACCAAGGTCGCGGGTCGATCATCAATACCGCGTCGTTCGTGGCGGTCATGGGCGCGGCGACCTCCCAGATCTCCTACTCCGCGTCGAAGGGCGGCGTGCTGTCGATGAGCCGGGAGCTCGGTGTCCAGTTCGCCCGCCAGGGGGTCCGCGTGAACGCACTCTGCCCGGGCCCGGTGAACACCCCCCTCCTTCAAGAACTGTTCGCCGCGGACGCCGAGCGAGCCGCCCGCCGGCTGGTTCACGTCCCCATGGGTCGCTTCGGGGAGCCGGAGGAGATGGCGAACGCTGTTCTCTTCCTGGCCTCCGACGAGTCGAGCTTCATCACGGCCAGCACGTTCCTGGTGGACGGCGGGATCTCCGGCGCCTATGTCACCCCGCTCTGAGTCGCGGGTCCCGGTGATCGGGATCTCCTGCTACCGCGAGACGGCCAGCTGGGGCGTCTGGAACCAGTCGGCCGATCTGCTCCACACGGAGTACGCCGACGCCGTGCTCGAGGCCGGTGGTGCCCCGGTCCTGCTGCCTCCGGCGTCGTCGCGGGCTTCGGTCGCGACGGCGGTCGTGGCTGCCCTGGACGGGCTGGTCATCGCCGGCGGTGCCGACGTGGAACCCTCGCGCTACGGCCAACAGCCACATCCGCGCACTGTCCTCTGGCGCCCGGACCGGGACGGGTGGGAGATCGCGCTGCTCGACGCTGCCGAGGCGACCGGGCTTCCGGTCCTGGGGGTCTGCCGGGGCATGCAGGTGATGGCGGTGCGGGCAGGTGGCTCCCTCCACCAGCACACACCGGACCTGGTCGGCCACGAGAACCACGCCCCCGGTGGGCCGGGCTTCGGCGATGTCGAGGTGAGCGCCACGCCGGGCAGCCGCGTCGCAGCACTGCTCGGCGAGCGCCTGTCCGTGCGCTGCCACCACCACCAGTCGGTGGACGACCATCCGGGCTTCCTGGCCACGGCGTGGGCTGCCGATGAGACTCTCGAGGCGATGGAAACGACGGGCGATCGATTCTGCGTCGCGGTGCAATGGCACCCGGAGATGACCGAGCGACGAGAGCTCTTCGCCGGACTGGTCGAGGCTGCGCGTTCGCGCGGCTGAGACACTTCCGGCATGAGACACCCGACCGGTCGTCCCCAGCTCTCCGCGTCCTGGGAGACCGACGTCCTCGGCGCGCCGTACCTCCTCGAGACCGTCCCGCTTCCGGACGACGACGAGGGCACAGTCGTGTGCAGCCTCGTGCTGCTGGCCGCACCCTCGCCGACCCGGCGGGCGGTGCTCTACGTGCATGGCTTCTGCGACTACTTCTTCCAGACGCAGTACGCCCAGTGGTGGGTCGACCGAGGCTATGACTTCTATGCGGTCGACCTGCGCAAGTACGGACGGTCCCTGCGCGAGCACCAATCCGCCGGCTATGCCGGCGACATGGCCGACTACCTGCCAGACCTCGACGAGGCCTGGGCGCGCATCACCGAGCGCGACGGGCATGACCACGTCATCGTGTCGGCACACTCGACGGGTGGCCTCGTGGTGGCCCTGTGGGCCGATGCCCGACAGCCTTCGTTGGCGGGCATGGTGCTGAACTCGCCCTGGGTCGACATGCATGGGCCGTTCTGGGTCCGGCTCGGCTCGTCGGTCGTCAAGCAGCTGGGGTCCTACCGGCCCCGTCGCGAGATTCCCCGCAGCGTCTCGCCTGCCTACGGACAGGCGCTGCACCGCGACTTCGAGGGCGAATGGGACTACAACCTGGACTGGAAGCCACTGGGGTCGTGGCCGGTCTACGCCGGGTGGGTGCGTGCGACCCGGCGCGGGCATGCGCGGGTCCACCGAGGCCTGGACGTCCCCTGCCCCGTGCTGGTGCTCACCTCGGGCGCAACGGGTCGCTCGGCCGAGGACGTCTGGGACAAGGACGTGGTCCTGGACGTCAAGCAGATGCGCCGCTGGGCGACGGCCTTGGCCCGACGCGTCACCGTGATCTCGGTGGAGGGTGCGATCCACGACGTGGTGCTCTCCCGCTCCGAGGTGCGGGAGGTCGTCTACGACGAGCTCGATCGTTGGGCGAGTGCCTATGCCGAGGTCTCCTTGGATGAGGTCGCCACCCCCTCACAGTGAGGATTTCGGTGCGTCCATCACGGCGACCGGCCTCGGACGGCCGCCGCCCACCGTTCCTGCGCGATCTGAGACTCGCCAGCGGCGCGCGTGCACTCACTGGTCACCTGCCCGATAATGGCCGTGGGCCCCGCGGATGCGGCGTCCGCCTCTTGGACAAGGAGATCCGATGAGCGAGCAACCCCCCGCAGGTTACGGCTACGGAGGCGCACCGCCCCCGCCGGAGGTGCCTGGCGGTGAACAGCCCGGCCAGCTTCTCGACCGGTTCCTGGCCCGACTCGTGGACGCCATCATCGTGGGCATCGCCAACAGCATCTTCGTCTCGGTGCTGATCGTCGGGGTCATCATGGGAGGGTCCGCGGGGCTGACCGGAGCGGCGTCCTCGTGGGCGGCCGCCAGCGTGTCCGCCATCATCAGCGCCGCGATCGCACTGGGGTACTTCGCCTTCATGGACTCCACCCGCGGCCAGTCGGTCGGGAAGATGCTTCTGAAGCTCAAGGTCGTGGCCCCGCAGGGTGGCAACCCGAGCGTCGAGCAGTCGCTGCGCCGCAATGTCTTCCTGGCCATCGGGCTGATCGGCATCGTGCCGATCCTGGGGTGGTTCATCAGCCCGATCCTGAGCCTGGTCGCCGTCATCACCATCGCCGTGGGCATCAACGGTGACACCGTCAACCGCCAGGGATGGCACGACCAGTTCGCCGGTGGCACCCGGGTGGTGAAGCTCACCTAGCCGACCCGCTCTGTGGCCGGCCGGGTCACCCGCGGCGTAGCGCTGGTCAGTGGCTCAGGAAGACGGCCAGGGCCACGATGCCCACCACGACGATGACAGCCCGCAGCGCCGGGTCCGGGAGTCGGCGGCCCAGGGTGGCGCCCACCTGCGCGCCGACGACCGACCCGACCGCGATGAGGCCGGCGACCGCCCAGTCGATGTCTGCGACCAGGATGAACACGATGCCCGCCACCGCGTTGACCGTCGCTGCCAGGAGGTTCTTCAGCCCGTTGAGCCGCTGGAGCGTCTCGGGGACGCCGATCCCCATCACCGCCATCAACAGGACTCCCTGGGCGGCGCCGAAGTAGCCGCCGTACACGCCGGTGATCAGGACCGCCGGCCACACCCACACGGCACCCAGCTGCGGCAGGCCCCCCAGGTCTTCGTGGCGGCGCGCCACCCACGTCTGGACGGGCCGTTGGAACACCACGAGCAGCAGACCGAGCACGATGAGCGCCGGCACGATGCCCTCGAACGCGGCCGCGGGGAGCGCGAGCAACAACACGGCCCCGACGACGCCGCCGAGAAGTGAGGCCGACCCCAGGCGCAGCGCCCGGGCCCGCTGCCCGCGAAGCTCACGTCGGTAGCCGAACGCGGCGGAGAACGAGCCTGGCACCAGGCCCACGTTGTTGGAGACGTTGGCGGTGACGGGCGGGATCCCGAAGGCCAGGAGCGTGGGAAAGGTGATCAGGGTGCCTGACCCGACGACAGAGTTGATCCCGCCTGCCGCGAACCCCGCGCAGACAATCGCGACCATCTCGACTGCGCTCACTAGGAACTCAGGGTTCCTGCGGGGGCTCCGTCTCCGGAGGCAGCGGGCCGGTGAGCGGGTCGGGCGAGTGCCCCGCGCTCCGTGCCTCATCAATGGCCGCCTGGACATCCGCGTGGATGCTCGAGAGCTCGGCCTGCTCACGCCGCTGCTCGGCCAACTCGTCCTCTGAGGGCCCCATGTCGACCCGATTGCGCGGACCGGCGTTCTCCTGCGGGATGCCGGCCAGCTGGTTCATGGTCGAGCCGAGGCCCTCCAGCGCCTTGCCGATCTCCGACGGGACGATCCAGACCTTGTTCGCGTCGCCCTCGGCGATCTTCGGCATCATCTGGAGGTACTGGTAGGCCAGCAGCGACTGGTCAGGTTGGCCGTCATGGATGGCTTGGAACACGGTTTGGATGGCCTGACCCTCGCCCTGGGCTCGAAGGATCTGGGACTCCCGGTCGGCCTGGGCGCGCAGGATCTGGGACTCCCGATCGCCTTCGGCGTTGAGGATGGCGGACTGCTTGTTGCCCTCGGCCGTCAGGATCGAGGACTGTCGCTGGCCCTCGGCCGTCAGGATCACCGCGCGCTTGTCGCGATCCGCGCGCATCTGCTTCTCCATCGCGTCCTTGATCGAGGGCGGCGGGTCGATCCCCTTGATCTCCACGCGGTTGACCCGGATCCCCCACTTTCCGGTCGCCTCGTCCAGGACGCCCCGCAGGCCGCTGTTGATCTCCTCGCGACTGGTGAGGGTCTGTTCGAGGTCCATGCCGCCGACGATGTTGCGCAGCGTGGTCATCGTCAGCTGCTCGACGGCCTGGATGTAGTTCGCGATCTCGTAGGTCGCCGCAACCGGCTCGGTGACCTGGAAGTAGATGACCGTGTCGATCGAGACCACCAGGTTGTCCTCGGTGATGACCGGCTGGGGTGGGAAGCTCACCACTTGCTCGCGCAGGTCGATGAGGTACCGGACCCGGTCGATGAAGGGCACCACGATGTTCAGTCCCGCGTTGAGCGTCTGGTGGTACTTGCCGAAGCGCTCAACGATGCCGGCCCGCGCCTGGGGGATGATCCGAACTGTGCGCGCCAGCATCACGATCACGAACAGGATCAGCAGTAGGCCGAGAACGGGAACCACGTACTCCACGGGTACTCCTCTGGGGTCGGGGGAAGGTCGAAGGCCGAACGGGGTCAGCCGTCGAGCATGGGAAGAGGGTGGACGTAGGCCGTGGCGCCCCGGATCTCGAGCACCTCGACCGTCTGCCCGGGCTCGATCGTCAGGGTGTCGTCATAGGGGTGGGCGCTCCAGACCTCTCCCGCGAGGCTGATCCGGCCGGCCTGCATGCCCGTGACGGTCTCCAGGACGAGACCCTGTCGGCCGACGAGCTTTCCATGGCCGATGCGCAGCTCGGGCCCGCTGTGCAGGCGACGAGCCACTGAGGGCCGGACGAGAGCGAGTGCGGCCACCGCAGCAACGGAAGCCAGGATCGCCTGCAGGCCGAAGGGCGCACCGAGCAGGGCGGCCACCATGCCCACGAGAGCTCCGGCCGCGAGCATCGCCAGGATCAGGTCGAGACTGAACATCTCAGCCACGCCCAGCAGGATCGAGACCGCCAGCCACGACTCCCACATGTGGTCGCGCAGCCAGTCCCAGGAATCCATGACCTGAGCCTATCGGTCGGCTCTATGCCGAACCTCACGGCGCGCGGCCCATCGGTCGTCCCTGCGGTCCAGGATGAGCGGCATGCCGAAAGCGGTGGACAGCGACTCAGCGGTCAGTACGTGGTCGAGCAGCCCCGCGGCCACCACGCGTCCGTCTCGAAGCAGCAGACCGTGGCTGAAACCGGGTGGGATCTCCTCGACGTGGTGGGAGACCAGCACCGTCGCGGGGGCATCGGGGTCGAACGCCAGGCGGGACAGGGTGGAGACCAGGTCCTCTCGGCCGCCCAGGTCCAGGCCAGCGGCCGGCTCGTCGAGCAGCAGCAGCTCGGGGTCGGTCATCAGGGCGCGAGCGATCTGGACGCGCTTGCGCTCACCCTCGCTCAAGGTCCCGAACGTCCGGTCGGCCAGGTCGGCGACGCCGAGCTCGATGAGCAGCGCGTCGGCCCTGTGGTAGTCCAGGTCGTCATAGGACTCTCGCCACCGACCGACGATCCCGTACGACGCCGTCACGACCAGGTCCCGCACCCGCTCATGGCGTGGGACGCGCTCGGCGACGGCAGCGCTGGTCACGCCGATCCGAGGCCGCAGCTCGAAGACATCCACAGCGCCGAGCACCTCGTCGAGGATTCCGGCAACCCCGTCGGAGGGATGTATCTGCGCCGCGGCGACCTGGAGCAGCGTGGTCTTCCCCGCCCCGTTGGGACCCAGGATGACCCAGCGCTCGTCCTCCTCGACGGTCCAGTTGACCGAGTCGAGAAGTACGGCGTCGCCGCGGCGAACCGTGACGTCGGCGAACTCCAGGACCGCGGCCATGCGGTCACCCTATCGACCCCTGGATGGTCGACAGACTAGGGAGCACTGACCCCGAAGAGACGGGCGTCGAAGGTCAGGTCCGACCCGTCGCCGAGCGCCTGGTGCACCTCGACAGCGAGGGTGTTCGTGCCCTCGCTGAGAGCCTCCGGGTCGAGGACGAAGACCCGGAGCAGCTCCTCCTTGGCGGCTGATCGGGAGACGCTGGCGTGGGTGGTGTTGCCGACGGCGCCAGCCGGCATGTTGTCCCGCGCCACTTCCTCCCCGTTGAGGTACACGACCGCGCCGTCGTCCACGGCGAGCTTGAGCGTCAATGCGGTCGGCAGCCGTCCCACCTCGAACGTCGTCCGGTAGTACGACGAGGGGTACCAGACCCGCGGAGCCGGGCCCGACGCGACCACCGTGCGCTCGTCTCCGTCGCCGTAGCCGAAGGATCCGAGGCCGACGCTCCAGGTGCTGTCATCGAATCCGCTGCTCTGCCAGGCCTCCGGCCGGACTCCGAGGTCCAGGTAGTGCCAGGGTGTTACTCCTCCGACGTACTCCTCGGTGGTCGGTAGACCTGCCTTGAACACCCCGAAGCCCTGCTTGCGGAGGCCGTTGATCCCGGTCACCCTGCCGCCGGCCACGACGGCGGCATCGGACACGGCGATGCCCATGACACCACGATGTCCGCGGATCCGTGGGTGGAAGTCCGGATCGACGGTGCCGTTCCAGGCGTCGACCGCCAGCAGCTTGACACCGGTCCTGCCCCGCCATCCCTTCTGGAAGCCGAAGTAGACGGCCCCATCGTGGTAGCGGACGGTCTGCACGTCACCGTCCGTGCGCTTGCGGAAGATCCGGTGACCGGTGGCGGTGTCGAACGCGGCCAGTGCGCTGATGCCTCCGCCGATGCCCGCGTAGAGCAGGTGGCCGTCGGGCGACACATCGAGCGCCCACGCGGTCGCTACGGGACGGAACCGGGTCTCCCGCACTGCACCTGTGGTCCCGTCGACGGCGGCCACAGCTCGGTGCTTCTCACCACTGACGTCGGCGAACGAGCCGGCCAGATAGACCTCGTCGGTGACCGGGTTTGCCGCGATCGCGTGGACGGAGCCGCTGGGCGCGGGCCTGAAGACCCGGTCGACGACGCCGGTCGCGGCATCGACGCGAGCGGCCCGGGGCCGAGGGGCGCTCTTGTTGATCCTGTCGAAGCTGCCGCCGACGTAGAGCCAACCGTCCTGGAGCGCCAGCGCGCGGACCGGGCCGTTGGCCGCGCCGCTGAACCTCCGGTCGACGGAGCCGTCCCGGGCGTCCAGCTTGACCAGTCGGTTCCTGCCCCGACCGTTGATCTTGGCGAACTCGCCCCCGATCCACACGGACTGGCCATCGGACACCATGGCCCGCACCGGACCGTCCGCCGAAGTCTGCCACTGCCAGAGGGGCTGACCGGTACGGAGCGAGAAGGCGGCCAGGTTGTCGCGGCGCGACGTGGAGCCCGACGGGGACGTGGCACGGCTGAAGTCACCGCCCACGATCACCGTGTCGCCGACGATCACCGAGGCGTACACCGGGCCGTTCACCGACCACGCCGTCTCCGACCGGGTGTTGACGTGGACCTCCGCCTGCGCGGGCGAGGCGACGACCGTCAGCAACGCGAGGGCGCCGGCGAGGACTCCCGCGGAGAGCAGACGCAGTCGTGGAACGGCGAGGACCATACGGGCCACGATTCCGCGTGAGCGACCCCGGCGTAGGGCAAACTGGCAAACCCCCGGTGTGCGCTAGACCACTCCCCCGCACGACGATCCCGCCTCGCCGCCAGCGAGGCCTACCGCGGGCGCGACTGAGCGTCCACCGCGATCACCGCCCGCGCTGATCTCGACGATCAGCACGGCGCAGGACACGGGTGTGTCGTCCACGCTCGACGGGGGCTCGAACCGCTCAGGGGAGGCCGATGACGGACAAGCCGGCGCTGGTGCTGCCGCTGGACGCGGTCGCGCCGAGGAAGCTGGAGGCCCACACCGTGGCGAGGATGCATGCGACGAAGAGCACGCTGAGCAGCTTCTGCTGGTCCGAATACATGCTTCGAGCATCCCCGCCGGGTGCGGCTGTGTCCGGCGAATGCCCAAGTTCGGGAACTGGACTAGACCGCCGCGTCTGCGGCGGCTGCGACTAGCCTCGACGTCGATGACCGAGCAGCCCGATCCCGAGACCCCCCAGACCCTGCTGATCACGCTGACCGGCAAGCGATCGGCCCGGCGTCACCTCCTCGATCTTCGGCACCCTGTCGCAGGCGGGTGTCGAGGTCGTCGACATCGAGCAGATCGTGCTGCGGCGGCGCCTGATCCTCGGCGTGCTCGTCACCGCGCCCCGCGACTGGAAGAAGCTCCGGGATGCGGTGACCCGGAGCGCCGAGGCACTCGGGATGCACGTGGAGATCGACCGGGGTACCGGCGACAACCGCACCCGGCGCGACGGCCGGGCACACGTCACCGTGATCGGCCTACCGCTCAAGGCGAGCGCGTTCGCCGCCGTGGCGGGCCGCATCGCGGACAGCGGGGCCAACATCGACCGGATCGAGCGGATGGCCCGATACCCGGTGACAGCGATCGATCTGCATGTCTCGGGAGTCGCCCCCGAGCGACTGCGCGGAGTACTCGCCACGGAGGCCGCTCGCCAGGGGATCGACATCGCCGTCCAGCCGGCGAACCTGCTGCGGCGGGGGATGCGCCTGATTGTGATGGACGTGGACTCCACGATCATCCAGGGCGAAGTGATCGAGATGCTCGCGGCCGAGGCCGGCTGCGGGGCCGAGGTGGCACGGGTGACCGAGCAAGCGATGCTCGGGGAACTGGACTTCGAGGAGTCCCTGCGCAGCCGCGTCGCGCTGCTCGCGGGCCTCGAGGAGTCCGCGCTGGACCGCGTGTACGAGGCGATCGTGCTGACCCCCGGCGTGCGGACACTGGTGCGCACGCTGCGCCGACTGGGGTACCGATTCGCGCTCGTCTCGGGAGGGTTCAGCCAGATCACCGACCGGCTGGCCCGAGACCTCAAGATCCACTACTCCCACGCCAACGAGCTGGAGATCGTCGACGGCCGTCTCACCGGCCGGATCGCCGGGGACATCGTCGACCGCGCGGGCAAAGCGACAGCGCTGCGTCGTTTCGCCCAAGAGGTGGGCGTCGACGAAGGCTCGGTCATCGCCATCGGTGACGGAGCCAACGACCTCGACATGCTCAACGCGGCCGGACTCGGCATCGCCTACAACGCCAAACCCGTGGTGCGCGATGCCGCAGACACCGCCGTCAACGTTCCCTACCTGGACGCCATCATGTATCTGCTGGGGATCTCTCGGGAGGAGATCGTGGCGGCCGACGCCGCCGTCGGCATCGTGACGCCCGCGCCCCCGGTGTGAGGGTCTTCGCGTTCAGCGGCGGGCGGCGAAGAAGTCGGTGACGCGCGCGGCGGCCCAGTCGAGGTCGCGCCACGCACCGGTCCAGGAGAAGACCGCCAGCGAGCCGGGCGGGAAGCCTGACATCAGCCCCGTGCTGGCTTCGGGGTCACCCTCGCCGTCGTCCAGCAGCTGGGCGAGTGAGGCGACGGTGGGATTGTGACCGACGACGACCAGGGTGCCCGCCGCATCGTCGGTCTCCCGCACGAGGTCCAGGGCCGTGTCCGGGCCCGCGGCGTACAGCCCGCGGTCGAGGGCCGCGGTCACCGTCCACTCCGCTGCCTCGGCGAGCGCTTCCCACGTGGCCACGGCGCGCTCGGCCGCCGATACCAGAGCCGCGTCGGCCACGATGCCGGCCGCTGCGAGCCAGCGACCAGCGGTCGCCGCGTCGCGTCGCCCCTCGTCGGCGAGCGCGCGTTCGAAGTCGGTTCGTCCCACCTGCTCGGCGCGGGCATGTCGTATGACCACCAGCCGGCGGCTGGCGGCACCAGGTGACTCGTGCACGGCCCAACTCTGGCACCGGCTAGCCTGCCTGTCATGTCGACCGGACCGCTCATGATCATCGGCGGCGCGGAGGACAAGTTGCGCACGCGGACGATTCTCAGGGACTTCGTCGGCGCCAGCGGTGGCGAGGACGCCCGGATCGCACTGATCCCCACCGCGAGCTCCCTCGCCGACGAGGTCGTCGAGGTGTACGACGCGCTCTTCCGGAAGCTGGGCGCCGCTGAGGTCCTCGCCGTACGCCCCGAGTCCCGGGCCGACGCTCACGACCCGGCGCTGAGCGACCTGGTGGACGCCTCGACCGGCGTCTTCATGACCGGTGGGAACCAGCTGAAGCTGTCGGGCATCGTGTGCGGGACGCCGCTGGGGGACGCCATCGTCCAGGCGCACCGACGTGGCGCCGTCGTGGCGGGCACCTCCGCGGGCGCGAGCATCCAGTCCTCGCACATGGTGGCGTTCGGCAGCGGCGGGGCCACCGCCAAGCAGCGGATGACCCAGGTGGCCGCCGGGCTGGGACTGGTCCGCTCGGCCGTCATCGACCAGCACTTCGACCAACGCAACCGCTACGGCCGGCTCCTGATGATCGTGGCCCAGTCACCCCAGCTGCTCGGCATCGGGGTCGACGAAGACACCGCCGCGGTGGTCACCCACCTCGGTGAGCAGGAGCTGCTTCGGGTCGTGGGTCGTGGGGCGGTGACGGTCTTCGACCCTGCCCAGGTCGTCACCAACGCGCACGAGGCGCAGCGTTCGTCACCGCTGCTGGTCAGCGGAGTGGTTCTCCACATGCTGCCGGCGGGCAGCGTCTTCGACCTCACCCGCCGCCGGCTCGTGCCGGCCGAGCCGACGGTGTCGGCCGAGGACGCCCTCGAGGTTGCGGCGGCCCAGCACGACCTGCGCAGCATGGCCCGAGACATCGCCGCAGCGGACGCCTCACCCACCGCGCTCCGACGTCGGCTCAGCAGGACGACCGGCGCCCGACACCACCCCAGCCCGCACGAGGACGGACCGACACCATGACACCTCCCTCCGGCCAGCGACCTTCCCCCGACCTGACCATCGTCGAGACCCGGGTCTACCGCGGCGCCAACGTCTGGTCGTATGAGAAGGCGATCCACCTGCTCGTCGACCTGGGCGTGCTGGAGGAGTTCCCCACGAACCGGATCCCGGGGTTCACCGAGCACCTCCTCACCATGCTTCCCGGCCTGCGGGAGCACTCCTGCTCGCGGGGACGGCGGGGCGGCTTCGTGGAGCGGCTGGAGGAGGGTACCTGGCTGGGACATGTCACCGAGCACGTTGCCCTCGCCCTCCAACAGGCCGTCGGTCACGACATCCGCCGGGGCAAGACCCGACAGGTCAAAGGCGTCCCTGGTCACTACAACGTGATCTTCGGCTATGTCGACGAGCAGGTCGGACTGGCGGCCGCGCGCCTCGCCGTCCGCCTGGTCAACCACCTGGTCGAGGCCGACCCGCAGCTCGACTGGGACGACGAGCTCGAGTCGTTCATCCTGCGTGCAGAGCGCACGGCCTTCGGCCCGTCCACGCAGGCGATCATCGACGAGGCCGTCTCCCGGGACATCCCGTGGATCCGCCTGAATCAGCATTCGCTGGTTCAGCTGGGGCAGGGCGTCCATGCGAAGCGGATCCGCGCGACGATGACCTCCGAGACCTCGGCGATCGCCGTCGACGTCGCCTCCGACAAGGACCTCACGACCCGCCTGCTCGGCGCAGCTGGTCTGCCCGTCCCCAAGCAGGCCTCCGTGCGCACCGCCGACCAGGCCGTCTCGGCTGCAGAGCGGATGGGCTACCCCGTGGTCGTGAAGCCTCTCGACGGCAACCACGGGCGAGGGGTCTGCCTGAACCTCGGCAACGCCGAGGACGTCCGCGAGGCCTTCCCCGTAGCGGAGGAGCAGTCACGACGCGGCGTCGTGGTGGTCGAGTCGTTCATCACCGGCAAGGACTACCGCTGCCTGATCATCGACGGTCGCCTGTCGGCCGTGGCCGAGCGGGTGCCGGCCCACGTTGTGGGGGACGGCACCTCGACCATCCACCAGCTCGTGGACGAGACCAACGCCGACCCGCGGCGGGGAGTGGGCCACGAGAAGGTGCTGACCCGGATCAAGATCGACCAGGCCGCCATCGACCTGCTCGAAGCGCAGGGCCAGACGCTCGACTCGGTGCCGGAGCAGGGCGAGATGGTGAAGCTGACGCTGACCGGCAACATGTCGACCGGCGGAATCGCGATCGACCGCACCTTCGAGGCGCACCCCGAGAACGTCGAGATCGCCGAGGAGGCGGCCCGAATGATCGGGCTGGACATTGCCGGGATCGACTTCATCTGTCCCGACATCACCGAGCCGGTGCGGGAGACCGGCGGCGCCATCTGCGAGGTGAACGCCGCACCCGGGTTCCGGATGCACACCCATCCCACCGTGGGTGAGCCTCAGTTCATCGCCAAGCCGGTGGTGGACATGCTCTTCCCGCCCGGTGCCCCGGCCCGGATCCCGATCGTCGCCGTCACGGGCACGAACGGCAAGACGACCGCCGCCCGGATGATCTCGCACATCTTCAAGGGGATGGGCCACAAGGTCGGCATGACGTCGACCGACGGTGTGGTCATCGACGAACGGCTCCTGATCCGTGCGGACGCCTCCGGCCCGAGGTCCGCCCGGATGGTGCTCCAGAACCCGCGGGTCGACTTCGCGGTGTTCGAGGTGGCCCGTGGCGGGATCCTGCGGGAGGGGCTCGGGTACGAGCGCAACGACGTCGCCGTGGTGCTCAACGTCCAGCCGGACCACCTGGGTCTGCGTGGCATCGACACCGTCGAGCAGCTGGCCGATGTCAAGGCCGTGCTGGTCGAGGCGGTGCCTCGGGACGGTCACGCGGTCCTCAACGCGGACGACCCGCTGGTGCGGGCCATGCGTCGGCGTTGCTCGGGTCAGGTCGTGTGGTTCTCCATGGAGGAGCCGGGC
Organism: uncultured Actinomycetota bacterium; assembly: GCA_963812265.1. Lineage (GTDB taxonomy): Bacteria > Actinomycetota > Actinomycetes > Propionibacteriales > Nocardioidaceae > Nocardioides. The sequence continues at coordinate 420,445 of CAWEUL010000003.1, forward strand.
TCGGAGGTCCGCGAGATGATCGAAACCCACTGCCGCCGAGGCGGGAAGGCGCTGGTCCTCGACTCCTCCGACCGCGGCGAGATGATCCTGGTCAAGCACGGTCGGCGCGAGATGCAGCTGGCGTGGACCCATCTGTTGCCGGCGACGTTCAAGGGCCGGGCGCGGATGAACGTCCAGAACGCCCTCGGGGCCGCTGCCGCCGCCTTCGCGGCCGGGGCTCCTCTCCACGACATCCGTCAGGGCCTGCGCACCTTCTCCACCAACTACTACCTCGCGCCGGGACGCCTCAACGAGGTGGACGTGGAGGGGGTCAACGTGATCGTCGACTACTGCCACAACGCCCCAGCCATGCGGATGCTCGGAGACTTCGTCGACCGGGTGGGTGAGACGCTCACGAGCTCACACGAGCTGGGCAAGCCGTCCCTCATCGGGGTCATCGCCACCGCCGGGGACCGTCGGGACGAGGACATGCGTGAGCTCGGGGCGGTCGCTGCCGAGCACTTCGACGTCCTGGTGGTCCGTGAGGACACGGCGCTTCGAGGTCGCGAGCGCGGAGCGGTCGCGCAGCTCGTCGTTGAGGGGGTCCGGCAGGCCATGGAGGAGTCTGCGCGCTGCAAGCAGGTCGAGGTCGTCGTCGAGGAGATCGCAGCCGTGCGGCATGCGATGGCCCGGGCGAACACCGGGGATCTGGTCGTGATCTGCGTGGACCAGCACCCGGCCGTGATGACCGAGCTGGAGACGTGGTCACGTCAGGCCCAGGCGGGGTCCGGCTCGAACCCCCCGGCAGCCGATCCGGACTACTCCCCCGCCCCGTCCGCGGAGTGAGCGGACGTCGTCCGCGCCCGATGAGCCCGGGCCTTGCGGGTCAGCACCTCAGGACTGTCCGAGGAGCCCCCATGGTCGGCGATCCAGGCGTAGGCCTCGTTGCGCTGAGCGTGGCACATGAGACCCACGACGTCACCGGGCCCGGCCCGCGCGACCAGTGCCGCGAGCGCGTCCACCTCGGTGGGGTACTCCCGCACCTCGCTCACCCCGACTCGCGCCGCACCGGCCTGCAACAGACGTGCCAGCTCCTCCAGCGTGCGTCCACGCAGATAGCGTTCCTTGTGCCCGATCACGACCTCGTCGGCGTCGCGCGCCCCGATCTCCCCGAGTAGCTCCAGTAGGTCGTCCTGGCGATCCCCGACGGCGCCGAGGGCCAGCCGCCGCAACCCGCCCGCGCCACACAGGCCGTCCATCACCTCGAGCAGCGCCACCAGTCCGGCCTCGTTATGTGCGAGGTCGAGGATCACCGTGACGTCGCCGATCGAGAAGACGTTCATCCGGCCCGGATTGTGTTCCGGGTCGGGCCGGAAACCGCGCAGCCCGTCGACGACAGCCGTCCGTGGCAGCCCGAGCGCCAGCGCGGCCGAGGCGGCCGCCAGCGCGTTCTCCACGTTGAATCGCGACAGTCCGGCCAGCGTCATCGGAATCTCGACCAGCTCGACCACGGGGTCGGGGTCCTGCCCCGGCTCCAGGACGCTCAGCCACCCGTCGATCACCGTGGTCGCCCGCCCACCGGCGCCCAGGGCGTCGCGGAGGCCGGGTGAGTCGGGGTCGCGCGAGAAGACCCACGGCCGGGCCTTCACGTCGCGGCGCATCGCCAGGACCCGCGGGTCGTCGGCATTGAGGACCGCCCAGCCATCGGGCTTGGTGATCCGCGGCACCACCGACTTCACCTCGGCCAGCTGGTCCAGCGTGTCGATGCCATGGAAGCCGAGGTGGTCCGCGGACACGTTGGTCACGACCGACACGTCATTGCGGGTGAGCCCGATCCCACGGAGCAGGATCCCACCGCGAGCGGTCTCGGTGACGGCGAGCTGCACCTGCTGGTGGGCCAGGACGCGCCCGGCGCCGCTGGGCCCGGAGTAGTCCCCCGCCTCGACCAGCACCCCATCGACATAGATCCCGTCCGTGCTGGACCAGCCGACACTGAGCCCGGCCGTGCGGCCGATGTGGGCGATCATCCGGCTCGTCGTGGTCTTGCCGTTCGTGCCGGTCACCGCGATCACGGGCACCCGCGGCGTCAAGGTGGCCGGCCTCTCGCCTTCCGGGGCCGCGGACACGCGTGCGGCAGCCCGGGCGACCGCGTCCTCGGGCGAGGTGTCCGGTAGGGCGTCCAGGACGCCGGCCACCTCCCGCGCGAGGGCTTCGGCACGGGTGCGGTACCGCCAGGGGAAGGCGACCACGACGCGGTCGTGCTGAGCCGTCGGGCGCACCCGGACCGCCAGGCGAGAGGTGCCGCTCTCGGCAGCCAGCGCACGCACCAGCCGGGCCACGGCGCGCGCCGCGAACCTCTGGCGGAACCCCGTGCCCGGCTCTCCGGGACGGGCCGCCCGGAGCCCGATCCGCTCTGCCAGCCGGACCGCCGTCTGGTCCGGGACGGCTGCGAGCGAGGAGATGTCCAGCGTCAGCTTGATGGCGGCCCGGGGGAAGTAGAGGTTAGGCCCTTCCAGGACCCGCAGCTCGACGAGCGAAGTCACGCCCCGCAGGCTATCTGCCCACGGCCCGGGACGGGCCCCCCGGACCCGATCCCGCGGTCGACCCAGGTCTGGGGGTCAGGCACCCATGGCGTGGAAGCCACCGTCGACGTGCACGATCTCCCCCGTCGTGGCCGGAAAGAAGTCCGACAGCAGGGCGCACACGGCTTGGGCGGTCGGAGTGTGGTCGGTCTCGTCCCAGCCGAGCGGAGCCCGGGTCGACCACACCGACTCCAGGTCCTCGAAACCGGGGATCGCCTTGGCCGCCAGGGACTTCAGCGGTCCGGCCGAGACCAGGTTGACCCGGATGCCCTCCGGCCCGAGGTCGCGGGCGAGGTAGCGGGAGCAGGACTCCAGACCTGCCTTGGCCACCCCCATCCAGTCGTAGGCCGGCCACGCGACCGTGGCGTCGAAGGTCATGCCGACCACCGACCCACCGGACGACATCAGCGGGCGGCAGGCCATCGCCAGCGACTTCAGGGAGTACGCCGAGACCTGGACGGCCTGCGCAACGTCCTCCCACGGGCCGTCCAGGAACTTCCCGCCGAGCAGGGTCTCGGGGTTCCCGTAGGCGATCGAGTGGACCACGCCGTCGAGGCCGTCGACGTGCTCGCGCACCGCGTCGGCCAGCCCGGCCAGGTGCTCCTCATTGGTGACGTCGAGCTCGAGGACCGGCGGTTCGGACGGGAGCCGCTTCGCGATCCGTCGGGTGATCCCCAGGGCACGCCCGAAGTTCGAGATCAGCACGGTGGCGCCCTGCTCCTGCGCCACCCGGGCAACGCCGAAGCCGATGGAGGAGTCCATGGTGACCCCGGCCACCAGGATCCGCTTGCCGTCGAGGATGCCCATTGCGCGCTCTCTTCTCTTGGTGGTGGTGGTCAGTGCCCCATGCCGAGACCGCCGTCGACCGGCACAACCGCACCCGTGACGTAGGCCGCCCCGTCCGAGGCCAACCAGGTGACGGCGGAGGCGATCTCGGCCGGCGCGGCATAGCGCCCCAACGGCACCTGCTGCTTGATCATCGACTTCTGGTCCTCGCTCAGGACCTCGGTCATGTCGGTCTCGACGAACCCGGGCGCAACCACGTTCGAGGTGATGCCGCGGGAGCCGAGCTCACGCGCCAGCGACCGGGCCATTCCGACGAGCCCGGACTTCGACGCGGCGTAGTTCACCTGACCGGCGGAGCCGAGCATTCCCACGACCGAGGAGATGAAGACGATGCGACCGCGTCGCAGCCGCAGCATGCCCTTCGCGGCCCTCTTGACCACGCGGAACGAGCCGGTGAGGTTGGTCTCCAGGACCGAGCCCCACTCCTCTTCACCCATCCGGAGCAGCAGGGTGTCCTTGGTGATGCCGGCGTTGGCGACCAGGACCTCGACCGGACCGTGCGCGGCCTCGACCTCGGCGAACGCCGCGTCGACGGACGCGGGGTCAGTCACATCGCAGCGGACGTCCAGGGCACCCTCGGGGGCTCCGCCGTTGCGCGTGGTGACCGCGACCCGGTCGCCTAGCGCGAGGAAGGCCTCCGCGATGGCGCGACCGATACCCCGGTTGCCACCGGTCACCAGGACAGAACGGCCCTCGTCACTCATCTCATCGCTCACGTGCCCTGACGCTAGCGACTACCGGGGGGTAGGCGAAACCCACTCAGTCGTCCTCGAGCCGGAACCCGACCTTCATACCCACCTGGAAGTGCTCGACCGCGCCGTCCTTGACCTGGCCGCGGATCTGCGTGACCTCGAACCAGTCGAGGTGACGCAGGGTGCGTCCAGCGCGCTCCACGCCGTTGCGGATCGCGTCGTCCACGCCGTCCGGGGACGTCCCGACGATCTCGGTGACCCGATAGGTGCGGTTGGACATGGTGGCCTCCCAAAGCGCGCTGCGCGAACGACTGACCCTTGATGGTAGCGACGTACGATGGAAGCCATGTCAGCCTGGACCTCGCCACGAGCCCGTTCGGGCGATGACGACGCCATCCGCATCACCACGGCCCCGGTGAGCCGCGAGGCCGACACGGCGGCGCGGCAGCGGCGCTACCTGCTCTCGATGGCGATCCGGACGCTGTGCTTCGTCGGCGCCGTCCTCATCGGTCCCGGGTGGGCCCGGTGGGTCCTGGTCGCCGGCGCGGTCTTCCTGCCGTATGTCGCCGTCGTGATGGCCAACGCTGCCGCACCGCGCCGCGAGGCGCTGGATCTGCCCGGCGGCGACCCCGACGTACGGCGTCTGGGCGGGGCGGCGCGCAGGTCTGACGACTCGTTGTCCTGACGCAGGGGCCATGCAACAATCAAGAGGTGGGCCCAGTCTCCCCCGTCTGGGTCTGCACCGTGTGCCGGGCAGTTCCCCCCGTGGCTGTCCGGCACCTCTATCTGTGACCGACAGCGAGCACGCCTCAGCCGCCGATCGCCGACATCGGACGGTCGGGCTGTAGGAACGTCGGGTCATCGATGCCGTGACCTGGCCGCTTGCCCAGCATCGCCACGACCCACCGATCGGCGATCTCCTCGTCCGTCGCACCGCTGCGCAGCGCGGTGCGCAGGTCGGACTCCTCACGGGCGAACAGGCAGTTGCGCACCTGGCCGTCGGCCGTGAGCCGCACCCGGTCGCAGTCCCCACAGAACGGTCTGGTGACCGAGGCGATGACGCCCACCGTCGCTGGTCCGCCGTCGACCAGGAAGAGCTCGGCAGGCGCGCTGCCTCGAGGCTCGGTTGCCGGGGTCAGCGTGAACTCCGCTTCCAGCGCGCCGAGGATCTCCTCGGCCACGATCATCTCGGTGCGCCGCCAGCGGTGTTGTGCGTCGAGCGGCATCTGCTCGATGAAACGCAGGTCGTAGCCCTCGGCGATCGACCACCTCAGCAGCTCGGGCGCCTGGTCGTCGTTGAGTCCCCGCAGCAGCACGGCGTTGATCTTGATCGGACCCAGGCCCGCCGCCCTCGCGGCGGCCAGTCCGGCGAGGACGTCGCTCATCCGATCGCGACGCGTGATCTCGGCGAACGTCTCAGCGCGGATGCTGTCCAGACTCACGTTGATCCGGTCCAGCCCGGCGGCCGCCAGGGCCTCGGCGGTGCGCGAGAGGCCCAGCGCGTTGGTGGTGAGGGAGATCTCGACGTCCGGACCGACCTCTCGGGTACGGCGCACGATGTCGACGAGCCCGCGTCGGACGAGCGGCTCGCCGCCGGTGAAGCGCACCTCGCGGATCCCCAGCAGCCGGATCCCGATGTCGATGAGGCGCACCACCTCCTCGTCGGTGAGCACCGTCTCGTCGGGGAGCCAGTCCAGACCCTCCGCGGGCATGCAGTAGGAGCAGCGCAGGTTGCAGCGGTCGGTGAGCGAGACGCGCAGGTCCGACGCGACTCGACCGTATCGGTCGTTGAGCGCTCGTGTGGTCACCCGGCACAGTGTAGGTGGCGGGGGCGGATAACCTCGACGACGTGGGATCGCTGAGGTTTCTTTTCAGTCGCAGGTGGGTCCTGCTGCTGCTCACGGTTGCGCTGCTGAGCACGCTCGCCTATGCCCTCGGACAGTGGCAGTTCCACCGCCTCGACGAGCGCCGGGCGCGCAACGCGGTGACCGAGCAGAACGAGTCCGCTCCCCCGGTGCCGGTCACCGACGTGCTCGCCGTCGGGGCCCCGGTCGCGAGCACCGACGAGATGCGGATGGTCACGGCGACGGGGACCTACGCGCCTGAGGACACCGTGATCGTGCGCTACCGCACCCGCAAGGGTGCGGCGGGAGTCGACGTGGTCGTCCCGCTGGTGCTCGCGGACGGCACCGCCGTCCTGGTCGACCGGGGCTGGGTCGAGTCCGACAACGTGGGGGGCAGACCGGGCGACGTTCCTCTCCCGCCGGCGGGAGAGGTCACCGTGACCGGCTGGGTGCGAGCCGACGCCACCGGGGACAGCACCCGCGTCACCGACGCCTCCACTCGGGCGGTCTCGAGCGCAGAGGTGGGCTCCAGTATCGACCGCAGCCTGCTCGGAGGCTTCCTGGACCTGCGCTCGGAGAACCCCCCGCCGGTGACGCCGTTGGCGCTCGCCGAGCCCCCCGACCTGGGCAACGGACCGCACTTCTTCTATGGGCTTCAGTGGTGGTTCTTCGGGCTGCTCGCGGTGGGCGGCTTCGTCTACCTCGCCTGGGACGAGTGGCGCACGCACCGACGCGCACCGGCCGAGACCTGACTCGGCCAGGCTCGCTCAGCTGGTGACCGTCGCCACGGGGTCGGCGTCCCCGGCGAACTGGGTGCGGTACAGGTCGGCGTAGAGACCACCTTGGGCCAGCAGCTCGAGGTGGGTGCCCGTCTGCACGACCCGTCCCTCGTCGAGGACGACGATGCGGTCGGCGTTGCGGACGGTCGACAGCCGGTGGGCGATCACCAGAGACGTCCGCCCTGCGAGCGCCGCGTCGAGCGCCCGCTGCACCGCGGCCTCGGACTCACTGTCGAGATGGGCGGTGGCCTCGTCGAGGACCACGATGGGAGGCGCTTTCAGCAGCAGGCGTGCGATCGCCAGGCGCTGCCGCTCACCGCCTGACAGGCGGTATCCGCGATCGCCCACCACCGTGTCCAACCCGTCGGGCAGCCCGCGGACGAGCCGAGCGATCTGAGCAGCCTCCAGCGCCGCCCAGGCCTGCTCCTCACTGGCGTCGGGGCGGGCATAGAGCAGGTTGGCGCGGATGGTGTCGTGGAACATGTGGGCGTCCTGGGTGACGTAACCGACCGAGTCCTCCAGCGACTGCAGCGTCGCCTCCCGAACGTCCACGCCGCCCACGCGCACGGCACCCGAGCCGACGTCGTACAACCGGGCAACCAGGTTGGTGACGGTGGTCTTGCCAGCGCCCGAGGGGCCGACCATGGCGATCATCTGCCCCGGTTCGGCTGTGAAGCTCACGTCCTCCAGCACCTGTCCGCTCTCGCGTGACTCGGACCGGGCGACCGCCTCCAACGACGCGAGCGACACCTCGTCGGCTCGGGGGTAGGTGAAGGCGACGTGGTCGAACTCCAGCCGCGACGTGCCCGGCGGCAACGCACGCGCATCCGGCTTCTCCTCGATCAACGAGGGCAGGTCGAGGACCTCGAAGACCCGCTCGAAGCTCACCAGCGCGGTCATCACGTCGATGCGCACGTTCGAGAGCCCTTGGAGCGGCCCTAGCAGTCGCAGCAGGAGGGTGGCCAGCGCCAACAAGGTGCCGACGGTGAGGGCGCCGGAGATGGCCAAACGGCCACCGACGCCGTACACCACGGCGGTCGCCAGCGCAGGCACGGTCATCATCGTCGCGCCGAAGATCCGGGTGATCAGCGAGATCCGCACGCCCAGGTCCCGCACCACGCCGGCCTTGGCCGAGAACAGCACATCCTCGTCGTTGCGGCGGCCGAAGAGCTTGAGAAGCATGGCGCCACTGACGTTGAACCGCTCGGTCATCATGGCGCCCATGTCGGCGTTGCCGTTCATCTGCTCGCGCGTCAGCCCCGCAAGGCGGGCACTGACCCAGCGGGAGGCCACGAAGGCCACGGGGAAGAAGAGCAGGCAGAGCACGGTGACCTGCCAGCTCAGCGCCAGCATCGTGATCCCCACCACGACGACCGAGATGCCGTTCGACACCGTGCTGGACAGGGTCGAGGTGAACGCGCGCTGGGCTCCGATGACGTCGTTGTTCAGGCGCGAGACGAGAGCCCCGGTCTGGGTCCTGGTGAAGAACGCCAGTGACTGCCGCTGGACGTGGGCGAAGACCTGGGTCCGGAGGTCGAAGATCAGGCTCTCCCCGATCCGGGAGGACAGGTAGCCGCCCCAGACCGCGAGGGCCGAGCCGACCACGGCCGTGACTGCCATCGCCACGGCCAGCCAGGTCACCAGTGCGACATTGCCCTTCAGGACGCCGTCATCGATGATCCGGCGCACCAGCAACGGGGTGACGACGACCAGGCCGGAGTCCACCACGGTGACGGCCAGGAAGGCGACGATCAGCCGCTGGTGCGGGCGCGCGAAGGTCAGCACCCTGCGCAGCGTTCCGCCGTCGAGATGGCTCTTGACCGCGCCCCGGTCCGAGCGCAGATGGCGCCACGCCGGGCCCATGCCCATGCCGTGCATCCCCGACACGCTCACTCCTCGTCTTCGCGGCGGCCCGGGCGCGTCACGCCAGGGCCACCAGGTCGCCGTAGTCGGCCGACCACAGGTCCTCCACCCCGTCCGGGAGGATCAGCACCCGGTCCGGCTCGAGCGCGTGCACGGCCCCCTCGTCGTGGGTCACCAGCACGATCGCTCCACGGTAGGAACGAATCGAGGCCAGAACCTCTTCCCGAGACGCCGGATCGAGGTTGTTGGTCGGCTCGTCCAGCAGCAGGACGTTGGCACTCGAGACCACCAGGATGGCCAGGGCCAGGCGCGTCTTCTCCCCACCCGACAGCACGCCGGCAGGCTTGTCGGCGTCGTCTCCGGAGAACAGGAAGGAGCCGAGCACCGACCGGGCCTGGGTGTCGGTCAGCTGCGGTGCGTTGGCATGCAGGTTCTGCAGCACGCTGCGGGAGGTGTCCAGCGTCTCGTGCTCCTGGGCGTAGTACCCCAGCTTCAGGCCGTGGCCCGGGGTGACCTGGCCGGTGTCCGGCGGGTCGATCCCCGACAGGATGCGCAGCAGCGTGGTCTTGCCGGCTCCGTTGAGCCCCAGGACGACCACCCGGGAGCCACGGTCGATCGCGAGGTCGACGTCGGTGAACACCTCGAGCGAGCCGTAGGACTTCGACAGCTCGGCCGCCGTCAGCGGGGTCTTGCCGCAGGCGGCCGGCTCGGGGAACGCGATGCGTGCGACCCGGTCGTTCACGCGCTCGTCCTCCACCGAGGCCAGGAGTCGCTCCGCGCGCTTGATCATGGACTGGGCGGCCTGGGCCTTGGTGGCCTTGGCGCGCATCTTCGAGGCCTGGTCCATCAGCGTGGAGGCCTTGCGCTCCGCATTGGCCCGCTCCCGCTTGCGGCGGCGTTCATCGGTCTCGCGCTGGGTGAGGTAGGCCGTCCACCCCATGTTGTAGACATCCACCTCGGCCCGGTTGGCGTCGAGGTGCAGCACGCGGGTCACCGTCGCCTCGAGCAGAGCCGTGTCGTGACTGATCACGACCAAGCCACCGGTATGTGCACGCAGGAACTCGCGGAGCCAGACGACCGAGTCGGCGTCGAGGTGGTTCGTGGGCTCGTCGAGAAGCAGCGTGTCCGCACCGGAGAAGAGGATCCGAGCCAGCTCGACGCGGCGCCGCTGCCCTCCGGACAGGGTGCGCAGGGGCTGGCCGAGAACGCGGTCCTCGATGCCGAGGCTCGCCGCGATCCGGGCGGCCTCCGACTCCGCGGCATACCCGCCGCCGGCGTGCAGCTCCGCGTCGGCTCGCGCGTAGCGACGCATCGCTCGCTCGCGCACCTCGTCGTCATCACTGCCCATCGCCAGCTCGGCTGCTCGAAGGCGGCGCACCACGTCATCGAGGTTGCGCGCCGACAGGATCCGCTCCCGAGCGATCTGCTGGGGATCGCCGGCGCGCGGGTCCTGCGGCAGGTAGCCGACCGCACCGGTCGCCTGGACCGAGCCTGCCGCGGGCAGCGCCTCCCCCGCGAGGATGCGGGTGAGGGTCGTCTTCCCGGCGCCGTTGCGCCCGACGAGACCGACCTTGTCCCCGGGCCCCACTCGGAAACTGACCCCACTCATCAAGAGCCGCGCCCCGGCACGCACTTCCAGCTGATGGGCGGTGATCATGAGGCTGGCTAGTCTACGGGCCGGGGATCGTCCCCTGAGGAAGGGATCCCACCGTGCGCTTCAATCCCAAGGCCCGGCTCGACACCGGCCGCGTGTCGGACTCCGGCGGCGGCCGGCGCGGCGGCCGCGGCGGGGGCAGCCCGGCGCAGCTGCCGATCCCCACCGGCGGCAAGGCCGGTGGCGGCGCTGCGATCCTCGTCGTGCTCCTCTTCCTCGTCCTCACCCAGTGCGCCGACCTCGACCTCACCGGTAGCGGCGGGCCGGGGGCCGGTGGGGGCGGCTTCGACACCAGCCGCGTGGCCGCCGAGGACACCGATCGCTACGCGAACTGCCGGACCGGTGCCGACGCGGCGACCGACGTGGACTGCGCCCGGATCGCGGTGGAGAACTCCCTGTACGACTACTGGTCGGTGGCCCTCCCCGAGGCCACGGGGACGCGCTTCGCGCCCGCCACAGTCCGTACTTTCAGCGGCGCGGTGTCGACCGCCTGCGGCCAGGCCACCTCGCAGGTGGGTCCCTTCTACTGCCCTCCGGACCAGACGATCTACCTCGACACCTCCTTCTTCCAGCAGGTCCTGCAAGGCGCCCTCGGCGGGCCGGACGGGGCCTTCGTCGAGCCCTACGTCATCGGCCACGAGTACGGCCACCACATCCAGAACCTGCTCGGCACGATGAGCCGGGTCCAGACCCAGCAGGGCCCTCGCAGCGACGCCGTGCGGCTCGAGCTTCAGGCGGACTGCTACGCCGGCCTGTGGGCCCGGGCGGCAACGTCGACCGAGGACGCCGACGGCAATGTGCTGATCACCGAGATCTCCGAGCAAGACATCCAGCAGGCCGTCGCGGCGGCTGAGGCGGTGGGCGACGACCGGATCCAGCAGAAGACGCAGGGCCAGGTGACGCAGGAGTCGTGGACCCACGGTTCCGCGGCGTCCCGGGTGCGCTGGTTCACCACGGGGTTCCGGTCGGGTGACCTGCAGGCGTGTGACACCTGGGCCGTCCAGACGCCGTAGTGCGTGTCACCAGGCGCGACACGGCGCCGTGCGGGTGCGCGGCCGGCTGGTGGTCTAGGAGGACTGGCCACCTCACCCAGCGGAGATGGTGGGTCTAGATCAACGCCTCGATCTGGGGGATCTGGCGCTGCATCGCGCGCAGGTACGGCGCGACGCTCGGGTGGCGGAACTTGCCGGCCAGGGCACCCTCACCGTCCGACACCCGCGCGAGCGCCCATTCTGCCCGGGTCAGCACCGTGTAGACGGCGCTGACCCGGGCCCCCAGCTCGACCTCGGCCCGGGATGCGGTCTCGGCCGGCAGCCCGTCGAGGTAGGCGTCGACCAGGTGCTCGAAGTCCTCACGCGCCGAGAGCGCGAAGTACCCCAGGTCGGCGCCGACCGGACCGGTGCCGAGAGACGACCAGTCCACGGCCGTCACGTCGTCGCCGAAGCGTCCCGGGAGATTCGCGGGTACGGGATCGCCGTGCTGGGTCACCTGGGGCAGCGCCTCGACGCGCGCCAGGTAGTTCTCTCGGTGCGACCACAGGTGATCGGCGACGTCCGCCGCTGTGGTGCGGGCCAGCGTGGGCCAGCCACCCGAGGCCGAGACCCGGCTGAGCCGGGCGCGGAGCTGCCCGCGAGCCGCCCAGGGCGGGTCCCCCAGCGGCGTGGCCGCGAAGCGGCCCAGACAGCGCGCCACGAACAAGCCGGCATGACTGACCGGCTCGACCCACTCGTGGACGACGGTGATGCCGTCCGGGTCCTCCTCGACACGGACCACCGGGGCACTGCGCAGGCCGGCAGAGCCGGTGACCGCTCCCGCCATCGCAACGTCGGCGGGACGTCGCCAGCACGCGAAGTGGCCGGGGTCGTGCAGCTCGGGTGGGTCGTGCGGGGCGGGGGCAAGCAGGCGCTTGAGGACCACCTGGCGGCCGGACTCGCTGGCCAGCCACACGCCGTACGTCGATGGGCCTGCCCCACCGGCCAGCTGCCGCCATCCGGGCTCCGGCTGCCACATGACGCCTCCTCGGTCAGCCGGAGGCTAGCCGATGTCCCGGGTGCGGTAGCTGAACCACGCCAGGGCAGCGATGCCGAGGCTGATCGCGGTGAGACCGAGCTCCGAGCCCCAGTCAACGGGCTCGCTGGGTACCTTGGCGATGTGGTCGAACGGTGAGACCCCGATGACCCACGCCGGCAACTGGAGGAGCTCGCCGATCAGGCCCACCGTGACGAACAGCACCAGGACGGCCCAGCCGAGTGACGCCCACCGGCTACCGAACGAGAGGCAGAGGATCGCCAGGGATCCGGTCACCCACACCGCCGGTGCGGGAGCCAGCGCCCCGGCGAGGGTCCTCCCCATCGTGTCGCCGAGGCCACCTTCCTGGACGCCGTACCCGAGGCCGGCCGAAAGCCCGGCGACCAGCATCAGCCAGGTCGCCCCGACCAGGGCGACCGCGACCACCGCCAGGAACGACAGGCCCCGGGGGGTGGCGGTAGCGAGGACCTGCTCGGTGCGCCCGTCGCGCTCGTCGGTGCCGCCGTGGGAGGCGACGGCGATGGCGAAGCCGGACAGCACCATCGCCCCCACCGAGAGGATCCCGGCAAGCATGGCGTCGGCAACCGGCCCGGTCCCGCCGAGACTCTGCAGGATCTCCTGCATCCGCGGGCTGTCGAACAGGGACCCCAGGCTGGTGACGATCGACCCGAACACGGCTCCCATCACGGCGGCTGCCACGGTCCAGGCAACCAGGGACGTGGTGTGCAGCCTGAGGGTGAGCGCCACGACGTCCCGCAGTCTCGGGCTGCCCTCCGCTGGGCCCGCACGCACGGCGACGAGTCCGCTGCCCAGGTCGCGCCGTGCCCGGAGGGCGGCCGCGGCCGACACCAGGACGACGGCGGCCGCGGGATAGAGCAGGAGTACCCACCAGCGCGGGTCGGACCAGGCGCGCAGCTGCGTGTTCCACCCGAGTGGGGAGAGCCAGCTCATCCAGGACGGGCCTACGTCGCCTGCCGCTCGCAGCAGGTAGAGCCCGCCGATCGCAGCGGCGCCGATGAAGGCGCAGGTACGGGCACTGGGCACCAGCTGGCACGCCACTGCCGCTACGCCGATCCCCACCAGGCCGGTCCCCCACCAGGACGCACCGAACAGCAGCGAACCCTGCACGGGGAGCCCGCCGGCGATGTTCGCGAGGGCCGCCAGCGCGCCGAGCCCGGTCACGATGAGTCCCGACTCGATCACGGCCGAGGCCAGCGGCGCCTGTCGGGCGACCTGCGCTGCGCCCAGGAGCTCGGCCCGACCCGACTCCTCCTCGGTGCGGGTGTGCCGACGGACCAGGACGAGCGCCAGTGCCATCACGAAGACGGCGTACATCACCGTGGCCTTGGTCATCGCCACCTCGCCGAGGCTGGTGACGTCCAGGATGGGGCCGTAGAGGGCGACGACGGCCGGGCTGGAGTTCACGAGCTCCGCAGCAGCGACCCGGTCGCTCAGGGTCGGGTAGAGGCTCTCCGTCGCGGTGGCGGACACGTAGCACATGCCGACCAGCAGCAGCACCCACACGGAGGCGAGCACCCGGTCGCGGCGCAGCTCGAAGCGGGCCAGCCCCCAGGCTCCGGCCATCTGCTGGCTCATGGCGTCGTCCGGTAGAGGTCGAGGAAGAGCTCCTCGAGCGTGGGCGGGGCGCTGGTGAGGGCCCGGACACCCGCACCGGTCAGTGCCGACAGCAAGCCCGGCAGACCCTCGGGATCGACCATGCAGGTGACGGTGTGGTCCTCGACGGCGACGTCATGGACCCCGCTCAGCGCATCGAGGTCCGGCAGGGTGCCCGTGAACTCCGCGTGCACCCGGTTGCGCCGGAGATGCCGCAGTTGGGCCAGCGAGCCGCTCTCGACCATCACTCCTTCACGGATGATCGTGACGCGGTCGGCGAGCGCCTCGACCTCGCTGAGGATGTGGCTGGACAGGAGCACCGTGGTGCCCGAGGCCTGGTGCTCGCTCAGGCACGCGTTGAAGACCCGCTCCATCAGCGGGTCGAGCCCGGACGTGGGTTCGTCCAGGATCAGCAGGTCGGCCGGCGCTGCGAGCGCGGCCACCAGAGCGACCTTCTGCCTGTTCCCCTTGGAGTACGCACGACCCTTCTTCGTCGGGTCGAGCTCGAACCGCTCGAGCAGCTCGGCACGTCGCCCGGGCTCCGGCGAGGCCTCGCGCATCCGCAGCAGCAGGTCGATCGTCTCGCCGCCGGTCAGGTTCGGCCAGAGGCTGACGTCGCCCGGGACATACGCGAGGCGACGATGGATGTCCACCGTGTCCCGCCACGGGTCGAGCCCGAATACTGTTGCCAGGCCCCCGTTGGTGCGCAGGAGTCCCAGCAGGGCGCGGATCGTCGTCGACTTGCCGGCGCCGTTGGGCCCCAGGAACCCATGCACCTCGCCGGCGGCGACGCTCAGGTCGAGTCCGTCGAGCGCACGCACGCTGCCGAAGGTCTTCACCAGGCCGCGGGTCTCGATCACCAGGTCGGTGCTCACCTCCCCAGACTATTCCGAGCCCCCGGGGTCGGCGTTCACCACCTCGACCCGGATCGCGAGCGCCTCGCGCACCGACTCCTGGAGCACGCGGCGACGTGGATCAGGGACCGGGAGCCACGGCTCGGCCGTCCTCACGTGCCCGAGCCGTGGGTCGGCCAGCACCGCCTGGGCCGCCACCCGGTCCCCGCCGACCACCACCGGCAGCCTGACCCCGGGCGCGGAGGGAGCGAGAATCCTGGCGGCATGGTCGGCCGCAGCGTCGTAGGCCGCGCGGGCCTGGTTGTCGCGGCGCCGCGCGAACCGTTGCTGACTCTGGCCACCCGCCTTGGTCCGGCCTTGGACGTGCCGCTGGCCGACCTTGCTGTCCACGACGCGCGCAGCACTCAGCCGGGCGACCGCGAACCCACCCTTGCGGACCAGCAGCAGACCCCAGTCATCGGGCGCTCGGGCCGCCTCGGCCAGCCCGGCTGCCGTCGCCTCGCCGTCGTACGACGCGCCGAAGGGCAGCCTCGCCTCGAACCACGACCCGTCGGTGGCGGCCCCCCGCACGGCCCCCTCCGCGACGACCAGTGAGGACGCCCCGTGCCGGGCGGCGAAGTTGTCGACCCAGCGAGCCAGTCGCTCGGCCGGCACCGACACCCGGGTCACCTCTTCACCATGACCCGCGTCTGGACCGGGCGTTCCCAGGCCCGGACTCACGGCCCGGGAGCCATCCGCCCGAGACCAATCGGCCAGGGCTCATCGGAGCCCGGCCTTGCGTGCGAGCTGGTCGGCCAGGTCACCAGGAGCCAGGCGACCATCGATCACCCGGCGGGTGGACCAGTCCGCGAGATCGAGGCCGGAGA
Organism: uncultured Actinomycetota bacterium; assembly: GCA_963812265.1. GTDB lineage: Bacteria > Actinomycetota > Actinomycetes > Propionibacteriales > Nocardioidaceae > Nocardioides. The sequence continues at coordinate 436,046 of CAWEUL010000003.1, forward strand.
GCTGAGCGAAGAGGTCGAGATCCGCGGCGTAGATCTCGGCCAGCCGCTCCACGTCCGCGGCGGTCGGCGGCGGGGCCGCCAGATCCGTCCGCGTGGCTTGGATGATCTCGAGACTCGGCTCCTGGGGGTAGGGGGCCAGACCCAGGAACTCCGTGAGCTGCTCCAACGTCGTGCGGTGGTCCTGCGCGAAACGGTGGAAGTCCACGAAGAGCCACTGGTCGCGCGGGAACAGCTCGAGCCCACGCCGTAGCTGCTCGCCGTAGAGACCGCGCGGGACCATCGAGGCGCGACGCATCCGGACCGGGCTCCAGCCGCGTGGCATCCGGTCGAGCAGCGCCCGACGCGGTGGCCCCTGAGCCAGCTGGGTGAAGGTCGGGAAGGACTCCAGGCGCCCGTAGTACATGGCCCAATGCGAGAACGCCCGCTCGATCGGGTCCCGGAAGCTCGCGACCAACCGCATCGAGGGCAGGTAGGCGTGCATGCGGGTCAGAGCCCCTGGCCAGAACAGGTAGGCCGGCGTTCCGTCCACAGCGAGCCTTTGCCCGTGCTGCCGTACCCGCGCGGCGTATGCCGAGTGGTCCGGAGCCTCCCAGTCCTTCGACTCGTCGTCGAAGTAGTGCCACTCCTTGCGCGGGCCCCAGCAGACCTCGGGATGCTGGCGGAGCAGGTCGAACAGAGTGCTGGTGCCGCCCTTCTGGGTCCCGACGATGGCGGTGTTCACCGCCACCATGGGCGACGGAGACTCGGCGGTCGGCGGGTCGTCAGCCTTGGTCACAGCCGGCCCGCCACAGGTTCACGGTCGCAGATCTCAGCGGAGCATCGCAAGCCGCTCAGACGTTGAAGCCCAGGGCGCGCAGTTGTTCGCGGCCGTCGTCGGTGATCTTGTCCGGGCCCCACGGGGGCATCCAGACCCAGTTGATCGCGACGTCCTTCACCAGGCCCTCGAGCGCTGCGTGGGTCTGGTCCTGGATCACGTCCGTCAGCGGGCACGCAGCCGAGGTCAGGGTCATGTCGAGGACGACGTTGCTCGACTCGTCGAGGTGCACGTCGTAGACCAGACCCAGGTCGACCACGTTGATGCCGAGCTCGGGGTCGACCACGTCCTTCATCGCCTCGGTGACGTCCTCGACGGTCGCCGTGGCGCTCCCTCCGGCGGTGGGCGTCTCGGTGTCGACCTCGGGCAGGTCGTCGTGCGCGTGACTCATGATGATGTCTCCTTGGTCTCGGTCAGGGTCCACCCATCGGGCGACGCCTTCGCGGTCGCGTCCTTCCAGGCCATCCACGGCAGCAGCGCGCACTTGACGCGCGCGGGAAACTTGGCGACGCCGGCGAAGGCGATGCCGTCCTCCAGTACGTCCTCGTCGGGCTCCACCTGTCCCTTGCCCTGCATCAGGGTCAGAAAGGACTGGTGGACACCCATCGCCTCACCGACCGGTTTGCCGATCACCAGGTCGGTGAGCACCGAGGCGGCGGCCTGCGAGATCGAGCAGCCGACGGCGTCGTAGGACACGTCGGCGACGGTCTCGCCCTCGAGGTGGACGCGCAGCGTCACCTCGTCGCCGCAGGTGGGGTTCACGTGGTGGACCTCGGCCTCGAAGGGCTCACGAAGGCCACGGTGGTGGGGGTGCTTGTAGTGGTCCAGGATGATCTCCTGGTACAGCGCGTCGAGCTCTGCAGACATCGTGTTCAGCCCACCCTGAAGTAGTCGCGGGTGTAGTCCAGCGCGTCGACCAGGGCGTCGATCTCGCCGGGCGTGGTGTAGAGGTAGGAGGACATCCGCGTCGACGACTGCACTCCGAAGCGAGCGTGCGCCGGCTTCGCGCAGTGGTGCCCGGCCCGCACGGCCACCCCGCGTGTGTCGAGCACGGTGGCCACGTCGTGTGGGTGCACGCCCGCGAGCTCGAACGAGATGGCCCCGCCGCGGCCTTCCGCGTCGAGCGGTCCCAGGACCTTCACGCCGGCCACCGTTGCCAGACCCTCCAGGGCGTACGCCGTGATGGCGCGCTCGTGCGTGTGGATCCGGTCCATCCCGATGTGGGCGAGATAGTCCAGGGCCGCCTTGAGGCCCACCGCCTCGACGATCGGCGGGGTTCCGGCCTCGAACTTGTGCGGGATCCCGGCGTAGGTCGACCGCGCCATCGTGACCGTCTCGATCATCTCGCCGCCGCCGAGGAAGGGCGGCAGCTGGTCGAGTACCTCACGACGTCCCCAGAGCACGCCGATGCCGGTCGGCCCGACCGCCTTGTGACCGGTGAAAGCCACCAGGTCGGCTCCGGAAGCGACGACGTCGACGGGCAGCTGCGGCACCGCCTGGGAGGCGTCCACGACGACCAGGGCGCCCACCTCGTGGGCCCGGCGGGCGATCTCGGCGACCGGGTTGATCGTGCCGAGCATGTTCGAGACCCACGTCAGCGACACGACGCGGGTCCGCTCGGTGATCAGGTCGTCGATGTCGGACAGGTCGAGACGACCGTCGTCGGTCAGACCGAACCACCGCAGCGTGGCGCCGGTGCGCTCGGTGAGCAGCTGCCACGGAACGATGTTCGAGTGGTGCTCCATCTCCGTGATCACCACCTCGTCACCGGGCCCCAGGGTGCCGACGCGCGCCGACCAGTCGCCGCGTGCCCAGGTGAGGGTGTGGGCCACCAGGTTCAGCGCCTCCGAGGCGTTCTTGGTGAAGATGACCTCGTCGCGCGACGGGGCTGCGATGAACGAGGCCACCGAGTCCCTGCCGGCCTCATAGGCCTCCGTCGCCTCGGCGCCCAGCTGATGCATGGCCCGCGCGATGTTCGCGTTGTGCCGCTCGAGGTGGTCGACCATCGAGTCGATGACCACCTGGGGCTTCTGGGAGGTGTTGGCGCTGTCGAGGTAGACCAGCGGTCGACCGCCCGCGAGCGTGCGCGACAAGATCGGGAAGTCCTTGCGCAGGACGTCCAGGTCGGGGAGCAGTCCCTCGATCACGCTGTCACCTCTCTCTCGTGTGCTGCCGGTCTCGGGCGCCGGTGTGGAGACTCGCTCCTCAACCGACGGCCGCCGCCTTGACGTACTTGTCGTAGCCGTCGGCCTCCAGCTGGTCGGCCAGCTCCGGGCCGCCCTCGTCAGCGATCCGGCCGTCGACGAAGACGTGGACGTAGTCGGGGGTGATGTAGCGCAGGATCCGCGTGTAGTGGGTGATCAGCAGCACCCCTTTGTCGCTGTCCTCGGTGAACCGGTTGACCCCGTCGGAGACCACCTTGAGCGCGTCGATGTCGAGCCCGGAGTCAGTCTCGTCCAGGACGGCCACCTTCGGGTCGAGCAGCTCGAGCTGAGCGATCTCGTGGCGCTTCTTCTCGCCGCCTGAGAACCCCTCGTTGACGTTACGCTGAGAGAACGTGGGGTCCAGACCCGCGCGTTCGAGGGTCGAGTTGACGTCCTTGACCCAGGTGCGCAGCTTGGGTGCCTCGCCGTCGATCGCGGTCTTGGCTGTGCGCAGGAAGTTCGCGACCGAGACCCCGGGGACCTCGACGGGGTACTGCATGGCCAGGAACAGGCCGGCGCGTGCCCGCTCGTCCACGGTCATGGCCAGCACGTCCTCGCCGTCGAGGAGCACCGAGCCGCCGGTGACGGTGTACTTGGGGTGGCCGGCGATCGAGTAGGCCAGGGTGGACTTGCCCGAGCCGTTCGGTCCCATGATCGCGTGCGTCTCGCCGTCGCGGATCGTCAGGGTGACGCCCTTGAGGATCTCCTTGGGCCCGTCCTCGGTGTCCACCGAGACGTGCAGGTCGCTGATCTCCAGCGTGCTCATCGTGTGCTCTCTTTCCTGAGGTTCGTGGGTGGTCAGCCGGGAGTGACGCCGTTGAGGGTGCGGGAGGTGTCGACGAACACCGCGCCCTCGCGGACCTCGACCGGGAAGGTCGCCACCGGCTCGGTGGCCGGCAGCACGGTGGGCTTGCCGGTGCGGAGGTCGAAGGTCGAGCCGTGCAACCAGCACTCGACCGTGCAGTCGAGGACCTCGCCCTCGCTCAGAGCCACCGACGCGTGGGAGCAGAGGTCCTCGACGGCGAAGAACTCCTCGCCGTCGCGAGCGATGGCGAGCTCCTGGTCCCCCAGGATGACCGCGAGGGGCTGGTCGACGGGGACCTCGTCGGTCCCGCAGGCGCGTTCGAAGCTCACCGCTCCCCCGTTCCGGCGAGGCCGACAGTCGTCGCCAGCTCGGTTTCGACGGTGGCGATCAGCTGCTCTTCGATCTCGGGCACGTCGATCTTGCGGATCAGGTCGCGGAAGAACCCGTGCACCACGAGCCGACGGGCCTCCACCTCGTCGATGCCGCGCGAGCGCAGGTAGAACAGCTGGTTGTCGTCGAAGCGACCGGTGGCGGAGGCATGTCCGGCGCCCTCGATCTCCCCGGTCTCGATCTCGAGGTTCGGCACCGAGTCGGCCTGACAGCCATCGGTGAGCACCAGGTTGCGGTTCTCCTCGAAGGTGTTGATGCCCTCGGCGACCTTGCGGATCAGCACGTTGCCGATCCAGACCGCGTGAGCGCCCTCGCCCTGGAGGGCACCCTTGTAGATCACGTTGCTCGTCGTCTTCGGCGCGGTGTGGTCGACGAAGAGCCGGTGCTCGATGTGCTGGCCCTCGTCGGCGAAGTAGAGCCCGAGCAGCTCCACCGAGCCTCCGGGGCCGGCGTACTCCGCGCTGGCGTCGTGGCGCACCAGGTCACCGCCGAACGAGACCGCCACATGCTTCAGTCGCGCGTCGCGGCCCACCTTGGCGTGTTGGGTCGAGTGGTGCACCGCGTCGTCGGCCCAGTCCTGCACAGAGACGAAGGTGAGCGAGGCGCCGTCCTCGACGACGATCTCGACGTTCTCCGCGAGCGTCGCCGAGCCTTGGAAACGGATTACGACCGTCGCCTTCGAGAAAGCCCCGGCGCGCACCAGCAGGTGGCCGGCGGCGGCTCGCTCGATGCCCAGGCCGGTGAGGGTCACGGTCGTGGGCTCGGCGATCTCCGCCTCGGCCGGTACCTCGATCAGGTACATCGACTCGGCGGCTGCCCACGCGCGGGCACTGACCCGGTCGCGCGGAACGAGACCGGAGGACCCACGGGCCCGGTGCGAGGCGGGAACGGTGCCCGCAGACACCCCGGGGGCCGCATGGGTCTCGACGCGGAACTCGTTGCCGTCGAGCGGAGCCTCCTGGTGCAGGCCGCGTAGCCGCTTGAGCGGCGTGAACCGCCAGACCTCCTCGCGCCCCGTCGGGACGGCGTGGTCGGTGACGTCGAAGGAGCCTTCGGGGTGCAGGTGGGAGTCCACCTGCGAACCCTCGACGGCGCCGATGACGGCGTTCGGATCAGAGGTGGCCGCGTGCGGATCGGCCACCGTGGTGGGGGTCGACATCAGCCGACGGCTCCTTCCATCTGCAGCTCGATGAGCCGGTTCAGCTCGAGTGCGTACTCCATCGGCAGCTCCTTGGCGATCGGCTCGACGAAGCCGCGGACGATCATCGCCATCGCCTCGTCCTGCTCCATGCCTCGGCTCATCAGGTAGAACAGCTGGTCCTCGCTGACCTTCGACACGCTCGCCTCGTGACCCATCGACACGTCGTCCTCGCGGATGTCGACATAGGGATAGGTGTCTGAGCGGCTGATCTGGTCGACCAGCAGCGCGTCGCACAGCACGTTGGACTTCGAGCCGTGGGCACCCTCGTTGACCTGCACGAGGCCGCGGTACGACGTCCGGCCGCCGCCCCGGGCGACCGACTTGGACAGGATCGAGCTGGACGTGTGCGGCGCGGCGTGGACCATCTTGGCGCCGGCATCTTGGTGCTGGCCCTCGCCCGCGAACGCGATCGACAGGGTCTCCCCCTTGGCGTGCTCGCCCATCAGGTACACGGCGGGGTACTTCATCGTGACCTTGGAGCCGATGTTGCCGTCGACCCACTCCATCGTCGCGCCGGCCTCGCAGGTCGCTCGTTTCGTGACGAGGTTGTAGACGTTGTTCGACCAGTTCTGGATGGTCGTGTAGCGGCAGCGGCCGCCCTTCTTCACGATGATCTCCACCACGGCCGAGTGCAGCGAGTCGGAGGAGTAGATGGGTGCCGTGCAGCCCTCGACGTAGTGCACGTAGGCGCCCTCGTCGACGATGATCAGGGTGCGCTCGAACTGGCCCATGTTCTCGGTGTTGATCCGGAAGTAGGCCTGCAGCGGGATGTCGACCTGGACGCCCGGCGGGACATAGATGAACGAGCCACCAGACCACACGCTGGTGTTCAGCGAGGCGAACTTGTTGTCGCCCACCGGGATGACGGTGCCGAAGTAATCCTTGAACAGTTCCTCGTGGGTCCGTAGCGCGGTGTCGGTATCCAGGAACAGCACACCCTGCTCCTCGAGGTCCTCGCGGATCGAGTGGTAGACGACCTCGGACTCGTACTGGGCCGCGACGCCGGCCACCAGGCGCTGCTTCTCGGCCTCGGGGATGCCGAGCTTGTCGTAGGTGTTCTTGATGTCCTCGGGCAGGTCCTCCCAGGACTGCGCCTGCTTCTCACTGCTGCGGACGAAGTACTTGATGTTGTCGAAGTCGATCCCCCCGAGGTCCGCGCCCCAGGTCGGCATCGGCTTGCGCTCGAAGAGCCGCAGGCCCTTCAGCCGCAGATCGAGCATCCAGTCGGGCTCGTCCTTCTTGTCGGAGATGTCACGCACCACGGCCTCGGTCAGGCCGCGCTGGGCGCCGGATCCCGCGGTGTCGCTGTCGTGCCAGCCGAACTCGTAGCGGCCGATGCCTTCGAGGCCGGGGTTCCGCTCGTCGATGGTCGTCATCAGGACTCCTTCTCGCGGGGTGAACTGGTGGGGATGCAGGTCGTGCAGACGCCGTCGCCATGAGCGATCGTCGCCAGGCGAGCCACGTGCGTGCCGAGGACCCGGGCGATCGCCTCGGTCTCGGCTTCGCACAGCTCGGGGAACTCGTGGGCCACGTGGGACACCGGGCAGTGCTGCTGGCACAGCTGGTCGCCGATCACGGGCAGGTCGGTGGCGGTCGCGGCGTACCCCTCGTCGGTGAAGACCCGGGCCAACGCCTGTGCCGGCGTGAGCTCGGGGTGCGCCTCGACGATGCGGTGGTAGTCGGGCTCGATGAACGCCACCCGTCGACGTGAGAACTCCACCACAGCGTCGTGCCCGGCCGTCTCGGCCAGGAAGCGTAGCGCTTCGGCTGCCAGGTCGTCGTACGCCTGGTCGAAGTGGTCGCGACCCAACTCGGTCAGGCGGAACAGTCTCGCCGGACGCCCACGGCCCCGGGTTCCGGAAACTCGGTGTTCGACGGCCTCGACCGTGCCGTTCTCGACCAAGTGGTCGAGGTGGCGCCGGACGGCCGCCGGGGTGAGCTCGAGACGCTCGGCGAGGTCCGCCGCGGTGGACGAGCCCTTCTCCAGCAACGAGCGCGCCACCCGCTCGCGGGTGGGCGCGTCACCGGGGGCGACAGACAGCGCGTCGAATTCCACAACACCAGTGTGACGTTAATACCGCTGCCCGTTCAAGTAAGGCTACCCTCACCTCCCGACCCTGACCCGGCTGGTCATGGCCGTCGTTCCTAGACTGACAGGGTGGTCCCCTCCTCCGCCCCGGCCGTCGAGGTCGACGGCTTGGTGATGAGGTACGGCGCCACGCTCGCTGCCGACCGGCTCTCGCTGACCGTCGACCGGCACACGATCACGGCCGTGCTCGGTCCCAACGGAGCCGGCAAGACCACCACGATCGAGACCTGCGAGGGCTTCCGCCGTCCGCAGCACGGCAGGGTGCGCGTCCTCGGACTGGACCCGCGCCGGGACTCTCGCGCCCTGCTGCCCCGGATCGGCGTGATGCTCCAGCAGGGCGGAGCCTGGGGCGGCGTCCACGCCGGCGAGATGCTGCGCCACCTCGCGCGCCTGCACGCGCACCCCGTCGACCCCGACCTGCTGATGGAACGACTGGGTCTCAACGAGTGCGGTCGCACGACGTACCGTCGGCTCTCCGGTGGCCAGCAGCAGCGGCTCGGGCTCGCCATGGCCATCGTGGGACGTCCCGAGCTGGTCTTCGTCGACGAGCCCACCGCGGGGATGGACCCGCACGCGCGCCGCGCCAGCTGGGACCTGCTCCGCGAGCTGCGCGACGACGGGGTCACCGTGGTCCTGAGCACCCACCACATGGACGAGGCCGACCGGCTCGCCGACCAGATCCACATCCTCGACCGTGGTCGGGTGGTCGCCTCGGGCACTCCCGCGACGCTCACCGACGGCGGTCGACGCACCCTCGAGGACGTCTTCGTCGAGCTCACCACCCCCGAGCCTGCGTCGTGAGCGGCACGTTCGCCCCAGCGCCGGGCGCGGCACCACTGAGCCGTCAGGTGGCCGCCCAGGCCGCGATGGAGACCCGGCTCCTGCTGCGTAACGGCGAGCAGCTCCTGCTGGCCGTGGTCATTCCGGTGGTGCTGCTGGTGGCTGCGGTGAAGGGCGCCCAGCGAGTCGATCTCGGGCTCTCCCACGCTCCCGTCGACGTGTTCACACCCGGGGTGCTGGCGCTCGTCGTCATGTCGACGTCGTTCACCTCGCTGGCGATCACCACCGGTTTCGAGCGGAGGTACGGCGTCCTGAAGCGGCTCGGAGCCTCGCCTCTCCCCCGCCACGGGCTGCTGCTCGCCAAGGTCCTCGCCACCCTGTTGGTCCAGGGGCTCCAGGCTGTCGTGGTGTGCGGGGTCGGACTGGCCCTGGGCTGGCAGCCCGCCGCCGGCTGGGCCCCTGCGCTACTGACCGCGGTCCTGGCCACCGCCGCCTTCGGGTCGTTCGCCCTGCTCCTCGCCGGGACGTTGCGGGCCGAGGCGACGCTCGCGGCGGCCAATGTGATCTACGTCCTGCTGCTGGTGGGCGGCGGCGTCATCCTGCCGTCCACGTCCTACGGAAGCTTCGCCGGCGTCGTCGCCTGGCTGCCGTCGGCGGCTCTGGGCGACGCCATGCGGGCGGCGTTCCTCGACGGTGCCGCCAGCTGGTCGGCCTGGGCGGTGCTCCTGGTCTGGGCAGCCGTGGGGTCGGCGTTGGCGTCACGGTGGTTCTCGTGGGAGTGAGTCGGCTCCGCGCGGTCGGATGGGCGACCCTGGTCGCCAACATCGCCCTGGTCGTCACCGGCGGGGCGGTGCGACTGACCGGTTCCGGCCTGGGCTGCCCGACGTGGCCCCGATGCACGGAGTCGTCGTTCACACCCCATGGCGCCCTGGACGTCCACGCTGCCATCGAGTTCGGCAACCGGATCCTCACCTTCGTCCTGGTCGCGGTCGCGCTGATCACCCTGGTCGTGGCCTGGCAGAGCCGACGGCGCGACTTGCGCACGATGGCGGTCGTCCTCGCACTTGGGATCCCGGCCCAGGCGGTGATCGGTGGCGTGACGGTGCTGACCGACCTCAACCCCTGGATCGTCTCGCTCCACCTGATGTGTTCCCTGGGGATCATCTCGCTGGCGGTGTGGTTCCTCCGGCGGATCGACCATGCGTCGTACTCCCGCCCACGCGGCCCCGTGGCGGGACTGGCCTGGCTGACGTTCGTGGTCGCCTGGGTCGTGCTCTACCTCGGGACGGTGGTGACCGGGTCCGGCCCGCACGCCGGTGACGCCGACGCTCCCCGCAACGGGTTGGACCCTCTCCAGATGAGCCAGCTCCACGCCGACCTGGTCTTCCTGCTCGTGGGTCTCAGTGTGGCTCTGCTGCTCGTGGTCCGGGGATCGCCGGCACCACCCGCCGCGCTCCGCGCGGCCTACGCCCTGGTGCTGATCGAGCTCGCCCAGGGAGTCATCGGGTTCGTGCAGTACTTCACCGACCTGCCGCTGTTGCTGGTGGGTCTGCACATGCTGGGGGCGGCCCTGCTCGCGGCGACCCTCACGTGGCTGCTCGTCGCTCTGCACGAGGGCGGCGCGCACGCCGAGGCTCACCGAGCGAGCAGCGGATCCAGGGCCACCGAGACGAAGAGCAGCGCCAAGTAGAGGTTGGAGACATGGAAGAGGCGCATCGGCTGGATCACAGCCAGGCTGTCGCTGCGCCGGGTGCGCAGCCAGAGCAGGTGCGCCTCCCACAGGAAGACAGCGCCGAGGGCTCCCGCAACCACCACGTAGACCAGCCCGGTGTCGGCGACCGGCCACAGCACCAGTGAGGTGAGCACGGTCGCCCAGGTGTAGAGGACGATCTGGCGGCCGACAACGGGCGCCGGGGCCACCACCGGCAACATCGGGACGTCGACGCCGGCGTAGTCCTCGCGGTAGCGAAGCGCGAGCGCCCAGGTGTGCGGCGGAGTCCAGAAGAACACGACCAGGAACAGCACGACGGGTGGCCAGGCCAGCTCTCCGGTGACAGCCGTCCAGCCGATGAGCGCCGGGAAGCAGCCGGCGATCCCGCCCCACACGATGTTCTGGGTGGTGCGCCGCTTGAGCAGCATCGTGTAGACGACGAGATAGAACGCCTCAGCCGCCAGGGCGAGCACCGCCGAGATGGTGTTGACCCAGACCGCGAGGACGGCGGTGGCCGCCACCCCCAGCAGGACTCCGAACACGGCGGCCGAGACCGGGGACACGATGTGGCGGGGCAGCGCCCGGCGCCTCGTCCGCCGCATCTGCTCGTCGATGTCGCGGTCGTAGACACAGTTGAGGGCTGACGCGGACCCGGCCGACAGCGTCCCGCCGAGGACCGTGGCCGCCACCAGTCCGAGCGGCGGGACCCCTCCCGCGGCGAAGAACATCACCGGAACGGTGGTCAGCAGCAACAACTCGATGACCCGCGGCTTCATCAGGCCGATGTAGGCCGCGAGGACGTCCCGGGGACCGCCTCGGGTGGTCCCGGACCCGCCCGCCGACGCCGCCTGCTGCGAGGCGGAATGGCCAACGTACGTCACGGGCACCTCGATGGTCGCGAACGGTCTGGACAACGGACCAAACTACGGGCCCGAACGACGGGCCCGCCACGAGGGGCTCGCAGAGCGGGCCCGACAACGGTCCCGACGGCCTGCCTGGAGCACCGGTGCGGGTGCCCGCCCGAGGCCTGCCGGACTGGGGTCGAGTCTAACCGCCGGCATGAGTAGGCTCGGCCGTGGCCTTTGCCCGACCACCCCGCGGTCCGCCTCCGGACGGATCGCACGAGAGGACGCCTGTGAGCACCGAAGCCGCCTCCTTGGACTGGACCGAGGTCGACCGGCGCGCCGTCGACACGGCCCGCTGCCTCGCGATGGACGCCGTGCAGAAGGTGGGCAACGGGCACCCGGGCACCGCGATGAGCCTGGCTCCCGCGGCGTACCTGCTGTTCCAGAAGGTCATGCGGCACAACCCCGCCGACCCGCGCTGGCTGGGTCGGGACCGCTTCGTCCTCTCGTGCGGCCACTCGAGCATCACGCTCTACATCCAGCTCTACCTCGGTGGCTTCGGCCTCGAGCTCGAGGACCTGCAGTCGCTGCGCACGTGGGGCTCGAAGACCCCCGGCCACCCTGAGCTCGGCCACACCGCGGGAGTCGAGGTCACCACCGGACCCCTCGGGCAGGGGCTGGCCAATGCGGTAGGGATGGCCATGTCAGCACGCCGGGTGCACGGGCTCCTCGACCCCGACGCCGCCCCGGGCGAAAGCCTCTTCGACCATCACGTCTACGTCCTGTGCTCGGACGGCGATCTCCAAGAGGGCATCAGCAGCGAAGCCAGCTCGATCGCCGGCACCCAGGAGCTCGGCAACCTGACCGTCATCTACGACCGGAACCAGATCTCGATCGAGGGCGATACCGATATCGCGTTCACCGAGGATGTCGCGGCGCGCTACGAGGCCTACGGCTGGCACGTGCAGACCGTGGACTGGGTGAACGGCGGAGCCGGCTACCGCGAGGATGTGCCGGCCCTCCACGACGCGATCGCCGCGGCGGGCTCGGTCACCGACAAGCCCTCACTGATCGTGCTCGACACCATCATCGCGTGGCCGGCACCCCAGGCTCAGGGCACCGAGAAGGCCCACGGCAGCGCGCTGGGCGATGCCGAGGTCGCGGCCACCAAGCAGATCCTGGGCTTCGACCCCGACCGCACATTCGAGGTCCCGGACGACGTGCTCGCCCACGCGCGGACCCTGCGGGAGCGAGGCGCGGCGCTGCGGGCCGCCTGGGAAGAGAGGTACCAGGCCTGGTCGACCGCTCACCCGGAGACCGCCGCCCTGCTGGAGCGGCTCAAGGACCGTGGGCTTCCCGAGGGTCTGACCGAGGCGCTGCCGTCGTTCGACGCCGACGCGAAGGGGATCGCGACCCGGGTCGCTTCGGGCAAGGTCATCAACGCGGTTGCGCCGCTCATGCCCGAGCTGTGGGGCGGCTCGGCTGACCTGGCCGGCTCCAACAACACCACGATCGAGGGTGCGCGTTCGTTCCTGCCTGCCAGCCGAACGACCGAGGAATGGGTGGCCGACCCCTATCAGGGGCGGGTCCTCCACTTCGGCATTCGCGAGCACGGGATGGGCGCGATCATGAACGGCATCACCGCCGACGGCCTGACCCGAGTCTTCGGCGGCACCTTCCTGACCTTCTCCGACTACATGCGCGGCGCCGTCCGGGTGGCCGCACTCAGCAAGCTGCCGGCGATCTATGTGTGGACCCACGACTCCATCGGGCTCGGCGAGGACGGCCCCACGCACCAGCCGATCGAGCACCTCGCAGCGCTGCGCGCGATGCCGGGCCTCGACGTCATCCGTCCTGCCGACGCCAACGAGACCGCCGCCTGCTGGGCCGCGGTGCTGTCGCACACCGACCGCCCGGCCGGGCTGTGCCTGACCCGACAGAATGTTCCGGTCTTCCCACGAGGCGACGACGGGTTCAGCGACACCAGCGAGGTGCACCGAGGCGGCTACGTGCTCCTCGAGGCTCCCGGCCTCGACGGCGGCGAGGACCTCCCCGACGTGATCCTGATCGGAACCGGATCCGAGGTCCAGCTCGCCGTGACCGCGCGCGAGCAGCTCGCCGCCGGCGGCGTACGGGCCAGCGTGGTGTCGATGCCCTGCCGCGAGTGGTTCGACGCGCAGGATGCGGCCTATCGTGCGACGGTCATCCCGCCGAACGTGAAGGCCCGGGTGTCCGTCGAGGCCGGCGTGGGGCAGGGGTGGCGCGACGTCGTCGGTGACCACGGCCGGATCGTGTCCATCGAGCAGTACGGCGCCTCGGCCGACTTCGCCCGCATCTACCAGGAGTACGGCATCACGGCGGAGGCCGTCGCGGCCGCCGCCGAAGACAGCATCCGTTCGGTGACGGCCTGACTGGTCGACCGACCCAACGAGAGGAGAGTCTCATGTCCGAGCGACTCAGGAAGCTCGCAGCCGCGGGCGTGTCCATCTGGCTGGACGACCTGTCCCGCGAGCGCATAGAGACCGGCAACCTCGCCGACCTGATGAAGGACTCGCAGGTCGTCGGCGTCACGACCAACCCGTCGATCTTCGCGGCCGCCCTCTCGGAGGGCGAACGCTACGACGACCAGGTGCGGCGCTTGGCTGCGGACGGCGCGGACGTCGACGCAGCGGTCTTCGCGCTGACCACGACCGACGTACGCAACGCGTGCGACATCATGCGGCCGGTCTTCGATGCCACCCATGGTGTTGACGGGCGGGTCTCGATCGAGGTCGCTCCCGACCTGGCCTACGACACCGCCGCGACGATCGAGTCGGCGCAGAAGCTCGCCGACGAGGTCGACCGGCCCAACGTCTTCATCAAGATCCCCGGCACCCCCGAGGGGTGGCCGGCCATCACGGAGGTCCTGGGGCGAGGCATCAGCGTCAACGTGACGCTGATCTTCGGGCTGGAGCAGTACGGCCAGGTCATGGAGGCGTTCGTCGCCGGGCTCGAACGGGCGCGCGACGCCGGGCTGGACCTGTCCAAGATCCACTCGGTGGCCTCGTTCTTCGTCTCACGCGTCGACACCGAGATCGACAAGCGTCTGGAGGCCGGCGGAGCGGACGCGGCGCTGCACGGGAAGGCCGGCGTCGCCAACGCGCGACTTGCCTACCAGTCCTACGAGCGCTTCTTCGACAGCGAGCGCTGGGCGGCGCTGGAAGCCGCGGGCGCCCACCGGCAGCGCCCCCTGTGGGCGTCCACGGGGGTGAAGAACCCCGACTACTCCGACACGATGTACGTCGTCGACCTCGTCGTCGACAACACCGTGAACACGATGCCGGAGAAGACGCTCGACGCTGTGGCCGACCACGGCGAGGTGCGCGGTGACCAGGTGCGTCCGCACTACGACGACGCGCACGCACATCTCGAGGCGCTTGCGGCGGCGGGCGTCGACTACGCCGACGTGATCGACACCCTGGAGACCGAGGGCGTGGAGAAGTTCGTCGCCTCCTGGCACGAGCTCCTCGATACCGTGCGCGCGAGCCTGGAGGCAGCAGGGAGCCCCGCGTGAGCGATCCCGTCGATCCACGAACGACGCGCGCGTGGCACCGGCTCAGCGAGCACGCCGCCGGCTTCTCCCCCGACCTGCGCGCGTGGTTCGCCGCCGACCCCGACCGAGTCGACCGGCTGACCTTCGAGGCCGCCGACCTGACCGTCGATCTCTCCAAGGGTCTGCTCGACCAGGAGGTCCTCATCTCGCTGCTTGCTCTGGCTGACGAGGTCGGCCTGAAGGAGCGGCGCGACGCCATGTTCCGCGGGGACGCCATCAATGTCACCGAGGGCCGATCCGTTCTGCACACGGCGCTCCGCCTGCCCGGGGACGCCAGCCTGGAGGTCGACGGCCAGGACGTGGTCGCCGAGGTGCACCACGTGCTGGACCGGGTCTACGAGTTCGCGGGCAAGGTGCGCTCCGGCGCCTGGACGGGCGTGACCGGCGAACGCATCCGGACCGTCGTCAATATCGGGATCGGCGGCTCCGACCTCGGACCGGTGATGGCCTACGAGGCCCTCAAGCCCTACGCCCAGGACGGTCTCGAGTGCCGCTTCATCAGCAACATCGATCCCACCGACTGTGCCGTGACCCTGGCCGGCCTCGATCCGGCCACCACGCTGTTCATCGTCTCCAGCAAGACGTTCGGCACCCTGGAGACCCTCACGAACGCTCGCCTGTGCCGCACCTGGCTCCTCGACGGGCTACGCGCCGCCGGCTCGGACGCCGAGGACGGCGCGGCCGTGGCCAAGCACTTCGTGGCCGTGTCAACGGCCCTGGACAAGGTGGCCGAGTTCGGCATCGACCCGGCCAACGCGTTCGGGTTCTGGGACTGGGTGGGTGGCCGCTACTCCCTCGACTCCGCGATCGGGACCTCCCTGGCGGTGGCGATCGGGCCGGAGCGCTTCGCCGAGCTCCTGGCGGGGATGCACGCCATCGACGAGCACTTCCGCACGGCCCCCTTGGCCGAGAACGTCCCGGCGCTGATGGGGCTGCTGAACGTCTGGTACGTCAACTTCCTCGGCGCCGAGACCCACGCCGTGCTCCCGTACGCCCAGCTGCTGCACCGGTTCCCGGCCTACCTCCAGCAGCTGACCATGGAGTCCAACGGCAAGGGAGTGCGCTGGGACGGCACCCCCGTGACGACTGCGACCGGTGAGGTCTTCTGGGGAGAGCCCGGCACCAACGGACAGCACGCGTTCTACCAGCTGATCCACCAGGGCACCCGGCTGATTCCGGCTGACTTCATCGCCGTCGCCAATCCGGCCTACCCGTTGCGCGACGGCGACGTGGACGTGCACGAGCTCTTCCTGGCCAACTTCTTCGCCCAGACCAGGGCCCTCGCGTTCGGAAAGACGGCCGAGGAGGTCCGGGCGGAAGGGACGCCCGACGCGATCGTCCCGGCTCGGGTGTTCGAGGGCAACCGTCCGACGACCTCGATCATGGCTGCCGAGCTGAGCCCTTCGGTGCTCGGGCAGCTGATCGCGCTGTATGAGCACATCACCTTCACCCAGGGCGTCGTCTGGGGCATCGACAGCTTCGACCAGTGGGGCGTGGAGCTCGGCAAGCAGCTGGCCCAGCAAATCAGCCCGGCGGTCTCCGGGGACGAGACCGCACGCGCCGAGCAGGACGCCTCGACCCGCGCCCTGATCGACTACTACCGGGCACAGCGGCGCCGATGAGCGACACCACGACCAACCCGCTGCGCGACCCTCAGGACCGACGGCTGCCGAGGATCGCGGGTCCGTGCGGGCTGGTGCTCTTCGGCGTCACCGGGGACCTGTCGCGCAAGAAGGTCATGCCGGCGATCTACGACCTGGCCAACCGCGGGCTCCTGCCACCGGGGTTCTCGCTCGTGGGCTTCGCGCGGCGCGACTGGGCAGACCAGGACTTCGCCCAGATCGTGCACGACTCGGTCAAGCAGCACGCCCGCACCGAGTTCCGTGAAGAGGTGTGGGAACAGCTCGCTGAGGGCTTCCGGTTCGTCCCCGGCGACTTCTCCGACGACGTCGCGTTCGCCCGGTTGCGTCGCACCATCGAGGAGCTCGACGTCTCCCGGGGCACCGCCGGCAACCACGCCTTCTATCTCTCCATCCCGCCGCGCTTCTTCGGTGACGTGGTCCAGCAGCTCCAGGAGCACGGCCTCGCCGACCACCGTGACGACGCCTGGCGGCGGGTCGTGGTGGAGAAGCCGTTCGGCCACGACCTCGAGTCGGCGCGAGAGCTCAACGACATCCTCGCGTCCGTGTTCCCCAGCGGGTCGGTCTTCCGCATCGACCACTACCTCGGCAAAGAGACGGTGCAGAACATCCTGGCGATGCGGTTCGCCAACGCGATGTTCGAGCCGATCTGGAACGCCAACTATGTCGACCATGTGCAGATCACGATGGCCGAGGACATCGGGATCGGCGGCCGGGCCGGCTACTACGACGGCATCGGCGCCGCGCGCGACGTGATCCAGAACCACCTGCTGCAGCTGATGGCACTGGTCGCGATGGAGGAGCCCACGGCGTTCGACGCGGAGAGCCTGCGGGCCGAGAAGCTGAAGGTGCTCGCCGCCGTGAGCCTCCCCAAGCGACTCGACCTCGCGACTGCCCGTGGCCAGTACGCCCCCGGATGGGCGGGCGGCGTGAAGGTTCCGGGGTTCCTCGAGGAGGAGGGCATCGGTGCCCGCTCGGCCACCGAGACCTACGCGGCGATCAAGCTCGGCATCGACAACCGCCGCTGGGCCGGGGTGCCCTTCTACCTGCGCACCGGCAAGCGCCTCGGCCGGCGGGTGACCGAGGTGGCCGTGGTGTTCAAACGTGCGCCGCACCTGCCGTTCGCGGAGTCCTCGACCGAGGAGCTGACCCAGAACGCACTGGTGGTGCGGGTGCAGCCCGACGAGGGGCTGACCCTCCGGTTCGGGTCGAAGGTGCCGGGCACCGCCATGGAGATCCGCGACGTGAGCATGGACTTCGCCTACGGCGGCTCCTTCACCGAAGCCTCGCCGGAGGCCTATGAACGACTGATCCTCGACGTGCTGCTGGGCGACCCTCCGCTCTTCCCCCGGCACGAGGAGGTCGAGCTGTCGTGGAAGATCCTCGACCCGATCCTCGACCACTGGGCGCGCAAGGGGAAGCCGGAGCCGTACGCCTCGGGTGGCTGGGGCCCGGACTCGGCCGACGCCATGCTCCACCGCGATGGCCGCGCCTGGAGACGGCCATGAGCGGGCCCGAGAGGAGCGGCGATGTTCGAGCTGACTGATACGAACTCCGCCGAGATCGCGGCTGAGTTCGTCCGGGCGCGGACGCGCGCGGGCAGCCCGGCGATGGGGATGGTGCTGACGCTGATCATCGTGGTCGACGAGGACCGTTCCCACGACGCGATGCACGCCGCCCAGGTGGCCTCGCACGAGCACCCCGCTCGGGTGTTGGGGGTGGTGCTCGGCAGCGACCGCGGGCCCGCCACCGTCCACGCCCAGGTGGGTATCGGCGACGGCTGGAGCGGCGAGACTGCCCTCATCCGGCTTTCCGGCGAGGTGGTGGAGCACCCGGAGTCGGTGGTGCTGCCCTTGCTCCTCCCCGACTCCCCGGTGGCCGTGTGGTGGCCCGCCGACCACCCGGCGGACCCCGCTGGGGACCCCCTGGGCCGGTTGGCCCAGCGGCGGATCACCGACACGGCGTACGTGACCCGCGGGAAGACCCAGGCTCTGCTGCGCCAGTGCGCGTCGTACGCACCCGGCAACACCGACCTGGCCTGGACCCGCATCACGCCCTGGCGAGCGCTGCTCGCCGCGGCGCTCGACCAGCAGCCGTTGAAGGTGACGCGGGTGCTGATCAGGGCCGAGCGGGTCAGCCCGAGCGCCGACCTGTTGATGGCCTGGCTCAGCGACCGGCTGCGGGTGCCGGTCGACCGGCGCAGGTCCCCCGGCCCGGGCCTCACGGAGGTGACCATGGAGACCGCCGAGGGGCCGATCCGGATCAGCCGCACCGACGGCAGGCTGGCCACGTTCACCTCGCCCGACCGGCCGGACCGCCCGGTTGCCCTCAAGCGCCGCGAGATCCCCGAGCTGCTGGCCGAGGAGCTGCGACGTCTCGACGAGGACGACGTCTATGCGCGCACCGCCCGCCGGCTGCAGAAGCTCTCCGAGAGCGACGCCAAGCCGCGTGGCGCTCGGCGATGAGCACCACCCGCGTCGTCGTACCAGACGGACCCACGCTGGCCCGGACGGTCGCCGCGGAGCTGCTGACTGTCCTGGCGGCGGCACAGGCCGACGGCCGGGTCCCGCAGATCGGGCTGACGGGCGGGTCGATCGCTGACGCCCTGCACCGCGAGCTTGCGCGCCAGGCGGACGGATCGGGCGTCGACTGGTCGCGGGTGGTGATCTGGTGGGGCGACGAGCGCTTCGTACCGGCCGACAGCCCGGACCGTAACGCCGGTCAGGCCCGGGCGGCGTGGCTCGACCAGGTACCGCTCGACCCGGCGCACGTGCACGAGGTGCCCGCGTCGGACCAGGTGCTCGACGTCGAGGCGGCGGCGCAGGCCTACTCGGCGACCCTGCGCGCGCACGGAGCCGGCGAGTTCGAGGTGCTGATGCTCGGTGTCGGGCCGGACGGCCATGTGGCCTCCCTCTTCCCGGGCTTCCCACAGCTCGACGTGGACGACCAGATTGCCGTCGCGGTCACCGGCTCACCCAAGCCGCCCCCCGAGCGGGTCTCCTTGACCTTCCCCGCCCTCAATCGCTCCCGCCGCGTGTGGTTCCTCGTCAGCGGCGCCGAGAAGGCCTCCGCAGTAGCTCGCGCCCTCCACGCCGACGCGTCACATATTGCCGCCGAGGAGTCACATCTGGGGGGCGAGGGGTCAGATCTTGCCGGCGAGGGGTCGGATCTGGGGGGCGAGGAGCCGCTTCCGGCGACGAGGGTGCAGGGGCGCGAGCAGACCGTCTGGTACGTCGATCGCGCTGCGGGCAGCCTGTTGGGTGACCAGGCAGGGTTCAGCTGACCAGTCGCAGGCGCGGTCGTACGCCGCGGGCGTGGCAGGCCTGCTCGTACTCGGCACGTAGGCGGGGACAGGGATCCACCGCCCGGTCGTAGACGTGGAGCTTGGTGTAGACCCCGAGGTGCCACGCGCGCGCATCGCGAAGCCACGCGCGCCGGGTCGCGTCCGCGCCGCGGTCCTCGGGCGAGGAGTGGTGCTGCTCTCCGTCGTACTCCGCGGCGTACCGGATCTCGGGCAGCGCGAGATCCAGCCGAAAGCGCGCGGCATCGCCGTCGTAGACCCACCACTGGAGCTCGGGCCGCGGCAGGCCGGCGTCGTACCAGTGGAGGCGGAGCGCGGACTCTCCGGGTGACTCGGCCCGGCGGTCGGCGAGCGGCGCCAGTGCGCGGAGCTGGACGACGCCGCGATGGCCGCGGAAGCGCTCGATCTCGGTGAGGACGGCGGCGTGTGGCACCCCGACGCGAAGGAAGCCGTCGAGTGCGGCCAAGGCATCCAAGCGCCACAGCAACCGGCCCAGATCGAGGGCGGTCCGCAGAGGTGAGGTGACCAGGACCCCCTCGATCTCGACCACGTCGCGGTCCTTCAGCTGCCGCCGCCCGCCCTGTACGTCGGGGCGCCGGACCCGCGTCCCGGTGCGCCGGAAGACCGAGATCCGCGGAACCTCGGGGTACGACGCACGCGGCAGGATGGGCACTCCATGCAGCCACGCGGCCGCGCGATCGGTGACGACTGCGCTGTCAGGCAGCACCAGCCGCAGAGCCTGGGCCCGCAGCTCGATCGAGTCCAGGACGCGCGTGGACACCCAGACACCGTGCACCACGCGGCGGATCGCGCCCCGGTCTCGGAGCTCACGCAGCAGGGTGTCCGAGACGCCGGCCCCGCGGGCTTGGACGCGGGTGAACGGGGCGTCGTACGGCAAGGGTGACGCCGTCGGCAGCTGCTCGGCGTACGACGGCATCCAGTGGGGCCACGAGGACATGGATCCAGACTGCCCAAACCGAGCGCGCGTCGTACGGCGCTATCCACAGAGGTCGCACCAGGCGTGACTCCTCAGCGCCCAGATGTGACCCCTCACCGCCCAGATGTGACTCCTCGGCGGAAGAGGTCAGAAGATGATGTCGCCGGACTTGCGGCGGCTGCGGAGGAGCTGGATGGCCTCGTCGAGGATGTCGGCGGCCTCGGCGTCCGAGCGACGCTCCTTCACATAGGCCAGGTGGGTCTTGTAGGGCTCGATCCGCGGGGCCGGGGGCGGGTTCTCGGAGTCCAGGGACGCCGGCAGCCCACACTTCGGGCAGTCCCACGACTCCGGCACCTGCGCCTCGATCGCGAACGTCACCACCGAGCGGTGCTCGTGGGAGCAGAAGTACGTGACGGCCTGGCGCGGGGCCGACTCGCCACGCTCGGCCTCGCCCATCGGTCCGGCGCCGACGCGGCTGCCGCGAATAGCATTTCCTCCACCAGCCAACGCAATGGTCCCTTCTCAACAAAGAACTTCGGGGTGACCGACCGGAGTCAGGCCGTGTTTGCCAACAGCAGGCCGAGCGCGATGATGCACGCGAACCAGATCACGCCGACACCGACGGTGAACCGGTCCAGGTTGCGCTCCGCCACGGAGGAACCTCCGAGGGAACTGGAGACGCCACCGCCGAACATGTCCGACAGCCCGCCGCCACGTCCCTTGTGGAGCAGCACGAGCACGATCATCAACGCACTCGAGATCATGAGCAGAATGGTGAAAGCCAGGGTCACGGTCGGTAAGCCTACGTCACGCCGGGTCGATCACAGGACCGGCATGTCGTAAAAACGACAGATGCCGCCGAACTCGTCGGCCTGAAGGCTGGCACCGCCCACCAGACACCCGTCCACGTCGGCCTTCTCCATGATGCCGGCCACGTTCGCCGCCTTCACCGAGCCGCCGTACAACACGCGGACGCCGTCCCCTGCGTCCTCGCCGTGGACCTCGCGAATCCGCGCTCTGATCGCCGCGCAAACCTCCTGGGCGTCCTCCGGTGTGGCGACCTCACCCGTCCCGATGGCCCACACCGGCTCGTAGGCCACGACGAGCTCGGCGACCTGCTTGGCACTGAACCCGGCGAGCGACCCGTCGAGCTGGGCCAGCGTGTACGGCACGTGCTCTCCCGCCTGACGAATGTCGAGCCCCTCACCGATGCACACGATCGGGACCATGTCGGCGGCCAGCGCCGCGTGTGCCTTCGCGCTGACGAGCTCGTCGCTCTCGGCGTGGTAGGCCCGGCGTTCGGAGTGCCCGACCACGACGTAGGAGCAGCCGAGCTTGGCGAGCATCCCCGCCGAGATCTCGCCCGTGTAGGCACCGCCGTCCTGGGTGGAGACGTCCTGCGCGGCGTACTTGATCTGAAGCCGGTCGCCGTCGACCAGAGTCTGCACCGACCGGATGTCGGTGTAGGGCGGTACGACGACCACCTCGACGCGGCTGTAGTCGTGGCGCTTGTCCGACAGCGTCCACGCCAGCTTCTGCACCAGGACGACAGCCTCCTGGTGGTTAAGGTTCATCTTCCAGTTCCCCGCCATCAGCGGGGTGCGGGTGGCACTCATCAGGTCCTCTCGAGTACGGCGATACCGGGTAGTTCCTTGCCCTCGAGGAACTCGAGGCTCGCGCCACCCCCGGTGGAGATGTGACCGAAGGCGGCGTCGTCGAAGCCCAACTTCCGCACGGCCGCCGCGGAGTCTCCGCCACCGACGACGGTCAGTCCGGGCGCCGTCGTGAGCGCCTGCGCCACGGCCCGGGTGCCCTCGGCGAACGCGTCAACCTCGAAGACACCCATCGGTCCGTTCCAGAACACGGTGCGGGCGTCAGCCAGCGCCGCGGCGAACGCCGCCCCGGAGTCCGGCCCGATGTCGAGGCCGAGAGCGTCGGCGGGAATCGCCGACGCCGGTACGACGACCGGGTGCGGGGTGGTGTCCCCCGACGGGAAGGCCGTGTCGACGACCACGTCGGTGGGCAGCATGATCTGAACGCCGGACTCCTCCGCCCGCGCGAGGTACGCCGTGCAGATCTCGAGCTGGTCCTCCTCGAGCAGGCTCCGGCCGACCTCGTGACCCTGCGCCTTGAGAAAGGTGAACACCATGCCCCCGCCGATCAGCAACCGATCGGCCTTGCCGAGCAGGTTGTCGATGACGCCCAGCTTGTCGGACACCTTCGAGCCGCCGAGAACCACGACGTAGGGCCGTTCGGGGTCCACGGTGAGCCGACGCAGCACGTCGATCTCCCGGGCCACGAGGCTGCCCATGGCCGAGGGCAGCCGCAGCGCCACGTCGTAGACCGAGGCCTGCTTGCGATGCACGACACCGAACCCGTCGGAGACGAACGCATCGGCGAACGTGGCCAGCTGGTCGGCGAAGGCGCCGCGCACGGCGTCGTCCTTGCTCGTCTCGCCCTCGTTGAAACGCACGTTCTCCAGGACCGCGACGGCGCCGTCGGCGAGACCTTCGATCGTTGCGTGAGCACTCTCGCCCACGGTGTCGGTCGCGAAGACGACGTCCTGACCGAGCAGCTCGCCGAGCCGTGCCGCCACCGGCCGCAAGGAGTACGCCGGGTCGGGGACGCCCTTGGGGCGGCCCAGGTGGGCGGCGACCGCCACCCGGGCGCCCGCGTCGGCGAGCGCCCGGATGGTCGGGACGCTCGCGCGGATCCGGCCGTCGTCGGTGATCGTGGTGCCGTCGAGGGGGACGTTCAGGTCCGAGCGGACCAGAACCCGCTTGCCACGCACGTCACCCAGGGACTCAATCCCCGCCACGTCGTCCGCCTCAGAGCGAGGCGCCGACGTGCAGCACCAAGTCGATAAGGCGGTTGGAGTAGCCCCACTCGTTGTCGTACCAGCCGACGACCTTGACCTGGTTGCCGATCACCTTGGTCAGGCCCGCGTCGAAGATGCAGGAGGACGGGTCGGTCACGATGTCGGCGGAGACGATCGGGTCCTCGGTGTACTTCAGGAAGCCCTTGAGCGGGCCCTCGGCAGCTGCCTTCACGATCGCGTTGACCTCCTCCACGCTGGTCTCGCGCCCGGCCTCGAACGTGAGATCCGTGGCAGATCCGGTCGGCACCGGGACGCGCAGGGCGTAGCCGTCGAGCTTGCCCTTGAGCTCCGGCATGACCAGCGAGATGGCCTTCGCCGCGCCCGTGGACGTCGGGATGATCGACAGTGCGGCCGCACGCGAGCGGCGCAGGTCCCGGTGCGGGCCGTCGAGCAGGTTCTGGTCGGACGTGTAGGCGTGCACGGTGGTCATCAGGCCCTTGACGATGCCCAGCTCGTCGGAGAGCGGCTTGGCCATCGGGGCCAGACAGTTGGTGGTGCAGGACGCGTTCGAGATCACGTGGTGCGTCGCGGGGTCGTAGTCCGTGTGGTTGACCCCCATCACGAACGTTGCATCCTCGTTCTTGGCGGGCGCCGAGATGATGACCTTCTTCGCACCACCGTCGATGTGCGCCGCGGCCTTGAGAGCGTCGGTGAAGATGCCGGTGGACTCGATGACGATGTCGGCTCCGGAGTCGCCCCAGGCGATGGCCGCGGGGTCGCGCTCCGCAAAGACGCGGATGGTCGTGCCACCCACGGTGATCGACTCGTCGTCGGAGGTCACGTCGTCGGCGAGCACACCGAGGACGGAGTCGTACTTCAACAGGTGAGCGATGGTCTTGTTGTCCATCAGGTCGTTGGCGGCGACGATCTCGATGTCGGCGCCGGAGGCCTGCACGGCGCGGAAGAAGTTGCGGCCGATGCGGCCGAAGCCGTTGATACCTACGCGAACAGTCACGATGACTACTCCTTGGATTCCTGGATGTGGGTCACGCCCCACCGCAACGTGCGGTACGACGACACCCGGTCGTCTCGACCTTATCGCCTCCCGGTGGCGTCGGGTCCCGGCAGTCCGGCCTGCGCACGGGTGGCTCTCCTCACCCCGAACGAGGACCCGGCGGGGTCACGCGGTTCAGGCGTCCTCGGCCAACATCTCAGGAGTGAGCGATGCCTCGGTGTCGGGGATCCCGAGCTCCTCGGCGCGCTTGTCGGCCATCGCCAGCAGTCGCCGGATCCGGCCCGCGATCGCGTCCTTCGTGAGCACCGGGTCGTGCAGCTGGCCGAGCTCCTCCAGTGACGCCTGCTTGTGCTCCAGACGAAGGTCGCCCGCCAGCTTGAGGTGGTCCGGCACCTCGTCGCCCAGGATCTCCAGAGCGCGGTGCACGCGCGCCCCCGCCGCGACTGCGGCGCGCGCCGAGCGCCGCAGGTTGGCGTCGTCGAAGTTCGCCAACCGGTTCGCGGTGGCGCGAACCTCGCGGCGCATCCGCCGTTCCTCCCAGGCCATCAGCGACTCGTGAGCGCCGAGCCGCGTGAGGAGGGCGCCGATCGCATCGCCGTCCCGGATCACCACCCGATCGACGCCGCGCACCTCGCGCGCCTTCGCCTGGATGCCCAGCCGGCGGGCCACGCCGACGAGCGCGAGGGCCGCCTCCGGTCCGGGGCAGGTGATCTCCATCGACGAGGATCGCCCGGGTTCGGTCAACGAGCCGTGCGCCAGGAAGGCGCCGCGCCAGGCGGCGACCGCGTCGCAGCCACCCCCGGACACCACGGCCGGCGGAAGGCCGCGCACAGGACGTCCGCGAGCGTCGAGCAGCCCGGTCTGACGGGCCAGCGCCTCGCCATCCTTGACGACACGCACGAGATAGCGGCTGCCTTTGCGCAGGCCACTGCCCTGCACGACCACGACGTCGGACTGGTGGCCGAAGACCTCGGCGATGTCCTTGCGGAGGCGTCGTGCGGCGGCGCCGGTGTCGAGCTCGGCCTCCACGACGATCTTGCCGCTGACGATGTGGAGCCCGCCGGCGAAACGCAGGAGCGAGGCCACTTCTGCCTTACGGCAGCATGTCTTGGTGATCTGGGTCGAGGCCAGCTCCGCCTTCACTTGGGCCGTCATCGCCATGCGCAGATCCTCGCATGCTCGTCAATCACCTCCGACACCCGCGACACCTCCGCCGTCGATGATCTGCTGGTATGCCGCCGCGAGCTTCACCGGGTCGTGTCTGGCCGTACCGTCACCGAGCGCCACGTCGGCCACCCACAGACGCGCTCCCCAGGTCGCGACGGCGGCCTCGAGAGCAGGTTGGTCGCTGACGGAGCGCGGGTCGGCCAGGACCGTGTCGATCTGCAGATCTGGTGCGTGCTCGTGGAGCGCGGCCAGGTGGTCCTCGGCCGCGTAGCCGAAGGTCTCCCCCACCTGACCCTCCAGGTTGAGGCTGACCACGATCCGGCCGTCCGTGGAGACCAGCGCGCTGCGCAGGTCTGGCAGAAGGAGGTGCGGGATCACCGAGGTGTACCACGAGCCCGGGCCGAGAACGATCCAGTCGGCCTCCACCACCGCGGCCACCGCTGCCGGGCAGGCAACCGCGTCCGCGGGATCCAGGCTGACCTCCGTGATGGTGCCCGCGGTGGTGGCCACAGCGACCTGGCCGCGCACCGTGGTCACCTCGGCCGGGTCGGTCCCGAGGCCGCGCACCTCCGCCGTGATGTCGATCGGAGTCGTGGCCATGGGCAGCACCCGCCCGCGGGCGCCGAGCAGTTCACCGACCCAGCGGAGCCCCTCGACGGGGTCGCCGAAGACGTCCCACAGACCCACGATCAGCAGGTTCCCGATGACGTGCCCGCCCATCTCGCCGTCGCCGGGGAAGCGGTGCTGGACGACCCGCTCCCACGTGCGCCCCCACGCGTCGTCGCCGCACAGCGCCGCGAGCGCCATCCGCAGGTCACCGGGCGGCAGCACCCCGAACTCGCTGCGCAACCGCCCGGACGAGCCGCCGTTGTCGGCCACCGTCACCACTGCCGTCAGGTCGGGCACCACTCGTCGCAGCGCCGACAGGGACGCGTGCAGGCCGTGCCCCCCGCCGAGGGCGACGACCCGGGTGGTCGGGGCGCTCACCTCACTCCCGTCCCAGGTCGCGGTGCTCGGACCGGGCATCGTAGCCCAGGTCGCGGAGTCGGCGCACGATCTCCTCTGTCATCGCGACGCTGCGGTGCTTGCCGCCGGTGCACCCGATGGCCACGGTCATGAACCGCTTGCCCTCCTCGAGGTAGCCGGACGCCGCGGTCTCGATCACCGGAAGGTACTGCTCGAGGAACTGGGTGGCGCCGGGCCGCCCCACGACGTAGGCCGCCACTTGGGGCGACTGTCCGGTCTGGGGGCGAAGCTCGGGCACCCAGAACGGGTTCGGAAGGAAGCGCATGTCGGCGACGAAGTCGGCGTCCACCGGGATGCCGTACTTGAACCCGAAGCTCACGACCGTGACCTTGAGACCGACGGTGTCGGGAGTTCCGAACGCCTCGGCGATGCGGTCCGTGAGCTGGTGGACGTTGAGGTTCGTGGTGTCGATGACCAGGTCGGCATCACTGCGGAGCTGACCGAGCACCACCCGCTCGCGTTGCACGCCGTCGAGCAGCCGGCCCTTCCCCTGAAGCGGGTGCGGTCGGCGCGCCGCCTCCTGTCGACGCACCAGGGCGTCGTCGCTCGCCTCGAGGAACACCAGCGTCGTCCGGCGGCCGGTGCCGCCCTGAGCGATCGCAGCCTCGAGCGAGTCGAAGAACGATCCGGAGCGGATGTCGACGACGACGGCGATGGGCTGGCCGACTCCTCGGCTGTCGTCGACCAGCCGCACGACGTCACGCA
Organism: uncultured Actinomycetota bacterium; assembly: GCA_963812265.1. Classification (GTDB taxonomy): domain Bacteria; phylum Actinomycetota; class Actinomycetes; order Propionibacteriales; family Nocardioidaceae; genus Nocardioides. The sequence continues at coordinate 463,086 of CAWEUL010000003.1, forward strand.
ACAGGCTGGGGGGCAGGTTGTCGACGACGTAGAAGCCGAGGTCCTCCAGCTCCTTCGCGGCCGTGCTCCGGCCGGCGCCGGTCATGCCTGTCACGACGACCAGCTCACCGCGCGGCTGGCTCGCGCCCGTGGGGTACGACGTCGCCATCAGGACTCCTCGCCTGGTTCGGGCCCACTGGAGGTGATCTCGCCGGTGGCCGTGTTGACGCTGACAGTCTTGCGGGTCCGCGCCTGGGCCTCGACCGCTTCCTTGATCGCGGCGGCCGTGCGCAGACCAATTCCGGGGACCTGGGCCAGTTCCTCGGCCGTCGCCCCACGCAGCTTCTTCAGCGACCCGAAGTGGGTCAGGAGGGTGCGTCGGCGTACCTCGCCCAACCCTGGCACGTCGTCCAGCAGACTCTCCACCATGGTCTTCGACCGCCGCGACCGGTGATGGGTGATCGCGAACCGGTGGGCCTCGTCGCGGATCCGCTGCAGCAGGTAGAGCCCCTCCGAGGAGCGGGCGAGGATGACGGGGTCGGGCTCGCTGGGCAGCCACACCTCCTCGAGCCGCTTGGCCAACCCACAGATCGGCACGTCGTCGATGCCGAGCTCGTCGAGCGCCCGCTGGGCCGCCGCCACCTGGGGTGGACCGCCGTCAACCACGACCAGACCGGGCGTGTAGGCGAACTTGCGCGGCCGGCCGGTCTCCGGGTCCACGAGCATGGGGCCCGACTCGGTGTGCACCTGCTCGCTGCGCGCCTGTTCGTCGAGCAGCCTCCGGAACCGTCGGGTGATCACCTCGTGCATCGAGGCGACATCGTTCTGGCCGTCGACGCCCCTGATGACGAAGCGTCGATACTCGCTCTTGCGGGCCAGTCCGTCCTCGAAGACCACCATCGAGGCGACCACCTCGGTCCCCTGGAGGTTCGACACGTCGTAGCACTCGATCCGCAGGGGTACCTCGTCGAGGGCGAGCGCCTGCTGGATCTCCTCCAGCGCGCGGTTGCGGGTCGTGAGGTCGCTGGCGCGTTTGGTCTTGTGCAGCGCCAGCGACTGTGCGGCGTTGCGTGTGACGGTCTCGTGGAGGGTCCGCTTGTCGCCTCGCTGGGGCACCCGGATGCCGACCTTGCTCCCCCGCAGCTCCGAGAGCAGCCGCTCCATCGTGCCGGTGTCCGGTGGCAGGGCGGGCACCAGGACCTCCCGGGGGATGCCCTCGCTGTCGTCGCCGTAGAGCTGGAGCAGGAAGTCCTCGACCAGCTCAGCTGTCCCGCCCTCGTCCACACGGTCGGCGACCCAGCCCCGCTGGCCACGGATCCGGCCGCCGCGGACGTAGAAGATCTGCACCGCCACCTCGAGGGGATCCTCGGCCAGGGCGATCACGTCGGCATCGGTGCCGTCCGCCAGCACCACCGTCTGCTTCTCCAGGGCCCGGTTGAGAGCCCCCAGGTCGTCACGCAGTCGCGCCGCCTTCTCGAAGTCGAGTGCCTCGGACGCGGCGTACATCTCCGTCTCCACCCGACGGATGAACGCGGCGGTGTTGCCTGCCATGAAGTCGCAGAAGTCGTCGACGATCGCCCGGTGGTCCTCCGGGCTGATGGATCCGACACAGGGCGCGGAGCACTTGTCGATGTAGCCGAGCAGGCAGGGGCGTCCGATCTGGCCGGAACGCTTGAACACGCCGTTGCTGCAGGAGCGCATCGGGAAGACCCGCAGCAGGAGGTCGACGGTCTCGCGGATCGCCCACGCATGGCTGTAGGGACCGAAGTAGCGAGTGCCCCGCTTCTTCGACCCGCGCCCGACCATGACCCGCGGGAACTCGTCTCCGACGGTGACCGCAAGCCAGGGATAGGACTTGTCGTCGCGATACTTCACGTTGAAGCGCGGGTCGAACTCCTTGATCCAGGAGTACTCCAGCTGCAGCGCCTCCACCTCGGTGGCGACCACGGTCCACTCGACCCCGGCCGCCGAGGTGACCATCGAGGCCGTCCGCGGATGCAGACCGGTGACATCCTGGAAGTACGACGAGAGCCGCGCCCGCAGGTTCTTCGCCTTGCCGACGTAGATGACCCGGCCGCGCCCGTCCCGAAATCGGTAGACCCCGGGCTGGGTCGGGATCGACCCCGGCTCCGGTCGGTAGTCCAGCGGCCTGCGGGCAGGCCGGGAGGGTGGTCGGGTGGGCACCCGCTCAGCCTACGAGGCCGCGGGGACAGGGCCTCCCGACCGGCGCCCGCCGATGGTCAGGCTGCCGACGCTCACGCGAGGGAGATCTCACCGCCGTCGACGGTGACGGCGACCTCCGGAAGCGGTGAGGGTGCCGGCCCGTCGACCACGGAGCCGTCCTCGAGGGAGAACCTGCTCAGGTGGCAGGCGCAGTTGATGGTGTCAGTGACGTCCGAGACGATGCAGCCCTGATGGGTGCACACCGCGCTGAAGGCTTTGACGTCTCCGGCCGCCGGCTGGGTCACCACGACCTTCGCCTCCGGGAAGATCACGCCGCTGCCCTCGGGGATGTCGGCGACCGCCCCGAGCGTGCCGCCGGTGGTGCCCGCGCCGTTGGTCGCGGCGCCGTCGGTGGTCGCAGGGTCGCCGGAGCAGGCGGAGAGCAGCGGCAGCCCGGCGCCGATCGCGGCGGCGCCGACCAGGGCATGGCGTCGGCTGAGTCCGTCAGTGGTCACCGGGTGCTCCTTCGGTAGCGGGCGGGCGTCGACAAAACTAGCCGCGACCCCCCGAAACCGAAGCCTTGCGAGGCTTTCGGGCGGTGCTCCGGTGGGCCCGACGACCGTCTGCGAGCAGGGCGGCCAGGAAGGTACCGGTGTGGCTGTCGGGGTCGGCCGCCACCTCCTCCGGCGTGCCCTCGGCCACCACCAGACCACCGCGGGACCCACCCTCGGGGCCCATGTCGACCAGCCAGTCGGCGGTCTTGATGACGTCGAGGTTGTGCTCGATCACGAGCACGGTGTTCCCCTGGTCGACCAGCCGCCCGAGAACCATCAGCAGCTTGCGGATGTCCTCGAAGTGCAGACCGGTGGTGGGCTCGTCGAGGACGTAGACAGTGCGGCCGGTCGAGCGCTTCTGGAGCTCGCTGGAGAGCTTCACCCGTTGCGCCTCCCCGCCTGAGAGTGTCGTCGCCGGCTGGCCCAGTCGGACGTAGCCGAGCCCGACCTCGCACAGGGTCTTCATGTGCCGCGAGATCGCCGGAACGGCGGCGAAGAAGTCGGCCGCCTCCTCGATCGGCATGTCCAGCACCTCGGCGATGGTCTTGCCCTTGTAGTGCACCTCGAGCGTCTCGCGGTTGTAGCGCGCGCCGTGGCAGACCTCGCACGGAACATAGACGTCCGGCAAGAAGTTCATCTCGATCTTGATCGTGCCGTCGCCGGAGCAGGCCTCGCAGCGACCTCCCTTGACGTTGAAGGAGAACCGGCCCTGGAGGTAGCCGCGCATCTTGGCCTCCGGGGTGGAGGCGAAGAGCTTACGAACGTGGTCGAAGACACCGGTGTAGGTGGCGGGGTTGGACCTCGGGGTCCGCCCGATGGGCGACTGGTCGACGTGGATGACCTTGTCGACGTGGTCGAGGCCGGTGATCTTGGTGTGGCGGCCCGGCACGGCGCGCGCGTTGTAGATCTGCTTGGCCAACGAGGTGTAGAGGATGTCGTTGACCAGCGTGGACTTGCCGGACCCGGACACGCCGGTCACGGCGACGAAGAGCCCGAGCGGGAACGCGACCGTCAGGTCCTGGAGGTTGTGCTCGCGGGCGCCGTGCACGACCAGGTCTCGGCCCTTGGTGCGCGGGCGGCGCACCGGCGGCACCGGGATCTCGCGACGGCCGGAGAGATACTGGCCGGTGAGCGAGTCGCGGTGCTTGAGCAGCTGGGCCACCTTGCCGCTGTGCACGACCTGGCCGCCGTGCTCCCCCGCGCCGGGACCGATGTCGACCACCCAGTCGGCGGTGCGGATGGTGTCCTCGTCGTGCTCGACGACGATGAGCGTGTTGCCCAGGTCGCGCAACCGGATCAGCGTCTCGATCAGTCGCTTGTTGTCGCGCTGGTGCAGGCCGATCGAAGGCTCGTCCAGGACATACAGCACGCCCACCAGCCCGGCTCCGATCTGGGTGGCGAGCCGGATCCGCTGTGCCTCGCCGCCCGAGAGGGAGCCCGAGGGGCGGTCGAGCGAGAGGTAGTCGAGCCCGACGTCGAGCAGGAAGTTGAGCCGCTCCTGGATCTCCTTGAGCACCCGCTCGGCGATCTGCCGCTCCCGTGCACTGAGGTCGAGGTCGCGCAGGAAGTCGGCGGACTCGTTGATCGGCAGCGCGCAGACCTCTGCGATGTTCTTGCCGCCCAGCGTGACGGCCATGGACACGGGCTTGAGTCGGGAGCCGCGGCAGGCAGGGCACGGCACCTCCCGCATGAACCCCTCGAAGCGCTCGCGGCTGGTGTCTGACTCGGCCTCACGGTGCCGGCGCTCGATGTAGGAACGGACGCCCTCGAACTGGGCGTCGTAGGCCCGCTGGCGGCCGTAGCGGTTGGTCGTGACCACATGGACCTTGGTCGGGTGGCCCTCGATGATCGCCTTGCGTGACTTCGCCGGCAGCTTCTCCCACGGCGTGTTGAGGTCGAAGCCCTGCTCCTCGCCGAGAGCGTTCATCAGGCGCAGGAAGTAGTCGGCGACGTGGGCGCCGCTCCATGGCTGGATCGCGCCTTCCCCGAGCGTCGCACCGGGGTTGGGCACGATCAGCTCGGGGTCGACCTCCATCCGGGTGCCGAGGCCATGACAGTCGGGACACGCGCCGAACGGCGAGTTGAAGGAGAACGAGCGGGGCTCGAGCTCGTCGGTGTCGAGCGGGTGCTCGTTGGGGCAGGCCATCCTCTCGGAGAACCGGAGCTCGCGGTGGGGGTCCTCAGCAGGCTCGTCGACGAAATCGAACAGCACCAGCCCGCCGGCAAGACCGAGCGCGGTCTCCACGGAGTCGGTGAGCCGCCGCTTCGACGAGCCCTTCACCGCCAGGCGGTCGATGACGACCTCGATGGTGTGCTTCTGCTGCTTGTTCAGCGTGGGCGGGCTGTCGAGCGGGTGGGTCTCGCCGTTGACCCGAACGCGCGAGAAGCCCTGGGTCTGCAGCTGGCGGAAGAGCTCGACATACTCCCCCTTGCGACCGCGGACGACCGGGGCAAGCACCTGAAAACGGCGGCCCTCCTCCAACGCCAGCACCCGGTCGACGATCTGTTGCGGGGTCTGCCGCTCGATGGGAGAACCGCAGGTCGGGCAGTGCGGGCGACCGGCTCGGGCGTAGAGGAGCCGGAGGTAGTCATAGACCTCGGTGATCGTCCCCACCGTGGAGCGGGGGTTCTTCGAGGTGGACTTCTGGTCGATCGACACCGCGGGCGAGAGGCCCTCGATGAAGTCGACGTCGGGCTTGTCCATCTGGCCGAGGAACTGACGCGCGTAGGCCGACAGCGACTCGACGTAGCGTCGCTGGCCCTCGGCGAAGATCGTGTCGAAGGCCAGTGAGGACTTGCCCGACCCGGACAGACCCGTGAACACGATCAGCGAGTCGCGAGGCAGGTCGAGGGAGATGTCCTTGAGGTTGTGCTCCCGGGCTCCCCGGATGATGAGCTGGTCTGCCACGTCGTCCCTCGTGCGTCTGCGTCGGTGTCACGCCAAGTGTCGTTCGAACAAGTGTTCGCCATCCTAGCGAGCGGCACAACCCGCCGCGCCGGACCACGACACCGCCGAGACGCCAGACTCTCACGGCGCACCGACAGTCCCGGAATCGAGCCCCGGAGGCCCTCGCGGTCGCTTCGCCCATGCGTCACGATGGGCTCATGGACCCCAGGGAGATGCTTTCCGCGATCCACGACGCGACCGCCTCGCTCGTGCGCTCGGTCGATGGCCTCGACGACGCGGCCCTCGCCGCCCCGTCGCTGCTCCCAGGGTGGAGCCGCGCGCACGTGGTGGCCCACCTGACCACCAACGCCGAGGCGCTGTCGGGCGTCCTGCACGGGCTGGCCGCCGGCGAGCCGGTATCGATGTACCGGTCCAAGGAGTCTCGCGATGCCGACATCGCGGAGCGCGCCGAGGTTCCCCCTCACGTCCTGCGCGACCAGTTCCTGGGCAGCTGCACCCTGATGTGGGAGGCCCTCCAGCACACTCCGGATGCGGCCTGGGCGGCGACGTTCAACCGGATGCCGGGCCAACCGCCGCTCAGCGCTGCGTCGATCCCGGCGATGCGACACCGTGAGATCGAGATCCACCACGTCGACCTGGACGCGGACTACACCCGAGCGTCCTGGCCGGAGGAGTTCGTCGACGCGGTGTTCAACACCGTGGTGAAGGACCGCATGACCGGCCCACCGATGCGCCTGCGCACCCCCGACGGCGACGTGATCATCGGCGACGGCGACGGCCCGACGGTGACAGGTTCGCGCGAGGACCTCACGTGGTGGCTGATCGGTCGGGGCTCGGGTGAAGGGCTCACCGCAGAGCCTGGCCTGCCGACCCTGCCACCCTGGCGCTGAGCGACGTACGACGAGAGGAGCCCGCATGACCTACACCGGAGAGGTGACGCCCGGCGGCGACACCGACGTCCGCACACTGTCGCAGTTGAGGATCACCAAGTGTGCTGTGGACCCCGAGATGTCCAACAACGTCTACCTGCTGACCTGCCGCACGACGGGGTCCCAGGTGCTCATCGACGCGGCGGACGAGGGCGCCCGCCTGCTCGCGCTGATCGAGGGTCCGCTGGCCACGGTGGTGACCACCCATCAGCACTGGGACCACCACCGGGCGTTGCGCGAGGTCGTGCTCGCGACCGAGGCTTCGACCGTTGCGGGGGTCCCCGACGCCGGGGCCATCACGGAGCAGACTGGAGTCCCGATCACCCGTACCGTCGTGGACGGGGACGTGGTCAGCGTGGGCGAATGCTCCCTCGAGGTCATCGCCATCGCGGGCCACACCCCCGGCTCCATCTGCCTGCGGTACGACGACCCCGGCGGCCACCCGCACCTGTTCACCGGCGACAGCCTCTTCCCGGGGGGGCCTGGCCGGACAACAAGCCCGGAGGACTTCGCCCAGATCATGGACGACCTGGAGGCCAAGGTGTTCGACGTCCTACCCGACGACACGCACTTCTACCCGGGCCACGGCAACGACTCCTCGCTGGGTGCCGAACGCCCCCACCTGGCGCAGTGGCGCAAGCGCGGATGGTAGGGACCCCCGACGGCGCCGCCCCCGGGTCGCTCGGTGGCAACGCCCTTGCCCCCTCGACATACTGGGCGTCGTGCCGTCGGACGTCCTGAGCTCGCGTGTCGCCCAGTGGCGACCCGACCTGGTGGACGCCCTGAGCCGGGTCTTCCCCGATCCGGAAGCGGTGGCCGAGCGACTGGTCGCGCTCGTGGCTGCGGCCCACGCCGCGCGCTCCCCCGAGCTCCGCGACCTCGACGAGCGACGGCTCGCGGAGCCTGACTGGTTCCAGCGGCCGGACGCCCTGGGGTACGCAGCCTACGCAGACCGTTTCGCCGGCACCCTCAGCGGGATCGCTGATCACGTGGATCACCTCTCCTCGCTCGGCGTGACCTATCTGCACCTGATGCCGCTCCTGCAACCGCGACCCAGCCCCAACGACGGCGGGTACGCCGTGGCGGACTACCGGACGGTTCGGGCCGACCTCGGCACGATGGCGGACCTGCGTGACCTGACCGCGTCGTTGCGGGCGGAGGGCATCAGCCTCTGTGTCGACCTGGTGCTCAACCACGTCGCGCGCGAGCACGAGTGGGCCGCGGCCGCCCGGGCCGGAGACCCGGTCAAGCGCGGGTACTTCCATGTCTACGACACCCGTGAGGTCCCCGACGCCTTCGAGCGGAGCCTGCCGGAGGTGTTCCCGGACTTCGCGCCGGGCAACTTCACCTGGGACGAGGAGCTCGACGGCTGGGTCTGGACCACCTTCAACGACTACCAGTGGGATCTCAACTGGTCGAACCCCTCGGTGCTGTGTGAGTTCGCCGAGATCATCTTGACTCTGGCCAACGAGGGCGTCGAGGTGTTCCGGCTCGACGCCATCGCGTTCCTGTGGAAGCAGATGGACACCACCTGCCAGAACCGGCCCGAGGTCCACGACCTCACCCAGGCGCTGCGCACCGTGGCTCGGATGGCCTGCCCCGCGGTGCTCTTCAAGGCCGAGGCGATCGTCGGCCCGGCCGACCTGCCGGCCTACCTCGGGGTGGGTGACCACGCCGGCAAGGTGAGTGACCTGGCCTACCACAACAGCCTGATGGTCCACATCTGGTCGATGCTGGCCAGCCGCGACGTCCGCCTGGCCACGCATGCGCTCAAGCAGCTGCCCCAGCCACCGTCCACCACCGCCTGGGTCACCTATGTCCGCTGCCACGACGACATCGGCTGGGCCATCGACGACGGCGACGCCTGGGCGGTCGGGGTGGAGGCCCATGCCCATCGCCACTTCCTGTCCGACTGGTACTCCGGTGAGTTTCCCGGGTCGTGGGCTCGCGGGCTGGTCTTCCAGCACAACCCGGCGACCGGCGACCGGCGGATCTCGGGCTCTCTCGCCTCGCTGGCGGGTCTGGAGTGCGGCGACCCGGGAGCCGTCGCAAGGATCCGGCTCGCTCACGCGATCATCTTCGGCTTCGGGGGCCTTCCGGTGATCTGGATGGGCGACGAGATCGGCCTGCTCAACGATCCCGACTGGGCGAGCGAGCCACCCCACGCGGCCGACAACCGGTGGGCGCACCGGCAACGGATGCCCTGGCCGGTCCCTTCCGACACCCATGGCATCCGGGCGGCCCTCGACGACCTGCTGGCCGCGCGCCGCGGACTTCCGCACCTGCATGCCTCCGTACGCACGGAGGTGTGGGACGTGCGCGACCCCGCGGTCCTCCTCGTCGTACGCCGACACGAGTCCGGGCCGCTGCTGGGCGCCTACAACGTCACGCCGGACACGGCATGGGTCCCCCCGGACGTCTTCGCGTGGCTGGGTCTGGACGCCGCAGCGGCCGTCGACCACCTCTCACCGGGCTCGCCCGACCTGCGCGACGGCTCGCTGCGACTCGAGCCCTATGCCGCTGCCTGGCTCACGTCGCGGCCACGCGACTGAGGCACCGCAGGCGCAGAAGGTGGAGCGGGCCGCGCAGCGATCGGCTCGAGACCCCTATCCTTTCCTCGTGATCGAGCTTCGGACGCCCGCGCAGATCGAGCAGATGCGGCCGGCGGGACGGTTCGTGGCCTCCGTGCTGACCCGGCTGAGGGACGCCGCCGAGGTCGGCGTCAACCTGCTGGACCTCGACGCGCTGGCCCATCAGATGATCCGCGACCGCGGAGCGGAGTCCTGCTACATCGACTACCACCCGTCGTTCGGCGCCATGCCCTTCGGCCACGTCCTGTGCACGTCGGTGAACGACGCAGTGCTGCACGGGCTCCCGCACGACTACACGCTCGCCGACGGCGACCTGCTCAGCCTCGACTTCGCCGCCTCCGTCGACGGGTGGGTCTCCGATTCCGCGATCAGCCTGGTCGTCGGCACCGCCCGCGAGGAGGACCTCCGGCTGATCGGCGTGGCCCAGAGCGCGCTGGACGCGGGCATCGCCCAGGCCGTCGTCGGCCAACGACTCGGAGACATCTCGGCGGCGGTCGGCGCAGTGGCTCGCGAGGCCGGGTTGGGTGTCAACCTCCAGTTCGGTGGGCATGGGGTCGGCCGGACCATGCACGGCGACCCCCACGTCGCCAATGACGGCACCTCAGGGCGTGGGTTCCCGCTCAAGCCCGGCCTGGTCATCGCCATCGAGCCCTGGTTCCTCCACACCACCGACGAGATCCTTATCGACGGCGACGGCTGGACGATCAAGAGCGTGGACGGCTCCCGGGGGGCCCACGTCGAGCACACGGTCGCGATCACCGCCGATGGACCACTGGTGCTCACGGCGCGGGACTGACCGGCCGGCCACGGCCGGGAATCGTGCGGATCGCCCACCGCAAGTGTTGTCTTTGCCGCCCGGCGGGACGACAGTGGCCTGGACGGCCACGAAGGGACCACCTCTTGAACTCGACGCACTCCCGGCGCACCCAGGGGGCGCTGACCGCGCTCCTGCTGGTTGCGGCCACTGCCATGTCGACGGCCACGGCCGCCGCTCACGTTCCTTCCGCCGCCTCACCGGCAACTTCCACGGAGCATCGTCCGTCCCAGCCGGAGGCGCGCGGCTTCTACGACATCCGCCAGGGCCGCAGCGGGGCTGCCCGAGCCGCCCAGCTCAAGGTCGCGGCCAAGGCCGCCGACCGCCGCGCCTCCCGGCAGCTCCAGAAGACGAGCAGCACGGGTGTGCTCATGGACATCGACGGAGTCACCGGAACGCCCCGGCTCCTGGCCACCCTCGACGGGTACCTCACCGGCCCGAGCTCCCAGGCACCCAAGGACGTCGCGCTCGGGTACGTCGCGGACAATCTCGGCGCCTTCGGACTGGCCTCCGAGGACCTCGACACCTTCCGCTTCCGCGACGACTACCGAGACCTCAAGGGAACCCACCACCTGTCCTGGCGCCAGGTCATCAATGACATCCCTGTCTTCGGCTACGGGCTCCAGGCGTCGGTGAACAAGAACGGGCGGCTGCTGACCATCGGGGGCTCGCCGGTACCCACAGCCCTTCTGACCTCCACCACGGCGGCAACGTTGTCCGCGGACGACGCCTTGCGGACCGCTCGGCAGGATCTGGGCGAGACCGACCTCACGCCCGGACCGAGCGACAGCGCCACCCGCGTGCTGTTGGTCACCCGCACCCACACGTTCGCGGCCTGGCAGACGACCACGATGTCGGCCGGCCAGCCTGCGGTGAGCGTCCTGGACGCCGCCACCGGCAAACTGCTGTACCGCCGCCCGCTGGGCCAGCATGAGCGAGCCGAGCGAGCCCGTCCCCAGGCCACCGGGGTCGCCTTCCACTACTTCCCGAAGGCCCGACACGGTGGTGGTCGCTACCACAGGGTCAACTACACCAAGAAGGGTTGGCTCGCGGGTACTGCCCGACGCCTGTCCGGCAACAACTCGCACGCCTACTCGGACCTCAACGACAACGATCGCGCCGGCAAGCGTGAAGAGGTGCATCCCTCGAGTGGGCACGCCTGGAACTACAAGCTGGTGCCCTTCCACCTGCGTCGCATCTCGTTCTGCGACAACCCCTACCCCTGCTCATGGAACCCGAACAAGGCGTACTCCTGGAGGAAGAACCGGGCCCAGAACACGGCACAGGTCTTCTTCTTCGTCAACAAGTTCCACGATCACCTGCTGCGCCGGCCGATCGGCTTCACCGAGGACGCCGGCAATTTCGAGAAGAAGAACCGCTCCGGCAACGGCAGGGGCCGCGACGCCGTGCAGACGCAGACCCTCGACGGCGCCAACACGCAGAGCGGGCTCCCCGACGGCGCCCACATCGACAACGCGAACATGTCCACGCCTCCCGACGGCACCGCCCCGATCATGCAGATGTACCTGCAGCACCAGCCCTTCACGGGGTATCCCGGCGGTGACCCGTTCCCCGCCAACAACACCGGTGACGAGGGTGACACCGTGTACCACGAGTACGCCCACGGCCTGTCCAACCGGCTCGTGATCGACCCGACCGGCTTCTCCTCGCTGGGCGGTGTCCAGGGAGGGGCCATGGGCGAGGCGTGGAGCGACTGGTACGCCTTCGACTTCCTCGTGAACCAGGGTGTCCAGATCGACCGGCCACGCCGCGTCGACGTGCGGCTCGGCACCTACGACGGCGCCGGACAGTCGCTGGTGCGCACGGAAGCGATTGACTGCCGGGTCGGCCCGTCGTCGAACAGTAACTGCGACGGCGCCCTGACCGGACACACCGGGGGCTACACCTACGCCGACTACGCCCACATCATCGGCGGCCCCGAGGTGCACGCCGACGGCGAGATCTGGGGACAGGCCCTGTGGGACCTGCGGCGCCGCATCGGCTCGAAGACCTCCGAAGCTGTCGTCACCCGGGCCATGGAGGTTGCGCCGTACAACCCCTCGTACCTCGACATGCGCAACGCGATCCTGATGGCCGACACGGCGGCGTTCGGCGGCAGCCACCAGAGCGTCATCTGGAGCGTCTTCGCCAAGCGCGGCATGGGCTTCTACGCCGGTTCCCTGGGTGGGGACGACGCAGCGCCGGCGGCCGACTTCTCGACGCCGCCCGCCACCACCGACACCGGGGTGATCACCGGTCACGTCACCGACGCCGACTCGGGGGTCGACGTCTCGGGGGTCCCGGTCACCCTGGCCTTCCAGGGCGCCAACTCCGTGGTCAACCCCACCGCGATCACCGACACGGACGGCACGTACTCCCTGGGCCCGGTTCCGGTGGGGACCTACGGCAAGCTGGTCGTCAGCGGCGCCGGCTACGACACGACCTCACAGTCGATCACGGTCACGGCCGGCGGCGCCACCGGTGACTTCGCCGTCCGGCGCGACTGGGCCGCCACGTCCGGCGGCGGCTCGATCGCCGACTTCAACGGACCCGACTACGGCCCCTACGGGTGCGGTCCCGAGCAAGCGATCGACGGCAGCCAGGCGACCGGGTGGGGAAGCACCACCGGGGACGACAACGGGACACCGACCGACACGTTCGTCGACAAGTACATCGTGGTGCAGCTGCCGGCCGCGCTCACGGTCAGCCAGGTCGGCATCGACCCAGCGGCCACATGTGGGGACGGCGGCAGCGCCTCGCTGGCCGACTACCGGGTCGAGCTCTCCGCGAACGGCACCGACTGGACCCTTGCGAACGAGGGTACGTTCGACGTCGGGGACCGGGGTCGGATCAACCTGCTGACACCCACCGCGGGGGCGGCCGATGTGTCGTTCGTGCGGGTCACGATGTTGAGCAACCAGACACCTGGCTGGGGCACGCCGAGCAACCCGTGCCCGGGCGGCGCCTACTCCGGCTGCTCCTACACCGACCTGTCCGAGATCACGGTCTACGGGTCCGAGCTGCCCTGAGTGCCACCACCTCCGCCACATCTGGCCGCTGAGGGGTCACACCTGGCCGCTGAGGGGTCACACCTGGGGACCGAGGGGTCACACCTGGCTGTTGAGGGGTCACACCTGGGGACCGAGGGGTCAGATCCGGCGCTGCATCTGCGGGACCCGGCCCACCACGCGGTAGCCGAGCAGCTCGTTGACCGCCACCATGTGGTCGTTGGACTCGGCGTTCCAGGTGTCCACGGTCTCCAGCTGCGGCTCGGCCTGCGCCAGCCACCGCACCATGCCCGCCTTCAGTGCCAGTCCGAGGCGATGCCCGCGGTGGTCACGAGCGACCGCGGTGTCGTGCTGTGCCCCGAGGTGCGGCCGCTCGGCGTCCACGACGAGGGCCGAGTGCCCCGCGAGCTCACCGGTGCGACGCTCCCGCGCGAGGACCCGGTAGAGCCGCCAGCCGCCCGCCGCCTGCGCCGTCTCGTACGCGCGGACGCGGGCGGCGGTGTACACCTCGTCCTCCATGTCCAGGTCGTCGATCGGTGCGTCGTTGATCGCGCGGCTCACCTCGGCGATCTCCTCGACGAGCTCAGGGGGTGAGCTGCCGGCGATCAGCACCAGCTCGTACGACGACGCCCGCGACATCGCGTCGTCGTACAAGCCCTCGATCAGGCCGGCGGGAAGCTCCCGCAGGAAGTGTCGGCGACACGCGGCCTGCGACTTCTGCTCGAATCCCAGAGCGAGGGCCGCCGCCCTCAGCTCCGGGGCATCGCAGCCGTCCGAGCCGATGATGGAGCGCCCGCGACTCCGGCACACCCCCAGCACCAGGTCGGCCAGCTCGCGCCCCAGCCCCTGTCGACGCCGTGCCGGATCGACCACGATCCGGGTCCACGCCAGGTCCGGGTTGTCGTAGTCGCTGGTGAACACGAAGCCGTAGCCACACGGTTCGCCGGCCGAGTCCACCGCGAGGTAGTGCCGGCCCGGCTCGCCGTCGAAGCCGTGGCGCATCTCCATCTCGATCCGGTACGGCGTCTCAGGGATCGCCCAGGGAGTATCCGAGGACGCACAGCGGTTCACCTGGTCGACCAGACGGTCGATGTCAGCGCGGTCGTCGGGGCCGAGTTCGCGCAGTTCCATCCCTCGAGGATGCCGCGCCCCGAGCCCGGCCGCATCCCGTTATCCGCGCCCGCGCGTCTTCTACGACCGCGCTCCCGCCAACTCGTCACCAGACGTGCATCCGCAGTCCAGGCCGATCTCCGAGAAGTCCGGCAGGCCGTCGCCGCGCATGATGCCGGCGCCTGGCGTGCTGCCGGTCAGGGCGTCCACCGCGAGCACGACCGCGGCGGCCGTGTAGGTGCTCTGCTCGACCGGCCAGTTCACCTCGTCGGGATACACCAGGCCGGTCCAGTAGGAGCCGTCCTCCCGCCGCAGGTGTTGCATCTCGGCGACCAGACGACGCGCTCGGTCCCGGTCCCCGACCGCGTCCAGAGCCATCGCCAGCTCGCAGGTCTCGGCCCCCGTGACCCAGGGGTTGGTGTCCAGGCACAAGATCCCCAGGCCCGGCACCACGAAGTCGTCCCATCGGCGGGACAGTCGGGCCAGGGCCTGCGGCCCTCGAAGGGCCCCACCGAGGACGGGGTAGTACCAGTCCATCGAGAACGACGACTTGTTGAGGAACCGGTCCTCGTGCTCGCGCAGGGCATGGGCCAGCCGCCCACCGGTCAGCTCCCAATCGGGTTGCAGCTCCCCGACCAGGTCGGCCAGGGCCACCCCGGCCCGGAGTCCGTGGTAGACGCTCGACGAGCCCGTCAACAGCGCCTCCGCGTTGACGCGGGCAGGGGCGCCGTCCCACTCCTGCGACCAGGCGATGCCACCGAAGGGCAGCTGGAGCTCGCTGACGAAGTCCAGAGCACGGCGTACGGCGGGCCAGAGCTCCCGCACGAACCCGAGGTCCCGACGCACCAGCCAGTGGTGCCAGAGCCCGACGGCCAGGTACGCCGAGGAGTTGGTGTCGCCGCTCGGGTCGAGGTCCTGGTCATCAACGATCCGCAGTGCGAACGACCCGTCGTACCGCTGCCGGCCCACCGCCCAGCGAAGCGCCCGCTCCGCAGCGCCCACCTCGCCTCCCGTGAGCAGCGCCATCGCCCCCTCGACGTGGTTCCAGATGTCGGTGTGCTCCCCCGGGGCCAGCGGGATCGCCCCCGACGGCAGCTGCATCCGGGCGATCGTCGCGGCCGTGAGCGCCAGGTCCGCCGGGCCGGGGATCCAGCCGGACGGGCGTGCCTCACCGGTCATCGGGCTTGTGGAAGTAGAGGACCAGCGACTTGCCGATGACCGGGTTCAGCACCCGCTCGGCCCATCGCGTCCCGCGCGGGCGCGCCATGATGTCCCACACCAGCAGGCGGTGATAGCCGCGCACGAGCGGGTGCCGGTCGCGATCGACGCCGACCGCGCACTTGAGCCACCAGTACGGCGCGTGCAGCGCATGGGCGTAGCCGTGCCCGTCGAGGATCAGGCCCGCGGCCTCGACCTTGGTGGAAAGCTCCTTGTCGGTGTAGATCCGCACGTGCCCCCCGGGGACGTTGTGGTAGTCGTCGGAGAGCTTCCAGCAGATCACCTCGGGGAACCACCGCGGCACGGTGACCGCCAGCGTGCCGCCCGGCCGCAGCACCCGCGCCAGCTCCTCGATCGCCTGGATGTCAGCTGCGATGTGTTCGAGCACCTCCGCCGCCACCACGCGGTCGAACTCACCGTTGCCGAAGGGCAGTGCCAGCGCGTCGCCCTGTTTGACGTCGGCCTCGGCTCCGTCCGGCACCTCGCCCGCTGCGCGCATCGCGGCGAACATGTCGGAGACTCCGGCAAGCTCGTCGGCATCCTGGTCGAACGCGACCACGTCAGCACCGCGGCGGTACATCTCGAACGCGTGCCGGCCGGCGCCGCACCCCAGGTCGAGCACCCGCTCCCCCGGCCGTAACCCGAGTCGGTCGAAGTCAACGGTCAGCATGGTCACCCGTTCCGGAACTCATCAGCGGCCCTGTCGTAGGCCGCCGTGACCGCCAACGCGGCGGCTCGCCAGCTGAATCGCTCGAGCGCCCGACTCCGTCCGGCCGCCCCCATCCGGGCACGCCGGTCGGGGTCGTCCAGCAGGTCTGCCAGGGCCTGCTCGAGCTCCCCCACGTCCCCTGGGGTCACCAGGTCGGCGCACTGTCCGTCGGGTCCGACGACCTCGGGGATCGCCCCCGCCCGAGAAACCACCAGGGGCGTCGCACAGGCCATCAGCTCTGCGGTCGGCAGCGAGAAGCCCTCGTAGAGTGACGGAACGCACGCCACCTCCGCCGACCCCATCAACTGCACCAGCTGCTGGTCTGACAACCCGTGCACGTGGTGGACGTGTCCGGAGATCCCCAGCCGGTCGACCAAGCGCTCGGTACGGCCGCCCGGCAGCGGCTTGGACACCAGGTAGAGCTCCAGGTCGCGTTCGGTGCGCAGCTTGGCGAACGCCTCCAGCAGGGTGGCGATCCCCTTCATCGGCGCATCCGCGCTGGCCATGGCGAGGATCCGTCCCGGGACACGCGGGCTGGTCGGGGGCACGAACACATCGTCGACGCCCAGCTGGATGACCTCGATCCGGTCCGGGTCCAGTCCGAAGTCGCTGACGATGTCGCGCTTGGAGGCCTCCGAGGGCGTCAGCACCCAGCGCAGTCTCCGCGCCACCTGTCGTTGCATCCGCACGAATCCGTACCAGCGGCGCAGGCCCAGACGCTTGCGCCAGGTCGGGGCCGCGGCGAGGTCGATGCGGCGGTCGAACGTGATGGGGTGGTGGATCGTGGTCACCAGAGGCAGTCCCAGCCGCTCGACGCGGACCATCGCCCTCCCGAGCCCTTGGTTGTCGTGGACCAGGTCGAACTCACCGGCGCGGTCGCGCAGCAGCCGGAGCACCCGTGAGCCGAAGGTCTTCGGCTCGGGGAACCCGGCGGTGCACATCGTCAGGAACTCCTCGAGGTCCACCCGGTCACGGAACTCGCCGAGTCGCGGCACCCGAAAGGGGTCGGGCTCGCGGTAGAGGTCCAGGCTCTCGACCTTGGTCAGCCGCACTCCGGCGTCCAGCTGGGGGTATGGCGGCCCCGAGAAGACCTCGACCTCGTGGCCGAGCGCCGCCAGCTCGCGACTGAGGTGGCGGATGTAGACCCCTTGACCCCCGACGTGCGGCTTGCTGCGGTACGACAGCAACGCCACGCGCATCTCAGGTGCCCTCGCTGGAGTGGCCGGGGAAGACATGGGCAGACGGGTCGATCGTCACGGCGGCGTTGTTGACCGCGGTGGCCGCCTCGCCGAAGCCGACCGCGATCAGCCGCACCTTGCCGGGGTACTCGGTGATGTCGCCGGCCGCGAAGACGCGGGGCACGTTGGTGCGCATCGCGGAGTCGACCACGACGTGCCGCTTGTCGGTCTCCAGGCCCCAGGTCTGCAGCGCCCCGAGGTCGGCGACGAACCCCAGTGCCGCCACCACGGCCTGCGCGGGTCGGACGACCGGCTCTGCTCCGTCGATGGCGATCTCGACCGCGGACAGGGTCTCCTCACCGATCATCCGGGTGACCTGGGCGCGGGTGATCAGCTCCACCGAGGTGCCCTTGACCGCGTCAACCGTGCTCGCATGGGCGCGGAAGGCATCGCGCCGGTGTACCAGGGCGACGCTGGCCGCCACCGGCTCCAGGTGCAGCGCCCAGTCGAATGCGCTGTCTCCGCCACCGACGATCACGACGTCCTTGCCGGCGTACGGCGCGAAGCTGGGCACGAAGAACTCCATCCCCCGGCCCACCCAGCCCTCGCCCGCCGGCAGCGGCCGAGGGCTGAACTTCCCGATGCCCGCTGTGACCAGGACCGATTTGCCGGTCACGGCGGTGCCGTCGTCGAGCCCGACGGTCACGACGTCGTCCCCGTGAGTCAAGCTCTGAGCGGTGCGGTCGAGGAGATACTGCGGGCGCGCGGAGGCCGCCTGCTGCACGAGGCCATCCACCAGGTCCCGGCCCTTGACCCGCGGGAAGCCGGCCACGTCGAGGATCGCCTTCTCGGGGTACATCGCGGTGATCTGGCCGCCGAGCTCGGGCAGCGAGTCGACGACCGCGACCCGGAGTCCGCGGAAACCCGCGTAGTAGGCAGCGAACAGGCCGGTCGGCCCGGCGCCGATGATGATCAGGTCGGTGTCGACGTGGTTCACGGTGCCAGCATCCCACCTAGACTGGCGCGGGTGAGCAGCACCTCTATCTGGGACGAGTTCGAGATCGACCCACGCGAGGTGGAGAACGCATTGTTGCGAGCCTCCGACTCGGACCGCGACGCGGCCCATCGGGCGCTCGGCCGCGCCTACTCCGAAGGACGCCTGGACCGCGCGGAGTTCGACCAGCGCAGCGAAGAGGTGCTCAACGCCCGCACCCTCGGTCAGCTGCCACCGGTGCTGGCCGACCTGGTGCCGACCGCCGCGGTCCTCGGCCGGGCTCGGGTGTCGCCGCTGTCACCGGAGGCTCTCCAGGAGCGCGCCCTGGCGGAGTACCGGTCCGACCTTCGCGAGGCCTTCTGGGGCTTCCTGTCCGCGTCGCTCATCTGCTGGGTGATCTGGTTCGTGGCCGGGCGCGGCTTCCCGTGGCCCGTGTTCGTCTCGCTCGGCACCGGACTCAATGTGCTGCGCCTGCTGGTCCGACGCGCGGACCACGTCGACTCTGAACGGCAACGGCTCGAGCGCAAGCAGCTCAAGGCGCTGCAGAAGCAGGAGCGCCGATCCTCGCGGCCCGGGAGCGAGGGCACGGACTCCACCTAGGTGTCCCAGACCTAGGTGTCCCAGCCGGCCGGGCGGTGCCTGGCGGGCAGTCGGGACACCACGAACCGGTAGGACTCGTCGACGGCCTCGACCAGCTCGTCGTCGGGGATGTCGCCGGCGAGGTCCAGGTCATTCCAGCCGGACCGGCCGAGGTAGGCCATCACCCGAGCCGAGGACGGGTACCGCTGGAGCCACTCGTCGGCCACCTCTCGGCTCAGCCCGGCCTTGAGACCCACGGCCGACTCCCCGACGAACGCGAAGATCTTGTCGTGGACCTTGAACACCGGCAGCTCGTGGCCCCAGGGGTGGTCGGGCCAGGCGCCCGGCTTGCCCTGACAGTGGGCCATCAGCTCCTGGGAGTCCATCCTCGACGCTACCGCGGAGCTAGCGCCAGTAGACGGCCGTGTACGTCGCGGGATCGACCAGCACGAAGGACTCCTGGTCGCTCTGGCCGTCGGCAGCGCCGATACGCGCCCCGAGGCTCACCACCCACAGCCGCCGGTCGGTGATGTCTGGCCGGTCGTCGACGCTCACGGTGGCGAGGGCCAGCGTCGGCGGTGGGTCCGGCGTGCTGCCTCCGCGTATCTCCAGCGCGCCTGCGACCGCCTCACCGGCGTCGTCCTGATCGTGGCTGGCGTCATCGATGGCTGTGAGGCGGAGCCCGTCGGCCGCAAGGTCGGCGACCTTGCCGTCGGAGAGGCTCTCGTAGGTCGCGGAGCCGCTCCCGAACTGGTTCCCGATGACGAACGTCGCCGCGAGGACGACGGCCAGCGCCGCGCCCGAGCTCAGCGCGACGCGCCATCGCGGGCTCACCGGGCGCCGGCCTCGATCATCTGCCGCAGCTCCTTCTTCAGGTCGCTGATCTCGTCGCGAAGGCGGGCAGCGACCTCGAACTGCAGCTCGGCGGCGGCGTGCTTCATCTGCTCGGTGAGCTGCTGGATGAGCTCGGCGAGGTCGGTGCTGGGCAGCCCTGCGAGGTCGGGCGCGTGGCCGGAGGTCTTGAGTCGCTGGAGCCCGGGAACCGGCGCCTTCTTGCTGCGGTCGCCGCGCGCGCCCGTGCCCTGCCAGGTCGCCAGAAGCTCCTCGGTGGTCTCGTCCTCGCGGGCGAGCATCTCGGTGATGTCGGCGATCTTCTTGCGCAGCGGCTGGGGGTCGACGCCCATGGCGGTGTTGTAGGCGACCTGCTTCGCCCGGCGCCGGTTGGTCTCGTCGATCGCGGACTCCATCGACGGTGTGATCTTGTCGGCATACATGTGGACCTGGCCGGACACGTTGCGAGCCGCGCGCCCGATGGTCTGGATGAGCGACTTGTCCGAGCGCAGGAAGCCCTCCTTGTCTGCGTCGAGGATCGAGACCAGGGAGACCTCGGGTAGGTCCAGACCCTCACGCAACAGGTTGATGCCGACCAGGACGTCGTACTCCCCCAGCCGGAGGTCGCGCAGCAGCTCGATCCGCTTGAGGGTGTCGACCTCGCTGTGGAGGTAGCGCGTGCGGACGCCGGCGTCGAGGAGGTAGTCGGTGAGGTCCTCCGACATCTTCTTGGTCAGCGTCGTGACCAGGATCCGCTCGGACTTCTCGGTGCGCGTGCGGATCTCGTGGATCAGGTCATCGATCTGGCCCTTGGTCGGCTTCACGATCACCTCCGGGTCGATCAGCCCGGTCGGCCGGATGATCTGCTCCACCGCATGGTCGACGCCGCCGACCCGGTCGAGCTCGTAGTTGCCCGGAGTAGCGGACAGATAGATCGTCTGGCCGATGCGGTCGACGAACTCCTCCCACTTCAGTGGGCGGTTGTCCATGGCGCTGGGCAGTCGGAAGCCGTGGTCGACGAGGTTCCGCTTGCGAGACATGTCGCCTTCGTACATCCCGCCGATCTGGGGGACGGCGACGTGGGACTCGTCGACGACGAGGAGGAAGTCCTCGGGGAAGTAGTCCAGCAGGCAGTTCGGCGCGCTCCCCCGCTCGCGACCGTCGATGTGCATCGAGTAGTTCTCGATGCCCGAGCAGCTACCCACCTGGCGCATCATCTCGATGTCGTAGGTCGTGCGCATCCGCAGCCGTTGCGCCTCCAGCAGCTTGCCCTGTCGCTCGAAGGTGGCCAGTTGGTCGGTCAGCTCCTCCTCGATGCCGCGGATCGCGCGCTCCATCCGCTCCGGGCCCGCGACGTAGTGGGTCGCGGGGAAGATGTAGAGCTCGGTGTCCTCGGTGAGCACCTCGCCGGTGACCGGATGGAGAGTCATCAGCCGCTCGATCTCGTCGCCGAAGAACTCCACCCGGACCGCGAGCTCCTCGTAGACCGGGAAGATCTCGAGGGTGTCGCCGCGCACGCGGAAGGTGCCGCGGGTGAAACTCATGTCGTTGCGGGTGTACTGGATCTCGACCAGGCGCCGCAGCACCGAGTCTCGGTCGTGCTCGTCACCGACCTTGAGCCGGATCATCCGGTCGACGTACTCCTGCGGAGTGCCGAGTCCGTAGATGCACGAGACCGTCGAGACCACGATGACGTCGCGCCGCGTCAGCAGCGAGTTGGTCGCCGAGTGCCGCAGCCGCTCGACCTCCTCGTTGATCGAGGAGTCCTTCTCGATATAGGTGTCGGTCTGCGGGACGTAGGCCTCGGGCTGGTAGTAGTCGTAGTAGGAGACGAAGTACTCCACTGCATTGTCGGGGAAGAGCTGCCGCAGCTCGTTGGCGAACTGGGCGGCCAGCGTCTTGTTGGGCTGCATGACCAATATCGGCCGCTGCACCTGCTCGGCCACCCAGGCCACCGTGGCGGTCTTGCCCGTGCCGGTGGCGCCGAGCAGGACGACGTCCTGCTCGCCGGCCCGGATGCGCTCGGTGATCTCCGCGATCGCCGTCGGCTGGTCACCGGAGGGCACATAGTCGGAGACGACCTGGAAAGGCGCCACCCGGCGCTCGAGGTCGGTCACTGGTCGCATGGCGACGAGCCTACGGGGGCCCACCGACAGCGCTGACAGCCTCTCCGTGGAAAGCCACGGCCTCTACAGCGCGTTGTCGAGCGCTGGGCCGGTGAGGGCGAAGATCGCGTCGACATGTCCGCCCGGGTCGGAGACCACCTCGGCACCCGCGTCCTCGAGGAAGGCGATCTCCTTCTTGGTCAAGCGTCCGACCTGGTCGTCGGTCTCGCCGTAGCCATAGGTCACGTTGGACAGGTCGACATCCGCCAGCAGGTCGGTGTAGCGATTGAAGTCGAAGCCGGCGATCAGTCGAGCCATGTTGCGTTCGCCTTCTGGGGTGCCGGTCCCGAAGCCGGCCCGCTTGATCGGAACCTCGACGACCTCGGTGCCATCGATGAACTCGGTCGCTCTTCCCTCGGAGAACGGTTTCCAAGCGGCTTCGGGAGAGTCGAGCCGCCCCACACTGATCACGTACTGGTCGGCGACGTTGCCCTGGGTCGCGAGCAGATCCTGCACCACGGAGGCACCGAACGAGATCCCGAGGACGACGACGCGTTGACCGTTCGCGAGGAAGTGATCGACGACGTCGGCGGCCATCTGAACGCTCTCGGCGTCGGCAGCCTTGGCGGCCTCGAAGTCGATATCGGCGGTGAGGAAGGGGTCGTGATCGAGCGTCTGGGTCTGGTGCACATTGACCACGTACAGCTGGTCGAGGTCCATGCCCTCGGTGAGCAGCGAGAACCCGTTGGCGTCAAACTCCGGGGCCGGCCCGCCCTGGGCGAAGACGAGGACGGTCTCGGCCTCTGGGTTGCCCACGCCCTCATAGAGCGAGGTGACGTCGGTCGCGTCATCGGTGGGCTCCGCGCCCGCGGTCGTGAGCGAGGTCGCCGACGGCGTCGGCGTCCCGGCCTGGTCGGCCGTCTCGCCTGCCGTGCACCCGGCCAGCCCCAGGCAGACACCCACCAGCAGGACCCCAGCCCCCACCAGCCTTGCGCCCGCCGAGCACTTCGCCCCGCTCCCTTCCCACCCACCGCTCGTCAGGAGACCGCGATGAAGGACCTCCGCTCGTGGCTGAGGTCGTGTGGGACGAGGCCCCATGATGCAGCAACACGCGGAAGCCGCTGACACCAACGGTTCCGACCGCGCCGTACTGCCCGGCGGCCACGATGGCCCGTCAACTCGGGTTGCTCTTCCTGGCCCGCTTCACAATCACCATCCCGATCACCACATGATGTGATCCGCGCTCACCATGTCGGCTCCTAGCTTGCAGACATGAACACCGCAGCCACCACCCCAGCCGGGTCCGGTTGGTACGAGGTCCGCCTCCGGGGGCACCTCAACCCACGATGGGCCACCCGATTCGACGGGATGACCCTGACCGTCGGCGACGGCTTCACCCTGCTCGCGGGGCCGGTCGTCGACCAGGCCGCGCTGCACGGCCTACTGCACCAGCTACGCGACATCGGTCTGCCCCTGGTCTCGGTCTGCCAGGTCGAGACCAGCGTCGAGTCGCGCCCACCCCTCAACCCCGACACCACGACCACAGGAGCCTGAGATGTCCATCACCGCGCCCACCGCCACCGTTCCGGACGTACGACGTGACCCCACGCGCAACTACGCCCGGGCCGCCGGCATCTTCTACCTGCTCACCTTCGTGTCCTCGATCCCCGCACTGATCCTGATCGGGCCGATCCTCAATGACGCCGGCTACGTCACCAGCGCCGGCCACGACACCCGCGTGATCTGGGGCTGCTTGCTCGACACCGTGAACGCCCTGACCGCGGTCGGGTCAGCCGTCGCGGTGTACTCGGTGGTGAAGCGACAGAACGGGTCGATGGCCCTCGGCTTCGTCACCTCCCGCCTCGTCGAGGCGGCCGTGATCATGATCGGCGTGGTCAGCCTGCTCGCCGTCGTCACGATGCGCCAGGACTTCGCCGGCTCTGGTGCCGACGCCGCGTCCGTGACCGTCACCGCCAACGCCTTGGTCGACGTCCGGAACTGGACGTTCCTCTTCGGCCCCGGCCTGATGCCGGTCCTCAACGCCGTCCTGTTCGGCACGCTGCTCTACAAGTCCCGTCTGGTGCCCCGCATCATCCCGACCCTCGGCCTGATCGGTGCGCCCCTGCTGTTCACCGCCTTCATCGCCAACATCTTCGGTGCGTTCGACCAGGTCTCGGCTGCCTCGTTCTTCCTCACCCTGCCGATCGCGGTCTGGGAGCTCAGCGTCGGCATCTGGATGACGTTCAAGGGGTTCCGCCCCGAGGCGGTCGCGGCCCTCGAGGCTCGCGACTCCGCCTGAGGTCCCATTCCCGATCTCACCCAGCCGACACCAGGGTGGCTCCGCATCAGCGGAGCCACCCTGCTCGTTCGTGGTCGCTGAGTCCGGGACGGCCGGGTGGGCCATCGTGTCCACGACCGCAACTTCACGAGGAGGAGTAGGGACGCACCTGGTCAGGTCCACAACTTCACCGTGTCCAGTGACGGGTACGCCGCCGCGGACGAAGAATGGAAGGGCTGGTGGGGGGACGAGCCACCGTTCCACACCGCGGTCTTCGTGATGACCCACCACCAGCGGCCCTCTATATCGCGCTGTCCGACACGACCTTCCACTTCGTGAGTGGCGACCCCGCGTCGGTGCTGGAGCTCGCGCTCGAAGCCGCCGACGGCAGGGATCCGAGCGGCGAACCTGCGGTGTGTGCCCCTTCGATCGCGGCCAGTGCATTCCGCCGCCCCGTGCCCGCGCGGTCGTCAGGTCCGCAGGCCACTAGCCTCAGATGAGGGTGTCGAGGATCGCGGCCGTCAGATCGGGTGTCGGCAGGGTGCGCAACCCCTCATCGATCTCGAGCTCGGCCCAGCTGCGGTCACGTGGGAGAGCTGTCGGGTCGAGCGCGACGCGGACCTGCCGGTTCACGAAGTTCAGCTGGGCGGCGATCAGCATGGTGAAGTCGGCAGTCGAGCTCAGCCGTGCCGGTCCGCCCGCCTCCACGTAGGACACGAATGCCCGCCGCATCGACCCGAGGTCGGGTTCGCCGTCGTGGAAGCAGGCCACCAGCGTGCGGGCCAACTCTCTCGCCGGCTCGGCCGGTCCGAGGTCGTCCCAGTCGACGACCACGAGCTCTCCGGCGGTGTCGGCCAGCACGTTGTCGGGATGCAAGTCGCGGTGGCACATCCTCATGCCCGCCGGGTCGCTCGACGCCAGCAGGGCATGCAGGGCGGGAAGGCCGTCGACGGCGCCGGCCAAGCCTGATGCCCAGGACCTGCCGGCTTCGGTGGCCGCGGTCACCAGCGGCTCCCAGTCGTGCGGGTCCGGCGGCACCTCGTACCAAGGGTCCGGTGGCGAACCTCCGGGTTCCCGGTCGGCGGCCGCAGCAGCCCGGTGCAAACGGGCGAGAAGAACACCGAGCGCCTCGGGGCGGGCGACGAGGTCGGCCGGCTGCAGGTCGACCCAGTCGTAGAGCCTGAGCCACCCTCCGTCCGTGAGCGGGACCAGGTATCGCCCGAACCTGTCGGGATGGCTCGCAGGCAGCCGGACACCCGCCGTGGCGGCCCGCCGCGTGAAGGCGATCTCCGCCTCCACCTCTGCGCGCGCAGGAGGCGTACCCGCAAACGCCTGCTTGAGGGCGAACGCCCGAGACCCGGCTGTCAACCGCCAGACCTGGCCCTGCGCGCCCCGGGCGCCGGGCGTGATCGAGATGTCCCCGCCTCCGAGGTCGAAGGCCTCCCGCACCGAGCTCAGCACATCGGTCTGCACACGACCCATCATCGACGATCAGGAGAGCGGCGCCGCGCAACCACGGCGTTCGCCGCGACAACGGCTGTCTGGGGCTGCTGCTTCGCCCGTCGAGACGAGTGGTGTGTCACCGTGCGCCCAGCGACCTCCAGTACGCGTTGAGAGCACCGTTGGTCTTGACAAACCACACGATCAACCCGACGAAGAAGAACCAACCAAGCAACAGCGCCCACAAGCCGGTCGCCCCACTCACCGGGCGCGCCTGTCCCCGTCGCTCGTAGAGGCCACCGACTTCGCTCGAGTTCAAGAACGGCATCACAATTCCTACGAAGATCGCGAGGACCAGTGCGAGCCCCCCACCGATTCCGGTTCCGCTGTGCCGCTTCATCTCTTCGTGGGTCTTGAAGTACCAGTACCAGGTGTAGAAGCCGAGGGTGACGATGGTGAGCAAGATGCAGGCGCCGGTGCCACGGACCTTGCCCAGGGGTGGTGTCGTCACCAGGGGGGCGGCCAGAGCGGGGGTTAGCCCGGGCGCGGGCACAGGCACGTTCGGCTCGGGCGCACCCGGTTCCCTGAAGGCATCGCGCGCGGGGTCATTGATTTCCGACATGGGGCTCCTTGGCATCGGCTGTCGACTCATCTTGTGCGTTCGGCAGCCTAGGGCGCCCGCCCGCCGGCGTCCTGACAATCGCCCTGCGCAACGGGGCTCTTCGTCCACAGCGCCACGGGACCAGTGACGTCGTGGCCCGCGAGAGGGGCGGCGCACCTGGGCTCCTGGGCGCATTAGGCTGCCTGCATGGATTCGCTGACGTCGCGCCCCCAAGGCGCGCCCCCGTCGTTTCACCTGCTGGCCAAGCCCACCGGTGCGATCTGCAATCTGGACTGCACCTACTGCTTCTTCCTGTCCAAGGAGGCGTTGTATCCGGGCAGTCCGTTCCGGATGGCCGACGACGTGCTCGAGGCCTACATCCGCCAGCTGCTCGAGGCACACCAGACCCCCGAGGTCACCATCGCCTGGCAGGGCGGCGAGCCGACCCTGATGGGGCTGGACTTCTTTCGCCGGGCCATGGAGCTGGTCCAGCGGTGGCGCCGGCCCGGTCAGCGCATCGAACACACCATCCAGACCAACGGCACGCTGTTGAACGACGAGTGGGCCGAGTTCTTCGCCGAGCACCAGGTGCTCGTCGGCCTCTCCATCGACGGTCCGAAGGACATCCACGACACCTTCCGGGTCAACAAGGCCGGCCGGGGGAGCTTCGACGACGTCATCCGCGGCCATGAGGTTCTGCGCCGGCACGGAGTCGAGGTCAACATCCTGTGCACCGTCCACGCCGCCAACCAGGACCGGGCACTGGAGGTGTACCGGTACTTCCGGGACGAGCTCGGCGCCCGATACCTCCAGTTCATCCCCATCGTCGAGCGCGTGACCGAGGACGAGCTGCCGCTGGCCAACCAAGGCTGGGGTGAGCGCCGCGGATCCGACCGCCCGCTCTACACCCAGTCAGGCGGTCTGGTCACCGAGCGCAGTGTCGACTCGCAGGCGTTCGGCCGCTTCCACGTGGAGATCTTCGAGGAGTGGGTACGCCGCGACGTAGGGACGGTCTTCGTCCAGATGTTCGACACGACCCTGGGCGCGCATGTGGGGCAGCACAGCCTCTGCATCTTCTCCCCCACCTGCGGCACGGCCCTGGCGCTCGAGCACAACGGCGACCTGTACTCGTGTGACCACTACGTCGAGCCGGATCACCTTCTCGGCAACATCAAACGCGAGCACATGCTGACCCTGGTCGCGTCGCCGCAGCAACAGAAGTTCGGTCAGGACAAGCGCGACACCCTGCCGCAGTACTGCCGGGACTGCACCGTGCGCTACGCGTGCAACGGCGGGTGCCCACGGGAGCGCTTCATCGAGACCCCGGACGGTGAACCGGGGCTGAACTACCTGTGCGCGGGGTACAAGGAGTTCTTCGAGCACGTCGAGCAGCCCATGCGCCGGATGGCCGAACTGCTGCGTGCCGGACGATTCGCGGACGAGATCATGGCGGAGTACGCGGCCGCGGACGCATAGGCGGCCAGCGGTCCCCCGTCTCGTCCGTGTTGGTGGCTGTTCAGCCCCGGTCCGGGCGAGGTCGCGCGAGCAGCCAGACTCCCGGAGTGGACTTGGTCATCAGCCCTTCGTCCAGAAGCGTCGCCCGAGCGCGGCGGGCCGCAGAACGCCAGCGCAGCTCTCCCTCCGGTGTCGTCTCCCTGTCGCCCGGTAGCAGCCGATCCTCGGCCAGGATCTCCAGCTCCAGGAACATTTCGTCGGCCTCCAGCTCGCCGCCGGCCTCCTCGAGCACGGTGAGGATGAGAGGCTTGAACACGTCGGGGGGTGTCCAGCGCCGGGTCACCGGCTTGTCCGGGGTGGTGGGCCGCCGGGTGCGTGTGGCCGGTCGCCGCTTGGGCGTCGGCCGCGACGTGACGGCGTCCTTCGCCGCCGGGGGCGGCTGGCCGTGTATGCACTGGGATCTGGGTAGATCACACAGTTCGCAGTAGTCGTCGGAGGCATTCATCCCGCTCAGCCTAGCCAGTCGGACAGTCGGGCCGTGTGCGACAGGGTGTGCCACCGTGCCGCCTCCGCGGCGGCAGGAACCAGGAAGTGACGCACGACGTCCAAGGGGCGTGAGAGAGGACCGACGATGCGGCTGCTGGTGATGATCACGGCGCTGCTGCTCGCTGCGTCGGGCTGCGGGTCGCAGACCGGCTCCGGGGCCGCGCCGAGTGGCTCCGGTCTCGACGGCGACTGGTACGTCGGGTCAGGGACGGTCGACGGTGTGGATCTGGCGCTCCTTCCCGACCGGCCGCTCACGCTGAACCTGGACGCGCTCACGGCGTCGGGCTCGTCAGGCTGCAACCAGTTCTCCGGAGACGTGTCGGTGTCGGGATCCGGACCTGACCTCGAGATCCGATTCGGACCCCTCTCGGCGACCGAGATGGCGTGCCCAGGCCCAGCAATGGGGCTGGAGAGCCGGTATCTCGCGGCGCTCGACACCGTCCGCACGGCCACGGTCTCCGACGACACGCTCACCCTCACCGGCGAGGGCGTCTCGCTCACCCTGCGCACCCGGCCACCGGAGCCGACGCTCCCGCTGGTTGGCACTCGCTGGGAGCTGACGTCGCTGATCGCCGGTGAGTCCGCCTCCTCCACCGTCCAGAGTGCGCTGCCGGCGTCGCTGGAGCTCCTCGCGGACGGGACCCTGCGCGGGCACACCGGCTGCCGCACGCTGCGCGCCCATGGGGTCCTGGACGGCGACCACCTCGTCGTCGACCATCTCGCCACCACCAAGATCGCGTGTCACGGACCCGTCGCCGACCAGGACGCCCACGTGCTGCGAGTGCTCGAGGGACGACCCAGCGTCACCATCGAGGGCTCGACGCTCTCCCTCACCACCGCTGACGGCGAAGGGCTCGACTACCGGGCCTAGCCCGACGAGGCCGGGAGGTGGGTGCGCGGCGCCATCCTCGGACCGCGCCGCGGTCGTGGTACGCCGTGGTACCCGAGCAGCTGGACGACCCGCCCGCGATGGGGGCGGTAGGGGTCCAGCACCACCGCCATCTGCTCGTCGTCGATGTCGTGCCCGAACAGCGCCCAACCGACACCCTTGGCGATGTGGTAGTCGCCGAAGCTCACGGCGTCGGCATCACCCAGCGCCCGCGCCCGCACCTCGGCACTCGTCCACACCCCGACACCGGGCAGCGTCCGGAGGCGGCGGTCGGCCTCGTCGGCCGGGAGGCCGACCACCCGCTCCAGGGACGACGCCACCCGGGCCGCACCGACCAGCGTGCGTGACCGCGCCGGGTCCACGTGCATCCGGAGCCACTCCCACGAGGGGATCGTGCGGATCGTGTCCGCCGACGGCTGCACCCACAGTCGCCGGTCCCGCCCCGGTCCGGGTGCCCGCTCGCCGTACCGGTGGACCAGGCTCCGGAAACCGCGGGACGCCTCCTGGCCGGTGACCTTCTGCTCGATCACCGCTGGGACCAGGGCCTCCATGACGAGCCCGGTCCGGCCGATGCGCAGGTGGGGATGGCGCCGCAGTGCCTCCGCGACCTCGCGATGGTGCGGCGTGAAGCCGGTCGGGTCGTCCCGCTCGCCCAGCAGGTCCGGCACCGAGTCGAGCATCCACTGCGCGCCGTCACCCCACGCGCGCGCCCGCACGTCGGGTCCGGCCAGCGGGTCGACGGCGAGGGTCGCTGTGCCCTCGGGCGTCCGGACTCCGCGCCAGTGGGTCCCGGCCTCGTCGA
Organism: uncultured Actinomycetota bacterium; assembly: GCA_963812265.1. GTDB lineage: Bacteria > Actinomycetota > Actinomycetes > Propionibacteriales > Nocardioidaceae > Nocardioides. The sequence goes on from CAWEUL010000003.1 coordinate 492,767, forward strand.
CCTGGTAGGTCGGATCTCCGCGACCGTGCCGCAGAGGTGCCAACAGCGACCCCACCGGGCAGGGCCACGCCGGTCGCCAGGACCGCTCAAGGGGCGCTGTCGACGGGCTCACACGCCCGGACGCTATCCCACGGTTCTAAACCTTTAAGAAGAAGTTGCCTAGACCACGCCCGGTATCTGCGTCCGGTTCGTTCCGCTCGGGGTAGGGGGCTGCCACCATGGGGACATGAACACCCGATTCGTGGACCTTGATGCCTTTGTGACTGAGCTCCCCCGCCAGCGCATCCCCACGAACGAGACTCTGGACGGATTCCCGACAGCGGGCGCCCGGGCGATCGCCGAGATCGGCGGCGCCGAGGTCGGCATCTACGACATGTCCCCGGGGATGGCGCGGGACATCGAGTGCGACGAGGTCTTCGTCGTCCTCTCCGGTCGCGGCTCGATCGAGTTCGAGGACGGCGAGGTGCTCCCGCTCGCCCCGGGGAGCGTTGTCCGCCTGAACAAGGGCGACCAGACGATCTGGCACATCTCCGAGACGCTGCGGAAGTTCTACGTCGCCGGCTGACCCACCCCGCCGGGCGGCGTTAGGTTGGTCTGTGTGACCGACCAGGCCCCCCGCACGGACAGTCCCGACGAGTCCAGCGTCCGAGAGCTGGAGGAAGGCATCCAGCGGGACTTCTCCCGCGACATGTCCTACGGCGACTACCTACAGCTCGACCAGCTGCTGGCCGCCCAACGACCGCTGAGCGACCCGCCGCAGCACGACGAGCTGCTCTTCATCATCCAGCATCAGACCTCCGAGCTCTGGCTCAAGCTGATGGTGCACGAGCTGCGCTCTGCCCGCGCCCTGCTCCGTACCGACGAGCTGTCGCCGGCACTCAAGCGGATGGCGCGGATCAAGCACATCCAGCGCACCCTGACCGACCAGTGGGCAGTGCTCGCGACGCTGACCCCCAGCGAGTACGCCGAGATCCGCCCGTTCCTCGCCACGAGCTCCGGGTTCCAGTCGTCGCAGTACCGCGAGGTCGAGTTCCTGCTCGGCAACAAGAACGAGGACATGGTCAAGGTCTTCCGCCATGACCCCGTTGCCCAGGCCGCGCTGACGACGCTGCTCCACGAGCCCAGCCTGTACGACGAGTTCCTCGCGTTCCTCGCCCGGCGCGGGTACGCCGTCCCGGCCGAGCTGCTCGACCGGGACTGGTCCCTGCCCTACCGGCTGCACCCGGCCCTGGTCGACACGATCGCCGAGGTCTACGCCGCACCTGCCGAGCACTGGGGCATCTATGAGACCTGCGAGGAGCTCGTGGACGTCGAGGACAACTTCCAGCAGTGGCGCTTCCGGCACCTCCAGGTCGTCCAACGCACCATCGGGCACCAGGTCGGGACCGGCGGCTCGAGCGGCGTCGACTTCCTGCGCCGCGCGCTCGATCTCACCTTCTTCCCAGAGCTGTTCGCGGTGCGCACCCGACTGGCGGAGTGACTGGTCGTCCTCAGCCACCGGGGGCATCGACGGTCGTGACCAGGGTGGTCACCGACGGCGTGGTCGGCGTGGAGGAGAACCCGAACGCGCACGGCGGGTCGACCGGTGCCAGCTCGCCCAGGTCGGCCCCGTCGAAGGACCCCTGGGCGCGGTCGACGGCCCGTACGTCCGTGGCGCCGTACCACTCGCGGCGGTGGCCGTTCGCCGTGCCGCGGGTGCGCACGCCGCCCAGCAGCACCCGGGCCAGGGGGTCGGTCACCGCGCACCAGGCCGGGCTGGTGGCCACCGACCGGGGCAGCACCCGCAGCGCCCAACCGGGCGCCGTACGCCGTCCCAGCTGCAGATCGAGCTGCAGACTGTCGGACTCGACCTGCCAACGCTGGGGGCCGAGCTCCACCAGGAAGGGTTCGACCCGTGTCTCGTCGAAGCGGTAGGTCGTGGCGAGGTAGTCCCGCACCTGCTCGCTGGGCGCGACCAGCACCCGGTGACCGGTCGCGGTCTCGACCATCGCGTCCGCGAAGGGACCCCACGGTGAGGACACCCAACGGCCCACCACCACCCGGACCCCACTGACGGAGCCGACCCCGGCGATCTGCCCGTCGAACCGGTGCCGGGTCACGCCACCCTCCTGCGATGCGCACACTGCTCGGTCACACCGGGAATCCTGCCACCCGCGTGTCGGCGGGTGGCGGCACAATGGCGGCGTGCTGCTCACCGAGATCGTCGCCACCTCCGCTCGTGTGGGCGCGACCCGATCGCGGAAGGAGAAGGTGGCTGCCCTGGCCACGTGCCTGCGCGATGCGTCCCTCGATGAGATCGAGATCGTCACGGCGTACCTCGGCGGGACCCTGCTCCAGCGCCGCACCGGGCTGGGCTGGCGCGGAGTCACCGCGCTTCCGGCTCCCGCGGCGGAGCCCTCCCTCGAGACTGCGGAGGTCCACGCAGCGTTCGAGCGCCTCGCGGGGCTGGCCGGCCCGGGGTCGCAGGCAGCGAGGTCGGCTGCCGTGAACGAGCTGTTCTCGCGTGCGACCGAGGCGGAGCAGGCCTGGCTCCGCGGGATCGTCACCGGCGCACTGCGCCAGGGAGCCCTCGACGCCCTGGTCCAAGAAGCGCTCGCCGTCGCTGCCGACGTGCCGTTGCCGGGCGTCCGCCGTGCCGCGATGCTCGCCGGCGGTACCGTCCCGATCGCGCGAACGGCCCTGAGCCTCGGGGCGGAGGGCCTGGCCGAGATCGGTCTCAGTGTCGGCCGCCCCGTGCTCCCCATGCTGGCCGGCAGCGCTCCCGACCTGCCGGCGGCGATGGCCAAAGTCGCTGCGGAGGCACCTGTGGCGGTGGATGTGAAGCTGGACGGCATCCGCATCCAGGTCCACCGTGACGGCGACGCGGTCATCGTGGCGACCCGCAGCCTGGACGACATCACCGCCCGGCTGCCCGATGTCGTCTCTCTCGTGCGGGCGCTTCCGGCCGAGCGCGTGATCCTCGACGGCGAGGCGCTCGCCCTGGACGACACCGGTCGCCCGCGTCCGTTCCAGGAGACCGCCTCGCGCACCGCCCAGGCCGAAGGCGTCACCGTGACCCCCTTCTTCTTCGACCTTCTCCACCTCGACGGCCGCGACCTGATCGATGCACCGGGGACCGAGCGGTGGGCGGCCCTGGACGCCTTGGTGCCGGAGCGGCACCGGGTCCCCCGCCTGGTCACCCGCGACGCGGACGCGGCCGCCGACTTCCTCATCGAGGCGCTCGCCCAAGGTCATGAGGGGGTCGTGGTGAAGAACCCGCTCGCGCCGTACGACGCGGGCCGCCGCGGCTCGGGCTGGGTCAAGGTGAAGCCGGTCCACACCCTCGACCTCGTCGTGCTCGCGGTGGAGTGGGGAAGCGGTCGCCGGCAGGGCTGGCTCTCCAACATCCACCTGGGGGCCCGCAACGCCGGGACGGGCGATCTGGTCATGCTGGGCAAGACCTTCAAGGGGATGACGGACGAGATGCTCGCCTGGCAGACCCAACGCTTCCTCGAGCTGGAGACAAGCCGGACGGGCCACATCGTCCACGTGCGACCCGAACAGGTGGTGGAGGTCGCGTTCGACGGGGTGCAGCGGTCGACGCGCTACCCCGGTGGCGTTGCCCTGAGGTTCGCGCGCGTCGTTCGGTACCGAGACGACAAGCGCGCCGATGAAGCCGACACGATCGGGACCGTGCAGTCGTTTCTGTAGTCGCGGCCGCCCGGTGGCATCGATAGGGCAGAAACCGCAGGGATCCGAGCCTCGGACCTGCAGTTCGTGCCCATTCGACGGTGGCCGCCACCCCTGGCGTCTACCCGACGGCGGCCGCATCACGCGCAGCCCAGAGCCTGGCCTCAGCCTCGGCGCCGAGCCCGGTGGCCGGGCGACCCCGTGTTTGCTCGGGCACACCCTCGGCCTGCAGCCAGGCCCAGGTGTCCGCGACGGTCTCCTCGATCGGCCGGCAGACGAGCCCCAGCCCGAGCGCCGCGCTGACGTCGCCGTCGTGCAGGGCCGCAAGCTCCCCCGTGGGTGGCAACCAGATCGGCAGCTCGGTCCAGGGGGCGACGTCCGCGGCCTCGATCGTCGCGGGGTCGATCCACACCAGCTCGGCCTCGGCCCCGGTCGCGTCCACGCACGCGTCGAGGATCGACCGCATGGTCGCGTGACCGGGGACACTGACCGTGTTGAGGGCGCCGGACACGCCACGGTCAGCGGCCGACAGGACGAACGCCGCCAGGTCGCGGGCGTCGATCAGCTGGAGTGGTCGGTCGGGCGGCCCCGGCGCCGGGACCCGACCGCCGGCGGCGATCCGGCCCAGCCAGAAGGGCAGCCGGCCGATCTGTTCGTACGGACCCAGGATCAGCCCCGGGCGCGCGAGCAGTACAGCGCCGTCGAACCCCTCGACGGCGGCCAGCTCGCCGCCACGCTTCGAGGCGGCGTAGTCGTCGGCCTCCTGACTCGTCGGGTGGCCTGCCACGACGGGGGCGCTCTCGTCCACCCCCCGCTCGATGGGCCAGCGGTAGACCGAGCGCGACGACACGTAGGTGTAGTGCCGCGCGCGGCCCGACATCAGCCGAGCCGCCGTCGACACCACCAGGGGGGCGAACGACCACGTGTCGACCACCGCGTCCCAGGTGTCGTCGCCGAGCGTTGCGGCGAGAGCCGCAGCATCGGTACGGTCGGCGTACCGCGCCTCGGCCCGCGCATCGGGATCGCCGCTGGCTCCCCGGGTCACGGTGGTGACCTCGTCGCCACGATCGAGTGCGGTCTCGACGACCGCGCGACCGACGTGGTGGGTGCCGCCGAGGACGAGCAGTCTCATGCCCCGATCGTCGTCGACGGAGCGAGCCCGTGAGAAGGGCTGTTCACCCAGGGCGGAAACCAGTCAGCGCTTGCGGCCGAACCTGATGGCGGTGACGCTGCGGGCCGCCTTCGTCGGCGACGGGGCCTTCCGCAGCGAGAAGGTGCCCGAGATCGGGTTCCAGGTGCCCAGGTCACTCTTGCCGTTGCCGTCCCAGTCACCCACGACGGGAAGGTCGCCGGGGGTGCCGAACGGCACCCTCGCGGTCCACACCAGGCCGTCGGCGTCGAGGATGCGCAGCGTGTACGTCGACGTGGCCTGGTCGAAGACCCCCACGTCCGTGATCCCGTCACCGTCCCAGTCGCCGGTCACGGCCAGGTCGTTCGCGTCGCCGAGGACGACGTTCGTGACCGCGCCGTCCGCCGCGCGCAGGCGGAACAGGTGCTTGGGCGCCCGGCGGATGCCGACCTCCCAGAGGCCGTCGCCGTCCCAGTCGCCCGCGATCGGCTTGTCCGCGGGCTTGCCGAAGACCACGGTGGTCTCGCCCGCGGCGGTCAGCAGGCGAAACGTCTTCGTCCTCGGAGAGCGCACGCCGACGTTGGCCCGACCGTCGCCGTCCCAGTCCCCGAGCACCGGGTCGTCGGTGGACGTGCCGAACGTGATGACCTTCGGGTGCCGCTTGGCTCGGTAGATGCGGAACGTGGACGCCGCCGAACGCCGGTAGACGACCATCTCCGAGGGCTTGCGACCCAGCATGTTGGCCGCCAGAGGCACATCCACGCAGTTCCTCGACTGCAGCGTCGAGCCGTAGACGAACTTCACGCCGTGGAACCAGGGGACCACGTCGGTGCGGTTCTGGCGCTGTTCGTAGTGCAGGTGCGGCCCGGTGGAGTTCCCGGTGGTCCCGACCGTCCCGATCAGCTCGCCGCGATCCACCGTCTGGCCGAGCTTGACGGAGATGCTGGACAGGTGCGCGTAGAGCGTGGACTCACTGGCGGTGTGGTCGATGACGACCCACTTGCCGTAGCCGCTGTCCACGACCCCGTCGGCGACCGAGACCACTCCCGCCTCCGCGGCGACCACCGGGTCGTCCACATCGTCGGTGCGGTTCCAGTCGATCGCCTTCGAGCTCGGGCTGTGGCTGGGTCGCGTGGTGCCGGTCCAGGACTCACCGCAGGGGAACGGCATCTCGAAGTCGCTGTCGGGGGCCGCCGCTGCCGGTAGCGTCGTACCGAGCATGGCCAGCACGGCGCCGACGGCGGGCAGGCCACGGGCGAGTACTCGCGATCGCATGCGGAGGTCACCTTCGCTCGAGGGGGGAGCGACGCCGACCACATCCGTTACAGGAGTGCTCAGGTGTCACAGGAGCGGTCAACCGTAACGCGCCCTCGGCGTGTCTGTCACTGGTTTCGCCCAATGACGTGCTAGGGGTGCAGGCTCAGCCGTCCCGGTGCGGGCGGATCAGCCCCTCCTGTGCGACCGTCGCGACCAGGCGCCCGTCCTGGGCGAAGACCCGCGCGATGGACAGCCCCCGGGCCCCGGACGCCGAGGGTGACCACTGGTCGTAGAGCCACCACTCATCCGCGCGGAACGGGCGGTGGAACCAGATCGTGTGGTCGAGCGAGGCTGCCTGCACCTTGGGCGAGACCAGGTTGACGCCATGGGGTACCAGGGCAGCGCCCAGCAGCGTCATGTCGCTGGCGTAGGTGAACGCCGCCACGTGCTGGCGCTGGTCGTCGCCCAGGGCACCGTTGACCCGGATCCACATCCGCGCCAGGGCCGGACGGTCGGGGTCCGGGGTCAGGCCCTGCTGGGAGTTCCCGATGACGCGGACATCGAGCGCGGCCCACTCCTTGGCCAGGGCGTCCGCCGCCCCGCCGCCGCGGGCCTGCATCAGCTCCAGGAGATCCATCGACTGCTCCGGCGGGATGGCAGCGGGGGCAACGTCCTGGTGGTCGAAGCCGTCCTCGGGCACCTGGAAGCTGGCCGTCACGTAGTAGATCGGCCGACCGTGCTGGCGCGCCACGACTCGACGGGTCAGAAAGGAGCGGCCGTCCCGGAGCCGCTCGACGTCGTAGACGATGGGCACGGCAGTGTCACCCGGGCGCAGGAAGTAGGAGTGCAGCGAGTGCACGGAGTACCCGTCGTCCACGGTGCGGCTCGCTGCCATCAGAGCCTGAGCGGCCACCTGCCCGCCGAAGACGCGCTGCCGGTCGGTGTCCGGCTGTCGGCCGCGGAAGAGGTTCAGGTCGATGGCCTCGAGATCGAGAAGCTCGACCAGCGCGGACGCTGACGCGGGCACTCAGTCCTCCCGGGTGCCGTCGTCGGGCTGGTCCAGGGCGGCCAGGAACTGCTCGAACTGGAGCCCGATCTCGTCGCCCGTCGGCAGCGGCTGGTCGCCGGCCAGCAGCCCCTCGCCCGACTCCTCGGCGGCAGCAAAGGTGTCGTACTGCTGCTCGAGACCAGCGACGACCTCGCTGACCTCCTCGTTCGCGGCGAGGTACGACGTGATCTCCTCGTCGCGCGCGGACGCCACGACCCGCAGCGACCCGAGGTCGATCGTCAGCCGGCCACCGCGCTCGACCTGCTCCAGGAGGGCGATCGCGGCGTGCGGATACTCGAGCTGGGCCAGGTAGTGGGGCACGTGTGCGACGTACCCGAGCGCGTCGTGACCCCACTCCCCCAGCCGCAGCTCCAGCAGTGCCTGAGCGCTGCTGGGGATCCGAAGCTCACCGCGCCACGGGCTCTCGCCGGTGAGTAGCTCGGTGCGGTTCGCATGCGGCGTGATCGCGATCGGACGCGTGTGCGGCACTGCCATCGGGACCGCGCCGAGGCCGACCACCCGGGTCACGCCGAGTCGCTCGACGACTGTTCGCACGGCCTCGCAGAAGGCCTCCCAGCGGTTGTCGGGCTCGGGGCCCCGCAGCAACAGGAACGGCGTCCCACCGGTATCGCGGTGGAGGCGCACCATCAGGCGAGGTGCGTCGTAGTCCTCGTAGTGGTCACGCACGAACGACATCGCCGGCCGCCGGGCGCGGTAGTCGTGGAACTGGTCCACGTCGAAGGTCGCGACGACCTTGCCCCCACCCAACCCCTCGAGGTGGTTGCCCGCCAGGACGCCGGCCGAGCCGGCATCGAGGAAGCCCTCGAGAACGACCACCAGGGTCAGGTCCGTGGCGTCGCCGAGCTCGGGCACCTCGTCGACGACGTGCACCAACCGTCCGGGCTCACTCATCGGTAGGCCTCCTTCCGCTCGTCGCTCCCCCACGCACAGCGTGCGTGCGCTGCCACGATATTCCCTTCGGGGCTCCCCTCGGGCCTACCGCGACTCCGAGAGCCGTCCTCCCCGGCGCGTCGAGTGACCGGCACCACTGTCCCCCGGGATTCCTACTGTAGTTACCGTTGGGTAACCTTGGCCGGACCGGGCGGCCGCCGCCCTCCCTGGACAGAAGGAGATGTCGTGCCCCGACAGCTGCGAGAGGTCGTCTTCGTCGACGGCGTGCGCACCCCGTTCGGCAAGGCCCAGGGCCAGTACGCCGAGACGCGGGCCGACGACCTGGTCATCAAGTGCATCCGCGAGCTGATGCGCCGCCACCCCGAGCTGCCACCAGACCGGGTGGACGAGGTCGCGATCGCGGCCACCACCCAGATCGGCGACCAGGGCCTCACGATCGGTCGCACCGCCGCGCTGCTGTCCGGGCTGCCCCAGAGCGTGCCCGGGTTCGCGATCGACCGGATGTGCGCCGGGGCGATGACCGCGGTGACCACCACCGCGTCCGGCATCGCCTTCGGCGCCTACGACATCGCGCTGGCCGGCGGCGTCGAGCACATGGGCCGGCACCCGATGGGTGAGGGCGTCGACCCGAACCCGAGGATCCTGTCCGAGCGCCTCGTCGACCCGGACGCCCTGGTGATGGGCAAGACCGCCGAGAACCTGCACGACCGCTATCCGACGATCACCAAGGAACGCACGGACCAGTACGCCGTCCGCTCGCAGGCCAAGACCGCCGCGGCGTATGACGCCGGGCAGCTGCAGCCGGATCTGGTGCCGGTCGCGACCCGGTCGGCCGAGCTCGGGTGGGGCCTGGCGAGCACCGACGAGCCGATGCGACCCGGTACGAGCATGGAGTCCCTCGCCGCCCTCAAGACGCCCTTCCGCCCCCACGGACGCGTGACGGCCGGCAACGCCGCCGGCATCAACGACGGCGCGACCGCCTGCCTGCTGGCCGAGGAGTCGACGGCCCGCGAGCTCGGGCTGCCGGTCAAGATGCGACTGGTCGCCTACTCCTTCGTCGGCGTCGAGCCCGAGGTGATGGGCGCGGGCCCGATCCCGGCCACCGAGAAGGCACTGGCCCAGGCCGGGCTGACCATCGACGACATCGGCGCCTTCGAGGTCAACGAGGCCTTCGCCGTCCAGGTGCTGGCCTTTCTCGAGCACTTCGGGATCGCCGACGACGACCCCCGGGTCAACCCGTATGGCGGCGCCATCGCCATGGGCCATCCGCTCGCCTCCTCCGGAGTGCGGCTGATGACCCAGCTCGCGCGCCGGTTCCAGGAGCGGCCCGAGGTGCGCTACGGCGTCACCACGATGTGCATCGGGATCGGCATGGGCGGCACCGTCATCTGGGAGAACCCGCACTGGGTCTCGGCTGGCTCGACCACCGAGTCCGCCACGACCACCGAGGAAGGTGCCGCCTGATGGCCGCCACACAGACGACGCAGGACCTGACCGAGCTGCTGGCCCGGGTCGCCGACCTGGGCACGGACGCCGAGGTGGTCACCCGAGCGCACCTGCGCCCGGTGACGCTGCCCGGGGGCGCCGCGACACTCGGCCTGATCACCCTCGACAACGGTCAGGACCACACGCGTCCCAACACGTTCGGCCCACGTGGGCTGATCGCCCTCAACGACGCGATCGACGCCGCCCTGGCCGACGAGAGCGTCACGGCCATCGCCGTCACCGGGAAACCCTTCATCCTGGCCGCGGGTGCCGACCTCACCTCGATCGCCGCCGGCGGACCCGACGGCGTGCGCCTGGTCGCCGAGCTCGGGCACGCGGTCTTCCGCAAGCTAGGTGAGGGCGGCAAGCCCTCCTTCGGCTTCATCAACGGCCTCGCCCTCGGTGGCGGCCTCGAGATCGCTCTTCACTGTGACTACCGCACGGTGATGGACTCGGCGGCGGCCGTCGGGCTGCCCGAGGTGATGTTGGGGCTGATCCCGGGCTGGGGTGGCGCTTGGCTGGTGCCCAACCTGATCGGGGCCGACCGGGGGGTCAGCCTGATCCTGGAGAACCCGCTCAACCAGGGCCGGACGCTCACCGGCGCGCAGGCCTTCGAGCTCGGGCTCGCCGATGCCTGCTTCTCCGGCGCGGACTTCCTCGAGGAGTCGTTGCGCTGGGCGGCCGGCGTGGTCGACGGGTCGACCGTCGTGGAGCGGCGCGAGGTCGACCGGGGTGAGGCCTGGGACGCTGCCCTGACCCGGGCACGCGGCATCGCCGATGCCAAGACCGGCGGCGCCTCCCCGGCGGCGTACCGCGCGATCGAGCTGATCACTGCCGCCCGCACCACGACCCGTGACGAGGGCTTCGCCGCGGAGGACGACGCCCTCGAAGACCTGTCGAAGACCCCCGAGCTGCTCGCCAGCCTCTACTCGTTCGACCTCGTGCAGAAGCGGGCCAAGCGGCCTGTGGGCGCGCCAGACCGGTCGCTGGCCCGCCCGGTGACCAAGGTAGGCATCATCGGCGCCGGGCTGATGGCCAGCCAGCTCGCGCTGCTCTTCGTGCGCCGCCTGGAGGTCCCGGTCGTGCTCAGCGACCTCGACCAGGAGCGGGTGGACCGCGGGGTGGCCTACGTACACGCCGAGGTCGACAAGCTGCTCGCCAAAGGCCGAGTGAGCCCCGACCGCGCCAACCGCTTCCGCGCCCTCGTGAGCGGCGTCGTGGACACCGCGGAAGAGTTCGCCGACGCCGACTTCGTGATCGAGGCGGTCTTCGAGGAGATGGTGGTCAAGAAGTCGGTCTTCGCCGCCGTCGAGAAGGTCGTGTCCCCCGAGTGCGTGCTCGCGACGAACACCTCGTCGCTGTCGATCTCCGAGATGGCCTCAGAGCTCGCCCACCCCGAGCGGGTCGTGGGTTTCCACTTCTTCAACCCGGTCTCGGTCATGCCGCTGGTCGAGATCGTGCGCGGCGCGGCGACCGACGACGCCACCCTGGCCACCGCGTTCGCGACCGGGAAGGGCCTGAAGAAGACCACCATCCTGGTCCAGGACAGCCCGTCGTTCATCGTCAACCGGCTCCTGGGGCGGTTCATGGGAGAAGTGGGTCGGATCGTCGACGCCGGCACACCGGTGACGGTCGCGGACAACGCCTTCGCGGGAGTCGCGCCGATGCCGCCGTTCATGCTGCTCTCCCTGGTGGGACCGGCCATCGCGCTGCACAACAACGAGACTCTCGCGGCGGCGTTCCCGGACCGGTTCTACGTCTCGCCGGCGCTGCGCCGCGCGGTCGAGGCGGGCAAGACGTCGTACTACGCCGCCGACGGCTCCATCGACACCGACATCGAGGCCTTGGCGCAACGGCCGGCCAACCCGGTCGTGCTCACCGCCGAGGAAATCCGCGAGCGAGTCCTGGAAGGACTCGCCGACGAAGCTCGCCGGATGCTCGACGAGGGCGTGGTCGCCGCCCCGGAGGACCTCGACCTGGCGATGATCATGGGCGCCGGCTTCGCGTTCTGGAACGGCGGGCTCACGATGATGCTGGACAGCAGCGGGATCGCTGAGCGCGCCACCGGGCGCCGCTTCCACTGACCCGGCGCCACACCGGACGCACGGGTCAGCCGGCGAGGCGGTGCTGGCGCAGGTTGCTCTGGAGAATGGTGCGCATCTCCTCGGCCTGGGGTGCGTCCGAGCGGTCGAGCATCGCAAGCATGTCCTCGATCTGACCGGGAGTGGTGTAGGTCGCGAGCTCGCGACGGGTCCGCCGCTGCTCGGCTCGCGCGGCGCGTCGCGCCCGCAGCTCATCACGCAGGGTCTGCACGGCTTGGGGTGCCCTCTGGGCGAGGGTCGGGTGCGTCTGGTTCGTGTGGGTGTTGGTCATGTCTCCAGTGTGCGGCGATTCTTTCCATGCGTCCAATGTCTAGATGGTGTCTCACACATGCACTATTGTTATGGATGTGGACACCGAGGTCTTGCGCTGGTTCCAGCAGGTCGCGGACGGCTACACGGTCACCGAGGTGGCCGACCTGTCGATGGTCAGCCAGCCCGGCGTCTCCCGAGCGCTGACCCGCCTGGAGCGGGAGATCGGCACGCCTTTGCTCGAGCGGTCGGGGCGGGTCCTGCGCACCACCCACGCCGGGCGGGTCTTCAAACGCCACGTCGACCGCGTGGTGCACCAGCTCGATGACGGGATCGCCGCCGTCAGCCAGCTGGTGGACCCCGAGACCGGCACGGTCACCGTGGCGTTCCAGCTGTCACTGGGCACCTGGCTCATCCCACGCATCGTCCGCAGCTTCCACGCCCAGCATCCCGGCGTCGAGTTCCGGCTGGAGCAGTCGCGCGACGTGTTGGGATCCTCGATGGTGGTCGGCGGGCAGGTGGACGTCGAGCTCACCTCGCGCCGGCCGCGGCACCCCGGGGTCTCGTGGCAGCGACTCTTCACCGAGCAGCTCTTTCTCGCGCTCCCGCCCCGACACCCCGCCAGCGCGTCCGCACGCGTGGATCTGGCCGAGGTGGCCGATGAGGACTTCGTCCTCCTCCAGCCGGACTGGGGCCTACGGCGCCTCACCGACGAGCTGTGCGCGACGGCCGGTTTCACCCCGCACGTGGTGTTCGAAGGAGACGACCTGCCGACGCTGGCCGCGCTCGTGGGAGCTGGTCTCGGGGTGGCGATCGTCCCCGCCATGGGCGCCGACGTGACGGCGCCTCGACCCGGGGAGCCTCGACTGGTCCCACTGGCAGACGACGGGGCGTTCCGTGACATCGGGCTGACCTGGTCGGATGACCGGCGGCTGCTGCCCTCCCCCGTGCTGTTCCGCGACCACGTGCTGGCCGGCGGCGAGGCCTGGCTGGAGGGCTGAGAGTCCGGTGGCCGAGAGGAGTGCGGTGGACGGGCAGAGAGGCGCTCGACACCGCCCGCCGATTTGATTCACGGTAACGATTCGATTACATTCGGTCACTTGCCGCCCAGGGTGGGACGCCACCCCCCGAGCTGTTCCGCCTGCGGAAGACACCAGACACGCACGGGCTCCCCCGCACCGTGCGCGGAGGACCCATGCCGTTGAACAACCCCCGTCCCGGCCACCATCAGCCTCACGCCCCCCGCCACCGCGCCGACGTTCCACCGCGTTCCGGCGCCTCCCGCTCGCGTCGCGCCATGGCCGTCGTCCTCGGGGTGGCCCTGGTCGCATCCGCCATGCCCGCCGCGCTGGCAGTGACCGGCATCGTCGCCGGCGCAGCCCGGCACCGGGCAGCCGCGGCGGCACCGCCCGCCCCCAACCTCGTGGTCAACGGTGGTTTCGAGAACGACACCGTCGGGTGGAAGGTCAACCAGGCGCGCACCCAGCTGCTGACCACGGCACGCCCAGCCGCGACCGGCGCTGCCTCCGCGCAGCTCGCAACCACCACGCGCAGCAACGTCGTGGTCAACGACAAGGCTCCGACGATCGAGTCGACCACCGCCGGCCGCACCTACACGGTCGGCGCCTTCGTACGCGCGACCGGAGCCTCCCTCACCGGGAAGCTGCGGGTCCGTGAGCTCCGCGGTGCAGCGGTGGCTCAGTTCCAGACGCCGTTCGAGGCCACCAGTGGCGCTTGGACCCGAGTCGAGCTCGTCTACACCTCCGCGACCTCGGGCGCCAAGGTGGACCTCAATGTCATCGCCCGCAACGTCGGGCCGGGCAACGCGCTGCTGGTCGACGACGTGTCGATGGTGCCGGGCACATCGCTCGGGGCCCCGTCGTCGAGCTCCTCGAGCGCAAGCCCGACGGCCGCGGCCTCACCGACCGCGACGCCGTCGCCCAGCCCGAGCCGCACCCGCTCGTCGGCTCCCGCCGGCCCGAGCTCGAGCAGCACCCCCACCTCACCCAGCTCCCCGAGCTCCTCGGCTCCCTCCGCCACCTCCCCTACCTCGGCCCCCGGCAGCTGCGTCGGCAACGCCATGGGTATTCCACAGGCGGGCCAGGCCTACCTCGGCGCCTCGGTCGCCGGTGGCACGACGATCCAGGCGCGCGAGAAGCAGTTCGGCCAAGCCCTGGGTCTGCACCGCACCTACTACTCGGGCGCGCAGATCGACAGCGCCGTGCGCACCGCGACGGCCGACGTCGCGGCCGGACGCCTCCCCTGGATCAGCTTCAAAGCGCCCCAGTCCTGGACGGCCATGGCCTCGGGCGCCGGTGACGCCTGGGCGACCCAGCTGGCCGACGGGCTGAAGAAGGTGCCCGGTCCGGTGTGGCTGGCCATTCATCACGAGCCCGAGAAGGACGGCGACCTGTCGCAGTGGACGGCGATGCAGCGCCGGATCGCGCCGATCATCCACGCACGCACGAACAACGTGGCCTACACGGTGATCTACAGCGGCTGGAACACCTTCGGCAACGGCACCCACACGCTCGCCTCGAAGTGGCCCGGCGACGCCCACGTCGACGTGACCGCGATCGACGCCTACAGCGCCTACGGGATCAACCGCGGCAACGGTGTGGGAACCAAGCACCTCGACACGTCGTCCTACTACGTCAAGCTCTCCGCCTGGGCCAAGGCGCATGGGACTGCCTGGGGCATCGGCGAGATGGGGCAGTCGGTGTCCGCCGCCACGGACGACCCGACCTGGCTGACGAGGGCCTACCGTGAACTGGTGGCGGAGGGCGGCGCCGGCCTCTCCTACTTCGACTCCAACCGGAACTCGGTCACGGACTGGGGCCTGGACGACCCCATCAAGCGTCGGCAGTACCAAGCACTGCTGGCCGAGTCCGCCCGCATCTGCTGACCGGAGCGGCCGCCCTGCCGTGTGGCGCGTGCAAGCCGCCTCCTAGCGGATCGAGTCCCGGATGAGGTCCCCGGCGCGGCGGGCCAGCTCGTCGGTGGTCACGTCGTAGTCCCGGTGAAGCAGACGCGACACGTGGCGGAAGTCCCCGGGATCCGCCTCGAGAGCGCTCAACAGACCCCAGGGCGCCTCGGCCGAGCGGGCCGTGGCCAGCCAGAGCACCGAGTACCACGCCACCAGGTAGCTCGGGCCCCAGTCGCTGGCGTGGAACGGTCCGTCCGGCGGCATCCGGGTCACGTCACCCTCGGGCATCAGGGAGCCGACGTCGGTCCCGAAGGTGTAGCGCTGCTCGCGGTGACCGACGTACTCAGCCAGACCCTCGCGCAGCCAGACGGGCGCCTCGTCGTCATGCGTACCGATCGCCACATGGGCGATCTCGTGGCGCAGCAGCACACCCAGCCATTCCGGGGACAGGTCGAGCTGGGTGGAGGCGATCAGCACCCGCATGCCCGCCGGCTGGAAGTCAGGTCCGGGATACGAGTAGGCCACCCCACCGATCTGTGCGATCTCACGCGGGTCGAAGCCTTCGTACTCGAAGTCCTTCTGCGTCGACGGCATCAGGATCATCACGCGCCGGCTCCAGTCGTAGGGCACGGAATCGGCGACGTACCGCAGTGCCGCCTCGGCGACCGGCAGGATCCGGGCGGCGCGGGGTGCCGACTGCTGGTCGAAGAAGAGGAGCACCCCGTCCCCCACCACCGCGACCGACCCGGGCATCTCCCACGGGGCGAAGCTCACCTGGGCCGGGTCGATGTGGTCCCGGGCGACTCGCCAGCCGGTCCGCGTGCGGTGGAAGGTCATCCGATGGGTCGACGGCACGGGCGCCGAGTCGAAGCCGTCCACCTGGACCTGGACGTCGACATCGGCGACGAACCGGTCGGGATCCTCGACCGAGGCGTCGTGGGTCCCGATGACGTACTCGACCCTCGCCAGGGGCAGTGGGCTGAGCTGGCGGAACCAGGTCACCTGGGCCGACCGGGTGCCCCCGGGTGCCGTGGTGGCCCGGAAGTCCGGCTCCGCTCGGTCGACCACCGCTCGCGCCCGCCGGTCGAGCAGACGTTGGACCTGGCGCCTGGTGGCGGTGCGATCCAGCGGAGGGCCGTCGCTGTCACCTGCCGCGGCCGAGGGGGCCGCGGTACTCGCTGAAGCCGTAGTGGCGCCCGCGGTGGCTGGGGGCGTCGGGTCGGAGGCACCTGGCAGCGCACAGCTCGTCGCGAGCAGGCCCGTGACAAGCGCCGCCGACAGGCGGCGAGTCACGGCGTGGACCGCTCGTCGACCCGCTCGGCGAGGTTGTTCAGCCCCGCGATGTCCTCGACGATGCCGCGAGCCAGCGCCTGGGGGGTGAGACCGATCCGCTCGAGGATCGCCTGCCGCTTCGCATGCGAGAGGAACTCCTGGGGGATGCCGTGCACGCGGATGGGCGTGGTGACCTTCGCATCGGTCAGCGCCTGGAGCAGGGTGGAGCCACATCCGCCGACTCGGCCGTTGTCCTCGAGGTGGACCACGAGCCGATGGTCGCGGGCCAGCCCCACCAACCCGGGGTTGACGGGCTTGACCCAGCGCGGGTCGACCACAGTCACGCCGATCCCCTGGGCCACCAGCCGATCGGCCACCTCGACGGCGGTCGTGGCCATCGACCCGACGCCGACGACGAGCACGTCGCGCAGGCCGTTGCGCACCAGGACGTCCATCCCGGCGATCCGGTCGACGGCCTCGAGGTCCTCGGGGGGAGGCCCCTTGGGGAACCGGACCACCGTCGGCGCGTCATCGACCTCGACCGCCTCGTTGAGCAGCTCCCGCAGGCGGGACGCATCACGGGGAGCCGCCAGTCGCAGTCCGGGCACCACCTGGAGCACCGACAGGTCCCACATGCCGTTGTGGCTCGCGCCGTCGTCGCCAGTGACGCCCGCGCGGTCCAGGACGAAGGTGACCCCACAGCGGTGCAGCGCGACGTCCATCAGCACCTGGTCGAAGGCACGGTTGAGGAACGTCGCGTAGACGGCCACCACGGGGTGCAGGCCGCCCATCGCCATGCCGGCGGCCGAGGTGGCGGCGTGCTGCTCGGCGATCCCGACGTCGAAGGTCCGTTCAGGGAAGTGAGCCTCGAAGTGGTGCAGTCCGACGGGGTGCATCATCGCCGCCGTGAGGGCGACCACGTCGGGCCGCCGCTGACCGATGTGGACGATCTCGTCGGCGAACACGTCGGTCCAGATCCGGGCCTTCGGCTTCTCCTCCCCCGTCTCCAGGTCGAAGGGACCAGGCGCGTGGAACTGGTCGGCGACGTGCTGTTCGGCGGCGTCGTACCCGAAGCCCTTCCGGGTCAGCGCATGCACGATCACGGGGCCCCCGAACCGCTTGGCCTGGGCGAGCACCTGCTCGAGCGCCGCCCGGTCGTGCCCGTCCACCGGACCGACGTACTTCAGGCCCAGGTCCTCGAACAGCCCCTGAGGGGCGAGCGCGTCCTTCATGCCCTTCTTCATGGCGTGGAGCACGTCGTAGGCCGCAGGGCCGACGCCCGGCACCGCGTTGAGCCGCTTCTTGACCACATCGAGGAGCTGCTCGTAGCGAGGGTTCGTACGCAGCGCGGTCAGCGCGTTGGCGAGACCCCCCACGGTGGGCGTGTAGGAACGGCCGTTGTCGTTGACGACGATCACCAGGCGGCTCGTCGGCGCGACCGCGATGTTGTTGAGCGCCTCCCAGGCCATGCCGCCGGTCAGTGCGCCGTCGCCGATCACTGCGACGACGTGGCGGTCCTCGCCACGTAGCGCGAACGCCTTCGCCAGGCCATCGGCGTAGGAGAGGGCGGTCGACGCGTGGGAGTTCTCCACCACGTCGTGCTCGGACTCCGCCCGACTCGGGTAGCCGGAGAGGCCGCCCTCCTGGCGGAGCAGGTCGAACCCGGCCTGGCGTCCGGTGAGCACCTTGTGGACGTAGGTCTGATGGCCGGTGTCGAAGATCACGCGGTCGCGGGGGCTCTCGAAAGTCCGGTGAATAGCCATCGTCAGCTCGACGACGCCCAGGTTGGGTCCCAGGTGGCCGCCGGTGCGCGAGCAGGTCGCCACCAGGAAGTCGCGGATCTCACAGGCCAGGACGTCCAGCTGGTCCTCGGTCAGCGCCAGCAGGTCGCGGGGCCCCTCGATCGACTCCAGGTGGCCCATGGTCCTCCGCTCGCGCCCTCGGCTGCCATCGTGCCGCGCACCGCGACCCGGCAGATGAGTCTAGCCGGGCCTCCCACCGCCTCGAGGGCGGAGGCGGACGTGGCCGCTCAGAGGTCGACGACCGCCACGGCGGACTCGTGGAGGCTGCCCAGCCACACCCGGCCGTCGTGCTCCCGGACGCCGGTGACCATGTGGTAGTCGTCGGTCTCGATCGCGACGTCGTGCACCAGGTCTCCGTGGTCGCCGTAGGCCTGCACCCGGACGGTGCGCTGGGGCTTCGGCTGGAGTCGCTCCGGGATCCTGGTGACCTGCCGGCGTACCCAGTGTGGGGACCGCTGGAGCCGTTCGAGCACGGGATCGGTCGGCGAGGCGATGCTCACCCAGATCAGCCCGTCGCTGCCCCGGGCGATGTTGTCGGGGTAGCCGGGGAGGTCGGTCACCAGGTGGTCGCGCTCACCGGCCCGGTCCCCGCTCAGCCAGTGCCGGACCACGGTGCGCGCTGCGCTCTCCGCCACCGCCACGTAGGACTCGTCCGCGGCCAGGGCGACCCCGTTCGCGAAGGCCAACCCGTCGAGCACCACCGTCGACACTCCCCCGACGCCGAGACGGATCAGTCGGCCGGTGCGCGTGTCCTGGACCATCTCGTCCTTCCACTGGTCGATGGCGAAGCGTGTGGAGGAGTCGGAGAACCAGATGTCACCGGTGGCCGAGATCGCGGCGTTGTTGCAGAAGACCAGTCGCCGGCCATCCACCTGCTCGGTCACCACGTCGATGGCGCCGCTGGTCGGGTCGACCCGCAGCAGCCCCCGGCGAGCGTCGCAGACCAGGAGCCGTCCCTCGGGATCGAGCTCGAGCCCCAGAGGGCGGCCGCCGGTGCGGGCGATCCGGTCGATCCGGTCGCCGTGCGGCGCCACGCAGAAGATGCTGCCGTCCTCGGTCCCGGTGAAGATGGATCCTTCATGTGGCCCATGGGTGGCCACGAGCACGTCTTCCGCACCCGCGGCCGGCATCGGGAACACCTGGAGTCGGGTCATGCCCCCATGGTGGCGCACTCGGGGCGTGCGGGCGACCGTCCGATCTCACCACGGACGCAGCGCTCTCACAGCCGGGCCACGAACCTCCGGCCACGCAGGGCCTCCTCGACCAGTCCCGCGGCGCGGCGTACGCCGGCCCACCGGGCGTCCTCGGCCTGCCAGGTCTGGACGGCCGCCTCGATCACTCCCAGCTCCGCCACGTCACGCAGCTCCGAGCGCGCCTCGCTCAGACCTCGCCTCGTCGCGGCTTGGCAGGCCTCGACGTAGAGCACGGCGAAGCGGGCCAGCACCACCGGGTGGCGACGCAGCGCCGGGTAGGTGCGGTACTCCGGCGGGCAGAGGTCGAGCAGCCAGGCCAGCGCGGTGTGCTCCCAGCCCGGGGCCCCCGGAGGGCGCACCGGGCGCGGCCAGCCGGGTGGTGAGACAAGAGCCGACATCCCGCCAGCATAGCCGTTGTTCGAACAGGTGTTCTAGTCCTCCGAGGACTGGGGTGGGTTCTCCAGACCCGACAGGAACGCCTCGACCAGTCCGCCCAGGGACGGGAGGTGGTAGCCGCCCTCCTGAACGACCACCGTGGGCAGGCCCTCCGCGCCCACCAGGTGTCCGGCCCGGTGGAAGCCGTCCACGGTCACGGTGAGTGGGCTCTCGGGATCCTCCACCGCAGCGTCGACGCCGAGCGAGACGACCAGGGCGGTGCAGTCGGCAGACCCGATCCAGGCCAGCAGCCCGTCCACGGCTTCGAGCCACCGGTTGTCGCCCGTGCCGGGTGCCAGCGGGACGTTGCGGTTCGCCTCCAGCCCGGCGCCCGCGCCGCGCTCGGAGCGGTACCCGAGGACGTGCGGGAACCACCCGGCCCCCGGGTCGACGTGCACCGAGGCGTAGAAGACATCCGAGCGCTCCCAGAAGATCGCCTGCGTGCCGTTGCCGTGGTGAGCGTCGAGATCGAGCACCGCTACCCGGGCGTGCCCGGCGTCACGCAGTCCCTCCGCTGCCGCGGCGGCGTTGTTGAGGTAGCAGGAGCCGCCGAAGCCCTGCCGGGTCGCGTGGTGCCCGGGCGGCCGGCACAGCGCGTAGGCCGCGGTCGCGCCCCCGACCACCGTGTCGACCGCGGTCAGCGCGCAGTCGACGGCCGCGCGCGCGGCCTCCCAGGTGCCCTCGCCCACCACCGTCATCGTGTCGTAGCAGAAGGCCCCGGCCCGGGCGTGGACAGCCGCGGCCCGGTGCAGTGGCATGCCCTGTGCCAGGGCGGCGGTGGGGAAGAAGTAGGGAACGACCCGGTCCTGGCCCACGTCGTCGACGTACGGCCCCGCGAGCCACTCCTCATGAACGGTCGCGAGATGCTCGAGAAGCTCCCCGTCGTGAACCCTGCTCAGCACCGCGTCGTCGTGCCGGGTCGCCTCGACCAGGCGTCGACGCGAGAGCGTGCCCAAGATCGCGTCCACCCGCTCGGGAACCTCGCTGCCCTCGGTGGAGACGCCGACCCAGATCTCGTGTCGGGGGACGTGCAGACGCGTGGCGGGCGACCACACCACCGGAGTCTCGGAGGGAGCCATGCCCCCAGCATGGCACCGTCACCCCCGGTCGGGGCGCAGGCGCAGCCTCGGGCAGGATGTGCCCATGCCACGCGTGCGAGAGCTGGGGATCCGGATCGGCGCGCTGCCACCGGGCCCGACCAACTCCGTCCTGGACGTCGCGGGAGTCGGGCTGGGCCATGCGACCCTCTGGCGCGACGAGGCGCCGCCGCCTACGGGTCGTGGGATGGCACGCACGGGCGTCAGCGTGCTGGTGCTCGCCGAGGACGCGTTCCACCGTCCGCTGCCCGCAGGGGGTGCCGTCCTCAATGGTGCCGGTGAGTGCACCGGCTTCATCACCGCCGGCGAGTGGGGCTCGGCCGAGACGCCGGTCTACCTCACCTCCACCTTGCAGCTCGGGCGCGTCTACGACTCCGCGTGCCGGATCGCGCTGGATACGCATCCGGAGGTCGCCGACGACTTCATCATCCCCGTGGTGGCCGAGTGCGACGACTCGTTCCTCAACGACGCCCGGCGCATGCAGGTCGAGCACCACGACGTCGAAGAAGCCTGGCGCAGAGCGCTGGCCTCGCGTGGCGCCGCTGCGCCGCCCGAGGAGGGTGCGGTCGGCTCCGGAACCGGCATGTCGTGCTTCGACTTCAAGGGTGGGATCGGGACGGCGTCCCGGGTCACCGCCGGAGGCCACACGGTGGGGGTGCTGTTGATGACCAACTTCGGGAGCCGCGAGGAATGCGTGGTGGCCGGCGTACCGGTCGGGCGGCTGCTCGAGCCCGCCGACGGCGGACCGCAGGCGCCGGCCGGCTCGTGCATCGGGATCGTGGTGACCGATGCCCCCGTCGACGGAGCGTCGTGCACGCGCCTGGCTCGACGGGTCGGGCTCGGGCTGGCCCGGACCGGGTCGGTCGCCCACCACGGCAGTGGGGAGATCTTCATGGCCTTCGGCACGGGCCTGCGGCTGGACCGCGACGGCCGGTACGACGCCGTCTCGCCGGTGACCGGGCGGGCACTGGACCCGCTCTTCACAGCGGTCGTCGAAGCCACCGAGGAGGCTGTGCTCAACTCGATGTTCGCCGCCCCCACGGTCCGCGGGCGGGACGGCCACACGAGCGCTTCCATCCACACGCCCGAGGTGCTCGACCTGCTGGGCCCGGTGCGCCGATGACCGGGACCGAACGCGAGGTCCGGCTCACCATGGCCGACGGCGTCGAGCTCGCGGCGACCCTCTTCCTGCCGTCCTCGGACGCGGGCCCACAACCGTGCCTGCTCGAAGCGCTCCCCTACCGCAAGGACGACCTCACCTCGTCCTACGCGGAGTCCTATCGCGCGCTGCGCGACCAGCACGGGTACGCCGTGTGCCGCGTCGACCTGCGCGGCACCGGGTCGTCGTCGGGCGACGCCACGGACGAGTACCCCGAAGCCGAGCAGCGGGACCTGCTCGAGGTGATCGCCTGGCTCGCCGCGCAGGACTGGTGCGACGGCCAGGTCGGCATGTGGGGCACGTCGTACTCCGGGTTCAACTCGCTCCAGCTTGCCTGCGAGCGCCCCCCGGCACTCAAGGCGATCTGTGCCATCTACGCCACCGACGACCGGTGGACCGACGACGTCCACTGGCGCGGCGGCGCCCTCCGGCTGGTGGATCTCGTCGACTACTGCCACTACATGACCGCGATGAACGTGCTGCCGCCCGTGCCCGCACTGTGGGGCGAGCAGTGGGCCGAGGAGTGGCAGCGCCGGCTGGAGACCCACGAGCCCTGGGTCCTGAGGTGGCTGAGGGAGAACCGGCACGGAGGCTACTGGAACCACGGGTCGGTGCGGCTCGACGGCTCCGATCGGGGATACGACCGGATCGCCTGCCCGGTGATGATCGTGGCCGGCTGGGCCGACGGCTACCGCAACAACTCCTTCCGCACCGTGGCCCGCCTGGCCGAAGCCGGGGTCCCGCACCGGCTGCTTGCGGGTCCCTGGGCACACGCCGACGCGACGACGGCGATGCCGGGTCCCCGGATCGACTTCGACGCCGAGCTGGCCGCGTGGTTCGACCGCTGGCTGCGCGGTCGCGGGAACCACGAGGACGGCTGCGACGTCTTCATCCGCTCCTCCACCCGGCCCGCACCGGACCTCGACCTGCACGAGGGCTGGTGGGCACGCCTCGCGTCGACTCCGCCGACCTCGCCGCTGGTGCTCCCGCTGGTCCCGGTGGGAGGGCCTCGACAGCTCACGGTGACGCCGGACGTCGGCACCGCCGCGTGGATCGACTGCGCCGGGCACCTGCCCTGGGGGCAGTCCGGTGACCAGCGGGCCGACGACGCGCGCTCGCTGACCTGGGACCTGGAACCTCCGCCGGGACCGGTGGTCGGTCATCCGCTGCTACGGCTGCGGGTCGCGGCCGACCAGCCACTCGCGTCGGTGTCGGTGAAGCTCGGTGACGTGTTCGACGACGGGACCTCCGCGCTGGTCTCGCGCGGGACGCTGGACCTGACCTACCGCGACGGCGTGCACGGCGGTCCGGTCCCCCTCGAGCCGGGTACGGCCTACGACGTCGAGGTGGAGCTCGATGCCTGCGCCTACTCCTGGGACGCGGGCCAGCAGCTCCGGGTGAGCGTGGCCGGCTCGGACTGGCCCAACACCGTCGCCCCGCCCGCTCCGGTGGTCCTGGAGGTGCTCGCGGCCGACCTGGTGCTTCCGGTCCTCGAGGGTGAGCCCGCCACGCCCAGCTTCGCCCCCGGCGCCGAGCACTCCTCGGAGTCCGCCGACGGAGTGACCTGGGAGATCCGCGACGACATCTTGGCGCGGACCACCTCCGCGGTGACCCACGCCGTCAGCGACTACGAGACGCCGTACGCCGGCCGCTCGGTGGAGGACTACCTCGGCCGGGTGAGCGTGCATCGCGAGACCTTCGGGCAGACGGCGCACGCCGACACCCGGTTCACCCTGTCGTGGCCCGGGATCGAGGTCAAGGTCCGGTCGGTCATGGACGTCGCCGTCGGCCCCGACGGGTACGACGTGACCATCGAGACCGTGGCGCACCGCGACGGCGCCGAGGTGAGCCGTCGTACCTGGGCCGAGCACCTGCCTCGGTGACGAGGTAGCGCCGCGGTGGTTGCGTAGCGGGCGCGGCCCGCGCATCGAGACCCGGGAAACCGAGGGCCCACGTCGTGTGCCAGGGTGGCGGCATGGTGGAGCCGACCGGGGAGCAGTTCGAGATCTCGGGTGGTGGCTACCGAGCGGTTGTCGCGGAGGGCGGCGCCGTGCTGCGCCTGCTGGAGTATGCCGGGCGCCCGCTGCTCGACGGCGTGCCGGACGGAGCCATGCCGAGCGGCGCCCGGGGCCAGCTCCTCATGCCCTGGGTGAACCGGATCCGGGACGGGGCCTACGAGTTCGGCGGCACGTCGTACCAGCTGGCGCTGAGCGAACCGGCCCGCCACAACGCCTCGCACGGCCTGGTCCGTTGGGCCGGCTGGACGGTCGAGGAGCACACCGACCACTCGGTCTCGCTGGTGTTGCGGCTGATGGCGCAGACCGGCTACCCGTGGACGCTCGACCTGCACGTCCTCTACGACCTCAGCGCCGACGGGCTCACGGTCAGTCAGACGGCGACGAACCTGGCGGCCACGGCGGCGCCGTACGCCTGCGGGGCTCATCCGTACCTCGCACTGGGCGACGGTCCGATCGACGACCTGGAGCTGACCCTGCCCGCGGCGACGCGTCTGCTCACCGACGACGAGCGCAAGCTGCCGGTCGGACGTGAGGCCGTCAGTGACACCGCCTACGACTTCCGGGTCTCCCGGCCGGTCCGCGACACCGTCTTCGACCATGCCTTCACCGACCTCACCCGCGACGGCTCCGGACGGGCGAGCGTCGTACTCCGCGAGCGTGCGAGCGATCATGGGGTGCTGCTGTGGGTCGACGACCGCTACCCCTGGTTGCAGGTCTTCTCCGGCGAGGGTTCAGCCACCCCGCGGCGCTCGCTCGCGGTCGAGCCGATGACCTCGCCGCCGGACGCCTTCAACAGCGGTGCTGACCTCCCGGTGCTGGCACCCGCCGGCGAACGTGGGGACGAGCTCTCCGCGTCCTGGGGAGTCCGCGCGCTGGAGTGAGCACCGTCAGCGGTCGAGCAGCACCCGGATCTCCCGGATGGCCTGTCGGGCCCGGTCGCCGTCGGAGCCCTGGATGCCCATCGCGGCGACGCTGGTGCCGTCGGCCAGGTCGACCGTGGCCCAGGGGGCCCCGGCGGGCAGCGAGACCGCCACGACCTCTGCCCAGGTGAAGGCGCGCGTGCGGTAGCCGTTGACGACCTCGATCCCCCGCTCCGAGGCGGTGATCCGCGAGCGCATCAGTGCGTTCATCGCGGCGACCGCCATCACCCCGAACCCCAGCACCGTGAGTCGCTGCCCCCAGGTGATGCCGGCGCGCACCTCCGGGTCGAACGTCAACCAGACGGCGGCGCACACCACGAGCAGCAGGGCACCGAAGAACCAGCCGGCCAACCGCACGCCGAGCGGCCGCCAGGTCCGTGGCAGCCTCGGCGAGGGTTCAGAGCCGGCAGGCATGGATGTCAGTCACCAGAATGCCGCGCGCCCCGACCTCGAACAGCTCATCCATCAGCCGCTGGGCGCCCACCCGCGGGACCATCGCCCGTACGGCCACCCAGCCCTCCTTGTGCAGCGGGAGGACCGTCGGACTCTCGATGCCCGGGGTCAGCGCCACCGCCCCGGACACCTGGTCGCTCGGGATGTCGTAGTCCATCATCACGTAGGCCCGCGCAACCAGGACGCCCTCGATCCGCCGCCGGAAGATGTCGAAGCCGTCCGGCGCCGGGGCCCCGGCTCGGGTGATCAGCACGGCCTCGGAGTCGAGGATGACGTCCCCGAACGTGTCGAGCCCGGCCGCGCGCAGCGTCGTACCGGTCTCGACGACGTCGGCGATGACATCGGCCACGCCGAGCTGGATCGAGGTCTCGACCGCCCCGTCGAGCCGGGTCACCGTGGCCTCGATGCCCCGCTCCTCGAGAAACGCCCGGACGATGCCGACGTACGACGTCGCGATGCGCTTGCCGGCCACCTGGTCGAGGCTGGTGTAGGCCCCGGCGGGCCCGGCGAAGCGGAAGCGTGAGCTGCCGAACCCGAGCTCGAGGACCTCCTCGGCCTTCGCACCCGAGTCCAGGAGCAGGTCGCGGCCGGTGATGCCGAGGTCGAGGGTGCCCTCCCCGACGTACAGCGCGATGTCGCGCGGGCGGAGGTAGAAGAACTCCACGCCGTTCTCGGCGTCGGTGAGGGTCAGCTCCTTGGTGTCGCTGCGCTGGCGGTAGCCGGACTCGTGCAGGATCTCCGCCGCGGCCGAGGACAGCGAGCCCTTGTTGGGCACGGCGATCCGCAGCAGGCGGGAGGTGGTGGGCAGGCTCATGGCTTCTCTCACAGGTGGGCGTAGACGTCGTCGAGGCTCAGGCCACGGGCCAGCATCAGCACCTGTGCGTGGTAGAGGAGCTGGCTGATCTCCTCGGCGGCCCGGTCGGCGCCCTCGTGCTCAGCGGCCATCCAGGACTCGGCGGCCTCTTCGACCAGCTTCTTGCCGATCGCGTGCACGCCCGCGTCGAGCTCCTGCACGGTGCCCGAGCCCTCCGGTCGGGTGCGCGCCTTCTCGCTGAGCTCCTCCCAGAGCTGCTCGAACGTCTTCACGGGCGCCAAGCCTAGGCGGTCCGGCCCGGCGAAGGCACAGGTGTCCGCGCCGTACTCCCCAGATGTGACTCCTCGGCGGCCAGATGTGACTCCTCGCGCCCCAGATGTGACTCCTCGGCGGTCAGTGGGAGCGGACCTGGCGGAGGGTGTGGGCGGTGACCAGGGCGGCGGAGGCGGCCTCGTAGCCCTTGTCCTCGTGGGAGCCGGGCAGCCCTGCGCGATCCACAGCCTGGGCCAGGTCGTCACAGGTCAGGACGCCGAAGCCGATCGGGGTGGCCCGGTCGAGCGCGACCCGGGCGAGCCCGTCGGTGACGGCGCGGCAGACGTACTCGAAGTGGGGAGTGCCACCGCGGATCACGACACCGAGCGCGATGACGACGTCATAGCCGCGGACCGCGAGGGCATCGGCGGCCACCGGCAGCTCGAAGGCTCCCGGGACCCTGATGAGCATCGGCGCCTCGACCCGGTAGTCCTCCAGGGCCCGCTGCGCCCCGTCGATGAGGCCGTCCATGACCTCCTCGTG
Source organism: uncultured Actinomycetota bacterium (assembly GCA_963812265.1). Lineage (GTDB taxonomy): Bacteria > Actinomycetota > Actinomycetes > Propionibacteriales > Nocardioidaceae > Nocardioides. The sequence continues at coordinate 519,502 of CAWEUL010000003.1, forward strand.
CCACCTCGCCGCGACGATCGCCGCTCGCAGGTCGTGGCAGTCGAGGCGAGGCTGGTCGGGTGCGCCGGCGCCGCTCATCGGGGCACCCGGCTCGTCACGTCGCTGCTGGCGCCGTCCGGAGCGGGGACGCCCAGATCCGGCAGCTCATGACCCATCCGGTCCCGCTTCGTGCGCAGGTAGGCCAGGTTGTGGCCGTTGGGCCGCGGCGTGAGCGGGACCCGCTCGGCGACGGGCACCCCGAAGTCTTCGAGGCTCGTGGTCTTGGCCGGGTTGTTCGTCATCAGCCGCACCCGCTCGATGCCCAGGTCGCGAAGGATCTGGGTGGCCGTGGCGTAGTGACGGGCATCCGCGGGCAGGCCCAGGTCGAGGTTCGCGTCGACGGTGTCGCGACCGGCGTCCTGGAGCGCGTAGGCCTGCAGCTTGGCCACCAACCCGATGCCGCGGCCCTCGTGTCCGCGCAGGTAGACGACCACGCCACGGCCCTCCTCGACGATCCGGGTGAGGGCCTCGTCCAGCTGGGGGCCGCAGTCGCACCGGTGGCTGCCGAAGACGTCGCCGGTCAGGCACTCCGAGTGCACGCGCGCGAGCACGGGTTCCGGGCCGGCCACGTCGCCGTAGACGAGGGCGATGTGCTCGGTCTCGTCGATCGCCACGCGGTAGCCGTACGCCGTGAACTCCCCCTGAGCGGTCGGCAGCGTCGTGACCGCGACCCGTTCGGCGTGTAGCTCGGTGCGCCGCCGGTGGCGCACCAGCATGTCGATCGAGATCATCGCCAGGCCGTGCTCGTCGGCGAAGGCGCGCAGCTCGTGGCCACGCTTCATGGTGCCGTCGTCGTTGACGATCTCGACCAGCACGCCGGCGGGCGTGAGCCCGGCGAGCCGCGCCAAGTCGACCGCCGCCTCGGTGTGGCCACGCCGCACCAGCACGCCTCCCTCGCGGTAGCGCAACGGGAAGACGTGGCCTGGCCGGGTGATCTCCCACGGCTCCGTCGCGGAGTCGGCGAGGACCCGCGCCGTGTGTGACCGGTCGGCCGCGGAGATGCCGGTCGTCACGCCGTCCCGGGCGTCCACGGAGATCGTGTAGGCAGTGCGGAGCCGGTCCTTGTTGTGCGGTGTCATCAGCGGGATCTCGAGGCGGTCCAGCATCTCGGCCGGCATCGGTACGCAGATCACGCCACTGGAGTAGCGGATGGTGAATGCCATCAGCTCCGGGGTCGCCTTGGATGCGGCGAAGATGAGGTCGCCCTCGTTCTCCCGGTCCTCGTCGTCGACCACGACCACCGCACGACCGGCCGCGATCTCGGCGATCGCGCGCTCGACACTGTCGAGTCGAACCGTCGCTCCGGAAGGTGCTGGGTCGGACGAGGCGGGGCCGGCAGAGGCGGGGCCGGCAGAGGCGGCTTCGGTCATGAGGGCTCCTTCATCGACGCCGGGAGGTGTCCGGCGAGCAGCTTCTCGACGTACTTCGCGAGCACGTCGACCTCGAGGTTGACCCGGTCGCCCGGGCCGCGCAGGCCCAGCGTGGTGCGGGCCAGGGTCTCGGGAATGAGTGAGACGGTGAACGTCGCGCCGCCGGTCGCGGTGTGGCCGGTCGAGGCGACGGTGAGGCTGGTGCCGTCCACGGTGATCGACCCTTGGTCGACGAGGTAGCGCTCGAGCCCGCGGTCCAGCGCGATCTCCACGACCTCCCAGTGCTCACTGTGGGTGCGCGACAGCACCGTCCCGACGCCGTCGACGTGCCCCTGGACGAGGTGTCCCCCGAGCCGTTGGTCGACGCGGACGGCCCGCTCGAGGTTCACCCGGTCCCCCGGGCTCAGCTCGCCGAGGGTGGTCAGGTCGAGCGTCTGGCGCATCACGTCGGCGGTCCACGTGCCGGAGCCGTCCTGAATCACCTGGACCGCGCGACGTCGAGACCACGGTCAGGCAGCAGCCGTTGACGGCGATCGAGTCGCCGGGACTGACCCCCTCCAGGACGGTCTGGGCCCGCACGGTCAGTCGCGCGGCGTCCGCCTGTGCCTCGACAGCCTCGATCGCGCCGAGCTCCTCCACGATTCCGGTGAACATCAGTCCTCCCTTCCCGCGGGCCGAACGACACCTGCTCGAACGGGGCCGGGCCGCATCGTCAGCCGCACGTTGGTCTCGGCACCGAAGCCGACCGTCGTGACGTCGACCACCTCGAGGTGGCGTGCCGCTGAGATCGTGCCGATCCCCAGGTCACCCACGGCGCTGAGTCCCGCGCCGAGAAGCATCGGCGCGACGTAGGTGACGACCTCGTCGACCAGTTCGGCGGTCAGGAATGCGGCTGCCAGCGTGGGTCCACCCTCGAGGAAGACGTGCTGGCGGTCCTGGGCGAAGAGCACCTCGAGTGCCTCGCGAGGGTCCCGCGTGCGCAGCAGCCGCGTGTCTGCCCGATCGTTGAGGACCCGTCGGTCGCCGGGAAGCTCCCGGAGCCCCATCACCGCACGCAACGGCTGGTGCGGCAGCGGCTGATCCACCTCGTCGCGGACCGTCAGCTCCGGGTCGTCGATCGCCACCGTGCCGCTGCCGACGAGCAGGACGTCGCACAGCGCTCGGAGGCGGTGGGTGTCCAGGCGCGCGGCACGCGAGGAGACCCACCGGCTGGTCCCGTCGGCGGCAGCGCTGCGACCGTCGAGGGTGGTGGCGAACTTCCAGGTCACGAAGGGGCGCCGGTGGTCCATCGCGAAGGTCCACACCTCGTTGACGGCCCGTGCCTCCTCCAGGAGCAGCCCTCGTTCCACCTCGAGGCCGGCCGCCTCCAGGGCGTCCCCGCCGCCTGCGGCGACCGGGTTCGGGTCCGGCTGGGCGAACACCACGCGTCGGATCCCGGCCTCGACCAGGGCCCGCGTGCACGGGCCCGTGCGGCCGGTGTGGTCACACGGCTCCAGCGTGACGACAGCGGTCGCTCCGCGGGCGGAAGGGCCGGCCTGGGTCAGCGCGTCCACCTCCGCGTGCGGCGCGCCGGCGCCGCGGTGGAAGCCCTCGGCGATCTCCGCGCCGTCATCGGCGAGGATCACGCAGCCCACACGGGGGTTGGGCCCGAGCGGTACCCCGGGGGTGGCAGCCAGGGCCAGAGCGCGGGTCATCGCGCGCCGCTCGGCCTCACTGGCGCTCATCTTTGCCCCTCAGGTCCGGTCGCGGACTCCGGGGCGGTCGGGCTCGGCGGTCGTCGGGTCGTTGTGACCTCGACCGGCACCTCGCCTGCGTGACTCTTCCCATCCGGACTTTGACCGTCGGTCCAGGATTTTCACCTGATCAACCGACCGCTGGCTGCGACCGGGTCGCGGACTTTCACCGCCGGTGCGGACTTTCACCGCCCCCAGAGCACGCGAGTTCGAGAACTCGTCTTCTCCAGTGTGCCACACACCGCGGCCCTGTCCTCGCCGTGGCCGCTTGACCCCTGAACACCACCGCGGGCCAGCAGTCACCCCGGCGGGGGCTTCGGATCGTTGGTCGAACGTTCGACCAACGAGGAGGGGTGCAGTGACCGCGACCGGCACCCTGGCTGTGGATAAGCCGTGCGCCGAGCTCCTCCGGTCGTGGTGCGATGACTCATGCCCCAGCTGCTTGACGGCCGATCCTGCGCGGAGGCCGTGGCGCATGCCGCCAACAGTGTGATCCTGGAGGGCGGCGTCACCGCCTTGTCCCTGCGCACCATCGGCCGAGCCAGCGGGGTGAGTCCGGCCTCGCTCACCCATCACTTCGGCGGCCGCGAACGGCTGCTGAAGATCTGCGCCAGCCTGACCGCGCGTCACCTGCGCGAGGACCTGATCTCTCGGTCCTACACCGAGGGCATCGCCGCCTTCCTGCCCGATGACCACCCGGAGTCGCTGCGGGAGGCCCGCGTCTGGTTGGCCTGGTGCGAGCTCGGGCGGAGCAGCGCGGCCGTCGAACCTGCGGTGACCGAGCACCGCGACGAGGAACGTCACCTGCTCGCGGCGTGCGAAGGAGGGAGGGGGCTGGACCACCGCCTGGAGCGCGACGGACTCGATGCCGTAGCGGCAGTGGTCCAGGGGCTGCGCATCGCGGTGTGCGCGCCGTTCGAACCGCTCGACCTTCCGCGTGCGCGCACGGTGCTGACCAGGTCGTACGAGCGCTGGATCGATCAGGACGGCCCGGCGACGGCATCCCCCAGGCCGCGAAGCCTGCGCACCATCGCATCGGGGTCCTCGGCCGAGTAGACGGCTGACCCGGCCACGAACACATCAGCCCCCGCCTCGGCGCAGCGCTCGATGGTCTCCTCGGAGATGCCTCCGTCCACCTGGAGCCAGATCTCCCCACCGTGCCGGGAGATCAGCTCGCGGGTGCGGCGGATCTTCGGCAGGCAGACGTCGAGGAACTGCTGACCCCCGAAGCCCGGCTCCACGGTCATCAACAAGACGGTGTCCAGCTCCGGCAGGAGGTCTGCGTAGGGCTCGATCGGGGTGGCCGGTTTGAGCGCCATGGCCGCGCGGGCACCGTGCGCGCGCAGTTCCCGGGCCAGCCGGATCGGCGCCTGCGCCGCCTCGACATGGAAGGTCACCGAGGCGCAGCCGGCCTCGACGTAGGCCAGCGCTTCACGGTCGGGGTCGTCGATCATCAGGTGGGCATCGAGGGGCAGGTCGGTCGTCCGCTTGATCGCCTCGACCATCCTCGGACCGAAGGTCAGGTTGGGCACGAAGTGGTTGTCCATGATGTCCACGTGCACCCAGTCGGCGCTCGGGATCCGCCCGACCTCCTCGCCCAGGCGCGCGAAATCGGCGTTGAGGATGCTCGGCGTGATCTGGATGCCCACGGACGCGAGTCTAGGGTTCGTGGCCGCGCCGCCGGCCATCAGGTCGCGCCACCGCGCCGCCGGGTCAGTCTCCGTCGGCGGCCTCGGGCGGAGGCTCGCTGCCGGCCGCCTCGTCGCGGGCCGCCCACTCCAGCAGCGGGCCCGGGTCGAAGACGTGGTCGTCGATGTCGCCGTGCAGGTCGCCGAGCTCGGCATAGCGCGGCGGGACCGTCACGATGGTGAAGTCACGCGGGTCGACGTCGTCGACCTCCTCCCAGCGGATCGGCGTGGACACCCGCGCGTCCGGCACCCCCCGCACCGAGTACGCCGCGGCGATCGTGTGGTCGCGTGCGTTCTGGTTGTAGTCGACGAACAGGTGGTGCGGGTCGCGGTCCTTGCGCCACCACGCGGTGGTGACGTCCTGGGGCGCGCGCCGCTCGATCTCGCGGGCGAAGGCCAGCGCGGCCCGGCGTACGTCGCGAAATCCGTGGTCGGGCGGGATCCGCACGTAGACGTGCAAGCCCGCGCCACCGCTGGTCTTGGGGAACCCTGTCGCCCCCAGCTCGTCGAGCACCTCATGGACGACCTGCGCGACCCGCTGGACGGTCGCGAAGTCGCACAGCGGGCCGGGATCGAGGTCGATGCGCCACTCGTCGGGCAGCTCGGTGTCCGCGCGTCGGCTGTTCCAGGGGTGGAACTCCACGGTGGACATCTGGACGGCCCAGATCACGCTGGCCAGCTCGGTGACGCACAGCTCGTCCGCGGTGCGCCCCCATCGTGGGAAGAACAGGCGCACCGTCTCCACCCAGGGTGGCGCGCCGGCCGGCAGCCGCTTCTGGTGCACCTTGTCCCCGGCCAGGCCCTTCGGGAAGCGGTGCAGCATGCAGGGCCGCTCGAACAACGCGTTCACGATGCCCTCACCGACCGCGAGGTAGTACTCCACCAGGTCGAGCTTGGTCGCACCGGTCTGCGGGAAGTACACCCGGTCGGGGTTGCTCACCCGCACGACCTTGTCGTCCACCTCGACTTCGACTGCTGGTGTGGAGCTGGCCATGCGCTCACGCTAGCGGTCGACCCCTCGATCTACCCTCGGGTGAGTGTGCCGCGAGCAGGGAAGCCGTCCCTGGGCCCCGACCGTCCCTCAGCGCCGACCGTCAGTCGACGGCGACCCGGCCCTGGATCGCCACCGGCCCGGCGGGTCGGACGGCCGCAGGGTCGGCGAGCAGGGGCCGGAAGGCGAGCTCCGCGGCACCGACGAGGGGCGCATCACCGTGCAGCCTCGACGCCACCACGTCCACGTCGCTGCGCGGGGTCATCAGGGTCCAGCGGTCGAGGACAACGTTGATGCGCCTCTCGCGCGCCTCGAACACGTCGGCGAGGTGTCCGCCGAGCACGATCATCTCGCAGTTGAACAGGTTGATGACCGCGCGGAGGCCGATCCCGGTCCAGTCGGCGACCTCGTCGAGCGCCGCGCTCGCCCGGGCTTCCCCTCCCGCGGCAGCCGCGATCACCTCCGCGATCGCCTCGGGCCCGCCGCCAGGGAGCCTGCCCGCCAGGGTCAACAGCGCGTTCTCGCCGACCTTGCTCTCCCAGCAGCCGACGTTGCCGCAACGGCAGCGGCTGCCGTTGCTGTCGACGAGCAGGTGCCCGACCTCACCGGCATACCCGCTCGCACCGGTGAGCGGGACGCCGCCGACCATGAAGCCACCACCGACGCCGACGCTGCCGCTCAGGTAGGCGATGTCGCTGCGGCCCACGGCAACCCCGCGCAGGTGCTCGGCGACCGCCCCGAGGTTGGCGTCGTTGCCGGTGCAGACGGACAGGCCGACACGGTCGCGCAGGATCTCAGAGAAGCGCTCCTCCACCCAGCCGAGGTTGGGGGCGAACCTGACGAGCCCGTCGCGGGCACGGACCGCACCCGGCACCGCGACGCCGATGCCGTAGCAGCGGACGTCGGGGCGGCTGCCGAGCACGTCCTCGACCATGTGGGCCACGGACTCCACCACGTGGCCGACGTCGTGCTGGCCCCTTCGGTGAGGCCGCTGGCGTCGCTCGAGGATCACTCCCCCGAGCGCCACCAGCGCCACGGCGATCCGGTCGACCCCGAGATCGACGGCGACGACGGCGTTGTCAGCGCTCGGGACGACGACCAGCGAGGGTCGCCCCGAGCGACCCTCGACCACGCCGGGACCCTCGGTGATCAGCCCGAGCTCCTCCAGCGCCGAGGCGAGCCCGGCGATCGTGCTGCGGTTGAGCCCCGTCTCCTTGGTGAGCGCCGCGCGTGGGGTCGGCCCGGACACGTGGACGCGCGTGAGGAGCTGGCTCATGTTGTTGCGGCGCAGCGCATCCTGCCCGATCCCAGTGCGCTCGGTGGCCACGCCCCTAGGCCCGTCCGGAGGCCACCGCCTGTCGCCGGCTGATCGCGTCCACGCTCGCCGCGACGAGCAGCACCAGTCCGGTGATGATGAAGACCCGTCCGGCCGGCTGGTTGAGCAGCAGCATGCCGTTGTTGATGACCGCCAGCGCAAGGCCACCGATCACGGCGTCCGAGGCCCGGCCCTTGCCGCCGAACAGGCTGGTGCCACCGATGACGGCGGAGCCGACAGCCAAGAGCAGGGTGACGTCCCCACCGGTGTTGGGCGAGACCGAGTTGGTGCGGCTGGCGAGCAGCAGCCCTGCGAATGCTGCGATCGTCGAGCAGAGCATGAAGCAGGAGATCTTGATCATCTGCACGTTGATGCCCGACCTACGGGCGGCCTCGGCGTTGCCGCCGACGGCGTAGACGTGGCGGCCCCAGGGGGTGCGGGTCAGGAAGAAGGTCAGCACGACCATCAGTCCCACGATGATCGCCAGCACGATGGGAACACCCGTGATCGAGGTGATGTTGGGGTTGACCGCGCGCTCGACCGAGAGGTAACCGACCACGGCGACGGACGCGATCGTGAGAGCGCCCACCTTGATCGCCCACAGCAGCAGGGGCTGGCTGACGAGCCCTTGCGCCCGTCGACGGCTGTTGTTCCTCCAGCTCACCACGGCGTACCCGCCGAGGACCACAGCGAGGAGCGCCCACCCGAGCCAGACGGGCATGTTCTTGTTGCTCAGCGCCAGCGCGACGTCGTTGCGAAAGGGGATGGTGCCGCCCTCGCCGATGACCACGAGCATCACGCCCTGGAGGCCGAGGAAGTAGGCCAGGGTCACGACGAACGACGGGACTCCCAGTCGCGCAACGAGGATGCCGATCGTGAAGCCGATGAGCGTTCCGGTGAGCAGGCACACGATCAGCGAGGGAACGAACGGCCAACCATGGCGGGTCATCACCACACCCATCACCGCCGCGGCGGTGCCGCCGGTGTAGCCCGCCGACAGGTCGATCTCGCCGAGCAGCAGGACGAAGACCAGGCCCATTGCCAGCACGATGACACCGGCGCCCTGACCGATCAGGTTGGCGAAGTTGAGCGGTCCGGTGAAGGTGCCGGGTCGCAGGATCGAGAACACGACGACCAGGGCCACCAGACCGAGGACCGCAGGCAGGGAGCCGACGTCGCCGCTGCGCACCTTGACGAAGTAGTCCCGAAGGATGTCGCCGAGCCCGGAGCGGTAGGGGTGGCTCTCGGTGGTCTCGTTGATGCTCATGCGTCGTCCCCTGCCTCGTCGGAGCCGTCGGCAGCGCCCGGCTGGTCGGTCATGCCGAGATCGCCGCTGCGGCCCCCGGTGATCAGCTCGACCACCTGGTTGGAGGTGACCTCGTCCTTGCGGACCTGCACCACCATCTCGCCGAGGTAGAGCACGGCGATGTCGTCGGCGACCTGCATCACGTCGTTGAGGTTGTGGCTGATCAGGATCACGCCGAGACCGTTGTCGGCCATCCGGCGGACCAGTCGCAGCACCTGCTCGGTCTGAGCCACACCCAGTGCTGCGGTGGGCTCGTCGAGGATCACCACCCTGGAGTTCCAGAGCACCGCACGGGCGATCGCGACCGTCTGTCGCTGGCCACCGGACAGGGAGGCGACCTGGGTCCGCACGGACTTCAGCGTGCGCACCGAGAGGCCGTCCAGGGTCTCCCGCGCTCGCGCCTCCATTCCCTCCTCGTCGAGCAACCTGCTCTTGGTCTCCTCGCGGCCCAGGAACATGTTGTGGACGACGTCCAGGTTGTCGCACAGTGCCAGGTCCTGGTAGACGACCTCGATCCCGAGCGCGCTGGCGTCCTTGGGCCCGTGCACGTGAACCGGCCGACCCTCGAAGAGGTACTCGCCGGCGTCGAAGGCGTGGATGCCGGCCACCCCCTTGATCAGGGTGCTCTTGCCGGCGCCGTTGTCGCCGACCAGCGCGGTCACCTGGCCTGGGCGGACGTCGAGGTCGACGCCGCGCAGCACGTGGACCGCGCCGAAGCTCTTCTCGATCCCGCGCAGTCTCAGGATCGGCTCAATGGCGGTGGCGGGTGGTGGACTCTTCTCTGCTGTCGCTGAGGTCATGGGGTGATGCTCCTCCTCGGAGGTCGTACAGGCCAGAGCGCTGGATCGCGCGCGGGTGGCGTACGCCGTCGCCGGGGGCGGGCGGACGCCCGGGTGGCTCGGCCGGCCGGGGGCCGGCCGAGCCACCGTGGGTCTCACCGGGCGATCTTGCGGGACCGCCCGGTTCGGGGCGTTACTGGATGCCGAGGTCCTTGCAGGCCTGGGCAGCGTCGCCCTTGCAGATGTCCGCCGCGGTCGCGAAGCCGTCGTCGACGACCTTGGACACGGTGTCCTTGACGATCCACTCCGGCGTGGCCAGCGCGGACGGGACGTCCTCGCCGGTCACGGAGTCGGGGACGGTGCTGGTCACCAAGCTGGAGGCGTCTTCACCGTTGATCAGGGCGATCGCCAGCTTGCTGGCGACGTCCGCCTCGACGTTGGTGTTCTTGTAGACGGTGCCGCACTGGTTGCCCACCAGGATGTTCTGCAGACCCTCGGTGCTGGCGTCCTGGCCGGTCACCGGGATCTTGCCTGCCACGCCCTGGGGCTTCATCCGGGCGATGATGCCGCCCGCCATCGTGTCGTTGGCGGACACGACGCCGTCGATCTTGCCCTTGTTCTGGGTGTAGAGCTGCTCGTAGGCGTCACCGGCCTTCTTGGCGTCCCACTCGCCGCTCTGGTCACCGACCAGCGTGTAGTCGCCGGAGTCGAGCTTGGGCTGGAGGGCTTCCTGGTAGCCCTGCTTGAACAGCGTCGCGTTGTTGTCCGTGGCGGCGCCGTTGATGAAGATGATGTTCGCCTTGGTCTTGCCCTGGTCGTCCAGGCAGCCCTGGAGGCCCTGGCCCATCAGCTTGCCGACCTCGACGTTGTCGAAGGAGACGTAGTACGACGCGCCGCCGCCCAGCGTGAGCCGGTCGTAGTCGATGCTGGCGATGCCGGCGTCGGTGGCCTTCTTCAGGCACGCGGCGCCCGAGTCGGAGTCGAGGTTGACGATCATCAGCACCTGCACGCCGCTGGTGATCATGGCGTCGCAGATGTCGCCGAACTTAGCGACGTCACCGCCGGCGTTCTGGATGTCGGACTCGATGCCGGCTGCGTCGAAGGCGGCCTGGAGGCTGGGCCGGTCCGAGGCCTCCCAACGCGGTGAGGTCGTCGCGTCCGGGAGAATCACCCCGACCTTGCCTGCCGATCCGCTCGAGCCGCTTGAACCATCGCTGCTGCTGCTGTCGTCGCTGCCGCACGCGGTGGCACTGAGCGCAAGAATGCCCACCACCGCGAGAGAAGCGAAGCGCTTGACTCCCAAGCCTTTGACCATGTTGTGCCGACCTCCGGAGATCGATGTGAGTGATGGGGTCCCTGTTCAGTGACGACCATCACGGTGTATGTTGCGACAAACAACATAGTGACCGTGATCACCCCTTGACAAGGGCCCACGTCACACCCTTTGTTGTTTCCCATAACGAATTGATCACGGAGGAGACACGATGGCAGGCACCACCTCTGAGGACTTCGCGGCGCTCGCTCCGACGCGTGCGGACCGGTTCAGCTTCGGGCTGTGGACCGTCGGTTGGCAGGGCGTCGACGTCTTCGGCACCGCGATCCGCGAGCCCATGGACCCCGCCTACGCGGTACGCCGGCTGTCCGAGCTCGGCGCCTACGGCATCACCTTCCACGACAACGACGTGTTCCCGTTCGGCGCCGACCCGGCCGAGCGCGAGAAGCACCTCGCTTCGCTGCGCGCGGCCCTCGAGGAGACCGGGCTGATCGTGCCGATGGTCACGACCAACCTGTTCTCGCACCCGGTCTTCCGCGACGGCGGGTTCACCAACAACGACCGCGACGTACGACGGTTCGCGATCCGCAAGGCCGCCGACCAGATCGACCTGGCCGCCGAGCTGGGCGCCAAGGTCTTCGTCGCCTGGGGCGGTCGGGAGGGCGCCGAGTCGGGTGCCTCGAAGGACGTCCGGGCGGCGCTCGACCGCTACGCCGAGGCGTTCAACCTGCTCGGCTCCTACGTGCTGGAGCAGGGCTACGACCTGCGGTTCGCGATCGAGCCCAAGCCCAACGAGCCACGTGGAGACATCCTGTTGCCGACCCTGGGCCACGCGTTGGCGTTCATCAACGAGCTGGAGCACCCCGAGCTGGTGGGCGTCAACCCCGAGGTCGGACACGAGGAGATGGCCTCGCTCAACTTCGCCCATGGCATCGCGCAGGCGTTGTGGCACGGCAAGCTCTTCCACGTCGACCTCAACGGCCAGACCGGGCCGCGCTTCGACCAGGACCTGCGCTTCGGCGCCGGAAACGCGCGTGGCGCGTTCTGGGTCGTCGACATCCTCGAGCACGGTGGGTACGACGGCCCTCGGCACTTCGACTACAAGCCGCCGCGCACCGAGGACGAGGACGGCGTCTGGGCCTCAGCCGCCGCCTGCATGCGCAACTACCTCGTGCTGCGCGAGAAGGTTCGGGCGTTCCGCGCCGACCCCGAGGTGAAGGCCGCCCTGGCTGACGCCCGGGTCGCGGAGCTGTCCGCCCCCTCGGTGGGCGAGGGCGAGAGCCTGGCGGAGCTGCGCGCCGAGTCGTTCGACCCCGACGCCGCGGGCAGGCGCGGAATGGCGTTCGAGTCCCTCGACCAGCTGGCGCTCGAGCACCTCTACGGGACCCGCTGAGGAGGCGCCGATGGCGCTCGTGGCCGGGGTCGACACCTCGACCCAGTCGTGCAAGGTGCTCGTCGTCGAGGCCGCGACCGGAGCGGTCGTCCGGGAGGGGCGAGCGGCCCATCCCGACGGCACCGAGGTCCACCCCGACGCCTGGTGGACGGCGTTCGTGGCTGCGGCCGGCGACGCCGGCGGACTCGACGACGTCGAGGCGGTCGGCGTCGGCGGCCAGCAGCACGGCATGGTCTGCCTGGACGCCGCCGGAGACGTGGTCCGACCGGCGCTGCTGTGGAACGACACCCGCTCGGCGGCGGCCGCGGCGGACCTGACGGCCGAGCTCGGGGCCGAGGTCTGGGCGCGCGAGGTCGGCCTGGTTCCGGTCGCGTCGTTCACGGTGAGCAAGCTGCGCTGGCTGGCCGAGCACGAGCCGGAGTCGGTGGCCCGGACCGAGGCGGTCTGCCTCCCCCACGACTGGCTGACCTGGCGGCTGCGCGGCTCGGGCTCGCTGGAGGACCTGTCGACCGACCGTGGCGACGCGAGCGGGACGGGCTACTGGTCGGCCGTCACCGGGGACTACCGCCCCGACCTGCTGCGCCTCGGGCTGGGTCGCGACGCCCTCGTGCCACGGGTGCTCGGCCCGGCCGAGGCGAGCGGACGGATGCCTGCCGGAGCCCTCCTCGCGCCCGGCACCGGCGACAATGCGGCCGCCGCGTTGGGACTCGGGGCGGGACCGGGCGACGTCGTGGTCTCGATCGGGACATCGGGCGTCGCCTCGGCGGTGTCCGAGGTCGCGGCCACCGACCCCACCGGCATCGTGGCCGGCTTCGCCGACGCCACCGGCCGCTACCTCCCGCTGGTCGCCACTCTCAACGCGGCGCGCGTGCTCAGCGCGACGGCACGAGTGCTCGGGGTGACGCTCGACGAGCTCAGCTCGCTGGCCCTGTCGGCGCCGCCGGGCGCCGGCGGCGCGGTGCTGGTGCCCTACCTCGAGGGTGAGCGCACGCCCAACCTGCCGGACGCCACCGGGTCGCTGTACGGGCTGACGCTGGCCTCGATGACACCGGCGCACGTGGCCCGGGCCGCGGTCGAGGGACTGCTGTGCGGGCTCGCCGACGCCGTCGACGCGCTCGTCGGCCAGGGAGCCGCCGTCGAGCGGGTGCTCCTGGTCGGGGGCGGGGCGGCCTCCGAGGCGGTCCGCCGCATCGCGCCTGCCGTCTTCGGCCACCCGGTGTCGGTGCCGTCCCCCGGTGAGTACGTCGCCCGCGGCGCCGCCCGTCAGGCCGCCTGGGTCCTCTCCGGGGACGCCGGGTCGCCCGCCGAGCCGCCCGCCTGGGCGCTGCCCGGCGTGACGGCGTACGACGCCACGGACGTCGACCTCGCCGCCGGTCGCGAGGTCCGCGCCCGTTACGCCGAGGCGTCGCGTATTTCCCGCTGACTCGTCGTCAGTTCCTGGTGAGCAGCGCCAGAAACATCGCGTCCGTGCCGTGCCGGTGCGGCCACAGCTGAGCTGTCCCGGGGATCGGCCCGGCACAGTCGGAAACTCCCGCCAGCAGCGGCCCCACGTCGCCCAGCACCACGTCGGGACGCTGCGCGAGCACCCACTCCACGACCTCCCGCGTCTCCGCGAGGACCGGGGAGCAGGTCGCGTAGAGCACCACCCCGCCCGGGCGCATCAGCTCCAGCGCCGCCTCCAGCAGCGCTCGCTGGAGCGGGACCAGCGCCTCGAGATCACCGGGCTGACGCCGCCAGCGGGACTCCGGGCGGCGGCGCAGCGCCCCGAGCCCGGTGCACGGCGCGTCGACCAGCACCCGGTCGAAGGAGCCCGGCGGCCAGGGAGGACGGGTGCCGTCCGCGACGACCACGCCGGCCACGCCTGCGGAGCCCTCGAGGACCCGCCTGACCAGGCCGGCCCGGTGCGGCTGGCGCTCGGCTGCGGTCAGCAACGCCCCTCGCTCCCCCGCCAGACCGGCCAGCAGCGCTGCCTTGCCACCCGGTCCGGCACACAGGTCCAGCCAACGCTCGTCGCGACCCTCGACCGGCGCCCGGGCCAGCGCGACGGCGACCAGCTGGGAGCCCTCGTCCTGTACCCCGGCTCGACCCTGCGCGACCGCCGGCACCTGCCCGGGGTCGCCACCGTCGAGCCGCACACCGTAGGGCGAGTACGCCGTGGCCCGGCCCGGAAGTTCCCCGCGAGTGGCGCGACCGGGGCGTGCGACCAGGACCACACCGGGCGCCTGGTTGTCGGCGGCCAGCAGCGCATCGAGCTCGTCCCCGCGTCGTTCGCCCAGCGCCGCACCGAGCGCCTCGACGACCCAGCGAGGGTGGCTGCGACCCACCGCCGCCGCACCGACCGGGTCGCGAGTCGGGTCCGGGGCGACCCGGGCGACCCAGGTGTCGAGGTCGTGCTCGCTGACCCCTCGCAGCACGGCGTTGGCGAAGCCCGCCGCGCCCGCGCCCGCCCGGTCTCGGACCAGATCCACCGTCGTGCTGAGCGCCGCATGGGCGGGCACCCGCATCGAGAGCAGCTGATGCGTCCCCAGCCGCAGCGCGTCGAGCACCTTGGCCTCGACCTTGGCCAGCGGCCGGTCCACGCACGCGCCGAGCACGGCGTCGTAGGTGCCCTGCAGGCGCAGCGTCCCGGACGCCAGCTCGGTCGTGAACGCGGCATCCCGGCCGCTCAGCCCATGCTCGCGGAGCACGTGCGGGAGCACCAGGTTGGCGTAGGCGCCCTCGACGCGGACCGCGCGGAGCACGTCGTAGGCCGCCCGGCGTGCCGGGTCGACCCGCGACCGGGACCGCTCAGCCATCGGCGAAGTAGGCCGACACCAGGCGCTTGGGCGCTTTGGTCGCCCACGCGTCGGTGATCACCTCGCGCAGCTCCTCGAGGCTCAGCTCCCCCAGCCGCGACTGCTGGACGAGCACCGCGTTGTGGTTGCGGAAGTGGTCGATGGTGAAGAACGGAGTGCGGTCGTCCTGGACCAGTGCCTGCTTGACCGCCGCGTCGGGCACCATCAGCACCAACAGGTCGTCGTAGAGCTCCCCGGTGTCGGGGTCGACCGCGCTCCGGTGCGGCTTGCGGTAGAGCAGGAAGCCCTTCCCCTTGTCGCCGAGGGGCACCTTCCAGGTGGGTACGTCGCCCCAGGAGACTCCCAGCTCGGTCTCGGGCAGGCTGCGGCAGAGGTCCTCCACGTCCTCGGGCGTGGCGGCGCGGCTCATGCGCCCAGGCTAGTGCCGTCGAGGTGCACCCCGCGGGCCCAGTCCGCCGCCGGCATCGCTCGCTTGCCGACCGCCTGCACCTCGGCGAGCCGCACCGGCACAGTGCCGGTGCCGACATGCACGGCCTGCTTGGAGATCGCCACCTCGCCGGGCGCCAAGGGCGCGTGGTCGGGAACCGGCCGCACCGGCCCCAGCTTCAGGCGGGCGCCCGCCACGGTGGTCCAGGCGCCCGGAGCCGGCGTGCACGCCCGCACCTGGCGCTCGAGGAGCGCCGCCGGGAGTCGCCAGTCGACCCGTGCGTCGTCCACGGCGATCTTCGGTGCCAGGCTGACCCCGTCGTCGGGCTGCGGGCGAGCCTCGAGGCTGCCGTCCTCGATGCCGTCGAGGGTGGCCACGAGCAGGCCGGCGCCGCCTTCGGCCAGGCGGGCGAGCAGGTCGCCTGCGGTGTCGTCGGGGCGGATCCGCTCGGTCATCACGCCGTAGGTCGGCCCCGCGTCGAGCGCCGGGACGAGCCGGAACGTGGTGGCGCCGGTGACCTCGTCGCCGGCCCAGAGCGCGTGCTGCACGGGTGCGGCCCCGCGCCAGGCGGGAAGGCAGGAGAAGTGCAGGTTGACCCAGCCGTGCGGGGGGATGTCGAGGGCGGTCTGGGGGACCAGCGCGCCGTAGGCGACGACCGGACAGCAGTCCGGCGCCAGGTCGCGCAAGGCGTCCTGGAACCCGGGGTCATGCGGATGCTCTGGCCGCAGCACCGGGAGGCCGAGCTCCTCGGCGCGGGCGGCGACCGGGGAGGGCTGGAGCGTGCGACCACGACCGGCCGGCGCATCGGGGCGGGTGAGCACCCCCACGAGCTCGTGGCGTGAGGCGTGCAGGGCCTCCAGGGACGGCAGGGCGGCGTCGGGAGTGCCCGCAAAGACCAGTCGCACCACGCCGCCTAGAGGGAGAGCCCGTGAGTGGCGTGGGGCGAGACCTTGACGGTCGGCCGGGTCCCGGTCGGCCCGACGAGTCCGAACCACTCCGAGTCGCGGATCACCTTCATCGCCGCCTTGCGCGACTCGGCATCGAGTCGGTCGATGAACAAGACCCCGTCGAGGTGGTCGGTCTCGTGTTGGATCGCGCGGGCGAGCAGCTCGGAGCCCTCGATCACCACCGGCTCGCCGTGCTGGTTGAAGCCCCGCGCCACGACCGACAGGGCGCGCCGGCAGTCGAAGACCACGTCGGGGAGCGACAGACATCCCTCGGGGCCGTCCTGGGTGTCGGTGGACAGGTCGAGGTCGGGGTTGATCAGGTGTCCCACCTCGCCGTCGACGTACCACGTGAACACCCGCAGGCCGACACCGATCTGTGGGGCGGCCAGGCCGGCCCCGGGCGCGTCCCGCATCGTGTCGGTGAGGTCCGCGACGAGCGTGCGCAGCTCCTTGTCGAAGTCCACGACCTCGACCGCGCGCGAGCGCAGGACCGGGTCACCGAACAGACGGATCGGCTGGATGGCCACGGAGCCTCCTTCACGGGCAGGGGGACGGCGCCGTCCAGTGTAGGGAGCCGCGCCGGTGACCCCGGCAAGGGACCGGCCCGACCGGTGGGCGGGATCACCCCAGGGCCATCGGGTCCACCTGGACGCGCACGGCGTCGAGCTTGCGCGCCGAGCGGACCCGCTGCATCTCGCCCAGTGCTCGGGAGAGCGCGGCGCCTTGGGACCGCGGCGCGCGCACCACTGCGCGCCAGTCTCCGGAGTCACCGTGCGGCACCGGACCCAGCACCTCGCCGGCTGCGGGCAGCGCGAGCAGGGTCAGGGCGTCGTCGACGGCCCCCGGCTCCCCGGTGATCGTGGCCACCCGAGCCGATGGTGGCAACCGCGCCTCGCGGCGTTCCTCGATCTCGCGCTCGACGAAGCCGCCCGGATCCCACCGGACCAGCGCCTGGAGTGCCGGGTGCGTGGGGTCACCGACGGCGACCACCCGGCCGCCCGGAGCGACCAGCGCCGCAGCGTTGAGCCAGCGCCGCAGCGACTCCTCCGCGGTGCGCAGGTCGGCCCGCGCCAGCATCAGCCAGGTGTCGAGCAGGACCACCGCGGCATACCCCTGGGGCGCCACCGGCTCGGCCCCCGGGGTGGCGACGACGATCTCCGGGCGGTCGTCGATCTCGGTGAGCACCTGGCCGCTGCTCGAGCGGCGGATCCGCACCTGGGGGAACGTCCGGCCCAACTCCTCGGCGGTGCGGCCCTCCCCGAGCACCGGCGCCCGCAGCCCCCGGTGACCGCAGGTGGGACAGGCCCAGGCGTCATGGACCTCCCCGCACCAGCGACAGGCGGGCGGGAGGGTCGCCGAGGCCAGGCCGAGCGGTCCCGTGCAGCGGCGGCAGCGGGCCGGGGTCCGACAGCGTTCGCAGGCCACGCTCGGGGCATAGCCGGTGCGCGGGGTCTGGACCAGGACCGGCCCGAGCAGCAGCCCGTCGCGCAGCGCGTGGTGGGCCGCGGTCGGGAGCCGGGCACCGCGCGCATGCGCGTCACGCGCCAGCTCCTGGTCCGTCGCGCCGGCGACCTGGACGCTCACCCGGGCCCGCAGGGTCTCCCGGCGCGGCTCGATCCCTTGGGCCCACCCCGACGACAGCAGCTGGCTGGCCTCGGCGCTGCGGCTGAACCCGCCGACGAGGGCCCCCGCGCCCTGCAGCTCTGCGCGCAGCAGCAGGGTCTCGCGCGTGTGGGGGTACGGCGCCCGCGGCTCGCTGTGCAGGTCGTCCCCGTCGTCCCAGATCACCACGAGCCCGAGGTCGCGCACCGGCGCGAACGCCGCCGACCGGGTGCCGACCACGATCCGCCGGGCGCCGCGTGAGACCGCCAGGAAGTCGCGGTAGCGGGCGCTCGGCCCCGCGTCAGCGGCCAGCGTCACGTGGTGGGTCGGGCCGACCAGCTCATCGAGGGCGGCCGAGACGCGCGCGGCGTCCTTGTGGTCGGGGGTGCACACGAGCGCTCCCCGGCCCGAGGCATAGGTCGCGGCGACGGCCTGGGCCACCAGCCTCGGCCAGGGGGTCGCCGGGGCGGCGCTCCACACCGCTCGCGGCGAACCGCCGGCCGCCAGGTGAGCCAGGAAGGCCTCCGCGTGGTCGTGGCCGGCCCACGGCTCCGCACTCCAGCGCAGCGTCGACTCCCCGCTGGGCTCGGAGGGCTGCTTCTCGACCGTGGCATGACGCGGTGGCACCGCCAGCCGGAGCACGTCGGCGCGGGTGCCGGCATACCGCTCGGCGAGGCGGGCGCTGAGACGCTCGATCTCGGGGTGCAGGACCGGCTCGGGGCTGACCACGCGGCGCAACGGCGCCAGCACGCCGGAGTGGTCGGAGCGCTCGGCGCGCTCGACCACGAAGCCCTGGACGTCCTGCCCCGCGAAGCGCACCTTCACCCGGGCCCCGGGCTGCGCCCCTTCGGCCATCGCCAGCGGCACCAGGTAGTCGAAGGGCCGGTCGAGGTGGGCCAGCGGCACGTCGACGAGGACCCGGGCCACCGGATCGGTCGCTGCGGGCTCGATCGCACCCGGCGCGCCGCGGCGCGCCGAGCCCCGCGCCCGACGCACCGAGTCCCGGAGCCCGGGGAGGGCAGGGGAATCCTCGGCGACCGGCCTCGGATCCCCACTGCCCATGCCCGCGTTTCTACCAGTCACCGCGGACAGCGGCCCTCGGGCCTAGGTGATCTTCCTGGTCAGCTTCGAGGCCTTGGTCACCGAGGTGAAGCCGGTCTTCGAGCCCTTGACCTTGACCTTGATCCGCTTGCCCTTGTCGGCCCGCTTGAGCTTGTAGGTCTTGGCGGTCGCGCCGTTGACCTTCTTGGCGCCACGGAACCACTGGTAGGTGAAGCTGAGCCCGCCCGGGGTCCACGCCCCCGGCTTGGCCGTCAGCTTCTTGCCCACCTTGGTCTGGCCGGTGACCTTCGGGGTCGCGGCGGTGATCGCCGTCCAGTCGCAGGTGTAGACGCGGATGTCGTCGAGGAACCAGCCGTAGTAGGAGACTGATGCGTCCGTGCGCATGGTGAACTGCGCCTTGACGTCCTTGCCGGCGTACGGCGTCAGGTCCGCGCGGCTCGCGATATACCCGCGGCTGTCCCCGGCGAAGGCCTTGCGGCCGGAGTTCGGAGCGGTCAGCGTCTGCTTGGGCCCGTTCTTCCACGCCAGCCCGGCGGCGTCGACCGCCGGCCCCGCGGTGCCCACGTCGTCGATCTCGACCGTGCCACCGTCGAAGTAGATGGGGCCGGGGACGTTGTCCAGCAGCCGCCAGTGCTGGAACCACAGGTAGCTGCGCTGGCCCGGCGGAAGGCTGACGGCGTCCGTCATCACCAGGGACTTGGTCTGAGTCGGTGCTGGTGTCGAGCGCGAACCACGAGTCACGTCCCGAGGTGGCGTTGCTCGGGATGCCGTAGGTGCCGAAGCTCGGGTCGGTCGCTGCGCCGGGGGCGCGGGTCCAGGTGTTGGGCCCGCCGAACTTCGCGGACGGGGTCCCGGTCTCGCTGTCGAAGAGCACGCGCTTGGCCGAACCGGTCGGGCAGACGGCGGCGGCGTCCTTGGGCTGCTTGGCGTTGGGCGGGCTCTTCCGCAGCTCGGTGGCCAGCGTGGCCTTGTGCACGTTGGTGCAGTCGGCGGCGGTGAAGCCGGAGGTGCCGACCAGGTCCTGGCAGCTCTGGTCCAGCACCCGCGCCAGGTCGGCGTAGTCGCTGCCCGAGGTCAGGGCCTGGATCACCGTCAGGTAGAGGATGCCGGTCTTGGTCAGCCCGGTGTCGCCGCCGTCGATGCCGGTGATGGTCTGGCCGTTGAAGCTGCCGCCCTGGGAGATCAGGTAGGCCGTCTTGTTGCCGACGCCACTGTTGCCGTGCACGCCGCCGTTGTCGCTGTACCCGGGCTCGTCGTTGACGTAGAGCCCGCTGGTCATCTTGTCGGGGTCACCGAACAACCTCGGGTTCTTCATGTTGCGGATCGCACCGATGCTCAGGTCCTCCCCCAGCGGCCAGGAGCTGTCGGCGCCGACCAGGGTGTTCCGGTGGTCGACGATCTCGCCCATGATGTCGGCGATCGACTCGTTGATCGCGCCGGACTGGAACCAGTAGAAGAGCTCGGAGTACTGGTCGATCACGCCGTGGGTCATCTCGTGCCCGACCACGTCGTCGGCCACGGCGAAGCCCTGGCCGTAGTACATCTGGGAGCCGTTCCAGAAGGCGTTGGAGTAGGGGCAGGCGGGCCCGCCACTGAAGCACTGCCGCACGGTGGCGGCGAGCCTCAGGTTGCCGCCGCCGATGTCGATGCCCAGCAGCGCCGTGAGGTCGATCCCGCCGATGGTCTGGTAGTAGGTCGACACCTCGCCGGCGTGGTCGAAGGCCTGGTTGACGTCGCTGACACCACTCGGGCCGGAGGCCTCGGTGCGCGCGAAGCTCGAGGTGCACGGGGCCTCGATGGCCACCTGCACGTTGGCGTTGTCGCACACGACCCGGTCGATGTGTTCGATGAGGTCGATGTTGAGCAGGACGCGCCCGTTCTGGTCGTCGACCAGCACCAACCGTCGCACCTCGACCCCGTTGCCGACCTCGATGCGCCACACGCTGCGAGCGCCGAGCCCGCTGTCGGCGCCGAAGACGGCCGGGTCGAAGAGCCAGCGGCCCTGGGAGGTCGCCGTGACCGCGGCCACGCCGCTGTCGCGGGCGACCAGTGCCTGCGCGGTGCGGGCGGCGACGGACTCGTCCACGGCGGGCGTCGACACGGCGGTCTCGGCCGACATCGTGGCCAGCAGGGAGCCGAGCTCACGGTCCGGTCGCAGGTTCACCACGACGTCTCCGCCGATGACCGGGAGGCCGCCGACGTGTTGGGCATAGCGCACCAGGTCGTGGCCCGAGGCGGTGTGGACGGTCGACTGCTTCACCAGGGTGGTGCCCGCGCGGGCGGTGCCCATCGCCGGTCCGTAGCGGGCCAGCTGTGCGTTCGCGGCGGCGGCCACCGAGGTGCTCGGCGTGACGGCCGGGTTGTCGAGGTCCGCGTTCGCGGCCACGCCCACGAACTCCACGTCGCCGCGGGACCCGCGGTCGACGGTGATCGGACCCTTGCCGTCGGCGCTGAGCCGGTCGGCGGCGAGCCGAGCCTGGTCGGGGGGCGAGCCCGGGGTGGCGGGGAGCTCCCCCGCGGCCGCCGTGATCGGCGCCACCGCGAGCAGGGCGGCGAGTACGACGGCAGGCAGATGGACGCGTCGACTCATGCGACAGTTCCCCTCGTGATTGCCCGGGAGCGGAATTCCCCAGCGTGCGGAGTCTAAGGAGTCGGGCGCGTCCAGTGAAGGACCTTTTGGGCGAAGTTTACTCCGGGTCTATACGCCGGCGGCCGCGCGGAGTGCCTCGACCCGGTCGATGCGCTCCCACGTGAACTCCGGCAGCTCCCGGCCGAAGTGGCCGTAGGCCGCGGTCTTGGCGTAGATCGGACGCAGCAGGTCCAGGTCGCGGATGATCGCGGCCGGCCGCAGGTCGAAGACCTCCAGGACGGCCCGCTGGATCTGCTCGTCGGCGATGATGCCCGTGCCGTAGGTCTCGATGAACACGCCCACCGGCGAGGCCTTGCCGATCGCGTAGGCCACCTGAGCCTCACATCTGCGCGCGAGCCCGGCCGCCACGACGTTCTTGGCCACCCACCGCATGGCGTAGGCCGCCGACCGGTCCACCTTCGAGGGGTCCTTCCCCGAGAAGGCGCCGCCGCCGTGGCGGGCCATGCCGCCGTAGGTGTCCACGATGATCTTGCGGCCCGTGAGACCGGCGTCGCCCATCGGGCCGCCGACCACGAAGCGGCCGGTCGGGTTCACCAGGAGCCGGTACCCCTGCGAGGGCAGGTCGATGGAGGCCAGGACCGGGTCGATGACGTGCTGCTTGATCTCGTGGTCCAGCTTGGTCAGGTCGGTCTCCTCGGAGTGCTGGGTCGAGAGCACCACCGTGTCGATGCGCACCGGTCGGTTGTCGGCGTCGTACTCGATGGTGACCTGGGTCTTCCCGTCGGGACGCAGGTTGGGCATCGTGCCGTCCTTGCGGACCTCGGTGAGGCGCTCGGCCAGCCGCTGCGCGATCACGATCGGCAAGGGCATCAGCACGTCGGTGTCGTCGCAGGCGTAGCCGAACATCAGACCCTGGTCGCCGGCACCCTGTTTGTCCATCGCGTCGACCGACCCGGTGCGGCTCTCGTGGCCGGTGTCGACCCCCATCGCGATGTCGCCGGACTGGCCGCCGATGGCCACCATCACTCCGCAGGAGTGGCCGTCGAAGCCCTTCTCGGAGGAGTCGTAGCCGATCTCGAGGATGCGGTTGCGCACGGTCTGCTTCACATCGACGTAGCCGGTCGTATCGACCTCGCCGGCGACGACGACCAGACCGGTCGTCAGCAGTGTCTCGACGGCGACCCGGCTGTAGGGGTCCTGCGCCAGCATCGCGTCGAGCACGCTGTCGCTGATCTGGTCGGCAATCTTGTCGGGGTGACCTTCGGTCACCGACTCCGACGTGAAAAGGCGTCCGGCCACGGTGCTCCCACTCCTGCTCTTCCGGGGGTACTGGTCTGGTCTGTCGTGCGTGAGGTGCTGGTGCCGTGGAGAGACTCTAACCGCCGGATCCGGGTCCGTCGGAGGGGTCTCGCCCTAGGCGTTCTGCCACCTGGTCCCAGACCCGGTGGGACAGGGCGGTCTTCGACCCGTGCGGGACCTCGATCGCCGCGCCGTCGGCGGCCAGGATCACCGCCTGGTTGTCGGCGCTGCCGAAGACGGCGCCACCGGACACGTCGTTGACCACGAGCAGGTCGCAGCCCTTGCGGGCCAGCTTGGCCCGGGCCAGGTCCAGGACACTTCCGGTCCGGTCGCCGGTCTCGGCCGCGAAGCCGACCACGACCTGCGGGTCCCGCGGCCGGTGCGCCGACAGCTCGGCCAGGATGTCGGGGTTCTGCCTCAACTCGATCGCGGGCGCGCTGCCGTCGGCCGACTTCTTGATCTTGTCCTCGCTCACCGCGCTCGGCCGGAAGTCGGCAGGCGCCGCGGCCATCACCACCGCGTCAGCCGAGACCGCCGCCGAGAGGACCTCGCTGCGGAGCTGGTCGGTCGTCTCCACCCGCACCACCTTGACGCCGACGGGGTCGGGCAGCGTGACGTTGGCGGCCACGACCGTGACCAGGGCCCCTCGGGCGGCGGCGGACCGCGCCAAGGCATAGCCCTGGAGGCCGGAGGAACGGTTGCCCAGGAAGCGCACCGGGTCGAGGTACTCACGCGTGCCGCCCGCCGAGACCACGACCTGTCGACCCGCCAGGTCGAGTTGGGCCGCCGGCGCCCCGACCGCGGCCCGGGCCAGCACGTCCTGGACCAGCTCGAAGATCTCACCTGGCTCGGGCAGTCGGCCCTTGCCGGTGTCGATGCCGGTGAGCCGACCCTCGGCCGGTTCGATGACCAGGCACCCCCGCGCCCGGAGCGTGGCCACGTTGGCGGCCGTCGCCGGGTGCTCCCACATCTCGGTGTGCATCGCGGGCGCGAAGACCACCGGGCAGCGGGCGGTGAGCAGCGTGGTGGTCAGCAGGTCGTCGGCGAGCCCGTGGGCCGCCCGCGCGAGCAGGTCGGCGGTGGCCGGCGCCACCACGACGACGTCGGCCTGCTGGCCGATGCGGACGTGCGGCACCTCCTCGACGTCGTCCCAGACCTCGCTGCTGACCGGCTTGCCCGACAGCGCCGACCAGGTCGGGGCGCCGACGAAGCGCAGGGCCGCCGCCGTCGGGACGACGGTCACGTCGTGCCCGGACTCGGTGAAGCGGCGCAGCAGCTCGCAGGCCTTGTACGCCGCGATGCCGCCGGAGACGCCGAGCACGACCCGCGTGGTCATGGCCGTGGTCCCCGGGTCGTCACGGACCGGTGGTCACTTGCCAGCGGCGAACGGGTCGGCTCCACCGAACGAGGCGTCGAGCACGGCCTGCGCGCGGGCCTCCTCCTCGGCGGCCAGGGTGGCCGGGTCGACGTCCTCGCAGGTCAGCAGGTCCTCGTTGATCTCGCGGAGCGCGATCGAGAGCGGCTTCTCCTGCACGTGGGTGTCCACGAGCGGACCGACGTACTCCAGGAGCCCCTCGCCGAGCTGGGAGTAGTACGCGTTGATCTGGCGCGCCCGCTTGGCGCTGTAGAGCACCAGCTTGTACTTGCTGTCGGTCTTGGTGAGCAGATCGTCGATCGAGGGGTTGGTGACGCCCTCGGCGGAAGTGTTGGGGCCAGACACGAAGAAGCCTCACAATTTGTCGGTGGGCGCGTCCCGTGCGGAGTCCGGGTGCGCAGTCATCAAGGTTACCAACTCTTGGGCGGCATCGTGAACTTCGCGGTTCACCACGGTCACGTCGAACTCCGACTCGGCGGCCAGTTCCTCGACGGCCGTCTCCAGCCGACGGCGCCGTTCCTCCTCGGTCTCGGTCCCGCGGCCGACCAATCGGCGCTGCAGCTCTTCCCAGGACGGCGGCTTCAGGAACACGAACAGTGCCTCCGGCATCGTCTCCCGCACCTGTCGGGCGCCCTGCAGGTCGATCTCGAGCAGGGCCGGGCGGCCCAGCGCCAGCGCCTCCTCGACGGGAGCCCGGGGGGTGCCGTACTTCGCGACCCCGTGCACCACCGCCCACTCCAGCAGCTCGCCCCGGTCGACCATGGCGTCGAACTCCTCCTCGGAGACGAACCAGTAGTGCACGCCGTCGACCTCGCCCGGTCGGGGTGCCCGGGTCGTCGCCGACACCGAGATCCACACCTGCGGGTAGGCGGCCCGGACCTGCGCCGCGACCGTGCCCTTGCCGACCGCGGTCGGTCCGGCCAGCACCACGAGACGGGAACGGTGACCCGGCCCGGGACCGGGATTCGACGTGGGTGGGTTCACGCGGTCAGGAGGCGTCGAACTCGCGCTCGAGCGCGGCGACCTGCTTCGAGCCCAGGCCGCGGACGCGGCGGCTCTCGGCGATGCCGAGCCGCTCCATGAGCTGCCGGGCCCGGACCTTCCCGAGGCCGGGCATCGACTGGAGAAGGTCCACGACCCGCATCTTGCCGATCACCTCGTTGACCTGGCCCTGCCGCAGGACCTCGGTGATCGAGGCCCCCGAGTTCTTCAGCCGGTTCTTGACCTCGGCCCGTTCCCGCCGCGAGGCGGCGGCCTTGTCCAACGCCGCTTGGCGCTGTTCGGGGGTCAAGGGGGGCAACGCCACAGGTGGTCCTCTGGTTGGGCGGGTGCGGTTCTGGTCAATCTAGCCACGTGGGTGCTCCTCGGCAATCCGCGGGCCGGGCCAGCAGGTCGGGCCGACCGGTCAGGCCAACGGGGCCAGGGCATCGTTGCCGCGCCGCGCCGCGTCCGCGAGCGCCGCGAGGCCCGGGCCCTGTCGCAGCAGCTCGCGGCTCGAGCTCGGCAGGAGCCGCCTCGCCGACGCACCGAAGATCCGCTGCAGGTCGGCCAGGCCGCCGCCCTGGGCGCCGTACCCGGGCGCGAGGATCGGCCCGTTGAAGTCCAGGTTCTCGGCGGTCTCCCCGATGGTCGCGCCGATCACCGCACCGAAGGAGCCGAGCGGCTCTGCGTCCGCGTTGAGCGTGCGCAGGTGGGCCAGCATCGTGCCGGCGACCGTGGTCCCGTCCTCGGTCACGGCGTGCTGGACCTCGGGACCCTCCTTGTTGGAGGTGAGGGCCAGCACGAAGAGGCCGGCGGAGAAGCGTCGGGCCGTGTCGACGAACGGGCTCAGCGACCCGAAGCCGAGGTAGGGGCTCACCGTCACGGCGTCCGCTGCCAGCGGGGAGGCCGGGTCGAGGTAGGCCTCGGCGTAGGCCTGGCTGGTGCTGCCGATGTCGCCACGCTTGACGTCGAGCAGCACCAGCGCGCCCGCCGCGCGGGAGTCCGCGATGACCCGCTCGAGCACGGCCACTCCGCGGCTGCCGTGCCGCTCGAAGAACGCGCTCTGGGGCTTGACCACGCACACGTGCGGGGCCAGCCCCTCGACAGCCGTCAGGGCGAACCGCTCCAGGCCGGCGACGTCGTCGTTGAGCCCCCAGTCCGCCAGGAGGCCGGCATGCGGGTCGATGCCGGCGCACAGGCGACCCCGCCGCGTCATCGCCGCGTGGAGTCGGGCCCCGAAGGCGCGCCCGGCCTCGACCGTCATCGCGCTCCCTCCAGCGCCAGCGCACGAGAGGTTCGAGCCGGCCAGCGGGGGCCGCCGTAGATGAAGCCGGTGTAGGCCTGCACGAGGGTGGCCCCAGCGTCGAGCCGCGCGCGAGCGTCGTCGGGAGTGGTGATCCCGCCGACGCCGACGAGCGTCAGCGCGTCGCCGACCTGGGCTCGCAGCAGCCGGAGCACGTCGGTCGACCGGGCAGCCAGTGGTGGCCCGGAGAGTCCTCCCGCACCCAGGTGCTCGACCTCGGGAGCCGGGGTGGCCAGGCCGTCGCGGGAGATGGTGGTGTTGGTGGCGATGATGCCGTCGAGCCCGAGGCTCAGGGCCAGCTGGGCGACGGCGACGACATCCTCGTCGGCGAGGTCCGGAGCGATCTTGACCAGCAGGGGGACCCGCCGCTCCCCGGCCGCGTGGTCGGCGCGGGCGCGCACCGCACGCAGGAGGGGGTCGAGCCGCTCGACGGCCTGCAGGCTGCGCAGGCCCGGCGTGTTGGGTGAGGAGACGTTGACCACCAGGTAGTCGGCGTGCGCCGCCAGCAGCCGCGTGCTCTTCTCGTAGTCGGCCTGGACGGCCGCCTGGTCGTCCTCAGGCACGACCTTCGTCTTGCCGATGTTCACCCCGACCACCACCGCGGCCCCCGGCCGGCGCCTCCCGGACCGGCGACCCTCAGCGCGGGCGGCCAGGCGGCGCGCCACGACCTCCGCGCCGTCGTTGTTGAACCCCATCCGGTTGACGATGGCGCGGTCTGCCGGCAACCGGAACAGCCGCGGCCGCGGGTTGCCGGGCTGCGGCTCACCGGTGACCGTGCCGATCTCGACGTGACCGAAGCCCAGGGCGGCCAGCGCGTCGATCCCGACGGCGTTCTTGTCGAAGCCTGCCGCCAGCCCCAACGGATGCGGGAACCGCAGCCCCATCGCCGCCACCGGGGCCCCGGCCCGTTGCGGCAGCCGGGTCAGCACCGGCCGCGCGGCCCGGATCGCGCGGAAGCCCAGCTGGTGCGCACGCTCCGGGTCGACCCTGGTCAGGACGCGGTCGAACAGTGCGTCGTAGGCCCTCATGCAGGGTCAGCGCCCGGGGTCACGGGAGCCGCGGAGGCCACCACGGAGGCCCAGTCCTGCAGCGATCGGACCCCGATGTCTCCGGCGATCAGTGCTTCGATGCCTTGGACGGCGGCGCCGAGACCCTGGACGGTGGTGATGCACGGGATGTTGGCCATCACCGCGGCGGTGCGGATCTCATAGCCGTCCACCCGGGGCGAGCCACCCGAGGCAGAACCGTGGGGCGTGTTCACCACCAGCTTGATCGAGCCGTCGTGGATCAGCTCGATGGTGGTCGGTTCGCCGTGCGGCCCCAGACCCTCGAAGTGCTTGCGGATCACGCGGGCGGCGATCCCGTTGCGGCGCAGCACCTCGGCGGTGCCTTGGGTGGCGAGAATGTCGAAGCCCAGGTCGGCGAGCCGTTTGACCGGGAAGATCATCGTTCGCTTGTCGCGGTTGGCCATGGACACGAACACGCTGCCCGAGGTCGGGAGAGAGCCGTAGGCCGCCGTCTGCGACTTCGCGAAGGCGGTACCGAACATCGCGTCGAAGCCCATCACCTCCCCCGTCGAGCGCATCTCGGGCCCGAGCACCGTGTCGACGGTCTTACCGGCGGCCGTCTTGAACCGGTTGAACGGCATCACGGCCTCCTTGACGGCAATCGGCGCGTCCGCCGGCAATGCTCCCCCGTCCCCCTCGCGGGTGAGCAGGCCGGCCGCGCGCAGCGACGCGATGGACTCGCCGAGCATCACGCGGGCGGCCGCCTTCGCCAGCGGCACCGCGGTCGCCTTGGAGACGAACGGCACCGTGCGCGAGGCGCGGGGGTTGGCCTCCAGGACGTAGAGCACGTCCGAGCCCAGCGCGAACTGGATGTTCAGCAGTCCACGCACCCCGACCCCGCGGGCGATGGCTTCGGTGGCCTCCCGGATCCGGAGGATCTCGACGTCGCCGAGCGTGATCGGCGGCAAGGCGCACGCCGAGTCGCCGGAGTGGATCCCGGCCTCCTCGATGTGTTCCATCACACCGCCGAGGTAGAGCTCCTCACCGTCGAAGATCGCATCCACGTCGATCTCGACCGCGTCGTCGATGAACCGGTCGACCAGCACCGGGTGCTCCGGGCTGATCGCGGTCGCGCGCTCGATGTAGCCCCGGAGCGCCTCGTCCTCGTACACGATCTCCATCCCGCGCCCACCCAGGACGTAGGACGGCCGCACCAGCACCGGGTAGCCGATCTCAGCGGCGATCTCCCGCGCCTGGGCGTAGGACGAGGCCATGCCGTGCTTGGGCGCGGGCAGCCCGGCCTCGGCCAGGACCCGCCCGAAGGCGCCCCGCTCCTCAGCCAGGTGGATCGCCTCGGGGGTGGTGCCCACGATCGGCACACCGGCATCGGCCAGCCCCTGCGCCAGCCCGAGCGGGGTCTGACCGCCCAGCTGGCAGATCACACCGGCGATCGGCCCGGCCTTGGCCTCGGCGTGGACGATCTCGAGGACGTCCTCCAGCGTCAAGGGCTCGAAGTACAGCCGGTCCGAGGTGTCGTAGTCGGTCGAGACCGTCTCGGGGTTGCAGTTGACCATGATGGTCTCGTAGCCGACCTCACTGAGTGCCAGCGAGGCGTGGACGCAGGAGTAGTCGAACTCGATGCCCTGCCCGATCCGGTTGGGCCCCGACCCCAGAATGATCACCGCCGGCCGCTCCCGGGGCTCGACCTCGGTCTCCTCGTCGTAGGAGGAGTAGTGGTACGGCGTCCGCGCGGCGAACTCCGCGGCACAGGTGTCCACGGTCTTGTAGACCGGCCGGATCGCGAGCGCCTGCCGCACCCCCCGCACGACCGCCTCGGGCATGTCGCGGATCTTGCCGAGCTGGGCGTCGGAGAAGCCGTGCCGCTTGGCCCGGCGCAGCAGGTCGGGGGTGAGCTCGGGCGCGTCGATGATGGTCTGCGCCACCTCGTTGAGCAGGCACAGCTGGTCGAGGAACCACGGGTCGATCCCCGTCGCGTCGTGGATCTCCTGCGGCGTGGCCTCGGCACGGATCGCGTCCATGACCACCCGCAGCCTGCCGTCGAACGGGGTCCGGATCTCCTCGATCAGGCCCGCCTTGTCGAGCTCGACGTGCTGGTGGCTCCAGTCGAACGGCGCGCTCGAGTCCTCCAGTGAGCGCAGCGCCTTCTGCAGCGCCTCGGTGAAGTTACGGCCGATGGCCATCGCCTCGCCCACCGACTTCATGTGCGTGGTCAGCGTGGGATCGGCGCCGGGGAACTTCTCGAACGCGAAACGCGGCACCTTCACCACCACGTAGTCCAGGCTCGGCTCGAAGGAGGCCGGAGTCTCCCGGGTGATGTCGTTGGGGATCTCGTCGAGGGTGTAGCCGATGGCCACCTTGGCGGCGATCTTGGCGATCGGGAAGCCGGTCGCCTTGGAGGCCAGGGCCGAGGAGCGCGAGACCCGGGGGTTCATCTCGATGACCACGACCCGCCCGTCCTCGGGGTTCACCGCGAACTGGATGTTGCAGCCGCCGGTGTCGACGCCGACCGAGCGGATGATGCCGATCGACAGGTCGCGCAGGTGTTGGTACTCGCGGTCGGTCAGCGTCATCGCCGGAGCGACCGTGATCGAGTCGCCCGTGTGGACGCCCATCGGGTCGAGGTTCTCGATCGAGCAGACGATCACGACGTTGTCCGCGGTGTCGCGCATCACCTCGAGCTCGTACTCCTTCCACCCGAGGATGGACTCCTCCAGGAGCACCTCGGTGGTCGGGCTGAGCGCGAGGCCGGAGCCGGCGATCTGACGCAGGTCGGCCTCGTCGTAGGCCATCCCCGAGCCGGAGCCACCCATCGTGAAGGACGGACGCACGACCATCGGGTAGCCGAGCGTCTCCGCCCCGGCCAAGCAGTCCTCCAGGGAGTGGCAGATCACGCTGGTGGCCACCTCACCGCCGAGCTCCTCGACGATCCGCTTGAACGACTCTCGGTTCTCGCCCCGGTCGATGGCCTCGATGGACGCCCCGATCAGCTCGACGCCGTACTTGTCGAGCACGCCGGCCGCGGCCAGCGAGGTGGCGGTGTTGAGGGCGGTCTGGCCGCCGAGGGTCGCCAGCAGCGCGTCGGGACGCTCCTTGTCGATGACCTTCTCGACGAACTCCGGGGTGATCGGCTCGACGTAGGTCGCGTCGGCGAACTCCGGGTCGGTCATGATCGTGGCGGGGTTGGAGTTGACCAGGATCACCCGGAGGCCTTCGGCCTTGAGCACCCGGCAGGCCTGGGTCCCGGAGTAGTCGAACTCGCAGGCCTGGCCGATGACGATGGGCCCGGAGCCGATCACCAGGACCGAGGAGATGTCGTCGCGCTTGGGCATCAGGCCTTCCCTCCCAGGAGGTCGACGAATCGGTCGAAGAGATAGGCCGCATCATGGGGACCGGCCGCCGCCTCCGGGTGGTACTGCACCGAGAAGGCCTTCAGCCGGCCGACGGCATCGCGCAGCTCCAACCCCTCGACCACGTCGTCGTTGAGACAGACGTGGGAGACCGTGGCAGTGCCGTACGGCGTCTCCGTGGCCCCGTCGAGCGGGGCCTCGACCGCGAAGCCGTGGTTGTGCGCGGTGACCTCGACCTTGCCGGTGGTGCGGTCCATGACCGGCTGGTTGATCCCGCGGTGGCCGTACTTGAGCTTGAAGGTGCCGAACCCGAGCGCCCGACCGAACAGCTGGTTGCCGAAGCAGATCCCGAAGTAGGGGAGCTCGCGCGCCAGCGCCGCCTGCAGCAGCTCGATCTGACCGGTCGTGGCCGCCGGGTCGCCCGGGCCGTTGGAGAAGAACAGACCGTCGGGCTGCACGGCCAGCACCTCCTCGAGCGTCGCGGTCGCTGGGAGCACATGCACCTCGATGCCCCGCTCGGCCATCATCCGAGGGGTGTTCGCCTTCAGCCCGAGGTCGACGACGGCGACCCGGTAGCGAGGGGCGTCGTCGGCAGCCCTCTCGGCGGTGGCGGGCACGACGTAGGCCTCCTGGGTGGAGACCTCCGCGGAAAGGTTCGCCCCGGCCATCGGGGAGGACTCCCGCACGCGGGCGAGCAGGGCTTCGGGGTCCTGCTCCACCGAGGAGATCCCGACCCGCATGGCGCCGCGCTCGCGCAGGTGCCGGGTCAGGGCCCGGGTGTCGATCTCGGAGATCCCCACGACGCCTTGGTCGCGCAGGTCGTCGTCGAGGGTCCGGCGGGCGCGCCAGTTCGAGGAGACCCGAGCGGGGTCGCGGACCACGTAGCCGGCCACCCAGATGCGGCGAGACTCGGGGTCCTCGTCGTTCATGCCGGTGTTGCCGACGTGCGGCGCGGTCATCACGACGACCTGGCGGTGGTAGGACGGGTCGGTCAGGGTCTCCTGGTAGCCGGTCATGCCGGTCGAGAAGACGGCCTCGCCGAAGGTCTCCCCCTGGGCGCCGTAGGACGAACCTCGGAAGGTCCGACCATCCTCCAGCACGAGCAGGGCCGGGGCAGGCTGGGCGCGTGACGCGCCGGCGGCATGCAGAGGCACGCCTACCTCCTTCTCCGCCTCACAGGACGGATCGTTAAAGGATGTCGGGCGTGGAGGAGACTATCAGTGAGTGCGGGCGTATCTGGCAGGACGTCCACGGACTCCTCCCAGCCAGGGACCGGTAGCCGACGGGTCCCGGACCGCACCAGACCCACAGGGGTCCGCGACCCCGCGACCAGGAGGAACCATGTCGATCCATCCGACCGTGTGCGGCATCATCCCGCCGCACATCCTCGACTCCGTTCGCCGCAACGGGACGCCTGAGGAACAGCAGGTGGCCCTCGAGACGCTGCAGATCGACGGTGAGCTGCGAGCCGAGCGTGCTCGCGGCCTGCTCGCCTCGGGCGAGATCCCGCCGCGTCAGCGCAGCATGCCCGCGCCGGTCGTGCCGACCACGCACCGAGACATCTTCGACGCCCAGGGCCTGCGCAGCCTGCCGGGGGTCGGCGTGCGTGGCGAGGGTGGCGACCCGACCGGGGATGCCGACACCGACCGCGTCTACGACGGCTTCGGCGCGACCTGGGACCTCTACTACGACCTGTTCGGCAGGGACTCCTACGACGACCGCGCGGCCACGTTGACCGGCACCGTCCACTACGACCGCCGCTACAACAACGCGTTCTGGAACGGGTTCCAGATGGTCTTCGGCGACGGCGACGGGCGCCTGTTCAGCAGCTTCACCTCCGCCATCGACATCATGGCCCACGAGCTGACCCACGCGGTGACCGAGAACGAGTCCGGCCTGAACTACCAGGACCAGGCGGGAGCGCTCAACGAGCACCTCTCGGACGTCTTCGGCGCCCTGGTCAAGCAACGCAGCGCCGTTCCGCAGCAGAGCGCCGAGCAGGCGGACTGGCTGATCGGTGCCGGCATCCTCGGCCCCGGCATCGCGGGCCAGGCCCTGCGGTCGATGAAGAACCCCGGCACCGCCTACGACGACCCGTTGCTCGGCAAGGACCCGCAGCCGGGCCACATGGACGACTTCGTCGTCACGACCGACGACCACGGCGGCGTCCACATCAACTCCGGGATCCCGAACCGGGCCTTCGTGCTCTTCTCCATCGCGCTGGGCGGCTACGCGTGGGACCGCGCCGGCCGGGTCTGGTACGCCACCGCCACCGACCCCGCGTTGCACCCCGACGCGACGTTCGAGCAGTTCGCGCAGCTGACGGTCCAGCACGCCATCGCCTCTCAGGGTGACGAGGTCGGCCAGGCGTGTCGCGACGCGTGGGCGGGCGTGGGCGTCACCTGGGCCGACGCGCCGGAGCCCCTCGCCACCTCGGCGGCCGAGTAGCGAGCGCGGCTCGGGTAGCGGGACCCCGGTCACTCGACGTGCAGCTGGTCCCCACTGCGGGTCACGGTGCCCCGCTTGAGCGGCAGCACCCGGGTAAGGGTCCGGAAGGCCCATCCCAGCCCGGGGACCAGCGCGAAGACACCCTGGGGACCACGGACCATCTCCCCGCTGCTCACGTCGTACTTCGCGCCGTGCCACGGGCAGACCAGACAGCCGTCGGAGTCGATGCTGCCCTCGGCGAGGTCCGCACGCAGGTGCCGACACTTCCGGCCGACGGCGAAGTAGTCACCGTTGTTGCCCACGGCGTAACCACCGACACCGGTCACGGTGCCCTCGGGGATGCTCGCGGCGGGAACGCTGTCCGTCATGGCTGCTCCTGGGTCGGGGAGACTCAGCCTAGAGCGTCGAGGTCACGCTCGGCGCAGCGGCGGCGGCACGTCAGGCCAGCTTCGCGTCGAGGACCGTCGGGCGACCGCGCAGGAACGTCGCGACGACGCGACCGGGCAGCTCGCGTCCGGCGTAGGGGGTGTTGCGCGAGAGCGAGGCCGACTCGGAGGCATCCACCACGCGACGCACCGACGGGTCATAGAGCACGATGTTCGCCGGAGCTCCGACCTCGAGCGGTCGCCCGTGGTCGGCCACCCGGCCGATGCGTGCCGGCGCGTAGGACATCCGCTCGGCCACGCCCGCCCAGTCGAGCAGTCCGGGGTCCACCATCGTCTCCTGCACGATCGACAGCGCGGTCTCCAGCCCGAGCATGCCGAAGGCCGCCGCCGCCCACTCGCAGTCCTTGTCCTCCAACGGGTGTGGCGCATGGTCGGTGGCGACGATGTCGACGGTCCCGTCGGCGAGCCCGGCACGCAGCGCCTCGACGTCGGCCACGGACCGCAGCGGCGGGTTGACCTTGTAGATCGGGTCGTACGTCGCCGCCAGGTCGTCGGAGAGCAGCAGGTGGTGGGGGCAGGCCTCCGCGGTCACGTTCCAGCCGGCGGCCTTCGCCTGGCGCACGATCTGCACCGAGCCGGCCGTGGAGACATGGCACACGTGCAGCCGGGAACCCACATGAGCCGCGAGCAGGCAGTCCCGGGCGATGATCGCCTCCTCGGCGACCGCGGGCCACCCCGCGAGCCCGAGGCGGCCCGAGAGCTCGCCCTCGTTCATCTGGGCCTGCTCGGTCAGTCGCGGCTCCTGCGCGTGCTGGGCGATCACCCCGTCGAAGGCCTTGACGTACTCGAGCGCACGCCGCATCAGCAGCGGGTCGCTGACGCACTTCCCGTCGTCGGAGAAGACCCGCACCCGGGCAGCCGAGTCGGCCATCGCACCCAGCTCGGCCAGACGCTCGCCGGCCAGACCCACCGTGACGGCGCCGACCGGATAGACGTCGCAGTGCCCTGCCTCGCGACCCAGTCGCCACACCTGCTCGACGACGCCGGCGGTGTCGGCCACGGGGTCGGTGTTGGCCATCGCATGGACCGCGGTGAAGCCGCCCAAGGCGGCTGCCCGGGTGCCGGACTCGACGGTCTCGGCGTCCTCGCGACCGGGCTCACGCAGGTGGGTGTGCAGGTCGACCAGTCCCGGCAGGGCGACCAGTCCCGTAGCGTCGACGGTCTCCACTGCGCTGCTGGAGGCGCCGGCCTCAGTGAGCGTCTCGAAACCAGCCGCGTCGCCGATCTCTGCGATCACGCCAGAGCGGACCAGCAGGTCGGTGGGCTCCCCACCGAGGATCGCCGCCCCGGTGATCAGGTAGTCGGTCATCCGTCGGCCTCCTCGCCGCTCGTTGCCGCGGGTTCGCTGCCACCCAGGAGCAGATAGAGCACGGCCATCCGCACGGCCACCCCGTTCGTCACCTGTTCGACGATCACCGAGCGCGCCGAGTCCGCCACGTCGGCGGTGATCTCCATGCCTCGCACCATCGGTCCGGGGTGCATGACGATCGTGTGGTCCTGGAGCGTGGCCATCCGCCGTCCGTCGAGACCGTAGCGCCGGGAGTACTCCCGGGCCGTCGGGAAGAACGCGGCGTTCATCCGCTCTCGCTGCACCCGCAGCATCATCACGACGTCGGCCTTGGGGATCACCGAGTCCAGGTCGTAGGAGGTCTCCACCGGCCAGGACTCGATGCCGACCGGCAGCAGGGTCGGCGGCGCCACCAGGGTGACCTCGGCGCCCAGGGTGTGGAGCAGGAGCGCGTTCGAGCGCGCCACGCGCGAGTGCAGCACGTCGCCGACGATCGCGACCCGGCGCCCGTCGAGCGCCCCGAGGTGGCGCCACATCGTGAAGGCGTCGAGCAGCGCCTGGGTGGGGTGCTCGTGGGTGCCGTCACCGGCGTTGACGACCGAGGAGCGGATCCAGTTCGACGACGCCAGGCGGTGCGGGGCTCCGGAGGCGTGATGCCGCACCACGACAGCGTCGGCGCCCATCGCCTCCAGGGTCAGCGCAGTGTCCTTGAGCGACTCGCCCTTGGACAGCGAGGAGCCCTTCCCCGCGAAGTTGATCACGTCGGCTGAGAGCCGCTTGGCGGCCGCCTCGAACGAGATGCGGGTGCGGGTGGAGTCCTCGAAGAACAGGTTCACCACGGTGCGGCCACGCAGCGCGGGCAGCTTCTTGATCGGCCGGTCGGCCAGGGACCGCATCTCCTCGGCCGTGCTGAGCACCAGCTCGGCGTCATCGCGACTGAGGTCACCCGCCGACAGCAGGTGCCGCTTCACGACGCACCTCCCCGCGTGCCCTCGATGGTGACCGCGTCGAGGTCGTCCACGCCCTCCAGGCTGACCTGCACCCGCTCGACCAGGGAGGTGGGGAGGTTCTTCCCGACGAAGTCGGCGCGGATCGGCAGCTGCCGGTGACCGCGGTCGACCAGCACGGCCAGCTGCACGGCGCCGGGCCGGCCGATGTCGTTGAGCGCGTCGAGCGCGGCGCGGATCGTGCGCCCGGAGAAGAGCACGTCGTCGACGAGGACGACCACGCGTGCGTCCACACCGCCGGCCGGGATCTCGGTCGGCAGCAGCGTCCGGGCGGGCTTGAGCCGCAGGTCGTCGCGGTACATCGTCACGTCCAGGGAGCCGACGGGGACGTCGTACCCCTCGACCGCGGCGATCCGCTCGGCGATGCGCTCGGCCAGCGGCACCCCCCGGCTCGGGATCCCGAGCAGAACGAGCTCGTCCGCGCCCTTGTTGCGCTCGAGGATCTCGTGGGCGATCCGGGTGAGGGCCCGGCTGATGTCTCGGGCGTCGAGAACGACGCGGCCATCGGACAGGGTGTCCTGAGGTGGCGGCCCGATCGAGGTGGGCGCCTGGTCGGATGCGGGCATCAGCCTGCTGGACCTCCTTCTCCGCCTCACTGGACGGCTCGTTAAAGGATGTCGATCAGGGCGACCCTAGCACCCGAACGCCGGCGCGACGCGACAGCCGTGGCGAGCCCCCGGGAGGGATCGGCCGGCCCTCTCAGAGACGGCTCGACATGGCCGCGCAGGCCCGTAGCCAGGAGTCGCGAGTGTCCCCCGAGAGCTGGGGGTAGGGCACCACCGAGCCCGAGACCAACGCGGGGTCGTAGGGCACCCGGTGGACCTCGCTGGTGCGCTGCTCGTAGACCTGGGTCAGGTCGCGCGCCAACGCCGTGTCGACGGTCGGCGACGGGTCGGAGAGCACCGTGATGGTCTTGGCCTTGAGGTCGGCGTAGCCGGCGTCCGCGAGCGCGTCCAGCATCCACAGCCCGCTGTAGCCGGTGTCCTCACGCACCGTGGAGGTCACCACGAGCAGGTCCGCGGCGTCAGCAGCGGCCAGCCAGTTCTCAGCGCGCATGTTGTTGCCGGTGTCGACCAGCAGGATCCGGTAGAACCGCTGCAGCAGCCGGTGGAGAGCGATGAAGTCCTCGGCCCGGATCATGCCGGTCACGTCCGGCCGCTCGTCGGAGGCGAGGACGTCGAAGTGCGCGTCACCCTGCGACCTGACGAACGCCCCGAGGTCCCCGATCCGGGACTGGTAGACGTCGCTGAACCGTTCCAGGTCGTCGAGCAGCTCGCGCGTGGTGTTGCGGTGCGTGGACCGGGTCGCGCGGATGCCGAGCGTCCCGCGGGTCTCGTTGTTGTCCCACGCGATCACCGCGCCGCCGCGGACCGTGCCGAAGGTGTAGCCGGCGGCCAGCACCCCGGTGGTCTTCGCAGCTCCTCCCTTGGGGTTGATGAAGACGATCGTGCGAGGGCCGTCGAAGTCGCGCTGGATGAGTCGGCGATCGTGCCTGTGGGCGCGTTCGGCGGGCCCCATCCGCGGGGTCACCAGTCCACCTGACCACCGGCCGAGCCGCCCCCGCCAGCCCCAGGTGGCCGGACCGTCGTCCGCGGCGTCCGCGCGCCGGTCGAGGAACTCGGTCGCGGTCATCGCCCGCGGCGCGGGCTGCTCAGAAGCGGGGTCGGATACGGGGGTCGGCTCGGCAGGCACGGCGGCCGGGAGCGCGGCCTCCACGGAGGGCCGGGGCACGGTGGCCACCTCGTCGTCCGTCGGGTCCCACAGCGGGGCGGGCTCGTCCTCGAGCGTTGGCGACGCCGGGGTGTGCGCGTGCCGCGCGCTGTAGGCCACCGGGTTCTCGGCCCTGCCGGGAGGGTCGCTCGGCTCGCTCACCGGCTGCGCCACCTCGGGCCACAGGGGGTTCTCCTCGTGCTGCATGTCAGAGACCTCCGGGTGGCGCGCCTCCCGGTCGGCCCGCCCTGGGGGAAGCACCAGCGTAGCGAAACAGCCCCTCCGACCCCGGTACCCACGGCCGCCGGTGGGTCGTGCGACACGGCTCAGCCGAGCGCCCGGAGGGCCACCTCGATCGCCCGGTGGAACGTCGGGTAGGCGTAGTGCATGCCTCGCAGGGTGGCGACCGGGATCTCGGCATGCACAGCCGCCACGAGCATGCCGAGCACCTCGCCCCCCGAGGGCCCGACCGAGGTGGCGCCCACGAGCACTCCGCGGTCGGCGTCGGCGACCAGCTTGATCAGCCCGTCGTTGCCGTCCGCGTGGAGCCAGCCACGGCTCGACCGCGACAGGTCCGCGGTCGCCGTACGCACCTCCAGCCCCGCCGCCCGGGCCTGGTCCTCGGTGAGACCGACCGAGCCCACCTCGGGGTCGGTGAACGTGACCCGGCTGACGGCCCGGTAGTCGGCCCCCGGGCCGTCCCGGCCCAGGATGTCTCGGACCACGATCGCCGCCTGGTACCTCGACACATGCGTGAAGGCACCGTGACCGGTCACGTCGCCCACCGCCCAGAGCCGCTCTCCGGCCCTCATCTGATCGTCCGTGGTGATCGACGTCGCTGACGGGTTCAGACCGACGCTCTCGAGCCCGAGATCGCGCAGCTTCGGCGAGCGACCGGCAGCCACGAGGAGCCGGTCCGCGACGAGCTCGTCGCCGTCGAGGGTCACGGTGAACCGGTCCTGCTCCTGAGCGACGCGGGTGATCTCGACTCCGGTGCGCACCGCGATGCCCTCCCGCTCGAAGACGTCGGCCACCAGACGGCTCACCTCGGGCTCCTCAACCGTCATCACCCGGTCCGCGGCATCGAGCAGCGTCACCGTGACCCCGAACCGCGCGAACGCCTGGGCCAGCTCGCAGCCGATCGGACCGGCCCCGATGATCGCGAGTGA
This sequence comes from uncultured Actinomycetota bacterium, assembly GCA_963812265.1. Classification (GTDB taxonomy): domain Bacteria; phylum Actinomycetota; class Actinomycetes; order Propionibacteriales; family Nocardioidaceae; genus Nocardioides. The sequence continues at coordinate 558,213 of CAWEUL010000003.1, forward strand.
CCCGGGGAGCTCGGTGATCTTGAAGACCTCGCGGTTCGTCCAGTACGCCGTGCCGTCGAGGCCGTCGATCGGCAGGGAGACGGGGTCGGTCCCGGGGTTGAGCACCACCCCTCGCGAGGCGACGTACTCCTCCTCGCCCACGCGCACCCGCCCCGGGCCGGAGAGCCGCCCGTGGCCGCGCACGATCGTGACGCCCGCGCGTTCCAATCGCTGCACGTGGCCGGCGTCGGACCAGTCGCGGGTCGCCTCGTCGCGGATCCGATGGGCGACCCGTTGCCAGTCGGGAGCGACGCTGACCTCACCGGCGAGCGTGTCGGCGCGGCGCGCCTCGCCCAGCACCTCGCTGGCCCGGATCAGCAGCTTGCTCGGGGTGCAGCCGTAGAAGGGGCACTCACCCCCGACGAGGTTCCGCTCCACGCCCACGACCCGGAGCCCGGCCTCCGCCAGCTTCTGCGCGGAGTACTCCCCGCCCGGCCCGAGGCCGATGACCACCACGTCGACGTCCATGGCGCCACTCAAGCAGGGTCATCAAGGCCTCGGTGCGGCGAGGGCGCCCTACTCGGGAATCGGGGGCCCCAGGACCTCGAGGCCGAAGCGCGGCCCCACCTCCGCCCAGCGCGGGATCTCGACGTCGGGACTCAGACCGTCGTCCCCGGGCAGGCGCAGCTCCGCCGCCGGCATGCCGACCTCGTCGTAGAGCGCCAACAGCCCGGCCGGAGTCGTGAGCGCGAGGAACCGAGCAGGAGAGTCACCGCGGATCCGGAAGGCGTGTGGCAGGGCGGCCGGCAGATAGATGAAACATCCGGGGTGCAAGGAGAAGTCCTCGTCGCCCGCGCGATAGTCCATCTGGCCGTCCAGCATGAAGAACGCCTCGGCCTCGTTCGTGTGCCGGTGCAGGGGGGTGGCCACCCCGGGAGGCTGCGTGACCAGGGCGACGCCGAGCTCCCCCTGCGCGCTGTCACCGCTCTCGAGGAGGTGCTCGAACAGCGACCCCATCGCCCAGGTGCCCCGCGCGGACCCCACCTCGCGCATCACCGCCCTGGGAGCCGTGACCTCCGTTCCGCCCATCGACGTGACTGCGGCCATGGCTGTCCTCCCCATTTTCGTCCGAAGATATTTCGGATGAATTGGTACGCTACGCCGCATGGGTGCACCGGTCAAGCGACGCCACTACGACTCCTCCCGTCGACGAGCCGCGGCCGAGGCCACCCGGCGCAACGTGCTGGCCGCGGCTCGGGACCTCTTCATCGAGCGTGGCTACGCCGGCACACCGGTCGCCGAGATCGCGCGCCGGGCGGAGGTGTCGGTCGACACCGTGTATGCCAGCGTGGGCCGCAAGCCTCAGCTCCTGCTCGCCGTCCACGACATGGAGCTGGCGGGCACCGGCCTGCCCGTGCCCGCCGAGGAACGCGGCTACGTCCGGCGCATCCAGGCTGCCCCACGCGCCCGAGAGAAGCTGGAGATCTACTCGTCCGCACTCGCCGAGGTCCTCCCCCGAAGCGTGCCGCTGCTGCAGGCCCTGCGCACGGCCGCGGACGACGACCCGGCCTGCGGCGAGGTCTTCGAGAGCGTGTCTCAGCGGCGCGCACGGAACATGCTGCGCCTGGCCGCCGACCTGCGCGCGACCGGCGACCTGCGCGACGACGTCGATGACCAGTGGGTGGCAGACCTGCTCTGGTCGCTCACCAGTCCCGAGTACTACCAGAGCCTCACCGGTCACGGACGGTCCCCTGATCAGTACGCCCGGATGGTGCTGGAGGTCTGGAGCCGCTGCCTGCTGTCGTGAGCGCTCAGCGGGAGAGGTGCCGCGCCCGCGCCAGGCAGAAGAGCCCGTAGCAACCGATCCCGAGGCCGATGACCGCCACCGCGACCGGACCCAGCGGCTGGTGGAGCAGCTTCTGGAGTGCCTGGTCGAGGCCGCCGGTGGCCCGGGGACGGTGAGCCAGGCCGGCCCAGACGACCAGAGCGCCCACCAGCCCCAGGGAGACGCCCTTGGCCACGTAGCCCACCGTGCCGAGCATCAGGTAGGCGCGCCCCGCATCTCCCGAGGTCCCCTCAGCGGCCAGCTTGTCCGCGTGCTGGTCGGTGAGCCCGCGCCAGGCGTAGAAGAGGCCATAGCCCAGGATCGCGAGGCCGGCGGCGGCCACGATCCAGGCACCGCCCGGCCACCCGAGCACCCGTGCGGTGAGGGTCTTCGAGGCGCCCTTCTGGGTCCCCTCCCCCAGCGCCACCTTGAGTGCGCTGAGGGCCAGGGCGCCGTACACGACTGCTTTGAGACCGGAACCGGCCCGCTGAGCGACGCGAGCGCCGCCCTCGACGTCGCGGTGACCGGCGACCGCCTCCACTCCGCGCCACAGGACCAGCACGAAGAGACCGACCGCGATCACCAGCAGCAGGACCCGACCGAACGGTTGCTGGGCGAGCTCGCTGAGCGCGCCGGTGCTGCTGACCTCGCCGGCGCGGTCGCCGAGCGCGAGACGCACGGCGAGGACGCAGATCACCAGATACACCAGGCCGTAGGCGACCAGGCCGAGCCGGATCGCGTGATCGACCAGATCGCTGTCCTCGGCGCGCCGCCCGAGGTCGCGCGCGCTCTCCTCGATCTCCGCCACCGCGCGAGCGTAGCGGGCCTCGGTCAGTCGCCGAGGAGCGCCTTGTCCCGCACCAGGGCGCCGAGGATGCCGTTGACGAAGCTCGGCGAGTCGTCGGTCGACAGGTCGCGCACCAACGACATCGCCTCACTCACGGCGACGGCGTCGGGGATGTCGTCGGCGTACAGGAGCTCGAACGCGCCGATCCTGAGCACGTTGCGGTCGATCGCGGGCATCCGCTCGAGTGACCAGCTCTCGGAGTACTGGCGGAGCAGCCCGTCGATGCGCTCGCGGCGCTCCACCACGCCCCGCACGAGCGTGGAGGTGTAGTCGTTGGTCGGACCCTCACCCTCGGCGATGCGCTGGTCGAGGACGGCGATGGGGTCCTCGCGGCGCAGCTCGCACGCGTAGAGGTGGTCAAGGGCCCGCTTGCGGGCCTTGGAGCGCGCGGCCAACTAGACGCGGCCCAGGTAGGAGGAGTCGCGGGTGTCGACCTTGACGCGCTCACCGGTGGTGATGAAGAGCGGCACGCTGATGGTGTGCCCGGTCTCGACCGTGGCGGGCTTGGTACCGCCGGTCGAGCGGTCGCCCTGCAGGCCCGGCTCGGTGTAGGTGATCTCCAGCTCGACCGACGCCGGGAGCTCGATGTAGAGCACCCGGCCCTCGTTCGTGGCCACGATCGCCTCCTGGTTCTCCAGGAGGAAGTTCGAGGCATCGCCGACGATCTCCGGGTCGACCTCCGTCTGCTCGAAGGTCGCGGTGTCCATGAAGACGTACGACGTGCCGTCGTTGTAGAGGTACTGCATGGTGCGCTTGTCGACGTTGGCCACATCGACCTTCACGTCGGCGTTGAAGGTCTTGTCGACGGTCTTGCCGGTCTCGACGTTCTTCAGCTTGGTCCGGACGACCGCCCCGCCCTTGCCGGGCTTGTGGTGCTGGAACCAGCTGACCTGCCAGAGCTGGCCGTCGAGGTTGAGCACCATGCCGTTCTTCAGGTCGTTCGTCGTTGCCATGCGCGCGGGTGTGCCTTACGTGTGTGTGGGCGGGTGGGGCGCCGCGGCGTCACACGCCGGGCACCAGCCGACGAGTCTATCCGCCGCGTCTCTCCCGACCTACTCCGCTGATCCTCCGGGCCGATCCTGTCGGCCGATCCTCTCCGCCGGCGGCGTCACCCGGGCTAGGCGAAGGACCACACGACCTCGACCCGCACCGTGAGGTCGCTCTCCCCGGCCCGGATCGGCACCGCCTTCGGGGCGACTGCGGCCAGGTCGGCGGTGCGGTAGGACAGCGGTTGCGGTGCCGGCGTCGACGAGGAGATCTCCCTGACGCTGAGCACGTCACCCAGCTGCTGACCGGTCGCTTCGGCGTACTGCTCGGCCTTGGCCCGCGCCTGGGCGACGGCGGCATCGCGGGCCTCGGCGAGCACGCCGGCCGGGTCGGCGATCTGGAGGCGGATGTTGCGCACCCGCACGTCGTTGCCGCCGATGTCGACCGCAGCGGTGATGGCCGCCCCGGCCCGGCCGAGGTCCGCGACCTCGACCCTGGCCTGCTGGGTGACGCGGTAGCCGGTCAGCGTCGGCGGCCCGGAGGAGTGGTAGTCGTACTCGGGGTTCATCGACAGGCCGGTCGTCTGCACATCCGCCTTCTCCACGCCGTACGGCGTGAGGCCGGCCAACACCGCCTTCATGATCGCGCTGGAGTCGTCGAGGGCGGTCTCGAGATCGGTTCCCTTCAGCGTCACCACCAGCCCGAAGGTGAGCTCGTCGGGGACGGCCGTGGTCTCGCCACGTCCGACCATCCGGATGGTGCGCGTCGAGCTGTCGCCGGGCACCGCCGGTGGACCGGCCGACGTCTCAGCGGCGCTGGCGGCACCCCCGTCACCGCCAGCGGCGCCGAGCAGGTACGCCACGACGAGCGCCAGCGCGGCGACCGCCGCGAGCAGCACGCTGCCCATCCTGACCGTGATCGTGCGACTCATGCCGGTCCCCTCTCGTCGTGCGCGTGAGGGTGGGACGTGCCTGGCCGGGCTGCGGTTCCCCCGAGCCCTAGCGGCCGGCCAGCAGCACGAGCGCCTCGCGGTAGCCGTCGACGCCACGCCCGGCGATGGTCGCGAGGGCATGCGGCTCGACCACCGAGGTGTGGCGGAACTCCTCGGGGCGCTGCTTGGGGTCGGAGAGGTGGACCTCGACCAACGCAGCGGTGAGCTGGGCACACGCGTCGTAGAGCGCGAGCGAGTAGTGCGTCCACGCCCCGGCGTTGAGCACCAGCGGGGTGCCGTCGTCCGCAGCGAGGTTGAGCCAGTCGAGCAGCTCGCCCTCGTGGTTGGTCTGCCGGACCTCGACCTCCAGCCCCAGGTCGCGCCCCCAGGCCACACAGCGCGCGGCCAGCTCTTCGTGCGAGGTCGAGCCGTAGATCTCCGGCTGCCGCCGCCCCAGCCGACCGAGGTTGGGACCGTTGAGCACCATCACCCTCATCCGCCTGCTCCCTTCAGCGCGTCGAAGGCGGCCCGGACGTCATCCTCGTCTGGTCCGGCCAGCACCCGCGGCCGAGCCACGTCGTCGAGCACGACGAACCGCAGCTGGGAGCCGCGGGCCTTCTTGTCCACCGACATCGCCCCGCGCAGGTCGTCGTACGACGCGGGGCCGGTGTAGGACGTCGGCAGCCCGACCCGTCCGAAGGCGGTCCGGTGCCGCTCGACCACCTCCGGTGCCAGCGACCCGGCCCGAGCAGCCAGCTCCGCGACGAACACGCACCCCAGGGCCACCGCCTCGCCGTGCCGGATCGCGTAGCCCTCCTCACGCTCGACCGCGTGCGCCAGGGTGTGGCCGTAGTTGAGCACCTCCCGGCCCGGGTGCCGGTCGCTCCCACCCGCCTCCTTCAGATCCGCCGAGACCACCGCGGCCTTGACCCGGATCGACCGCTCCACCAGCTCGCGCAGCTCCGCGGAGTCGGCGGTCAGCGCGCCGGGCGCGGTGCCCTCAACGACCTCGAGGATCCGCGGGTCGGCGATGAAGCCGCACTTCACGACCTCCCCGAGCCCGGCGGCGAGCTCGGCGTGCGGCAGGGTCGCCAGCAGGTCGAGGTCACACAGAACCCCGGCCGGTTCGTGGAACGACCCGACGAGGTTCTTCCCCGAGCCCGTGTTGATGCCCGTCTTGCCGCCGACCGCAGCGTCGACCATGGCCAGCAGGGTCGTAGGGACGTGGACCAACCGCACCCCGCGCAGCCAGGTCGCGGCGACGAACCCGCCCAGGTCCGTGGTCGCTCCGCCGCCGAAGGTCACCACGGCGTCCGAGCGCGTGAAGCCGGCGCGGCCGAGCGACTCCCAGCACTCGGCCGTCACCGCTGCCGTCTTGGCGCTCTCGCCGTCGGGCAGGCCGAGTCCGAGCACGTCGTACCTGGGTCGCAGCACGTCGAGCACCCCCTCGACCAGGTCCGTGAGCCCGTCGGCGTAGATCACGGCGACCCGCTGCACGCCCTCCCCCACGAGCTCCGGAAGTTGCGACGCGAGCGTCTGGCCGACCACCACGTCGTACGGCGCCGCCCCGTCGACCCGGATCACCGTGCGGGTCATGACCCACCCCCCAGCGACTCGACGATCTCAGCGGCCACCTCGTCCGGGGAGCGCCCGTCGGTCTCCACGACCAGGCTCGCGACCGACTCGTAGATCGGGGTGCGCTCATCCAGCAGCGCCTTGATGCGGGAGCGGATGTTGCCGAGCAGCAGCGGTCGTGAGCTGCCGAGGCCGACTCGCTTCACCGCGTCGGACAGGCCGACGCGCAGGAAGACCACCGGGTGGCCCGCCAGCATCTCCCGCGTCACCGGGTCCAGGACCGCTCCGCCGCCCAGCGCGAGCACGCCCTCGTGGGTGGTCAGGGCCTGCGCGACCGCCGCGGCCTCGGCGGCCCGGAAGTGCGCCTCGCCGGACTCCACGAAGACGTCCGAGATCGACCGGCCCTCGGCAGCCTCGACGTCGGCGTCCGTGTCGCGCACGGGCAGGCCCCAGGCCTCTCCGAGCAGCTCGGCCACGGTCGTCTTGCCGGCACCCATGGGGCCGACGAGGACGACGCGCGGGCCGTCCTGGCTCACCTGAACCTCAGCGCGGCCAGGTAGGCCTCGGCATTGCGCCGGGTCTCGGCGACCGAGTCACCGCCGAACTTCTCCAGAACGGCCTCGGCGAGCACCAGGGCCACCATCGCCTCCGCCACGATCCCGGCCGCCGGAACCGCGCACACATCCGAGCGCTGGTGGTGGGCGACGGCCGCCTCACCGGTGGCGACGTCGACCGTCCGGAGCGCCCGCGGCACCGTCGCGATCGGCTTCATCGCCGCCCGCACGCGCAGCAGCTCCCCGGTGGACATCCCTCCCTCGGTGCCGCCGGAGCGCCCTGAGGTCCGGCGCAGGCCGTCGTCGGTCGAGACGATCTCGTCGTGGGCCAGCGAACCCGGCGAGGCCGCCAGCGCGAACCCGTCGCCGATCTCCACGCCCTTGATGGCCTGGATGCCCATCATCGCCGCCGCCAGCCGGGCGTCGAGCCGCCGGTCCCAGTGGACGTGCGAACCGAGTCCGGGAGGAAGGCCGCTCACGGCCACCTCGACGACCCCGCCGAGGGTGTCGCCGTCCTGGTGCGCCTGGTCGATCGCCGCCACCATCGCAGCGCTTGCCTCGGGGTCGAAGCAGCGCACCGGGTCCTCGTCGAGCCGCGCCAGGTCATCGGGCGCCGGTATGACGTCCCGCGGCGCCGCCACCCCACCGATCTCGACCACGTGGGAGACCAGCCTGGCGCCCACCGTCTGCTCGAGGAAGTTGCTGGCCACGCGCCCCAGCGCGACCCGGGCGGCGGTCTCGCGCGCTGAGGCTCGCTCGAGGATCGGTCGGGCCTCGTCGAAGCCGTACTTCTGCATGCCGACCAGGTCGGCGTGACCGGGCCGGGGCCGAGTGAGGGCGGCGTTGCGTGCGAGCTCTGCCAGCTCCTCGGCAGCGACGGGATCGGCCGACATCACCTTCTCCCACTTGGGCCACTCGCTGTTGCCCACCTCGATCGCGACCGGTCCGCCCTGGGTCTCGCCGTGCCGAACCCCGCCGAGGATCCGCACGGCGTCCGCCTCGAACTTCATCCGGGCACCTCGCCCGTAGCCCAGCCGCCGGCGGGCGAGCGCGTCGTCGAGGTCCGCGGTCGTGATCTGGACGTGCGCAGGCAGCCCCTCGAGGATGGCGACCAGGGACGGGCCGTGGGACTCGCCCGCGGTGAGCCAACGCAGCATGGCGTCAGTCTGTCACGCACGAGAGGTGGAGCCCGGCGGCGCTACCCGCCGACGAGACGCAGGCCCAGCTGGGCACCCCAGACCACGCCGACGACGGCTCCGCCGAGGAGGAAGGGACCGAACGGGTAGGCCCGCCGCATCACCCCCCGGTCGCGGCGGAAGACCGCCAGGAGGAGTCCGGGGACACCGAAGGCCAGGAACCCCACCCAGAGCCCGATGAACAAGTGGGCCCAGCCGAACCACGCCAGCACGAAGCCGATGATCGCGGCGAGCCGGACGTCACCGAAGCCCATCCCCGCGGAGCGGATGAACCACAGCAGCCAGAACACCGACCGCGCGATGAATGCTCCCAGCAGGGCCCGCCAGAAGTGGTTGGGCTCGGGCGTCAGGAACCCGACGGCCGCGCCGAGCAGGATGACTCCGGCGGTCGTCGGGTAGATGATCCGCACCGGCAGCAGCTTGGTGCGCCAGTCGACGACCGAGAGAGCGACGCCGACGGGGACCAACGGCAGCAGGAAGACCAGGGTCCACGACCAGCCGACGGAGAAGGCCAGCAGGGCGCCGAGGGCCGCTGAGGCCACCGCGGACTTCCAGGCCAACCCCGGCAGCCGCGCCATCTCGGCATAGAGCTCCTTCGGCTCCTCCTCCATCCCCCCCGAGGGGTCCCCTCTTGCCGCCGAGGAGTCACCTATTGCTGCCGAGGAGTCACTTCTGGCCACCGAGGGGTCACTTATTGCTGCCGAGGCGTCACTTCTGGCCACCGAGGAGTCACTGGTGGCGACGGAAGGGTCGGGGTCACCGGGCGGCGGCTCCGGCGGAGCCGGCTCGGGCAGCCGAGCGATGATCCTGGGCACGGCGAGGCCGGCAACCGCGCACAGCAGCGCGGCGACCACAGCGGCCACGACGGGGGCGCTCCAGTCCAACGGTCAGGTCCTTTCCGAGAGGGCGGCCTTCCCAGCCTGCCGCATGACACCGATCGGCGCGGGCAGTTCGGTAAAGAGCTCGACCTGGAGCGCAGCCTGATGGACGAGCAGGTCGAGCCCGGTCACGAGCACTCGGTCCGCTGCCGCGCGCATCAGGGGCGTGACCGGCGGGTCGTAGACGACCTCGAAGAGCACCGGAACCTCATCCCAGCCGCCCACGAGGTCCGTCTGGGCCGCCGCCGGGATCGTCGAGACCAGTACGTCGGCCTCGGGCCGCTCGGACAGCCCGACCACCCGCACCTCCACGGGCTCGGGAAGGCGCTGGGCCACGGCCAAGGTCTCCTGCGCGCGGGCGGCCTCCCGCACGTGTACGGCGAACCGGCGGCATCCCAGCTCCGCCAGCGCCACCAGGGCGGACGCCGCGGTGGCGCCGCCGCCCACCAGCGCAGCCGCGTCGACCGGGCCGTCGTACTTCTCGCGCAGGGCGTTGATGACTCCCGGGACGTCGGTGTTGTCCCCGGCGATGCCGCCCTCCCCCAGCAGCAGCGTGTTCGCCGCCCCTGTCAGCACCGCCCGCTCCGAGGCGCGGTCGACCAACGCCATCGCCTCGCGTTTGAGCGGCATCGTGAGGGACAGCCCCCGCCACGAGCCGTCCAGGCCGGCGAGGAAGCCGGCCAGGTCGCCCGACGAGACCAGCTGAGCGTCATAGGTCCAGTCCAGACCGAGCCCGGCGTACGCCGCCCGATGGATCACCGGCGACAACGAGTGAGCGATCGGGTCGCCGAGCACGCCGCAGCGACGGCCCGCGGTGGCGGTCAGCACCGCTCCGACTGGGTCCGGCAGTACTCGTTGAGCTGCTCGACGTTCTTGTTGTGCTCCTCGAGCGTGGTCGCGAACTTGGTCTGGCCGGTGGCCAGGTTCACGGTCACGTAGAACAGCCACGGCCCGTCCTTGGGCTCGGCCGCCGCCTTCATCGCGTCCTCACCGGGCGCCTCGATCGGACCCGGCGGGAGACCGGGGTACTTGTAGGTGTTGTACGGCGAGTCCAGCTGCCGGTCCTCGTCGGTGGTGCGCGCGCCGAGATCGCGGCCGGCGGCGTAGTTCACCGTCGCGTCCAGCTGCAGCAGCCCGTACGTCGGTGGGCCGTCGGTCTCCAGGCGGTTGTAGATGACCCGCGCGACCTTCGGCATGTACTTCCCGCGTGCCTCGGCCTGTACCAGGCTCGCCACGGTCATCAGCTCGGCCGGTGTGTAGCCCAGCCGTTCCGCGGCTCCCTCGAGGTCGACCTTGTCGGCAGCCATCGCCCACCGGTCGACCATCCGCTTGAGGATGGACTTGGCGGACTCCTTGCGGCCCAGGTCGTAGGTTGCCGGGAAGAGGTATCCCTCGGCGTTGCCGTTGGCGTAGTCCGGAAGTCCCAGCTTCTTCGGCTTGGCCAGGGCCTTCTCGAAGTCCTTCTCGGGCAGGTCCATGGCCTCGGCGAGGATGGGCACGATCTGGGTCAGCGGGAGACCCTCGGGGATGGTGACGGTGTTCGTGATCAGGTTGTCGGAGTCGATCAGGATCGCGAGCGCGTCCTGGGCCGCCATCTCCTTCTTCATCTTGTAGACGCCGACCTGGATGCCGAGAGAGGCCTCATCGGCGGCAGCGGCGTCCGTGAACGCCTGCACCGACTTGACGACACCCTTGTCCTTGAGCCCGCGACCCATCATCGCCGCGGTGTCCCCTTCTTGGACCTCGAAGAGGACCTTGCCCGACCCCGGTCCGGGGTAGTCGCCGGGCGAGGCCAGCTGATCCTTGATCAGCTCGATCCCCTTGACCACCGCGAAGGCGCCTCCGCCCGCGAGGAGCAGGAGCGCCGCGAGGACGGCCAGACAGCTGCGCAGCCCGCGGCTCTTCTTGCGCCGGCCACCGCTCTCGTAGACGTCGCGCGGATGGTCGACCACGACGTCCGAGCCGTCGTCGGGGTCCGGCTGGTAGCCGACGCCCTCGAACTCCTGCTCACTCATCCTCGACCTCGACGATCTCTCCTGGAGCTGCTCCCGAACCGCGCTCGATGTCCAATGCGTACTGCAGGATCAGCACCGCCGCGGCCTGGTCCACCACCGCACGCCTGCTCCTGCCGTGCCTCCCCCGCTCGCGCAGCATCGCCTCCGCTGAGACCGTCGTCAGGCGCTCGTCGCACAGCCGGACGGGGACGGGGGCGACCGCACGAACCAGGTCAGCCGCGAACGAGCGTACCCGGAGCGCGGCTGGACCCTCACTTCCCGACAACGAGCGCGGCAGGCCGACCACCACCTCGACCGCCTCGTGCTCGGTGACCAGCGCGGCCAGCCGGGCGAGGTCCCCCGGTCCGCGGGCGACGGTCTCGACGGGCGTCGCCAGCATCCCCGAAGGGTCGCTGCGCGCGACGCCGACGCGCGCTTCCCCGGGGTCGAGGCCGAGCCGTACGCCGAAGCGCACGTCAGCGCCCAGCCACGGCGCCCGCGATCTCAGCGGGGACCAGCGCCAGCGCCTCGTCGATCCGGGCGGGGTCCGTGCCGCCGCCCTGGGCCACATCGTCCTTGCCGCCGCCCTTGCCGCCGAGCAGCGGCCCGACCGCGCGCACCAGCGCGTTGGCCGAGACCCCCAAGCTCCGGGCCTCCTCGTTGACGGCCGCGACGACGGCCACCTTCGCATCCTGTCGGCCGATCACGACCACCGCTCCGGCGCGACCCGGGGTCAGCCGGCTGCGGACGTCCAGCGCCAGCGTGCGGACGTCGCCACCGCCGATCCCGTCGACACGGTGCGCCACGACCTGGACGCCGGCGACGTCACTCGCGGCGGCTGCAAGGTCCCCACCCTCAGCGAGCAGCTGGCCCACCCGCACCTTCTCCAGCTCCTTCTCGGCCGCGCGCAGCTTCTCGACGATGTCGTGCACCCGCTCGGGGAGCTCCTCGGGACGCACCTTGAGAGCCTCGGAGAGCTGGGCGACCAGGACGTGCTCCCGGGCCAGGAAGCGGTAGGCATCCGTGCCGACCAGCGCCTCGACCCGGCGTACCCCCGCACCGATCGAGGACTCTCCCAGCAGCTTGATGACCCCGAGCTGGCCGGAGCGGCCGGCATGCGTCCCACCGCAGAGCTCACGCGCCCAGTCGCCGACCGAGACGACGCGCACCTGGTCGCCGTACTTCTCACCGAAGAGGGCCATCGCCCCGGAGCGCACCGCTTCAGTCTGGGTCATCACCTCGGCGTGGACCGCGAGGTCGTCGAGCACCACGTCGTTCACGCGCGCCTCGACGTCGCGCATCACGGACGCGGGGACGGCGCCGGCGGCTGAGAAGTCGAAACGGAAGCGACCGGGCGCGTTCTCCGAGCCCGCCTGGGTGGCGGTCTCACCCAGCGCCTCGCGGAAGGCCTTGTGGACCATGTGGGTCGCGGTGTGGGCGCGCGAGATCGATCGACGCCGCTCCAGGTCGACGGCGGCGTGCGCACCGACCCCCACCCTCACCTCGCCTGAGAGGACGAGGGCACGGTGCACGATCAGGCCGGTGATCGGCGACTGCACGTCGCGCACCTCGAGCCGCGCCCCGTCGGCCAGCTCGATCACGCCCTGGTCGGCGAGCTGACCGCCACCCTCGGCATAGAACGGCGTCCGATCCAGCACGAGCTCGACCTCGTCGCCCTCCCGGGCCGAGCTGACCACCCCGCCGTCCGCGAGGAGACCCTGGACGCTGCCCTCGGAGACCACCTCGTCGTAGCCGGTGAACTGCACGGGGCGACCCAGTGTGTCGGCGACGGCACGGTACGCCGAGGCGTCGACGTGGGCACCCTTCTTCGCCTTCGCGTCGGCCTTCGCCCGCTCGCGCTGCTCGGTCATCAGGCGCCGGAAGCCCTCCTCGTCGACCGAGAGACCCTGTTCGCTCGCCATCTCGAGGGTCAGGTCGATGGGGAAGCCGAAGGTGTCGTGCAACGCGAAGGCCTTGGCCCCCGAGAGCTGCGAGCCGCCGGCCCCCTTCACCTCGCCGGCCGCCAGGTCGAAGATCTGGGTGCCCGCACGGAGCGTCTGACGGAAGGCGTCCTCCTCGGCGTAGGCGATCGTCGAGATGCGTTCCCAGTCGGTCTCCAGCTGCTCATAGCCCAGCTTCATCTTGGCCAGGCTGACCGGCAGCAGCTCGGGCAGCACGCGGTCCTCGACACCCAGCAGCCTCATCGAGCGCACCGCCCGACGCAGCAAGCGGCGCAGCACGTAGCCGCGCGCCTCGTTGCCGGGGGTGACCCCGTCGCCGATCAGCATCAGACCGCTGCGGACGTGGTCGGCGACCACCCGGAGGCGGACGTCGTCGACGTGGTCGGCGCCGTACCGTCGCCCGCTGAGCTCCTCCGCGCGCTCGATGACCGGGAACAACTCGTCGATCTCGTACAGGTTCTCCTTGCCTTGGAGCAGGTAGGCCACGCGCTCGAGCCCGAGCCCGGTGTCGATGTTCTTCGCCGGCAGCGGGCCCGCGACGTCGAAGTCGTCCTTCTTACGGACCGCGCTGAGGGACTCCTGCATGAAGACGAGGTTCCAGATCTCGAGGAAGCGGTCCTCGTCGACCACCGGTCCGCCGTCCGGGCCGTGCGCCGGACCGCGGTCGACGTAGATCTCGCTGCACGGCCCTCCCGGCCCCGGCACGCCCATGTGCCAGTAGTTGTCCAGCAGCCCACGGCGCTGGATGCGCTCCTGCGGCAGCCCCGCGACGCTGCGCCACAGGTCGATGGCCTCGTCATCACCGTCCAGCACGGTCACCCAGATGGTCTCGGGGTCGAACCCGTAGCCACCGTCGTCGCGAGAGCCCGTGACCAGCCGCCAGGCCAGGTCGATGGCGTCGTGCTTGAAGTAGTCACCGAAGGAGAAGTTGCCGCACATCTGGAAGAACGTGCCGTGCCGGGTGGTCTTGCCGACCTCCTCGATGTCGAGGGTTCGCACGCACTTCTGCACGCTCACGGCCCGGTCGTACGGCGGCGTCTCCTGGCCGAGGAAGTAGGGCTTGAACGGCACCATCCCGGCGTTGACGAACAACAACGTAGGGTCGTCGAGCAGCAGCGATGCCGACGGCACCACCGTGTGATCGTCAGCCGCGAAGTGGGCCACGAACCTGCGGCGGATCTCCGCGGTGTCCATCAGGTGTCGCCTTCCGTGATCGAGGGGGTCTGCCGCCGGGCTGTCGACCCGCCCGCCGCCGACCCGCCCGCCGCCGAGCCGCCCGAAGCCGACCTGCGGGCCGGCGGTGCGGCGAGCTCAGGTATCCCATGAGGCACCAGGCCGAGCCGCTCGCGCAACTCGCTTTCCGCCTCGGCGCGCCCCGCGGCCACCTCCTGACCGAACACCCGGGCACCGGCGGCGGCACCGTGCAGACGGTCGCGCAGCCCGTCTGCGGTGAACGCCTCGGCGACCCGGCGGGCGCGCACCACGGCGTACATGCCGGCACCGGCGCCGGCAGCGAACCAGAATCCCCGTCTCAGCACGACGGCCTCACGCCGCCGTCGTGTCGTCAGCGCGTCGGTCGGCCATCATCCTGCGCCGGGCCTCGCGCAGCTCGATTCGACGCTGCTTGCGCGAGGCGCGGACGGTCCGGCGGTACTCGTGGCGGATCCGGAAGCGGTTCTCGGGGCTCAGCGCTCGCCGGACGCCGTGCGCGAGGCCAGCGGTCTTGACGACCGTCTCGCGCAGCACGAGGTCTGCGAACAGGGCACCTCCGACGGGAGAAGGGTCCTCTGTCGGGACGGGTCCCGGCCCCGGGGACTCGCCGACGTGAGTGATGACGAAGCCCGCCGCCTCGTCGGGAACGTCGTCTGCCGGCCCGGCCAACGACTGCTCCACCAGGTCGAGGCGCGCGGCGACACTCGCGGTCTCGGCCCGGGCCGCGAGCAGATCACGCTGGCCCTGCCGCCGCACCCGCCACAGCGTGCCGGCCAGCGCGACCGACGCCACGGTCAGCAACGCCACCGTCGTCCACACCCAGATGTCGGTCGTCACAACGCCGCACCCTATCGCCCCACGGTCAACGGTCCGACCCGCGGATCATCCGCCTGATCCGCTCCCACCGCTCCTTGACCGCTGCCTCGGCGCCGAGGCTCGTCGGCTGGTAGTAGGTCGCGTCGGCGATGACGTCTGGCGCGTACTGCTGTGCCGCGATGCCGAAGGGCTCGTCGTGGCTGTACTTGTACGACGACCCGTGGCCGAGCTTCTGGGCACCCGAGTAGTGGGCGTCCCGGAGATGGCTGGGAACCGGGCCGATCTTGCCGTCCCGAACGTCGGCCGACGCCGCCTCGATGGCCTTGATGACGGCGTTCGACTTCGGCGCGACGGCGAGTGCGATGGTGGCCTGGGCGAGGTTGAGCCGAGCCTCGGGCATGCCGATCAGCTGGACGGCCTGGGCAGCGGCGACCGCGGTGGTCAGCGCGGTCGGGTCGGCCAGACCGATGTCCTCGCTGGCCAGGATGACCAGGCGGCGGGCGATGAACCGCGGGTCTTCGCCGGCCTCCATCATCCTGGCCAGGTAGTGCAACGCGGCGTCGGCGTCGGAGCCGCGGATCGACTTGATGAAGGCGCTGGTGACGTCGTAGTGCTGGTCACCCTCGCGGTCGTAGCGCACGGCCGCCTGGTCGACGGCTGTCTCGGCGACCGCCAACGCGATCAGGCTGACGTCCTGGGTCCGCGCAGCGCCGGCGGCGGCCTCGAGGTAGGTCAGAGCCCGGCGCGCATCACCTCCGGCGAGGCGCACCAGGTGGTCGCGGGCGTCGGCGGCCAGCTCGAGCTCGCCACCGAGCCCCCGCTCGTCGACGAGCGCCTGGTCGATCACCCTGCCCACGTCGTCATCGGAGAGCGGCTCGAGGCGCAGCAGCAGGCTGCGGGACAACAGCGGCGAGATCACCGAGAAGAACGGGTTCTCCGTCGTCGCCGCCACCAACGTCACCCAGCGGTTCTCCACCCCCGGCAGCAGCGCATCCTGTTGCGCCTTGGAGAAGCGGTGCACCTCGTCGACGAACAACACGGTCTCGCGCCCCCCGGCGACCAGCTCCTGGCGGGCCGCATCGATGGCCGCGCGGACCTCCTTGACCCCCGCGGAGACCGCGGACACCTCCACGAATCGCCGGTCGGTCTGTTGGCTGAGGATCGAGGCCAGCGTCGTCTTGCCGGTGCCCGGCGGACCCCACAGCAGCAACGACAGCGACTGGCCGCCTTCGACGAGCTGACGCAGCGGCGAGCCCGGCGACCTCAGCTGCGGCTGTCCGACCAGCTCGTCCAGGCTGCGCGGACGCATCCGCACCGCCAAGGGGGCGGCGGCGTGCCGCGTCGAGGACAGCGAGCCGGCCCCGGCGCGGCTGACCGCCTGGCCGCCCGCGCTCGGCAGGTCGAAGAGCCCGTCCACGCCCGCCAGCCTAGGCGCCGCGGGCTCAGCCGCCGCTGGCGCCCTTGCTGAGATCGAACCAGGTCTCGGCGAACTCGGGGCTGTTGAGCTGCGATGCCGGTGTGGCGCCGGGGACCGGTGCGCCGGTGTCGTCGACCCCGAGCAGCTGCGTGGTCACCGGCGTCGCCGGATGCCGGCCGAGCTCGCCCGCGTAGTGGCAGGCCACCTTGTGGCGTTCTCCGATCTGGAGCAGCGGCGGCTCGACCCGAGCGCAGATCTCCTTCGCGATCGAGCATCGCGTGCGGAACCGGCAGCCGCTGGGCGGGTTGATCGGGCTCGGGACGTCGCCGACCAGGCGGATCCGCTCCCGGCGACCACCGATCGCGGCCTGCTTGACGTCGGGGACGGCCGACAGCAGCGCCTGCGTGTAGGGGTGATGGGGGCGCAGGTAGATGGTCTCCCGGTCGCCGATCTCGACGATCTTGCCGAGGTACATCACGGCCACCTCGGGGCAGAAGTGCCGGACCACGGCCAGGTCGTGGGCGATGAACAAGAATGCGATGTTGAACTCGGTCTGCAGGTCCTGCAGAAGGTTGATCACCTGGGCCTGGATGGACACGTCCAGCGCTGACACGGGCTCATCAGCCACGAGCAGCTTGGGGTTCAGCGTCAACGCCCGGGCGATACCGATGCGCTGGCGCTGGCCGCCGGAGAACTCGTTGGGGTACCGGTTGTAGTGCTCGGGGTTGAGCCCCACCACCTCCAGCAGCTCCCGGACCCGGCCGAGCACCTGGTTCTTCGGCACGACCTTGTGCACCTGGAGCGGGGCGCCGACGATCGTGCCCACGGTGTGTCGGGGGTTCAGCGAGGTGTACGGGTCCTGGAAGATCATCTGCAGCTCGCGCCGGTAGGGCTTGAACTGCCGCTGAGACATGGCGGCGATGTCGGTGCCGTCGAACCTCATCGAGCCCGACGTCGGGTCGTAGAGGCGGGTGATCAGGCGGCCGGTGGTCGACTTGCCGCAGCCCGACTCGCCCACGAGCCCGAGGCTGCCTCCGCTGGGCACCTGGAAGGAGACGCCGTCGACGGCCTGGACCTGTCCGACCGTCCGCCGGATCAGGCCCGGTGCCTTCACGGGGAAGTACATGCGCAGGTTGTCGACGGTGAGGACCGGCGGGGCCGTCGGGTCCAGCTTCGTCGGGGTGTGGCCCGCCGCGGCGAGGTCCGAGAACGTCACCTGCGACAGCTCCTCGGGGGCTTGCGACATCAGAACTCCTCGACCAGGTCGGGCGCGATCTCGGGCAGAATCTCGGACTGGTAGATCGCGTCGGCGTTCGGCAGGTGGCATCGTTTCAGGTGTCGCCCACCCCTGACCCCGCTCTCCAGGATCGGCAGCTTGGTGCGACACAGGTCGCCGCCCACCTTGTCGACGTGGAGGCAGCGAGGGTGGAACGCGCATCCGGTCGGCGGGTTCAGCAGGCTCGGGGGGTTCCCGGGGATCGGGATCAGCCGCCCGCTGGTGTCTCCCGCGACGTCCGGGATGCTGGAGAGCAGACCCCAGGTGTAGGGCATCTCGGGGTGGGTCAGGATCTCCTTGGTCGATCCGTACTCCACCTCCCGACCGGCGTACATGACCAGGACCTCGTCGGCCATCTCGGCGATCACACCGAGATCGTGGGTGATGATGATGACCGCGGAGTTGAACTCCTTCTGCAGGTCGCCGAGCAGGTCGAGGATCTGCGCCTGCACCGTGACATCGAGCGCGGTGGTCGGCTCGTCGGCGATGAGCAACGACGGGTCGTTGATCAGGCCCATCGCGATCATCGCGCGTTGCCGCATGCCACCGGAGAACTGGTGCGGGAAGTCGTCGACCCGCTGGTCGGGCTGGGGAATGCCGACCCGGTCGAGCATCTCGATGGCCTTGCGGCGGGCGTCGCGTTTGCTCGCCTTGGGGTGGTGGACGATATAGGCCTCTGCGAGCTGTCCCCCGATCTTGTAGAACGGATGGAGGGCCGCGAGCGCGTCCTGGAAGATCATCGCCACCCGGTTGCCACGCAGCTGGCGCATCCGCGACTCCGAGAGCCCGATCACCTCGGTGCCGCCGATCCGGATGGACCCGGAGATCCGGCTCGACTTGGCATCGTGCAGACCGAGCACGGCCATCGACGAGACGGACTTGCCGGAACCCGACTCGCCCACGATGCCCAGTGTCTGGCCCAGCGCCACCGTGTAGCTCAGCTCGGTCACGGCGGTCACCAGGCCGTCTTCGGTGGGGAACCTGACGGTGAGGTCCTCGACGACCAGGTAGGGCTCGTCGCCCTCGGTGGCCGCCTCGCCGCTCGTCTGTGTCTGCGTCGTCACGAAAGCCTCACTCGCGGGTCGAGAACGCTGTAGACCACGTCGACGATGATGTTGCTCACGATCAGCATCACCGCGCCGAACAGAGCCGTGGCCGCCACCACGGGAAGGTCCTTGCCGTAGACGGCCTCGAGGCCCCACCAGCCGATGCCCTGGATGTCGAAGATCCGCTCGGTGAAGATCGTGCCGGCCAACAAGGTGCCGAAGTCGATGCCGAAGATCGTCACGATCGGGACCAGCGCGGCCCTGAGCCCGTGGCGGTAGACCACGTAGCGGGTGGCCAGCCCCTTGGCCCTAGCGGTGCGGATGTAGTCCTCACTGAGGGCATCGATCATGGCGCCGCGCGTGTATCTCGTGTACTGCGTGCACCCGAAGATGCCGAGCGCGATCCACGCCAGCAACAAACCGGAGAACCACTTCGCCGGGCCGTAGGTGATCGGGGAGAAGTAGCCGGTGTCGGAGATGAAGGGCACCTCGAAGATCACGGTGGCGTAGAGCCATAAGAGCAGCGCGAACAAGTAGTAGGGGATCGAGCTGAGGAACAGGAAGCTGGAGACGAGGGCCTTGTCGGCCACCGACCCCCGTCTTCGGGCCGCGGCAACGCCGATCGGAACCCCAAGAACCAGGTAGAGGAAGGCGCCGCCGAGCGCCACGGACAGCGTGGCCGGCATCCGCTCGACCAGCTCGTCGGAGACCGGCGCGCCGGTGCGGTAGGAGTAGCCCAGGCAGGGGGCGGGGCAGTCCTCGGTCCGGCCGCCGGGGAAGGTGACCTCGCGGCCGACGAAGATCCCCTTCACGAACGTGGCGTACTCGGTGTACCAGGGGTTGTCGTAGCCCAGGGACTTCTCGTAGTTGGCGAGCCGTTCCGGGGTGCAGCGGTTGCTGGTCTCGCGGTCGCACAGCGGGCGGGCCGGGCTCGAGGGGCCGTACCAGAAGATCAGGAAGATCGAGACGGAGATCAGGAAGAGGACGAGAACTCCCGACAGGAGCCTCTTGACGATGTAGGCGAACATCCTGCTCTCTTCCCTGGTGGCAGTCCGGAGGGTGGGGGCTCCCGGAGGAGCCCCCACCCCGCGGTGGTGAATCTACTCAGAATGACTGCGTGCAGTCGATCCTGTCGTGCTTGAACTTGTCAGAACCTCACTGAGCGACGTAGAGGTCCTTGTAGTTCGGCGCACCGAGGGTGCCGTCGCCGGTCGGGTTACCGACGTTCTCACCGAACGTGTAGAGGTCGTTGCGGAAGGCGGTCGGGATGATCGGGAAGTACTCGGTCCCGATCGTCTCGTCCAGAGAACCCCACGCGTCCGCCTGCTCTTCCAGGGGCAGCGTCAGGATCCGCGCGATCTCGTCGTCCACAGCCTGCTCAGAGAAGTACGGCGTGTTGTAGACCGCACCCGTCTTCACCAGCGGCGGCAGCATCGTCAGACCCGACGGCCAGTCGGAGCACCAGTTGATGCCACGCAGGTTGAGGGTCTTGTTGATCTTGCTGTCGGGGTCGAGCCAGGTGTTGTACGGCGAGTCCTCCACCGGGATGGCCTTGACCGAGAAGCCGGAGTCCTTGAGACCCTTGTTGATCTGCTCCTGACCGGCACGCGCCAGCGCGTCGGGCTCGTAGTAGATCATCGTGATCTTGAACTCACCGGGCTCGTAGCCGGCCTCGGCCAACAGCTCCTTGGCCTTCTCCGGGTTGTAGGTGAACTGCTCACCGTCGGCGAAGTACTCCTTCTTGCCCGCCATGCCGGGAGGCATGATCGAGTTCGCCGGCACCCGGGTGACGCCGGGCAGCTCGCCCGTGGCCAGCCACACGTCGTTGTACGGGTACGCGTAGGCGAGCGCTAGCCGGACGTTGATGTCGGTGATCTTGTTGTAGTCCGGTGCCCAGAAGCTGGTGCACTGCGCCGACTGCTGGACCAGACGGTCACCGAGGGTGTCCTTGGCCGCCTGGTAGTTGTCCGAACCGATCGAGGTCGAGAGCGAGGTCAGGCTGTCGGTGTTGCCCGAGAGCATGACCTGGTCGGTCTTGGCCTGGTCCTGGTTGAACTTGAAGACCCACTTGTCGGCGTACTGGTGACGTGCCGGGTCGGAGGCGGGGTCCCACTGGTCGTTCTTGACCAGCACGAGCTCCTCGTTCGGGCGGAAGGACTCGACCTTGTAGGGGCCGGTCGCGAGGGGCTTCTTGCCGTAGTTCGGCGGAGCAGCCGCGTCGCCCTCGGGTGTCGGGCCCATCGCCATGAAGGCGCCCCAGTAGTCCATGTCGGTGAACGGCTGGTTCATCTTGATGACCACGTCCTGGCCGTCGACCGAAACGCCGTCGTAGGGCTTGCCCTTGGATGTGTAGGGGCCCTTGTAGTCGGGGTTCCAGAAGTAGGTCTTGGAGTACTCCGTGCCCGGACCCGACGGGAACGCGTCGGAGTCCATCGAACGCGAGATGCCGAAGGCGACCTGCTCGGGGGTCACCGGGCTGCCGTCCTCCCAGGTCGCGTCGTCGCGGATCGTGAACGTCCACTCCGTGAAGTCGTCGTTCGGGGTGCCCAGGCCGGTCGCCAGGTCGGGGACCAGCACCATGTCACCGGTGCTGTTGTCGCGGGCGTACTGCGTCAGCGACCGGTTCAACAGGGCCTGCTGGATCGAGTTGCCGGTCACCGACCAGCCACCGGTCGGGTCCAGGTCGTCCGGGCCCGGGTCGCTGGGCAGGAACACGGTGATCGTCCCTCCAGCGGTGGCGCCCTCGATGTCGGCTGCGGGGCCCTGACGGGTCGCGTCCTTGGTGACACCCTCCTCTGGTTTGAAGGTGTCGCTGACCTCGCCACTGCTGCCCGAACCACCCGAGCCACCACAGGCGGCGAGGGCGAACAAGGCAATACCGGCGACAGCCGCAAGCGGCTTGCTCCGTCTCATGCTGTCCAGCCTTTCTTTTCTCTGGTCGCGTCCCCGCCGGTTGGCGCGAGACGACGTGTGTTGGGGTTGATGGGGTCTATGTGGTCTATGTGGTCTTGGGGGATCTCAGGAGGACCGTCTGCGGCACGTCAGCGACGAGTCTTCGGGTCGAGCGCGTCGCGGATCGCATCACCCAGCAGGTTGAGTGAGAGGACCAGCGCCACGATTCCCAACAGCGGGATCCACAGGTACTGGGGGTAGGTGTCGAAGTAGGTGACGCCCTTGTTGATGGTCTGGCCCCAGGACGCACCCTTGGTGACACCGATGCCCAGCAGCGCCAGCCCTGCCTCGGCGGCGACGAACAGCGGCAGCATCAGCGAGATGCTGATCACGATCGGGGCGACGAGGTTGGGCAGCAGCTCCTTGATCAGCACGCGATGGGTCGGCATTCCCAGGACCCGAGCGGCCATGATGAACTCGCGCTCGCGCAGTGAGAGCACCTCACCGCGGATCAGGCGAGCCAGTCCCATCCAGCCGAACCCGGCCAGGATCGCGATCAGGGCGTAGCGCTGGATCGTGAAGTAGTTGTCGCTCAGGGAGAACCGGTCGTTGATGATCGGGGCCAGCGTGAGGGCGGCCAGCAGGAACGGGATCGTCAGGAAGAAGTCGGTCAGGAACGAGACGCCCTTGTCGACCGCGCCGCCCAGGAAGCCGCCGATCAGGCCGAGCACGATGCCCACCAGCGAGGCGATCAGCGTCGCCGACCCCGCGATGATCAAGGAGGTGCGGCAGCCGTAGAGGAACAGCGCCAGGTTGTCCTCGCCGGTGCGCGGTGCCACGCCGAGCGGGTGGGCGGGGTCGAAGCCGAAGTTCGGGGGGCCCTTGAGCGGGAGTCCATCGAGACCGACGCGCGAGCTGGCGAACACCGGCTCGAGGTCGACCCCGAAGATCTTGCTGATGGTGCCGGCGAAGACCGCCATGACGAGGAACAGGAGCACCGTGAGCCCGCAGACCACGGCGATCTTGTCGCGCCGCAGCCGCCCCCAGGCGATCTGGAGGGGCGACTTGCCGACGATCGACTGGTCCTTCTTGCTCTTGCGCCTCTTCCGTGGCGCGCCTGACGGAGCAGGGACCTCGGCCTCGACCGTGTCGGGGCCTGTCGTCGGTGCCGGCATGCTCACCTCGTCGCAATTAGGGGGTCACCGGGAGTCCCCGGCCTTGCGGTGCGCCGCGTGCGACTCTAAGCCACCCACATAACAGGGACGATCACCGGAGGGTAACGATCTGGTCTCAGGCTGTTCGTGAATGCGTCCGGTCGTCGCAGACCCTCCCGCCCCTCAGCCTTCGGGCGGAAGGTCCTTCGCCGCAACCGCATCTACACCGGCTTCCTTGCGCTGCTGCGCGGAGATCGGAGCGGGCGCCGAGGTGAGGGGGTCCACGCCCCCGCCGGACTTGGGGAAGGCGATCACGTCGCGGATGGAGTCAGACCCCGCCAGCAGGGCCACGATGCGGTCCCAGCCGAAGGCGATGCCGCCGTGCGGCGGGGCGCCGTACTTGAACGCCTCGAGCAGGAAGCCGAACTTCTCCTGGGCCTCGGCCTCGTCGATGCCCATCACGGCGAAGACGCGTCGCTGGATCTCCTCGCGGTGGATACGGATCGACCCACCGCCGATCTCGTTGCCGTTGCAGACGATGTCGTAGGCCCACGCCGGCGCCTGGCCGGGGTCGGCGTCGAAGGACTGCAGGTCCTGGGGCGAGGTGAAGGCGTGGTGAACGGCGGTCCAGGCCCCACTACCCACGGCAACGTCTCCCGCTGCCGTCGCCTCGTCGGCGGGCTCGAACAAGGGCGCGTCGACGACCCAGACGAAACGCCAGGCCGACTCGTCGAGCAACCCCCCACGGCGCCCGATCTCCAGGCGGGCGGCGCCCAGCAGGGCCCGGCTGCTCTTCACCGGACCGGCGGCGAAGAAGACGCAGTCGCCGGGCGCAGCACCGACGTGGGCAGCGAGACCGGCCCGTTCCTCCTCGGAGAGGTTCTTCGCGACCGGCCCGCCGAGCGCGCCGTCGTCCTGGACCAACACATAGGCCAGTCCGCGGGCTCCACGCTGCTTGGCCCACTCCTGCCAGGCGTCCAGCTGCTTGCGCGGCTGGCCGGCGCCACCCGGCATCACCACCGCGCCGACGTACGCCGCCTGGAAGACCCGGAACGGCGTGTCGGCGAAGTACGCCGTGCAGTCGACGAGCTCCTGACCCATCCGCAGGTCCGGCTTGTCCGTGCCGAACCGGGCCATCGCCTCGGCGTAGGTCATCTGCGGCAGAGGCGTCTCGATCTCCACGCCGATCAGCGACCACAGCGCCACGAGCACGTCCTCGGCCACCGCGATCACGTCGTCCTGGTCGACGAAGCTCATCTCGATGTCCAGCTGGGTGAACTCAGGTTGCCGGTCGGCCCGGAAGTCCTCGTCGCGGTAGCAGCGCGCGATCTGGTAGTAGCGCTCCATCCCGGCAACCATGAGCAGCTGCTTGAACAGCTGCGGACTCTGCGGCAGGGCGTACCAGCTGCCCGGCTGGAGCCGCGCCGGCACCAGGAAGTCACGGGCGCCCTCGGGCGTGGAGCGGGTGAGGGTCGGTGTCTCGATCTCCACGAACCCGTGGTCGTCGAGCACGTCCCGCGCCGCCTTGTTGACGCGGCTGCGCAGACGCAGCGCCTCGTGCGGGCCGCTGCGGCGCAGGTCGAGGTAGCGGTGCTTGAGTCGGGCCTCCTCCCCCACGTCGACGTGCTCGTCGATCGGGAACGGCAGCGGCGCCGCCTCGCTCAGCACCTCGACGTCGGTTGCGATGACCTCGATGTCGCCCGTGGGCAGCTGCGGGTTCGCGTTGCCCTCCGGTCGCAGCGCGACCTGGCCGGTGACCTTGAGGCAGTACTCGCTGCGCAGCGCGTGGGCGACCCGCTCGTCACGGACGACGACCTGGACCACGCCGCTGGCCTCGCGCAGGTCGAGGAACGCCACGCCTCCGTGGTCCCGCCGTCGGGCCACCCAGCCCGCGAGGGTGACGGTCTCGGGGACGTGCTCGGCGCGGAGGGCGCCGGCGTCATGGGTGCGGATCACTGCTGCTCCTGGGGACGTGAGGAGACCACCTGCGGGTGCAGGTCGTCCGAGGGTGGGGTCCACGTGTCGGGGTCGGCGTCGTGTTGCTCGCCGACCCGGATGTCCCGCACCTGGTGGCCCTCGTCGGTGGCGAACCAGACGTAGGGGATGCCGCGGCGCTCGGCGTACCGGATCTGCTTGCCGAACCTCTGCGGGGAGGCCGCGACCTCGGTGGGGATTCCTCGTGAGCGGAGCGCCGTGGCGATGCCGAGCGCCTCGGGTCGGGAGTCCTCGTCGTTGAGCGCTACGAGGACGGCGCTCGGAACCGAGCGGGAGGCGTCGAGCGCGCCCTGGTTGAACAGGGGAACGAGCACGCGGCTGACCCCCAAGGAGATGCCGACACCCGGGTAGGTCGTCCGGCCGTCGCTCGCGAGGGCGTCGTACCGGCCGCCGGAGCAGATCGACCCCAGCGACTCGCTGCCCACCAGCCGCGTCTCGAAGACGGTCCCGGTGTAGTAGTCGAGGCCGCGGGCGATCGACAGGTCCGCTTCGATCGCCACCGTCTCGTTGACCAGGCTCGCGCAGGCGCGCACCAGCGTCGCAAGCTCCTCCAGCCCCTCGTCCAGCAGCGGGTCGGACACGCCCAGGGCTCGGACCTGGTCCACGAATCCGTCATCGGGCGTGCGGATCGACGCCAGCTCCAGACACCGTTCCGCTTGGGCCTCGCTGAGGCCGACCTCGCCGACGAGCATCTCGCGCACCCGGTCGACCGGGACCTTGTCGAGCTTGTCGATGACCCGCATCACCTCGTCGACCCCGCCGTCGACCTCAGCCGCGCCGATACCGGTGTAGAAGCCCTGGATCAGCTTCCGGTTGTTCACCTGGAGCCGGAACGACGGGAGGAAGTCGAGCCGGCTCAGCGCGTCGATGATGACGCGGGTGATCTCGACGTCGTGGTGGAAGGGGAGCTCGTCCCGGCCGACGATGTCGATGTCGGCCTGCGTGAACTCCCGGTATCGGCCGTCCTGGGGCCGCTCCCCCCGCCAGGCCTTCTGCACCTGGTAGCGGCGGAAGGGGAACTCGAGCTTGCCGGCGTTCTCGAGCACATAGCGGGCGAAGGGCACGGTGAGGTCGAAGTGCAGCCCGAGCCCCGCGTCGGCACCGGACTCCTCTGCCTGGAGCCGGCGCAGGACATAGACCTCCTTGGAGGTCTCCCCCTTGCGCAGCAGCTGGTCGAGCGGCTCGACCGCGCGCGTCTCGATGCCGGCGAACCCATGCAGCTCGAACGTCGTCCGCAGCGACTCGATCACTTGCTGCTCGACGAATCGTTGGGAAGGCAGCAGCTCGGGAAACCCGCTCAGCGGGCGTGGTCTGCTCATCTCAGAGTCCTCGGGTGATACGACCGACGCGGTCGGCGCCCTCGATCAGGTCGCGTAGGAACGGGTTCGTCGCGCGTTCGCGGCCGATCGAGGTCTGCTCCCCATGACCGGGCAGGACGACGATGTCGTCGGCCAGTGGCAGCACCTTGGTCGTCAGGCTGCGCAGCATGGTCGGGTGGTCCCCACCGGGGAGGTCGGTGCGCCCGATGGACCCGGCGAAGAGAAGGTCCCCGGAGAACATCACCTCGGAGATGTCGGCCGGCTGGGCGGAGTCGTCGACGGCGTACGGCGTCCGGAAGGTCACCGACCCCGGCGTGTGGCCGGGTGCGTGGTCGACCTCGAACCCGACCCCGGCCAGCTCCAGGTGCTGCCCGTCGGTCAGCTCGCGCACCTCCTCCGGCTCCACGAACTCATAGTCCCCGCCCAACAGCATCTGGCTGGTCTCTTGCGAGAGCCCCGCCATCGGGTCGCTGAGCAGCGCGCGGTCCGCCGGGTGGATCCACGCGGTCGCGTCGTAGGTGCCGGCGACCGGAGCGACGCACCACATGTGGTCGATGTGGCCGTGGGTGAGCAGCACCGCCACCGGCTTGAGCCGGTGCTCGCGGACCAGCTCGGCCACCCCGGAGGTGGCGTCCTTGCCGGGGTCGACGACGACACACTCGGTGCCGGGAGCCGACGCGACGACGTAGCAGTTGGTGCCCCACGGACCTGCGGGGAAGCCGGCGATGAACACCGGAGCAGCCTACCGACCGCCCCGGGGACCCGTCGCATCGCTGGCGGGGGCCGGGGCGACGCCGCCTGGTGACTAGCATGGTGGCCGGTGCGCGCCAGGTGGGGGCGCTCGGGTGATGAAGAGGAAGCCACGTGACGAGCCACGATTGGGGTCGGGTCGCCGAGGACAGGACGGTGTTCGTCCGGACGGCGGACGGCGAGCGTTCCGTGGGCCAGTACCCCGAAGGCACGCCCGAGGAGGCCCTGAAGTTCTTCACCGACCGCTTCGCCTCCCTCGAGTTCGAGGTCAGGCTGCTGGAGCAAAGGATCGCGAGTGGCGTCCTCAGCCCCGACGAGGCGGCCGCATCCGTGCGCACGGTGCGGGAGCAGGTCGCGGGGGCCAACGCGGTCGGCGACCTCGTCGGTCTGGCCGGCCGCCTGGACGCCCTGTCCCCGGTCATCGCGGCGCAGCGGTCGGCCCGCAAGGCCGAGCGGGCCGCCAAGGCGGAGGACTCGCGCGTCCAGAAGGAGCAGATCGTCGCCGAGGCGGAGAAGCTGGCCCAGGGCAGCGACTGGCGCCACGGCGCCAACCGGCTGCGCGAGCTGCTGGACACCTGGAAGGCACTCCCCCGACTCGACCGGAGCACCGACGATGCCCTGTGGCGTCGATTCTCGGGTGCCCGGACGTCGTACACCCGGCGCCGCAAGGCCCACTTCGCCGAGCAGCAGGAGAAGCGCGAAGGTGCCCGCGCGGTCAAGCAGCGGCTCGCCGTCCGGGCCGAGGCGCTGGCCGACTCGACCGACTGGGGGCCGACCGCGGGCGCGTTCCGGGACCTGATGCGGGAGTGGAAGGCTGCGGGCCCGGCGCCGCGCGACGTCGACGAGGAGCTGTGGGCCCGGTTCCGCGGCTCACAGGACCAGTTCTTCAGTGCGCGCGACGCCGCCAACGCCAAGCTCGATGAGGAGTTCGCCGCCAACGCGGCGGTCAAGGACCAGCTCATCGTGGAGGCCGAGGCACTGCTCCCGGTCACTGACGTGGACGCCGCCAAGCGGCGCTTCCGCGAGATTGCCGAGCGTTGGGACGCGGCCGGCAAGGTGCCACGCGACCGGATGCGTGAGCTCGAGGGCCGGATCAAGAAGGTCGAGCAGACCATCCGGTCACTCGAGGACGAGCAGTGGCAGCGCTCGGATCCGGAGAAATCGGCCCGCGCCGACGACATGGTGACCAAGCTCGAGAAGGCCATCACGACCCTCGAGGCCGACCTGGCCTCCGCCCGCGCCGACGGCAACGAGAAGCGCATCAGCGAGCTCGAGGAGACCTTGGCCTCGCGGCAGTCCTTCCTCGACATGGCACGCAGGGCCAGCGACGAGTTCTCCGGTTGACCCAGTTCCCTGGGTGACGCGCGCGTCCGGGCGCCCCGAAGGCAGCGGCGCTAGTGAGTGACTCGGTAGGCGTCGAAGACACCGGGAACGCCACGCACGGCGCGCAGCACCGTGTCGAGATGCTTCGCATCGGCCATCTCGAAGGTGAAGCGGCTCTTCGCCACCCGGTCGCGCGTCGTGGAGAGGGTGGCGCTGAGGATGTTCACGTGAGTGTCCGAGAGCGCCATGGTGATGTCGGACAGCAGCCGGGCCCGGTCCAGAGCCTCCACCTGGATGTTCACCAGGAAGCTGGACTGGGAAGTCGGGGCCCACTCCACCTCGAGGAGCCGCTCGGGCTTGCTCTCCAGCGACCTTGCGTTCGTGCAGTTGGTCCGGTGGACCGACACCCCGCCGCCCTTGGTGACGAACCCGAGGATCGGGTCACCGGGCACGGGAGTGCAGCACTTGGCCAGCGTGACCCAGACGTCCGGTGCACCCTTGACGACCACCCCGGAGTCGCCGCCGACTGCGACCTTGCTGCGGCCGCGACGCCCGGTGATCGTGACGCCCTCGGCGAGGTCCTCGGCCGCGCCTTGGTCACCGCCGTGCAGCTCGATCACGCGTCGTACGACGGCCTGCGCAGACAGGTTCCCCTCACCCACCGCGGCGTAGAGCGCCGACACGTCGGCGAGGTGGAAGTGCTGGGCGGCCAGGGTCAGCGACTCGTGGCTGAGCACCCGCTTCAGCCCCATGCCCTCCTTGCGCAGCAGGCGGACGATCTGGTCCTTCCCGCGTTCGAGGGCCTCCTCACGCCGCTCCTTGGTGAACCAGTGGCGGATCTTCGAGCGCGCACGCGGCGACTTCACGAAGGTCAGCCAGTCCCGCGACGGGCCCGCGTTGGGGTTCTTCGAGGTGAACACCTCGACGACGTCACCGTTGTCCAAGGTCGACTCCAGCGGCACCAGCCGTCCGTTGACCCGGGCCCCGATGGTGCGGTGGCCAACTTCGGTGTGGACCGCATAGGCGAAGTCGACAGGAGTGGCCCCCGTCGGCAGTGCGTGGACGTCGCCCCGCGGGGTGAAGACGTAGACCTCGGCCCGGTTGATCTCGAACCGCAGCGACTCGAGGAACTCTCCGGGGTCCTCCACCTCGCTCTGCCAGTCCAGCAGCTGGCGGACCCATGACATGTCGTCGACGTCCCCCCGGCGCTCGGTGTCGACGCCGTTGCGGGTGTTCTCCTTGTACTTCCAGTGGGCCGCGACGCCGTACTCCGCGCGGCGGTGCATCCCGCGCGTACGGATCTGCAGCTCGACAGGCCTGCCCTGGGGGCCGATCACGGTCGTGTGCAACGACTGGTACATGTTGAACTTCGGGATCGCGACGTAGTCCTTGAACCGGCCGAGCACGGGGTTCCACCGCGCGTGCAGAGTGCCGAGGACGGCATAGCAGTCCTTGTCCTCGTCGACCAGGATGCGGATCCCCACCAGGTCGTGGATGTCGGAGAACTCGCGGCCGCCGACGATCATCTTCTGGTAGATCGAGTAGTAGTGCTTGGGTCGCCCGGTGACGGTGGCCTTGACCTTGGCTTCCTTCAGATCCTCCTCGACCTGGGCGATCACCTGCGCCAGGAACTGGTCGCGCGAGGGCGCGCGCTCGGCGACCATGCGCACGATCTCGTCGTAGATCTTGGGGTGCAGGGTGGCGAAGGCCAGGTCCTCGAGCTCCCACTTGAGGGTGTTCATGCCCAGGCGGTGGGCCAGCGGCGCGTAGATGTCGAGGGTCTCGCGAGCCTTCCGCTCCTGGGTCTCACGCTTGACGTAGCGCAAGGTCCGCATGTTGTGCAGACGGTCGGCGAGCTTGATGACGAGCACCCGGATGTCGCGAGCCATCGCCACGATCATCTTGCGGATGGTCTCGGCCTCGGCGGTCTCGCCGTACTGCACCTTGTCGAGCTTGGTCACCCCGTCGACCAGCCCCGCGACCTCGTCGCCGAAGTCGATCCGCAGCTGGTCCAGCGTGTACGGCGTGTCCTCGACGGTGTCGTGGAGGAGTGACGCGACGAGCGTGGGCTCGGTCATGCCGATGTCGGCCAGGATCGTGGTGACGGCCAACGGATGGGTGATGTAGGGGTCGCCCGACTTGCGCATCTGGGAGCCGTGCATCCGCTCCGCGATCAGGTAGGCGCGCTCGAGCAGCGCGAGGTCGGCCTTGGGGTGGTTCGCGCGGACGGCGTTGAACAGCGGCTCCAGGACCGGGTTGCCCGGCTGGCTCTTGGTGCCGATGCGGGCGATGCGCGCGCGCATCCCGCGGGGCGCGAGGACGGGCTCCGAGACGCGCTCGGGCGTCGTCGGCTTAGCCTGGTCCTCGGTCATCACTCCAGTCTAGTGGCGGGCCAGCAGCCTCATACCGTGGCGAGGACCGTCAACGGCACGCCGTCGACGGCGTCTCGACCGGGCAGCGCAGCCAGCTCCATCAGGACGGCGACAGCGTGTGTCCTACCGCCGCAGCGAGCCACCAGCTCGCGAGTGGCCGCGACGGTGCCTCCGGTAGCCAGGACGTCATCGACGAGCAGCACGCGCTCCCCCGGCTGGACCGCGTCGCGGTGGATCTCGAGCGTCGCCTGGCCGTACTCCAGGGCGTAGGAGACCGCGTGCGTCTCCCGTGGGAGCTTGCCCACCTTCCGCACGGGCACGAAGCCGACTCCCAGGAGCAGCGCGACCGGGGCCCCGAGGATGAAGCCACGGGACTCCATCCCGATGACCTTGTCGACCGCCAGCTCCCCCGAGGTGTCCCTGCCGGCGGTGGCCAGCGCGGCGATCACGGCCGTGAACGCCGTGTGGTCGGCCAGCAAGGGGCTGATGTCCTTGAAGAGGATGCCGGGCTCGGGAAAGTCAGGCACCTCCACCACCAGCCGCTCCATCGCTGCCCGCGCGGTCGCGAGCTGCGTAGCGGCAGAGGTCACTTCTTGCCCCGCTTGGAGCGTGCCTGTCGGGTCGGCTGCACTCGGTTGGCCGAGGCACTGGGCTTCACCTCGCCGTGCGCCGGCGGCACCACGCGTCCGCGCCCCGACGGGGGCTCAGGGCGGACCCGGGTCGCCGTGCCCGGCTCACTCGGGGAGTACGGCGTCGTGTCCAGGTCGTCGTCCGGGTCGTCGTCGAAGTCGTCGAGGTCGTCGACCGCCAACCCCGCGGGGGGCGCGCCGATCGGCATGTCGTCCTTGAACACCGGCACGGACGCATACCGGTCGGCCTCGTGGCGACGACGGGTGCGCGCGCGCCGGTCGGAGAGCTGGACGTCCTTCTCCGCCGACTTCATGTGCGCCAGCATCGGCGTCGCGATGAAGATCGACGAGTAGGCGCCTGCGGCCATGCCGACGAACAGCGCCAGGGCGAGGTCCTTCATCGACCCCGAGCCGAGCTGGACGGCGCCGACGTAGAGGATCGCGCCCACCGGGATGAGCGCCACGATCGAGGTGTTGATCGAGCGAACCAGGGTCTGGTTCACCGCCAGGTTGGCGGCCTCGGCGTAGGTCTGGTGGGAACGGCGTAGGTTCTTGGTGTTCTCGCGGACCTTGTCGAAGACGACGACCGTGTCGTAGAGAGAGAAGCCGAGGATGGTCAGCAGGCCGGTGACGGTTGCCGGGCTCACCTCGAACCCGACCCAGGCATAGACGCCGACGGTGATGACGACGTCGTGGATCAATGCCACGATCGCTGCCACCGACATCTTCCACTGGCGGAAATAGGCCCAGATGAAGAGGACCACCAGCACCAGGAAGACGATCAACCCGATCGTCGAACGTTTCGCGACCTGTTGACCCCACGAAGGCCCGATCTCGGACTGCGAGAGGTTCGTGGCAGGGTCGATCCCGGTCGTCTGCACGATGGCGTCGACGACCTGCGCGCTCTCGGCGTCGGTCAGCGGCTGCGTCTGCACCAGGATGGAGTTCTGCCCCGACGTCGTCACCACGGGTGACGCGGCGTTCGGGATGCCGGTGCCGGCGACGGCGCCTCGCACCTGGTCGGCGGTGTCCTGGGTGACCTGCTCGTTGGGGACGGTCACCTTGTACTCCGCGCCACCCACGAACTCGATGCCCATGTCGAGACCGCGAAGGTAGAGCCCGCTGATGGCGAAGAGCAGGATCAGGCCGGAGATGGTGTACCAGAGCCGGCGCCGGCCGACGAAGTCGATCGACTTCTCGCCGGTGTAGAGCGCGTTTCCGAGACGGGAGAACTTGCCCATCAGGCCCTCCCTCCTGCCGGCAGTCGGTCGATGCCGAGGTTCTCGGCATCGAGTCCGGACAGCTTGTGTCCCTTGTTGAAGAACGCGAACGTCGCCAACCATGACACCAGCGGGTGGGTGAACCAGAAGAACACCGCCAGGTCGATCAGCGTGGACAGGCCGAGCGCGAACGCGAAGCCCTTCACCACACCTGCGGCGAAGATGTAGAGCACGGTCGCGGCCAGCAACGACACGGCGTCGGCGGCCAGACAGGTGTTCCGGGCCCGGGCCCAGCCGGCCTCGACCGCGACCCGCATCGACTTGCCGTCGCGCATCTCGTCGCGGATCCGCTCGAAGTACACGATGAAGGAGTCCGCGGTGATGCCGACGGCGACGATCAGACCGGCGATGCCGGGCAGCGAGAGCGTGAAGCCGGCCGCCTTGCTGAGCAACAGCACCATGCCGTAGGTGAGCGCGGCGGCGACCAGGAGTGACGCGATGACCACGAGACCGAGGCCCCGGTAGTAGATCAGGCAGTAGATCATCACCAGCAACAGCCCGAGCAGGCCTGCGACGATGCCGGCCTGGAGCTGGTTGCCGGCCAGCGACGGCCCGACCGTCTCCACGAGCGGGTCGCTCTCGAAGGCGATCGGCAGTGCGCCGAACTTCAGGCTGGTCGCAAGACTCTGCGCGCTGGTCTCGGTGAAGTTGCCTTCGATCTGGGCCTCACCGTTGAGGATCAGCCCGTTCATCGTCGGCGCCGAGAGCACTTGGCCGTCGAGGACGATCGCGAACTGCTTGTCGGTGCCGTAGAGGGCCCGCGAGATCTCGGCGAACGTCTTGGTGCCCGCACCGTCGAAGCTGAGGGTGACGATCCACTGCACCTGGCCCTGCGGGATGCCGGCGGACGCGGTCTTGAGCGAGGTGCCCTCGAGCATCGCCGGTGACAGGAGGTACTTGATGCCGGAGTCGTCGCAGGTGATGAGCGGCTTGTCCGGGTTGTCCTCCACGTCGACGGCCTGCCCGGCGGGCGGGCAGCTGAACGCGTCGAACTTGGCCACCCACTCGGGGCTGGGGTTGTCCGCCCAGGCGAGGGGGTCGTCGAGAGCAGCCTTGTCGGTGCCGTCGGCACTGGCGCCCGAGGGTGACGCACTCGGCGACTTCCCGGGCGCGGGGCTCTTGCTCGCCTTGTCACTCGGGGAGGCCGAGGACGTGCTGTTCGGCTGGTACGCCGCTCGGCCCTTCGGTGAGGCGGGGGACGCGGAGTCGGGGTTGGGCGACGCCGAGCCCTTGCCGCTTGCCGAGGCGCTCGGCAGCAGGACGCCGGCGCCCGGCGAGGTCGTCGGGCCCGTCGACGCGGAGTCCGATGGCCCGCCCGTGGTCGACGTCCCGACCTCGGAGCGGGAGACGATGCGGAAGCGCAGCTGCGCCTGGCGTTTGACGGTCTCCTCGAGGTCCGGCCGGCTTTTACCCGGGATCTCGACGATGACGTACTGGTTGCCCTGCGTCGTCACCTCGGCCTCGGTGACCCCGGAGCCGTTGACGCGGGAGTCGATGATGTTGGCGGCCTCGGTCAGGCTGTCCGCGGTGACGTTGTCGCCCTTGGCGTTCAACGTGATGCGGGTGCCGCCCTGGAGGTCCAGACCCAGGGTCGGCTTCCAGGTGCCGGCCAGCGCCACCAGTGCGAAGACACCCGCGAGCGCCAGGAAGAACACGACCAGCCGGCGGCCGGGTCGGGCTTGCTGCTTGGCCACGTCAGCCCTCCTCGTCGGTGGGGTCGTCGTCCAGGTCGTCCATGGTCGGTGCCGGCTCCACGACCTTGGTGACAGCAGCGCGAGCGACCTGCACCACGACGCCCTGGGCGAGCTCCACGTGGGCGCGGTCGTCCTCGAGGGCCACGACGGTGCCGAAGAAGCCCGAGCTCAGCATGACCTGGTCGCCCGGCCCGATGGACCCCTGCAGCCGGCTGAGCGCCTGGTTCCGTCGATTGGCGGGACGGATGACCAGCAACCAGAAGATGGCCACGATGGCCACGAGCGGCAGCAAGGAGGCGAACTCCATGACGCGTAACAACCTCTCCGAACGGGGGTGGTGGTGCCAGGCGAAGACACGACATGTGGCCCGGCCAACGGTGAAGTGTAACCGCGGTCAGGCAACGAACAGGACTCAGTCCTCGAACAAGGTGGCGTCGGGTGTGACAGCCGCCTGCGGGACGGTGAGCCCGAGGTGCTGCCAGGCGGCCGCCGTGGCCACCCGGCCGCGCGGGGTACGCGCGAGGAACCCCTGGCGCACCAGGAACGGTTCGGCCACCTCTTCCACGGTTTCGCGCTCCTCACCGACCGCCACGGCCAGCGTGGAGACCCCCACGGGGCCGCCGCCGAAACGGCGGCAGAGCACGTCGATGACCGCACGGTCGAGCCGGTCCAAACCACATTCGTCGACCTCGTAGAGCTCGAGGGCGGCCTGGGCCACCGGCAGGCTGACCACGCCGTCCGCCCGGACCTGGGCGAAGTCGCGCACCCGACGCAGCAGCCGGTTGGCGATCCGCGGGGTGCCGCGCGACCGGGAGGCGATCTCAGAGGTCCCGGCCGCGAGCACCTCGATGTCGAGCAGCCGCGCGGAGCGCTGGACGATCTCATCGAGTTCGTCGGCCTCGTAGAACTCCAGCCGCGCCGTGAATCCGAACCGGTCGCGCAGCGGGCCGGGCAGCAGCCCGGCCCGGGTCGTGGCTCCCACGAGCGTGAACGGAGGGATCTCCAACGGGATCGCTGTCGCGCCGGGTCCCTTGCCGATGATCACGTCGACGCGGTAGTCCTCCATCGCCATGTAGAGCATCTCTTCGGCAGGGCGGGACATCCGGTGGAGCTCGTCGACGAAGAGCACGTCGCCCTCGTTGAGCCCCGAGAGGATCGCGGCCAGGTCGCCGGCGTGGGTGATGGCGGGCCCGCTGGTCAGCCGCAGCGGGACGCTCATCTCGTGGGCGATGATCATCGCCAGGGTGGTCTTGCCCAGGCCCGGCGGGCCCGAGAGCAGCACGTGGTCGGGGGCGCGGGCGCGCCGTCGCGCCGCCTCGAGCACGAGGCCGAGCTGTGCGCGCACCCGAGCCTGCCCAATGACCTCGTCGAGGCTGCGCGGGCGCAGCGCCGCCTCGATGGTGCGTTCGTCGCCGTCGGCGTCGGCAGCAGTCAGCGAGCGGAGGTGCTCCTCCTCGGCCTCCTCCAGGTCGGGGCGCACCGCGTCGTCGTTCACGCTCATGCCTTGCTCAGGCTACGCAGCGCCGAGCGGAGCAGCGCACCGACATCGGGGGCGTCGCCGGCCTCGGGTGCCACGGTGTCCACGGCCCTCTCGGCCTCCTTGGTCGACCAGCCCAGGCCGACCAGCCCCTGGTGCACCTGGTCGCGCCAACCCCCGCCCGGGCTCGCCGCCACCTGGCCGTTCGCGCGTCCGGTGGGGGCGCCGAGTCGGTCCTTGAGCTCCAGGATGATCCGCTGGGCGCCCTTCTGCCCGATGCCGGGGACGCGGGTGAGGGTCTTGACGTCCTCGCCGGCGACGGCCGTGCGCAGGTCGTCGGGCGACATCACGGCCAGCATCGCCTGGGCCAGCTTGGGCCCGACGCCGGAGGCGGTCTGGAGCAGCTCGAAGAGACCCTTCTCGTCGTCGTCGAGGAAGCCGAACAGCGTGAGTGACTCCTCGCGCACGACCATGCTGGTGGGCAGTGTGGTGCCCTGACCCAGCCGCAGCGTCGCCAGCGTGGCCGGTGTGCAGTGCAGCTGGAGGCCGACGCCGCCGACTTCGACCACGACGCTGTCGAGGCTCAGCGCGGCCACCTCGCCGCGGACGAACGCGATCACAAGGTCCTCCCGGCGCTGACAGCGCGCTGTCGGGCCACGGCGGCGTCGAGGCGTTGCTGGGCCCCGCCGCGCCAGATGTGGGTGATGGCCAGGGCCAGGGCGTCGGCGGCATCGGCCGGCTTCGGCGGCGCGTCGAGCCGGAGGATGCGGGTCACCATCGCGCCGACCTGCGCCTTGCCGGCACGGCCGCTGCCGGAGACCGCGGCCTTGACCTCGCTGGGCGTGTGCAGCGCGATCGGCAGGCCGCGTCGGGCCGCGGCGACCATGGCGATGCCACTGGCTTGGGCCGTGCCCATGATGGTGCTGGAGTCCGAGCGGGCGAACACCCGCTCGACCGCCACGGCGTCGGGTTCGTACTCGTCGAGCCAGGCGTCGATGCCCTTCTCGATGGTCACCAGTCGATGGGCGACGGGCGTGTCGGCGCTGGTGCGGACGACATTCACGTCGACCAGCGTCAGCGGCCGGCCGACCGACCCCTCGACAATGCCCAGGCCGCACCTGGTGAGCCCCGGGTCGATGCCCAGCACGCGCATGTCAGGCCTCTCGTCGTCCGAACGTGTGTTCGGGGAACCACGCTAGGCGACCGGCTCGCGTCGATGCCGGACGACACGCGGCAACTCCCCACAACCTCGACGGACAGCGAGGACCCGGCCCGCTCAGGCGTCGAGCTCGGCCATCACGTCGTCGGGGACGTCGGCGTTGCTGAAGACGTTCTGAACGTCGTCGCAGTCCTCGAGGGCCTCCACGAGGCGGAAGAACTTGCCGGCTGCGTCCTTGTCGAGGGCGACCTCCATGTCGGGGACGAACTCGGCCTCCGCGGAGTCGTAGTCGAGGCCCGCCTCCTGCAGGGCCACGCGGACGCCCACCAGGTCGGTGGCCTCGGCGATCACCTCGAAGGACTCGCCCAGGTCGTTGACCTCCTCCGCTCCGGCGTCCAGGGCGGCCTCCAGGAGGTCGTCCTCATCGACCGTGCGACCGTCCTGCTCGACCGGGACGATCACGACACCCTTGCGGTGGAAGAGGAAGGACACCGAGCCCGGGTCCGCGAGCGAGCCGCCGTTGCGGCTGATCGCCGTGCGAACCTCCATGGCGGCGCGGTTGCGGTTGTCGGTGAGGCACTCGATGAGCATCGCCACGCCCGACGGGCCATAGCCCTCGTACATGATCGTCTGGTACTCCGCTCCCCCGGCCTCGGCGCCGGAGCCCCGCTTGACCGCACGGTCGATGTTGTCGTTGGGGACCGACGACTTCTTCGCCTTCTGGATGGCGTCGTACAACGTCGGGTTGCCCGTGGTGTCGCCGCCGCCCATCTTGGCCGCAACCTCGATGTTCTTGATCAGCTTGGCGAACAGCTTGCCGCGTCGGGCGTCGACGACGGCCTTCTTGTGCTTGGTGGTCGCCCACTTGGAGTGGCCAGACATGCGTCCTCTTCTACCTTGCGTCGCGTACGTCGGTGGCTCAGCCGCGGCGCACCAGGTCGACGAACACTGCGTGGACCCGCGGATCGCCGCCGACCTCGGGGTGGAACGCCGTGGCCAGCAGGTGGCCCTGGCGAACCGCGACGATCCTACCGGCGGCCGCGCCGACCGATGCGTCGTCCTCGACCCGGGCGAGCACCTCGACCTCGTCACCGACCCGCTCGACCCAGGGCGCCCGGATGAAGATCGCGTGCACCGGGTCGTCCAGCCCGGCGAAGACCACGTCCCCCTCGAAGGAGTCGACCTGCCGTCCGAACGCGTTGCGTCGCACGGTCACGTCGAGGCCGCCGAGCGTCTCCTGACCGGCGACGCCGTCCTCGATCCGGTCGGCCAGCAGGATCATGCCGGCGCAGGTCCCGAACGTGGGCATGCCGGTCTTGATCCGGTCGCGGAGCGGCTCGAGCAGTTCGAAGGTGCGGGCGAGCTTCGACATCGTGGTCGACTCCCCGCCAGGGAGCACCAGGCCGTCGCAGCGGGCCAGCTCCTCCGGTCGGCGGACGGCGAGCGCGGCCACCCCGAGCGACTCCAGCATCTGCAGGTGCTCACGCACGTCGCCCTGGAGGGCGAAGACACCGACCGTCGGGGTCGGGCTCACCAGCCGCGCTCAGCCAGGCGGTGAGGCTGCGGGATCTCCTCGACGTTGATGCCGACCATCGCCTCGCCGAGCCCGCGGCTGACCTTGGCCACCACGTCGGGGTCGTCGTAGAACGTGGTCGCCTTGACGATGGCCTCGGCGCGCTCGGCCGGGTTGCCGGACTTGAAGATGCCCGAGCCGACGAAGACGCCCTCGGCACCCAGCTGCATCATCATCGCGGCGTCCGCGGGAGTCGCGATGCCGCCCGCGGTGAAGAGCACGACGGGCAGGCTGCCCAGCTCGGCCACCTCGGCCACCAGGTCGTACGGCGCCTGCAGCTCCTTGGCGGCGACGTACAGCTCGTCGGGCGAGAGTCCGTGGAGCCGGCGCAGCTCGGCACGGATCGTGCGCATGTGGGTGACCGCGTTGGACACGTCGCCAGTGCCGGCCTCGCCCTTGGACCGGATCATCGCGGCGCCCTCGGTGATGCGGCGCAGCGCCTCACCCAGGTTGGTCGCGCCGCACACGAACGGGACCGTGAAGGCCCACTTGTCGATGTGGTTGGCGTAGTCGGCGGGGGTCAGCACCTCGGACTCGTCCACGTAGTCCACGCCGAGGCTCTGCAGGACCTGCGCCTCGGCGAAGTGGCCGATGCGGGCCTTGGCCATCACCGGGATCGAGACGGCCTCGATGATGCTGTCGATCATGTCGGGGTCGCTCATCCGGGAGACGCCGCCCTGGGCGCGGATGTCGGCGGGCACCCGCTCGAGCGCCATCACGGCGACCGCACCGGCGTCCTCGGCGATCGTGGCCTGCTCGGCGGTGACGACGTCCATGATGACGCCGCCCTTGAGCATCTCGGCCATGCCGCGCTTGACCCGGATGGTGCCGGTGCTGGTGCCGCCGTCGGTCACGGGGGCAGGGGTCGACTCAGAAGACGTGTCAGGCATGCCCCCATCGTACGGCTGGGACGCCGCCGATCGCGATTCGGGCAGGGGTGCTCAGGAGGTGGCGGCGAGCGCCTGGCGACGGACCACCCAGATGCGCTGGATGACCGTGATCGTGCTGGCCACGGCCAGCGCCCACAGGGCGATCTGCAACAGCAGCGGCGCGTCGAAGAGGCCACTGAGCCCGGTCATCAGCAGGATGGCCACGAGGCGGTCGGCGCGCTCGGCGATGCCGACCTTCGCCTCGTAGCCCAGGGCCTCGGCGCGCGCCCGGGCGTAGGAGGTCAC
This sequence comes from uncultured Actinomycetota bacterium, assembly GCA_963812265.1. Lineage (GTDB taxonomy): Bacteria > Actinomycetota > Actinomycetes > Propionibacteriales > Nocardioidaceae > Nocardioides. The sequence goes on from CAWEUL010000003.1 coordinate 597,499, forward strand.
CGACCCCATCACCAGGCACACCAGCGACAGCGCGAGGTAGAGCTCGCTGTCGCCGGGACCAGCGAAGTAGAGCGCCAGTCCCATGAAGATCGCGGCGTCGGCGATCCGGTCGAGTGTCGAGTCGAGGAAGGCACCGAAGTTGCTGGCGCGCCCGGTGATGCGGGCCATGTGGCCGTCGACCATGTCGCTGAAGACGAACAGCATGATCACCAGGACGCCGGCGAGGAGCTGCCCGCGCGGGAAGAACCACAGCGCCGCGGCGCTCACCCCGGCGGTGCCGACCACCGTCACGGCGTCGGGGCTGACGTGCAGTCGCAGCAGCACCCGGGCGATCGGAGCGGCGATGACCTTGGTCCAGAACTCGCGGAAGTGTTCCATCATGGCGCCAGCAGGGTATCGGCCGGCGGCGCCGGGCCACAGCCAGGGCTGGGTCGGGCATGCTTCCTACCTGGGTGTCAGTCCTGGGCCGAGTCCCACGAGTCCGCCACCAGGGAGCGTGTCTCCGACAGTAGTTGGGGCAGCGTCTTGGTGCGCCCGATGATCGGCATGAAGTTGCTGTCCCCGCCCCAGCGCGGCACGACGTGCTGGTGCAGGTGGGCGGAGATCCCGGCGCCGGCGACTGCCCCCTGGTTCATCCCGATGTTGAAGCCATGCGCGGTCGACACCGCCCGGAGGGTCCGCATCGCCTCGCGGGTGAGCTCGCCGATCTCGGCGGCCTCCTCGTCGGTGGTCTCGGTGTAGTCGGCGATGTGCCGGTAGGGGCAGACCATGAGGTGGCCCGCCGAGTAGGGGTAGAGGTTCAGGACCGCGAAGGCCAGCGCCCCGCGTCGTACGACCAGACCTTCGTCGTCCGGCTGCTGCGGGATCCGGCAGAAGGGACAGGACCCCTCGGAGGAGTCGTCGGGCTTGTTCTCTCCGCGGAGGTACGGCATGCGGTGGGGCGTCCAGAGTCGGTCGAGGCCGTCGGGCTCTCCGACGCCACCCTGGTACACCCCCTCAGCCATGTCGCGCACCCATGTCGGAGGCTCAGACCTGCTCGCGCGAGTCGACCGCGGCCTGGACCCGCGCGATCGCCTCCTCGACGGGCACGCCGTTCTCCTGGTGGCCGTCGCGGTAGCGGAAGGACACCGCGCCAGCCTCGACGTCCTGGTCGCCGGCGATCATCATGAACGGGACCTTCTGGAGCTGCGCGTTGCGGATCTTCTTCTGCATCCGGTCGTCTGAGTCGTCCACCTCGACCCGGAGCCCCAGTCGACGCATCTGTGAGGCGATGCCGGCCAGGTAGTCGACGTGGCGCTCCGCGATCGGGATCGCCTCCACCTGGATCGGCGCCAGCCACGGGGGGAAGGCGCCGGCGTAGTGCTCGACCAGGACGCCGAGGAACCGCTCGATGGACCCGAACTTCGCCGAGTGGATCATCACCGGCTGCTGACGTGAGCCGTCGGCGGCGGTGTACTGGAGCTCGAAGCCGCGCGGCTGGTTGAAGTCGTACTGGATCGTCGACATCTGCCAGGTCCGCCCGATGGCGTCGCGGCACTGCACCGAGATCTTCGGCCCGTAGTACGCCGCGCCGCCGGGGTCGGGGACCAGCTCGAGGCCGGACTCGGCCGCGACATCTGCCAACACCTGGGTCGCGGCCGCCCAGTCTTCGTCGGAGCCCACGAACTTGTCGGGCCTGGAGTCGTCGCGGGTGGACAGCTCGAGGTAGTAGTCGTCGAGTCCGAAGTCGCGGAAGAGCCCCAGACAGAAGTCCAGCAGGTGCTTGATCTCGGCCGGCGCCTGCTCGGGAGTCACGTAAGAGTGGGAGTCGTCCTGGGTCATGCCGCGTACCCGGGTGAGCCCGTGGACCACGCCGGACTTCTCGAAGCGGTAGACGCCGCCGAACTCGAACAGGCGCAGCGGCAGCTCGCGATAGGACCGCCCGCGCGACCTGAAGATCAGGTTGTGCATCGGGCAGTTCATCGCCTTGAGGTAGTAGTCCGAGCCCTCCATCTCCATCGGGGGGAACATGCCCTCCGCGTAGTACGGCAGGTGCCCGGAGGTGTGGAACAGCCCTTCCTTCGAGATGTGCGGCGTGCCGACGTACTCGAAGCCCTCCTCGATGTGGCGGCGGCGGACGTAGTCCTCCATCTCCCGCTTGATGACGCCACCCTTGGGGTGGAAGACGGCCAGGCCGGAGCCGATCTCGTCGGGGAAGGAGAAGAGGTCGAGCTCGCGCCCGAGCTTTCGGTGATCGCGACGCTCGGCCTCCTCGATCCGGTGCAGGTGCTCCTCGAGCGCCTCCTTGGACTCCCAGGCGGTGCCGTAGATGCGCTGGAGCTGCTTGTTCTTCTCGTCGCCCCGCCAGTACGCCGCCGCGGAGCGCATCAGCTTGAACGCCGGGATCCGCTTCGTGGTCGGCAGGTGCGGGCCGCGGCACAGGTCGCTCCAGGCGACGTCGCCGTTGCGCCGGATGTTGTCGTAGATCGTCAGCTCGCCTGCGCCCACCTCGACCGAGGCCCCTTCGGCCACCTCCTGATGGTCCGACGTCTCCTGGTCGGGCTTGTCGAGACCTCCCTTGAGGCCGATCAGCTCGATCTTGTAGGGCTCGTCCTGGAGCTCGGTGAGCGCGTCGCCGTCGGTGGTCACGCGGCGCGAGAACCGCTGACCCTCCTTGATGATCTTGCGCATCTTGGTCTCGATCTTGTCGAGATCCTCGGGCACGAACGGGGTCTCGACGTCGAAGTCGTAGTAGAAGCCGTTCTCGATCGGCGGGCCGATGCCGAGCCGGGCGGCGGGGAAGAGCTCCTGCACCGCTTGGGCCAGGACGTGGGCGGTCGAGTGGCGCAGGATGTCCCGGCCGTCGGGCGAGTCGATAGAGACCGGAGCGACCTCGTCACCCTCAGCCAGCTCGTAGGCCAGGTCCTTGAGGCTCTCCCCCACCCGAGCGGCGATCACGGAGGGCTCGTCGACGAAGAGCTCCCAGGCCTTGGTGCCCGTCGTCACCGTCCGCTCCTCACGCGCGTCGGCGTGAGCGAGGACGACTCGGAGGTCGGACACAGCAGGCTCCTTGGGGCGGGTACGGGAACGCAGCCGATGGTATCGGCGCCGGTGCACCCGCTCCCCCCGGGTGGAGGGCTGCGCGGCGAGCGACAGCCCCCGTGTCGAGTCCCCGCCGTAGATCAGGAACGCTGGTCGCGGTAGCGCACGGCGTGGGACAGCGCGTTCGCGAGAGCGGTGGCGCCGACGGGGCGGCCAGGTCCGGGCGGCCAGGCGGCGCCGTCTGCGGAGTCGTAAAGCACGGCGTACGCCGCGGTGTCTCGCTGGAACCGCCAGCCCTCGGCCAGCTCCCCCACGTCGTAGGTGTCGAACCCGAGGTCGCTGAGGAAGCGCGAGACCATCTGCTTGGCGTGGTCGTCGTCACCGGCGATGGCGATGACACTGCGGTCGGGGCTGCCCTCCGGGCGGGCCAGCTCGGCGATGTGCCGGAAGTGGATGTTGTTGAACGCCTTGACGACGCGGGACTCGGGCAGATGGTCCTGCAGGAGCTCACTGGTGGTGGTGCTCTCGTCGTCGAGCTCGGGGATCCGGCCGTCGCGCTGCGGGTAGTAGTTGCCGGTGTCGATGACGACCTTGCCCGCGAGCGCAGCCGCCGGGACAGACCCGATGTTCTTCAGCGGGATCGTCACGACCACCAGGTCGGCCACCGCGGCCTCGGGCGGCGTGCCGGCGCGAGCGTTCGGGCCCAGGTCGGCCACGAGGTCGACCAGCGTCTGGGGGCCTCTGCTGTTGCTCATCACCACGTCGTGTCCGGCCGCGATGGAGAGCCGGGCGAGGGTGCTGCCGATGTTGCCGCTGCCGATGAAACCGATCGTGGCCATGCTGGGCGAACCGCGACGGGCGCGCGGTTTGTTCCTGGCCGCGGCGGGTACCCCGGTCACCTCAGCTGCTCGGGCACCTCGGTGCTGTAGCCGAACAGGTCGAAGTCGAGCGAGTAGAGGCGCACGATCCGCTCGGCCAGTCCTGGGTCGATGTGGACGTCGTACGTCGTCGGCGGGGCCGACTCGTTGACCCTGCCCAGGGGGGTCGAGCCGATCTCGAGGTGCTCGCACAGGCGCTCCCAGTCGGCCTCCATCCGCTCCAGGCGCCCGAGAAACGTGAGGTGGTCGAGCGGGAGCAGGGCGGTCTGGGGCCGGATGTGTCGGTCGGACTGGGCGAGGTCGATCCCTTCCAGCACCCCCACGAAGTCGGCGAAGGGGAGGTCCTTGACGTCCGTGAGCGTCCAGCCGCCGGTGCCGACGACCTTGTTCCTCCAGCATGAGACGAGCCGCGCGTAGGGGTTGCGGACGAACGCGAAGCCCCGATAGTCGCGGCGCGGACCCTTGGGCCACGCCTGCATCTTGCCGCGTGGCGTCACCTCGAGCTCGGGTCGGGAGTCGAAAGCCTCGAGGATCGACCTGGTGGCCACCTTGGCGGTGCGCACGTAGATGAACCGGCCGGGGTCGGAGATCGACATCGCGTGGACCTTGCCGGTCCCCGTGGGCGGCACCCCGACCTCGGGGCTTTCGGTACCTGGCATTCGCTCAGGCTATTACTCCAGGTACCGTGAATTCAGCGCGGTCCTGTGGGGAACCGCCGGAGGGACTGATGGAGCCGACAACTCGCCAGACGGTGACCGTCCACGGACACCAGCTCGCCTACATCGACAGCGGCGAGGGTGAGGCCGTGCTGTTCATCCACGGCATCCTCGGGTCTCAGAGCCAGTGGAGCCACCTGGTCGACCGCATCGACGACGACCACCGCGTGATCGTGCCGGACCTCTTCGGGCACGGTGAGTCGGCCAAGCCGACCGGTGACTACTCGCTCGGCGCCCACGCGGCCACCATGCGCGACCTCCTGGACCGCCTCGGCATCGAGCGCGTCACGCTCGTGGGCCACTCGCTGGGCGGGGGCATCGCGATGGAGTTCTACTACCTGTTCCCCGAGCGGGTCGACCGGCTGGTGCTGGTGGCCAGCGGCGGGCTCGGTCGTGAGGTGAGCGCCATCCTGCGCTCGGCGACCCTGCCCGGAGCAGAGTGGGTGCTGCCCGTCGTGGCCTCGGCGTGGGTGCGTGCGCGCGCCGAGGGGGCCGGGCGGGCCCTGTACCGGGTGGGCTGGCGGCCCGGTCCGGACATCAGCGCGATCTGGGAGGGCTTCACCTCCCTCGGCGACGGCGAGACCCGCCGGGCGTTCCTGGCCACGACCCGAGCCGTCATCGATGCGGGCGGCCAGAGCGTCAGTGCCCACGAGTACCTCGCCGACGTCCCGCCGATCCCCACGCTGATCGTCTGGGGCTCGCGGGACCGGATGATCCCCGCCTGGCACGCGATCAACGCCCAGCGGTCCATGCCCGACTGCCAGGTCGAGCTGTTCGAGGGAGCCGGCCACTTCCCGCATCTCGACGACCCCGACCGTTTCGCCGACCTCCTCCGCGACTTCATCGCCGCGGAGGGGCCCACGGAGGCCACGGCGTCCTAGCCGACGGCGACCGGGCCCAGGCCCCCACGGAAACCTCTAGACCAAGTCGAAGTTCTTCTCGACTGTCACGTCACGAAGCACCGGGGGCGCCGTCTCAACCGCAGAAGATCCGCACGAGTCACCATGCCGGACCCCACGTTCGACCATCCGGCAGGACCGGGGGGTTTGCCGCCGGACGAATCGAGCGATTCCGAAAGGGTCAGGGCTAGGTGACGAGTGCGGGTCTTCCAACCGGCGGGCGTACGGCGCGGCAAGTTTTATGGGGGATAGGCCGCGTCGCACGCCCGACCAGTTGTTGGGCGAGGACTCTTCCACCGATCGCGCCCGGACGCGGGCAAATCACCAAAAGTGCCTCCGGCGCGGTAGTCCGCGCGAGGACGTGGCCTCCGGGCCGATCACACCGCGCCAGGACCAGCCCAAGGGGCCAGACGCGGCGGACACGAACCACCGCATGTCTCGCGCTGGGCGGACGTACGGAAACCACCGATAGGGGCACAGTGTGTTGAAGCGCAACCAGAGTTCGGGCCGATTCAGATCCAAGCCCGCCAAGATCCTCGCGAGCGGCATCACGGTCGTCGCCGTGCTCGGCGCTGTCACCGCGGCCGGTGCGACCACTCCGGCCCCCAAGCGGGATGGCGCCATCAACGCCTGCGGCAGGGCCGACGGCAAGCTCCGCCTGATTCAGCCAGGCACGCAGTACTGCGGACCCAACGAGTCGCGACTCAAGTGGAACGTCAGGGGGCCCAAGGGCGCCAAGGGCGCCCAGGGTCCGCAGGGTGCCCAGGGTCCGCAGGGCGAGATGGGCCCCGTGGGTCCGGAGGGACCCGAGGGTCTCGCGGGCGCTGACGGGGCCGAAGGTCCCGCAGGTGCCGACGGAGCCGAAGGTTCCGCAGGCGCGGACGGAGCCCGAGGTCCGGCAGGTGTTGACGGAGAACAGGGTCCCGCAGGTGCTGACGGAGCCGTAGGCCCCGAGGGTCCCGCTGGCCCGACAGGCGCCTCCGGCACCACCGGAGCGACCATCGTCAGCCAGGCCGGCGCCTCCAACAGCTCCACGGTGAACGTGAGCTGCCCGACGGGCAAGATCGCGGTCGGCGGTGGCGGCAGCGCCCCCTCCAACGCGCGGCTGATCTCGAGCTACCCGACGGCGTCGGCCGGCTCGACCCCCGATGGCTGGCGGGTGACCTTCACCCGTAGCTCCACCAACAACCGCGCCTACGTCATCTGCGCCAACTGAATCACCTTGCACGTGTGGCCCGCCAGATCGTTGGCGGGCCACGGGTGCGTTCAGCGGGAGGGCGAGCAGCCGGGGCCAGCCGCACCCCGCATTTCACTTGCAGTGTGGGAGCAAGCCCGCTATGGTCGCTTTTGAATTGCAAGCGACTGGGCCGGAACGGCCGAGCCAACACAGGCGGAGGCCACACGTGAAGCGACTCGTCTACCTGAACCTGGCGGTGGTCGGTTCGGCCATGTTCACCGGCGTGATGCTGACGATCGGCCTGGCCCTGGGGCGGTACTGGCTCGATCTGGAACCGCAGGAGTTTGCGAACTGGTTCGAAGCCAACTTCATCTTGTTGCTGCCCTGTGTTGCCGTGACGCTGGTTCCCGCCTTCATCGGCGTGGGCTGGTTGCTCAAGCAGGACTGGAACGAGCCCCGACTGCGTCGAGGGTGGCTGATCGCGCTGGCCGGGATCGGCACCGCGTCGCTGATCACCGCGGTCTACCATCTCCCGGCCAACATCCGCCTCTGGGGCCTGGACCAGACCGATGCCCAGGTCACCTCCGAGCTCCACTGGTGGCTGATCGTCCACGTGCCTCGCACCTTGGCCGGGCTTGTCGGCGCCGTGGCGGCGCTGAGGACCGCACTCGAGGCAGCGGCCCTCGGAGCGGAACGTCACGATCTGACGAGCGATGAAACGAGCGCCCCCTGATCATGTCGCCCTAGGTGATCGTCGCCATCCAGTTCACGCTGGGTCTGGCCATCTTCACGACCGCCTTACGCCACCACCTGCTCGGCCACCTGCAGCCCAGCGGTGCGTTTGCCGCCCTCGCCCCGGTCCTCCTGCTCCACGGATTCAGCATCGGCGCCATGTGGCTCACGTTCGGACTACTCGCTCCGCTGCTCGTTCTCACGCACGGCTACGTGGTGTACGTGCTCCTCAGGCGCATGGACGAGCTGTCCCCCTCGGCTGCCGGACCCAGGGTGACACAACAGGCGTGACCCCAAGCAGTCCGGCACGTCGCGAAAGGGATGCAGGACCCCTCCCCGGTCAGGCGACCATGCGGGACTCCGCGCCTTGGGTGATCTGAGCAATCAGCGCATCCCGGTGCCGGGCTGCGCCCGCCTGGGCGGGCGGGACCTCGACGGCGGTGTTGGCGATACCCCAGATCATCAGATCGACCAGAACGGGGATCAACTCGAGTGCCGGACGGCGGGGAACGTAGATCCAGCGCCGGCCATCGTCGGGGTCGCGAACCCGGGCGATGATCCCGGTGTCCCGGAGCCGTTGCAGGCGTTCGGCAAGCGTGTTGGTGGCGATCGACTCGTCGGCGGCGAAGTCTGCGAAGTGGGACCTGCCGCCGATGAGGAGATCGCGGAGCACGACCAAAGTCCACCGGTCACCGAGGACATCGAGGGACGCAGCAACCGGACAGGACGACCGCAACTCGGGAACGGACGTTTTCGGCATGGCGCCATCTTACTTGCGATTGGAGAGTGATGCGGGTACTAGCACTTGCGTGACACATGCAACATGTCGGCGCCGCGCCCGTGGCCAGAGCACGGTCAGTGCGTATGTGCCACCGTGGGTCCGGGCAACCACGCCACCAACCTCCGACGGTGAATCGCCCTAGGTTCCCGGTACGTGATCGGCCGTTGAGCCCCCTCGCGCTCGCGGTTGCGGCGGCTGCTCTCCTGGCCTGGTGGCCGGGCACGCTGTGCCAGACTGGCGCGCGTGCTCTACTTCGGCGCGTTCGAGCTGGACTCGGCCTCGTGCCAGCTCCGTCGCGAGGGGGTCCTGATCAACGTCGAGCCCCAGGTCTTCGATGTGATCAGCTATCTCGCAGGGCACGCCGAGCGCCTCGTGAGCAAGGAGGAGTTGCTCGACGAGGTGTGGGGCAACCGGTTCGTGTCCGAGTCGGCGCTGACCAGTCGGATCAAATCGGCACGCCAGGCACTCGGCGACGACGGTCGAACACAGTCGATGATCCGGACCGTGCACGGACGCGGCTACCAGTTCGTCCCGTTCGTCACCGACTCCGAGGCGCTGCCCGAGCCGCCGTCACCATCCGGCGACGTCCAGACGGACAAACCCCCGGCTGCGCCGGCTCCTGACCTCGCCGCAGCCCGCACGTCATTCGCCCGGGCGCGCTGGCGCGAAGCCCGAACGGCCTTCGCCGTGGTCGGCGTCGAAGCGCTCTCGACCGAGGACCTCGAACGCTGGGGCGACGCAGCGTGGTGGGACAGCGAGATGATCGAGTGCATCGCCATTCGCCAGGAGGCGTTTCGGCGGTACCACCGCGACGGCGACCACCGGTCGGCCGCACGGGTCGCGATCGCCCTGTCCGACGACTACCTGCATCGCGGCTCGTCCACGGTCGCGATGACCTGGCTCGAGCGAGCGAGCGATCTGCTGGTCACCACTCCCGAGTGTCGCGAGTCCGGCCAACTACTGCGCCTGCAGAGCTCCTACCGGCTCGACCTCACCAACGAGCCGGAGGCAGCGCTCGTCATCAACGAGTCGCTGCGCGAGTTGGCCGTGGCCGTCGACGACCCAGACCTGATCGCACAGTCGATGCAGGATCACGGCCGGATCCTGCTCGCGCTCGGCGAGGTCGAGGAGGGCATGGCGATCATCGACCGGGCGATGCTCGTGGCTGCGACGACCAGCACGACCCCGAACATCCTCGGTCGCCTGTACTGCAACATGCTGTCGGCCTGCGTCGAGCTCGGCCAGTTCCAGCGGGCGCAGGACTGGAGCGACGAGGCGATCACCTGGTGTGCCGGCCATGCGGAGTCGCCGTTCCCCGGCGTGTGTGAGGTGCACCGAGCAGGGCTTCGGCGGCGGTTGGGCGACCTCGAACACACACTCGCCGATCTCGAGTCGATCGCCTCGAAGAGCCAGCTCTCCAACATCACGGGCAGTGCGATGCTCGAGATCGGCGAGATCCATCTGCAGCGGGGCGATGTGGACGCGGCCCACGAAGCCTTCCTGCGGGCTCACGCCCTGGGCGAAGACGCGACGTCGGGCCTCGCACTCGTAGCGATCGAGCAGGGACGCGCCCCCGACGCAGTCGAGCTGCTGCACGACGCGCTGGATGCACGCTCTCACGACCACGTGGCGCGGCGACGGCTGTTGCCACACTTCGTCGATGCCGCAGCCGTGGCCGGTGAGATCGACATGGCAAGAGACGCCGCTGTGGAGTTGACCGCACTGACCGACGGTGCGAGCGACGCCGCCCGCGCCTGCGCAGCCAGGGCGATGGGTACGGTCGCACTCCTCGAGGGCCGCGACGAGGAGGCGTCCGAGGCGATGCGCGCCGCGGTGGCTCTGTACGGCAAAGTGACCCTGCCGTTCGAGCTGGCCACCGCGCGTCTGGGGCTCGCTGCCGCCGCGCAGGCACTCGGCACAATGCAGACCGCCAAGCTCGAGCGCGACGCAGCCCTCGCCGGCTACCAGTCGGTCGGCGCCGTACCGTCGGGCACCGCTCGCCTGTGGCTGGACCGCACCGAGAGCTTGGTCTGAGCAGACCGAGGCGGGCTGTGGTGCGCCGGACAGGGCGGGACCCCCGAGGCGGCGACGGGGGAAAGCCACCTCGGGGGCCTGTCTCGATGGTGGTGGCTACCTGCGAGTACCCCCAGAAAGTGTGATCTGCGCCACTTCCACCCCGGCCTGCCGTGCCGCTAGCGTCAGCAGGCAGAACCGCCCCCCGTGGCCCGAGACCTGGGGGGCGGTTCCTTACCTCGGGGCACTTGTCCCGGTGCGGGATCGGCTGCACGACCTTGCTTGAGCGGCCGGTGCTTGGTGGCGCAGGTCAAACGGTCTGTTTCTGGTGGGCGATCCCGGGTTTGAACCCCATGCCCGCCACCATCACCCGCCGCCTGCTCTCGCCGTCCCGACTCGGACCGTGCGCCGTACATCGCAGAGGTCTATGTGGGCGATACGGCGCCAGAGGACTCAACCTGGCAGCGACTTCCAGGAGGCATCGTCCCCCCGGTTGTTGAAGTTGAGACCCGGGCGTTACAGGAGGTTTGCGTGGCGTTGGCTCGTGCTCAAAGTCGAGATCAGATCGGGGAGCTGGTCTCGTCCCTGACGTGGGAGGTTGCCGCAGGATCGGTTGGTTGCGACCTGCCACTGTTTGGAGCTGACCAGCGCTTCGGCGAGACATCCCACGAGGCATTCATCGATGCGCTCGTGGCTGCGCGTGCGTTGTAGCCGAGCCGCCCTGATCCCAAACGGCCCTCGGCGGGCGTGCCCCCTGACTCTCGTTGATGTATGGCAGTTGACTCAAACGGATCGTTCCGCGAGCCGAGCAGAAAGTACGTCATGGTCCACGAAGTGACGCATGTGCGCGAACATGTCGTCTGAAACGTCAACACCTTCGTCGATGAGACGCCTCTTGCACTCGTCCGGACCTCCACCTGCGCCCACCCACCCATCCGGAATATGGCCGGTGTGCTCCAGGACTCGGTGGGCATGCTTCACGTCGGGCGATGTGGACATGACGCGACCGACGGCGAGGCCGGCTCGATAGTGGCCGTAGGTCAAGAAGCAAATCTCGCCATAGCTGGTCCACTCGCCACGCTTAAGCGTGTTGGCGGCGTCGATGATCCGGCGGCTACGACGGTACTGCGGCGCCAGACGCCACCGCTGAGGCTGAACCCCGGGCACCATCTCGACGATCCCTTGGCCTTGGAGCGACTGAAGAGTCGTATAGGCGTTCGGCTGGTCCATGCTTACGGCAGCAGCGACCTCCCCGGTCTTCAAACCGTCTTCCCCCTCGGCGTTGTCAAGGATGCCAACGATCTGCTGCTGACGCGGGCCTCGGGGCTGAGGAGTCGCTTGGCCCAGAAAGTCGGCGCCAGGCGGCGACTCTGCCAGGCGGTCGAGCGCTAGCGCCAGGTCATGCGTTGCACTTGCCGTTCCGCTAAGCAGGGGCTCGATGCGTCGCAAGAAGGTGGAGAGCGCGGTCGCAAGCTCGGTTTCCATGTCAAGTCCTTAGAGTATTGCTTTGGGTTCTTGAACTATGACGAGATAGTTCAACTTTGTCAACCAATACTCTTCGCGTTCAGACTACTTCTCGGACTTCGCGGACCCTGGAACGGTCCCAGCGCTGCCGCCGTTCGACCAGCAAACCGAGTCGGCGTGACGAATTGGAGTGTCTTCATACTGAGTTTGACCTCGCGGAGGAGTATGCCGAGCCTCTCAACGATCTTGCCGCGCGAGGCATCCTCGCATCCGGAGAGGCGCGGCTCTGGGCAAAAGGATGAAAGCGGGGTCGTCTGGGCGCGCGTGACAGTCCTCGCGCCTCACGCCGAGGAATCATTCGACTAGCGCTTAGCCGGGTAGCGGCAGGTCCCGCCCGGCACCGCTTGTGCACGCGCCCTGGAGCCGCCGCCATCGGCAGATCGATGCACTCAGAAGTCGTGGTGCGGAGGGGGTAGCGGCTGGGGTCCGTCGGGTCTAATCTCGGCCTCACTAAGTGACGTGCGGCACGGTCTCGCTTTCACGGTCGTGGGGGCTGAGTGGGGGGAGACGAGACCGTGCCGCCCGTACACGGGCAGGGAATGGACGTCGTTGATGGGGTGGGCACACAACGATGAACCCCCACGCAGCGCTCGGCCTCGTCGACCCGGCCTACCCGTGGGAGGCCGGGTGCCGCGGAGTCGTCTGAAACTTGGAAGTCGGCTCTGCCAACGGTGTGTGCGCGCTCATCGGCAGGATCCAGGCACGTGGGCAGCCTGGCGCTTGCCCCGCAGGTTCGTCGGATCGCTGAACGTGACCGCTGGGCACGGCGGACAGCCTCGCACCGGCTCGGGTGCCGCCGGGAAGGCCCGCCGTGCCGCGCTCTACCGGCTGGACGACGGCCTCGTGGCCAGCCGTCCCTCCGGCACCGGCAGATCGCTCGGGCCGGGGAGGATCCCGAGGTGGTCCTGGGGGCCACTTACGGCTGGTACTGGGCGGCCGACGCTCTTGAGGCTGCCGGTGCCCGCGTGCATCTGGCGCATCCGTTGGGGGTCAAGGCGTTCGAGTACCGGCGGGTCAAGAACGACTTCCGTGACGCCGCCGACCTGGCTGACCTGCTGCGGATGGGCAGGTTGCCCGAGGCGTGGATCGCGCCCCCGGCCACCCGTGAGCTGCGCGAGCTGGTCCGCCATCGCGCCAAGCTGGTCGCGCTGCGCTCTGGCTGCAAGGCCGAGGTCCATGCGGTGTTGGCCAAGTGCGGCGTCCAGGTGCTGATGAGCGACCTGTTCGGACTCGAGGGCACCAAGCTGCTGGACCGGCTCGACCTCCCGGCGCCGTACGCGGCCCGGATCGGGTCGCTGCGCCGGGTCATGGACGGGCTGGACTTCGAGATCGAGGTGTTCGAGAACCTCACCCGCGGCCGGCTACGCACGGACCCCGGCTATGCCGCGGTCCAGCAGATCCCCGGCATCGGCCCGATCCTGGGCGCGGTGTTCGTCGCCGAGGTCGGCGACGTGACCCGGTTCGACACCGCGGCACAGCTGGCGTGCTGGGCCGGGCTGACGCCCAAGCACCACGAGTCCGACACCCACGTGAGACGGGGTCGGATCACCAAGCAGGGCTCCCGGCTGGTCCGCTGGGCCGCCGTGGAGTCGGTCAAACGCGTCGGCGCCCACACCCGCGTCGGCGCCCTCCGAGACCGGGTCGCTGCCCGCCGCGGAGGCAACATCGGCGCGGTCGCAGCCGCCCGCCAGCAGGTCGAGTACGTCTTCTACGCGCTGCGCGACGGCCACGTCCGCGCCCTGCAGCATCCATCGCGGGAGGCGGCATGAGAACCGCCCACCACAGACACCGGTTGGTCGCGAGTCGTGCAGGTCATGACCCCCACGGACGAGCACGTCCGCGGCGTGGTCGCGCGTTCTGATTGACCCCGACCGACCGGACGCGGCGCACCCCATCATGCCGCCCCCAGCCGACCTGCTGGCTGGGACCAGCGCGGCGAAGGGATGACCGAGCAGCACCCACGCCTGCTCCGCACCGGCCACGCGCCGGCCCTGATGCGAGCCACGTCCACCAAGCCACCCCCGCAGGAGACACCTGACCCTCGACAGCTCAACACCGTGCCCCGAACGGTGACGGCCTCAAGGCCCTCCGGCCGCTGCGCGGTCGGGCTCCGCCCGAGCCCTGACCCCGTCGCCTCATCGGCCCGCTCACAACCGGGTCGAGGACAAGAAGAAGGGCCCGCCAACACTCTTGACCGGCCCCGCCACTTCAGGGATGACCTGCGAAAACGCTGGTGGGCGATACTGGGTTCGAACCAGTGACCTCTTCGGTGTGAACGAAGCGCGCTACCACTGCGCCAATCGCCCCATCTGTACGCCGAGCGAGCCCGACGTGCGGGTCGAGACTTTAGCGCATGGCCGCGGCCGACTCACATTCCGGGGAGCTCGGGCACGACACCGCTGATGCCCTGAACCCAGTCCCAGCCGGAGACCGCGAACGACGGCCAGTCGTAGACGTAGAGGTACGCCGCCGCGAGGCCGACCACGGCCACGAACGCTCCGGCGGTCAACAATGCCCGGCGACGACGTACGGCGGGGTCGAGCTGCCGAGTGCGCTCGGCGGCCTCATGGGCTTTCGCTCGCATGGCGTCGACCCAGCGCTCGGCCCAGGCCCATTCAGTCGCGAGAATGGCGAGACCGACAACGATCCCCACGATTCCAGGGCCCGGTGTCACCAACATGACTAGACCAGCCCCCATGACACCTAGACCGATGATGGTGACTACTACCTTGGTCAGCAATCCGGTGATCGGATTGCGATGCATGCAGGCGTGCAAGCGACGCAATCTGCTGTCTGAGCGCTGCTCGACGACTGGATCCGAACCGTCCGGACCGCCCGTCATCGTCGCCTCCTACCCCTCAATAGCGTGTTCCCAGGGAGCCTATCGAGCCATTCCAGGGCGAATAGGTTTGAAAGTGCGTCATGCCACCTCGACTACCCCGTCTCTTCACCGGAAGGCAATACCCGAGGAGGAACCCCGATGGCCGAGAGCATGATCCAGACACTGGTCCAGGACGTCACGCTCGACTGCGTTGACCTGGCCGGCACCAAGCGCCAGCTCACCGCCGAGCTCGCCTACGACGCGCAGGACCCCTTCGCGATCAAGATGACGTTCCGCACCCGCCACGGCGACGTTCCGTGGGTGTTCCACCGTGAGCTGCTGCTCAGCGGGATGTCTGACCCGTCCGGCGAGGGTGATGTCCACATCTGGCCGAGCATCGACCTCGACGGCCGCGCCGTCGTCGTCATCGAGCTGAACTCCAACTCCGGCTCGTTCGTCGCCCACGCTCGCACCACCGAGGTCTACGCCTTCGTGAACCGCACGCTGGCGATGGTGCCCCTCGGCACCGAGATCATCGACGTCGACGCCCTGGTCGACTCGCTGCTCCCCTCCGCCTGACGCTCACGGGTCCGGAAGCTCCCGCTCTCGCTCACGCCAGGCGCGGGTCGCCTCCCGGGTCACCGGGCCGGGCGCCACGAGCTCCCGATCATCCCAGCGACGTACTCCCTGAACATCGCGTGTGGTCGACACCAGGAACACCTCCGTTGCCTCTTCCAGCACCGCTATCGGCTCGTCGACCTCCCGCCCGCCGTACCACTCGAGCACCAGTCCCCGCGTGACCCCCGCCAGGCATCCCGACGCCAGGGTGGGGGTTCGCAGTTCCCCGTCGACCACGTAGAACACGTTGGTGCCGGTCCCCTCGCACAGGTGCCCGGCCAGGTTGGCGAAGATCGCCTCCGTCGCGCCTCGACGCTTGGCCTCGGCCAGCGCGACCACGTTCTCGGCGTACGACGTGGTCTTCAGGCCCGCGAGCGCCCCTCGCTCGTTGCGCGGCCAGGGCACCGTCACCACCGTGGTCGTTGCCGGCCAGGCCGTCAACGCGTCCGCCACCACGACCAACGTCGGGCCGGCGTCGCCGCGCCCCGAGCCCATCGGCGCCGGTCCCCCGGTGTAGGTGATCCGGAGCCGACCCAGGGGCAGGTCATGGTCACGCAGCACGGCGTCGACCCCGCGGCGTACGACGTCCAGGTCGATCGTGGGCAGGCTGAGGCCCGCCGCCGACCGGGCCAGGCGCTCCAGGTGACGGGTCAGCGCGAACGGGTGGCCATCGACCACCTTGACGGCCTCGAAGACGCCGTCCCCGACCGTGAAGCCGTGGTCGCTCACCGGCACCGCGGCTGCCGTCGGGTCGGGCAGCAGACGACCGTTCACCCACGCGCGCATGGGCTCACTCTAGGGACCCTCGACCGGGCGGTGCCGCCGCGCAACACGCTCTCTTCGGGGTGATTTGGGGGTGCTCCGAGGCATCGGTTAGTGTTCTCCACGCATGTCCGGGCGGGGCTCCGACCGGGCGCGCAAGCGGACGTAGCTCAGTTGGTAGAGCGCAACCTTGCCAAGGTTGAGGTCGCGAGTTCGAGCCTCGTCGTCCGCTCGGAGTGGGTCTCGGCAGACCCTTCCAAGCGGTGGGTTGGCCGAGAGGCGAGGCAACGGACTGCAAATCCGTTTACACGGGTTCAAATCCCGTACCCACCTCCACAGACCCGGGCGATTGGCGCAGCGGTAGCGCGCTTCCCTGACACGGAAGAGGTCACTGGTTCGAACCCAGTATCGCCCACCAGAAACATGGTCCTTGACCTGCGGAAACGCGAAACAGGGAGTGAGCGTGCGGGATACGTGCAGAATCATCCCGGCTGGTTTGGCCCCAATGAGAGGCCATCAGATGATCACCGAAACCCGCAGCATCCGCCCCGAGCAGCTCCATGATTGCCCGTCATGGTGCTGGAGTGACTGTGAGGATCGCCAACGCAGCCTGATGGTGCTGGGCTGTGGGTTGGTGACCGCGAGCGTGACCCCCGGAGTGACTGGCCTTGGTGCCCTTGCTGTGACTTGTCCGCTCGTGGTTGCCGGCCCCGGCCCGGTTGGAGGAGCTGGCCTGATCAGGAGCTTGACCGTCTGGCGTTAGTGGCGCCGGATGTGTCTCATCACAGTCCTGCCGAATCTCCGTCCCGGACCGGAACCACGTCCCGTCCGACGAAGGAGAGAACGCATGAACAGTCTGACCGATCTACGCGACGTGGTCGATGTCGTCATCGGCGTCGACACCCACGTCCATACCCACTCCGCGGCCGTCCTCGACACCGCGACCGGTGGAGTCCTCGACGAGATCACGGTCGAGGCGACGCCCGAGGGCTATGCCGAGCTGGTGGAGTTCGCCAACAACCACGCGATGTTGCGTGCCTGGGCGATCGAGGGCACCGGCGGCCACGGCGCCGGTCTAAGTCGTCACTTGGCGACGACCTCGGAGATCGTCATCGAGTTGGACCGACCCAAACGGACCGCGCGCCGCAACGGCGCGAAATCCGATCCGCTCGACGCGATCCGAGCAGCCCGTGAAGCGATGGCCCGACCCAGGTTGGGAACTCCCCGCAGCGGCGGCGAACGCCAAGCCCTGTCAGTTCTGCTGGCTGCACGCCGCTCCGCGATCAACGCCTCCACCGAGGCCCAACTCCAGGTCTTCAGCCTGGTCATCGCAGCACCGGAACCGGTCCGCGCCCGGTTCCGCGGCCAGAAGCTCGCCGCGATGCTCAACACCGCCGCGAAGCTGCGGGTGCGCTCCTCCTGGGACGTCGAGACCACCAGCACTGTTGTGGTGCTGCGGACCTTGGCTCGTCGCGCGCACGCGATGCTGAAGGAAGCGCGTGAGCTGCAGAAGACGATCCTGGCCATCATCCGCAGCTGGCGTCCGGACCTGCTCGAGCAGTTCGGCGTCGGACCGATCGTCGCCGCGACGGTCTTGTGTGCCTGGTCCCATCCCGGGCGGGTCCACTCCGAGGCAGCGTTCGCGATGCTCGCCGGCGTCGCACCGATCCCGGCGAACAGCGGCCAAGTCACCACCCGCTACCGGCTCAACCGATACGGCGACCGGAACCTCAACAACGCGCTGCACACCGTGGTGCAAAGTCGGATTCAGTACCAGCAAGCCACTCGCGACTACGTCGCCCGCCGCACCGCCGAAGGCAAGACCAGCCGAGAGATCAAACGCTGCCTCGCCCGCTACGTCGCCCGAGACCTCTACCGCCTCCTCGAAAACGGGCCCGCCACGGCTTGACGAAGCCGTTGCTCGACTTTGCCGGGCTGCATCGGCAGGATCGGGGTGGTCCGGTCCAGGGCCTGGATCTGGGACTTCTCATCGATGCTGAGCACGATCGCGTTCGCCGGGATGTCGCTGTTGGTCCCCAGGTAGAGCCCGCAGATGTCGGTGACCTTCCCGACCAGTTCGGGATCGGTGGAGAACCGGAACGACTCGGCCTTCCACGGCTTGATCCCGTAGGCCTTGACGCCCGGGTCACCGTCTTGTGGCTGAGGTTGAGCTCGGCGGCCAGCAGCCGGCTCGACCAGTGCGTGACGGCGAGCTTCTTCGGGGGCGGGGTGAGCGTCGCGGTGACCACCGCGGCGTGATCGACCTGGCGGGGCCGTCCCGAGCGGTCGTGGTCCTCCAATCCCGGGATGCCGCGATCGCGGTAGCGGTTGCGCCACTGGATCACCGTCGTGCGCGAAGCGTCCACCCGAGCCGCAATCTCCTGGTTGGTCTCGCCGTCGGCGGCCAACAGCACGATCATAGGAGCGTCACGGCCGAGGCTGTCCACCGTGCCCAGCGGTCACGTTCAGCGACCCGACGAACCTGCGGGGGCCAAGCGCCAGGCTGCCCACGTGCCTAGATCCTGCCGATGAGCGCGCACACACCGTTGGCAGAGCCGACTCCCAAGTTTCAGACGACTCCGCGGCACCCGGCCTCCCACGGGTGGGCCGGGTCGACGAGACCGAGCGCTGCGTGGGGGTTCATCGTTGTGTGCCCACCCCATCAACGACGTCCATTCCCTGCCCTTGTACGGGCGGCACGGTCTCGTCTCCCCCACGCAGTCCCCACGACCGTGAAAGCGAAACCGTGCCGCACGTCACCTACTGAGGCCGAGATTAGACCCGTCGGACCCCAGCCGCTACCCCCTCCCCGCCACGACTTCGTGCACGCGCCTAGCGCCGCCACCATCGGCAGATCGATGCGGTGCCGGGCGGGCCCTTGGGTCGCTACCCGGCTAAGAGCTAGGTGGTCAGGTGTATCTGGAGGTCGTCAAGCGAAGCACTCAAGTCGTTCATCCAGGTTGTCCGCCTCACACGGTAGCGGTCAAAAACCGGCTCGAGGATCGACCACATCTGGTCAGCTGTCGGCCTCGAGCCCGAGGCCGATTCCTCCGCCCCGAGGCTTGTCTTACGCGGTCTCTCGAATTCTGAGTAGACCCGCTTCTTCCACACTTCGGGACTGACGGTATTCAACGCCGCGAGTTCCTGTGGCGAGAGCGGGATCTCGATGGTCGACACCCACAGATCGAGTTCGAGCTTCGGTTCCGCCACGAAGACCTCGTCAAAGCGTGAGACCGCAGCCTTCAACGGATCGGATCCGTTAACCATGACCTTGGCATCCAGGTCCGACCGACGAGCGGGCAGAACCGAGGACTTGGCATCCAAGGCCTTCCGGACCTCAACGGTCCACTCAGCGACCGCCACCAGCGTGTCGTGCGCGTCGTCGCGCTTCTTCTTGTCACGTGCACTGACGTGAATTGCCCACTGCACGATTCCCCCCGCCAGTGCCCCCAGAAGCGCACCCGCGAAGCCTATCCATGCTGCTTCCACAACCTCCAGGCTATGGCCCGTGGCGCGCGGCCCGCCAGGCCCATGGCGCTGTCGGCCCACGATTGGGGCTCCACGACGTGCGGCCGATCCTCTACATCCCGGCCGACCGGCCCGACGTCGAGGTGATGGTCGACGGGGAGTGGTGTCGGGGTGAGCCTGGCACGGTCAGGGCCCAGTATCGCCGCGCCCCGGGTGAGACCTACCTCGGCACGTTTCCGGCTGAGTGTCTGCGCGAGGCGGGCCGCTAGCCGAATTCCTCGGCGTAAGGCGCGAGGACTGTCACGCGCGCCCAGACGACCCCGCTTTCATCCTTTGCCCAGAGCCGCGCCTCTCCGGTTGCGAGGATGCCTCGCGCGGCAAGATCGTTGAGAGGCTCGGCATACTCCTCCGCGAGGTCGGCGGGAACGTATCCGACGAGGTTCTCACCGATGAGCACCCCGACAGCGTTGGCATCGTGAGGGTTCCAGGGCTCGGGCACGAGTGTGCACGCCACAAATTCCAACGTTGGGCCGGTCGGTGTGATTGGCATCCCGTAGTCGCTGTAGACACGCTTGATGTCGCGGATGTGGTGGGTCTCGCCGGCAACTTCGATCTGCTCATCTAGAGGCCGTCGCGGCGGCTCCAGCTGCATGGTGCGGACCAACTCGGCCAGCGAAGGCGTCATACTCGCGGGCCGGTTCGGCTTCCTGCGGCGATGGAAGAGCCCCCGGCCGGGGGTTGTCGCCAACCTCTGCCGAGGGGCGACGACGGGGGTCTGGGTGTGGTTCGGCGAGGCGTAGTGCTCGGTCCACGCGGTGCCGTCCCAGTAGCGCAGCCGTTGGCCGCCAGAGGGGTCGGGGTACCAGGCTGCGGGAGGCTGGCTCATGTGGTCGATGCTGCCGCGACCGGCCGACGGCGACGCCGACGCGGTGACCGAGCAGCTGCGGCTGCGGCTGGCCGGGCTGTTGGAGGAGGTCCTCCGCGACTACCCGACGCAAAACCGGCGCCTGGTGGCTCCCGGCGGCGTACGGCGGCACCGCGCCGGTGCCTGAGGTCGCCGCCCGCCTCGACGCCGACGCGCCGGCGAGCACGAACGCGACCGTCGCCGGGAACGGACCGTTCGCGGTGGCGGCCAGGAACGGCGGCGGCGCGATCCGCAGGCAGCCGGCCGATCAGCCGGCCCATCACGGCAGCCATGACACCTGGCCGACGAGCAGGGCGTAGCCGACGAAGGCGCCCACGTCGAGCAGGGTGTGGGCGACCACGAACGGCGTCACCCGGCCCCAACGGCAGTAGAGCCAGCCGAACAGCAGCCCCATCGCGGCGTTGCCGAGGAAGCCGCCGAAGCCCTGGTAGAGGTGGTACGTGCCGCGCAACGCCGCGGCCCAGCCGATGGCTGCACCGTCACGCAGGCCGGCCTGCCGCAGCCGCACCAGCACGAACCCCAGCACCACGAACTCCTCCAGCACCGCGTTCTCCAGCGCGGCCAGCACCAGCACCGGGAAGCGCCACCACACTTCGGGCAGGGCTTCGGGCACCACCGTCAGGTTGATCCCGAGCGCGTGGCTGATCAGGTAGAACGCGACCCCCGTCGACCCGACGACCGCCGCCAGGGCGGCGCCGCGCCCGATGTCTGCCGGCAGCGCCCGACCTGAGTACCAGACCTCGCTGAGGGCTGTCCCCGACCGCACCAGCAGATAGCCCGCCAGCACGACCGGGACGATCGCGAAGCCGATCCGCAGCAGCTGGTAGGTCAGATCCAGCCACGGGCGGTCGGGGGCGAGGCTCCCGTTCAGGACCGCGGTCTGGGAGGAGAGCGGTTCGGGGGCGGTGAGGCTGGCGACGATGTTCACCAGTGCGTAGACGCCCGAGCGGCCGAGCGAGACCCCGAGCACCAGCCCGATCTCGACGTAGATCAGCGTGCGACTGAGCGTCGGGGGTGCTGAGTCCACGGGGTCATCCTGCCCGGTCCCCTGAACGAGGTCCCAGCCACGTCTCGGTGTGGCGGCGGCCCGCCTGACGCGGTCGGCTCGCAGGCGGTATCCACGGCTGCGGCGTAGCCTCTCTTGAGGGTGGCCACATCCTCACTGCCCAGGGGGCGTCATGCGCTGCGAGACCCACGAAACTCCGAGCCACGACAACGGCGCCGACCGCGTCACGCTGACTCTCCACTTCGACCGTGACGGGCTCTCCCTGAGGGAGACGCCCTTCGGGCTGATGGTGTCCGTCGCGGACCTGAGGAGCGGCGGTGAGCCTGGGTCGCCCGCGCTGCCACGCACCCAGGTGCGGATCGCGGTGCCGGAGCCGTTCTGGCCGCACGAGCTGGAGATACGTGAGGAGGCCTGGGAGACCGTGGTCGAGAAGGGCGCCGTCGTGGCGCCCGCGCAGCACCTGCGCGCGGGCGTTCCCCGCTCGACGGCGAAGAAGACCACGAGCACCACATCGGCGAGCCGTCGCGGCAAGGCCCCGAAGGAGGAGTCTCCCGCAGACGAGCGACCGGCCGAGGAGCCCTGTGAGCCCGACCACGACGGCGGACACTGTGCCGCGGACTGTTCGTGCCGCACCCACCGCGACCGCATCCGCCCGCCGCTGACCGAGGGCTTCCCGACGCCACCGTTCACCCCGCACGACCCGGACAAGTACGCCGCTGCGGCGACCAACCCGCCGCCCCCGGCTCGGGCGGTGCGCCTGGAGACGATCGGCACCACCCGCGTGGCCGTGGTCGAGGTGGCGCCGGTCCGGATGACCAGCACCGGCGGTCTCCAGCTCTGCACGTCGCTGAGCCTCAGCGTCCGCTACGACGCCGCGCCGCCCCTGGGCGACCGCGACCGCGCCGTCGAGGAGCTGCGAGAGCAGCTCGGGCGCGACGTGGACCCCGAGCGGGTGCAGCCCCTGCCCGATCGCGAGATCACCGGCGCCGCCGAAGCGATCCGGCTACGGGACCTCGCGCGCGACTCCGTGCTCAACGCCGACGTGGTCGGCCCGTTCGGCCGGCAGTGGCCGATCATCGAGCTGCCCAGCGAGTACCTCGTCGTCACCGACGACGTCCGCTGGAATGCCATGACGATGACGCCCACGAGCGCCGTGCCCGGCATGGTCGCCCACTTCGAGCGGTTGGCTGCGGCCAAGCGGGCGCGCGGCGTCTCGGGCCGTGTGGTCACGATCACCGATATCGTTGCCGGTCGCTACGGCGACGTCCGCACCGGCTCCCGCGATCTGCAGGAGGTCATCCGCAGGTTCCTCAAGATCGCCCGCCGGCGCTGGGGAGTCAGCTGGCTGCTGCTCGGTGGCGACGTCTCCGTCGTCCCGGTCCGTCAGGTCGCCGGCGCGGTGCAGGGACGGATCGACCGGGACGACACCAAGTCCAGCCCCGACGACAACCGGTCCTACTGGACCGGGAGCTACCTGAAGATGAAGGTGGTCAACCCCGGCGACTGGTGGGCTGCCAGCAGCGCCAACCAGCTGGTCCGCAGCGACACCGGGGCGCTGATTCCCTACGACGCCGCCGGCACCGCGAGCAGCACCAGCCCCGGCTGGTTCTTCACGGCATCGGACTGGACCACCCGCAGCACCATGCCGACGGAGTATGTCCGGGTCAACGGCCCGGCCGGGCTGGTCAACGCCGACCTGATGTTCCTCTACCAATGGAACACGCTGCCGACCGACCTCTACTACGCCAGCCTGGCCGGCTGGGTGATCGGCTACCAGACGATCGACCTGGGCTGGTTCCGCTTCCAGCTGCCCTACGTCTACGAGCCCGACCACGACTGGGACGCCAACGGCAACGGGATCTACGGGCAGCACCGCGCCGATGGCACGGATCTCGACGGCGTCCACCTGGCTACCGATCTGAGCGTGGGCAGGGCTCCTGTGGAGTCGTCGTCGGAGGCGAAGGCCTTCGTGGACAAGGTGCTGGCCTACGAGCGCGCCAGCAGCCTGTGGTCGTCGACCGACCGGGAGTGGCCGACCCGGATGGTGCTCGCCTCGTCCAGTTGGGGCGGCCCGGCCTGGTTCTCGGCTACTGCCGACGCCGTCCCCGGCGATGGGCAGTACCACCACGACCCCGCAGCGCAGCGCAGCGTCCTGAAGAAGAGCGCGCCGCCGGAGAGCTTCGCCTTCGAGCTGATCGCTCATGTCTCTGACTCCGACCGACGCCTGATGCCCTACAAGAGCTCGACCAGCTCCGCGGTGCGGGGGTGGTACTACGCGAAGTCGGCGACCGACACTTCGATCAACGAGCTGGTGATCAACCTGCTCTTCGTGACGATCCGGATCCCGATGCCGAGCGCGTGGATCGTGGTGCACGGCCCGCTGGCCGAGCGCACGCCGGTGGCGTACGAGTTGGACTGGGTGGGACAGGACGGCTCGATGGCCGACCAGGAGTCGCTGCGCACGCAGCTCTCCGCCGAGCTGCCGGCCATCAACGACGTCCAACGGCTCTACGAGGACGAGCTCGACCTGACGCTCGCGGAGAGGTTCGCCGCACCGGTGGAGTACCTCACCGCGGCCCGGTTGCAGTCGGCCCTCGAGACGCGGCCACACTTCGTGTCGCTGTCGGGACACGGCAGCAGCGGGGGTTGCTGCGGGGGGTCTGTCGGCCTGGCCAACGCGCTGACCAACGGCGAGCCGGGCTTCATCGGGTACGCCGACTCCTGCCTCACCAACATGATCGACGACGAGGACGCCTTCAGCGAGGCGCTGGTCAAGAACCCCCACGGTGGCGCGGTCGCCTACGTGGGCAACACCCGGTTCTCCTGGATCGGAGTCGGCGACAACTTCCAGCGCGCCTTCTTCCACCGGCTCACCACCACCCGGCACCTGGGGCTGCTCAACGACAGCCGGCTGGGTGTCTACGGGACGACCGGCTTCTGGACCGGCTACGACCGTTGGGCGATCTTCGCTCTGAACCTGCTCGGGGACCCAGAGCTCCAGGTCTACCGCTCGGCGCTCCCGCGCCTGTGGCTGACGTTGACCGACGACCTGGTCGTGCACGTGAAGGCCCTGGTGCCGCAACCGCGACCCTCCGAGCCGTTCCCCGAGCCACCCACGGTGCGGGGGATCCGGGTGCACGTGGTCGCCGGCGACCAGAGCTTCGAGGCAGTCACCAACGATGCGGGCGAGGTGCGGGTGCCGGCCGACCTGGCTGCGGCCGGGCCCTGGGAAGTCACCGCGTCGCACCCCGACTTCGTGACGGCGTACGCCGTGCTCGACGTGCCGCCGCCGGCCGAGGGCCACCGGGACTGTTGCTGCCGCGACGGCTGTTGCGCCGGCTGATAGCGTCACGCGCGCCGATCGCGCAGGTGCCTGGGAGGAGCCGATGACCGACTCCTCGTCCGGCTGGGTCGGCAATAGCGTCGGTGGGAATCGTCGCACAGGGCGTGCGTCTTGGAATGCGTTGGGCGGGCTACGACGACGCCGTGTGGCCGGGCCCGACCCGACTCCAGGTCATGCCGCGTGGCGTGCTCCCGCGGCTTTCCGGAACAGCCGCGCGGGGCAACCGCCGAGGCGGCGTTCGGGCACGTCAAGGCCAACATCTGGCTGCGGGCGTCCTCACACGAATCGGGTTCGCTTGCTAGAACCTTCGGCATCGACGCCATCAGCACCAGCCCCACCACTGCCAACATCGTGGCCAGCCCTATTGCCCACTTCGCTGCGCTGCTCAGACGTGCAAGGACCCGCTCATCGGCCTGGTCGAGCGGATCGGGTGCGCCCGACAGGCGGTAGTGGGACGCAACCGCGGTGGCGCTCGGTCAGGGGCATGAGAGTGCGCTCCACAGTCGGCCTTCCCGTGGAGCGCGGCGAAGCTGGAGTTCATTGCCCGACCGTTGCTGACACCCGCACCGAACGTCGGCGCCGGGCCTGGTCTCGATCGACGCGTCTCGATCGACGGCGGTCGAGCCAGCCTCGCACGGCAGTGTCGAGGATCAGCGCGCCGGCGAGGAGCTGGAGCGCCACAACGCCGTCCAGCCACCAGTGATCGCCGGTGGCCGCCACGACGAGCAAGGTCACGACCACGTGCAGCAGGAAGAGCCAGCGCCAGCGGCTCGTGCCGGCGGCGACGACGCCGAGCGACACGATTGCGGCCCAGGCGACGTGGATCGACGGCATGGCGGCGAACTGGTCGGACACCCCCGTCGACACATCGCCGGGGTAGACGGAGTAGCCGACCCGGGAGGCGAGGTCGACGAAGCCCAGGTCGGGGAGGAACCGCGGCGGTGCCACGCGCACGAAGCGGATGATCAGGCAGCCGAGCGTGACGAGTGCCAGGGCGTTGCGCCATGGCGGGTAGTGGTCGCGGTGTCGGACGAAGAGCCAGACGAGAAACCCGATGACGGCTGGCACGTGGACAATCGCGTAGTACCAGGTGGCAGCCTCGGCCAGGGAGTCGTGCCTCAGTACGAAGCGCTGCACGGTGAGCTCGGAGGGCAGGTGCAACCAGGCCTCGAATGAGGCGATGTCGCGTGCGCGCGACAGGGCCCCGCCAGGCGTGGCGAGCGGCAGCATTCGCGCGAGCCGCCAGATGCCGTACAGCACGCTCAGGAGGACGAACTCGGCCGCGAACGGCGCGACGTATGCCGCACGCCGCGATCGGACGCCGCGCAGCGCCACCCACACCGTGCCGGCGATGACGGCGGCCACGGCGGCTTGCTCCCACGTCGCCCACATCTGCACAGGGTCTCAAAGGGAGTCCATCGAAGGCGCACCCGGCTCATTTCGAAGCGCCCCAGGTTGATGCCGCTCCTGTTCGAGCCCAAGAGGATGAGCGCACCGCATCCTGGGGCCGTTGGTGGGTTACATGTCTGCTCCCGGCTCGCACCTGTCGTCGGTTTGCGCCGCCCAACAGTCCGTGCGAAGTCAGCACCGTCACCCGCAGATCGGCATGGTCGAGCTCTAGCGCACGCTATCTGCGGCAGATCTCCCAGGTCTTAGGAACTCAAGCGGCGCTGGTGATGTGGTGGTCCCAGGCGGCGTGTTCGTCGGCTTGGCCACGACCACTCGGTGGTTTTGCCGCGATCCGGTCGCTGGGGCCTGCTGGCACTCCCGTCGCGCATGGGCGACCTTGAAACGTTCGCCGGGCGCTGGGTGCAGCAGACGCCGAACGACGCACAAACAGCCCGCCTCAGACCTCACAGGGTCGGGGGCGGGGTTCTTTGATGAATCGACGCTTCGACATCATGCGGCAGCCCAGGGCTCCGGCGCACAAGACCACGGACCGGTTAGGACCCTCGGGCGGCCCCGAGCGGTGTCGTCACGTCCCTCCACCCTGGAACAGTTTCAGCCAGGCACCGATGGCACCCCCGAGTCCGGCGATCGTGACCAGACACCACTGCCAGTGCGCGCGGATGAAACGACGTGTGTTGTAGCCAGCGTTGACTCTGACCCGCACCGAGCGCTCGACGACCGGGACAGACACTCGCTCGTCGGGTCGGCCCTGGATGGGGATCCTCATGGCTACGCACACCTTGAGCTGTTGGGATCCGCTGCGCTGGGGAATCACGTCGAACTGCCAGAGGGCGGTGGGTCTCAGCAGCTGTTCGCCCCCGCCCTTTGGGTCCAGGGGCGTGATGTCGAACGCGCTGCCCTTCAGCTCGACTGTCATGAACGGCGATGTCTCGACGTCCTCGATGGGTGCTGCCGTCGCCACCGTCACCACCTGACGCAATTCGGAGTCGAGTTCCTTGTGGCGGGCGATGGCGACCTCGACGCGCTCGACTGTGCCCTGTCGCATGTCCTCGGCAGCGCTGATCAGCAGTCGGCCGTCCGTGACGACCTCGTCGAGGGCGGCGTCGACAGCGGCCTGGGTCGACGGTGGAAGAACGAGTTGGGGTTGGGACTCCGTGCTACGGCGGTGCGGGCGGGCCGTTGTTTCCCGACGATGGCCGGAGTCGCGACCTCGTGAGGACCAGCGGAGCCGATCGCTTGGTGCCGGCGCAGTCGCCCCATGGACCATGGTGAGCGTCGCTCCGCATCTGCTGCAGAATCGACGGCTTGCCTCGTTGGCCTCGCCACACGTCCAACAGTCTCTGGTGTCGTGGGCAGTGTCGCCCAGCGGTTTCTGGCCCAGGGGCGAGGTCGCCTCGACCGGCTGTGCCGAGCTCGGGGTGGAGGCTGAGTCGCCAGTAGGTGACGACTGGTCGGCGCCGGGGAGCCACTCGAGGTAAGAGCCGCACGTGTCGCAGAAGACGGACTCGCGTGAGTTGCGCGCACCGCAGGTCGCGCACACCTCGGTGTCTCCCGCCGCGCGGATGACTCGGCGGAGCTGGTTGGCGAGCTCCGCACCGCCTATCGCCTCCAGCTCGCTGCACAGCCGGTTGAGGTGTGTGGCGAAGTCAGAGTCCTCCGAGGCGGCCCTCTCGACAGCCCCGTCAACCAGCTCGAGGTCTATCCCGTGCGCGGGGTGGGAGATCAGACGGTCCACGACCGTTCGCCCCACCTTGTCGGCAACGACCTCCACGAGCTCGGCCAGCTTGTTGTCGAGGCCCGGTAGGCGCGTCCCCTCGTCCATCCGCACAGAGAGAGCGATGTAACCGGCGATGCGTGCCCCGTCAACCAACGTCGCTCCTTCGACTTGCTTCTCGACCTGCCCGCTGGCGTAACGTCAGTGTCCCTCCGAGACCGGCGACACCCTTCGATGGTCGCACTGGCTGCACCTCATCCGCGACCCTTCGCCAAGCGACTTCGAACTTCTCCGCAAAGCGGGACCGCTTGGGGAATGCTTGGTTCGAACGCGAGAGCCGGCACGAGGAGGTCTGCCGCACGATCAGGTGACTGCCAGGGCGACCTCCGGCAGCAAGGGTTCCGACGATGAACGATCTGCTGCACTGCTTGGTCCAGGCGTGCTGACGACATCCGTGTCACGATCTGGTTGAGGCAGTCGATCGGATTGCTTCGGTGAGTGGGAGGTGTCCGCGTGCGTCGGAGGTGGCTCGCTTCAGCAGCCGGCCGGCCAGCGTGCCCTGCCCGGTCGCCAGTGCCACCTGTGCCCCCCGCCAGCGGCAGTACCCCGAGTCGTAGGGACGGGTGAGGCGGTCCCAGGCGGTGGCCGCTGCGGCCCAGCCGTCCACGGTCTCCGATCCCTCCAGTCTGGCCAGCTCGGCTGTCCACGTGGCGCCCTGGGCCTGCGGGGTGACGAGCGGGGGGTGTGCCGCGAACGGGTCTGCGGTCAGCCGACGGTGTAGGTCGCGGAGCTGCTCGCCGCGGGCACGATCTCCCAGGTCGGCGGCCGCTCGCGCAGCAAGGACCAGCAGCGGGGCGAGCATGACGGGCTCATCTGTCTCCTCCCCGTCCTCCAGTACCGGTAGCGCCCAGTTCAGGGCGGCGGACGGCTGAGCGGTCCACAAGAGGATGCCGGCGGCGGTGGTGGCGAGAGCGAGGCGGTCGGGCAACGACCTGAATGGCCCCGCAGCGGCCGTGGCGAGCTGTCGTTGCGCCTCGTCGGTCCGGCCGGCGTAGAGCTCGAGCACGGCACGTTGCAGGTGGAGATCCCAGCGTTCCGGGACCGGGTCCCCCG
Source organism: uncultured Actinomycetota bacterium (assembly GCA_963812265.1). Lineage (GTDB taxonomy): Bacteria > Actinomycetota > Actinomycetes > Propionibacteriales > Nocardioidaceae > Nocardioides. Next base: position 626,420 of record CAWEUL010000003.1, read on the forward strand.
TGGTGTGCGGGGCCACGAGCTCCCAGGCGGCCGAGGGGTTGCCCTGATTGATGAATGCCTCGGCGACGTTCCAGCGGAGCGCCCCGTCGTAGTGGAGTCCCCATGAGTCCTCGGCCGTCAGCGCCGTCCGCGCGGCTTCGGCGACCTCGGCAGCTGGCGCTCCGGCCATCAGCAGCACGTCGGTCACGCACTCGGCGACCATACAATTCGCAGTACGGGTCTGGTGGGTCCAGGGCGAGGGTGGCCAGCTCCTCGATGGTGGCCTCGGCGCCTGCCGCGTCGCCGCCGACCCACTGAGCCCAAGCCCACTGGGCCAGTTCATGCTTGAGGACCGAGGGGAGGCCCAGGGCGCGGGCCACCGTGACGGCCCGGGCCTCGACCTCGGCGGCCTCGCGGTACCGGCCGACGTGCTCGAGGGCCATTCTTCGGGCGGCCAGTGCCTCGACGTGGTCACGAGAGGGGGGTAGGTCCGCGTACACGGCCACCGCTCGCGCGCTCAGCTCGAGGGCCGCGTCGGACTCCCCTTGCCATGCGCGGATTCGCCCGACCCGATGCCAGATCGCCGCACCTTGTTCGGTGACGGCATCCTCGGCGACCGCCAGGGCCTTGTCCGTCAGCGGGGCGACGGCGGCGAGGTCGAGCCGTCTGAGGGCATCGAGGACCGCGGCGTACATCTGGGCGCGGCTCAGCGGCGGGGTGCCGGCCTCGTCGAGCTCGTCCGGCCAGAGGTCGAGGACCCGTCGCCAGTGGGTCGCTGCCGCCTCGACGGCGAAGCCTGCCCAGGCGGATCGGGCGGCCGCGATGCGCCAGCGGAGCTCCTCGGTGTTGTCACCGGCCGCGGCCCAGTGTTCCGCGATCTCCGCGGCCGGGGGATCCGGCGCCGCGGCCAACACCGTGGCGACCCGGCGGTGCACCTCCGGTGCCTCGCCCGGGACCAGCCGCTGGCGGATCGCGTCGACGATGAGCGGATGCCGCAGCCGCACCAGGGGCCCGTCGGCCGGGGCGAGCAACCGCTGGGCGTCGAGCTCGCGCAGCCCAGCGAGGGGCTCGAGCCCCGCGATCTGCGCCACCTGGTCGACCGGGAGCGGCCGGTCACACACGCCCAACGCCCGACCCACCGCCCACCCGGTCGGGCTGAGCCCACGCAACCGGTGCAGCAGCAGGTCGGCCAGCAGCTCCGGCAGCGGTTGGTCGTCGGGATGAAGCGCCAGCTGCTCGGTGAACAGCGGCCGACCGAGACTGCGCGCCTGGATCCGCGCCACCTCCTCCGGACCCACGTCACGGTCACGCAACTGCGCGAGCTGCTGGGCCGTCTCGGCCAGGGTCAGCGGCACCAGCACCAGGGTGGCCACCCCCGGCAGGCTGCGGGCGCGGCTGAGCCAGTCGAGGGCCGCCTCACCCACGTCGGGGTCCTCGGTCCGCACGGTCACCACGAGGGGGCACCCCTGGGTGCCGAGCAGCTCGAGCACGTCGAGAGTCGTGGCGTCGGCCCAGTGCGCGTCCTCCACGAACAAGGCCAGCGGCCGGCGATCCCGCAACGCCGACAAGAGTGCACCGAGCCCGTGGAAGAGCCGCTGTCTGGCCCACTCGTCGCTCACCTGCGGGGCCTCCTCGCCTCCCAGCTCCGGCAGGATCTGCGCCACCGCCCCGACGACGTAGGACGGGGCCGCCCCCAGCGCCTCCTCGAACCAGGCCGAATGCTCGCGGCGCACCTGGCGCAGCAACTCAGCCACCGGCAGCAGCGGCACCTCGGTCGAGAGCGGACGGCAGACGCCACTCGCCACGAACGCCTCGGCCCCGGCAGCCGCGGCGTGACGAGCGCGGTCTTCCCCAGGCCCGCCTCCCCGGTAACCAGCAACAGACCGGCACCGGAGTCGAAGTGCCGACGTACCGCCACCAGCTCATCACGGCGACCCGCAATCCGGGCTGAGGGAGTCTCGGCCGACTCCGCCGGCTCGCTGGACGCCAGCCAGAGCTGGTGGAACTCAGCGGTGTCGCCGCCCATGGCCTCGACCAGAAGCTCGAGAACCCCCCAGGACGGCAGGCGCGGAGAGGAGAACACACCGGACACGGTGGTGTGACTGCAGCCGGCGTCCCGAGCCAGGGCCCGCAGGCTCGGCCACCCCGCCCGGTGGTGCAGGTCGTGGAGCGCAACGACGAGGTCCCGCCTCGGTCCCGGCGGGACGTCCGGTCGTGGCAATCCTCCCAATGGGTCAGCCTCCCCTGCTGCCCTCCCCCAACAGGATCCCCCGCCCGACACCGGGGTGTCCAGGCGAATTCGGGTGTCCGACTTCTGTCAGCACCCAGCAACCGGGTCGGGAGCGGACTGACCCTGGGATTGCTGGCCCGTGGTCGCTGACCGAGTGATTGCCCGCCGCAACGGACCCCCGCAAACGTTCCCCTTCACCGGGCGATGGCGGGCACCACCAGTGGTGTCCACCGACCGCCCGGCCGGGGGAGGAGGTCCTCACGGCATGAAGTCCGTGATCCGTGCGGACGGGACGGCACGGGTAGCGTCGCCGTCGTCGGCTGCGGCCGTGGTGAAGCGTCCGTTCGGGCAGGTCGGCTGCGGGCCTTCGGCGTTGTTCCAGTGCGACCGGATCATGAAGCACGGTCGGTCCTGGTTGCCCGTGTCCACCGTCGCGCTGGACGGGGCCGTGGTGGCGATGGTCGCGACAACCGCTGCGGCGCCGACGATGGCCCCGAAGCGGCGGAATGCTGTGCTGTTCATGGTGCTCTCCCCTGGTTGTTCCGCGGCGGGTGCCTGCGGTTGTTGATCCCAGAGTTGGCGCGGCTGCCCCCTGGTTGACGGCAGCTGACAGAAGTGGACACGGAGGTTCCACGCGATGTGCGTGACGATCACGGTGCAAGAGAGTCGGAGCGTAGACACGGTGCTCGTCGGTGGAGGATCCTGAACACACGACGACCGGGGAGGGACCCGTGCCAGCGCTGCCGCGGCCCGACCTCACGCCCGGACCGGCGCGTGAGTTGAATGACGCTCTGCATGCCCTCCATCACCTCTCCGGCTGGCCCAGTCTGCGTGCCCTCGCTCGCCAGGTTGGTTGCTCGCACACCACGGTCTCGAAGACCTTCTCTTCCCCCAAACTGCCGACCTGGGGAGTCCTTGAGCTGCTCGTCGAGGCCATGGACGGAGACACCGCGGTCTTCCACGACCTCTGGCTCAGGGCCACCGACGCCATCCACGACACCACTCCGGCTCCTCGCATCGCGGGACGGCGCAGCGAGCTCGACGCCGTACGCCGCCATCTCGAGACCGGCACCGGGCTGTTGCTCGTCACTGGCGAGGCGGGCATGGGCAAGACCAAGCTGGTCGAGACCGCCACGGCGCTGATCGCTCAGGAGGTGTTCGTCGCCACTGCATCGTGTCTCCCGCTGTCCAGCGAGGCCCCGATGCTCCCGATGGTCGACCTCCTCAGGTCGGTCTACGAAGTCGACGGTGGGCAGTGGCTCGAGAAGGCCCTCGCGGACTGCGCGGCATACGTGCCCGCGGTGGTGAGCAGGCTGCTTCCGGAGTTGGCTGTCCCACCCGACAGCAACGCGGGGGCCGACGCCTACGCCAGCGAGCGGCTCTTCGCGGGAGTTGGGGCAACGCTGAAGGCGCTGACGCTCCATCGTCGCGTGTGTCTGGTGATCGAGGACCTTCACTGGGCAGATGCCTCCACGCTGGACCTGCTCGAGCACCTACTCTCTCGGGGCACTGGCGTTGCGATCGTCGGGACTTACCGCCTCGATGATCCCGACACGGCGCCAACCAACGAGGAGTGGCGCGGACGCGTCACCCGGCTCTCGCACGTGGAGATGTTCGAGCTCCGTCCGCTCAGTCTGGACGATACGGCCGAGCAGCTCGCCCTGCTGCTTGGCCGCGCTGCCGATCCGTCCCTGGCGGTACGGATCCACCGCCGCGCGCAGGGTCAGCCGTTGTTCGCAGAACAGTTGTGCGCCCACGACGAGCCGGACCAGCCACTCCCCAGGCTTCTCGGGGAGCTACTGGACCAGCGCCTGGACCGCGTTGGCGAGAGTGCCTCGACGGTGGCCGTCGCGCTCGCAGTCGCGGACCGTGGTCTCACCGACGGGCAACTCCTATCGGTCACCGAGCTGTCGCAGGCCCGCCTGACCAGCGCCGTACGAGAGCTGACTCGCGGACGGCTGCTCGCGTCTATGCCGACGACACGTGACGTCCGGCTGCGGCACCCGCTGCTCGCCGAGGCGATCCGCCGTCGACTCGTGGCCGGCGAGTCCGCCGCCGCGCACCGCCGGATCGCCGTCGCCCTGAGCGAGGCGTCTGACTGCTCTCCGGCCGAGGTGGCCGCTCACTGGCGGGAAGCACTCGAGCCGGCGGAGGAGCTTCGCTGGCGGGTGCGGGCAGCCCGCGAGGCGCACACGCGGTTCGCGATCCACCACGAGGCTCGGGAATGGCGTCGCGCGCTCGAGCTGTGGTCCGGGCGCGACGAGATCGACGGCGTCTCCCTCGGTGATGCCCTCGTCGCAGCGATCGAGGTGCAGGAGCTGGTCGACGAACCAGTGAGAGACGACCTCGTCGAGCGTGCACTTGACGAGGCGGGGCGACTTCAGGGCCGAGAGGCGGCAGCGCTCTACCAGCGGGCCGCGGTCATCCGCGGTTCGACCAATCGTGGCGTCGACAGTGAGGAAGCGTTGCCGCTGCTCGACCGCTCGATCGCCATCTACGAGACGCTCCCGCCGTGCGGCGACCACCTCGAGGCACTCTGGCGGCGGTCCTATCTACTCAAGGTCCGTGGCCACTACGACGAGGCGGCGGCAACCCTCGAGGACGCGGTCGAGATGGCCGACGCAATCGGGGATCGGTCGCTGATTCGCTACGCCCTAGCCGCGGACGGCTGGGAGATGGCGCGTACCGGCGACCTCGAGGGCGGCCTGGCGGTGATCGCGCAGGCGCACCGCACTGTGCTGCCTCGGCCCGACCCAGTCGATGAGGTCGAGCTGGCGATCATCTACACCGACGTCCTCCTGATGGCCGCGGCACCGGCCGAGCAGCTCGTCACCGCGGGGAGTCGCGCACTCGCCGCCGCTCATGAGTGGGGCCTGGAAACCGGACGTGTCGCGACCCTGCGGGCCAACATCGCGCAGGCCCTTCGGCAGGGCGGGCAGCTCAGGCGAGCACTGGAGCTGGTGTCGGATGCGTCGTCCGCGGGGCCCACTCCGGCGACGGCGTTCCAGCACATCGAGCGGGCCTGTCTCGTGGCGCTGCTCGGGGCCGGGTCCGAGGCGGCAGCAACTTTCGATGAGCTCGTTGAACTGAACCTCGAGGGCAAACAGATCCTTCGCGAGCTCGCCGAGTCGGCTGCCACCGCGATGCTCTGGTACTCAGATGCGGCACCCGTCTTCGCCCAGCTCGAGGCAGCGATCGAGAGTCTTGTCGACACCCAGGCGTCGGGCGATCTCGGCGCGACATTCGTGCTCGCGGCCCGGGCAGCAGCAGATGCCGGCATGGAGGCGAGCACAGCTTCTCGTGCGGTTCCGTCGGGAGAGGTTGCCGCCGCCCTCGTCACGTTGCTCGGACGGTCCGTGGTCAACCCGTTCAGCCCACATCCCGGGAAGCCCGCCGTCACCGCGAACGCGTCGACATGGACTGCTGAGATCGGCCGGTTGACGGGAGTCGCCAGCGTCGAGCACTGGGCTGTCGCAGCCAGTGAGTGGGACAAGCTCACCCGCCCCCACGACGCGGCCTACTGTCGCTGGCGCGGCGCCCAGGTGGCGCTCCAGGACGGTCAGGGCACACTCGCCGCCCGGCTCCTCAAACGCGCCGCGACCGACTCCCGCGAGCACGTCCCCCTCGCCCGAGCGATCGCCGCCATCGCGGCTGCGGGCCCTGGTGACCACGGTGGCGCGGTGTGTGCGTGGCATGACGCAGTCCCTCGAAGGGGTGCCACGCGGGGCCGCGCTGCACCGTTGCGTTGACCGTACCCCCGTCGGCCGACAGGGTCGTCGATTGGTCAGAAGCTGCAGGATTTGGTGGCCAAGAGTTGCCGTTCTTGACCAATGGGTGAGGGTCAGCGCGCAGCAGGGACTCCCGACCCGGACCTAGCCGAACCCCGCCGGATACGGCACGATCCCTCCATGAACAAAGGAGTGCTCAACTCGATGACCCCGGCCGAGCGGATGCTCGTGCACGATACCGAGCGCGACGCGATCGCGGACCTCGACGAGGATGAGCTCCTCGCGCTGCACACGCGCATCCGGCGGGCCCGCACCAAGTACGTCAAGAACTACCGGCGCGGGGCCAGTGCCAAAGTGTCTGCCCGCGGCGGGCGCGGGTTCAGCTACGGGAAGAACCAGCGTGACCGGGACAAGGCCGAGGTGTTCGAGCTCGCCCTGGCCCGCGTGAGCCGCCAGGTCGGCATCCGGGCGAACCAGGCGGCGGCCGAGCTGAAGTCTGAGCGGCTGGCCGCGGCCCGCACCGGCAGCTCTGGACCTGCGGCCGACGGCGGCCAGGACCCGAAGAGCGGTACGACGTCCGGCCGGCGCCCTGCCACCAAGACGACCGGCGGGATCAAGAAGGACGCCTCGTCGAGGTCCATGGGCGCCAAGCGGCAGGCCAAACGCGACGCCCGCTGACCCCAGGCACGCACCCCGGACCTACGCGCGGCGAGCGGCGGCGGTGCTAGCCTCCCAGCGTGGCCCTGCGGGTCGTCTTCGCCGACGACAACTTCCTGGTGCGCGAGGGGGTCACCTCCCTCCTCGACGAGCTCGACGACCTCGAGCTCGTGGCCAGCGTGCCCGACGGTCCGTCGTTACTGCAGGCGGTGCGTGAGCATCACCCCGACGCCGTACTGACCGACATCCAGATGCCGCCGACCTTCACCACCGAGGGCATCGAAGCGGCCAAGCGGATCCGGGCGGAGTTCCCCTCGACCGGCGTCGTCGTGCTCTCGCAGTACGTCGAGGCCAGCTACGCCCTGGACCTGCTGGAGGACGGCGTCGCGGGCCTGGGGTACCTGCTCAAGGAGCGGGTCACCGAGCTCGACGAGCTCGTCCGCGCGCTGGAGGACGTGTCGCGGGGCGGGTCCGCGCTCGACCCCAAGGTGGTCGAGGGCCTGGTGTCCCGCAAGGCGAGCCAGGCGGCCTCTCCCCTGCTCGGGCTGACCGACAAGGAGCGAGCCGTCCTGGAGGCGATGGCGACCGGCCGCAACAACGCGGCGATCGCAAGCGGCCTGTTCATGAGCGACCGGGCCGTCGAGAAGCACATCAGCTCGGTCTTCCAGAAGCTCGGACTGGTCGACGAGGGCGAGACCAACCGGCGGGTCATGGCCGTGCTGACCTACGTCGAGGCGACCAGCTGACGACACAACGGTGCGGACCCCGATCGATCTCTCGACCAGGATCCGCACCGTCGCTGTGTCAGTCCGTCACCACCGCCCGCAGCACGTCGACCTTCGAGGCCGATCGTGCGGGACCGATGGCTGCGACCACGCCGGCCACCGCGGCCAGCGCGACGTACGCCGCGACCTGAACCCCCGGCACCGAGATGGCCCGGATCCCCTCACTGCGCAGGGCCTGCGCCAGCGCCAGCCCCAGGCCGATCCCGAGTGCGGCACCGGCGGTGGCACCGATCAGCGAGATGACCACCGACTCCCATCGCACCATCGAGCGCACCTGACCGCGGGTCATGCCCACTGCTCGGAGCAGGCCCAGCTCGCGGGTCCGCTCGAACACCGAGAGGGCCAGGGTGTTGACGATGCCAAGCAGCGCGATGATCACCGCCAGCAGCAGCATCACGGTGACGAACGCCAACAGCTGGTTGATGAACCCACCGGCCTCGGCCTCGTACTCGCTCTGGTTCAGCACCTTCGAGTCCGGATGACCCGCCAGTGCGTCCGCCACCGCCCGCTGGACCGTCGAGGCGTCCGCTCCGTCGTCCAGCAGCAGGAAGCCCGACGTGGCCAGCTGCGGCCCTGCGTACTTCGTCTGCGCGGCGTTGCTGATGATCGGGCCGGTGCCGAGCCAGGTGTTCGGCTCATAGACGGCCACGACCTTCATCCGGGTCTTGCCGGAGGCCGCGAACTCGACCGGCGCGCGGTCGCCCACGTGCCAGCCGTGGTCCTCGGCGAACGTGGTCGGCATCGCCACACCGTTGACGCCCAGGTCGGCGATCGAACCGTCGACCACGTCGAGGGTGAGTACCTCGGCCGCGGTGTCGGGGTCGACCGACGAGTACGACGCGCCCTCACCGTCGAAGCGCCACTCCCCCCAGCTCGTCAACGACGCCACGGCCACACCGGGCACGGACCTCGCCACGTCGACCGCCTCGGGGCTGAAGCCCTCGGCCGTCGTGCTGGAGCTCTGCAGGTAGAGATCGGCCTGGAGCGAGTCCCCGAGCACATCGGAGAACGATGCCTTCAGCGACGACGCGAAGACGCCCATGCTGACCACCAGGGTGAGCCCGATCATCAAGGCCGCCGCCGTCGCCGACGTACGACGAGGGCTACGGACAGCGTTCTGACGGGCCAGCTCGCCCGGCAGCCCGCGCAACCGCAACGGCCACCCGATCGCAGCAGCGATCGGCCGTACGGCGAGCGGCAGGATCGCCATGACCCCGACGACAGCAGCGAGCACGCCGATCCCGAAGGCGGCGAACGAGGCGTCGCCGTACAGGTGGGCCAGGACACCGGCGACGCCGGCGGCTCCCAGCACCGTGCCCACGACGACCCGGGTGCGCGACACGCGGTCGGCCCCAGGAGTCGCGGCGCGCAGCGCCTCGACGGGCAGCACCTTGGTCGCCCGGCGAGCCGGCACCAGCGCGGCCACGAGAGTGACCAGGGTGCCGACCAGGATCGGCAACCAGATGGTGCGCGCCTCGATCTGTAGTGACGTCGTCGGCAGGCTGAAGCCCACCGCGTCCATCAGTGCCTGAAGTCCCTTCGCGACACCCATGCCGGCGACCACGCCGAGCGCCGAGGCGAGAACCCCGATGATCGTCGCCTCGACGAGCAGCGAGCGCATCACCTGGCGCCGGGTCGCCCCGATCGCCCGGAGCAGCGCGATCTCTCGCGAGCGCTGGGTCACGATCATCGTGAAGGTGTTCCAGATGATGAAGCAGCCGACGAAGAGCGCGATCGCCGCGAAGACGGTGAACAGCACACCGACGAACCCGAGGTCGTTGTTGATGGCGTCCGCCATCTCCTGGGCGACACTCGTGCCGGTCACGGCCTCGACTCCCTTCGGGAGTGCGGCACCGACCCGCGACGCCAGCGCGGCCTGACTGAGGCCGTCCTCCGCACGCACGATGATGGTGTCGAAGCTCCCTGCCGTGCCCAGCACCTGCTGGGCGGTGGCCGGGTCGAAGTACGCCGACGTGGTTCCGCCGAGGTTCGGCTCGTCACCGAACTCAACGGTCCCGACGACCGTGAACTCCCGGGCCGGCCCCTGGAAGAGGATCCGGATGGTCGACCCCAATGGGATGTCGTGCTCCTCGGCGCTTGTGGCGTCGATGACTACCTCGCCCGCACCGGCAGGTGCGTGGCCGCTGCGCAGCGACACAGCGCCCCGCAGTCCGTCGTCCTCGGCGTAGGAGTAGCCCAGCGTCGGCGCACCGCCGCTGGTCACGATGGCCTTGCCGTCAAGGTCGGTCAGCAGGGCGTACCCCGAGACCGTGCCCTCGGCAGCCGCTACGCCGTCGACGCCGCGGACCGTGTCCAGCACGGCGGCGTCGAGCGGGCGACGGCTGGTGCCGATCCCCTCCATCTGGTTGTAGCCCGACTCGGTGCGGACGACCGCGTCGGTGCCCGACGAGACGCTGCTGAAGAGTTGAGTGAACGCGAGGTTCATCGTGTCGGTCAGGATCATCGTCCCCGCGAGGAACGCGACCCCCAACGCGATGGATGCGGTGGTGAGGACCAGCCGCAGCTTGTGGGCCACCATGGCCCGGAGTGTGGTGCTCAACATGTCAGTCTCCTAGGTGCTTCATGTAGTCGAGGACCGCGTCGGCGGTCGGCTCGTGCATCTCGTCGGCGACCTGCCCGTCCGCGAGGAACAGGACCCGGTCGGCGTAACTGGCTGCGGTCGCGTCGTGGGTGACCATGACGACGGTCTGGCCCAGCTCGGTCACGGCCATCCGCAGGAAGCGGAGCAGCTCGGTGCCCGAGGCTGAGTCGAGAGCGCCGGTCGGCTCGTCGGCGAACACGACCTGCGGTCGTGAGGCCAGCGCGCGCGCCGCGGCGACCCGCTGCTGCTGACCGCCGGAGAGCTGAGCCGGCCGGTGCGTCAGACGCCCGGAGAGACCCACGGTCTCCACGATCGAGTCCACCCACTGCTGGTCCGGCTTCCGCCCGGCGATCCGCAGCGGGAGCACGATGTTCTCCGCGGCAGTCATGGTGGGCAGCAGGTTGAACGACTGGAAGATGAAGCCGATCCGGTCGCGGCGCAGCAGCGTGAGCGCCTTGTCGTTGAGCGAGGTGATCTCCACGTCGCCGAGGTACACCTCGCCCGCGGTCGGACGATCGAGCCCCGCGAGCACGTGCAGCAGGGTCGACTTGCCGGAGCCCGAGGGCCCCATGATGGCCGTGAACCGGCCCGCGGCGAGCTCGACGCTGACGTTGTCGAGGGCGGCGACGGCGGCGTCCCCGTCGCCGTACATCTTGCTGACGCCCCGAGCAACCGCCGCGGTGACGGTCGGTGGGGCAAAGGTTGCGGTAGTCATGTGGTTCTCCTGATCGGTGACCGTTCGCCCGGTGCGATCGGTATGCGCCAACGGAACCGTTCGACGGGGTTCCACGGGCAGGGGGTCAGGCGCACCGTCGCCGGGGTTCCACGCACCGTTGCGGCGCGGCCGCCCACCGGGTTCGGGCGGGTGACCGGGGGGCTGGCACCCCCACCCGGTGCGGGAATCCCCCTGTCCCCCGCGTTCCGGAGGGAGCAGACTCGCCCCATGAGCGGGTCGAGCCGGTGGCGTCCGCAGATCCGGTCGCCACGCCGGGCCCTCGCCGCCGCCCTCGCCTGGGCAGGGCTGGCCGGCTACGTGCTGCTGGTCTACGTCGCCGTCGTGCTCGGCGGCGGAGCCCTCATCGGCCACACCGCCTCCCCCGACCTCGCGCTGTCGGTGCTCGCGACCGCGGTGGTCGCGCTCTCGTTCGAGCGGGTGGGGCGCGCCCTGACGCGGCAGGCGTACGCCGCGCTGCACGCCGGCGGCGCGACGACGTACGACCTGTTGGCCGGGTTCTCACGCACCGTGGCGGGACGGGTGCGGCCGGGCGACGTACCGGTGCAGATGGCGCGCCTCCTCGGCGAAGGAACGGCGGCCTCGTGGGTGCAGGTGTGGATCGTGGCACCGGGCGATCTCAGCCTCGCCGCGGTGTGGCCGCAGAGCGACCACGAACCTCGGACGTCCTCGGACGTGGGAACGCTCGAGGCTGAGGCGCGCAGCACGGCCGGCCGCCGGCACCACCGCGTCCACCAGGGCAGCGAGCTGATGGGCCTGATCGTCCTGCAGGAACGGGAGGGCATCCCCCTCACGGCCACCGAGGAACGCCTGCTGGCCGGGCTGGCCGACCATGCCGGCGTGGTGCTGCGGGGGCAGCGTCTGCGCGGGGAGCTCGAGGCGCGCCGCGAGGAGCTCGCTCTGCGCGAGCGGGAGTTGCTCACCTCGCGTCAGCGGATCGTCCGGGCCCAGGACGCCGAGCGCCAGCGACTGGAGCGGGACATCCATGACGGCGCTCAACAGCACCTCGTCGCGCTCGCCGTGAAGCTCCGGCACGCGCATCAGACGGCCGGTACGTCGCCCGCTCGGGCGGCGGAGATGCTGCACACCCTGGAGCGGGCGATCGAGGAGACGATCGCGACGCTCGTGGGGCTGGCACGCGGGCTCTACCCGCCGGAGCTCGGCGAGCAGGGACTCACCGCCGCGCTGCGCGCCGCGGTCGGCGCCGGCGACCCGCGGGTGACGCTGACCGCGGAGTCGGTCGGGCGGCTGCCCACCGACCTGGAGGCCGCGGCGTACTTCTGCTGTGTCGAGGCGGTCCAGAACGCCACCAAGCACGCCCCAGAAGCTCAGGTCCGGATCTCGCTTCGCCAGGACGTCGACCGGCTGACCTGCATCGTCGAGGACGACGGGCCCGGTATCCCTCGAGAACCCACGACCGGTGGTCGCGGACTGGCGAACATGCGGGACCGGATCGAGGCAGTGGGTGGCCGCCTCGACATCGCTGCCGGACCAGCCGGCGGTGCCCGGCTCGAGGCCCACCTGCCCCTCGTGACCGAGGGGAGGTCCTGAGATGCGGTCCAGGATCGCCTGGGCGCTGACGGCCATCGCGGCCGTCGCCGTCGTCGCGGACGCGATCATCATCAGCCGGTTCCTCGCCCTGTGGTCGGAGGACGCCGTTGCGGTGCACGGGTTCCCGTTCGTCTCCGGGGCGGTCCTGGGGTGCACCGCGATGGGCGCACTCATCGTCACCCGCCTGCCGGCCCATCCGATCGGGTGGCTGCTGAACCTGGTCGGCTTCACCACCTCCCTCGGACTGCTCGCGGAAGCCAGCAGCCTCTGGATCGTCGACGAGGGCGGCCCGGGGCCGGGCTGGCTCGGCGGCGTAGCGGGATGGGCGTCGCTGATGCTCGGTGGGCCGCTGGCGCTCACCGGGGTCGCGTTCCTCTTCCTCCTCGCACCCTCCGGGCGATTCCTGTCCGCGCGCTGGCGCGCGTTCTCGGCACTGCCCGCCCTGGGCGCCATGATGTGCACCGTCGCGACCATGACGTTGGTCTCGCCGTTCGAGGTGGACCTACGCGACGATCGGATCTTCGGCGGGACGGGGGACGGCCCACTTCAGGCTCAGCTGTGGTGGTCCAGCGGCCTGCTCATGATCACCGCCGGCCTCGTCGGGTCCCTGGTGTCGATGCTGGTCAGACTCGCGCGCAGCGACGGGGCCCAGCGTCAGCAGCTCCGACTGATCGCGCTCTCGGCCGCGCTCGTGACCTGCGGCTTCCTGGCCCTGATCGCCGTCCAGCAGCTCAACGGCGGACGCCAGACGTGGCTGTCCGGACTGCCGTTGTTCGTGTCGTACTTCTGCCTGCCGCTGCTCTTCGGCGTGGCTGTGCTGCGATTCCGTCTCTACGACATCGAGGTCATCGTCAACCGGTCGCTGGTGGTCGCCATCGCCACCGGTTTTGCTGCGCTCGGCTACACGGGAATCGTGGTGGCGATCGGTCGCCTGGTGGACTCGCGCACCGGCGGTTTCTGGGTGTCGTTGCTCGCCACAGCCACGGTGGCGCTCGCCTTCCAGCCGCTGCGAGCGCGGGTGGTGCAGGTCGCGAACCGACTGGCCTTCGGTCCGCGAGCCCAGCCGTATGAAGCTCTGGCGTCGTTCAGCGCCCAGCTGTCGGCGACTCCGTCCGCAGAGCAGCTCCTCGGGGCGACAGCGGAGGTGGCCGCGGCACTCGTGGGCGCCGAGACCGTCGAGGTCCGGCTCGAGTCGGCTGACGGGGACACTCTGCGTGCTGCCTGGTCGCGCGATGGGGAAGGTCCCGGACGCTCGGGCACGCCGGAGAACGTCCCGATCACCGACGGCGCGGGCGCCGCGGCGTCGCTGGACATCGGGTTGCGCCACGGTCGTCGACTCTCGGCCCGGGACCGACAGGTGCTGCAGGACCTGTCGACCCAGGCCGCTCCGGCCTTCCGCAACCTGGCGCTCGAGCAGCAGCTGCGCACCGAGGTCGCCCGGCTGGCCGGGGCGACCCAGCAGCTGTCGGAGTCCCGGAGGCGGATCGTGCAGGCGGAGGACACGGCACGCCGGCACATGGAGGCCGCCCTGGCCCGAGACATCCTGCCCCGGCTCGCTCCGGTGGCCACCGCCGTGCACGAGCTCGCCCAACATCCGGTCGACGACCGCGGCCGCCAGAAGCTCGATCGCCTGGTCGAGGAGACGAGTGCCACGCTCGCTGCACTGCGCGAGCTGACTCGGGGGATCTTCCCGGCGATGCTCACCCGGTCGGGACTCGCGGCCGCGGTGGGGTCCCTCCTGACGGGCGAGAGCGCCTCGACCACGCTGACCCACGAGGGCGTCGAGGGCGTGAGGTACTCCCCCGACATCGAGGCGGCGGCGTACGTCGCCTGCCGGGAGGCGATGCAGGCCGCAACCCCGCCGTCCTGCATCACCCTGTCCGGCAGTGACGAAGGGCTGGAGGTGGTGATCCAGGGGTCGTCCCTGGACGTCTTCGACTGGTCGGCCTGCCTCGACCGGGTCGCCGCCGCCGGGGGGTCACTGACGGTGCATGGTCCGGACCGGGCGAGCGTCACGCTTCCGAGGGAGTCGGCGCTGACCGGATAGCGTGAACCGGCAGGCTGCGTGCGGCGTACGCAGGGTGGGAGGTTTCCGATGTCCGAGAGCTCGGCCGCGCTCCTGCAGCGGCTGCACGAGGAGCACGCCGGTGCGCTGTGGAGCTTCTGCATGCAGCTGACCGGTCAGGACCGGGCCCGGTCCGAGGACGTCGTCCAAGAGACGTTCCTGCGCGCCTGGCGCAGCCTGGCCCGCCTGGACGAGCACCGGGGGTCGGTCCGGTCGTGGCTGTTCACGGTCGCGCGCAACATCGTGATCGACGAGTGGCGCACCAAGCGTTCCCAGAGCGAGGTCACGGTCGCTGAGGTCCCCGAGGCGGCCGGCCACGCCGACCACACCGACCAGCTCCTCCTCTCCTGGGTGGTCGCCGACGCCGTCCAACGGCTCTCCGAGGACCACCGTGCGGTGCTGGAGCAGTGCTACTACGCCCGCCGCTCCGTGGCCGAGGCCGCGCAGGCGTTGGGCGTCCCGGAGGGCACGGTGAAGTCGCGCACCCACTACGCCCTGCGTTCGCTGCGGCTGGCGCTGCTGGAGATGGGAGTGAGCGCATGAGCTGCCCCTTGGCCCGCGACGACGGTGCCTACGTGCTCGGATCCCTCTCTCCGGCGGACCGGCTCGAGTTCGAGCGACACCTGCCCGGGTGCGCCGACTGCACCCGCGCGGTGGGTGAGCTCGCCGGGCTGCCGGGGCTGCTGGGTCGCGTGCCCGGCGAGGTCCTGCTGGCCCAGGAGTCCGAGCAACCGGTGCCGCCCACGCTGTTGTCCTCCTTGACCAGGCAGGTTCGCGTCGAGCAGCGGCGACGTACCTGGCGGGTCGCGGGGCTCGCGGCCGCGGCCGCAGCCGTCGTCGTGGCTCTGGGCGCGGTGGCGGTCGCCGGCTTCAACGACGAGGGCGGGTCGGGTACGGCGACGCCCAGCTCCGCGACCAGTGCCGTGCCGAGCCAGACCATGCAGCAGGTCGGGAACGACCCGATGGCCGGCGACCTGTCGCTGACGAGCGTCGCCTGGGGCACCAAGCTGACGTTGACCTGCAGCTACGACGACGCGTGGGAGGAGTCCGCCGACTCGACCTACCGCCTGGTCGTGGTCACCCGCGCAGGCACCACCGAGCAGGTCGCCACCTGGCACGGGCTGCCGGGGAAGACCATGCAGCTGGATGCGGCGACCGCTACTCGAGTGGCTGACATGGCGATGGTGGAGGTGCAGACCGGCGCCGGCGAGGCGGTGCTGCGGTTGACCGAATAGCTGGGTGCTGGGCTCTCGAGAAGCAGGCCCGGCCGCCACTCGACCACCCCAGCAGGCGGACCTACTCGACGGCCGAGGGAGGCGCGGGAGAGAAGGTGCTGAGGAAGGTGTCGCGGAAGGTGTCCATGCGCCAGACCGGGGCCGACGGGCTGGGGTGGAGGCCGGGCTGCCACTGCCAGTCCCGGACGGCAGCCAGCACCGCCGGGTCCTGGGCGATCACCGAGATCGGGACGTCGTGGCCGGCGCCGTCGCCGCTGACATAGCTGTGCGGCTGGTGGTCGCCGAGCACGATCAGCACCGTGTCCGGGTCCGGGTAGGTGGTCAGGTAGGAGACGAGCGCCTCCCAGGTGTACTCCACCGACTGGCCGTAGACCTCGCGCACGTCGTCGGCGTCGTCGAAGACCTCCGCGGACGACCGGCCCTGCTCGGGCATGCCGCCGAACACCGAGCCGTCGCCGACGTCCGCCCAGGGCACCAGGCTCGGCAGCGGGGTCCAGGGGTGGTGACTCGAGATCAGGTCGACCTCCGCCATCACCGGCGCCCTCTCGGCCGGCAGCAGCTCGTGGCGTCGGAAGGCGTCGAGGGTGTACTGGTCGGGCATCGTGGCATAGCCGAACCTCGGACCTGCGTAGCCGACGTTCGACGCGTCGTACAGCTCGTCGTAGCCGTAGAACCGCTCCCCCTCGGGCCACGGGCGGGTATTGGCAGGTACGTCGAACACCGTGCGCCACCCGGCCTGCGAGAAGGCCTCGGTGAGTGTCAGCCGGGGCATCATGAGCAGCTGGTCGTAGCGGGCCTGGCTGTCGACCCAGACGCCCGCCTGCAGCGTGGAGTGGGCCAGCCAGCTGGCGGCGCCGTACGTCGGCGAAGTGAGGAAGGCGCTGCGTGAGGCATACCCCGCCCTGCGCAGCCGGACGGTTCCCCGGTCGAGGACCCGCTCGATCCCCGGCGCGAACGTCGACCCCTCGACCGCGACCCGCCCGTAGCTCTCGACGAAGACGAGCAGCACGTCCTTGCCGCGCAGCGCCGTCAACAGGTCGTCGGACGGCGTGGCGGCGAACGCGTCCTCGGCCACCAGCTGGGCGAAGACATCTCGGTCGTGCAGGTCCGCGCGCACCTGCCTCACCTCGTCGACCGCCACCTCGGCGGCCGCCCACGACGACACCGGCGAGCCGGCCACCTGGAGCCCCGACACGGCGCCGATCGCCCAGACCAGCCCCAGCACCGCCACGACCCGCGCGGAGGTCGGCCGATGCTCGCCCACGACGCGCGCCACCCGCACCGCGCACCAGGGCACCAGCACGAGCAGCGCCAGCCCCACCATGGCGACCCCCACGACCGCGACGACGACCCCCGCCGAACCGATCGAGTCACCCAGGACCCCGAGACCGGGCCCGAGGTAGGCCCAGTCCGCCACCGGGTCGAACGGCCGGTCCAGCACCGCCCGGAAACCCGCGTCGAACACCACCAGGAAGCCCATCAACGCCAGCCACAGCCCGAAGAGCACGGCAACGACGCGCCGCCCGCCAGGGCCGAGCACGAGCGCCAGCGCCGCGAAGACCAGCCCCTCAGCCGGAACCGACAGCAGTGCCAGCGGACCCCACGAACCCGTCCGACCCGGCAGCACCATCACCGCCCACAGCAGGGCGAAGGCGAGCATGGCCGCCAGGGCGAGCTCGCCGCGGCCCTCCCCCGGCGCCCCCGCGGCGCGCCGCAGGTCCCATGCCTCACGCCCGAACGACTCCGCCAGCAGCGCCAAGGCGACGCCCACCACGAGCACGGACCCCCACGTCGGCAGCACGCCTGAGATCGCCACGGTCAGCGCGATCCCCTGGAGCGCGGCGACGACCTTGCACCAGGGGCGGGGCGGCGCCTCCCCACGCAGCCACGGGAAGAGCCGGCCCGCAGCGACGAACCCGTAGCGCGCCAGTCCGATCGCCAGCGCCCACCACCCGACCACCGGGGCCGCGCCGATGCTGAGCACCAGGATCAGGAAGGCGTCGACCTCCATGTCGAAGCGCGCGCCGAAAGCCGTCGCCGTGCCGGTACGACGCGCCACCCACCCGTCCACCCCGTCCAGCACCAGGGCCAGGGCCGCCGGCCAGACGACCAGGACCGTCGACCCCGACCCCGCCACCAGTCCGGCCACGAGTCCGGCTACCGCGCAGGCGATCACGGCGCGGCTCAGGGTGACCCAGTCGGCCGGGCCGAAGCGGTGACCCCGGCGCAGGCCGCGCGCCACGAACCAGCCGCCGACGGCGGCGCAGGCCGCCGCCACGATCGAACCCAGCACCCGTCGCCTCCGTGAACACGTGGTACGACAGTCCCCACGGCCGCGGGGATGCCCTCACCTACGACAGGGACGCGGCCGCGGTTCAGCCGGACGGAAGAGGTGAGGTCGGTGAGCGTAGTGGAGCGGGCCTACTGGCTCGCCGAGCCCGGCCGCGGCGAGATCCGGGCCGTCGAGGTCCAGGACCCCGGTCCGGGCGAGGTCCGGGTGCGCACCCTTCGCAGCGGCGTCAGTCGTGGCACCGAGCTGCTCGTCCACGCCGGGCGGGTCCCGACCGACCAGCACGACACCATGCGGGCGCCGTACCAGGAGGGCGAGTTCCCGGGCCCGGTGAAGTACGGCTACCTCAGCGTCGGGGTTGTCGAGGGCGGGCCCGCAGAGCACCTCGGACGCACCGTCTTCTGCCTCCACCCCCACCAGACGGCGTACGTCGTGCCGGTGGCCGCGGTCACCGTCGTTCCCGACGACGTGCCCGCGGAACGCGCCGTGCTGGCCGGGACGGTCGAGACCGCGGTGAACGCCCTCTGGGACGCCGCTCCCCTGGTCGGCGACCGGGTCACGGTGGTCGGCGCCGGCATGGTCGGCTGCTGCGTGGCCCGGCTGCTCGCGCAGATCCCCGGCGTCGTCGCGACGCTCGTCGACCTCGACGAGTCTCGCGCCGGGACCGCCTCCGCTCTCGGCCTCGGCTTCGCCACCCCCGACGGCGCCCCGAGCGAGCAGGACCTGGTCCTGCACACCAGCGGGACCGCTGCGGGACTCCAGCGCTCCCTGGACCTCCTGGCGGAGGACGGCACCGTCGTCGACCTGAGCTGGTACGGCCGTGACCCCGTGACCCTCTCCCTCGGTGCCGCCTTCCACTCCCGCCGCCTGTCGGTCCGCGCCAGCCAGGTCGGGGCCGTCGCGATCGCCCGCCGGGGGCGCCGGACACACGCGCAGCGGCTCGCCCTCGCTCTCGAGCTGCTGCGCGACCCGGCGTACGACGCCCTGCTGACCGGCAGCTCGCCGTTCGAGGAGCTGCCCCGCGTGATGGACGACCTCGCGACCGGACGCCTGGACGGGCTCTGCCACACGATCACCTACGACACCGCTGAGACCCCCCGGAGAGGCTGACCCGATGTTCACCGTCACCGTTCGCGACCACATGATGATCGCCCACAGCTTCACCGGTGAGGTGTTCGGACCGGCCCGGCGCCTGCATGGCGCGACGTACATCGTGGACGCAGCGTTCACCGGACCCGAGCTGGGGGCGGACGGCATCCTGCTGGACATCGGGCGGGCCAGCGAGCAGCTGCACGCGGTGCTCGCCGAGGTGACCTACCGCAACCTCGACGACGAGCCGGCCTTCGCCGGCACCAACACCAGCACCGAGGCGCTGGCGAAATGGGTTGCTGACCGCATCGCCGAGCGGGCGGCGGCCGGAGACCTGGGTGCCCCCTCCCCCGGGCTGACCGGTCTGCGGGTGACCCTCCACGAGTCCCACGTCGCCTGGGCCAGCTACGAGCGGGAGCTGTGAGCCCAGAGCTGTGATGGAGATCCACCTGGTCGTCCCTGCCGGTCTCGACGAGGGCAGCCGCCCCAGCGGCGGCAACGTCTACGACCGGCGGCTGCGCGATGCGCTGCGGGCGGACGGCCACGCCGTGCGCCAGCACGAGGTCCCAGGGCGCTGGCCGCGGCCCACCCCCGACGACTCGGCGCGGCTCGACGACGTGCTGGCCGGGCTTCCGGAGGACGCCACCGTGCTCGTCGACGGTCTGCTCGGCTGCGCCGCGGCCGAGGTGGTCGCACCTGCCTGCGGTCGACTGCGGGTGACGATGCTGGTGCACCTGCCCCTCGGTGCCGGAACCGACGAGGCGGCCCCCGACGCTGCGATCGGTGAGGCCCGCGTGCTCCGCAGGGCCGCCGCGGTGATCACCACGAGCGCGTGGAGTCGCGACTGGCTCATCGAGGCCTACGCGCTGGAGCCGCACCAGGTGAGCGTCGCTCATCCCGGCGTCGACCCCGCGGACCTGGCCGTGGGGACTCCCGAGGGTCAGCGATTGCTGTGCGTCGCAACCGTACGTCGCGCCAAGGGTCACGACCTGCTCGCCGACGCGCTGGCGGAGCTGGACGACCTGGCCTGGCACTGCACCTGCGTGGGACCGACCGACGTCGAGCCGGACTTCGTCGCCGCCCTCGGCCGCCGTACGACGGCCGCGGCCCTCGAGGGTCGCCTCGACCTGGTGGGCGCCCGGACGGGCGACAAGCTCAGCGAGACCTACGCCGCCACCGACCTCCTCGTCGTCCCCTCCCGTGGGGAGACGTTCGGGATGGTCGTGTCGGAGGCCCTGGCCCGCGGGATCCCGGTCGTCGCAGCCGAGGTCGGCGGGGTCTCCGAGGCGCTCGGCCTGACGCCAGGAAGCGGCCGACCGGGGTTGTTGACGCCTCCTGACGACCCGGCCGCCCTGGCGGGTGCGCTCCGCCGCTGGCTCGAGGACCCAGCACTGCGCACGCGCCTGCGCCGGGCCGCGGTCGACCGAAGAAGTCGGCTCCAGGGCTGGCCCTACACCGCTCGGCTGGTACAGGCTGTCCTCACGGCGACGATCCGTCGTTCCGGGTGAACCGGCACGGCGGCGGCGTCGTACCTCTGAGCAGGTGTGGCAGGGGGATGCCTGACCACGGGGCGGGCGCCCGCTGCTGCTCCTGGAGAGAGGAGTCCACGATCGAAGGCACCGCCTGGCGAGCGGCGCGGCTGGTGGTGGCCGCGCTTGTTCTTGCCGCGCTCGGCTGGCGGCTCGGTGCCGCTCCCTTCGTCGAGGGCCTCCGGCTGGTGACGTGGCAATCGGTCGTCGCTGCCGGCGTCCTCACGGCAGCCAGCACGTGGTGCGCGGCCCGCCGCTGGTCCCTGGTCTCCGAGCGCCTCGGGCTCGACCTGCCCCTGCCTCGTGCGATCGGCGCCTACTACCGCTCCCAGTTCCTCAACGCCACCCTGCCCGGCGGCGTCGTCGGCGATGTCCACCGCGGTTACCGACACGGCAGCGAGAGTGCCGACCTCGGCCGTGGGCTCCGCGCGGTGGCGTGGGAGCGGACTGCCGGACAGGTCATGCAGGGCACCCTCACCGTGGCGGCGGTCCTGACCCTTGCCACCCCCCTGCGCGGCACCGGAGTCGTGCTGGGATTGCTGGTCGTCCTGGTCATCGCAGCCGCCGTCGTGATCGTCACCCGAGCCCGGGGCGGGGTCTCGCGACGGGCCCGGCTGGCGCGCGCCGTGAGCGACGACCTACGGCGTCTGCGCGCCGGTCCCGCAGCATTGCTCGGGATCCTCGCCACGTCAGCGGGCGCGGTAGCGGGACACGTCGCGGTGTTCCTGGTCGCCGCGCACGCTGCCGGTCTAGCTCTCGGCCCGACGACGCTGGTGCCGGTCGCGCTGGTCGTCCTCCTGGTTGCGACGCTCCCGACCAACATCGCCGGCTGGGGGCCACGCGAAGGTGCCGCAGCCGGCGCCTTCGTCGCGGTGGGCGCCACCGCTGCGGAGGGCGTCACCACCGCGGTCGTGTACGGCGTCATCGCGCTCCTGGCCACCGCGCCGGGGGCCGTGCTGCTGCTCCGCGACACCCGGCCCTCGACCCGGTCCGCCGATGCTCCGCAGCCCGGGGGGGTGCCGGCCCATGGCTGAGCGCCCTTACACACTGCTGAGCTGCTGCATGTCCCTCGACGGCTACCTCGACTGGTCGGCCCCGAACCGCCTGCTGCTGTCCAACGAGGCGGACTTCGACCGGGTCGACGACGTCCGCGCGGCCAGCGACGCGATCCTCGTCGGCGCGGCCACCATCCGCCGGGACAACCCTCGCCTCCTCGTGCGGGACCGCGAGCGAGTCGCCCGGCGCCGGGCCGACGGCCTTCCCGCAGGGCCGCTGAAGGTGACGCTGACGGCAAGCGGCCGGCTCGACCGCGACGACGCCTTCTTCAGCCGCGGGGAGGCCGAGAAGCTCGTCTACACCACGCACCGGTGCGCCGAGGCCACCCGCACCCGGCTCGGTCGCACGGCCACGGTCGTCTCCGCCGGGGCCTCGGTCGACCTGGCCTGGGTCTGCTCCGACCTGCACGCGCGCGGCGTCCGTCGACTGATGGTGGAGGGCGGTGGCTCAGTGCTCACCCAGTTCCTCACCGGCGGCCTGGCCGACGAGCTCCAGCTCGTCGTCGCACCGTTCTTCGTCGGCGACTCACGCGCCCCCCGGTTCGTCCGCGACGGTCAGTTCCCCTGGTCCCCGGAGCGGCCGGCCACCCTGGTCGAGGCCCGCACCATCGGCGAGGTCGTGCTGATGCGCTACGCCCTCTCTCCGCGCTTCTCCGACCAACGCAGGGCTGACCACGCGCGCTGAACGGACCAGCCGGGCCGCCAGGCTAGGCTCGGCCGCGTGCAGGACGAGACGACCGCGGCGTCGGAACCCGTTGCTGAGCCGGTCGTGACCCGCAACGCCTGGGTGACCCGCATCGTCGTCCTGGCGGTCTCCCTGGTGGCTGCGTGGGTGATCGTCGGAATCATCGGAAGGATCGACTGGTCCGCGGTCGCCGACGCACTCGGGCAGCTCCACTGGTGGCAGCTCGTGGTCCTCCTGATGCTGCTCGCTGTCCGGCAGACCTGCAACGCGCTGCCCTTGGCGTTCTTCATCCCCGGTCTCGGCATCTACCGGGCCGTCGTCAACGACCTCGCCTCTCACCTGCTCGCCGTCGCGGTCCCGCCTCCCGGCGACATGGTGATGCGGATTGCGATGTTCACGTCGTGGGGCGTCGAGGCGTCCCGCGCGATCGCCGGCTCGCTGATGAACATGATCGCCTTCTACGTCACCCGGCTCTCGGTGCCCGTGATCGGGTTCCTGCTCCTCCTGACTGTGGACCTGGAGGTGTCCTACGGGCTCAGCGCGTTGTTCAGCGCCGCGGCAGCGGCCACGCTCATCGCTCTGGTCTTCCTCGGCCTGCGCAGCGAGGACTTCGCGCGCAGGACCGGGCTGACGGCGGGCGCCTGGGTCGGCAAGGTCCGGCGCAGCGTCAGCGCCGAGGCCTGGGCCGACGCGGTGGTCGGGTTCCGCCTCGACATGAAGGACACCTTCGCGCGGGGATACCCCCGGTCGCTGGTCGCCCTCCTGGGCCTGGTCTTCACCGATGCCACCATGCTGCTGCTCTCGCTGCGGTTCGTGGGCGTCGGCCCCTCCGAGGTGTCGGCGATCGCGGTGTACGCGGGGTTCCTGTGCGTCTACCCGCTCACGATGTTCCCCTTCATGGGTCTGGGCATCGTCGATGCGCTGTTGCTGGCCATCTTCGTGGAGGCCGGCGGAGACGGTGTCGAGGCCGCCGGTGTGGCAGCGCTCGTGGTCTGGCGGTCGATCACGCTGGTCGGACCGGTGCTGCTCGGCGCCGTGTCGCTGGGGATCTGGAAACACAGCGTCGCTCGCGCTGCAGGAACGATCCAGACGGGTTGAGCCGGCACCGAGATACCACCGCAGACCAGGGCTTTCGAGCGGCTTCTCGCCCGCCTATGCTGATGCGCGTCGCACCGGTCGGTGCGCTTCGCACCTGTGACGATCGGGGTTCGAGTGAGTGCCGCTGAGACCGGAACGAAGCAGGCTGGCGCGCCGAAGCTGACCCTGATGACGATGACGGCGATGGTCGTCGGTGGCATGGTGGGAGCCGGCGTCTTCTCCCTGCCGCGGCGCTTCGCCCAGGAGACCGGCGTCGCCGGAGCACTGATCGCCTGGCTCATCGCCGGCTCGGGCATGCTGATGCTCGCTTTCGTCTTCCAGACCCTGGCGATGCGGCGACCGGACCTGGACGCGGGGGTCTACGCCTACGCGAAGGCCGGCTGGGGTGAGTACCTCGGGTTCTTCTCGGCGTTCGGCTACTGGGCCAGCGCCTGCGTCGGCAACGTCACCTACTGGGTCTTGATCATGTCCACCCTTGGAGCGATCTTCCCGGCGCTCGGTGAGGGCGACACGCTGGTCGCCGTAGCCGTAGCCACCGTGTTCATCTGGATCTTCTACCTGCTGATCCGCCGCGGGGTGAAGGAGGCTGCGGCGATCAACCGCATCGTCACCATCGCCAAGATGGTTCCGATCCTGGTCTTCGTGCTCCTGGCATTGTTCGCGCTGGACCCGCAGGTGTTCGTCGACAACTGGTCCGGCGACGGCCTGGGCTACGGCAGCCTCTTCGACCAGGTCCGGGGCACCATGCTGGTGACCGTGTTCGTCTTCCTGGGCGTCGAGGGCGCCAGCGTCTACTCCCGGCACGCCGAGCGCCGCGAGGACGTCGGCCGGGCCACCATCCTGGGCTTCCTCAGCGTCTTCGCCGTCTTCGCCTCGGTCACGATCGTCTCCTACGGCGTGCTGCCGGCGAGCGAGATCGCCGAGCTCCGGCAGCCGTCGATGGGCGGCGTGCTGGAGGCCGCCGTCGGAACCTGGGGCAAGGCCTTCGTGAGCGTGGGCCTGATCATCTCGGTGCTGGGCGCCTACCTGGCCTGGACCCTGATGTCGGCCGAGGTGCTCTACGTCGCGGCCAAGGACAAGGACATGCCGAAGTTCCTGGCTGCGATCGACGAGAACGACGTGCCGACAGCGTCGCTGCTGATGACCACCGTGCTGATCCAGGTGATGCTCATCATCACGCTGTTCTCCGAGGACGCGTTCAACTTCGCGCTCGACCTGACCAGCGCACTCAGCCTGATCCCCTTCATCCTGGCCGCGAGCTACGCGCTGAAGCTCGGTGTGACCGGCGAGACCTACGACCGAGAGCCCGAGGGCCACGCGCGCGAGCTGGTCGTCGCGGCGCTCGCGACGGCGTACACGGTCTTCCTGCTGTTCGCCGCCGGACCGAAGTTCGCGCTCGTCTCCTTCATCGTGTATGCCCCGGCGACCATCCTGTTCGTCATGGCGCGACGCGAGCAGGGCCGCCAGCTCTTCTCCCCGTCGGAGATGGTCATCCTCGTCGTCTCGGTGCTCGGCGCCGTGATCGGTGTGGTTGCGCTCGCCGCCGGGTGGATCTCGATCTGACCCGTATGCAACCCACCCCACCGAAAGGCCGGCCATGAGCTCAGCCCCCGACAGCCCCGCGACCCCCAGAAGCGCGAGCTACGGCGTCCACTCCGAGGTCGGCCGCCTGCACAAGGTGCTCGTCTGTCGGCCCGGGCTGGCGCATCGCCGGCTGACGCCGACCAACAGCGATGCGCTGCTCTTCGACGACGTGATGTGGGTGGAGAACGCCCAGCGCGACCACGCCGACTTCGTCAACAAGCTCACGCAGCGTGGGGTCGAGGTCGTCGAGCTGCACGACCTGGTGGCCCAGACGATGCAGATCGAAGGTGCGCGGGACTGGTTGCTCGACCGCAAGATCGTGTCGAACCAGGTCGGGTTGGGGCTCGTCGACGACACCCGGGCCTTCCTGGAGTCACTCAGCCCCACCGATCTTGCCGAGTTCCTCATCGGCGGGCTGGCCACCACCGACCTCCCCGATGACTTCCGCTCCGAGTACGTCGCCCTGGCCCGTGAGACCGCGGGCGTGCGGGAGTACCTCATGCCGCCACTGCCCAACACCCTCTACACGCGAGACACCACCTGCTGGCTCTACAGCGGGCTCACGCTCAACCCGCTGTTCTGGCCCGCCCGGCACGACGAGACCCTGATCTACAAGGCGATCTACCAGTTCCACCCGGACTTCGTCGGCTCGACGGTCTGGTGGGGGGATCCCGAGCTCGACTGGGGCCAGGCGACCTTCGAGGGCGGCGACATCCTGCCCATCGGGAACGGTGTCGTCCTGATGGGCATGAGCGAGCGCACGTCGCGCCAGGCGATCACCCAGGTCGCGGCGGCGCTCTTCGAGCAGGGCGCCGCGGACCACGTGGTCGTGGCCGGGATGCCGAAGCTGCGAGCAGCGATGCACCTCGACACGGTCTTCACCTTCGCGGACCGCGACATCGTCACCCTCTACCCCGCCATCATGGACGCCGTCCACACGTTCTCTCTGCGGCCCAGCGACCGGGCGCCCGGCGTGGAGGTCATCGACCAGGGCTCGACCCCGTTCACCGACGTCGTGGCCCAGGCTCTGGGGCTCTCCGCACTCCAGGTGATCGAGACCGGTGGCGACGTCTACGCCTCGGAGCGTCAGCAGTGGGACAGCGGGAACAACGCGGTGGCGCTGGAACCCGGCGTGGTCTTCACCTATGACCGCAACACCACGACCAACACGCTGCTGCGCAAGGCCGGGGTCGAGGTCATCACCATCGTCGGTGCTGAGCTCGGACGGGGCCGTGGCGGCGGCCACTGCATGACCTGTCCCATCATCCGCGAGCCGGTGGACTACTGAGATGTCGTCGCGGGCCATGCGTCGGCGACGTCTCTGGGGGTGCCTGGGCGCGATAGCGCTGACGCTCCCACTGGCCGCCTGCGGCCCCGACTGGGGTCAGGGCCGGGAGGACCCGGACGAGATCGTGGAACCCATCCAGGTCCAGCTGGCGGGGCAGACGTTCGTGTCCGAGTCCGTGGAGGGCCACGAGCTGGTGCCGGACACGGCGATCACCTTGGCGTTCACCGATGACGGGCTCTCGGCCTCGGCCGGGTGCAACACCATGCAGTCCGGCTGGACCGAGGACGGGTCCGTCATCGCCTGGACCGGTGAGCCCCTCACCACCCTGATGGCCTGCGCACCTGAGCTGGAGGCGCAGGACCGGTGGCTGGCCGACCTGCTGACCGAGGGGGTCACCGTGGAGGACGGAGATGCCGACCTGACCCTGGTGTCGGGCGACGTCACGATCGGGCTCTCCGACGTCACGGATTCGCAGTGACGTGACTGGCCGGGCGCCCACCGGGGAGGGCGCCCGCCGCACGGCAGGCTAGCCCGTCTCCTCCATGTCCATCTCGTCCATGGAGCCGTCGTCGGCGTCGTGGCTGTGCTCCTCGGTCCCGGGCTCGTGGTAGTGACCCTCCTCCTCGGTGAACTCCTTGACCGGGAGGATCAGCGTCTGGGTGCTCCCGTCGGAGAAGGTGAGTGTTACCTCGGCCTCGTCACCCGGGGCGAGCTCCTGCTGGAGGTCCATGAGCATCACGTGGAAGCCACCCGGCTCGAGGACTTTGCCACGACCGGTTGCCACGGTGATGCCGTCGGCCGCCTCCTGCATGACCATGTCGCCATCAGCCATCACCATCTCGTGCAGCTGGACCATGCCGGCCACCGGCGAGGCGGCCGCGGTCAGGGCGACGTCCTGGTCGGTGCCGTTGTTGATCACCATGAAGGCGGCGCTCATGGTCGGGTCGTCGGTGCCGGCCGTGGCCCGGACCCAACCGTCCTCGACGGTGATGGTGCCGCCGCCGTCGGACGCCGAGGCGCCCTCGGCCTCGCCGCAGCCGGCCAGGCTGAGAGCCAGCAGCGCCGCGGCCGCCGCCGCAGCGAGCCATCGGTGCGGGCGCAAGCGCCAATCTGTCGTGGGTGTGTGGGTGGTGGGAAAGCGAGTATGCGTGTTCATGGTGGAACTCCTCAGAAGGAAACGTAGGGTGCCGAAGGCGACCGGGTCGGTCGGCCCACCGCAGGGCTAGGACGCGCAGCTGGAGCCGCGCGGACGGGCGCTCAGACGAACGCGGCAGTCGGTGGCCCGCGCCGGCACGGGCGCGGACGATCCAGGCGGATGACGACAGCGGACCAGGGAGTTGCCGTGGGCGCCAGCGCGGCAGCGCGCCACCCGACGCCGCGTAGTCCGGCGACCCGCGCCAGGGCGAGGGACACACGCCCGGCGGCCGCGCGCACCCGCGCGCCGGCGCGAGCGACGGCGCGCCACAGGGCGGCCTCCCCCACAGCGAGAAAGAGCCCGAGAACGACCGCGCCGGCGAGGTGGGCCGCGAGCATCACTGGCCCCAGCTCGGTGACGTGGTCGACCTGGTCGGTGAGCCACTGCGTGGGCACGAGGGGTCCATCGAGAGTCGCCCCGGTGTCGAGGGAGCGGCGCTGGGCGAAGATGGTGTCGACCCGAAGGCACGGCTCGTCGGCCGCACGGGTGAGGATGGCCCCGGTCCCTGACCCTGCATGGTCCCCGCGGTGCCCGGCGCCGACCGACAGCGCGGCGTGCACAGCCGCCTGGCCGCCCACGACCAGCAGGACCAGTCGGCGCCGTGAAGCCGGGGAGCGCAGGAACTGCGCGGACACGACCACGCTGAGCACCAGCAGCGAGGCCAGCACGACGACGCCTGGCAACAGTCCCGAGGCAGCAATGTGCGAGACGACGCCGGTGAGCAGGGCAACGGCTCCGACAACGCCTGCCCGGGCCCACACCCAGCCGGGCGCGACGCTCTGCGCGCGGCCTGCCGTCCCCATCATCGTCACCCCCGTGCGACCACCTCGACCCTCACCGGTCCCGGACACGATAACCGCTGCGCTCGAGACGGCAACGGTTCCGAACGGTCACCCGCGAAGTCTTTGCCGACCAACCCGCCTCCGCTTCGTGAAGAAGCCCGTGCCTACGCCGGCAGGTTCATCTCGGCGAACATCTCGACCTTCCGCCGGTCACCGGACACGATCACGGTGTCACCCTCACGCACCACGGTGCTGGGCACCGCATGGTCGAAGTCCTTCCGGGCTCGCTTCACGCCGACGACCGTCACGCCGTACGTCGCCCGGATGGCGGCGTCGGCCAGGGTCTTGTTGATCATGCACGCCGGGGGCTTCATCTTGACGATGGCGTAGCCGTCCTCGAACTCGATGTAGTCCAGCATCCGCCCGGCCACGAGGTGGGCGACCCGCCGCCCGGTGTCGTACTCGGGCCGGACCACGTGGTCGCACCCGATCTGCCGGAGGATGCGTTCGTGCGGCTCGGAGATCGCCTTGGCCCACACATCCTGGACGTCGAGCAGCTTGAGCAGCGAGTTGGTCAGGATGGACGCCTCGAGGTGGTGGCCGATGCCGACGACTGCCCGGCTGAACTCGCCCACCCCCAGCTGGCGCAGGGCCTCCTCGTCGGTCGCGTCCGCCGCCACCGTGTGGGTGAGCAGCCCGGCCATCTTCTGCACCAGGTGCTCGTCGATGTCGATGCCGAGGACCTCGGTGCCGGACTCCACCAGCTGGAGGGCCAGGGCCTGGCCGAAGCGGCCGAGTCCGATCACCACGACGCCGTCGCTGTTGTACCTAGCCAATGAGGGGCCGTCCTTCCGGGAGCCGATAGAGATGCTGGCGCTCGCGCAGGGCGAGCGCCGACACCAAGGTCACCGGCCCGATCCGGCCGATGAACATCAAGAAGACCAGGAGCACCTGAGCCGGTGCCCCCAGAGTAGGCGTCACCCCCGTGGTCAGGCCCACGGTCCCGAAGGCGGACACGACCTCGAACATCGCCGACTGCAGTGACAGCGGCTCGAGCAGCATCAGCGCCAGGGTGCTCAGGAGAACCAGGCCGATGGCCAGCAGGCCGACCGTCAGGGCCTGGCGCTGGCCGCGGGTCTCGATCCGGCGAGAGCCCAGCTCCACGTCCCGATGACCCCGCACTTCGGCGACCATCACGAAGAACAGCAGGAAGAACGTCGTGACCTTGACACCTCCGGCGGTGCTTGCCGAGCCGCCGCCGATGAACATCATGGTCGTGGTCGCGAAGAGGCTCGAATCGTGCATCTGTGAGTAGTCGATCGAGTTGAAGCCCGCCGTCCGTGGCTGGACGCTGGCCGTGAACCCGGCCAGCAGCCGGCTCGGCTGGTCCAGCGCACCGAGCGTCGCCGGGTTCGACCACTCGACGGCGGTCAGGAAGACGAACCCGGCGACCAGCAGGACCAGCGTGCCCCAGACGGTGATCCGGGTGTGGAGGCTCCACGCCGCGGGGGCGACCCCGATCCGCCGCAGCTCCAGCAACACCGGGAACCCCAGTCCTCCGACAATGACCGCGAGATCGATGGGCAGGCTGATCCACGGGTCACCGACGAAGGACATCAGGCTGTCGGAGAACAGTGAGAAGCCCGCGTTGTTGAACGCCGAGATCGCGTGGAACACCCCCAGCCACAGGCCTCGGCCCAGGCCTTCGTCGTAGCCGAAGATGAAGCGGGCCGAGAGCGCTACCGCAGTGACCACCTCGAGCAGCAGGGTGATCCGCAGCACTCCCCACAGCACCGCACGCACGTCACCGATCAGCACCGTGTTGGTCTCGGTGGCCGCGTTGAGACGGGTCCGCAGGCCCAGCCGGCGGGCGACGAGCAGGCCGAGCAACGAGGCCAACGTCATGATGCCGAACCCGCCGACCTGGACCAGCGCCAGGATGACCACCTGGCCGAACGGGCTCCAGTACTGCGCCACGTCCACGGTGCTGAGTCCGGTCACGCAGATCGCGCTCGTGGAGGTGAAGAACGCCTCCAGGAAGCCAGCGGACCCCGGGCCTGACCGCGCCGCGGGCAGCATCAGGAGGCCGGTCCCGACCACCACTCCGCCCGCGAAGGCGGTGACCATCACCTGTCCCGGCGACCTCAGGAACGGTCGCGGGGCCGGTGTCATGGCGCCGGAAGAGGTCTTCACTCGGTCGAGAGGTCCTCCCCGTGCGTACCTGGGCGCGGCGCCCAGGGCAGCTCCTTGGCCGGACGAACGACGATCAACCGGTCGCCCCGCGCCAGCTGGGAGACGACCGGGTCGAAGTACCGGTAGACCTTCTCGTCGCGGACCACCGAGATCACCTGGTCGGGCAGGGACTGAGGCGGACGACCCACCTCGGTCACGAGCAGCTCGCGCTCGGCCACCTCGAGGCCTTCGCCGTAGGTCAGCAGGTCCTCCATCACCGACCCCAGCGTCGGCGACAGCGACGACAACCCGAGCAGCCGACCGACGGCCTCCGAGGAGGTGATCACCGAGTTGGCGCCGGACTGCCGCATCAGCGGGACGTTCTCCTGCTCCCTCACGGCCGCGACGATCCAGGCGTTCGGATTGAGCTGACGCACCGTGAGCGCCGCCAGCACGTTCGTGTCGTCGCGGTCGGTGGTGATGATGATCTGGGTCGCCCGCTCGATCCCGGCGCGCCGCAGGACGTCACGTCGCGTGGCGTCCCCGGAGACCACCGCGAGGTTGTCGGTCTTCGCATCCTGCAGGGCGAGCCCGCCGGGGTCGACGATCACGATCTCTTCGCGGCTGCGGCCGTTGTTGACCAGGGTCTCCACCGCCGAGCGGCCCTTGGTGCCGTAGCCGACGACGACGACGTGCTCAGTCATGGCGTTCCTCCATCGGGAGATCCGGAACATCTCGCGGCCCTGCGAGGCCAGGACCTCCAGGGTGGTCCCGATCAGCAGCACCAGGAAGGCGATGCGGGCGGGCGTGACGACGAACGCGTTGACCAGACGAGCCGAGGTCGACACCGGAGCGATGTCACCGTAGCCGGTCGTGCTCAGCGTGACCGTCGTGTAGTAGATGGCGTCCACCAGGTCCACGCCGTAGAAGGGCGGGTCGTTGGCGTCGCGGTAACCGGCACGGTCGAACCACACGAGCAGCACCGTGCCCAGGAGGATCCCCATCGCCATGAGCAGCCGCCTGGTGAGCTCCCACCAGGGCGAGCGCTGGCGCACCGGCAACGACACCTTGCCCAGCGTGGGGACGACGGGAACATCGCTGTCATCCTGGGCCACGGTCAGAATCTAGCCCGTCACGAGTCCTTCAGGCTGATCCGACTCCGCAATCGGGTCACGAGTTCCGAACGGGCCCGCGACGTGGACTTCTGTGGGAAGACCGTGTCGAAGGCCGCATTGACCGCCGCGCCGATCAGGATCGCCAACGACACGATGTAGAGCCACAGCAGCACAGCGATGGGTGCGGCGAGCGGGCCGTAGATGGACCGGGAGTCGGTCGCGGTCACCGTCAGCACCCAGCGCAGGATGAAGGAGCCCACGATCCAGGCCACCAGCGAGAAGGTCGCACCCGGAAGGTTGAAGCTCCAGTTGGTCCGCACCGGCACCGACACGTGGTACAGCGTCGCCAGGAAGCAGATGCACACGATCACGACCACCGGCCAGTAGAAGCGCAGCAAGGGGTCGATCCGGTCGGGGAGCCAGTTGCGCAGCAAGGTGGGTCCCGCGAGCACCAACGGGATCGACACGGCGCCGGTGACCATCGCCAGGACGTAGAGGCTGAACGACAGCATCCTGGTCCGGACGATGCCGCGGTGCCCACCGAGACCGTGCATGATCGTGATCGTGTCGACGAACACGTTCAACGCACGGGAGCCCGACCACAGAGCGAGCACGAAACCGACCGAGATCACGTCGTACCGCGGCGCAGACAGCACGTCGTCGATCGTCGGCACGATGATCCGCTGCACCGCGTTGTCCGTCAGCGCCCGCGAGGACAGCTCGACCACGGCGGCGCGGAAGTCGGCCACCTGCGCCGGCGAGAAACGGTCCGAGACGAACCCGATGCCACCGGTCAGCGCAAAGATCAGGGGCGGGATCGAGAGGACGGCGAAGAACGCCGCCTCGGCCGCCAGCCCCGTCACCCGGTAGCGAAGACACGCCCCGGTCGTCGTCACGATCAGCCGCCACACCAGGTCCCGGGCCCGGATCAGCCACCCGCCGAACCCCGGCCGCGGCGGTGTCTCCGGGCTCGGCATGGGCCTACGGTATCCACATGGCCGGTAGGGATCCGCGACACGACATCCGGGCCGCCGAGAACCAGTCACCGCCGCTGGTCGGTCACCACGTGGTGCAGGGCGACGCGGCCCTGTGCGAGGCGATCCTCCGGCATGGGTCGGACGAGGTTCTCGCGACTCTCGACGAGCTCGGCCTGCAGGCGGGAACCGCCGAGGCACGCGAACACGGACTGCTGGCCAACGAGTACCCGCCGGTCCTGGCGACCTACGACCGCTTCGGCCGTCGCATCGACGAGGTGCGCTTCCACCCGTCCTGGCACTGGCTCATGGAGCGGGCGGTCGGGTACGGGCTACAGGCGGCGCCGTGGATGTCGGAGGACCCCCACGCCCACCTGCGTCGGGCAGCGGGCTTCTTCGCCTGGTCGCAGACCGAGCCCGGCCACACCTGCCCGATCTCGATGACATACGCCGCCGTGCC
Organism: uncultured Actinomycetota bacterium; assembly: GCA_963812265.1. Taxonomy (GTDB): domain Bacteria; phylum Actinomycetota; class Actinomycetes; order Propionibacteriales; family Nocardioidaceae; genus Nocardioides. The sequence goes on from CAWEUL010000003.1 coordinate 659,301, forward strand.
CGCGCTCCGCGCCGACCCCGCCCTGGGCGACGCCTGGGTGCCGGGCCTGGCCAGCACGGCCTACGACCCCGGGCTGCGGCCCGCACCCGACAAGACCGGCCTGCTCGCCGGCATGGGGATGACTGAGAAACAGGGCGGCTCGGACGTCCGGTCGAACACGACCACCGCTGATCCCGACGCGAGCGGGACCTATGTCCTGCGCGGGCACAAGTGGTTCACCTCCGCACCGATGAACGACGTGTTCTTGATGCTGGCCCAGGCTCCGCACGGACTGACCTGTTTCGTGGTGCCCCGCGTGCTGCCTGACGGCGCACGCAACCGGATCGACCTGGCCAGACTCAAGGACAAGCTGGGCAACCGGTCCAATGCCAGCGCGGAGCTCGAGCTCGACGGCACCCTCGGCCTTCGGCTCGGCGAGGAGGGCCGAGGCGTCCGGACGATCATCGAGATGGTCGCGGCCACCCGACTCGACTGTGTGCTCGGCTCTGCCGCGCTGATGCGTCGCTCGCTCGCCGAGGCGGCCTGGCACGTGGCGCACCGTTCAGCCTTCGGTACGGTGCTGGCCGACCAGCCGCTCATGCGCAACGTCGTCGCCGACCTGGCCGTCGAGTCCGAGGCAGCCACCGCGCTCGCCCTGCGCCTGGCCTCAGCCGTGGACGCCGGCGACGATCCCCACGAGTCCGCCCTGCGCCGGATCGCGCTGCCGCTCGCGAAGTTCTGGGTGTGCAAGCGCACCCCGGCCGTGGTCGCCGAAGCACTCGAGTGCCTGGGCGGGAACGGCTTCGTCGAGGAGTCCGGGCTGCCCCTGCTCTTCCGGGAGTCGCCGCTCAATTCCCTCTGGGAGGGCTCGGGCAACGTGAACGCCCTGGACGTCCTGCGCGCTCTGGCCCGGGAGCCCGAGACCCTGGCCGCCTGGCTCACCGAGGTCGGCGCCGCACGGGGCGAGGACCCCCGGCTGGACCGGGCCATCGAGAGCTGCCTGACGATGCTCGGAGAGGGCCCGCAGGAAGGGTCGGCCCGCCGATTGGCGGGCGCGATGGCCGCGTGTCTCCAAGGCGCCCTGCTGGTCCGCTACGCCCCCGTCGAGATCGCTGACGCGTTCTGCGCCACCAGGCTGGACACGGCCTACCACGGAACCTTCGGGACGTTGCCACCGGCGATCGGTGCCGCCGCGCAGCAGGCCATCGTGGCGCGCACGACGCCAGCCGTCGTCTAGACCGGCCGCCGCGCTGTAACGCCGCGGCGCCTCGTTCCGCTATCAGGGGTGACGTGCCCGGACAGGCACGCTGAGCAGGAGGAGCCCGATGATCTTGTCGTCCCTACGTCGCGCAGCAGGCGTCGCCGTTCTCGCCACGGTGGCCGGCCTGATGGCCGCACCCACCCTCCCGGCGCAGGCGGTCGCCCCGAGTGGAGCCGACCGGCTCGCCCCCACGGCGTTGTCGATCCGCGCCGTTCACCGCGTCGGCCCGCAGGGAAGCGTCGACATCGTGCGCGGGGTGCTGCGGACCCGCCGAGGCGGGCTGCCCCACCGCCCGGTCCTGCTGCTCTCCAAGACCGCCGACCAGTCCGGTTGGGCGCGCGAGGACGTGCACCTGACCCAGCGTCGCGGCGTGGTGCTGTTCCGGGTCGACCCGGACGTCACCACGGGCTACCGACTGGTCTTCGCGGGTACGACGCGACTCGAGCCCGCGCGCAGCCGGGCGGTGCGGGTGCCCGTGCGCCCCGATGTAGCCGTCACCGCCGACCCCTCGAAGATCGAGCAGGGTGACCACACCACGGTCTCCGGAATCGTCACCTACCAGGGTGCCCCGCTGGCGGACGCCACTGTCCAGGTGTGGGCCGTCAGGATCGGACGGCCGCACCGCGCTCGGATCGTCGGCCGCGGCGTCACGGGCGCAGACGGCACCGTCGGGTTCGTGTCAACGCCTCGAGTCTCGACGGCCTATCGACTGCGGGTGGTGCCTGGCGACGCAGTCGCCGGAGCGGTGAGCGCGGCGGTCCGGGTCAGGGTCGTGCCGCTTCCGACCACCTGAGGACGCACTACCGTCACGACTGAGCCCGGAGAAGAGGAACGGCGCTGGACCCGCAGCCCCACCCCGAAACCCACCGACCCGTCCCGACGGGGGACCGGGCCGGTGGGTCTCGTGCTGCCGGTGACCTGGACGTGGCGCTCGCGGCAGCGCGGGCGGGCGACGAACAGGGCTTCACCGTGCTGTGGCGCGCGCTTCACCCGGCGCTGCTGCGCTACCTCACGGTGCGCGGCAACAACGCGCCCGAGGACCTGGCCGCAGAGACCTGGCTCCAGGTGATCCGCGACCTCGGCAGCTTCACCGGCGGTGCAGGCGAGTTCCGGGCGTGGCTGTTCACCGTGGCTCGGCATCGGGCGATCGACCACGGTCGAGCGCGGGCCGCCCGGCCGGTCGTGCCCGTGGCGGATCCGGGCGAGGTGCGCGACGACCGGGCCGCCCCCAGTGCCGAGGACACGGCCGAGGACCAGGCAGCCACCCTCGCCGCACTACGACTGGTGGCGACCTTGCCACCTGACGTAGCCGAGATGGTGATGCTGCGGGTGGTCGCCGGCCTCGATGTGGCCTCGGTCGCCTCCATCGTCGACAAGAGCCCCGGAGCCGTGCGGGTCGCCGTTCATCGAGCGCTGAAGTCGCTGTCCCGGGACCCGCAGGTCCGATCTGCACGAAAGGTGGTGTGAGGTGAGCGAGCACGACGAGTCGAGTCCGCAGGAGGACGATCTGGAGCCCTGGGCCGAGGACGACCTGGTCCGCGCGCTGCGCGCACCCGCCTCGCCCGGCGAACTGGCCCAGCAGCAGGCCTACGTCGCTGCCTACCGCCACGAAATGGGACCCGGTGCTGCTGCGGGACCGCGCAGCCGTGCGGCCCGGCGACTCGCCGCAGGCGGCACCGCCGTCGTGCTGGTCGCGTTGAGCGGAGGCGTCGCGGCGGCGTACACGGGCAACCTGCCCCAGCCGATGCAGCAGCTGGCCCACACCGTCATGGGCGCGCCCGCGCCCGAGACCCCGGCCGCGCCCGCGGGCGCTCCCTCCTCATCGGCGGCACCGCACGAAGACGCCGACACCGCGGCCGACTCGCTCGCTGGTCCTGGCAGCGTGGAGTCACCGAACAGCCGCGGTGCACAGCCCCCCGCCGGGCCGGGTGGCCAGCCGAGCGGCCAGCCGAGTGCCCAGCCGAGTGCCCAGCCGAGCAAGCCCCCCGCCGCTGACTCCGGTGGCGGGCGGGACCCCGGCCCGGACGGCGGCGCGTCACCGACACCCCAGGACGACCCCACGAGCGCCCCGCCTCCGGCACCGCCCGCGCTGGCCACCATCGCGGGCGGCTCCCACCTCGCGGGCTACGGCCAGACCGTGAGGCTCACCGGCCGGCTGTCGACGTCCAGCGGCCTCCCGGTCGCCGGCTACCCCCTCGCGCTGCAGGTCCGGCGAGGCGACCGGTGGCAGACGGTCACCCGCACTGCGACCGGCGCCTCCGGCACCGCCACGGCCACCAGCCTCCCGGTCGGCGGGCTGGAGCACTACCGATGGCGGACCCGAGGGGTCCACAGTCGCGCCTGGCAGATCAAGGTCAGGCCCACCCTGTCCGCCTCCGCCACCGTCGGCGACCAGGACTCGGCCATCCTCGCCACTGCCGTAGGGGCGAGTCCGGGTGACGGTGTCGTCCTCTACGTGATGGTCCGCGCCCAGCCGAGAGAAGTCGCCCGAGCACGCGTCACGGCGGACGGTTCGGCTTCCTTCGCCATCAGGACGCCCGCTCGGCGCCGCGTCTTCGTTGTCCGGCTGCTCCCGACCGCGTCGCATGTCGGAGCACGAGCCCGGGTTCTGGTCACTCCGCCGTCGGCACGGGGGCCGGCGGAACCGGGCTCCACTGGCTCGCCCCAGCCTGATCAGGCCCAGCCTGATCAGGCCCAGCCTGATCAGGCCCAGGCTGGTCGGACCCAGGCTGGTCGGACCCAGCCTGGTCGGACCAGCCCGTAGCCCGAGGCTCAGTCCGACGCGAGCTCGTCGAGGACCCGGCGGAACGTGGCATACCGGCGCTCACCCACCCGGCCTGCCCAGTCCGACTCGATGAGCCGGATCCGCGCGTTGACCTGTCTCATCAACTGCTCGCCTGCTCGCGTGCGTCGGACGACGCGCATCCGGCGATCCTCGGCCCCGCGCTCCACCGAGAGGTGCCCGGTCGTGCTGAGGTGGGCGACGAACTGGCCACAGCCCTGCTTGGTCATGCCGACCTTCTCCGCCAGGTCCGTCACCGTGATGCCGTCGCCCGACACCGCGTTGACCACCCGGAAGTGGGACTGACGCAGCCCGCCCCAGTCCTCCTCCGCGAACGACTCGCGCACCTGCCGGAAGAGCTGGGCCATGAGCTGGGGAACGTGGAGCTCCTCCGGACGAAAGGCATGCTTGACGGACTTCATAAAGTTACTTTACCTTATTCCTTCAATGGTAAAGCCGCTTTCTCAGCTCACGGGAGGTCCGGGTGCGCGATCGCCTCACGCTCGGAGTGGCCGACCTCAACGAGGCTGAGCTCAGCCGCGTCGTCGCGGATCTCCTGGGACACCCGGAGGTCGACGTACTCGCTACCACGGTCCGCGCGGTCGACGACCAACCGCCCGCCATCACGACCGCCGGTCGCTGGTTCCTCAGCGGCACGGCACGGACTCCCACCGGCCCCGAAGACTTCCGGCTCTTCGTCAAGCACATCCAGACCTGGGCCCGGTCCCCCGACTTCCTCCAGGTCCCACCCGAACATCGCCGGCGCGCCGCCCAGATGGTCCCCTGGCGAACCGAGGCCTGCATCTACCGATCCGACCTCGCCGACCGGCTTCCCGAGGGGCTGGGCATGCCCCGTGCTGTGGCCGTGCTGGACCTTGACGAGGAGTCGGCGGTCCTGTGGTTGGAGGCCGTCGACTCCTCGTCCGGCGACTGGACCCCGCAGCGGTACGCCGACGCGGCCTATCTCATCGGACGGCTGGCCGCCAGCCGCGCCGTGGCACCGATCGCCGGGATCGGCGAGTTCGAGTGGTCCGCCCGGGACTACCTGTCGGGACGGCTGGCCCTGCAGGTACTGCCGATGTTAGGCAGCGAGGAGATCTGGGCGCATCCCCTGGTGGCCAGCGCGTTCGACGACGGCCTTCGGGGGCGCCTCCTCGCCGCCGCTGAACGAGCGGCGTCCTACGTCGAGGAGCTCGAGGCGTTGCCGCACACCGCCTCTCATGGGGACGCGTGCCCGAGCAACCTGTTGCCGCGACCTGATGACGACGGAGCGTTCACCCTGATCGACTTCGGCTTCTGGATGCCGCAGCCGATCGGCTTCGACCTCGGCCAGCTGCTGGTGGGCGACGCCCAGATCGGACGGATGCGCACGTCACAGCTCCCCCTCATCGAGCGCACCATTCTGCCGGCGTACGTGGCCGGGCTGGCCGCGGAGGGCGCGGCCGTCACCGAGTCGCTGGTGCGCCGCGCGCACGCGCTGCAGCTGCTGATCTTCAACGGCCTGTCAGCGCTGCCCCTCGAGCACCTCGCGGCGGAGCCGACACCGGAACTGGCCGAGCTGGCGAGCGAGCGGGCGCGGCTGGCTCGATTCTCCCTCGACCTGATCGACGCCACCGCGTAGGTTGCCGGCGTGTGGACGTCGGCCGGCACTGCGACCCAGGAGGAACCGTGATCGAACGCGTGACGGTACCCGGGCTCTACCCACCGCCCACCTACTCCCACGCCTCGGTGGTCGAGGCCGGGGCGAGGCTGGCCTTCCTGGCCGGCGCCGTACCGCTCGACGCGGAGGGCGAGGTGGTCGGTCCCGAGGACCCCGTCGTCCAGACCGAACAGGTCCTCGTCAACCTCCAGGACCAGCTTCGCGCCGTGGGCAGTGGGATGCAGCACGTGTTGGCGACCACGGTGTACGTCGCCAGCAGCGAACCGTCGCAGCTGGCCGCGGTGTGGGACGTCGTCCGCGCCAGCGAGCTCAGCAGCGGGCCGCACTCGTCCACGCTGCTCGGTGTCGCCTGCCTCGGCTACCCGGGGCAGCTGGTGGAGATCACCGCGACGGCCGTCGTACCGCCCTCCTAGGGCCGGACGAAGCGGGGCGGCTCGACCATCGTGGTGAACTCGACCACCTGCACGCTGGTTGGTCGAGAGATCGCGCTCAGACGAGGGCGGACGGCTGGTCCATGCGGCTGGCGCGGAGGCGGTCGAGTGCCTCCCGTTCCACGAGGATCGGGACGAAGTCCCGAATCGGCTTGCCATCGAACTCGTGGTGGGCCCGCGTGACTTCCCGCTCAATGTCCTGCGGAGCGGTGTCCGGGAAACGCCTCTGCAGTCGTTCGGAGATCTCGGCCAGGACCTGATCCTCCGAACGTCCGGGCTCGACCAACTGGCTCACGCTTCGAGTAAACACCCGCGGGAAAGCGGTGCCTAGCCCGGTGAGCAGGCAATTCCACGGAGCGGGGCCGAGCCGACCCGTCCAGGGTGTCCCGCCACTCCTCGAGGAGACCTTCGAGGCCTGCGCTGACAGTCTCCGCCCCGACGACGGTGCTCACAGCGTCCGCGTCAGTCGTCCAGCCAGTCGATGGCGGGCCCCGCGACGAGGTCACCCAGCACCGTTGAGTACTCGCGCTCCGACACCTCGGCGCGAGCGCACTCCAGCCCGTAGAGAAGCCCGAAGGTGAACCCGTCGTCACCTTCGACGTGGGCGCGCAAGCCCATCTCTCGCAAGACCTCTCTGGCGACCACGGTGTCCTGGTGCTCACCCAGGACCTCCTGGAGAGAAGTCGCAGCCTGGGCAAGCCCTATGGCCCGAGTGCCGAAGACGGGCGTGGCCGACTCAGCGCCGTACCGTAACCTCTTGGCCGCCTTGCGAACCTCGTGGAGAGCCAGGTCGCGGTCGTGCCCAGGCGACGAGCCTGCTGCCTCGTCGCCGCGCCTCCGGACTCGGGCCACGTCCGCACTCAGCAGACGAGGGAGCACCCGGCGCGGCGCGTCCTGCGCAGTGTCGATGAACGGAGGTGACGCGGCGAACTGCTCGAGGCGGTCGAGCAGGCGGAAGTATCTTTCACTGTCCAGGGCGCCTTCGGCTTCTGCACGACCGGACTCGAAGCTCGCCAGCATCGTGTCGCGGATGCGTTGGGTCACCGGTCCCCACCTGAGCGCTTCGGGTTGCGCCGACGCCAGCGCCGTCAGGCGCCCACCCAGTACCTGGGCGTCGCGCGCCTCGGCCAGCGCTCCGCCCAGCCACTTCAGGTCGGCACTGAGGCCCTCGCTCGACCCCGGCTCCAGAACGCAGCGATACGTGGCCAGGGCCGAGCGCAGCCGCCGAGCCTCGATGCGCAGGTGGTGCACCGCCCCGGCCTCGCCTCGGCGCAGGCGCACGTCTTCCCATCGCATTCTCGACAGATGCTCTTCGACGTAGGCGGTGAGCACCTGACCGGTCGTCCCGTCTGGGAGCCGTTTCATCGCAGCGGGACCGGCTGTCGAGGGCTCGACGCGAAGCGCCCGGTGCAGCTTGGAGGCGCTCGCGGCGGGCCGAGCACCGGCAGTCTCCAGCAGCGAGTCCGCCGCGTCGAGCAAGTCGTGGTCTGCGTCCACCAGCTCGACCTCCCATTCGCGCCAGGCCGAGGCCTCCTTCCCCGACGGGAACGCCGCGGTGACCTGGTCGTCGCAGAACTCGGCGAGTGTCGCTCCGGTGGCGTCCTCGAGTCCCTGGACGGACCGAACCGTGTCAAGAAGGCACACAGGGGCGAGCACGTGGTCACGGACGAACGCACGCACGGTCGAGGTCATCCCGACCGGCACCCGGTCACTGGCCGCCTCCCCCAGCGGGAGCCTGATCTCGACCCGGCGGTCCCAGGCGAGCGGGAGCTTGAGATGCCACCCGGCGTCGTCTCCGCCGGTCCGCCGACGGAGCGTTATCCCAGCCCGGGTGAGCGCCAGATCTGGTGTGTCGAAGTAGGTTGCTTGGAGGTGGAACCGCACCGGCTCGGCCACGCGGTGCACGCCCGGCAACTCGCGCAGCGCTGGGATGCCGATGCCGATGCCGACGTCGTACTTCCGCTCGACCTCGACATCGTCGCGATTGCCCATGCGATCCTCCCGGGCTTGTTGACGGCACCGAGGGCTCGGTGCCGTCAACAAGCCCTTCCATTCTTTCTCCTCCGTCAATTCCGACCCTGGTCAGGCCGCCCGTCGGCAGGGATCGCGGCGGGGCTCGCCGCCACCAGGCACGGTGGTGCAGGATGTGACGATGGGCAAGAAGGCGGCAAACTCGGAGAAGAAGAAGGCACGAAGCGTCTCGAAGAAGAAGCAGAAGAAGGCGGCCTCGAAGAAGGCCAAGGTCTCGAGCAAGAAGTCGGATGCGTCCTCGAAGAAGAATCGGAGCTCCGTCAAGACCCGGAAAGACCCTGCGAAGTCGGCGGCAACGTCCGCGACCACGCTCAGCGCAACCGACCTGGCCCGGCTCGAAGAGGTGCTCGCGTCAGCGATCGCGGCTGCCACGCGGGCCGAGAAGGCCGCCGCCAGCGCGCAGAAGAGCGCCACGGCAGCCGCACGAGCCGCGCGGGCGCCAGTCGTGCCGTCCTCGACGGCGTCCGATCGCCCGATGGTCGAGCCCGATGCCCCGACGGCCCCAGCGGCGGCCTATGCCGAGAAGACGCGCGCGGAGCTGCTCGTCCTGACCCGTGGGCTTCCCCTGCCCGGCCGCAGCCGGATGACCAAGGCGCAGCTGCTGGAGGCCCTCGATGCGAGCTAGCTCCATGAGTTGAGCGGGCGTGGTTCGACGCGGCGCCGTGAGTCGCTGCGCTCGCGACCGCGGGCTAGGACAGCTCGAGGCCCGGGTACAGCGGGTGCTTGTCCAACAGCTCGGCCGACGCCGAGCGGACCCGGTCGGCCACGCCGTCCGCGAGCACGTAGCTTGCCTTCGACGCAGCACCGGCCCTGGTGGTGCCTGGCTGGGTGTTCGAGAGCACCTCGACCATCAGCTCGGCGACCCGGTCGAACTCGTCGTGACCGAAACCGCGCGTCGTGAGCGCAGGCGTGCCCACCCGGATGCCGGAGGTGTACCACGCGCCGTTGGGGTCCGCCGGGACCGAGTTGCGGTTGGTGACCACACCGGCGTCCAGCAGGGCCGACTCGGCCTGGCGGCCGGTGAGCCCGAACCCCGACACGTCGATGAGCACCAGGTGGTTGTCGGTGCCACCGGTGACCAGGTTGGCGTCGCGCTTGAGGAACCCCTCGGCGAGTGACTGGGCATTGTCGGCGACCGCCTGGGCATACCCGGCGAACTCCGGCCGGCGAGCCTCGGCGAGCGCGACCGCCTTCGCAGCCATGACGTGCGACAGAGGGCCGCCGAGCACCATCGGGCAACCGCGATCGACGCTGGGGGCGTACTCCTCGGTGGCGAGCACCAGCCCCCCGCGCGGCCCGCGCAGAGACTTGTGGGTGGTCGTGGTCGTGACGTGCGCGAACGGCACCGGGTCCTCCTCGCCGGTGAAGACCTTGCCCGCCACCAGCCCCGCGAAGTGCGCCATGTCGACCATCAAGGTGGCACCCACCTCGTCGGCGATCTCACGCATCTTCGCGAAGTTCACGCGCCGCGGGTAGGCCGAGTAGCCGGCGATCAGGATGAGCGGACGGAACTCACGCGCCTTGGCCGCCACCACGTCGTAGTCGAGCAGTCCCGTCGTCGGGTCGGTGCCGTACTGCTGCTGGTGGAACATCTTGCCGCTGATGTTGGGGCGGAAGCCGTGGGTCAGGTGGCCGCCCGCGTCGAGGGACATGCCCAGCAACCTCTGGTTGCCCAGCTCGCCACGCAGCGACTCCCATTCCCCCTCGGTCAGCTCGTTGACGTTCTTGGCCCCGAGCTTCTCCAGGCCCGGTGCCTCGATGCGGTGGGCCAGGATCGACCAGAAGGCCACCAGGTTCGCGTCGATGCCGGAGTGCGGCTGGGCATAGGCGTACGGCGCGCCGAACAGCTCGCGGGCATGCTCGGCCGCGAGCGCCTCGACGGTGTCGACGTTCTGGCAGCCCGCGTAGAAGCGGTGGCCGATCGTGCCCTCGGCGTACTTGTCGCTGAGCCAGGTGCCCATCGTGAGCAGCACCGCGGGAGAGGCATAGTTCTCCGAGGCGATCAGCTTGAGTGAGGACCGCTGGTCGGCCAGCTCTTGGCGGGTCGCCTCGGCGATCCGGGGCTCGACCGAGGCGATGACCTCGAGGGCCTGCGAGTAGGTGCTGCTGATGAGAGCGTCCGTCATGGCGCACAGCCTAGAAGCGATCTCCCCGGACCACACCATCGGATCGCCCAGGGCCGCACCTCGCTGATCAGACGTCTCGCCCCTCGGACGGCCGTCTCACATCACGGGATTTCGACTTGTGGGATGACTGTCCGATCCCTGAGACTCTGTGACATGACTGCTGCCGCAACTCTCGTCCTCGTGGCCCGACGCCACGTGGACTACGGGCGCACGCGCAGCATGATGTGTTGGCATCGCTGACCACCGCCTCCGCCGCTCAGCCACCTGAGCCCCCGGATGTGGCCGCCCGATATCCATCCGGGCGCCGGTCGCAGGCAAGCCGACAGTCCTCAGCGTCGAGGAGTCCGCCGCGGATCGCGCGTCTTTCCACCGAAGGAACCGCCCCGATGACCTCCTCCTCCGTCACCGCCTCCTCCCCCGCCACGCGACCCCGGCGCGGCGAGGGCCAGTGGGCCCTGGGCTACCGCGAGCCGCTCAACCCCAACGAGCAGCTGAAGAAGGACGACGACGCGCTCAACGTCCGCTTCCGGATCGAGAACATCTACGCCCAGCGCGGGTTCTCCTCCATCGACCCCACCGACCTGCGCGGCCGCTTCCGCTGGTGGGGGCTCTACACCCAGCGCGCCGAGGGCTTCGACGGCGGCAAGACCGCGACCGTCGAGCCGCACGAGCTCGACGCGGAGTACTTCATGATGCGGGTCCGCACCGACGGTGCCGTGCTCGCCGCCCCGCAGCTGCGTGCGCTCGGCGAGGTGTCCACGGCGTACGCCCGGGGCACCGCCGACATCACCGACCGGTCCAACATCCAGTACCACTGGATCCGGGTCGAGGACGTCCCCGCCATCTGGGACCGGCTCGAGGCCGTGGGGCTGGAGACCCAGGAGGCGTGCGGGGACTCGCCGCGCCCGTTCCTCGGCTCCCCGGTGGCCGGGATCGCCGCCGACGAGATCATCGACGGCTCACCGGCGCTCCTGGAGATCAAGGCCCGGTTCATCGGCAACCGTGACTACTCCAACCTGCCGCGGAAGTTCAAGACCGCCGTCACCGGCCACCCCAGCCACGACACCGCGCCCGAGGTCAACGACGTGGCCTTCGTCGGCACGGTGCACCCCGAGCTGGGCCCCGGGTTCGACCTCTGGGTGGGCGGCGGGCTGTCGACCAACCCGATGCTGGCCAAGAAGCTCGGTGTGTGGGTCCCCCTCGACGCGGTCGCAGACGTCTGGGAGGGCGTGATCGCGATCTTCCGTGACTACGGTTACCGCCGGCTGCGCTCGCGGGCGCGGCTGAAGTTCCTGGTCGCCGACTGGGGGGTGGAGAAGTTCCGGGAGGTCCTCGAGACGGAGTACCTCCAGCACCGGCTCATCGACAATCCCTCCCCCACCTCACCCACTCGGCCCGGCGACCACATCGGCGTCCACGCCCAGCGTGACGGCCGGTTCTACGTCGGCGCTGCGCCGACCGTCGGCCGCATCGACGGAGAGACGCTGACCCACCTCGCCGACGTGGTCGAGCGGTACGGCGTCCTGGGCGTCCGGCTGACGGCGTACCAGAAGCTCGTGGTGCTCGGTGTCGACGGCGCCGACACCGAGGCGCTGGTGCGCGACCTGGCCGCGATCGGTCTCGACGCGCGGCCGTCGAACTGGCGGCGCAACACGATGGCGTGCACCGGGCTGGAGTACTGCAAGCTCGCGATCGTCGACACCAAGGAGCGGGCACGACGCCTGGTGACGACGCTCGAGGAGCGCTTCCCCCAGCTGGACGTGCCGATCTCGGTGAACGTGAACGGTTGCCCCAACGCGTGCGCGCGCACCCAGATCGCCGACATCGGGCTCAAGGGCCAGCTGGTGCTCGACCAGGACGGCCAGCAGGTCGAGGGCTTCCAGGTGCACCTGGGTGGGGCCCTCGGGCTTGGCGCGAACTTCGGGCGCAAGCTGCGGGCTCACAAGGTGACCAGCGCCGGCCTGGACGACTACATCACCGCGGTCGTGACCGCCTATCTCGGAGACCGGACCGACGGCGAGAGCTTCGCTTCCTGGGTGGTGCGCGCCGATGAGGCCCTGCTGCGCGGCGAGACCCCGGCGGGAGCAGCCTCATGAGCGAGCGCGCCGTACCGTTCCACTGCCCGTACTGCGGCGACGAGGACCTGCGCCCGCACGAGACAGCAGAGGGAACCTCGCCGCACGGCAGCTGGGAGTGCCGCGCCTGCCAGCGTGCCTTCACCTTGAAGATGCTCGGCCTGCTGCGTCCGGGGGCCCGGTCATGACCGCCGCCACGACGGTCGCGGCGGCGAGCTTCCGGGGCAGCCACACCGCGGGGCGTACCCCCGAAGAGCTGCGCGAGCTGGTCTCGCACGTCGGTGCCGAGCTCGAGCTGGCGCCGGCCGAGGGGATCATCGAGTGGGCGGTGGCGACGTTCGGTGAGCGGTTCTGCCTGACCTCCTCGATGGGTGACGCCGTGCTGGCGGACCTGGCGTCGCGGGTGGCGCCGGGCATCGACGTGCTCTTCGTCGACACCGGCTACCACTTCGTCGAGACGCTCGGGACGCGCGACGCCGTCGAGGCGACGCTGCCGGTGAACCTGCTGTCGATCACGCCGGTGCAGTCGGTCGCGGAGCAGGACGCCGCCCATGGCCCGGACCTGTGGCGCACCGACCCCGACCGTTGCTGCGCGCTGCGCAAGGTGCAGCCGCTGGCCGACGCGCTCGCGTCGTACGACGCCTGGGCGACGGGTCTGCGCCGCGCCGAGACGCACAACCGGGTGATCGCGCCGGTGATCGGCTGGGACGCCGCCCGCGGCAAGGTGAAGGTCTCGCCGTTGGCCCGGTGGAGCGACGCCCAGGTCGAGCGGTACATCGCCGACCACGGCGTGTTGGTGAACCCGCTGGTCTTCGACGGCTACCCCTCCATCGGCTGCGCACCGTGCACCCGCCGCGTCGACCCCGACAGCGACCCGCGTAGCGGCCGCTGGGCGGGCACCGCCAAGACCGAGTGCGGGATCCACTGATGACCGCCCGCACCCACCCGAACCTCGACAGTGCCGTCGACATCCCCGCCCCGGTCTCACCGGGGTTCCAGATCGAAGGGAGACCCCGCTGATGTCTGCTCCTGCCCTGGTGGCCCTGGCTCACGGCAGTCGTGACCCGCGCTCGGCCGCCACCATCACCGAGCTCGTGGCCGAGGTCAAGGCCCTGCGCCCCGACCTCCGCATCGAGAGGGCTTTCCTCGACCTGGCCAAGCCCTCCTTGGCGACGGTCGTCGACCGGCTCGTGCGGGCCGGCTACGACGAGATCGTCGTCGTACCGCTGCTGCTGACCGAGGCCTACCACGCGAAGGTCGATGTTCCCGAGGCCGTGGCGCAGGCCATGGCCCGCCACGACGGCCTGAAGATCCGGGTCAGCGCGATCCTGGGGCTGGAGGCCTGCTTCCTCGAGGTCCTCGACCTGCGGCTGCGCGCGGCCCTCAAGGAGGCCCGCGTCCGCGAGCTCGATGCGCTCGTGTTGGCCGCGGCCGGGTCGTCGGACCCGCTGGCCAACCAGGCGGTGGCCCGGTTGGCGCGGGTCTGGGGGACCCACCACAAGCTGCCGGTCACCGCGGCGTACGCCTCGGCGGCACCGCCGGCCACCGGCGAGGCCGTCCGCGCCTTCCGCGGCCAGGGCCGCCGGCACATCGCGGTTGCTTCACTCTTCCTGGCCCCGGGCCTGCTGATCGACCGGGCCGCTGAGCTCGCGCTCGAGGCCGGAGCGGTCGCCGTCTCCGACCCGCTGGGTGCCCACCCCGAGATCGCCCGGACGATCCTGGCCCGCTATGCCGTCGGCGCCGTGGAGCTCGTCCCCGTCTGACCGCTGAGGAGTCACATCTGGCCGGCGAGGAGTCACACCTGGCCGCTGAGGAGTCACATCTGGGGCCGGTGCCTGTGAACAACTCGTCACTACGCGACGGGTCAGCGGTCAGGAAGCGACGGGTCAGCGGACGAGGGTGGAGAGCAGGCGGTCGAGCTGACGGGCCGGGTCGGCGGTGACGCCACCGTGGACGGGGCCGGGACGGAGCACCGTGCTCCGCGGGGCCTTGAGGAACCCGAACCGCTGACCGGGCGGGTACGACGCCGCGGCGCCACCGCGCTCGTCTCCGGCGCACACCGCCTCGAGGTGGTCCAGGGCAGCGCCGACCTGGTCGAGGTCCAGTCCCGGGTCCAGGGCACGCAGCCGGTCCGCGTCGACGTCCCAGGCGGCAGCCAGGAAGCCGGCGGCCTCGCAGTAGAGCACGACGCCCACGTTGAGGAACTCCTCGCGGTCGGCCCGCGGCACACACCGCACCGCGACGTACTGATACGGCTTCATCGGGCCACCCCCGGGAGCCACGCGGTGCTGGCCAGCCGCTCGGCGAGGAAGGCGACGTACGCCGCCCGCAGCTGCGCCGGCGTCGGCGCGCCCTCCGGGCCGGCGAGCCAGGCCTCGGGCACCAACTCCACCACCCGCGTGAGCACCTCCGGCGTCACGGACGCGACCAGCTCCTCGTGTCGCGCGGGTACGTCGTTGGCCAGCGCCGCACAGACGTGGTCGGAGACGTCGTAGGGCTGGGCGGCGAAGCGAGCGGGGTCGCCGATCCCGCCGTCCCACCCGTGATGGAAGTACAGGCAGGCGCCGTGGTCGATGGCCCACATCCGCCCGTGCCACAGCAGCAGGTTGGGGTTGCGCCAACTGCGGTCGACGTTCGCGCACAGCGCGTCGAGCCAGAGCAGGGTCCGGCCCTCGTCAGCATCGGGCAGCTCGCCGTCGTAGCCGAAGGAGCCTGGGAGGAAGTCGACGCCGAGGTTCAGGCCCGGACTGGCGTTGAGCAGGTCCTGCACCTCCTCGTCCGCCTCGTACCGCGCGATCTCGGGGTCGAGCTCGAGAGCGACGAGCCGCGGTGTGCTGAGCCCGAGATGGCGGGCCAGCTCGCCGACGATCACCTCGGCCACCAGCACGCGTACCCCCTGACCGGCGCCGTGGAACTTGCAGACATAGGTGCCCAGGTCGTCCGCCTCGACCAGCCCGGGCAGGGAGCCGCCCTCGCGCAGGGGCGTGACGTAGCGCGTGACCGCGACGGTGGGGATCACGTGACCGGGGGCTCCTCGTGCAGACGCCGGCGCTGCTCGTCGACGTCGAAGTCAGCGGCCGGCCACTGAGGGTCGAGGTCGCGCAGCGTCTGGAGCAGCAACGCACCGACCGCGTAGTTGCGGTACCACTTGCGGTCGCTCGGGATCACGTGCCAAGGCGCCGCCTCGGTGTTCGTGCGCTCGAGCGCGATCTCGTACGCCGCGCGGTAGGCCGACCAGAGTGCCCGCTCGTCGATGTCACCGGGGTTGAACTTCCAGTACTTCGTCGAGTCGTCCAGCCGGGCGAGCAACCGCTCCTTCTGCTCCTCGGCCGAGACATGCAGCATGCACTTCACGATGGTGGTGCCGGCGGCCGCCACCTCGGCCTCGAACTCGTTGATCGCGCCATAGCGACGCTCGATCTCCTCGGGCCCGGCCCACTCGTGGACCCGCACGATCAGCACGTCCTCGTAGTGGGAGCGGTCGAAGACGCCGATGCGTCCCGGGGAGGGCAGGGCGTTGCGGATCCGCCACAAGAAGTCGTGTCGCTTCTCCTCCTCTGTCGGCGCCTTGAAGGAGGTGATCCGGACGCCCTGGGGATCCACCAGGCCGACCGTGTGACGCAGCACGCCGCCCTTGCCCGAGGTGTCCATGCCCTGGAGGACCAGCAGCACGGTGCGGTCCGACCCGGCGGCACCGCTCGGCGAACAGTCGCTCCTGGAGGTCGGCAAGCTCCTCGCCCATCTCGGCCAGCGCCTTCTTCCCCTCCGACTTGCCACCGTCGAAACCCGGAGTGGCGTCAGCGGCCAGCGCCGTCAGGTCGACGGGCCCGGCGGGCAGACGCAGTGCCGCGGAGTCCATGAAGGACACCCTAGGGCGAAACGAGTCAGGCGAAGGTGTCGCCGTCGAGCTCGCCCAGCTCATCCTTGACCACGGCGTAGGCCAGGCCGGAGGAGTACCCCTTGCGCGCCAGCATCCCGACGAGTCGGCGCGTGGCCACCGCGCGGTCGACCGAGCGCAGGGACCGCAGCTTCTTGCGCACGAGGGTGCGGGCCGCCTCCCGCTGAGCGTCGTCATCGACCAGGTCGAGCGCCTCTTGGGCCACGTCGTCGGCGACCCCCTTGCGGCGCAGCTCCTGGGCCAGGGCCCGCGGGGCCAGTCCCTTGGTCGACTGCCGGCTCTCCACCCAGGCGTGGGCGAAGGCGGCGTCGTCGACGAGGCCGACCTCCTCGAACCGGTCCAGCAACCGCTCGGCCACCTCGTGGGGCACCTGGCGCGTGGCCAGCCTCGAGCGCAGCTCGGCGCGGCTGCGGGCCCGCCCGGTCAGCTGGTCGAGCAGGATCTTGCGGGCCACCGCCTCTGGGTCGGCGTCGGGGCCGTCGGCCACCTCGTCAGCCGGAGGCGGCGGCCCCGGGGCCACCTCAGAAGTCATCGATGCCGATCGGTGCGGTCGAGAGCTCCTCGGCCTCCTGGTCCAGCTGCGGCCCGACTCCGAGCTTCTCGAGGATCTTCTTCTCCAGCTCGTTGGCGAGGTCGGGGTTGTCGCGCAGGAACGTCCGCGCGTTCTCCTTGCCCTGGCCGAGCTGGTCGCCCTCGTAGGTGTACCAAGCACCGGCCTTGCGCACGAGCCCGGCCTCGACCCCCACGTCGATCAGCCCACCCTCGCGGCTGATGCCCAGGCCATACATGATGTCGAACTCCGCCTGCTTGAACGGCGGGGCCACCTTGTTCTTGACGACCTTGATGCGGGTGCGGTTGCCGACGGCCTCCTGGCCGTCCTTGAGCGTCTCGATGCGTCGCACGTCGAGGCGCACGGAGGAGTAGAACTTCAACGCCCGGCCGCCCGAGGTGGTCTCGGGGCTGCCGAACATCACCCCGATCTTCTCGCGCAGCTGGTTGATGAAGATCATCGTGGTGTTGGCGTTGTTGAGGGCGCCGGCCATCTTGCGCAGCGCCTGGCTCATCAGGCGCGCCTGGAGGCCGACGTGACTGTCGCCCATCTCGCCCTCGATCTCGGCGCGCGGGACGAGCGCGGCCACGGAGTCGACCACGATCAGGTCGAGTGCCCCGGAGCGCACCAGCATGTCGGCGATCTCCAGCGCCTGCTCGCCGGAGTCGGGCTGGGAGACCAGGAGCGCGTCGGTGTCGACGCCGAGGTTCTTGGCGTAGTCCGGGTCGAGCGCGTGCTCGGCGTCGATGAAGGCGACGATGCCGCCGGCCTTCTGCGCGTTGGCCACGGCGTGCAGCGCGACGGTGGTCTTGCCGGAGGACTCCGGGCCGTAGATCTCCACGATCCGCCCTCGAGGCAGACCGCCCAGGCCGAGGGCCACGTCGAGCGCGATCGCACCCGTGGGGATGACCTCCAGGGGCGCCCTGGTGTCGTCGCCCAGGCGCATCACCGAGCCCTTGCCGAACTGCTTCTCGATGTTGGCGAGCGCCGCGTCGAGCGCCTTGTCGCGATCTGCCATGTCTGTGGTCCCCTCAGGATCGTGGTGCGTCGGCGTGGTGTGTCCGTCGTCGCGGTGGACGCTAGCCGGGACCTCCGACAGCTCCCGCCGCGCTGGGCGGGAGGCTGAGGAGAGGCACCGGGGAGGCGTCGCCTGTGGACATAATCTAGGCCGAACACCTGTTCGATCAGAGCCGACACGCCGGGCGGCGCGCTCAGGCGGGCAGCCGGACCACGAACCGGCAGCCGGGTGCCTCGTTGGCGACACTCACCCGGCCGCGGTGCGCCTCGACGATGCCTTTGACGATGGCCAGACCCAGGCCGGCCCCGCTGCCGCCCTGCTCGGCGACGCCGGGCGTGCGCGCCGTACTCCCCTGCCACCCGACGTCGAAGACCCGTGGGATGTCGTCGTCGGCCAGGCCGCCGCAGGCGTCGCGGACCGAGAGCTCGATCTCGCCCTGCTCCACCCGACCGAGCACGTCGACACTGCCGTCGGCCGGGGTATGACGGATGGCGTTCATCAACAGGTTCGACACGACGCGGGCCAGCTCGCTGGCGTCGGCGTCGAGCACGATCGACTGGTCGACCGTCCCTCCGAGGGTGACCCCGCGCGAGCGGGCGACCGGGTCGGCGGCGGCCAGGGCCTCGCTGACGACGTCGGCCAGCGCCACCTGCTGGGGGTTCAGGCTGAGCACGCCGGCGTGGATCCGGGACAGCTCGAAGAGGTCGTCGACCATCCGCACCATCCGGTCGACCTCGGAGCGCATCAGACGGTGGTAGCGCGCGGGGTCCTCGGCCAGCCCGTCCTCGAGCGCCTCTGTCATCGCGCGCAGCCCCGCCAAGGGGGTCCGCAGGTCGTGGGAGACCCAGGAGACGAGCTCGCGCCGTGACTCCTCCAGCCGCTCCTCGCGCAGCCGCGACTCCCGCAGGCGTTCACTGGTGAGGGCGAGCTCGTCGGAGAGTCCCTGGAGCTCGGCGGTGCCTCGGTCGCGCGAGACGAACTCCCCGCTCTCCCCGAAGCGGCGCGCCTCGTCCTGGAGCGAGGCCGACCAGCGGGCCACCATCGCACCGACGAGGACCGCCACCAGCACGGCCACGCCCCCGGCGACGACCGCGACCAGGCCTACGACCGCGAGGTCGTGGTTGGACAAGAACATCGCGCGCGAGGTGCCGAGCACCCCCGCGAGGACCGCGGCCACGGCGACCAGCGCGACCGACGCGGTCAACCAGCGGACCGAGCGTCCCCGCAGCAGCCAGATCAGCAGCAGTCCCACGAGCCCTACTCCGCCGGACCAGGCGGCGGTGATGACGACGATCTGCCACTGGTCGCTGGTCACGAGGCGTCCCACCGGTAGCCGACGCCCCACACGGTCGAGAGCCGGGCGGGATGGGTCGGGTCCTTCTCGATCTTCTCCCGCAGGCGCCGCACGTGGACCGTGACGGTCGACTGGTCCCCGAAGGACCAGCCCCAGACACGCTCGAGCAACTCGTCGCGCGAGTACGCCGTCCCTGGGTTCGACACCATGAACCGGAGCAGGTCGAACTCGCGGGTCGTCAGTGCCAGCGGCGTGCCGCCCAGGGTGACGGTGTGGGCCCCCACGTCCACGACCAGATCGCCGTCGACGACGGTCCCGCGGGCGCTCGGGTTCACCTCCCCCACCCTCCGGAGCACCGAGTCGACGCGGAGCGCCAGCTCGCGAGGGCTGAAGGGCTTGGTGATGTAGTCGTCGGCACCCAGCTCCAGCCCGACCACCCGGTCGGCCTCGGCGCCGAGCGCGGTGAGCATGATGATCGGCACCGCCGACGCGGTGCGCAGCCGCCGGCAGACCTCCAGACCGTCGATGCCTGGCAGCATCAGGTCGAGGACCACCAGGTCGGCCGGCCGGTCGCGGACCGCAGTCAGCGCGGACTCACCGTCCGCGGCCTCCACGACGTCGTGGCCTGCCGCGCGCAGGTAGGAGACGACCACCTCGCGCACCGTCACATCGTCGTCAACGACCAGGATCCGCGCCATCTGCGCCGCCTCCTCCCGCTGTACGTCGAGCATGCCAGAGGCTCCCGAGGACCGCGGTGGCCGACACGAGGGCGACGAACACCAGCCAGCCGACGAGGTAGTTGCGGTCCAGCAGAGTCGGGTTGTCGGGCCGAGCCCCGAACCGGCCGATGGTGGGTACGACGGCCAGGGTCACGGTCGCCGCCACCACCCCACCGGCGACGACCGCGCCCCGCCAGGCCGCAGGGACGACACGCAGCAGCACCAGGCCGACCACGATCGTGGCGGGTGCCAGGACCGCGTCGTGAGCCACGACGCCCCCGGCGAGCCACCAGCCGGCAGCCACGGCGTTCGACCACCCCCGATCGGCGAGCAACCACACGCCGTACCCTCCGGCCACGATCCCCAGCGCCCCCAGGACGCCGCGGATCACGTCAGCACCTCCAACCGAGACACCCATTTCGTCTGCAGCACCCCGGGACGGTTCGGCGCGATCAGCCGAGCGGGGTAGCCATGGTCCACCGACAACGCCTCGCCGGAGAGCCCGAGCGCCAGCAGGGTCCTGGAGTCCTCGGCGAACTGGCTGGGCAGCGTCGTCACGTGGAACGGCCCTTCCTGCTGCAGGGACTCCACCCGCAGGACACTGCCCGCCGGCGCGGCGACCAGGTCGAGCAGGTCGCGCACCCGGACGCCGGTCCACTCCCCCGAAGCACTCCAGCCCTCGACGCACGCGATCGGCAGCGTGACCGTGTGCTGCGGCAGCGCGGCCAGGTCGGCGCGGGTCAGCCTCACCTCGCGGTCGGCGTGGGCCACCGTCAGGGCGTACGACGCACTCAGCGCGCTCGCGGTGACCTTCGCCGCCTGGGCGGACTTGTTGATCGGGATGCCGCCCGGCCCGTCACCTGAGCGGACCCCGAAGACGGACACCTTGCGCAGCGCCGGAACCGTGCTGCCCGCGGTGGCCACGACGGCCACCCCGGCAGCAGCCCAGGTCGTCCGCAGCAGCCCGCGACGTGAGAGCGGCGCGCCCTCGCGTTCGGTGCCTGCGAGCGCATCGGCGCCGGTGTGGGGTCGGTCCAGCCCCTCGTCGTCCACGTCGGAGGTCAGCGCCGCCCGGATGATCGGGAGCTTGACGGCGACATGGACGAGCAGCGCTCCGATCGCGATCCAGGCCACCGCGTGGTGGGTGGCTCGGAAGGAGAACGCCCAGGGGTACCACTGGGCGCTGTTGGCCAGCCCCGAGGCCAGCTGGAAGATCGCCGCTGCCACCAGCACACCGATGGACCCTCGCTCGGCCACGTGCAGCAGCACGTCGCGGCGCGGCCGCCGGGGCGGACGCGCGAACAGCTTGGGGTAGACGGTCCACAGCTTCACCAGCAGCAGCGGCACCGCGGCGGTCCCGGCGATCACGTGGAGTCCCTGGGTCACCCGGTAGCCCCAGGCCGGCTGCGTGGGGAACGGGATCGCCGGGTCGGGGATCTGCGCCCAGTGGCTGACCAGCCCGGTCAGGAAGGCGATCGCGAAGCTGATGCCCAGCCACAGCCCGACCCGCGCCGCGACCGCCGGGCTGCGCAAGCGTGACGCGAAGCTGCTCTCCTGGGGGACGAGGTCGGTGGGGAGCTTGGCGCCGGCCACTCAGACCACCTCCAGCACGACGAACCAGCGGTCGGCGTGCTCGTAGGTCGCGGTGAGGCGAAGCCCGGCGGCGGCGGAGACCGCGCCGGCCTGGTCGGCACCCACGACCCCCCACGGGAACGGGCTGCTGGTGCCGGTTCCGGCCCGCAGGTGCAGGTCCACGATCCGCAGCCCTTCGCCGTACGCCGCGACGTCGGCGACCACGCGTCCGTCCGGGGCGAGGAGCTCGCGCACCCGCCGCAGCAGCCGAACCGGGTCACCCCCGATGCCGATGTTGCCGTCGGCCAGCAGCACCGTCTCCCACTCCCCGGCCCGGGGCACGGCGTCGAACACGTCGGTCAGCCAGGCGGAGACACCGCGCTCGCGGGTCTGGCGCACCGCCTCGGGGACCACGTCGATGCCACCGACCTCGTGGCCCCTCTCGGCCAGGTGGGCCGCCATCCGCCCGGGACCGCACCCGATGTCCAGGGTCCGGCCGCGGCACAGCGCCAGCAGGGCCCGGTCCGAGTCGGACACCGGCCCCGACCAGAGGTGCACAGGGAGATCGACGGGCTCGGACAGGAGTCCGTGCAGCTGGCAGGGCTCGCCGCGCAGCGCCGCGGCGTACACCCCGCCCGAGTCCATGCGACCGTTGCCGACCAACGTCACCGTCATGCGAGCTCCTCGATCAGGCCGGTCCACAGCCGCGCGAAACGGCCGGTGGGCGCCAGGGCAGCGACCGCCGCCGCGTCGGTGGCGGTGTCGACGTCGCGCAGCGTCGGGGCCAGGCCCACCGAGACCCCGGCACCGATCAGCGCGACCCGGGTGTCGGTGCAGGTGTCCGGCGTCGACATCGCGACGTCCACCAGCACCTGGGCATGCCGGGTCTCGCGCAGCCCGAGCACCCACCAGCCGCCGTCCGGTGCCGGACCGAGGACCGCCTGGTGGCCCGCGAGGGCCTCCTCGACGGCGACCAGGAGGTCGGGAGTCACGTGAGGGGTGTCCATGCCGATCTGCACGACCGGTCCCGGCCCGGAGTCCGCGTGCGCCGCCGCCAGCCGGGCGCCGAAGCCCTCGCCGCGCTGCGGGACCACGTGCCAGTCACTGAGCACGTCGGCGATGTCGGCACCTCGCACAGCCGCAGACAGGTCGCCGTCCAGAGCCAGCACACACCGGTCGGCCCCGAACGCCGCCTCGGCGGCGTCGAGGGTGTCGAGGAGAGCAGCGGCCGCGACCTCCGCGGCCCGGTCGAGCCCGATCGTGGCGCCCAGCCGGGTCTTGCAGCGACCGGGCACCGGCGCCTTGGCCACCACCAGGCAGCGGGCGGGCGTCACGGCAGGACCTTCCAGAAGTCGTGCGCGGTCCGCAGAGTGCCCCGCACGGATCCGGAGACCTTGGACCTGGTGCCCCGCGCTCGCGGGTAGTAGTCCACGTCGTGCTCGACGATCCGCCAGCCGGCGGTGGTGGCCTTGTGCAGCAGCTCGAGCGGGTAGCCGAACCGGCGATCGTCGACGCCCAGGGCCAGCAGGTCGGCGCGTCGGCACACCCGCAACGGCGCGATGTCGTGCACCGTCACGCCCGCCCGTCGCCGCATCCAGGCGACGATGGCGGCGTTGCCGAGGCGGGCATGCCAGGGCCAGACACCGCGGGAGACCGGTCGCCGGCGGCCGACCGCCATGTCGGCGCGGCCCTCGCTGACCTCGGCCAGCAGCGGCCCGAGGGCGGCGGGGTCGAACGATCCGTCGCCGTCCATCACTGCGACGTACTCCCTGGTGGCCGCCACGATCCCGGCGTGCACGGCAGCGCCGTAGCCGGGTCGGGCCTCGCGGACCACGGTGGCGCCGTACGCCGCCGCGACGGCGGCGGTGTCGTCGCGGGAGCCGTTGTCGACGACGATCGTGTGCACGCCGTCGGGAATGCGCGGCAACAGCTCCCGGAGTGCGGGCCCCTCGTCCTTGCACGGGAGCACCAGATCGCAGCGCTGCATCACGCTCATCAGGGTCTCAGCCCTCCCGAGTTCGCGGGCCTCCCAACGCTTACGAAGCCCTGACGGCGGCCGTGGCACACCCGCACGCGCGCGACCGCCACCTAGCCTGTCACGCATGCCCTCCGCCACGCCGACGCCTGCTGCGCCACCGGCGCGGCGGGCCGGGCGCGTGGCGCTCGCCCCCGGGATCGGACTCGCCGTCGGCCTGGCGCTGATGGCCGTCGCGGTGGCGCTGCCGACGGTGACCGGCTGGGACGTGCACGTGCGCTGGTGGCCGCCACTGCACGCCGAGTGGGATCCCCGCGTCGGGATCGGCACCATCCCGGCCCTGCTGCTGGGCGGTCTCGCCCTGCGGTACGCCGCGGGGCTCGCCGAGCGGTTGGCGTGGCGACCCCTGCTCGCAACGTCGTACGCTGCGGGGCTGGGCTGGATGCTGGCCCTGGCGCTGGTCGACGGCGTGGACGGCATCGGCGAGGTGCTGAACCACCCCTATGAGTACCTCAACACAGCCCGCATCACCACCGACTTCCCAGCCACCCTGCGGGAGTTCGTCGACCGGATCCCCTACGCCGCGGAGCCCGACAACTGGCCCGTGCATGTGGCCGGCCACCCACCCGGGGCGCTGGGCTTCTTCGTGGTGCTCGACCGGCTCGGCCTGAGCAGTGGCCTCGCCGCGGGTCTGGTGGTGACCCTGGCGGCCGCGAGCACGGCCGTGGCGGTGCTGGTGACCGTGCGGCTGCTCGGCGCTGAAGCGGACGCCCGTCGGGCGGCGCCGTTCCTCGTCATCGGCCCGGCGGCGATCTGGCAGTGCGTGAGTGGCGATGCCCTCTTCGCGGCGGTCGCGGCGTGGGGCCTGGCCGCGCTGACGGCGGCCGCGGTCGGCTCGGGCACCCGCCGCTGGGTCTGGTCGGTCGCCGCCGGACTGCTGCTGGGCTCCTGCATGATGCTCTCCTACGGCCTGCCCCTGCTGGGGCTGCTGGCGGTGACCATCCTGCTGCTCGCGCGCAGCTGGCAACCCCTGCTGCCGACGGCAGCGGTCGCTGCGGCGGTGGTGCTCGCGTTCGTCCCCCTCGGCTTCACCTGGTGGGAGGCGCTCCCGGTGCTCCAGGAGCGGTACTGGGACGGCGTGGCGCACAACCGACCGCCGGAGTACTGGATGTGGGCCAACCTGGCGGCCCTGCTCTTCAGCGCCGGACCGATGGCCGCGGCCGCGGTGGCGCAGGCAGCCGCGCGCTGGCGGGCCGACGCGCACCGGGTGGCCACCAGGCTGGCGGCGGCGGGCGTGGGAATGGTCCTGCTGGCCGACCTCTCCCAGATGAGCCGAGCCGAGGTCGAGCGGATCTGGCTCCCCTTCGTGCCGTGGATCCTGCTGGCGACGGCGGTGCTGCCGACCCGCTGGCGGCGCTGCGGGCTCGCGATCCAGGTCGTCACGGCGCTGCTGGTGCAGCACCTGCTCTTCACCGGCTGGTAGTCAGCGCAGGGGTGCGGTCGCAAACTCCCGGAGCCCCACGGCGGGCGCCACGGCGGCCCGGAACCCGAGGTCGGCCGCGGCGCGGGCCGGCGAGGCGACGATGTGCCGCACGTCGCCCGCCCGGTACTCCCCCGTCACCACCGGGGCGGGCCCGGCACCCTCGCTCACCAGCACCGCGACCTCGCGAATCGAGATCGGGGTGCCCGAACAGACGTTGTACGCCGCGAACGCCCCCGCGGGACGCTCCCCGACCGCTCGGAGGGCCCGCACGTTAGCGGCCGCCACGTCGGCGACGTGGACGAAGTCTCGCATCTGCCCGCCGTCCTCGAAGACGCGTGGCGCGTCGCCGCGCGCCGTGGCCGAGCGGAACATCGCCGCGACCCCCGAGTACGGCGTGTCCTTGGGCATGCCCGGCCCGTAGACGTTGTGGTAGCGCAGCGCGACCGCCGTCCCACCGGCCTGCCGGGCCCAGGCGCTCGTGTAGTGCTCCTGCGCCACCTTGCTGGCGGCGTAGCTGCTGCGCGGGTCCAGCCGGGCGTCCTCGTCCACGAGCTCCCAGGCCAGCGCCGAGCCGCACCGGGGGCACCGGTTGTCGAAACGGCCGGCGTCGAGGTCGACCGGGTCGCGGGGCAGCCCCGGCTGGACGCCGTGGTCAGCACAGACGTAGCGCCCTTCGCCGTAGACGACCATCGAGGAGGCCAGAACCAGGCGACTCACCTCGGCTGCGTGCATGGCGGCGAGCAGGGCCGCGGTACCGAGGTCGTTGTGCGCGGCGTAGTCGGGGAGGTCGGCGACCCGAACGCCCGCACCGACCAGGGCAGCCTGGTGACACACGGCGTCGACCCCGTGGAGCAGGTCGCCCCAGGACGCTGCGTCGCGCACGTCGAGCCGGTGGGTTCCGTCCGGCGCCGCCGAGCCCTCGTGCGCCTGCGGGAGCATCGCATCGACCCGCACCACCTCGTCCCCCGCGGCGGTCAGCTGGTCGGTGATCGCCTGTCCGATGAAGCCGGCAGAGCCGGTGAGCAGCACCCTCATGGGATCTCGTAGGTCAGCTCGATGCGATCGGCCCAGGTCGCGCAGCCGCAGCCGTCCGGGTCCGGAAGCTCGGCGATGGCGGCAGCGATGATGACCTTGAGTCGGTCGATGTTGCGGGCGAACATCGCGAAGACCTCCTCCTGCGAGACCGCGTCGTCGCTCTGCGCACCCGCGTCCATGTCGGTCACCAGCGCCAGCGCCGAGTAGCACATCGTCAGCTCGCGGGCGAGCGCGGCTTCGGGCTGACCCGTCATGTTGATCAGCGTCCAGCCCTGGTCGGCGTAGGACCGCGACTCGGCGCGGGTGGAGAACCGCGGGCCCTCGATGACGACCATCGTGCCGCCGAGCGTGACGCCAGGCTGTTGGGCACACGCGGCCGACAGCCGCGAGCAGTAGGGGTCGGCGAAGGGCAGATGGACCGCCCCCCGCTCGACGTAGCTGCCGACCCGCCGGTAGGTGCGGTCGACGAGCTGGTCGGGGACCACGATCTCCCCGGGCGCGACCTCGGACCGGAGCCCGCCGACGGCGCACGGTGCCAGCACCTGGCGGACGCCCAGCGAGCGCAACGCCCACAGGTTGGCGCGGTAGTTGATCACGTGCGGGGGCAGCGCGTGACCCGCGCCGTGACGGGGCAGGAAGGCCACCCGACGCCCTGCGACCTCGCCGACGGCGATGGGGGCGGAGGGCTCGCCGTACGGCGTGCTGACCTGATGCTCCTCGGGGTCGTCGAGGAAGGTGTAGAAGCCGCTGCCGCCGATCACGGCGACCTCGGCGACCGGTGCGGGGGGATGCTCTCTGACCGTGGTCACCGGGCCACTGTGCCATCCGCGGCGCGTCGTACCCAGGCGGGCCCGCCGTTCCTCAGGCTTCGGTCAGGCCGACGACCAGGTTGGATCGGCGGGCGACGAAGGCCGCACCCAGGGTCCCCGCGGCCAGGACAGCGGCGAAGAGGTTGAGCGAGGGGTAGCCGGCGGACCCGACGATCAGTCCGGCCGCGCCGCCGGCTGCCGCGGCGGCCAGTCCCATCGTGAGGTCGGCGGCGCCCTGGACGTCAGTACGCGCTGCGAGGGGGGCGAACTCGGCCACCATCGTCGAGGCGGCGACCGTGGCCAGCGACCAGCCGAAGCCGAGCAGGAAGAGGCCGCCGAAGATCTGCCAGGAGCTCCCCTCGGGCGAGCTGCCACTGAGCAGCAGCGCCACCAGGAGCACCACCCCGCCCAGGGCGAGCACCGTCGGTCGACCCCAGCGATCGGCGGCCCACCCGGAGACCGGCGCCAAAGCGAACATCCCGAGCACGTGGACGGAGATGACCATGCCGATCACCCGAAGCTCGGCCCCGCCGTGCTGCATGTGCAACGGCGTCATCACCATCACCGCAACCATCACCGCGTGCGCCGAGGCCAGGCCGACGATGGCGGCGCCGATCACCGGCCGCTCTCGGATCGCCTCGGCGACCCGGCCCCAGGACGTGCCGTGCGGCACGTCGTCGGCGACGCCCGCGACCTCGCGGGCCACCAGCAGAGGGTCGGGCCGGAGCCTGGCAGCGACTACCAGGGCCGCCAGCAGCATGGCGAGACTGCCGAGGGCGAACGGGCCGGTCAGCTCGGGGATACCGAGCCGGCGGGCCAGGGCGCTTGAGGCGCCCGTGAGGTTGGGCCCGACCACCGCCCCGATCGTGGTCGCCCAGACCACGGTCGCCAGCGACCGGCCACGCGCCGCGTCGCTCGAGAGGTCCGTGGCGGCGTATCGCGCCCCGTTGTTGGCCGCCGTCGTCGCACCCAGGAGGGCCGCACCGACCAGCAGCACCGCCATCGAGCCCAGGACCCCGGCCAGCACGATCACGACGGCACCGGCGGCCCCCAGCAGGTAGCCGGTGACCAGGCCGCTCCGGCGCCCGCGGCGCGACATCCGCCGGGCCAGCAGGTAGGCCGCCACGGCGGCGCCCAGCACCTGGAAGGTCTGGGCGAGCCCGGCCTGCTTCTCCGAGCCCGAGATGTCCTTGGCGAGCAGGGACGCCGTCGCGATCCCGATGGTGATCCCGACCGCACCGACGGCCTGGCTGACCACGAGCGTCGCGATGGTGCGTGACTGCACCGCCGCGACGTCGGTTCTCGGTATCGTGGTCATCGCTCGCTCGCAGGTAGGCCGAGGACCTGCCAGACCGCCCGCCAGACGCGCTTGGGCGGCTCGCCGTCGCGCAACGCCTCGGCGGCGGTCCGACCCTCCAGGTCGGCGATCACGAACTGCTCGGACCAGGCCCGGGCATAGGCCGGGCCGAGCGCCTGCTCCATCCGGCTCCAGAACTCCGTGTGCCTCATGAGGGGCCGTCCACCCGTCGGCAAAGCAGCTCGAGCCAACCGAAGGTGTCCTGGTGAGCCGTCACCTGGGTCACCGCCCAGCCACTGGCCTCCACGACGGCCACGAGGTCCGGCTCCCGCCAGAGCGTGAAGTGGCGAGGCTGTGCGACGTGCCCGTGGGTGGACCACAGCTCCCCGTCGCCTTCCCGGACCGCGAGGTGGAGGAGCCCGTCGACCCGCGTGGCTGCCGCGAGCCGCGCGAGCACGGTCCGCAGGTCCGCACGGCCCACGTGCAGCAGGCTGGCACTGGCCAGGACCGCGTCGTAGAGGCGCTCCGGCGACTCAGGGTCGGCCAGGTCGCCATCGAGCGGGTCCAGGATGTCGGCGTCGAAACCCCGGGCACGCAGCAGCTCGACGAAACCGGGGGCGATATCGGTGCGGCGCACCGACAGCCCCCGCTCTTCGAGGAGCTCGGCGTCACGGCCGCCGCCGCTGCCGATCTCGAGCACCCTCGCCCCCGGGGGCAGCGCTTCGACCAACCGGTCGAGGAAGGCCAGCGCCGCATCCGATGGCTCGGCAGTGCCCTCGGCGTAGGTGGCGGCCGCCGCGTCGTACGCCGCGGTGGTGCGGGCCACCGGGTCGAAGCCGACATCGCACAGGTGGTGAACCAGGTCGTGCAGGTGGTAGCGCGCCAAGGTGTCCACGGTGAAGCCCGCACCGTTGGAGCGGAGTCCTGCCCGGGCCCACTGGTCGCCCTCGACCGAGGCGTAGGTCGCCGCCACCTGTCGCGCCGCGGCCAGCAGGTCCGCAGCGACCTCGGCGGGGTCCTGCAGGTCGTAGCGCTGCTCCACCGCGGCGGTGTCCTGGTCCCAGTTCGAGAAGAGTGGGTCGACCTCGCGCAGCATCAGGCGCAGCCGCTCGTCGAAGAGGAGGTTGACGTCTCGCACGTGGCAGGCGTACTCCAGCGGGGACCACACGTCGGGCCGCGGACGATCCAGGACCCCGGGCTCGGCGAGGGCCAGCACCCAGCCTTCGGCGTTGGCGACGATCATCGACGCCACGTCGCGGCGATCGACGTCGGTGGCGTCGTAGCCGCACTCGGGGCACGGCTCCTGCAGGACCCAGGTCCAGTCCTTGGTGTCCGGCTCGATGCTCACGCGCGTCATCCTCTCAGCCACCGGGTTGTGCCACCATGCGGGCCATGGCCAGCCCGATGACCCTCCGGGCCGCGGTGGCGGCCGACCTGGACGCCCTGGTCGCGATCTACGACCACGAGGCACGCACGGGGGTCGCAACGTTCGACCTGGAGTCTCCGCCACGGTCGGCCTGGGAGGCTCGACTGACCGGTAGCGGCCCTGGAGAGCATCTGGTGGTCGCCGAGGACGCCGGCGGGGTCCTCGGCTATGCGTCCGCGTCGACCTACCGACCACGGGCCGCCTACCGCTACACGCGCGAGACCTCGGTCTACCTGGCCGAGGGCGCGCGCGGGCGCGGGGTGGGCCGAGCGCTCTACGACACGCTGCTGCCGCGGCTGGTAGCCGACGGCATGCACATGGCAGTGGCGCTGGTGGCACTCCCGAACCCGGCCAGCGAGGCGCTGCACCGGGCGTGCGGCTTCTCTCATGTCGGAACGCTGAGCGAGGTCGGGTTCAAGTTCGAGCGCTGGATCGACACCGGCTGGTGGGAGAAGCGGCTCAGGTGAGCAGCAGGTCACCGAGCCTCCGACGGACGACGACGAGGCCGACCAGCCCCATCGCCAGCAGGTAGGCCACCGAGATCAGCGAACCCCAGGTGAGCACCCCGGTCGTGAGCTCGCGGCACAAGAGCACCCCGCGGTAGAGCGGCGTGGCCTCCACGACCCAACGCAGCGCGCCGTCGAACGCGGTCACCGGGAAGAACGTCGCCGAGAAGAGGAACAGCGGCAGCTGCACCAGCGTGATCTTGTCGAAGTCCTGCCAGCTCTTCATGTACGTCGTCAAGGCCATCCCCGCGCTCGCGAACGCGAAGGCGATCAGGATCGCGGCGGGCAGCGCCAGCACGGCCCACCAGGAGCCGACAAGGCCCATCGCCGTCATCACGCCGAGGAAGGCGGCGGCATAGACCCCGCCGCGGGCCAGACACCACGCGATCTCCCCGCGCGCCACATCGGCCGTGGTCAGCGGCGTGGCGAGCATCTGGTCGTAGAGCTTGTCGTACTTGAGCTTGAAGAACACGTTGAACGTGGCGTCGATGAGCGCGCCGTTCATCGCCGAGGCAGCGAGCATGGCCGGGGCGACGAACTCGGCGTAGGGGATGACCTGGCCGTGGAACTCGAAGGTCTCGATGAGCCGGCCGACCCCGATGCCGATCGAGAAGAGGTAGAACACCGGCTCGAGGAAGCCGGTGACGAACAGCTTCCAGGCATCGCGGTAGACGATGAAGTTGCGGGTTAGCAGCAGTCCCGTCGCCGCCGACGGGCCAAGAGGGGTGGGTACGGTGGTCGCCACCTCAGGACACCACGCGTCTGGTCAGGCCGGTGACCGCCCAGTGCCAGCCGAGCACTGTGAGGCTGCCGAGGACGACGACGTTGACGGCTGCCAACGACCAGTCGACCCGGTCGAGGGTGAACATCCGGGTCAGGTTCACGCCCTGCCACAGTGGCGTCAGGCGGGCGACCCAGGAGAACACCGGGCCCAGGTTGGAGACCGGGAAGAACGCGCCCGAGAAGAGGAACATCGGGAAGACCCCGAGCCGGAACAGCACGCCGAAGCCCTCGGGCGAGTGCATGCGGGTGGTGAGCGCGTAGATGGGTCCGGCGAAAGCCATGCCGACAAGCACCTGGGCCCCGAAGGCCAGGAGCGCACCCCACCAGGTCGCGAAGATGCCGAACGGCACGAGCACCACCATGAACACCGCACCGGTCGTGACCAGGCGGAAGAACACGAAGGTCAGGTGCCCGGCCACCAGGTCACGCGGGGCGAGCGGGGTGGCGAGCTGCGCGTAGTACGTCTTGTGCCACTTGAGTGCTCCCATGACCGGGTAGGTCACTTCACCGACGGCGATCTGCATCGCATGGGCCGCGACGAGGCCGGGCACGACGAACGCGAGATAGGACGTGGCCCCGTCGAGCTTGGCAGGGTCCGCCTGGACGAAGCCGCCGAGCAGCACGCCCATGGCGATCACGTAGAACAGCGGCGAGACGAACGAGGAGATGACCGAGCCCCGCCACGTGCGCCGGTAGACGGTCTGCCAGTAGTCCAGCTGCCGGACCACGCCCTCGACCGGGGTGAGCGGCGACGCCGCTCTCGCGCGGTCGAGCATCGCCATCAGTCCACCAACGTCCGGCCGGTGAGGCGGAGGAAGACGTCCTCCAGCGTCGAGCGGCGCACGAGCACCGCCACCGGCCGCAGGCCGCGCTCGTGCACCTTGGCGACGACCTCCTCGCCGTTGTCGCTGTAGACCAGCAGTCGGTCGGGCAGCACCTCCACCCGGTCGCCCAGGTCCTCAACCTTCCCGGCCAGGGCCTCATGCTCGCCGACGCCGAAGCGGAGCTCGGCGACCTCGCGGGTCGAGTGGGCCGCGATCAGCTCCCGCGGGGAGCCCTCGGCCACGATCTCGCCCTTGTCCATGACGACCAGGCGATCGGAGAGTTGCTCGGCCTCATCCATGTAGTGAGTGGTCAGGACGATCGTCACGCCCTGCTGCTTGAGCCGGAACAGCTGGTCCCACAACAGGTGCCGCGCCTGCGGGTCGAGCCCGGTCGTGGGCTCGTCGAGGAGCAGCAGCTCGGGGCGGTTGATCAGCGAACGGGCGATGGTCAGCCGGCGCTTCATGCCGCCGGAGAGGTCATCGACCTTGCTCTTGACCTTCTCGCTGAGCTGCACGAACTCGAGCAGCTGCTGGGCCCGGTCCCGGACCTCGCCGCGCGGGATCCCGAAGTAGCGGCCGTAGACATAGAGGTTGTCGAAGACGTTGAGCTCGACGTCGAGGTTGTCGTCCTGGGGACACACCCCGATCCGGCTCCGGATCAGCGGGCCTTGGGTCGCCGGGTCCATCCCGAGGATCCGCAGGTCTCCCCCGGTGACCGGCGAGACCGCCCCGATCATCCGCATGGTGGAGGACTTGCCGGCTCCGTTGGGGCCGAGGAACGCGAACGCCTCGCCGCGACGCACGTCCAGGTCGATGCCGCAGACCGCTTCGAAGTCGCCGAAGGACTTGCGCAGGCCTCGGGCCCAGATCATCGACGAATCGTCGGGCGGGTCGGGCTCGCTCACGCAGGCGACACTAGTCGCCCGCACCGACAGGTCAGCACCGAGTCTTGCTCCCCTCAGGTCGCCCCTACGTCAGGCTGCGTCGTACTCGAGTCGAGGGCCGCCCCACAGGAGGTCGACGCCGGGTCGGCGCTCGGGTATCGGTGGCGGGCGGCCGGGCGGGTCCGGCTCGTGGGAGATGTAGCGGCGGCCGGTCGGTGTGGTCGTGATGACCGACCCGTCGGGGCTGGGACGTGCTCGCCAACCCGCGGCTTCCTTGACGTAGTTGCAGGCCTCGCAGAGCGCTTGGCCGTTGGCGGCGGCCGTGGGTCCCTGCTGCCGGTGGGGGATGATGTGGTCATGGTGGCGGATGGGGGCGTCGCACCAGGGGGTGCGGCAGCTCTGGTCGCGCAGATCCAGGAACTCGGCGAGCGACGTGGGGAAGCGGCGGGCATGGGACTCCATGGCCACCAGGCGGCCGGTGTCGGGCCGGGCATAGAGGCAACGTAGGACGGCACGCTGCTGCTTCGTCGCGTGGGCCACGAGGCGTCGAGCCAGGCCTGCGGGGATCGGTCCGAAGCCGGGCACGGTGGCCGGCTCGGGGTCACCGGCGAGCAGGGTGGCGTCGCTCAACACCAGGTTCACGGTGATCGGTATCTCCGCTGCGGCCGCCTGCCCGGTGAGCCGTTCCACGAGGGTGTCGGCCATCACCTGACCGCGGCGGCGCGGGTCGCCCTCGGCGCGATGGGTGTCCGCGGCGCGGGTCAGGGCGGCATACGCGGCCACGCCCTGAGCCACGGGCAACGCGGCGGTCAGGTAGGTCATCGCGTCGGGTGCCGGGCGCAGCGACACCCCCCGATCGGACTCCGCGCGCGCCGCCCGCTCGACGACGGCGTGGGGGTCCGCTCGGTAGGCCAGGGCGCGGACCTTGGCGGTCAGGGCACGGTCCCCCAAGCCACCGACCCGGTCCGGATCGGCCCACAGCCGGGCGTCGATCGCGGTGCGGTCCTCGCGGGAGAGGCAGGCCGTCTCGCGCACGACCAGCGTGGCCCGCCACTCGTTGATCAGACCCGACTCGAGCGCAGTGAGGGTGCGCGGCATCTCGTGGACCAGGGCCCGGCCGAGGCCGAGAAGCCGAGCGCCCCGGTAGGGAGACTCTCGGCGCGCCAGAGCGACCTGTCCGGCCACGCCGACGCCCACCTTCGAAGAGCGCCGCCCGGCGGCCGCGTGCCCGGCCTCTTGGGACTGCGCGGCCTCCTGGGCCTGCGCGGCCTCCTGGGACTGCGCGAAGGCCACCGCAATCCTCGCCTGGGCAGCACAGGCAGCGGCCTTGACGTCCTCGAGTGCGCGCAGCTGCGCGATCCGCTCGGCGTCGTCCACGCTGTCGTTGACGTGTCGCAAGCGGGCGGCCCAGTTCTCGAGGTCGCCGGAGTCCACACACCTCAACGCGCCGGGCATGTCCCCGGCTCCTCGAGATGCGCGCATATCGAACATGTGTTCTATTGTAGAGCCACCCTCGATCCCCGTCAAGTGGAGGTCTCCCCTCCGAGGAGCGCCGACCGAGCCCACCAGCGAGTGGGATCGCCACAAGGACGCCGCCGAGGATGCGCTTCGACCACCGAGGGCGCATACTGGACTCACCATGTCGTCACGATCCGCCTCCGGGCGCCGCCACCTCGCCAGTAGCCCCTTCAAGCCTGAGCCGGAACGCGAGATCACGCAGTTCTCGGTCGACGACCGCGTTTGTCACGACGAGTTCGGCCTCGGTCGCGTCGTCAACGCGGAGGCGGGAGCCGTCACCGTCGACTTCGGAGACAAGACGCTGCGCATCGTGAGCCCGTTCAACAAGCTCGAGCACCTGTAGCGTCAGCGCGCTCCAACGGCGTACACCGTACGCTGGCCCTGATCCACGGGGGCTGAGGAGAACGACATGACCAAGACGATCAAGCAGGCCGCCGGCGTATCCGGAACAGCGCTGTTGGGACTGGGCACCTACCGACCCGAGCGAGTGGTCAGCAACGACGAGGTCTGCGAGACGCTCGACTCGAGCGACGAGTGGATCCAGTCGAGGTCGGGCATCAGGAACCGCCGGTACGCCGGCCCCGACGAGTCGCTGATCGACATGGCGACCACTGCTGCCGAACGGGCCCTCGTGGCCGCCGGCGTCGCCGCCGCGCAGATCGGCGCCGTCATCGTCGCGACCTCCTCCCATGCCCAGCACACGCCGGCCGCCGCGCCGCAGATCGCGAACCGACTCGGCAGCACGGCCCCTTCGTTCGACGTGTCCGCCGGGTGCGCCGGCTTCTGTCACGCGCTCAGCCTGGCCTCGGACATGGTGCGGGGCGGCACTGCCACGCATGCCCTCGTGATCGGCGTCGAGCGGCTGAGCACGTTCCTCGACCCGACCGACCGCTCGACGGCGTTCATCTTCGCTGATGCCGCCGGCGCGGTGATCGTGGGCGCGTCCGATGACCCGCGCATCGGCCCGGTCGCCTGGGGGTCGGACGGCTCGCAGGCGCACGTGATCCGGCAGACTCCGGGCTGCCAGGACGTGGACGAGGACCATCCTCCGATCGTCCAGATGGAGGGGCAGGCGGTCTTCCGCTGGGCGCCGTTCGCGATGGCCAAGGTCGCTCACGAGGCCGTCGACGCCGCCGGACTCACCCTCGATGACCTCGACGCGTTCATCCCCCACCAGGCCAACCTGAGGATCA
Organism: uncultured Actinomycetota bacterium; assembly: GCA_963812265.1. Classification (GTDB taxonomy): domain Bacteria; phylum Actinomycetota; class Actinomycetes; order Propionibacteriales; family Nocardioidaceae; genus Nocardioides. Next base: position 694,430 of record CAWEUL010000003.1, read on the forward strand.
CCGAGACCCTCGCGCGCAACATGAAGCTGCCCGAGGGCATCCCGATCGCGCGCGACATCGTCGAGTCCGGGAACACCTCCGCGGCGTCGATCCCGCTGGCGATCGAGACGATGCTGCGCGAGGGCCAGGCGAAGCCCGGAGACGTCGCCCTCCTGATCGCCTTCGGCGCCGGACTGAGCTATGCCTCCCAGGTCGTGGCGCTCCCGCCCCTCGGCGACTGAGGCCCGGCAGCCGAACGGCCGGCGGCGCAGCATCCCGCTGGCCGAGGCATGGCGATGTCGGTGCCGTGCGTCAGGATGAACCCGTGTCCGAGGCGCTCGACCGGTTCAGCGAGCCCACGCGCAGCTGGTTCGCTGCCGCGTTCGCCGAGCCGACCCCCGCCCAGGTCGGAGCGTGGGCGGCGATCGCCGCAGGCCGGCACGCCCTGGTCGTGGCCCCGACGGGATCCGGCAAGACCCTCTCGGCGTTCCTCTGGTCGCTGGACCGCCTCCTGGCGGCCCCCACACCCGCGAAGTCCGAGCGCTGTCGCGTTCTCTACGTCTCACCGCTGAAGGCACTGGCCGTCGACGTCGAGCGCAACCTGCGCTCACCGCTGACCGGCATCCGCCACACGGCCGAGCGACTCGGGGCCACCGTCTCCGACGTGTCCGTCGGGATCCGCTCGGGCGACACCTCGGCCGCCGACCGCCGGCGCCTCACCACCAGCCCACCCGACATCCTGATCACGACCCCCGAGTCGCTCTTCTTGATGCTGACCTCCCAGGCGCGCGAGAGTCTCCGAGGGGTCGAGACGGTCATCGTCGACGAGGTGCACGCGATCGCCGGCACGAAACGGGGGGCCCATCTGGCCGTCTCCCTGGAGCGCCTCGACGCCCTGCTCCCCCACCCCGCGCAACGCATCGGCCTGTCGGCCACCGTCCGGCCCCACGACGAGGTCGCGCGCTTCCTGGGCGGTAACGCTCCGGTGCAGATCGTGGCTCCGGCCTCGCAGAAGCAATGGGACCTGCGGGTCGTCGTCCCGGTCGAGGACATGACCGCCCCCGGTGAGTACGACGACTCCGACCAGGCCGCCGCCGGCGCGGCCGACGCCCGGGCCGGCACCTCCATCTGGCCCCACGTGGAGGAGCACGTCGCCGACCTGATCGGCCAGCACCGCTCCACGATCGTCTTCGCCAACTCACGCCGACTGGCCGAACGGCTCACGGCACGGCTCAACGAGATCGCCGCTGATCGTGCCGCCGAGGGTGAGGGTGTCCAGCCCCCGCTGGGCCGCACCCCGGCACAGGTGATGGCGCAGTCCGGCCAGACCGACGGCGCGCCGCCGGTGATCGCCAAGGCGCACCACGGGTCGGTGTCGAAGGAGCAGCGCGCCCTGATCGAGGACGACCTGAAGCGCGGGCGGCTCCCCTGTGTCGTCGCGACCAGCAGTCTCGAGCTCGGCATCGACATGGGAGCCGTGGACCTCGTTGTCCAGATCGAGTCCCCGCCCAGCGTTGCCAGCGCCCTGCAGCGGGTGGGTCGTGCGGGCCACCAGGTGGGTGAGGTCTCACGGGGAGTGCTCTTCCCCAAGCACCGCGGCGACCTCGCGCAGACGGCGGTGGCCGTCCAGCGGATGCGCACCGGCGACATCGAGTCGCTCTCGGTGCCGACCAACCCGCTCGACGTCCTCGCCCAGCAGGTGGTGGCCGCGACGGCGCTCGACGCCTGGCAGGCCGACGACCTCTTCGCGCTCACGCGCCGCAGCGCGCCGTTCACCGGTCTGCCCCGCAGCGCCTACGACGCCACCCTCGACCTGCTCAGCGGCCGCTACCCGTCCGAGGAGTTCGCTGAGCTGCGACCGCGCATCGTGTGGGACCGCGTGACCGGCGTCCTGACCGGGCGACCCGGGGCGCAACGGCTAGCGGTGACGAGCGGCGGCACGATCCCCGACCGGGGCCTCTTCGGCGTCTTCCTCGTCGGAGGCGAGGGCCCGGGGCGCCGGGTCGGCGAGCTCGACGAGGAGATGGTCTACGAGTCCCGGGTGGGTGACGTGTTCGCCCTGGGGGCCACCTCCTGGCGGATCGAGGACATCACCCACGACCGGGTCCTGGTCACCCCCGCTCCCGGCATCCCCGGCCGGCTCCCGTTCTGGAAGGGCGACTCCCTGGGCCGCCCCGCGGAGCTCGGCGAGGCCATCGGGGCTTTCACCCAGGAGCTCGCCAGCCTTCCCGACGCGACCGCCACCGAACGGGCGCAGGCGGCGGGCCTCGACGCGTGGGCCGCCGGCAATCTGGTGGCCTACCTCGCCGAGCAGCGCGACGCCACGCGGTCCCTGCCCAGCGACCGCGCACTCCTGGTGGAGCGGTTCCGCGACGAGCTCGGCGACTGGCGACTGGTCCTGCACTCGCCCTACGGCACGCCGGTGCACGCGCCCTGGGCGCTGGCGATCAATGCGCGCCTGCGCGAGAGGTACGGCGTCGACGGCCAGGCGATGGCCTCCGACGACGGCATCGTGATCCGCGTGCCTGACTCCGACGCCGAGCCTCCGGGCGCCGAACTGGTGGTCTTCGAGCCCGATGAGATCGGCGACATCGTGACGACCGAGGTGGGCGGCTCGGCCCTGTTCGCGGCCCGGTTCCGAGAGTGCGCCGCCCGTGCGTTGCTGCTGCCCCGGCGCGACCCCGGGCGCCGCTCCCCACTGTGGCAGCAGCGGCAGCGGGCAGCCTCCTTGCTGGAGGTGGCGGCGCAGTACCCGTCCTTCCCGATCGTCCTCGAAGCGGTGCGGGAGTGCCTGCAGGACGTCTACGACCTGCCCTCGCTGACCCGGATGATGCGCAGGATCGAGAGCCGGGAGATCGTCGTCACCGACATCGTGACCACCCAGCCCTCGCCGTTCGCCCGGACCCTGCTGTTCGGCTACGTCGCCCAGTTCGTCTACGAGGGTGACTCCCCCATCGCCGAGCGGCGGGCGGCGGCGCTCTCGCTCGACCAGGGCCTGCTCGCCGAGCTCCTCGGCCGTACCGAGCTCCGCGAGCTCCTCGATCCCGACGTGCTGGCCGAGCTGGAGGCAGAGCTGCAGCGGCTGGTGCCCGACCGGCAGGCCCGCGGCGCAGAAGGAGTCGCCGACCTGGTGCGACTGCTCGGCCCCCTGTCGTCCGAGGAGCTCGCTGAGCGATGCGTCGAGGGAGCCGAGTCGCAGGCCTGGCTCACCGACCTCGCCGCCGCGCGACGGGTCCTCCACGTACGGGTCGCGGGCGAGGACCGATGGTGCGCGGTGGAGGACATCGGCCGGCTGCGCGACGGCCTGGGCGTGGCCGTTCCCCCGGGCACCCCGGAGGCCTTCGCCGACCCCGTGGAGGACCCGCTCGGGGACCTGGTCAGCCGCTACGCCCGCACCCACGGGCCGTTCCGGGTCGACGACGTGGGCGCGCGCTTCGGGCTCGGCGCTGCGGTGGTGCGGCACACGCTGGAGCGACTGGCCGCCCGCGGCCGGGTGCTGGAGGGAGAGTTCCGCCCGATGGGCGCCGGCGCCGAGTGGTGCGACGCCGACGTGCTCCGACGGCTCCGCCGCCGCTCCCTGGCGCGGCTGCGCAAGGAGGTCGAGCCGGTCGAGCCCGACACCCTCGGCCGATTCCTGCCCGCCTGGCAGCGGATCCAGCTGCCGGGCGCCCGAGGTTCCCTGCGCGGAGTCGACGGAGTCCTCGCAGCCGTCGAGCAGCTCGCCGGCGCACCCGTGCCGGCCTCTGCTCTGGAGTCTCTCGTACTGCCGGCGCGGGTCGCGGACTACCAGTCGGCATACCTCGACGAGCTCACCGCCGCCGGCGAGGTCATGTGGGCCGGCCATGCCCCGCTGCCCGGCAACGACGGCTGGGTGTCGCTGCACCTGGCCGACCAGGCGGCGCTGACGCTTCCGCCGCCCGAGGTCGTCGTCGCCTCCCCCACCGCGATCCCGGAGCTGCACCGTGCCGTGCTTGACGCCCTGGCCCCGGGCGGTGCCTGGTTCTTCCGGCAGCTCAGCGAGGCCGTCGGCTCCACCGACGACCGGGGCCTGGCCGACGCGCTCTGGGACCTCGTCTGGGCGGGACGGGTCAGCAACGACACGCTCACGCCCCTGCGCGCCCTGACCCGCTCCGGCGGGGCCCACAAGGTGCGCCGCCCCCCGGCTCGGGGCAGGATGGCCGGCGGGTCACGCCCCCGGATGCCCGCTCGAGGCGGACCCCCCGAGACCGCGGGGAGGTGGGCGCTGCTGCCGGCCATCGACGAGGACCCGACCCGTCGCGCGCACGCGACCGCCGAGCGGCTGCTCGACCGGCACGGCGTGGTGACCCGGGGCGCCGTGGTGAGTGAGAAGGTTCCCGGCGGGTTTGCTGCGGTCTACCGCGTGCTCACGGCATTCGAGGACTCCGGACGCTGCCGACGCGGCTACTTCGTCGCCGGGCTCGGTGCCGCCCAGTTCGGCACAGCCGGGGCTGTGGACCGGCTGCGCACCTTCGCCGAGGTCCCCGACGAGCGCGACCCGGTCGCGGTCGCCCTCGCGGCCACGGACCCGGCGAACCCGTATGGGGCTGCCCTGGCCTGGCCCGAGCGCTCCTCGGCCGCCGACGGCGAGGCGACCGGCGGACACCGCCCTGGCCGCAAGGCGGGCGCACTGGTCGTGCTGGTGGACGGCAGACTGACCCTCTATGTGGAACGGGGCGGCAAGACGCTGCTCACCTGGTCCGACAACGAGGTCCGGCTGACGGCCGCGACCGCCTCCCTGGCCGAGGCCGTACGCCGCGGCGCCCTGGGCCGGCTCACGGTGGAGCGAGCCGACGGTGAGCAACTGCTCGGTGCCGGCCTCACCCCGCTGCGCGCCGCCCTGCAGTCCTCGGGCTTCGTCTCCACTCCACGCGGACTACGGCTCCGTGCCTGAGGGCGACACCGTCTGGCGGGCCGCCCGGGCCCTGGACAGGGCGATCGGCGGCCGAGTGTTGGAGGGCTCGGACTTCCGGGTGCCCAGCCTGGCGACGGTCGACCTCGGTGGCGGCCGGGTCGTGGAGACCGTGTCCCGGGGCAAGCACCTGCTCACCCGCGTGGACCATTCCGACGGTGACGTCACCCTGCACAGCCATCTGAAGATGGAGGGCGCCTGGCACACCTATCGACCTGGTCAGCGGTGGCGTCGCCCGACCCATCAGGCACGGGTGGTGCTGACCGTGCCGGACACCGTCGCGGTGGGCTTCTCCCTCGGGATCCTCGAGCTGGTGCCCCGGGGCGAGGAGCATCTCCTGACCGACCACCTCGGCCCGGACCTGCTCGGGCCGGACTGGGACGAGCTCGAGGCCGTGCATCGCCTCGCCGAGCAGCCCGAGCGCCCTTTGCGCGCCGCACTCCTGGATCAGACGAGACTCGCCGGGATCGGCAACCTATACGCCGCCGAGCTCTGCTTCGTCAGCGGCGTGCACCCGCTCCGCCCGGTCGGCGAGGTCCCCGACCTGGCCCGGGTCGTCCGCCGTGCCCGACAGATGCTGCTGCTGAACAAGGACCGAGCGGTCCAGGCGACCACCGGGGACCTGCGCGAGGGACGACGGATGTGGGTCTACCGACGAGACCGCCAACCGTGTCGACGGTGCGGGACGCCGGTGCGGGTGGAGATGGTCGGCGAGCCCGGGCGCGAGCGCGCGTCGTACTGGTGCGAGCGCTGCCAGCCGGAGTAGCCAGCTAAGCCGCGGACGCCACCACGTCGCCGCCGGCCGACCGGGACACCGGGATCGGCGTCGCGGCCAGGACCTGCTGTGCCTCCTGGAAGGCGACCTGGTCGCTGACCTCGCGCAGGACCTCGGAGAGCGGAACGTCGAGGGCGGCGCACAGGGACGCGAGCAGCTCGGAGGAGGCCTCCTTCTGACCGCGCTCGATCTCGGAGATGTAACCCAGGCTGACCCGGGCCTCGGCGGAGACTTCGCGCAGGGTCAGCCCCCGGTGCATCCGCGCGCTGCGCAGCACCTCTCCCAGCGACCGACGCAGCAGCACCATCTCGGGACCTCTCCGGGGAACGGCGAACGGGTGAAACCCGCCTCTGTGTCCTGCCACGCTACCCGAGCGCCCCACCCTCAGGTGTGAGGACGTGGCGGAGCGCGTCCAGCGCGGCGTCGCAGGTGGCCTCCTGGATAGCGCCTCGGTCCCCGGTCAGCGCGAGCTCCCACCCGCTCGCGCCCTCGGCGCCGGCCAGCCCGATGAAGACCGTCCCAGGTGCTCTGCCCTCCTGGGGGTCGGGGCCCGCGACACCCGTCGTGCTCAACGCGTACGCCGCCCCGGTCACAGCTCGGGCGCCCTCGGCCATGGCCTGCGCGCACTCCGCCGAGACCACGCCGTACGTCGCCACCAGCTCCTCGGGCACACCGAGGAGGGAGACCTTCAGCGGGGTGGCGTAGGTGACGAGCCCCCCGAGGTAGACCTGCGAGGCGCCGGGGACAGCCGTGATCCGCGCCGCCAGCCGCCCCCCGGTGAGGGACTCGGCCGTGGCCAGGGTGGCGCGGTGGGCGCGCAGCACCTCCAGCACCGCCGCCGTGGAGGCGCGGGAGGAAGGCGGCGTCCTGGACACGAGGGGATCGTAGCCACCGGCTACCGTGGCCCGCATGGTGCTGCCGATCGAGAAGTACGCCCTGATCGGCGACCGGCGGACGGCCGCCCTCGTGGGTTCGGACGGCTCGATCGACTGGCTGTGCCTGCCCCGCTTCGACTCCGGGGCCTGCTTCGCGGCCCTGCTCGGCAGCGAAGAGAATGGCCGCTGGCTGTTGGGGCCGGTGGAGCCGGCCACTATCCGCCGGCACTATCTGGGCGACTCCACGGTGCTGGAGACGGTGTTCGAGACCTCCACGGGGACGATTCGCGTCGTCGACGGCATGCCCGGCCACGATGGTCGAGCCGACCTCGTTCGCCGGGTCGTGGGTGTCACCGGCGCGGTCCGCGTTCGACACGACTGGGTGGTGCGCACCAGCTACGGCCTGATCCGACCCTGGGTCACCCGACAGGTCAGCGGCCAGGACGAGGTGATCGTCGCGGTCGCAGGCGCCGACCAGCTCGTCCTGCGGGGACCACGTCTGCCGGTGGGTGTTGGCGGCCACCACCGCGACGAGTTCGACGTCGCCGAGGGCGACGACCTGACCTTCACGATGACCTGGGCGCCTTCGTGGTGGGAGACACCCACCCCGGGCAAGCAGCAACCGCGCCTCGACGCCGACATCCGGGCCTGGCAGGAGTGGGCGGACCGCTGCCCGTCGAACCTGCCCCACCGCGAGCACGTCGTCCGCAGCCTGGTCACGCTCCGGCTGCTCAGCCACGACGAGACGGGGGGCATCGTGGCCGCCCCGACGACGTCGCTGCCGGAGGAGCTGGGCGGCGGGCGCAACTGGGACTATCGCTTCTGCTGGCTCCGGGACGCGGCGCTGACGCTGGAGGCCCTGCTCGGCGCCGGCTACCGCGACGAGGCCGCGCGCTGGCGGGCCTGGCTGCTGCGCGCCGTGGCCGGCGACCCTGGCGACCTCCAGATCATGTATGCCGTCGACGGTTCCCGGGAGCTGCCGGAGCGAGAGCTGGCGCACCTGCCCGGGTACGAGGGCTCGAGCCCGGTCCGGATCGGCAACGGGGCCGTCCAGCAGCGCCAGCTCGACGTCCTGGGTGAGGTCATGATCGCGCTGGAGGAGGCCCGCTGCGCCGGGATCGAGGAGACCGAGGCGAGCTGGGCCCTCCAGTGTGTGCTCCTGGACCACCTGGTCGAGCAGGTCGACCAACCCGATCACGGGTTGTGGGAGATCCGGGGCCCTCAGCGCTACTTCACCCACTCCCGGGTAATGGTCTGGGCGGCGCTGGACCGGGGCGTCCGCGCCGTGGAGGACCACGGGCTCGAGGGTTCCGCTGACCGCTGGCGCACCGTGCGTGACGCGCTGCGCGCCGAGGTCGAGACCCACGGGTACGACGCCGAGCGAGGCACGTTCGTGCAACACCGGGACACCCGCGAGGTGGACGCCGCGCTGCTGGTGTTGCCCGGCGTGGGCTTCCTGCCCGGCGACGATCCGCGCATGCTCGGCACCATCCGAGCCGTCGAGGAGGACCTCCTCCGCGACGGACTGGTGCTGCGCTACCGCACGGACGCGGGCGTCGACGGAGTCGCCGGTGACGAGAGCCCCTTCCTCGCCTGCTCGTTCTGGCTCGTCTCGGCGTACGCCGCAGCGGGGCGCCGTGACGACGCCGAGACACTGATGGCCCGACTGGTGGCCCTGACCAACGACGTCGGCCTGCTCTCCGAGGAGTACGACCCGCGGGCCGGGCGGATGCTGGGCAACTTCCCGCAGGCCTTCAGCCACCTCGCCCTCGTGCGTGCAGCGTTCGACCTCCGGTAGCCCACCCCGGTTCCCGTCGCCCGCGGGCAGTTCGGCGCAGCCCGGCTACGGCGTACGCATCGCGTGACGCTGGCGCCACACGTCGCGGAAGAACTCATACCCCGACCACATCGTCATCGTCACGGCAGCGGCCAGGAGCAGCTGGGCGAGGTAGAAGAGCACCACGCCCGGCCACCCGAAGACGTCGAACGCGCCGTCATGGGCGGACCCGTGCGGGAGCGGCAGCGTCAGCCCCGCCAGCGCGACCGCCTGCAACATGGTCTTGATCTTGCCGCTCTGCGCGGCCGGAACCACAACGTGCTTGAGGATCGAGAGACGCAGCAGCGTGACACTCCACTCGCGCACCAGCACCAGGATCGTCACCCACCACCAGATGTCACCGACCAGCGACAGACCGATGAAGGCCATGCCCGTGATCGCCTTGTCGGCGATCGGGTCCGCGATCTTGCCGAAGTTCGTGACGAGGTTCCGGGACCGGGCGATGTCGCCGTCCACCTTGTCGGTGATCATCGCGGCCACGAAGATGGCGAAGGCCACGATCCGCCAGGTGATCGAGTCGCCACCGTCCTGCAGCAGTGCCCACCCGTAGAAGGGCACCATGAAGATCCGCAGCGTGGTCAGGAAGTTGGGCAGGTTGAGGTTGCTGACCTCCGTTGGCGACTCGCTCATCGGGCCGGCCCCGTCGGCTCGGCAACGAGATCGGCACCGTCGGCCCAGATGACCCGGGAGGGCACGACGTCTCCCACGACGTAGCGCGCCCGGCTCCCGTCGACGCCGGGGAGCGCGAGGCTGGTGGTGCCATCCACCTCGGGCCCCTGATGGGCGGCGCGGCCCTCGGGGCCGTCGTTCGACTCGACCAGCACGTCGACAGTCTGGCCTACCCGCGCTTCGGCCCGCTGCCCGGTGAGCTCATCCACCAGCGAGCTCACCCTCGCCACGCGCGCGCGGATCTCGTCCTCGTCCAGGTGGCCGTCGAGGCCGACGGCCTCCGTACCGTCCTCGTCGGAGTAGCCGAACACACCCGTGACGTCGAGTCGGGCCTCACTCAGGAAGTCCTCCAGCACCGCCAGGTCGGCTTCGGTCTCTCCGGGGAATCCGACGATCACGTTCGAGCGCACCCCCGCGGCCGGAGCAAGGGCCCGGACCCGGTCGAGCAGCCCGAGGAAGCTCTTGGCGTCCCCGAAGCGCCGCATCCGGCGCAGCACCGGTCCGCTTGCGTGCTGGAAGGACAGGTCGAAGTACGGCGCCACCCCTGGGGTGCCCGCGATGGCCTCCACCAGGCCCGGCCGGATCTCCGCCGGCTGGAGGTAGGACACGCGCACCCGGTCGATCCCCTCGATCCCCGCGAGCTCGGGCAGCAGGGTCTCGAGCAACCGGAGGTCGCCGAGGTCCTTGCCGTACGACGTGGAGTTCTCACTGACCAGGAAGAGCTCGCGCACCCCCTGCTGCGCGAGCCAGCGCGCCTCGTCGAGGACGTCGGTGGGCCGGCGGCTGACGAACGACCCCCGGAAGCGCGGGATGGCACAGAACGAACATCGACGGTCGCAGCCGCTGGCCAGCTTGAGCGGCGCCGTCGGCCCGGTCTCGAGGCGACGGCGAGGCACCGGCTCGGACGTCGGCCGAGAGGCTCGCTCTGCGGGACTGATCGGCAGGAGCAGTCGGCGATCGCGCGGCGTGTGGGGGTGGGGTGCGTGACCGGCGAGGATGTCCCTGAGCCGATCCGCGATGTGGGGGTAGTCGTCGAAACCCAGGACCGCGTCGGCTTCGGGCAGCGACGTCGCCAGCTCCTCGCCGTACCGCTCGGCGAGGCAGCCCACTGCCACCACCGCCTGGGCCGACCCGGACTCCTTGAGGTCGGAGGCCTCCAGGAGCGTGTCGACAGAATCCTTCTTCGCGGCTTCGACGAACCCGCAGGTGTTCACCAGCACCGTCTGCGCGTCGGACGCCTCGGCCACCAGCCGGAAGCCGCCGGCGGCGAGGCGACCCGCGAGCTCCTCGGAGTCCACCTCGTTGCGGGCACAACCCAACGTGACAACGGCGACCGACGGCAACGAGTCGTCGTCGAGGTCGACAGGGGTCGGGGAGGTCATGGTGGTGTCGAGTATGACGGGTCGCCCCTGCGGGCTACGCCGCGACCGTCAGCCGACGAAGGACTCGGCGGCTGGTCTGCCGGTGTCGCCGAGCGCTCCGTGGTCCTCCCCCGCGATCACGACCTCGAGGCTGCCGTCGCTGGAGTCGACGCGGACCGGAGGTGCCGCGCGCAGGCTCCGGGAGGCGCCGTAGGCCAGGTCGCCGGTGAAGACGATGCGCCCCTCGCCGTCCCGCACGACCACATGGGCGCCGCCACCCGCGGCCGTGAGCAGGACCGGCACAGCCGCCGCGTCGCCGACCCCGGAGCTGCCCACCCCGCCGGAGCCCTGGGAGAGGCCGGGCAGTGGCTCGCGGGCGGCCGGCCCGCCGACCACCAGCTGGATCACCGACCAGACGAGCACGAGACCCATCACGACGGCGACGAGCAACGACCAGTTCGGACCGCCGCGGCTGCTGCGCAACGACGGCAGCCCCGGCGGCGCGAGCTCGGCCTCGACGATGCGGTGGCTGCCCGCCGGGGCGTCGGCGTACAGCTCGTCGTAGGCCTCGACCAGCGGAGGCGCCTCGATCCCGAGCACCCGGGCGAGGGTTCGCAGGTGGCCGCGGGCGTAGAAGTCACCGCCACACGGCCCGAAGTCGTCGCCGTCGATCGCGGCGATGACGTGGGGCCGGATGCGCGTGCGCTCGGCGACCTGGTCGATGCTCAGCCCCAGCCGAGCGCGGGCGGTCACCAGCGTGGGACCGATCACCGGGATCGGCCGAGGGCGGGACACGGGCGGATCGTCCGACACCGGCGAGTCGAGCTCGTCCGACCCGTCGGGTCGGTGGAGCTCGGCCACCTCGGGCAGGGCGAGGGACGTCGCGTCGACTTCACCGACGCGCAGGGCCAGTGCGCCGATGACGATCGGGACCGGCTGGGTGTCGTCTGCCCGGGTGTCGTCGGGTCGGGTGCCATCAGACCGGAACGCCGCCACGGCGGGTGCGGAGGCGACCGCGGGTGTGGCCGGAGGCGTCGTCGCGACGCTCGGGCGGTCCGTGGTGGCGCGCGTGGGGAGGCGGAGTCCGGCGGCCACCATGCCGATGCCCGCGGCCAGGGCGGGGCGCGGGTCGCGCCAGCGGCTGCGTGCCCCGGGCGTGACTTCCAGCGCCCCGTCGCTCAGGGGTGTGTCGCCGGGGGCTTGGTCGGTGATCGGCTGCCCGGCCCACGCGGCGACCAGCTCCACGAGGTCGGCGTCGGCAGGGCGGACCTGGGTCGCGAGCCCGAGGGGTACGGCGATGTCCGCGCCGTAGCAGCGCCGGTTCAGCCAGGCCTGGCCCCGAGCCGGCCAGGACAGGTCGCCCAGCGCGCCTTCTTCCATGGTCGGGTCCTGCATGGTCGGGTCCTGCATGGTCGGGTCCTGCATGGTCGGGCCGGCCGGGATCACGCGCAGCCGTCCGTCACGCCACCAACGGTCACGAGGCACGACGTCGACCTGCTCGGTCTCGGCCCAGGTCAGAGCCCGCCAGGTGCGGCCCAGCCGGAATCGCACGCCGGCCTCGTCGAGCACCAGGAGCGGGGTGCGCGCGTCGAGCCACGACGCGAGGTAGCCGATCGCCATGATGGCGAAGATCCCAGAGACCACCAGATCCCAGCCCTCCAGGCTGATCAGGCCGCGGCGCAGGTAGGCCACCGACACCGCGGTGGCCAACAGTCCGACGGCAGCGACCAACCGGGTGTGGCGACGGACCTCGACCGCCTCGGGGGCGCTCACAGCTCGCCCTGAAGCGTGACGAGCGCCGCTTCCAGCTCGTCGGGCTTGAGCAGGACGTCGCGCGCCTTCGACCCCTCGCTGGGTCCGACGACGCCGCGGCTCTCCAAGATGTCCATGAGGCGGCCCGCCTTGGCGAAGCCCACCCGCAGCTTGCGCTGCAACATCGACGTCGACCCGAACTGGGTGGAGACGACCAGCTCGATCGCCTGGATGACCAGGTCCAGGTCATCGCCGATGTCGTCGTCGAGCTCCCTCTTCGCCGATGCCGCAGCGGTGACGTCCTCGCGGTAGGTCGGCGCCAGCTGGTCCTTGCAGTGCCTGACCACCTGGTGGATCTCGGCCTCGCTCACCCAGGAGCCCTGGACCCGGACCGGCTTGGAGGCTCCCATGGGCAGGAACAGGCCGTCTCCCTGGCCCACCAGCTTCTCAGCGCCCGGCTGGTCCAGGATGACCCGGCTGTCGGCCAGCGAGGAGGTGGAGAACGCCAGCCGCGACGGCACGTTGGCCTTGATCAGGCCGGTCACGACGTCGACGGAGGGACGCTGCGTGGCCAGCACCAGGTGGATGCCTGCCGCGCGCGCGAGCTGGGTGATCCGGACGACGGCGTCCTCGACGTCGCGCGGAGCCACCATCATCAGGTCGGCCAGCTCGTCGACCACGATCAGGAGGTACGGGTACGGCGCGAGCGAGCGCTCGCTGCCCGCGGGCACCTTGACCTTGCCCGCCCGTACGGCCTTGTTGAAGTCGTCGATGTGCCGGAAGCCGAAGTTGGCCAGGTCGTCGTAGCGCAGGTCCATCTCGCGCACGACCCACTGGAGTGCCTCGGAGGCCTTCTTCGGGTTCGTGATGATCGGGGTGATCAGGTGCGGGATGCCCTCGTAGGCGTTGAGCTCGACCCGCTTCGGGTCCACGAGGATCAGCCGCACCTCGTCGGGGGTGGACCGCATCAGCACCGAGGTCACCATCGAGTTGATGAACGACGACTTGCCGGAGCCGGTCGCACCCGCGACCAGCAGGTGCGGCATCTTCGCCAGGTTGGCGACCACGAAGCCGCCCTCGACGTCCTTGCCGAGCCCCGCGAGCATCGGGTGGTGGTCGGAGCGAGCGACGCCGGAGCGCAGCACGTCGCCGAGGGTGACGATCTCCTTGTCGACGTTGGGGATCTCGATGCCGATCGCCGACTTGCCCGGAATCGGGCTCAGGATCCGCACGTCGGCGGAGGCCACCGCGTAGGCGATGTTCTTCGACAACGCCGTGACCTTCTCGACCTTGATAGCCGGACCGAGCTCCACCTCGTAGCGCGTCACCGTCGGGCCCCGGGTGTAGCCGGTGACCTGGGCGTCGATGCCGAACTCCTCCAGCACCTGGGTCAGCCGGCCGACGACATTGTCGGAGGCCCGTGAGCGCGCCTTGTGCGGGGACCCGGGCTTGAGGACCTCGTTGCCCGGCAGGGCGTAGGTGATGTCGCCGGACAGACTGAGCTGCTCGACCCGCTGCGGCACCGGCGTGTGCGGTGGCGGCACCAGTTCGGCGCGCGGCTCGGGCGGCTCCTCGTCCGCCGCGACCTTCGCGCGCTTGCGGACCTCTCGGTCCTCGAGGACGGGGGTCTCGTAGGGCTCGTCGCCGAGGTCGGGGTCGATGTCGTCCTTGGCGGCCCGCCGTCGCAGCCGGAGGGGCTGGGTCGCATCGGCGTCGACCCCCTCCTCCCCGTCCTTGCCGTGGCCGGTGAGCCGGTCGCGAAGCCCTCGGAGCCGGGTGGGGATCTGGTGCACGGGGGTGGCGGTGATGACCAGCACACCGAACGCCGCGACCAACAGCAGGATGGGTACGACCACGAAGGCCGAGCGAAGCAGGTCCAGCAGCAGGCTGGAAACGACGTACCCCACCGCCCCACCGGCCTGACGCAGCGAGGAGGAGTCGCCGGCCTCGGGCTGCGGGTTGCCGGCGGCGATGTGGACGACGCCGAGCAGTCCGAGTGCCAGCGCGGCCCACCCGACGACCTGCCGGCCGGCCGGGCCGTTGCGCTGGGGGTCACGTAGGTTGCGCCAGCCGATCAGCACCAGCATGAGCGGTACCAGCCAGCCCACCTTGCCGACCGACCCCGACACCACCGTCCGAGCACCATCCATCACCGAGCCCGGCACCTGCCACCAGACGGCAGCGGCGGTGACCAGGGCGAGAGCGAAGAAGAGCAGCCCCACGCCGTCCCGGCGCTGCTCGGGCCCGAGATCCCGGGCGGCACCGCCGATCCGGCGCGCCACGCCGCCGACGGCGTGGGCGATGCCCAGCCAGAACGACGTCAGGGCCTGGCCGAGCGCGCGGAAGAGCCGGAAGACCGGCCCTGGTCCATTGCGCACCGCTCGAGGCGCGGTGCGCGCGGTCAGGCCGCGCGAGCGCGACGGGGTACGCCGACTGCTGCGGCTGGAACTCCGGGATCGGGTGCTCGAACGCTTCGACGAAGACCCGCTGCGGGGCTTTCGTGACGTGCTCGTGCTCCGCGACCCCGGCGGGGAAGACGTCCGGGTCGCCATAGGGAGACCCTAAGCGATCGTCACACCAGCATCACGCTTCACATGAGCGTGTCGGCCTAGCGTGCCCACAGCCCTTGCCACCAGGGAGCCACCACCAGCACGGTGGGCAGCACCAGAACGGTGGCCGCGAGGCAGAGCAGAACCACAGCCTGAACACGATGAGGACCGCGCTCGGTCAACAGCCGCACCCGGGCCACCAGCATGCCGCCCGTGGCACCGAGCGCACCGCCGGGCAGCCGACCCTCGGCCATCGCCACCAGTGCGCGGCCCAGCGCGGGCCCGTGCCCACGGCGTACGGCCGCCCGGTCGGCCAGGACCTCGACCAGCAGCCCGACCTCGGCCAGCGCCGCACGGCTCGCGACGCCGGCGGGAAACGCCCGGTACAGCACCGTGAACGCCTCCAGCACCAGGTCGTGGCGAGCTCGCAGGTGCGCGCGCTCATGGCTGAGCACCGCGTCGAGCTCCTCGTCGGGCAGCTGTGCCAGCGCTCCCGACGAGAGCACGATGCGCGAGCCCCGCATGCCGGGGAGGCAGTAGGCGACAGGCACCGGATGCTCGAGCACCCGCACCGAGGCCTCCCGATGTCGTCCACCGACCACGTCCAGCTGTTCGCGATGGCGCCGCCGGATGGCGCGCACCTCACGGCCCACCCGGTGGCCACTGAGCAGCAGCCGCGCCACCACCAGCAGCGTCACCGCGAGCGCCAGACCGGCCAGCAACGCCGCCGCCGGCGAGTCTCGCCCGGCCTGGCCGCCAGCCAGGGCGAGTCCGGCCCCCAGCGCCGCCAGCACCGCGGCGAGCGCCACGCTCTGCCAGAGCACGAGCGCGGCGGCCGGCGTGCGTCGCAGGACCGGGAGGCGCGCCAGTGCGCCCAGCCCCGGCCCGGCCAGGAGCAGCGCCAGGGCGCCCAGGACCGCGGGCGTCACGTCACGCGTCGAGGTCGCGCAGGGCGGTGCGCAGCGCCTCGAGGTCGTCGGGGCCCGCCTCGTCGAGGAACGCCACCAGCGCCGTGCCCCGGTCGTGAGTGGTGAAGGTGTCGAGCGTCTCGTGCATGATCTCGGCCGCCAATGCGGCGCGTGAGGCGCGTGCCGAGTACCGGAAGGCTCGCCCGTCCTTGACCTGCGTCACCAGACCCTTGCGGGCGAGCCGGTCGAGAACCGTCATCACCGTCGTGTAGGCGATGGTGCGATCGGCGGCCAGGGACTCGTGCACCTCACGGACCGTGACCAGAGCCTCGTGGGACCAGAGCACGTCCATCACCGCGCGCTCGAGGTCACCGAGGTGAGGCTTGGCGGTGTGTGGCATGCCCTCAGGGTAGTCGCGGGGCCCGCTTGTTACTACGCGCGGTCGTAGGTGTTAACTACGACTGCACCTAGGTACCGGATTTCGACCGAGGGAGTCACCCCCGTGGACGTCTTGGACATCGCCCGCTGGCAGTTCGGCATCATCACCGTCTACCACTTCTTGTTCGTGCCCCTCACCATCGGCCTGACCGCGATGATCGCGATCCTCGAGACCGCCTGGGTGCGCACCCGCAAGCCTGAGTACCTCCGGCTGACCAAGTTCTTCGGTCGACTGTTCCTGATCAACTTCGCGATCGGCGTCGTCACCGGCATCGTGCAGGAGTTCCAGTTCGGGATGAACTGGTCGGACTACTCGCGCTTCGTCGGTGACATCTTCGGCGCCCCGCTCGCGGTCGAGGGACTCCTGGCCTTCTTCCTCGAGTCCACCTTCTTGGGCCTGTGGATCTTCGGGTGGGACAAGATGCCGCGCGGGTGGCACGCGGGCATGATGTGGCTGACCCACCTGGGCACACTCGCGTCGTCGTGGTTCATCCTCGCGGCGAACTCGTGGATGCAGCACCCCGTCGGCTACATCTACAACCCCGACACCGGTCGCGCCGAGCTGACCGACTTCTGGGCCGTCATGTTCAACAAGGTCCAGATGGTGACCTTCCCGCACGTCGTTCTCGCGGCGTACATGACGGCGGGCGCCTTCGTGCTCGGCGTGTCGGCGTACCTCTATGCGAAGCAGCGCTTCGCCGAGGACCGCCCGATGTACCGCACCGCCATCCGCTTCGGTGCGGTGGTCACGCTGATCGCTGGCCTGGGCGTCGCCATCAGCGGCGACATCCAGGGCAAGATCATGACCGAGGTGCAACCCATGAAGATGGCGGCCGCCGAGGGCCTCTACGAGACGACCGACCACGCGCCGTTCTCGGTGCTGACGATCGGCAGCCTGGACGGCTCCGACGCCACGAACATCATCGAGATCCCCGGGCTGTTGTCCTTCCTGGGCACCGGCTCGACGTCCGGCACGATCGAGGGCATCAACCCACTCCGCGAGAAGTACCAGGCGGAGTACGGCTCCGACCCAGGCGCGGCCTACTACAGCCCCGGTGACTACACGCCGGTGATCCCGGTGACCTACTGGTCGTTCCGGTTCATGATCGGTCTGGGACTGCTCGCCGCAGCAGGAGCCGCGCTCATCTTGTGGATGACCCGGCGGGGCCGCGTCCCGCGGGCACGCTGGTTCGGCACGCTGGGGCTGATGTTGCCGCTCGCCCTGGTGTTCGCCAACTCGTGGGGCTGGATCTTCACTGAGATGGGACGGCAACCCTGGGCCGTCTTCGGCCTGATGACCACCGAGCTGGCGGTCTCGCCGGGCGTGAGCACGTTCGAGGCCGCCACGTCGCTGATCGTCCTCACCCTGCTGTACGCCGGGCTGGCCGTCATCGAGGTCTCGCTGCTCGCGAAGTACATCCGGCGCGGCGCCGACCCGTTCGAGGAGCCGCCGGACGTTCCGATGGGCGGCTCCGACGAGGACGCCCCGATGGCGTTCGCCTACTGAGAGGGAGGAGACAGTCATGGAGCTCACCACCGTCTGGTTCAGCCTGATCGCGATCCTGTGGATCGGCTACTTCACCCTCGAGGGGTTCGACTTCGGCGTCGGCATGCTGCTGCCCGTGCTGGCCAAGAACGAGAAGGAGCGCCGGGTCCTCTACAACACCATCGGCCCCGTTTGGGACGGCAACGAGGTGTGGGTGCTCGTCGCGGGAGGCGCGACGTTCGCAGCGTTCCCGGAGTGGTACGCCACGCTGTTCAGCGGCTTCTACCTCCCCCTCCTGCTGATCCTGGTCGCACTGATCGTGCGCAACCTGGCCTTCGACTACCGCGGCAAGCGCGACGACGCCACCTGGCGGGCACGCTGGGACGCAGCGGCCATCGTCGGCTCGTACCTGCCGGCAGTGCTGTGGGGCGTGGCCTTCGCGAACATCGTCGCGGGCGTCCCGATCGACGCCGAGAAGGAGTACACCGGCACCCTGTTCACGCTGCTGAACCCCTTCGGCCTGCTCGGTGGCCTGGTCACGATGACCCTGTTCCTCACGCACGGGGCGATGTTCGTGGCACTCAAGACCGATGGCGACATCCGGCACCGGGCCCGTGAGCTCTCGGTGAAGCTCGGCCTGGTCGCAGCGGTCCTCGCGGTCGTGTTCCTGGTCTGGACGCTGGCGAAGTCGGGTTGGGAGGTGCCGGCCCTCACCCTGTTCACGATCGCTGCGGCCTCGCTGCTGGCCGCGATCGCGATGGCACAGCAAGGTCGCGAGGGCTGGGCGTTCGTCGGGACGTTCGTGACCATCGCCCTCGCCGTGGCGGGTCTCTTCGTCGTCCTGTTCCCGAACGTGATGCCCTCGACGACCGACGCGGCGTACTCGCTGACGACGACGAACGCGTCGGCGACCGCGTACACGTTGAAGGTGATGACGTGGGTGGCGGTGATCTTCACGCCGATCGTGCTGATCTACCAGTCGTGGACCTACTGGATCTTCCGCAAGCGGATCTCGACCCACCACATCCCCGAGCCGCTGCGCGACCCCGTCGAGGCCTGAGTTCATGGGGCCTGAGTTCATGATGGGTGCATGAGGCCGCTCGACCCCCGGATAGCCCCCCACCTGCGGCCGGCCCGCCGCGCACTGTCCGGGGTGCTGGCCGGCGGGGCCGTCGGTGGCCTGCTGGTGGTCGCTCAGGCCTTCGCGCTCGGCACGATGATCGTGCGGTTGGTCGACGGCGGGGCCGGTGCCTGGCGATCGGCCGCTGCCTGGCTGGCAGCGATCGTGGTGGCGCGCGCCTGCGCGGCGTACGTCGTCGACACGGCCTCGGCGGCAGCGGCCGCACAGGTGTCGGTCCCGCTCCGGCGACGGCTGCTCGAGTCGACGCTGGCGCTGGACGCGGAGAGCCTGACGCGGCACCGCACCGGTGAGCTCACGCTGCTGCTGACCCGCGGCCTGGCCTCGATCGAGCCCTACCTCACGCGCTACCTGCCTACCCTGGTGCTGGCCGCGATCCTCCCGCCGGTCACGCTCGTGGCGATCTTCTGGCTGGACTGGCGCAGTGGGCTCGTCGTCCTGCTGACCCTCCCGCTCATCCCCGTCTTCGCCATCCTGATCGGGCTGGCGACCCGCGACCGCGCTGCGAGTCAGTGGCGCGCGCTCTCCGCGTTGTCGGGGCACTTCCTCGACGTCGTCCGAGGACTGCCCACGTTGGTGGCCTTCCGGCGGGCCGGCGCCCAGGCCGCCTCGATCCGCGCGATCACCGACCGCTATCGCCGTGCGAGCGTGGAGACCCTGCGCATCGCGTTCGCGTCCTCGGCCGTGCTGGAGCTCGTCGCCACGATCTCGGTGGCCCTGGTCGCCGTGACCGTCGGGCTCCGGCTGGCCTCCGGGAGTCTGGACTTCCGGACCGCGCTGATCGTGCTCCTGCTGGCACCCGAGGCCTACTGGCCGTTGCGCCGCGTCGGAGCGGAGTACCACGCCGCCGCGGAGGGCACCGCCGCCTTCGAGACCGCGTCCGCCCTCCTCACGCCGACCCGTCGCAAACTCACCGCCGACCCGTCGCAGAGTGACGCGTTGTCCACAGACGGCGTCAGCCGGCCTGGGGACAACGCGTCACTTGGCGACGGGTCGGCGGAGGGGGTGACGCTCGGGTACGACGGGCGCGAGGTGCCGGCAGTGGAGTCGCTCGATGCGAGGTTCCCGTTCCCGGGGCTCACGGCGGTCGTGGGGCCGTCGGGCTGCGGCAAGACGACCTTGCTCTCCGCGCTGGTCGGTGAGCTGGTACCCCGCGAGGGTCGGATCAGCATCGGTGGCCTGGATCTGGCCGACGTCGACCCCGACGACTGGCACCGGCGGCTGGCCTGGTCACCGCAGCGACCCTGGCTCATGGCGGGCTCGCTCGCGGCGAACCTGCGCATCGCCGACCCTGATGCGACCGACGACGCGCTCTGGGCGGCCCTCGACCGGGTCGCGCTCGGTGATGACGTGAGGTCGCTCCCCGACGGGCTGGACCACCAGCTCGCGGAGGACGGGGGCGGTCTCTCCGCCGGCCAGCGCGCTCGGCTCGCCCTCGCTCGCGTGGTCCTCGCCGAACGGCCCTACGTCTTCCTCGACGAGCCCACGGCCCACCTCGACACCCTCACCGAGCAGGTGCTGCTGGACACCTTGAGGGACCTGGCGAAGACGTCCTGCGTGGTCGTCGTGGCCCATCGCCCGGCCGTGGTCGACGCGGCCGACCACGTGGTCACCCTGCCCGCGGCTGCCAGTCCCGGGCCGCCCTCCCCCGCGACGAGCGAGGACGACCTCCCCCCGGTCGCCCCCCGGCAGGCACTCGGCCGCTTCGACGAGCCGCCCGCTCCCCCCCGCTTCGGCGCCCGGACGGGCACCCTGCTGGGCACCCTCTCGCTGGCGTCGGGCGTGGCCCTGACCGCCACCGCGGCCTGGCTGATCACCCGGGCCTCCGAGCACCCACCGGTCCTGGTGCTGATGGTGGCGATCGTCGGCGTCCGCACGTTCGGTCTCGCCCGCCCGGTGCTGCGCTACGCCGAGCGGCTGGTCTCCCACGACGCGGCCCTCCACCTGTTGGCTGAGCGCCGCGCGCAGGTGTACGACGCCCTGGTCCCGCTGGTGCCGGCGCGCCTGGGCCGACGACGCGGCGACGTCCTCACCTCGATCGTGGACGACGTCGACTCGCTGGTCGACCTGCAGTTGCGGGTCCGCCAGCCGGCCTGGACAGCCGCCTGGGTCGGCCTGGCCGCAGCGGTGGGCGCGGGCCTGATCGACCCGGTCGCGGGGTTGGTCGTGCTCGGCGTCGTGCTCGTCGGAGGGCTCGGTGGGGTGGTCGCGAGACGAGGCGTCGCGGGCGCCGAGCCGGCCTTCGTGGCCAGTCGTGCGGGCCTGTCCACCCGCGTCGAGGAGGTGCTGCACGGCGCCCGACAGCTCGTCGTGTGGGGCGCCGCCGACGACGCGCTGAGAACCATCGACGGAGCCGGCCGCGCCCTCGGGCGGGTCACCTCGGCCTCGTCCCGCGCCGTCGCGCGCGGGCGAGCGCTGGCGCTGCTCGCCGCCGGTCTGGGCACGGTCGCCCTCGCGGCAGTACTGCCCTCGGACAACCTCTCGGCTGCCCTGACGGCGCTGATCGTCATGCTGCCGGTCGCTCTGCTCGACGCGTTCGCGCCCCTGGCGGACGCCGGCGCCCTGTCGGTGCGTACCGAGGCCGCGCTGCGCCGGCTGTCCGACCTCGAGGCGGCGCAGCCGGTCGTGACCGACCCTCGTCACCCCGTCGAGGCACCCGACCCACACAGCGCCCTCAGGATGGCTGCCGTCACGGCGGGGTGGGGCTCCAGCGACGCCGTGCGCGACCTCAGCCTCACGCTCGCGCCCGGGTCGCGAGTCGGCCTCGTCGGAGTGTCCGGCTCGGGCAAGTCCACCGTCGCGGCTCTGCTGCTGCGCTTCCTCGACCCGCGCGAGGGGCGCGTGTGCCGCGGCGGGGTCGACCTGCGAACCCTCGCCCTCGACGACGTACGACGCGACACCGGCCTGGTCGACGACGATCCGCACGTCTTCGGGTCCACGCTGGTCGAGAACGTCCGTCTGGCCCGACCCGAGGCCTCCGACGTCGAGGTGCGGGCGGCGCTCGACGCAGCGCGGCTGGGCCCGTGGGTGGACAGCCTGCCCCAGGGCCTGCACACCCATGTCGGCGAGGGCCACGCCCATGTCTCCGGCGGCGAACGCGCCCGGCTAGGCATCGCGCGAGTGCTGCTGGCCGACCCACCGGTCCTGGTGCTGGACGAGCCGACTGCCCACCTTGATGCGGCGACCGCTCAGGCGGTGGCGCAGGAGGTCCTGCACGCGCTCCCCGACCGCGCCGTCCTGTGGATCACCCACGGTACGGTCGGCCTCGACGCGATGGACACCGTGGTCACGTTGCCCGACCACACGCGTGCGGAGCCGCGGGTCCCCGCCTCGGTCACCGCCGAGGCCGGTGCCAGGATCTGAGCCCATCGGCTCAGGCCGGACGCGCTGCCTCGCGCGAGACTGACTGCGTGACCTCTTTGCGTTCTCGGCCTGCTCCCTGGCTGGCCGCCGCCGTGGCGGTCCTGGGGGTCGCCCTGGTCCTCGCAGCCGTCACGCTGGCCCGGCCGAGCGACGCCGTCGCCGCCCCGCGGTTGCTCGCCCTCGGCTGGCTGCTCGTGCCATTGGTCGGGGCGACGGCGTACCTCTCGACGCGCTGGGCCTGGCTGGCCGCCGCCGGCGTCGTCCTCCCGCAGCTGCTGGCGGGCGGGCTGGCCGTCCACG
The DNA here is from genome assembly GCA_963812265.1 of uncultured Actinomycetota bacterium. Classification (GTDB taxonomy): domain Bacteria; phylum Actinomycetota; class Actinomycetes; order Propionibacteriales; family Nocardioidaceae; genus Nocardioides. The sequence goes on from CAWEUL010000003.1 coordinate 716,790, forward strand.
AGGCTACGGACACCGGGCGGACCGGGGGGTGGGCGCTCTTCGTGGCCGAGGTTCCGTGGGCCGTCATCGGGCTCGGGCTGATCGCCGTGCTGGTGGGATGGCTGGCGCGGTACGCCGCGGAGCGGGAGCTCGGCGCCCTCGACGACGCCCGCTGACACCGGCGACCGACACGTCGCGCGCGAGGAAGCCAGGCTCCTGGCATGCTGAGCGGCGTGCCGACGACCGCCTGGTGGCTGCTGACCGGCGCGGCTGCCGCAGTGGACTGGTGGGCCGTCGCGACCTCGCGCACCCGCGTGGAGCGGGTGGCGAAACCGGCCACCCTGGCGCTCCTGATCGCGACCGCGATCGCCCTCGGCGCCACTGACCACGCTGCTGGACGATGGCTTCTCCTCGCGCTGGTGTTCGGTCTGGCCGGAGACGTGCTGCTCCTCGGCGACACGACCGCGCGATTCCGGGCCGGACTGGCGGCGTTCCTGCTCGGACATCTCGCCTACGCGTGGTGCTTCGTCGGCCTCGGTCTCGGTCCGGCCTGGCTCATCCTCCCGGGAGTGGTGACTGCGGGGCTGGCCCTGACGGCAGCGCGTCACGTGGTCGGCGCAGCGCACCGGGACGGTGGCGCGGCCCTGGCCGGGCCCGTCGTGGCGTACATGCTCGTCATCTCAGTCATGACGTTGGTCGCGTGGCTGACCGGCCGGCCGGCGGTGGCGGTGGGCGCCACCGTGTTCGTGGTCAGTGACACGGTGCTCGCTCAGAACCGGTTCGTGCGGCCGCTGGCGTGGGCGCCGGTGACCGTCATGGTCACCTATCACGTGGGTCAGGCGCTCATCGTGTGGGGAGTTCTTGCCGCGGTGTGACCACGGCCGGGCCTGAGGTCGCCGCGGAGGAACGCATCCGGACCGTCTCCTCGGCGACCCGCCGGCGGAACCGAAGCTGTCGCCGGTAGCCGGTCTCGGCGTGGGCCCGCACCGGCGGCCGTGGATCCTCCGGCGCGGTGAAGGGGTGCGGCGGGTCGAGCAGGTAGGAGTCCACCCGCGCCCACTCGGTCGCCCAGGGTTCCTCGGTCAGCCGGTGCCCGACGTAGTCGGTGTCGCGGTAGAAGTTGCGCCAGGCGACCGGCGCCTTCCTCGGCCCGTTGCCCGGCCCGTTGCCCGGCCCGTTGCTCGGCCCGTCATCCGCAGACGGGTCGCAGAGACTCTCCAGCAGGCGCACGATGAGTCCGTAGGTGAAGTACCCCGGGAAGTGCCGCGCGTAGAGCCGACGCACCGGGCTGCCATACGTAATGACGCTCAGCCGCTCTCGCAACGGTCGTGGGTCATCTGGGCACGCGTCGACGTCGAGAGAGGCCAGGGCTGCCGCCACCAGGACCGAACCCTGGCTGTGACCGAGCAGTAGCACCGACCCTGGGTGCGCACGGTCGCCCTCCCACAGGCGGCGCAGCCGAGCCTGGAGCTCCGGCACCGCGCGCTCGGCGTAGGACGGCGGGGCCAGCGGGTGGAACGACCGGGGCCAGAACGTGGCGACGTCCCACGCGATCGCAAGGCTGCGCCGCGTCGACGGGTTGACGATGGCCCGCCGAAGCACGGCGATCGCGACCAGCGGCACGGCGGCCAGCACCCACGTGCAGAAGCTGAGCGGGATGGCCGCGAGCGGGCCCACTCCCACATCGATGTGCTGGGCGCGCCACCCGTGCTGGCTCAGCGCGCGCAGCCACAGCAGGCCGTACACCAGCGCAGCGGGCAGGGCCGCCCAGGCGGTCACCCAGAGCGCCCATTCCACGGCGGACAGGCTCGCTGCGGGGATCCGGCAGCTGCGTCGTACGACGTGGGTCCAGGCGCGGGAGGTCCGGGCATCGTTCCACCCCGGCGGGCAGGGAATGTCCCGCCACCCCTCCTGGGACCGTTCGAGGCCCGCCTGGCCTTCTCGGCGTCCCCGCACGAGCCAGACGACCCCGAGCGTCACCACGACGACCACCGCGCTGACGACCACCCCGCGAGCCAGCACCTCGAACGACTGGGCGTACTCGATGGCCGGGGTCGGCTCGTCCACCCGGTAGGCCCGCGCGACACCGAGCAGCCCGGCCCACCACAGCACGATGCCGGCCAGCACCGTCAGGCTGACCAGGAACCCCGAGATCACCGTCGCGGTCGGCGTGGTCGCCCAGCGCAGCCGGCGGGCGAGCGAGATGCCCTTGCGGCGACGGGTCGCCAGGAGCGCGGTGAGGAAGACCGCACCGGCCAGCGGCACCAGGAGCCCGATGAAGACCTTGAAGACGGCCGTCGAACCCGGCAACGCGGTCGGCGGGTCGCTCACGACGACGGGCTGGGCGAACCAGCCCACGAGCCCCGCCAGCACCACTTGGGCCAGGCACACTCCCAGCACCAGCCGACGACGCAACCGTCGTCGAATCCGGGTGACCGCGGCCAGCACCAGGCCGGCGAGCATGCTGGCGAACGCGACTGCGGCCAGGGCAGGCGCCGACGGCGAGTCCGAGAAGGTGGTGGTGGTCGCTGCGATGAGGAACGCGACGATGGCGAAGCCGACGCCGAGATGCACCTCGGCGAGCCGAGCGGCGTACCCCTCGCCCCGCCAGAAGCGGGGGTGTTCGAGGCCCTGGCGGGCGTGCGCCATCAGCCGCATCTCCGTGTTGACGTCGGCGGCGTCGGAGCCGTACTCCTCGTAGGCCTGACGGCTCTGCCGGGTGGCCCACCAGAGGAACCCGAGCAGGGCCAGCGGCACCGCTGCCCCGACGATGACCCGGCGTATCGGGTCGTGTGCCGGGCCACCGACCCCGATCGGCCACCAACCCGACGCCGAGCACGACCGCCCGGCGTCCTCCGCCCCGGCGCACTGGTAGGCCAGGAAGTCCATCCCCGCGGTGCAGGCGAACGCAACGTAGACCGCAGTCACGACAAGACCGGCCACGCGGACGACGGCACCGAACGTCGGATCACCGCGCCGCGGCGACATCCAGCCCGCCACGTTGACCATCGCGAAGGGCAGCGCCAGCAGCCAGAACGCACTGCGCCAGCTGCGCCCCGTCAGGCCGCCCCAGGCGTACGCCTCGACGCGGTGGTCGCCGGCGGTCGGGCCGCTGGTTCCCGACGGCCGCCGGAAGCACCCGGCCACCTCGTCACCCGACACCTGCACGGGGTCCGGAGTCTCGAGCATGACGCGCGGCGGAGTGCCGCCGACTCCGTGGACCCGGAGCTCGGTGACCCCACCAAGGGACACGGGGTCCCACGTCGCGTCGTGGACCGGGTCGCGCACCGGATCGTCAGTCATGGCACCTCCCACCGATTGAGGAGCCTCAGCTGATCGTGAAGATACGCCCCTCAGGCGCCGATGACGACCGGGATGATCATCGGGCGACGTCGGTGGGTGCTGCTCACCCACTTGCCTACGACGCGGCGCATCATCTGCTGCAGCTGGTAGGCGTCGTCGACGCCGTCGCGCATCGCGGCATCCAGCGCTTGGATCAACGGTTGCTTGACGTCGTCGAGGGCCGAGTCGTCCTCGACGAAGCCTCGAGCGTGGATCTCCGGACCACCGACGACCTTCCCCGTGACCGAGTCGATGACGACGATGACCGAGATGAAGCCCTCCTCGCCGAGGATCCGGCGGTCCTTGAGCGAGGACTCCGTGATGTCCCCGACCGAGGCTCCGTCGACGAACACGTAGCCGCAGTCGACCTTGCCGCTCACCCGGGCCAGTCCGTCGACGAGGTCGACGACGATGCCGTCCTCGGCCACGACCACGCGGTCAGCGGGCACGCCGGTCGCCCGCGCGAGCGCAGCGTTCGCCTGCATGTGACGGATCTCGCCGTGCACCGGCAGCACGTTGCGCGGGCGGACGATGTTGTAGCAGTAGAGCAGCTCACCGGCCGAGGCGTGACCACTGACGTGCACCAGCGCGTTTCCCTTGTGTACGACGGTCGCGCCCCAGCGAGCCAGCCCATTGATCACCCGATAGACAGCGTTCTCGTTGCCGGGGATCAGTGACGAGGCCAGGATCACCGTGTCGCCCACGCCGATGTGGACGAAGTGGTGGTTGCGCTGGGCGATTCGCGACAGCGCGGACAGCGGCTCGCCCTGAGAACCCGTCGAGACCAGCACCTGACGGTGCGCCGGGTAGTCACCGAGCTCCTTGGCGTCCACCATCACCCCGGGCGGGACGTGGAGGTAGCCCAGGTCCTGGGCGATCGCCATGTTGCGCACCATGGACCGGCCGACGTACCCGACCTTGCGCCCGTGGACCACAGCGGCGTCGAGCACCTGCTGCACGCGATGGACGTGCGAGGCGAAGCAGGCGACGATGATCCGTCCCTCGCTCTGGTGGAAGACCCGGTCGAGCACCGGAGAGATGTCACGCTCGGAGGTGGTGAAGCCAGGTACCTCGGCGTTGGTGGAGTCGGTGAGGAAGAGGTCGACGCCCTCCTCGCCCAGCCGGGCGAAGGAGCGCAGGTCGGTGACGCGTCGGTCCAGCGGCAGCTGGTCCATCTTGAAGTCGCCGGTGTGCAGCACCAGACCGGCGCCGGTGCGGATGGCCACGGCCAGCGCGTCCGGGATCGAGTGGTTGACCGCGATGAACTCGAGGTCGAAGGGACCGAAGCTGATCCGGTCGCCCTCCTTGACCTGGTGGTGCACGGTCTCCTTGAGGCGGTGCTCGCGCAGCTTCGAGCCCAACAACGCCAAGGTGAGCTCCGAGCCGACCAACGGAATGTCGCCGCGCTCGCGCAGGAGGTACGGCGTCGCGCCGATGTGGTCCTCGTGGCCGTGCGTGAGGACCAAGGCCTCGATGTGATCGAGGCGGTCCCGGATCGGGTCGAAGTCGGGCAGGATCAGGTCGACCCCGGGGTGGTGCTCCTCAGGGAAGAGCACCCCGCAGTCCACCACGAGCAGCCGATCGTCGTACTCGAACACGGTCATGTTGCGGCCGACCTCGCCGAGCCCACCCAGCGGGATGACCCGTAGGCCCCCCGGCGGCAGAGCTTCGGGCGCGGAGAGCTCGGGATGCGGATGACTCAAGAAGGCTCCTGTCAGAGGACGTGCCCGGCCACGAGGCCGGCACGAAGTGCGGCGTACTCATCGTCGTCCAGAGGGACGAGCGGGCTACGCACGTTGCGGTTGTCGAGGACGCCGAGCAGCTGGAGAGCCGCTTTGGCGGTGGTGGCGCCGTAGTTGGGCACCCCCATGATCGCGTCGACGGTCGGCAGCATCGCCGTGTACGTCGCGAGCGCGCCGGCGTGATCGCCGGCGAGGAACTGGTCGACCATGGCACGGAGCTGGTCGCCGCAGGCATGACCGGCCACCGAGACGACACCGCAGGCACCGTGGGCCAGCCAGCCGAGGTTGTTGGCGTCGTCGCCGGAGTAGAAGGCCAGGCCGGTCTCGCTCATGATCCGGACTCCGCGAGCGAAGTCGCCGACGGCGTCCTTGACAGCGACCACCCGCTCCCACTCGGCGGCGCGGGCGTAGGTCTCAGGAGCGATCGCCGTGCCGGTGCGGCCCGGAACGTCGTAGAGCATGACCGGGAGGCCGGTGGCCTCGACGACGCTGCGGAAGTGGTGCAGGACCCCGGCCTGGGACGGCTTGTTGTAGTACGGCGTCACCAGCAGGACAGCATCGACGCCGATCTTCTCGGCCTGGCGCGCGAGCTCCACGGAGTGCGCGGTGGCATTGGTGCCGACGCCGGCCACCACCGTGGCCCGGTCCCCGATGGCGTCCTTCACGATGGCGAGCAGGTCGCCGTCCTCCGGCACGCTCGTGGTCGGCGACTCCCCGGTGGTCCCGGAGACCACCACGCCGTCGTGCCCGTGGTCGACCAGGTGGCGCGCGATCGCCGCGGTGCCCTCGAGGTCGACGCTCCCGTCGTCGTGGAACGCCGTCGCCATGGCCGTCAGCACGCGGCCGAAGGGTGCGTGGGGTGCGGACGTCATGGAGTCAGGCTATCGGCAACGTCGGCAGACGCTCTCAGTCCCGCCGCACGTCCCAGGTGCGCTCCACCAGCTCGATCGCCGTGGCACGGGTACGGCCCAGCGACCGGAGCGTGGTGACGTAGGCCGCGGCGGCCTCACGGGCAGCGCTGTCCGCGCGGTCGCCACTGACGAAGGTCCCGGACCGACCACGGGTGTCCACCACTCCCGCTGCCTCGAGCTCGCGGTAGGACCGGGCCACGGTGTTGGGCGCGATCCCGAGCTGCTCGGCCAGGGCCCGCACGGTGGGCAGCTTGTCCCCGGGCGCCAGCTCGCCGGTCGCCACCAGCTCGGTGACCCGTGCCTTGACCTGTTCGAAAGGGGGCTCGGGAGAGGTCGCGTCGAGGTCGATCATCCGGCTCGCTCCAGCCAGCGCCAGGCATAGCCGTCGCGGTCCTCGCGGGCGGTCTCGACCCAGGCCTCGGCATCCCACGCGGGGTAGAACGTGTCACCGTCGGGCTCGAGATCCACCTCGGTCAGCACCTGGTGGGTGGCGTAGGGCAGCGCCAGAGCGTAGATCTGGGCCCCGCCGGCCACCATCACGTCGCCGGGCAGCCGGGCGGCCAGCGCGAACGCCTGCTCGATCGAGTGCGCCACCAGCACCCCCTGGGCGTGCTCCCCCGCCGTCCACTCCGGGTCGCGCGTCACCACGATCGTGCGGCGACCGGGGAGCGGACGGCCGATGGAGTCGTAGGTCGCCCGCCCCATCACCAACGTGTGCCCGAGCGTGGTCGCCTTGAAGTGGGCGAAGTCCTCGGGGATCCGCCACGGGATGCCCCCGTCGGCCCCGATGACGCGGTTGGTCGCGTACGCCGCCACGAGGACCACGCGTTGGTCAGACGGCAATGGGGGCCTTGATGCCCGGGTGAGGGTCGTAGCCCTCGACCGCGATGTCGTCGAGGTCGAAGCCGTCGAGGTCCCGGACGTCGGGGTTGAGACGCAGCGTGGGCAGCGCGCGTGGCTCCCTGGTCAGCTGCAGCCGGGCCTGGTCGAGGTGGTTGAGGTAGAGGTGGGCGTCGCCGAGGGTGTGCACGAAGTCGCCGACCTCCAGATCGGTGACCTGCGCGAGCATGTGGGTCAGCAGGGCGTACGACGCGATGTTGAACGGCACGCCCAGGAACACATCGGCACTGCGCTGGTAGAGCTGGCAGCTCAGCCGACCCTCGGCCACGTAGAACTGGAAGAACGCATGGCACGGCGCCAGCGCCATCTGCGGGATGTCGGCGACGTTCCAGGCGGACACGATGTGGCGACGTGAGTTCGGGTCGACGCGCAGCTGCTCGACCAGCTGGGCCACCTGGTCGATGTGGCGGCCGTCGGGCGTCGGCCACGAGCGCCATTGGTAGCCATAGACCGGACCCAGGTCGCCACCCTCGTCGGCCCACTCGTCCCAGATGGTGATGCCGCGGTCCTGCAGCCACTTCACATTCGTGTCACCACGCAAGAACCACAGCAGCTCGCCGAAGACCGAGCGGGTGTGGACCTTCTTGGTCGTCAGCAGTGGGAAGCCCGCAGCCAGGTCGAACCGCATCTGGTGGCCGAAGACGCTCAGCGTGCCCGTGCCGGTGCGGTCGCCCTTCTCGGCGCCGTCGTCGAGCACTCGCCGGAGGAGGTCGAGGTATGCCTGCACCCGCCCGAGACTACCCTCGGCCGCCGACTCAGATCAGCGCCTCGCCGCGCACGCAGGTCACCGCGTCGCCACCGACCCACACGACGGCGTCCTCGCGCTCGACATAGACCCGGCCGGAGCGGCCCAGTCGGGTCCCCTGGGAGGCGACGTAGGCCTCAGGGAGGGTGCCGTCGTCGATCAGCCACTGGCCCAGGCCGGCGTTCAGGCTCCCGGTGACGGGGTCCTCGACGACGCCCAGACCCGGGCAGAACGCCCGCACCTCGACGGCGGGCTCGCCGGGCCCCGGGTCGTCGTACGGGCCGACGAGGCCGATCTCGAGGTCCCCGAGGGTCGACCAGTCGGGCTCGACCGACAGCACGGCCTCGGCGCTGGGCAGCCGCACCCCCACCCACTGCGGGCCGTTGACCAGCCACGAGATGTCGAGGACGTCCGAGTCGGACAGTCGCAGCGCGGCGAGGATCCGGGTCCGCTCGTCGGCCGAGGGTGGCCCGAACCGCAGCAGCGGGGGTGCCACGAAAGCCAGCCGTGGGGTCCGCCGGAGCGGGACGAGGCCGACGCCGCAGTCCTGCACGACTCGGTCGGGATGCTTCGGCCGACCACCCGACTCCAGCCAGGCATGCGCCGCGCCGATGGTCGGGTGACCCGCGAAGGGAAGCTCCTCCGACGGGGTGAAGATGCGCACGCGGTAGTCGGCCGCCCCATCGTGGGGCGCGAGCAGGAAGACCGTCTCGGACAGGTTGGTCCAGTGCGCGAACCGCTGCATCTGCTCGGTCGAGACCTGGTCGGCTTCGTGCACGACCGCCACGGGGTTGCCCTGGTAGGCCTGCGCCGTGAACACATCGACCTGGCTGAAGGGGAGCACCCGACGAGCCTACGACGACGGCTACTGTCGGCCCTGCGCACCCGCCCCTCGCTCGGATCGCCAGAGGCCCGGGCAACCAGTCTCGTCCCCACCACGAAGGAACCATCATGGAAGCAACCGGCGTCAACGCGTCCAGCCTGGCCACTCTTCGTCGTTGGAACCTCGGGCTCGCCCTGCTGCACGGCGCGCAGGTGGTCATCGTGCTCGTCCTGGCCAACGACTTCGCGATCACCGTCACCTCGCAGTTCCCGCAGGGACCCCCTGGGACCGTGGCGCCCGCCCCTGAGGCGCTCTTCGACGTGCGGGTCGGCATCGCCGTCGCGGTGTTCCTGGCGCTGGCGTCGCTGGACCACCTGCTCACAGCCACTGTCTTCCGCACCCGCTATGAGACCGACCTCAGGGCGGGCCTGAACCGCTTCCGCTGGATCGAGTACTCGGTCAGCGCGACCATCATGGTGCTGCTGATCGGCTTCTACAACGGACTCACCGGGGTCAACGAGGTCATCTTGATCATCGGGGCGAACGTCGCGATGATCCTGTTCGGCTGGCTGCAGGAGCTGATGAATCCGCCCGGGCGAGCCAGGACCACGATGCTGCCGTTCTGGTTCGGCTGCATCGCAGGAGCGGCTCCGTGGGTCGCGATCCTGGTGAACCTGGTCGGCGCGAGCGGAGGTAGCCCCAACCAGGTCCCGGGCTTCGTCTACGGGATCGTCGCGTCCCTGTTCGTCTTCTTCATGAGCTTCGCGCTCAACCAGTGGCTGCAGTATCGCCAGATCGGGCGCTGGGCCGACTACGCCTTCGGCGAGAAGACCTACCTGGTGCTCAGCCTGGTCGCGAAGACGGCTCTGGCGTGGCAGATCTTCGCGGGCTCGCTGGCCGTCTGAGTCGAGGACCAGCGGGTCAGTCTCGAGCGGTCAGGGCTGCAGCGACATCGGGCCGTAGACCTCGCGGTCGCCCTCGAACAGGGTGACCGCCTCGACGCCGACGCCGGCCAGCTCTGCCCAGACCTCGCCCACCCAGGACTCGGCATCGGCCTGGCTGGGGAAGCGCTGCTCATCATGCTCGGGGGGTGCCACCGGCGCACCGTCGGCGCCCTCGAGCCGCCACCACCAGGGTCGCTCGGACAACGTCGGCGGCCGGAAGGTCGGCGGCTGCTCGGGCAGGTTCACGTGCTCAGTCCTCTCGGACCTGGCTGGGGACGAACGGCAGCGGCACGCTTCGGAAGATCTCGCGACGCCCGCGCACGTCCACGCCGAGCTCGGCCTCGGGGTGGACGAACGTCGGGACCAGGGCGAGCCCGATCCCCTTCTTGAGGGTCGGCGAGAAGGTCCCCGAGGTGATGTCGCACAACGGCACGTCCGGCACGAGGGTGACACCCATGCCGGGACGCGGGATGGCGCGGCCGACCGCTTCGAGGCCGCGCAGCCTCCGCTGGGGACCGGCCTCCTTCTCGGCCAGCAGGGCGTCCCTGCCCCAGAACGCCTCCTTCTTCCACCCGACCGCCCAACCCAGCCGGGCCTGGTTGGGCGTCACGTCGAGCGAGATGTCCTGCCCGTGCAGCGGGTAGCCCATCTCGGTGCGCAGGGTGTCCCGCGCGCCCAGCCCGCACGGGAGGATGCCGAACTCCTCACCGGCGGCGAGCAGGTCGTCCCACAAGCGGCCGGCGATCGCATTGCGCGTGATGAGCTCGTAGCCGCGCTCACCCGTGTAGCCGGTACGGCAGACGACAACGCCGCCCACGTCGGCGTGCTGCGCCTCGACGAAGGACATGTACTCGTGGCCTGCGGGCAGCCCGAGCTTGGCCAGGACCTCGTCCGACCGAGTCCCCTGAAGTGCGAACACGGCGTACTCGGTGTGATGGTTGCGCACCTGGACGCCCTCCGGGGCCTCTGCCTCGAGCCGACGGCAGACCTCCGCGGAGTTGGCGGCATTGGGGACGAGCAGCACGTGGGAGTCGTTGTGCAGGTAGACGATCAGGTCGTCGACGATGCCACCGGTCTCCGCATCGCAGCACAGGGTGTACTGCGCCTTGCCGTGGCCGATCCTGGCCAGGTCGTTCGACAGCGTCGCGTTGACGTACGCCGCCGCCCCAGGGCCGGAGACCAGCACCTTGCCGAGGTGGCTGGCGTCGCACAGCCCGACCGAGTTCCGGACGGCGTGGTGCTCGGCGACCACTCCGGAGTACTCCACAGGCATCGACCAGCCGCCGAACTCGGCGAACTTCGCTCCGAGGGAGACGTGCCGGTCGTGGATCGGTGAGTGCAGCAGCTCGGACACGGACATGCAGCGAAGTTACCGCAGCCGCCGCCGAGGATTTCCGGCGCCACCCGACAGTTATCCTTCCGGCGTGACGACCTACACGCTCCGTGCGGCCAGCCCAGCCAAGACCCGAGCCGACGCGGTCGTCGTCGGGGTGGTGCCGGGCAAGCGCGGACCGGTCCTCGCCTCCGGCGGCGAGGACGTGGCCGCGGCGTACGGCCGGAAGCTGCGCCCCCTGCTGTCGCACCTCGGGGTGACCGGCAAGGCGGGCGAGGTCGCCAAGCTGCCGACCCAGGGCGCTCTCGGCGCCGGGCTCGTGGTGTTCGTGGGTCTGGGCCAGGCTGCGGCGGTGGACGGCGTCGCCGTTCGACGCGGTGCCGGAGCGGCCGCCCGCGCGGTCACCAACGCCGCCTCCGTCGCACTGGCGCTGCCGGCCGACTCCCCCGAGCTGATCCGGGCCGTGACCGAGGGCTGGTTGCTCGGCAGCTACACCTTCCTCACCTACAAGCACGACACGGCCTCGGAGGCGTCCTCACCGGGCACCGTGAGCGTGCTGAGCCCGATCGCCCGCCAGGCAGAGGCGTCGGCGGCCTTCGAGCAGGCCCAGGTCGTGGCCGAGGCCGTGGCAGGGACCCGGGACTGGGTCAACACCCCTCCCGGAGACCTGACGCCACCGAGCTTCGCGGACGCTGTGAGCGACCTGCACGGCACGGTCACCAAGGGCAGGGGCGCCCCCAAGGTGACGCTCCGGGTCCTCGATGAGGACGAGCTCGCGGAGCTCGGCTGCGGCGGCATCCTGGGCGTGGGCGCGGCGTCCGCGGCTCCCCCGCGCCTCGTCGAGCTCAGCTACCGCCCCCGTGGCGCTGTGGCCCATCTCGCGCTGGTCGGCAAGGGCATCACCTTCGACTCCGGCGGCCTGACGATCAAACCCGGCACCGGCATGCACACGATGAAGAGCGACATGGCCGGTGCCGCGGCCGTGGTGCAGGCGACCTTCGCGATCGCGCGCCTGGGGCTGCCGGTGCAGGTCTCGACGTTCGCACCCATGGCCGAGAACATGGTCTCGGGGACGGCGACCCGCCCCGGTGACGTGCTCACCATGTACTCCGGTCAGACCGTGGAGGTGCTGAACACCGACGCGGAGGGGCGCCTGGTCCTCGCGGACGCCTTGGGCAGGGCCGTCGAGGTCGAACCCGACCTGATCGTGGACGTCGCCACGCTGACCGGGCACATGGTGCTGGCGCTGGGTGACCGCGTCGGCGGTGTGATGGGGTCCGAGGAGATCGTCGAGGCGGTCCTCGCCGCGGGCGCCGCCGCCGGGGAGGCCCACTGGCCGATGCCGATCCCCGACGACATGGTCGAGCGGGTCAAGGCCGGCAAGGTCGCCGACCTGCTCCAGCATGACTGGGTGCGCTGGGGCGGGGGTCTGTACGCCGGCGCGTTCCTGCGCGAGTTCACCGACGGCCGGCCCTGGGCACATCTGGACATCGCGGGTCCGGCGTTCCACACCGGCGGGGCCTACGGACACGTCACGCCGGGTGGCACCGGCTTCGCCGTGTCGACCCTGGTCGAGCTGGCCCGGGCGCTGGCCGGCGGCACCGAGTAGGGCACCGGCTGCCCCTCGCGTGGGCCGCTACGCCAGGCCCTGCTTGCGGCGGCGGTTGTAGTCGCGCATCCGCTGCGGGATCCCGACCACCGCGGCGTCGTAGGACGGCACCTGGTGCCGGTTGCAGAAGTCGTGCGCCCACGCCACCGAGGGCACTCGCCGACGGGTCCACTCGCCGTCATGGGCCACCAGCAGGAGCGTGACGTCGCTGACCGCCGTCCGGGGCTCGACGAAGCCCTCGACACCGCGCCGCGCGGCCACGAACTCGGCCAGGTGCAACTCATCGGCCTGCGTAGCGGCCCTGACCGTCGTTGACCCGGTGCGCGAGCGGTCCCCCCCGGGACGCTTCATCGCCCGTGACGTCCGTCCTCGAAACCGATCCAGGAAACCCATCCCCCTAGTGTGCCGGGTCGCGCCACGACCCGTTGCGATCCGGACCCCGAAGAGTGCAAAGATGGGCACTCGGGCGCCGGACCGGCGCTCCCCCGACGCGGAAGGACCAGCGTGGCCGACTTCGACGTGCTCGTGCTCGGTGCGGGATCGGGTGGCTACGCCTGTGCGCTGCGTGCCGCCCAGCTCGGACTGAAGGTCGGCCTGGTCGAGAAGGACAAGGTCGGAGGCACCTGCCTGCATGTCGGGTGCATCCCGACCAAGGCGCTGCTCCACGCAGCCGAGGTCGCCGACTCGGCGCGCGAGGCCGGTCAGTTCGGTGTGCAGGCCACGTTCGACGGCATCGACATGGCTGAGGTGAACACCTACCAACGCGGCGTCGTCTCCCGGTTGTACAAGGGGCTCACGGGACTGATCGCGTCGCGCGGCATCACGGTCATCGAGGGCGCCGGGCGGCTCAGCGGGCCGAAGACCGTCACGGTCGGCGACACGTCGTACACCGGCGAGCACGTCGTGCTCGCCTCGGGTTCCTACGCGCGGACGCTCCCCGGCCTCGAGGTCGACGGTGAGCACATCCTGACCTCCGAGCACGCGCTGCGCCTGGAGCGTGTCCCGTCGTCGGTCGTGGTGCTCGGCGGCGGAGTCATCGGCTGCGAGTTCGCGAGCGTCTGGGCCTCCTTCGGTGCCGACGTCACCATCCTCGAGGCGCTGCCGCGGCTGGTGGCAGCCGAGGACGAGGCTCTCTCGACCGCCCTCGAACGTGCCTTCCGGAAGCGCCGGATCACCGTGCGGACGGCGACGCCGTACCAGTCCGCGACGGTGACCGACGGCGGTGTCGCCGTCACCGTCGAAGGCGGCGAGGTGATCGAGGCCGAGCTCCTGCTCGTGGCCGTGGGCCGCGGTCCTGCCACCGACGACCTGGGGTACGCCGAGCAGGGAGTCACTCTCGACCGGGGCTTCGTCGTGACCGACGACCGTCTGCGCACCGGCGTCGACGGGGTGTATGCCGTCGGCGACATCGTGCCCGGACTCCAGCTGGCCCACCGAGGCTTCCAACAGGGCATCTTCGTCGCCGAGGAGATCGCCGGCCTGGCGCCGAAACCGATCGACGAAACCGGGATCCCCCGGGTGACCTACTCCCATCCCGAGCTGGCCTCCGTCGGTCTCACCGAGCCACAGGCCGTCGAACGGTACGGCGCCGACGCGGTGCGCACGCTGACCTATGACCTCGCAGGCAACGGCAAGAGCCAGATCCTGCGCACCCAGGGCTTCGTCAAGCTCGTGTCCCTGGCCGAGGGCCCGGTCGTGGGCGTGCACCTGGCCGGGGACCGCGTGGGCGAGCTGATCGGCGAGGCCCAGCTCATCTACGGCTGGCAGGCCCACGCCGAGGACGTCGCACCCCTGGTCCACGCCCACCCCACCCAGCACGAAGCCCTCGGCGAGGCGCACCTGGCGCTTGCCGGCAAACCCCTGCACGCCCACTCCTGACCGCACGCGAACGAAGGAACCATCATGGCCAGCGAAGTCACCCTCCCGGCACTCGGCGAGTCCGTCACCGAAGGCACCGTCACCCGCTGGCTCAAGCAGGTCGGTGACCAGGTGGCCGTCGACGAGTCACTGCTGGAGGTCTCCACCGACAAGGTCGACACCGAGATCCCCTCCCCGGTCGCCGGCACCCTGCTCGAGATCCGGGCACAGGAGGACGACACGATCGAGGTCGGGGCCGTCCTTGCGGTGGTGGGCGACGAGGGCGAGGACGCCGGGTCGGCGGGGGCCCCCGCTCAGGAGGAGGAGACCGCTGCTCAGGAGGAGGCTCCCGCCCAGGAGGAGGCCCCGGCTCAGGAGGAGGCTCCCGCGGCAGCCGCCGAGCCCGCAGCCCCGGAGCCCGAGAAGGAGACGCCCGCGGCCGCGGAGTCGGCTCCGGCTGCCTCGGGCTCAGGCGACGGCACCCCGGTGACGCTGCCCGCGCTGGGCGAGTCCGTCACGGAGGGCACCGTGACCCGCTGGCTCAAGCAGGTCGGTGACGAGGTGGCCGTCGACGAGTCACTGCTGGAGGTCTCCACCGACAAGGTCGACACCGAGATCCCCTCTCCCGTCGCCGGCACTCTGCTCGAGATCACGGTCTCCGAGGACGAGACGGTCGAGGTGGGCGCCCAGCTGGCGGTGATCGGTTCGGGCCAGGCCGCCGCGTCGGAAAGCGCCCCCGAGCCCCCGGCCCAGTCCCAGCCCGAGGCCAGCCCGGAGCCCGAGCCCGAGCCGGAGCCCGAGCCCGAGCCCGAGCCCGAGCCGGAGCCCGCACCAGAGCCGGAGCCCGCACCGGAGGCGTCGAAGCCCGAGCCCCCGCCGAGCGCACCGGCGGCGCCTGCCGCAGCATCGGCGCCGGCCGGTGACGGCGACGCCCGCAGCTACGTCACCCCGCTCGTGCGCAAGCTGGCCGACCAGCACGGCGTCGACCTCGCGACCGTCACCGGGTCCGGCGTGGGCGGGCGCATTCGCAAGCAGGACGTCATCGACGCGGCCGCAGCGAAGACCGCACCGGCAGCGGAGCCCGCGTCGGCGCCGGCCGCCGCGCCGGCCGCCGGCGCACCGGCCACCGCGGAGGCCTCACCGCTGCGCGGGAAGACCGAGAAGATGTCCCGCCTGCGCAAGGTCATCGCCGCGCGTCTGGTGGAGTCCCTCCAGACCGCCGCCCAGCTGACCACGGTCGTCGAGGTGGACGTGACGTCCATCTCCCGCTTGCGTGACTCGGTGAAGGCCGACTTCGCGGCCCGGGAGGGCGTCAAGCTGTCGTTCCTGCCGTTCTTCGCCAAGGCCGCGGTGGACGCGCTCAAGCAGCACCCGTCGCTGAACGCGGCGATCGACGCCGAGAAGGGTGAGGTGACCTACTTCGACAGGGAGAACCTCGCCATCGCGGTCGACACCGAGAAGGGGCTGCTGACCCCGGTCGTCAAGGACGCCGGCGACCTGTCCATCGCCGGCCTCGCCCGCAAGATCGCCGATCTGGCCGAACGCACCCGGAGCAACAAGATCGGTCCCGACGAGCTGTCCGGCGGCACCTTCACCCTGACCAACACGGGCAGTCGCGGGGCCCTCTTCGACACGCCGATCATCAACATGCCTCAGGTCGCCATCCTCGGCACCGGCACCGTCGTCAAGCGGCCCGTGGTCATCGACGACCCGAACCTCGGCGAGACGATCGCGGTGCGGCAGATGGTCTACCTCGCCCTGACCTACGACCACCGACTCGTCGACGGCGCGGACGCTGCCCGCTTCCTCTCCGAGGTGAAGGCGCGGCTCGAGGCCGGTCAGTTCGAGGTCTGATCCACCAGCCTGCCAACCATCCCGGTGGGAGACTGGAGCCCATGCAGGTCGTCATCGCCGGTGCGTCCGGCTTCCTCGGGACCCACCTGACCTCCGCACTCCACGAGCACGGCCACACCGTGACCCAGCTGGTACGCCGCCCGGTGCGCAGCGCCGAGGAGTCCCAGTGGGATCCCTACGCCGGCGAGGTCGACGCTGAGGTGATCGCTGCCGCGGACGTGGTGGTGAACCTGTCCGGGCGACCCATCGCCGGGAACCCGCACTCCTCCGCCTGGGCGCGCGATGTTCTCGAGAGCCGGGTGACGACCACCCGCCTCCTGGCCGAGACGGTCGCCGCGGCGGCTCGCCCACCGGCGTACCTCGCGAGCAACGGCATCTCGTTCTACGGAGACCGGGGCGGTGATCCTCTCACCGAGGAGTCCGGTACCCACGGCGACGCGTTCCTCACCCGGGTGACGCTGGCCTGGCAGGAGGCCACGACCCCGGCATCCGATGCCGGGGCTCGGGTCTGCGTGCTGCGGAGCGCGCCGGTGATCGACCGCCGCAGCCCACCCCTCAAGCAGCTGCTGCTGCCGTTCAAGCTCGGCCTGGGTGCGCGACTGGGCAACGGTCGGCAGTACTCGCCGATGATCTCGCTGCGCGACTGGCTCGGCGCGGTGCTCTTCCTCGCCGAGCACGACGACGTCAGCGGGCCGGTCAATCTCTGCTGCCCGGAGACCCCTACCAACCGCGAGTACACCGACGTCCTTGCCGACGCGGTCGGCCGCCGGGCCCGCCTCGCTGCCCCAGCTGCTGTGCTGAAGCGTGCCGCGGGATCGATGAGCCCGGAGCTGCTGGGCTCGATCAACGTTCGTCCCCAGGTGCTGCTGGATGCCGGCTACCACTTCACTGACAACGACGTCCGCGATGTGGTCGCGGCGGCGCTGGCCTGAGCGTCCGCACCCCGGCGACCCGCCAGGTGTGGTGAACCCGGGTCAGCGTCACGAGCCGGGTCGAGGGATGGTCGCTCGGCAGCGCTACCCGAAGCCCAGGTCCACGCGCGACCGCCGACGACACCCGATCGGTGACCCGCAGCCGCCAGCAGCGCGGTGTGCGGGTCACCACCTCGACCGCCACCAGCTGGGTGGTCAACCCCTCGACGCGCAGCCCCCGGGCGGTCCACCGGCGCAGCATCGCCACGTCACGACGCCCGGCCGAGGACCCGTGCGAGTAGAGCGCCGCGAGTGCCGAGGGGTCCGCGGAGGCCCACGCGGCGGCGCGACGCGCGTCCCACTCACGCAGCAGGGTCACCGCGGCAGGTGCCCGCGGTGCCGGCGGCGCCTCGGTCGACCCCGCGGCAGGAGCTCGCTCAGCGACCCTCAGGCACCAGAGGCCCCCGACGAGCGCGACCGCCAGGACCAGCAGCAGCGCCAGCACTCCCCCGGCTCGCCGGGGGGTCACGCTCCCGACCTCATGTCCGCGGACCTCACCCTTCCACTGTGGCCGATCCGGGCTCGCGACGTCGGTCGTCATCCACAGGTCCGGGTAGTCTCGACCGGGTGAGCAGCCTGGACTTCCGTGTCGCCGGCCTGGGTCCCGACGCCGTCGAGTACCTCGCTGCGTGGGAACTTCAGCGCGACGTCCATGCCAGGGTCGTCGCAGGCAACCTCCCCGACACCGTCCTGCTGCTCGAGCACCCGCCGGTCTTCACCGCCGGCAAGCGCACCGACCCCCAGGAGCGACCCGCCGATCCCGGCGGCGCGGCGGTCATCGACGTCGACCGCGGGGGCAAGATCACCTTCCACGGTCCCGGCCAGCTGGTCGGCTACCCCATCGTCGCGCTGCCCGACCACGTCAAGGTCGTGGACTACGTCCGCCGCCTGGAGGAAGCGCTGATCCAGGTCTGCGGCGAGCTCGGGGTGACCACGGCGAGGGTGCCGGGCCGCTCCGGGGTGTGGCTACGGGCCGACGACCGTGGGCCGGAGCGCAAGATAGCGGCCCTGGGCATCCGCGTCTCCCGCGGCGTGACCATGCACGGCTTCGCGCTGAACTGTGACGTGGACCTGGGGTGGTACGACCGCTTCGTCCCGTGCGGGATCGCCGATGCGGGGGTCACCTCGTTGAGCCAGGAGCTGGGTCGGGACGTCACCGTGTCGGACGTGCTCCCCGCCGTGCGGCGTCACCTGTCCACCTACCTGGCGTGGGCGCCGTACAGGCCGACGCCGGACTACGACGCCCGCCCGGAGCCGGGCCGCCACCCGCGGATCCAGCTCGTCACGCCGTGATGCGGGCGACCCCGCCGCACATTGGGTCGTGGGAACCCGCGGCGTAGGGTGACCGTCGTGACGTCAACGACCTCCAGCTCCGTCTCCGCCGACGGACGTCGGCTGCTGCGACTCGAGGCCCGCAACGCCGAGACCCCGATCGAGCGGAAACCGGAGTGGATCAGGACCCGCGCGAAGATGGGGCCGGAGTACCAACACCTGCAGAAGCTGGTGAAGTCCGAAGGGCTCCACACCGTCTGCCAGGAGGCCGGCTGCCCCAACATCTTCGAGTGCTGGGAGGACCGTGAGGCGACGTTCCTCATCGGCGGGGACCAGTGCACGCGCCGCTGCGACTTCTGCCAGATCGACACCGGCAAGCCCGAGCCGCTGGACCGCGACGAGCCGCGGCGGGTCGCCGAGTCGGTGCGAACTATGGGCCTGCGGTACGCGACCATCACCGGCGTGGCCCGCGACGATCTGCCCGACGGCGGCGCGTGGCTCTACGCCGAGACCGTCCGGGTGATCCACGAGCTCAACCCCGACACCGGTGTCGAGAACCTCATCCCCGACTTCAACGGCCGGCCCGAGCTGCTCGCGGAGGTCTTCGACTCACGGCCCGAGGTGCTGGCCCACAACGTCGAGACGGTGCCGCGGATCTTCAAGCGGATCCGCCCGGCGTTCCGCTACGACCGCTCGCTCGACGTGCTCACCCAGGCCCGCGCGGCCGGCCTGGTCACGAAGTCCAACCTGATCCTCGGCATGGGTGAGACCCGGGAGGAGATCTCGCAGGCGCTCCGAGACCTGCATGATGCGGGCTGCGAGCTCGTCACGGTGACCCAGTACCTGCGCCCCTCCCTGCGGCACCACCCGGTCGAGAGGTGGGTCCGACCGGAGGAGTTCGTCGAGTTGGCCACCGAGGCCGAGGAGATCGGCTTCGCCGGTGTGCTCTCCGGACCGCTGGTCCGTTCGTCGTACCGGGCCGGACGGCTGTACCGTCAGGCCATGGACGCGCGCAGCGCAGCCAGATGACCCGTTCCATCATGACGTGAGGCAGCCACCCGATGTCGACGCCCGCTCCCGAGAAGAAGCTCGGCCGGATCAAGCAGTACACACAGACCTACAGCATCGCGAAGAAGACCGACCGGTTCATCGGTCTGTGGACGCTGCTGTGGTTCGTCGTCGGCGCTCTCGTCGGCGGCCTGATCTTCTGGGTGCTCCCGCCCCGCGAGGCCAGCCCGTTCAAGACGGTCGTCATCGTCCTCGGCGCCATCGCGATCGGTGGCCTGCTGGCCGTCGTCATCTTCAGCCGACGAGCCCAGGCCGCCGCCTTCAAGCAGATGGACGGAAAGCCCGGGGCAGCGGTCGCCGCCCTGAGCATGCTGCGCCGCGGCTGGAAGACCGACCAGATGGTCGCTTTCAACAAGCAGCAGGACCTCGTGCACCGCGTCGTCGGCCCGCCCGGCATCGTCCTCATCGGTGAGGGCAACCCGAACCGGCTGCGCTCCCTGCTGACCAGCGAGCGTCGCAAGCACGAGCGGGTGGCCTCCGAGACCGCCGTGCACGAGATCATCGTCGGGCATGACGAGGGTCAGGTCCCGCTGCCCAAGCTGACCCGCACGGTGATGAAGCTTCCCAAGTCCGTCAAGCCGGCCGAGATCACCGACATCCTCAACCGGCTCAAGGCGCTCGACGCCGCCCGGCCGACGATCCCGCTGCCCAAGGGCCCGGTGCCGACCAGCATGAAGGGCATGCGCGGCAACCTGCGCGGCCGCTGAGCGACTCAGGCCCCGAGCGCGACTCAGGCGCGGACGGTCGCCGAGCCGACGGCCATGTCGTGCAGCCCCCGACCGTCGGGACGGAACACCAGCGGCGGCACCACCAGAGCGATCAGCACGCTGCGCGCCAGGGCGGCCAGCGGGGTGATCGGGCGGGGGTCGCCGCTGACCCGGACGACGCGCAGCCTCGTGACCAGCTGGCCGAAGGACCCGCGAGCCAGGGCCGTGAACACCGAGTTCTCGGCGACGTAGACCAGCAGCACCCAGAATCCCGCGAACTGGTTGGTCGAGTAGTAGTCGAGTCCCCCGACGGCGATGACCACGAACGTGGACGCCGCCCAGTCGACGCTCAGCGCGAGGATGCGGCGTACCCAGGACGCGGTCTCGATCACGCGCGCCAGGCTAGTCGGCGCGACCTCGCGTCGGCGCGTCGACCCGTCTGACGCACCGCTTGGCGGGCCCTCGGAGGGCCTGCCCGACGGGCACGTGTTACATCGCAGAAACAAACCGGATACGGTCAAGAAACTGCCCCTCACTAGGGTCGGGGCGATCGGCGCAGCGTCGCGTCGGCTCTCCACCCGCAGACTTGCCGGCTGCGCCTGCGCGCAGCCAAGGAGGACGAATGTTCGCAAACAGCGACGAACTGTTGAAGTACGTCAAGGACGAGGGCGTCGAGATGATCGACGTGCGCTTCTGCGACCTGCCCGGAATCATGCAGCACTTCACCGTTCCTGTCTCCTCGTTCGACCAGTCGGTCTTCGACGACGGACTCAGCTTCGACGGGTCCTCGATCCGAGGGTTCCAGGCGATCCACGAGTCGGATATGTCGCTCTTCCCCGACCCGACCACGGCCTACATCGACCCGTTCCGGACGTCGAAGACGCTGGTCATCAACTTCTTCATCCACGACCCGCTCACCGGTGAGGCCTACTCGCGCGACCCGCGCAACATCGCGCGCAAGGCGATGGCCTACCTGGCCAGCACGGGCGTGGGCGACACGGCGTACTTCGCCCCCGAGGCCGAGTTCTACGTCTTCGACTCGGTGCGCTTCGAGACCAGCGTGAACCAGGGCTTCTACCACATCGACTCCGAGGCCGGCGCCTGGAACAGCGGCTCCGAGGACAACAACCGCGGCTACAAGGTCCGCTACAAGGGTGGCTACTTCCCGGTGGCGCCGTACGACCACTTCGGCGAGCTCCGCGACGAGATGGTCATCGAGATGGAGAAGGCCGGCCTTCACGTCGAGCGCGCGCACCACGAGGTCGGCACCGCCGGTCAGGCCGAGATCAACTACAAGTTCGACGAGCTGCTCAAGGCCGCCGACGACGTGATGAAGTTCAAGTACATCGTCAAGAACGTCGCCTGGCGCAACAACAAGACCGCGACGTTCATGCCGAAGCCGATCTTCGGCGACAACGGCTCGGGGATGCACTGCCACCAGTCGATCTGGAGCAACGGCGAGCCGCTGTTCTACGACGAGACCGGGTACGCCGGCCTGTCCGACATGGCGCGCTACTACATCGGCGGCATCCTCAAGCACGCCCCGTCGCTGCTGGCCTTCACCAACCCGACGGTGAACTCCTACCACCGACTCGTGCCGGGCTTCGAGGCTCCGATCAGCCTGGTCTACAGCCAGCGCAACCGGTCGGCCTGCGTCCGCATCCCGATCACCGGCTCGAACCCGAAGGCCAAGCGCATCGAGTTCCGGTGCCCAGACCCGTCCGCGAACCCGTACCTCGCGTTCTCCGGGCTGCTGCTCGCCGGCCTCGACGGCATCAAGAACAAGATCGAACCGCCCGCTCCGGTGGACAAGGACATCTACGAGCTGCCGCCGGACGAGATGGCCGAGATCGCCCAGGTGCCCACGTCGCTGAACTCGGTCCTCGACACGCTCGAGGCCGACCACGACTTCCTGACGGTCGGGAACGTCTTCACCCCCGACCTGATCGAGACCTGGATCGAGTACAAGCGGTCCAACGAGATCCTGCCCGTGCAGCTGCGGCCGCACCCGCACGAGTTCGAGCTCTACTACGACATCTAAGATCTCGTAGATCGCGAAACGGCCCCTGACCTGCGGAAACGCGGATCGGGGGCCGTTTTCGTTGGCTCGAGATAGCCGAAATTCCGCAGGGATTCCGCAGGAGAATCGCTCCACGCGCTGTTCGAGCCGACAGCGCCTACCGCGGGAACCCGTCACAGCGGCTCTCGAGAACTCCCGGGGGCAGGAGCATTGGCGGCGGAATGACTGTGGTCGTCGAGCCTTCCGACGGATCAGCCGAGCGGCCAGGTGGGCCAGTCGGTGGGGAGGTTGCCTCCGGAGTCCAATCCGCCGGAACCTGACGGACCTGGCAGGTCGCGCCGTAGTCCGTGCTGATGTGCGCGAGCCGGGTTCCGCCCCGGCCCCAGTCGCCTTCGCCGTCGATGACGTGAAGCTCTATGGCTTCAATGTCGACGTACGCAAGTCCTCCGCTGGTGTACACCAACGGTCCGGCAGCGTCGCTGATCTGCACGGTCGCGCCGGTCTGTAGTGCGCGGCGGTGTCCTCGCGAGTCGATGCGTCGGACCCTCCTCTCCCACGCCCTCGAACCAAAGACACTTGCCTCGCCCGGCAGGTTCCACCGACCTTGTCGATGCTGAGCCAGGCTGCAATGTTGGGCACGTCCATCGCGCCGGGCCGCGGCTGCCAACATCACCTGCTCGGGATCCCTACACCTTCCCAGCTGACCACGAGCCGCGCGAGCTCGCTGCGAGAGCGGATCCCCAGCTTGCGGTAGATGCGCGTGAGGTGGGCCTCGACTGTGGCCGGGCTTACGAACAGCGTCTGCGCGATCTCGCGGTTGCGATGTCCTTCCGCGACCAGGTCGGCAACGCGGCGCTCGGTCGCCGTGAGCTCTCCGGTGGCACGCCCGGGGGCCACCCTCTCCAGCTCGGCGCTGGCGCGGGCCTCCCACAGCAGCGCACCCATATCAGCGAACCGCCCCCGGGCGTCGGCCAACACCTGGGCAGCCCGAGTCCGGCGGCGCGCCCGGATCCACGCCCGGCCCAGGACGAACTGGGAGCGAGCCGCGTCGGGTCGGTAGCCGAGCCGGTCGAAGGTCGCGACCGCATCGGCCAGCGGGCCGACCGCAGCCTCGGCTGCGCCGTCAGCCAGTAGCACGACGCCTCGTGAGCGGTCGCGCAGCGCGCGGACGAGGTCGTTGTCAAGCACCGACGACTCGCCAGACAGTCGGTCCAGCAGGACGCGGGCCTCGTCGGAGTCTCCGGACCACGCCAGCGCCTCGATCGCGTTCGGCAGCGCAGGGATCGCACCCGGGTTCGCGTACCCCGTCTCCGCCATCGCGGCGGCGGCGTCCCGGAGCTGCGCCACGGCCTCGGTGGTGTCGTCCTCCGAGAGTGCGAGGATGCCCAGCACGGTCCGGATACGGGCAACTCCAGGTCGCTCGCCACGGCTCTGCGCTTCGGCGAGCCGCTGCTCCGCGGCAGCGCGAGCCTCGTCGGCCCGACCCAACCATGCGGACACCATCGCGCTGCGCAGCCGGGTCCAGCTCTCCACGTGGGCGTCCTCGCAGTCCCGCGCGACCTGCATCGCCTGCTGGACCAGCTCGTCGGCGCGCACGAGCGCACCGGCGGCGCATTCGACCGCCGCCAAGTTGTAGAGCCCGTAGGCCAACCACCGCTCGTTGCCGGCTGCGGCACCCTGTCGGTTCGCCGACTCGAAGAGCTCCCGTGCGCGAGTCAGCTCACCCGACCACAGCAGCTGCTCAGCCAGCAGCACCCGCGGCCCGCCCCACAGAAGCGGGCGCCCCAGCTTCTCTTCGAGTTCGATGGCCTCGTTCCCCAGGTCGACGCGCGGCGTCCCGTGCAAGGCGTGCATGGTGGAGAGTCCGGCCGCCGCAGAGAGCCGGAGCTCCGCGTCGTCGATGCGCACGGCGAGCTCGTAGGCCTCGCCGGCGGTTTCGATTCCGCCGGGAAGGTCGCCCTGGAACACACCCTGCAACCACCCCAGCTGATCGAGCACCTGCCCGCGCAACCGATGGTCGTCGCCCACATCGGCCAGGGCCTGGCGCAACGAGCGTTCCCCGGCCTCCAGGTCGTCGTCCTCCAACTCGGCCCGCTGCACCAGCGCAGCGGCCCTTCCCGAGCCCGGTGGCAGGGTGGCGATCAGGTCCTCGACCTCGGCCAAGGCGTGACCCACCTCGCCCATCGCCGCCAGCATGCGGACCCGGAACACCGCGCGCTCACGCCGCACGTCCGTCTCGCCGCTCGGCGTGATCAGGATCGAGTGACCGGAGAGCTCGGCTGCGGACTCGTACGCGCCCAGTCGTCCGGCTCGTGTGGCCGCCTCGGCGACCAGAGTCGCCACGTCGTGATCCGGCTCGGTGGTTGACAGCGCTAGGTGGCGGGCGCGGGAATCGGGGTGTGGTTCGAGCTCAGCGAGCCGGGCGTGGAGGGTGCGGCGGGTCAGCCGGCTGGCACCGCCATAGACCGCGGCCTCGATCAGCGGATGGGTGAATCCGACGTAAGGTCCTCGTCGACTGACGAGCACGCCCTCCTGCTCGGCTCGGGTGATGCGCGCGTGAAGGTGCCCGCTCGTCCACGACCGTGAGAACCGCGCCCAGCCGGTCGACAGTGACCGGGCCGGCGGCCGCCGCAGCCTCGAGAAGAGGGCCGAGCTCGCTCGGCAGCGCGTCCAGACGCCGGGAGATCGCGGTGTGCAGGGACGTCGGCATCGTCGGGCCGGCGGCCGCGCGGCCCTGAGCAAGGCCACGCGCCAGCTCGAGGGCGTGGAGAGGGTTGCCCGCGGCCACGTGATGGATCTGCCGTAGCGCCGGTCGGGACAGATGGTCGACCACCCTGCCAACCACCTGCCGCAGCTGGGTCAGCGAGAGCGGGCCGAGCTCCAGGCTCTCCAGACGGCCAGGCGGGAGCGTGGCCGACAGGTCGAGCGGGTCGAGAGTGCCCGTTCGGAGGCGTGGCCAGGATGCCGACCGGTTCGATGTCCAGGCGGCGTACGGCGAAGCGAAGCGCGTGCGCCGACCCAGGGTCTAGCCACTGGAGATCGTCGACGGCAAGCACCAGGGCGCTTTGGCCGCGAGGGTACGCAACTGGTGGAGGACGGCTCGTCCCACCGTATAGGGGTGATGCATGGTCGCTGGCCGCGGAGCATCCGTGCCGGCTCGTTCGAGAAGGTCGGCGACGCCGACGAACGCGAGCGGCACCTCCTCCTCTGCACCGCGTGTGCGCAGGACCTGCGTCTGGCCGCGCGGCAACGGTCGAGGGCCAGGCTCCATAGCGTGGTCTTGCCGATGCCGGGCTCGCCCGGAGCACCAAGGCTCGCACACCGGACTCGAGCCCTGCCACGAAGGCGTCGATCCGACCCAGCTCGTGTCCCACGCCCACGAGCCCGGGGTCATGCCGGCACCAGGCCGCACTGGTCACCTGCCCAGACTACCGACGCCGCAGATGTAGGGGTATCCCGCTAGAGCCACCGCAACCCGGCCCCGAGTATCGACGCATGAGCAACAAGCGAGGCACTCTCGCGGCGGAGCGCTACTGTCTCGGTCGATCTGCCCACATGCCGGTCGTGCACCCGGCGCTCGTGGCGGCCGCTCAACTCCGGGCGGTGCGTCGAGAACGTCGTCGTGCCACCGGATGCGAAGACTCCGGTCCGCGTCTCCTTGGGAAGACGCCATGACCTTGGCGCCACACCTGGTCGAGGCGCTGCCGCTGCTGCGAGCACCACAGTCCTGGCCGCTGCCCCTGGTCGCCGGCATCTGCATGGCCGCTCTTGCGGGACTGGACTTCGCCGGCGCCCTCGCCGCGAAGGAATGGGCCGACCACAAGGGAGTCGGCTGGCTGTTGCTGGGGGTCGGCTGCTTCGTCGTGCTGTTCTACGTGTACGCGAGCAGTCTGCAGTACGCCGAGCTGGCGACTGTGACCTTGGGCTGGATCGTGCTGCTCCAGGTGGGGCTGGTGCTCCTTGACCGCCTGCGCTACGGCGTCGAGCTACCGCTGGACAAGATGGCCGCGATTGTCGCTATCCTCGCGCTGCAGGGCTACCTGTTGCTGGCCCCGAGCAGCTCCCCCTGACGGCGTTGCCCTCCCGCGCCGAACGACCCGTGCGGGGGACCCCATGGGCTGCGGCGCCATGGGGTGGAAAGGGGGGCGCCATGTAGTCGATCGCGAGGAGGGACATGAACGTGGAGGAGATCCTCGACCGGGCGCGAGATGCGATCACGGTCAAACGAGTCTTCGCCGAGCCGATCGAACAGGACGGTCTGACCCTGATCCCGGCCGCCCTCGTCGTCGGGGGTGGCGGGGGCCGGAAACGGGACGGATGAGAAGGGCCAGAAGGGCGAAGGTGGTGGGTTCGGTCTGGCCGACCGACCCGCTGGGGTCTACGTGATCAAGAACGGGCAAGTGAGCTGGCGGCCAGCATCGGACGTGAACCGCATCGTGGTCATGGTCGGTCTGGTCGCCATCACCTACTAGATCAACCGGCCAAGGCTGGCCAGAGTACGGGCGTCGTCTGGCTGACCCACTCATGGCCTGCCACACAGGCGTGGAAGGACGCATGGTCGGTTGGGCCCTTCCCGGTCTTCTGCGGGGTCCCGCCGGCTGCCAGTATGGGTCGCATGCAGACCCGGACCGGGGTCCGAAGTAAACGCGTTGCGGCGATGCAGGTTCGTGAGTCCGCGCGGTTCAGGGCCGGCCACACCCGCTCAGCCACCCTGCGCGAGCGGGCGAAGGCGAGCATGCCTCGCGGGGTCCCGATGTCGTGGATGGAGAGCCTGTACGAATACCCGCCCGTGTTCGTAGGGACCGGTTCTGGCGCGAGGTTTCGCGACGTGGACGGCCACGAATACGTCGACATGTACCTGGGAGACCTGAGCGGGTTCTGCGGTCACGCGCCCGCGCCTGTGGTCGAGGCGGTCGGCCGTCGGATGGCGGCGGGCAACCACTTCCTGCTGCCGGGGGAGGACGCGATCGTAGTGGCCGAGCACCTGGCCGATCGCTATCGCATGCCCCAATGGCAGTTCACGCTTTCGGCGACACAGGCGAACACCGAGGTGATCCGGATCGCGCGTCAGCTCACGGGCCGCGAGGTGGTGCTGATGTTCGACGGCAAGTACCACGGCCACGGGGACGCCACCCTGGTCGTGCTGGACGGCGACCGGTGGTCGCCGAGCTACAGGGCCTGCCCGGCTCGGTGACCGGCCAGGCCAGGTTGGCCCGGTTCAACGACGTGGCGGGACTCGAGGCCGCGCTGGCCCCGCGGGACGTCGCTCTGGTCCTCACCGAGCCGGTGATGACGAACGCCGGGATCATCGCGCCCGCTCCCGGCTTCCACGAGGGTCTGCGCGACCTCACCCGCGCTGCTGGGACGCTCCTGGCTCTGGACGAGACGCACTCGTTGGTCGGCGCATACGGCGGCATGGCCGGCGAGCTGGGTCTGAGGGCGGACTTCCTGACGGTGGGCAAGTCGATCGCGGCCGGAGTGCCCCTGGGTGCCTCGGGATGACCGACGAGGTCGCCGAGCGATCCCTGCCCGTCGGTGGCCACCAGCTGGCGTCCGGGGATGCCTTCGACGAGATCGCGACCGGCGGCACTCTGTTTGCGAACGCGCTAGCGATGGCTGCCGGCCGCGCGGCCCTGACCGAGGTGCTGACGCCGCAGGCGTTCGACCGCGCCCGCGAATTGGGCACGCGGATGGTGGACGGCATGCGGGCGGCAGTCGCCGCGTCGGCCCTGCCATGGAACATCGCCCTGATGGGCACACACGCCTACTACGGGTTCGCCTCGACCCCGGCCCGCGACGGCGCCGAGGCGCGCGGCTATGACGATCCGGACCTGCGCGCGCTGATGCGTTTGTGGCTGGTCAACCGTGGGGTGTGGGAGTCCGGGTGGTGGCTCGGCCCAACTGTCTCGGTGGCACACGACGAAGCAGACGTCCACGAGTACGTCGCCAGGTTCGGGGGGTCCTGACAAGCTGACCGGCCCCTCGATCAAGGACAACACCCTCGTGAGG
>CAWEUL010000004.1:0-333394 GCA_963812265.1 uncultured Actinomycetota bacterium
AGCTTCCTCGTCCTCTGCCCCCTTCCCCCTGCCCTTCCCCCCATCACCAACCACCAATGGCTCCCCGATCTCCTTCCCGTCTGCCGCCCTTCTCCCCTCCCTCTCAGGCGGCACGCATGCTACGAAGTTTCGTAGTGGGACGGGCGCCGATGTGGCCGCTGACCTGCGGTTTCACGGTTGTTGATGGTTGTTGACGGAGGTGATTTCGATGCATGGCGGCATGAAGATCTACCGCGGCGCAGCAGCCGCCGCTCGACACTACGTCGAGGCCGATCGCTCCCGGGCGGACGACTACTACCTCGCCGAAGGCAGCGGGGTCGCCATGCACTTCAACGGCGAACCACCGCGATGGCGTCGAGCGCCGAGCCGACATGGACGGCGAGACCTACGAGCGATGGGTCGCCGGCTACGACGTCGACACCGGCCTCGCGAAGGGGCGGCTGCGGAAGGACGAGAAGGGCGTCCGGTTCGTCGAGGTCACCGTGAACGGGCCGAAGACCTGGTCGCTCGCGGCAGCCCTGCACCCCGAGATCGCCGAGGCATACGACGCCGCGCAGATGGCGGCGGCCGAGGAGATCATCGGCTGGCTCGCCACCCACGCGACGACCCGGGTCGGGCCGCGCGGATCGGCAGGTGCAGGTGCCGGTCGAACAGATCGAGGCGGCCGTCGTACGCCATTTCACCTCCCGGGCCGGCGACCCACACCGGCATCTGCACCTCCAGATCAACGCCCGAGTTTTCGCTGCCGGCGCGTGGCGAGGGCTGCACACGGTCGGCGTCCGCGACAGCCTGGAGGCGATCAACGGGATCGGGCACGCGGCGGTGATGACCAATCCGGGGTTCCGGGAGGCGCTGGCGAGACGCGGGTTCACACTGGACGCTGAGACCGGCGAGGTCGTCGAGCTGGCGCCGTACACGGGAGCGTTCAGCGCACGGGCGAAGCAGATCGAGGCCAACATCGACACCTACGAGGCCGAGTGGCGCTCCGAACATCCCGGCGAGGAGCCCGGGCCGGCGCTGCGGCAGGCATGGGATCGGCGAGCGTGGGCCGACGCGCGGCCGGACAAGGTGGTGCCGACAAACGGTGAGGAACTGCGGCACCGCTGGATGGAGGAGTTGCACGAGCTCGGCTACGTCGCTCCGGCGCCAGGCGCTCCGCTACCCGTGTTGCGGACGGGCGCCGTCGACCGCGACGGCGTCGTCGAGCTGGCTCTCGTCCGGCTGGGCTCACGTCGCTCGGCGTGGAACGCGGCCGACGCCCGGGGTGAGGTCGAGCGGATCATCGCGTCCGGCGGAGGCGTGGTCGACGGGGCCGTGCGCCGTGAGTTGGCAGAGGATCTGACCGCTCGCGTCATCGCCGCCTCACGCCCGCTACTCCCCCGATCGGACGTGCCCGAGCACGTGCGTTCGTTCACGTCGGTCGACGTGCTGGCCGTCGAGCACGAGATCGTCGACCGCCTTGCGACTCGTGCCGAGGCCAAGACGATCACCGTGATCGAGGGCGCGGCCGGGGCTGGCAAGACCGCCCGTCTCGCGGCAACCCGCGAGCGCGCGATCGCGGCCGGGCGTCGGATGGTCGTGGTGACACCGACTCTCAAGGCGGCCCAGGTCGCAGAGGGCGCAATCGGCGCGGCGTCGTACTCCGCAGCCTGGCTGCTCCACCAGCACGGCTTCCGCTGGGACGAGGACGGTCGGTGGAGTCGAGTCGACTCCGCGCCCGACGTCAGCGCCCGACTACGTCGAGGCGACCTGCTCGTCGTCGACGAGGCGGGCATGGTCGACCAGGACACTGCCCGCGCGCTACTCCGCCTGGCCGACGAGACCCAGGCACTCGTGATGCTGGTCGGCGACCGCCATCAGCTCCCCGCCGTCGGCCGTGGCGGGGTCCTGGATCTGGCGATCAGGTACGCACCCGATCGGGTGCAACAGCTCGACGGCGTACGCCGCTTCAAGGACCCCCGCTATGCCGAGCTTTCGGTGCGGATGCGGACGGGCACCGCGCCCGGCGAGGTGTTCGATGAACTCCTCGCCCGCGGCGAGATCGTCATCCACGGAAGCGACGTCGAACGGACCCGACGCCTTGCCGCTGAAGCCAGCGTCGGCAAGCTCGTCGTCGCCGACACCCGCGAGCAGGTGGGCCGGATCAACGCCTTCGCGCACCGGATCCGCAAGGCGACCGGTGAGGTCGACGAGCAGGTGCTGACCGCGGCGGGTGAACGGCTCGGCGTCGGCGACACCATCGCGACCCGGCGCAACGACCGCGATGCCGACGTCGCGAACCGCGAGTTGTGGACCGTCGTCTCGTGCGATCGCGGCGCGCTCACCGTCAGGGGCGAGGCGGGGACTCGTGTGTTGCCGCCCGACTACGTGCGCCGCGATGTCGAGCTCGCCTACGCCACGACCGCCTACGGCGCGCAAGGCGCCACTGTCACCGAGAGCCATGTGCTGGTCGGCGAGCACAGCGGAGCCGCGTCGGCGTACGTCGGGATGACACGCGGCCGCGAGCGAAACGTCGCGCACCTCGTCGCCGAATCCGTCGAGGATGCGCGCAAGCAGTGGTGCGACGTGTTCGGCCGGGACCGTGCCGACCTCGGGCCGGCGCACGCACGGGAGGCGGCGGCCGAGGCGATCGAGCGCTACGGACCGAAGGCACCAAGGCGGCGGGCGGCGCCGCGTCTTCCTGCCGAGTTCGATTCCCGGCCTGCGGCATCGCCGTCGGCACCGGGCATCGGGTTCTGAAGCGCGGTTGAGGCACCGGATCGGGTTCAGCCCGTTCGCCACAGCCTGATCAGTTGCTCGCCGACGTCGAGCCTGTCGTCGTAGGGCTCGACCGTGACGCCGACGACGCATCCGGGTCCGCTCGGCGCAAGCACAACGTTGTGGCCGTTGCCCAAGTCCGCCCACCTCCGCGCGAACGCGACTCCAGCGTTCCAGGTGGCCGGGGCGGCCGGGTGCCGCGACGTTGCCAGTTGAGTGGCGAGCCGTTCGGCGACCTTGGCGACGGTCGCTGCCGGCTTCGTCCCGTCGCCGTCCGCAGTCGGCTCTGGCGGCCGCGGGTCGAAGCGCGTCCGGATGAACCGCACCCGCGGCTCCTTCGGAGCCGGCGCCCTCCTTGGCACTGCTTCGTGTCCGCGGACCCACGCTTCAGCCGTGAACGAGTCGTCCCCTCGGCCCAGGATCCGCACGGTGTCCGGGTGGGTCGGTCCCCGCGCGATCACAATCGGCCACTTCCACGCCTCGCGGACCGCGTCCGGGAGTTCGAGCTCCTCCCACACGTCGACCAGGAGGGGGCCGTCGATCCAGCGGATCATCTCCTCGGGCGAGCCACCTTGGAGCAACTGCTCGTAGACGCCCTTGCGCTGTGCGCGGTCGTGCATGTCCCACTCGCGCATCGGCCCGTCGCCGACGAGGTCGGGGAACGCCAGGATCGCGAAGCAGTCGGGCGTCTCGACGTGCCAGAGGGTGCTCGGCACCCAGAAGTGCCCGACTCCGGGCGCTTCGTGCTCGACCCAGTCGATGAGCCGGCGCAGGTTGAGGTCGTAACCCGCGGCCTCGAGGATCCGCGCGGCGACCTTGAGCGTCGGCGACTTCAGACCTCGTTCGTACGCCGACATCGTCGCCTGCGACGTACCGGATCTGGCGGCGAGCTCGGCCTGCGTCAGGCCGCTGGCACGTCGTGCGACTTCGAGCAGGTACGCCCGATCCATCCCTCGACGATATCCGATCGAACGTATTCGGCGCTCTGGCGGCACGGCCCTCACACCTACCTGTCGCCCACGATCCTCGCGGGCCAACGCCTGACAGGAGGAACCATGAACAGCAACACCCACGACGTCCCCTTCCACGCGCGCCACGACGACGAGCTCCTCACGCTCGACGACGTCGCCGAGATCCTGCGGACACCGGTCAACACCGTCCGCTGGTGGCGCCAGGAGGGCACCGGGCCGGAGTTCTTCAAGATCGGCCGGCGGCTCTACACGACGGTCGGCGACCTGCGGACCTTCATCCGCACCCAGCGCCTCGCCTCCCAGCCCGTGCTCGGCAAGCCGAAGGCGGTGTGAGACCCATGGACGACCCGCCGCCACGTGTTCCTCAGCGCGAGCGAGGTGATGGCTCGCTACGGCTGGGGCAAGACGAAGGGCTACCAGAACCTCAAGGACCGCGAACTCGTGCCGCCGCCGGTGATGACACATCCGGATCGGTGGCGGCTCGATCAGCTCCTGGCGTGGGAGGAGAAGCGGATGGCGCTGGCCGAGGCGGCTCTGGAGGCGCTCGTCGCGCCGGACCGGGAGGCGACGTCCGTCAGCGACCTGCTCCCCAAGCCAAAGCGGCGCCGGTCCGCTTGACCCATCAGGGCCGTAAGGCGGCAACCGACTCGACGAGGCCGTCACGTTCGAGCATTGCCAGGACATCAGCGAACGTTGCCGGAGGGTTGCCTCGGGAGTCCGCGATCCGCTGAACCGCCCCGTAGACCGAGTCGCGGCTCAAGTCGATCTGATCGAGGATGAAGTCGTCGGCCGACTTCGCCTCCATGTCCCACTCCTCCAGGACGGTGGACGGAAAGTCCTTCAGGTTGTGCGTCACGATCACTTGGGCGCGTGCCTTGATCGCTGCCGCGAGCACGTGGCGGTCGCCGGGGTCCGGCAGGTCGACGGCGTCGACCAGGGGCTCGTAGCCCGTCACGAGGCAGTCGCGGACCGCGCGGTTCATCAGTTCGCGCGTGCGGGCCAGCCGCTGCGGATCGAGGTCGGGCCGATTCGTGGCTAGGTTGCGGAAGACCTCATCGAGGATCTGGTCGGTCCACTTCGCCTGGACCAGTCCCGCTTGAGCGACGCGGATCAGCAGGTCTCGGAGCGTGCTCGGGTAGAGCACGTTGGCGTCGTAGAGGACGACAAACGACACCTCAGAGCAGGCCCATCTCTTGGTTGAGCCGGGTCAGTTCGTCTGCGGCCTGACGGCGCTCCTGGTCGTCGCGTGCCATGTAGGCCATCAGCGACTGCGCCTTGATCCGCCGGTGCTTGCCCACCTTCCGGTACTCGATCTCGCCAGCATCGAGCAGACCGATGAGGAACGGCCGGCTGACGTTGAGCAGCTCCGCCGCCTGCTGGGTGGTCAGCTCGGCGTGAGCAGGCACCACCGACACCCCCTGCCCCGCAGCCATGTGCGCCAGCACCTGGGCGAGGAGCTCCACGGCACCGCGCGGAACAACGAGGGTCTCCTCAGGGTCGTCGGCGACCACGAGCCGGATAATGCTGTCGGCGTGCTCGGCCAGGTAGCTCTTGACGTGAGGCAGCGCCTCGACAGCGGTGTTGATGTCGGACTCGTCAGGCTGTACGGGCGTGAGTGCCAACGCGGTCATGGTGTCTCCTCTCCTGAGTGATCATTATTCGCAATATTCGAAGCAAACGCAATAGTCGCTGACCATCAGCACAAGCTTCGTCGCCCGAGCATGAGAGCTCTTGGCGTGGTTCCTGCTCTCCGTGTTCGTCATGACGCGACCCGACTGCGCCGCGGCATCGTGCCGATCAGGGCGATCCCGTCGCGCAAGATCTCGGACACGACCGGCTCGCGGTCCTCTGGAGCCAGCTTGAAGTGGTCGCCGGTCAGGTGCAGCACGTCGCAGTCATTGCCGAGGCGCTCCTGGACCTGCTGCTGCAGTTCGGCCCTACCGTCCCACGCCGCGGGGGCGATCACGACGAGGTCGACGTCGCTGTCTGCATGGGCATCGCCGCGAGCAACCGATCCGAACACAATGACGGCTTCGACGCCTCGCACGGCCTCCTCCACGACGCGAGTCAGCACCTCGATCGGGCTGGCCAAGGCACGCAGTGGAGCGATGGCCGCATGGCCTTCGTTGATGCGGTGCACGCCGGCACGCCCGATGGCCTCCGTCGTGATCAGCCCCAGCCGATCGAGGTCTCGCAGCGCCTGCTGCACGGCACCCAGACTGTGGCGATCCGCGACCAACGCGTGCACGCGCCGACCGGTCAGGGGCGCACCAGTACGAAGCAGCACGGCGAGCGCCGCACCGCGCGCGCCAGGCATCAGGCCGCCGAAGGGTTCACCGAAATCCATATGAACAGAATGTTGCTCACGTGAGCAAAAATCTAGTCAAAGGCCTCAGGTGCGAACTTCTGCAAAAGGTCGACCGGAACCTCTGCAAACGGTCAACTCGAGTCCCCGAGTCATGCCCCCGATCGCGAGCCGACGGGTGGTGACCGAGCTTCTCCCCCACACCGAGCGACGGCGGCGTGAGCGAACTGCGGCCCGGAGCCCGGGCAACGCCGACGAGCCAGGCTGGGACATGATGTCGCCGTGCGAACCGAGGAGCTTGATCGACTCGACCGCGAGATCCATAGGGCCAGACTCGGCCCCGCCGGGGCATACGCGGACGTCCTAGAACGCGCCGTCGCTGCGTGCGAGGCAGACCCGGCCGCGGCGGCGCTCCTCGACAGACTCGAACTGCACAATGAACTGGCAGAGGTCTACGACCAACTCGGCCGGGTCGAGGAGGCGCTCCACCAGGCCGACCTGCTCGTCGAACTCGGATACCGCAGTCAGCCGGATCCCCGCTGCCGCCGCGCAGAGATCTTGACCCGGCACGGCCGACTGGCGGAGGCCGCGGAGATCTGGGACGCGGTGGCCGCGGACACTCCCGACGACGTGTGGGTCTACAACAACGCTGGACTGGAGTACGGCGCGATCGGCGAGCATGAGCTGGCGCTGGACTGGTTGACGCGAGCACTCGAGCTCGCGGTCCGCACCGGGGACCCTGAGCGGCTCCTGGGCCAACTCCGCGACCTGCGCGCTGCCTCGCTCGCAGAGCTGGGACGCGAGCCAGACGAGCTCCAGAGCGCGACACCCTCATTGCCGTCACCGGCTCGACGGGACTCTTCCATCCGCCCGCAGACCGACCGCCCGATACACCGCGATGCCGGTGCCGTCGCTGAGTCGTCCGTGCAGACGCCGGTTGCCCTCGCCTGGCTGCCCGCCGACGAGTACGACGAGTGGCCGCAGCGCTGGCCGGACCTCGCCGACAGCCCACTCCTGCACGACGACGATGGCGAAACCGTGAGCCACGCCGTCTATTGCCGGCGCATGGAGGGCAGGCTGCGCGCCCACTCCGAAGCAGGCATGGCGCGATTGTCGGTCGTTCCCGTGAGATCCGCCGAGTTCGTTCCCTGGGTGTCCGAGAACGCCCCCGACGAGCGAGACCCCTCGCAGTTGCGAGCGAGGTACGCCGCCGACGTCGCGCGCGACCCGTCAAGGACGATCGCCTGGCCGCCGGGGCGCAACGAGCCGTGTTGGTGCGGATCGAGTCGCAAGTACAAGAAGTGCTGCGGGGCGCCCGGAGTGCCGCAGTGAAGACGCTCAGGCTGCGGGTCACCATGCGCGAGGTCGAGCCGCGTGTGGAGCGGGTCATCGACGTACCGGCCGCGATCACCCTCGACGAGCTCCACGAGGTGCTACAGGTCGCTATCGGCTGGACCGACTCCCATCTCCACCAGTTCCGCACCGAGGACGCCGTCTACGCGGTCCCCTTCGAGGACTGGGGCGAGGACCGCGAAGTCGACGAGCGTGGCGTACGCCTGTCCACACTGCCGACCCGCTTCGTCTACGCCTACGACCTCGGCGACAACTGGCAGCACGGCGTCGAGGTGCTCGGCCAGAGGCGACGACCAGCCTGGCTGCGTCGGAGGCCAGGGAACCTGCCCGCCCGAGGACTGCGGAGGCGCCGGAGGGTACGCCGAACTCCTCGACGCGCTCGCCGACCCGACTCATCGCGAGCACGAGTCGATGCGCACCTGGGTCGGGGATCGACTGCGACACTTCGACCACGAGGCGACCACACGGCGGGTCCGCGACGCCGTCGGCGCCGTCCCCGAAAGCGTCCGCCTCGTGTTGGAACTGCTCGCCGACGGGGTCAAGCTCACGCCCGGCGGGCGCCTCCCACGCGCCGTGGTCCGAGCCGTGCAGGCGCAGCGCCCCGGCTGGAATCCGATGGGACGACCCGCCTCGATCGAGGAGGACCTGCTCCCGCTGGCCGTTCTACATGACCTGTTGCGACACGTGCGGTTAGTTCGCCTCACCAACGGCGTCCTGCGACCCACCAAGGCGGCTGCCGACGAGCTCGAGACCGTACGTCGTCTCCGATCCTGGTTCGACGAAGGTGCGTTTCACACCATGGCTGCGGAACGCGCCGTCGCATTGGTCGCGGCCCGCGGCCCGCTTCAGGTCGCCGATATCGCCGCCGAGGTGCATCCGCTGATGGGCCACGGGTGGAGCCGGGGCGGCAAGCCCATCACCACCCGTGACGTTGAGGACGAGCTTCGCATCCTGGCGCACCAGCTCCAGGCGCTGGACCTCATCACCCGCAGCCGATCAGAATGGTCCCCCGGACCATCGGCTCGCTCGCTGCTACCCGGCGCGAACCTGCTCGCCGACCTGCTCTGATCGGCTGCCACTGGGTCGCCAGTGATGGGGCCAAAGTGATGCACGAAAGTGATGCACGAAGCCCCGGAAACGGTGTCCAACGGCGGCATTCGCCGATTCGGCGCGAACCGCCACTAGGCCGCTGACCTGCGGTTTCGCAGAATTCCGTCGACAGTCGCCAAGCCTGGAACCTCGTGGCACCAGTGGCAGGCGGCGTACCCGACTGACAGCAGAATTGGTGCATCACGGCGCTTCGCCTGGGCGAATGCGTCGGGTCCCCACTCCCACCAATCCACGGGATTTGAGGCGTGTTGGAGCAGATATGGGCTCGTTGCCGAGGCCAGTCGATTCGCCATGCCCTGTCACTCCTACCAGTGATGTTTGGAACGTGAACGCGGAGCCGTACGGCGTCGACAACCTCGTCGACGAGCGCGGCAACAACGACGGCTGGGCGTGCGCCAAGCCCATCTACGTCGTCACTGACGAAGAGGGGAACCCCTTCCAGATCTACAACTTCCTCGACAACAAGTTCCCAGACAAGGGGTGACGACCGGCGGAATCGACGGTAATCCGCTCCACTGGCGGCTCACAACGTCACGGCAGGTCGTCAGATGCGGCTAAGTAAGACGCGCCTGCCAACCTGCGAGTCGGCGGCACGCTCGTTGGCCGCGGTAGGTGAGATCGGACCGCGGAAGATCGGTATGAGATCAGTGGCTGCAAGCAGCCGCGTCGAGCCCGCCTCCGTTGAGCGGCACGCCAAGACCCGCGGGTCACGCTGATGGACCAGAACGCGACAAGACTTCCGCCCTACATGGAAATGCCCATGCGGTTCGCGCGCACGTTGGGTGACGTCACCGATGCGGACGCCGCGACCCTGCATGGACTCTTGCTTCGTAGCCATCGAAGGAGGAGGCAGGGATGAGCACTCAGGACCAGGGCACGCAATCGGAGCAGACCCCCGATCGGAGGGCACGCGATCTGTTGCTGGCCGCGATTCCATTGACCGAGTCTCGGCTGGAGCTGGCGGGGGTGTCCACCGCCGTACTGAAGGGCGGTGCAGGTCCACCGATGGTGCTCTTGCACGGCCACGGTGAGTTCGCGGCCGTCTGGACCAGGGTGATTCCCCAGCTGGTGCAGACCCACCAGGTCATCGTTCCGGACCTGCCCGGCCACGGTGAATCCTCGGTCATCCACGGCACTCTCGACACCAGAACCGTACTGACGTGGCTCGACGAGCTGATCGAGGCGACCTGCGAGGCACAGCCGGTACTGGCCGGCCACCTCATGGGTGGCGCGATCGCCGCGCGATACGCCGTGCACAACAGCAATCACCTCAGCCAGCTCGTCCTGGTCGACACACTGGGCCTGAGCTGGTTCCGGCCAGCACCCAGCTTCGCGATCCCCATGATGAGTTTCGTCGCCCACCCGACCCCGCGGAGCCGTGATCGCCTGTTCAACAAGTGCTTCCTCGACATGAATCGGGTCGGCGGGCAGGCGGGTGACCAGTGGGATCCCCTGCTGCACTACGCCCTGGATCGGGCGCGCACGCCGAGCGTTCAAGCCGCCCTGCGGCGTCTGGTCCCACGACTGGCCGTCCCGCGGATTCCGCGTGACGACCTCAAGCAGATCACCGTCCGCACGTCTCTGATCCACGGTCGATCTGACCTCCAGGTACCTCTGAGAGTCGCCGAAGCGGCCAGCGCCGACCTTGGATGGCCACTGCACGTCATCGACGACTGCCGGGACGATCCCGCCGTGGAGCAACCCGAAGCGTTCCTGGCCGCGCTTCACGTCGCGGTCGCGTAGGCGGCCGAGGAGGGGACCCGAGATGAGCGCCACATTGCCTGGGTCGCCCAGCGCAGGCACTGACACCGCCGATCGCATTTCTGGAGCTTGGTGGCGTGCTGAGCCGCAGGCGGGTCACTTCATTGGCTCGAGTTACCAGGAGCAGTCCTCAAGGCGCTGACCAGCTCGCCGAGGCTTCCGCTCCTCACGGCCAAGACCATCTTGGAGGCCTGAAGGAGCGCCCGCTCGCGGCTACTTGACGATTGTGGGTAGGGCCGGTGTCTGGCCAGACTCGGTCCAGGTGTTCGGCGGGAGGCTCTCTTCGCGGCTGCCCACCAGCGTGATTGGTGTGGCTC
This sequence comes from uncultured Actinomycetota bacterium, assembly GCA_963812265.1. Taxonomy (GTDB): domain Bacteria; phylum Actinomycetota; class Actinomycetes; order Propionibacteriales; family Nocardioidaceae; genus Nocardioides. The sequence continues at coordinate 10,575 of CAWEUL010000004.1, forward strand.
TCTACCGGTCTGCTCTTCCGTCGGGCACCGTTGCCGGTGCGTGGCTCCAGAGGGGACTGCCCAGCTCTCAGTAGCAATGCCCGCCCGGCGTCAATCCGACGACGAGCAGAAGGGCGAAGCGGATGGCGAAGGTGTTCATCGGGGTCGATCCCCACAAGCTGTCGGCCACGATCGAGGTGGTCGACAGGCACGAGACGGTGTTGGCGACGGGGCGGTTCGGCACCGACAAGGCTGGGTATGCGGCGATGCGTAGGCATGTCGCGGACTTCCGGGAACGAGTGTGGGCGGTCGAGGGCAGCAACGGTGCCGGTCGGCCGTTGGCGCAGCGGCTGCTCGCCGACGGGGAGCAGGTGGTGGATGTGCCGGCGAAGCTGGCGGCGCGGGCGCGGCTGCTGGACACCGGGCACAACCGCAAGACCGACGCCCACGACGCCCACGCGGTCGCGGTGGTCGCGGTCCGCACCCCGACGCTGCGGGTGCTGTCCTACGACCCCGAGCTCGAGGTGCTCCGGATGCTGGTCGACCGTCGCGAGGAGCTCACCAAGGCGAAGGTCCAGGCGGTCAACCGGCTGCACCGGGTGCTGTCGGAGCTGGTTCCGGGACAGTCGAAGAAGGACATCACGCCGCTGCAGGCTAAGAAGATCCTGGCCGGCGTGCGGCCACGTGACGTGGTCGGCAAGACCCGCAAGCGGATCGCTGCAGAGCACCTGGCCGAGGCGGTCGCGATCGAGGCGAGGATCAAGGCCTCCAGCAAGGAGCTGAAGGCGATGGTGCTGCGCGCGTGGCTCGCACCTGATGGACCTGACCGGCGTCGGACCGGTCGTGGCCGCCCGGATCCTGGCCGATGTCGGTGACGTCGCCCGGTTCACCGACCGCAACCGGTTCGCCTCCTGGACCGGCACCGCACCCCTGGACGCCTCCTCCGGCGAGCAGATCCGCCACCGGCTCTCCCGGGCCGGGAACCGCAAAGCCAACCACGTCATCCACATCGCCGCGGCCTGCCAGATCCGCCTCGACGGCCCCGGCCGGGCCTACTACCGGCGCAAGCTCGCCGCCGGCAAGACCCGGATGGAAGCGATGCGCTGCCTGAAACGACGCATCGCCGACGCCATCTACCGGCAACTGGTCACCGACGCCGAAGGCCACCCACCTCACCGACGAGGACGCGGGCCCGGGAGGGCACCGCGGGGCGTCACTCAAATCCAGCACGACCGGCTCTCACCCGCACACCGGCACTTCGGATCAGCCACTCCCGAACCCGCCCCAACGACGCTACGCCGCCACAGCACAACCACGAAAGAGGAAGGCGACCCCAACACTCACAAGCACCGGTTGACAACAGAGGGGAGCCGGTATGCCGCACCATTGAAACGCGGCGAGGCTGGTCAAGGCCCAGTGCGGTTGGTGGGCACCGGCGTGGTGCTCGATGCGTAGACCCGCCACTTCGCCGCGTTCGTCTTTGCTGCGGAATAGGACGGGTCGGTGCCGCCCACCAGCACGGGGTGGCCGGTCACCGTGGGTTCAATATCAGCGCTGCCCGGGGCGCATGTTGAGCAGCGCTGAGGCCAGCACGCCCGCGGCCGCGCCGAAGGCTGCGCCGAGCGCGATGCCCTCACCGCCGGCCACCAGGACCCCGACGGTCGCGCCGACGCCGGCCAGGATCCCGATGAGGCCCCCTGCCCATGCGTAGCGCTGGCGGTCGCGATCCCGCGTCGGGTTGGTTGCCATGGCCGTCCACTCCGTTCTGTGCGACAAAGGGCTGCCATCGACCATCCTTTCTCAACGAGGCGAATCGTCAAGACTTGGTGTGGATCTGTGATGCCTGCAACAGTTTCAGGGGTGAGTCGGGGTACACGAGCGCCGCGGTGCCGGCTCTATTGGTGTTGGAGGCACCCGGGACATGGACCGTGCCGCGAAGGCGAGTCCACTCAGATTGCTTCAGCTCTCGTTAGGCATGACCTCTGGTTTGAAGTCGGCGACTCCAAAGTAGGTGACGGTGACGGCGCCGACACCGGTAAGGAGAATTGCCAGTGCGATCAGGTCGCCGACGAGGGGCAGGAGAGTGAGGAGTTGGAGAGCCGCCATGGCGACGACCACTCCGATTGCCGTCGACAGGTCTTGGCGGTGGACGGGTAGCCGGCCACCGATCAAGTCGCCCCAGGCGATGAACCCGTATGCGACGGTCACGGCGCCTGCGAGCAGTCCAACGATGGCCACGGGTAGGAGGATGAAGGTGAACGCCATGAACACGAAGACCGACAGAAACGTCAGGGTGAGGAGTGTTCCGACGGTGAGGGTGATGATCGGATGACTGCCGATCGCACCGGCGACATTGTGTAGCGCTGAGGACCGTCGTCTGGCGAGGCTGCGACCAACCCCAGCCAGGATGAGCGTCAGCAACACGAGCGACGCGAACCGTGCGATCGGATTCCCCGCGGCCGGGTTGTCGCCGAGACCTGTCCGTTGCCCGACCTTCGAGCTGGCGGACACTCGTTGCGTTCCTCCGATGTGCTGCCACTCACCGGCAATCTCGGCTCCCGGCTCTACTGTCACGGTGCCAGCGAGTTGGACCACATCGGTGTTGACGCGGCCCGCCACCACCAGTTCGCCACCGACGACATAGATAGGTCCTGATACCTGGTCATCGGGAGGGATGCGGACCTGGGCGTCTGCGACGACCAGCGCTCCAGGGGTTTCGGTGATCTGATGCGTTCCGCTGAGGACCAGTTCGACCGTCTCGACGGTGGGGTCGCTCGATGCCATGAGCAGCGCAGCGATCAGCAGTGGGATGAGGGCCAGGTTCATGGTGACTCCGGGTTGGTGGCGAGAATTCGCATCCGGCGGAAGTACAGGACCAGCGGGTAGGCGACGGCCAGCAGCAGGGCGAGCGCGTTGACGTATCGGAGATGCTCCAGGAGTGACAACCCGCTGCTGATGGAATAGAGGGCGAGTGAGGTGCTGACGAACGATGCCAGCCAACCGGCGATCCCGACGCCGAGTGCGGTGTTGGTGCCGATCGTTGCTGGCGTCGACAGGTCGGGCCAGAGAGCGAAGTTGAGGGTGGTATAGAAACTGACGGCAAGGACGTAGAAGAGCGGCAGCACGAGCGGCGGATCCATACCCGCAGGGGCGGTACCGAGATGGAAGGTGTAAAGGAGGTGGGTGAAGGCAAAGAGACCGAACACCCACACCAAAAGCCAGCGTCGCCCAAAACTGGTATAGAGCACACCTGCCATCGCCGCTCCGACCACATGGGTGACGGCAATGAACAGCCGAGGCCCAATCGAAGGTGACTGCCATGAGGTCGAGATGTAGGCAGGGGTGTCGATGATGCGAAGAAACCCCAGGCTGTCGATGAAGAAGACGGAGAACATGACGATCACCAACATCCAGAACTCGACACTGGCCGTGGCGATCGGCGTCGGTCGGCAGAACCGGCCGATTCCGAAACGTTCATGCTGGCGCGCCAGCTCATCGACAAAAGCGAACCGCCGGAAGGAGATCACACCCAGCACTGCGGTCGCTGGAATCATCACCATGGTCATCAGCGGAGCGAACTCGTCAATCTTCCACTCCATCGGATACAACGCCGCCGCAGAAAAGGCGAGCCCGGTGACCAGGGCAGCGATGAAACCGCGATGTCGGATCGGGATGAAGTCGATCATGAGACTGAACGTCACCGGAATTCCGGCACCGATTCCAACCGCCGAGAACACGACCCACAGACCGAACTCTCGGGGGGTCCCCACCAGGGGGGCCACCATCGTGAGGACGGTTTGCGCGGCGACCACGACGAACAGGATCCGGAACTTGAGCCGCAGGTCAGAGCTCCATCCTCGCTTGTCCATGACCCGGCCAGAAACCACCGCGACGACGAACGCCACCAAGGCAAGGGCAGCCATCGCCACCGATACCTGACCCTCAGGCATCCCAACCAGCCGAGTGCCCAAGTCGATCAGGCCGAGCTGGACGAAGGTCAAGTTGTAGTAGTAGCCAGCGGACAGCACCGCCACGTAGGCTCGAGGATCTGCGGCGCGAGAACGCGCGCTTGCGCAAGCTCCTCAAGTTGACGGACTCGGAAGCGGCTCCGGCCCGTGGCGCCCAAACGGCCTGGATCGACAAGGCGCCGGCACAGGTTCGACTGGCCAGCAGATCACCGGACAGGATTGAGGCCGTGATCGACCTGCAAGCCGAGCTGGAGACCCTGCGGCAGGAGAATGCGCGGCTCGGTGTGCAGCTCACAAACCTCTGAAGGTCAGGGGTGCGCGTTGCGCAGGGCTACGTCCTACTTGCCCATCGCTTGGCCAATCCCAAAGGCGATGGTGCCGCCCCACAGGGCGACGACGTTGAGGATCGCGATGACCAGTCCGACGATGGCGAACCCGCGAGCGACGCCACGTTGGGGATAGGAGTCCTTGGCCAGCCCCCCGAGCCACGCGGCCTGAGATCCGAAGATGGCCGGCGCGGCAGCGAAGAAGACTGGGAGCGTGAGGATCGACAGCACGCCGAGCACGATCGCTCCGACCTTCGCCTTCGCCGCGGTGCGGTAGGTGGACAGGGAGATCGCGAACGAGATCACGAGGGCGGCTCCCCCGATGATTCCGACGTCGCCGAGTTCGTCGAGGACGCCTTGGGGCTTGTGGATCTCGTGGTCGCTGGCGAAGAACAGCGCGATCAACAGGTGTCCGAACTGGAACCCGAAGGAGAGAACGATCAAGCCGCCAACGAGCAGCGGGGCCGATATGCCCTTCGTTTCCCTCACATCCACCGTCTCATTGGTTGAAGTCATGTGATCACCTCGCGGTCGTGGTGCCTCAGCGGTTCTGAGGCGTGTGACCACCGTCGGTCTCCGAGTGTCCCGGGGTCGAGTATGTCGCCGTCCCGAGGCGTCCCGCAGTTTTCCTACTCTGTCCCGCCTCATCCCGTGCTCTGGCTCCAGGGCCACGTAGGCGCGATGATCGTCACGTGAGCAGCCTGGAGCCGGCGGAGACTCGCGGCATCCCCGTGGGGGTGATCGCGGCCGCTCTGGCAACAGGGGTCGGAATCCTCCCGGTGGTGAGGGCCTTTGAAGCGAGCCCGACTCCGCAGTCCTTGTTCTTCGGGGCTGGGTGGATCGCGTTCGGCATCGCCGCGGCGCTGTTGATCGACCGTAGCGCTGCTCCTCGGGTCGGGCTCCTCTTCGTGCTCTTCGCTGTGGTGCCTGCAATCGTCGCGGTGGCGGGCGTGCTCCCCGACGGCCGGGTCGGCTGGGTCGGAGTCGACTGGGTGTGGCAGCACACCGTGCTGATCCTGGTCGTCGTGATGCTGGCGACCACGGCGGTCGCCGTGGACCATGCCGGCGATCGGCTGTCTCGTCGCAGGCTGACGTGGATCGTGGCGTACTCGTGCGTGCAAGTGGCGTTGCTCTCCGCAGCGTCGCAGGGCGCCAGCGACAGCGTGTTCGCGGTGGTGGTCATGCTCGGGCTGTGGGCGTATGCCGGCGTGGTGACCCGCCTCGTCCTGGCCGACGAGCTGCGTCCCATCATCGAGCCGGTCGTCGACGTGGCGGCGGTGCTCACGGTTCTGGCGGCGGGAGGTGCGGCGGGTTTGCTCTTCCTGTATGGCGCGACCCGGATCGCGCTGCCAGGGGCCGTGCCGTCGGCGGTCTTCGTCGCGCTGGTGACAGCTGGACTGGCGACGTCGGCTGCGGTCTGGACGCGCAGACGATTCCTCGAACGTCGCTACGGTACCGGGGTCCTCACCCCGGCCGACGTCTCGGCGATCACGGCCGATCTCCACAGCCAGGCCGACCCCCGGGCACTGGTCGGCAAGGCCGCCGACATGGTGGCAGCAGCCAGTGGCCATCTGCAGGTCAAGCTCGTCTTGGGCAACGACGACCCCGAGGCCGGGCCACCGTGGCTGCAGCACCCGCTCGTCGTCGGGGGCGAGCGCGTCGGCACGATGCTGATCGAAGCACGCCATCCCGAGGGGCCCGAGCCTCGACAGGAGCGCATCGTCGCCCAACTACAGCCCACCGTCGCCCTGGTCGTCCGAGCCGTCGGCCTCGCGGTTGAGGCCGAGCATGCCCGTGCGGACGTCGCGCGGGAGCGCGACGCAGAGCGATCGCGCATTCTCGGCGATCTCCACGATGGGGTCGGCCCGGTGCTCGCGGGCATGGGCATGCGCGTGCAGGCCGAACTCCGTGCTCGCCCGACGCCCATGCTTGAAGCCCTCGGAAGAGAGCTCGCCGAGTGTCGAGGTGATCTGCGCCGGATCGTCTCCGGCCTGACCCCGACGGCGCTGACTGACGCCGACCTCGACGCCGCGCTGCGCCAGCTCGCCGACGGTTTCGACGTTGCAGGCATCACCGTCGAGCTGGCGACCTCCATCAACGCGGAGCCGGCACCGGATGTCGCCGTCGCGGTCTATCGTTCTGTCGCCGAGGGCATCACGAACGCACTCCGGCACGCGCAGGCGAGCAGGATCGACGTGGAGGTGCGGACCTCGGCGCACGGCGTCGAAGCCTCGGTCACCGACGACGGCTGCGGAGGGCCGATCGCACCAGGCGTTGGCCTGACGTCGCTGCGCAAGCGTGCTGAGGACCTCGGCGGTTCGCTCATCATCGAGCCTGGCGCGTCGGGCACTCGGTTGAGGCTCGTCGTACCTTTGGAGCGGGCGGCATGACCCGAGTCATTCTCGTCGACGACCATCCGATCGTGCTGTCCGGGCTCTCCGCACTGGTCGAGTCCGACGACGGCCTCTCCCTTGTCGGTACGGCGAAGTCCGTGGCCGAGGCCATGGGGCTCGACGCGGACGCCGACGTTGCGGTCGTCGACCTTCAGCTTCCTGATGGAGACGGGATCAGCCTTGGCTCGGCACTGAAGGCGAAGTCGCCGGGGATCCGGGTGTTGGTGCTGACCATGAACCCTGACAGCCAGTCCGTCGTACGCAGCCTGGCCGCCGGTCTCGACGGCTATCTGCTCAAAGACTCCGACCCCGACGACGTGCTGGCCGCAATCCACTCCGCCGCGCGCGGGTCGATGGTGCTGGGCAAGGGGGCCAGCGAAGCCGTCGTGGCGGTCGCGTCGACCGCACCACGCTCGGACGCGCTCGCCCTGCTCGACGCCCGCGACCTGGAGATCCTCGAGCTTCTCGCTCGCGGGTTGTCCACCTCCCAGGTCGCGGCCAAGTTGTTCCTCGCCCCCAAGACGATCCGCAACCGGGTCTCCCACATGCTCGGCAAGCTGGGTGTCGCCACTCGCGACGAGGCGGTGCGGCTGGCCAGAGACTCGGGGCTCGGCAGGTAGTCATACCGCGCACGGAGGTGTGCTCTTCCGCGACGGATGGGCCTTCGGTGTCGGCCGGGTCAGCTTCGGCGTCGGCCGGGTCAGGAGGCCTGACCGTCGCGCTCGGCGAGCATGTCGAGGGCGACGTCGACGATCATGTCCTCCTGACCGCCGACCATCCCGCGGCGTCCGACCTCGAGGAGCAGTGCGCGAGCGTCGATGCCGTAGCGCTCGGCGGCATTCTCGGCGTGCCGAAGGAACGAGGAGTAGACACCGGCGTACCCCAACGTGAGCGTCTCACGGTCCACGCGCACCGGGCGGTCCTGCAACGGCCGGACCAGGTCATCGGCGGCGTCCTGGAGCTTGAAGACGTCGCAACGGTGGTGCCAGCCGAGCAGGTCGGCGACGGCGATGAAGGCCTCGATCGGGCAGTTGCCGGCCCCTGCGCCCTGGCCGGCCAGCGACGCGTCGACGCGGTACACACCCTCCTCGACGGCGACCACGGAGTTGGCCACCGACAGCGAGAGGTTCTCGTGTGCATGGATGCCCAGCTGGGTGCCGGGGTCGAGGACGTCGCGGTAGGCGCGGATCCGGTCGCGGACCGCGTCCATCGTCAACCGGCCGCCCGAGTCGGTGACATAGACGCAGTGGGCGCCGTAGGACTCCATCAGCTTGGCCTGCTGCGCCAGCGACGCAGGGTCGTTCATGTGGCTCATCATCAGGAAGCCCGAGACGTCCATCCCGATCTCGCGTGCCGTCGAGATGTGCTGCGCGGCAACGTCGGCCTCGGTGCAGTGCGTGGCCACCCGGACCGACCGAACCCCGAGCGAGTAGGCCTGCTTCAGACCCTCGATGGTCCCGATGCCGGGCACCAGGAGCGAGGTGAGCACGGCGTTCTGGACGGCCGAGGCCGCTGCCTCGATCCATTCCCAGTCGGTGTGCGAACCCGGCCCGTAGTTCAGCGACCCGCCCGCGATGCCGTCACCATGAGTCACCTCGATGGCGTCGACGCCGGCCTCGTCGAGCGCCATCACGATCGCGGTGACGTCCTCCGGGTCGACCCGGTGCCGGATCGCGTGCATGCCGTCGCGGAGCGTGACGTCCTGGATGTAGAGCTCGGTCATCTCAGTTGCCTCCAGGGGTCTCGACCAACTCGACCGCCGGGCTCGGCAGCAGTGCGGCGATGTGCTCGGCCGTGCGGAGCGCGGCGGACGTCATGATGTCGAGGTTCCCGGCGTACGCCGGGAGGTAGTGCGCGGCGCCCTCGACCTCGAGGAACACCGAGACCTTGTGCGTGACCGCGACGTCGCCCACGCCCTTGCCGAGCAGCGTGTGGACCGGTTCGCCGGGCGGGATCGGGCTGAACTGGACGTCCTGCTTGAGGCGGTAGCCAGGCACGTACGCCGCAACCTCGGCGACCATGGCTTCCACGGACTCGCGGATCGCCTGCTGCTTGGCCTCCTCCGGGTCGTTGATCAGCGTGAACACGGTGTCGCGCATGATCAGCGGCGGCTCGGCCGGGTTCAAGATGATGATCGCCTTCCCGCGCCAGGCACCGCCGATCGCCTCGATCGCCGCGGCCGTGGTCTCGGTGAACTCGTCGATGTTCGCGCGCGTCCCGGGGCCGGCCGACTTCGACGCGACCGAGGCCACGATCTCGGCGTACGGAACCTCGGTGATCCGGGAGACGGCGTAGACGATCGGGATGGTCGCCTGGCCACCGCAGGTCACCATGTTGACGTTCTCGGCCTCCTCGTGGGTCTCGAGGTTGATCGGCGGAACGACGTAGGGGCCGATCGCGGCGGGCGTCAGGTCGACCAGCTTCTTGCCGTACGGCGCCAGCTTGGCCGCGTTGACCCGGTGTGCCCCGGCGGAGGTGGCGTCGAGAACGATCGCGATGTCCTCGAAGCAGTCCATGGCGATCAGTCCGTCGACGCCCTCGTGGGTCGTCGGGACCTTCAGCCGCGCCGCCCGCGCCAGCCCGTCGGACTCGGGGTCGATGCCGACCATGGCGACGATCTCGAGCGTCTTGGAGATGCGCAGGATCTTGATCATCAGGTCGGTGCCGATGTTGCCGGAGCCGATCACGGCGACCTTCGTCTTCGTCACGAGCCGTCCTTTCCAGAGAAGCGTGCGGTCACCATGCCGAGCCCGGTGATCTCGGCCGTCACGACGTCGCCGGGGGCGACCGCGGCCATCGGACCGAGCGCGCCCGAGAGAATCACCTGGCCGGCGCGCAGTGGCTCGCCGAACTCGCGTGCCTTCGCGGCGAGCCAGGCCAGCGCCAGCAGCGGATCTCCCAGGCAGGCGACGCCGTTGCCCGTCGACACCTGCTCGCCGTTGAGCGCCATGGTCATCTCGACGTCCACCGGCTCGACCTCCTCCAGGCTCCGCCGGTCGGTTCCGAGAACGTAGAGGCCCGACGACGCGTTGTCGGCGACCGTGTCACCGAAGCGGATGTCCCAGCCCGCGACCCGGCTGTCGACGATCTCCAGCGCAGCGACGGCGTAGTCCACGGCAGCGCGCACCTGCGCAACGTCCAGGTCGCCGTCGGCCAGGTCCTCCTTGAGCACGAACGCGACCTCGGCCTCGGCCTTCGGCTGGAGCAACCGACTCATCGGCACGATCTCGTCGGGCCCGTAGCCCATGTCGTCGAAGAGCACCCCGAAGTCAGGCTGGTCGACGCCGATCTGCGCCTGCACGGCCGCGGACGTGAGCCCGATCTTGCGCCCCACGACGCGGGCACCGCCCGCCAGCCTGGCGGCCGTCAGGCGCTCCTGGACGGCGTAGGCCGCGGTGATGTTCGTGGCACCGATGAGGTCACGCACCGGTGCGCATGGAACGCCGGACTCGGTGGCCTGGAGGAGCCGCTCGGCGGCGCTCACGACGGCCGGATCGACGACCGGATCGACGGGGGTGCCGGCGGTGGTGCTGACCATGGATTCTCCAGCGGAGTCGGGGCATGCGCGAGCCCTCCCATGCTGCTGCTCGACCGGGCCGCCCGAGTCGTGGGTTCCGCTCCGTGGAACCCCAGGTCGGCGGAGGCAGGCCTGTGGGCAGGTCGTACGGTGGGCGTATGGACGCACATGGCTGGGACGAGCGCTACGCCGGCACCGAGCTGGTCTGGTCGGCGGAGCCGAACCAGTTCGTGGCGGCCGAATGCGTCGACCTCACTCCGGGGCGAGCGGTGGACCTCGCTGCGGGCGAGGGTCGCAACGCGATCTGGCTGGCCCGCCGGGGCTGGGAGGTGACAGCCGTCGACTTCTCCCAGGTCGCGCTGGACAAGGGCCGTGAGCTCGCCGGTGACACACCGCTGACCTGGACCTGCGCCGATGCCACCCGCTGGCAGTCCGACCAGCCGGTGGACCTCGTGGTGCTGGCCTACCTGCAGCTGCCCCCTGTCGAGCGCACCGCGGCCGTGCGCAATGCCTACGACGCCCTCGCGCCCGGTGGCACGCTCCTCGTGATCGCGCACGACTCCACGAACATCGCCGAGGGCACCGGGGGCCCGCAGGACCCGGCCGTCGTGTACACCGCCGAGGACGTGCTGGCCGACCTGGCCGACCGCTCCTTCGACGTGCTGCGCGCCGAGCGCGTGGCGCGAGTGGTCGGTGACCCGTCCGGCCCCGTTGCCTACGACTGCCTGGTGCGGCTCATTCGTCGCTGACGCCGGAGCCGTTCTCCGCGGACGAGGCGGAACCGCCGTCCGCGTCCTGGCTCTTCGCCGGCGCATCGCCGAACAGCCCGGCGTCCTTGGCGGCCTGGGCCTTGCGCAGCTGCTTGGTGAAGCTGAACATCAAGAAGATCGTGGCCGCGATCAGCGCCACGAGGAAGAACGCCCCCCAGCCCCCGGCCACGACGTCGTTGTCCTGGGGCACCGGGTCTTCCACGGCGACCAGCGTCGTCGTACCCGACAGCGGGGTTGCCCCGGGGAGTCCGGACCACACGGAGGTGCTCATGGGTCCAGTCTCTCAGGCCCGGCCTCAAAGGCGATCGGTGATCCCTGCGAAGAGGTCGTCCTCGGGCAGCGCGCTCGCGACGTGGCTGCGGGCGAGCTCGTAGTCCTCGTGCGGCCACACGGACTCCTGGATCGTCCGGGGCACCGCGAACCAGAACCCGTCGGGGTCGATCTGCGTGGCGTGGGCGAGCAACGCCTGGTCGCGGACCCCGAAGTAGTCCGAGCACGGGACCCGGGTCGTGATCCGCGCGTCCCACGCCGGGTCGGGCTCCCACTCCGCGAGCCGCTCCGCCCACGGGGACTCCAGATCGTGGCGCAGCAGCTCATCGTGCAACGCCTGCATGCGCGGCCGGTTGAACGTGTGGTGGTAGTAGAGCTTGAGCGGCTGCCAGGGCTCCCCGGCATCGGGGTACCGCGTGGCATCTCCCGCCGCCTCGAACGCCGCGACGGTGACCAGGTGGCACTGGATGTGGTCGGGATGGGGGTAGCCGCCGCGCTCGTCGTACGTCGTGACGACGTGCGGCCGGAACTCCCGCATCAGCCGCACCAGCGGCTCGGCCGCTTCCTCGATCGGCACCAGCGCGAAGCAACCCTCGGGCAGCGGAGGCTTGGGGTCGCCCTCGGGCCAGCCGGAGTCCACGAAGCCCAGCCAGTCCTGACGGACGCCGAGGATGTCCCGCGCCCGCTCCATCTCCTGGCGGCGAACCTCCGAGATGTTCGCGAGGATCTCCGGACGGTCCATCTTGGGATTGAGGATCGAGCCGCGCTCCCCGCCCGTGCACGTCACGACGTGCACGTCGACACCCTCGGCGACGTACTTCGCCGTGGTGGCCGCCCCCTTGGAGGACTCGTCATCCGGGTGGGCGTGCACGTTCATCAGCCGTAGGCCCGCGCGCGGGCTGGCAGGCGAGGCGTCGGAAGGCATCCCCCGATTCTAGGTGTGGCCGCGGGTGCGAGCATGGACGGGTGACCACACGAGACGCCCGGCTCGCCGAGCGGTACGGCGCCCCGCGGCGGGGCCCACGGCTGGCGGTGGGCATCGTCGTGATCACCCTGGTGGCGGCCTTCCTCGGCTGGGTGGCCTGGGCGGCGTGGTTCCACGCGACGCCCAGCGTGCAGTCCGACCTGATCGGCTACACCGTCGACGACGCGCACACCGTCACGGCGGTCGTCGACGTGACCCTGACGAGCGACGTCACGGCCAGCTGCATCCTCCGCGCGGTGGCGCTCGACCACACGACGGTGGGCGAGCTGAGCTTCGTCCCCGAGTCCGGCCGCAACGAGATCACCCTCCGGACCGACCGGGAGGCGACCGCCGTCGAGCTCGCCGGCTGCACTGCTCCCGGGCAGCCGCAGCCTCGCTGACCCGTCATTTCGGGGAACGAGTTGATAGGCTGGTCTGTCTTGAAGGTCCCGCAGGGCTGACCGGACGCTACGGCGGCCGGGGTCGTGCACGTGACGGAGTCCGCACGACGAGCCCCCGTTGCTGGCGCATGGCCCGACCAGCCACGACGCAGCGGGCCACAGCCCAGACCAGAAGTCCGAGAACACCCATTCCCGAGACGACGCGCCGACACCCGTCCGGTTCGTTCCTCACCGCAGGAGTAGCAGCCCATGACCCAGCCCAGCGAGCACGACACCATCTGGCTCACCCCGGAGGCCCACGAGAAGCTCCAGGCTGAGCTGACCCATCTCAGTCGCACCGTCCGCCAGGAGATCATCGAGCGGATCAGCTCCGCCCGCGACGAGGGCGACCTGAAGGAGAACGGCGGCTACCACGCTGCCAAGGACGAGCAGGGCAAGGTCGAGGCCAGGATCCGCCAGATCGAGGAAATGCTGCGCCGGGCCGAGGTGGGCGAGCCCGCCGACGACGGCACCGTCTCACCGGGCATGAAGGTCACCTACCGCTTCGTCGGCGACAAGGACACCGAGACCTTCCTGCTCGGCGCCCGCGAGATCGAGGACGACGAGATCGAGGTCTTCTCGCCGCAGTCGCCTCTCGGCTCCGCGATCCTCGGCGCGCGCAAGGGGGAGACCGTGACCTACACGGCACCCAACGGCAAGGACCTCCAGGTCGAGGTCGTCGACGCGGTGCCCTACTCCGGCTGAGCGTCGCCGGACACGCGGTAGCCCAGCTCCCGCAGATGGCCCACGACCCGCTCGGCGTGTGCGGGCCCGCGGGTCTCGAGTTGGACCGCCACGTCGACCTCGTGCAGCCCCAGCCGCGGTGAGATCCGCTCGTGGGTCAGGTCGATGACGCTCGCCCCCAGGTTGCTGATCTCACCCAGGAGGCTCGCCAGCCCTCCGGGCAGGTCGGAGATCACCACGGCCAGGAACAAGTAGCGCCCCGCCGCCGCCATGCCGTGGCGGATCACCCTGCCGAGCAGGAGCGGGTCGATGTTGCCCCCGGAGAGCACCGCGACCAGCGGGGTCTCGAAACGGGTCGGCTGGTCCATGACCGCCGCGACCGCCGCGGCGCCCGCCGGCTCCACGACCTGTTTGGCGCGCTCCATGAGCGCCACCAGGGCTCGCGCGAGGGAGTCCTCCGACACGGTGATGACGTCGTCGACGTACTCCTGCACCGCGGCGAACGGCACGTCACCTGGCCGCCCGACCGCGATCCCATCGGCCATCGTGCGCATCTCGTCCAGCTGGTGGGGAACACCACTGGCCAACGAGGGTGGGTACGCCGCCGCTCCCTCCGCCTGCACCCCGATGACCTGGACGTCGGGTCGCTGCTCCTTGATCGCGATGGCGATCCCGGCCAGCAGGCCTCCGCCTCCCGTGGGGACGATGACCGTGCGCACCTCCGGCGCCTGCTCGAGGATCTCCAGCCCGCAGGTCCCCTGGCCGGCGACGATGTCGCGATGGTCGAAGGGATGGATGAGCACCGCGCCGGTCTCCTCGGCGAACGCGCGGGCCGCCTCGAGAGACTGGTCGAGGTACTGGCCGTGGAAGCGGACCTCGGCGCCGTACCCTGCGGTGGCGTTGACCTTCGGGATCGGCGCACCCTCGGGCATGAACACCGTCGACGGGATGCCCAGGAGCTGGGCCGACAGGGCCACTCCCTGCGCGTGGTTCCCGGCGGAGGCCGCCACCACCCCATGAGACCGCTCCGCCTCGCTGAGTCGCGAGATCCGGAGGTAGGCACCCCGGGGCTTGAACGAGCCGGTGCGCTGGAGGTTCTCGCACTTCAGGCGCACCGGTCCGTGGGCCAGGGCCGACAACCAGCGGGCGCCTTCCATCGGCGTGCGGATCGCGACGCCCTCGAGCACCCGCGCCGCCTCCTCGATGTCGGCAAGATGGACCGGGTGCAGCGGCTCGGACGTGGTCATCACCCAGCCCCGTTCATCGGCACTCGCTCATGGGCACTCATTCATCGCTCGACGGCTCCGGTGTCACCGAGGCTCGCATCTCGGCGAGGTCGTCCTCGAGCGCCTCTTCCGGCGGCTCCCCCGGTGGCGCATGACCCGAGAGATGCACCACCACGGCGTTGATCGCGGCAGCCAGCGGGACGGCGACAAGGGCCCCCGCGATGCCCGCGACGATCACACCGCACGCGATGGCCACGATCACGCCGAGAGGGTGCACCGACACGAAGCGTCCCATCAGGAACGGCTGGAGGACGTGGCCCTCGATCTGCTGCACGAGGATCACGCCGCCGAGCATCAGGAGCGCGACGATAGGTCCTTGGTCGACCAGCGCGACGAGCACCGCGACCGTGCCGGCGATCGTGGCGCCGATCATCGGCACGAACGCGCCGAGGAAGACCAGCACGCCGATCGCCGAGACGAACGGGACGCCGAGGATGGCGGCCACGATCATGATGCCGATCGCGTCGGTGAGCGCAACGATGACGGTGGCCCGGACGAACCTCGTCGTGGAGACCCACGCGACCCGCCCTGAGCTGTCGACCCGTTCGCGGGCGGCTCGGGGAGCCAGCCGCACCATCCACGACCAGATGCGTTCGCCGTCGGCGAGGAAGAAGTAGGTCGAGAACAGGACGATGAAGAAGCCGGCGAAGACGTGACCCACGGCCGTGCTGACCTCGCCGACCTGACCGAGGAAGTCACCGTTCTTGGCCCAGTCCGTGATCGCGGTCTGGGTCTGCCCGATGTAGTCGTTGATCTGGGAGTCGCTCGCGTTCAGCGGACCGTCCCTCAACCAGGTCTTGATCTCGTCGAGGCCGGCCACCACCTGGTCGGCGAGGTCACTCGCACCGTTGGCCACCTGTTGCCCGACGTAGCTCAACAGCGCCGCGACCATGAGCAGTCCACCCACCACCACCAGCCCGGCCGCAGCGCCCTTGGGCACGCCGACCGCCCGCAGCGCGCGGACCACCGGGACCGACAGTGCGGTGATCAGCAGTGCGACGACGAGCGGCAGCGTGACCACGGCGAAGAAGGCCAACAGCCGCAGGATGACGTAGCCGGCCAGGCCGATCACCAGGAAGCGCCAGGACCAGGCGGCCGCCAGGTCGACACCCCAGGGCACCTCGGCCCGGGAGAAGTTGCTGGGGCCTCCTGCCACCGCCGGAGTGAGCTCCGCCTGCTCGTCGCGACGCAGCCACGTCAGGGACCGCTGCTGCTCTCCCGACGAGCCACGCGGCCACGGGAGCGGGAGGCGGCGCCGGTCGCGCTCGTCCCCGTCCGAGCTCTCGCCCCCGGCCCCGTCAGCGGCCCCGTCATCGGCATCGGCATCGGGGGGTGTGCGTCCCGCCGCGTCGTCCGCAGGCTTGTCCGGGTCGTCGGCGTTGTCCGTCACGTCGTCAGGCTACCCACGCCGGGCGGCACGCAGGGTGGAGGCGAGCCGGTGGGCGGCCCACGGGTGTGCCTCGGCCAGCAGCCCGACCGCCGCGAGCACATAGTCCTGGTCGACCACGACGTCCGCCGTGCGTGGCAACTGCCAGCCACCCTCGATGGCGGCGCCGACGCTCCCCGCGAAGACCCGGTCCGCAACACCCGGGCGCCCGTTGCGCAGCACACCACCCGACCCGACGACCAGATCGACGTCGCGGAGGTCCTTGCCGGTGCGCTCGACCACCCGACCCTCAGGGCTGAGCACCACGCGGCTGCGCCCCGCGTGCCGCCTCAGAGCCAGTCCCACCGCGGCCCGGGCGATGGTCTCGTCGGTGTCGCGCTCGCCGTCGGTCCCCGGCAGGTAGCCCGGGTCGTCGTGGCGCAGTTGCGCCGCCCCGGCCAGATCGGTCAGGCCCGCCTGCTCCACGGTCGAGACGGCCGACCACCGCATGCCGAGGTCGCCTTCCACGGTGCGCGTGACCGGCGTGTCCGCCACCACCTCGCGGGCCAGTCCGCTCTCCTCGGGGTCGACGGTGACCACGGAGTGCACGTCGGTCGTCGCGCCACCGATGTCGACCACGACGACGTCACCGGCGCCCTGGTGGTCCAGCCCGAGGCCGCGGGCCAGGAGCTCGACCCCGGTCAGCACCACATCCGGGGTCGCTCCGCGGACCATGGCGGTGAAATCGGCGCGCGAGCTGAGGTGCTTCCCGCCGATCACGTGGGCCAGGAACATCTCCCGGATGGCGCCGCGGGCGCTGTCAGGGGTCAGGACTCCGATGCGTGGGACCACGTTGTCGGCCAGCACGTATGCCGTCCCGGCAGCCGACAGGATCGCCGCCACGTCGTCCCTCGCCTCGACGTTTCCCGCCACGACCACGGGCCCTCGCCAGCCTGCCGCGACGAGACCGCGGGCGCACGCGAGCAGCGCCTCGCTGTTGCCACCGTCGGTGCCGCCGGTGAGCAGGACGACGTCGGGCAGGCTCGCCGGCAGGCCCGCGAGGTCGTCGCCGCGGCCCGCGGCGAAGACCGACACCACCTTGCCTCCGCTGGAGAGGGCGACCCGCCTGCCGGCCTCGGCCGTGACGAGCTCCTCGTTGCCGACGACGGCGATCCGCAGGCCGCCGCCGGCGCTGGAGCAGGCGAGGACGCGAGCCTCGGACGCCCGCACGTCCTGGGCCGTGAGCGCAGCCAGGCAGGCGTCATAGCCGTCGAGCACGTCGGTCTCGATGGTGGTCGCATGGGACGCAGACGCGACCAACCGGCCCTCGGCCACGTCCACGAGCACCGCCTTGGTGAACGTCGACCCGAAGTCCACGCACACCATCACTCCGGGTGGCCGGGGTGCCGCCGGCGCGGCCGACGCCTCGGGACCAGTGCTCACCCCAGCGCCCGGTCCAGGTCGGCGACCAGGTCCTCCATGGTCTCGATGCCGACGCTGAGCCGGATCAGGTCGGCGGGCACCTCGAGCGGCGTGCCGGCCACGGAGGCGTGCGTCATCCGCCCGGGGTGCTCGATCAGGCTCTCGACTCCACCGAGGGACTCCCCGAGGGTGAAGACCTCCGTGCGGTCGCAGACGTCGAGTGCCTGGGTCTCCCCGCCGGCGACCCGAAAGCTGACGATGCCTCCGAAGCGCCTCATCTGGCGAGCGGCGATGTCGTGCCCGGGGTGCCCGGGCAGGCCCGGGTAGAAGACTTGGGTGACCGCAGGGTGTCCGCTGAGGAACCTCACGATGTGCTCGGCGTTGTCGCAGTGCCGGTCCATGCGGATGCCGAGCGTCTTCAGACCTCTCAGCACCAGCCACGCGTCGAAGGGGCCCGCCACCGCTCCCATGGCGTTCTGGTGGAACCCGATCTTCTCGGCCAGGTCGAGGTCGCGCACGACGAGGGCACCGCCCACGACGTCGGAGTGACCGCCGCAGTACTTGGTCGTGGAGTGGACGACGACATCCGCGCCGAGCGTCAGCGGCTGCTGGAGGTACGGCGACGCGAACGTGTTGTCGACCACGAGCAGGGCGCCGGCGTCGTGCGCGATCGCGGCGAGCGCCTCGATGTCGCCGATGTTGAGCAGCGGGTTGGTCGGCGTCTCGACCCAGATCATCCGGGTCACGCCCGGCCGAACCGCCGCGCGGACCGCGTCGAGGTCGGACGCGGCGGCGGGGTCGTGGACCAGCCCCCACACCTGCTCGACCTTGTCGAAGAGCCGGAACGTTCCGCCGTAAGCGTCGTCCGGGAGCACCACATGATCACCGGGACGGCACAGCGCCCGCACCAGGGTGTCCTCCGCGGCCAGACCGGAGGCGAACGCGAACGCCCTCTCACCCTCCTCGAGCGCCGCCAGGTTCCCCTCGAGCGCCGTGCGGGTCGGGTTGCCGGAGCGGCTGTACTCATAGCCGCCGCGCAGGCCCCCGACCCCGTCCTGCTTGTAGGTCGAGGTGGCGTAGATCGGCGGGATCACCGCGCCGGTGGTGGGGTCCGGCTCGTAGCCGGCGTGGATGGCACGGGTCTCGAAGCCCGACTTGCTGCGGTGCTGTTGGCTCACGCGACCGAGACTAGTGGCCCGCGGACGGCGGCCGGTCAGTCCTCCCCGAGACCGAGGGCCTCCGCCAGCTCCTCGTCGACGCTCACCCGAGCCTGCCCGTCCTCGATCGTGGTGGCCTGGGTCCAGCGGTCGTCGTACACCCAGAAGACCTGCGGGCTGACGCGGCCCGGTCCTTCGTCGTACCGGGACATCGCGAACCGGAAGAGCTGGTGCAGCGCCAAGGTCGCGTCCGGGCCGTCGACGACCCGAAAAGCCAGCTGCGAGCGACAGGGTACGGCGAGCAGCACGCCCGAGTCGGACGCACGGATCTCCAGCCGCGCCATCAGCTCGGGCAGCAACAACGAGAAGGAGGCGGTGTAGTCGGAGTCCGAGGAGATGACGTGGAAGGCGTCCGACTCGTCCATGCCGATCCGCTCGTGCTGGACCTCCTCGTGGAAGAGGTGCTCGGCGAGCCGCGTGCGGGCGATCTCTCGCCAGCGCGACAGGCCCCCCTCGCGGACCCCGAACTCGCTCTCCGGGGGGGTCGCGATGCTGTCGGGCAGGTGGAGCGTCACGAGCTCGACCAGCTCGGGCGTGGGGCCCGGCGAGATCGGGTAGTACGACGCGTCGTGCAGCTCGTCGCGCGCCATGAGCTGCAGCCGCACCAGGCCCGCCAGGTCGGCGTCGGAGAGGGCGGACATCTCCGGCGTCGGGTTCAGCAAATGGCGGACGTGGATCCGCGCCAGGCTTCCCCACTGGCCGACGGGGGCGTCGCTGCAGACCTCGGCGACCCGGTCGAGGGGGAAGCGCCGACCGTCGCCGTCGACCACGTGGTCGGACTCCAAGGAGACCTCCATGCCCGCCTCGAGGAAGGCCCAGCGCATCGTCTCGCGCAGGCGCTGAGCGCCGTCGACGCTCAGCGGCAGGTCAGGGTCGCGCGGGGTCGCCTCGCGGCGGCGCGTGAAGAGACGCATGTGGGGCTCCCGAGAGTGGAGGTCGTGCTGGCGTCACCTTGTCACGCGCCGCTGCGCTTCGCCGAAGAACGGCGACGTTCGCTGGTCGTAACCTTTGCGCGGAACGATCGGGCCGCCTGAGGTGTTGAACTGAGCAACGACCCGATTCCGAGGAGAATGCCGTGTTCTTCACCCGTGCGAAGTCCACCCTGCCGGCCGCCGACGAGGCGCTGCCCGGCCGCCCCACCCAGCCCTTCACGCTGGCCGCGCGTCACCTGGTGCTCGACGCCCCCGTGGTCACCGACGAGGTCCCGGAGGGCTACGAGGTCGCGATCTTCGGGCTCGGCTGCTTCTGGGGGGCCGAGGAGATCTTCTGGCAGAAGCCGGGTGTCTGGTCCACCTCCGTCGGGTACGCCGGCGGCCTGACTCCACATCCGTCGTATGAGGAGGTGTGCTCGGGGGGTACCGGCCACACGGAGGCCGTGCGCGTGGTCTACGACCCGGCCGTGGCGTCGTACGCGGACCTGGTGAAGACGTTCTTCGAGGTGCACGACCCCACCCAGGGCATGCGCCAGGGCAACGATGTCGGCACGCAGTACCGCTCGGCGATCTACTACACGACGCCTGAGCAGGAGCAGGTCGCTCGCGACCTGACCAAGATCTACGGCGACGAGCTCGCCCGCCGCCGCCTCGGCGACATCACCACCGAGATCGCGCCGGCGCCGACCTACTACTACGCCGAGGACCATCACCAGCAGTACCTCGCCAAGTTCCCCCACGGCTACCGCTGCCACGCCAACACCGGGGTGAGGTTCCCCGCCACCGACTGAGCGTCTGCTGGCTCGTGACTCACCGGGGGTGTCCCCAGGGTCGCTGTTGGGCATACCGTCGGCGAAATGAGCCGTCGCGCGCCCGCGCGCTGGGTGTGGCTGGTCTACCGGGGAGCCTGGGGGTTCATCGGCGCCCTGTCGTGGACCACCGCCGCGGTCTACTTCATCCGCGACGTCGGCATGTCGCCGTTGCAGCTGGTCCTGGCGGGAACCGCCCTCGAGGTCGCCTACTTCTGCTTCGAGATCCCCACGGCCATCGTCGCCGACCTGTACTCGCGCCGCTTGTCCGTAGTGATCGCAGCGTTCGTCTCCGGGGTCGCGATGATCGCTATCGGTCTGGTCCCGGTGGCGGGCTGGGTGATCGCCGCCATGGCGTTGTGGGGCTTCGGCTGGACGTTCCGTAGCGGCGCCGAGGACGCCTGGCTGGCCGACGAGGTTGGTGTCGAGAGCCTGGGCGATGCCTACCAGCGTGGTGCCCAGGTGGCCCGGTTGACGGGACTGCTCGGTATCGCCAGCGCGGTCGGCCTTGCGCTGGCGCATCTGTGGCTGCCCTTCGTCGCGGCCGGCGTCAGCTCGATCCTGCTCGCGGCCTACCTCACGTGGGCCATGCCCGAGCAGGGCTTCAGCCGCGCCACTCGAGAGGACCTGACCACGATCGGTGCGATGGTCACGACCGCGCGCGAAGGCACTCGCGTGGTGCGAGCCAGCCCCATCCTCCTGCTGATCCTGGCCATCGTCGTGCTTCTCGGCGCCTTCGAGGAGGGGTTCGACCGGCTCTGGGAGGCACACCTTCTCCTCGATGTGGGCCTCCCGCCGATCGGCGATCTCGGCGACGTGGTCTGGTTCGGAATCCTCGGCGCGACCACCCTCGTGCTCGCGTTCGCCGTGGCCGCTCCCCTGGTCTCGCGGGTGGAGAAGCTGCGGGCGGAGCGGCTGGCGAAGCTTCTCCTGGTCCTACACGCTGCGCTGATGGCGTGCGCCCTCGGCTTCGCGCTCGCCGGCTCCCTGTGGCCCGCTGTCGTGGCCTACCTGGCGACGGCCGTGATCAGGGACCTCACCTCCGCCCCGTTCAGCACCTGGCTCAACGAAGCCATCACCGACTCGTCCGTGCGCGCAACGGTGATGTCCATGACCACGATCTTCGGCAGCCTCGGGGAGTGGACCGGGGGACCTGCGCTGGGATGGGTAGGCAACCGATGGGGTGTCCGTGCCGCCCTCACGGCTGGGTCCCTCCTGCTGGCACCCACGCTGCTCCTCTTCGGCCGGGCCATCCGTCAGCACGGCACCCTGGTCGGCGCCGGCGAGACGCCCGAGTAGCGCCGGACGGGCACCCCTGAGGCGGGCACCGAGTCCGCCTCAGGGGACCACTTGCGGCCGGGGGTTCCTCGACGGCAAGAATGGGGGGGTGAGCGTCGAGGCGAGTCCCCAGCAATCAGCACCGCCGTGGTTCGAGGACCGCTTCCCCGTCGTCGGAGCCCGGCCGGCTCGGGCCTGGCTGCACTCCGACGCACCAGCGCTGGACCTGAACGGCCAATGGCGCTTCCGGTACGCCGAGCGTGCCGACTTTCCGGTGGACTTCGCCGAGCCGGGGTTCTCCGACGGGACGTGGTCCACCATCGCGGTGCCGTCGCACTGGCAGCTTCAGGGCCACGGCGCCCCGGCGTACACCAACGTTCAGTACCCGTTCCCGGTCGATCCGCCTCATGTCCCGGACGAGAACCCGACCGGGGACTACCGACGCACGTTCACTGTGCCCACGCCGTTCCTGGCGCCCGGTGCGCGGGCGGTGCTCCGCTTCGAGGGCGTCGACTCGGCTTTCCGGGCCTGGGTCAACGGCGTGGAGGTCGGCCGGTCGGTCGGCAGCCGACTCCCTGTCGAGTTCGACGTGACGGACGCCCTGGTCGACGGCGACAACCTCCTCGCCGTCCGCGTTCACCAGTGGTCGTCGGCGAGCTACCTCGAGGACCAGGACATGTGGTGGCTCTCTGGCATCTTCCGGGACGTCCTGCTGCTGGCCCGACCTGCCGGTGGCCTGGAGGACGTGTTCGTGCATGCCGACTACGACGCCGTGAGCGGTGCCGGGACGTTGCGCGTCGACACCGGTGTGGCTGCCCGGCTCGTGGTGCCGGAGCTGGGGGTCGACGTGGCCACGGGGAGCGAGGTTCGCCTCGGCGCTGTCGAGCCGTGGTCGGCGGAGGTCCCGCGGCTCTACGACGCGGCCGTCACCGCCACGGGTTCCGATGGCACCCCCATCGAGACCGTGCGTCTGCGCGTCGGGTTCCGCACCGTCGCGATCGTCGGCGGCGTGTTCACCGTCAATGGGAGACCCGTGAAGCTGCGGGGCGTGAATCGCCACGAGTTCTCACCCGACCACGGGCGAGCGGTGACCCGCGCGGAGATGCTGTCCGACGTCCTGCTGATGAAGCAGCACCACATCAACGCGGTGCGCACCAGCCACTACCCCCCGCACCCGGCGTTCCTCGACCTGTGCGACGAGCACGGGCTGTGGGTGGTCGACGAGTGCGACCTCGAGACCCACGGGTTCTTCCTGGTGGACTGGCGTCACAACCCTTCCGACGACCCCCGGTGGCAGGAGGCGATGGTCGATCGAGTCCGGCGCACCGTCGAGCGGGACAAGAACCACCCCTCGATCGTGCTGTGGTCGTTGGGCAACGAGAGCGGGAGCGGACAGAACCTGACCGCGATGGCGGGGTGGGTGCGCGAGCGGGACGGCTCGCGGCCGCTCCACTACGAGCACGACTGGTCGTGTCCGGACGTGGATGTCTACAGCCGGATGTACGCCACCCACGACGAGGTGGCGGCGATCGCGACCCGGTCCGAGCCCTCGCTGGATGATCCGGTGCTCGACGAGCGCCGCCGGTCGATGCCTTTCGTGCAGTGCGAGTTCGCCCACGCCATGGGAAACGGCCCCGGTGGCCTGCTGGAGTACCAGGAGCTGTTCGAGTCCTCGGCCCGGTGCATGGGTGGCTTCGTGTGGGAGTGGATCGACCACGGACTTCGACAGACCGACTCGGTCGGTCGGCAGCGGTACGCCTATGGCGGGGACTTCGGCGAGCCGGTGCACGACGGCAACTTCGTGGCTGACGGGCTGCTGTTCCCCGACCGCACCCCCTCGCCCGGGTTGCTGGACTACGCGGCGGTCATCGCGCCGGTGCGCATCGAGGGCGACGGTCAGGCCGTGCGGGTGACCAACCGGTACGACGTTCAGGACCTGGCGGCGGTCGACCTCGTCTGGTCGCTCGAGGTCGACGGCGTCCCCACCGCATCGGGCGAGCTCGACCTGCCTGCCCTCGAGCCGGGTGAGTCCACCGTGGTCGCCCTTCCGGACACCACCCTCACCACGGCCCAGGGGGAACGCTGGATCACCGTGACCGCGTCGTCGACCCAGGATCAGGCCTGGTCGCCGGCCGGGCAGGTGCTCGGACGCGGTCAGGTGCAGCTCGGCGCTGGAGGTACCGCCGACACGCTCCGGCCGAGCGGGCCGGGCCCGGTCCGCCGCGGGTCCGACCTGGTCCTGGGTGACGGGGTCTTCGACCTGCTGACCGGCAGGCTGCTTGGGCTCGGCGGCGTCGAGGTGCTGGAGTCACCTCGACTCGACCTCTGGCGTGCGCCCACGGACAACGACCTGGCCCCGCACGGCGAGAGCCTGGTCCCGCAGTGGCTCCACCTGGGACTGGACCGGCTGCGGCACCGGCTGGTGAGCGTCGAGACGCTGACGGACAGCCTGGTGGTGCGGCACCGAGTGGGTGCGGCGACCACCGACACGGGCTTCGACGTGACCTACCGGTGGACGGCGGTCGCCTCCCCCGAGGGGGACCGGTCCGCGCTGCGGCTCGACATGGCCATGACTCCGGACCGTGAGCTGGGGTGCCCACTCCCGCGCGTGGGTCTGCGGCTCGCCCTGCCGTCGTGGTTCGACCAGGTGACCTGGTTCGGACGCGGACCCGGGGAGGCCTACCCCGACACCGGGTACGCCACCCGGGTCGGACGCTTCACCGCCTCCGTCGACGAGCTGCAGACGCCGTACGTCTTCCCGCAGGAGAACGGGAACCGGGCCGACGTCCGCTGGGCGACCCTGAGCGACCCCGGCGGCGCCGGGCTGCGGATCGCGGGCGACCCGACCGTCGACCTCACGGTCCGTCGGTGGAGCAGCGAGCAGCTCGACCGCGCCCGGCACACCAGCGAACTCAGCGATGAGGGCCGACTGTGGGTCAACCTCGACGCCGCACAGCAGGGCATCGGCACCGCGTCCTGCGGCCCCGGCGTCCTGCCGCCGTACCAGCTCGAGGCCGGCACCACCCGGTTGACCGCGTTCCTGGCAGCCCACGGTCGTGACCGGTCCTGACCGCTCGCGCGAACCGACGTGTGAGGATCGATCCATGAGCGAGACCTCCACTCCCCTGTCCCGATGGCACGCGGCGCTGGCGGCGCGGGACGCCGCGGCCGTCCCCGAGCTGCTGGCCGAGGACGCAGTGTTCCGTTCGCCGGCGGTCTTCGCGCCTCAGGAGGGGCGGCCGCTCGTCACGGCGTACCTGACCGCAGCGATGAAGGTCCTGGGCGACGGCTTCCGCTACGAGCGGGAGTGGGTCGGCCCGGACTCGGCCGTGCTGGAGTTCGTCACCGAGGTCGCGGGACGCGAGGTCCACGGCATCGACATGATCACCTGGAACTCCGCAGGCCTGATCGAGAGCTTCACCGTCATGGTGCGGCCGATGCGGGCGCTGGAGGCACTGATGGGCGCGATGGCCGCCGCGCTCGCCGACGGGGCGGCGGCGACGGCTCCGCAATGATGGCCGGCTTGGCACCGTGCCGGATGATGGGTGCATGACCGACCTCCCACGCAAGGCCGTGGTGCGCAGCGCCAAGCTGGCGGCCCTGCCGCTGGGGTATGCCGGCCGCACGGCGTTCGGGCTCGGACGGCGCCTGGGCGGCAAGACCGCCGAAGCCGTCGCGACGGACATCCAGCAACGCACCGCCGAGCAGTTGTTCCGCACCCTGGGCGAGCTCAAAGGCGGCGCGATGAAGTTCGGCCAGGCGCTCTCCGTCCTCGAGTCGGCGCTGCCACCCCAGCTCGTGGCGCCGTACCGCGAGCACCTGAGCCTGCTCCAGGACTCCGCGCCACCGATGGCCACCGAGACGGTCAGGACCGAGGTCGCCCGCGCGCTCGGCGAGGACTGGGAGGAGCGGCTGGTCCGGCTCGACGACCAGCCCACCGCCTCAGCCTCGATCGGCCAGGTGCACCGCGGCCAGTGGCACGACGGTCGCGAGGTGGCGGTGAAGGTGCAGTACCCGGGCGCCGGCGACGCCCTGCTGGGCGACCTGCGTCAGCTCTCCCGGCTGGCTCGCGGTGTCTCGCCCCTGTTCCCGGGCATCGACCTGAAGCCCCTGATCGAGGAGATCCAGGCTCGCGCGTCCGATGAGTTGGACTACCACCTCGAGGCCGAGGCCCAGCAGGCCTTCGCCGACGCCTTCGCCGACGACCCCGACATCGAGGTCCCCGGTGTCGTGGAGACCTCGACCACCGTGCTGGTCTCGGAGTGGCTCGAGAGCCCGGCGTCGATCGCTGCGATCATCGCCGACGGCACCGAGGAGGAGCGCGACCACTACGGCGAGCTGCTGGTCCGGTTCCTCTTCGCCGGCCCGGCGCGCACCGGCATGCTCCACGCCGACCCCCACCCCGGCAACTACCGGGTGATCCCTCACGAGGACGGGAGCCCTGGCCGCCTCGGCGTCCTCGACTACGGCGCGGTCGCCCGGCTGCCCGACCGCCAGCTCCCCGAGGCCATGGGTCGACTGATCCGAGTCGCGTCGTACGACGACCCGGAGCGGCTCCTCGAAGGGCTCCGGGAGGAAGGGTTCATCAAGGACAACATCAACGTCGACGCCGAGCTGGTACTGGACTACCTCGGACCGTTCGTCGAGCCCACCCGCACCGAGCGCTTCCGGTTCAGTCGAGAGTGGATGCGCGGTCAGTTCGCCCGGATCAACGACCCACGTGAGCCGAGCTACACCCTGGCCACCAAGCTCAACCTGCCGCCCAGCTACGTGTTGATCCACCGCACCTGGCTGGGGGCGATCGGCCTGCTCAGCCAGCTCGGCGCCGAGGCGCCGTTCCGCCAGATCCTCACCGAGTCCCTGCCCGGGTTCGCCGAGGTCTGACGCTGCGTCCTCAGGATCCGGCTCCGGGACGTCATCCGAACCGGCCGCCGGAACCACCGGACGCATGACCTCCCGCAGACGTCAGCCCGGCACAGCAGCCCGGCGCAGGAGTTCAGCGGGCCCGGTTGCGCGGGTGCTGGCGGGCGAGTCGCTCGTTGCCCCGACGGTAGTTGCCGGTCAGGCGCGCCATCAGCTCCTGCGGGTCGCCCTGGTGGACCTCCGCGAGGAAGGCGCGGGCGCGGTCACCGCGCAGGGTCGTCGCCACGCGACCGTGGTGGGTGATCCGCACCGACCCGTCGGCGTACTCCTCGAAGGCGAAGCCGGCGGGAGTGCCGCTCATCGGTCCACCCAGAAGCCACGCCCACCCATCCAGTCACCGAACTGCTCGCGGTAGGACGCCGCCGGGGACCGCGAGTCCAGGTAGGACCCGACCACGGCCGCGCCCAGGTCGTCGAGCTCGGGCGCGGTCACCCGACCGTCCACGCGCCGGGCCATCTGGTCGATGAAGCGTGCGAGTCCCGGGTCCTCTCCGAGCCGGAAGAAGGTCACCTGTGCCCCGAGGCGCCCGGAGTTGTCGAGCTCGCGCACAGCGTAGGAGATCGTCAGCGGGTGCGGCGGGTAGGAGAAGTAGACCTCGCCGTCGGGCTCCAGGTGGGAGGTGGGCTCGCCGTCGGTCACGATGAGGAGCACCGGTTGGGCGCTGGGATGCTTGCGGAAGTGCCGGTTCGCGAGCAGCAGCGCATGGTGCAGGTTGGTGCCCTTGTCCCACATCGCGTCGAGGCCGGTCAGCTCCTCGATCTCCATCACCTGCGCATGGCGACCGAAGCCGATCAGCTGGAGCGCGTCGCCACGGAACCGCGAGCGGATCAGCGTGTGCAGCGCCAGCGCCGTACGCTTCATGGGCACCCACCGCCCGTCCATGGCCATCGAGAACGACGTGTCGACCAGCAGTGCGACGGCCGCCTGGGTGCGCGCCTCGGTCTCGGCGACCTCGATGTCGTCCACCTGGAGGCGCACCCGTGGTCTCGCGGCGCCGCCGCTCGCGTCCTGGGTCCCCGGGCTCGCCGCGAGCGGGCCGCTCTCCGAGACCACGCGGCGTACGGCGTTGCCGACGGTGCGGGTCACGTCCCAGGGCTCGGTGTCCCCGAAGGTCCATTCGCGCGTCGCACCCGAGAGCTCTCCGGCGGCGCCTGCGTGTCGCACGTCGCGCTGACCTTGACGGCCAGACATCCGCTTCGCCACGTCGCGGAGCAGCGCCTTGCCCAGCTGACGCATGGCCTTCGGCGACAGCTTGAGCTGGCCGTCCGACCCCCGTTTGAGCATTCCCGAGTCACGCAGGGCGCGCTCGAGCTCGGCCAGGGTGCGCGCGTCGACGGCCGCGGCGTCCCCGAGCTGGCGTGCGAGCTTGTCGAGGTCGACGTCGTCCATCCGGGCGCCGTCGTAGGACTGTGAGAGCTGGTCGGCGAGGGAGTCGAGGTCGGCAAGGTCCTGGAGGACACCCGTGCCGTCGCCGAGCCCGGTGCCCTGCTCGCCGGAGAAGCGTTCGGAGCCCGACCAGTCCTCACCCGGTCGCAGTGACTGCAGGTTCGCGTCGAGCTGCGCGAGGCCCTCCATCAGTGCCGGCGACCCGAAGGCCTGCGCGGAGAGCTCCATCAGCTCCGCGCGCTGCTCGGCGGTCATCGAGTTGAGCATGCGCTGCGCCGCGGCGGCGCGGGCAGCGAGCGAGTCGATGAGCTCATCGACGTTCTGGGGGTTCTCCGGGAAGAACTCCCCGTGCTTGTCCATGAACTCGGCGAACTGCTCGTCGGTGTCCTCGCCCCGACCGTGCGCCTCCAGCAGGTCGTTGAGGTCGGAGAGCATCTCGGTGACGGCCGCCCGGTCGTCGTCGGTGGCGTTCTCGAGTGCCTGCTTCATCCCCTGGAAGCGCTGGTCGAGAAACTCGCGTCCCAGCAGGTCCTTGATCTCCTCGTAGGCCTCCCGAGCCTCGCCGCTCTGCCAGTCGTACGACGCGAGCTCGCTCACCGCGGCCGCGGTCGAGGGCGGCAGGTTGTCCAGCTGCAGCTCCCGGAACGCGCGGTCGGCGTCGTCCAGGTCCACATCGCGTGCCAGCTGACCGCGCTCGGCCAGCACCGCGCGGTCGAGGAGCTCGCGAATCTCCTCCATCGTGCCGTCGAGCCGGTGCTCCTGGAGCAGCTCGCGACGCCGCTCGGCCACGCGGCGCGCGAGGTCGTCGAGCCCGGTCTGGTCGCGTCCGCCGCGACGCAGGAACTCCCTCATGGCGCGTTCGGGCGAGTAGCCGGCCATCACGTCCTGGCCGATCGCATCGAGCGCCTCGCCGAGGTCGACCGGCGGGGCGAGCGGGTCGCCGCCGCCGTACCGCTCGTAGTGGACGCGCCGAGCCCGGGAGCCGCCGCTCACGACGACGGACCCAGGATCACGGTGCGCTCCCGCTCAGCCATAGACGGTCTCGCCACCCCCGGACTCCTTGCCGACCTTCCGGGCCAGATAGAGCCCCTCGAGCGCCAGCTCGATCGCTGACGCACGCTCTCCGTCGCTGGTGGCGCCGAGCCGGTCCATGACCTGGTCGTACAGGTCGGACTCCCCCAGCACCGGGAGCCCGTGCAGGAAGTCGCGCGCGGTGACCTGCTCCCCCGTCGTGACCAGCGCGCCGTCCTCGATCGCCTCGACCAGCAGGGCGAAGTCGATGCCACGCAGGTGCTCACGCACCGTCTCGGCGGTGGCGGTGCGCAGCAGGTGCGTGAGGATCTCGCTCTCGCGTCCCTCCTCGCCGGTCTCGAACTCGATCTTGCCGCGCAGCACCTCCACGGCGGCCTCCAGGTCGACGACCCGGGCCACCCCCTCATCCTCCCCCTGCACGGTGGCCCGGTGCAGGGCCGAGGCAGCCACGGTCTCGGCACCGGCGATGGCGAAGCGGGCCGAGACTCCCGACCGTTGGTCGACCGAGCCCGCTTCCCGCAGCGCCCGGGTGAACCGGGCCAGGATCTCCAGCAGGAACGTCGGGATCTCCGCGACCAGGTGGGCCTCCTGGCGGATCACGGCCATCTCGTCGTCGAGCTCGACCGGGTAGTGCGTGCGGATCTCCGCGCCGAAGCGGTCCTTGAGCGGGGTGATGATGCGCCCACGGTTCGTGTAGTCCTCCGGGTTCGCGCTGGCGACGACGAGTACGTCGAGCGGCAGTCGCAGGACGTAACCGCGCACCTGGATGTCGCGCTCCTCCATCACGTTGAGCATCGCGACCTGGATCCGCTCTGCGAGGTCGGGCAGCTCGTTGATCGCGACGATGCCCCGGTGCGAGCGCGGGATCAGGCCGAAGTGGATGGTCTCGGGGTCACCGAGGGTGCGACCCTCGGCCACCTTCATCGGGTCGACGTCGCCGATCAGGTCGGCGACCGAGGTGTCCGGCGTGGCCAGCTTCTCGGCGTACCGCTCCGCGCGGGGTCGCCACTCGACCGGCAGCTCGTCGCCGAGCTCCTCGGCGCGCCGACGCGACTCCGGCGTGATCGGCTCGTAGGGGTGCTCGCCCAGCTCCGAGCCGGCAATGACCGGCGTCCACTCGTCGAGCAGCCCCACGAGCGTGCGCAGCAGGCGCGTCTTGCCCTGACCGCGCTCGCCCAGGAGGACGACGTCGTGCCCGGCCAGCAGGGCCCGTTCGAGCTGGGGGATCACCGTGGCACCGAAGCCGTGGAGCCCGGGCCACGGGTCCGCCCCGTCGCGGAGCTGCGCGAGGAGGTTGTCGCGGATCTCCTGGCGAAGATGCTTCTGCTCGTGCCCGGAGGCGCGCAGGGCGCCGAGGGTGGTGGGTCTCGTCACGCGTTCACACTACGGAGAGCGGGCAAGGATGCCCAGGCGCACGCCACAATGCGCACATGCCCAGGACTCCGGCGTACGACGACCTGCTCGACCTGCCCGCGGGAGACCGGATCACGGTCACCGCCGAGCAGGGCGACTCCAACGGTCACCTCAACGTGCGGCACTACCTGGGGCTCTACGACGACGCGGAGTGGGTGGTGTTCGGCCGGGTGGGGATCGGCGAGGAGCACGCGGAGAGCGGGCTCGGTGGTGTCTTCGCGCTCGAGCAGCACCTGACCTACCGGCGAGAGGTGCTGGTCGGGGACGAGGTCTCGGTCTATGTCCGCACCCTGGCTCGCACCGACCGGATGGTGCACCTGGCGTCCTACCTGGCCAACCACACGCGGCGCGAGGTGGCGGGAAGCATGGAGGCCCTCGACGCCTACGTCGACTTCGGCACCCGCCGGTTGGCTCCCTGGCCGGCCGAGGGTGGAGCCGGGCTCGACCGGCTCGTAGCCGAGGCCGCGCTCCTGGCGTGGGAGCCGCGCCTCTCGGGCTCGATCACGGCGCGCTGAGGGTCGCGTCAGCCCGTGAGCTTGGCGATACGTCACGTGTCGGCCGGCGCTGGCGAGGGTGGCCGGGCGGGGCTGACTCACAGATCCACGGCGCCGTCGATCGACTCGCGGATCAGGTCCGCGTGGCCGGCGTGCCGCGCGTACTCCTCGATGAGGTGGACGAGGATCCAGCGCAGGGTGAACTTCTCCCCGGTGCGAGGCGAGGGACGCACCGACTCGGTGTCGAGCCCGGCGCCGGCGAGAGCCCCGTCGATACGGCGATTGCCGGCCGCGACGGCGCGGTCGTAGAGCGCGAAGAGGTACTCCGGGGAGTCGTCGGCCGCCGTGCGCCACTCCCAGTCACGATCGGAGTCCCAGTCGACCTCGGCCCACGGCTCGCCCAGCTCCTCGCCCGCCAGCTTCTCGTCGAACCAGCTCTCCTCCACGATCGCGAGGTGCTTGAGCAAGCCGCCCAGCGTCATCGTCGAGGGTTCCAGCCGGATCGCCAGCTGCTGCTGGGTGAGGCCTTCGGCCTGCCGGCGCACGGTGGCGCGATAGAAGTCGAGGAAGCTGCGCAGCATCGTCGTCTCGTCGGCCGCGAGCGGAGGGTTCGTGCGCGGTGTCGTCGGCGCGGGGGTGTCGGTCATGCGGCGACGGTACGCCCCGTGGCACGCCGCCGTCGCCTCGATATCGGACCGCCCCGACCCGCTCCAGGAAGTTTCGAATCTTTCTTCGCATACTGTCTCATCCTGTAAGACGACGGGGCGGTTTGCGGGCCTGATTGTCGGTGGCCCCTGATTGGCTGGAGCCATGATCGAGACCACCAGCAGCCTGGAGCCCTTCGAGGTCGACGACCTCGACGCGGCCACACTGCTGGAGCTGGCGGCGGAGGCCGAGGCCCAGTCGCGGGCAGCGGACCGTCGCAAGCTGCGGCTGGCTGCGCACTGGTGTGTGCTCCACCCCGCCACCCCTGACACCGGGACGGCCGCGTGGGGTGAGACGGGTCTACCCGGCCTCGATGGCTGCACCGACCGGCTGGGGGGCGAGGGCACCCCCGACCTGGCGGCGTTCAGCCCCGAGCCGTTCGCGGTCGCGCTGGGGATCTCGCCGGTCGCCGGGATGAGCCTGCTGGCCGACGCCCTCGATCTCGTGCACCGGCTGCCGGCGCTATGGCGGGGAGTCGAGGAACTGCGGCTCCCCGGCTGGCGGGCGCGCCGGGTCGCGGAGCTGACCCGATCGCTGTCGCTGGAAGCAGCCCGCTGGGTCGACGAGCGCCTCGCCCCCCACGCGGACTCGCTGGGCTGGCGGCGGGTGGAGGAGGTCCTCGCCCTCGCGGTGGCCAGGTTCCACCCCGATCGGGTGGAGGCCCACCACCGCCGCGGCACGCACGGTTGGGACGTCCGGCTGCACCGCGACCCCGACTCCGAGACCCACCTCGCTGGGACTGCCCACCTCGAGGCCACCGGCGACGTCCTCGACCTGAGCCGGTTCTTCGACCTGGTGTGCGACACCGCCGCCCAGCTCGGAGCGCTGGGTGATGGCGATCCCCTCGGGGCCCGCAAGGCGAAGGCGCTGGGCGTCATCGCCGACACCCAGACCAGTCTTGACCTGCTGTCGGTGACCGACCAGCGCACTCACGTCGGAGGGCAGGCGGTCGACCCATCGGCCGCGGCGCGCCGCCGGCTGGCCAAGATCTCTCTCTACCTGCATCTCTCCCTGGCCGACCTGACTCTCGCCGGACCGAGGGTCGAGGGGCTCCCCGAGCCCAGGCTCGGCACCGCCGAGCGCCTCGGCCCCGTCAGCATCGACCAGATCAAGGAGTGGGTCGGTCACTCCCAGGTCACCGTCACACCCGTGCTCGACCTCGCTCGAGAGACTGCCCACGAGCCTCACGACCCGCCGCCGTGGATGCGCGAGCAGGTGATCCTCCGCGACCGACGCTGCGTCTTCCCTGGATGTGCCCGCGACGCCCGGCGGTGCGACCTCGACCACATCGAGCCGTACGACGACACCGGCCCCCCGGGCCAGACCAGGCCTGAGAATCTCGCGCCTCTCTGTCGGCGCCACCACCGGGCCAAGACCTTCGGCCGCTGGAGATACGCCCGGCTTCCCGACGGCGCCTTCGTGTGGGTCTCCCCTCAGGGCACGGCCCAGCTGGTCACCCCACAAGGCACGATGCGCACCTCACTCTGCTGAGCCGATTCCTGACGGTCCTTCCCGTCGCGCATAGGCGAGCAGCGACGCACGGTTCCCCCCGAGCGGGGAGCCGCGCGTCGCTGCGGCGTGCGCCCCTGCGCTGGCTCAGCAGGCGGGTTGCGGGCCGTCCAGGGCGGCGTTCCACCGGGGCCGGACCAAGAAGCAGGGTCGTGGGTGCTGGGTGGTGCCCTCGGTGCCCTGGACCGTGGTCAGCACCGGCCCCGCGCCATGGTCCGGGACGGGGATGGCGGTGGCGGGGCCGGCGCTGAGCCCGACCAGCAGGGCGAAGGCGCCGGCGGTGGAGAGGATCCCGGCGATGGTGGTGGTGACCAGGCAGGTGCCGGGGGTGCCGGCTGGGTGGTCGTCTAGTGGTGGTCCTCGTGGCGGTGGTGTTCCGGTTCATCGGTGTCTCCTGGTGTGGGTGACGCGGTCTGCGTCGGAGCTGCTGCTGCTTCCGTTGTCCCGCGGGTCGGTGTCGGGCTGGTCCTGCGGCGGTACCGCGCGGGTATCAGCCGGGTATCACGCCCGTTGACGCCGTTGGGTGGCCGGAGGACCTTGGAGTGATGGACATCTCGGTCTTGGGGCCTTTGGCGCTGGACGGACGGTCGGTCTCGTGGGGGCGGCGGGACCGGGTGGTGCTGGCGGCCTTGGCCGCGCGTACTGGGCAGGTGGTCAGCTCCGACCAGCTCGAGGACGCGCTGTGGCACGACGGGCCGCCGGCCTCGGCGGGCAAGGTGGTGCAGGGCTGTGTGAGCCGGCTGCGCCGCGAGCTGGGGCGAGAGCTCATCGAGACGGTGCCGGGGGGCTACCGGCTGGCCGCGCCGGTCGATGCGGTGGACGCGGCCAGGTTCGAGCGGATGGTGGCCCGTGCGCGGGAGCTGTTGTCGCTGGGCGAGGCCGACCGGGCGGGCTATCTGCTGGGTGAGGCGCTCGGGCTGTGGCGTGGCCGCGCGCTGGTGGAGCTGGAGGACTGGGAGCCCGGGATGGTCGAGGCCGCCCGGTATGAGGAGCTGCGGCTGGAGGCCGAGGAGCTACGAGTCGACGCGTTCGTGCAGTCCGGCCGGTTCGACGAGGTGCTGGCGCAGGCCGAGACGATGGTGCGTGCGGCGCCGCTGCGCGAGCGGCGGTGGGGGCTGCTGGCCTCGGCCCAGTACCAGGCCGGTCGCCAGGGTGAGGCGTTGCGGACCATCGCGGAGGCCCGCTCGATGCTCGTGGGTCGCCTCGGGATCGACCCCGGTCCGGAGCTGGGTGCGCTGGAGCAGGCGATCCTGCGCCAGGACGAGTCGCTGCTGACCTCGTGGACCTCCCAGCCGAACCGGAGCGCCCGCTGCCCCTACCGGGGCCTGAGCGCCTACGACATCGCCGACGCCGAGGAGTTCTTCGGCCGCGAACCCGACCTGGAGGCCTGCTGGGACCTCCTGCAGAACCGGAACGTGGTGGTCGTGGTGGGCCCGTCAGGGTTCGGCAAGTCCTCCCTGGTCCGCGCCGGCATCGCGGCCCGGATGATCGACGAGGGCCACCGCGTCCGGGTGATCACGCCCGGGCCTCGCCCGGCCGAGGAGCTCGACACCGCCCTCGACGGCCCCACCCCGCATCTGCTGGTCATCGACCAGGCCGAGGAGATCTTCTCCCTCGCCGAGGACGAGCAGACGCGCACGGAGTTCGTGGACCGGCTGGTCGACCTCTCCCGGGAGACCAAGCTGGTCCTCGCGCTGCGCGCGGACCGGCTGGCCGACGTCTCTGCCCACCCCGCGCTGGCCCGGCTGGTCGAACAAGGACTGCACCTGCTCGGCCCCCTCGACGAGACCGCGCTGCGCGAGGTCATCGAGTCCCCCGCCCGGCAGCAGGGCCTGATCCTCGAACCCGGGCTGGTCGACCTCCTGGTCCGCGAGGTCCAGGACCAACCCGGCGCGCTGCCGCTGCTCTCCTACGCGCTGGCCCAGACCTGGCGCCGCCGCGAGGGCAACACCCTGACCGTGGCGGGCTACCAGGCCACCGGCGGCATCAAGGGCGCGGTCACCAAGACCGCCGAGTCCCTCTACCAGCAGGTCGACCCCACCCAACGCCACCTGCTGCGCGACGTACTCCTCCGGCTCGTCGCGCCCGGGCCCGACGCCGAACCCATCCGCACCCGCCTCCCCCGCCGCCTGATCGCCGCCGAGCCCACCCAGGACCACCTCGTCGACCTCCTCATCGCCTCCCGCCTGGTCACCAGCGAGGAGGGCCTCGTCGAGATCGCCCACGAGTCCCTCACCCGCGCCTGGCCCCGCCTGCGCGGCTGGCTCGACGACGACATCGAAGGCCAACGGATCCGCCACCACCTCATCGGCGCTGCCGACGCCTGGGACTCGATGGGCCGCCCGGACAGCGAGCTCTACCGCGGCACCCGCCTCGCCCAGGCCCAGGAATGGCGCCACGCCACCCACCGCGAGCTCTCCACCAACGAACGCGACTTCCTCGACACCGCCGCGCAGGCAGCCGACGACGAACAGGCCGCCCTCGAAGCCCGCGCCCAAGCCCAGACCCGCATGGTCCGCAGACTCCGCGGGCTCCTCGCCGCCGGCGCCATCCTCCTCGCCATCGCCCTCGTCGCGGGATCGCTGGCCCTGCGTCAAACGGGGATCGCCGACGAGGCCGCCCAGTCGGCCCGCGCCGCATCCCTGACCGCCGAGGCGGGACGCCTGGGTGCCCGTGCCCTCACGGTGAACGACCCGACCACTTCGCTGCTGCTGGCAGTTGAGGGCGTCCACCTCCAGGACAACGTGGAGACCCGCTCCTACCTCAGCGCCGCTCTGGCACGTCGCCGTGGGCTCGTCTCCAGCACCGCGCCGGTGCACGCAAGCCTGGGGCTTCGCCCTCGATCCGAGCGGCACCACGTTCGCGGTCGCCGGCCTCGACAACGACGTGACGCTGATCGATGCCGACACCGGCCAGTCGCGGGCACAGCAAAGAGATCCCGGGGTGGGCTCACTACTGGTGGTGGAACCAGGCACCGATCGGCTTCAGTGAGCTCCTAGGCGCTGTCGCGGTCGCCACCCCGGCGCTACCTGCGCTCGCCCGTGAAGCTGCTCGACGCCGAGAGCCTCGAACCACTGCCGCAACAGCTTCGTGGCCAACCGACGAAGCGCGCCCGCGCCTTCAGCCTGGACCTGTCCGCCGACGGCCGCTACTTGGCCGTGACCTATCTCTTCACCGAGGGGCGCGACCCCGCCGAGGGCGACGGCGAGGTCATCGGCTCTGACTTGCGCGTCTGGGACCTCTCCACTCCCGGCGCGCGCCCTCGGCGGATCCCGTTGGAGGCGGAAGCCCTTCTGGGACACTGTCCAGATCAGCGAGGACGGCCAGGTTGCCTACGTCTCCGGCCCGTTGAGGGCCTTCTCGGTCAGCGACGGTACCTCCTCTGGACAGCGGACGAGGAGGGGTACGCACCGATCGCTCTCAGCCCCGATGGTGGCTACCTGGCCACACCGCCAGAGACGTGACGGCGGCCTGGTCGTCGTTGACACCCGCGACGGACGACGAGGTCGGCCGCCTGGCTGACAACGCCGATGACCGTGGTCGCCGACCTGGTCCGACGACTCCAGCCTGCTCGCCGCCCAGGTGGGCGACGAGGTTCGGGTCTGGCGCTGGCCATCCGCTAAGCAGGAACGCACGATCACCACCGCGGACCTTTGGGGCCTCGCCTTCAGCCACGACGGGAAACGACTGCACATCGGCGCCGGTGGCGCAGTCCAGACCTGGGACCTCACAGGTGCCGACGCCACGGTTTCGCGCAAGCATGCTGACTGGGCGGCGGGCGGCGGCGGCCAGATGGCATGGATCACGCAGTCACCGGACGAGCGTCTCCTGACCGGGGTCGCCGATGTGGGACCAGCAAAGATTCTCGACGCACGCACCGGGGAGCAGATAGCCCGCACCCGGGAGAGTCGACTGGGCCACCACACCTTTCTGGAGTTCAGACAGCTCCACTGCTGCGGTCGGGTTGCCCGATGGGGACGTCGCGTTGCTGCACACGGACGGGATCCAGGAAACGACACCACGTCTCACCTGGAGACCCTTATTGGCTTGAGTTCTCGCCCGACGGGACGCGACTGTTGGTGGCCGACTACGTCCGGACAGGATGTGGCTGAGCGACGCGCGCACCTTGACCGCGAGAGCCGCGTCCGAACCATTGAAGGACTAGTCTGGGAGCCCCGCTTGATGCCCGACGGCCACTCGGTGTTCGCGCCCACCGTCAGAGCCCACTGTCGCCCTACGGGGAACCCGACGGCTGGCGAGGTGGTGGATCTCGACTCCGGCCGAGTCAGCAACCAGGGCTCGCTCCCGGAGGCCGGTGCAGCCGGACGGGCATGGTGGAACTCAGCGGTCGCGCCCACCGGGCCGCCACGGGTGGCGATGACCTACGACCGTGGGTCGATCCTGCTCGACCTGTCGACCGGACAGCCGGTGAGCCCACCGGTGGCGGCTCACGGGGAAGTGGCCTACACCGTGAGCTTCTCCAGCGACGGAAGCCGATACGTCACCGGCGGCGACGACGGCTCCGTGGCCCTGTGGGACGGCCACACGGGCGAACTGCTCGACACGGTGACCCCGGAAGCGGGGGTCGAACCGTTCGCCTTCGTCCAGGATGACGGGACCGTGCTGATCGCGACCACGGGTTCGCTGTACACCTGGGACCCGAGCATCGACGCGGCGATCCAGGCCGCGTGCCGGATGGCGGGAAGGTCACTCACCCAGGAGGAATGGTCCCAGCACGTCGGGGACCGGAAGTACCACGAGACCTGCCCGACGACCTGAGCTGCAGCGAGGGCGGCTGCTGGGTTCAGCCGCCCTCGTGGTCGCGCTTCTGGTCACAACCTGGTGGGTGCGGACCAGGCTCGACCAGGCACGCCTACCGCGTCAGTGCGCGACAGGACACCGCTCGTCGGTCGAGACCGTCGGCGGTCCCGACGGTTGCGCGCAGGCAGTCGACGTAGGCCCGCTGGTCGGGGTCGGCCGACGGACCCGTGGTCGCGGCACGCCCCGGCCCAGTGCTCCAGCCGATCGGCCGACCCGCCGAGGTGCCGCATGCAGGGCAGGTACTCGCCGCCGGCGTCGTCGGGGACGGGGATGGCGGTGGCGGGGCCGGCGCCGAGTGCGATGACCAGAGCGAAGGCGCCTGCGGTGGAGAGGACGCCGGCGATCGTGGAGGTGACCCGGCGGGTCCCCGCGCCGCCGGCTGTCCCGGTGGTCCTGCTGGTGGTGTTCTCGTGCATCGGATTCTCCTGGTGGTGAGGGACGCGGTCTGCGTCGACTGCGTCCGTTCTCCCGCTCCTCGGTCTCGGGTTGGTCATGTGGCGGTACCACGCGCGTATCAGCCGGGTATCAAGACAGCCCACGGGGGCGTAGCCGGGATCAGCCGTGGGCACCGCCCGCCGAGGCGAGCTGGTAAGAGGACGACCCTCAGGCCCGCGGGTGCGGGTCGTGGGCGTGGTCGGGATCCGCCGCGAAGATCTTCTCGTAGAGGTCGTAGACGAGCGCGGACTTGGCGTTGTTGTAGAGCATCCCGTCGGTGAAGCCCTGGGCAGCGACCGCGACCTTGTGCTCGCCGTACGCCGCGCGGTCCTCGGGGTGCTCGCGGAGCCAGCGGGTGAAGAGGTGGTGCCGTTGCGGCTCCGCCGCACCGGGTGAGAAGACGTGGAGGTTGGTGTTCGGCTGGGCGAGCTTCAGCACCCGGTGCTCCTCCCACTCGGGTTCGCGCACCACCAGCCGGAAGCCGGCCTCGGTCAGCGCCGGCACGTAGGAGTCCTCGTCGGCGGAGTCCCCCACGGTGAGATCGACGTCGAGGTACGGCTTGGCGGCCAACCCGGGCACGGACGTCGACCCGACGTGGGTGATCTCCAACGCGGCGGCGCCCAGCGCCCCGACGACGATCCCACGCACCTGCGCGAACTGGTCCGGCCAGGCGGGGTCGTAGGGCACCACCTCGATGGCCACGGGCTGGTGGGCGCCGATCCGAGCGGCGGCGATCTCCTCCTCGCTGGGCCGCTCGTAGGGTCGCCACAGCGGGTGCGTGCGGGGTGGGGTCATCCGTCCAGCCGACGCGTGCGCGGGTCCCGGTCGGTGAGGCAGTACGTCGTGCCCACCGGGTCGCGCAGCACGGTCCAGAACTCATCGACGGCCAGGATCTCCGCCCCGAGGGCTTGGTGGCGCATGGTCTCAGCGTCGCGGTCGGTCGTCCCCAGGTCGAGATGAGCAGTCACCGGGCCCACCTCGCGGTCCAGCCGCTGCAGCAACACATCGAGCGCCCATGGAGCCCGTTGACGCAGCCAGGTGAACTCCGGGCGCCGCACCAGGTGCTCGCGCTCGGCCCCCAGCAGACCGGTCCAGAACGCCGCCTCGGCGTCGTACGACGATGCGGGCAGGTCCAGGCAGATCTGGGTGATCCCGGACAGGTGGCCCCCGGGCCAGGTGGCCGGCTGCGGGCGGGTCGCGCCGGGGTGGGACACGAAACAGAACGTCATGCCACCCGGCGAGCCGAGCACGACATAGCCGTGGTCGGCGATCTCGCGGGCCCCCGACGACACCGCCCGGTCGGCGGCAGCGCGGGGGTCGAGGACATGGACGTCGAGATGCAGCCGAGAGGGGCCCGCGCCGAGCCGTTGGATCCGCAGGTAGTCGTCCCCGTCGCGCGGGATCAGCGTGGCGAACTCACCGGCGTCGCCGCGGCTCTCCGAGACCGAGAAGCCCGTCGCGTCGCGCCAGAACGCCGTCCCGGCCTCGACGTCCTCGGGCGCGAAGTCGAGGAAGGCGGACAGCCAGAAGGGGGTGGTCGCCGGCACCCACCCACCGTAGCCGCGCCGGGCCCTAGAGTGCCGTGCATGTCAGTTACCTCCTCCCGCGCCACCGACCGCGAGACCTTCGTCGCCGCGCTCTGCCAGCCGCAGCTCGCCGACATCGTCGACCTGGTGTGCTGGGTCGACGACGGCGAGGCCTACGCGGCGAACAGCCTCGGGCGGGTCCGGTTCCACACCGACGGCCCTCGCGAGGTGATCGCCGGATCGGACCCGATCGGGAGCGAGGACCCGCTCGCCTTCCTGCCCTACGAACGCGAGCTCGCGGATCCCTCACCGGCCCGGTCCACCGACAACTCCTACCCTCTGGCGGCCACGCGGCTCCGGTCGTTCTTCTCGCACTCCGACCGCAGCCCCGACCTGGCGATCGTTCACACGCCTCGTCACTTCTTCCCCGACGAGGGTGGACACGTGGGCGAGCACGGCTCGCTCGACGTCATCCAGTCGCGGGCCCCGTTCGTCCTCAGCGGCCGCGGCGTCCGCCGCCTCGGGTACGTCGACGCCCATGCCCGCCTCGTGGACGTGGGCCCGACGCTCGCCCACCTGGCCGGCGTACCCGACAGCGACCTCCGCGACACCGACGGTGCGCCGCTCGACGGCATCCCGCAGACCCAGTACCTCGTGGAGGGCGAGCGCCCGACCCACGTGATCGGCATCTTGTGGGACGGCGGGCACTGCGGCGACCTGCTCCACCTCGCCGAGACCGGCGAGCTGCCGGCGGTCGCCCGGCTGATGGAGCGCGGCCTCGCGCTACGGGGTGGCGCCGTGGCGGAGTTCCCCAGCATCACGCTGACCAACCACACCGCGATCCTGACCGGTGTCGGACCGGGACGACACGGGGTGATGGGCAACGTCTACTACGACCGAGCCACCGGCGAGCGGGTGGTGCCCAACGACCAGAGCACCTGGCATCGCAGCGCGGACTGGTTGCTGCCGGGCGCGCGCACGATCTTCGAGATGGTGGGCGACCGGATCCCGGCCGGCCCCACGCTGCGGACCGCGAGCGTCGACGAGGCGATCGACAGGGGCGCCGACTACTCCACGATGTCGCTGATCCGCGAAAGCGGGGAGAGCGGCGCGGATGCGCTCGACGACGCGTTGCCCGATCCGCACGCCAGCCCGTTCCTGCGCAACGCCGACTTCCTCGCCGACGACTACTTCCGGTGGGGCGTGCGCGTCGACGACCTCGGGCTCGATCAGATGCGCGACCTCTTCACGACGCCCGACCAGGCGCCCCTGCTCACCTGGTGGGCCAACGTCGTCACCGACTGCGGTCATCACGGGGGTGGCCCGCGGTCGGAGATGGCCCGCGACTCGCTACGCCAGTCCGACGCCCGTCTCGGGGTGTTCCTCGATCATCTCGAGGAGCTCGGGATGATGGACGACGTGACGATCCTGCTCACCGCCGACCACGGCTTCGAGGGCTCGGACCCCACGGTCACCGGCTCCTGGCGATCCGCCCTCGACGACCTGGGGATCCCCTACCGCGACGAGGGGCCCGGGTTGGTCTACCTGACCCCGCCGGTGAGCGAGTAGAGCGGCCACCCGAGCGACGCCTCAGACGGGGTGGCAGTCCTGGCCGCAACCGTCGGGTGCGGGCGGACCATCGGAGTGTGCGGCCGGCCGGTGCAGCACCGCCCCCTCGGGGACGACCCGCACGCTGGCCTCCGACACCGTCGCGGAGCCGTCGACGATCAGCGTGAACCCACGTGGCTCGGCGGGTGGGAAGACCAGCGTCACGGCCGGGTTCTCCGCAAGGTTCGCCGCCGAGCCCCGGCCCGGGGCCGCCACGACGAGAGCCCCCTCCTCGAGGGTCGGCTCCACCGTCACCGCCTTGACCCGGCCCCCCGCCGAGGCGGTCAGCAGGTAGCCCGCTCCGAAGTCGGCCAACGCCTCCGCGAGCCGCGTCACGTCCACGGGAATGCTCATGTGGGCGAGCCTACGCCGCGCCGTCGGGCGGCCCGTCCACCCACCGTTCCCCGACTCGGCGCGGGACGGTGTCACCGGCGGTGAGCTCGGCAACCCAGGCAGTGAGGAGGACCTCGCGATCGGCAGGGACCCCGACCACCAAGCGGGCCGCGGCGGCATACTCGCGACCGAGGATCTGGACGCCGCGGGCCCGCAGCTCCCCCTCGACCCGCGCCGCAGCCCCGTGGTCGAGGTCCAGCGCCACCTCGGTCAGCAGGGTGCGTTCGAGGAGGCCGACGGTGGCCAGCGCGGTGCCCACGGCGTTGCCGTATGCGCGCACGAGCCCACCGGACCCCAGCAGCACTCCGCCGAACCACCGAGTGACGACGGCCGCGACATCACTGACCTCGTGGCCGCGCAGCGCCTCGAGGATCGGCGCTCCCGCCGTGCCCGCCGGCTCCCCGTCGTCATTCGACCGTTGGAGTGCGGCGTCGGGCCCGATCACGAACGCCGAGCAGTGATGACGCGCCTCCCAATGCTCGCGCCGCGCCCGGTCCACCGCGGCCCGGGCCAGCGCCTCGTCCTCGACGCGGGTGAGCTCGCAGCGGAAGCGCGAGCGCTTCACCTCGACCTCGGCCGCGCCGTCGCGCGCGAGGGTGAAGTACGACGTGATCACAGGCCCAGCATCCCGCCGCCGATGCGGATGATGAAGCCCAGGACCACCAGCACGAAGAAGACCCGCACGAAACCCGACCCGCGACTGACCGCGGTCCGTGCCCCGACGTACCCACCACCCAGGTTGGCCAGTCCCATCAGCAGACCGACGGCCCACAGCACCGCCCCCTGTGGCACGAAGACACAGAGGGCGGCGAGGTTGGTGGCCCAGTTCGCCAGGCGGGCCTTCGCCGAGGCCTCGACGAAGGCGTAGCCGAGCAGGCCGACCAGCGTCGCCACGAAGAAGGAGCCGGTGCCCGGCCCGAGCGCACCGTCATAGAAGCCGATCGCCAGTCCGGTGACCATGGCCGCGGCGAGGTGGCGGCCGCCCGAGAAGCGGAGGACCGTCTCGCGGCCGGCGGTGGGAAAGAGCAGCACCCACGCACCGACGATGACCAGCGCGGCCAGCACGACCCACTCGAACGCCTCCCGCGGGATGTGGGAGGCCACCACGGCGCCGCCGAGCGAGCCGATGAACGCCAACGCCATCAGCGGGAGGAAGGTCCGCGGGTCGGGGCGCACCCGACGGTAGTACGTCGACGCCGCGACCGACGTACCGCAGATCGACGCGAGCTTGTTGGTCGCCAGGATCTGCACGGGGCTGGCCGATGGCAGGCCCACCAGCAAGGCCGGCAGTTGGATCAGGCCTCCGCCACCCACGACGGCGTCCACGAAGCCCGCCGCCGCAGCGGCGGCGACGAGCAACAAGATGGTCCCGGCCGACAGCTCAGCCACGGCGAGGAGCCCCGTCGTGGCCACCCGTCCAGGACCGCTCGATCACCAACCGATCCTAGGGCGCGTGTATCTCGACTGCCGCGGACGGTCTCCTCCCACCGAAATCAATTCCGGCATCGCCCCGCCCGTCGGGCGGGCAACCGAAGGGAACTCATCATCATGGGCACCAGATTCCGCCGCACCACCATCACCGCCGCCGCCATCGTCGCGACGGGCGCCGTCGCGCTCAGTGCGCCCGGCATGGCCAAGGGCCTGTTCGACGCGAAGAACGCCCACAAGGTGGACGGGCTGCACGCCAACCAGATCGCCAAGACGCAGTACTACGAAGCCACCAGGGTCTTCGACAACTTCGACACCTGCGCCTACACGTCGGTACTGACCCGCACCTTCAAGACCACCCACTCCGGCCTGGTGTCGGCCACCAGCGCTGTGAGCGCGGCTCGGGACACCAGCGACCCCAACGAGGGCATCCTGACCAGCCGGATCCTCATCGACGGCGAGATCGCCTCGGTGCGCTCGTCGGCCAACCTCGAGAACGACGGCACCCAGGACGAGACCGTCGTCAACTTCGGAGCCCGCAAGGTCCCCCGGGGCAAGCACATCATCGAGGTCCAGGTCCAGGAGTGCGGCCCGGGCATGGCGTTCATCCACAACGAGTCCCTGCTGGCCTCGTACTCGCCGTTCGGTGGCGCCGCGGTCCCGCCGGTGACCAGGCCC
The DNA here is from genome assembly GCA_963812265.1 of uncultured Actinomycetota bacterium. GTDB lineage: Bacteria > Actinomycetota > Actinomycetes > Propionibacteriales > Nocardioidaceae > Nocardioides. The sequence continues at coordinate 54,547 of CAWEUL010000004.1, forward strand.
AGCACGAAGGGTTCCGTCGCGAACCGCTGACCCACACCCGCGAGCACGAGCCCGGGCGCCGCTGACGGCCCCGGGCTCGTGCCCTGCCCGGGATCCTCAACAGCATCCAGGGGCTGGTGGCCGATCGTGAAGAGCGCTAGTTTCCGAAGTGCCCATTTCGCCGTTGAGCGTGCTCGGGCCGCTCGGCATCCACTGGACAGCATGCTGTCACTGCTGAGGGGAACCACATCATGCAATTTCGCCGATCCATCATCACCGTTGCCGCCATCGTGGCGGCCGCGGCGCTCGCCTTCACCGCCCCTGGCATGGCAAAGGGCCTGTTCGACGCCCGCAACGCGCACAAGGTGGACGGGCTGCACGCCAACCAGATCGCCAAGACGCAGTACTACGAAGCCACCAGGGTCTTCGACAACTTCGACACCTGCGCCTACACGTCGGTACTGACCCGCACCTTCAAGACCACCCACTCCGGCCTGGTGTCGGCCACCAGCGCTGTGAGCGCGGCTCGGGACACCAGCGACCCCAACGAGGGCATCCTGACCAGCCGGATCCTCATCGACGGCGAGATCGCCTCGGTGCGCTCGTCGGCCAACCTCGAGAACGACGGCACCCAGGACGAGACCGTCGTCAACTTCGGAGCCCGCAAGGTCCCCCGGGGCAAGCACATCATCGAGGTCCAGGTCCAGGAGTGCGGCCCGGGCATGGCGTTCATCCACAACGAGTCCCTGCTGGCCTCGTACTCGCCGTTCGGTGGCGCCGCGGTCCCGCCGGTGACCAGGCCCAGCACGAAGGGTTCCGTCGCGAACCGCTGACCCACACCCGCGAGCACGAGCCCGGGCGCCGCTGACGGCCCCGGGCTCGTGCCCTGCCCGGAGGCAACCTCAGGCGCTGGCCAGGAAGGCCAGCAGGTCCTGGCGGGTGACCACGCCGACGGGCTTGCCGTCGTCGTGGACGAGGACGGCGTCGGCCGACTCCAGCAGCCGCACCGCCGCCGGGGCCGGCTCGGTGGACCCGATCGTGGGGAGCGGAGGAGACATGTGCTGCTCGACGCTGTCGGTCAGCCGGGCCTGCCCGGCGAACAGCGCATCGAGGAGCGTCCTCTCCGAGACCGACCCCGCCACCTCCGCGGCCACGATCGGCGGCTCGGCGCGGACCACGGGCATCTGTGAGACGCCGTACTCCTGAAGAATCTGAACCGCCTCGGCGATCGTTTCGCCCGGATGGGTGTGCACGAGTGCGGGCAGGCCGGCGGTCTTGCTGCGCAGCACCTCGCCGACCGTACGCACCTCGTCGTCGGCGCCGGCCACGGCGAACCCGTACTGCCCCAGCCACTCGTCGCTGAAGACTTTGGAGAGGTAGCCGCGACCCGAGTCAGGCAGCAGCACCACGATCACCGCGTCCTCGCCCTCAGGGGTGCCACTCAGCTCCTCGGCCAGCTGGACGGCCGCGACCGCGGCCATCCCTGAGGAGCCGCCCACCAGCAAACCCTCCTCGCGGGCGAGGCGACGGGTCATGGCGAAGGAGTCCGCGTCCGAGACCTCGATGATCCGGTCGGCGATGGTGTCGTCGTAGGTGCTGGGCCAGAAATCCTCCCCGACTCCCTCCACGAGGTAGGGCCGACCGCTGCCGCCGGAGTAGACCGAGCCGGCCGGGTCCGCGCCGACGATCTGCACATCCGGGTTCTGTTCCTTCAGGTAGCGACCCGTACCACTGATGGTGCCGCCTGTGCCGACCCCGGACACGAAGTGGGTGATCCGCCCGTCGGTCTGGCTCCAGATCTCGGGGCCGGTCGTCTCGTAGTGGGACCTCGGGTTGTGCGGGTTGGAGTACTGGTCCGGCTTCCAGGCGCCGGGGCTCTCGCGGACCAGCCGGTCGCTGACGCTGTAGTAGGAGTCAGGGTGCTCGGGCGGGACGGCCGTGGGGCACACCATCACCTCGGCGCCGTACGCCTTGAGCACGTTCCGTTTGTCCTCGCTGACCTTGTCGGGGCACACGAAGATGCAGTGGTAGCCGCGTTCCTGGGCGACCATCGCCAGCCCGATCCCGGTGTTGCCGGACGTCGGCTCGACGATGGTGCCGCCCGGCTTCAGCTCCCCGGACTCCTCGGCAGCGTCGATCATGCGCACGGCGATGCGGTCCTTCACCGAGCCGCCGGGGTTGAGGTACTCCACCTTCGCGAGCACCAGCGGACCGCGCACGTCGGGCGACTGGCCCAGCGACCGACGCAGACGCAGCAGCGGCGTGTGACCGATCAATTCCAGAAGCGAGTCCACGTACTCCATGAAGTCAACCTAACCGCCCGCGCGCACTCACGCTCTATCCGTAAAGTGGGCGCCATGGGGAAAGCGGGAGCGGCTCGGAAGCTGGCCTCTGCCGCGGCGTACGGCGGTGGCGGTCTCTCCGTTCTCGGCGGAGCCCTCTACGGAGTGCTGACCGCTGAGGCCAAGCTCGCTCGCCGAGCGATCGGGAACGCCAGCGACGAGCCGCCGCCGAACGCCACAGGATGGTACGGCCACGGACGTCCCGGCCCCGCCGTCAAGATCGCGATCCTGGGCGACTCCAGCGCGGCCGGCTACGGCGTGGACGTCGTCGAGGAGACCCCCGGCGCCCTGTTGGCATCCTGGGTCGCCGAGGCCGCGGACCGGCGGGTCTACCTGCGCGCGTTCGCGGTCGTGGGGGCGCGCTCCTCCGACCTGGCCGGGCAGATCGACAAGGCGCTGCCCATCGAGCCGGACCTCGCCGTGATCCTGGTCGGCGCGAACGACGTCACGCACACCGTGCTGCCTTCCCAGTCGGTGCGTCATCTGGGTGAAGGGGTACGCCGGCTGGCCGAGGCCGGGGTCGAGGTCATCGTCGGCACCTGCCCCGACCTTGGCACGATCAAGCCGATCGCCCCGCCGCTCAAGCAGGTCGCCCGGTCGTGGTCGCGGCGGCTCGCGGCGGCGCAGACCATCGCCTCGGTCGAGGCGGGTGGTCGCTCGGTCTCTCTGGGGTCGATCCTCGGCCCCGAGTTCGCGGCGGCACCGGCGGTGCTGTTCGGTCCCGATCAGTTCCACCCGTCGGCCGACGGCTACCGCTCCCTGGCCGCAGTGCTGCTGCCCACCCTGTTGGCGGCCCTGGAGCTGTTGCCCGAGGAGGACATCGCCCTCGCCACCCGCCGCGGCGAAGCCGTGCTTCCGGTGGCCCGGGCAGCCGTTCAGGCCGTCCGCACCCCTGGGACCGAGCTCGACGGCACGGAGGTGGCTGGTTCCCAGCGCGGTCTCCGCGGGCGCTGGGTGCAGCTGCGGCACCGCCGTCGACAGCCGCAGACCGAGGTGGAGGGCCCGGAGGAGAGCGAAGCAGAAGGGCCGGTGGAGGCCCAGGCAGCGGCGACGAACGACTGACCCGCCCGAGGGAGCCTCGGACGGGTCGGTGTCGTCTTGGTGGTGGGGAAGCGGTCAGTCGCCGCGCATGATCGCCAGGATCCGCAGCAGGTTGGTGTAGATCCACACCAGGCTGACGGTCAAGGCGAACGCCGCACGCCACGACTCGCGCTCCGGGAGGCCGGCGCGGACGCCGTTCTCGACGAAGTCGAAGTCGAGGATCAGCATGAAGATCCCCAGCACCAGGCCGGCCACGGCGAAGAGCAGGCCGAGACCGCCGAAGCCGAAGATGCCGATCGCGTTGCCGAAGGCGCCGAGCACCATCTCCAACAGGCCCAGGCCCACCATCCCGAACATCGCGGCGATCACGAAGGTGCGGAACCGGTTCCCGACCTTGATCTCGAAGAAGCGGTAGGTGGCGAGCGTGCCCGCGAACGCGGCGAAGGTGCCGATCACGGCCTGGACGACGATGCCGTCACCGAAGTAGGTCTCGAAGAACTTGCTCAGGGCGCCGAGCGCGACACCCTCGAAAGCGCTGAAGATCAGCACGAGGGCCGGGCTGATCACACGCTTGAACGAGTTGACCATGGACAGCGCGAACGCGCCGCCCGAACCCACGAGCAGGGCGGTCATCAACTGGGTGTAGTTCTCCTGGCTGGCCAGCGTCGTGTTGGTGGCGACCTCACCGATGTACATCCACGTCAGCGCGGCGGTCACGATGACGATGCCCAGCGAGATCGCGGTCTTCTGCACGACGGAGTCGATCGTCATCCGGCTGTCGACGACGGTGGTCGGCGAACCTGTGCTCCACGTGGACGGGTCCGTGGTGACGGTTCCGTTGAACTCCTCGGAACGACTGAACACCGGGTTGTTGCTACGCATTGGTCTCCTCCCTGGAGGCCGAGGTGGCACGTCGCCTTGACGGCTCACCAAGAGCACCCAGTCTACCGGTGCTCGTGTAGTCCAACGTGCGAGGTGGGTCCGGTGTTCCTGACCCGGCCCGCTCGCAAGACCCGTCAGACTGACTGCATGAGCGACACCCCCGCCCACCCGTCCGACGCCGAGTTCGACGACGGATGGGACTGCTACGCCGAGCTGGTGGACGGATGCTGGGTCGACCGGCGGCCGCGACGGGACGACGTGGCGGGGTCGCTGCGCCGGGAGACGGTGCTCCTGCCCTGGCTGGCGCCACAGCTGCCGATACCGGTCCCCCATCCGATCGTGCTCCAGGCCGACCCGCTGGTCGTGCGTCACGAGCTGATCGACGGGGACGCCTGGGACGGCGACGGCGTCGCGGTGGCCGGCATGCTGGGTCGGTTCCTGCGGGCGCTGCACCGGGTCTCGGCGACCGACGCCCGGCGGGTCGGCGCGCCGGACCTGGAACCCGACTGGGCCGAGGACCTGGGGTCCGTGGTGCTCCCGTTGCTGGACGAGGATCTGGCCACGAAGGCCCGCGCACTCCTCACTCGCCTGGACGACCACCCGCGCTCGTCCCTCGTCCACGCCGCAGGCGGCCGAGGCGGCCGAGGCGGCCGCCCGGGGGTACGGCGTGAAGCGGCGCGAGCGGTCGCGCGCCCTCGGCTGGCACGCGCTCGAGCCCTGGTACGACGTCCAGCGCGGCCGCTTCCTGGGCAACGAGTCGCAGTGGCGGGCCGGACTGGTCCGGGTGCACGAACGGCTCCGACTGCTCCCGGAGTAGCCCCGCACCGGTGGCGTGCCCCCGCTGGGACTCGAACCCAGACTGTGGTCGCTTTTAAGGCGACTTCCTCTACCGGTTGGGATACGGGGGCGTGGCCTCACGTTAGCGACGGGCGGCGGCGCGTCCGAGCACGTCGTCCAGCATCGGCTCGGTGAGGCGCCCGGTGAAGGTGTTCTGCTGGCTGGGGTGGTAACAGCCCAGCAGTAGCACGTCGTGCCCGTCACGGGTCAGCGTCGCCTCGGCGCCATGGCCGAACCTCGGCTTGGGCCGAGGGGCGTCGTACCCTGAGGCACGGAACGCACGCAGCGTGGCGTCCCAACCGAAGCCGCCGAGCGCGACGACGGTTCGCAGGGTCGGCGCCACCAGCGCGATCTCCGCCTCGATCCAGGGTGAGCAGGTGTCCCGCTCCTGGGTGGTGGGCTTGTTCGCCGGGGGTGCGCACCGCACGGCCGCGACCATCCGGGCGCCCACGAGGCACTGACCGTCGCCGGCATGGGTGCTGGTGGGCCTGGTGGCGAGCCCGACGCGGTACAGGCTCGCGAACAGCCAGTCGCCCGAGGAGTCTCCGGTGAAGACCCTGCCAGTGCGGTTGCCACCGTTGGCGGCCGGAGCCAGACCCACGAGCAGCACCCGCGGGGAGCGGTCCCCCCAGCCCGCGATCGGGCGGCCCCAATAGGGCTGGTCGGCGAAGGAGGCTCGCTTGCGCCGCGCCACCTCCTCGCGCCAGCCCACCAAGCGGGGGCAAGCCCGGCAGACGGACACCCGCGCCTCCAGCTCCCCCAGCCCGTCGGCCTCAGCGGCCTCCGCGAGAAGCGCGACCTCGGCAGCCGTGCGGGCCACGGCGGTGTCGAGGGACGCAGGGTCGTCCGGCCACCCGGAGCCCGGGGGCACCGGGCTGGGGAACAGTCGTCCCGTGAGGGGATGGCGCAGCTCGCCGGTGGCCACCGGCCGTCACCCACCCTGTCGAGGCTCGACCATCGACCACGCGATCCCATCGAGGATGTCGCTCTCGGAGACCACCAGCGCCGCCGTGGCCGTCCGGCACAGCACCCGCTCGAGGATCAGGGCGCCCGCACCGATCACGTCGGCGCGCCCCGGCGCCATGTAGGGCAGCGCGCGCCGTTGCTCCACGGTCATCGCCAGCAACCGTGAGATGAACGAGCCCACCGCGTCGACCGGCAGCACCGACTGGTCGATGGCCACCGGGTCGTACGCCGCCAGGTCGAGCACCCCGGCCGCCACCGTCGTCACCGACCCGGCGACGCCCACGACGGTCGCCGCTGTCGACAGGGGCACGTCGACGCCGTCGAGCTGGGCGTCGATGTCACCTCGACACGCGTCGATCTGGGTGTCCGAGGGCGGGTCGTCGTGGAGGTGCCGCTCGTGCAGCCGCACCGAGCCGATGTCCAAGGAGCACGCGGAGTCCACCCCGCCCGTGGACCCGAGCACCAGCTCGGTCGACCCGCCTCCGATGTCGACGACCAGGACCGGCGTGGGAGCGGGCGCGCGCAGGTTGCGCACGGCGCCGTCGAAGGCCAGCGCCGCCTCCTCGTCCCCGGACAGGACCTCCGGTGGCACGCCGAGCCGGGCTCGCACGCCCTCGGCGAAGGCGGCCGCGTTGCTCGCGTCGCGCGTCGCCGACGTTGCGCAGAAGCGGATCCGGTCGACGGGGTGGGCGGCGATCAGCGCGGCGTACTCGTCGACAGCGGCGAACGTTCGCGCCAGCGCCTCGTCGGCCAGCTCACCGGTGGTGTCGACGCCTTGGCCGAGCCGCACCGTACGGCTCTCCCGGACCACCACCTGGGGCAGGTCGCCGATCAACAGCTTGATCGTGTTGGTGCCGCAGTCCACCGCCGCGATCACGACGACTCCCCCGGCACGACGCAGGGGCCGGCGGCCCACCAGGGGCCGAGCCGCTCGAGCACCTCGTCCCCGAGCGGGTTGACCCCGCCACCAGCCGCGAGAGCGTGAGCCGCGAGCACGTGGAGGCACTTCACCCGCTCGGGCATCCCGCCCGCCGAGATGCCCTCGATCTCGGGCACCGAGCCCAGGCCGGCCCGGGCGGCGAGATAGGCCTCGTGTGCGCGGGCGTAGGCCTGCGCGAGCTCCGGCTCGGTGCCGAGCCGGTCCTCCATCTGCCTCATCACTCCCTCGCCCTCGAGGGTGCCGATGAGCGAGGCGGCCCGCGGGCACGTGAGGTAGTACGTCGTCGGGAAGGGGGTCCCGTCGGGCAGCCGCGGCGAGGTCGTCACGACGTCGGGCAGTCCACAGGGGCAGCGGTGCCCGACCTCACGCACCCCCCGCGGCGAGCGCCCCAGCTGCGCGTGGACCGCCGCCTCGTCAGCGGGGTCGATCACCCGCGCCCGGCCCGGATCTTCGACGCGGGCTCGCCGATCTCGTCGGCCGGAGGCGGCGACCACGGGGGCGGGTCGCCCGCCAGCTCCATCGACCCCCAGGCCGTGTCCCACCAGGCGGTGGGTTCCCGCGCCACGACCTCCGCCGGGTCGTTGAGGGTGCTGCTGCTGTCCAGCGGCTTCCCCGCGGCGTCGAGGACGACGAAGGACGTCTCGCCCGGCATCAGGTAGCCGAATCGCTCGCGAGCCTGACGCGCGACGTAGGCCGGGTCCTCCCAGCGCTGCTTCTCGCGTTCGAGCACCGTGATCCCGGCCTGCCGCTCGGCGATCTGGGCCTTCAGCTCCTGCAGGTGGGCGCGCTGCTGGAAGTAGGCCTTCATCGACGAGGCGTACGACACCATCAGCACGGCCAGGACGAGCACCAGGATCGCGGCCCGCCCGGTGACCCGCGGCCTCAGGTTCCGGGGTGCACGCGCGGCCTGGGGGCCGGTCGCTCCGGTCTGAGGCGCGGGGGGCGTCGACCGCGAATCGTTCTCAGGCGCACGCGAGCGCCGACCGGGCGTCGTCGGGCCTTTCGGTCCGCGACCGGGAGGGCGTCGGGTCGTCATCGTCAGCGGCCGGGTCAGCGTCCGAACCGCGGGAAGGCTCCGGCGCCGGCATAGCGGGCGGCGTCGCCGAGCTCGCCCTCGATGCGGAGGAGCTGGTTGTACTTCGCCACCCGCTCGGAGCGGGCGGGCGCGCCGGTCTTGATCTGGCCGCAGTTCGTGGCGACCGCCAGGTCGGCGATGGTGGTGTCCTCGGTCTCTCCGGAGCGGTGGCTCATCATGCAGCGGTACCCGTGGCGCTGCGCCAGCTCGACCGAGTCGAGCGTCTCGGTCAGGGAGCCGATCTGGTTGACCTTGACCAGCATCGAGTTGGCCTGACCGCCGGTGATCCCGCGCTGCAACCGCTCGACGTTGGTCACGAACAGGTCGTCGCCGACGATCTGGATCTTCGAGCCGAGCTGATCGGTCATGGCCTTCCAGCCGTCCCAGTCCTCCTCGTCGAGGGGGTCCTCGATGGAGACGATCGGGTAGGCCGAGACCAGGTCGCCGTAGTAGGCCACGAGCTCCTCGGCGGTGGTGGGCTTGCCCTCGAAGGCGTAGGACCCGTCGGAGAAGAACTCGCTGGCGGCCACGTCCATCGCGAGGGCGATGTCGCTGCCCAGCGAGAGACCGGCGGCCTCGACCGCCTCGCCGATCAGGTCGAGGGCGGCGCGGTTGCTCTCCAGGTTCGGCGCGAAGCCACCTTCGTCACCGAGCCCGGTGGCAAGGCCCTTCTTCTTCAGCACCGACTTGAGTGCGTGGTAGACCTCGGCACCGTAGCGCAGCGCCTCGGCGAAGGTCGGCGCACCGATCGGCGCGATCATGAACTCCTGGACGTCGACGTTGGAGTCGGCGTGGGAGCCGCCGTTGAGGATGTTCATCATCGGGACCGGCAACAGGTGGGCGTTCGGTCCGCCGAGGTAGCGGTAGAGCGGGAGGCCGGCGGAGTCCGCGGCCGCCCTGGCCACAGCGAGCGAGACCCCCAGGATCGCGTTCGCCCCCAACGAGGTCTTGTTGGGTGTTGCATCGAGCTGGATCATCGTCTGGTCCACGAGCCGCTGGTCGTCGGCCTCGATGTCGAGGATCGCGGGCCCGATCGTGTCGATGACGCCTCCGACGGCGTTGGCCACCCCCTTGCCGAGGTAGCGCTCGCCCCCGTCCCGCAGCTCGACGGCCTCGAAAGCGCCCGTAGACGCACCACTGGGGACGGCCGCCCGCCCGAACGCCCCGTCATCGAGCGCGACCTCGACCTCGACGGTGGGGTTGCCGCGCGAGTCGAGAATCTCGCGAGCACCGACTGCTGCGATGGAAGCCACGTGTTGCTCCTGACGATGGGACGGGACGGGGGAAGAGATCTGGTCCCAGCCTATCGGCGCGAGCGCCCCCGATGGAGGTGCGCCTCGCCCTCACTCGGAAGTGGCCGAAGTGGGGTCGAGGCGGGCCCGGACCGCCTCGCGCAACGCCTGCTCGGGGTCGACCCCCTGCTCGCGCGCCTCCGCGACCAGGCCGATCAGGCGCTCGCCGATGCTCGCACCAGGTGAGCTGTCGGGGATCACGGGGTGACCCGACCGGGCGAGCCGAGAGAGCACCTTGTCGGTGTAGAGGAGCGCGGGCAGCGACGCCGGGAGACCGTCCGTCACCTCGGCGCGCGGCTTCTCCTCGGCCTTGATCGACTCCCACATCTCGTTGATCGTGGCGGGGTCGCCACCAGGAGCGTCGCCGAACACGTGCGGGTTGCGACGCCGGAGCTTGGCGACGATGCCCTCGACCACGTCGTCGAAGGTGAAGTCGCCGTGCTCCTCGGCGATCACCGAGTGGAACCAGACCTGCAGCAGCAGGTCCCCGAGTTCCTCGCGTAGGTGCGGTGCATCGCCGGTCTCGATGGCCTCGACGGCCTCGTGGGTCTCCTCGAGCAGGTAGCGCACCAGCGAGCGGTGCGTCTGCGACGCCTTCCAGCTGCACTCGGCGCGCAGCCGACGCATCACCTCGAGGAACTCCAGGATGCGAGCCTGGGTCTCGGCCGTGGTGTGGTCGGCACCGGAGTCCTCGACCACGGGACCTCAGCCGCAGCGCTGGGAGTCGGCGAGCGCGGCGATGTAGGCGGCATCGAGCTGCGCCGCGGCCCCGGCCTTGGCCCTGGGGCTGACGGCCACGGAGATGCCGGTGTCGACATCGACCAGCGCGCCCGTGTTGGGCGCGACGCCGTCGTCGAACCGGACGCCGAACCGAGGGTCGATCTCGAGCTCGTGCGTGTCGGGCCAGGTGGCGTAGATCGAGTTGGCGCGCTCGGCGACCTGCTCGGTGGTGGGATCGGCCACGCCCTCGTCGGACAGCTGCAAGCGGGCGACCTCGGTGAGCACCGCCGTACGGTAGGCCTGGGCCGACAGGGCATCGATGTAGGCAGCGCGCGGCCCGGCGTCGAGAGCGGCCACCGAGCGCTCGAGCTCGGCGAGCGAGGCCTCGAACTCCGAGCCGGCAGTCACGTCGTACTCCTGCGCGGCCTGCTCACCGATCGTGCGGTCGATCCAGCTCTGCAGCGACACCCGCCGTGGCAGACCCATGGCGAGCTGCTGGGTGTCGCCCTTGAGCTGTGGCTCCACCGCCTCACAGAGCAGCACCGCGGTCTCGTCGATGTCGCGCACCGACACGGAGTCCTCGCCCAACCGCGCTGCGATCCCCGGATTGAGGGCGCCGCAGCCGGCGAGCAGGGCGACCACGGCCGAGCCGAGGAGCAGGCGGGTCACGCGAGGGGCGACCCCGCCGAGGGTACGGGTGGTGCTCACGACGTCTCCTTCGAGTCCAACGGGTCGATCACGGTGTCGATGACCGTCCGCGCCCATTCAAGCAGGGCGACACCCGCGAACGGGCGACCAGCCACCACCGCGGTCTGCGGCCGGGGTACGAGGACGGATCCCACGGCCGTCTTCACCACGCTGCCGGGGTAGAGACGCTTCAGCCGGACGACGCGCGACTCGGGCAGCTCGACGGGCGCGAAGCGCACGTACTTGCCCGCGATCGTGACCTCGCCGACTCCCGCCTGGCGGGCTCGCGCCCGAAACCTCCCCACCAGGAGCAGCGAGGTCACCTCGTCCGGCGGGGCGCCGTAACGGTCGACGAGCTCGTCGCGCAGCACATCGACGTCGTCGTCGCTGCGGACCTCGGCCAGGCGCTTGTACATCTCCAGGCGAAGCCGTTCCGAGGGGATGTAGCCGTGGGGCAGATGGGCGTCGACGGGCAGCTCGATCCGCACGTCCTGGAGCTCAGGCTCGGCGTCGCCTCGGAACTCGTGCACCGCCTCACCGACCATGCGCACATAGAGGTCGAACCCCACGTCGGCGATGTGGCCCGACTGCTCGCCGCCGAGGAGGTTGCCCGCTCCGCGAATCTCCAGGTCCTTCATCGCGATCGCCATGCCCCCGCCGAGGTCGGAGTGCTGCGCCAGGGTGGCGAGGCGCTCGTGCGCGGTCTCGGTCAGCGGCTTCTCGGCCGGGTACAGGAAGTAGCCGTAGGCGCGCTCCCGCGACCGCCCGACCCGACCTCGCAGCTGGTGCAGCTGCGAGAGGCCCAGCATGTCCGCGCGCTCGATGACCATCGTGTTCGCGTTGGACACATCGAGCCCGGACTCCACGATCGTGGTGCACACGAGCACGTCGAAACGCTTCTCCCAGAAGTCCAGCATCACCTGCTCGAGCTGGTGCTCCCCCATCTGACCGTGCCCCACCGCGACCCGGGCCTCCGGCACCAGCTCGCGGATCTTCGCGGCCGCCTTCTCGATGGACTGGACCCGGTTGTGGATGTAGAACACCTGGCCCTCCCGGAGCAGCTCGCGTCGGATCGCCGCGACGACCTGGCGGTCCTCGTAGGCGCCGACATAGGTGAGCACCGGATGCCGCTCCTCCGGCGGGGTGGTGATCGTCGACATCTCGCGGATGCCGGTGATCGCCATCTCGAGCGTCCGCGGGATCGGGGTCGCCGACATCGAGAGCACGTCGACACTGGTCCGCAGCCGCTTCATCTGCTCCTTGTGCTCCACGCCGAAACGCTGCTCCTCGTCGACGACGATCAGCCCGAGGTTCTTGACCTTCACGTCCGGGTTGAGCAAGCGGTGGGTGCCGACCACGATGTCGACCGACCCGTCGGCCAGGCCCTCCATCACCGTGCGCGCCTCGGCATCGGTCTGGAAGCGCGACAACGCCCGGATCTCGACGGGGAAGGCGCTCATCCGCTCCGTGAACGTCGACAGGTGCTGCTGCACGAGGAGGGTCGTGGGCACCAGCACGACCACCTGGGTGCCGTCCTGCACCGCCTTGAACGCCGCTCGGACGGCGATCTCGGTCTTGCCGTAGCCGACATCGCCGCATACGAGTCGGTCCATCGGAACTCCGCGCACCATGTCGGCCTTCACCTCGTCGACCGTGCTGAGCTGGTCCGGGGTCTCCACGAACGGGAAGGCGTCCTCGAGCTCGCGCTGCCAGGGCGTGTCGGGCCCGAACGCGCGCCCCTGCGTCGCCTGGCGAGCGGCGTACAGCTTGATCAGCTCGGCCGCGATCTGGCGCACGGCCTTGCGCGCGCGGCCCTTCCGTTTGGCCCAGTCCCCGCCGCCGAGCCGGTCCAAGGAGGGCTGCTCGCCACCGACGTAGCGGGTGACCTGATCGAGGTTGTCGGCAGGGACGTAGAGCCGGTCGGGCGGACCTCCGCGGCGGCTCGCGCCGTACTCCAGGACGAGGTACTCGCGGGTCGCGCCGCTCACTTCTCGCTGCCGCATCTCCACGAACCGGCCGACCCCGTGCTGCTCGTGGACGACGTAGTCCCCGGCGTTGAGCTCGAGGGGATCGATCTGTCGCTTGCGCCGTGCGGGCATCGCTCGCATGTCGCGCGTGGAGGAGCTCTGGCCGGCGAGGTCCTCGCCGGTCAGCACGGCCAGTCGGCGGTCCTCATCGACGAGGCCGTGTGGGAGCGAGGCCGCCATCACCACGACCACGCCGGGCGTCAGGTCGTCGCCGGAGGCGATGCCATCGACGAGTCGCGCCGGAACATCCGCCTCGGCCAGCGCCTCCGCGATCCGTTCAGCGGTCCCATGGCCGGGCTCCACCACCGCGACGCGGTAGCCCTCGGACGCCCAGGACCCGAGGTCGGCGAGGGCGCGGATGAAGTCGCCGCGGTACTCCTTCATCGGTCGCGATGCCAGCATGCGCGTCGGGCCACCGACCGGGGCCCCAGCCAGGTCACCAGCCGGGTCGGCATCGCCGTCGGCGATGCCGAACGGGCTGGCGGTCCACCACGACAGGCCACGCGCTAAGGCGTGGGCGCGCACGTCCTCCATCCCGCGGTACGACGCGGCGCCGAGGTCGATGGGGGCCTGGCCGCCTCCGGCCGCGGCTGCCCAGCTGGCGCCGAGGAACTCCTGGCTCGTGGCCACGAGGTCGTGGGCCCGACCACGCGCCCGTTCGGGGTCGAGCACGAGCACGTGCGAGTCGGCGGGCATCAGGTCGACCAGCAGCTCCATGTCGTCGACGAGGGCCGGGGCGAGCGACTCCATGCCCTCCGTCGCGATGCCCGCTGCGAGCTTGTCGGTGAGCTCGGCCAGCTCGGGGTGCGCCTGACCCAGCTCGGCGGCGCGGCGGCGTACCTCATCGGTGAGGAGCAGCTCGCGACAGGGCGGACTCCACAGCCGCTCGACCGAGGCCAGCGTGCGCTGGTCGGCGACGGCGAAGGAGCGGATCTCCTCGACCTCGTCACCCCAGAACTCCACCCGGACGGGGTGCTCCTCCGTCGGGGGGAACACATCGACGATGCCGCCGCGGACAGCGAACTCGCCTCGTTTCTCGACCAGGTCCACCCGCGCGTAGGCGGCCGCGGCCAGCCGAGCGACGACGTCGTCCAACGGTGCGGTGTCCCCCACCGCGAGGGCGACCGGCTCCAGGTCGGCGAGGCCGGCCACCTGCGGCTGGAGGATCGACCGCACCGGGGCCACGACGACCCGCGGCGCCGGGTGCTCGAGGTCGGGGTGCACGAGGCGCCGCAACACGGCCAGGCGACGACCGACCGTGTCGCTGCGCGGACTCATCCGCTCGTGCGGCAGCGTCTCCCAGCTGGGATAGAAGGCCACGGTGTCCCCCGGCACCAGGTCCGCGAGCGCGGCCACCAGGTCCTCAGCCTCCCTAGCCGTCGCGGTCACGGCCAGCACCGTCCGACCCGCCTCGACGAGCCCGGCCACCACGAACGGCCTGGCGGACGACGGGCCAGTCAGGTCGAGCGCCGGCACCAGGCCCGCACGGGCATCCCCCATCGACTCGACCAGTGCCGGGTCGGCGAGCACCGCCTGGCTCAGTCCGGTCAGACGCACGGCGACCTCCCCCAGCTCGGCTCCAGACAGCACGACAGCCCCCTGGCTAGGAGCGCCAGGGGGTGTGGTCAGTCTAGGCCGGGGCCGTAGGAGAGTCGGCGCCTACGTCACACGGCGGGGTCGAGCCGCAACGAGCCCGGCAGCCACTGGGGCCGGCAGCCGCAGTGGTCGGAGCAGGGCAGGAAGGTGTGCAGTGCGTGGCCGCACTCCTGGCACAGCCGGTCGTGCGAGAGCTGGGAGTGCCGCTCCTCGACGTAGTCCCACATGGCCGTGCCCTCCCCTCCTTCGTCCCAGCACTGCGTATCGAGTGCTCTATCAATCGGACGCACGAGGTCGGGTCTTATGACGCGAACTCCTCGCGTGGCCTATGCCACCAGGAGGCAGGGGTGGTGGCCGCTGATACCCGAGGGGCTCGGGGCCGTCAGTCGGTGCCGTGTCGGCGGACGAAGCCGAGGATCTGCTCGGCCAGCTCCGGGCGGCAGACGATCAGGTCGGGCAGGGAGACGTTCTCCTGGTTGTAGACCAGCTCGGACCCGTCGATGCGCGAGCAGAAGAGCCCGGCGGCTCGGGCCACCGCCACCGGTGCCGCGTTGTCCCACTCGTACTGACCGCCGGCGTGCACATAGGCGTCGGTGAGGTCGCGGGTCACCGAGATGACCTTGACGCCCGCGGACCCCATCGGCACCAGCTCGGCGTCGATCTCCACGGCGAGGGCTTCGACGAACGCGGGCGGGCGGGTCCGCGAGACGGCGATGCGCGGCCGGGTCGAGGTGCGCACGGGTACGACGGGGGGCCGAGCAGTGCTGAACGTCTCGCCGAGCGCCGGCTCTGCCACAGCACCGGCCACCAGCTCACCCCGCTCCCACAACGCCACGTGAACCGCCCAGTCCACTCGCGGAGGCTCCGAGAACTCGCGGGTCCCGTCGAGAGGGTCGACGATCCAGACCCGGTCGGACACGAGCCGCACCGGGTCGTCCTTGCCTTCCTCGGACAGCACGGCATCGCCGGGTCGGTGCCGGGCCAGCAGGTCCATCAGCAGCTCGTGCGCCGCCTGGTCACCGGCGTCCTTGAGCTCACGACCCTCGAGCCCTTCGCCGCGCACCTCCAGCAGCCGGTCGCCCGCCCGGTCGGCCAGCCAGGCGGCGAGGTGGTGGTCGTCGAGGCTCGAAGGGTCGGGGGACCCGGTGTCCGGTTCAGTCACCCACGCAGTCTCTCAGGTGGCGAGTCGTCCCGCGCCCACCACCCGGAGCCACCGCTTTCCAGAGCGACCCAGCGGGCAAAATCGGACCCCGGCGCCTTAACAGACGGTCCGCTTCGGGCTACTGTGGCAAGGAATGGCCGTGGGGGCCACCGGAGCGGTCGCGTTCCGGGGCAGATGTGGGGGCGTTTCATGGGGATCTCTGTTCACTATTTGCGCGCGGTCACGTCGTGCCTGCTGGTGGGTGCGGGGCTGAGTGTCGTCACTCTGGCGACCGCCTCTCCCGCCACGGCGCTCGACCAGCCGCGCCCACAACACACGAGCCTGGCACCGGAGGTGCCTCGGACCAACACCGCGCGCATCAACAACGGCGAGATCTGGGACATGGAGGTCGTCGGCAACCGCGTCTTCATCGCCGGCTCGTTCTCCTCGATCCAGAACAACGCCTCCGGCAACACCACCACCTACCAACAGGCTGGGCTGGCGGCGTACAACATCAACACCGGGCTCGTGGACGCCACGTTCCGCCCGACCTTCGGTGGCGGTGGCGTCAAAGCCATCGAAGCATCCCCTGACGGCACCCGGCTGTTCGTGGGCGGAACGTTCAACACCGTGAACGGCCAGAGCCACCGCAAGCTCGCCTCCCTCAACCTCACCACCGGTGCGCCGCGCGCGACCTTCACCGCCTCCGGCAACGGGATGGTCAACGCGTTGGCGGTCAGCGACACCACCGTCTACGCAGGCGGCAAGTTCAAGAAGTTCAACGGCCGCGACAGCGTGGGCCTCGTCGCGCTCGACGCCGTCGGCGGCGCGCCCGACACCGGCTTCGACAACCAGCTCTCGGGAGGTATCGGCGTCAACGGCGCCCTCACAGTCCAGCAGCTCAAGCTGACCCACGACAACCGCACGCTGCTCGTCGTCCACACCGGCCGCAAGATCGCGGGTCAGGACCGCCTCGGCGTCGGCCTGATCGACACCGCGACCCAGCAGCTGCTGCCGTGGCGCAGCCGCATCTGGGACGACAACCTGCCGTTCGTCGGCGGGGTCCAGCGCATCTACAACGGGGACATCTCCCCCGACGACAGCTTCTTCGTGGTCACCTCCGGCTCCGGTGGCGACCGGCCGCCGATCAACGACACCGCGATCGCGTTCAGCCTCACCGGTGGCGACAACCAGGAGCCCCTGTGGGTCTCCCGGCACTTCGACAGCGTCTACTCGGTCGCCATCACCGAGCAGGCCGTCTACGTCGGCGGGCACTTCGGCTTCCAGGAGTCACCGACGGCCAGCGACCCGTGGCCCGGTCTGGACAACGTGGGCTACGGCACCGGCCAGGGTCTAGCCGGCTACGGCCTCGGCGACGAGGTCGTCCGTCGCGACCACCTCGGCGCCCTCGACCCTGCGACCGGCAAGGCACTGGAGTGGAACCCCGGCTCCAACTCCTTCGAGGGCAACAAGGCCATCGAAGCCACCCGCCGCGGGCTCTTCGTCGGCGGCGACGGCAAGTTCCAGGGCGGCAAGCGCACCGGCCGGGTGGCCTTCTACGACTTCAACGCGGTGCCGGCCACGGGAGCCAACGACACCACCATCACCAGCCCGATCGCGGGCCACGTCACTGCTGCGGGGGACGAGCTGGTCCTCGAGGGCGAGGCCATCGTCTCGAGTGGTGTGCGACGGGTTCAGGTCGAGGTCCTCAACGGCGCCAAGCGCTACCTGCAGGACAACCTCACCTCCTGGGGCGGCCGCAACACCATCAACGCCACCCTCGGTGCCACCACGCCGCAGGGACGCCGCTGGTCGCTGCCCATCACCATCAACACGAGTGAGAAGCTGAAGATCCGGGCGAAGACCATCGCCACGAACGGGACCAGGGATTCGACGAAGGCCGAGAAGAAGATCGAGACGTTCCTCTTCTCCGACCTCACCCCCGATACCAGGGTCAGCAGCCCGCGAAGCGGGCTGGTCGGCTCGACCTCGTTCATCGCGACGGGCACGGCCACCGACGACTTCGGCGTCAACGCGATCTCGCTGTACATCCGCGACGCCAACGAGAACTACCTCGATGCGGACGGCAACCTCGCGTCCACCTACACCACCTTCCGGATCGACCCCGACGTGATCGGCGCCCCGTCGGCCACCTGGCAGTACCCCGTGGAGCTGCCGCACGAGGGCTACTGGAAGATCGGCGCGATGGCCATCGACACGGCCGGGCAGTCCGACCTGCGGTGGGCCGTGCGCGAGTGGACCGTCGACACGAGTGGCGCGCCGCCGACGGTGACGCTGGACGCACCGATCGCCGTGGTTCCGCCGACCCGGGCACCCACTCTGACGCTCGAGCCGGGGAGCCCCCTGACCTTCAGCGGGAGCGCCCAGGACGACCAGGGCCTGGCGAACGTCGAGATCCGGCTGCGCAACACCACCACCAGGGAGAACCTCGCCGCCGACGGCTCGTGGGGCACCGACGTGCTGCTGGGCTATCACCGGGTGTCGCCGGCCAACCTGTCCGCGACGGCGTACGACTGGTCCTACACGACGCCGTTCGACCTGTCGCCGGGGGTCTACGACTTCCGCGTCCGGGCGACCGACGACCAGGACCTGACGACCTCGTCGTCGTACCAGGGCCGGCTGACCATTGACGTGGCCGTTCCCGGGGACGCCGCGCCGGATGCCCGCCTGGACTTCACCGGCACCGACCAGTCGCTCGAGGTGCTGCACCTCGACCTGACCGGGACGGCCACCGATGACGTCGGGGTCGCGGCCGTGAAGGTCGCTCTCCAGGACAGTGAGACCAGCCGCTATGTCCAGCCTGATGGCACGATGGCGGCCGGGTTCGCGACGATCGAGGCCACTCTGGCCTCGCCGAGCACGACCAGCACCACCTGGTCGCTCCCGATCGATCTCCCGGCCTCCGGCAGCTTCGCGGTGACGGCCTACGGTGTCGACACGGCGGGCCAGTGGGACCGGTCGACGTCAGGTGCGACGGCGCGCTACATCGTGTTCCCCGGTGACGCGGACCCGGAGCTGGTGGACGGGCTCCGCCAGCCGGTGGACGGCTCCTCCTTCGACCAGGCCCGGATCGTCTTCACCGGGCGAGCCCTCGACGACACGTCGATCGCGCGGGTCGAGGTTGCCGTCGTGAACTCCCTGGGTCAGTACATGTCCTCCTCGGGCAGCTTCAGCGGCTCCGAGCGGTTCGTGTCGACGTTCCTGAACAGCCCGGGCAGTCCGGGCTCGAACTACTCGTACACGACGCCGGCGATTCCGAGCGACACCTACACGGTGCGGGTGCGACCGGTGGACGCGCACGGTCAGTACCCGGAGACGACGGACTCGGTCGTGACGGTCACCGCCCCGGCCGGCAACGAGGCTCCGGTGCCCGCCATCGTCACGGACTGTGTGGCGAACTCCTGCACGTTCGACGCACGGTCGACTCTCGATGAGAGCCCGACATCGTTGACATACTCCTGGAGCTTCGGCAACGGACGCAGCGGCAACGGCGCTCTGCCGACCCAGGTCTACACCGGCGAAGGCACCTACACGGTGACCGTGACGGCCACTGATGAGTACGGTGTCACGGGGACGGCGAGCACGACGGTGACGATCACGACGCCGCCCGGGAACGGTGCTCCCACGGCGATCTCCAGCCCGCCGACCTGCCTCGGTCTGGTGTGCAGCTTCGCGGGGGTGGAGTCCACGGATCCCGACGATGGAGACAGCCTCTCCTACCTGTGGGACTTCGGCGACGGAACCAGCTCGACCTCGAGCTCACCGAGCCACACGTTCCTCGCGGGCGGGACCTACACCGTGACGCTCGTCGTCACCGACGGGTGGGGCGTCGCGAGCGCCGCCGCCTCCCGCACCGTCACCGTCGGCCCCTGACCTGGTGGGGCCGCGCGACCACTGCCCGCGCGGCTCCCACCGCTCCTTCCATCACCCAGCTGCCGGGTTCCGGAACCTCCGGCGCCCGGACCGTGCCACCAGGGAGAATGGGCCCGTGAACAGCCGACGACCACCGCTGCTGGTGACCGGTGTGCCCCGGTCGGGCACCACCTGGCTGGCGAGGCTTCTGGCCACGGCTCCGCACACCGCGCTGGCGGGACGCGAACCGATGAACCCTCGCGGGAAGCAGTACGCGCTGGCCGGGTCGGTCGACGGCTGGACGCGGCTGACCAGCCCGACGGCGCGCCAGCAGCGGGTGCTGCGGCTGACCTATCGCGGGTGGAACCCCCGTACCTACGGAAGGTACGGGCGACACCAGTGGCGAGGGCCCCTGCCGCGGACCCGGCTCGTGGTGAAGGACCCTTTCGCGATGTTGTCGACGCCCGCGATCGTCGCGGTCACCGGGGCCCGTCCGGTCCAGGTCTACCGACATCCGGGAGCCGTCTTCGCCAGCTACCAACGGATGGGCTGGCGTCCCGACCTGCCGGAGATCACCCCTCTGGTGCCCGCCATCGCGGAGCGACGCCCCGAGGTCGCCCGGCTGTGGGATCTGGGCCCGGAGTCACTCACGCCCGCGCAGCAGATGGCGCTGTTCTGGTCGGTGTTGCAGCAGCTCGTGATCGACGACCTGGCCCAGGCTCCGGCGACGGTGCTGGTCGCGCACGAGCAGTTCGCCGCCGGGGGGATCGATGCTGTCAGCGCGCTCTTCCGAGAGCTCGAGCTCACCCTCACCGAGGAGACCGAGCGGGAGATGAGCGGCGGCACGAGCCCGACCGCGCCGACCACCGGCAACGAGCTGCATCGCCTGCAACGCCGCCCAGCCGACGTCGCGCAGTCGTGGCGCAAGAACCTCGCGGCGGAGGAGATCGACGAGATCGAGCGGGTGGCCGCGCCGATGATCGCCGAGCTCGAGAGCCGTTGCCTCACATGGTGAGGACACCGTGACGTCGCCCCCGCCAGGAACCGGATCACCCGACCGCGTCCGCCACCCGGATCACCTCGGGACTCTCCAGCTGTCGGCGGAACTCCGCGCGACCCTCCCGGTCGAGCCGGAAACGCCCTTCGCGTCGTTCGACGGACGACTCGAACCAGGTCATTCCGGCGACGTCGGTGGCCGCGGCCACCTCGACTGCCTCGGCCAGCCACAGCGACTGCCGGCTCGGGTCGAAGGGGTCGCTGGAGCTCCCCAGCTCTGGGATCACGCACGGCCCGGGCGGCAGCCGCTCCCTGATGGGATCCCACAGCTGGCTGAAGGTGTTCCACTCCGCGGAGTTGTTCGGCTCCCAGCTGTTGTAGAGGTCGATCCCCTGCACGACGGTTCCGTCCACCAGCCACTCCTCCACGTCGCGCCCGGAGCGGGGGTCGAAGGTCCAGCGCATCAGCACCGGAACCGGCGTCACGAGGGGGGCATCCCTCATCATCCGCATGAACCGCTCCTGCATCGCCCGCCAGACGGCGGGGGTGTGCCGCAGGTCATCGACGTCGTTCTCCGGCTCGTGGTGCAGAGCCAGGAACACCGGCGCGTCCAGCGAGGCCGCTGCCTCGGCGAGGTGGGCCAACCAGCGATCCTGACGCCCGTCGGCCATGGCATCCCACTCGTCCGGGGCCTTGAACGAGGCGAAGGGCAGGATGCCCGCGGCCACATCGGTCGTCAGCGCCTCCCGCATCACCTCGATCTGGTGGGCGCGGTAGAACCGGCGGGTCATGCCCATCCGGGCGCCGCCGAGCGCGGGTCGGGCGGCCGCAGGGGTCGAGATGGGCAGGCTCGCGCCCAGGTACAGTCGACCGTCTCCGGGATCACCCGGGAACCGGGCGCCAGCCGCCGGGCCGTCCTCGTCCGCGGACGACGCGGGGGGAGGCGAGGAGGCCGGTTCGGAGCCCCCGTCGCAACCCGCCGCCGCCACGGCCACGGCCGAGACCGCCAAGAATCCTCGGCGCGAAGTCCGGCCTGCGTGCTGCTCCCCCACAGGGTGGATTGTGGCACGCCGGCCAAGGTTCGGCCGGAACGGGGCGCGTCGTGACAGGCCGTCCGTGGCCGGTCGTCGGGGCGCTCCTGACGGGGCTGCTGCTGAGCGCATGCGGACCGGCCGAGGTCGAGCCACCCCCGCCGCGGGGGCCCAGCGCGCCGACGCTGGACGACGATGGCCCGCAGCTGCTGATCGGCTTCGACGAGGGGCTCACACGCGCCGGTCCGGGCCCGGCCGCGACCGGCCAGCAGGTGAGCATGGTCACCACCGGCGCCGGTCGCCTGACCGGTTCTCCGGACCCCCAAGGCGGCGTTGCTGCGCAGTTCCCCACGGTCGAGGCGGCCGACGGGGGCAACCTGGCTGCTCTGCTGGTGAGCGACGAGGAGCGCGATCTGGTCCCAGGGGATGAGAGCTTCACGTTCGGCATGGACGTGATGCTGCCGACGCAGGCACGGCGGACAGAGAGGGACGACGGAGACAATCTGATGCAGCGCGGGCTGTTCGGGTCGGGCGGGCAGTACAAGCTCCAGCTCGACGACGGGCGCCCCTCATGCCGCGTGGTGGGCAAGCTCGGAGAGGCCTTCGTCCAGCTGCGCGAGGTGCTGGAGCCCGGCCAGTGGTACCGGCTGCGCTGCGAGAAGGTCCACCAGCGACTCTCGATCTTCGTGGCCGAGCTGCCGATGTCCACGGGAACCGAGTGGGACAGTGCCAGCGCCTGGTCGCTGACGGGCACCGTGGGGACCATTGCTCCGCTCTCGGTCGGCGCGAAGGTGAACATTCGGGGAGGGCTGGTCGTCGATTCGCCCGACCAGTTCAACGGAATCCTGGACAATGTGATGGTGCAGATCGACGGATTGGACGGCTCGTGACCACGCCTTCTCGAGAGAAGAGCGCCCTGCTCAGCGAGACGCACCAGCTGGTGTTCGTCGGCGGGCTGCACCGGTCGGGGACGAGTCCGCTGAGCCGCCTGCTCGCGACTCATCCTGACGTCAGCGGTTTCCAGGAGACCGGCGTGGACGAGGACGAGGGGCAGCATCTCCAGACGGTCTATCCGCCGGCGCGCGTGTATGGCGGCGCGGGTCGGTTCGCCCTGGACCCCCGCAGCCACCTGACCGAGACCGCGGAGCTCGTCTCCGAGGCCAACGCTCGCACCCTCATGGACGAGTGGTCCCACTGGTGGGACACCTCGCGACCCCTCCTGCTCGAGAAGTCGCCCCCCAACCTCGTGATGACGCGCTTCCTCCAGGCTCTCTATCCCGGTGCCAGGTTCGTGGTGATCGTTCGGCACCCGGTGGTGGTCGCGTTGTCGACCAAGAAGTGGCGGCGGGGTACCTCCCTGGCCACGATGCTGGACAACTGGGTCGTCGCCCACCGGACCTTCCGCGACGATGCCTCCCACGTGACTCACGCCGAGGTGGTCAACTACGAGCATCTGGTGCAGGACGCGGCCGCCGTGCTCGCCAGGCTCTCCACGTTTCTCGAGCTGTCGACGCCGCTGAGCCCGGAGCTGTGGCAGAGCAGCCGGAGCGCCACCTACGAGGAGTGGTGGCAGCGACTGCGCAGCAGCCGGGTCCCCGGTCGACGTTCCCGGGTCGCCGCGCTGATCGAGCGGTTCGAGCCCGAGGTGAACGAGCTGGGCTACAGCCTGCTCGACCTGGAGCACGTGGACAGGTTCCCGATGCCGACCGCCTAAGCGGTGAGCGCCCTCTCGCGGTCAGAGAACCTTGAGCCGGGTGGCGACGGAGTCGGTCACGGAGCGGTTGAACGCCGCCTTCTTGGCGGAGCTCTGGGACAGCGACCAGTGGTGTTTGAGGTTGTTGTTCCAGTAGTTGACCCCGAACAGGCGATCGCACTGACGGGCGTAGTCCCAGCAGTCGCGCCACCAGCGGGAACCGCTCGGGGTGCCGAAGTCGTCGGTCGCTCCCGACTCACCGAGGCCCACCATCATGTTCGGGTGGCCGTGACGCGAGAGCCAGCGCAGGACCCGGCGCAGCCGCACGTCATAGCCGTCACCACTGGCGTTCTGGTAGAGGTCGACACCGACGAGGTCGCAACGTCTCAGGACGCGCTTGCCCAGGTAGTTGCGCGGTCGGTCATGGCGGTTGTAAGGGTTGAACACCCACTCGCCCACGATCGGGGCGGAGATCACGTTCTTCAGCCCGGTCTCGTCCTTCATGATGTCGTGGATCCGGACCCACGCACGTTTGAAGGCATCGGGGTTGCCGTTGTCGTTGTGGGGCTCGTGGTTGAACGTGACCACGACCGGCTTGGACAACCGGGCGTACTTGCGAGCCCGACGACGGATGTCGCGGTCGTGGTGGCCCTGGGCGATCTCGGGCCAGGCAGTGGCCGCGTGTCCCGGCGGCTTGAACGAGATCCACGGCATCCTGCGGGCGGCGTGATCCTGCGCGATCTGCCGCATCTCGCGGTCGAGGTCGTTCCACTTGTAGTAGGTACGACGCATCCCGACCGGCGCGTCGAGGCTGGAGGCGATGTCGAAACCACCTCCGGTCAGCCCGACATAGACCCGCCCGGGCACGTGCCCTGGGAAGCGCACCTTGGCGGCCGCCTGGGCGGCTGCCGAAGCGTCACCGAGCAGCGGGGGGCCGACGACTGCCCCCGCCGCGCCCGCGGCCGCGGCGCCGAGTACCGTGCGACGTGAGTAAGACATTCGCGACAGGCTAGCAACATCTACCCGGCCCAGGGCAAATCGTCATCACGTCCCGGCCGCCGCCGGGGCTCCCGGTCGGGACACCCCCGGGCGGACTATCCGGGCGGTGCCGGCGAGAGCGCGATCGTCCAGGTGATGCTCCGAGTGCTCGCGTCGGCGGTCGTCGCCACCTCGCCGCCCGCGGGACCCGGAGCAGCGACGCGGTTGCCGCTGTCCACCAGTACCGATGTCACCCGGCCGCTCCCCAAGCCGAGCGCGGCGGCCCGCAGCACCCCGCCGACCGGCGTGTCCCAAGCGGTCGTCCAGGACGACTTGTCGGACCAGTAGCTGAGCAGCCAGGCGCCGGAGGGCGCCGTCACGGTCGGCGTGACGTGCTCGCTCACGCTCTTCTCCGCCGCGGAGGCGATGGCCCCGGGAGCCAACAAGGCCGACGCGTCGCGGTAGGCCACCAGCGTCAGGGCCGACTTCGACTCGGTGGCGAACCCGACGTCGACCGTGCTCCCGGCCGAGGCCGAGTCGGCCGTGCGCATCCACACCGTGGAGGACATGCTCACCGCCGTGTCGGACCCCACCTGGGTCCAGCCCGCGGGACCGGTCAGCCCCGGGTTGAGCCGACCGACGCCCACGTACAGGATCAGGGTGTCACCCGACTGCACCGCGGACGAGACCGTGACCGAAGCGGACGTTGCTGCGCTCGAGGCGGCCGACGTGGCGCCGTCGACGAAGGTGATGTGCGACTCGGCCGGCGCCTGGACGGTGATCGTCCTGGTCTCCGGGTCGGTGGCGCCCTCGTTGTCCATGACCGTCAGCGTCACCGACGTGGCACCAGCCGTGGCGAAGTCGTGGTGGGGCGCGGGTCCCGTCGCCGTCGCCCCGTCGCCGAAGCTCCAGGAGTACGACGCGACCGTGCCGTCGGGGTCCACCGAGCTGGTGCCGTCGAAGTCGCACGACTGCTCCACACAGGTCGCGACGAAGTCCGCCACCGGAGCGGCGTTGATGTTCTGCGGCGCCAGGAAGACCGACCGTCCGCGCCAGTCACGGGTGGCGTCCACGACGGTCACCGCCCCCGTCGGAAGGTTGTTGACCAAGGCGATCCGTTTCAGCTGACCGGTCGACCGGGAGACGAAGTACAGCTGGGATTCCGAGGCGAAGGCCACGTTGGCGTCGCTCCAGTTGATGCCGTTCGAGGCGTTGAACGTCTCGGCTCCGACGATGCCCGAGTCGGCGCTGAAGTACCGGTAGGACAGCGTGGACGAGCCGGCGGTCGAGTAGTACATCCGACCGTTGTTGTAGGCGAGACCGCTGCCGCTGGCGTTGAAGCTGCTGAACAGTGATGGGACCACGCCGGTGTAGACCGAGCTGCCGGAGCCGGTCGGGACACCAGCCCAATCCGGGTCGTGGTAGGGGTCCAACTTCACCGCAGGCCCGAAGACGCCCTTTGTGTAGGTACGGCTGTAGAGCCAGCCGTCGCTGTTCGCGTAGAAGACCTTCCCGCCGATCCAGAAAGCTCCCCGGGTACTGCTCCAGGTCACGCCGGTCCCACTCATGGTCGAGCGGGAGCCCACGGTGGACCCGTCGAAGGTCTGGACGGCGAGCCCGTCTCCGGAGCTTCCCGGCGAGCCCACCATGATGTCGGCCGGCAACGCGGCCTGCGAGTCGTCGGCGATCTCGTGTCCGCCCACGTAGGGGAAGAAGCCCACCCGGGGTCGTCGGTATCTGCGGTCCCCGATGAACTCCGTGTCGCTTCCGAAGTAGAGGCCGTCCTCGGCTGCCAGGAACGTGTAGACCGCCTCGCCGCGCGGGTTGCGACCAGGGTTCCAGTCCAGCGGCAGCCCGTTCTGCACGCTGAGGGCTGCGATTCCCGGTCGCGCGACCGAGCCCTGACGGGCCGAGTCGCGGCCGTCGATGTTGTTCATCCATCGCATGTGCCCACCGACGTAGACCACGGAGTCGGTGACCTCGACGCCCCACATCGTGTCACCGCCGGACCAGTCCACCCAGCTCGGCTGGAGCTCGGTCCCGGTGGCGTCGGTCTCCCAGCGGGCCGCGCTGTCGCACAGGGTCCCCGCGAACGGGCCACCACTCGAGGCGATGACGAAGAACGACCCGTCCGGCGAGAAACTCACGTCGCGCACCCAGGAGTCGAACGCGTTCTTCGCGCAGTACGGCGCGTAGCGTGAGGTGGCCCACGTGGGCGAGACGACCGCGGACGAGCCGCTGGTGTCGAGCAGGACGACCTGCTCCCTCGACAATCCGTCGACGCGCTTGAAGTTGCCGATGGCCACGACGCGGTTGCCGTCGGGGGTGACATCGAGCTCGGTCACACCCACCGCGCTCTTCGCCCCCGAGCCGCTGTCGTTGTGGCGAAGCGAGGTCTGGACGTTCACGAACGGGTCCAGAGCGCCGGTGCTGAAGGAGAGCGAGGCGATCCCGTTGTGGATCACTCCACCCACCTTCTTGAAGTTGCCCCCCAGGTAGAGGCGATCACCGTGGACCGCCAAGGAGTTGATCCGGCCGTTGGCCTTGGCCGGCTTGAACGACCAGATCCTGGAGCCCGTGTCGAGGTCGAGCAGGACCAGCCGGCCCACGCCCTTGTCGTTCAGCCTCTTGAACGCTCCCCCGACGAGCACGCTGTTGGGCACCGGGCCGGGGACCATCGAGTAGACCGTGCCGTTGAGCACGGGCGCGAACCCCGGGTCGATCGCGCCGGTCGTCGCGTCGAAGGCGAAGATGCGCGAGCGGCTGACCGACGTGTCGCTCCCCCACGAGCTGGCCGAGGTGAAGCTTCCGCCGACGACGACGGTGTTCCCCACCTTGGCGAGGGCATAGACCTCACCGTCCGCCACGGCGGGCGTCTTGCCCGGCACGGCGGAGACCACAGGCTCGGCCTGGGCCGGCGAGCCCAGGACCAGGGGGCCGAGCAAGCCCAACCCCAGCGCCAGTGTCCAGGCGCACACGGACCCCATGACCGCGCGCGTCAAGGCACGTTTGTTGCTGGCCAACTCGGCCCCCCATGTCGCAGAATCGGCCACCCCACGCGGCCGTTCGCTAAGACTACGACACCACACCGGAAGGACTAGGCGCATAGTCCGTTTGGGTCATATTGGTCTAGTCCATACGGGTGGTGTGCGACGCCTGGCGCGCAGGAGACAGGTGTGGTTCAGGCGACATTCGGGGGACGAGTGTGCTCACCCCGCCTACCATGGAGAGCGGCCCAGGGGGATGGCGTCGCGAGCCGAGCGCCCCGCGAAGGCGCCGACGGGCAGGACGACGAGATGGGGCAGTTCGACCAGTGAGCGACGGCAGCACGCGCGCGCGACCGCAGGTGATCTACCTCGGTGGCTTCGGTCGCTCTGGGAGCACCCTCCTGGAGCGAATGCTCGGCGCCGTACCCGGCTGGGTCAACGTCGGTGAGCTCGTGGACCTGCCCCGATCGGTGTACCCGTCCGACGAGCGGTGCGGCTGCGGCGAGGCCTTCTCCGCCTGTCCGTTCTGGCTCGAGGTCGGCCGGCAGGCCTTCGGCGGGTGGGAGGCCGGCACCCTCGGACGGCTGGCAGCCCTGCGTCACCAGGTCGCCCGCCAACGCCGGGTGCCGGCCCTGGTGGCCACGCGCGCCGGCCGCGGGCAGTCTGCGCTACGCACGCTCGTGACGGAGTACCAGGCCCAGTACGGCCGGATCTACCAGGCGGTCGCCGAGGTGAGTGGCGCGGCCGTGGTCGTCGACGCGAGCAAGGGCCCGGCCCACGGCCTCGCTCTCGGAGTGCCGCTCGCTTCCGACCCGGGCTACGACCTGACCATGGTCAACCTGGTGCGCGACCCGCGCGGCGTCGCCTTCTCATGGTCGCGCCGTCAGCACCAGCGCCCCCAGGCCGGCGCCGGCAACGCCCGGATGTGGTCGATCGGTGTCGGACGCTCAGCCGGCCAGTGGGCGGCGCTCCAGACCGAGATGGACGTCATCGGCCGCGCCACGCGCATTCGGGTGGTCCGGGTTCGCTACGAGGACCTCGTCGCGACCCCGCGCACAGCGATGGCCTCCCTGCTCGGCGCCCTGGGTCGCCCGGCGACCGAGGCCGACCTCGCGCACGTGGGCCGTCACGCAGTCACCCTCCAGTCCAGCCACGGCCTCTCAGGGAACCCGGGGCGTTTCCGTCACGGGACGCTCGACCTCGTCGCCGACGACCAGTGGCGCCGCGACATGCCCCGCTCCGAGCAGCGGCTGGTCACGGCAGCCACGCTGCCCTGGCTCGCCGGCTACGGCTACCGCCGGGCACGCCCGGCCCACGACTCGACGAACCCACCGACGACTGCGAGGAAATCCGCGTGAGCCCGAACGAGACCGCTGACGCGCAGCTCCCGACCGTGTCGGTCGTGATCCCGACCCGCGGTCGGCCGGAGTTGCTGCGCGAGACTCTGGCGACGATCGTGGCCCAGGACTACGCCGGCGAGCTGGAGATCCTCGTCGTCCACGACCGCGAGGACGCCGACCCGACGCTTGCGGAGCTGGGTGCCGAGCGTCGTCCCGTGCACTCGATCACCAACGACGGGAGCCCCGGTCTCGCCGGGGCGCGCAACTGCGGCGTCCGGCACACCAGCGGCGAGATCGTAGCGAGCTGCGACGACGACGACCTGTGGCACCCCGCCAAGATCCGCAAGCAGGTCGACCGTCTGCAGTCCGACCCGCGCCTGCTCGCCGTCGGCACCGGCATCCGGCTGCTCATGGGAGACCGGGACGTGGACTGGCCGGGTGCGTCCGAGGTGGTGACCCACGAGCGGCTGTTGCAGAACCGCGTCAAGGAGCTGCACAGCTCTACGCTCGCCATCCGTCGCACGGCGTTCGCCAAGGCCGGCGAGTACGACGAGGAACTCCCGCACGGCTATGGCGAGGACTACGACTGGCTGCTCCGGGCTTCCCGCGTCGGTCGCGTCGGAGTCGTCACCGAGGTGCTGGCCGACATCCGCAAGGACGTCCCGTCGTGGTTCCGCGGCAAGGCTATGAACACGGCCGACGCGTTGGAGTACCTCGTGGACAAGCACCCGGACTTCGCCGAGCAGCGGCGGGGGTACGCGCGCATCCTGGGCCAGATCGCCTACGCACGCGGCACGGCCGGCGACAGGCGGGAGGCGCTGCGCTATTCCGGCCGCGCGCTGCGCGCCTACCCCGCGGCCCCGCATGCCTGGCTCGGCCTGGTCTCGACCACCGGTGTCGACCCCCAGCGGGTCCTCGGCATGGCGCGCCGGTTCGGACGTGGAGTGTCATGAGTCGACTGCCCAACTTCCTTTACATCGGCCCGGACAAGGCCGGCTCCTCGTGGCTGCACGAGATCCTCCTCGGGCACCCGGACGTCTACCTGACGCCCGCCAAGGACCTCTACTTCTTCGACCGCTACTACGACCGCGGCACCGCGTGGTACGCCGAGCAGTTCCGCGATGCTACCGACGCCCAAGCCGTGGTCGGCGAGGTCTGTCAGGACTACCTGTTCCATCCCTTGGCTCCGGGTCGGATCGCCGAGACGCTCGACTCGCCGCGGATGATGGTCTCGCTACGGGACCCCGTCGAACGAGCCTGGTCATCCTGGCTGTATGCCCGCAAGCACGGCATGTGGCCGGCTGACTTCGGGGAGGCGCTCCGCAGCGTGGATGAGCTGCTCAGCCACGGGCGCTACGCCAGCGGACTCGACCGGTTCGGTGAGTACTTCCCCCGCGAGAGGTTCCACGTCGCCGTGTTCGACGACCTGGCCGCCGACCCGCAAGGGTTCCTCGACGCCACGACCGACTTCCTCTCGATCGGCGGGCTGCCGCTGTCGGAGGAGGAGCTGACCGCGAGGCTGCCCGCCGCGGCCGCCCGCTCGACCCTGGTGGCCAACGGAGCGCGGCGCGCGGCCGACTGGGTCCGCGAGCACGACGGCGCGCGCCTGGTGGGTGCCGTCAAGCGTTCGCGCGTGGTCCAACAGGTGCTCTACCGCCCGATCGACAAGAGAGCGGTCCGCCCCGACCAGGCCTCCGTGGACTACATCCGCGAGCAGCTCGACGACGAAGTGACCCGCATCGAGCGTGACTACGCCACCCCGGTGCGTGATCGGTGGGGCTGGACGTGAGTCTGCTCGCTGACGACCGACTGCTGGCGGGGCGCATTCCGGACTCCAGCTGGCCCGTCCTCAGACCCCGGCGCCCGGGGTTCCTCGCGCGCCACCTCGACGAGTTCTGGCCGCTGACGACCTACTTCTACCTCTACCCGCTGTGGTGGGTCCTGGGTATCTCGAAGGTGATCATCTTCATCTTGATGGTGCCGATGATCTGGACCCTGGTCCGCCATCGCAACATCCGGGTACCCCGTGGCTTCGGGCTGTACGCCCTGTTCCTGCTCTGGATGGTCATGGGCATCACGATGCTCTGGGTGAGCCCGCCGGACACGCAGGCCAAAGTGGGTCTGGGGCCGCTGACCGGTTTCGCCTACCGCGGACTCTGGTACCTCGCCATCACCGTCGCCTGCCTCTACATCGTCAATGCCGACCGGACCCGGCTCACCGCCACGCGGATCGCCCGGATGCTCGCATTCATGTTCTGCCTGACCATCGCCGGCGGCCTGCTTGCCCTCATCGCACCATCGTTGGACTTCCCCTCCGCGCTGGAGCTGGTGCTGCCGCGTTCGTTCACCTCGCAGGAGTTCATGAACGCCCTGTTCCACCCGCGCATCGCGCTGGAGACCGAGTTCCTCGGCTACACCCAGGCGCGGGTCACCGCGCCGTACTCCTACCCCAACGACTGGGGCAACAGCTTCGGTCTGCTCGCTCCGTTCTTCATCTATGCGTGGTTCGGCCGCGACGCAGGTGTCCGGCGCTACTTCGGACCGGTCATCCTGCTCATCTCGATCATCCCGATGGTGTACTCGCTGAACCGGGGTATGTGGGCCGGCCTGGGCCTGGCTGTCGTCTGGGTGGTGGCGAGACGCCTGGCCGCTGGTGATGTGCGGGCCTTCCTCGCTGCGATCGCCGGGGTCGCGGTCCTGACGCTCGCCCTGGTGGCCACACCGCTCGGGGGACTGATCCACGATCGACTGACCACGCCGCACAGCGATTCGCGCCGGCAGGACACGGCCAGCACGGTCGTTCGCACCACGCTCGAGACCTCCCCGCTGCTGGGCTACGGCAGCACTCGCCAGATGACGGGCAACTTCGACTCGATCGCGGGCGGGGCTGTGCCTGGATGCCACCAGTGCGCCGCGCCTCCGCTCGGCACGCAGGGCTTCTTGTGGGGGCTGATCTTCATGACCGGTTTCGTCGGCGCGGCCCTGATGCTGGCCTTCCTCGGGTGGCAGCTGCTCACGAACATCCGAAGATCCACACCCCTGGCCCTCCTGTCATCGACGGTGCTGCTGTGCTCGGTCTTCTACTTCCTCTTCTACGACTCGTTGGACCTCGCGATCCTCACCACGATGATGACGGTCGGGCTGGCGGCGCGCGACCATGCCCCCGAGCCGCTCCCGATCGAGATGGAGGGCGTGACATGAGCGCGCGTCCACACGAGCTGACTCCCGAGCTCACCACACTCGTGAACGAGCTGGGGCTCGAGCCGGCACGGGCCCGGCTGTCACGCGGGCGCAGCCCCGGGTCGGCGTTCCTGTGCCTGCCCTCCCCCGACCGACCGCAGCTGTTGGTGCCTGTGCACCCGGTGTCGGCGACCATGATCAGCGAGCGCCGGTCCCGCAAGCGCCTGTCGCGGTGGACCAAGTCGGCCACGTCGACCCTGCTGCGCACGGGGCTCCTGGACCGTCTTCCGGTGCGGCGCCTCAGCATCGACGACCCCGCCCTCGACGAGCTCCTTGTGTGGGCGGGCGGACGGAGCGATCTGCTCGTCGGCGTGCTGAGCGGCCCCCAGCGCGCGAACCGCAAGCCCGTCCTGCGCCTGGTCACGGCCCTCGGCGCCACGGTCGGCTACGTCAAGGTGGGCAGTCACCCGCACACCCAGGTGCTCGTCCGGCGGGAGCGCGACGCGCTACAAGCCCTCGCCGAGGCCGAGCTTGCGTCCCTGCGAGTGCCGGAGGTGACCCGGTCCGGCCGCTGGCACGACCTGGAGCTGTTGGTGACGTCACCGCTCGCGACGGGTTCGACGGCCCGCCAGCCGAGCAGCCTGCCCGTCGCCCAGACCCGCGCGCTCTTCGCTCACGGCGCGCGCACGGATCTGCCGCTGCGGGCGACGGCACCCTTCCACGAACCGGCCGGTCCGGCGACGGAGCTGGAGGAACACGGTCGCGAGCTGATGGAGCGCGCCGGAGACCGTCGCCTGCCGACCGGCGCGGCCCACGGGGACTGGACACCGTGGAACATGGCGTTGGGAGCCGACGGCGTGCTCGACGTGTGGGACTGGGAGCGCTACGCCCAGGACGTGCCCGCGGGGTTGGATGTGGTCCACTTCGAGGCCTCGCGAGTGACCGCGGACGATGACTTCGCGGGGACCGATGCCTTCCTGGCCTCGCTCCCCGACCGCTGGGAGGAGTGCGCCGTGGACCGCGGGGTACGCCCGCTGCTGCTCCCCACCTACCTGCTGGCCATCGGCCGTCGCTATGCCGCCGACCTGACACAGCACCACGCTCCACGTGCCGCCCGACGTCTTCAGTGGGTCACCCGGTTGCTCGCCCGTGAGATGGACCGGATGCAACAAGGAGTCACGTCGTGAACCTGCGCAAGAAGGCGCCCGCCTGGGTGCGTGACGGCGGCCGCCGAGCCAGTGTCT
This sequence comes from uncultured Actinomycetota bacterium, assembly GCA_963812265.1. Taxonomy (GTDB): domain Bacteria; phylum Actinomycetota; class Actinomycetes; order Propionibacteriales; family Nocardioidaceae; genus Nocardioides. Next base: position 87,394 of record CAWEUL010000004.1, read on the forward strand.
GGTACGGCGAGCGCACGGCCGAGCGCCGTCCGTTGCCGGACTTCCTGGTCATCGGCGGTCAACGATGCGGCACCACTTCACTGTTCCGGGCGCTGATGGCGCATCCGCAAGTCCGCCGGCCCCAGGTCAACAAGGGGGTCAACTACTTCGATGTGAACTACGACCGGGGGCAGGACTGGTACCGCGGCCACTTCCCGGTCCGCGGCACGTCCGACGACCTGCGGGTCTTCGACTCCTCCGGCTACTACATGTTCCATCCACTCGCCGCGGAGCGGATCGCTCGCGACCTCCCCGACGTCCGGATCGTCGCCATGGTGCGCGACCCGGTCGAGCGCGCCTGGTCGGCGTACAAGCACGAACGCGCGCGCGGCTACGAGTGGGAGAAGTCCTTCGCGCGCGCGATCGAGCTCGAGGACGCCCGCCTCGAGGGCGAGATCGAGCAGCTGGTCGCCGACCCGGGCTACCAGAGCTTCAACCACCGACACCACGCGTACCGTCTCCGGGGCGAGTACGCCCGCCTGCTCGAGCCGTTCATCGACGGAATCGGTCGCGACCGGGTGCTGCTAATCGAGAGCGAGCGGTTCTTCTCCGAGCCCGAGCTCGAGTACGCACGTCTCACCGCCTTCCTGGACATCGCCCCCGTGCTCCCGGCCAGCTTCGAGCGCTACAACGCCCGGCCGGGCAGCGACGCCGAGCCGGAGACCTTCGAGGAGCTCCGTCGACACTTCCGCGACCACGACAGCGCTCTGGCGGAGCTCCTGGGCCACCCGCCCGTGTGGGGGGCGTCCGATGGATGATCGTCCCCTCCCCGAGCTCGCCGACCTCACCCGTGTCGTGGCGCGGTCCTGGCGCGGCGCGACGCTCCTGGCGCTCCTGGGCGCAGCCGCCGGCGCGCTGCTGTTCTTCCAGGTACCGATGCGCTACTACGCCACCTCGGAGGTCGCGATGTCTCCCCAGCTGACCTACGTGTCGCTGAGCCAGGAGCAGGAGCGCCAGCCGTCGGTGACCCTCGACACCACGGCTGCCCTGCTCGGCTCGACCGTCGCCCTGGATCGGGTCGCCACCGCGATGGGGGTGAGTCGCGCCGAGGCCCGTGACTCGATGACGATCGCCGCCACGCCCTTGACCCGTGTGCTCATCGTCCAGGTCGGCGCCGCGACCGAGGAGCAGGCTGTGGCGGGCGCGAACGCAGCCACGGAGGCTCTCCTCGCGCTCCAGTCCGACACGTTCGCGCTCCGGCCGGCCAGCGTGCGGTTCCTCAAGAACCGGCTTGCGCTCCTCCAGCGGGAGGCTCAGCAACGGATCGTCGAGGGCAGCCCCTCGAGCGCGTTGTTCGACGTCGCCGACATCCTGCAGAGCCGGCTCGACCAGGCCACCGCGACCAACAACACGCGGTCGATCGTCATCGAGCGGGCCCAGGTCACCGCCGACCGTCCCGGACAGCTCGAGGTGTTCATCGCCAGCGGGGCGGTGCTGGGCCTGACCGTGGGCTTCACCGGGGCCTGGTTCTCTCGACGTCGGCGACCCGGGTACGCCGCCACAGGAGCGCCGCAGTACACGGTGCAGCAGGTGGCCACATGACCCGCCGGTATGCTCCACCGCGGCCAACCCGGTGCATCGAGAGGAGGGATCCGGATGGACTCTAACCAGTCGGCGGCGCCCGCCCGGCTCCCGCTGGGACGGACGCTGCGTGCCCATGTCGTCCTCATCCTGCTCTGCACCGTCGCCGGTGCGGCGTTGCTCGGTGGTGCGGCCGCCCTGCTACCTCAGGAGTACACCGCGACCACCAGCGTCCTGGTGCGGCCGCTCCAGGGAAACCCGTACAGCCCCGACGCCCAGGGCAGCGACCTGACCAACCTCGAGACGGAGGCCCAGATCGTCGGCTCGGACGTCATCGTCGAACAGGTCCAGCAGAGCCTCGGCGACCAGCTGCCGGGTGAGATCAACAAGGACCAGCTCGGCATCACGGTTGCCCCCAACACCCAGATCGTCCGGATCTCCTACACCGACCCGTCCGCAGAGGTGGCCTCGGCGGTGTCCCAGCAGTTCGGGCAGGCCTACCTCGACTACCGCAAGAACCGGCGACAGGCCACGGTGGACTCCCGCAAGGCCTCGCTCAACACCCGCGTCGCCTCGGTGAACGAGGTGCTCGCCCGGCTGCGCAAACAGGGCCGTCCCGAGGACGACCCTGAGATGCGATCCGTCGGTGGTCAGCTGCTCAACCTCAGGCTCCAGCTCGCGACCCTCGAGGCGACCGAGACGAACCCGGGCGACATCATCGCGCAGGGACCCGCCCGACGCAGCGGGGTCGCGGTCCCTCCCTGGCTGGCCGCCGCGGCCGGCGGTCTGCTCGGACTGGCCCTGGGTGCCGGCCTGGCCTTCCTGCGGGAGCGCAGCGCCGAACCGCTGCGGACGGTCGTCGACATCGAGCACCTCGGGGTGCCCGTGCTCGGTCATCGTCTCGCCGCGGTCGCCGAGGACACCTCCCCCTCGGACGTCGCCCTGATGGTCGGTGCCGTGATCAACAGGCGGGTTCCTCGCCCGGTCACGATCGCCGTGACCCATGTGCGGTCCACCCGCCAGGGTGAGGAGTTCCCCGAGGACCTGGCGCACGCTCTGGCACAGGGTTCCGATGACGTCCTGGTCATCGACGGGACGATCCGCCCGCGTCGGCCCTCCGGCCACGGCCTCTCCGAGATCCTCAAGGGCAGGCCGCTCTCACGGGTGGTGCGCCGCAACGCCCAGGGCTACTCGACCATCGGCCCTGGGCGGGCCCCGGCCGATGCCGAGCGGTGGTACGCGACCATGAGGTTCACGGGTCTGCTGCAGGAGGCCACGGAAACCTTCGGCATGGTGCTGGTCCACGGTGGCTCGACCGACCAGACCTCCGGTCGGGCGCTGGTGGGCGCCTGCGACTTCTGGATCCCCCTGGTGGCCCTGGGCGGCACCTCTCGCGAGGATCTGGAGCGAGGGATCTCCTGGGCCGGCACCGTCGGCACGAAGGTCCTGGGGGTCGTCGCCATCGATCCCCCCCGGCGTCCCCGAGCTGGCTTTTCGGAGGGCCCGGCCGTGGCATGAACGGCGACGCCACCACCGAGCCGGTGGGTCCCAGCCTGCGATGGGCAGCTCGATGAGGGACCGTCATGAGTGACAACAGCGAGCTGCGCCGACTCGCCCGTGGGGGTGTCGGCGGGCTGCTCGGAGCTGTGGTGACGGGCCTGGGGGGCCTGGGATTCATCATGGTGGCGGCGTGGGGGTTCCCGAAGGCCGAGGTCGGCATCGTCTTCACCCAGACGTCCCTGTTCCTGATCGCGCTGGCCGTGGTAACCCTGGGCTCGGATGTCGGGGTCGTCCGGTTCGTGGCGATCAAGCTCGAGGCCCGCGCTCGCGACGACGTCGGGGCCGTGATGACAGCCACCCTGGCCCCGGTGGTGCTGCTCGCGCTGGTGGCCTCGACGACCCTGTGGTTCACGATCCCACTGCTGCCCTTCTCCCAGGACTTCGTGCGGACCGGCCAGGTGATGGCGTTGTTCCTGCCGTTCGCCGCCGTTTCCAACCTGGTGCTGGCCGGCACCCGTGGGTTGGGCACGGTGCGGCCCACGATCCTGGTGGAGTCTCTGCTGAGACAGGGCCTCCAGCCGCTCCTGGCCGCGACGGCGGCGCTTCTCTCCGAGAGCGCGGTCTGGCTCGCCCTCGCCTGGGTGGTGCCGTACGCCGTCTCCAGCATCGCCGGCGTGGTCAGCTACCACCGGCTCTGTGGAACCACGGGCGTGAGCTCGTTCGCGTGGCCACGATCCGGTGCCGTGCGCGCGGTCCGCCGTGAGGTGTGGGCGTTCAACGCACCGCGCGCGCTGACGCAGATCGCCCAGATCGGCATCCGGCGCGCCGACATCCCGATCGTGGCGGCGCTGGTCGGACCCGCGGCCGCCGCCGTCTACACGGCGTCCTCCCGGTTCGTGGCGGCCGGTCTGCAGGCGGTCAAGGGGATCCAACAGATGGTCGGCCCCCAGATCGCCCGGCTGTACGCCGCCGGCAACGTGAGCCAGGCAGGGATGTCGCTGCGCGCGGCGACGACGTGGAACGTCCTGATCGCCTGGCCGATGTACCTCACCTGCGCCGTCATCCCGTCCGTGGTGCTGCTGATCTTCGGGAAGGGCTACGAGTCCGGCACCCCGGTGGTCGTGATCCTGGCGCTGGGCATGCTGGTGGGAATCGCGGCCGGCCCGGTGGACATCGCGTTGCTCATGCTGGGGCGCAGCGTCCAGAGCCTGCGCAACAACTTGGCCGCACTGATCACGAACCTGGCCCTGAACCTCGCATTGGTCCCGGTCCTGGGCATCAGCGGCGCGGCGGTCGCCTGGTCTGCGTCGATCCTGGTGTCCAACGCGTTGCCCACCTGGCAGATCCGACCGATCCTGGGCAACGCGTCGGACCGGAACACCCTGTTGGCGGCGGGGCTGGCGGTCGTCTCGTTCGCCGTGCCGCCGCTGGTGACGCGGCTCGCGGGCTTCGACGACCCACTGCCCCTGGTGGCGTCCTCCGTCCTGGGGGGCTTGGTCTACCTGGGCCTCGTCCACCGCTTCCGGCAGCCGCTCCACGTCCGCGCTCTGGTGGCCGTCGTTCGGCGACGCAGAGACCGTAGCCGGGTCACTCAGGATCCGGCACGAGGCTGACGTCCGGCTCGTGGTCGGGCAGGTAGCCGGCCGGGGCCAGCGCTCCCAGGAGGACGGGAACGTTCGCGGCCGTGGCCACTGCCTGGGACCAGGTCACCGTCGGCACCCGACGATGCCGCAACGCCCGCTTCTGACGACGCGAGAGGCCGAGTTCGAGCACGTGCAGATCGAGCTGGCGGTCATGGCTGAGGACGAGCAGCTGCTCCAGGGGACCTCTCACGACCAGGAGCCGAGCGTCTGAGACCACGGCGGCCGCCACCAACGCGCGTCGATGCGGGGTGGTCGCGCGAAACAGTGCAACCCGGCCCTTTCGGCCGGGATGGCGGCGACGCGACGCCCGGCGCAACTGGGCGTCGTTGACCAGCAGGGCGTCCTCCGCCACCGTGGCGGCGTCGAAACTGGGGTCGGAGCTCATCGTCTTCACCGCCAAGTCCCAGAACGGGCACTCGGCTGCCGTCGTCCCGCACGCGCACCGGCCCAGGCCGCTGACGGCCGTCGGCCAGGTGTCCACGACCGACCCCAGCAACAGCGCGCCCGGTAGGCTCTCCCAGCGCCGCTCGGCCGCCCAGGACGCGGCGCCGTCCAACAGCCAGAGCACCCGGGGTGATCCAGCCACAGCGCTCGATCTGGACACGGTGGGCCGCGACACGATCTCCGCGAAGCTGGCTACCGCGGCGCCGCCCACCGCCGAGTCCTCGGGCGGGATGCGTGTGTCGCCCCCGTCACGCAGCCGCGCGTCGAGCTTCTTGCGAGTCGTGGCCCGCTCGATCAAGCCGCGCCGGGCCCCCCAGGCGGCGAAACGCTGCTGGTGGTCGTCCACGTGCTCGTGACGCTTCGGGCTGCGCGGGAAGACGATCGGGCGGTGCCCGGAACGGCGCGCGTCGCGGATGGCGCCGGGACCCCCGTGCGTAATCACGACATCTGCCTGCGCCATCCGGCGGCGGAGCTCGTCGGACTCCAGGTAGGCGCGACCAACAGCAACCTCGGGAGCTGATGACTGGCCGTACTGGACCAGGACCTGATCCTCGGGGTGACGACGCTGGCGGTCGTCGGCCCAGCGCACCAACCGCTGGAAGCGGTGGTGGTCGGTACCGATCACGACGACGATGGACACCATGGCTACAGCAGAGGCCCGATGACGAGGGCGTCGTCGTACAGCGCGGCCTGCTCGGGCCACTGGACGAGCATGAGATCGGTGAACGGGCGGCACAACCGGCCCGTCAGCGTGGGTGTGTCGATTCGGTCGTAGACCTCGACGTACGCCGTGCGAGCACCGGTGGCCTTGGCCACGACGAAGAACGGCCACGCCAGTGCGGCGCCCGTCGACACCACCACGCTGGGTCGGAACCGCCGCATCACCCGCCAGGCCAGCCATCCGTTACGGAGCAGGTTCCAGACGTTGCGAGTAGTCGGATGGTAGCCCCACCAGACGTGGCGTTCGGTGGCCAGGGCGTGCACCGCATCGGGAGTATCGAACGTGACCCAGCCGCGCTCCAACTCGCCCCACCACGGCTCGAGAGCGAGCATCTGGGCCAGGTGACCCCCGCTGGATCCCACCAACAAGGCGCGGTCCCCCGGCGGCGCTGCGCGCGAACTCCGTCGTTCCATCGAGGAATGGTAGCGATCCGCCCCGCTCTTCGGGGCGAGAACGGCCGGGTTGGCAACGAGAGACTCATCACCCGCCCGTCGACCGCCGGGCGGCGCCCGCTACTTAGTAGGCGCCGCGCGATCTGGCTACGGCATCCACGGTGCGGACACCGATCCCCAGGTCGTCGGCCAGTCGCCAATTGTCCACGTAGTGAAGGTCGAGCTCGACCGATCGTTCCCACGACAGGTTGGAACGGCCGCTCACCTGCCAGAGCCCGGTCATGCCCGGGCGGACCTGCAGCCGGCGCTGCTCCGACGCTGTGTACCGGGCCACCTCGGCGGGCAGCGCGGGGCGCGGTCCGACGAGCGACATCTGACCGAGGACCACGTTGATCAACTGTGGCAGCTCGTCCAGCGAGGTCTTGCGCAGGAGCGCCCCCACCCGCGTGATGCGCGGGTCGTTGCGGATCTTGAACAGCACTCCGTTGCCCTCGTCGAGGGTGGCCAGGTCGTCGCGGACCTGCTCGGCGTCGGCGCGCATGGTACGCATCTTGTACATCCTGAACGTAGCGCCGTTCAAACCCACTCGGGTCTGTGTGAAGAAGCCCCGGCCGCGCGAGTCCACCCGCACTGCCACGACCATGGCCAGCAGCAGCGGTGCGAAGAGAATCAGGAGAAGGGCGCCGAGCACACGGTCGACGGTGTACTTGGCAGCCCGCACCAGCATCGTGCGGCGACTGGAGCGGACGTGGATCAACGTCGTGTCCCCGAACCACACCGGGTCCACTCGGTGCGGGGCGACGTGACTCAGCGGCGACATGACGCTCAGCGAGGTCGCTCCACCCTCGAGCTGCCAACCAAGTCGGCGGACCCGCTCGTTGGTCACCGTGGGGCCGGGCACGACAACGACGAGGTCGGCGTCCTTCTTCTCGATCCACCGGGCGATGTCGTCGCCGTCGTCCACCACGGGGACGCTCAGGACGGAGTCGGTGCCCACCGCCCGGATCTCGTCGTGGTCAGCGACGATCGCACCGACGACCTTGGCCCGGCGGTTGCCGGCCCAGGTCGTTGCGACCCGCACGACCGACTCGTGCCCACCGAGCGCAATGACGCGTACCGGGCCGAGAAGGCGGTCCCGCGCCAGCGCGCCGATGGCCGCGGCGCCGGTCGTGGCCAGGATGATCGCAGCCGCGTCCCGCAGGACCTCCGGGTGCACGTGGAAGAACGCCACGCCCCCAGCGACGACTCCGAACGGCAGCGCCATGTCCCGGACCAGCGAGGTGAACCGCGGGAGCCCCGGACGCATCGCGTCGAGTCCCAGATGGTAGATGAACAAGAGCGTCATCGTCTGGACCACGACCAGGATCGGCTCGTACAGGTTGACCACCCAGGCCGCCGTGAGCCCCGCCAGAGCCGAGAAGGCGATCTCGGCGCCCAGGATCGCGGGCTTGGCCCGCGACGTGCGGGCCAGGCCCGCGATGCCGTCAGCCAGAGGGGCGGGATCCAACGGTAGATCCGCCCCGACCGCCAGTTCACCAAAGGCCGTCGCCTCCATGTCGCGCTGCCGCTGATGCGGCAAGGTGGGCCCGGCTGACCGAGCCGTCGGAACCCAGAGGTCCCGCTCCAGTGCTACTTCTTCCACTTCGCTACCCCACTAGTGAAGTTATGTCCCCATGTCGAGAGTCCACCCCGAGACTCAGGCGCCAGCAAGCGTCCTTGATGAGCGCGTTCAGCGTCTACAGATACGACCCCCCGCCGAAGACAAACCGGGGTCGCGACGATGAAGGATGCCGGGCCGCTGTGCGGCCGGTGGACGAGCCAGATACACGGCTGCCACAACGGTCATGATGAACACCCCCACGGTGCCTCGGGTCCCCACGTCCCCGGGTCTCTGTAGCATCGTTCCGAGGTCATGGCCGTGTCAAGGCGACAACCACACGAGTGGGTGAAAAACTACGAGAACATGCCAGATTTAACCTCGTAGATGTGCAGAATCGCAGAAGACCTTCACCGGTTGAAGGATTGCTGTGTGTGCGCGAGGCCCGACCGCACCAGTGACTCCACGGCATCGGCGGCCTCGACGACTGCGTGGCCGAGCTCCTTGCGCTCCGTCGGGTTGAAGTTCGAGAGCAGGAAGTCCGCCACCTCCTGGCGCCCGGGCGGCCGCCCGACCCCGAGCCGCACCCGGTGGTAGTCGCCCGTCCCCATCGAGGAGCGCACTGAGCGCAGGCCGTTGTGGCCGTTGTCGCCCCCGCCGAGCTTGACCCGGAGCCCCCCGAACGGCAGGTCGATCTCGTCGTGCACAACGACCAGACGCTCGGCCGGGACCCGGTAGTAGGAGGTCAGCGACGCAACCACCCCGCCGGACTCGTTCATGTAGCACCGCGGGCGCGCCAGCACCACGCGTGGGCCCGGAGTCCCCGGTGGTGTCAGCCGACCCTCGACCACATCGGCGCGGCCGTTCTTGTGCGCTCGGAAGCCCGAGCCCATCCGGTCGGCAAGCTCCTCGACGACGAGGTAGCCCAGGTTGTGTCGGTGTCCGGCGTAGGTCGGACCGGGGTTGCCCAGCCCGACGACCAGCCACACGTCGACACCGGCAGTCCCTGTCGTCATGGTGTCGTCCCGCTCGCGGCCCAGGAGTCCCCGGAGCCGGTCGCGGATCACTCCGAGTCGCCGCCGGACTCCTCGCCGGCCTCGCCCGCCTCGGCGACCTCGCCGCCCTCGGCGCCGATCTCGGCGAGCTCACCCTCGACCTCGGGCTCCGGCTCCTCGGCCTGCTGAGCCGTCACGTTGACGATCAGCATCTCGGGATCGGTCAGCAGCGAGGTGCCCTCGGGGAGCGCCAGGTCGGAGGCCATGATCTGGGTGCCGACCTGGGCACCTTCGATGTCGACCTCGATGTACTCGGGGATGTTGGTGGCCTCGGCCTCGACCTGGATGGTGGAGTTCTCGGTCACGACGAGGCTCTCGCGGATCGCCTCACCGACGAGGTGCACGGGCACGTCGACCGTGACCTTCTCGCCGCGACGCACGGCCACGAGGTCGATGTGCTCGAGAATCCGGCGGATCGGGTCGACCTGCACCTGCTTGGCCAGGACGAGCTGGCTGGTGCCCTCGATGTCGAGCTCGAGCAGCGCGTTCACGCCGCCGTGCTTGAGCGCCATCATCGTGTCGTGCCCCGGAAGCGTCAGGTGGATCGTGTCGTTGCCGTGGCCATAGACGACAGCGGGCACCTTGTCGGCGCGGCGGATGCGTCGCGCCGCTCCTTTGCCGAACTCGGTGCGCGTCTCTGCGGTGATCTTCTCGGCAGCCATCGTGGTCTCCTGGGCTTCGTAGCGTGCGGTGTCGTACGATCGGTGGGCCCGGGCCGGAAAAGCCGAACGCCGCGCGATCGGCGCGGCGCGAAGACCGCCCAGTCGATCACGGAGTCGAACTCCCTCGCCGAGGCAACCGCAACAGTCTAGACGTGAGCGGGCTCGACCGCGAATCGGGTCGGACGGCCGCCTCAGGCGTGACCCTCGAACATGCTCGTCACGGATCCGTCCTCGAACACCTCCTGGATCGCGCGCGAGAGCAGCGGCGCGATGGAGAGGCAGGTCAGCTTGTCGAACTGCTTCTCCGGGCTGATCGGCAGCGTGTCGGTGACGATGATCTCGGTGGCCGGGCTGTTCTTCAGCCGGTCGACGGCCGGGTCCGAGAGGATCGGATGGGTCGCCGCGATGATCACGCCGGCGGCTCCGTCCGCCATCAGCGCCTCGGCGGCCTTCACGATCGTGCCGCCGGTGTCGATCATGTCGTCCACCAGGACACACATCCGGTCGGCCACGTCGCCCACGACCCGGTTGGCGACACTCTCGTTGGGGCGGTCCGTGCGCCGGCTCTTGTGGATGAAGGCCAACGGGACTCCGCCCAGCCGCGCCGACCAGCGCTCGGCGACCTTGATCCGTCCCGCGTCGGGCGAGACCACGGCGAGCCGCTGGTCGCCGTACTTGTCGCGGACGTAGTCGGCCAGGATGGGCAGGGCCATCAGGTGGTCGACCGGGCCGTCGAAGAACCCCTGGATCTGGTCGGCGTGCAGGTCGACCACGATGAGTCGATCGGCGCCCGCGGTCTTGAAGAGGTCGGCCATCAGCCGCGCCGAGATCGGCTCGCGGCCGCGGTGCTTCTTGTCCTGGCGGGCGTAGCCGTAGAACGGCTGGACCACGGTGATCCGCTTGGCCGAGGCGCGCTTGAGCGCGTCGACCATGATCAGGTGCTCCATGATCCACTCGTTGATCGGCGCGGTATGGCTCTGGATCACGAACGCGTCGCAGCCACGCACCGACTCGTGGTAGCGGACGTAGATCTCCGAGTTGGCGAACTCGTAGGCGGTGGTGGGCACCAGGTCGCAGCCCAGCCGGGCCACCACCTCCTGGGCCAGCTCGGGGTGCGCCCGACCGCTGAACACCATCAGGTTCTTCTCGGTCGCCCGCTTCAATCCGCCCACGCGTCGCTGCTCCCTGCTCGCCGGCCGCTGCGGCTCTGATTGTCCTCCACCGGGCCGCGCCGGCCCACGTCGGGTCAGTCCTCGGGCCGGGTGCGCCCGAGGGCGGAGGCGGCCGCCTCCGCCTGGGGTGTGCCGGCACGCCTGCGCTGGGCCCAGTCGTCGAGGTTGCGCTGCGGGCCCGCCGAGACCGCCAGCGCGCCGGGAGGCACGTTGCGCCGTACGACGGTCCCGGCCCCGGTGGCCGCCCCGTCGCCGACCTCGACCGGAGCGACGAACGTGTTGTTCGAAGCAGTTCTGGCGTGGCGCCCGATCGTCGTGCGGTGCTTGGTGAGGCCGTCGTAGTTGGCGAAGATCGTGCCGGCCCCGATATTCGCGCCCTCGCCGATCTCCGCGTCGCCGACGTAGGACAGGTGCGGAACCTTGGCTCGCTCGCCGATCGAGGAGTTCTTCACCTCGACGAAGGCACCCACCTTCCCGGAGTCACCGATCAACGTTCCGGGGCGCAGATAGGAGTAGGGCCCCACGGTCGCCCCGGACCCGACCACCGCGAGCTCTGCGTGCGTGCGCACCACGCGCGCTCCGGCCCCGATCTCACAGTCCTTGAGCGTGGTGTCCGGGCCGACCACCGCGTCCTCCGCGACCTCGGTCGCTCCCAGGAGCTGGGTTCCCGGCAGGAGGGTCACGTCGCGGGCCAGGACGACATCGGCATCCACCCAGGTGGTGGCCGGATCCATCACGGTGACGCCTTCGCGCATCCAGCGCGTCACGATGCGGCTGTTCATCTCCCGCCCGAGGGCAGCGAGCTGGACGCGGTCGTTGGCCCCCTCGGTCTGGCGGACGTCGTCGATCACGTGGGCGCCGACGGCGAGGCCGGCCTCGCGGGCCAGGGCGACCAGGTCGGTGAGGTAGTACTCCCCCTTGGCGTTGTCGTTGCTGAGCCGCGGAAGGGCATCGCGCAGGAAGGTCGCGTCGATCGCCAGGATCCCGCTGTTGATCTCGCGGATCTCCCGTTGCGCGGGACTCGCGTCCTTCTCCTCGACGATGGCTGCGACCTCTCCGTCGTCCGTCCGCAGGATGCGGCCGTAGCCGAAGGGGTCGGGGACGACACCGGACAGGATGCTCACCACACGTTGAGCGGCCTCGTGCTCCTCGGCGAAGGCCCGCAGACTCTCCCCCTCGAGCAGGGGCGTGTCGCCGTAGGCGACCACCACGGTCCCCTCGACCTGATCCAGCGACTCCATGGCCACGCGGACCGCTCCGCCGGTGCCGTCCAGCGTCTCCTGGACGGCGAGCACGCACTCGGGCAGGTACCTCCGGATGTGCGACCCCACCTCGTCACGCTGGCTGCCGACGACCGCCACCACCTGGTCGGGCTCCATGGCCCCGACCGCGGTCAGGACGTGACCGATCATGCTGCGGCCGCCGAGCTCGTGGAGCACCTTCACCGTCTTCGACCGCATGCGCGTGCCGCCCCCGGCCGCGAGGACGATCGCAGTGATGTTCTGGGCCACGCGGGTCTCCGATCGTTGTCCGCAAGGGCCGGGGTGCGCCGGAATCACTCCCCGGGTCGCGTCCCTCCGGCAGGAAGTTCCCTCTCACCGACTCTATCGGCTGGCCTTCGCGCGGCCCGGTCGGCGAGGGAACGGCTACCGTGGCGGGCAGTCGAGCCCGGAGGACGAGATGGACGACGCCGTACGACTTGAACGGCTGGCCGGCGAGTACTGGGACCAGACGATGGCGGCTTCGCCAAGAACGGCCACGCTGCTCGGCGACCACCGCTTCGACGACCAGCTGGACCGGCTGGACCCGGCGTCCTTGCAGCGGCGGCGGGCCGACCTGGCCGCCACCGCCGACGTCGCCCGGTCGCTGGAGCCCGTCGGCGCTGCCGACCGGCTGACCCGCGACCTGCTGGTCCACGAGGCCGACGAGGGGGTGACCCACCTCGACCTCGAGATCGAGACCGGAAGCATCGACCCGTTCCTGGGCGTGCACGCCGACCTGCTGCAGAGCGCCGCACAGACCGTGGCCGGCACGCCCGAGCAGGCCGATGCGCTCCTGCGCCGACACGGCGAGGTTCCTCGCCTGCTCGAGGAGGCGGCTGCCTTGAACCGCGACCGGCTGGCGCGGGGCCTGACGCCCGCTGCGCTGTCCGTCCGGCGGGTGCTGGGCCAGCTCGAGGGCTACCTCGCGACCGGTCTCGATGATGACCCGTTCGTGGGCATCATGGCCCCGGACCAGGTGGGCGATCAGTGGCGGGAGCGGATGCGACGGCTGGTGCAGGACGTCGTCCGGCCGGCCTACGCCGCGCACCTCGCCTTCGTCCGTGACGAGGTGCTGCCCGACGCCCGCGATGACGAGCACCCCGGCCTCCTCCACCAGCCCGGAGGTGAGGAGCGCTACGCCACGCTGGCGCGGATCCACACCAGCCTCGACGTCGACCCCGCCGCCGTCCACGAGCTCGGCCGCGCCGAAGCCGAGGAGCAGCTTCCCGAGGAGTGGGCCGTCATCGGTGGCTCGGCGCTGGGCCTCTCCGACCTCCCGGTCCTGTTCGACCGGCTCCGCACGGATCCCGGGCTGTGCTACACCGGTGAAGACGAGATGGTCCAGCACGCCGAGGAGATCGTCGCCCGAGCGTGGGCCTCGATCGACGGGTGGTTCAACGCCCGACCCGAGGCGCCCTGCCAGGTCCGCCCGGTGCCGGCGTCGCTGGCGCCGGCGATGCCGCCGGCGTACTACTTCGAGCCGGCCGAGGACGGCTCGCGGCCGGGGACCTACTTCATCAACACCCACGAGCCCCAGCAGCGCGGGCGCTTCCTCTACGAGGGGATCGCCTTCCACGAGGCGATCCCGGGTCACCACTTCGACCGGACGCTCGCCCAGGAGCTGACCGACGTCCCGTCGTTCCGCCGGTACGGCAACAACAACGCCCACGCCGAGGGCTGGGGGCTGTACACCGAGCGCCTGGCCGACGAGATGGGCCTGTACTCCTCGGACCTGGACCGGCTAGGGATGTTGACCGCGGACGCGTGGCGGGCCGGCCGCCTCGTGGTCGACACCGGTCTGCACGCCCTGGGGTGGACCAGGGAGCAGGCGATCGACTGGATGATGACGTGGACCCCGATCCCGCGGCTGGTCGTGGAGCTGGAGGTCGACCGCTACGTCGGCATGGCAGGCCAGGCGCTGGGCTACAAGATGGGCCAGCGACACCTGTTCCAGCTGCGGGCCGAAGCCAAGGCCGCCCTGGGGGCGGACTTCGACATCGCCGCGTTCCACGACGCCGTGCTGGTCCGCGGTGGCATGCCGCTGCCCCTGCTGACCGAGTCGGTCCGCGAGCAGTTCGGGCTCTGAGGAGCTCAGCCGGCCACGCCGGACTCAGGCCCAGGGCGCCTGGGTGGTGGCCCACTGCTCGCGGATGCTCGCCCTCATCGAGGCGACGCTCCGGCTCTGCGCCAGGATCCCGAGGATCGCCGTCACCAGGTAGATCGCGTACCACCACCAGCTGTCGCGGACCAGCGACACGAAGTTGCCGTCGGTGAACGTCGCCGTGTCGACGGAGCCGCCCAGGAGCATCAGTCCGGACACGGCCACGGCGGCGCCCCCCAGGGCGCTGAAGACCACCAGGAAGACCATCGGCAGATCCAAGATCACCGCCGCCACGGCGAACACCACACCGATGGCCACGGCCACCAGGACAATGGCCCAGTTCCAGGTGACGCCCAGGCCGATCATCATCCAGCTGCCCAGAGCGAAGCCGATGGAACCCATGGCGAGAACGACCGCGACGACGTAGTAGAGGTAGGCGAGCAGCGCGAAGACGATCGCGAGGACGATGCCGAGGACCCAGCCGAGCGCCGATCCCAGGAAGCGCTCGTCGGCGAACCCGGAGACAAGGCCGGCACCGAGCGCGAACCCTGCGAAGGCGCCCCAGATGGGGATCACCAACCGCATCAGGTAGACGCCCCCGAAGCAGAAGGTGAGACCGACGACGAGGGCGATCAGGCCGAGCAGGATGTCCGTCATGCGCTCACCGTAGCGACGAAGTCACCACCTGACGCGCCGCCTCACCGCGCTGGGCGCAGTACTCCGGGGGAGTTGCTCCCCGGGTAGGAGTCGAACCTACGTCGCTAGTCCTGATTCAAAGTCAGGCGGGCCCTGCCGACAGACCAACCGGGGATCGCCGAATCAGCCTAAGGCCCGGCCGCTCGAGCATCTCCACCCGCCGTGGCGTTGCGTCATCCGACTCGAGCCTCCGACCTGCCCGGGCGTCTAGGCTCCGACCTATGGACCTTCCCGTGATGCCTCCGGTCCGGCCGATGCTGGCCACGTCGGTCAAGGGGATCCCCGATCCGGCGAAGCACCAGGTCGGGGACGTGCCGGGCCTCTCGTTCGAGCCCAAGTGGGACGGCTTCCGGTGCGTGGTGTTCCGAGACGGCGACGAGGTCGAGCTGGCCTCACGCAACACCAAGCCGCTGACCCGCTACTTCCCCGAGGTCGCGGCGGCGGTGCGCGCGCAGCTGCCGGAGCGCTGCGTGGTCGACGGCGAGCTGTTCGTGGCCCTCCGCCAGAAGAGCGGGGGCGCGCGGCTGGAGTTCGAGACGTTGCAGGAACGCATCCACCCCGCGGCGTCGCGCATCGAGATGCTCGCCGAGAAGACCCCGGCCGGGTTCGTCGCGTTCGACCTGCTCGCGCTCGGCGACGAGGCCTGGGTCGACCGGCCGTTCGCGGAGCGCCGGGCCGGGTTGGAGGAGCATCTGGGGAACCTGCGCGGCCCCTGCTTCCTGACCCGTACGACGACCGACCCCGCGCGCGCCGCGGAGTGGTTCAACCAGTTCGAAGGGGCCGGCCTCGACGGCGTCGTCGCGAAGCCGCTCGGGGCGCCGTACCGGGAGAACGCCCGGACGATGCTCAAGATCAAGCACGAGCGCACCGCGGACGTCGTGGTCGCGGGCTATCGGGAGCACAAGAGCTCCACGCCCGAGAAGCCCCTGCTCGGCTCCCTCCTGCTCGGCCTGTACGACGACGGCAGGCTCCACCACATCGGCGTCTCGGCCTCGTTCACCGCCGTCCGGCGGGCCGAGCTGATCGCCCAGCTGCAACCGCTCGTCTGCCCGCTGGAGGAGCACCCGTGGGGCGAGTGGCAGGAGTGGGCGATCGCGAACCCCGACCGGGTGCCCGGCACTCAGAGCAGGTGGAGCTCGGGCAAGGACCTCAGCTTCACGCCGCTGCGTCCGGAGCTGGTCCTGGAGGTGGCCTACGACCACATGGAGGGTCGCCGGTTCCGCCACACGGCACAGTTCCGGCGGTGGCGCACCGACCGGGATCCCGAGTCGTGCGGCTACGACCAGCTCGACGAGCCGGTGAGCTACGACCTCGCGGAGATCCTCTCGGGCTAGGCTTTTGGCGTCGGATGATTCCGCCGGAACACCGGCACCGCTTGGCAGCCCAAGGAGGACGAACGCCATGAGCGACACCTACAACGTGGTCCTGCTCATCGAGCAGGAATTGAGCGAACGAGACGCCGCTCAGGTTCGCTCGCTGCACGAAGCCCTCGACCAACCCGTCGCCTACCACGTCCTGCTCCCGATGGAGGACGCCGCCGCACGCATCGAGTCATCCATGGGCTCCCTCGCCGCCGGTGACGTGATGGCGTCGCCGGGCATGGTGATGAGCGAGGTGGACCTCGAAGCAGTACGCCGCGACTGCGAGGAGCGCTCGGCCAGCGAGCTCAAGCACACCCTGGCGGCGCTGCGTGCCTCAGGTGCCACAGCCACCGGCACCGTCGTCTCAGAGCCGCCGATCGATGCCCTGGCCGCCAAGGTCGCCGAGGTCGACGGCCGCGAGGCCATCATCTTGACCCAGCCCCACGTCGTCGCGGAGTTCTTCCACCTGGACTGGAGTTCGCGCGCGCGCCGCAAGATCGGCGTACCCCTGCTGCATCTGCTCGAGCACGAGACCTTCGACGAGCAGGCGGGCAGCGGCGAGGGCGTCACCGGGATCTGAGCTCAGTCCGTGCCCTCGGCGCCGGCCAGTTCCACCACGATGTCGAGGTGCCCTGCGTGTCGGGCGTACTCCGCCGCAACGTGAAAGCAGATCCACTCCAACGAGGGCGGGTCCTCGCCGAACCGGCCGCCTGACGCGGCGAGGTCGTCCGGCCGATGGGACCGCAGGACCTCACGAGTGCGCGCCGACACCTCCGCGAGGCGCCCGGCCAACTGCTCTGCGGTGACGCCGGCTGGCACCTGCCAGCGGGCGGCGGGGCGCGTCTGGTCGCCGTCGTCGGAGAGCCAGGGTTCGGGCTGCGACCAGTCGCCCCACGGGTCGGTCACCGGTTCGCCGAGGAAGCCCCAGACGAACCAGCGCTGCTCCATGTGCAGCACGTGCGAGAGCAGCTCGACGGGTGTCCAGCCCGACGCGAGCCGCGTCGTACGCCGCTCATCCGGCGGCAGCGCCAGCACGGCCTCACAAAGGTCGGCGCGCAGCCAGTCGAGGTAGCCGATCCACCGTTCGGCGCCCGCCGGCGCCGACGCTGGGGGCTCGCCGGAGTGGCGGGCGACCCGCTGGTCCTCGCTCACGTGCCTCGATCCCGCGTCGGGACGCGGCAGCCTCAGAGGGATTCCCAGAGCCCGATGAGGTTGCCCTCGGTGTCGGTGAAGTAGCCCGAGAAACCCATGTCCCCGACAGCCATTTTCGCAGTCACGGTCTTTCCGCCGGCCGCCTCGACCTTGGCCAGCGCTTCGTCGACGCTCGGCACGTCGATGACAAGAGTGGGTGCCTTGCCTGCAAACTCCGGGCTGCGCTCGAACATTCCCCCGTTGATGAAGCCGGGCTCCGTCGGCCCCTGCTCCGGGTCGCTCGGACCGGTCATCACCATCGTGTAGCTCATGCCTGGCACGGGGATCATCTGCCAACCGAATGTCTCGCCATAGAAGCCCCGGGCACGGTCGCCATCGTCGAACGGAATCTCGAAGTGCACAACCTTGCTGGACATGCGTGGCCTCCCTGTGAATGGCGTCGATATTGCAGTCAACTCCCGCTGTCGCGCGCGGGTCAAGAAGTACCTCCGCTGGTCCTCGCGCTCACGTGCCCTCGATCCGGTTGCCGTCCTCGTCCCAGTGGGACGCGACCTTCTTGCTCGGCTGGACCCGTGGCGGCTCGCCGGGCATCTTCGGGTAGTCGGGCGGGTAGTTGAGCTCGACGGCTCCCTGTTCCTCCCACAGCGCCAGCAGCGGCTCGAGTGAGTGCGCGACGTCGTCGATCGCCGACCAGGGGTCGCCGTCAGCGAAGCGCTCGGGCACCGTGAACAGGTTGTACGCCGCGGGGTCGCGGACGTCCGCGAGCTCGTCCCAGGTCATCGGCGTCGAGACCGGCGCTCCGGAGATCGGTCGCAGGGAGTAGGCCGAGGCGATGGTCCGGTCGCGACTGTTCTGGTTGAAGTCGACGAAGATCCGCTCGCCGCGCTCCTCCTTCCACCAAGCGGTGGTCACCCCGGCATCGCGCGTCTCCAGCGCCCGGCCGAGCGCGATCGCGGCGTGCCGCACGTCGACGAAGTCCCAGCGCGGCTCGATCCGCACGTAGATGTGGATGCCGCGGTTGCCCGAGGTCTTGGGGAAGCCCGCGATGCCCAGCTCGTCGAGCAGCTCCCGGGCGACGCCGGCGACCCGCACGGCGTCGCTGAACGTCGTGCCCGGCTGTGGGTCGAGGTCGATCCGCAGCTCGTCGGGGTGGTCGACGTCGGTGCGTCGTACCGGCCAGGGATGGAAGGTCAGCGTGCCCATGTGGGCGCACCACACGGGGACCGCGATCTCGGTCGGGCAGATCTCCTCAGCGGTGCGGCCCGACGGGAAGGTGACCTCGACCGACTCCAGATAGTCCGGTGCGCCCCGGGGCACCCGCTTCTGGTAGAACGCCTCGGCGCTGCGGTCCTGGGGACCGGTGGCCAGCCGCATGCCCTCGCGCACTCCTGAGGGCCACCGCTCCAGGGCCGTCGGCCGGTCCCGCAGCGCCCGCATCAGCCCCTCGTCGACCGCGGCGAAGTACTCCGCCACCATCAGCTTGGTCACCTCGCCGGTGTGCTCGGTCGCCTCGTAGATGACCCGGTCGGGGCTGCTCACCCGCACGGCGCGGCCGCCGGCGGACACCTCGGCGGCAGGGGGCTTCGGCATGCCGACAGGCTACTGGCGCCCGCCGACGGCGCCCTGCCCCATCGCCAGGGCTTACGAACTCGTGACCGACGGTCTCGGGGTGGGATTCGCGACCCTCCCCCGGCTACCGTTGCCGTCATGACCCAGCGCGTGGAGAAGACCGAGGACCAGTGGCGTGCCGAGCTCACGCCCGAGGAGTACGCCGTACTCCGCAAGGCCGGCACCGAGCGAGCGTTCACCGGCGAGTACACCGACACCGAGACGCAGGGCGTCTACTCCTGCAAGGCCTGCGGGAGCGACCTCTTCGAGTCGGACACCAAGTTCCATTCCGGGTGCGGCTGGCCGTCGTTCTACCAGCCGATGACCGACACCATCGAGTACATCGAGGACACCACCCTCGGGATGAAGCGGGTCGAGGTGCGATGCGCGAACTGCGGCTCCCACCTGGGCCACGTGTTCCCCGACGGCTACGGCACGCCGACCGGGGACCGCTACTGCATCAACTCGATCAGCCTGCGCCTCAAGCCCGCAGACGAGGCGGCCGGCGAGACGACGTCCTAGGCCTTCGTCCAGGGGCTGGGCCGGCCCGGTCACCGGGTCGAATGGTCACGAACGACCGCTCCGGGACCCGAAAGCGTGTCGTTGGGGGCCAAACGACACCCCGGCGAAGCCGGGGGCCGGGTCAGGGGAGGCGGTGGAGGAGGTCCGCGGGGGTGGCGCGGGGGCCGGTGTAGAAGGGGATCTCCTCGCGGACGTGCAGCCGTGCCTCCGAGGCGCGCAGCACCCGCATCAGGTCGACGATCCGGTGCAACTCGTCGGCCTCGAACGCCAGGATCCACTCATAGTCGCCCAGGGCGAACGACGAGACGGTGTTGGCGCGGACGTCGGGGTAGTCCCGCGCCATCTGGCCGTGCTCCGAGAGCATCCGACGGCGGTCGGCATCCTCGAGGACGTACCAGTCGTAGGACCGCACGAACGGGTAGACGCACACATAGGCGCGTGGCTCCTCGTCGCTGAGGAACGCCGGCACGTGCGACTTGTTGAACTCCGCCGGGCGGTGCAGCGCCAGCTGGCTCCACACCGGCTCGAGGCGGCGGCCGAAGGCGGTTCGCCGGAAGGAGTTGTACGCCGCCTGGAGCTGCTCGGCGGAGGTGGCGTGCCACCACACCATGAGGTCCGCGTCGGCCCGCACCCCGGACAGGTCATAGGTGCCACGCACGACCACGTCGTCGGTGCCGAGCTTCTCGAACAGGTCGGCGACCTCCGCCGCCTCCGCGGCCCGGTCGGCGTCGCCGAGTGGTGACGCGAGCCGGAACACCGACCACATCGTGTAGCGGATGGTGTCGTTGATCTCCCGAACCTTGGCTGCCTTGCTCATGGCGTCCATTGTGCCTGGCCGGTGATGGCCGCCACCGCTCGGTGGGCTGACCCGATCACGGCGGGGATCCCCACCCCGTCGTACGCCGCACCACAGACCGCGAGGCCGGCCACCCTGCCGACGTCGGCCCGCACCCGCGCGACCAGGTCCAGGTGGCCGACGAAGTACTGGGGCAGTCCCCCGCCCCAGCGCTGCACGTGGGTGTCCACCGGGCGGGCGCGCAGCCCGGTGGCCGCCTCGAGCTCGGCCAACGACACGGCGACCAGCTCCGCGTCGGGCACCTGGAGGGTGGCCTCCTCGCGGTGCCTGCCCAGGGAGGTCCGCAGGAACGCCACGTCGTGGCCCTCGGCGATCCCCCTCCCGGCCTCGCGGACCCACGCCCACTTGGCGAAGGAGAAGGTCGAGGCCTTGATGCGACGGCCTTCGAGGGGTGGCACCAGGAAGCCCGATCCGCTCAGGTCTGCCTCCGTCAGGTCCTCGACCCGGAAGGCCAGCGTGACCACGGCCGTGGACGCCGACTCGATGCGCGCCAGCCCCTCGGCCGCGCTGGGCGCGACCCCGGCCAGGAGCCGCGCGGTCGGCGCCGGAGGCGTCGCGAGCACGACGGCGGAGGCGTCCACCCGCTCGGGCGCTGCGGCCGAGCCGACCGTCAGCGCGAACCGCGACTCGGCCTCTTCCCCGGTCAGGCGCGTCAGCTCGCGCACCGTCGTGCCGGTGCGCACCCGGACGAGGTCGGCCGCCGCGAGCACCGCCGGGAGCCGCCCCATCCCGCCCGGCAGCCCGGCGAAGACCGGGAGGTCGTAGGTCTTCGGAATCGCCGAAGCCTGCTCCATCAACGACCCCCGGGTCGCGAACTCGACCAGCTGGGGCACCGAGGCCCGGGCGGACAGCTCCCGCGCGTGACCCGCGTAGACGCCGCCCAGGAGAGGTTCGACCAACCGGTCCACGACCTCGTCGCCCACGCGTTCGGCCACCAGGTCACCGACGCTCACGTCGCCGTCCACGACGCTCGGCGGCACCGACGGCTCCGCCCGGACGCGCGCCAGGCCGGCCTCCGACAGGATCCCCGACGCCGCCAGCTCGTCGAGGTCCAGCGGCACTCCCATCAGGGAGCGGGGCAGCGGCCGCAGCGCGCCCCGGGTCCAGATCCGGGAGGCCGCCACGGCCGGGTGCACGACGTCGAGCCCGAGCTGGTGAGCCAGGGCGACCCCTTCGGGCCTCCGGTTCAGCATGGCCTCGGCGCCGACGTCGACCGCCACCCCGGCCACCGGTTCGAGCCGCAGCTTGCCACCGACGCGGTCGCTGGCTTCGAGCACCAGCACGTCGCGGCCGAGCCGGCCCAGGAGGTACGCCGCGGTGAGGCCGCCGATGCCACCGCCGACCACCACCACGGGAGCTGCCACGCGTCCACTGTGCCATCGGTCCGGACGGGGGTCGGGAACCACCCCGCCCTCGACGGCGTCTCATCGCCATGAGCACCCAGCACCGCCGCCTCCGGCGCACCCTCCTCCTCGGCCCCGTCATCCTCACGGCACTGGTCGCCGGCGGCTGCGCCGCCGGCGGCGGTGACGAGGCCGGCTCCAGCAGCGCCGAGCCCGCGATGGCAGCGGACGCCCCCGTCGCCGAACGCAATATGGCGGACGGCCTCGACTCCGGGTTGGCCGTCGAAGACGGAGCCGCCACCACGGGCGGTGGCAAGGCCGAGACCGTGAGCACGCCATCCGGCGTCCGCGAGCCGGCGATCATCTCCACGGGCGTCGTGTCACTGCGCGACCCGGACGTCGCGGACGCCCGGTTCGAGGTGCAGAAGGTCATCGACGACCACCAGGGCCAGGTCGCCGAGGAGAACACCGAGACCAACGACGAGGGCCTGGTCAACCGCTCCCGGCTGGTCGTGCGGGTGCCCGCCCAGGAGTTCGGGGCCACTATGGAGGAGCTGAAGAAGATCGGCGTCCTCGAGTCGGCCACGAGCGGCTCCGAGGACGTCACCACCCAGGTCATCGACACCGAGGTCCGGATCCGCGCCCAGGAGCAGAGCATCGAGCGCATCGAGGTGCTGCTCGCCCGGGCCCAGAGCATCCGCGACATCGTGGCGATCGAGTCTCAGCTCACCCGGCGGCAGGCCGACCTCGACTCGCTGAAGTCGCAGCAGGCCTGGCTCACCGACCAGACCTCGCTGAGCACGATCACCATCCACCTGCAGCAGCCCCCGAAGCACCCGACGACCGCGAAGGACGACACCGGTTTCCTCGCCGGGCTCGCCGCCGGGTGGCACGCGATGACGCGGGCCCTGGTGGCCGGGGCGACCCTGGTCGGCCTGCTCGTCCCCTTCCTCCTGGTCCTCCTGGTGCTCGGTGTCCCGGCGTGGCTGGTGCTGCGGCGGCTGCAGCGCCACTGGCGGCGGGAGCAGGCCGCCACCCCCGAGCCCGAGGGCTCGGCCGCCTGACCCGTAGGGTCGAAGGGTGAGCCTGCCCTCGGACAACCCGCGCCTGGCCGTCCTCGTCGACGCCGACAACACCTCCGCCACCCACGCCGAGGCGCTGATGGGGGAGATCGCGAAGTACGGCACCGCGACGGTCCGCCGCGCGTACGGCGACTGGAGCGACAACCACCTGTCGAAGTGGAAGAAGCAGCTCAACCTCCACGCGATCCAGCCGATCCAGCAGTTCGCCTACACCACCGGCAAGAACGCGACGGACTTCGCCCTGGTCATCGATGCGATGGATCTGCTGTACGCCGACCACCTCGACGGCTTCGTGCTGGTCTCCAGCGACAGCGACTTCACCCGACTCGCGACCCGGCTGCGGGAGGCAGGGAAGGTGGTCTACGGGATCGGGGCCCGCAAGACACCCCAGGCGTTCGTGGCCGGCTGCGACCGGTTCATCTACCTCGAGCTGCTCAGCAAGGACAGCGGCGACGAGTCCGCGAGCGAGGGCAGGGGCCGGAGCCGTGCCGAGGATGCCGACGACGGGGCCGACGACTCCGACGAGACGGCCGACGACGGGCCGGCGCCGCCTCCGCCGCTGCGCCGCATCCTCACCGCCGCGATCGAGAACACCTCCCAGGACGACGGCTGGTCCGCCCTCGGCGGGATCGGCAGCCACCTGGTCAAGAGTCATCCGTCGTTCGACCCCCGGCTCTACGGCCACACCAAGCTGAGCAACCTGGTCAAGGCCCAGGACTACGTCGAGGTCAGGGCCCCCGGCTCGGGCGCCGGCTCGACCGTGTGGGTGCGGCTCAAGCCACCCGAGGTCACCCAGACAGTGCGTAGGACTGCACGAAAGCGGTGAGCCGCTGCAGCTGAGCCGGGTCGGTCGTCGGGATCACGCCGTGGCCGAGGTTGAAGATGTGGCCACGGGCCGAGCGGCCCGCGTCGATGATCTCGGCGGCACGCTGCGTCATCACCTCAGTCGGAGCGAAGACCAGCGTCGGGTCGAGGTTGCCCTGCACCGCTCGGTCACCGACCTGCGGGATCGCCGAGGCGAGCGGCGTGCGCCAGTCGACACCGACCACCTCGGCCCCGGCCTCCGCCATCGCTGAGAGCAGGTTGGCGGTGCCCACGCCGAAGTGGATGCGGGGCACACCCAGGGCCCCGGCGCGGGCGAGCACCTGCGCGGAGTAGGGCTGCACCGACGAGGCGTAGTCGGTCGGTGTCAACGCACCGGCCCAGGAGTCGAAGAGCTGGACCGCCGAGGCGCCCGCGGCCACCTGGACCTCGAGGTAGCTCGCCGCGATACCGCCGATCTTGCTCATCAGGGCGTCCCACACGTCGGGCGCACCGAACATCAGCGCCTTCGTCTTCGCGTGCTCCTTCGACGGGCCGCCCTCGACGAGGTACGACGCCACGGTGAACGGGGCGCCTGCGAACCCGATGAGCGGGGTGGCGCCGAGCTCGGAGACCAGCTCGCGCACCGCGTCGGTGATGAACGGGACGTGCTCGGGCGTGAGGTCGGGGATCGCCGCGACGTCGGCGAGGGTGCGGACGGGTTTGGCCACGACCGGCCCGACGCCCGGCACGATGTCGAGGTCGACGCCGACCGCCTTGAGGGGGAGCACGATGTCGGAGAAGAAGATCGCCGCGTCGACGCCGTACCGGCGGACGGGCTGGAGGGTGATCTCGACGACCAGCTCGGGGGTCATGCAGGACTCGAGCATCCCGACGCCCTCGCGCAGGGCGCGGTACTCGGGCAGCGAGCGTCCCGCCTGGCGCATGAACCAGACAGGGGTGTGTTCGGGGCGCCCCCCGCGGGCCGCCTGCAGGAAGGGACTGGCGGCCAGTCCGGGGTGGCGATCGGCGTCGGGCACGGGGGTGAGCCTCGGATCGGACATGGCCGAATGCTCCCAGGTCGGCGGCGTGTTGGCACATCGGCCGGATGCGGCCCGACCTACTGTGAGGCTCATGGCGGTGGGTCACGAGCGGCACCCTCCGGGTGCGGAGGATACGCCCCCGGAGTTTCGCGACGCCGTCGCCGCGATGCACGAGGCGGCCCTGCGCCCGGAGATCTTCTGTGAGGAGATGCCGGCGCCGCAGCGGATCGCGCCGTACGCCACGGCGCTGAGCGCCGATGTCACCGTCGACGGTGCCGAGCTCGGCACCGGCCGGCTCATCCTGCTGCACGACCCCGCCGGCAACGACGCGTGGCAGGGCACGTTCCGGTGCGTGGCCTACGCCCGCGCCGAGATCGACCCGGAGCTGATCACCGACCCGATGCTCGCGGAGGTCGGGTGGTCCTGGTTGACCGAGGCGCTCGAGGCGCACGGCGCCCGCTTCGTGGCGGCCTCAGGCACCGTCACCCGTGTCGCCAGCGAGAGCTTCGGCTCGATGTCCGATGAGGATGGCTCCGCGCAGATCGAGATCCGCGCGTCCTGGACGCCCTGCGCGGCCGACGGGAGCACCTACGACTCCGTCCCCGACGTCGGCGCCCACGCCGAAGCCTGGGGCGAGCTGCTGTGCACCTCGGTGGGGCTGCCACCCGTCCCCGAAGGTGTGGCGTCCATGCCCAGCCGGCGGGGCCAACGTGGAGGTCCGCGCTGACGCCCTCCCCCGCTCCCGACATCTCCGGTCCTCCCGAGGGCGAAGGACCGACTCCGCCGCCCGCTCCTCCACCCGCCCCCCTGCTGGAGCTGCGAGACGGCCTACCACCGGTCATCGACACCGAGGCCGCCCTGGTCCACGCCTCGACCGCACTCGCGGCCGCCGAGGGCCCGGTGGCGATCGATGCCGAGCGGGCCTCCGGCTACCGCTACTCCCAGCGCGCCTACCTGGTGCAGCTGCGACGCACCGGAGCGGGCACCTCGCTGGTCGACCCGGTGGCCTTCGACTCCCTCGACCCGTTGCGAGCGGCCCTGGACGGCACCGAGTGGATCCTGCACGCCGCCACCCAGGATCTGCCCTGCCTGGCCGAGATCGACCTGCGGCCCGCCCGGCTCTTCGACACCGAGCTCGCCGGCCGGCTGCTCGGTTTCCCCCGGGTCGGCCTGGCCACCTTGGTCGAGGAGCTGCTGGGGAGCCGGCTGCGCAAGGAGCACTCCGCGGTCGACTGGTCGACCCGGCCCCTGCCGGAGCCGTGGCTCGAGTACGCCGCCCTCGACGTGGAGGTGCTCCTCGAGCTGCGCGAGGAGATGATCGGACGCCTCGACCGTGCGGGCAAGACGGAATGGGCGACCCAGGAGTTCGAGCATCTGCTCGACTTCACCCCCACGGTGCGCGTCGAGGGGTGGCGCCGAACCTCGGGAGCCCATCGGCTGCGTGGCCGCCGCGCCCAGGCCGCCGTGCGAGCGCTCTGGACGGCCCGCGACTCGATCGGGCGCGAACGCGACGTCTCACCCAGCCGGCTGATCCCCGACGCGGCCATCGTCGCCGCCGCAGCGGCCATGCCGACCGACACGCGGTCCCTGCTCGAGACCCCCGGTTTCCATGGACGAGGTGCCCGTAGGCACGCTCGTGAGTGGATCGCCGCCCTCGACGAGGCGCGAACCCTGCCGGAGTCCGAGCTTCCGGGCCGCGCGCGGCGCTCCGAGGGCCCACCGCAACCGCGTGCCTGGGCCGACAAGGACCCGGTGGCCGCCCGGCGGCTGGTCCAGGCCCGCGAACACATCTCACAGCTCGCGGAGAAGCTGGAGCTGCCGGCAGAGAACCTGCTCACACCGGACTACCTGCGCCGCCTGCTCTGGACACCCCCCGACACGCGGTCCGCGAGCGAGCTCAGCGAGGAGGTGGTGACCCAGCTGCGGGGGTACGGCGCCCGCCCGTGGCAGGTCGAGCTGACCACGGACCTGCTCGTCGAGGCGATCATCGCCGCGGACACCCCGCTCCCTGAGCCGGAGTGACCCCTCGCGGGCCTGCTCAGCCGCCGTCGGCGTCGCCGGAGGCACTCCCCGAGGGGCTGGTCGACTCGCTGGCCGACTCGCTGGGCGACGGCTCAGGCGGGCTCAGCACCGCCTGGGAGTCCAGGTCGATCCGGCCGGTGATGTCTTGCATCGTCTGCTCGTCGAGGAGGGGGACCGTGACCAGATCCTCGATGTCCGCGGCCACCGCCATTTCCAGGGCCGACCACGACTCGAGCAGCGGGAAGATCTCGATGCGGCGGACGCCCGCGTTGAACACCCGGGCGTTGACCGGCATCCGCCCGGGCTGGAGGAAGGCATCGGAGGTGGCGACGGCCACGTTCGCCGGAACCATGTAGCCCTGCCGCGCCACCCGTGACACGGCCTCGTCGGACAGCACGTACAGCAGGAAGTCGGCCGCCTCCGAGACGTGCTGGGTCTCCGCGGACAGGCACATTCCGGTGACGTCACCGACCGTGGCGGTGCGAGCGATCGACGGGATCGGCATCACGTCGAAGTTGAGTCCCGGGACCTCACGCAGCTCGGGCACCAGGTTGCGGAAGCCGGCGATCATCCCCAGCCGACCGTTCTCGAACAACGTCAGCGGATCGTTCTTGGCCAGCTGTTCGGGCGTGGGCGTCAGCGGTGCGTCACGCAGCAGGTCCAGGGTCACCTCGAGAGCCGCTTGGGTGTCACCCGCGGAGAAGGCCAGTGACGTCGGCTCCTGGTTGTTGTCGAACACCTGCCCGCCGCCGGCGTAGATGAAGGGCGCCAGCCCCGCAAGCGAGGGTTCGATGTAGAGCCCCCGGCTCCGCTTGCCCGGACGGGTGGCCGCCTGGGCGGCGGCGGTGAACTGCTCGAAGTCCCAGCGGGCAGGATCTTCGGGGACCGGCAGCCCGCGACGGGCCATCCGGTCGAAGTCAACGAGGTCGGTGTTGAGGTACATCACCATGGGCGAGATGGCGTAGGGCATGCAGGTCAGCTCGTTCTCCTGCGCGAACGCCGTGATCGCCTCGCGGGAGTAGCTGTCCCCGAAGTTCATGCCCCGCTCGTCGAGGAGCTCGTTGACGGGCTGGGTGAGTCCACGCTCAGTCAGCCACGCGAGGTCGCGCTGGGAGACCAGGAACACATCAGGCAACGGAGCGCCCGAACGGAAGGCGCGAGCAGCCTCGTCGCGGTCGGCCCAGGACGACACCTCGACGATGACTCCCTCGGCGTCGTAGAAGTCGGCCAGCGCCTCGTAGGTTGCCACCTCCTCGGGCGGCCCGAAGACCCCGAACCGGAGGATGACCGGCTTGGCACTCTCGCTGGTCGGCGCAGGCGGCTGAGCCTCGGGTGCGTCCTTCGTGCAGGCGGCCAGCGAGGCGCCCAGGATGACGACGGCCAGCGCAGCCACGAGCGGCCGCACCCGGGCGCACGGGTGGCGGAGGGTGCCTCGACCGCCCCACCGATCTCTCACGCTCACCTCTTCGCTGTCCCCCGCCGCGCCGGGCCGGTCGGCCACCGGCCCACTTTATCTGCCGTGCCGAACCTGACGCCCGCCGCCTCAGTCGAGGTGGTGCAGGTCACGCGCTGCGGCGACCACCCGGTCGAACACCTCGGGGTCGATCGCGGACCCTTCACGCCGGATGGCGCGGGGCGAGAGGCTGAGCAACCGGTCGAGCCGGACCTCACTGGGGCGCCGCTGGCGGTCCCAGCCTCCGATGCCGACATCCATCCAGAAGCGGCCCGCCTGTACCTCCCGGGCGGCGACGTGGTTGTGGTCCTTGCTGGTGAGCATCAGCCCCACCCAGGAGCGACCGTGCTTGGCGAGCAGCAGCACCGGCCGGTCCTTGCCCTGCCGGGGGTCATCCTCGAACGGCACCCAGGCCCACACCACCTCGCCGGGATCAGGCCGCCCGTTCCGCACCGGGCGGTAGACCACCTTTGGTGCCCCGGAGGGCGTGGGTGCGAAGAACCCCCGCAGTCGCTGCCACAGACTCACGTCGTACCCCCGTCAGGCAGGTCCCGAGGCCGGCTGCCCCCTCCGGTGGACCAGGTGTGGTGGAGTACGCCGGACCGGGAGCGCCTCACGGCGCGTGGCCGCTCGTAGCGGCTGATTTTGGGACCCGGGGCTGCCGCGGCCCGACGTACTCCGCCCCCGAGTGTAGTGGGGTCACGCCAACCCGTGCGACAGTTCCACATGTCCGGCGCTCTCGAGCTGCTCGGCGAGCAGCAGCATCCGGGCTGCCCGCTCGGTGGACTCGGTCAGGGAGGCTCGGCCGGTGGCCACCACCCGGGCGAAGGCCGCCGCACGGAACAGCACGTCGGCGAAGTCGCCCTCGCCGATCCCGCGCAGCACCTCATCGACCATCGTGCGCAGCTCGTCCGGCCCGGGCGGGTCGGCGACGCCGGCGACCACGCGCGCGACCTGGGCCCGGATCCGCCCCGCCTCGAACTCGGCGGCGGCCGCCGTGGGGTCGGCATAGACCCACGCGCGCAACAGGTAGAGGCGCCACAGGCATCCCGCCAGGGAGTCCGCGGGCGCCCCCGACCACAGCTCGGCAAGCGTCTCCAGCCCCTCTGTCTCCGCCAGGTGCAGCACCCGGTCGGTGACATCGGCATCGTGGGAGTCCCGGGCCCCGCGCACCAGCAGCGTCGCCGCACGATCCGCCATCTCGGTCAGCCGGGCCGGGTCCGGACCACCAGCCAACGCGTCGAAATAGGCGTCTCCCGGCGTCGCCGGTCGGTGATGCGGGCGGTCCGTCACGTCGTCAGCGTACGTCGCGGCCCGGGCACCGGGGCGGGATCCCCCGAACCCCTCAGCCGCCGAGGGCGGCCCGGACTCGTCGCTCGCTGACGGGCTCGGCGGTGCCGAGAGGTTGTGCCCACAAGGACACGCGGAACTCCTCCAGCAACCACCGGGCGCGACGGAGCCCTGCTCCGGGTGGGCAACCCTCGGGCAACGCCTGTTGCTGGTGCAGGAGGGCCTGCTGGAGTCCGGACACCTGCTCCATCAGCCGGCGGTCCCGGGTCACCTCCGTGGCGAGCCGCTCGCGACGCTGGAGCAACGCCCCGACGTAGCGCGGATAGTGGCGCAGTCGCGCGGCCCCTACCTCGCCGACGAAGCCGTCGTACACGAGTCGCTGCAGCTGGCCGGCCATGTCACTGAGGGCGGGTAGCAACGGGAGGTCGGCCCGTCCCGAGAGGGCCCGGTCGGCGGCGCGCCAGGCGTCGAGGGCAGCGACGAGGTCGGCCACCGCGGCGCGGACCCTGGCCTCGTGGTCGAGGCCGGCGCCGGCCACGAGCTCCGCAAACTCCTCGGGGGTCCGTGCCGGCTCGCGCGTGTCGACCGCGTCGAGCGCGAGACCGGCGTCCAGGTCTGCCAACAGCACGGCCACCGATGGGTACGGCGACCCCGCCAGCGCCAGCTTCTGGGCGTTGGTCAGGCCCGCGGCCGCCAGGTCGACGGCCGAGCGCCCCGTGCGAGCCAGCTCGAGCAGGAGCAGTCGGCGCAGCCCGAGGCGGTGGCGGGCCCGGGCCTCGTCCTCGGAACCGACGACGACCACCCCCACGGTCTCACCCTCATCCGCCACGGCCGGGTGCGCCTGCACCTCGTGGCCGGCCCGGGTGTGCGTGACGGTCGCCGGTAGAGCACCGAACGTCCAGGTGGTCTGGCCGGTGCTGGTCAGCCCGGTGTCTCCGGCCACCTCGGCGAGCGCCTCCTCAAACCGCGGCCGCAAGGGACTCTTGAGCCCCTCGAGGTCCTTGCCCCGGCCCGCCTCCTGTCCCCGGTCATCGACGACCCGGAAGGTCGGGCGCAGGTGGTGGGGCACCTTGTTCCAGTCCCACGCGTCTTCGGGCACGTGCACGCCGGTCGTCGACCTCAGGTAGCGAGCCAACGCAGTGAGCAGCGGCTCCTCCCCTGCGGGGACCGCTGCCAGGAAGGCCCGCGCCGTGTCGGGCGCCGGCACGAAGTTGACCCGCAGCTGCTTCGGCAGGCTGCGTAGCAGCCCCACCACCAGCTCCTCTCGAAGACCGGGCACCGACCAGGAGAAGTCGTCGGCCCCGACGCGGTTGAGGGTGGCGACCGGGACCTCGATGGTGAGCCCGTCATCGCTCGATCCGGGTTCGAAGTGGTAGCGGATCGGGAAGGCCTGGGCGCCGTCGCGCCACTCACTGGGGAAGTCCGCCTCCCGCACCTCCTCGGCGCCGTCGTGGGTCAGCATCGCGGGGTCGAAGGTGAGGAGCTCGGGCTGGTCCACGCGCGCGCGCTTCCACCACTGGTCGAAGTGTGCTCCGCTGACGACCTCCTCGCCGACCCGCGCATCGTAGAAGTCGAACAGGGTGTGCTCGTCGACGACGATGCCACGTCGGCGCGCCCGGTGCTCCAGCTCCTCGGCCTCGGCGAGCAGGCGCAGGTTCTCGGTGTAGAAGCGGTGCCGCGTGGCCCACTCGCCGTACACGAGGGCATGGCGAATGAAGAGCTCGCGGGACAGCGCCGGGTCGATCGAGCCGTACGCCACCTGCCGGTCCGCCACCAGCGGCACGCCGTACAGCAGGACCCGCTCGGACGCGACGACCGAGGCGCGCTTCTTCGACCAATGCGGCTCGGAGTAGGTGCGCTTGACCAGGTGCGCGCCCAGCCGTTCGGCCCACTCCGGTTGGATCCCGGCGTTCTGGCGGGCCCACAGTCGCGAGGTCTCCACGAGCTCCGCCGCCATCAGGAACTGGGGGTTCTTGCCGCGCAGAGCGCTGCCGGGGAAGATCGCGAACTTCGCTCCGCGGGCTCCGAGATACTCCCGCGGTCCCCGCCCGGACCTCCGGGCACCCGGCGGGGCGGGAGCGCGTTCCTCCAGGAGCCCGATGTGGGACAGCAGTCCGGCCAGGAGCGACTGGTGGATGCCGTCGGCGTCGGGAGTGTCGGCCGGGTGACCGGTCCGCACCTTCAGCTCGCGGCAGACCTGGCGCAGCTGGGACTCGAAGTCCTGCCACTCGCGCACGCGCAGATAGTTGAGGTACTCGCGCTTGCACATCCGGCGGAACGCGCTGGACGACAGCTCGCGCTGTTGGGTGCGCAGGTAGCGCCACAGGTTCAGCCAGGTCAGGAAGTCCGACGACTCGTCCTTGAAGCGGGCATGCTGCTGGTCGGCCTGGGCCTGGTGCTCGACCGGGCGTTCCCGGGGGTCTTGCAGCGACAGGGCCGCAGCCACGACCAGCACCTCACGCACGCAGCCGAGCCGCTCGGCCTCGAGAATCATCCGGCCCAGCCGCGGGTCGATCGGGAGTCGGGCCAGCCGCCGCCCGAGGCGGGTCAGTCGTGGCGGCGACTGGCCGTGGGCGCGGCCGCTCGGCCGCTCGTCCGTGGCGGCGAGAGCGCCCAGCTCCTCGAGCAGCTGGACTCCGGCGACGACGTTGCGACGGTCGGGTGGATCGACGAACGGGAAGCGCGCGACGTCCCCGAGCCCCAGCGAGGTCATCTGGAGGATGACCGAGGCCAGGTTGGTGCGCAGGATCTCCGGCTCGGTGAACTCGGGCCGCGACGCGTAGTCCTCCTCGGAGTACAGCCGGATCGCGATGCCCGCCTCGACCCGGCCGCAGCGGCCCGACCGCTGGTTCGCCGACGCCTGGCTGACCGCCTCCACCGGAAGCCGCTGAACCTTGGTGCGCATCGAGTAGCGACTGATCCGGGCGACGCCGGTGTCGACGACGTAGCGGACCCCGGGGACGGTCAGGGAGGTTTCCGCCACGTTGGTCGCCAGGACGACGCGGCGGCCGCCGTGCCGTTCGAAGACCCGGTGCTGCTCGGCGGCGGACAGGCGGCTGTAGAGCGGCACGACCTCGAGCGCGCGGCCGGGAGGCTGCCGCTTGACCTGGTCGGCGATCGCGTCGGCGGTGTCGCGGATCTCCCGCTCGCCAGGCAGGAAGACCAGGATGTCGCCGGGTCCCTCGCCGGCCAGCTCCCGCACCGCGTCGGTGATCGCCTCGGTCTGGTCGCGGACGACGGCCTCGCCCTCCTCGTCCTGCTCCGGCAGCGACACCAGTGGGCGGTAGCGCACCTCGACCGGCCACGTGCGCCCGGAGACCTCGATGATCGGCGCGGGTGCGCCTCGCCGGTCGGCGAAGTGGGCCGCGAAGCGCTCCGGGTCGATCGTGGCCGAGGTGATCAGCAGCTTCAGGTCGGGCCGCTTCGGCAGGAGTCGCTTGAGGTACCCCAGGAGGAAGTCCACGTTCAGGCTGCGCTCGTGCGCCTCGTCGATGATGATCGTGTCGTAGCGACGCAGCTGCCGATCGCGCTGCAGCTCGGCCAGCAGGATCCCGTCGGTCATCAGCTTGACGCGGCTCTGGCGCGTGGTCTTGTCGGTGAAGCGGACCTGGTAGCCCACCAGGTCACCGAGCCCGGTGCCGACGCCGTCGGCGGCCAGCTCCTCCGCGATCCGCTCAGCGACCGACCGGGCCGCGATCCGCCGGGGCTGGGTATGCCCGATCAGCCCCGACGTCCCCCGCCCGAGCTCCAGGCAGATCTTGGGCAGCTGGGTGGTCTTTCCCGACCCCGTCTCGCCGGCGACGATGACCACCTGGTGGTCGCGGATCGCCGCCGCGATGTCCTCACGCCGCTGGCTGACCGGCAGCTCGGGCGGAAAGGAGATTCGCGGGGGCGCGGTCGAGGAGCCGGACATGGTGCGGCCCATTGTGCCTGCCACCACGCTGATCCGACGCGGGTGTCGCCTCAGGCAGACGGCTTCTCAGAGGCCTGGTTCCCGGGCCCACCCCGGTTGAGCTGATCCTGGGGGCTGCCTCCACCGAACTGGTCGTGGCGCTCCTGATACCTCATCCCCGGTCCCATCCCTGGCCACTGGCCGGGTCCCTGGCCGGGTAGCTGGCCGGGCCACATGCCGGCCCGCCCGTCAGGCCCTCGACCGCTGCTCCAGCCGTGGCTGCGCTCACCGTGGCCACGCGGCCCGTCGTCATCGGCGGCCACAGCCGTGATCGCCGCGCCACCCAGGCCACCGACCACCAGCGACGCCAGGCCCAGCGCCAGCGCCCCTCGGAAACCGATCACGCGGTCCCGCCAGCGAGGAGCGGCGGCGGGCGCAGCGGCAGTCTCGACAGGCTGGCTGTCGACAGGCTGGGTGGGAGTCGAGTCGGCCTCCGCCTCGGGCACGCTCTCATCCGGTGTCTCGGCGGGCTCGTGATCGGTCATACCCGCAGTGTCGCCCTCCCGCCTGTGACCGTGCTGTGGATCGGCGATGATTTCACCCACGCGTGACACAGAATGGTCACAGACTTCTCACAGACAACCCCGCGAAGGTACTGCCATGGATCTCATCCGGCCCGACGGCACCCCCCTGCGCGTCCTCGTCGTGGACGACGAGGTGAACATCGCCGAGCTGATCAGCATGGCGCTGCGCTACGAGGGGTGGGAGGTCCAGCAGGCCCACACCGGCACGAAGGCGGTCGCCGCGGCGCGTGAGTTCCGCCCCGACGCCGTCGTGCTGGACATGATGCTCCCGGACTTCGACGGACTCGAGGCGCTGCGCCGCATGCGCGCCTTCGACGCCACGGTGCCAGTGGTGTTCCTCACGGCCCGGGACGCGGTCGAGGACCGGGTCGCGGGGCTCACCGCCGGCGGCGACGACTACGTCACCAAGCCGTTCTCCCTGGAGGAGCTCGTGGCCCGGCTCCGTGCCCTGGTACGACGCTCCGGGGCGCAGACGGCCACCCAGCACAACCTGCTCACCGTGGGCGACCTCACCCTCGACGAGGACAGCCACGAGGTGTTCCGTGCCGGCCAGGAGGTCTCGCTGACCGCCACCGAGTTCGAGCTCTTGCGCTACCTGATGCGCAACCCTCGGCGGGTGCTGAGCAAGTCGCAGATCCTGGACCGGGTCTGGAACTACGACTTCGGCGGCCAGGCCAATGTCGTGGAGCTCTACATCTCCTACCTGCGCAAGAAGATCGACGCCGGACGCGCGCCGATGATCCACACCATGCGCGGCGCGGGCTATGTGCTGAAGCCGGCAGCCGGCGCGAGCGAGGAGGAGTGAGGTCACTCACCGGCCGACTCGTCGCCACCTCGGTTGCCCTGGTGGCGCTGGTCGGCCTGCTGGTCGTCGGCCTGACGACGTTCGCGATGTACACCTACCTGATGGGTCGCCTCGACTCCCAGGTGCGCGGCACCTACTCCCGCGTGGTCGACGGACCTCCCGGCTCCGCCCGGGTGCCGCACGACGAGCGAGAGGAAGGCAACGACGAGGGTGACCGTTTCGGGCAGGGCCAGGGCACCCTGCGAGCCACGCAGCTCTCCGACGGCACCTGGACCGGCGACGTGATCACCGAGGCGGCGAACCCGGTGGCGTTGAGCGCGGCGGACCTCGCGGTCTGCGCCACCATCCCCCGCGACGGCGAGCTGCACACCGTCGACCTGCCGGACGCCGGTGACTACCGCGTGCTCGCGACCACGACGCGGGCCGGCGTACCCCTCGTGACCGGGTTGCCCACCAACGAGGTGACCCGCACGATCGCGAACCTGCTCGTGTCCGGCCTGGCGCTGACCGGGCTGGGGGTGATCGGGGCTGCGCTGGCCGGCACCGCGCTGGTCCGCCGTCAGCTCCGTCCCCTGCACGAGGTCGCGGCGACCGCCCACGAGGTCTCCGAGCTGCCGCTGGCCACCGGCGATATCGACCTGTCGACCCGGGTCCCGGCCCACCTGACCGACGAGCGCACCGAGGTAGGCCAGGTGGGTTCCGCGGTGAACCGGATGATCGACCATGTCGAGTCCAGCCTCGAGGCCCGACACAGCAGCGAGCAGCAGGTCCGACAGTTCGTAGCCGACGCCTCCCACGAGCTCCGCACTCCCCTCGCGACCATCGCCGGCTACACCGAGCTGGCCCGTCGCCGCCCGGACGACATCGAGGGCGTGCGCACCGCCCTGACCAAGGTCGAGGCCGAGAGCGACCGGATGACCTCGCTGGTCGAAGACCTGCTGCTCCTGGCTCGCCTGGACGCCGGACGACCACTGGACCGCGCGCCCGTGGATCTGAGCCGACTCCTGATCGAGGCGGTCTCGGACGCACGAGTGCTGGCCCCGGAGCATCGGTGGCGACTGGACCTGCCCGAGGATGCGGTCGAGGTGACCGGCGACGAGCTCCGGCTGCACCAGGTGATCACCAACCTGTTGACGAACGCCCGCCGCTACACGCCGGCCGGGACCACGGTGACGATCACGGCCCGGCCCGGTCTCCTCCAGGTGCATGACGACGGGCCGGGTTTCCCGCCCGACCTGGTCGGTACGGCGTTCGAGCGATTCGCACGAGGGGATGTCGCGCGCACCCGCGGATCAGACTCCGGTGTCGGCCTGGGACTCTCGCTGGTCCGAGCGATCGTCGTCGCCCACGGTGGCTCCGTCGAGCTGACCAGCGTGCCGGGAGACACGACCGTCACCGCGCGGCTTCCCGCTCACGTCTAGGCCCGCGCGAACGGTGGGCCGGCAGGTCAGACGACGCGACCCTTCGGAGCATTCCGAGCCGTCATCGCAGGATCGCGCACCACGACATCGCCGAGAACCTCGTCGATCTTCTCCAGGAGCTCCGGCTCGAGCGTCACGCCGGCCGCCTTGACGTTCTCCCCGACCTGCTCGGGTCGTGAGGCACCGACCAGCGCCGCCGCCACATTGGGGTTCTGGAGCACCCAGGCCACGGCGAGCTGAGCCATGGAGAGCCCCGCCTCGGCGGCGAGCGGCTTCAAGCCCTGGACCCGCGTGAGGACGTCGTCCCCCATCAGGCGCTTGATCATGTCGGCGCCCCCCTTGTCGTCCGCGGCTCGTGATCCCTCCGGCGGCGCCTGACCTGGCTGGTACTTCCCGGTCAGCACCCCCTGGGCGATCGGGCTCCAGACGATCTGGCTGATCCCCAGCTCCTCGCAGGTCGGCACGACCTCGCCCTCGATGACCCGCCAGAGCATCGAGTACTGGGGCTGGCTGGAGATCAGCTGGATGCCGAGCTGCTGGGCGAGCGCGTGGCCCTCGTGGATCTGCTCGGCCGTCCACTCGCTGACCCCGATATACAGGGCCTTCCCCTGCCGGACGACGTCGGCGAAGGCCTGCATCGTCTCTTCGAGCGGGGTCTCGGTGTCGAAACGGTGGGCCTGGTACAGGTCGACGTAGTCGGTTCGGAGCCGGGTCAGCGAGCCGTCGATCGCCTCCATGATGTGCTTGCGCGAGAGTCCCGTGTCGTTCTTCCCGCCCGGGCCGGTGGGCCAGTAGACCTTGGTGAAGATCTCGAGACTCTCGCGACGCTCGCCCTGGAGCGCGTCGCCGAGGACGGTCTCCGCCGCCGTATTGGCGTAGACGTCCGCGGTGTCGAAGGTGCTGATGCCGTGATCCAGAGCCGCGCGTACGCACTGGGTTGCGACATCGTTCTCGAC
This sequence comes from uncultured Actinomycetota bacterium, assembly GCA_963812265.1. Classification (GTDB taxonomy): domain Bacteria; phylum Actinomycetota; class Actinomycetes; order Propionibacteriales; family Nocardioidaceae; genus Nocardioides. The sequence continues at coordinate 124,390 of CAWEUL010000004.1, forward strand.
CTGGGAGCCGTGGGTGAGCCAGTTGCCGTAGGTGATCTCGGAGATCTTGAGACCGCTGTTGCCGAGGTATCGGAATTTCACACCCCCACCGTAGGTCAGGGGTGGGCCCGCGGCGCCCCGGCCCTGGCGTGGACGGAGGGTGCCGCCCGTCGGCACGGCGCAAGGACCACCTCACAGCGGCCTGACAGCAGCGGCCCATCGCCTGCCAAGTTCCTGCACCGAACCTGATCGACATGACCACGACCTCAGAGACCCCCACAACGATCGACGCCCCCCCAGCCTCCGGGCGGCACCCCCGGCCCCGAATCCCCGGCCGGAGCGGCTCGACCGCCACCAGTGCGCGCTGGTACCCAGCCGCGCTCGCGGCGCTGCTGGCCTCCACCGCGGTGCTCTACCTGTGGGGACTGGGCGAGTCCGGCTGGGCCAACTCCTTCTACTCGGCGGCCGCCCAGGCCGGGTCGCAGTCCTGGTCGGCGTTCTTCTTCGGCGCCTCGGACGCCGCCGGGTCCATCACCGTGGACAAGACCCCACTGAGCCTGTGGCCGATGGCCCTCTCCGTGCGGATCTTCGGCCTGTCCTCGTGGAGCATCCTGGTCCCCCAGGCGCTGTTCGGCGTCGCCTCGGTAGCCCTGCTCACCCGCGCGGTGCGTCGGACCACGGGCTCGGGCGCCGCCGGGCTGCTGGCGGGAGCCGCGCTGGCGCTGACTCCGGTCGCCGTGCTCATGTTCCGCTTCAACAACCCCGACGCGCTGCTCACGCTGCTGCTCATCGGGTCCGCAGTCACCACCCTCCGGGCGGTCGAGGAGTCCCGCCTCCCTCTCGGTAGCCCGGTCCGCTGGCTGGCCCTCGCCGGGGCACTGGTCGGCCTCGCGTTCCTCACCAAGATGATGCAGGCCTTCCTCGTCCTGCCCGCCCTCGCGGCGGCGTACGCACTGTTCGCGGCGCGTCCGCTGCTCACCCGGCTCGGGCACCTGCTGCTGGCTGCTGGGGCGATGGTGCTCGCCGGCGGTTGGTGGATCGCGATCGTCGAGCTGTGGCCGGCCTCGTCGCGCCCGTGGATCGGGGGCTCGCAGACCAACTCGATCCTCGAGCTGACGCTGGGCTACAACGGGTGGGGCAGGCTCACCGGCGACGAGGTCGGATCGGTCGGTGGCGGCAGCGGCTGGGGCGAGACGGGTCTGCTGCGACTGTTCGGGAGCGATCTCGGCGGCCAGGCCGCGTGGCTGCTGCCGGCGGCGCTGGTGCTGGGGGCGGCGGGCCTCTGGTACGCCCGAGGCGACCGTCGGGTCTCTGCCGCGCTCACCGTGTGGCTCGGATGGCTGCTGGTCACCGGCCTGACGTTCAGCCTGATGGCCGGCATCTTCCACGCCTACTACACCGTCGCGCTGGCCCCGCCGATCGCGGCGCTGGTCGGCATCGGCGGGTGGGCGCTGTGGCGGGTGCGGTCCACGACGGCCACCGCACTGCTCGCCGTGGTCGTCGCGGCGACCGCGGTCACGGCGTACGTGCTCCTCGCGCGCACCCCAGAGTGGCTGCCCTGGCTGCGGTACGCCGTGGTGGTGCTGGGACTGGCGAGTGCGCTGCTGCTGCTCGGGCGTGCGTGGCTGCCTCGTCGCCTCGCCGCAGTGGTGGTCCTGACCGCCGTCGTCGCCTCGCTGGCCGGTCCTGCGGCGTACGCCGTCCAGACGGCCGGCACCCCTCAGACCGGGTCCATCCCGAGCGCCGGCCCCACGGTGGCAGGCGGGTTCGGCCCCGGGCGGGCGCCGCGCGGCGGCTTCCCCCAGGGTGGCTTCCAGGGCGGCTTCCCCCAGGGCGGCCCCCAGGGTGCACCGCCGGGAGGCGCCCTCGGCCCGGGCGGAGGTGGCGCCGTCGGTGGCCTGCTCAACACCAGCTCCCCCAGTGCCGAGGTCACCCAGCTGCTCCTCACCCACGCCGACGCCTACACGTGGGTCGCCGCCACGATCGGCGCCAACTCCGCGGCCGGGTTCCAGCTGGCCACCGAACGGTCGGTGATGGCGATCGGCGGATTCAACGGTGGCGACCCCAGCCCCGCGCTGGCCGAGTTCCAGGAGCTGGTCGCCACCGGCGACATCCACTACTTCATCGGCAGCGACGACGACGGCGGCTTCCGCGGTGGACCCGGCGGTGGCCCCGGTGGCGGCTCCGGCTCAGGGAGCGAGATCGCGAGTTGGGTGGCGGAGAACTTCGCCGCGCAGACCGTGGACGGAGTCACCCTCTACGACCTCGCGGCCGGCGACGACACGGGTGCGGCATGAGTGCGCTGGAAGCGGTCGCGACGCCACGGAGCATCGACCTCGTCCTTCCCGTTCACAACGAGGAGCTGGCCCTCCCCGCGGCGGTGGCACGCCTGACCGCACACCTGGAAGCGCTGCCCTGGTCCTGGCGGCTGGTGATCGCCGACAACGCCTCGACCGACTCCACCCCCCTGGTGGCTCATCGGCTCGCCCACCAGCACCGAGGAGTCGAGGTGGTCACCCTGCCGGAGAAGGGACGCGGTCGCGCGCTCAAGCAGGTGTGGCAGGGGTCCACCGCGGATGTGCTGGTCTACATGGACGTCGACCTCTCGACAGACCTCAAGGCGCTGCTGCCTCTGGTGGCACCGCTGCTCAGCGGGCACTCCGACCTGGCGATCGGCAGCCGGCTGGCCCGGGGCTCGCGCGTGGTCCGAGGACCTAGGCGCGAGCTGATCTCCCGCGGCTACAACGTGCTGCTGCGCTCGACCCTGCGGGCCCGGTTCAGCGACGCGCAGTGCGGCTTCAAGGCGATCCGCCGCGAGGTGGCCGACGCGCTGCTGCCGCTGGTCCAGGACGACACGTGGTTCTTCGACACCGAGCTGCTCGTGCTGGCGGAGCGGTCGGGGCTGCGGATCCACGAGGTCCCGGTCGACTGGGTCGACGACCCCGACTCCAGGGTCGACCTGGTGCGGACGGCGCTCGACGACCTCGCCGGCATCCGGCGCCTGGGCTGGGCGCTGCTCACGCGGAAGATCCCGCTGGAGACGGTGCACGACGAGCTGGGGCCGGCCCGGGCACAGGGGCGCACCGGCACCCAGCTCGCCCTGTTCGCTGTGGTCGGCGTGGCCAGCACCCTGGCCTACGCGGTGCTCTTCCTGCTCCTGCGCCAGGTGACGACCGCTCAGGTGGCGAACCTGACCGCCCTGCTCCTCACCGCGATCGGCAACACCGCAGCCAACCGACGGCTCACGTTCGCGGTGCGAGGACCGGGCTGGCTGCACCAGCAGGCACAGGGTCTCCTCGTCTTCGCCGCCGGCCTGGCCCTGACCTCGGGCAGTCTGGCGGTCCTGCACGCGACCAGGGCCCAGCCGCCGACGTGGGTGGAGATCGCAGTCCTGACCGCGGCCAACCTCACCGTCACGGTGCTGCGGTTCGCGGCGTTGAAGTGGTGGGTCTTCTCGCGGCGGGTCACCGCCTGACCCCGCTCGGCCGGCGGACGGCCGTGGCACAGTGCCTCCATGCGAACCCTGGATGGCAAGGTCGCGGTGATCACCGGCGCGGCGTCGGGCCTCGGGCGCGCCCTGGCGGTGGCGATCGGTGGACGGGGTGGACTGCTCGCGCTCTGCGACATCGACGAGGTGGGGCTGACGGAGACCGCGCATCGAGCCGCGGCGGCCGGCGCCCGCGAGGTCCGCGTCGACCGGGTCGACGTGGCCGACCGCGCCGCGATGGCGTCGTACGCCGAGGTCGTGGCCGGGCACTTCGGCCGGGTGAACCTCCTGGTCAACAATGCCGGGGTCTCGCTGGTGGGGAACTTCGAGGACCTGTCCTACGACGACCTCGAGTGGATCGTCGGCGTGAACTTCTGGGGAGTGGTCCACGGCACCAAGGAGTTCCTGCCCCACCTGATCGCGAGCGGGGACGGTCACCTCGTCACGATCTCCTCGCTGTTCGGACTGATGTCGGTGCCGAGCCAGAGCGCCTACAACGCCACCAAGTACGCCGTCCGCGGGCTCTGCGAGGCGGTGCGCGAGGAGATGCTGGTCGCCGGGAACCCGGTCGAGGTGACCGTCGTCCATCCGGGCGGCATCCGGACCTCGATCGTGCGCAACGGGCGCCATGTCGGTGCGGTGGACCCCGACGAGGTCGCGCGGGTCTTCGACGAGAAGCTGGCTGCGACCGAGCCGGACGAGGCGGCCGCGATCATCCTGCGCGGCGTGCTCGGCCACAAGGCACGCGTCCTGGTCGGGCGGGACGCGCATGTGGTGCACCACCTGGCCACGCTGCTGGGGTCGCGCTACCAGGGCCTCGTCGCCCGAGGCGCCACTCGGATGCGGGCCCGGGCGCCGCGTTGAGGCAACCCGTGGGCGGACCCGTGAGCGTGCGGATGACGAAGTGGGGTGAGCGGCCCCACTGGGCCTTCACCGGGCGCTACCTCGGCGCCGACGACCACGGCGACTGGCTGGGTTTCCCGGCCGGGACCGAGTTCCGCCGACCCGGGGCGAGGTTCGTCGCCCCCGTTGACCAGGTCTCCCTGGTGCCCCGCGACGGCGCCCGGTTCATCGCCACGTTCCATGCACCGGGAGCCCGGATGCTGGTCTACGTCGACCTGACGCTCCCGGGCAGCTGGGAGGACACCGGCGCCGGGCTGGTGCTGCGTGCCGTCGACATGGACCTCGACGTCGTACGTCTGCCCGACGGGTCGACGTACGTCGATGACGAGGCCGAGTTCGAGGCGCACCGGGTGGAGTTCGGGTACCCCGACGACGTGGTGGCCACCGTCCGCGCCGAGTGCGACGCCCTGCTCGCGGCCGTGACCGCCCTCGCCCCGCCCTTCCACGGGGTGGCCCACACCTGGCTCGCCCAACTCCCCTGACCCTTTCCCGCCGAGGAGTCACGTATTGCTGGTGAGGAGTCACATCTTGGTGCAAGATCTGACTCCTCACCACCCAGATGTGACTCCTCACCACCCAGATGTGACTCCTCGGCGCGGGCTAGGGGTCGGGCGGGTCGGCCATCTCGAGGCGTACGCCGAGCAGACGTACGGCGTGGTCGGCGCGGTCGGCGCGGTCGGCGCGGTCGGCGCGGTCGGCGCGGTCGGCGTGGTCGGCGCGGTCGGCGCGGTCCGGTCGATGCGGTCCAGCAACGACACCGCCGCGTCCGCGAGCGCGTCAGGGTCGCGCGTCGGTGCCGCCAGGGTGAGGCTGCGGGTGACGGTGACGAACGGGCGGTAGCGCACCTTGATCCCCACCCGGACCGCCGGGCGCCCCTCCCGGTCGATGTCGTCGACGGCGGCCAGGGCGAGCCGGCGTACGGCGGACTCCACCTCGGCCCGGTCCTCCAGATCCACCTGGAAGGTCTCCTCGCGACCGTGCGCACGAGGCACCCACGGCGTCGCGTCGACGGGGCCGGAGTCGGCGCCGCGCCCCAACCGGTGGAACCACGGGCCCATGGTCGGCCCGAGCTCATCGGCCAGCATCCGCGCATCCGAGGCCGCCAGCTGCGAGACCGTGTCGATCCCCAGCGCCGCCAGCTTCTTGCGGGTCTTGGCGCCGATCCCCCACAAGGCGGTCGTGGGCCGCTCGCCCATGACCGAGAACCAGTTCTCCTCGACCAGCACGTAGGTCCCCCGCGGTTTGCCGAAGTCGGTGGCGATCTTGGCGCGCAGCTTGTTGTCGCCCACCCCCACCGAGCAGTGCAGCGAGGTCGCCTCCAGGACCGCCGCCCGGATCGTCTCGGCGAACTCGCGCGGGTCCCCGAGCTCGCCGTGCCCGTCACCGGGCCCGAGGAACGCCTCGTCCCACCCGAGCACCTCCACCACCACCGGCACCCCGCCCCATCGCAGTTCCCGCAGCGTCGCCATCACCTGCGCCGACGCGGCGTCGTACGCCGGCTTGTCGACCGGCAGGAACACCGCGTCCGGACACTTCCGGGCCGCGACGCGCAACGGCATGCCCGAACCGACCCCGTGCTCGCGGGCCGCGTACGACGCGGTGGAGACCACGCCACGCTCGGTCGGGTCACCACGACCACCCACCACCACGGGCAGGCCTTCGAGCTCGGGGCGCCGCAGAATCTCCACGGCCGCGATGAACTGGTCGAGGTCCACGTGGAGCACCCACCTTGCCATGGGTCGATCCTGCCAGCGAGACTGCGCAGCATGGCCTCTCCTCTGGATCCGACCGCGCTCGGGTTCCTGATGGCGGAGAACCGCCGGATGCCGATGCACGTCGGCGGCCTCCAGCTCTACAAGAAGCCGGCTGACGCAGGCCGCAACTATGTCCGCGACCTGTACGCCCAGCTGCGCTCCAGCGAGGACATCGCCCCGCTCTTCCGCAAGCATCCCTACCGCTCCTGGAAGACCGGCGGTCAGTACGTGTGGGTCGAGGACGAGGACTTCGACATCGAGTACCACGTCCGGCACAGCGCGCTGCCCAAACCTGGCCGGGTCCGCGAGCTGTTGGAGCTGGTCTCCCGCCTCCACAGCACCCGGATGGCGACGGAGCGACCACTGTGGGAGTGGACGCTGATCGAAGGCATGCGCGACGGCCGGATCGCGATGTACGCGAAGATGCACCACTCGCTGGTCGACGGCATCTCCGCCAACCGGCTGCTCCAGAGCGTGCTCTCGACCGACCCCGACAGGCGTGACATGCCGGCACCCTGGATCGCCCGGCCCGGAGCCAAGGCGGCCCGCGCCCAGGAGGCGGCCGCGGCCAGCGCCGACCTCGCCGACACGTCGCCCACGGCGCTCAGCAAGGCCCTGAGCCAGGCCATGGGGATCGCAGCCGACGCTGCCGGCCTCCCCAAGGCCCTGCTCACCACCTTGAACCGCAGCGTCCGCAACGAGACCTCGACCCTCTCGCTCTACGCGCCCCGCACCATCCTCAACCAGACGATCACCGGCTCGCGCCGCTTCGCCGCGCAGGACTGGCCGATCGAGCGGATGCGCGCCGTCGGCAAGGCCACCGGCACCACGATCAACGACGTGGTGCTCGCGATGTGCGGCGGCGCCATGCGCACCTACCTCGACGAGCTCGACGCGCTACCCGACACGACCCTCGTCGCGATGGTGCCGGTCGGCCTCAACGCTCGCCAGTCCCAGAGCGCCTCGACGGACGGCGGGAACGCCGTCGGTGCGGTCATGGTCAGGCTCGGCACCGACGAGAACGATCCCGGTCGGCGCCTCCTGGCGATCCACGACTCGATGCGCGACGGCAAGGAGTCGCTCTCGGCGATGACGCCGCTGCAGATCCTGGCGATGAGCGCCGTCGGCCAGGCCCCTGCCGTGCTGCCCAGCATGCTGAAGATGCAGGGCCTCACGCGGCCGCCGTACAACCTGGTGATCTCCAACGTGCCCGGCCCGCGCACCACGCAGTACTTCAACGGCGCCCAGCTCGTCGGGAACTACCCGCTGTCCATCCCGATCGACGGCATGGGACTCAACATCACGTGCACGTCGTACGACGGCCGCATGGACTTCGGCCTCACCGGCTGCCGCCGGACGGTGCCACACCTCCAGCGGATCCTCACCCACCTCGACACGGAGCTGACCGCCCTCGAGCGCGCCGCAGGTGTCTGACCCAGAGACTCGGCACCGGCTCCCCTGACAGAATCGGGACAACCGGCGGGGAGGGACGCGTGAAGGCTGTCGTATACGAGCGGTACGGGCCCCCCGACGTGCTGCGGCTCGAAGACGTCGCGACCCCGTCGCCCGGGGCGGGGCAGGTCCTGGTGAAGGTCGCCGCCACGTCGATCAACCTCAGCGACTGGGAGTGCCTCCGAGGCACCCCGGCCTACGCGCGCCTGGGTGGCTGGCGCGCGCCGCGTCGGATGACCCTCGGCTCGGACATCGCAGGCACGGTCGACGCCGTCGGTGCCGGCGTCACCCGGTTCCGACCCGGAGATGAGATCTACGGCGACAACCTCCAGCTCAAGGGAGGCTTCGCCGAGTACGCCGTGGTGCCCGAGGCCGCACTCGCGCCCAAGCCGGCCGCGCTGACACCGGCCGAAGCCTCGACGATTCCCCAGGCCGGGGTGATCGCGCTGCAGGGCACGGCGGGCGCCGCAACGGGGAACCGGGTCCTGATCAACGGCGGTGGCGGCGGATCCGGAGCCTTCGCCATCCAGCTGGCCAAACGCGCCGGTGCGCACGTCACCGGTGTCGACAACCGCGCCAAGCTCGACTTCATGGGGTCACTCGGTGCCGACGAGGTGATCGACTACCGTCGCGACGACTTCACCCGAGACCACGAGCCCTACGACTTGATCCTCGACCTCGTTGCCCATCGGTCCGCGCTCGCCTATCGCCGAGCGCTGGCCCCCGGCGGTCGGTACCGGTGCGTGGGTGGATCGGTGCCGACGATGCTGCGTGTCCTCACGATCGGCGCCGTCGCGGGGTTGGTCACCGGCCGCCGGCTCGGGGTGCTGGCCGTCAAGGAGGGCCCCCCGCACTTCGAGCCGCTCGCCGACCTGTGCGTTGCCGGCAGCGTGCGTATCCACATCGACCGCACCTTCGGGCTCGACGACGTCCCGGCGGCTCTCGCCTACGTCGGCGAGGGCCACGCCCTGGGCAAGGTCGTCATCACTCCCCCGTAGACACGGGCGAGGTTGAGGTCAGTGCCCTTCGGGAGTTCGGGTCGAGCTGCCGAGGGGCGTCGTGGCGCGCAGGCCGACACCGGTGCGCTCCTCGAAGCCGCCACCGAGCCGGTCGGCCACGGCGCGCAGTCGCGCCCGCGTGATGTCGGCGATCGTCTCGAAGCCGGCGAGCCGCGCGTTCGAGCCCACGCGGGTCGGCTCCCCGGAGTTCACCGACCAGCACTGGCGGGTGCCGCCGTCAGCGGCGTTGCACAGCGCGGTGGCGTGCCCGGTCGTTCCGCTGCCGGCGAAGAAGTCGAGGATCACGGCATCGTCCGGCATCGTCTCGATCACCCGTCGGAGGAGGCCGGTCGGCTTGGGCGACTCGAAGACATGGCCGAGGATCTCCTTCAGCTCCGCCACGGCGGTGTCGGTCGACCCGACCTCGTCGGCGAGCCAGATGGTGCGTAGCTTCTTACGGCGGTCGGCATGGAGCCAGTCCTTCTGGAAGACGTCCACCCGCTCACCGAGCCGACCGTTGACCCGCTTGCAGACCAGGTCGTCGGGGCGTTCGTCGATGCGCGGGCGGGACCAGCGCCAGACGGCCGGGGTCCCGTCGCCGAAGACCGGACTGATCTCGACGGCGCCGGCGAACGCGACGGTGGCGACCCGTCCGGACTCCGGGTCGCCCCAGACCGGGAAGTGAAGGGTGGCCGACGTCGCCGGGTTGAACTTCTTGTTGGTGTTGCGCAGCGGCAGGTGTCGCAGCCGCCGTCCGTCGGACTCGGTGAGCGGGAAGTCGGCCGGGTTGACCAGCGAGGCGCTGCTGGCATCGAGCGCGCAGGCCTTCAGCTCGCGCGCGTAGACCAACAGGTACTCGTGGCTCGTCGCGAACCCCCAGCCGAGCTGGCGACCCTTGGCGTTGAGGTTCACCACGATCTGCGCCACGAAGTTGTCCTCGCCGAAGACCTCGTCGAGCAGCAGCCGCAGATGGGCCACCTCGTTGTCGTCGATGCTCGCGTAGAGAACCCCCGAGGTCTTCAACCGGTCGCGCGCGGCCGCGAGCCGGGGCCGCATCATCTCGACCCAGGCCGCGTGCCGGGTCGCGCGTCCGCCGTCGCGGAAGTCGTCGTGATAGGCGAAGTCGTTCCCGGTGTTGTAGGGCGGGTCGATGTAGATCAGGTCGTACGACGCCCGCGCGAGCGCGGGAAGTACCTCGAGGTTGTCGCCCTCGATGAAGACGTTCCAGGGCGGCAGGTCCACGCGGCGCACCCCTCAGCCGAGCTCGCGCGGCGAGGACGCGGGCTTGGCACGCTTCGTGCGGCGCTTCACCTCACTCGGACGGATCCGCAGGCCGAGGTCGGCATGCTCGAGCAGCACGGTCAGCGACTCCTCCTGCGGCGGGTACGCCGCAATCGGCTGGTCACCGGTGAACACGACGTAGAGCGTCAGACCCCGGGGGGCGATCTTGAGGATCGAGCCATCGACCACCCCGGACGCGTGGGCCAGCGCCCGGCGCCGGGCGTTGAGGGTCATGGCGCGCTTGCTCGCGGCGCGGGTCGCCTGCTTGCCACCGTGGTCCCAGAGGATCTTGGCCTGAGGTCCGTACCTCACCGCGAGCTTGGCGCTCTGGGTGGCCGCCTTCGTCATCTTTCCCATGTGGCGGCGTCCTCTCCGTGGTGGCTCGATCGGGTCTATCTCACCAGACCCGACAAGTTCGGTCATTTCGCCTCGGCGGTGGCCGCCGGTCGACATGATGATCGGATGGACCTGCGCGACGAGCTCGACGCGCTCCTGGAGGCACCGGAGCGCGCGGCTCGGCCACGCCTGAGCCCCTTCCTCGCCGCTCCCGTGCTCGCCGTCGCCACGGTCGCCCTGGCCGTGGGCATGGGCCACGCCGTCGATGGTGTGGTCGGGATCCCGGGGCCGCGTGACTCCGAGCCGGCAGGCGAACCGGGCAGGTATGCCTTCATTCAGACCCAGCCGTTCTCGGGCGAGCCGGTGACCTTCGACCCCTGCACGCCGATCCGGGTCACGGTCAACCCCGACCACGCCCCTGAGGGCTACGAGCAGATGGTCCGCACGGCGACCGAACGGGTCGGCAACGCCACAGGCTTCCGGTTCGACCTGATGGCCGAGACCAGCGACCGCCGGATCGACGCCCGGGTCAGCCTGCGTGACCTGGGCGCGAGCGACCCCGTCCTCGTCCTGTGGGCCGATCCGTCAGAGGTCGACGACCTCGCGGGCGACGTCGCGGGCGCCGCTACCAGCAACTCGATACCGACCGCTGCGGGCCACGTCGAGTTCGTGACCGGCGCGATCGCGCTGGACCGCGCCGCGTACGCCGAGATGTCAGCGACGCCGGACGGTCGCGTGGCAGCCCAACAGATCCTCGTCCATGAGTTCGCCCATCTCGTCGGACTAGACCACGTCGACAACCCGGCCGAGCTGATGAACCCGGAGTATCTGGGACAGTCCGGTTTCGGCCCCGGCGACCAGGAGGGTCTCGCCCAGCTGGGCGCGACGCCCTGCCGCAACAACTAGGCGGCCACCCGGACCAGCGCGACCGTGGTCATCGGGGCGAAGCATTCCGGCAGCGGGTCCTCGACCGGTACCGCCCGGATGGACACCCGGCCCGCCAGCTCGGCCACGACAACGTCCTGCGGTACGTCGCAGCCGACCGCCACGACGGCGCCGTAGACCGACGAACCCTCGACGGGGGAGGCCGCCTGGATGCCGCGCCGCACGGTGCGGGCGAAGGCCTTCGAGCGGAACTGCGTGACGAACGCCCGAGCAAGCGGGTCGTCGGGGTCGTCGAGGCGAACGGCCACCGGGGAGACACTGCCGCCGGCGGCCGTGGCGGTCAGGATCGCCAGCACCTCATGGCCGACCTCGTCGCCTCCGCGGGTGGAGCCACCGCTCTGCGAGGGCGAGGCCGAGCTCGAGGTCGGCTCGGCAGTGTCCGTCGAGGACGTGTCGGTCGAGGACGTGTCGGTCCCACAGCCGGACGCCACCAGCGCCAGGACGGCAAGCAGTGCGAACCTCCCGAGGACTCTCATGTCACCTTGGACGATAGGGCTTCGTCGTTGGTTCCGACCGCGGTCCCGGCCGGCGGGCTCACCCGGGGAAGGGCTGACCCTTGCCCAAGATCGTCAGGCCGTCCTCGACCATGAAGCCACGGGACAGGTCCTCTTCGAGATCCACACCGACGCGGGCGCCAGGCGGCACGACCACGTTCTTGTCCAGGATGGCGTTCTGCACGAGGGCGCCCTCGCCGACGACGACGTCGTGAAGCAGCACCGAGTCGGTGACGGACGCGCCGGTGCGCACCTTGACGGCCGGAGACAACACGGACCGGGTGACCGAGCCTCCGACCACGACGACACCAGGTGACAGCACGGCATCCTCCACGGTGGCGGCCGCGCCGTTCTCGCCGCGCACCAGCTTGGCCGGCGGCTGCGGACCGTACGACGTGTAGATCGGCCACTGGAAGTTGTAGAGGTTGAAGACCGGCAGTGGTGCGATCACATCCATGTGCGCGGCGTAATAGGAGCCGAGGGTCCCGACGTCGCGCCAGTAGTTGCGGTCGCGATCGGTCGAGCCGGCGACGTCGTTGTCACGGAAGTCGTAGACACCGGCGTCCCCCTTGTCGACGAACGCGGGCACGATGTCGCCGCCCATGTCGTGCTTGGAGCCGGCCATCACGGCGTCATCGGTCACCGCGGCCGCCAGCGCGTCGGCGTCGAAGATGTAGTTGCCCATCGAGGCGAGCACCTCGTGGGGTGCGTCGGGGAGTCCCGCGGGACTGGTCGGCTTCTCCAGGAACTCGCGAATCTTCGACGGGTCGTTGGGGTCCACGTCGATCACGCCGAACTGGTCGGCGAGCTCGATCGGCTGTCGGATGGCGGCCACGGTGCATCCGGCTCCGGAATCGATGTGCTGCTCGACCATCTGCGAGAAGTCCATGCGATAGACGTGGTCGGCGCCGACCACGACCACGATGTCCGGCTTCTCGTCCTTGATCAGGTTCAGAGACTGGAAGATCGCATCGGCGCTGCCGAGGTACCAGTGCTTGCCGACGCGCTGCTGGGCCGGAACCGGGGTCACGTAGTTGCCCAGCAGCGTCGACATCCGCCAGGTCTGGGTGACATGCCGGTCGAGGCTGTGGCTCTTGTACTGCGTGAGCACGACGACGCGGAGGTACCCCGCGTTGACGACGTTGGAGAGCGCGTAGTCGATGAGCCGGTAGATGCCGGCGAACGGCACGGCCGGTTTGGCCCGATCGGCCGTCAACGGCATCAGCCGCTTTCCCTCCCCGCCGGCCAGCACGATGGCCAGCACCCGCTTCCTGGATCGGGTGTTGTTGCGCGTTGACCCCAGATCGCTCATGCCCCGAGGCTAGTCCTGTCGGCGGGTGCCGCGGGAGAGGTAGTTTCAGACTCATGCGAGTCGACGTGCTGAGCAAGGAGTACCCGCCCGAGATCTATGGCGGGGCGGGGGTCCATGTTGCAGAGCTCGTGAGGGCGCTGCGGCAACGCCCTGACCTCGAGACGCGGGTGCATGCCTTCGGTGGCCCCCGGGACGAGCCGCTGACCTCCTCCTACCCCGACCACGCGGAGCTGGCGAACGCCAACGGCGCGCTGAAGACGCTGGGCGTCGACCTCTCGATCGCCGACGGCTGCGCCGGCACCGACCTGGTCCACTCCCACACCTGGTACGCCAACTTCGCCGGCCACCTGTCCTCGCTGCTGTACGGCGTGCCGCACGTGATCAGCGCCCATTCCCTCGAGCCGCTGCGGCCCTGGAAGGCCGAGCAGCTGGGCGGTGGGTATGCCGTGTCGAGCTGGGTCGAGCGCACGTCGTACCTCGCCTCGAGCGGGGTGATCGCGGTGTCCGCGGCGATGCGCGACGACGTCCTGTCCTCCTACCCGGACATCGACCCGGCCAAGGTGCACGTCGTGCACAACGGCATCGACACCGAGACCTGGGCCCCGGTCGCCAACCCAGACCGGGTGCGCGAGCTCGGGGTCGACCCCGACCAGCCATCGGTGGTCTTCGTCGGCCGGATCACCCGCCAGAAGGGGCTCCCGCTGTTCCTGCGCGCCTGCGCCGAGCTTCCGCCCGAGGTCCAGATCGTGCTCTGCGCCGGAGCGCCCGACACCCCCGAGATCGAGGCGGAGGTCGTCGGACTGGTCGAGCATCTCGCAACCACTCGGACCGGGGTGGTGTGGATCCGCGAGATGCTCCAGCGCCGCGACGTCGTGGCGCTGCTGACCGCGGCGACGGTCTTCGCGTGCCCCTCGATCTACGAGCCGCTGGGCATCGTCAACCTGGAGGCCATGGCCTGCGAGACCGCCGTGGTGGCGACCGCGACCGGCGGCATCCCCGAGGTCGTGGTCGACCCCGCGAGCGGCTCCGGACAGCCGGCCACCGGCCGGCTGGTGCCGATCGAGCAGGCGACCGACGGCACCGGCACCCCCCTCGACCCCGACCAGTACGTCGCCGACTTCGCCGCAGCCCTCACCGAGGTCGTCGCCGACCCGGATCGGGCCGCGGCGTGGGGACGGGCCGGCCGGCAGCGCGCCATCGAAGCCTTCAGCTGGCACGCCATCGCCGACCGGACCGTAGAGATCTACCGCTCGCTGCTCTGAGTAGCCTCCAGCCCCTCACGGCAGCCGGTCACTGGGCCGCCGGCTGGTCCTCGAGCTCACCGGTCACCGGGGTGGTGATGGCGATCTTCTGGCCGCTCGCCTCAGCGTAGGCCCCGGCGACACGGACCGTCAGCACACCGGCGTCGTAGGCCGCGGTGACCTGCTCGGCGCTGACCGGGCGGCCCAGGCCGAAGACCCGACGGAACGAGCCGTAGCGGATCTCCTGCAGGCGCCGGCCCTCGGCGTCCGCGGACCGCTCGTCGCGGCGCTCGCCGCTGATGACGAGCTCACGACCGAAGACCTCGACGCTGACGTCGTTGGCCACGTCGACGCCCGGCAGCTCGAGGCGCACCACGGCGTCCTCGCCGTCACGATGCGCCTCGGCCGCGGGGCTGAAGTCGGCGCTGACCTGCTCGACGCCGCTCGGGCCGAAGGCCTGACGGAACAGGGACTCGAACTCCCGGAAGGGGTCTCGCTGGATGAAGATGCTGTTGTTGCGCATGGTGTCTCCTGATCGTGTGTGTTCCTCCCGCTGGCGCGGGCTCCACCAGGCATAACTTGAGTCGAAACGACTCAATTCCCTTGATGGGAGAATATCAGGTTCGGGCACCGGCTAGCCTCGGGGCATGCGGATCTCACGCGCCATCGACACCGCTCTCGACCGCCTGGTCGCACCCGGCTTCTCCGTCATCGGGTATGCCGTGCGGTCGCGCCTCCCCGGCTGGCCCGCGGACCCCGAACCGGACTGCATGCGGGGCCGCGACGCCCTGGTCACCGGTGCGTCGTCGGGTCTCGGCATCGCGACCGCCGAGGGCCTGGCACGTCTGGGTGCCCGGGTGCACCTGGTGGTCCGTGACGTCGCGAAGGGCAAACGCGTGCTGAGCGACCTCCGCGGACGGGTCCCCGGCAGCGACCTCGTGTTGTGGCGCTGCGACGTGTCAGACCTCGACGACGTGGCCCGGTTCACCGGCGAGTTCCTGGCCGCAGAGACCCAGCTGCACGTCGTCGTGCACAACGCCGGCGCGATGCCTCCTGAGCGCACCGAGTCGGCGCAGGGCCATGAGATGACGATGGCCCTCCACCTGCTGGGGCCGCTGGCCATGACCGAGCAGCTGCTGCCGGCACTGCGCGACCGTGACGCCCGCGTGCTGCTGGTGACCTCGGGTGGCATGTACGCCCAGCGACTGCGGGACGACGACCCCGAGTACCACCTCGGCGACTACTCCCCCACGACGGCCTACGCCCGCTCCAAGCGGGCCCAGATCGAGCTGTTGCCGACCCTGGTCGGGCGGTGGGCGCCGTACGGCGTGCGGGTCTACGCCACCCATCCCGGCTGGGCTGACACACCGGGCGTCGCCGAGTCGATTCCGGCTTTCCGGCGGATCGCCGGCCCCTTCCTGCGCGATGTCGAGGCCGGCGCCGACACCACCGTCTGGCTGGCGGCGACGACCCCCGCACCCACCTCGGGCGGGCTCTGGCACGACCGCCGACCGCGCCCGACGCACATGCGGTCGGGCACCCGCTCGCATCCCCACCAGGTCGAACGGATATGGGCCTGGACCGAGCAGCACGCGGGCCTCGAGACCGTGTGAGCGGCGGGTTCGGTGACCGCCTGCGCCTCCCGGCGGCTACGCACGCCCAGGCCGCCGAGCGTGGCGGCGTGGTCATCTACTGGCGCCCGGGCTGCCCCTACTGCGCCCTGCTGCGCACCTGGATGGTGGGCAAGACCCGCCGCGCGACCTGGGTGAACATCTGGGAGGACCCGGAGGCCGCGCGGTTCGTCCGCGGCATCAACGGCGGGGACGAGACCGTGCCCACCGTGGTCATCGACGGCGTCGCCCACACCAACCCGCCTCCCGGTCAGGTGCGGGCGGCGGCTCTCGGCTCGGGCTAGCCGGCCGACCACACCCTGTGGAGGCGGACGACGGCTGAGCCCCCTGTGACCGTCTGGCGGGTCACCTCGGGGGGTCCTGTGGAGAGCAGGTCGCGGAGTCGGCGCGGCCGGCGCAGAGTCCACCCATGACCGAACCGCCCAGCTATCGCCCCGAGATCCGCACCCAGGCAGACCTCGCCGAGGTATGGGCTCATCTGATGGGACCGGGCGGCTATGCGCGTCCGTCGCTCTGGCTGTTGGTGATCCTTGCCGACCATCGTCCGATCCCCCACCTGGTGGAGATCACCGGCGCCGACGAGCCGCCGGCCGAGAACGAGCTCGCGGCGTTCGCGCGGTTCCTGAGATCACTGGCCGACGACCTCGGCCCGGGGGCCCGCTTCGCCACGTTGCGGACCCGTCCCGGGAGTGACACCGTCACCGATCTCGACCGAGCCTGGGCGGCCTCTGCCTACGACGCGTGCCGCAGGGCGGGCGTGCGCTGCGAGGTGCCGCACCTCGGCACGCGCGGGTCGATCCGGCCGGTGCCCCGCGACGAGCTAGTCGCCTGAGCGCCGACGTGCCGCCCGCCAGCCGTAGATCAGCGAGGCACCGCCCGCCACCAGGAGCACCCCCATGGCGGCCCAGAACGGCTCGTCGGTCATCGGGCTGCCACCGATGAAGCCGAGACCCTGGCCGATCCAGATCAGGCCGGCGATGACCAGGGCTCCACCGATCCACGGGAGGGAAGGCTTGTCCATGTCGGCCAGCGTACGGCGTCCTCGAGACCCATTGCGTACCCGAACGGCGACCAGGGGGTCTTCCTGAACTCCCTGCTTCGCCGGCGTTGCCCCTTTCCCGTTTCGCGGGTGGGGCATACTCGATCGACATGGCTCCCGTCGAAGACCTCGACGTGGTCGAGCAGGCCCCGCGTGCGTCCTGGTCGCGCCGGCGCCAGGTGATCGTGCTGGTGGTCGTCGCGACCCTGGCCGTCGGCCTGTATCTCGCCGACCAGCGGGCCTACGCAACCGAGAAGGCCGCACTGTCCCAGTGCGCCGCGGGGGCCGAGCGCGCCGTCGTTTCGGCGGGCGCGCCGGTCCACGCCATGGTCGGCTACACGCGGCCGACTCTGGAGGCCCTCGACGCGAGAGGGCTCCGAGGAGGACTGCTCGCGGGGATCTCGAAGGAGGCGGTGGGCCGCGACGCCGTGGTGGTCGAGGCGCGACGCGACTGCGTCGACATCCCCGTGCTCTGGACCCACAGCGACCTGCGTGCGCAACGGGAGGCCTGCCTCGCCGGGCTCACGGCGCACGCCGACCAGCTGCGCGAGGTCGCCAAGGATGGCCGAGCGGCGTTCGCCTCGTGGCCCAGCGGGCTGCCCGGCTGCTGACCCACTCGGCACTGACCCAGGGTCATCGGCCCAGGGTCTGCGTCAGGCCGGGTCGGCCACGTCGAGTGCCTGAGACAGCGGCTTGCGCGTCAGGCTCGGCACCAGGCAGTCGTCGGCGGCGTACCCCACCGGGAAGAGGATGTAGGGCCGCTCGTGCGACGGACGCCCGAGGATCCGGCTCAGGAATGCCATCGGGTTGGGGGTGTGGGTGAGCGTCGCCAGACCCATGGTGTGCAGCGCCTCGATGAACAGGCCGCAGGCGATCCCGACGCTCTCGTTGACGTAGTAGTTCTTGCGCATCGTGCCGTCCGGCATCGGCGTGGACTTCTCGGCGAAACAGACCACGATCCACGGCACCACGTCGAGGTAGGACTTGTCCGCGGTCGTGCCGAGGGGTGCCAGCGCGTCCCGCCACGCGGGCGGCATCCGGCCGCCGTCGTAGTTCTGCTGCTCCTCGGCCTCGGCCGCCTCCCGGATCCGGTGCTTGGTCGCGGGGTCCCCGACCGCCACGAACTTCCAGGGCTGGTGGTGCGCCCCGCTCGGGGCGGTGTTCGCGCAGCGCACCGCCCACTCGACGCACTCGAGCGGCACCGGCTCGGCACTGAACTGCCGCACACTGCGACGCGCGTCGAGGTGCTCGAACAGCGCCCGCCCGCGCCGCAGGCCCTCGTCCAGCGACACGCGCTCTGGCCGGTACGTCGTGAAGCCCGCTGCGTCGTCCATGCCCACCTCCTGGTTCTCGCTGCGCCCAGGGCGCCCGGCGAGCCCTAGTCGACCACGATCGGCGGCACACCCTCGTCGTCGAGGAAGTGTGACTCCTCGTGCTTGCGCGGCAGCATCAGCGCCGGGATGAGGGTGAGCACCACGATCACCCAGGCCACCCAGTAGGTCTGCGCGAAGGCAGCGGCGGCGTCGACCAGCCCCTGAGCGACGGCGACCGGGTCGAGGTTCAGCTGGGCGAACTCGGCGGGGCGGGTGTTCGACATGATCGCTGCCTGGGTCTCGGTGAGCCCGTTGCTGACACCCGGGATCTGCTCGGTGCCTGGGATCACCGGCGAGTCGTTGAGCTTGTTGGTCAGGATCACCGACATCAGCGCCACCCCGCAGGAGGACGAGATCTGCTGGGTGATGTTCAACAGGGTCGAGCCGCGAGCGACCTCGTGCGCGGCGAGGGTCTTCAGCGCCGAGGTGAACAGCGGCATCATCGTGGCCCCCATGCCGAAGCCCACGACGACGAGCATCACCATGATCTGCGGGTAGGGCGTGGTCGCGGTGATCTGCGTGAAGCCGAACAGACCGATGACGATCACCAGCAGTCCCACGGGAACGATCCTCCCGACCGGCATCCTGTCCACCAGTCGCCCGGCGATCGGCATCGTCACCATCGCGCCCAGCCCCTGCGGGGCCACCAGCAGGCCAGCCTCCAACGTGGAGGCCCCGCGGATCTGCTGGAAGTACGTCGGGACCAGCAACAGGCCACCGAAGAACGCTGCGACGAACAGGAACATGGTGATGATCGAGAGCGTCAGGTTGCGGTTCTTGAACAGCCGCAGGTCCAGCAACGGATGCTCGGGGCGGAACGAGTGCCACACGAAGGTCAGCATCAGTAATGCCCCGACCAGCATGGACACCCAGACCCGGGGGGCTCCGAAGTCGCCCTGCTCGGCGGGCAGGGACGAGACCCCGAAGAGGAACAGCGCCAGACCAGGCGACAGGAGCAGCATCCCCAGGAAGTCGAAGCTCTCCGACGGCTCCGGGGTGTCCTTGGCCAGCACCACCCAGGCGTAGCCCAGGGCGATCGCCCCGAGCGGCACGTTGATCAGGAAGATCCAGTGCCAGCTCGCCACCTGGATCAGCCAGCCGCCGAGGATCGGGCCCAGGATGGGCCCGAGCAGCATGGGGATTCCGAGGATGGCCATCAACCGGCCCATCCGATGCGGCCCGGCGGCCCGGGTCATGATCGTCATCCCGAGCGGCATCAACATGCCGCCACCCATGCCCTGGATCACCCGGAACGCGATGAGGACGTTGATGTCCCACGCGGTCGCGCAGAGGGCCGAACCAGCGGTGAAGAGGAGGATCGCCGCCATGTAGAGGCGCTTGGTGCCGAACCGGTCCGCGCCCCAACCGGTCAAGGGGATCACCGTCGCGAGCGCGAGGGTGTAGCCCGTGACGGTCCAGGCCACATGCGAGTACGCGATGGGGTTGTCGGCGCTGCCGAACTCGTCCTGGAACGTCGGCAGCGCGACGTTGACCACCGTGATGTCGAGGATCGACATCACCGCGCCCAGCACGACGACCCCGGCGATCTTGAGGACCGCGCCGTCGATGTGGTCGGGATAGTCCACGCGGCCTGCTGGTGCGCTCATGATCGGGGCCCTCCGGATGAGTACGTGCTCGGCACAGCGTAGGCGCCTGGGAACCCTGATGGGCAGGCCATTTTCGGGCCCGGGATCCCGCGGATACTGGTGCGTACGGGTCACCAGGTGACGCGTACGCACCAGTATGAGTCGGAGGGCGCCTGCTCCTCGGCGTCGACTGATTGAACAGTCATTCAATCCATGGCAGGCTGCGGCCATGTCGCTCGACTTCACCGCCATCAACCCCGCAGCAGCTCACGCCCAGACGGGTTCCGACACCGGCGACCTCCCCAGCCGGGTCCAGTACGTCGTGGTGGGTGGTGGCGTGATCGGTACCTCGATCGCCTACCACCTCGCCCTCCTCGGCGCGACCGACGTGGTGCTCCTCGAGCGCAAGCAGCTCACGTCGGGCACCACGTGGCACGCCGCCGGCGAGGTGGTCTCCGGCGGCGCCACCGAGGACGCGCTGTGGATGGCGCGCTACTCCCGCGACCTCTACGCGCGGCTGGAGGAGGAGACCGGCCTGTCGACCGGCTTCCGCCAGTGCGGCTACCTCCAGCTCGCCACCACGGCGCGATCCGACGAGGCCTACCGCCGTGAGACCGCCTACATGCGCTCGGTCGGCATGACCAAGGAGATGTTGTCGCCGCGCGAGGTGGCCGAGCTGGTGCCGCTGATGCGCACCGACGACGTCATCCACGGCTTCTGGACGCCCGACGAGGGCCGGGCCAACCCGGTCGACGTCACGATGTCGCTGGCCAAGGGGGCCCGGCAGCGGGGCGTGGCGATCTTCGAGAACACCGAGGTCACCGACTTCGTGCTCGAGGATGGCCGCGTGGTCGGCGTACGCACCGAGCGGGGCACCATCGAGTGCGAGAAGGTCGTGCTCGCCGCGGGGCTGTGGGGTCGCGAGCTGGCGGCGAAGGCGGGCGTCACCGTGCCGCTGCAGGCGGCCGAGCACTACTACCTGCTCACCGAGCCGATCGCCGGCGTCACGCCGGAGTCGGTGCCGGTCATCGAGCACCCCGAGGCCTACGGCTACTACCGCGAGGAGGGCGGCGGCCTGCTCGTGGGCATGTTCGAGCCGGTCGGCAAGGCGTGGGCCCTGGACGGGACCCCCCGCGACAGCGCGTTCGCGGTGCTGCCGCCCGACTGGGATCGGTTGGCGCCGTTCCTCGAGGTGGCGATGCGACGCTTCCCCGCGCTGGAGGATGCCGGGATCCGCACGCTCTTCTGCGGGCCCGAGAGCTTCACCGACGACCTGTCGCCGATGCTCGGCGAGTCGCCGGAGGTGGACAACCTCTACCTCGCCTGCGGCCTCAACTCCATCGGCATCCTCACCGGTGGCGGCCTCGGCCACATGATGGCCCAGTGGCTGATCGACGAGCATCCCCCGCTCGATCTCACCGACGTGGGAGTCGATCGCGCGCACGAGTTCCAGGCCACCCGTCTGTTCCGCCAGGAGCGCACCGTCGAGCGGCTCGGCTTCCTGCTCAACGACCTGGCCTGGCCGAACGCCCAGCCGATGCGCGGCCGCGACGTACGCCGGTCGCCGTACCACGCCCACCATGTCGCGGACGGCGCCCACTTCTCCGCCACCAGCGGCTGGGAGTTCCCCGAGTTCTTCGCCGGCCCGGGCCGCACGCCGACCGTGGAGTGGGGCTTCGAGCGCGGCGAGGCGTTCGAGCGGACCCGTGAGGAGCACCTCCACGCCCGCGAGAACTTCGCGATCTTCGACCTCTCGCTGATGTCGCACCACCTGGTGCAGGGCCCGCACGCGATGGCTGTGCTCAACCGGGTCTGCGCCAACGACATCGACACCGCGGTCGGCCGGGTCGTCTACACCCAGTGGCTCGACGACCACGGCGGCATCATCGCCGACGTCACCGTGACCCGGCTGGCCGAGGACCAGTACGTCGTGATCAGCGGCGACAACATCCACCGCCGGGTCCCGGCCTGGATCCGCCGGCAGACCGGCGAGGGCGAGTTCCTGACCGTCACCGACGTGACCAGCGGCCACGCCCTGCTGTCGGTGCAGGGACCCAGGTCGCGTGAGCTGCTGCAGCGGCTGAGCCCCCACGACTGGTCGGATTCGGCCTTCCCCTACCTCACCGCGCAGAAGGTCGAGCTCGGCTACACCCCGCTGTGGGCGCTGCGCGTGACCTACGTCGGTGAGCTGGGCTGGGACCTGCTCGTGCCGACCGAGTTCGGCGCCACGCTCTACGACCAGCTCCGCGAGGCGGGGGCCGACCTGGGCTTCCGCCCCACCGGGGTCGGGGCGCTGGAGACGATGCGGCTGGAGAAGGCCTTCCGCGACATGGGCCACGACATCGACTCGACCGACACCCCGCTCGAGGCGGGGCTCGGCTTCGCGGTCGCCTGGGACAAGCCCGGCGGCTTCGTGGGCCGGGACGCGCTCCTCAAGCAGCGCGCGACCCGGCCGCTCACCAAGCGGCTGGTCAACGTGCTGCTGACCTCACCGGAGCACGACCTCTTCGGCATCGAGCCGATCTACTGGGACGGCAAGCCCGTGGGCATCGTCCGCAGCGGCGGCTTCGGACACTCGCTGGGAGCCGCCTGCGGCATCGCCGAGGTCAATCGGGACGCCGGCATCACCGCCGCCGACCTGGCCACCGGATCGTTCGAGATCGACGTGGCCGGCACCCGGGTGCCCGCCCAGGTCTCCCTCAAGCCGTTCTTCGACCCGGAGCGGTCCCGGGTTCTGAGCTGACGGGCGGTGCGGGCCGGAGTCACGGCCGCTCGTCGAGCTGGAAGTGCCAGATCACCAAGCAGACTCGCTCGCCCATCACGGCAGCGGCAGCGGCCGGCACCCAGCTGTGCATCTCCCAGATGGAGGGCGGGTCACTGAGGGGCTCGTCGGTCGGCGGCCCCACGGGGTCGGGGTCGCCGTCGGGGTCGGGTTCGCCCCAGGGCTCGCTCCGCAGCTCGCGGCACGCGCGCACGGCGAAGCCGCGCGGCAGCGCCGCTTGGAGGGAGGTGCTCGTGGGGTGGCTCCACGCGGGCAGGTAGCCGACAGTCCCCTCCGGGTCCGCTTCGACGAGCGGGGTCAGGTCGGAGCCGATGAAGTAGCCGCGCACGTCAGAGATCAGGAAGTGGCCGCCGGGGCGCAGCACCCGAGAGGCCTCGGCGAACACCGGCCCGAGGTCTCGCACGTGGTTCATGGCCAACGTGTTGACCAGCACGTCGACGCTGTCGTCCGGCACCGGCAGGGCGTCCATCGGCGCGAGTGCGAACGGCGCCGACGGCACCTTCGGGCGGGATCGTCGCCAGGATCGGCAGCAGCACCGCCTCGTCCATCGCGAAGTAGCCGTTGTCGGGATCGTCGTAGGCCGGGGCCCGCCCGTCGTACCCGCGCGCCGTGGGAAGCGGGGCGACGTCGCTGCCGTCGCCGAACTCCTCGGCACGCTCGAGCAGCAGACGTACCTCCGCGATCCGGGCGCGGGTGAACTCGCGGTCGTGCCCGCCTGCGAAGGCCTGCATCAGCGCCGCCCCCTCGAGGCCGAGCAGGTAGGCCAGCGGATGCTGGTGGATCGTCGTGGTGGGGTAGGCGCTGCTGCTGGAGCGCGGGGCGGATGCCGGACTCGTCGTCACGCTCGGAGTATGGGCGTCACGCTCACCTCGACCAACTGGTTTGCCCGCAGGATCCGGATACTGGTGAGTACGGGCCGCCAGGTGACTCGTACTCACCAGTATCCGGCCCCCGCCAGTCCCGTCCTCGTTCAAGCGTCAAGTAAATCTTGTCCACAGATTGTGCGCACCCCCTGTTGCCGGGGTCGGGGCTTGTCCTAGGTTCGGCGAGCAGGACGGTCCTTCTTCCGGGGGAGGCGCGAGTGACGGCGGTGCAGGCGGGCGGGGACGCCGAACAGGTCGAGCGGCTCGACGCACGAGTGCGCGAGATCGTCCGCCGCGAGGGTGTGGACCCGCAACGCGACGCCCCCGTGGTCCGCCGCATCGCCGAAGGCGTGGTCCGCGACCACGACGACCACAGCCTCACCGGTGCGGTCATCCCGCTCGTCGACCCCGACGGCGTCGTCGGCGAGCTGGTCGCTCGGGTGGCGGGCTACGGGCCGCTTCAGCCGTTCCTGGACGACCCCACGATCGAGGAGATCTGGATCAACGACCCGAGCCGGGTCTTCGTGGCCCGCAGCGGCCGACACGAGCTGACCAACCTGATGCTCACCGCGGCACAGGTGGACGAGCTCGTCGAGCGGATGCTGAAGTCCAGCGGTCGCAGGGTCGACATCAGCCAGCCCTTCGTGGACGCGATGCTCCCCGACGGCCATCGGCTCCACGTGGTCCTCGCCGGCATCAGTCGTGGGTTCTCGGCGGTGAACATCCGCAAGTTCGTCCTCAAGGCAGGCCGGCTCTCCGACCTGGTAGAGCTCGCGTCCCTCACCCCCAGCGCAGCGGCCTTCCTGGAAGGGTCGGTCCGCGCGGGTCTGAACATCCTCGTCGCCGGTGGCACGCAGGCCGGAAAGACGACCATGCTCAACTGCCTGGCCGCCGCGATCCCTGGCGGTGAGCGTGTCGTGAGCGCCGAGGAGGTCTTCGAGCTGCGCTTCCCGCACCCCGACTGGGTCCCGATGCAGACCCGCCAGTCCGGCTTGGAAGGCACCGGCGAGATCCAGCTCCGGGACCTGGTCAAGGAGAGCCTGCGGATGCGCCCGAGCCGCGTTATCGTGGGCGAGGTCCGCGCCGAGGAGTGCCTCGACCTGCTGCTCGCTCTGAACGCCGGCCTACCCGGGATGTGCACGATCCACGCCAACAGCGCGCGCGAGGCGCTGGTGAAGGTGTGCACGCTGCCGCTGCTGGCCGGGGAGAACATCTCGGCCCGGTTCGTCGTCCCGACGGTGGCGGCGTCAGTGGACCTGGTCGTCCATCTCGGCATCGACACCCAGGGCGTTCGCCGGGTCAACGAGATCGTGGCCGTGCCCGGCCGCACGGAGAACGACATCATCGAGACGGAACCGATCTTCGAGCGGGGTGAGGGCGACCTGGTCTACGTCGGCGGTCGCCCACCACGCGCCCAGCGCTACGCCCGCGCCGGAGTGGACCTCGAGGGCATCCTGGGCAAGGCCCACTGATGGGTGCGCTGGTCGGCCTGGGGATCGGCACCGGCGTGCTGCTGATCTGGTCGGCCTTCGCGCTCCCTCGCTCACGCCGTACGACGTCGGACCGGGGCCCTCTGACCACGTTGCTCGCAGCGGCCGGCCTGCCCACCGTCTCGTCGCCGAGCCTCGTCGCACTCTGCCTCGTGCTCGCCATCGTCACCACGGTGGCGATCCAGGTGGTCTCGCAGACCCCGCCGGTTGCGTTCGCCTTCGGCGCGATGGCGGCGTACCTCCCGATCGCTATCCTCCGCGGCCGGGCCCGTCGTCGGCTTCGGGAGTTCGCCGAGGTGTGGCCGGAGGCCGTCGACAATCTCGCCTCGGCTGTCCGTGCCGGCATGTCGCTACCGGAGGCGCTCGCGGGACTGGCCATCCGCGGACCGGAGCCGCTGAGGGGACCCTTCGACCGGTTCGCCGTGGACTACCAGGTCACCGGCCGCTTCGGCGAGAGCCTCGACCGGCTCAAGGATCGCCTCGCGGACCCGGTCGGCGACCGCGTCGTCGAGGGTCTGCGGATCGCGCGCGAGGTCGGGGGCGGGCAACTCGGCCGGCTGTTGCGGAACCTGTCGGGCTACCTGCGGGACGAGGCCCGCACCCGGGCGGAGATGGAGGCTCGCCAGGCGTGGACCGTCAACGGTGCGCGGCTTGCCGTCACCGCTCCTTGGCTGGTGCTTCTCGTGATGTCGTTCCAGAGCGAGGTGATCCGGCGGTATGCGTCACCGGGAGGCGTGGTCGTGCTGACCGCCGGGGCGGCGCTGTGCGTGGCGGCGTACGCGCTGATGATGCGGATCGGCCGGCTTCCGACGGAGCGGCGGATCCTGTCGTGACGTTGCAGATGTGGGGTGGCGTGCTGGGGGGAACGGCCGCGGTCGGCCTGTGGCTCGTGGGGTGGCGTTGGGCGGTGCTGCGCAAGCCGACGCTCGCGGTACGCGTGCTGCCCTACGTCAGGGATCTGCCGCAGGTCGGGCGCGGCACCCGCGGCGCCGTCCCCACGCCCGCGTCCGCGGCCAGCGGGGTCTTCGGCCCGGTGCTGGGCGGCGCGGCGGCCTGGGTCGAGCGGGTGCTCGGCGGCGCCACGTCGGTACGCCGCCGCCTGGAACGGGCCGGGCTCGACCTCACGGTGAACGAGTTCCGCATCGAGCAGGTCATGTGGGGACTGGTCGGGTTCGTCGGCGCGGCGGCGCTCGGCGTCCTCCGCACGATGGCCGACCCGAGCCGGGCACTCGGCTCGGTGGCCCTCTGCCTGCTGGCGTTCGGGCTGGGTGTGCTCGCCCGTGACCACCATCTCTCGAGCCAGGTCGCGGGGCGCGAGCGCCAGATCCTGCTGGAGTTCCCCACCGTCGCGGAGCTGCTTGCCCTGGCCGTCGCCGCCGGCGAGAGCCCCGTCGCCGCACTCGACCGGGTCGTCCGTCGCAGCGGTGGCGAGCTGTCCCGGGACCTCGCGCGGGTCTTGGCGGCGATCCGCACCGGCGAGCCCGTGGGGGCTGCCTTCGACCGGCTGGCCGCAGCCACCGGTCTGCCCCTGGTGGCCCGGTTCGCCGACGGTGTCGCCGTGGCGGTGGAGCGCGGCACCCCGTTGGCCGAGGTGCTGCACGCCCAGGCGGCCGACGTACGTGAGGCCGGACGACGCGAGCTCATCGAGTCAGCGGCCCGCAAGGAAGTTCTGATGATGGTGCCGGTGGTGTTCCTCGTGCTTCCGGTGACGGTCCTGTTCGCGTTCTACCCCGGGGTGATCGGGCTCAGCCTGACCACGCCGTGACCGAAGTGAGAGAGAGGGAACCGATGCCCGAGCAGATGATCCGCTGGTGGGTGGACTTCGCCCACCGCGAGCGAGACGAGCGTGGCGATGTGCCCGGCTGGGTGATGATCACGCTGATGACCGCGACCCTGGTGATGGTCATCTGGGGGACGGCCGAGGGAGCCCTCAGCAACATCCTCGACCGCGCCTTCGGCATGGTGAGGTAGTGCCCCTGCGCGTCCCGCGCAGGCCCCGACGACGCTCCGACCGAGGCTCGGCCGTGGTCGACTTCGTGGTGGTCGTGGTCGTGCTGCTGCCGCTGTTCCTCGGGATCCTCCAGCTGGCGCTGGTGTTGCACGTGCGCAACACGCTGGCGGCGGCGGCCTCCGAGGGTGCGCGGTACGGCGCCACCTCCGATCGCGGTCTGCCCGATGCCGAGGCCAAGACACGCGACCAGATCCGCGGTGCGATCTCCGCACGGTACGCCGACCACGTCATTGCGCGGGCCGCGTCCGTCGGCGGTGCCCCAGGCGTGGAGGTCCGGGTGGAGGCGACCGTGCCGGCGCTCGGGCTCGGCGGTCCCGGCATCCACCTGACGGTCATCGGCCATGCCGTCGAAGAGGCGCCGTGACTCGAGCTCGGCGGCGCGACGAGGTCGGGTCGGCCCTGGTCGAGCTGACCTGGCTCGGGATCCTGCTCCTCGTCCCGCTGATCTGGATCGTGATCTCGGTCTTCGAGGTCCAACGCGGCGCCTTCGGGGTCAGCGGCGCCGCCCGCGCCGCCGGTCGCGCCTACGCGTTGGCTCCCGACGACGCCAGCGGTCGGGCCCGCGCCGAGGCTGCGGCCAGGCAGGCGCTGGCCGACCAGGGCGTGACCGGGGTGCCCCTCGACGTCGCGATCAGCTGCACGCCGTACCCCCGGGACTGTCACTCGGGCGGATCCGTCATCACGGTAGTCATCCGCTCGCGCGTGGACCTCCCTCTGCTCCCGGACGTGCTGGGCGGTGACGCGCCGTCGTTCTCACTCCGCGCGACCCACACCGTCCCGATCGGGCAGTACGTCGAGATCACCGGAGCCGCCTCGTGAACCGACGCCGTGACCGTGACGAGGCCGGGCAGACGACCCTGTTCATCGTCGGACTCGCGATCGTGCTCCTGCTCGCGATCGTGGTCGTCATCGACGCCTCGGCGGCCTACCTCCACCGGCAGGGCCTCGACACCCTCGCCGATGGTGCCGCGCTGTCCGGCGCCGACGCCGGTGCTTCGGGCGAGGACGTCTACCTCGACGGCGTCGACCCCGACCGGCTCGCGCTGTTCGCCGATTCCGCGCGCGCCGGCGTGGCCGACTACCTGAACCGCGCCGGTGCACGCGAACGGTTCCCGGGGCTCACCTACCGGGTCTCGGTCGACACGATCAGCCGCACCGTGACCGTCGAGCTCCGGGCGCCCCTCGACCTCCCCCTCCACGTGCCTGGCTCACCCCAACGACCTGTCATCGGCGCCCGCGGCTCCGCCGTCGTGGCACCGGAGGGCTGAGGCGTGGCCTACCGGATTCGGATACTGGTGAGTACGGGGCGCCAGGTGACTCGTACTCACCAGTATCCGATGCCGGCGACGCTCAGAGGGTGTCGAGGAAGGCATCGACGAGGGCGGCAGCCCGAGCCCTGGCGGCGGGCTCCTCGGCGCGAGTCTGTGCCAGCAGCAGCTCGGGATCGCAACCTGCGGCAGTGGCGTCGTGGACACCGCCGTTCTCGAGCCAGCCGTGGAGCATGCCAGCGGTGAGCTCAGGGTGGAACTGCACGGCCAGGTTGCGGCGCAGCACGAACGCCTGGCTGGCCGCGTCGTTGCGCGCCACCTCGCGGGCGTCGGCGGGCAGCACCCACCGGTCGTTGTGCCACTGGAACCACGGCCCCGGCGGGACCAGCGACGGCTCGTCGGAGGTGATCTCGACCCACCCGATCTCCGGGTACGGCGCCCGACCGACCTCACCGCCGTGCGCGAGCGCGAGCAGCTGGCCTCCGAAGCAGATTCCGAGCACCGGGATCCCAGCCGCGTCTGCGCGCCGCAGCAGCTCGATCTCGGGCTGCACCCAGGCGCCCACCTGCTCCACGTCGTACGTCGCCCACGGGGCGCCCATCGGGATCACCAGATCGAAATCGGTGACCTCGGGGAAGTCCGGCGCGACATTGGGAGTCGGAAACAGCTCCTCGGGCACCACCTGATGGCAGACCACCTCGACCAGCCGCTCCTCGAGCCGCTCGGCGATCGGTCCGGGCGGGGAGACGTGGTCGTGCTGGATCACCAGGGCGCGCATCGGCACCTCCTCCACCCGCGTGGGCGATCGGCGGACGAACCCGTCCAGGACCC
The DNA here is from genome assembly GCA_963812265.1 of uncultured Actinomycetota bacterium. Taxonomy (GTDB): domain Bacteria; phylum Actinomycetota; class Actinomycetes; order Propionibacteriales; family Nocardioidaceae; genus Nocardioides. Next base: position 153,446 of record CAWEUL010000004.1, read on the forward strand.
TTGTCGAGGCCATGGCCGGGCCATTATCGTTCGGATCCTAACGGTCTGGCCGCCCGACCGCGACCCGCGGGCGGCCGAGCCCGTGGCAGTCATCGAGAGACGGAGCATCCATGACCACCACCAGTGTCGGCACGGTCGTCACCGAGCTGGAGACCGACGTCGTCGTGCGCGGCCTACGCCACGTCGCCGACGACGTGGTCGAGTTGACCATCGCCACGTCCGACGGCAAGCCGCTGGCGCCGTGGACGCCAGGCGCCCACATCGACCTCCTGCTGGGCGATGACCTGGTTCGCCAGTACTCCTTGTGCAGCAGTCCGGCCGACGTTTCGGCGTACCGCGTCGCCGTGCTGCGCACGCCAGATTCGCGTGGCGGTTCGGTCGCGGTCCACGGTCTCACGGAGGGCGACCCGCTGCGGATCCGCGGACCGCGCAACAACTTCCCGCTGCACAGCGCCCGGCGCTACGTCTTCATCGCCGGCGGCATCGGCATCACCCCGCTGCTGCCGATGCTCGAGGCTGCCGAGACGGCCGGTGCCGACTGGCACCTCTGGTACGGCGGCCGGACGCGGGGCTCGATGGCGTATCTTCCAGTGCTCGAGAAGTACGGCGACCGGGTCACGCTGGTCCCGCAGGACGAGGAGGGCCTGCTCGACCTGGGCTCCTTCCTGGGCACGCCCGACAGCCAGAGCCTGGTCTACTGCTGCGGACCAGAGCCGCTTCTCAACGCCGTCGAGGGTGCGTGCGCCACGTGGCCCCCCGGGTCGTTGCACCTGGAGCGATTCGCGGCGAAGGAGGTCGAGCGCGAGGGCGACGACGCGTCGTTCGAGATCGTGCTGCAACGGTCCGGGCTGACGATGGCGGTGCCACCGGACACGTCGGTGTTCCAGGCGATGCGCGACGCCGGAGTCTCGGTGCTCGGCTCGTGCCTGGAGGGGATCTGCGGCACCTGCGAGACCGGCGTCCTGGAGGGTGAGGTCGACCACCGCGATTCGGTGCTCGATCCCGACGAGCAGGCCGAGATGGACTGCATGATGGTGTGCGTCTCGCGTTGTCGAGGCGACCGACTGGTGCTGGATGCATGAGGAGCCGACGATGACGAGCCACGAACCCGCCACCGCCCGAGTCCGCCGCTGCGCCGACGTTCCGCACCGCGCGTGGTACGCCGCCGCCACGACCGAGGAGGTGGGCCGCACCCCCCTGGCCCGCCGCGTCCTGGGCGTCCCGGTGGTGCTCTACCGCTCCTCCGACGGCGCCGCTGTCGCGTTGGAGGACCGCTGCGCCCACCGCCCCGTACCGCTGAGTGACGGCCACGTCGACGGCGACGACATCGTGGCGGCGTACACCGGTTTCCGCTACGCCCCCGACGGCCGCTGTGTCGCGGTGCCCACGCAGGACAACGTGCCGTTCGGCGCCGCCGTCCACTGCTACCCCGTGCACGACGACGGCTCGTTCGTCTGGGTCTGGCCGGGTGAGGCCCGGCTCGCGTCATTGCGGCCCGCCCCCGACACGAGCTGGCTGCGGGATCCGACCTGGCCGACGTTCGGCGACGCCTGGGAGACCAAGGCATCGATCGCCCTGATGCTCGACAACTTCGCTGACATCACCCACGTGGTCCACGTCGACCCCGACATCGCACCGCCCGCACTCGACGCCGCGCCTCCGCCCCTGCAGGTCACGGTCACCGAGACGACCATGCGGTTCTCTCGCGACTACCCGCCGGCTCAGCTGGCCGACTGGAATGCCCAGGTGCTGGAGCTCCCCGCCGATGCCGCGCACGCACAGCGCGAGGAGGGTGAGCTCATCGCTCCCGGGCTGTGGGTCGACCGGTGGCACATCACGGTCGCCGGGCACGGCGAGGCCGACGGCACGCACACCTTCGTCTTCACCCACACCTTGACACCGGTCGACGAACAGACGACGCGACACGTGTGGCGGGTCAGCCGCAACTTCTCGCCGTCACGGGCGGCAGAGGGCACCCTGGCCCCGATCTTCGAGCGGTACTACACCCGCGTCCGTGACGTCCTCGAGACGATGCAGCGCATGGTCGACACCGACGGCCGGCGACCGGAGGTCCGAGTGGCCGCCGACGCCGCCGCGAGCGCCGTCCGCCGGATCATGGAGCGCCTCGTCTCCGAGGAGACCGGTACCCGCTGACCGCGACCCGTGGTCCTGGCGCGTCAGGCCCTCTCTGTGATCGTGACGGGGAACCCCTTGATGCCGTTGACGAAGTTGGAGCGCACGCGGCGCACGTCGCCGGCGAAGTCGATCGACGCAAGCCGAGGGACCAGCTCTTCGTACATCAGCCGGATCTCCATGCGCGCCAGGTTGTTGCCCAGGCACAGATGCGGGGATCCCTTGCCGAAGGTCATGTGGTCGACGTTGGTCCGGGTCAGGTCGAAGCGGTACGGGTCCTCGAACACCTCGGAGTCGCGGTTGCCCGAGGCGAACCACATCACGACCTTGTCCCCCTCGCGGATCTGCTGGCCACCGAGCTCGACGTCGCGGGTGGCCGTACGCCGGAAGTGGTAGACCGGCGACGCCCAGCGCAGCATCTCCTCGAGCCCGGCGGCGACCCGTGCCTCCGGGTCCTCCTGGAGGTAGGCCAGTTGGTCGGGGTTCTCGATCAGCGCCACCATGATGTTGGAGATGGAGTGCCGGGTCGTCTCGTTGCCGGCGATGACGAGCAGCGAGAAGTAGTTGTTGAAGTCCTGCTGCGACAGAGGTACGCCGTCCTCGGGCATCTTGTTGGCCAGCATCGACACCAGGTCGGCCCCCTCGCCACCCACCCGTTGCGCCTTCAGCTCGTTGCCGTAGTCCCACACCTCCTGGACCGTCGGCGAGCGGAACGGCAGGTGACGGTACTGGTCGGACTCATCGAGGTCGGCGCGGACCTTGGCGTAGTCGGGGTCGGTGTTGGCCACGAGCTCGTTGCCCCAGGCGATCAGCTGCCCGGTCATCTCCTGGGGGACGTCGAGCAGCCGGGCCAGCACGTTGATCGGGAAGTCGGCGCTGATCTTCTTCACGAAGTCGATCTCGCCTCCGTTCTCACGCGCCTCGGCGAACGCCTCGTCGACCGTCTTCTTGGTGAGCTCGCGCAGGAAGGCCTCGTAGTTCTTCATCAGGTTGCGCGGCGTGAACTCCCGCTGGACGAGCTTGCGCAGCACCAGATGGCGCGCCCCGTCGGTCTCCAGGATCGAGCGGCGGAAGTCCATGAGGTCGTCGTCGACATCCTCGAGGTTGACGAACTTCTCCGAGGTGAACGTCTCCGAGTCCTTGTCGACGTCCCAGACGTCGGCATACTTCGTGACCGCCCAGAACCCGGGTCCACCCTCCTCCGGGTTCCAGTGCACGGGGTCCTCGGCGCGAAGCGTGTCGAGCTGGGCAAAGCCGCGCAGGGCGGCGAAGCCGTCGATGTCGGAGAGGTCGACGTCGTCGAGGGGGACCGGGTCGTGGCGGGGCATGCGGCGTCTCCTGGAGGTGGTCTCGGGGAACGATCAGAGGTGGTAGGTGTACTCGAGGAACTCCCAGTCGGTGATCCAGGAGTTGAAGCGCTCGATCTCGTCCTGCTTGTAGGTGACGAACGCGTTGACGAACGGCTCACCCAGCACCTGCACCATCTCGGTGTCGGCCTCGAGCGCCTCGAGCGCAGCGCTCAGGCTGGTCGGCAGCTTCTCGGCCTTCTCCGGGTCGTAGCCGTAGCCCACCAGCGGCTCCGGCGGTTCCAGCTCCTGGCGTACGCCGAGCAGGGCGGCACCGAGCATGCTGGCGATGGCGAGGTAGGGGTTCGCGCTGGCGTCACCCAGCCGCAGCTCCATGCGGGCGGACGAGCCGCGCTCGGGCGGAATGCGCACCATCGCCGAGCGGTTGTCCATGCCCCAGTCGATCAGCCACGGCGCGAGGGTGTCGGGACCGAAGCGCTTGTAGGAGTTGACCGTGGGGTTGGACAGCGCGGCGAGTGCCGGGGCGTGGGCGAGGATGCCTGCGACCGCGTGCCGGGCGACCTTGGACAGCCCGTCCGGGCCGTTGGGGTCGTCGAAGAGCGGCGTCTGCCCTTCGGGGTCCCACATCGAGAAGTGGAGGTGGAAGCCCGACCCACCCTCGTCGTTGAACGGCTTCGGCATGAACGTCGCGAGATGGCCGTTGGCCCGTGCCAGCTCGTTGATGGCGGCCTTGAACCGGTGGGCCCGGTCAGCGGCGTCCAGCGCCTCCCCATGCCACAGGTTGATCTCGAACTGCCCCGAGGAGAACTCGTGGTTGGCCGCGACGACCTCGATGCCGTACTCCCCCAGCTGGCGCAGCGCGGCGAGCAGGACGTTCTCCGGGTCGCCCTTGAGGCCGGAGACGTAGACGTTGCCGGTGCCCTCGCCGTATCTCGACCAGCCGGACGGCGACTTCTCGTCCTCCACGAGGAGGTAGAACTCCAGCTCCGGGCCGACCATCGGCAGCATGCCGAGCTCGGAGAACTGGGTGACCACGGACTTCAGCACCGCCCGCGGGCTCTCCGCGGAGGGTGTGCCGTCGGGGTTGTAGAGGTCGGCGATGCAATGGGCCACCCCGGGCTCCCAGGGGATCGGCAGCAGGGTGTCGACGTCGGGGAACGCCAGGATGTCGGGCAGCCCGGCAGACATCCCCCCTTCGATGTCGACCACACCGCCGCGGGGCGTGGTGCCGTAGACGGAGCGGCAGAAGGCCACGCCGCTACTGACAGTGCGGGCCATCCGGTTGACGAGCAAGTCTCGTCCGCGGTCGGTGCCGATGATGTCGGCGTACCCGAGCCGAAGGACGTCGATGCCCTGCTCGATCAGGCGGTCCGCGGCCGGCTGGAGTCCGGAGGTGTCGAAGTGGGCCACAGGCGGCTCTCCCCTTTCGCAGTCTCGCCCGGTCGGTCACCGGACGCGGTCGAGGCGGGTACGTGGCGTGCCTCACAGGCGATCGTTAGGGTCCGAACAGTACCGATCCTGCAGGAGTCGGGCAAGGGGTCCTGGGCACGGCAGGAGACGGTCAACGGCTTCCGCCAGGCTTCCGTGACGGTGCGTCAGGGCCACGTGGCGCGGGGACGACTCGGTGGCCGCCTGACCGGCGAGCGCGCGTAGGTTTCTCACGGTTCCCTCAGAGCCCCGATGGCGCTATCGTACGGACCCAAACGATCTGTCACGCCTGACCGAACCGGCCGCCGACACAGGAGCGTTCATGACCGACGTCCAGGGCTTCTTCTACCCCCGAACGGCTTCAGGCCGCTCCTCCCTCATCCCTTCGCCCCCCTGGTCCTACTCCGGCGACCTGCTCACCGTTGAGTACCGCACCGACCCGGCACGCGTGGCCGAGCTGCTGCCGGCTCCGCTCGAGCTCGCCCCCGAGGACCCCGGCGCCGTGGCCCTGATCTGGGCCGACTGGCAGTCCTGCTCGGCATCTCGAGAAGAGCTGCTCGACCCGGTCCGCTCGCAGTACAAGGAGTGCTTCGTCGTGGTGCGGTGCACCTACGAGGGGCGCATCTTCTCGCGGTGTGTCTTCATCTGGGTCGACAAGGACTTCGCGATCGCCCGCGGCATCCACCAGGGCTATCCCAAGAAGCTCGGGACGATGTGGCAGACCCGGCCCCATGCCTTTCCGCACGCGTCACCGATGATCGGCCCGGGCGGAGCCTTCGGGGCGACGCTGGCCGCCGGGGACCGTCGGCTGGCCGACGTCGTGCTCACGTTGAAGGAGCCGTCGGAGACCAACGGCTTCGTGAACGGCCACCCGATGGCCCATCACCGGGTCTACCCAGGCATCGCCGGGGGTGGCGACGCCTACGCCGAGCTGATCGAGTCCGCCGGCGCCGAGTTCGAGGGAGGCCAGTCCTGGAGCGGCGAGGTGGAGCTCAACCTCTACGACTCACCGACCGAGGAGCTCTCGCGACTCACCGTCGACGAGGTGATCGGTGGCTACTACCGCCAGGTCGGCGTGGTGTGGAACGGGGGGCGATCCCTACAGCGGCTCACACCCTAGGGAACGATCTCGGGTGCTCCATGGACGCAGGTAGGGTCTGAGCCATGCCGGACCAGCACACGCTCACCGAGGCCGAGGAGGCCACCCTGCGACGCGTGGGGACCCTTCCGGTCGACATCGGGGCGATGCAGGCGATCCTGAGCGTCTACCGAGCTGCCAGCGCCTGCCGCGCTCACCTCACCAAGACCGCGCTCAGTCAGCACCAGCTCACCTGGACCGGCTTCCTCGTGCTGTGGCTGCTGTGGATCTGGGGCACCATGGAGACGCGGCGGGTGGCCCAGAACGTCGGCATCTCGAAGGCCACGCTCACGGGGGTCGCCAAGACCCTCGAGGCCCGAGGGTTCATCGAGCGGATCCCCAACGGCCGAGACCGGCGGCTCGTCGAGTTGACCCTGACCCAGGCCGGACAGGACCTGATGGCCGGCCTGTTCCCCGAGTTCAACGCGGCGGAGACGAGTCTCGTCTCGGGCATCGAGGCCGACGACCTCCACACCCTCGTTGCCACGCTGCGGCAGATCGTGATCACCGCGGAGGGCGAGGCCTCCTGACCTGACGGGCGGCGTCGACGAGCGACCTGAGCACCGCCAGCTGCCGGGGGTCGCTCTCCCAGGTGTCCTCGGGATGCCACTGCACGCCGAGGAACCACCCGTCGTACGCCGTGAGCTCGACGGCCTCGATCACTCCCTCCTCGGCCCGCGCCGTGACCACGAGGCCCTCACCGAGCTCGGCCAGACACTGGTGGTGGTAGCAGGAGACCTCGACCAACTCGCCGACGGCCGCCTCGGCTCGACTCCCGTGATCGACCTTGACGTGGTGGACGTGGTTGCGGTGGTGACTCAGGGCGCCCTTCTGCTCGTCCATGTCCTGGACCAGCGTCCCGCCCCGCGCCACGTTGACGACCTGGGTGCCGCGACAGATCGAGAGCAGCGGGATCCGCTCGCTCAGCGCCACGCGAGCGACCGCGAGATCGAAGGCGTCCTGCTCCTCGTCGACGTCGTAGAGCGAGTCATGGTGACCTTGGCCCGACCATCGCCCGGACAGGTCACCTCCTCCCGGGAGCAGCACGCCGTCCGCCCAGGAGAGCCGGTCGGCCACCTCGGCGTCGGACACCTCGCCTCCAGGGGCCGAGGCGTGGACCTGAAGCGGCTCACCCCCAGCTGCGAACACACCACGGATGAGGTTCCGCGAGGCGACCTCGGCCCGATGACGAAGTGCCGATGCGTTCTGGGAGAACCGGGCCGGGATGGCGATCAGCGGGCGGCCCCGCTGCTCAGCCATGACGGATCCACGTCGTCTTGAGGTCGGAGTACTCCGCCAGCGCGTGGCGCGACTTGTCCCTCCCGAACCCGGAGAGCTTGACTCCCCCGAACGGCACGCTGAGATCTCCTTCCTCGTAGCAGTTGACCCACACCGTCCCTGCTCGGAGCCGCCGGGACACGCGGTGAGCGCGGCCGAGGTCCGAGGTCCATAGTGCCGCCGCAAGTCCGTACGGCGTGTCGCCGGCCACCCGGACCGCCTCGTCCTCGTCGTCGACCACCACCACCGACAGCACCGGCGCGAACAGCTCCTCGCGTACGAGGATGTTGTCGGCCGCAAGATCGGTCACGACCGTGGGCTCGAGGTAGGGCCCACCCGTGTCCAGAGAAGCCCGACGGCCGCCCACCCGGACGCTCGCTCCGCTCGCGACTCCCTGCTCCAGCTGGCCCAGGACCCGGGAGAGCGATCTCTCGTCCACCATCGGGCCCATCGTCGTCTCCGGCAGCAGAGGGTCTCCGGGCTGCCAGCCGGCGGACTTCTCAACCACCCGGTCGACGACCTCCCGCGCGACCTCCCGCTGGACGACCAGCCGCGAACCCGCGGTGCACATCTCACCGGAGTTGAAGAAGATCGCCCAGGCCGCCATGTCGGCAGCCTGCTCAAGGTCCGGCGCGTCGGAGAAGACGATGTTCGGCGACTTGCCCCCGAGCTCGAGGTAGACCCGCTTGAGGTTGCTGTCGGCGGAGTAGCGCAGGAAGTGGCGGCCCACCTCGGTCGATCCCGTGAACGTCAGGACGTCGACGTCGGGATGCTCTCCGAGCCGACGACCCACCACGACGCCGTCGCCGGACAGGACGTTGAGCACGCCCGGAGGAAGCCCGGCGCGGACCCCCAGCTCCGCCACGCGCTGCATCGACAGCGGCGACTGCTCAGCCGTCTTGAGCACGACAGTGCACCCGGCGGCCAGAGCCGGGGCGAACTTCCACCCAGCCAGTGTCAGGGGAAAGTTCCACGGCACCACCGCGGCCACCACACCGGCGGGCTCACGCGTCACCAGCGCCAGCTCGCCCTCGGGCGAAGGGGTGACCTCTCCGTGCTCCTTGTCGGCGAGCTCACCGTAGTAGCGCAGCGTCCGCACCAGCGCCCGCAGCTCGATCTCGTGGGCAACGCGGATCGGCTTGCCCATCTCCAGCGACACCAGCAATGCCAGCTCGTCACGATGCTCCTCGACCACGGCGGCGAACGCCTGCAGGATCTCGCCACGCTCGCGCGGGTGCAGCCGGGGCCACGGGCCGGTGTCGAACGCGCGACGCGCCTCGGCCACCGCCCGGTCCGCGTCTTGTTCGCCGGCCCAGGCGAGCCTGCCGAGCTCCGTACCGTCGCGTGGGGTGATGATCATCCGGCTGCCGCTCGCCTCGCGGAACTCCCCACCGACGAACACGCCGGGCGGAAGCGCGAGCTCCGCGGCCAGAGCCACCCAGTCCGTCGCGGCCACCTGGTCCGAAGTCGTCACCGCTTTGGCCGCCCTCAGATCTCGGACGCCGGCGGCTTCGGCGGGCGGATGCCACGCAGCTCCCAGTCACCGCCCTGCGCCGTCGACAGCACTTCCTCGGTCTCCGTGGGCTGCGCGCCGACGTCGTCGCGAATCGGCGTCGGGCCGGACACGATGTGGTTCTTGAGGGTGCCGAGCCCTTCGACCTCCACCTCGACCACGTCGCCCGGATACACCGTGCGCGAGATCGCGGGTGTGCCCGACAGCAGCAGGTCACCCGGTTGCAGCGTGATGGTGCGGGCGATGTCGGCGACGAGGTAGTGCATGTCCCACTCCATCTCGTCGGTCGTGGCGTCCTGCTTCACTTCCCCGTTCACCAGGGTGCGGATCCGCTTGCCGCGGAAGTCCCACCCCTCGACGACGCCCGGCCCGACCGGACAGAGCGTGTCGGAGCCCTTCACCCGCAGCATGGAGCCGGAGTCGGTGTCGCGGAAGTCGTGCAGGCCGTAGTCGTTGGCCACGGTGTAGCCGCGGATGTAGTCGCCGGCCGCCTCGGGCGAGACGTTGCGGCAGGTGCGGCCGATCACCATGGCGATCTCGCCCTCATAGTTGAGCCACCTGCAGCGCTCGGGCCGCACCACCGCTGCGTCGTGGGAGTTCAGCGCCGACACCGGTTTGTGGAAGTACGTCGGCGCGGGCGGCAGCTTGGTCATCATCTCCTCGACTCGGGAGAGGTAGTTGAGGTGAACGCACACGATCTTCGACGGCGTCACCGGCGGCAGGTGGATCGCGTCCGCGATCGCGACGACGCGCCCGTCGCCGCACACCAGGTCGTCACCGTCTCGGACGACGTCGACGGGGTAGCCGTCCAGCAGGATCCGGCGGGTCTCTCTCATGCCAGTCTCTTTCGATCGGTCCGGCGCTCAGCCGGCAGCGGGTACGTCGGCTCCGGGGTTGCTCATCTGGCGGAGGTACTCCGGGTCCTCCGGCGTCGCCTTGGGCCGCGGGAATCCGCCCTCGGGCCGGTCGAACCACAGGTGTACCTGGCCGGTGCCGATGGAGTTCTCGTAGTCGCCGTACTGCCGGCCACGGGAGGTGTTGGCCTCCTCACCGACCACACCGGCGAGCATGAGGTAGTGGGCGAACATCGCCTCCGGCCGGTAGCGCATGAACTCCGGCATCGTCTCGAGCACTCGGGCGTGGTCGCCCTCCTTGAACCACGCGATGCGGTCCAGGTCGGCGGCGTAGGCCTCCGGGGTGCGGATGTGCTCGGCGCCGGCGGCCTCGTGGTCGCGCAGCTGGCGAAGCTTCCAGAACGTATGCGAGAGCGCGCCCGACGCGATCACCAGCACCTTGCGATCGGTCGCTGCGATCGCGTCGCCGATCACGCGGCCGGCGCGCAGGAAGTCCTCCAACTCGCCGGTCTGCGCGACGCTGACCGAGATCCACCGCTTGTCGAGCCCCTCGCCCAGGAACTTCCACAAGTTGAGCGTGGCGTAGTACAACGGCAGGTAGGGGTCGTCGATCGCCGTCATCCACGTCGAGTGCTTGGCATCGAGCTGGTCCATCGCCCTGGCCAGCTCTGGGTCGCCGACCCAGTCGTAGGGGATGCGACACATTCCGCGTGGGAGCTCCTCGGCGGTGAACAGCCCCGCTCGCCGGTCCTGCGCGGTCACGACGAACTCCACGGTCGTGAACCAGTGCGAGTCGAGCACCACGACAGTGTCGTAGTCGAGGGTCTCGAAGACGTCGCGACGAAGCTCGTGGAGGGCGTCGACCAGGGTGAAGTCGGGGCCGTGGTTGAGCTCGCGCCGGGTCTCCTCCGGGAGCATGATCGTCGGGACGTGCGCCAGGATCCCGGCGCCCACCACCTCACCCATGTGGACCTTTCCTTCCTGTCGTGTGGCTTCGAGACGCCCGCTGCGCGGGCTCCTCAACCACCGGTCGTCCAACCGCTGGGGCTGAAGACACTGTTCTTGATGTCGGTGTAGAAGTCGAAGGACCAGATGCCGCCCTCGCGGCCGATGCCGGAGCGGCCGTTGCCGCCGAACGGCGCGCCGAGGTCCCGTACGAAGAAGCAGTTGACCCAGACGGTGCCGGCGTCCAGCGCCGCCGAGACCCGCTCGGCGCGTTCGTCGTCGCCGGTGACCAGGGTCGCCGCCAGCCCGAACCGCGTGCCGTTGGCCAGCGCAACGGCCTCCTCCTCGGTGTCGAAGGTCTCGATCGTCACGATCGGGCCGAACACCTCCTCGGTGAGGATCTCTGATCCGGCCGGGGCGTCGACGATGATCGTGGGCCGGAAGTAGAGCCCACCGAGCTCCTCGTGGGCTCCGCCGCCGAGCAGCACGCGGGCGCCGTCGGCCAACGCCCGTTCCACGAAGCCGGTCATCTGGTCGAACTGGCGCCGGTGGATCAGCGCCGAGACATCGGTGTCCTCGTCACGCGGGTCGCCTTGCTTGAGCCGTCCGGCCTGGGCGACGACACGCTCGGTGAACTCCTCGACGATGCTCGACTCGACCAGCATCCGCGCGGCCTTGAGGCAGACCTGGCCGGCGTTGTCGAACTGCTCGACGGCCAGGTCGACGGCCAGGTCGAGATCAGCGTCGGCGAAGACGACGTACGGCGACTTGCCGCCGAGCTCGAACGACAGCGGTACGACGTTGCGCGCGGCCGCCGCGGCCACCAGGCCCGCTGTCGGGACCGAGCCGGTGAAGGCGATCCGGTTGATCCCCGGGTGAGCGGTGAGCGGTGCCCCCGCCTCGCTGCCCAGCCCCTGCACCACGTTGAAGACACCGTCGGGCACGCCCGCCTCGGCCATGATGTCGGCCAGCAGGCTGGCGGTCAGCGGCGCCCACTCCGGCGGCTTCAGCACAACCGTGTTGCCCGCGGCGAGCGCCGGGCCGATGCGCCAGGTGGCGAGCATCAACGGGGCGTTCCACGGCGTGATGATTGCCACGACGCCGGCCGGGTCGTAGGTGACCCGCTCGCGGTGTCCGCGCACCTCCAGGTCGGGGTGGCCCAGCTCCTGTTCGGCGTAGTCGGCGAAGAAACGGAAGTTCATCGCCACCCGCGGCATCACGCCGCGTCGGTGGGAGCGGATCAGCGAGCCGTTGTCGCGCGTCTCGACCCGCGAGAGCTGCTCGACCCTGGTCTCGACCCCGTCGGCGACCCGGCGGAGGATGGCCGAGCGCTCGGCCACCGGCAGTGCCGCCCAGGCCGGAAAGGCTGCGCGGGCCGCCGCGACGGCCCGGTCCACCTCCTCCGCGCCGCCGGCGTGCACTCGCGCGATGACGCTCCCATCGATGGGCGAGACGTCGTCGAAGGTCGTTGCGGAAGCGACGCGCTCCCCGCCGATCCAGTGCCGGGTGTCGACCTCGACCCCGTCGACCACGGCCCTTTCGACCGACGAGACATCGGCCTCGGCGGGCGCCGGAGTCGGGGCGTGGTCGGTCATCGCGGGTCCTCTCGGTCGACGTACGCCTGCCGCCGGTGGCGTGAGATCGTTCGGGTCCAAACGTATTTGCCCAACTTAGGGGACCCTGTTCTGAGGGTCAAGGTCGTCCGAGATCGGTCAGGGTGGTTGTGGAGCACATCGTTCGGGCCCTATCGTACGGACCCGAACGGGTTGCGTATGACCTGGCGCACACCGTTCCGCGTCGTCTCGGTGCGACGTGCACCCGAGTCCACCGCAACCCGGAGAGAGCGCATGAGCAACTCTGAGCACACGACCTCGCATCCCGAGCACCACGACCTGCTCCCCGGCGAGAATCTTGCCAAGAACAAGCTCGGGATCGCCGGAGTCGTCTTCTTCGTCGTGGCCGCCGCCGCGCCGCTCGTCGGTATGACCGGCGCCGTCCCCGTCGCCATCGTGGTGGGCAACGGAGCGGCCGCCCCCGGGGCCTACCTGGTCGTCGGGCTGGTGCTGCTGGTCTTCAGCGTCGGCTATGCCGCGATGAGCGAGAAGGTGAGCAACGCCGGTGCGTTCTTCGCCTACGTCGGGCGAGGCCTCGGCCTCGCAGCGGGGGTGGGTTCGGCCTTCGTATCGCTGCTCGCCTACATCACGATCCAGCTCGCCATCTTCGGCTTCTTCGGAGCCGTGGCCACGGGGCAGCTCAACGACAAGTTGGGCACGAGCTTCGCCTGGTGGGGCTGGGCCTTCCTGGCCTGGGCGATCGTGACCGTGCTGTCGATCCTCCAGGTCGACATCGGCGCCAAGGTGCTGGGCGTGCTGATGCTGCTCGAGGTCATCTCGCTCGCGGTCACGGCAGTGGCCGTGATCGTGCAGGGTGGTGGCCCGGACGGCATGGACCTCGCCGCGTCGTTCGCCCCCAGCAACATCTTCGCCGGGGGGTTCCTCGGTGGCGCCGGTATCGCACTGGCGTTCGCCTTCGCGTCGTACATCGGGTTCGAGGCCACCGCGATCTACGCCGAAGAGACCAAGAACCCCAAGCGGGCCGTCCCGATCGCGACGTACACCGCCGTCGGCCTGATCGCCGCACTCTTTGCCATCACCTCGTTCGCCGTGGTCAGCGGCGTCGGCAGCGCCACGGTGGTCGACCGGGTCCTCGAGCTCTCCGACGGCCTCGCAGCCCCTGAGAACGTGCTGTTCTTCGTGGCCGAGGAGTACGTCGGCAGCTGGATGTCGACCACGATGAGCTGGCTGGTCCTCTCCAGCCTGTTCGCAGGGCTCCTGGCCTTCCAGAACAGCGCGGCCCGCTACTTCTACTCGATGGGCCGGGCCGGCGTGCTGCCGCGGGCGTTGGACCACGTCAACAAGCAGGGGGCGCCGCTTGTCGGCGCGCTGGCCACCTCGGCCATCTCCGGCGCGGTGATCACCTGGTTCGCTGCGACCGGCAAGGACCCGGTGAACAACATGTTCTTCTGGTTCAGCGCCGTTGCCGTGCTGGCGATCGTCGTGGTCGAGGTGCTGGTGTCGCTCGCCGTGATCGTCTACTTCCGGCGCACGAGGGAGGACACCCGGGTCTGGAACACGATGATCGCCCCGGCGCTCAGCGCCATCGCGCTCACGGTCGGTGCCTACCTGGTGATGTCGAGGTTCGGCCTCCTGGCCGGCACTACCGCCGAAGGCGTGGATCCGACGGCCCAGACGTTCGGACTCAACACGCTCGGCTGGATCCTGGTGCTGTCCCCCTTCATGGCCTTCGTGATCGGCGTGGTGCTAGGCGTGGCCCGTCGCTCCGACGAGAACGAGGATGCTGTCGCCGACCTGGTCACCTGAGGCCCACCGGATTCGGATACTGGTGCGTACGGGCCGCCAGGTGACTCGTACTCACCAGTATCCGGCGATGCCCGAGCCCGGGACGGCTGCTCAGGCTCCGCTCGGAGCCGGGCGCCGGGTGAAGTAGCGGCGCAGCCAGAGGGACACGTAGACGAGGGCGACCAGGGCGGGGACCTCGATGAGCGGTCCCATCACGCCGGCCAGCGCCTGCCCCGAGGTCACCCCCCAGACGCCGATGCTCACGGCGATGGCGAGCTCGAAGTTGTTCCCAGCCGCGGTGAACGCCAGTGTCGCGGTCTTCGGATAGGACATCCGAGTGCGGTGGCCCACCAGGAACGAGACGCCCCACATGATCGCGAAGTAGACCAGCAGCGGGACCGCAATGCTGATCACCGCGAACGGGTCAGAGGTGATCGCGTCGCCCTGCAGCGCGAACATCACCACGATGGTGAACAAGAGACCGTAGAGCGCCCAGGGGCTGATCCGGGGTATGAACTCACGCTCGTACCAATCCCGGCCCTTGGCCCGCAGTCCCACCCGGCGGGTGAGATAGCCGGCGAGGAGCGGGATGCCGAGGAAGATCAGGACCGCCTTGGTGATGTCCAGCGTGGAGAAATGCACGTCCTGGGTGTCCAGACCGAGCCAGCCCGGTAGGACCTTCAGATAGAACGTGCCCAACAGGGCGTAGGCGACGATCTGGAAGACCGAGTTGATCGCGACCAGCAACGCGGCCGCCTCCCGGTCACCGCAGGCGAGGTCGTTCCAGATCAGCACCATGGCGATGCAGCGGGCCAGGCCGATGACGATCAGGCCGGTGCGGAACTCAGGCTGGTCGGCGAGGAACGTCCAGGCCAGCGTGAACATCAGCGCGGGCCCGATCACCCAGTTGAGCAGCAGGGAGAGCCACAGCAGCTTCCGGTCGCCGGTCACGTGGCCCATGTCCTCGTAGCGGACCTTGGCCAGCACCGGGTACATCATCAGCAGCAGCCCGACCGCGATCGGCAGCGACGTCTCACCGATCTTGACGGAGTCGAGCGCCGACTGGGTGCCGGGGAACCACCGCCCGAGCAGCAGGCCGCCGGCCATGGCGCACAGGATCCACACCGGAAGGAACCGGTCCAGCATCGACAGTCTCCCCAGGACCGCGGTCTGGTCCGGGTCCACATGCGGAGTGCTCGCGGGGCTGGTCATGGCTTCGCTTCCGAGTCTAGGCCGCGTCTGGCTCGAGCCCCGGGTCGGCAGGACGGCGGCGACCCGTCGATCGACGGTCCCGGAGGTATCTACGACCCATGGCGCGTCTCCTCTCCCGTGACCGGCAGACTGCCGCTCGGGTGAGGAGACCACGATGCCCCGCAACGCCACGCGCAAGCCCGTCCCGACGAAGGCCAGCATCGGTTCGAGTGAGGTGGTGCTCCGCGGCACCCCGATCACGCTGGTCACACGCGCGCAGCTCGCAGACGACGAGCACCGCTCCGTCAGCGTTCTCGGACACCGCACCACGATCTCGCTCGCCGAGGACCGCAAGACGGTTGTGGTCGACACCAGCGCACTGCCCGCAGGCCGACACGTCCTGCACTCCGACGAGCTCACCTTGCGCAGGGGTGGGAAGCTGCCGGGCCACGACGTGGAGTTCGTCGTCGTGGACTCGAACGCGAAGATCCCGGACGGCGTCGCGCTGCACCACGCCACCCGCCTGGTCATCGACGAGCTCGAGGTCCGGTCCCTGCCGATGGACGGCATCCCCGACGGCACGTTCGTCGACGTCTTCAAGGCCGAGGAGCGCGACAGCTCCACCCCCGTTCAGCTCGCGTTCGACCAGCGCGGCCGTCGTGTGGATGTCGACGCGTTGCTGGCCCGGCTCGCCGAGCGTCGGCTGAAGCTGTTCGGCCGCGTCGACCCGACCCTGCACGAGATGATGCGCCAGCAGGACGTCGTACCCGTCGCGGTGTGGTTCGCCGGCGACGAGCGCGAGCGGGTGGAGAAGTCCGCGAAGCGCGCGACGTTGCGGCGCCCCAAGGGCGACGTCGCGGCGGCCAAGCGCTGGCTGGCCACGGCCGAGAGCTTGCGGCCGGTGGTCGAGAGGTTCGGCCTGGAGGTCCAGCGGGTCGACGAGCATGCGCCGGTGATGTACGGCGTGATGAAGTCCGGCGCCGTGCGTGAGCTCGCCGGCCGCGATGAGGTGGCCGCGGTCTTCCTGCACAGCGAGGAGGGCGTCCTCGACCTGACCGACTCCATCGCCATCGCCAACTCCGATGACGCCCACGCCGCCGGGTTCGACGGCACCGGGGTCAACGTCGCGGTCTACGAGGACGGCCCGGACGACACGAGCAACCTGGCCATCACCGCGCGCTACACGAGCAGCCCCGCAACCTCCCAGCATGCGCGGCACACCCACGGCATCGTCAAGAACGTCGAGCCGAGCAAGCCGCATGGCCACGCACCAGACTGCAACCTGCACTCGGCCAACAGCATGGACCTCGACGCGATCCGGTGGGCCGCGCAGGACCGGGGCTGCACGGTGGTCAGCCAGAGCTTCCACCGAGGCCCCGAACAGACCTCCTCCGGGCTCTCCTACGACGACGTCTACAAGGACTGGCTCGCACTCCACTGGCCCTACCCGACCATCTGCGAGGCGGCCGGCAACGGCGCCGACGACGAGTACGTCAACCACAAGGGCTACAACCGGATCACCGTCGCCAACCACAACGACGCGGCCTCAGGCATGGCCTCCGACACTTGTTTCCGCGACCCGTCGTCCTCGCACGGGGACCGCGAGCTGCCGGAGATCGCCGCGAACGGGACAGGGGTGACCACCGTCGGGCTGACCTTCTCGGGCACGAGCATGGCCGCACCCGCGGTGGCCGGCGCAGCCGCCTGCATGCAGGAGGCGAACGGCACGCTCAAGTCGTGGCCGGAGGGCTGCCGCGCGATCCTGCTCGCGACCGCCTGGCGCAACCCCGACGGCGGCACCTGGCGCTCCGACCTGATCGCCGGCCTGGACGGCGTGGACGGTTCCGGAGCCCTCGACACGAACGCCGCGGTCGATGTGGCCCGCAGCCGCTCCTCGCGCAACGGGGCGGCGAAGCGCCGCGGCTGGGACGTCGGCACGTCGCGGTCCTCGGACTACGGCGCGGACAGGTACTCCACGTACTCCTACAAGATCGCGGTGCCCCGGACGACCTTCCGACCCCACGTGAAGGTGGCGTTGGCCTGGGACTCCCACGTCAGCTCCTTCGACCTCTTCGGCATCCATCTCCCGCTGTCGTCCGCGCTGACCGTCGACCTCGACCTGCACGTGCGCGACTCGAGCGGCAACCAGGTGGCCGTCAGCAACTCCTACGACAACAGCTACGAGATCGCGGAGTTCGCGGCGACGCCGGGTGAGACCTACGACATCAAGATCCGGCGCTGGTCGGGCACCGACGACGTCTGGTACGGCGTCGCGTGGGACGTCACCGGCCTCGACATCCTGGTCGACCGCGTCCTCAACACCGGCACGGTGTTCCTGCGTCGAGCCTGAGGTCGCGGCGGGTCGAGGCAGGTCGAGGCAGGTCGGCACCGGGAAGCCTGTCTTGACCTCCGGCGCGAGGGAGGGCCAACCTGTCAGCAGAGGGGTGGTCGAGGTGCTGCAGGGCAAGGAGATCACGCTGCGTCCCGTGCGCGAAGCCGATCTCGATGCCGTCTACGCGGCGCACGTCGACATCGCCACCAGGGGTGCCTTCTTCCCGCTGGGCGTGGTGTCGGAGTCCGTGTTCCGACGCGACTTCGCCGAGCACGGGCTCTGGCAGAAGGATGAGGGACTGCTGCTCCTGGTCGCTCCCGGCGACGAGATCGCCGGGCACATCGAGTTCTTCACGCCGGTCAGCTACTGGGACGCCTTCGAGCTGTCCTACCAGCTCTACGATGACCGGTTCGCCGGCCAGGGCTGGGTCACCGAGGCTGTGCAGCTCCTCATCGACTATCTGTTCGCCACCAAGAAGCAGGCCCGCGTCCAGCTGGTCATCGTGCCCGAGAACGCCGCCTCGATCCGGATCGCTGACAAATGCGGTTTCACGCTCGAGGGCACGGCTCGAGGGGCGTTCTTCAATGACGGCCGGAGCCAGGATGTGCTGATCTACTCCCTGCTTCGCACCGACGACCGGCCCTGGAGGCGGTGAACCGCCCTCAGCTGGCGCGCCGGCGCGAGGCGGAGCGTCTCCGGCGGAAGTCGCGGTACTCGACGGCGGCCGCGGCGTCGTTGACCATCTTCTTGTACTGCGCCGCCACCAGCACCGGATCGCGCAGCTCGCGCGCGGTCAGGCCGCTGTGCTGAGCGTCCTCCGTGCGTGCGTTCTCCCGGAGCAGCTCGTCGGTCGCCCGCCCGATCGCGGCGAAGTACTGCACCGTCAGGCAGTCCATCACCGCATGCCACAGCTCGACCGGGTCGTCGTCGCCGGGGTCGTAGTACACCTCGAGCCTCACCTGAAGGGCGTCCCCGTCCGCCCGCGCGGCGAGGTAGGCCTCGTCGAGCCGGGTTCGCAACGTCGCGCCGCTGGCCCGTCCGGCGTGCTTCGACTCGCGCAGGTACAGCTTGAGGGAGAGGTCCAACGTGCTGGCCACCCGCGCCATCTCGGCGACCAGGCCGGCCCGCAGCTCGCGCCTGGCCCGCTCCTCGGCCTGGCGATTGCGCCGGGCCAGGAGGAGCCCGACCAACAGTGAGCCGAACAGCACGCTGATGGTCGGGCCCACGCTGGCCAGCGTGACGTCCCCCCACCACGACCCCGCCCACGGTGCGATCATGCGTCCCCCTCCGGTCCTCGGCACAAGCTGGTACGGCGGCGCACCACGCTACCGCCCGTAGCGTCAGTCCAGGGAACTCGGATCGGCCGGTACGTCGACCGCGTGCTGCTGAAGTGCCTCCAGCGGGATCACTTCGAGCGCGCGCTCATGGGTGGAGGCGAGCACGACCGGAGCGGCCGCTCCCTCGACGTAGGCCTGCCACCAGCGGCTGGCGACCACACACCAGCGATCCCCCGGCTGTAGACCAGGGAAGTTCCAGCCGGGGTTGGGTGTGACGAGGTCGTTCCCACCGGCGAGCTGGTGCTCCAGGAAGTCTTCGGTGACCACGGCGCACACCGCATGCAGGCCGACATCCTCGGGACCGCACGTGCACTGGCCGTCGCGGTAGAAGCCGGTCATCGGGTCGGCGCCGCAGGGCTCCAGCGGTCCGCCCAGCACGTTCAGTTCGGTCACGGGGTCAGCCTGCCATGCGCCCGCCACGGGCCGGCGGGGGTGTCACCCAAGGAACTATGAGTCAGGATCCCCACGTCGCCACGAGGCCTCACGCCCACTCGATCCTCGGCGCGATCTCCTCGGCCATGGCCAGCGATGTGGTCCAGCCGGGCGAGACCGCGTTGAGGAGGTGCGTCGACCGCGGGCCGGACCGTACGGCGAAGTCCATCTCCAGCTGGTTGGTCTCGAGGTTGAGAAGCTGCGCGCGGATCCCGGGGCGGCCCTTGACTCGGAACGACCCCCTGCCAACGCTTGGCACCAAAGCGGCCGCCTGGCGCAGAACGTAGCGACGCGAGAGCTTCGGCAGCTCGCTGGCCAGTAGGTGCGGCGCCCGGTGCCCTTGGCCGGCCAGGAACCGGGGCAGCGTGCGCGCGACCTCCCACACCTCTCCGGCGTCGAAGCCTCCGCGACCGCCGTAGGACTCGCGCCACAGTGCGGGGATCGCGGTCGGCCCGACCTTGACCCGGCCGTCCACAGTCACCGTCAGATGCACGCCGAGGAACGGGTTGCGGAGGTCGGGCACCGGGTAGACGTGCCGGGTCAGTGCGACGCCGGCGAGGTCGCCGTACCAGTAGAGCCCCTTGAAGGGCAGCACTCGGTACTCCCTTCCCACCTCGAACCAGTGCGCGACGCGGTCTGCCTGCAGCCCTGCCGCGTTGACCACGTGCCCGACCGGGATCCGACCAGCGCGCGTCTCCACCCAGCCCGGCCCGGCCGAGGTCACCGGCAGACCGAGCTCCAGGACTCCGCCCCGAGCACGCACCCGTTCGGCCAGCGCCGTGACCACGGTCTTCGGGTCCGCCACGGCCGTACTGGGCGACCACAGTGCCAGGCCATGGGTGCGTGCCAACGGCTCGAGCTCGCGCAGCCCATCCTCGTCGACCAGCTCGACGGGTACCCCGTTCGCCAGGCCACGCGCATGCAGCTCCCGGAGCGTCTCCACCTGGGAGGCGTCGGTGGCCACCACGACCTTCCCGGTCTCGCGTACGTCGACATCGTGCTCGGCGCAGAAGGAGTGCAGCATCTGGTTGCCCCGTCGCGTCAGCCGAGCCTTGGCGGAGTCGGGGTGGTAGTAGAAGCCGGCGTGGAGCACCCCACTGTTGCTGCCCGAGGCGTGCACGGCGAGCCGGTCCTCCTTCTCGAACACCGTGACCCGCGCGGTGGGATCGCGGGCCAGAACCGCATCCGCGAGGGCGAGGCCGACGATGCCGCCCCCGATGACGGCGACGTCGAGACCGGCGACGTCGGGACGGGCCGCCATCAGGCGGGGCCGGACGCGACCCGGCGGGCAAGCTCGTCGCGAACGTACTCCAGCTCGCGCACCACGTACTCCGTGATGTCGCCGGTCTTGACGTGCTCGGGCAGCACGTCCCAGGTGTACGTCTCGATCTCGAGATGCGTGGACAAGGGCGTGCGCGCGTGCACCGCGATCGCCACGTCGATCCCGCGCCGCGTCGTGCCGAAGCCACCGAGATCATTGAGGAAGGCCGGTATATGGAAGTGCGTGCGCCATTCGCGCGGACCGGGGTCGGCCTCGGCGCCCCCGGCTTCGATGGCCTCCTCCAGGTTGAGGAACCTGGAGCGCTCGCCGTCGCGCCGCTGGCTGGTCTGGCTGAGGTAGATGGCCTCAGTGAACGGCCGCAGCGCCTCCACGATCTCGGGCGTGACCTCTGGAACCTCCAGGGCGGCCGCCTCCTGCAGCTTGTAGATGGGGATGCCCGCCTCGACGAGCATGTCGAGGTCCTCGGTGATGTCCTCGAAGCCCACCGACTGGTGGCAGATGTCGAACACCACGCCGAGGTGACGCCGCAGGCCGCCGAACACCTCGGCCAGCGGTCGACCGCTGAGGCGGGCCACACGCTCCGCGGCGGCGCGGGTGTAGATGTGCTCGTTGAACCAGATGACCGTCTCGGTGATGGTCTCCAGGTCGCAGGCGGGTTCGGGCTCCAGCGCCAGCTTCACGCGCCGCCCGGTCCGATGCTCCAGCTCCATCAGGTGCGCGACCACCCGTAGCACGTTGTCGGCGACGAGCTCGACGTACGCCTCGTCGACGACGTTGGCCCGGAACGCCAGCGGTGCCGTCTGGATGGTGGGCTCGATATGGTCGGGGGTCAGGTCGACCAGCAGGTCGGCGATATCGGTCGTGTAGCGGGAGCGGGCCTCCGTGCTCCGGTCAGGCTCGTAGACGTTCTCCCTCATCTGAACACCCTTGAACGGCCCGTGTGGAAATGCGTTGATCGTGTAGACGTACAGGTCGTGCCCGTCGAGAAACGCTCGCATTCGGGCAACCTCCGCCGAGTCGTCGACCAGGGTCGCGACGGAGGCGCCGGACAGGCGTAGCGACACTCCCATCGGCGCGTCCGGGCAGAAGCGACGCTTCACCTCGGGCAGGTAGGTCTCCACGCTGTCTCGCATGTCTGCCCGGGTGTCGCCAGGGTGCACCAGCGTCGCGTAGGTGAGGTGGCCGTAGCCGCTACCAAGGTCCATCGTGGTCCTTCCCGTCAGTGAGGGTCTGATCCGTCAGCCGCCGACTCAGCCGGCGGACGTGCCTCCGCGGAGCGTACGCGCTACACGCGTGAGGAACGCCCGGGCGTCGGCGTCGCCGAGCAGCTGCTGGTCCCAGGACAGGGCGAGGAGTCCCTGGAGCCGCACCCCGATGCCGTAGCCGCCATCGGGCAGCGCGAGTGCCTCAGGCTGTGGGGTGGCCGTGGTGAACCCGAGCGCCGCCACCTCGCCCGGCCCCAGCAGGGGAAGCACGACGACCCCGGTCGGCTCGCCCGCGTGGTCGTCGACCGAGGGCCACCCACCGGACGCCAGATCCGTGTAGTAGACAGACACAAAGGCCGCCCCGGCGGGCCGGACGCGGGCTCCGGGTACTCGCTGAGCCGGGCCTCTCACGGAGCTCCGGAGTGTCCATCCCGGGAGTGAGGCACATCCACGCCGACGTCCACGATCCGGCGGCCCTGAACGACGCGCTCGCGGGTCTCGACATATCCCATCTCTTCTCCGCAACGTGGCAGCGGCAACCCACCGAGGCAGAGAACTGTGCCGTGAACGGCGCGATGCTGCGCAACACCCTCGAGGCGCTGGGACGCAGCACCCCGCTCGAGACGGGGTGCTGATCACGGGGCTCAAGCACTATCTCGGCCCCTTCGAGGCGTACGCGTCGACGCCCATGGAGACCCCGTTCCGCGAGAGCATGCCGCGCGTGCCCTACCAGAACTTCTACTACGACCAAGAAGACATTCTCTTCGCCGAGGCGGAGCGACAGGGCTTCAGCTGGTCGGTCCACCGACCACACACGATGATCAGGTGGGCTCTGGGCAATGCGATGAACATGGGCGTGACGTTGGCGATCCACGGTTCGATCTGTGCGGCGACCGGGCGGCGGTTCGTGTTTCCCGGCTCACCCCAACAGCTCAACGGCGTCGCCGACATCACCGACGCCCGCCTCCTCGGACGGCACGCCCGCTGGTCGGCGACCGAGCCGGGTGCGGCGAACCAGGCGTTCAACACCGTCAACGGCGACGTCTTCCGGTGGCGGCAGATGTGGCCGTTGCTCGGCGAGGCGCTCGGTGCCGAGGTCGGAGACTATCCCGGCCGGCCCACCCCATTGGACGAACGAACGGACGACGCCGACGCCGTGTGGTCCGACCTCGTCGACCAACACGGGCTGACGCCGCGCCAGGCAACCGATCTCGCGTCGTGGTGGCACACCGCCGCCGACCTCGGTCGCGAGGTCGAGGCGTTCGCTGATATGGGCAAGAGCCGGGCCCTGGGGTTCCTGGACTATCAGTCCTCGCTGGATTCGTTCCTCGACCTCTTCGCACGGCTCCGCGAGAAGAAGATCATCCCGCCGCTCAGCGGCGCCCGGAGCTGAACGACGCCGCGCTGTGGGCGCGGGTCGAGTTCGCCGAGCCGGAACCGCCGCGACGCTGACCGGACCGGGAGCCCGAGCGTGAGCTCGACCCGGATCCGCCGCCGGAGCGAGCCGGTGCGGCACCGCGACCCCGACGCTTGCCTCGACCGCCGCCGCCGGACGAGCGGCCGCCGCGGCCCCCACCGGAGGAACCGGCAGGGGTGGCGTCGGCGTACCCGCCGGGCACCAGGACGCGCTCACCCGGGGCCAGCGTCGCCAGCATCGGGTGCCGCTTGCCGTCGATGCGAGTGGTGACCGGCCGGATACCGGCTGCCTTGGTCAACGCACGAACGTCGCGGACCTGATCGTCGGTCATCAACGTGATGACGGTGCCCTCCGCGCCGGCGCGCGCCGTCCGACCCGAGCGGTGGAGATAGGCCTTGTGCTCGACCGGCGGGTCGGCGTGCACCACGAGCGCCACGTCGTCGACATGGATGCCGCGGGCGGCGATGTCGGTAGCGACGAGGGTGCTCGCGCGCCCGGAGTGGAACGCCTCGAGGTTGCGGGTCCGCGCACCCTGGCTCAGGTTGCCGTGCAGGTCGACCGCAGGGACACCCTCGCGGTTGAGCTGGCGGGCGAGCGACTTCGCACCGTGCTTGGTGCGGGTGAACACGACGGTGCGTCCCGGGGCGCTGGTCAGCTCGACCAGCACCGGCACGCGGTGTGCGCGCTCCACGTGCAGGACGTGGTGATGCATGGTCGCGATCGGCGACTGCACGGAGTCGGCCTGGTGGGTCCTCGGCGCCGACAGGTAGCGCCGGACCAGGACGTCGATCGCCTTGTCGAGCGTGGCGGAGAACAGCATCCGCTGGCCGTTCTTCGGGGTCTGGTCAAGGATCCGGCGGACGGCGGGCAGGAAGCCGAGGTCGGCCATGTGGTCGGCCTCGTCCAGCACCGTGATCTGCACGTCGGCCAGGCTCGCGTGGCCCTGTCCGATGAGGTCCTCGAGGCGGCCGGGGGTGGCGACCACGATGTCGGTGCCGCGGCGCAGCGCCTGGACCTGGGGATTCTGGCCGACACCACCGAACACGGTGGCCGAGGTGAGCTTCGTGGCGCGGGCCAGCGGCTCGAGCGCCGCGTGGATCTGGCCGACCAGCTCGCGCGTCGGGGCGAGGATCAGCGCCCGAGGCGCACCGCGACGCGGCGTACGCCCGGCCTCGGCCAGGCGCGCGACCATCGGCAGCAGGAAGGCATAGGTCTTCCCCGAGCCGGTGCGACCGCGGCCGAGCACGTCGCGCCCGGCCAGCGAGTCGGGCAGCGTCGCGGCCTGGATCGGGGTGGGGATGGTGATGCCGAGGTCGGCGAGGACCGCCACGAGGCTCGCGGGCACGCCCAGGTCGCCGAATCCCGGCTGGTCCTGGGCAGAGGGGTCTTGGGCAGAGGGGTCTTGGGCAGGGGCGGCAGAGGTGGAGGGGGCAGGAGAAGTCGCAGAGGACAAGAGAAGTCAGTCGATTCGGTCGGTGTCTCACCAGGCCGTTCCCGTCGGCGACGGGAGAAGTTCAGCGTGTGCCCCCGCAGGATGCGGGGGGCGCGGGCGATGGGCCGCGCGGGAGCCCGGGGCAAGACGTCACGGGCTGCTGGGGTGAACGATAGCGGGCCAGGCGACTGGGAGTTCAATCCTCGACACAGTTCGCGACGCCGGGCCTGTCGAGGTCGGGCCGACCGGACGAAACGGTGGTTCGTCCGATCGACCCGTCCTCTGCCCGGGTTCAGTTCAGCGAGAAGGCGTACAGTTTGTTGTTCGGTGTCCCGGCACCGAACGCTCCCCCGAAGTTGCTGTAGCCCGAGCCCCAGTACACCGAGCCCTTGGAGATGGCCGCGCCGGATAGGCAGGACCCGCCGCTCGGGAACTTCCAGAGCTCTTCGCCGGTCGAGGCGTTCAACGCGTACATGTAGCCCTCCGCGTCTAGCGAGCAACCGAACACCACCCCGTTGGCCGTGGTCACCGGTCCCGAGGTGCTGTTGCCCTCCGATGGCTCGGTCTGCCAGAGAAGTGCACCTGTCGCTGCATCCATGGCGCTCCACACACCCTCGTTGGTGGTGCTGTTGGCGTTGGCTGTGTAGACCCGCTCGCCGTCAACGGCCGAGCCCCATTGCAGCCCACCCGCGGTGCCACCAGGTCCGGCCTGCGTCACCCAGACCACGGCACCGGTGTCGGGATTGAGCGCCCAATACTGGCCGCTCTTCTGTCCGGCACCCACGAGCTCCCGCGGCTTGCCGTGAACAGCGGCCGTGAACAGCGCCGGCGCCTGGCCGAAGTCGTAGTCGGGGCCGGCAGGCTCCGGGCAGTTCGAGCCGTCGCCGAAGAACGGGAAACAGTCGACGGTCCACGCGTCGTACGGCAGTGCGCGGGTCGCCCACTTGACGGCGCCGGTGCCCATGTCGAGCGACATGATCGAGTCGAAGTGATCGTCGGCGGGCAGGCAGGCCTGCGTCGCCCCGGGGTCACCGGCCGCGGCGGCCACGCAGTCGAGGACCGGCTGGGGCACGGAATAGTTGTTGCCGGTGGCGATGTAGACCGAGCCACGCTTGACGTCGACCGCGGGTGAACTCCCCCAGATCGCGTTGCCGCTGAAGCCATCGGGGGCCACCGAGGTCTTCCACAGGATCGATCCTGTCTCCAGGTCCAGCGCCGCCATGCTTCCGCGGAACGAGCAGCACGGGTAGCCCGGGACCACTGCCGCCAACGCCTCTTCTTGAGAGGCCACGCCGACGTAGGCCACGCCGTCGAAGATGGTGGCCGACTGGGTGATGATCGCGGCAGGATGACTCTCCACCTGCGTCGACCACAGGAGGTTGCCGTTGCGCGTATCGATGCCCAGCACCGTGCCGCCGCCTCCGAACGGACCCTGGTTGCCGATCACGAGGACGTTGCCCGAGACCGCCGGCGTCGCCCGCGCCTTGTCGCCGGGGACTCCGGTGTAGCTGGTGATGGTCCGAGACCACACCAGCGCCCCCGTCGAACGATTCACGGCATAGAGGTTGCCTGCCCAGTCCGGCACGTAGACGTTCTGGGAGTCCACCGCTGGGGTTGCCGAGACGTCGCCCCCCGTTTCGAAGGTCCAGTCCACGCCAAGCGTTCCCACTGTGTCCGGCGAGATCTTGTGCTCGCTGTCCGCGAATCTGGTGTTCGTCCGGTTACCACCGGCCGACTGCCAATCGCTACCACCTGCTCCTGCCGTTGCGGTTCCCGCTCCAGCTACCACCACGAGCGCAGATGCAGCGAGCACCACCGCCGCGCGACGCCATCGATCCGACATGTCCGACCTCCTGGTTGAGTTGTTGAACAACGCCCCCCGGCTGCTCGGACCTCCACAAGCCTCGACTGAGATCGGTGCAGTCGCCTGAAACTACACCCTCCACGCCGTGGTCGCACCCATGGATTTCGGCCGCCCCGGTGAGGCCTCGCCAGGGTGCCGGCAGGCGTCCGTTCAGCCGCGGTGGCGGAGCAGGACGGCCGTGAACTGCTGGGTGTTGCCCCACGGGGTCACGTGGTCCTCCCCCGCGGTGGAGACCAGCTCGAAGTCGGGGAACTCGGCGGCGAGCTCCTCGTGGGTGTAGCGGACGATCGGCAGTCCGCTGCAGGTCGTGGGGCCGTCGGGCCCGAAGGTCGCGACCACCACCCAGCCGCCCGGCTCGAGCGACCGCACGAGCGAGGCCCGGTAGTCGTCGCGCTCGTCGAGCTCGGTGAGGAAGTGGAAGACCGCGCGGTCGTGCCACAGCGCGAAGCGGCGGCCGGTCTGCAGGTCCAGTACGTCGGCCACCTGGAGGACGACATCGGCGCCCGCCGGACCCAGCCGGTCGCGGACCGCCTGGAGGGCACTGGCGGAGAGGTCGATGGCGGTGAGGTCGGCGTACCCGCGCTCGAGCAGGTGGTCCACCAGGGTCGACCAGCCCGCGCCCACGTCGATGACGGGCCGGTCCCGAGGCACCCCGGTCTCGTCGACCAGCCCCAGTGAGAGCCCCGGCACCGACTGCCACCACGAGACCCCGTCGAGGTCCTTGCCGGTGTGCACGCCCTCCCAGAAGTCCGAGCGAGCCGCGGCGTCCGCGGGTCGGTCGGAGGTCGAGTCGGTCATCGTGCTGCTCCCACTGAGTATCGGCACCTGGGTGGATGGTGTCACTCGCACCCTAGTCTCGGTTCGTCCCGCCCCCGAGCAGGGGTTCGCCCCGTCACTGCCCGGTAAGGTCGCGTGGCTCGCGATCGCCGGGCCGCGGGCCTACGGTGGACTCATGGCCAGCCCGACGGACTCCCCGGTGGACACTCCGGCAGGCCCGGTGGTCGCGTTGGTCGACGGCGGCGACATGGACTGCGGCAGCGGGCTGTTGCTCCTGATCACCCGCGCGATGCGCCGCCTGGACGAGGGCCAGCTGCTCGGCGTCCGCAGCGCGGAGGCCACCGTCGTCACCGACCTGCCTATCTGGGCGGACCTGGTCGGTCACGACGTCAGCAGCCAGATCGCCGAGACCGACGACGGACCCTGGTGGTTCGCGGTGCGCAAGGTCGGCGCGACCTCAACCCCCCAGACCGTCTTCAGCCTGGGAGAGCGGACGCCGGTCGGGCATCGGTTGTGGGTCTACACCAACTTCGACTGCAACCTCGCCTGCACCTACTGCTGCGCCGAGTCCTCACCGAAGGCCCAGGCGCGGAGGCTCGATCCCGTGGTGGCGAAGGCGGCCTTCGCCGAGTTCGCAGCACTCGGCGGTCGGGAGCTCTTCTTCACCGGCGGCGAGCCCTTCATGCATCCCGAGCTCGGAGAGCTGGTCCGCGCGGCCGAGGGCCTGGAACGGACGATCCTGACCAACGCGATGATCTTCGGCCGCGGTCGACGGTTGGAGACGCTGGCAGAGATGGACCGCAGTGTTGCGCTCCAGGTCAGCCTGGACTCCGCGACTCCCGAGCTGCACGACCGGCAGCGCGGGGAGGGCTCGTGGTCCCGGGCACTCGCCGGCATCGGCCAGGCGCACGCGCTGGGATTCCGGGTGCGGGTGGCCGCGACCATGTTCGATGAGGACCCGGTCGGCGTCGCCGCGCTGCATCAGCGCCTCGACGCGGAAGGCATCGCGGCCGAGGACCGGGTGATCCGGCCGGTCGCCCAGGAGGGCTTCGCCGACACCGGCGTCCATGTCTCGATCGACACGCTGGAGCCGGAGCCGACCATCACCAACGACGGAGCGTGGTGGCATCCGGTCGCGGTCACCAACCCGAACCTGCGCATCCACGACGGACCGCTGCCCATCGAGGAGGTCTTCGGCGTCGTGCGGGACACGATGGCCGTGCAGGACGCAGCGACCCGCACCGGCCGGGAAGTGTTCCGCTGTGCCTGACCTCCGCCGACAGCTCGCCTGGATGCTGGCGCCCGCCACGGAGGAGGTGCCGCGGCACCAGGCCGTCGGTGCTGCCGGGCTGCGCATCCTGGTCGGGTTGATGTGGCTCTACAACGTCTCGTGGAAGCGGCCGCCGGACTTCGGCCAGGATGCCGGCAACGGGCTCTACAAGTTCACCTCGTACGCCGTCAGCGACCCCGTGTTCGCGCCGTACAGTTGGGTCGTCGACCACCTGGTGCTGCCGGTCTTCACGCCGTTCGGCTGGGTGGTGCTGATCGCGGAGACGGCACTCGCGGTGCTTCTCCTCACCGGCGCGTACGTCCGTCTGGCCGCGGCGATCGGGGTCGCCCAGTCGCTGGCGATCGCGCTCTCGGTCGCGTTCGCACCGCACGAATGGCCCTGGTCCTACTGGCTGATGATCGGCGCGCACGTCGTCCTGCTCGTCTCCTCCGCCGGCCGGGTGCTGGCGCTGGACGCGGTGCGCGCCGGCCTGACCTCCGGCCGCCGGCTGGCGCTGGTGTGGGGCGCGATGGCGACGTTGGTCGGCCTGGTCAGTGTCGTGTTCTCGCTGGCTGACCCACTGGACCCGAGCGGCCCTGGCCTGCACTCAACGAGCCTGTCGATCAGCCTCGGTCGCTACAACCTTCTCGGTGGTCTCCTGCTCGCTGCGGCCGGCGTGCTGCTCGTCCTCGCCGCACGCGGCGGCGTACGACGGGCCGCACAGGCGGCAGCTGTGGTCGCCGTTCTCTCCGCGCTGTCGCTCACTGCGCAGATCGGCTTCACCGACCCACTCCTCGGCGGTACGGCGACCTCGGCGGCTTTCTTCCTCTCCGTCGCGCTCGTCGCCGTCGGCACCGCCCGGCACCTCCGCTGACCCCTGCGGGCGACGTTTCCAAGATCACGTCGCGCGGCTCTCGCCCTGGCGGAGGGCGGGAGGCAGAGTGGAGGGTGGAGGCGATCCTTGTGAACAGGTCCACGTATCCCGTCCACGTCGAGGGCCATCTCGACCCGAATCTGAGCCGAGGGCTGTGGCTGGTCAAGTGGCTCCTCGCCCTGCCCCACTTCATCGTCCTGGCGTTCTTGTGGTTGGCCGTGCTGGCGCTGAGTGTGGTCGCGTTCTTCGCGATCCTGTTCACCGGCCGCTATCCGCGAGGCATCTTCGACTTCAACGTCGGCGTGCTCCGCTGGGGCTGGCGCGTGGCGTTCTACAGCTACGGGGCCTTGGGCACCGACCGCTACCCGCCGTTCTCGTTGCACGACGACCCGGAGTATCCGGCACGGCTCGAGGTCGACTACCCCGAGCAGCTGTCCCGCGGGCTGGTGCTGGTCAAGTGGTGGCTGCTGGCCATCCCGCAATACCTCCTGGTGAGCATCTTCGTCAGCGGCCTGGTCTTCACGGCGCCGAACCTGGACGGGGTCACGAGCGATCCCGCGGCGTGGGGTGTCGGGCTGATCAGCCTGCTCGTCGCGATCGCGGGCTTCGCCCTGCTCTTCACCGGCCGCTACCCACGGTCGATCTTCGACCTGGTGGTCGGCCTGAACCGCTGGGTGTTCCGCGTGGTCGCCTACGCCGGGCTGATGACCGACGAGTACCCGCCGTTCCGGCTGGACCAGGGACCCACCGAACCGGTGGCGCCCTCGGACGGGGAGACCGCCGCGTCCGCGGCTCCCGTCACGGCGTCGCCCTCGGCCGTCGCTGCGGGGGGTCATGGATGGAACGCCGGCCGCGTCGTGGCGCTGGTCGTCGGCTGCGTGCTCGGCGTGGGCGCGCTCGGCACTGGCCTTGCCGGGGGCGCGCTCGTGTTCGTCGACACCCAGCTGCGCGACGACGCGGGCTTCCTGATGAGCCGCGAGCAGACCTTCACGACCGACACCTACGCGTTGACGTCCACGGTGCTGAGGGTGGACGCCCCGGCGGGAACGACCCTGCCCCACCGGCTCATCGGCGACGGCAAGGTGACGGCGACCTCCAACGGCGACGCGCCGGTCTTCGTGGGCATCGCCACCGAGTCGGACGTCTCGAGCTTCCTCGGCGACACCCAGCACGCCACGATCGTCAACCTGGCCGAGAAGCCGGCGTACCGGACGAGCGGGAGCTCGGCCCCGGCCATGCTCCCTGGCGACAGCGACATCTGGATGGCTCAGAGCTCCGGCACCGGCACCCAAGAGGTGACCTGGCCGGTCGAGCAGGGTGACTGGCGCCTGGTCGTGATGAACGCCGACGGCGCCCGCGGCGTCACGGTGGACGTGTCGGCCGGCGCCACGGCGCCGGTGGTCGACTGGCTCGGCCCGACCCTGTTGGTCATCGGTGGCGTGGTGCTCTTGCTCGCCGTGGTCGTGATCGCGCTGTCGATCCCGACCCGGCCACGCACTTCGGCGGCATGAGACGCAGGACTCGGGCCGGTGGGGTTGCCGGCGTCATGACCAGCGGGTTCGTGCGTCTCGTCTTCGAAGAGATCACGCCGCCACCGGCCGCCCGAAAGGTCAACACACGCCTATGAGGCTCCGTCTGCTTGCCGCCGCCGCCGCCACCGCCGTCCTTCCGCTCGCCCCAGCAGTGGTGGGTCCGCCCGCCTCCGCCGCCACGTCGGTCAAGGTGGACTACGTGGTCGACGGTGACACCATCCGCCTGGCCAACGGGAAGTACGTCCGCCTGATCGGGATCGACACCCCCGAGACGGGCCAGTGCGGCTACCAGCTCGCCAAGCGCAAGCTCGACCGGATGATCGGTGCCAGGGCCTCGCTCCGCAACCCGAGGTCCGTCGTCAACAAGGACCGCTACGGCCGACTCCTTCGCTATGTCCACGCCGGGGGTCGGGACACCGGAGCAGTACAGCTCAGGCGCGGCCTCGCGAAGGCGCGGTACGACGGGCTGGACGGCTACGACCCGCACCCGCGACAGGCCCGCTACCACCGGCTTGACCGGAAGAACCCCGACCACACCTGCTAGTGCCGCGCACCACCTACCAGGCGTAGGCCTCCGGGGCCGGCTTGGAGCCGTTGGGCGCGGGCGGTGGGAACAGCTCGTCGAGCTGCGCCAGCGTCTCCTCCGACAGCTCGATCTCCAGCGCCCGCAGCGTGCCGTCGAGCTGGTCGACGGTGCGCGGGCCGACGATCGGAGCGGTGACGCCCTCGCGCGACAGCAGCCAGGCCAGCCCGACGTGGGCGGGATCCTCGCCGAGCTCGGCACAGAGCTTCTCGTAGCCTTCGATCGCCTCCCGGTGCTTCTCCAGGCCTTCGGCCGAACGCCCGGAGGACGACCGCGAGCCACCGCCCTCGGCCTGCTTGCGCAGCGCGCCCGAGAGCAGCCCGCCGTGCAGCGGCGACCAGGGAATGACCCCGAGCCCGTAGTGCTGCGCGGCGGGGAGTACCTCGAGCTCCACCCAGCGGGTGAGCAGGTTGTAGATCGACTGCTCGCTCACCAGGCCCAGGAAGTGGCGGGCGCGAGCGGCTTCGGACGCCTGCGCGAGATGCCAGCCCGCGAAGTTGGAGGAGCCGACGTAGAGGATCTTGCCCTGCTGTCGCAGGATCTCCATGGCCTCCCAGATCTCCTCCCACGGCGTGTTCCGGTCGACGTGGTGCATCTGGTAGAGGTCGATGTGGTCGGTCTGGAGCCGCTTCAGCGACTCGTCACACGCGCGCCGGATGTTCCGGGCGGACAGGAAGGTGTCGTTGGGCCACTCGCTCATCGAGCCGTAGAGCTTGGTCGCGATCACCGTCTTCTCTCGGCGGCCGCCGCCCTGGGCGAACCAGCGCCCGATGATCTGCTCGGTGATCCCCTCGCCCTGCTTCCAGCCGTAGACGTTGGCGGTGTCGAAGAAGTTGATCCCGTGCTCGTGGGCCCGGTCCATGATGGCGTGGCTGTCCTCCTCCGACGTCTCCGGGCCGAAGTTCATCGTGCCCAGGCAGAGTCGGCTGACCGAGAGTCCGCTGCGGCCGAGATGCGTGTAGTCCATGGGTCCCCTCGCGTGGTCGACGTCTTTCAGCCACCGTACGACGCGTGACCCAGCAGACTCTCCGCGAGACCCCGCCGAGGCCTGGTCGCGAGTAGCGTGGGAGGCGGTCGGCGAACCTGTCTCCGACCGGGCCGAACCGAAGGGGGCCGTGATGGGGAACAGCAACGCCGGTGCCGCCGGCGGCGGCGCGCTCTACGGGCTGGGGATGTTCGGCGCCTGGGTGTGGTTCTGGCAACAGGCGGACGGGTTTGGGATGCACCTCTGGGCGATCGTCCAGGGCATCTTCTGGCCGGCGTTCATGGTGTACGACGCGTTCAGGGCGCTCGCCGGCTGACGCAGCGTCCGGCGGGCATGCTCAGCAGAGGGGCTGATGACCGTCGAGCGCGTCGTTCCAGTGCGCACGCACCAGGAAGCACGGCCGACCGGTGGTGTCGATGTCCGCTTGCACGTCCGGGGCGCTGAGCCCGTACCCGGTGACCACGACAGGGTCGCCCGGGGTGATCGGGTCGGGGATGGCCGAGGCGCCGTCGGCAACGGCGATGGTCAGCGCCGTGGTGGCGATCGTGGCTGTCCCCAGCGCGAGAACGCAGGCGGTTCCGCGGATGCGGCGACCGGTGGTGATGGTGCGGCGAGTGGCGATGGCGTTCATGTCGATCTCCTGAGGTGTGCCGGATCGGATCGTCCGGTGCGTGGACTGCTGATGGGTCCGTTCTGCACCTTGGGGGTATCGACTCGTCCCCGCGTCGGTACCGCTGCGGTATCGGTTCGGTATCGGTGCCGTTGACGGGGCGCGGTGGCACGAGGAACCTCGGAAGGTATGGAGATCTCGGTCCTCGGGCCGTTGGCGCTCGACACACAGACTTCGCCGGTGAGCCCGCGTGACCGGGTGGTGCTCGCGGCTCTCGCAACTCGACCGGGCCGTCCGATCACGACCGACCTGTTGACGGACGCCTTGTGGGGCACGGACCCTCCGGCGTCGGCGACCAAAGTGCTGCAGGGTTGTGTCTCGCGACTGCGACGGGCCCTGGGTGCCGATGCCGTGGAGACAGTGCCGGGCGGGTACCGACTGACGGTGGCCGGTGACCAGCTGGATGCGGTGCGCTTCGAGCGGACGCTCGCCAGGGCGCGGGAGCTGGATGCGGTGGGCGAGTCGGACCGTGCGGCGTACCTGTTGGGCGAGGCGCTCGAGTTGTGGCGAGGGCGACCCTTCGAGGACCTCGAGGACTGGGAGCCGGCCGTGACGGAGGCTGCCCGGCTGGAAGAGTTGCGTCAAGAGGCCGAAGAGCTGCGTGTGTCGACGCACCTGGCGGCTGGCCACGCCCGCGAGGTGGTTGCAGACGCCGACCGGCTGGTGCGCGCAGCACCACTGAGGGAGCGCCGTTGGGAGTTGCTGGCCCAGGCGCAGTACCAGTCCGGCCGCCAGGCCGACGCGTTGCATACCGTGCATCAGGCGCGAGCCATGCTGGTGCAGCGACTGGGCATCGACCCAGGCCCCGAGCTGGCCGGACTGGAGCAGGCGATCCTGCGGCAGGACGAGTCGCTGATGGGCGCCTGGTCGGGACAGCGACAGGCGTCGGGTCGCTGCCCGTACAAGGGGTTGATGGCCTTCGACCTCGTCGACGCGGAGTCGTTCGTCGGACGGGACCACGACTTGCGCACCTGCCTGGACATCGTCCGCCGGCAGGGCGTCCTCGCGGTCGTGGGTCCTTCGGGATACGGCAAGTCGTCGCTCTTGCGCGCCGGCGTGGCGGCGGCACTGGTGGACGAGGGCGACCGCGTCGTGGTGATGACCCCAGGCACACACCCCTCGGCGGCCCTCGCCGATGCCTGGGGGGCACGCGGCGCCGACACCCTCGTGGTCGACCAGCTGGAGGAACTCTTCACGATGTGCGAAGACCCTTCTGCACGGTCGGCGTTCGTCGAGGAGCTCGCCGACTTGGCCCAGGAACGCCGGGTGCTGATGGGCTTGCGGGCGGACCGAATGAGCGATCTCGGGGCGTACCCACGGCTGGCTCGGATGGTGGAGCGTGGCCTGCACCTGCTCGGCCCGATGGACGCCGAGTCGCTGCGCGCGGTGATCGAGGCTCCCGCCCGGCAGCACGGACTACTGCTCGAGCCCGGACTGGTGGACCTGCTGGTGCGAGAGGTCGAGGGTGAGCCGGGCGCGCTGCCCATGCTGTCGTATGCCCTCCAGGAGACCTGGCGGCGTCGGGAGGGCCACACCCTCACCGTCGCGGGGTACCAGGCCTCCGGAGGGATCCGCGGCGCGGTCGCCCAGGCCGCCGAAGCGCTGTACAAACAAGTTGAGACGGTGCGCCGCCCGGTGCTGCGCGACGTCCTGATGAGGCTCGTGGCACCCGGCCCGGACTCCCAGCCGGTGCGGACCCGGGTGCCACGACAGCTGGTCGCGGGCGACCCGGGCCAGGAGGAGCTGGTCGACGCACTGATCGAAGCACGCCTGGTGACCAGCTCCGAAGGCCTGGTCGAGATCGCGCACGAGTCGCTCACCCGCGCGTGGCCGCGACTCCGCGCCTGGCTCGACGACGACATCGAGGGTCTCCGGATCCGACACCACCTGCTGGAGGCCGCCGGGGCGTGGGACTCACTCGGGCGGCCCACGAGTGAGGTCTATCGAGGCACCCGGCTCGACCAGGCCGTCGAATGGCGTGAGTCCGCCCGAGCCGAGCTCACCGCCCTCGAACGAGACTTCCTCGACGCCGGCACTGCCCTGGCCGAGTCCGAGCGCGAGTCCCTGATCGAGCACGCCCGGACCCAGGCACGGATGGTGCGGCGGCTGCGCGGCGTGGTGGGCGTCGGAGCCGTGCTGCTAGTGCTGTCCCTGGTGGCCGGCTTCCTCGCCGTTCGCCAGACCGGGGTAGCCGAGACCAATGCCACCTCCGCCCGCCGGGCCGAAGCCGTGGCCGAGGCGAGGCTTCTCGCCGCCAGGGCCGTGAACATCGATGAGCCGGTCCCCGCGCTCGCCCTGGCCATCGAGGCGGTCCAGCGCGATGACTCCGCCGCAACCCGGTCCGCTCTCAGCGCGGTCATGGACAAGCGCCGCGGGCTGTCGGAGACGACCCCACTGCTCGAGCCCACGCGAGACGACACTGGTCTCCAGCTCAGTCCCGACGGCACTCGCCTCGCCACTCTGGGCAGAGACGGCCGCGTTTCCATCATCGACGCCGACACCATGCAGGTCCTGCGGAATAAGGAGCTCCCGAACCCTGGCGGCGACTGGGCTATCACTGCCAACCTGACCAACATTGAGTTTGCTCCTCCCGACACGATCGACGCCCGGTCCGACCTGTTCGTCGGCATGCCCCTCATGTCCGATGACCCGCTGTGGATCCTCGACGGGCAGACCCTCAAAGCGCGGAAGGCACGGTTGAGGATGCTTCCGGAGCGTGCGATCGTGGCGGATCTCGACTTCTCTGAGGACGGACGCTACCTGGCGGCCGCGTTCCACCTCCCTGGAGCGGACGCGCCTCCCGGCTACCCCATCGACAGTCTCAACGTGGCCGATCAGGTGCGTATCTGGGACCTGCTGCACCCGAAGCGCGCACCGCGGATCATGCGCCGTCGGAGGGTCTCGGATCGCCATCAGCAACGACGGCCGCTATCTCTACACCTCGAAGCCAGAAATATCCCAGTACGAGGTTCGAAGTACTCAGCAGGTTTGGTCCCTGCCAGACTCGTCCAGCTACGGAGAACCCGTGGTGGCCGCGATCCCTGGCGGTGAGCGTGTCCTCTTTGCCTCGGAAGGCGGCCTCATCGAGGTGGACATGCAGTCCCACGAAGTCTTCCGTAGGCTGCCCAACGTTCAGACCTGGACCGTCAGCACGTCGGAGGACGGAGCGGACATTTCGGTCGTGGCCGACGACGGGACGACCCACGTGTTCAGCGACGGCCCTGAGCGGGTCCTCACCACCGGGACGGCCAGTGCAGCGGCACTGTCACCGGACGGAAGCCTGCTCTATGTGAAGTACGCCGGAACGGTGCAGAAGTGGAGCTTCACTGGCGGAACTCGCCTGCTCGACCGCACGCTGCGCGCCACAGACTCGCGCCTCCAAGGCGACTCGTGGATGCGCTTGTCCCCCAACTCGGACCTGGTGGCCATGACCGCAGACACGATGACCGCAGACGTGAAGACCGCAGTCACGAGGGTCGCGGTCTTCGACGTGAGTACCGGCGACTTCATCGTGAACAAAGCCGTGGGTGGTGGGCAGGAGCAGGGCATGTTCCCAGGCTCGTGGCACGCGAGCGGCAAGTCCTTTGTGAGCGGTCTCATCGACGGCAGCCTCGCTCGGTTCACGCTGAAGGGTCAGGTCCTGCGGCGCCGCGTTTGCGACCTGCCCATCTGGGCCGTGGAGCAGCTCGCGGACGGGGAACACATCGCGGTCGCGGCCAGCCCCGACAGCGCCGACGTTGAGACAGCGAAACGGTCGGAGGTGTTCCTCGTGGACGCTACGACGCTCGAGCCGGTCGGCGAGCCCATTAGCCTAGAGGGCCGTCAGGTCACCAGCATGACGGTGTCCCCAGATAGTCAGACGGCCTTCCTCCTGACCAGCAGGATTCCGGAGGCCAGCACGTCCTTCAACTTTCCGGACGAATGGGCGATCCTCGATCTCGGCAGGGGTGTGGAGGTCCAGCGGGGCCCGCTGCCTGACCTCGACTTCGGCGCTTGGGAGTTCGCCCGGTTCTCGCCCGACGGCAGACACATCATGGCGGGCGCCGGCCGAGGACTGGCACTGTTCGACCTCGAGTCTCGTAGCTTCGATGGGCTCCCCCGGACCGGTCACGCCAGCTTCGCCACCACCGGCAGCTTCTCACCCGACGGATCTCGCATGGTCACCGGCGGAACGACGGGTGACGTCGCCCTGTGGGATACCGCGTCCGGAGAGCTCCTGGACCGCGTCAAGCTTCCCTCGGATCAGGGGTGGCCCTACCCCGGCTTCAGCTCGGACGGTCTGCGCGTGATCATCCCGACCGACGGCGACATCTTCACGTGGAACCCGTTGTCGGACACGCTGGTGAGCGCTGCCTGCCGGATGGCCGGCCGCTCGATGACCAGATACGAGTGGTTCGAGCAGCTTGGGGGAGCGATCCAGTACCACGCGACCTGTCCTGAGCAGGACGCTGCAGCGGCTGCAGAGACGGCCGCCGGGAGGGGCTGACGGCCCGGAACTCATGCACCCCAGCGGCGACGCTGGGGGCTATCCACAGATTCGAACACACCTCCTGAAATCATCACGGGTCCCGACTATCGTCGCCGCATGAGCCTTGCCCCCGCGCCCCACCGCCACCCGATGGTGGCGGCGCTGGACGCGTTGTCGGAGGTGCTCGACCAGGCGGCGCACAGCAACCCGGCCTTCCTCACCGTGCGGGAGAAGGAGGCGGTGCTGCTCGGTCTCAGCCAGGCGGGCCAGCGACTCCAAGGGCTGCTGCTGAGTGTGCTGTCCGCCGCCGACGACGTCGCGGCCGAGCACGGCGCTCGCAACGTCGCGGACTGGCTGGCCCATCACACCCGCAGCGACTACGGTCCGGTGGCGCGGCGCGCCCGGCTGGCCGAAGCCCTCGATACCCGCTGGCAGTCGGTGGCGGACGCGCTTCTCGACGGCCGGGTCAGCGAGCCCCAGGCCGAGGTGATCGTGGCTGCGCTCGGGGCGCTGCCTGGCGAGGTCGACCCAGAGATCCGCGCGAAGGCCGAGGCCCACCTGATCGCCGAGGCTTCCCGCTACACGCCGAAGCAGCTGCGGATCCTGGGTCGCAGGGTCCTCGAGGTCGTCGCCCCCGATGCCTTCGACGACGAGGAACGGCGACTCCTCGAGGCCGAGGAGCGGCGCGCGTTGAGTCGCACGAGCCTGACCCTGCGGGCCAATGGCGACGGCACCACCGACCTCCGGGCTCGCGTGCCCGACTCGGTCGGAGAGCGGCTGCGGATCTACCTGGAGGCGTACGCCGCTCCGCGCCGCGAGGTACTCACCGGATCCGGCGCAGCGGCCCGGCGCCCGTACTCCCAGCGCCTGGGCGAGGCCTTCTGCTCCCTGCTCGAGAAGGTGCCCGCAGCACTTCTCCCCGCGCATGGTGGGGATGCGACGACCGTACTGGTCACCATCACCCTCGATCAGCTGCGAAGCGGCCTGGGTGGCGCTGGGCTCGCCAGCGGCGGTCGGATCAGCGCCGCCGAGGCTCGCCGGCTGGCGTGCGGCGCGGGGCTGGTCCCGGCGGTCCTCGGCGGCGCCTCCGAGGTGCTCGACCTCGGGCGTGCCAGTCGGCTCTTCTCCCCCGCCCAGCGCAAGGCGCTCGCACTGCGCGATGGTCGCTGCCGGGCCGAGGGCTGCACGATCCCGGCACCGTGGTGCGAAGCGCACCACCGAGATCCGTGGTCACGCGGAGGCAAGACCGACCTGGCCGACGGCGTGCTGCTCTGCTCGTTCCACCACCATCGCGCCCACGACGCGACCTACGACCACACCCACCTGGCGAGTGGTGACGTCCGCTTCCACCGACGCAGATAGTCAGTCCCCGACGCGGCGGGTGTCATAGGCCCACATCGCCAGCTCGACCCGGTTGCGGGCGCCGAGCTTGGTCAACAAGGAGGCGACATGGCTCTTCACGGTGGTGAGCCCGATGAAGAGCTCGCTCGCGATCTCGGCGTTGGTGCGGCCGGTCGCCACCAGCGCCAGCACCTCCTCCTCGCGGTCGGTCAGCGGCTCGATCGGTTGGGCTGCCGGCTCGGCCGGAACCCGGTCGGCCAGGCTGGCGAGCAGCCGTCGGGTGACGTTGGGAGCGATGAGCGCGTCACCGTTGGCCGCGGCGTGCACGGCCTGGACCAGCAGTTCGGCACCGGCGTCCTTGAGCAGGAAGCCGCGCGCGCCGGCCCTCAGGGCGCCGTGGACGTACTCGTCGAGGTCGAAGGTCGTGATCACCACCACCGCGACGGGGTCCTCGACCGTGGGGCCGGCGAGCCGGCGGGTGACCTCGACCCCGTCGAAGCCAGGCATCCGGATGTCGACCAGCAACACGTCGGGACGCAGCCGGTGCACGGTCTCGACAGCCGTCGGGCCGTCGACGGCCTGCCCGACGACCTCGATTCCGGGCTGGGCGTCAAGGATCATCGCGAGGCCGGTGCGCACCAGGTCCTGGTCGTCGGCGACCACGACACGAACGCTCATGCCGGGGCCACCCTCGGCAGCTGCGCGTCGACCGTCCAGCCCCCGGCGGGACCGGGCCCGGCGGACAGGGTGCCGCCGAGGAGCTCGGCTCGCTCGCGCATCCCGAGCAGGCCGAAGCCCGGGACCACGCGGTGGCCGGGGTCGGCGGCTCCGTCATCGGTCACCCGCACCCGGACGACGGAGGCGTCTGCCACGACCTCGATGGCCACGCGGGTCGCTCCGCGGGCATGGCGCAACGCGTTCGTGAGCGACTCCTGCGCCAGTCGGTAGGCCGCCGCGTCGACTGACGCAGCCAATCCGTCGACCTCTCCCGAGACCACGACCTCCACCACCGGGGTCGTGTCCGGCCTCGCGAGAGCCACCAGGTCGGCGACCCCGGGCTGCGGTGCGTACTCCGCGGCTGCGCCGTCGCGCAGCACGCGCACCATGCCCCGCATCTCCTCCAGGGTACGCGACGCCTCTCCCTCGATCGCCGCGAGCGCGTCGACGGCCGCCTCCGGCCGGCTGGCCGCGACGGCCCGGCCGGCCTGTGCCTGCACGGCGATGGCAGAGACGTGGTGGGCGACCGTGTCGTGGAGCTCGCGTGCCAGCCCGACCCGCTCCTGGCTGCGGAGCTGTTCCAGCGCCCGCCGCCAGCTCTCGGAGCGGTAGCGGAACGCGGCGCCGGCGGCGGCAGCGAACAGCAGGATCGCGTAGCCCCCGAAGAGATCGGCCGGCCCGGTGTAGGCGACCAGGTAGCTGAGCGTGGCCGCCCCGAAGATCACCGCCAGCCCGAGCACCACCTCACGGCCCGAGCCCCAGCGGACGACCGAGTACACCAGCACCAGGATGTAGATCATCGTGTAGAGCCCGATCGGCCCCGACCCGGTGACGGCCTGAGCCAGCGTCAGCACGGCCCCGGCGCCGAAGCCGACGAGGACGCACACCAGCGGGTGGGTACGCCGCCACAGCAGGACCGGCACGAGCGCCACCGCGACCAGGGTGGCGACCGGGCGCCACACGACATCCGGGCTCAGGATGCCTTCGAGCAGGGCGGTGGGGACCAGGATCGCGACCAATGCCCAGTCCCGCCAGACCCGCACCGGGACGTCGGCCGGACGCGGCTCTGCCCACAGCGCGCGCCACGACTCCCTCACCACACCCCCAGCCTAGGGAGCCCAGCGCTCCGAGGGATCGACCGAAAGAACGAGATCAAGGTCCTCCTCGCGGAGGGGACGGATCCGACCTCGACGCGGATGTGCGCGATACCCGTGCGCCGCGACGGTGGTAGGGCAGGCCGGCAGGCCGCGACGTCCGATCCTGGTGAGGGAGAAACCCATGTCACACGCGCTCTACCGTTGGGGCCGCTGGTCCGCCACACGACCCTGGATCGCCGTGGGCGTCTGGCTGGCGGTCTCGGCGATCGTGGTGGCCGCCTCCGTCGGCTTCGGTCGCCAGCTCGATGACACCATGGCGGCTCCGGGCACCGACTCCCAAGCCGCCACCGACCTGCTGGCCCGCGCGGACACAGGTGCCGGCGGCCTCACGGCGTACGTCGTCGCAACCCCGCGGGCCGGCTCGACGTTCTTCGACTCCGAGACGGCCCGCACCGACCTCGAGGCCCTCCAGGCCTCCGTCGAAAATCTTCCCCGGCTCCTCGGTGTCACCGACCCGGCGGGCGCGATCGCGGATGGGCGAGCCGAGGCGCGGGCCTCCGGCGAGGTCTCTCCGGACGGACGGGTCGCGCTGCTGCGTCTGCAGTACCCGGCGATCGAGGAGCTCGACCGCGGCGACCTCGCCGAGCTCAAGGACGCCCTCGAGCAGGCCCGCGCCTCGTCCTCGCTGCAGATCGAGGCGGGGGGCGACCTGTACTTCAGCTTCGAGGACTCACCGACCAACCTCGGTGAGGCGATCGGTCTCATCGTCGCCCTGGTCATCTTGCTGGTCGCCTTCGGCTCACTCCTGGCCGCGGGGCTACCCCTGGCGATCGCCCTCGTCGGTCTCCTGGTGGGGGCCAGCATCCTGCCGATTGTTGCGCTCGTGCTCGACATCCCGGTGTGGGCTCCCGTGATGGCCTCCATGGTGGGCCTGGGCGTCGGCATCGACTACGCCCTGTTCCTGCTCACCCGACACCGTGAGGGCTTGGCCGCCGGACTACCCGTGGCCGAGTCCGTCGGACGTGCCGTCGGCACCGCCGGGCAGGCCGTGGTGTTCGCCGGCGGCACCGTGGTCGTGGCGATCCTGGGACTGGTCTTCGCCGGGCTGCCGTTCGTGGCGGCCGGTGGCGTGGGGATGTCGATCGTGGTGCTGGTGATGGTGCTGGCGGCGATCACCCTGCTGCCCGCGCTGCTCGGCCTCGCCGGTCACCGGGTGGCGGGCCACGGGCGCCGGTTCGCCCGGAGCGACTCCGGCGCCGCCAGCGTCCGCCGCTGGAGCCGCTGGGGCACCCACGTGACCCGGCATGCTGCGGTGTACGCCGTCGTGGGCGCCGCGGCCCTCCTGGCACTGGCCGCCCCGGTGTTCGCGCTGCGGCTCGGGCTGCCCGACCAGGGCAGCTTCCCGGAGGCCCGCACCGAACGCCGGGCCTTCGACCTCATCGCCGACGGCTTCGGTCCGGGCGCCACGGGTCCGCTGGTGGTGGCCGTCGATGTCGCCCGCGACCGGTCGGTCCTCGAGCCGCTGGTCGACTCCATCGCCGCCGACCCCGGGGTCGCCTCGGCCAGGATCGTTCCGGGGTCGGCCGAGGCCGACGTGGCCGTCGTGATCGCCCAGGCGACCACCTCGCCGCAGGACGCGGCGACTGTGGGCACGATCGAACGACTGCGGGACGAGGTGCTGCCCTCGGCACTGTCCGGCAGTGGAGCGAGCGCCCACATCGGCGGCTACACCGCGACGATGTCCGACCTCGGTCAGCGGGTGGAGGAGCGGCTGCCGCTGTTCCTGACCGCCGTGGTGCTGCTCTCGTTCCTGCTCCTGGTGGTGCTGTTCCGGTCGCTGCTGGTGCCACTGAAGGCCGCGATCATGAACCTGCTGAGCGTCGGCGCGGCCTACGGCGTCCTGGTGATGGTCTTCCAGTGGGGCTGGGGGGCCGACCTGATCGGGCTGGAGTCGACGGTGCCGATCATCTCGTTCATCCCGCTGTTCATGTTCGCGATCCTCTTCGGGCTGTCGATGGACTACGAGGTCTTCCTGCTCTCCCGAGTGCGAGAGGAGTGGCTGCGCACCGGGGACAGCGACCGGGCCGTCGTCCACGGGATCGGCGTCACGGCACGCACGATCTCCTCCGGCGCAGCGATCATGGTGGCCGTCTTCGGCGGGTTCGTGCTCGGTGAGGACCCACTGATCAAGATGCTGGGCCTCGGGCTCGCCACGGCGGTGCTGGTCGATGCCACGCTGGTCAGACTGGTGCTGGTGCCCGCGACGATGAAGCTGCTCGGGAACGCAAACTGGTGGCTGCCGGCGTGGCTGGACCGGTGGCTGCCGAGGTTGGACGTCGACCCGGCCGGCTTCGGTGGGCCGACGGAGGAGGCCGGCCCGGTGCCCGTGGACGGTGCGCTGGTCGCCTCCGGATCCACCACCTCCCAGCTGTGAGCCATCAGCGATGAGCCAGTCAACGATGATCCAGCCATCTGTGACTCAGCCGTCGAGCACGGAGGGTGGGAGCTCGAGGTCGGGCACCAGCTCGACCAGCAGTGCACGAACCCGAGCGTCGAGGTCGGCGATGATCCGCCGGACCGTGGCCTCGTCCTGGCCGCCCGGGTCGTCGACCGGCCAGTCTTCGTACCGCACGCCGGGGACGTAGGGGCACTGCTCGCCGCAGCCGAGCGTGATCGCGAGGTCGCTGGCGGCCACGGTCTCCCGCGTCAACAGGGTGGGTCGCTCCCGGGACGTGTCGAGTCCGAGCAGCTCCAGCACGTCGGCGACCTCGGGATGGATGTGCTCACCGGGCTGGGTGCCCGCCGAGAGCGCGACCACCCGGCCGCCCGCATAGTGCTCGGCGAGGACCCGGCTGGCGACCGAGCGCCCCCCGTTGCGGACGCAGGCGAAGACCACCTGAGGGACGTGGTCGGGGCTGGTGGTCATCGGGTGCTCCTCTGGGGGCTCGTGTCGGTGTCGTGCGCATGGGGTACGACCACGTCGCCGGCCGCGTCGCCGACGTGCGGGAACAGGAAGGCCACGACGCCGACGCCGAGGACGGCGCCGACCAGCTGGGCCACGACGAAGCCGGGCACGGAGCCGGGGGCGATCCCGGCGAAGCTGTCGGAGAAGACCCGGCCGACCGTGACCGCGGGGTTGGCGAACGACGTGGACGAGGTGAACCAGTAGGCCGCGCCGATGTAGGCACCCACCGCCGGTGCCGCGAGCGCGCCCCGACCGGTGCGGGCCAGGGCGAAGACCAGGGCGACCAGCCCCGCCGTGGCGACGATCTCGGCGAGCCAGAGGTTGGCCCCGCTGCGCTCCGTGGTCGACAGCTCGTTGACTGGAACCTCGAACATCGCGTTGGCCAGCACGGCACCGCCGACCGCCCCGACGACCTGGACGGCGGCGTAGGCGAGCGTCTCCCCGGCGCCGAGGCCGGTGCCGGACCGGCGGCCCAGCCACCAGTCGGCTCCTGAGACCACCGGGTTGAAGTGTGCCCCGGAGACCGGCCCGAACATCAAGATCAGCACCGTCAGGCCGAGGAACGTGGCGGTGGAGTTCTCCAGGAGCTGGAGGCCCACGTCGCCGGGCGAGAGCCGCTGGGCCGCAATGCCGGACCCGACGACCACGGTGACCAGCAGACCGGTGCCGAGCAGCTCCGCGACAAGTCGTCGCGTGAGTGCGGCGGTCATGCAGTGACCGGGCCGACGTGCAACTGCGCCAGCAGGGCGAGGACCCGGCGCTCGATCTCGTCCCGGATGGGGCGCACCGCCTCAACGCCGAGTCCCGCGGGGTCCGTCAGCGCCCACTCCTCGTAGCGCTTGCCCGGGAAGATCGGGCAGGCATCGCCACAGCCCATGGTGATCACGACGTCGGCGGCGCGGACGATCTCGTCGGTCCACGGCTTGGGGTACTCCCGCGAGATGTCGATGCCCACCTCGGCCATAGCCTCGACCGCCGCCGGGTTGACGGCGACCCCGGGCTCGGAGCCACCGGACCAGGCGACCGCGGCGCCGGCGGCGTGGTGCGTGAAGTAGCCCAGAGCCATTTGTGATCGCCCGGCGTTGTGGGTACACAGGAACAGCACGACCGGCATCGTGGGGTCGTGCTTGCCCTCGATCTTGGCCAGGGCCTGCAACCGCTGGCGAGCGAACCGCTCGGCGAGCAGGGGTAGGAAGTTGACGACCGTCGCGTGATCGGCGAACTGACGGT
The DNA here is from genome assembly GCA_963812265.1 of uncultured Actinomycetota bacterium. Taxonomy (GTDB): domain Bacteria; phylum Actinomycetota; class Actinomycetes; order Propionibacteriales; family Nocardioidaceae; genus Nocardioides. Next base: position 198,402 of record CAWEUL010000004.1, read on the forward strand.
ACGACGAGGTCAGGAACCGCTCGATCGTCTCAGCGTTGAAGGAGCCCTCGAACTCACGGGACAGTCGCCCGGCAGCCCGCTTGAGGGCAACCACCTGGTCCAGGCTGATGGCGGGCGACGACGGGTCGTGGGTGAGGTCAGCCATGACGTTGCTCCTCAGGAGGCGGTGAGTCGGGGGGCGAGACGGGAGATGCGGCGGTCGAGCTCGTCGTACGCCGCGTCGAAGGCGGCACTCGTCCCGACCCGAACCGGGTCGGGCACCGACCAGTGGGCGGCCGGCGGCACGGGGAGTCCGTCACGACCGAGCCTCTCGTGAGCGTTGTCGCAGACGGTCACGACATAGTCGTCGCGTCCCAGCACGTCCTCGAGCGACCGAGGGGCGGCGTCGGCCAGGCGGAGGCCGTGGCGAAGCGCGCTGGCGACCGCCCCCGGTGCGACCTGGTGCGCCGGCTCAGTGCCGGCCGACGCGACAGGGATGCTGCTGTTCTGCTCCCACAAGGACGCGGCGAGCTGCGAGCGGGCGGAGTTCGCCGTGCACACGAACACGACCCGGCTCACCGGTTCGGTCGTCACCGGGACGAGGCCCTCCAGCGCCGCCGGGAGCAGGGTGAGGTAGCTGCGTCGGCGGTCGGCCTCCGAACGGCGACGCCGTACCAGGCCGGCCGACTCGAGCACGTTCACATGGTGTGCGAGCAGGTTCGAGGTGGTGCCGAGGATCGCCTGCAGCTCCGAAGGCGCTGCGTCACCCACGCACAGGTGGTCCACGATGCGTAGCCGTGCCGGATCCGCCAGCGCAGCATGGGTCCGAGCACGCTGCTCGACACTTCTCTCAGTGGTCATTGAGTCAGTGGTCATTTCGTCAGTATTCATTGAGTCAATGATGACTGAGTAAACTAGATGCGTCAAGCCGCCCGGGAGGCAACGCACAGCCCACCCACAGGTTCGTCCGGAGGTTCACTCAGGCAGGCCGCGCACAGTGAGGGTCAACCACACACGAGGAGAACCGATGGACGACCAGCCCTCCCCCACGAGCGGCTCCCGCTGGGAGCAGGACTCGAGCAACCCCGAGAGCTCGCAGCCCCCTCCGATCCACGCCAACCTCCGAGACCCCGCGGCTCCGCTGGACTCCGAGTGGGCCGAGCCGCCTGGCCGGGGCAGCAGGTTCAGCAAGGGACGACTCGCGATGGCTGGCGGCGCTCTCGGTCTCATCCTTGCCGCAGGCGCCGGCGGGTTGGCCGCCGGACATGCGATCGCGGGGCCGGACGACCTCTCCCGCGTGGGCTTCACCGATGACGGCTCCGGCGGCCACGGGCCGGATGGACGCTCCGGCGACGACGGCGGCCGTGGCGGAGACGGCGGCGACCACGACTCCCACGGTGAGGACTCCGACTCCGCGACGCCAGGAGGCACGCTGACGTGACCGTGGCCACGACCCACGGCGGACGCAGAGTCTCGCCGTCCACAGGGCGACGACCGGTCTCCCGGGCCCGCCTGGACGCCGGGCTCCGCGTCGCCGCCGGCAGCACCTTGTGGGTGAGTCTGCTGCTGGTCACCTACTGGTGGGTGGTGGACCGCGGGGTCCAGGACCTCACCTCCTGGGCCACGGGACTCACCTCGCTGGGACGGCTGACCGGACTGGTCGCCTCCGTCCTGCTCCTCGCGCAGGTCCTGCTGATGTCGCGGGTGCCGTGGCTCGAACGGGCCTACGGTCAGGACCGGCTGGCGCGCATCCACCGGATCGTCGGTTTCACCTCGTTCAACCTCATGCTGGCGCATCTGGTCGCCATCACCTGGGGGTACGCCGCCGGGCAGGTCTCCCGGACCCCGTCGACCTTGTGGACCCTGGTGGTGGACTACCCCGGCATGCTGCTCGCCACCGCGGGGACGGTCTGCCTGGTGATGGTGGTCGTGACCAGCATCAAGGCTGCCCGACGCCGGCTGCGCTACGAGTCCTGGCACCTGCTGCACCTCTACGCCTATCTCGGCGTGGGCCTCGCGCTGCCCCACCAGCTGTGGACCGGCCAGCAGTTCACCTCCTCCCCGGGCCGTACCGTCTTCTGGTGGACCGCCTGGGCCGCAGCGGCGCTCGCCGTCGTGCTCTGGCGGCTCGCCCTGCCTGCCTGGACCAACCTGCGTCACCTGATGCACGTGACGTCCGTGGTCCGTGAGAGCGACACCACGGTGTCGGTCTACGTCACCGGCCGGGCCATGCACCGGATGAAGGTCGAGTCCGGCCAGTTCTTCACCTGGCGCTTCCTGAGCGGACCCGGGTGGACGCGCGCGAACCCCTACTCCCTCTCCGCCGCACCCGACGGGCAGAGCCTGCGGATCACCGTGGCCGAGGCGGGGGACGGCAGCGCCGCGCTGGCCTCGCTCCGACCAGGTACGCGGGTGATCGTGGAGGGTCCCTACGGCCGGCTCAGCGAGCGGCCCCGCACGCGGCGCAAGCTCGCGTTCATCGGCGCCGGGGTCGGCATCACGCCGCTGCGCGCACTGGCCGAGGGCATGTCCTACCGGCCGGGCGAGGCCCTCTTCCTCCAACGGTTCCGACGCGAACCCCTCTTCCGTCGCGAGCTGGCCGCACTGTCAGCCGAGAGGGGCCTCCAGGTGGCCGAGCTGCCCGGACCGCGTCGCCATCCCGACTCGTGGCTGGGCACCGGCGCGCCGCCGTACGACGACGTGGACACGCTCCGAGCGTGGATGCCCGACCTGGCCGAGCGTGACGTCTACGTCTGTGGCCCGCCCGAGTGGAGCGACTCCCTCACCTACAGCCTGCTGGCGGCGGGTCTTCCGGCCGACCAGCTCCACCTCGAGACCTTCCGGTGGTGACCCGATGAAGCGCATTGCTACCTGGCTCCTGTCGACCGTGTCGATCGTCGTCCTGCTGTTCGGCTATCACACCTCCACCAGCGGGGCCTTGAGTGCGAGCAGCCCTGCCGGCCTCCTGGCGCCACCTGGTTCCGGGTCCGGCGCCGCCAGCGGCTCGAACAGCTCCGGGTCCGGCTCGGGGACCTCGGGGACCTCGGGGACCTCGGGCGGCTCTGGCGGCTCGAACGGCTCCGGCTCCGGCTCCAGCTCCGGCTCCGGGTCGGGCGGCGCCAACAGCGCCCCCGCCACGGTGGCAGGAGGCGTGGCACAGACGCAGTGGGGGCCGGTGCAGGTCCAGCTGACGGTGGCCAACGACAAGATCACCGACGTCGCGATGCTGCAGTACCCGAACGGCAACTCCACCGACCTCCAGATCAACAGCTACGCGCTGCCGATCCTGATGCGGGCCACCGTCCAGGCCCAGAGCGCCAACATCGACATGATCAGCGGCGCCACCGTGACCAGCGTGGGCTACCTGCAGTCCCTGCAGAGCGCCCTGGATCAGGCCGGGCTGTGAGCCGCAGCGTGGGCGTGGCCGCGGACCTGGCGACGCCCCCTGAGAACCTGCCGGTGACCCGCAGGGTCGAGCATCTGATGGGGATGCCGATCAGCCTGGCACTGCGCGGCCGATACGCCGGCACCGCGGCCGGGGACGAGTCGTGGCAGGAGGTGCTGGCCACGCTGCGCGACGTCGACCGCGTCTTCAGCACCTACCGCGCGGACTCGTTCGTCTGCCGGCTCGACCGAGGCGAGATCAGCCTGGGCGACTGCCCGCCCGAGGTCGCGGAGGTCCTCTCTCTGGGCGAGCAGGCACGTCAGCAGTCCCGCGGCGCCTTCGACGTGTGGCGCGCCGGATCGGACGGTCGGCGCACCTTCGACCCCAGCGGCGTGGTCAAAGGCTGGGCCGTCGAGCGCGCTGCCAGGCCGATGCGCCACCTCGACGACACCGACTTCTGCCTCTCGGCCGGCGGCGACATGGTCTGCCATGTGGCCGACCCGTCGCGCCCGGAGTGGCGAGTCGGCATCGAGGACCCGACCGACGTCGGCGGGGTCCGTGCCGTGGTGCCGGTCCGCCGCGGCGCTGTCGCCACCTCCGGGCTCGCCCACCGCGGCGGGCACCTGGTCGACGCCCGCACCGGCCGGGTGCCGACACAGGTTGCCTCGGTCACCGTGATCGGTGCCGACCTGACGTGGGCCGACATCGACGCCACTGCCGCCTTCGCCCTGGACTCCGAGGCAGCCACCTGGCTCGCCACCCGCGCCGGCCGGGTGGGCCTGGTGCTCTGGGCCGACGGATCCGCCCAGACGGTCACCGGGCAAGAGCCCTCCTGACGTCGTACCCGGCATCTGCCAGCGCGGTCGTCAGCGCGACGACGTCCGCGACCCGGATCGCCATGTCGGTCCGCTTCGAAGCCTTGCGCAAGACGCGGTGGAGGCGACGCATGCAGGTGTCCTCGACGACCACGGCGACGGCGGTGGCACCTGCGGGCAACCACTCCTCGAGGTCCACGCCGAGCTGCTTGTCCTCGTAGCGCGACACCAGTGAGGCGAAGTCCTCCCCCAAGGCCTCGGCGACCCGACTCCCGGCGAGCAAGGGAGGGGCGAACAAACCGACAACGAGGGCGCCGACGGCACCGAAACCCCCGTGCTGCCTGAGCGTGACCGAGCCGTCCGCAGCCCGGGAGATCAAGACCGCCCCGACGAGACGAAAGTCGTCGGAGGCGTCGGCATCCCGGAGGTCCTGGAAGTCATCGGCCGCTACGGACTGGCGGGCGTAGGAGGCCACGTGAAGCCACAGGTTGTCCCAGCTCATGATCTTCCTCGAGAAGCGATCCACTACCAACCTAGGCCGCATCACCAAGCGCCGCCGTGATCGGTCGGTCACATCGCCTGCGCACCGCCTACGGTGGTCGGATGGACCTCCACGAGACCACGCCCGACGAACACGACGAGGTGATCGACCTCGTCGTCGGACTCTGCCCGGGAGTCAACCGCGCGCTGGTCGAAGCCCCGGTCCGGGAGGCCGCCGCCACCCAGAATCGCAGCATGCTCTCGGTCACCGACCAGGGTCGGGTCGTCGGTCTCGGCCTCCAGTTCCACGGGGCCGGGCTCCCGGACGGGGTGTACCTGGAGATCGTCGCGATCACGCCAGACCACCGCGACCGCGGCGTCGGCGGCCGGCTCCACCGGGCCCTGGGGGCCGACCTCCCCAGGTCGGCCACCTCGGTGGTCGCCCAGGTCGAGGACACCGATGACCGGTCGCTCGCCATCGCCCACGGATGGGGGTTCACCACGATGCAGCACTCGATCAGCTCACGACTGGAGCTGAGTGGTCCCACGACGCCGGACCTGCCGGCCGGTGTCAGCGCCGAGGTCAACCCGCCCCTGGTCTTCGCCGACGAGGACGCCGTCGAGGCCATGTTCGACGCCAGCCAGACCAACCCCGAGCGTGAGTACGAAGGCCCGACCACGCTCGCCCACCTGAGGTCCTTCGCCTCCGGGGAGGGCGGGGTGCAACCGGTGGCCGTGGTGCTCCGGGACGGCGCGCGACCCGTCGCGATCTCCTACGCGATCGTGCACGGCGACCTTGCCCAAGTCGTCTACACAGGCGTGGACCCGGCCGACCGTGGGCGACGGCTCGGTGCCCTGGCCAAGCAGGTCCTCCACGTGGAGGCCGCGAAAGCCGGAGCCGCCTACGCCGTGACCGACAACGAGGCGCACAACACCGGGATCCGCCACCTCAACGAGGAGCTCGGCTACGTCCGGACCACCGGCAACTACTGGGTGCGCCGGAAGCCTGCTCAGCTGCAGCCGGAGGTGGACCCGCAGCCCTCGCAGACGTAGCAGGACCCTGCGGGGCGCATCTTCGTCCCGCAGGTCAAGCACAGCGGGCTGTCGACGGCGTGACCGGTGATCTGCTCCATCAGTTCGGCCGAGGTGTGGGCGGTCCCCCGCTCGAGGACCTCCGCCTCCACGATGTCGCTGACCTCCACGATGTCGCTGGTCTCGACCACGGCAGGGTGGTCGGCCTTGAGCGACTCAGCCTCCGAGAGCTCCACGATCGGCTCGTAGGAGCCGGTCTCGAGGTGACGCTGACGCTCCTCGGCGGAGTAGATGCCGAGCATCGACCGCTCCTCGAAGGTCATGTAGTCCAGCGCCAGGCGGCGGAAGATGTAGTCCATGATCGACTGCGCCATCCGCACGTCGGGGTCGTCGGTGAGGCCGGCCGGCTCGAAGCGCAGGTTGGTGAACTTGGAGACGTAGGTCTCCAACGGGACGCCGTACTGCAGGCCGATCGAGACCGCGATCGAGAAGGCGTCCATGACACCGGCGAGCGTCGAGCCCTGCTTGCCGAGCTTGAGGAACACCTCACCGAGCTGGCCGTCGTCGTGGGCACCGGAGGTCATGTAGCCCTCGGCGCCGCCGACCGTGAACGACGTGGTGCGCGAGGTGCGCGACTTCGGCAGGCGCTTGCGGGTCGGGCGGTACTCGATGACCTTCTCGACCGCAACGGTCTGCGTCGAGGCGGCCGCGACGGCGGAGTCGGCACCCTTGGCCTTGGCGTCGGCCAGCGGCTGGCCGACCTTGCAGTTGTCGCGGTAGATCGCGGTGGCCTTGAGGCCGAGCTTCCACGACTGGAGGTAGACGTCCTTGATCTCCTCGACCGTGGCGGACTCGGGCAGGTTCACCGTCTTCGAGATCGCGCCGGACAGGAAGGGCTGGCAGGCCGCCATCATCCGCACGTGGCCCATGGGGGCCAGGGAACGCGCACCCATCGCGGTGTCGAAGACCTCGTAGTGCTCCGGCTTGAGGCCGGGGGCGTCGATGACGTGGCCGTGCTCGGCGATGTACTCCACGATCGCCTCGACCTTCTCCGCGTCGTAGCCGAGCTTGCGCAGCGCTCGGGGGATCGTCTGGTTGACGATCTGCATCGAGCCGCCGCCGACCAGCTTCTTGAACTTCACCAGCGAGAAGTCGGGCTCGATGCCGGTGGTGTCGCAGTCCATCATGAAGCCGATGGTGCCGGTCGGCGCGAGCACCGAGGCCTGCGCGTTGCGGAAGCCGTGCTTGGCGCCGTGGTCAACGACCTGGCTCCACATCGTCGTCGCCAGCCGGTGCACCGCACCGTCGACCGGGCTCAGCGTGCGCACCGTGTCGTTGGCGGCCTGGTGCTTGCGCATCACCCGCTGGTGCGCCTCGGCGTTGCGGGCGTAGCCGGCGTAGGGGCCGACGACCGAGGCCAGCTCGGCCGATCGCCGGTAGGACGTCCCGGTCATCAGGCTGGTGATCGCGGCGGCCATCGAGCGGCCACCCTCGGAGTCGTACCCGAGACCCATCGCCATCAGCAAGGCGCCGAGGTTGGCGTAGCCGATGCCGAGCTGGCGGTAATCACGAGTGGTGTCGCCGATGGCCTCGGTGGGGAAGTCCGCGAAGCAGATCGAGATGTCCATCGCGGTGATGATCACCTCGACGGCCTGCGCGAACAGCGCGGCGTCGAAGGTGTCGTCGTCCTTGAGGAACTTCATCAGGTTCAGCGACGCCAAGTTGCACGAGGAGTTGTCCAGTGACATGTACTCAGAGCAGGGGTTGGACGCGGTGATCCGGCCGGTCTCGGGGTTGGTGTGCCAGTCGTTGATCGTGTCGTCGTACTGCAGGCCGGGGTCGGCGCACTCCCAGGCGGCCTTGGCGATCTTCTCGAAGAGCTCGCGAGCATCGACGGTCTCGATCACCTCACCGGTCTGACGGCCACGGAGGCCGAACTCGCGACCCTCCTCGACGGACCGCATGAACTCATCGGAGACGCGCACGGAGTTGTTGGCGTTCTGGTACTGCACCGAGGTGATGTCGGACCCGCCGAGGTCCATGTCGAAGCCGGCATCGCGCAGGGCGCGGATCTTGTGCTCCTCGCGCGCCTTCGTCTGCACGAACTCCTCGATGTCGGGGTGGTCGACGTCGAGCACGACCATCTTGGCCGCACGTCGGGTGGCGCCACCGGACTTGATGGTGCCTGCGGACGCGTCGGCCCCGCGCATGAAGGAGACCGGGCCCGAGGCGGTTCCTCCGGAGGAGAGCAGCTCCTTGGAGGAGCGGATCCGGGAGAGGTTCAGGCCGGCACCGGAGCCGCCTTTGAAGATGAAGCCCTCCTCCTTGTACCAGTTGAGGATGGAGTCCATCGAGTCGTCGACCGAGAGGATGAAGCAGGCCGAGACCTGCTGCGGGGACGGCGTACCGACGTTGAACCAGACCGGGGAGTTGAACGAGAAGTACTGGTGCGCCAGCAGCCAGGTCAGCTCGTGCTCGAAGACCTCGGCGTCCGCCGGGGTGGCGAAGTAGCCGTAGTCCTCGCCGCCCTTACGGTAGGTCTTCACCACCCGGTCGATGAGCTGACGCAGGCTCCACTCGCGGGCGTCGGTGCCCACGGCGCCGCGGAAGTACTTCGTGGTCACGATCGTCGAGGCGTTGAGCGACCAGGAGTCGGGGAACTCCACACCCTTCTGCTCGAAGACGGCCTCACCGGTCTTCCAGTTGGTCTGGACGACGTCGCGGCGCTCCCAGGTGAGCTCGTCGTAGGGGTGGATCCCCTCGGTGGAGAAGACACGCTCGATGCGCAGGCCGGGCTGGGTCGCCCGGGGGGCGCCCTTCTGCGCGGGGGCGGTGGCGGGGTTCGCCGTCTCGGTCATGTCTCTCCTCGTTGCTGCTGACTGGCTGGCTGGAACTGGCTGGGTGGAGCGCCCGGCACGCAGCTTCCCCACTGCGTGCCGGGCAGTCTGTGGTTACCCCGTGGGGGTGGGTTCGAGCGTCGAGACCGAGCGTTCGGCGCGGAGCACGGCGATCTCGGCCTCGAAGTCGTCGGCCGACTCGAACGCGCGATACACGCTGGCGAAGCGGAGGTAGACGACCTCGTCGAGCTGACGCAGCGGACCTAGGATCGCCAGCCCCACCTCGTGGGCCGGCACCTCCGCCCAGCCGTCGGCACGCAGGGTGTCCTCGACGTCCTGGCCCAGGCGGGCCAGCTGGTCCTCGGTGACCGGGCGCCCCTTGCACGCCTTGCGGACCCCGGACATCGCCTTGTCGCGGTTGAAGGGCTCGCTGGCACCTGAGCGTTTGAGCACGGTGAGCTGCATCAGCTCGACGGTGGAGAACCGCTTGCCGCAGCCACCCGTCTCAGGCGGGCAGGTGCGGCGGCGCCGGATCGACGCGCCGTCGTCGGCGACGCGCGAGTCGAGGACCCGGGTGTCGGTGTTGCGGCAGTACGGACAGTGCATCTCTCGGGCCTCCTCTCGACTCGGGGCACGCCCGAAACCACCCCTGTCGGGGTTGCCCGGCGTGTGGATTACCTGTGGAGATCTCGCGGTTACCTGTGTGAAGAGGCCCAGATCTTGTGGACTAGATGTGGAAAACCACAACGGTGTAACTACTAGATGTAGTGGTAACCGTACGTCGGGGCGACCAGGTTGGCAAGAGGTTCGACGGGGCAATTCGCAAACGAACCTGCACGGCCGCAAAACCCCAGGTCAGGCACCTAGCGACCGCCGATGACAGGTGCCGAGCACGGCGTGTCGGGCCGCACCCGCGAACGACGGGCCGCTGCGGGAAAGGCGGGCGCGTTCGCGTTCAGCGCGCTGGCCCGATCGGTCACAATGGCACTGTGGCGAAGGGGGCGGGAAAGCGCAGCGGATCGCGCAAGGGCGCCCGGTCCGCGATCACCGTCCGGCCGGTCATCGCGGCGTACGCTGCCGCGATCACGGGGGCAGTGATCGCCTGGGGGTACCTGGTGTTCGCGGCCATCGACTTCGGCGTCAGCGCACGCGGGGGCAACGCCACCGCCTGGTGGCTGCTCGGGCTCGCCTCGGTGGGGGCGATGGCGTGCATGTTCGTGGCCCTGATGCTGGTCGCGCGGCTCACCCGAGCGCTGGGCCTGACGTCCACGCCGACCCGGGGCCCGCAGGAGGACGGCGGCGACGCCGCCGAGACCCGGCCCGCGAAGGGTCACCGGGCGGCGCGCTGAGCACCTACCGGTCGCGCAACCGGCGCACGAACTTCAACCCCGACCAGTGGCGGTCGATGGCGCAGACCTTCACGTCGACGAAGCCCAGGTCCAGACCCAGGCGGCGCACCTGGCCGTCATCGAGGTCGCAGACCACGCCCAGGTCGGCCTCCACGGCCGCCCTCGCGGCCTTCTTGGGCCAGCAGACCCAGACCATCCCTGCGGTACTGGTCCTCTCGAAGAGGTCGGGCAGCCGCCGCTCGAGCGTGCCGAGTCGCGTGTGGAAGGTCAGGGTGAGATCGGCCTCGCGCGGCAGCCGCCGCACGACCCGCGCTGCGCCGAGGTCATCCAGGTCAACCCCTTCCGGCACCCGATCGAGGAAGACCACCTGGACGTCGGTGACGCCGAGCTTGCGCGGCAGAGGCGTGCCGGAGTGGCCGGCCGCCTCAGCCACGAGGCCCCGCCGTGTCGACGAGAGCGGCGTACCGCTGGCGAACGACCTCGAGGTCCGCCTGCTGGTTCACGGCCTGTCCCGCGCGCTCGACCACGAGCTCGCCCTGGCGCATCAGGGTGGCGCGGCGCCCCGGATCCTGCGTGCAGCCCGCGATCGTGGTCAGGGCTTCCAACAGGTGCAGGTAGACGATCACGTGCGTCGACGCGGCCTGGCGGATCTGATCGAAGGCGACACCGACCAGGCGGTCGAACGAGATCGGCTGCGCGACCACGAGCCGGGGTACGCCGTCCCGGTCGACGAGCACACGCGGCGGCATCGGCCGTTCGGCGACGCGGCACAGGGCGACCGAGAGCTCGTGGACGCAGGCGGTCGCGGTGATCGGGTCGTTGATCCCCGGAGAGAGGGCCCGGATCGCCACCTCCACCAGCTGACGGAACGGGAACTCCACGTCCTGGACGACGCTGCGGCGATGACCGGTCGTCACCGCCGTGCCCACCCGGTCGGTCGTCTCCTCGCCGACGTCGGCCTCGGTGCCGTCTCGTCGCCACACCCGAGCCACCGGGGTCCCCTCGACGACGAAGCGACCCGGGCGGGTCTCGAGCCGGATCAGCAGGTCCTGCTCCTCCGCGGTCTCGACCAGCGCGTCGAGGGCGACCAGCTGGACGTGCCCGGACGACTGCGCGGGAACTGCCCGGCCAGGACCCAGACCTTCCGGACCCAGAACCTCCTGGGCCGCCCCGCCGGCCGACGCCACGGAGGACCCCCCGACGTGGGGGAACAGGGAGTCGACACCGGCCAGCAGGTCCTTGGCCAGGACCTCGACCAGGCTCATCACCTGGATCGAGGTGGCGATGTGGTGGATGAAGAAGATGAGGATCACCAGGGCCACGATCGCCAGCAGCAGCGCGACGCTCACCGCGAGATCGGGGACCGCGTCGGCGTCGTCGGTGACCCGGCGAAGCACCAGGAGGCTGTAGACGAAGACCGCGATGAACACGCCGATGGTCAGCTGGTTGCCACGGTCTCGGACGAAGTTCGAGAGCATCCGCGGCCCGAACTGGCTGCTGGCCAGCGTCAGGGCCACCATCGTGACCGAGAAGACGGTGGCACCGACCGTCACCATCGACCCCGCGATCGTGCCCAGCACCACCCGGGCCCCGTCGGGGCCGCCGTTGTAGAGCAGCCCGCCCCAGGCGAACTCCTGGCGGGCATCCAGGGCGAGCGTCGTGGCCGCCAGCGCCATGGCGGCGAGCATGAGGAGGACGGGTAGGAACCAGAAGCTCGAGCGCAGCTGGTCGGCGTACCGCAGGATCAGGTCACGCACTCCGCCTGCGCCCCCGCTCGGCGTGCGGTCCGGCCGGGCGCGGCGAGCGGTGCGGACGACGGCGCTGGGTCATGGCCCCAGGCTCGCCCACCTCGGCCCGGGAAGGGAAGCCCGACGCGCCCGCCACGCTGCTCCGGACAGGTGCGAGGGGCGGAGCCCCCCGACTCCGCCCCTCGTCTTCCCCGGTTGCGCCAGCCGGGGTCGAAGCGGCTGGCGACGTTGTGTAGAGACCGACCCGCCGGTCAGTCGAGGACCGGCACTCGCAGGCGCTGACCGGCCTGCAACAGTCCCGAGTCGAGAGCGTTGAGCCGCTCGATGCGGTGCATCATCGCGCGGACGTCGCCGTCGGGGCTGAGGTCGGCGGCGATGTCCCAGAGCGTGTCACCGGCGTCCACCATGATCACCTGCGTGGGCTCGGGGGTGCCGGGCCGCTCGCTGGCGACCGAGCCGGCGCCGAGGAACACAGCCAGCCCCAGCACCAGCAGGAGCGAGGCCACGAACACCACCAGCCGGCCCCGCTGGGTCAGCCGCACCCGTGCTGCGGGGCGAACTGCCTCGCGTCGAACTGCCTGGCGTCGAACGTTGGTGATGGCGATGGTGCTCATCGGGACCTCCTGGGGAAGCGGCGGTCAGCCTGTTGGTTCCTGTGTCGATGTCCTGTCTAACGGCGGCCACCGACAGTCCCGGAGGACCGCCTCACTGCGACCGCTCGATCACACGTTCGATCGAACATATGTACGACGTTAGAGCAGGTGTTCGAAGAATTCAAGAGCCCAGGCGAACAATTGTTCGAGCCGATGCCAGTGCCGGCCACCCGCGTGACCGCCACCCCCTTTCCCGGACGGTCCGACTGCGCCATGGTGGAAGGTGGCTCTCGGGGACCCCACGAAGGAGACGCTATGACCCGACAGCGCACCCCCCTGCTGCTCCTGGCCCTGTGCCTGGGGCTGGCTCTGGTGGCACTGATGGCCGCACGCCAGGCCGCACCCGCACGCACCGCCCCCGACAAGGTCACGACCGTCACCGCGTTGCGCCTCCAGGCCGCGCGCGGGCCGGTGAAGAACAAGGTCTTCCACTACAAGCTGCCGAACGTGACCTCTGGAACCGAGTTCATCGTCAAGTTCCCGGGGCTGCCCAGGGACCGCTACCTCGCGTCGTACAACGTGGCGGCGCAGTTCACGGCACCGGACACGCTGGTCTGCTACTTCCGTCGCCCGGGCAACACGCCACCGCCGTTCTTCCTGCTCGGCTACGGTGCGTCCAGGAGCTTCTACAGCGTGGTGTCGACCACCGGCGTCCTGAACAACACGAAGAAGTCAGTCGAGCTGGGCTGCACCGCCGACACCGAGACCTTCGTGTCGACGGCGCCGCCTGGATACTTCAGCACCGTCGACTTCGTCCGGGTCGATGCCATCAAGACCTCGTCGGCCGCCCCGGTCTCACCCCGCGGAGCGCTGCCATCAGGCGGGATCGCGGGGCGCTGAGCCCACCGGACCGCCCGGAGCGCCGGCGACACGCCGTTCGAACACCTGTTTGAACTCGGCGCCCGTCGGGGCTAGCCTCGCCTCATCAGGCAATGCGACGAGGAGGGGCCCATGGCCACCACGACAGGCCCGCACGACAACGTCTCCGAGCTGCCTGACGGAGCCGCCGACGCGACCGGGCTGACCCCGCGGCAGCAGCGCGTGCTCGCGCACATCAAGGAGGCCATCGAGCTGCGCGGCTACCCGCCCAGCATGCGTGAGATCGGCGAGGCCGTCGGTCTGACCAGCTCCTCGAGCGTCGCCCACCAGCTGAAGGTGCTCGAGGAGAAGGGGTTCCTCAAGCGCGACCCCAACCGGCCGCGCGCCCTCGAGGTGTTCCTGCCCGAGGTGATGGCTGCGCGACGCTCCATCTCCGCGGCCGACGACTCCTCGGTGGACCCGACCGACATCGGCGACGCCCTGCCCGCCGCGGCCTACGTGCCCGTGGTCGGACGGATCGCCGCCGGTGGCCCGATCCTGGCCGAGGAGCAGGTGCAGGACGTCTACCCGCTGCCCAAGCAGCTGGTCGGAGAGGGAACGCTGTTCTTGCTGGAGGTCTCGGGCGACTCGATGGTCGAGGCCGCCATCTGCGACGGCGACTACGTGGTGATCCGCCAGGCGCAGACCGCCGACAACGGCCAGATCGTGGCCGCGCTGATCGACGGCGAGGCCACCGTCAAGACGCTGCAGCGCAAGAACGGCGAGGTGTGGCTGCTGCCGCACAACCAGGCCTACGACCCGATCGACGGCACGAACGCCACGATCCTCGGCGTCGTCACCGCAGTGCTGCGCCGGCTCTGAGCGACCGCCGGCTGGGTCACGGCCGGGAAACCTCGGCCAGGCGCGCCAGTGCCTTGCGGGCGACCTGGCCGTCGGTGGTCGTCCACATCGGGGGGAGGCTGGCCTGGAGGAACCTCCCGTAGCGAGCCGTGACCAGCCGCGGGTCCAGCACCGCCACCACCCCGCGGTCCTGCGTGGTGCGGATCAGGCGGCCGCTCCCCTGGGCCAGCAGCAGTGCCGCATGCGTCGCAGCCACCTGCATGAACCCGTTCCCACCGGCTTTGTCGACCGCTCGCTGGCGTGCCGACATCAGCGGGTCGTCGGGTCGAGGGAACGGGATCCGGTCGATGATCACCAGCTGACAGGTCTCGCCAGGCACATCCAGCCCCTGCCACAGGCTCAGCGTCCCGAACAGACAGGTGTGCGGATCCTCCACGAACTGGCGCGCGAGCTCAGGCAACTGCGCCTCGCCCTGGGCCAGCGTCGTCAGGTGCGGCAGCCGCTCCCGGATCGCGGCGGCCGCCGTCTCCGCGGCGCGGCGTGAGGAGAACAGCCCCAGCGTCCGACCCTGCGCCGCGTCCACCAGCCCCGCAATCTCTGCCAGCTGGGCCTCCCCCAGCCCGTCGCGCCCCGGCGCCGGCAGGTGCCGGGCGACGTAGAGGATCGCCTGCTGCGGATAGTCGAAAGGCGACCCCACGTCCAGGCCCCGCCAACCGATGGCTGCGGACCTGATCTCTTCTGACTCAGGATCAGTGGGCCGATCCGTCCGATCGGTGACCCGCTCCGACGATTTCAGTCCCACTGACGTCGCGGTCGCATCGAAGTCCCCGCCCAACATCAGCGTCGCCGAGGTGAACACCACCGTCTTCTCGCTCAACAGCTTGTCCCGCATCGGCCCCCAGACCTGGAGCGGAGCCACGCACAGCCGCGGCGGAATCCGGTCGGTCGACTCGGTCAGCCACAGCACGTCGGCCTCGGATCCCGCCGCCATCCGTTCGGCCGTCACGAATGTGTCCTGCACCATCCCCCGTGCCTGGGTGCGTCCCGCGTCGGCCTGCTCGCCCGCGTCCTTGGGATAGGCGGACAAGCAGGCCCGGGCGGCGTCGCGGACCAGCGCGAGCGCGTCGGCCAGGGCGTCGGGTCGCAGGTCGAAGCGCCCCGGGCGGCAGTCCTCGAGCGCCGAGGCCAACGCCCCCGCGGCATCATCGAGGTCGTCGGCCTCGGTCCCGTCCACGAAGCGCTGGGACCGCCGGGCCGCGCGCTCGACGTCACCGACCGAGAGCTCGTCGGTCGCGGCCTGGGTCACCCGGGCGGTGACTTCGTGGGCCTCGTCGATCACCACGGCGTCGTACTCCGGGATCATCGGGACGCCCTGGATCGCGTCGATCGCGAGCAACGAGTGGTTGGTGATGATCAGGTGGGAGCGCTGGGCACGTTCTCGGGCCCGCTCGGCGAAGCACTCCGCGCCGAACGGGCACTTCGCGGCGCCCAGGCACTCCCGGTGGGAGACCGAGACCTGTCGCCACACGCGGTCGGTGTGCCGCGGCGCGTTGTCCCGCTCACCCGTCCCGCCCCGCTCAGCCTCCTCGTCGGCCCAGGCCCGGAGCTTGAGCACCTCGGCACCCAGCGATCCGGTGGGCACGTCGACGAGCACTCCCTGGTCGTCGGGCACTCCGGCCCGCACCCGATGCAGGCAGGCATAGTTCGACCGACCCTTGAGCACGGCGTACGACGCGTCGACGCCGGGCTCCTCACCCACGGCCTCCACCAGCCGGGGCAGGTCACGCTCGACCAGCTGGTGCTGCAGGGCGAGCGTCGCCGTGGCGACGACCACCCTCTGGTCGTGGAGGAGCGCCGGGACCAGGTAGGCCAGCGACTTGCCCGTGCCGGTGCCGGCCTGCACCAGCAGGTGCTCTTGCGTCTCGAAGGCCGTGGCCACTGCCTCGGCCATGGCCACCTGCCCGGGGCGCTCCTCACCACCGAGGGCGGCGACGGCGGTCGCGAGGACTGGAACCACGGCGCTGCGGGAAGCGTTCTCCGGGGTCGGCTGGTCGTCGGGCACGTCGGCACCCTATCCGCGGCCCGGACCGCGCCGAGGTCGCCGTACACAGGCCGGCCCGAGGCTCAGTCGCGCTCGTCGCCGCCCTCGACGGCGCAGGTCGTTGCCGCCGTCGCTGTGGTCGCCGTCGCCGTCGCCATCGCCGTTGCCGTCGCCATGGGAGTCGAACTTCGGGGTGCCACGGACGCAGGTGGCGCTGATCTCGACCTCCTTGCCTCCGGAGGTCTGGTGGAAGTGGACCTCGAGCTTGCCCTCCTCCTGCTGCCGCCTCGACACCCCAGCCGCCGTTCTGGGTGATGGAGACGGCGGTCATCGACGCGCCCGTGCACTCGACCATCACGCTCCCGGCCGCGCCCTTCCAGGTACGCCGGGTCGCTTGTGGCCCGCTCGGTCCGCCTCCCGACGGGCCGCCCGAGGGCCCGGAGTGCGGCGAGGAGGGAGGCTGCGACGAGGGTGACGAGGACGAGGAGGGCGCGCCGGAACCCGGCCCCGCGGAGCTCGGCTCCTTGGTCGGCCCCTGCGATCTTGCGCGGCTTGATCGTCTCGCCGTCTTTGACCGTAGGATCGGAGCCCGGCGAGCTCTTCGCGGAGGTTGGCGCAGACCTGATCGCGACAGTGACGTCCCCGCCGACGACCTCACGGCCGGCACGCGAGATGACGGCCCACACCAGGGTCGAACCGACCAGAACCACCAGGACCCACGTCAGGGCCGCGACGACCATCACTCGACGCACGCGCATGGCAGCTCCTTCCGGGCCGGTCCGACCACGCCGCCCGCCGCCCCGGCGGGGTTCTCAGCAGGCTCGCACCACCCGCGCAGTAGGTTTCGGGTATGACCAGCATCCTCGTCATCGAGGACGACGACAGCATCCGGAGCGCTGTGCGCCGGGGGCTGAGCGACCGAGGATACGCGGTGGCCACCGCGGCCACCGGGATGACCGGGCTCGAGCACGTGCTGGCCGAGCATCCGCAGGTCGTGCTGCTGGACCTGGGCCTGCCGGATGTGAGCGGACTGACCCTGATCTCGATGATCCGGGCCGCCAGCGAGGTCCCGATCATCGTGATCACTGCGCAGGACGACGACCCGACCATGGTCAAGGCGCTGGATGCGGGTGCCGACGACTACGTCGTCAAGCCGTTCGGCACCGAGCAGGTGGCCGCGCGGATCCGGGCGGTGCTGCGCCGCGGCGCGCCGTCGAGTGAGGCCACGGAGCCGATCCGCATCGGCGAGCTCGTGATCGATGACCGCACCCGCACGGCGACGCTCGCCGGCGAGCGCCTCGACCTGGCCCGCAAGGAGTTCGACCTGCTGCTGGCCCTGGCCCACCGGCCGGGCGAGGTGGTCACCAAACGCGAGCTGCTCTCGGAGGTCTGGCAGCAGGCATACGGGGGTGCGGACCGCACCGTGGACGTCCATCTGTCCTGGCTCAGACGCAAGCTCGGTGAGACGGCGGCGGAGCCGCGCTACCTCCGCAGCGTCCGCGGGGTGGGGGTCCGTCTGGTCGAACCCGAGGCCGATTGATGCGGCGGCGGATCTCATGGCTGGTCCTCGCCACGACGTCGACCGTCGTGGTCTCCTTCGTGATCCCGCTGTGCCTGCTGGTGCAGAACCTCGCCGAGGAGCGGGCCATGGCCGCGGCCGAGCAGGAGGCGCGCAACGCGACGACGCTGGTCTCCCGTCTGGTGGGACGCCCGGTCGAGCTGGCGTCGGTGTTCAACGACCTCGACGAGCGCGGGGTGCCCACGACGGGAGTGACCAGTCCGAGCGGGCTCGCCCTCGGTGACACCGAAGGCATGGACACCGACCCCTTCGTCGAGCAGGCCGCGGCACGACGGCGTCAGCGCGCGGAAGATGACCGACGACGGCGGCGAGGTGGTCGTCCCGGTGCTCCTGGCTGGTGCGGGAGACGGGGTGGAGACCGCGGTGGTACGCAGCAGGGTCACCGAAGAAGACATGCGCCGCGGGGTCCCCCAGGCCTGGGCAGGGATCATCGGCCTGGGTGTGGTCCTGCTCCTGCTGGCCATGCTGATGGCCTCGTGGCTCGGTCGCGGCGTCAGCCGACCGCTGCTGCACGTGGCCGACGTGGCGCACCGGATGCGAGAGGGGGACCTCAGCGCTCGGGCGAGGATTCGCGGCACCGAGGAGACCCGGGAGCTGGCGCGTGCGCTCAATGGGCTCGCCGAGCGGGCGCGCGAGCTGTTGGCCGCCGAGCGCGCGGCGGTCGGTGACCTCTCGCACCGGCTGCGTACCCCGGTCACGGCGCTGCGGCTCGACGCCGAAGCGGTGGACGACTCCGAGCTCGCCCACCGGCTCCAGGAGCACATCGCTGCGCTTCAGGTGACCATCGACGCGATCGTCGCCGATGCCCGGCGCCCGGTGCGCAGCGACCTGCGTGCGCGCTGCGAAGCGGTGGCGACGGTCCGCGCCCGCGTGTCGTTCTGGGAAGTGCTCGCCGAGGACCAGGGGCGGGAGATGCGAGTCGTCCTGTCCCCTCTGCCCCTGCTGGTCCCCGTCGCCGACGACGACCTGGCGGACGTGGTCGACGTCCTCATCGACAACGTGTTCGCTCACACCCCGGAGGGCACGCCGTTCACTGTGGGGCTGCGGCATGAGGGCGATGAGGCCTTGATCATCGTGGCGGACGCCGGCCCCGGGGTCGCGGCCACCCGTGACGACGACCGCCCCGGAACGTCGGGACTCGGGCTGGACATCGCGCGTCGGACCGCGGAGGGCTGCGGCGGTCGCCTGACCGTCAGCCCCGTCACGGGCGGAAACGAACAAGCGGCAGGAGGGACCTTGGTGGAGGTCCGCCTGCCGCTCGTCGAGAACTGAGGGGTGCGCGTCCGGCACGAGGTCAGTGATCCTCGGGCTCGTCGGGGTCATCCTCGTGGTCTTCGCCGTGCTCATGGTCGTCATCGCTCTGATCCTCGGAGGAGGTCGTGTCGTCGGAGTCGTCGTCGTACCCGCTGTCGTCGTACCCGCTGTCGTCGCCATCAGTCGAGTCGTCACCGTAGCCAGTCGAATCCGAGCTGCTCCCGGAGGAGGAGCCGGAGCTCGTGACCACCGTGGTGACCAGCTCGGTCACACACTTGTTGCCACGCTGCACCGCCGGCGCCTCGCAGGGTGCCCAGACGAACTGGGTCCCAGGGACAAGCTTCGGCACCGACGTCTTGGGGGAGGACTTGTTCGCGGCGTTCTGCGCGTCGGAGGACGCCGCGGTGATCGGCGAGGCGGGGGCCGAGGCGAGCTGGTAGGCAGCGGCGGCGCCGCCCAGACCGAGAACGGCAGCGGCTGCGGCCAGGAGCGTGGTGAGTTTCTTCATGTGACCGACTATGGGGCCTACTCCTCTATGCGCGCATAGAGAAAGAGTCAAGAGATGGTCAAGAGGTCCGATGATGTTGACTTAACACGCATATGAGGAACGCTTGCGAGCTCTACAGTCATAGTGATGGACATGAGCTACTCCCCCCGTAAACGCGACCGCTACCGACTCGCCGTCGCCGCCGTGTCAGGTCTTGCGACCTTCGGCGCACTGACCGCGAGCGGGCTGATCGCGGGTGCCGCCGCGCAGGGATATGAGGCCGACCAAGCCGCGACAAAGGCTCAAAAGAAGGCCGAACTCATCGCGTGGAAGCAGGCGAAGGTCGAGCGCAAGGCCATCATCAAGGCCAGCAAGAAGTACTACGCGCAGCTCGCCAAGCAGGCCGCTCACCCGAAGGTCATCGTTCGCCAGCGTCCGCAGGAGACGCACGTGACGACGCAGTACCTCAGTTCCGGTGGATCCGGATACGTCGGATCCGGCGGGAATGTCTATACCGGTGGCAGCACCTCCTCGGGTGGGGGGACCACCAGCTCGGGTGGCGGGACCTCATCCGGCGGCGGGACCTCGGCACCTCCGCCGCCGCCTCCGCCGCCGCCGAACCCGCCCAGCACCGGCTCCTGACCCGATGAGCGCGACGACTTTCGAGGCGCTCGGCACCTACGTCTACCTGGGCTCGCGCGAGTCGGCTGCGCTGCCTGCCATCGAGCGACTGGCCGTCGGCATCCTCGAGGACGTCGACCGGACGTGCAGCCGCTTCCGTGACGACTCGGACCTGTCCCTGGCCAACCGACACGCGGGGACCTGGGTGGACGTGGACCCGATCCTGGTCGCCGCCGTCACCGCGGCCTGTGGGGCCGCCCGCCAGACCGACGGGATGGTGAACCCGCTGCTGGGCCGACCACTCGAACAGCTGGGGTATGACCGCGACTTCGGCCTGCTCGAGGCCCGCTCGGAGGAGTTCCTCGTCGCACCGACGCCACCGTCCGTGAGCGCGTGGCAGGACCTCGGTCTCGACCCGGAGGGCGCGCTCAAGGTCCCCGCCGGTTCCGCTTTGGACCTGGGAGCCACGGGCAAGGCCTGGGCGGCCGACCTGATCGCCGCAGCGATCGCCGGCGAGGTCGGCTGCGGAGCGGTGGTCAGCCTCGGGGGTGACATCGCCATCGTCGCCGACGACGGCGCACCGTGGCAGATCGACATCGGGACCCGGCCCGGCGACCCGCCGGAGACCACGATCGGGCTCGACGGTGGCGGACTCGCCACCTCCAGCACCCAGGTGCGGCGGTGGGCACGGCACGGCATCGCCCTCCACCACCTGCTCGACCCTCGGACCGGCCTCCCGGCACCCGCGGTCTGGCGCACCGTCACCGCGACCGGACCCAGCGCGGTCGCGGCGAACACCGCGACCACGATGGCCGTGGTGCTCGGTGATGCGGCGTTGTCCTGGTTGACTGACCACGAGGTGACGGCGCGGTTGGTCCGGGCCGACGGTGCCATCGAGACGACAGGTCGCTGGCCCGCTGATGACGCGAGCACCGACGCCCCTGCCGACCTGGCGAGGAGAGGCGCATGACCGACGGACCCTTCCTCTGGTACCTCAACCGCAGCACCGGATTCGTGATCCTGGTGCTGTTCACGCTGAGCGTGGCGCTGGGCATCCTGGCCACCGGCGGCAAGGCCGGCAAACGGGTGCCGAGCTTCGTCACCCAGTCCCTGCATCGCAACATCGCGCTGCTCTCGGTGGTCATGCTCGTGGTCCACATCGTGACCGCCGTGGTCGACTCCTTCGTCGACATCCGCTGGTGGCAGGCGGTGATCCCTTGGTGGGGGTCGACGTACATGCCGCTGTGGCTCGGCCTCGGCACACTCGCGTTCGACCTCTTCGCCGTCATCACCATCACCAGCATGCTGCGCACGCACATGCAGTATCGGTCCTGGTGGCTGATCCATCTCTTGTCCTACGTCGGGTGGGTGCTGTCGGTGGTCCACGGCATCGGCATCGGCACCGATGTGAAGGCCGGCACCAGCTGGGCCTTCGCCATCGTCGGCGGCTGTGTGGTCGTCGTGATCGCCGCTGTGGTGCTGCGACTGGCCAAGGCCGGCAGCAACCCAGACCTGGCCGGGGTCTCCGCCCGATGAGCCACCTGACCCTGCCGCCGCCGCCGGTCCCCATCCCGACCGAGTTGTCGATCCACCCCGGGCCCGCACTGCTGAGCGGGATCGACGACGGTCCCTCGCTGGCGGCGCACCGGCGACAGTACGGCGACCTGCCGGCCATCAACCTCGAAGCCTTGCTGACCGCCACCGACCGGCTGCGCATGCGCGGTCGTGGTGGGGCGGCGTTCCCGTTCGCAATCAAGCTGCGTGCGGCCTCCGAGGGCAAGCGACCGGTGGTCGTGGTGAATCTCAGCGAGGGTGAGCCCGCGAGCGCCAAGGACTCAGCGCTCGCCCTCACCCGGCCCCACCTGATCCTGGACGGCGCCATGGCGACCGCGCGGGCACTGGGCGCCACCGATGTGCACGTGATCCTCCCCGGAGACCGGCCCGCGGTCGTCGACGCAGTCAACTCCGCGCTCGACGAGCGGTCCGACTGGGCGACCGTGCACACCCACAACGCGGCACCCCGGTTCGTGGCGGGCCAGGCCCGGGCGGTGCTCGAACTGATGGCGGGCCGCCAGAACCTCCCGGTCACCGCGTGGAGCCCCGAGGCAATCTCGGGCCACAAGGGACGGCCGACCTTGCTCTCCAACGCCGAGACCTGGGCCCAGATCGGCCGCCTCGCGCTCGTCGACGAGGCGGACTACGCGACGTACGGCACCGAGTCCGAGCCCGGCACCACCCTACTGACGCTCACCGGCCACGGCACGCCGGAAGTCATGGAGGTCGCCTTCGGGACCCGCCTGCGCGACGTGCTGCCGACCGAGTCACGCGGTCGCCCCGCGCTGATCGGCGGCTTCCACGGCGCCTGGGCACCCTGGGGGATGCTCGCGAGCGTGCGCATCTCGGTCGACGGGATGAAGTCGCTCGGCGTACCCCTCGGCGCGGGTGTGGTCGTCTCCACCCCGGAGTGTCCGGTCGTGTTCACCACCAAGATCGTCGACTATCTGGCCGGCCAGAGCGCCGGCCGCTGCGGCCCGTGCTTCAACGGGCTTCCCGCGCTGGCGGCGGCGCTCGGTGCCGTGGCCGACGGCCGGGGCGGGACGGCCCGGGTCGAGGAGCTCGCCGGGCTGGTCGTGCGCCGCGGTGCGTGCGCCCACCCCGACGGGACGGTCCGGCTCGTGCGCTCGCTCCTCTCGGCGTTCCACCAGGAGGTCGCCGAGCACGCCACCGGCGGCTGCGGCGACTGGATGTCGGAGGCGGAGGCGTCGTGAAGACGACCCTGCGCGTCGACTGGCCCGCCTGCAAGGGCCGGGGGCTCTGCCACGAGATCCTCCCCGAGATCATCGACCTCGACGAGTGGGGCTACCCCATCGTCACCGGCTCGGTCTCCCGCGAGCTCCAGGAGGACGCCAAGGAGGCCGTCCGCGTCTGCCCCCAGCTGGCGCTCCGCCTCACCCACTGAAGACGACGGTACGGGCCCCGGAGAGCAGGACGCGGTCCTCGGCATGCAGCCGTACGGCGCGCGAGAGGACGACGCGCTCCACGTCCCGACCGATCGCGACCAGCGCCTCCGGCCCGAGGGCGTGACTGACCCGTTCGACGCTCTGCTCGATGATCGGGCCCTCGTCGAGGTCCGCTGTCACATAGTGCGCCGTCGCGCCGATGAGCTTCACCCCGCGCTCGTAGGCCTGGTGGTAGGGCTTGGCGCCCTTGAACCCGGGCAGGAACGAGTGGTGGATGTTGATGACTCGTCCCGAGAGCTCCCGACACAGCGAGTCGGAGAGCACCTGCATGTACCGCGCCAGGATCACGACATCGACCTGGTGCTGGTCCACCAGCTCCAAGAGGCGCGCCTCGGCGGCCGGCTTCGTGCCGGCGCTTACGGGGAGATGCACGAAGGGGATCCCGGCCCGCTCGACGATCTCTCGGCAGTCGGGATGGTTGGAGACGACCAGCGGGATCTCGACCGGCAGCTCCGCGGTCTGCCACCGGTAGAGCAGGTCGACCAGGCAGTGGTCGAACTTCGAGACCAGGATCAACGCCCGCCGCCGCTGGTCGACCGGCCGCACCATCAGCGCCGGGCCGAAGCGCTCGAGCTCGGCCCCGATCGCCTCTCGGGCCTGCTCGACCGGAACCTCGGCCACGAACTGCGTGCGCACGCAGAAGGTGCCGGTGACCGGGTCGGAGAACTGAGCGTTCTCGAGGATGTTGCCCCCGACGCTGACGATGCCCTCGGAGAGGGCGCGAACGATCCCCGGCTGGTCGGGGCAGGTCAGGGTGAGCACGAACTCTGAGGTCACGACCCGTGACTCTAGGCGGTGCCCCGAGACGCCGGTCGTCCGGTCTCGCGCATCACTCGGTGACCGTGAACGACGTCCTCCCCGCGGAGACGTACTGGTCGGTCAGCAAGTAATGCACGACGTAACGCCCGGGCGGCAGCGGCCAGGGCCGCCCTTGCGAGTCGGCGCTGAGCATCATCGACCCGCTCACCGCCGGCGGAAGGGCACCCGAGTCGTGGCCACCCGTGTAGCCCCACAACAGGTAGTCGTCGACCTCCGGGTCGCTGGCCCCCGCCCGGTAGACCCCGATCCAGTCCCACCGGTTCGCAGGCCCGTCGTCCCAGGTGACCGTGACCGGGTCGCCGACCCGGTACTGCCGCAGGTCGGTCCTCAGCGCCACGCCGGCTTCGGTCGACCTCACCCAGAACTGGTTGGTCGCGATCTCTGCGCCCGACCCGTCGAGCAGCGCCACGTCGTAGCCACCCGGGCCGAGCGGGCCGGTGTCGACCTCGAGGGCCGCCGGACTGCCCGGAACGGCCTCGCTGAGGACCACCTCCTCGTTCTCGCTACGCCGTACCTCCAGATCGCCGGGCGCCGCCAGAGGAGCGTTGACCATCACGCCCAGGGACTCCCCCTCCGTGAGCATCCGGCGGTCCAGCGACACCGTGGTGGGCAGCGCGACCGGCGTGAGCGCCAGTGTTGAGAGCACCGCGCGATGGTCCGAGGTCCAGCGCTTGAACGGCACGTCTACGTCGGCACCGCCTGTCTCGCCCACGAGCCGGGAGTCGACCGTCTCGACCGGGCCGCCGCGGTAGACGTAGTCGATCCGGTCGGGAAGTCCGCGCACGAAGCCGTGGGTAGGGGCGGGATCGGCCACCGGGTCCGGATGCGCGTCGCGGAAGGTGTCGTCGAAGCCGATGCCCAGCAAAGCCTCGCTGACCGGCCAGGGCACGACGTCGGTGACCCCGGGGACGACCCCGACGGCCTCGGCGGTGTAGTCCAGGCTGGACGGCTCGTTGAAGTCCCCGGTCAGCACCACCGGGTACCCCTCGTCGGCCAGCGCAGCCATCCGCGGCAGCTGGATCTCGAGCGAGGAGGTCCGGACGTCGTTCTCCGAGGCCACGATCTCATCCACAGGCACGCCTCGGGCCAGGAGCTTGGGACCGTAGGAGACGTAGTCGAGATGGGTGTTGAAGACGGCCACCGCGAGCCCTGGCTGCACCTCGACGAGGGCGTACAGGCCATCGGCCCCGGATGGCTCATGGATCGGGAACTTCGAGAGCAGCTGCAGGCTCACGTTGTAGTAGGGGTACCCGGTGCGCCGGGCGATGGCGGGGAGCCGGTTGTAGGACTCCAGGACGCCGACGACGTCGGCGTCGAGCGTGGCGATGACCTCGTCGGTCGAGGCGTTGCCGCCGTACTCGATGTTGTAGACGAGCACGTCGAGCTCCGTGGGTGTCCCGACCGGCAGCAACCCGCCGGCACTGTCCGTCAGCGTGGCAGCACTCACGCCCGGCTCGCGATCCGGCGCCTCACCGCTGCATCCTGCGGTCGTCACCAGGGCGGCGACGACGATCGTCGTGAGGGCCAGAGACCGG
Source organism: uncultured Actinomycetota bacterium (assembly GCA_963812265.1). Lineage (GTDB taxonomy): Bacteria > Actinomycetota > Actinomycetes > Propionibacteriales > Nocardioidaceae > Nocardioides. The sequence goes on from CAWEUL010000004.1 coordinate 223,695, forward strand.
ACCCGACGCGGTGGATGCACGGCGCGAGCCTAGTGGAGCCACGGGTAGCCCGACAGCCCGTCGACGACGCCTTCCGAGACGCGACCCGACAACTGCAACGAAATCGGTACCTGGAGGTCCGTTGTGGTCGCGATTCCGCATCACCTATCGTTCTCCCACCATCGACACACGGGCCGAGTCCGAGGCCCGCGGCAACGGAGAGCAGAGAGCGTGTGAGTGTGGCCACCGCCGTCCGACTCGAAAGGGTCGCCAAGCACTTCGGGTCGGTCGTCGCCGTGGACGGTGTGGACCTGGAGATCGCCGACGGTGAGTTCTTCTCCATGCTGGGTCCTTCCGGGTCCGGCAAGACCACCGTGCTGCGGATGATCGCAGGCTTCGAGACGCCCAACGCCGGACGGATCCTGCTGGGCGAGGAGGACGTCACCACTCGGCCACCGCACGGCCGCGACGTCAACACGGTCTTCCAGGACTACGCGCTCTTCCCCCACATGGATGTGGTCACGAACGTCGAGTACGGCCTGCGCGTGCGCAAGGTCCCGCGCAGCGAACGTCGCGGGCGGGCCCTCGCCGCCCTGGAGACCGTCCGCCTCGATGGGTACGCCGACCGCCGTCCGGCCCAGCTGTCCGGTGGTCAGCGGCAACGCGTGGCGCTGGCCCGCGCGTTGGTGAACCAGCCGAAGGTGCTGCTGCTCGACGAGCCCTTGGGCGCGCTCGACCTCAAGCTGCGCCGCGAGATGCAGCTCGAGCTCAAGCAGATCCAACGCGAGGTCGGCATCACCTTCCTGTTCGTGACCCACGACCAGGAGGAGGCCCTCGCGATGAGCGACCGCATCGCGGTCTTCAACCAGGGCCGGATCGAGCAGGTGGCGACGCCGGCCGACCTCTACGAGGCGCCGGCCACCGACTTCGTGGCCGGCTTCGTGGGGACCTCTAACCTGCTGACCGGTGCCGCCGCGAGCGCGGTGATGGGCCGCGACGGCACCTTCAGCATCCGACCCGAGAAGATCCATCTGGGTGGCGGCGACCTCCCCGAGCTTCACGGGCGCGCCCGCGGGGTCGTCTCAGCCATCGTCTACCTGGGCTCGGTCAACCACTACGTCGTCGACCTGGAGGGCGGCGGCACCCTGACCGTGCTGCGCCAGAACCTGCACGGCAGCTCCGACCAGGCCTCCGCTGAACGGGGCCAGTCCGTCGACCTGGCCTGGGCCGACGAGCACGTCATCGACCTCACTCCCCGACAAGCCATCCGAGACACCACCCGATTGAAGGAGACCCCATGAAGTGGACCCGCGTGACCAGGACGGCCGCCGTCGGCGCCGCCCTGGCCCTTGCCCTGGCCGCCTGCGGCACCGACTCAGGCGGAGGCGACGCCACCAGCAGTGAGTCCGAAGCCGCCGGCTTCACGGCCCCCGACATCCCCATGGCCGAGTCGCTCGGTGACAACGAGGGCTCGCTGAGCGTGCTCGCCTGGCCCGGCTACGCCGAGGACGGCTCGACCGACAAGTCCGTCGACTGGGTCACCCCGTTCGAGGAGGCGACCGGCTGCCAGGTCGACGTGAAGTACTTCGGCACCTCCGACGAGGCCGTCAACCTGATGGGCTCCGGCCAGTACGACGTGGTCTCAGCCTCTGGTGACGCCTCTCTCCGGCTGATCGCCAGCGGCGCCGTGGCTCCGGTCAACACCGACCTGGTGCCGAACTACGCCGACGTCTGGGACTTCCTCAAGGACCGCCCGTGGAACTCGGTCGGCGGCCAGATGTACGGCGTCCCGCACGGCTACGGCGCGAACCTGCTGATGTACCGCACCGACGTCGTGAAGCCCGCTCCGACCAGCTGGGGGGTGGTGTTCGACGGTGCCGGCGACTACGCCGGCAAGGTGACGGCCTACGACTCGCCCATCTACATCGCCGACGCGGCGCTCTACCTGATGGCGACCCAGCCCGACCTCGGGATCACCGACCCCTACGCCCTGGACGAGGAGCAGCTGGCGGCGGCGGTCGACCTCCTCAAGGCTCAGCGCGAGAACGTCGGCGAGTACTGGTCGGACTACCTCAAGGAGATCCAGTCCTTCAAGAACGGGGACTCGGTCGTCGGCACCACCTGGCAGGTCATCGCCAGCCTGGCCCAGGGTGAGAAGGCTCCGGTCGAGGCGGTGCTGCCCGAGGAGGGTGCGACCGGCTGGTCGGACACCTGGATGGTCAGCTCCAAGACCGAGCACCCCAACTGCGCCTATGCGTGGATGAACCACATCATCAGCCCGGAGGCCAACGATGCGGTGGCCGAGTGGTTCGGCGAGGCTCCGGCGAACGCCAAGGCCTGCGACATCGCGACCGAGGGCTTCTGCGAGGAGTACCACGCGGGTGACGCGGCGTACGCCGAGCAGATCCATTACTGGACCACGCCGATCGAGCAGTGCCTGGACGGCCGCACGGACGTCCAGTGCACGACCTACCAGGACTGGACGACGGCCTGGACGGAGATCAAGGGCTGATCCTTGGCTGCGACGAGACACCCCCGGCTACAGCCTCGGTGGGCCCGACTGGGATTCCTGCTCGGGCCGCCGCTGCTGTGGCTGGGGGTGCTCTACCTCGGGTCGCTGGCCGCGCTGTTCATCACGTCCCTGTGGACGACGGGGGCGTTCGGACAGGGCGTCCAGCGGGTCTGGAACCTCGACAACTACCGGGACCTGTTCACGATCCCGGTCTATCGCACGATCACGGTGCGCACCGTCCTCACCGCGGTGTCGGTGACGCTGATCGACGCGCTGCTGGCCTTCCCGATCGCTCTCTACATGGCGAAGGTGGCCTCACCGCGCAGGCAGCGGATCCTGGTGATCCTGGTGCTGACACCGTTGTGGGCGTCCTATCTGGTCAAGGCGTACGCGTGGCGCGGGATGCTGTCCTCGTCCGGTCCGATCGCGTGGCTCCTGGCGCCGTTCGGCCTCGACTCGCCCGGCTACGGCCTGACGGCCACGGTCATCACGTTGTCCTACCTGTGGCTGCCGTACATGATCCTGCCGCTGTACGCCGGGCTCGAGCGGCTGCCGGGCTCGTTGCTGGAGGCCTCGGCGGACCTGGGGGCATCCTCGGCGATGACGATGCGCAGGGTGGTGCTGCCGGTGCTGTTCCCGGCGTTCGTGGCCGGGTCGATCTTCACCTTCTCGCTCACGCTGGGTGACTACATCGCGGTGAAGATCGTCGGCGGTGCCAACCAGATGCTCGGCAACGTCGTCTACGACTCGTTCCTCACCGGCAACAACATGCCCTTCGCCGCGGCGGTCTCGACGATCCCGGTCGTGATCATGCTGGTCTACCTGACCACGGTTCGTCGTACCGGCGCCTTGGAGAACCTGTGACTCTCACCCGGCCCACGCGGATCCTGCTGGCAGGACTGTCAGCGGTGACCCTGCTGTTCATCTACGTGCCACTGGCGCTGGTGGTGGTCAACTCGTTCAACACCTCGCAGACCTTCGCCTGGCCGCCGACGGGGTTCACGACCAAGTGGTGGTCCGCCGCGTTCTCGTCCTCGGGCGCACGAGACGCGATCTGGGTCTCGGTGCAGGTCGCCGTGGTGGCGACCCTGGTCGCGCTCGTGCTCGGCACCATGGCCGCCCTGGCCCTGACCCGCTTCCGCTTCTTCGGCCGCGACACGCTCTCGCTGCTGATCATCCTGCCGATCGCGCTGCCGGGAGTGGTCACGGGCATCGCGCTGGCCAACGCCTTCCTCACGATCTTCGGCATCAAGCTCGGCCTGCTGACCCTGATCGTCTCACACGCGACGTTCTGCATCGTCACCGTGTTCAACAACGCGGTCGCGAGGCTACGCCGGCTCGGCGGCAACCTCGAGGAGGCCTCGGCCGACCTGGGCGCGGGGTCGTGGACGACGTTCCGCCTGGTCACACTGCCGATGCTGCGCTCGGCGCTGCTCGCGGGCGCCCTGTTGTCCTTCGCCCTGTCCTTCGACGAGATCATCGTGACGACGTTCACCGCCGGTCAGGGCGTGACCACGCTGCCGATCTGGATCCTCAACAACCTGTTCCGCCCCAACCAGGCCCCGGTTGTCAACGTCGTGGCCGCCGCCCTGATCATGCTCTCGGTCATCCCGATCTGGCTGGCCCAACGGCTCGCCGGCACCGACCACAGCGTCTCCGCCGCACGCTGAGGCTCAGGTGGCGTACGACGCGAGCTCGGCGGCCAGGTCCTGGTGGGCGCGCCCCGTGACGAGCGTCCCGTCGGGGGTGTGCTCGAGCGAGTCGATGTCTGCGCGCTGGTGGAGCCGGTTGATCAGGTCGCCGCGTTCGTAGGGCACCAGGACCGAGAACTCCACTCCTGGCCGGGGCAGCTCGGCCTCGATGAGCCGGCGTGCGTCGTCGATCCCCTCACCCGTGCGCGCGGAGACCACGACCGAGTGCGGCTCGTGCTGGCGCAGCCGCGCCAGCACCAGTGGGTCTGCCAGATCCGCCTTGTTGATCACGATGATCTCGGGCACCCGGTCGGCGCCGATCTCGCCGAACACCTCGCGGACGGCGGCGATCTGTCCCTCGGGGTCGGCGTGCGAGCCGTCGACGACGTGGAGCACCAGATCGGAGTCGGCGACCTCCTCCAGCGTCGAGCGGAACGCCTCGACCAGCTGGTGCGGGAGGTGCCGGACGAAGCCGACCGTGTCCGACATCGTGTAGATCCGGCCGTCGTCGGTGGTCGTGCGTCGCGTCGTGGGGTCGAGCGTCGCGAACAGGGCGTCCTCGACCAGCACCCCCGCGCCGGTCAGGGTGTTGAGCAGCGAGGACTTGCCTGCGTTGGTGTAGCCCGCGATCGCCACGCTCGGGATGTGGTGGCGCCGCCGCTCCTGCCGCTTGACATCGCGCGTGCCCCGCATCGCGGTGAGCTCGCGGCGCAGCTTGGCGATCTTGGTGTTGATGCGGCGCCGATCGGTCTCGATCTTGGTCTCACCCGGACCACGACCACCGATGCCACCACCGGCGGCGCCGACCCGGCCACCGGCCTGGCGCGACAGGTTGCCTCCCCAACCGCGCAGCCGCTGCTTCATGTAGCTGAGCTGGGCCAGCTCGACCTGCGCCTGGCCCTCCCGCGACCGCGCGTGCTGGGCGAAGATGTCGAGGATCAGCGCCGTCCGGTCGACGACCTTGACCTTGAGCTTGTCCTCCAGGTTGCGCAGCTGGCTCGGCGCCAGCTCGCCGTCGCAGATCACCGTGTCGGCGCCGGTGGCCAGCACGATCTCGCGCAGTCCGTCGACCTTGCCCCGCCCGACGTACGTCGCCGGGTCGGGCTTCTGCCGCCGCTGGTAGATCGCGTCGAGCACCTCTGAGCCGGCGGTCTCCGCGAGCAGCGCGAGCTCGGCCATGGAGTTCTCGGCGTCGGCGACGGTGCCCTCGGTCCAGACCCCGACCAGCACGACCCGCTCGAGCCGGAGCTGGCGGTACTCGACCTCGCTGATGTCCTGGAGCTCGGTGGACAGCCCGACCACCCGGCGCAGCGCGTGACGCTCGGCCAGGTCCATGTCGCCGGTGGTCCCCTCGGGGTCGGGGTCATCGAGGCGTGCCGACCCACCGGCCTCAGTGAGGTCGGGGTCGGCGTAGCCCGACTCGAAGTCGTCGTCCTCCCAGTCGCGGGTGGCGGCGAGCTCGGTGCCGAGGTCGAAGTCTGAGGACGGGTTCGTCATACCGCTCTCCAGCCTACGGCGCCCCTGCACGCGCGGCGACCGGATATCGGCAGCGGCACCCGCTCAGCCGCGGCTGACCCCCTCGTCGTACCCCCTGTGGCGCCAGTAGGTTTGGCGGCGTGCCCGCACCACTGCCAACCCGCGCCCGCGTCGTCATCGTCGGTGGCGGGGTGATCGGCTGCTCGATCGCCTACCACCTCGCCCATGCGGGGTGGACCGACGTCGTCCTGCTCGAGCGCGACCGCCTCACCAGCGGTACGACGTGGCACGCAGCCGGCCTGATGACCTGCTTCGGGTCGACCTCGGAGACCTCGACCGGCATCCGGCTGTACTCGCGCGAGCTCTATGCGCGACTGGAGGCCGAGACCGGGCAGGCGACGGGGTTCAAGCCGGTCGGGCTGATCGAGGCCGCCGCGGACGCCGACCGTCTCGAGGAGTACCGCAGGGTGGCGGCCTTCCAGCGCCTCCACGGGCTCGAGGTCCACGAGATCTCCCCGACGGAGATGTCGCAGCGCTTCCCCTGGGCGCGCACGGACGACCTGCTCGCAGGGTTCTATGTGCCCGGCGACGGCCGGGTGAACCCGGTGGACCTCACGACCTCGCTCGCCAAGGGCGCCCGAGCGCTGGGGGTCCGGATCATCGAGGGGGCGCGCGTCTCGGACGTGGTCACGCGTCCACGCGGGCAGGTGGCCGAGGTCGTCGGCGTGCGGGTCGAGGCCGCCGCGTCCACGACCGAGGACGCCGTGATCGAGTGTGAGTACGTCGTCAACTGCACCGGCATGTGGGCCCGCGAGCTGGCTGCCCGGAGCGGGATCGTCGTGCCCAACCAGGCCGCCGAGCACTACTACCTGATCACCGACACCATCGAGGGGATGGACCCCGACGCCCCGGTGTTCGAGGACCCGTCCTCCTACGGCTACTACCGCGAGGAGGGCGGCGGCATGATGGTCGGCCTCTTCGAGCCGCAGGCCGCGCCCTGGCGGGTCGAGGGGATCCCGAGGGACTTCTCTTTCGGCACGCTGCCGCCGGACTGGGACCGGATGGCGCCGTTCCTCGAGAAGGCGATGACCCGGGTGCCGGTCACCCTCGACGCCGGCGTCCGCACGTTCTTCTGCGGCCCGGAGTCCTTCACCCCCGACCTCGCCCCGGCCGTGGGAGAGGCGCCGGGGATCCGCGGCTACTTCCTGGCCGCCGGCATGAACTCGGTCGGAGTGCTCTCCGCCGGCGGGCTCGGCCGGGTGATGGCGCACTGGATCACCACCGGCCGCCCGGAGGTCGACGTGACCGGTTTCGACGTCCGGCGCTTCCAGGCCTACCAGGCCGACGACGGCTACCGGGCGGCGCGCACGACCGAGATCCTCGGGACGGTGTACGCCGCGCACACGCCCGGCAAGCAGCTCCGGTCCGCGCGCGGGGCGCTGCTCTCACCCGTGCACGACCGGCTGGTCGAGCAGGGCGGCTACCTGCGCGAGGTCTCCGGCTGGGAAGGGGCCGACTGGTTCGCCGGGGCCGGCGTCGTCCCGACCGCGGAGCCGACGTGGGCGCGGGCACCGTGGTTCGCGCAGTGGCGCGAGGAGCATCGCGTCGTACGCGAGGGCGTGGGCCTCATGGACATGTCGTTCATGGCCAAGCTCTCGGTCGTGGGCCCGGACGCCGGCGAGGTGCTCGACCGGATCTCGGCTGGTGCGGTGAACGGGGACCCCGAGACCATCACCTACACCCAGTGGCTCGACGAGCTCGGCCGGGTCGTCGCGGACCTGACGGTGTCCAAGCTGGCCGCCGACCGTTTCCTCGTGGTGGCCTCCGACTCCGCGCACGGGTCAGTGCTCGCGCACCTGCGCGAGCACGCAGGCGACGCAGCGGTCACCATCGACGACGTGACGACCGACTTCGCCCAGCTCAACCTGCAGGGTCCGCACTCGAGGCAGGTGCTCGGCTCCCTCACCGACGCGGACCTGGCCACGCGGGCCTACCCCTTCCGCACCGCTCGCTGGCTCACGGTGGCCGGGGTCCGGGTGCTGTGCGCCCGGATCACCTACCTCGGCGAGCTGGGCTACGAGCTCTACGTCGAGGCGGCCGACGCGCTCGCGGTCTACGACGCGCTCCTGGCTGCCGGGGCGGCGTACGGCATCGCCCCGGTCGGGCTCAAGGCGCTGGCGTCGCTGCGGATGGAGAAGGCCTACCGCGACTTCGGCCACGACATCGACAACACCGACTGCCCCCTCGAGGTGGGGCTCGGGTTCGCGGTCGCGTGGGACACCGACTTCGTCGGCAGACCGGCCCTGCTGGCGCGGCGCGAGGCCTATCGCGCCGCCGGCGGGATGACCCAGCGGCTGGTGCAGGTGCGACTGCTCGATCCCGAGCCGCTGCTCTTCCACGCCGAGGTGGTGCTGCGCGGCGGCGAGCCGGTCGGCTACGTCCGGGCGGCGTCGTACGGCTGGACGCTGGGGGCGGCTGTCGGGCTGGCCTTCGTGAGCGGGGGCGAGCACCCGATCACCCCGGACTGGCTGTCCGGGGGTCAGTGGGAGCTCGACGTCGCCGGGCGTCGGTACGCCGCGGAGGTCTCGCTACGCCCGATGTACGACCCGACGTCCGCGCGCGTCCGAGCCTGACGAGGGCGATCCGGCGGACCGGTCAGCCCTGCGGGCCGCCACCCGGACGGAAGGCCGCCGGCGTGTCGAACAGGCCGTCGAGCTTGTGGAAGGCCTGCCCCCACCCGATCGTCGCCATGTGGCTCATGTCCACGGGGAAGGGGCCCTGCCGCAGCTCGAGGCGGGTGCCGTCCCCCTCCGCGACGAGCTCGACGCTCATCGTGATCTTGGTGCCGTCGGGCACGCCCGGGAAGTTCTCCGCGATCTCGTAGCCGACCAGCAGCTGGTTCTCCACCACCTCGACGAACGTCGAGTCGATCGGCGAGGTCTGCGACGGGTCGTCGTTGTGGACCATGGTCATCCGCCACTGCCCACCGGGCCGGGGGTCCACAGCGATCGTGTCGACCGGGCAGTGATAGACCAGCGGCCCGAACCACTGAGCCAGGTGGGCGGGGTCGACGAAGGCCTGGTAGACCTCCGCCGGGGTCGCGGCGAAGTAGCGCGAGATGTGCACCTCGTGGGTCTCGGTCATGCGTCCTGCTCCTCTCGGGTCTGGCCGGGGGTCTTCTGGGCTGCAAGGTGGGCGGTGAGGCGGTCGAGCCGCTGGTCCCAACGACTCCCGAGGCCGTCCATCCAGGTCATGGCGTCGTGAAGGGCCTCGCCCCGCAGGGCGCTCGGACGCCATTGGGCCTGCCGGTCGCGGTCGATCAGCTCAGCCCGCTCGAGCACCTTCAGGTGCCGCGAGACCGCCGGCAGGCTGATGTCGAAGGGCTCGGCGAGCTCGGTCACCGTCGCCGTGCCCTGGCCCAGGCGCTCCAGCATCCGGCGCCGGGTGGGGTCGGCGAGCGCGGCGAAGACCCGCGTCAGGCGGTCCTGGTCGGCGATGTTGGGGCGGGGCATGCTGGCATCCTCCAGTACTTAACGTTATCGCTAAGTTAGCCTTTCGGTTCGGCGCCGTCAAGCCGGTGGGGGAGGATCGGCCAGGTGGACGTCATCCGCCTCTCACCGGACGGGCGAGAGCTGCGCCCCCTCCTGACTGCCGCGGGAGGCAGCACCCGTCGCATCCTGGGGATCACCGGGGCGCCGGGTGCGGGCAAGTCGACGCTCGCGGCGGCCGTCGCGCGGATCCTGGACGACGCGACCGTGGTGCCCATGGACGGGTTCCATCTCGCCGATGTCGAGCTGCGGCGTCGAGGGCTGCTGGAGCGCAAGGGTGCGCCCGAGACCTTCGACGCGTGGGGGTACGTCGCCCTGTTGGCTCGGCTGCGCTCCCTGCCGGACCACGTGGTGATGGCCCCTGCCTTCGAGCGCGATCTCGAGCAGCCGCTTGCGGGCGCGATCCCGGTGGCCCCCGACTGCCGGATCGTGGTGACCGAGGGCAACTACCTCACCCTGAACGAACCGGCCTGGCGAGCAGCCCGGGCCGGCCTCGACGAGGTCTGGCACGTCCGCATCGCCGATGACCTCCGCCGGGCGCGCCTGGTGGCCCGCCATGTCGCGTTCGGCAAGTCACCCGCGCACGCCCGGACCTGGGTCGAGGAGGTCGACGAGCCCCACGCGCGCCTGGTGGAGTCCGCCGCCGGCAGCGCCGACCTGGTGCTGGACCTCACCGACTGGGCCGGCTGACCTACTTCGGCGGCATCCGGATGCCACCGTCGACGCGGATCGTGGCGGCGTTCAGGTAGGGGTTCCTGACGCACTCCAGCACCGTCGAGGCCACTTCCTCCGGATGACCGAGCCTGGGCGGGAAGAGCACGCTCTCGCCGAGCTTCTGCTTGAACGCCTCGGCGTCCTCGGCGAAGTCGTAGATCGGGGTGTCGACCAGGCCGGGAGCCACCGTGTTGAGCCGGATCCCCGCCGGTGCGAGGTCCCGAGCCACCGGCAGCGTGAGCCCGACCAGGCCACCCTTCGACGCGGCGTACGCCGCCTGCCCGATCTGGCCGTCGAAGGCGGCCACGCTGGCGATGTTGACGATCGCGCCACGCTCGCCGCTCGGCGTCGGGTCGAGCCGACTCATGGCTGTGGCCGCAAGCCGGATCGCGTCGAAGCCGCCGACCAGGTTGATGGCGATCACCTTGGCGAAGGCCGCCAGGTCGTGGGCGGACTCGTACTCCGCGTCCCGACTGATCGTGCGTTGGGCCCATCCGATGCCGGCCGAGTTCACCAGCACGCGCAGCGGCCCGAGCTCGGTAGCCCGCTCCACGGCTGCCAGGATCTGGCCGCTGTCGGTCACGTCGACTCGGGCGAACTCGCCGCCGATGTCCGCGGCCAGCGCGGCACCCTTGTCCTCCTGGAGGTCGGCCACGACGACCCGGGCACCCTCCTGGGCCAGGCACCTGGCGACCGCAGCGCCGATCCCGGAGGCGGCGCCGGTGACCAGGGCTGATACTCCCCTGATGTCCATGACCGGAGCATAGGCGTAGCGCAGGCCGCGGTGCCTCAGAGGTTGGTCGAGCCCTCCGCGACCAGGACGGCCGGGCCGGTGAGCAACACCCGGTCGTCGTCGCTCCAGGTCACCTCGAGCGTGCCACCCGGCACGTCGACCCGGTACGGCGTCCCGCGCGCGGCGTCGTCAGCGACCGCCGCGGCGACCATCACGGCGGCGGCGCCGGTGCCACACGACCGGGTCTCGCCCGAGCCGCGCTCGTGGACCCGGAGGGCGACATGCGCGGGACCTCGACGAACGACGAACTCGACGTTGACCCCGTCGGGGTAGACGTCGGCGTCGTGGTCAGGCGGTCTCAGCAGCGAGCCGGCGTCGGCCAGGTCCTCGACGAACGCGACGGCATGCGGGTTGCCCATGGACACGTGGGCGGCGGCCCAGGTGCGCCCGCCGACGGCGACCTTGGTCTCGCCGAGCACCTCGGGCGAACCCATGTCGACGGTGACGTGTTCGCCGTCCACTGCCAGGGTCTTCACCCCGTCACGAGTGGCGATGCCGAACGTCGGCCCGGTCACCAGACCGGCGTCGACGAGATGCCGCGCGAGCACCCGGATCCCGTTGCCGCACATCTCCGAGAGCGATCCGTCGGCGTTCCTGTAGTCCATGAACCACTCGGCCTCGCTGGCGAGCGCCGAGCGCCGCCGACCGTACGACGCGGATCACCCCGTCACCACCGATCCCGGCGCGCCGGTCGCACAGCGCCACGACCCGGGCCGGCGACAGCTCGCCGTGCACGGCGGCGTCATGGTCGGGCAGCAGCACGAAGTCGTTCTCCGTGCCGTGGCCCTTGAGGAACGGATAGCTCACCGGACCAGTGTGACAGCCCGCCGGTCCTTCACCTCAACGGACGACGGCGTACCGCGCACAGGCGAACTCACGGTTCTGTGCCAGCTCCTCCAGCCTCAGCTCGACGTGCGTCGACAGCAACGGGGCACCGCCACCCAGGGTCACCGGCGCCCACTGCACCCACAGCTCGTCGAGCAGGTCCGCGTCCGCGAACTGGCCGACGAGGCCACCCCCGCCGCACAGCCACACGTCGCGCCCGCCCGCGGCCTGGACCATCTCGGCGTGCACGTCGCGCACGTCCGCCCGGGTGAAGCGGACCTCCCCGCCCTCGCCGAACCTTGCGATCTCACGCGTGGTGAAGACCCAGGTCGGCTGCTCGTAGTCCCAGCTGCCTCCGCCGTGGTCACGGATCCACTCGTAGGTGTGCGATCCCATGGCGATCGCCCCGACGTCCGCGATGAAGCCGGCGTAGCTCATCGGTCCGGACTGGTCGATGTCGCGCGACAACAACCAGTCGAGTGAGTGCTCGGGCGTCGCGATGAACCCATCGACCGTGGACGCCGTGTAGTAGATCGTCGCCATCGCCCCAGTGTGCCGTCCACCGCCGACAACGCCCGGCACCGGTCAGGGCAGCGCTGCCATCGCCTGCTCGACCGGGTCGACTGCCTCGGCGGGCACCCAGTGGATGCGCGGGTCCTTGCGAAACCAGGAGTCCTGGCGTCGAGCGAAGCGGCGCGTGGCGCTGACGGTCTGCTCGCGAGCCTCGTCGAACGTGCTCTCTCCGCGTAGGTACGCCGCGACCTGGCGGTAGCCGATCGCCTCGCGCGCCGTGCGCCCGCGCTCGAGGCCGACGGCGAGCAGGCCCTCGACCTCCGCCACGAAGCCGGCCGCGAACATCGCTTCGACGCGGGCCGCGATCCGCCGGTCCAGCGTCGGGCGGTCGATGTCGACGCCGATCTGCACGGCTGCGGGGTCGGCGTACTCCAGCCGCGGGAGGCTGGCGGTGAAGGGCCGGCCGCTCAGCTCGATGACCTCCAAGGCGCGCACGATGCGGCGGCCGTTGTCGGGCAGGATCCGGGCGGCCGCCTCGGGGTCGACCTCGGCCAGCCGCGCGTGGAGCGCGACCGGTCCGCTCGCCGCGAGCTCGGAGTCCCACCGCGCGCGAACCTCGGGGTCGGTGCCCGGGAAGTCGAAGCGGTCCAGCACCGCACGCGTATAGAGGGCGGAGCCACCCACCAGCACCGGCGTCACCCCGCGCTCGCGCAGCTCACCGTTCAGCTCGCGCGCCCAGCCCTGGAACTGCGCCACGCTGAGCGTCTCGGTGACGTCGAGACGGTCCAGCAGGTGGTGCGGGATCCCCCTGCGCTGGGCGGCCGTGGGCTTGGCGGTCCCGATGTCCATGCCGCGGTAGACCGCCATCGCGTCGGTGTTGACGATCTCGCCGCCGAGCCGTTCGGCCAGGTCCAGCGCCAGCGCGCTCTTGCCCGATGCGGTCACCCCCACCACCGCCACGATGGGCGGTCGGTCGGCACGCGGTCGCGACGAGGGCGGAGGAGACACGGGGATAGTCTTCCAAACGACCGGCGCCGCCTCGGGCGCCCGACGGAGGAGACGACCGCTGACCGGTCACGAGGTCGGGACGCCCGGCCACGGCAGGTTCGTCGTCGTCCCGGCGGCCTACGTCTTCCTGCTGCGCGAGACCCGGGACAGCACCGAGGTGCTGCTGCAGCTGCGGCAGCACACGGGCTACATGGACGGCCACTGGGCCGCGGCGGCAGCCGGCCACGTCGAGCGCGGCGAGACGGCGTACGACGCAGCGCGCCGCGAGGCGATCGAGGAGATCGCCGTCCACGATCTCGAGCTGGAGTTCGTGACGGCGATGCACCGCACCCGGGGCGCCGACCCGATCGACGAGCGGATCGACTTCTTCTTCAGCGCCCGTCGGTGGTCGGGCGAGCCGCGCATCGTGGAGCCGGAGAAGTGCGCAGAGCTGCGCTGGTGCCGCCTCGACGCCCTCCCCGAGCCGGTGGTTCCTCACGAACGGGTGGTGCTCGACGCGATGGCCGCCGGCACGGATGCTCCCGGCCTGGGTGGATACTCCTCGTATGGATTCGAGGAGGACCGATGACCCCAGAGGAGATGGGTGACCAGCCGGAGCCGCGGGCCGTGCCGCCGGAGCACTTTCCGGGGGGCCCGGACTCCACCGAGGACGAGGAGCGCTACGGAGAGATCCCGGACACCCCAACGATCCCCGACGTCGACCCTGCGGACAACGTCGCCAGCGAGGGCGTACCCGACGAGGTGACCGAGCCCGACGACAAGCCGCAGACATCCGACGACACCGACGAGGAGGAACCCGCATGAGCGAGCTACGCGACTCCAATCCCAACGCCAACGGGCCCGACGGGGCGGCCGGCGACATGGGCGTGAGTAGCGAACGTGTCGGCGACACCGGCCCCGGCCAGGTGTCCACCGACGGCGTGCGCGACACCTCGGCCGAAGAGCCCGAGAGCGACACCCCCGCCGAGCAGTCAGCGGGCGGCGACGAACCACAGCCTCAGGGCATCGAGCCCAAGGCCGGCTACCCCTCGACCGACCCCCGATCCGCGGACTGACCCGATCCGGGGTGACGCGCTGGTGCGGTGCTGTCGAGCCACCATGTGACTCCGATCCACCGCGCTCTCCCGGCTAACTGCACGCGGGCGCGTCCGTCAGCGGCTCGGGCGCTCCGACCGCCGGCATACCCAGCCCCACCTGGGCCCCGGAGGGCGGTTCGCTGGTGCGCGCCTCCCAGGCATCGCCGGCCCGCGTGCGTCGTACGGCGAGGACCGGGCCATCGGCGACCAGGTGGTGCGGGGCGGCGTAGGTGATCTCGACGGTGACCATGTCACCGGGCCGGATCTCACCTCGCTGGTCGAGCTCGCCGACACCCTCCGGCGTGAAGTGCACGAGCCGGTTGTCGGGCCCGCGCCCGGAGAGCCGGTGCGTGGCGGCGTCCTTGCGCCCCTCGCCCTCGGCGACCATCAGCTCGACGTGGGTGCCGACGAGGCGCTTGTTCTCCTCCCAGGCGATCTCGTTGACGAGATCGACGAGGCGGACATAGCGCTCCTGCACGACCTCGGGCGGCACCTGGTCGGGGAGGTCGGCGGCGGGGGTTCCGGGCCGTTTGGAGTACTGGAAGGTGAACGCACCGGAGAAGCGGGCTGCGCGGACGACCTGCAGGGTCGCCTGGAAGTCCTCTTCGGTCTCGCCGGGGAACCCCACGATGATGTCGGTCGTGATCGCCGCGTCCGGCATCGCCGCACGCACCCGGTCGATGATGCCGAGGTATTTCGCCCGGCGGTACGAACGGCGCATCGCGCGCAGGACCCGGTCGGAGCCGGACTGCAGCGGCATATGCAGTTGGTGCATCACGTTCGGGGTCTCGGCCATCGCCTCGATCACGTCGTCGGTGAACTCGGCCGGGTGCGGCGAGGTGAACCGCACCCTCTCGAGCCCCTGGAGAGCCCCGCAGGCGCGCAGTAGCTTCGAGAACGCCTCACGGTCGCCGAACTCCACGCCGTAGGAGTTCACGTTCTGGCCCAGCAGCGTGATCTCGGTGACGCCCTCGTCGACCAGCGCGCGGACCTCGGCCAGGACGTCTCCGGGCCGGCGGTCCTTCTCCTTGCCGCGCAGGCTCGGGACGATGCAGAACGTGCAGGTGTTGTTGCAGCCAACCGAGACCGAGACCCAGGCGGCGTACGCCGACTCGCGGCGCGTCGGCAGCGTGGAGGGGAAGACCTCGAGGGACTCGAGGATCTCGACCTGCGCCTGCTGCTGCACCCGGGCGCGCTCCAGCAGGACCGGGAGCGATCCGATGTTGTGCGTGCCGAACACGACGTCGACCCACGGCGCCTTGCGGGTGATCGTGGCGCGGTCCTTCTGTGCCAGGCAGCCCCCGACCGCGATCTGCATACCGGGCCGCTTGGCCTTCACCGGCGCCAGGTGACCGAGGTTGCCGTACAGCCGGTTGTCGGCGTTCTCCCGCACCGCGCAGGTGTTGAACACCACGACGTCCGCCTGCTCCCCGTCGGGCGCGGACAGGTAGCCCGCCTCCTCCAGGAGCCCGGTCAACCGCTCGGAGTCGTGCACGTTCATCTGGCAGCCGTAGGTGACGACCTCGTAGGTGCGCGGCGCTGAGCGTGAGGTCTCAGAGGTACTCGTGTCCATGACCGTCCCAGGGTACGGCGCGCGCACAGTGGTCTGATCGTGACCTCCTCCGGTAGCCGCCGTTACGAAACTGTGGTTGGTTGAAGTGCATGTCACTTCTTGAAGAGGAGCGCACGCCCGCGTCGCCGGGCGACCCGCTCGTGGTCCTGGACCATGTCAACAAGTGGTTCGGTGACCTTCACGTTCTGCAGGACATCAACATCTCCATCGCCGTCGGCGAGGTCGTCGTCGTCATCGGACCGTCGGGTTCCGGCAAGTCGACGCTGTGCCGTGCGATCAACCGGCTGGAGACGATCCAGGAGGGCGACATCACCCTCGACGGGCAGCCACTGCCCGAGGAGGGCAAGGCGCTGGCGCACCTGCGCGCCGAGGTCGGGATGGTGTTCCAGAGCTTCAACCTGTTCGCCCACAAGACCATCCTCGAGAACGTCACCCTGGGCCCGATCAAGGTCCGCAAGAAGTCGAAGGCCGACGCGGAGAAACGTGGGATGGAACTCCTCGAGCGGGTCGGCGTCGTCCAGCAGGCCGACAAGTACCCCGCACAGCTGTCGGGTGGTCAGCAGCAGCGCGTCGCGATCGCCCGCGCGCTGGCCATGGAGCCCAAGGTGATGCTCTTCGACGAGCCCACCTCGGCCCTGGACCCCGAGATGATCAAAGAGGTCCTCGACGTCATGGTCGACCTCGCGAAGCAGGGCATGACCATGGTCGTGGTGACCCACGAGATGGGCTTCGCGCGGACGGCGGCCGACCGGGTGATCTTCATGGACAACGGCGTGGTCGTCGAGGAGAACACCCCCGACGAGTTCTTCACCAACCCCCAGTCCGACCGTGCCAAGGACTTCCTCGGCAAGATCCTCAAGCACTGACCCGGGAGGCCCATCCCACCACTGACCTGCGCGACCCCTGAAGACGAACCGAAGTGACCGCGATAAGGAGAACGAGATGACGCGACTAAGGCGGATGACCCTGGGCCTGGCCGGCCTGGGACTGGCGATGACGGGCCTCGCGGCCTGCGGCGGCGGAAGTAGTGACTCGGTCGATGTGACGGTCGAACCGGCAAGCGACCTCACCGGGGTTCCCCAGGAGCTTTCCGATGCCGGCGCGATCAAGATCGGCGTGAAGTTCGACCAGCCGGGTATCGGCTACCGCGAGCCCGGTGCGGATGCGCCGGTCGGCTTCGACATCGAGATGGGCCGGATCATCGCCGGTCGGCTGGGGATCAGCGACGACAACATCGAATGGGTCGAGACGGTCTCTGACAACCGTGAGCCCTTCCTGCAGAACGGCACCGTCGACCTCGTGCTCGCGTCGTACTCCATCACCGACGACCGCCGCGAGGTGGTCGGCCAGGCCGGTCCGTACTACGTCACCGGCCAGCAGCTCCTGGTGCGCAGCGACATGGCCGATGAGATCACCGGCCCCGAGGACCTCGCGAGCGTGAAGACCTGCTCGGTGGAGGGCTCGACCTCGCTCACCCGCGTCGAGGAGGAGTACGGCGCCAGCCCGGTGCCGTTCGCGACCTACTCCGAGTGCGTGGAGCAGCTCAAGAACGAGACGGTCGACGCGGTGACCACCGACGGCGCGATCCTGCTCGGCTACGCCGCCCAGGACCCCGACCTGATCGAGGTCGTCGGCGAGCCGTTCTCCGAGGAGCGCTACGGAGTCGGCTACAACAAGGACGCCGAGGGCATGTGCGACTTCCTCAACACGACCCTCCAGGAGACGTACGACGACGGCACCTGGCAGGAGGCGTTCGACGCCACCCTGGGCCAGTCGGGATCCGAGGCCACTCCCCCGACCGCGCTCGACGCCTGCCCGTGACCTGAGCCCGATGGGCGGGGTGGGGCTGCGGTCCCACCCCGCCCATCGGTCGGGCGTACCCCAGGAGGAGCCGGCGTGACTGCCTTCACCGAGAACTGGCAAGAGATCCTCACTGCTTTCGGTGTCACCATCGAGATGGTGATCGTCGCGGGCCTGATCGCTTTCGTGGTCGGGTCGATCATGGCCGCACTACGGGTCTCACCGATCCCGCTCGGCCGCGCGATCGGCTCGCTCTACGTCCGGATCATTCGCAACACTCCGCTCCTGCTGATCATGCTGATCTTCGTGTTCGGGCTCCCCGAGCTCGAGATCCGCCCGGAGGTTCGCAGCGACACCGAGCTGCTGGACTTCAACGTCTTCTTCATCTTCGCCACCACCGCGCTCGGGCTGTACACCGCGGCGTTCGTGTGCGAGGCCCTGCGATCGGGTATCAATGCGATCCCGCTCGGCCAGGCCGAGGCAGCCCGTTCGATCGGGATGACCTTCGGGCAGACCCTGCGCAACGTGATCCTGCCCCAGTCCTTCCGGACCGTGGTGCCGCCCCTGGCGAGCGCCATGATCGCGATGACGAAGAACTCCTCCGTCGCCCTGGGCGTGGGCGTCACCGAGGCGACCTTCGTGATGAAGAAGCTGACCAACGACTACCCGACCGAGCTGTTCGCCATCTTCATCGGGTTCGCGATCGGCTACATGATCCTGGTCGCGCTGATATCCCTGGTCGCCTCGATCATCGAACGACGGCTGGCGGTGGCGTGATGTCAGCCAGCGTCCTCTTCGACCAGCCCGGCCCCGTCACCCGCGCGCGGCACCGTATCTACACCATCCTCTTCGCGGTCGCGCTCGTGCTCGTCAGCGCCTGGGTGATCTACCGGCTCTACGAAGCCGGCCAGTTCGAGGCGCAGATCTGGGAGCGACTCTTCGCCCCGAACGTGTGGCGGGAGATCCGCAACGGGCTGAAGGCCACGCTGGTGGCCGCCTCACTCGGTATCGTCGGCGCGGTGGTGCTGGGCTTCCTCCTGGCCACAGCGCGGCTCTCCGACCACGCCTGGGTGCGCGTGCCCGGGATCGTGCTGATCGAGTTCTTCCGTGCCGTGCCGCTCCTGCTGCTGATGATCTTCCTGTTCTTCTTGATCCCCGAGGTGATCCCCGGCATCCAGCGCGAGACCAATGCGCTGTTCGCGGTCGTCGGGGGGCTCACCCTCTACAACGGGTCCGTGCTCGCCGAGGTGTTCCGCGCCGGCATCAACGCGGTCCCCCGCGGCCAGTCGGAGGCGGCGTACGCCATCGGGATGCGCAAGACCCAGGTGATGACGATCATCTTGACTCCGCAGGCGGTCCGGTTCATGCTGCCGGCGATCATCAGCCAGTGCGTGGTGGTGCTCAAGGACACCTCGCTCGGCTACATCGTCACCTACGTCGAGCTGTTGAGGTCGGCGAAGATCATTGCGGAGTACGTCGGCAGCAACCTGATGACCTATCTGGTGGTTGCCGTCATCTACATCACGCTGAACTCGCTGGTCTCCGCCTTCGCCACGTGGCTGGAGGCCCGGCTGGCTCGCCGCGGCGGCGGCGCCGCCGCGAAGACCGTGAAGGAGATCGAGGACGCGCTCCCGGTCGGCTGAGCGTCCACCGACGGGCGTCTACCGGCGGGGAGTCACCCAGAGCCGGATGACTCCCTCCACGACGGTGGTGCCATCCGAGCGCACGCCGCGCACGCGCACGGGCAGGTCAGGGTCCCCCGAGGCCCACTGTCCCGCGTCGGTCTCCGCGATGCAGGTGATCTCGGAGTCGGCCTTGGCGGTGTAGGAGACCTCCATGCCCTTCGGGATCCACCGCTTGTCCCGCGGGATCGAGGCCTCGGCCAGCGCCCCCATGGCAGCCTCCAGCCCGTTGCACAGCGCGATGGCATGTACGGTGCCGAGGTGGTTGTGGACCCGTCGCCGCTTCGGTATCACCAACTCGGCACGGTTCGGCCCGATGTCGGTGAAGCGTGGGCGGATCGAGGCGAAGTACGGCGCTTTGCGCGTGAAGGCGTAGCTGAAAAGCCGGCGTCCGCCTGGGTAGGCGGACGCCGAGGTCCACAGGTCGAGCAGCGCAGGCATGGCCCGCATGCTACCCGAGAGTAACTTCCGTCGAGTGGACCATTCGATCGGAAGCCTCCCCCGACCCGGCGACCCCCACAGGCCGCCGGGCCCTGGAGGATGCCTAGATGAACAGCATCTGGGCCCCGTCGGTGAGCTCGATGAAGTCGGTCGCCGAAATGATGCCCTCGACTTCCTCGTAGAGGTCCTCCTCATGGAGCTTCATCATGTCCGCCGACATCCGGCAGGCCCAGAGGTGACCACCGGACGCGGCGATCAGCTCGAGGAACTCCGGCACCTCGGGGACGTCGAGGTCGGAGATCTGCTTCTTCAACATGTTGGTGGTCATCGCGGTGACGCCCGGCAAGCCCGCCATCCCTTGCGGCATCGACACTCCGAACTTGCCGGGCGGGTGCATCGCGGTGTTCCCGATGTAGGAGAACTTCAGATCTCCCATCGTCTTCTTGTTGATCATGTCGAAGCCCCAGAAGGTGAAGAACAGGTGGGTCTCGATGCCCTCTCCGAGGGCGGCGTTCGCCAGGATCAGGCCGGGGTAGGCCATATCCAGGTTGCCCTTGGAGCAGATGATCGCGAGCTTGCGGTCGCTGCTGACGTCCTCGTCGAACGACGGGACGAACGAGGTCTCGGTGGGGGTCTGCGTGGTGGTGTCGGTGGTCGTCATGGGGTCCTCCTAGACCTGGGTACGACGGGATGGTGGGGAGGTCGGAGCGGAGGTCAGACGCAGCCCTTGGGCTTGGGCAGCCCGGCGACGTAGGCCATCTTCTTGGCGGGCTTGCCGGGGAACAGCGTGAACAGCTCCTTGACCGGCAGGCCGGCCTGGGTGCTGACGCGACGCAGTGTGGCGGTCTCGCCCATGACGCCGTAGTCCTCGCGCAGGAACCGGATCGCGGTCCAGTGGCGGTCGGTCATCTCGATGCCGATGAGGCGGGCGAGCTCGGTGCCGAGCTCCTCGGTCCAGACCTGGGGGTCGGTGAGGAAGCCTTCCTCGTTGACGTCGTAGGTCTGGCCGGCGATGGTCGTGGTGGCCATGATGTTTCTCCTTGGGATGGATGTCGATTCTGTGGGTGTCGATCCGGGGTGGGTCACTCTTCGTGCTTGCCGGCCATGCTCATGTCGGCGGGGAGGCCGAGCGGGCGCCCGGGCAGCAGTGCGTTCCAGTAGACGTGGCGGAAGGCCAGCTTGCTGAGGTGGTTGAGTCGCGACTCCTTGAGCAGGCTCAACGGCCCGAGGCCGGCGACAGGGAAACTGCCCGTCAGCGGCTGCGTCTCGTAGTTGAAGTCCAGCAGCAGCGCCTTGCCGTGACCGGACTCGACGAAGCAGTTCGCGTGACCGTCGAAGGAGTGGGTCATCGGCTTGCCCTGGGCCAGCTCCATCAGGTTGTCCATGAAGATGTCGACGGAGAAGTGGGCCACCGAGCCGGCCTTGGACGTGGGCAGGTTGGCCCCGTCGCCGAGCGCGAAGACGTCCGGGTGCGCTGTCGCCTGGAAGGTGTGCTTGTCGACAGGCACGTAGTTGAGCTCGTCGCCCAGTCCCGACTTCGCCACGAAGTCAGCGCCCATGTTGAGGGGGATCGTCACGAGGAGGTCGTAGGCGATCTCACGCTCGTCGTAGGACCGGATGACCTTGGCCTCCTGGTCGACGGACTCGATCATGAAGTCCGTCTCGAGGGCGACGTTGCGCTCGCTGAGCGCGTTGCCGAGCTCGCGACTGGCGACCGGCTTGGTGAAGGCTCCGTCCAACGGGGTGACGTAGACGATCTCGGTCTTCTCGCGGAGGCCGTGCTGGGAGAGGTAGTCGTCGGCGAGGAAGGTGAACTCCAGCGGGGCGACGGGGCACTTGATCGGCATCTCGGTGATGTGCACGACGAGTCGGCCGCCCTCGAAGTGCTGCAGCTGCTCGCGGAGTGCGATCGCACCCTCGAGCGTGTAGAACTCAGCCACGCTCTTGTGCCACTCGTCCCCGAGCATGCCCGGAGTCTGGTCGGGGCGCGGCGCCGTACCGGTCGCGATCACGAGGTAGTCGTAGCCGTGCTCACGGCCGTCCACCAGACGCACCAGCTTCTCGTCGGGGTCGACCCGGTCGATCTCGCCGAAGACCAGCTCGACCCGGTCGTCGATCTGCTGGTGCTTGGTCTTGCGGATCTGCTCGGGGCTGTTCATCCCGAAGGGAACGAACAGGTAGCCCGGCTGGTAGTCGTGGACGTCATCCTTGTCGATGACCGTGACCGACCAGTGCGGGAGCTTCTTGCTCACCTTGTTGGCGATCATGGTTCCGGCGGTGCCTCCGCCAAGGATGAGGAGGTTCTTGGCTGTTGTGGAGTTCATACTTCAGTTGTACCCCTGGGGGTATGAGTACCGCTACTCAGGAGGCTGTCTGATCCATCACGGAAGGCAAGCCTCCCCTATGCCCAGACTTCGTCTTGATGTCAAGATTCTTGACCCTGGGCTACTCTTTCCTCATGCGGGACGAGGTGGACGAGCTGGTCGAGGCGTGGTATCGCGAGCGGGGCGACCTCGACCTGGCCCCGGTCGAGGTTTTCAGCCGGATCACCCGCCTGGCGCGGCACGTCGACCGGGTCCGCAAGGCGGCGTTCCACGCCCACGACATCGAGACCTGGGAGTTCGACGTGCTCTCCGCCCTACGTCGCGCGGGGGCGCCGTACGAGCTGTCGCCGGGGCGGCTGCTGCGCGAGACCATGGTGACCAGCGGCACGATGACCAACCGGGTCGACCGGCTGGCGGCCCGCGAGTTCGTGGAGCGCTACCCCGACCCCGATGATCGGCGTGGGGTGCTGGTGCGGCTGATGCCCGAGGGCAAGCAGGTCGTCGACGCGGCGTTCGAGGCTCTGCTCACCGCCGAGCGCGAGTTGCTCGCCGGGCTCTCCGCCACGGACCGGCGTCGGCTTGCGATGCTGCTGCGTCCGTTGCTCGAGCCCTTCGCGTGAGGCCCTTCGCGTGAGTCCCTTCTCGTGAGGTCCGCTAGCCCAGATCCTCCGCGGCCGCCAGCCACTCCAGCTCCAGCGACTCCCGCTGAGCGGTGAGCTTCTCCAACTCCGCGGACAGGTCGGTGAGCCGTTCGTAGTCATGGGCGTGCGCGGCCAGGTCGGCTGCGAGCGAGGCCTCCTGCACGGCTAACCGGGCCAGCTGTTTGTCGAGGCGTTCCATGGTCTTCCGGGCGGCACGTTCGGCTGCGCTGCCCGCCTTCGCCGCGGCGCGGTCCGCAAGCGGGCCGGTCGGGGGTGCCGCGGTCCGGGCTTCGGTCGGCGTAAGCGCCGCGAGACTGGCCGCGCGACGAGCGAGGTACTCATCCACCCCGCCCGGCAGCATCGAGATCTGGCCGTCGCCCAGCAGTGCCCACGTCGAGTCGGTGACCCGTTCGAGGAAGTAGCGGTCGTGGGAGACCACGACAAGCGTTCCGGGCCAGCCGTCGAGAAAGTCCTCGAGCACGTTGAGGGTCTCGATGTCGAGGTCGTTGGTGGGTTCGTCGAGCAGCAGCAGGTTGGGTTCGGTCAGGAGCAGCCGGAGCAGCTGGAACCGTCGTCGTTCACCGCCCGAGAGGTCCCCGAGCCGCGCCGTGAGCCGGTCGCCGGTGAAGCCGAAGCGCTCCAGCATGGCCGAGGCGGTGACCTCTCCTTCGACGGTGCGGGTGACCCGCCGGATCCCCTCCACCGTCGCGAGCACGCGGGCCTCCGGGTCGAGGTCGTCGATCTCCTGGGTCAGCTGCTGCAGGGCCACCGTGCGGCCGAGCTTCACCCGGCCCGCGGTGGGGGGTAGCGCACCGGACAGCAACGACAGGACCGACGTCTTGCCGGCGCCGTTGACGCCCACGAGCCCGACGCGGTCGCCGGGACCGAGCCGCCACGTGGCGCGCGTCAGCAGCTGGCGCTCACCGCGCCGCAGGTCGACGTCCTCGACGTCCACCACGTCCTTGCCCAGCCGTTGGGTGGCGAACCTCTGCAGCTCCAGCCGATCGCGGGGCGGCGGCACGTCCTCGATCAGCGCGGTCGCGGCGTCGATGCGGAACTTGGGCTTGGCGGTCCGGGCGGGCGCACCGCGCCGCAGCCAGGCGAGCTCCTTGCGCACCAGGTTGCGGCGGCGTACCTCGGAGGCTGCGGACTGTCGCTGACGCTCGGCCTTGGCGAGCACGAAGGCGGCATACCCACCGTCATAGAGGTCGACCACCCCGTCGTGGACCTCCCAGGTGGCCTCGCACACCGCGTCGAGGAACCAGCGGTCGTGGGTGACCACGAGCAGGGCCGAGGGGCGGGCGGCCAGGTGGGCTGCCAACCACGCCACGGCCTCGACGTCGAGATGGTTGGTCGGTTCGTCCAGCACGATCAGGTCGTGGTGGGTCAGCAGCAGTGCTGCCAGGGCGCACCGCCGCCGCTCGCCACCCGAGAGCCCCGCCACGGCGCGGTCGAGGGTGATCCCGGCCAGCAGCTCCACGACGACCTCACGGGTCCGCGTCTCGGCCGCCCACTCGTGGTCGGCCCGGCCGGCGAGCACGGCCTCGCGCACGGTGTGGGAGTCATCGAGCTCGTCGCCCTGGCGCAGGTAGCCGATGGCCAGTCCGCGCGAGCGAGAGACCCGGCCCGAGTCGGGCTCCACTCCCCCGGTCATCACCTCCAGGAGCGTGGTCTTGCCGTCGCCGTTGCGGCCGACGATGCCGATGCGCTCTCCCGCGGAGACGCCGAGGGAGACGTCGGTCAGGAGCGGGCGGACGCCGTACGCCTTGGAGACGCGCTCGAGGTTGAGCAGGTTGGCCATCGCGACTAGTCCAGCACGTGCGCGCCGGCGACCGGCCCGGTGGCCACCCACGCCTTCGGGTGCCCGGCCTCGCGGAGAACGGCGGCGAGCTCACGGGCGTGGTCACCCGACTCGCCGAGGAACACGCACGTGGGGCCCGACCCGGAGACCAGGCCGCGCAGAGCCCCGGCGTTCTCACCGAGTCCGATGAGCTCGCCGAGCTCAGGCCGCAGACCGATGGCGGGCGCCTGCAGGTCGTTGTGCAGCACGGGGGCGAGCTGCTTCGGGTCACCGGTCGCGAGCGCCTGGAGCAGCTCGCCGGCAGGAGCCGGGTCGCGGTCGGCCTCGGGGAACATCCGGTCGAAGTGGCGGTAGACCTCGGGCGTCGACAACCCCACCGGCGACGGTACGGCGACCCACCACCAGGTCCCGGTGTCGGCGACGGGCTCGACGATCTCGCCACGACCGGTGCCGAGCGCGGTCCCGCCGATGAGGGAGAACGGCACGTCGCTCCCGAGGACGGCCGCGATCGTGAGCAGGTCGGCGTCCGGGGTCTCGAGCGCCCAGAGGCGGTCGAGCGCGACCAGCGCAGCGGCGGCGTCGGCCGACCCACCGGCCATGCCGCCGGCGAGGGGGATCTCCTTCTCGATCCTGATGTGCGCCTGCAGAGGCCGCGCATGGTGGGCGGCCAGGGCCGCGGCCGCGCGGTCGACGATGTTGTCGCCACGAGCCGGCGCCGACCTCTCCTCGAGGTGGTCGGCCAGGCGCAGCTCCACCTGCCAGTCCGGCGCGTCGCTCGCGCTCAGGTCGTCGTACAGGCCGACGGCCTGGTAGACGGTCGTGAGCGGGTGGAACCCGTCAGGTCGCGGCGCACCGACGCCCAGGTGGAGGTTGATCTTCGCGGCGGCCCGCACGGTGACGGTGGTCATCGGTGCAGCTCCTCGGCAATGCGGACGAAGGCCTCGATGCCCAGTACCTCGCCACGGGCCTGGGGGTCGACGCCGGCTGCCACCAGGATCCGCTCGCTCTCCTCCGTCGACCCGACCACCGGGCGCAAGGCGGCGCGCAGCGTCTTGCGGCGGTGGCCGAAGGCCGCATCGACCACCGCGAAGACCTGCTCGCGGGTCGCGGTCGTGGCCGGGGGGTCGCGGCGGGTCCACGCAACGAGGCCGGAGTCGACGTTGGGGGCGGGCCAGAAGACGTGCCGGCCGATGCCGCCCGCACGTCGTACGGCGGCGTACCAGGCGGCCTTGACCGACGGGACGCCGTACACCTTGGAGCCGGGGGGTGCCGCGAGGCGGTCGGCCACCTCGGCCTGCACCATCACCAGCCCGTGCTCGAGCGTCGGGAGGGTCGCCAGGAGGTGAAGCAACACCGGCACGGAGACGCTGTAGGGCAGGTTGGCCACGAGGGCCGTCGGCGGCGCGCCGGGGAGCTCGGTCACCCGCAGCGCGTCGGCGTGCAGCACGTGGGCGCGCTGCGCGCGGTCGCCGGCGTAGGTCGCCAAGGTGGCCGGCAGCGCCTGCGCCAGGGACTCGTCCACCTCGATGGCGACCACGGACGCCGCGACGCCGAGGAGGCCGAGCGTCAGCGACCCCAGACCGGGGCCGACCTCGACCACGACGTCGTCGGGGCCGATGCCCGACTCCCGAACGATGCGGCGCACCGTGTTGGGGTCGATCACGAAGTTCTGACCGCGCCGTTTAGTGGGCCTCAGGTCCAGCGCGGCCGCGAGGGCACGGACCTCGGCTTGGCCGAGCAGGCGGACTCCCCGGTCGTCGGCCGGGGATCCACCGACGACGGTTCCGGACACGCCGCCCACCCTAGTGCCGACCCGTCGCAAACTGACGGGCTGTGCACAGGCCACCTGGGGAGAACTCGTCAGTTTGCGACGGGTCAGCGGTCAGGTTGCGACGGGTCAGCGGGGAAGGCCGAGCTTGGCGGCGCAGCCGGGCCAAGCGCCGTAGGAGCCACCGTGGGCGGCGCGCAGCCGCTCGGCGACCGCGATCTGCTGCGCGCGGCTGTGCTGGTGGGGGTAGCCGGTGCCTCCGTAGGCGCGCCAGGTGCCCACGTTGAACTGGAGCCCGCCGTAGTAGCCGTTGCCGGTGTTGATGGCCCAGTTCCCGCCGGACTCGCACTGAGCCAGCCGGTCCCAGACGCTGCTGCCACCGGCGTAGTTGGCGGTCGGCTGGGGCTTGGTCCCCACCTCGACGATCGCGTCCACCGGCTCGCGGACGACCTTCTGGCGCGCGACCTTGCGGGCCACGAGCTTGCCGTTGCGGTAGGTGAGCCGGTAGACGACGTCACGCTGGCCCGGGACTCCGGCGCGCACCGTCGAGGACTCCCCGACGTACGACGACGCGTCGTCGCGCTTGACCGTGGTGAAGTCGATCCGCTCGCCCGAAACCTTCTTGGTCACGATCCGCACCCGAGTCAGCACGACCCGGTCATGATCGGTGATCGCGGTCTCGAGAGCCGGCTTCACGACGTCGTGGCCGTGCACCTTGACCCCGAGCTCGGCAAGCGCGTCGCCCACGGTCAGCGCCGTGACCTTGGCCCGCGCGGTCTTGTGGCTGCCGAGCTTCACCCGGAGCTTCTTGACGGTCACGACCTCGAGCGCGAGCCCGTCACGGCCGATGCTCGAGCCACGGCTCACCGACAGATCGGCGCCGTGGAACCCGCGGCCGATCTCGGTGAAGGCGGTCTCGAGGTCGGTCGCGGTGACCCAGTGGGTCTGCGCCTCGCCGTCGACCAGCAGCTCGAGGGGGCGCCCGAACTGCACGCTCACGCGGCTCCCGTCGGAGACGGTCTCGTCCAGCCCGGGAACCACGCGGTCGTGTTCGCCCGGCTCGACGCCGGCAGCGTCGAGGACGTCGGCCACCGTGTCTCCCCACACGGTCACCTGCTGCCCCTGGCCATCCAGGGTCAGGGTCACGGTGTTGCTGAGGGCGGCGTACCCGAAGCCGGTGCCGACGACCGCCAAGGTCACGACAGCGACCAGGGCGCCGAGCAGCGTCTTGCTGCGGGACAGCGTGGTGAGGCGATTCCGCACGATTCTCCGAACCTTGATCGATCCGAGCCTCGGGTACCAGCGCATCCGCGCACGCCACCTCACCAGGGGTGAGGGAACTGCGAGCGGGGGGTCTCGCGGCGGCGCCGTTGCCACCAAGTGCGCTGGCGATATCGTTCCCGATCCCGGCCAACTGTCACAGAACGATAACGAGGATCTGCCCGAAGGCAAATTCCCGGGCCCGTCCGCCCCTACCAGGAGCCGCCGAAAGCGGCGTCCGTGGCCGCGTCGATGGCCGCACACAGCACCCCCAGGTCCTCGCCGCGCACCTGTGCCATCGCCCGCACCGTCAGGGGCACGAGGTACGACGCGTTGGGCCGGCCGCGGTACGGCGTCGGGGTGAGGTACGGCGCATCGGTCTCGACCAGAACCCGGTCCCGCGGCGCGATCGCGAGCGCGTCGCGCACCGGCTGAGCGTTCTTGAAGGTGACGGTCCCGGCGAAGCTGAGGAACGCCCCCGCGTCGAGACAGCGCCGGGCGAACGCCGCATCGCCGGAGAAGCAGTGCATCACCCACCGGTCGGGCGGGCCCTCGCCCAGCAGCAGCCGGAGGATGTCGTCATGCGCGTCGCGGTCGTGGATCACCAGCGTCTTGTCCAGGCGCTTGGCGAGGTCGATGTGCCGGCGGAAGCTGTCCTCCTGCGCCGGCCGCCCCTCGGCGCCCGTGCGGAAGTGGTCGAGCCCGGTCTCCCCCACCGCCCGGACCCGCTCGTGCCTCGCGAGCCCCTCGATCTCGGCCCACGCCGAGTCGAGCTCACCGCGCTCGGCCAGGCGCGGCGCCTCGTTGGGGTGCAGGGCCACCCCGGCCACCACCGACGGATGCACAGTCGCCGTCTCGACGGCCCAGCGCGCGCCCGGGAGGTCGCAACCGATCTGCACGATGCGGGTGACGTTGACCGCCGCGGCCGCTGCGAGGGCGTCCTCGGTCCTCAGCCACTCGCCGTCGGCGACGTCGAGGTGGCAGTGGTTGTCGACCACGGGACCCGGCAGGGGGTCGGGGCGGGGCGGCGGCTCCCGACGATCCCGGTCCGCGGCCGCGCGTCGGCGGGTCGGCTCGTCGTTCACCGGGCCGATCCTAGGCGTCCTGGTCGCCGGCCCCGGGAGGGTCCCGGTGTACGACGTCGTACACCTCGCGCTTGGGGAGGCCGGCCAGCCGGGCCACCTCGAGGATCGCCTCCTTGCGGGTCAGCCCCGCTTCCTCCCGCTCGGTGACGGCCGCCCGCAGCGACGCCGGGTCGGAGGCCACGTCGGCGTGGGGTTGTGCCCCGGCCACCACGATCGTGACCTCGCCCCGGACGCCGTCCGCGGCCCAGGCCACGAGCTCGTCCAGCGGGCCGCGGCGCACCTCCTCATGGGTCTTGGTGAGCTCACGGCAGACCGCCGCAGCCCGGTCGGCTCCGAACGCCTCGGCCATCGCCTGGAGGGTGGCTGCGGTTCGGTGTGGCGCCTCGAAGAAGACCATCGTTCGCTCCTCGCCGGTCAGCGCCCCCAGCCGCCGGGCCCGCTCGCCGCTCTTGCGGGGCGGGAACCCCTCGAAGCAGAAGCGGTCGACCGGGAGCGCTGACAGCGCGAGCGCGGCGAGCACGGCCGAGGGCCCGGGGACGACGGTGACGTCGATGCCGGCCGCGACGGCTGCCTGGACCAGGCGGTAGCCCGGGTCGGACACGCTGGGCATGCCCGCGTCGCTGACCAGGACGACGCGCTGGCCGTCCTGCAGCGCGTCGATCAGCAGCGGGGTCCGGCCCGCCTCGTTGCCCTCGAAGTAGGACACGACCAGGCCGCTCGGGCGGACGGCGAGCTCGGCGCAGAGCCGTCGCAGCCTCCGAGTGTCCTCGGCCGCCACCACGTCGGCCGTCGCCAGCTCGTGGGCCAGCCGCGACGAGGCGTCAGGGACATGGCCGATCGGCGTCGCTGCGAGGACCAGCACTCCCGGGTGTGCGCTCACGCCCTGCATCATGACAGGACCGTAGAGTTGGCCCCCGTGACCAGCCGCGGGACCAGCCCCCTGACGCTCCCCGTGGGCGGTGACGCGGATCGGGTCAGCCTCTCCCGCACGGCGCGGGGCGAGCCGGTGCCGTCGGCCGCGCGGCGCGCCGCCCCCCGCCCCGGGCTCGACGACCGCTTCGCCGGCTGGACGGCGAGCATCGCTGTGACGATGCTCGCGCTCTTCCTGCGGCTGTGGCAGCTGGGGTCGCCCAAGGGCATGCTTTTCGACGAGACGTACTACGCCAAGGACGCCTGGTCGCTGGCGAACTTCGGCTTCGTCAAGGGGTACGTCGAGGGGGCCGACGAGAAGATCCTCGGCGGGACCACCTCGGGCATCTGGGTGAACGAGCCGTCCATGATCGTGCATCCCGAGGTCGGCAAATGGCTGATCGCGATCGGGGAGCACGTCTTCGGGATGACGTCCTTCGGTTGGCGGGTCAGCGCCGCCGTGGTCGGGTCGCTCATGGTGCTGGTGATGTGCCGCCTGGCGCGTCGGATGACGGGCTCCACCGCGCTGGGGTGTGTCGCGGGTCTGCTGCTGTGCTTCGACGGACTGCATCTGGTGCTGTCCCGGATGGCGCTCCTGGACATCTTCGTGGCGTTCTTCATGCTCCTCGGTGTGCACTGCGTCGTGGCCGACCGCGACTGGTTCCGCCGGCGGATGGCCCGGCGCATGCAGCGGCGCGGAGCCTCCGCCGCCGGGTTCGGGCCGATCCGCGGCCTGCTCTTCCGCCCCTGGCTGCTGGCCGCCGGCGTCAGCTTCGGGCTGGCCGTCGGGACCAAGTGGGCGGCCCTCTATCCGCTCGCGGCGTTCGGGCTCCTGGCCTGGCTGTGGAGCGCCGGCGGGCGGCGTACCTGGGGCGTGCGGTGGCCGATCGTGAAGTCGGCACTCGTGGACGGCGTCCCGGCGTTCCTCCAGCTCGTGGTCGTCGCAGGTCTGGTCTACGTCGCCTCGTGGACCGGCTGGCTGGTCCACGCCGACCAGTACGAGCAGCACCTGTCGAGCACGCAGTACACCCGCTTCGTCTCCTGGGACGGCACCTGCGACGACGAGCAGATGACCGGGGTGAAGTCCGACGACAAGGCGGCCTGGCCGACCAGGAACGAGCCGGACGCCTCCGGTCTCGGCGAGGTCAGCCAGTCGCTGCGGTCGCTGTACTACTACCACCGGGATGTGCTGCGGTTCCACCGCTACTTCCTCAACTGCGCGACCCACAGCTACCAGTCCCAGCCCGCGGGATGGCTGCTGCTCAGCCGGCCCGTCGGCGCCGACGCCCAGCTCGACATCAAGCCCGGCGAGCAGGGCTGCCAGGCAGCCCCGGACTCCGACTGCCTCCGGCAGGTGCTGATCCTCGGCAACCCCGTGCTGTGGTGGGGCTCGCTGCTCGCCCTGGCGGCCTCGGTGTTCTTGTGGATCGGCACACGGGACTGGCGCTTCGGCGTCGCGGTGATCGGCGCGCTGTCGACCTGGCTTCCGTGGCTCCAGTACGACGACCGACCGATCTTCTCCTTCTACGCCGTGCTCACTCTGCCGTTCCTGGTGCTCGCCAGCACACTGGTGATCGGGAAGCTGATCGGCTCCGACAGCACACCGTCCGGTCGGCGCACGTCCGGCGTGATCGTGGCGGGGTCGTTCTTCGTGCTCGTGCTGGTGAACTTCGCCTGGTTCTGGCCGATCTGGACCGACGGGCTGCTCACGCACTCGGAGTGGCTGGACCGGATCTGGTTCAACCGCTGGATCTGACCACCCCGCCCGGGGTCACCGTCCGGCCAGGTCAGGCTCGTGGAACCACTCGCGGCCCAGCACCGCGCTCTGGAGCCAGCGAGGCAGGCTGAGCAGCAGCGCGATGGTCCGGCGACCCTCGTCGCCGGAGGCCTGCGAGGCGTGGCAGCGTAGGGCCGCCAGCTTGGCGTCGAGCTGGGGGCGCACGTCGACGCGGTGGGTCAGCCGGCTCCGCTCGGTGTACGCCGCCGACAGGTCGGGCATCACGGGCACCGGGAGCAGAGTGCCCATTCTCCGGAGGACGGCGGCGACCCGGGCCAGCGGCTCGCGCGGCAGCGTCGCCTCCAGCAGTCGGGGGGTGCCCGCGAGCTGGGCCGCGAGTCGTGCCACGTGATGGACCTGCACGTGGTCGGGATGGCCGTAGCCGCCCGCGGCGTCGTACCCGGTGAGCACCCTCGCCTGTTCCTCGACCAGGATCGCGGCCAGGCGCGCGGCCGGTTCCGCTGGGTCCAGCGAGGCGAAGCCGGTCTCCCCCGCCGAGGACCCGTCCGATGTCCCCTGAGGGGAGTAGCCGGAGTCGGGGTAGCCGAGGGGAACAACCCGCGCGACCCCGAGCACGCCGGCAGCAGCCTCCAGCTCGTGGAGCCGACGCGTGGCCAGGCGAGCACCGGCGAGACCGGAAGAGAGCCCGGCCTCTCCCGACGTGGCGACCACGATCACCACGCGATGCCCTTCCGCGGCCGCCCGGGCGAGGGTCCCACCCGTGAGCAGAGCCTCGTCATCGGGATGGGCGTGGAAGGACACCAGCGTGCCGCCCGGGTCCTCCGACGACAGCCCGCCCGGCAGGCTCACGAGCCCGACCCGAGTCCTGGGGGAGCAGTGTTGGACCGGATGCGTGCGCCGTTGGACCGGACGCGCGCGCCCCAGGCCGCCGAGGCTCTCGCGTGCAGGTAGAGGTCGTCGACGAGCTCCAGCACGCACGGCCAGTCGTGCCCGGAGGGACGCGCCCGGTTGGCGGCGACCATCGCGCGGCGACCGTCGCCGTCGAGCACCAGGCGCGTCAGCGCCTCGGCCATCTCGGTGTCCGTCCCGGTCAGGAACCCGTTGTGTCCCGAGGTGACGAACTGCCCGACGCCGGACCGGTCACTGGCCACGACCGGTAGCCCCACACAGCGGGCTTCCAGAGCGGCGATGCCGAAGGACTCCAACACGGCGGGGGCGACGAAGACGTGCGCCTGCGCGAGAGCGGCGCGGATGTCTTCTCGCTCCAACCGCCCGGGCAGCTCGACCCAGTCGCTCATGCCGTGTCGCGCCACGGCGCGGCGGGTCGCCTCCCACCGGGGCCCGTCCCCGATGACGACTGCTCGCAGCGGCTGGTCGGCCGGGACCCGGCGTCGTACGCCGGCCAGCAGCCGCACCAGGGGGAGCGGGCGCTTGGTGCGGGCGAAGCGCATGACACTGATGATCGTCGGGACGGCCGCGGGCCTCGGAGCGATGGCACGCCACCACTGCTCGTCGACGGCGTTGGGCACCACCAGCACCTCGCTGCCTGGTCCCAACATCGCGCGGATCGGCTCCGCCGCCCGACTGCTCACGGCCGACCAGGTGACCGGCCAGTCGCGGAGACCCAGCAACGCGGTCGCCACCGACGGCAGGGGGACGAGGTGGGACCACTGCGAGTGGATCGTGATCGCCGTCGGCAGGCCCATCACCCCAGCGGCGCGAGCCGCCCGGCTGGTGAACGGAGACAAGACGGAGACGTGCGCATGCACGACCACGTCGTCGGCCAGCAATGATCGTAGGGCCGCAGCGGGGTCGGCCGAAGTCCCGGCCACTCGGCTCACCCAGCTGGGATCGGGCGTACCACCAGCGGCCGGCGTCGACGTCAGCACCTGGGCGTCGATGCCCTGCGCCCGTTGGCTCATCGCCAGGTCGTGAACGTGGATCTCGATGCCACCCAGTCGCGGCTGATAGACGTCAGTGACGTGGATGACGCGCACTAGATCGTCACCCGCTCACGAGCCGGCCCAGCGATCGGTCCGGCGATCGACTCGGCGATCGGCCCGGTGATCGGCCCGGACAACGCGCGGGCCCGACGTCGCAGCCACGCCCACCAGGCGATGCCCAGCCCGCCGACCGGGATCTCGATCACGAACGTGAACAGCCGATAGAGGACCACGGTCGTCAGCACCGCCGCAGGTTCTCCACCGAGCGCGATGAGGGTGGCGGTGAGCCCAAGCTCCACGA
Organism: uncultured Actinomycetota bacterium; assembly: GCA_963812265.1. GTDB lineage: Bacteria > Actinomycetota > Actinomycetes > Propionibacteriales > Nocardioidaceae > Nocardioides. The sequence goes on from CAWEUL010000004.1 coordinate 257,096, forward strand.
CCCCCGCACCGCCCGGGGTGAGCCCGGTGAGCGTCAACATGCGCTCCACAGCGAGGGCGCCCAGCACTCCGAGGATCGTCAGCGGCAGGTGGGCCGCGGCCGCACACGCGGCGAACAAGAGGGCCAACGCCATCAGATAGAGGACCATGCCGAGCGTGAGGCGCCCCCACTGGCGGGCCACGAGCAGTGAGGTTCGGCGGTGAAAGCTGAGGATCAGGCCCCCCCAACGTGGCGAGTTTCGGCCCGGCCAGCGCAGGGCCAGCCGGTCTGCGAGCACCGCGAGAGCCGTGGCGACCCGCGAGCTCACGATCAGAGCCGTGACGACCGCAGCCAACGTAGCCGCCACCAGGCTGGCGAGCAGCGCGGGCAGGCCGACTCCGGACAGCGCCAGCGTGCCGGAGACCACCAGCAGGGGTGCCACGATCATGGCCAACGCCAGCTTGGCGAGGACGTCCCACAGGTTCGTGACGACGGTGTACGTCGTGAAGTCGGCACGGTTGTGACCCCACCCGCGCGTCATCACCCGATTCAGCCAGATCCCGGCGGCCCCGCCCGCCGGCACCGAGTTCGCCACCGCGCTTCCGGTCAGGCTGAGCAACAGCGCCCGGCGATGGGTCAGCCCGGGCAGCGCGGCGGTGAGCGTGACGGTGTGCAGCATCAGCCCGAGGATCCAGATCGAGGCCAACACCGGGAGCCACCACCAGCGCAGCGCCGAGATTCCGGCGGCCGCCGCGCCCCAACCGACTCCGGCCACAGCGGGGACGGCCACGGCGAGCAGCCCGAGCGTCAGAGCGGCGACCACACCCGCCCGCAGGACGGTGCCCGGTCTACCGCGCATGGAGGCGAGCAGCGACGACACAGCACCAGCCTCACAATTCCACTCTGCCAGCAACCTGACCATCGGAGTGCCACGGTCAGGTAGCAGTCAGGTGATACTCCATACTAGGCCGATGCCTACGTCCCGTCCTCCCTCGGCCGCCGGCGAGGCACCTCCCGAAGGTGTCGCCGCCAGGACCGCGGCACCAGCCTGGTGGCTCGCACGCCTGTGGTTGGTGGCCGGCGTCTTCGCGCTCATCGCCCTGGGGCGCTCGCTGCAGATCGGGATCCCGATGCGTGACCCGGGCGGACAGTGGGTGGCGCACCGGTTGATGATCACCTTCGGCTGGTTCGTCGCGCTGGCGCTCCTCGACGCCATCCGGCGGACGCCGCGTGGTGAGCGCAGCCCGGGAGAGGTGATCGGCACGTTGCGGAGCCGGTGGCCCGCGGCCCGGCTCGCGGTCGCGGCGGCGGTACTGGCGGCCTACCACCTGACCTACTTCGCCTATCACAACCTCAAGAGCTGGAACGCCTTCCGCACCCTGCGCGACGAAGGGCTGGCGCAGGCCGACAACTGGCTGTTCCTGGGCCACTCCCCTGCGGTGCTGCTGCACGACCTCCTGGGCCAGGGCGTGGCGACGTACGCACTGATCGGGGTCTATGAGTCGTTCCCGACCCTGGTGTCGATCTCGTTCGTTGCCGCCGTGGTGTGGGCCGATCACCTGCGCACCGGCGCCGTCTTCGTCGCATCGATGGTGTGGGCCTGGATCCTCGGCACGGTCTCCTACTACCTGCTCCCCTCCCTCGGGCCCTTCGACCAGTCCCCCGGGGACTTCGCCGGGCTGCCGCACACCATGGTGACCGACACCCAAGCGACCTACATGGCCGAGCGGATGCATCTGCTGGCCGACCCCCATGTCCACGACGCGTTCGCACAGATCGGGGCCTTCGCCAGCCTTCACGTCGCGATCAGCTCGGTGATCTGGCTCAGCGTGCGGGCGGCGGGCTACACGTTCTGGGGTCGGGTCCTGGGCGTCTACGTCGCGCTGACCATCGTCGCCACGATCTTCATCGGCTGGCACTACGTGACGGACGACATCGCCGGCCTGGCGATTGCCGTGCTGGCCGTGCGGCTCGGTCGGTGGACCATCGGGACGCCTCGGCGTCGCGAGTCCGCGCCCGCGTCCGCGTCTGCGTGACCGGCGCGACGTCATGGCCGAGCTCGTGCTCCCCACCGTCGAGCTCCGCGCCGCCTGGCTTCGCGCTCGCGACGAATGGGGGCACGGGGTCCACCAGGACGGCTCCGGGCTGCGGCCGGAGGAGGACGACGTGGACTCCCCGGCCGGATTCGCCGCCTGGGTGCAGCGGCTCCACGGCGAGGGCGATCTCTCCGTACCGCCCGCCGACGGTCGGGTGCACGCAAGCTACTGGTGGATCCTCGAGGAGGGCGAGGTGCTCGGGGCGATCTCGCTGCGCCACGAGCTCAACGACTTCCTGCTCCAGGCCGGCGGCCACATCGGGTACGGCGTGCGCCCCAGCGCGCGACGTCGCGGCCTGGCGACCTGGGCGCTGGGCCTGGTGCTCGACCGGGCCAGAACCCTCGGGATCACGCGAGTGTTGATCACCTGCGACGACACCAACGAGGCCTCGGCACGCACGATCGAACGACTCGGAGGGGAGCTCGAGGACAAGCGGCACACCGAGCTGGGCTTCCTGCGTCGCTACTGGGTCGACCTGACCTGAGCGACCCGACGGCGGCTACGGTGGCAGGACCGCTACCGACGAATCTGTCTACCCTTCGGAGGCACCGTGAAGCTAGCGATCCTGGGCACCGGTTCGGTGGGCCGCACCCTGGCCGGGCGACTCGACCAGCTGGGCCACGACGTGACGGTCGGCACCCGCGACGTCGAGGCCACCCGCGCCCGGACCGTGCCGGAAGGCTCGGGTACGGCGTCGTACGCAGCGTGGGCGGCCGAGCACCCCGGCGTTGCCCTCGCAACGTTCGCGGACGCGGCCGGGTCGGCCGAGGTCGTGGTCAACGCGACGAACGGACAGGCCACCCTCGACGTGCTCGGGTTGGCGGGCGCGAACAACCTGGCCGACAAGGTGCTCGTCGACGTGTCCAACCCGCTCGACTTCAGCCAGGGGATGCCGCCCACGCTGTTCGTCAAGGACAGCGACTCCCTCGCCGAGCAGGTCCAGCGAGCGTTCCCGGCGGCCCGCGTGGTCAAGACGCTCAACACCCTCACCGCCGAGCTGATGGTGCACCCCGATGCGCTGCCCGAGTCGAGCAGTGTGTTCGTCTCCGGCAACGACGCCACCGCGAAGGAGCTGGTCTCGGGCCTCCTCGGCGAGTTCGGCCACACCGACGTGATCGACCTGGGCGACCTGTCGACGGCGCGGGGGACCGAGATGTGGCTCCCCCTCTGGCTGCGGCTGATGGGGAGCCTGGGCACGGCGAGCTTCAACCTCAAGATCGTGCGCTGAGGCTCACCCGTTTCGGTCCTGGTGTGCCCCGCCCCCTGGCACTAGCGTGGGCCGCATGGTGGGAGCGGCGATCGGGGCAGTCCTCGGCAACGCCGTCGGGGTGGCGATCAGCCCGGTCCCGATCATCGCGCTGATCCTGATGCTGTTCTCTCAGGCCGCGGCGCGCAACGGTCTCGCTTTCCTCGCGGGCTGGCTGCTCGGGCTCACCGGCGTCGCCGTCGTCGTGCTCGTGATCGAATTCGAGGGATCATCCGACGGCGGCTCGACGGCAGCTGGCGTCGTCAAGATCGTCATCGGGCTGCTGTTCCTCGGGTTGGGTTGGCGTCAGTGGCAGGGACGACCTGAGCCCGGCAGCGAGCCCGAGGCGCCCGGCTGGCTGGCCGCCGTCGACGAGCTCTCGGCGGTCCGAGCCCTCGGTCTGGGCCTGCTGCTCACCGTCGCGAATCCCAAGAACCTGGGACTGACCATCGCGGCAGCGGCGAGCATCAGCGGCGCCGGGCTGTCCGGCGGCGAGGAGGCCGTGGTCGTGGCCGTGTTCGTGCTGCTGGCCTCGCTGACCATCCTGGTCCCGGTGGTGGCCTACCTCTCGGCCCGGGAGCGGGCCGAGCCGATGCTCAGCCGGCTGAAGGACTGGCTGATGGCCAACAACGCGACCGTGATGACCGTCCTGTTCGCCGTGCTCGGTGCCAAGGTCCTCGGCGACGGCCTGAGCCTGCTCAGCTGACATGCGCTTTCCGGTCACCCGCCCTCGCTCGCTGCTGCCTCGGCGCTCGGTCAAGGACGACGCGCTCGCCGGTCTGGTGCTCGGCGTCGAGAGCGTGCCCGACGGGCTGGCCTCAGGGCTGTTGGCCGGAGTCAACCCGGTCGCGGGCCTCTACGGCTACCTCTTCGGGATGGCGGGTGGCGCACTCTTCACCAGCACGACCTTCATGGCGGTGCAGGCCACCGGCGCCATGTCGATCATCGTCGCCGACGTCGGCCTCGGTCGCCACGACGACCCCGGCCGCACGCTGTTCACGCTGACCCTGGTCACCGGGGTGGTGATGGTGGCGGCCGGGCTGCTCCGCCTGGGTAGCTTCCTGCGGTTCGTGTCCAACTCCGTGATGACCGGCTTCGTCACGGCCGTCGGCATCAACATCGTCTTGGGACAGCTCGGCGACTTCACCGGGTACGACGCGCAGGGCTCCGGCCGGCTCGCCCGGACGCTGGACCTCCTCGTGCACCCGCAACGAGTGGACGTGCCGACCCTGACCGTCGGCGTCGTCACCATCGCCGGCATCGTCTGGCTGCAGCGCACCCGGCTGGGTGCCCTCGGTCTGGTCGTGGCCGTCGTCGCCGGGTCGGCGCTGGCGGCGGTCTTCACCGCCTTCGGTCACGACATCGCGATCGTGGCCGATGTGGCCGACGTACCCCGCGGACTGCCGCTGCCCCAGCTGCCGCTGCTCGCGGAGATCCCGTCCCTGCTGATCCCGGCGGCGTCGCTGGCGTTCGTCGGGCTGGTCCAGGGTGCCGGGGTGTCGGCCGGCTTCCCGAACCGCGACGACCGACCCTCCGACGCCTCCCAGGACTTCGTCGGCCAAGGCGCCGGCAACCTGCTCTCGGGCTTCTTCCAGGGCATGCCGGTGGGTGGATCGATGTCGGCCAGCTCTCTGGTCGTCAGCGCGGGCGCTCGTAGCCGGGGGGCGCTGCTCTACGCCAGCGTCGTGATGTCGGTGGTGATCCTGCTGCTGGCCGACGCGGTCGCGCTGGTGGCGATGCCGTCCCTGGCCGGGCTCCTCATCGTCGTCGGAGTCGGCACCGTCAAGCCCGCCAAGATCCTCGCCGTGGCGCGCACCGGAGCAGTACCGCTGACCGTCATGACGATCACGCTCGTGCTGACCATCGTGATCCCGCTGCAGTACGCCGTCCTCGTCGGCGTCGGCATGTCGGTGCTGCTCTTCGTGATCGGTCAGTCCTCCCGCCTGGTCATCCGGAGGATCGTGCTGGACGACGACGGCCGCGCGGTCGAGACGGACCCGCCTGCGGAGCTGCCTTCTGGGGAGGTCGTGGTCATCCAGCCCTACGGCGCGATCTTCTTCGCCACGGCCAGCGTCCTGACGGACAAGATGCCGCGGGTCGGGCCCGATTCACGGAGCTCGGTGGTGATCCTGCGGGTCCGTGGCGCGGACGACGCGGGTGCGACCCTGCTCGACGTGCTCGCTGGGTATGCCAGGTCGCTGAGCCGCGTCGGGAGCAAGCTGGTGATCGTCACCGACAACGAGCGCGTGATCCGCCAGCTGCACGACACCGGCGCTGTGGCAGCCATCGGCGAGGAGAACATCTACCGCGGCACCGCGGTCATCGGCGAGACACTTCGTCAGGCCCACGCGGACGCCCGGGCGTGGGTCGCCTCCGGCGGCGACGGCGCCGCGCACCCGGATTCCGAAGATGACGGGCGGCCGACATGATCGTCCTGCTCAGTGTGATCGGGGCGCTCGCGGCCGTCGCGATGGCGGCCCGCCGGATGTGGGGTCGCTCCGAGGATTCAGCACCCCACGACCCGGACTGGGGTGACTGGCCGCCTGACCAGATGGCTCCCTGACTCAGGCTGACACGACGCGGCACGTCGTCCCGGTCGCCGCCATACTGAACCGTGTGTCCCTAGACCGACGAGGCTGGCAGACCCTGGTGCTGCTCGGGGTGTTCTGCGTGACCTCGTGGGGCGCACTCGGGGTCGTCTACCAGGTGACCGTGCGGACCGCTCGCGGCCGGCTCTTCGCCGACGCCTCCCTGCGGGGCGCCCTCCTCTCGGATCCGCACTCGGGGGACCTCGTCAACCGGGTCCTCGACCTGGTCTCGATCGCCTTCCTGTTGGGCGCCATCGCGGTGATCGCGGTCGTGGCCCTGGTCCGGATGCGGAGAGAGGCAGGACTTGCCGCGATCTCGCTGATCGTCGTCGCCAATGTCTCGGCTCAGCTGCTGAAGACCTACGTGCTCGAGCGACCCGATCTCGGGCTCTCCGAGGTGGCGCCGGCCACGCTGAACAGCCTGCCGAGCGGGCACAGCACGGCCGCGTTCTCGGTCCTCGTAGCGCTGATGTTCGTCGTGCAGCACCGGCCACGCGTGGCCGTCGCGGCGCTCGGCGTCGTCTACGCCAGCCTGACCGCCCTGGCCACCATGGCAGCCGGGTGGCATCGGGCCGCCGACTCCGTTGCGGCCTTCCTCCTGGTCGGCGGGTGGGCAGCGGTCGCCGGGATCGTGGTCGTGCTGCTCACCGAACCCCCGCCGGCACGGCCCGCTGATGCCGCCTCCCGGCGCAGGATGCTGCTGTCCGCGGGTGGCGCGGCGGGGTGTCTCGTCCTCGGCCTGACCCTGCTCACCGCACTCGCCTACGCGGGTCCACTGCGCGAGAGCCGTCTCGGACCAGCGACCGCGTTCTTCACCGGGGGGCTGATCATCGTCGGCACCGCTTCCGCGATCCTCGTCACGCTGCTGGCGCTCGTCGAACGCGTCGTCCCCTCGACCCCACGCCTCACGACCGAGGAATCGACGGCCTGACGGACCACGCTCGGCCGGCTCAGAGTCCAGCCCTACGCCCTCTGGTCCCTACCGGCGGGCGCACGCCTGTGATCTCCGAGTCAAACGCTGTCGGCCGCTGACCCGCGGGCGTAGCGTCGAAGTGCTGGGCCGGATTTTCCGGCCCGGCAAGCCCGAGGAGTCACTCATGTCTCAGCAAATTGCCGGGCGCCCCGCTTCCGAGGCACCCTCGTCACCGTCTCAGGGCTCACGCGGCCCAGCCACATCCAAGGCCGGGCTGGGGATGGCCGCCCTCACGGCGCTCGTCGTGGGGTCCATGATCGGCAGTGGCATCTTCGCCCTGCCCTCGCAGATGGCGGGGAGCGCCGCCGCCGGGCCACTGCTGATCGGCTGGCTGGTCACCGGGGTCGGCATGCTGATGCTGGCGTTCGTCTTCCAGACCCTGGCGCATCGCAAGCCCGAGGTTGGCGGCGGTGTCTACGGCTACGCCCGCGCCGGGTTCGGCAACTACATCGGCTTCAGCTCCGCGTGGGGGTACTGGGTGTCCGCATGGGTGGGCAACGTCGCCTACCTCGTGCTGCTCTTCGCCACGCTCGGGTACTTCTTCCCCGCCTTCGAGGGTGGGGCCACGGTCTCTGCGGTGGTGGGCGCGTCGATCCTGCTCTGGGTGGTGCACGCGATGGTGCTGCGCGGCATCCGCAGCGCCACCCTTGCCAACACGGTCGTGACCATCGCCAAGGTGGTCCCGATCCTGACGTTCATCGCCATCGCCGCAGTCGGCTTCAAGGCAGGTCTCTTCACCGCTGACTTCTGGGGCCAGAACACCCAGATCGACGGCGCCCCGCTCGGCAGCACCCTCGACCAGGTCAAGAACATGATGCTCGTCACCGTCTGGGTGTTCATCGGCATCGAGGGCGCGTCGGTCTACTCACAGCGCGCAAGCAACCACAAGGACGTCGGCCGGGCGACGGTGTTCGGGTTCGCCGGCGTGCTCGTCCTGCTGCTGCTGGTCAACCTGCTGTCCTACGGCCTGATGGCCCAAGCGGACATCGCCGGGCTCGACGACCCGTCGATGGCGGGTGTCCTCGAGAACCAGGTGGGCAGCTGGGGTGCCGGATTCATCTCCATCGGCCTCGTCATCTCCTTGCTGGGAGCTCTGCTCGCCTGGGTGCTGCTGTGCGTCGAGATCCTGCGGCTGCCGGCCCTTGAGCACGTGATGCCGAAGGCACTCGCCCACGAGAACGGGCACGGTGCGCCTGCCACCGCCCTGTGGCTCACCAACGGGTGCATCCAGCTGCTGCTGCTGTGGACCCTGGTCAACGACAGCACCTACCTCAACCTCGTGTACCTGGCGACGTCCCTGATCCTGCTGCCGTACCTGTGGTCGGCCGGCTACCAGGTGCTGTTGGCTGCGCGAGGCGAGACGTACGAGCACGGAGCCGGGCGCTCGCGTGACCTGATCATCGGTTCCGTCGGGCTCGTGTACGCCGTCTGGCTGGTGTATGCAGGCGGATGGCAGTACCTGCTGGTGGCCGCGCTGTTCTACCTGGTCGGCACAGGCTTCTACGTCTGGGCGCGCCGCGAGAGCCGGCTGCCGGTCTTCACCGTTCCCGAGCGGGTGGTGGCCGGGGTCGTGGCCCTGACCTCGGTAGCCGCCGTGGCGATGCTCGCCACGGGCAACCTGTCGGTGCTGTGAGAGCGGGAGGTGGAAGGAGATGAACACCACGAGCGACAGTCTCGAGCCTCGCGTCGGGGTCTGGTCCGAGGCGGGGAAACTGCACAGGGTGCTCGTGTGCGCACCTGGTCTGGCCCATGAGCGGCTGACTCCGGAGAACTGCGACGAACTGCTCTTCGACGACGTGATCTGGGTACAACAGGCCCGCCGCGACCACTTCGACTTCGTCTCGAAGATGGAAGAACGCGACATCGAAGTGTTGGAGCTGCACGACCTGCTCGGCGAGGTGCTCGACAAGCCCGATGCCCGAGCCTGGGTTCTGGATCGCAAGATCACCGACGGGCTCGTAGGTGCGGGCCTGACCCGTGAGGTCCGCGCCTGGCTCGAGGAGCTCCCGGGTGAGCGACTGGCCGAGCTCCTGGTCGGCGGGGTGTCCTACCAGGACGTCCCCGCAGAGCTGGGGGGCGGCTTCCTGGCAGCGTTCCGCGAGCTGGACCCGACGGGATTCGTCATCCGGCCCTTGCCGAACACCCAGTTCATGCGCGACAACACCTCCTGGATCTTCCAGGGTGTGACGCTCAACCCGATGTTCTGGCCCGCTCGGCGCCAGGAGACCCTGCTCACCACGGCGGTCTACCGGTTCCACCCGGCTTTCGCCGGCGAGGAGTACGCCGTCTGGCTGGGCGACTTGGACGGCGAGATCGGTGACCAGGGATCCGCCACGCTCGAGGGCGGTGACGTCATGCCGATCGGTCGAGGGATCGTCGTGATCGGCATGGGTGAGCGCTCCTCGCACCAGGCGATCACCCAGGTCGCGCGGCGTCTGTTCGCAGCGGAGGCCGCCGAGCGCGTGATCGTCGCAACCCTGCCCCGGGTCCGAGCGGCGATGCACCTCGACACGGTGTTCACCTTCGCCGACCACGATCTGGTGACGGCCTTCTCCTCGGTCGTCGACGGCATCGTCCCCTTCAGTCTCCGGCCGGGAGACGGACCCTCCGGTCTCGACATCCGACGTGAGCGCACCGGGTTGGTGGAGACGATCGGCGACGCTATCGGCGTGGACTTCCGGGTGGTCACAGCCGACGGCGACCCGTACGGGTTGCAGCGCGAGCAGTGGGACGATGGGAACAACGTCGTCGCGCTGGAGCCGGGTGTCGTGATCGGCTACGACCGCAACATCCAGACCAACACCGCGCTTCGGAAGGCAGGCGTCGAGGTGGTCACCATCACCGCGAGCGAGCTCGGCCGTGGCAGGGGTGGCGGCCGATGCATGACCTGCCCCATCCTGCGTGACCCGCTCTACACCTGACCGACACGAGGTACGCCATGCCGTTCAACAACCGCAACCGCAACCTGCTCTCCCTGGTGCATCACTCCGAGCGCGACCTGCACTACCTGCTCGATCTCTCGCGCGACCTCAAGCGGGCCAAGTACTCCGGAGTGACCCGGCGCAGCCTCGAGGGCCGCAACATCGCCCTGATCTTCGAGAAGACCTCCACCCGGACCCGCTGCGCGTTCGAGGTGGCGGCCTACGACGAGGGGGCGCACGTCACCTACATCGACCCGGCGTCCTCACAGATCGGACACAAGGAGTCGATGAAGGACACGGCGCGCGTCCTGGGTCGTATGTACGACGCCATCGAGTATCGCGGCGCCGGACAGGAGATCGTGGAGGAGCTCGCGGAGTACGCCGGGGTGCCGGTCTTCAACGGCCTGACCAACGAGTTCCACCCGACCCAGATGCTGGCCGATGTGCTCACGATGAGCGAGCACAGCAGCAAACCGATGCACGAGATCGCCTATGCCTTCGTGGGCGACGGCCGCAACAACGTCGCCAACTCCCTGCTCCTCGTCGGCGCCAAGCTGGGCATGGAGGTGCGGATCGGGGCGCCCCGCGAGCTGTGGCCCAGCGACGAGCACGTCGCGATGTGCCGGGAGTTCGCCGCGGAGTCCGGCGCCCGGTTGCAGATCACCGATAATCCGACCGATGCGGTGCGCGGCGTGGACTTCATCCACACCGACGTCTGGGTCTCGATGGGCGAGCCGATCGAGAGCTGGGCCGAGCGGATCGAGCTGCTGCTGCCGTTCCAGGTGAACAAGGAGCTGATGGCGGCCGCGGAGAATCCGCGAGTCCGCTTCATGCACTGCCTACCGGCCTTCCACAACGCCGAGACGACCGTGGGCGCGCAGATCGCCGAGCAGTACCCCGACCTGGCGAACGGTGTCGAGGTCACCGATGACGTGTTCGAGAGCCCGGCCAACATCGCCTTCGAGCAGGCGGAGAACCGGATGCACACGATCAAGGCGATCCTGGTCGCCGCGCTCGGCTGACCCGGACCCGGGCGAGAGGATCTCACCATGCGCATCGTGATCGCCCTGGGCGGCAATGCTCTGCTGCAGCGAGGGCAGCCGATGACCTCGGAGAACCAGCGGGCAAACATCCGCGTCGCCGCGGAGAGCATCGCCCGCATCGCTCCCGGCAACGAGCTTGTCGTCGCTCATGGCAACGGGCCCCAGGTGGGGCTGCTGTCCCTCCAGTCGGCGGCGTACGCCGACGTGGCGCCCTATCCCCTGGACGTGCTCGGCGCCCAGACCGAGGCGATGATCGGCTACGTCATCGAGCAGGAGCTCGGCAACCTCCTGCCGGCAGACCAGCCCTTCGCCACCATCCTCACCATGGTCGAGGTCGACCCGCAGGACCCGGCCTTCGAGCACCCCACCAAGCCCATCGGACCGGTCTATGACCGGGAGACCGCCGACCTGCTCGCCACGAACAACGGGTGGTCGGTCGCACCCGACGGCGACGACTTCCGCCGCGTGGTCGCCAGCCCGAAGCCCAGACGGATCTTCGAGATCGCTCCGATCCGGAGCCTGCTCGAGCACGGCACGATCGTGATCTGTGCCGGGGGTGGAGGCATCCCGACCATGTATGACGCGAACGGGAGGCTCCAGGGCGTGGAGGCGGTCATCGACAAGGACCTCGCCTCATCGCTGCTCGCCCAGCAGCTGGCCGCGGACCTTCTGGTCATCGCCACCGACGTCGACGGCGTCTACGTCGACTGGAAGACGCCCCAACAACGACGGTTGGGCACGGTCTCACCGGAGGAGCTGATGGACCTCGAGCTGCCCCCGGGCTCGATGGGGCCCAAGGTCGAGGCGGCGTGCGGCTTCGCCACCGCCACCGGCAACGACGCCGTCATCGGCTCTCTCGCGGACATCGCCGACATCGTGGCCGGGACGGCCGGGACCCGGGTGCGTGCTGCCGGGTGATCCGGTGGCGACTAGCCACGACCCGCACAGACCCGGCACGATGTCGGTGTGACTGGTGATCCGTCGGTAGGTGAGCGTGTGAGCCCGGAGACGAGCGACCCGTTGGGCCTCATCAGCGGGGCGGAGGCAGCCCTGATCGGCACGGTGGTCTCCGCCGCCGTGATCGCCTACGGCGCCGGGCACGTCGACTCGATCGGGCAGCTGTGCATCGCCATCGTCGGGACGGTGATCGTGTACTGGCTGGCCCACTTGCATGCCGTCACCCTGGCGAGGTCGCTCGCCCATCGAGAGCATCCGCTGGCCGCCATCCGCGTCGCACTCGCCGAGACCTGGCCGATCGCGGGCGCAGCGCTGGTACCGCTGGTCATCTTGGTCCTGGCCGACCTCGTGGATGGCGACCTGCTCCGCGCCTCCTGGGTAGCGCTCTGGGCCACCGTCGCACTGCTCGCGATCTACAGCTACGTGGCCGGGCTGCGGGCCGGACTCAGCCTCTGGGGGCGGCTGGCGGGCACCGCTGCCGGGGCCGGGATCGGGGTGCTGGTGGCGCTGCTCAAGGTCGCGTTGCACTGAGGGCGCGACCGGGCGGATCACCGTCCACGAGGGCTAGGTCGGCGGGCGCTCCCACCGAGGCCGGCCGCCGATCTCCAGCAGCTCCTGCACCGACCCGGAGGCCCAGACCAGGTCGCCGTGGACCAGCAGCGCGGTGACGTCCTCGCCCGCCTGGGTCACGACGCGGGACGCTTCGATGAGGATCGGTGCGACCACTGCGGAGTCCTAGGGGTGGGTGACGACGTTCTGTGCGGCACCGCTCACGCGGTTCGTCTCACCGTAGGCGGCCGACGCAGCCGGCGTCTCCCTCCGCCGCGAGGACCCGTCCAGACTTGCCTCACCAGTTGGACATATGCGAATCTTTTCAAGTTCGCATCGACCGACGGCGAGGGGAGTGTCCGTGCCCATGCTGTACGCCGCCAAGGCCGAGCTGTTCCGCACGCTGGCCCATCCGGTGCGCATCCGGGTGCTGGAGCTGTTGTCCGAGCGGGATCATGCGGTGCACGAGCTGCTCGCGCAGGTCGACGTCGAGCAGAGCAACCTCTCCCAGCAACTGGCCGTGCTGCGCAGGGCGGGCCTGGTCAGGCAGACCCGCACGGGGGGCGAGGTCGTCTATTCGCTCGTGGTCCCGGCGGTGCGCGACCTGCTGGTCGCCGGCCGCGCGGTGCTGCGGAATCGGATCCAGGAGGACCTTGGCCTCGGCGAAGAGCTCAGCCAGGCTGCCACGGAGCTCTCCGGTGAGGCGGGCACGCCATGAGTCTGTGGAGCCTGGCCGGACTGATCCGGCGCACCGGGCGGGTGGCCGAGGAAGCGCCCGAGGCACCCAGGCTCGCTGACCACCCCGGGTTCGAGCCACCGCCGGCACTGGCCGGGAGCGTGCAGGTGAGGCACGTGGACGCCGGGTCCTGCAACGGCTGTGAGATCGAGGTGGCTGCGGCCTTCGGCCCGGTGTACGACGTGGAGCGCTACGGGGCCCGCCTGGTCGCCTCGCCGCGGCACGCGGACGCCGTCCTGGTCACCGGCGTGGTGACCCACAACATGGCTGAGCCGCTGCGACGCACCGTCGAGGCCACCCCGCAACCTCGGGTGGTCCTGGCCGTGGGTGACTGCGCGGCCGACTGCGGGATGTTCCGCGGCGCCTACGGCGTCGTCGGCGCCGCCTCGGACGTCGTGGAGGTGGACCTGACCGTGCCCGGGTGCCCTCCGCGGCCCGAGCAGATCGTCGAGGCACTCCGTGCGGTGACCGGGCGGTGACGGCGACGTGGATCTGGGCGCAGCTGGGGATGTCGGGCGTCGCGGCCGGGCTCGCGGTCGCCGTACCGGCGCGGTGGCGCTCGGTCGCCGCCGGTAGTGCGGTCGCGCTCCAGGCTGCGGCTGGGGTGGTGACCGCCGTCCTGGTGCTCAACGGCGGCTCCGGACTCGTCGAGCTCGCCCCTGGCGGCCTCCCGTTGGCTCCGCTCGGCTCGCTGGGCCTGGCCCCGGACGCCCTGGGCGCCTTCTTCCTGCTGGTGGTCAGTGCGGTCGCGCTGGTCGCGTCCGTCTTCGGGATCGGCTACGCACAGGGCGCGGCAGCCTCGCGCACCGGCTGGCTGGCGTTCGCGCTCTTCGTGCTCGGGTTGCAGCTGGTCCCCCAGGCCGCCGACATCGTGACCTTCCTGCTGGCGTGGGAGGTGATGGCCCTGGGGTCGACCGTGCTGGTCCTGGCGGATCATCGTGAGCGGCTGGAGGTGCGGGGCGCGGGACTCTGGTACGCCGCGATGACGCACCTCAGCTTCCTGCTGCTCGTCTCCGGCTTCGGCGCACTCGCCGCGCATGCGGGCTCGGTCGAGCTCGACGCCATCGCAGCAGATCCCCCCACCGGCGCGCTGGCCAGCCTCGCCTGGCTGCTGCTGATCGCCGGGTTCCTCACCAAGGCCGGCGCGGTCCCGGTCCACGTGTGGTTGCCGCGGGCCCACCCGGAGGCGCCCAGCCATGTCTCCGCGGTGATGAGCGCGGCCATGGTCAAGACCGGCGTGTACGGCGTGCTCCTGGTGACCTGGCGCCTGCTGCCGGACGGATCCCGGTGGTGGGCGATCGCGATGCTGGTGATCGGCCTGGTCTCCGCGCTGTACGGGATCCTGCAGGCCTCCGTCGCCAGCGACCTCAAGCGCCTGCTTGCCTACTCGACCACGGAGAACGTGGGGCTCATCCTGACCGCCATCGCGCTGGCCCAGCTCTTCACCGGCTCGGGGCGACCCGAGATCGGGGCGATCGCCGCGCTCGCTGCCGCGCTGCTCGTGGTCAGCCACGCTGCCTTCAAGACCGTCCTGTTCCTCGGTGCCGGGGCGATCCTCCACGCCACCGGGGAACGCGACCTCGACCGGCTGGGCGGGCTCGGCCCGCGCATGCCGACGACCACGGCCTCGTTCGCGTTCGGCGCGCTGGGTGCCGCCGCCCTCCCGCTCTCCATCGGGTTCGTGGCGGAATGGGTCCTGCTGCAGACCCTGATCCATGGCGAGTCCGGCACGGACCGCGTGTTGGCCGTGCTGTTGCCGGCCGCGATGGGGGTGGTGGCACTGACCGCCGGCCTGGCCCTGCTGACCTTCGTCAAGGCGTTCGGCATCGGCTTCCTGGCCAGGCCCCGCAGCGGGGGCGCTGCCGCAGCCCACGAGGTCGCCCTGTCGATGCGACTGTCGCTGGTGGTGTCGGCCGCCTCCGTGCTGGCCCTGGGCCTGGCCCCCGGCCCGGTGGCCGCGTTCATCGCGCCGGCCCTCCCGGAGTGGGGTGCGGAGACGACGCCCCTGCAGGGGCTGGGGCTCCCGGGCATCGACGCCGCACTCGACCCGATCGCGCTCGGCGTCCTCGCGCTCGCGTGCGCCGCACCGGTCCTGGTCGCCTCGTGGTTCTGGGGCCGTCGCGCCCCTCGGCGCGCCGTGGACCTCGGCTGGGGCTGCGGTGGAGCACGGGTGAGCCCACGCATGCAGTACACCGCCACGTCGTACGCCGAGCCGCTGGTCCGCGTCTTCGGTCACGCCCTGGACCCCAAGCGCGACCTGGAGGTGCAGCACTACGAGGAGTCGCAGCACCTGATCCACGACATCGCCTACACCCACGAGGTCTCCGACATCGTGGAGGACCGGCTCTACACCCGGGCGGTGAACGCCCTCTCGTGGGTCGGCCAGAGAGCGCGAGGGCTGCAGAACGGCAGCATCCACCGCTATCTGGCCTACTCGTTCATGGCGCTGATCGTGGTCCTGCTGGCGGCGTCATGGTGACCCGGGACCTCGCGGCCTCGGTCGCGTTGGCGACGGTGCAGGTCGTGGTCGTCGTGGCCGTCACGCCCCTGCTGATCGGCGTGATGCGCGAGGTCCGGGCCCGAGCCGAGGGTCGCGCCGGCGGGCGCGTCCTGCAGCCCTGGCGCGACCTGCTCAAGCTGCTCCGCAAGGAACCGCTCTCCTCGAGCGGCACCGGCCACACCTCCCGCCTCGCTCCGATCGGCCTGATGGTCTCCAGCCTGGTGCTGGCCGCACTGCTCCCCCTCGTCGGCACCCGCGACCTCGCTGTGGTGTCCGACGACCTGTTCGTGGTCGTCTCGGTGCTGCTGCTCGGCAGCGTCGCGCTGGGACTGATCGGTCTGGACTCCGGAACGGCCTTCGGTGGCATGGGGTCGAGCCGGCACATGACGATCGCCGCGCTGCTCGAGCCCACCGTGCTGCTCGCCGTCTACGCACTGTCCATCCCCGCCGGAACCAGCGCCTTGTCGGCCATCGTCGAGCTGCGTGTGGCGGACCCGGCCACCGTGGTGTCCCCCGTCTCCCTGCTCGCCCTCGCGGCGCTGGCGATCGTGATCATCGCCGAGACCGGCCGACTGCCGGTCGACAACCCGAGCACCCACCTGGAGCTGACGATGGTGCACGAGGCCATGGTGCTGGAGAGCTCCGGACGTGACCTGGGCTGGCTCGAGCTCGGCTCGTGGCTGCGACTCGGCGTGCTGCTCGGGCTGCTGGCCAACCTGAGCGCCCCTTGGGGCATCGCCCTCTCGTTCTCCGCCACGGGGCTCGCTGTCGGCGTCGCCGCACTCGTCCTCAAGGTGCTGGCGCTGGGCACCGTCATCGCCGTCGTCGAGGTGTTCCTGGCCAAGGTCCGACTGTTCCGAGTGCCGGAGCTCCTGGCGGGCTCCTTCGTCCTGGCGTTCCTCGCCGTCACTGCGTCCTACCTGGTGGTGGCGGTGTGACCGGCGCGACCGCTCAGGGCGTGGCCCTCGGTGCCGGGGCTCTGCTGCTCACCGCCGTGCTGCTGGTCTGGTGGCCCTCGGCGCGCAGCGCAGCCCGCCTGCTCGCAGTGCAGGGCGCCGCGCTCGCCGTACTCGTCCTGACCCTCGGGCTAGCCGAGGGCGACCCCGAGCTGGTGGCGGTGGCCGCGGTGGTGCTCGCGGTCAAGGCGCTGCTCGTGCCGTGGGCGATCGCGACCACCAGCGCCCGGCTGCCGGTCGGCACCGCACCCGGACGGTCACCCGGGGCGAGCCTGCTCTGGGCCGCCGTACTCACCACCGTCGCGTTCGTGGCGTCCCGGCCCATCGTCGCGGCGTCCGGCGAGACCGGGGGAGCCGTGCCGGTGGGCCTCTCGCTGGTGCTGATCGGGTTCCTGGTCATGCTCGGCCGGCGCGACGCCCTCGCCCAGCTGGTCGGGTTCGTGGTCGTCGACAACGGGATCGCCACCGTCGCGTTCCTCACCACCGGCGGGGTGCCGCTGGTGGTGGAGCTCGGGGTGACCCTCGACGTCATCCTCGTGGTGCTGATCCTGCGGATCCTGGTGCACCGGATCCAGGACACCTTCGGAGGCACCGACCTCACGCACCTGCAGGAGCTGGCGGACTGATGGACCAGTTCTCTCGCCTCGCCCGGTTCGCGCCCATCGCGACAGCCGCCGGTCTGCTGGCGGCCGGCCTGTGGCTCGTCGCGATCACCACCGGGGGCGACCGCACGCTCTCGGCCGCGGACGGGCTGCTCCGTGTCGACGCACTGTCGGCCTACCTGCTGGTCGTGGTCGGCGCCGTGGCGCTCACCGCGACCTGGGGCGGGCTGGCACCGCGCGAGGATCCGGACACCGAGGTCCGCTTCGCCGGACTGCTCGTGCTGTTCCTCGGTGCGATGACCCTGACCCTGCTGGCCGACAACCTGGGCGTGATGTGGGTGGGCATCGAGGGCACCACCATCGCGACGGCCTTCCTGGTCGGCCACCACGGTGGCCGGGCCGCGGTCGAGGCGGCCTGGAAGTACGTCGTGCTCGGCTCGGTCGGCATCGCCATCGCCTTCCTGGGGCTCGTGCTCCTCTACGCCGCCACCGCTGACAGTGGGCGCCCGACCCTGTCGTGGACGACTCTGATGGCGCACCCGGACCTCCTCGACCCCGGGCTCGCCCGGCTGGCCCTCGCCCTGGCCGTGCTCGGCCTGGCCACCAAGGCCGGCTTGGCCCCCATGCACAGCTGGCTGCCCGACGCCCACAGCCAGGCGCCGGCACAGGTGTCGGCACTGATGTCCGGGGTGCTGCTGTCGGTGGCCTTCTACGGCATCCTGCGGCTCCAGTCGATCAGCGACCTGGTCCTGGGACCCGCGCTGATGCGCGTCATGCTCGTGGGCGGCGGGCTGCTGTCGCTGACCGTAGCGGCGGCGCTGATGATCGCGCAGCGGGACTACAAGCGGCTGCTGGCCTACTCGAGCACCGAGCACATGGGCATCCTGGCGGTGGGTGCCGGCATCGGGGGCCCGCTCGCACTCGCCGCGGTGCTGCTCCACATGCTCGGCCACGGGCTGGCCAAGGCGACCCTCTTCGTGGTCGCCGGCCGGATCCTGGCCGACCGAGGCAGCGCCCGGATCGACGACGTCCACGGCCTGCTGGCCGACCGGCCGGGCCTCGCCTGGCCGTTCCTCGCCGGCATGGGCACCCTGCTGGGGTTCCCGCCCGGAGCGCTGTTCTTCACCGAGGTCGCGATCCTCGTTGCGGGCTGGCGCGAGGGCCTGGGCTGGGTGTCGCTGACCGCCGCCGGACTCCTGGTCGTCGTCTTCGCCGTTCTCGCCCGGCACACCCTGGCGATGACACTGAGCGCCGGCACCGGGGCGGTTGTGGGGCCGCGGGCTGCGGCCGGCACCGGCACGTGGACTGCGACCCTACCCCTCGCGGCGGCCCTCGCCACCGCGTGCGCGGTGGGGTTCGCACCGGCCGTGCGACCGGTGCTCGAGAGCGCCCTGACGGCGTTGGCGGGCGCCCCATGACCACCGAACCCACGACCACGCAGGTCCGGGTCGAGCGCGACGACCTGGTCGCCACTCTCACCGCCCGGCTCGCTGAGGGCTGGCGACTCGCCCTGACCTCGGCGCACGAGGAGGGCGACCGGATCCGGATCACCCACCTGCTCCTGCGCCCGGTCAACCAGCGGCTCGAGGTCGTGGTCGACGTTCCGACCCACGACGCGTGGGTGCCCACCCTGGCCGGGGTCTCCTGGGCCGGTGGCCGGTTCGACCGGGAGATCCGCGACCTGTTCGGAGTGGAGCCCCGCCACCACCCGCTCCCCCGACGGATGGTCCGGCACGGCCACTGGCCCACCGGTTGGTACCCCATGCGCCGTGACGCCGGCACGGTGCCGGACTTCCCCGAGGACGTCGGCTCCTACCCGTTCGTGCACGTGGGCGGACCCGGGGTCTACGAGATCCCCGTCGGGCCGGTGCACGCCGGACTGATCGAACCCGGCCACTTCCGGTTCTCCGTGGTCGGGGAGACCATCGTGCGCATGAAGGCCCGGCTGTGGTTCGTGCACCGCGGCGTGGAGAAGCACTTCGAGGGCCGCACCCCCGCCGAGGGGATCCCTCTCGCCGAGCGGATCAGCGGCGACACCGCCGTGGGCCACGCACTCGCCTACACCATGGCCGTCGAGCAGGCGACCGGCGTGCCCGTGGACGAGCGCGCCCGCGCGACCCGAGCCCTGCTGCTGGAGCTGGAGCGGATCCACAACCACGTCGCCGACCTCGGGGCCATCCTCAACGACATCGGCTTCGGGATCGCCCACGCCCACACCCAACGTCTCCGCGAGAGCCTGCTGCGCCACCACGAACGCCTCACCGGACATCGGCTGCTGCGCGGCGGCATCACCCTCGGTGGCGCGATCCTGCGCGCGGCGCCCGACCTCGACCTGCTCGACTCCGTCGCCGCCGAGGTCGCCGAGCTCGTCGACCTCAGCCTCGACCACCCCACCGTCCGCGACCGCTTCACCGGCACCGCCGTCCTCGACGCGGCCGCCGCCGAACAGCTGGACGTGCTCGGCTACGTCGCGCGAGGATCGGGCATCGACACCGACGCCCGGCGCGACCACCCCTTCCTTCCCCAGTCGGCGACCTGGTCTCCGGTGCTCCACGACACCGGCGACGTCCTGGCGCGGTTCCAGGTGCGGGCCGAGGAGATCGCCGTCTCCGTGGCCATGGTGCGGGAGCTCACCGGCGCCCTGGCCGCCGCATCGACCGGCGCCGGCCCAGCCCGACCGACGACCGGCTCCGGTGCGGGGGTTGTCGAGGCCTGGCGCGGCACCCTGGTGACCCGGATCGACCTCGACGGCTCGGGTCGCCTGGCCCGGGTCAAGGTCGTCGACCCGTCGTTCTTCAACTGGCCGGCGCTCCCGGTGGCGCTGTCGGAGACCATCGTCCCCGACTTCCCGCTGGCCAACAAGAGCTTCAACCAGTCCTACGCGGGCAACGATCTCTGACCTCCGGGCGGGTCGCTGACCGAGCGGTCGCGAGGTCACCCGCCAGGCTGCCCACTGCCGGGGAGCCCGTAGACGCGTGCCGCGTTGTCCCGCGCGACGAGGGCCCCCAGGCGGGTCGCGTCGGCTCCGGTCATCTCGCCCTCGTCGATCAAGCGCTCCAGGACGCGGCTCAGGCCACGGCGGAAGGTCGTGGCCCCCAGCAGGAAGAGCTCGGCGAGTCCATAGGCGTCACTGGAGAAGAGCAGCTTGCCGAACGGCACCAGTTCCAGGCTCTCGCGCAACAGGTGCTCGGACAGGGCGCCGGAGTTGTGGGTGGCCAGCCCGACGTCCATGTACACGTGCTCGAAGACCTGGGCGAGGTAGGCGGCGTTGCGATGGAAGGGATAGTTGTGCAACAGCATGATCGGCGTCCCGCGGTCCTCTGTTGCCCGCAGGAACGCCGTGAGCTTCAGGGGGTCGCTGGTCTCCAGATCCAGATCCCGGTCGCCGTAGCCCACGTGGACCTGCAGGGGCAGCCCCAGCTCGACGGCCTGCCACGCAAGCCAGGCGTGGACGATCGGGTGCCGGAGACGGTAGCGGCCGTTCTCGTCCGGGCGAACCTCGCCCAGAGCTGCGACCACCGCGTCCACGGTCGGCATCGAGGGCGGCAGCTGGAGACCCACCCGGTAGGCCGCGATGCTCTTCGCCGCAATCGTGGCCGGTGCTCGGAGCCGGCCGACCAGCGCCTCGGGGACGTCGCGGGGCTCAGCCCCCAGCGCGAGCGTCTCTTCTGCGACCTGTTCGAGCCGGAGCACCTCGTGGCACGATCCGGCGCTCAGCGACGCCAGGCCCGCAAGGTCACAGACCCCACCGGAGCCGACCCCGGTATCCACCAGGAACGTGGAGATCCCCGCCCTCTGGATCAGCCGTCGGGAGGCCTCGACGGCTCCCAACTCACGCCGGCGAGCCAGATAATCATCCGCCGAGGCGAGCGGAGGCAGATCCAGCACCGGCGCGCACCAACGACGGAGGGCGAGACCGACCATCGAGTCGAACACCGTCGTCCCCGGGGGCCCCGGGGACGTGGCCTCGTTCATCAGCGCCTCGAACCCAGGCCGATCCAGATCGTCGAGGAACACTCCGTGGCAGTGATGGTCCACCAACGTTCCGAGCTCGCTGGTCAGGTCAGCACCCCGTCCGGTCGGGGGCGAGCGGGTCCGACTCAGTCACGCTCTGGAGTGAACCCCCACGTCTAGTACCTTGTCCAGCGGCAGTTCGCCGGGCAAGATCACCCGCCGGAAGGGGCCCCTGTGGATCTGGCAGAGCGAGAGTCGCGGCGGTCTCGCGCGGAGGGTCTCGCGCCGGCGCTGCGTGACCGAGGCATCGTGGGCATCCTCACCTCCATCGTGGACAACTCCGGCATCTCGAGAGTGAAGGCGGTTCCGCTCGAGCGACTCCCAGATCTGGCGTGGCGAGGCGTGGGCCTGTCCACGGCGTTCGACTACTTCCGCTGCGACGACTGGGTCGCTGCGCCGCCGAGCGGTGAAGGTCCCGTGGGCGACCTCCGGATCCTCCCGGATCTCTCGCGGCTGGTGATCCTCGCCGCCCAGCCGGGGTGGGCATGGGCACCGGGCGAACGCTATGCGCAGGACGGCGCAGCCCACGACCAGTGCAGCCGACAACTGCTACGTCGCGTGGTGGACCAGCTCGGTGCTGACGGCCTGCGTGTCGAGTCGGCGATCGAGATCGAGTGGGTCGTCTCGACCGCCGCCGGGGACGAGTTCGTCCCGGCCACGCAGGAACCGGCCTACGGCCTGGCTCGGATGATCGAGAGATCGGACTATTGCCGAGACGTCCTTCAGGCTCTGGAGGCCGAGGGCGTCGTGGTCGAGCAGCTGCATCCTGAGTACGCCGCCGGGCAGTTCGAGGTCTCCGTCGCCAGCTCCTCCCCCGTCGACGCGGCCGATACCTCCGTGCTCGTCCGGCAGACGATCCGCGCTGTCGGGCAGACGCACGGGTTGCGGACCTCCTTCTCCCCGAAGGTGGATGCCGCCGGCGTCGGCAATGGTGGCCACGTCCACCTCTCGGTGTGGAGCGAGGGACGCAACCTGATGGACGGGGGCGAGGAGCCGTACCACCTCACCGCCGCCGCGGTCGGGTTCCTCGGCGGGATCCTCGCCCGGCTACCGGCACTCCTGGCCATCGGTGCGCCGAGCGTCGCGTCCTATCTTCGCCTCGTGCCACAGCACTGGTCGGGCGCGTACGCCTGCTGGGGGCTGGAGAACCGGGAAGCAGCACTCCGCCTGGTCGCGGGCTCGGTCGGCCAGTCCGCGAACGTCGAGGTGAAGTGCTTCGACCTGCACGCCAACCCCTACCTCGCCCTGGCGGCACTGCTCGTCGCCGGCCGAGCGGGGATGCAGGAGGGCGCGTCCCTCCCCGCTCCGATCGCCGTGGACCCGGGCGCTCTGCCGGAGGAGGAGCTCGCGGCGCTCGGCATCGCTCGGCTCCCGAGCACCTTGAGCGAGACTCTGGAGGCATTCCTGGCCGACCCCGATCTCACCGCGGTGTTCGGCGCCAACCTGGTCAGCTCCCTTCGCGCGGTGCGCGAATCCGAGATCGAGCTGTTCGATGGAGCCACCGATCACGACATCGCCGCCCGCTCGAGGTGGTCGCACTGACCAGCGGTCGTACTCATGCGCAAGCCCGACGCCGGTCGGGCGGGGCGCTGTCTGGCTACCTGGGGCCGGTCTCCGTCGAGGTCGACGGCGAGAGGACGGCGGGCCCGAGGCGGTCGGCGAGCTCGTCGTAGGACACCCCGAACGTCTCCGTCACCGCCGCCCGACCGGCACCGAGCTCGAACACCGCGACGTCGGTGTAGACCCGGTTGACGCAGCCCACACCGGTCAAGGGGTAGTCGCACTCAGCGACCAGCTTGGGCGTGCCGTCCTTCGCGAAGAGCGTCATCATGACCAGGACCTGCTTGGCGCCGATGGCGAGGTCCATGGCACCGCCGACGGCCGGGATCGCGTCGGGGTCACCGGTGTGCCAGTTGGCGAGGTCCCCGGTCGCCGAGACCTGGAAGGCGCCGAGCACACAGACGTCGAGGTGACCGCCACGCATCATCGCGAAGGAGTCCGCGTGGTGGAAGTACGACGCCCCCGGCAGCTCGATGACCGGAATCTTGCCGGCGTTGATCAGGTCCGGATCGATCTGGTCGCCGACCGCCACCGGGCCCATGCCGAGCATGCCGTTCTCGGTGTGGAGGACGACCCCGGAGTCAGCATCGAGATGGTCCGCCACGAGGGTGGGCTGGCCGATCCCGAGGTTGACGCAGGAGTGCCGAGGGATGTCTCGCGCGATGCGGGCGGCGATCTCGTCCCTGCTCAGGGGTCCGCCTTCGAGGTGCTCCCGGACACCCGGCGTCCTGCGTCGGCCTCGGGTCATGCGAGCGCGCCGGCCTGAGCGGGGACCGCCACGACGCGGTCGACGAAGATGCCCGGCGTGACCACGACCTCGGGGTCGATCCGCCCGGGCTCGACCACGTCCCGCACCTGGGCGATCGTGGTCGTCGCTGCGGTGGCCATCACCGGTCCGAAGTTGCGGGCGGTCTTGCGGTAGGTCAGGTTGCCCTGCCTGTCCGCGACGGTGGCCTTGACCAGCGCCACGTCTCCCCCGAGGGGGTACTCCAGGACGTGGGTACGCCCGTCGAGGACCCGCGTCTCCTTCCCCTCGGCGAGCGGCGTACCGGCTCCTGTGGGACAGAAGAACGCCCCGATCCCTGCCCCGGCCGCCCGCATCCGCTCGGCCAGGGTGCCTTGAGGCACGAGCTCGAGCTCGATCCGCCCGGCCCGGTAGAGACCGTCGAAGACCCACGAGTCCGACTGCCGAGGGAAGGAGCAGATCATCGTGCGGACCCGGCCCCGCGCGAGCAGCGCGGCGAGACCGGAGTCGCCGTTGCCGGCGTTGTTCGACACCACCGTGAGGTCCGTCGCTCCCTGGCGGATCAGCGCGTCGATGAGCTCGACCGGCATCCCGGCCAGGCCGAAGCCGCCGATCAGCACGGTCGAGCCGTCCTCGATCCCGAGGACCGCCCCGTCGGCCGACTCGCAGACCTGCGTCACGGCGTACTCCCGGCGTGCGGGTTCTCGAGAACCACCGCCAGTGCCTGACCGACCCCGATGCAGATCGCGGCCACGCCCCAGCGCTCGCCGGACTCGCGCAGCCGATGGGCCAGCGTCCCGAGGATCCGGCCGCCGGAGGCGCCGAGCGGGTGGCCGATCGCGAGCGCGCCGCCCTTGGTGTTGAGGATCGCCGGATTGATCCGCCAGGCGTCCAGGCAGGCGAGGGACTGGACGGCGAACGCCTCGTTCAGCTCGACGGCGGCCACGTCGGACCACTGGATGCCGGCCCGCGCGAGCGCCCGATCCGCGGCCTCGACCGGCGCGATCCCGAACCGCTGTGGCTCGACGGCTGCGGTCCCCCGACCGGCGAACCGAGCCAGCGGCGCAAGCCCGAGCAGGGCACCCGCAGCCTCGGTGCCGAGGAGCAGGGCGGAGGCACCGTCGTTGAGCGGCGACGCGTTGCCGGCGGTGATGGTTCCCTCGGGTCGGAACGACGCCCCGAGCGCTGCCAGCTTCTCCGGGGTGGTGTCGTCTCGGATGGACTCATCACGGCGCAGCTCCACACCCGGCACGGGGACGACGAGGTCGTCGTAGAAGCCGTCCTGCCAGGCCCGGGCGGCGCGCTGGTGGGAGGCCACCGCGAACTCGTCCTGGCGGATTCGCGGGATCGCCAGGGCGTCCGCGAGCTGTTCGTTGGCCTCGCCCAGGGAGACCGTCCACTCCTCCGGCATCCGCTCGTTGACCAGCCGCCAGCCGAGCGTCGTCGACACCGCGGTCACGTCGCCGGCAGGGAAGCCCCGAGCCGGCTTGGGCAGCACCCAGGGGGCACGCGTCATCGACTCCACACCGCCGGCGACAGCCACGTCGGCGTCCCCGGACTCGAGCAGGCGAGAGGCGATCATCGCGGCGTCCAGGGACGAACCGCACAGCCGGTTCACCGTCGTCGCCGGGACACTCACGGGCAGCCCGGCGAGCAGCACCGCCATCCGACCAACGTTGCGGTTGTCCTCGCCCGCTCCGTTGGCGTTGCCCCAGACCACCTCGCCGATCCGGCCCGGATCAAGGTCGGGCGCCTTGTCGAGCACTCCGGAGAGCGCGATGGCTGCCAGGTCGTCGGGTCGCACCTGGGCGAGCGCGCCACCGAAGCGCCCGAAGGGCGTCCGCGCCGCGGCATAGAGGTGGGCTGCCGGAACAGAGGTCACAGATCCGAGGCTAGAGGCGTTCATTCGACATGGGTGAAGCACCGGTGTGAGGGCAGCCCCACGCGCAGGGGCCCCCCGGCGAACCGAGGGGCCCCTGGTGTGCGGGTGGTGCTACTTGTTCACGGACACCTGCATGAACCCGCCCCGGGCGCTGATGCTGTTGACCTTGATGGTCGTCCCGGTCGCGGGCAGCGGCACGCTCGACCATCCGTGGTTCCCGATGCTGGCGTCAGGTGCCCGCCAGTACGAGACCCGGTCGTCGAACTTGGACACCGCGGGCAGCCCACCGATCTTCTGCTCATAGTTGTTGATGTGCAGGGTGATCTTGTCGGTACGGTCCAGGCCGAACGTGGAGTCGTAGGACTGCACGCGGGGCCGCCAAACTTGCCCGTTGTCCGGACGGAGCAACAGGTCCGGATGGGCGTCGACCGGGAGGTCGAGTCCTCCACAACGACCGGCGAGACAGTTGTCGCCCACGTTGTTGTCGGCGAACGAGGTGTCGTAGTACCAGACCAACAGACCGTCCTGGTAGGGGTAGTGCTCCACCTTGTTCGGCATGCTCGGGAACCCGAAGTTGTACGGGCCCGTCCGCAGACCGTCGTCGTAGCCGCGGTAGTTGCGGTACTCGGCGAAGTAGGCGTTGAAGAACGACTGCGTCACCGTGCCGGTCGTGCTCTGGAACCCGTTGAAGGCCCATCCGGCGTCGGACTCGGCACCGTCGACGGGTTGACCGGTGATGGCGATGTCATCCACCCCGAAGCCGGCCTCGGCCACCGCTCCATCGGTCCAGTAGCGGAACCCGATGGTGACGGTCTGCCCGGCATAGGCCGAGAGGTCCGCCGTGAGGTCGACCCAGGCGCCGCCGGAGTTCCCGGTGATGCCCTCGCCGAAGTTCTGTCCGTTCGGGTTGGTAGCGGTGGACAGGTTGGTGTTCACCGGGGTGCCGTTGACGGTCAGGTAGGCGTAGTCCCAGTCCAGTTCGATGTCGTAGCGGGCCTTCGCCGTCAGTCCCACCGCGCCGGCCGGCAGGGTGACGTCACGGGTCATCGTGTTGTCCAGGTCGTTGCCCGAGCCGGAGTGGTAGAAGTTCGCGCCGGCGTACGGGTCGCCGATGGTCGTGCTCACCTCCTTGTCCGGGAGCAGGGTGACCAGCTGTTGGGCCTGCTTGGTCGTCGCCGAGGCGGGGCCGAGCTTCACCGAGGCCTTCTGGCCGTAGCCGACCACCTGGTAGTCCGACCAGCCGAGGAAGATCTTCTCGTAGGCGCTCATCGGGATCGGCTTGGATCCGATGCCGTCAGCGGGCAGACCGGTCGAACCGTACGAGCCTGATGAGTAGAGGGTCCAGAACCCGGTCGAGTTCTCAGCCCCACCGGTGTTGCCGGAGGTGTCGTAGAGGTCGGGCAGGCCGAGGTCGTGGCCGAACTCGTGGGAGAACACCCCGACGCCACCGTTCTCAGGCTCGACGGTGTAGTCGCCGATCCAGAAGTCGGAGTTGCCGACCCGGATTCCGCCGTTGTTGCCGGGCCCCGTGCCGTCCGGGCCGTTGGCGCTGAAGAAGGCGTACCAGCGGTGGCTCCAGATGGCGTCGGAACCTTGGGCTCCGCCGCCGGTCTCCTGGCCCTCGCCGGCGTGCACCGACTGGAAGTGGTCGATGTAGCCGTCGGGCTCGTTGAAGTTGCCGTCGCCATCAGCGTCGTAGCGGTCCCAGACGTCGAACGTGGCCAGGTAGTCGTTGATCTCCGCGTCGGACTTCCCGGCGGCGACCTGGGCGTTGTACCAGGCGTCGATCGAGTCGTTCACGAACTGCCAGGTCTGCTGGCACACGATGCCGCCGCAGTAGTCGCGTCCGTAGTGGGCCGCGTTGTAAGGCACCGTGACCCAGTCGGTCACGTCGCCGTTCACCGTGTACCGGTTGCTGGACTGCTCGAGGTAGAAGTTGCGCATCGAGACGGCGTCAGGGGCCTCCGAGAACAGCAGCGTCTGGTAGTACTGCGGCGAGAAGTCACTGGCCCAGATCGTGGAGTTGTCGACCGAGCGGTCGGGCTCGGGGATCTGGTTGCGCACCGGACCCGGGACGCCGCTCTTGAGAATGCCGAACGGCGAGTCGTTCGGGCCGAACTGTCCCAGCACGGTCCAGATCGAGTCCTCGCCCTCACGGGCAAGCTCCACGTACTGCCCCTTGGCGACCTGGACCACCTTGTTGGGGCCCTTGGCCTTGTTCTTGCCGGCCAGCACCTGCTCGAGGCCCTTGGTGCGGTCCTTCATCTGCTTGTCGGCCTTGGGCGACGTGAGGTTGTCTTCCTTGGCGGGGCGATCATTCCCGTTGCCCTGCGGCGGCGCGGCGGCCGCCGTACCACCCGAGCTGGCGATCAGGCTGATGGCCAGGCTGGCTGCCGCCGCCAGGGCCAGGAGCCGTGTGGGCTTCCTCATGGACTCTCCTCTGGAATTCTTCCGAGCCGGGACGGCAATTCCGCCACCTGTGCTGTGTTCGGCACGCTAGTGCGTTGCCTGTCCTCGCAACAGCCCCTGCGTCGACAAATGTTGCCGCACAGTGACCCGGCACGGAGCCGGCGCGGCGGGGGTCCTGCCGCGAGCAAGATTGGATGGGTGGAATTCCACCCGCTGCGGCGAGAAAGGTGTACTCTGGTCTTCTGAAGCCGCCCCGGGACCCGAGACCTTGGGCGGCTTCTTCACGTCCGGACCAGGACCACTCGTGGGGCACTCGGGCTCATTGATGACCTAGGTCCCAGACCACCGGGCAGTCCGGCTCTAGTCCCGCGCCGCACTGGCCCAGAAACTGAGCCTATGACAACCCCGGCGTGACGGTCCGCGAACCTGGCGTCGGGGAGGATCTCGGGTCTTCCCCACAGGCAGTTCGCGGACCGCAGCACGTGGTGGCCGGCTTCACGTGGTGACGACAGTCGCCTCAGCGGCCACGGTGGCCGAGGGCTGGGTCGCGCACGTCCGCGACTCGGATGGGGACTGACGGAGACGTCGGTTCATAAGGGGCTGGACAACAATGGGTATCTTCAGGAACGACCGGCATGGGTGGAGGGCCACCGGACCTGAAATGCAACGATGTCTCGCGACACCTGTTCAGCGCGCGGACGAGGACGCCGAAAGGTGAATACTCGGATCGTGAGCTTGCCCACCACCGTTGAAGACGTCGTTGCCCGTCTGCGGGAGATCGACGCCGCGCTTCCGGCCGACGATGGGGTGGCGGTGTTCAACCGGATGTACCTCACGGTGACCGAGCGCATCGCCGGGATCATCGCGCAGCCGGCCGAGGGTGCCGTGTTCCGGGACATGCGGGTCATGGCCGACCTCGATGTCCGTTTCGCCAACCTCTGGCTGGCGGCGTACGACTCGGACGCAGCAAGGCGGACCGTGCCGGCCGCCTGGCGACCGTTGTTCGAGGCGCGCGAGGGTGGGCGGCTGCCGGTGCAGTACGCCGTCGCCGGGATGAACAGCCACATCGAGCACGATCTCGCCGTCGCCGTCGTCGCGACCTGCCAGGGGCACAGTCTGGAACCCGAGGCCCTGCACCACGACTACGAGGCGGTCAACGAGGTCCTTGCCCAGGTCGAAGGTCCGATCCGGCGATCCTTCCTCGATGGGCTGGGACGGGAGGTCGACGACCGGCTCGGCCCGGTCGTACACCTGATCAGCACCTGGAACATCGACAAGGCGCGCGACCTCTCGTGGGTGACCGTGGAGACGCTGTGGGTGCTGCGCCGGACGAGCTTCCTGCGCGACCGCTTCCTCGACGGCCTCAGCCACACCGTCGGCATGACCTCCCGGGCACTCCTCAGCCCGATCGCCTGATCCAGGCCGCTCGACGCAGCGCTGGAGTAGGATTATCTTGACGTCAAGATAAAAGGAGTGCCGGGCGGTGCAGAGCTACGACGACGAACCAAGCGCTACGACACATCACTACGCGCTCCACCACCTGCAGCTCGCCCTCCCGGCAGGCGGCGAGGCCGACTGCCGAGAGTTCTACGTCGGCGTGCTGGGCATGACCGAAGTCCAGAAACCCCAGGTCCTGGCTGCACGCGGCGGCCTCTGGGTCCGCTCGGATCGACTCGAAATCCACCTCGGTGTGGAAGAGGACTTCACGCCACAGCGCAAGGCGCACCCCGGAATCCTCGTCGGCGATCTTGACGCCCTGGCCGGCCGATTGCGGTCTCGCGATTGGCCAGTGACGTGGGACGACAACTTCCCGGGCATGCGTCGCTTCTACACCCACGACAACGTCGGCAATCGTCTGGAGTTCCTCCAACCGAGGCCGGATGCGGACACGCACTGACCCGGCGCGACCCCCCGACGCAGCACCCGCGTCACTTCACCTCGTGGCGCCGGTGCCGGTGAAGGCGCGATCGACGGCGTCGGCGAACTCGGCCATCGAGGTGAACTCGAGGTCATAGGTCCACTCGTCGGACGGCTCGGGGGTGGCACCCCAACCAGGGCGGTCGTGACGACGGTTGATCCACACCGAGGGCAGACCCTCGCGCTTGGCCGGGACGTGGTCGTGGAACAGGCTCTGGGCCACATGCAGCAGCTCGCCACGGTCCACCCCGAGCTCAGGCAGGGTCGTGTCCAGGGCACGGAAGTGGTTCTCGGCCGGCTTGTAGGCGCCGACGTCCTGGGCGGTGATGACGGCAGCGAAGTCACCGTGCAGGTGCTGGTTGCTGCCGGCGAAACCGTCGCGATGCACGTTGGACACGATGATCAGCCGGTAGTGCTTGGCCAGGCGGGCGAGAGCCTCGGCGGAGTCGGGGAAGGCCGGCCAGTCCGGGACCGAGTCGCCCAGTCGCTGTGCCCACTGCTCGCTCACGGGTCGACCGAGGTCGTCCCCGGTGCGGAGGAAGGCGGTGGCGAGGACCTCGGGGTACAGCGTTGCGGGGGCCTCCTTCTCGACGGCTGCCTCGTTGTCGGCGTAGGCGAGCAGAAGCTCCTCGTCGGTGAGGTCGAGCCCCTGCTCCTGAGCCCACGGCACCAGCACGGCGGCGATACCGGCCTCCCAGTCGATGAGGGTGCCGTAGCAGTCGAAGCTGAGGGCCCGGTAGGTGGTCAGGTCGAGGTCCGTGGCCATGGTCGCACTCTCTCGCAGCAGGAGTGGATCGTTCGTCAGGCGGGGTAGGTGTCGAGGGTCGCGAAATCCACATGCAACCTCCCACCCATCATCCGCGTCCTGGATGCAACCACTCAAGAAAGAGAAGTTTGATGAACACACCTCGTCCGCCGCGGCGCAGCATCGCCCGCACGACCCTCGCCGCAGCCGGCCTGGCACTCCTTGCCACCACCGTGTCCAGTCCCGCCACAGCCACCGCCACCGTCGCTCCCGGTGGCGGCAACGAGCATGTTGCCCTGTACAACAAGTCTGGCCGGCAGGCCGACTTCGCAAGTGAGCTCAACGGCACCGCCCAGGTCACCTCCCACAACGGCCGGTTCGTAGTCTTCTCAACCGCAGCGCCGCTCGTGCCGTCCGACACCAACGAGGTCGACGACGTCTACCTGCGCGACACTGCCGACGGCATCACCATCCTCGTCAGCGCCAAGAACGGCCGACCCGGCAACGACTACAGCTTCGAGCCAACCATCTCGGCCGACGGCCGCTACATCGCGTGGACCACCTGGGCCACCAACCTCACCCGCGACACCAACGGCAGCACCCTCGACGTCGTCGTCAAAGACATGCAGACCAGCAAGATCCAAGCGGTTTCCGTCCGATCCCATGAGACGCAGGCAAAGAGGAACAGCTTCTCT
This sequence comes from uncultured Actinomycetota bacterium, assembly GCA_963812265.1. GTDB lineage: Bacteria > Actinomycetota > Actinomycetes > Propionibacteriales > Nocardioidaceae > Nocardioides. Next base: position 288,209 of record CAWEUL010000004.1, read on the forward strand.
CCGGTGATCTCGGGCAACGGTCGGCACGTGGCCTTCCAGACCTTCGGTCGCCTCGGCGCCAGGGACCTGGACCGGAAGGAGGACGTCTACGTTCGCGATACCAAGAGGGGCGTCACCTCGCAGGCTTCATTGCTTCCTCGAGGCGGCAAGGACGTGCGGGAGTCCGTCCTTGTCGGAGACATCTCCGACAACGGCAACCTGGTCACCTTCGGCAACGACAACACGCTGTGGGTGCGCAACGTGGCAGCCGGCACCACGACCCGGTTCCACCACGAACCCGACTCGCCGCCTTGCCAGCCTTTCCCCGCGGGGAGCGCGGGGCGCCCGGCGATCTCCGGAAACGGAAAGTACGTCGCATTCGCCTCTTGCGCCGTCGATCTCCCGGGCGAGGACCACACCTCCACCGACATCTACCGATTCACCCTGGCCACCGGAGCCATCGTCCGAGTCACCGCCGGAGCGAACCACTCCTACCTCCCGAGCCTCTCACGCACCGGCCGCTACGTCGGCTTCGGCTCAGATGCAGACGATCTGATCGAGGGCGACACCGGCCAGCCGGACGCCTTCGTCGCCGACGTCACTACGGGCACGATCACCCGCGCCTCACAAGCGGCTGACGGGACCGGCGGCAACAGCTGGAGCGCAACCAGCTTCATCGCCATCAGCGGTGACGGCCACTCCCTTGCTTACGTCACCTACGCGGACAACCTGGTCGAGAACGATGGGGTCAACTTGCCCGAAGCCCTCCTCTGGCGCGGCTGATACCCGCCACCTGGTCCCGGCGCCCCCGCCCTCGACGTGCCCGACGCCCCACCGGCGCCTGCCACGGCGGCCAGTCCGACCCCGGCCGGGCCCTCGGACGGCGGCCCGCTCATCCACCGCTGGCAGTCGCCGCGAAATTGAGGACGAACCCGCAGAGGAGTTCTCCAGCGGCGTCAAACCGTGCCCGCGAAGAGGCCGAGGGCACCAAAGGCCTCAGCAGGGACTACCGCGAGGAGACGGGCGGAGCGCGCTGCCTTCCCGGCCGTCAGTCCTCGGCCGCACGGACGGTCCAGCGCTGGAGCCAGGTCACCACGGGTAGGGCGAGAGCGACCAACACGGCGACAGGCAGGAAACCGCGGGCGTAGCCGGCATCTCCGCCAACTGCGCCGGTGACCGCCCCGATCACCGGGGGGAGGACGAATCCACCGAGAGCACCCAGACCGCCGATCCATCCCGCCGCGCCGCCGACGGCGTCGGGAACGTATCGAGGGAGGAGCTTGAAGACCACGGCGTTCTGCAGGCCCATGCCGAGGGCGACTGCGATCGAGGAGACCAGCGAGAGCCAGAACGTCTGGGAGAAGGAGAGGCCGAGGATCCCGGCCAGCATCAGCAGGAAGTTGCCCTGCAGGGCGTACTTGATCGAGAGCCGGTCCGAGAGCAGGCCGCCCGGGACCCGGACGAGTGCCGAGACCAGCGAGAAGGCTGCCGTGAGCAGCCCTGCTTCCCGCAGGGTCGAGCCGTACATCCCGTGCCAGTACGTCGGCAGCCACGCGGTGAAAGCGAGGAACCCGCCGAAGGAGAGGAAGTAGAAGAAGACCAAGACCCAGGTCGCCGGGATCGTGGCCGCGTGTTTGAGACCTTGCACGGCTGAGCCGCTGGGACGACGCTCGCCGCCGCCCAGCTCGAGCAGGTCTTCGGCCGGAAGGTCAATTCCGTGTCCGCGCAACTGGAACCACGGCGCATCCTTGACGAACACGGCGTAGGCGAGCGTGATCACGAGCAGGACGGCGAACCACACGCTGTAGGCGCCGAGCATGCCGAGTGAGCCCACCGCCAGCGGAAGAAGCATCGTCGACAAGCCCGGGCTGGTGTTGCCCAGCCCAGCGTAGGTCCCCAGCGCACCACCCTGGTCCTTGTCCGGGTACCAGTAGGACACCTGCCCGATGCCGACGGAGAAGGTCGCGATGCCACAACCGATGAAGACGCCCAGGAGGAGCAGCAGCGGGTAGGTCCCGCTCATGTGATCGGGGTACCGGGTGGCGAGCAGAGCCAGCAGGCCGACCACACCGATGTTGGTGAGTGCCAACAGGGTGACGAAGGGGCGCTTGCCTCCGATCTTGTCGACCGCTGCACCGAAGGGGATTCGCAGCAGGGAGCCGGTGAGTGCCGGGATCGCGGCCAGGATGCCGGCGGCGAACGGCGACAGATCCAGTAGATCGGTGAACTTCGGTACCAGGGGACCGAAGATCGACACGCCCGCGAAGCCGCCGAAGAATCCGAGGGTGGCCATCCAGAGGGCCTCGGACCGAGTGCCCCGCACGATCTCGCGTTGCGCGGACTGGCCGCGGCCCGACCGGTCGCCTGGTTGATCGGTCATGAGCGCACGCGCTCCCAACCACGACGACTGGGCTGGCTGCCGAGCCGGTCGTCGCGGGACCGGTACACGATGTAGGGGCGGGTGAGGTAGCCGACTGGTGCAGAGAACACGTGGACCAAGCGGGTGAAAGGCCAGAGCGCGAAGAGGCCGAAAGCGACCAGCGCGTGCAGCTGGAAGCCGATCGGTGCGTCGGCCATGAGATCGGGTTGGGGCTGGAAGGCGAGAAAGGATCGGTACCAGACAGACACGCCTTCGCGGTAGTTGTACTCGCCACCGAGGGAGAAGACGGACCCGGCGATGGTGTTCCACATGCCCAGCACGATGGCTGCGCCGAGAAAGGCGTACATGACCTTGTCCATGGGCGTGGTGGCGCTGAAGACCGGTCCGACGGTGCGACGTCGATAGATCAGGATCGTGATCCCGACCAGGGCCATGACGCCCGCGACGAGGCCACCGGCGACGGCGACGAGGTGGTAGAGGTGGTCGTTGACCCCGACGGCCTCGGTCCAGGATCGAGGCACGAGGAGGCCGATGATGTGGCCGCCCACGACGCCTAGCATGCCGAAGTGGAACAACGGCGAGCCCAGGCGGAGCAGCCGGTCCTCGTAGAGCTGGGAGGAGCGGGTGGTCCAGCCGAACTTGTCGTAGCGGTAGCGCCACAGGTGTCCGACAACGAAGGTGGCCAGGCACAGGTAGGGGACGATGACCCAGAGGAAGGTGTTCACCGGGGGGCTCCTACGGGGATGGTCGATCCGGAGATGAGGGCGGGGCCGGCGACCGGGCTGAGGTCGGGGTCGGCGCCGTAGCCGCCCAGACCGACCTCCTCAGCTGGCGGGCCTTGCTCGATCAGGCGTCGTACGGCGTCGACCTCCTCGCCGGCGAGCGCGGGCAGCGTGTCGCAGACTGCTCGGACGGCCGCCTGCCAGGGTGACCCGATCGTCCCGTCGTGGTTGCGCCAGCCGGCCAGCGCGATGCGCAGCATCTCGATGCCGGCGCGGTGGTCCTCGAGCAGACGCCACGTGGCCTCGGCGTCGATGGTTGCCCCGAACTGGAGGACGGCGCACAGGTGGTCGGGGAGCTCACCGCAGTCCTCGTCCCACTCCGCGCCCGCGTCGCGGTATGCCTGCTTGAACCGCACCAGCGCGACGCCCCGTCTCCGGGTGTCGCCGTAGGCGTAGTAGGTCAGGTAGAGCGCGCACTTGCGGGTGTGGTCGAAGGTCTCGACGTACTCCTCCTGTAGCGAGCGCAGGTCGTGGGCGCGCAGGTGGGTGACGAGCCCGGCCACGTGCTCGTTGCCAGGTACCAGCGCCTCGATGTCGTCGAGCCCGGCGACCAGCTCGGCTGTGGGGTAGTCCAGCAGCGCGGAGCAGGCGGCCCAGATCTCGCGTGCCCGGGTCGGGCGGGCGGGCTTGCGGGCGAGCCGGCGCATCACCGGTCGCCCTCCGTCCCGGGGGAGGGCGGTGGGAACAGGCCCTGGGGGGTGCCGCGGCCGTCCCAGTTGAGTAGGTTGACGCGGCCGGTCTTGGCGCCGCCGCCCACCAGCTCGTCGCTGGCCTCAGAGGTTTGCCGGTCCTGGAGCATCCGGAAGTTCTCCACCGCGACCGGGGTCGGGTAGCCCGAGCCCTCGCCGAAGAGATCCTGCTGGCCGCCGCCGTAGTCGCTGACGGGGCAGTCGGTGGCGAGCTCCTCCAGTGCGTGCGCCTGCTCTGCATGTGCGGGCGGGATCACATAGCGCTCGTTGTACTTGGCGATGGCGAGCAGCCGGAACATCTCGTACATCTGCTCCCCGGACATGCCGACCGACTGCGGGATGGACTCGTCGGGATCGCGGCCGAGGTTGATGTCGCGCATGTAGGATCGCATCGCCGCAAGCTTGCGGAGCACCCGGCCTACCGGGACTGTGTCGCCGGCGGTGAAGAGGTTGGCGAGGTACTCCACCGGGATGCGCAGCGTCTCGATCGCGGCGAACAGGTTGCGCCGGTCCTCGGCGTCCTGGCCGGTCTCCTTGATCACGTCGACGACCGGGGAGAGCGGCGGGATGTACCAGACCATGGGCATGGTGCGGTACTCCGGGTGCAGAGGCAACGCGACCTCGAACCTGTTGATCAGTGCCCACACCGGCGACTTCTTCGCGGCCTCGATCCAGTCCCCGGGGATGCCGGTCTCTTCGGCGGCGCGCCGTACCGCGGGGTCCTCCGGGTCGAGGAAACAGGCCCGTTGCGCGTCGTAGAGGGCGTGCTCGTCCTCGATCGAGGCGGCCTCGAGGACCTTGTCGGCGTCGTAGAGGACCAGGCCGATATAGCGCAACCGACCCACGCACGTCTCCGAGCAGACGGTCGGGATGCCGACCTCGATGCGCGGGTAGCAGAACGTGCACTTCTCGGCCTTGCCGGTCTTGTGGTTGAAGTAGACCTTCTTGTAGGGACACCCCGACACGCACATCCGCCAGCCGCGGCAGCGGTCCTGGTCCACGAGCACGATGCCGTCTTCGGAGCGCTTGTAGATCGCGCCCGAGGGGCACGATGCCGCGCACGAGGGATTGAGGCAGTGTTCGCAGATCCGGGGCAGGTAGAACATGAAGGTCTGCTCGAACTCGAGCTTGACCTTGTCCTCGATGCCCTTGAGCATCACGTCGCGCGCGGCGTGTTCCTGGGAGCCGCCGAGGTCGTCGTCCCAGTTGGCCGACCATTCGACGTTCATGTCCTTTCCCGAGATCAGCGACTTGGGCCGGGCGACCGGGAAGGTGTCGGTCTGCGGAGAGTTCAGCAGCGTCTCGTAGTCATAGGTCCAGGGCTCGTAGTAGTCCTGGATTGAGGGCATCTTGGGATTGGAGAAGATGTTGAGCAGCTTCTTGATCCGGCCGCCGGCCTTGAGCGCGAGGCGGCCGTTGGGCTTGCGGACCCATCCCCCTTCCCAGGTCTCCTGGTCCTCGTAGGTGCGGGGGTAGCCCAGCCCGGGTCGGGTCTCGACGTTGTTGAACCAGACGTACTCGGTGCCGGTGCGGTTGGTCCACGCCTGCTTGCAGGTCACCGAACAGGTGTGGCAGCCGATGCACTTGTCGAGGTTCATCACCATGGCCATCTGGGCCATCACGCGCATGTCAGTACTCCACCTTCGTCGTCCGCTTGCGGATGCTCGTGACCTCGTCGCGGTTGTTGCCGATCGGGCCGATGTAGTTGAAGAAGTAGGCGAGCTGGGCGTAGCCACCGACCATGTGGTTGGGCTTGAGCAGGATCCGGGTGAGGCTGTTGTGGATGCCGCCGCGCTTGCCGTCGCGCTCGGTGAGCGGGACGTCGATGAGGCGGTCCTGGGCGTGGTGCATGTAGACGGTGCCTTCGGGCATCCGGTGGCTGACGATGGCCCGCGCGGCCACGACGCCGTTGCGGTTGACCATCTCGATCCAGTCGTTGTCCTTGACGTCGATCTTGGCTGCGTCGAGATCCGACATCCACACCGACTGCCCGCCCCGGGAGAGCGAGAGCATGAACAGGTTGTCCTGGTACTCCGAATGGATCGACCACTTGTTGTGCGGGGTCAGATAGCGCACTGCGACCCCGAGCTCACCGGTCGTCCCGATCTCTGGCTCGTCGAAGAGCCTGGTCATGTTCAAGGGTGGCCGGTAGACCGGGAGCATCTCCCCCATGCCGAGGAACCAGTCGTGGTCGACGTAGAACTGTTGGCGTCCGGTGAGGGTGTGGAAGGGCTTGAGCCGCTCGATGTTGATGGTGAACGGTGAGTAGCGGCGCCCGCCGGACTCCGAACCGGACCACTCCGGGGAGGTGATCACCGGCACCGGGGCGACCTGGGTGTCAGCGAAGGTGATCTGTTTGCCCTCGTGCTCGGCGGCGAGGTCCGCCAAGTCGGTGCCGGTGCGCTTCTCGAGGAACCGGAAGCCCTGGGTGGCGAGGTGCCCGTTGGAGACGCCGGACAGGTGCAGGATCGCGTCGGCCATCTGCACGTCGGTCTCGAGCCTCGGCTGGCCGTCCCCGACGCCGCCGTGAGTGACGCCGTTGCGGTGGCGAAGGATGTCGACCTCGCGCTTGGCGTCGTACGCGACACCCTTGGTGAGCATGCCGACCTTCTCCAGCAACGGGCCGATCGAGGTCATCTTGTCGTAGATGGCGGTGTAGTCCCGCTCCGCGACCGCGATCACCGGCATCGTCTTGCCGGGGATCGGCTCGCAGCCCTCTGGATGATCGGGGCCGAGCCGCCAGTCCTTGACCACGCCGTGCTCGGCGGCCATCGCCTCGGGGGTGTCGTGCCACAGCGGCTTGGCGATGACGTCCTTGCGGGTGCCGAGATGGGTCTCGGCGAGCTCGCTGAACCGCTCGGCGATCACCTTCCACGCATCCCAGTCCGACTTGGTCTGCCACGGCGGCGCGATCGCGGGGTTGAAGGAGTGCACGAACGGGTGCATGTCCGTGGTGGACAGGTCGTGCTTCTCGTACCACGTCGCCGCAGGCAGGATGACGTCGCTGAAGATCGTGCTGCTGGTCATCCGGAAGTCGATCGTCATCAACAGGTCGAGCTTGCCCTCGGGCGCCTCTTCCGCCCAGGTGACCGTGCGCGGCCGCTGCTCCGGCCCGGCCTCCTTGGCGGTGGCGGCGCTGTCTGTGCCGAGCAGATGCCGTAGGAAGTACTCGTTGCCCTTGGCCGAGCTGCCGAGCAGGTTCGAGCGCCACAGCGACAGCACCCGCGGGTGGTTGTCCTGCGCCTCGGGGTCCTCGACCGCGAACTTGAGCAGGCCCTCCTTCAGCTGCTGGGCGACGTAGGCGGGCGCGTCGAGACCAGCGGCGTCGGCGTCGTCGGCCAGCTGGAGCGAACTGCGGTCGAAGGTGGGATAGCTCGGGGTCCACCCCAGCCGGACCGACTGCGCAAGCAGGTCCATCACCGTCTTGCCCGCGAAGATGCCGGTGCCTGCGTCGAGATCGTCGGCGGAGAAGGTGTCGTAGCGGTACTGGGAGGCGTTGACGTACCAGTACGCGGTCTGGTTCATGTGCCGCGGCGGCCGCTGCCAGTCCAAGGCGAAGGCCAGGTGCTGGAAGCCCGTGAGCGGGCGGATCTTCTCCTGGCCCACGTAGTGGGCCCAGCCGCCGCCGTTGCGGCCCTGGGTGCCGGTGATCGTGGTGAGCAGCAGGATCGCCCGGTAGATCTGATCGGAATGGAACCAGTGGTTGACCCCTGCGCCGAGCAGGATCATCCCGCGCCCCTGTGTGTCGATCGCGTTCTGTGCCCACTCCCGGGCGAGCCTGGTCACCTGAGCGGCCGGGACCCCGGTGTGCTGCTCCTGCCAGGCCGGCGTGGCCTGGACGGTGGCGTCGTCGTACGACGTGGGCCAGACCCCGGGCAGCCCGTCGCGCCCCACGCCGTACTGGGCGAGCAACAGGTCAAGGACCGTGGTGACCACCCGGTCGCCGACACGAGCCACCGGGACGCCGCGGCGTTCGTAGGCAACTTTGCCGTCCGCGGCGTCGAAACGGGGCAGCTCGACCTCGACGCTCTCGGCCACCCCGCCCTCGGCGGTCGCGTACAGCGTCAGGGCCGGGTCGATGTCACCGAGGTCGAGATTCCACTGCCCGAGGCCCTCCTCGCCATGTCGGTGCCCGATCGACCCGCGCGGGATCCGCACCTGACCGGTGGACGCGTCCATCATCGCCGGCTTCCACATCTGGTTCTCGGTGCCGCCTTCGGGATGGTCGATGTCCCCGGCGACGAGGTACTTGCCCGGCCGATAGGTCCCCTCGGCCGTGGCATCGAGCGAGACCAGGTAGGGCAAGTCGGTGAACTTCTTGTTGTAGCCGGCGAAGAACGACGGCAGGGAGTCGACGAAGTGCTCCTTGAGGATCACGTGGCCCATCGCCATCGCCAAGGCACCGTCGGTGCCGGGCGCTGGGGCGACCCACTCGTCGGCGAACTTGACGTTCTCGGCGTAGTCCGGCGCTACCGCCACCACCTTCTGGCCGCGGTAGCGCGCCTCGGTCATCCAATGGGCGTCGGGGGTACGCGTCATCGGCACGTTCGAGCCCCACATGAACAGGTAGCCGGCATCCCACCAGTCGCCGGACTCCGGCACGTCGGTCTGGTCGCCGAACATCTGCGGTGAGGCGTTGGGCAGGTCGGCGTACCAGTCGTAGAACGACAGCATCGGCGCGCCGATGAGCTCCAGGAAGCGGGCTCCAGAGGCGTAGGAGACCGGTGACATCGCCGGGATCGGGCTGAAGCCCGCGATCCGGTCGGGACCCCAGCGCTTGATGGTGTAGACGTGGGCGGCGGCGATGATCTCGGCGACCTCGTCCCAACTGGCCCGCACCAGCCCGCCCTTGCCGCGGGCCCTCTTGTAGGCGCGTGCCTGCTCCTCGTCCTGGACGATGGAGCCCCAGGCCACGACCGGGTCGCCATGCTGCTGCTTGGCGGCGCGGTACAGGTCCAGCAGTACCCCGCGCACGTAGGGGTAGCGGACCCGAGTGGGGCTGTAGGTGTACCAGGAGAACGCGGCACCGCGGGGGCAGCCGCGCGGTTCGTACTCCGGCCGGTCCGGGCCGGCGCTGGGGTAGTCGGTCTGCTGGGCCTCCCAGGTGATGATCCCGTCCTTGACGTAGACCTTCCAGGAACACGATCCGGTGCAGTTCACGCCGTGCGTGGAGCGCACCACCTTGTCGTGGCTCCACCGGTCGCGGTAGAAGACGTCGCCCTCGCGTCCGCCCTTCTTGTGCAGGCTGCGCCGGTCGTCACTGACCTCCGTCTTGGTGAAGAACCGGCGGCCCGAGATCAGGGCCTGCTGGAGGGGACTCTCAAGGCTCATCGGGCGACTCCTCGGTCGGGGGCTCGAACCGTTGACTGGTGCTGAGGTGGGCGTGGCACAGGCTCGGTCCCACGAAGGGCTGGAGAGAGACGTCGACCTGGTTCTCGCCCATCTGGTCCAGGGCGCCGGCGAGCAGGCCGCGGTGGATGCCGCACACCACGTCCGGGTTGGCGCGGGCCAGGTCCATGAACGGACAGTCGACCAGGTCGATGCGGCAGGATCGGCCGCCGTCGGTCGTGGTCAGGTTGGGCGTGTAGCCCCAGCGCTGCAGAACGTCGATAAGTCTGCCGAGCTTGGTCAACCATGCCCCCGGGGTGGTGGCCGGATCGGTCCGCTCCAGCCGGATGTGCTCGTGGGCCCACTGCTCGCCTGCCTGCTCCGGGGTGAGGTCGGAGCTGTAGGACGCCGAGAGCAGTCCCGCCAGCAACTTGAGGTGGGATGAGGAGTGGTCCGACATGTCCGTCGACGGCGCCGCGGCGTAGACCTTGCGTGGGCGTCCGACGCCGAAGACGGTGGTGAAGTGCGACAGGACCAGGCCGGCGAGCTCGAGCTGATCAAGGTGGAAGCGCACCGTGGTCACATGCAGGCCCAGCTCCTCGGCGAGCTGAGCCGCCGTCATCCCGCCCGCCCGGGCATCCTCCCCGGCACCGCCGGGCTGCGCGAATCGCTCCAGGGACGCCACGATCGAGCGCCGCACCGGCGACGCGAGCAGGGCAGCCCCGGTGTCGACCGGGTTCGTCTGCCCCGTATCCACGCGCTTCACCATGTCACACGCCTCCGGACCCGACACTAGTCCAAATGATCCTATTCAACGGATACATCTCAGGTTATCGACGTCTCACCCCATCCGGTGGACAGAAAGGAGCATGGTGCGTAGCGTCCATCCCGCAGACATATAGAGGATCTCACTCCGCCTATTAGGAGGATAGGGTGTCACCCTCGACCGGCGAACTCGCTCCGTTGACGTTCCTCCTGGCCGCCATCTGTGTGCTGTGGGTGCCCTGGACGGTCGTCCACCTGGTGCACACCCCATCGCCCGTACTGGCGCGACACATTGAGCGGCCCGTCCGGGCCCGTGAGGAGGAACCGGTATGAGCTCCACGGCATCGAGCCGAACGGGTGAGTGGCTGGAATCCTGGGACCCCGAGAACACATCGACGTGGGACTCCAAGCTCGCATGGCGGACCCTGTGGATCACCACGTTCTGCCTGACACTGGCGTTCGTCGCCTGGTTCCTGCCCAGCGCGATCATCCCGAAGCTCAATGCTCTCGGCTACAGCTTCAGCAGCTCCCAGCTGTACTGGATGGCCGCGATGCCGGGCCTCTCGGCCGGCTTGTTCCGGCTGGTGTGGATGACGCTTCCTCCGATCCTCGGCACCCGCAGGATGGTCTCGCTGACCACGTTGCTGCTCATCGCCTCCACGCTGGGCTGGGGCGTGCGGGTCCAGTCGCCCATCGCGCCGTACTGGGAGCTGATGACCCTGGCCTTCCTCGCCGGCATCGGCGGCGGTGCTTTCTCCGGGTTCATGCCGAGCACGTCGTACTTCTTCCCGCGCAGCAAGCAGGGCACCGCGCTGGGCCTGCAGGCGGGCCTGGGGAACTTCGGCGTCTCGCTGGTACAGCTGCTCACGCCGTACCTGATCGCGCTCTCGTTCTTCGCCTTCCTGGGAGGCAGCCAGGAGCTCTCCTTCGCCGGCAAGCCGTCGACGGAGGTCTCGTACCAGAACGCCGCATTCGTGTGGATCCCGCTCATGGTGATCGGCGCCGTCCTGGCCTGGACCATGCTCAAGTCGGTGCCGGTCAAGGCCAACTTCCGGCAGCAGTTCGACATCTTCAACAACACCGACACCTGGCTGATGACCCTGCTGTACATCATGACGTTCGGGACGTTCTCCGGACTCGCCGCGCAGTTCGGGCTACTGATGTCGAATCTCTACGGCTCCGGCAACGGCGACATCGTCAACGGCGCCGGTGCCACCGCCACCGTGCTGATCGACGGGTACTCCGTGCCGGACCCGGTCAAGTTCGTCTTCCTCGGCCCGCTCATCGGCGCCGCCGCCCGGGTGGTCTTCGCGCCGCTGACCGATCGCATGGGTGGCGCGATCTGGACCCTGATCTCCGGTCTCGGACTGATCGTCTCCATCGCCTATACGATCCCGGCCCTGACCCCGGACCTGAGCTCGGCCACCAGCCTGGACTCGGACTTCGACCAGTTCCTGTGGGGCATGCTCGCGATCTTCCTGTTCTCCGGCATCGGGAACGCCTCGACCTTCAAGCAGATGCCGATGATCTTTGAACGCCGACAAGCAGGCGGGGTGATTGGCTGGACCGCGGCGATCGCCGCATTCGGGCCGTTCTTCTTCGGGGTCGGCATCACCACGATCGGCGCCACCGCCTTCTACGCCGTGGGCATCGCCTGGGCGGTGATGTGCGTGGCCATCACCTGGTTCCGCTACGCCCGCAAGGGCGCGCCACGACCCAGCTGACGGCAGGCGCGAACCAGGAGGCGATCCCGCGGAGGAAGCAGGAATGGGCGTCGACGTGGGGCGTCCCAACGTGCGGCTACGTGGCCGCAGCTGCGCTATTGACAGGCGTTGATACTGAGGCCGAGTTCGCTAGACACGAACACCCCGAGGTCAGCCATCGAGTCGCCCTCGATCACTCCGGCATCGGCCAGGGCACGAGCGAGGTTCCTCAACCCCAGTCGCGGATTCGCCTGACTGGATGAGTGCTCGCCCATCGTTCCTGTCTGGGCGAACACCTTGGTGGCCTGACCCCAACAGGAAGGATGCGGAGCCGCTTGGGCCGGCGCGCCGAGCCCTACTGCTGCAACCAAGCTCGCCGCCATCGTCGCCGCCAACAACTTGCCAGTCATGTGCCGTCACTCCCTATGTGGCGCGTGGACTGCATGTCCACACGACCATAGCCACGGGCTCGCGTGGGAGTCCACCCGCAGGCAGGCCAAACCCCGGTCTCTGCCACGCACGCTCCGCGAGCCGTTCCGGTCGGCGCCGCGCACGTGGCCTGCCCGCCGGACCCTCGACGTCAGGCCGACTCGAACCAGGGGTGGGGGAGGTCGTAGAACGTGGCCCCGGCCATGGCGTACTGGAGGTCTGCCTGCACGCTGGCGGGGGCCTCGACCCCCTCCCCCGCCCGGGCGCTCGCCTCGTCGGTGAACGCGATCGTCTCGGTGAACGTGCCGTCCTGCTCGATCGCCAGGGAGCCTCCGATGATCTCCGGCCGCAGCTCATGGAGGGTGTCGATGTCAGCCAACATCCCTTTGAGGCGGCTGACGTCGTCGACCTTGCCGCGGACCACCTGGACGAAGCCTGCGTCGTCGGATCCGCCGTCGAGGAACACGGTCACGTCCTCGCAGTCGTGGAACTCCACAGGACCGTCCATGAGCTCCATCATCTTCCGCGCCCAGGCAGATTGCTCAGGCCGTGCGGAGTTGGCCATCGCGGATTCGCGGCTGTCGAAACGGACCACCCCGATGAACAGGTCGTCGTCGGTGAAGCCGTAGGTGCCACCGAGCCACCCCACCGCATCAGCCCCGACCCCCGTGCGCCACGACGTGGCCACCTCGCGCAGCTCGTCCTGGCGGGTGCACTTGCCTTGGATGATCTGGATGAACATGATCGCGCCTCCTTGTGGACTTCCACCTCGGTCGGGTTCGGGGGTGGAGGGCAACCTCTGAAACTACGCCTATCGCGCGAGTACCGAAAGGGCCCGAGGTCCACGCGCCTTGGTCGAAGTTCTCACCCTGTCCCCGCCGGTGGTGTCGGGTCCCGGTGGTTCCGGCCCACGCCGAGGTCGACGTAGCCTGTCGGCGTGGCGGACCCCGCGCAGCTCGACACCCGACTACGGCTGGACTCTCCTGCCGGACGCTGGCTGCTGGTCGCAACGGTCCTGGGCTCGGCGCTGGCGGGCATCGACGCCACCGTGGTCAACGTGGCGCTGCCGTCCCTGGGAGACTCGCTGGGGGCGTCGTTCACCTCGCTGCAGTGGGTGGTGACGGCGTACGCCCTGACGCTGGCCTCGTTCATCCTGATCGGTGGCGTCCTGGGCGACCGGTTCGGCCGCCGACGGGTCTTCGTGATCGGGGTGGTCTGGTTCGCTGTCGCCTCCGTCCTGTGCGGGCTGGCTCCCTCGGTGAGCCTGCTGGTCGCGGCGCGTGCCCTTCAGGGCGTGGGCGCCGCACTGCTCACGCCCGGGAGCCTGGCGATGCTGCAGGCATCCTTCGGCGAGTCGGACCGCGGCCGCGCCATCGGCGCCTGGTCGGGACTGGGCGGCGTGGCCACCGCGGTCGGCCCCTTCCTGGGCGGCTGGCTGGTCGAGGTGGCGTCCTGGCGCTGGGTCTTCCTGGTGAACCTGCCGCTGGCCGCCTTCGTGGTGTGGGTGGCGATCCGCCACGTCCCCGAGACCCGGGACCCCGGCGCCGAGGGCCGGATCGATGTCGCCGGCGCCGGGCTCGGGGCGGTGGCCCTGGCCGCGCTCAGCTATGCGCTCATCTCGGCCGGGGACCGCGGGGCGGACCCGGTGGTGCTGGCGGTGCTCGCCGCCGGAGTCGCCGCGACGCTCGCCTTCCTGGTCGTCGAACGACGTGCCAGCCACCCGATGCTGCCGCTCGGGGCGTTTCGCGAGGCCCAGTTCCGGGCAGCGAACGCCGTAACCTTCCTCGTCTACGGCGGCTTCGGCGCGATCTTCTTCCTGCTGGTCGTGCAACTTCAGGTCGTCGCCGGGTTCTCTCCCCTGGCCTCTGGCATCGCGCTGCTCCCGATGACCGTGATCATGCTGCTGCTCTCGTCGCGGTCCGGCGCGCTGGCCACCCGCATCGGACCGCGGGTGCAGATGACCACCGGGCCCCTGGTCTGCGCCGTCGGGGTGCTGCTGATGCTGCGCATCGGTGTCGGCGCCACCTATCTGGCGAGCGTCCTGCCCGCGGTACTGGTGTTCGGGCTCGGCCTGGCGGTCATGGTCTCACCCCTGACCGCCACGGCTCTGGCAGCAGCCCCGCCCGAGCACGCCGGCATGGCCTCTGGCGTCAACAACGCGGTGGCCCGGACCGCCGGGCTCGCCGCGATCGCCGCCGTCCCGGCGGTCGCGGGACTGCAGGGACAGGTGTACGACGACCCTGCGGCGTTCGCCGACGGGTTCGCCATCGCGGTGTGGATCTCTGCCGGAGTGCTGGTCTGCGGGGGCCTGCTAGCCGCCGCCACGATCCGCAACGACGTACTCGCCGACGTCGCGACGGCCGCTCCCTGGACCGGACCGGACTACCTCCAGCTGCGCCACTGCGCCGGGATCGGTGGTCCGCCGCTGGCGACCCGAGTCGACGAGCACGGCCGTCCCGACTGCGACCCGGTCCCGCTGCGGACCGTCCGGCTGGGTCCGGGAGGCGACGGGCCGCTGGACTCGGTCTGTGCCCACCTCGGCGACCTGACTCCGCCGAACCCGAGCGGCGACGGCTGCGCCGCCTGTCTGGCCGACGGCGGCACCTGGGTGCACCTGCGGCTGTGTCAGTCCTGCGGCCTGGTCGGCTGCTGCGACTCCTCGCCGGGTCGCCACGCGACCGCCCATGCCGAGGATGCCGGGCATCCCGTCGTTCGCTCGTTCGAGCCCGGCGAGGACTGGTTCTATTGCTACCTCGACGAGCTCGCCCTCGACGTGCCCGACGCCCCACCGGCGCCCAGCCACCGTTGAGCGTCTCTCGCCCCGGCTCCGGGCCGGTGAGGCACGGGCGGCGGCCCGCTCATCCACCGACGAAGCAGCCGGACCAAGCCTCAGTCCCTCGGCAGGTAGCGGCTGACGCGGTCGTAGGGATCCGTGTCCAGGCCCCACGCGACCACCTGGGCCGGGGTCACCTGGATGGTGTCGGTCCCGTCGACGGTGAGCGCCTCGGCCCTCCCTCCGAGCTAGATGCCCCTCGGGCGCCACGGCGTGACGGAGGCGAGGCCGTCGACCACCAACCGCGACCAGGAGGCGTCGCACACCGGGGGGTACGACCGTCCGCATGACCGGGCTCCCCACGTCGCCTGTGATCCATCAAATCGCCCTCGCGCTTCCAGCCGCAAGGCGCGCCGATCGGGGCCGGGCACTCGACCACACTCGTCAGGATGTCATTGCGGGACGCTGTCCAGGCCAGTGAGACCCCGGCTGCGACGTATCCGGTTGGTGATCGAGGAGAAGATCGCATCTACCACCATGCCGAGATCAGGATCACGATCATGAGGGCGATGACCAGGTCGGCCTGTCCCAGGTTGCGGGCGTTGCTCATGTCACTTCCCCGCGCCACCACACCGGGCACGCTGACCAGCAGCTCACCGGCCAGCAGGCTGCGCCAGGAGAAGGCCCAGCCCTGCTTGAGACCCGACACGTACGACGGCATCGCGGCCGGCAGCACGACGTAGCGGTAGCGGTCGATACCCCGTGCCCCCAGCATGTGACCGGCACGCAGCAGGTTGGGCGGCACCTCGTCGATACCGCTGATGATGCCGTTGGCGATCGACGGGCCCGCGCCCAGCACGATCACGAAGGTGATCGCGTTCTCGGTCAGGCCGAAGAGAAGCAGCGCCAGCGGGAACCAGGCCACCGACGGCATCGTCTGCAGACCGGTGATCATCGACCCGATCCCGGCCCGAAGCACGCGCCACCGGGAGACCGCGATCCCCAGCAGGCTGCCGAATGCGAGCGCAATCAGGAAGCCGAAGATTCCGCGCCGCAGGGTCGTCGCGAGTGAGCTCCACAGCCGGCCGTCCGGGTCGACGGCGGCCTCCCACAGCCGGGCGAAGGTCGGGCCAGGCCCGGACCTTGCTCAACGTGGCGTCCGGGGTCGGCGCGCGCGAGAGTCCATGCCGAACGGCCGGGTCACCGCCCGCCGCGATCCCCGCGGCCTCGGAACGTCCACGGCAGGGTCAGTATCAGCGCCCAGCCCGAAGCGATGATCACAGCGGCCGCGAGCACATACCACGGCCAGGGACCAAGCAGGTCGAGCAGTGACGCCGAGGCGGGCTTGCGGTTCAGGTAGCCGTAGTTCGTGCCGATAATCTCGTTGAGAAGGAAGGCCGTCGCGGCCCACACCACTGTGACCAGGCAGGTGAAGCGGTAGAGCCGCCAAGTAGGGCGGAACCGCAGCCCCCAGGTCAGGTACGCCGCGGCCCAGACGACCAAGAAGTGCAGCGCCCAGAACCCGAAGAAGCGCGGGCTGGGAAAGGCCTGCCCGAGCGAGGGCGTCACGATGGCCTGGATCGAAAGAGTGAGCGCGACGTAGTAGGTGAACGCCGTGGCCCGGGGGCCGCGGGTCCACAGCGCGATGATCGCGGTGTACTCCGCGATGTCGCAGAGCTCCAACGGCAGCGAGGTGCCGAGATCGAAACCACCGTGCTCGAGTGCGTAGTAGACCTGCATCGTCACAGCCACCACCGCGAGGAGAATGGCGAATCCTCGGCGGACCGACCGCTCGCGGGCGGTGTCGACGTGGGATCTGCCCCACACCACTACAAGCATGAGACCGATCGCGAACATCGCGAGGAGCAGCCAGTGCTGGCCCGAGAATGCCGCGAACCGATCAGAGACGGCTATTGGGTACACGCTGCCATCGTTTCTCCCGGGAGGCACCGGCGTCGAGTCTCGGCCGGCGGCCCTGCTTTACAGGCGGTGGTGGCAGGCGCTGCCCGGTCCGGTCTGTGTGCGCCGCAAGGCGATCCGTTTCCGCTGTCGACGCGGGCCGCTGACACCTGTTCAATCGACCTTCGTCCAGTCGCGGCCAACGGGCCCCGCGGTCAACGCGCCGACCACGTTCGCGCCGAGGTCGGGTCGACGGACCTCGCCCGGTGGCTTCGCTGTGGCTCCATCAGGGCAGGTTGGCAACGGGGCCATAGGCGAGCAGGACGCGCAGGGCGACCAGCGTGACCCACCGGTTAGGTTCGCCGGCGCGGGGGTAGGCGATGTGCGTCTCACCAGGGTATCCACGGTTTGCCGTCCACCGGCCGTCGGGCCGCTGCCGCTCTCGCAGCAGCTCGAGGCCACCATCCATGCGCGCGTCGTAGTCGAGGCCAGCGGCCGCGAGGGCATCCAGACACCGCAGGACGTCGAAGCGCCAACGCGCCGGATGGTGAAAGCGCGTCATCTCGACGTGGATCGGCTCCCCCGTGCGGTGACTACGAAACAGCTGGTGTCTCAACAGGAACTCGATCGCGGTAACTCGTGCTTGGCGGACCTCGTCGTCGCGATGGTCATGACCGGCGGCCAAGTACGCCGAGAAGCCTTCAATCACGCTCAACGACGTGTGGACGGAGGAATGCGTGGTGCCGGAGCGGTTGGAGCGGCAGTTGAAGCCTCCGTCCACCAGGTGCTGTCCCAGGATGAACTCGACCAAGCTTCGCAAGGCGTCGGTTGGTGCGCCGAAGTGGCAGCAGTAGTTCAAGGCCATCCCGTTGATGCATACATCGCTGTGTCTCAGGGTCCTGCTGGGGTTGAGGCCGCCGTCCGGGCCCTTGTCTTCCCGCAGGACCATCTCAACGGCGTCTCGGGCGGCGGGCTGGGTGGCGGGCAGGCCGAGGTTGGCCAGTTCAAGGAGTGTGTAGTGCGTGCTCGTCCATTTGGGCTGGTAGAAGCCCCGGCCCCAATGGCCGCCCTCGCCCCGCGCAGCGAGGATCGCGGCGGCGTCTCCGACGGTGGCGATACGCGCTTGGAGTTCGGGGTCTTCCTCGCCCAGCAAGTCGCGGCGCGTCTGGTATTCCACTGCCACGTCTCCAGCCAGCAACCAGTCGATGACCGCCGCATCAAGGCGCTCCATGGGGTCATCCTAGGAGGGACCTGCTGGGACGCTCAGGCGGCAACGCCAGCCGTTCAGGCGCCATGCCGATGCCTCGAAATGAGCCGGCCGGGCCCCCCGCTAGGCGCCGAGGTCGCGGGGCGGTCAGAGACACACCCGCTCGAGATAGCGCGGGACGACGGCGTTCCATCCGAGGTCGTCGGCCAGTCGTGCCGCCAGGGCCCGTGCCGCGCTCTCCTCGCCGTGCACGACGTAGGCGGTGTCCGGCGGCTTCATGGCTGAAAGCCACTGCACCATCTGCTCGGCGTCAGCGTGCGCGGAGTAGGCGTTGGTCACGTGGATCTCTGCTCGCACCGGTATGTAGCGGCCATGGATCTTGATCTGCTTCTCCCCGTCGGCCAGTGCGCGCCCTCGGGTGCCGGGCACCTGGAAGCCGGTCAGGATCACGCTGTTGCGGGCGTTCGGCAGCTGGTACGTCAGGTGGTGCAGCACTCGGCCGCCGGTGAGCATACCGGAGGCCGTCACGATGATGCACGGCTTGGTCGGCCGGTTCAGCTTCTCCGACTCCACGACACTCGGGGCCAGTTTCAGGCGGGTAGGCCGGTACTCGGCGCTGGCCATGGTCACCTCGGGACGGAGCTGGCGGTCGTGCTCCGCAATCGCCTTCTTGTAGACCTCGAGCGCGCGCAGGGCCATCGGGCTGTCCACGTGCACCGGCACCGACGGGATCCGGCCCTCGGTCTCCAGCCGCGCCAGCGTCATCAGCAGCACGAAAGTGCGGTCCACGGCGAAGGCCGGCATCAGTACGACACCGCCCCGCTCGACCGTGCGGGTGATGGCATCTGACAACAGGTCGTCATCTTCCGCCTCGTGCAGCCGGTCGCCGTACGTGGACTCCACGACGACCGTCTCGGCATCGTCGGGTGGCTCCGGAGGCAGCAACAGCGGGTGACCCGGGCGTCCGATGTCGCCGCTGACGAGCAGCCGAGAGCCCCCGACATCGACCTCTGCGTATGCGGACCCCAGGATGTGCCCGGCAGAACGCAGCTCCAGACGGATCTTCCCGCCGATCATGGTCGGCGTGTCGTGCTCCACGGTGGTGAGCAGGCCGATCGCCTTCTCCGCATCGCCGGAGTCGTACAACGGCCGAGCAGGCTTGTGCTTGGAGTAGCCCCCCGCGTCGGCGTGCGCCGCGTCGCTCTCCGCGATGTGCGCTGAGTCTCGCAGGATGATCGCGGCGAGCTCCGCGGTCTCGGGGGTGCAGTAGGCCGGCCCGTTGAAGCCGTTCTTGACCAGGAGCGGGAGGTACCCGCTGTGGTCGAGGTGCGCGTGCGTGATCACCACGGCGTCCACCTTGGCTGCGTCGACGGTCAGCTGCACCCAGTTGCGCCGCCGCCAGAGACGCTCACCCTGGAAGAGTCCGCAGTCGACCATGACCCGGAGCTCTTCGGTGTCGAGGAGGAACTTGCTGCCGGTGACGGTCCGAGCGGCGCCGAGGAACGTCAACGAGGTGTGCCCTACCATCACGGATCCTCCCGCTCTCCAGTCTCGCACGATGTCAGCCTCGGTCTCAGCGCGCCGCAGTCACAGAGGCGTGGGTCCCCAGTCCACGGTGCCGGCGACCCCTGCGAGTTGCCCGGTAACTTCGTGTCCATGGCCGAACCCCGAAGTACCGACCGTCCACCCAGCACCGCCGTCGGAGGTGAACGGGCCTGATGGACACCCAGACCTTGCTGAACGTGGGCCTGGTGCTGGTCTTCGTGTTGATCGGCGGCGTCTTCGCGGCGACCGAGCTGGCGTTGGTTTCGCTGCGGGAGAGCCAGCTGTCCGCGATGGAGCGCGCGGGCTCGAGGGGTGCGCGAGTCGCTGCGGTCGCTCGTGACCCCAACCGATTCCTGGCTGCGGTGCAGATCGGTGTGACGGTGGCCGGGTTCCTCTCCGCTGCCTACGGCGGGGCGACGCTGGCGCCCGACCTGGCGCCGTCCCTGGAGCGCCTCGGCCTTGGCGAACCAGCAGCGCAGACCACGGCGCTCATCGTGCTCACTCTCGGCATCGCCTACCTGTCACTGGTCCTGGGTGAACTGGTGCCCAAGCGGCTCGCTCTGCAGAAGCCGAAGCCCATCTCTCTGGCAGTGGCGCCGGTGCTGGACCGGTTCGCCTCGCTGATGCGCCCGGTGATCTGGCTTCTCTCGGTCTCCACCAACGGCGTGGTGCGGCTCTTGGGTGGTGACCCCCACGTCACTGGGGCGCAGGTCTCGGAGGAGGAGCTGCGCGAGCTGGTCTCGACCCACCAGGACCTCGAGGAGGAGGAACGCCGCATCCTGCGCGACGTCTTCGCTGCCACCGACACAACCTTGAAGGAAGTCATGCGCCCCCGCGGGGACGTCGAGTTCCTGCCAGGGACGCTGCCGCTCTCGGATGCTGCCGCGCAGGTGCGAAACCTTCCCTACTCCCGGTACCCGGTCACGGGCGAGGACTTCGACGAGGTGATCGGGTTCCTGCACGTGCGCGATCTGCTGGGTGCCCAGGCGACCGAGGAGCGCACCGTCGCAGACGTCTGCCGGCCGGTGCTCATGCTGCCGGGCACCAAGCTCGTGCTGCCGTCCGTCTCGACGATGCGCCAGGAGGGCAGGCATCTCGCCGTGGTGGTGGACGAGTACGGCGGCACCGACGGCATCGTGACGCTCGAGGACCTCGTAGAGGAACTGGTTGGCGAGATCCGCGACGAGTACGACACGCGAGAGGCGACCTCGAACGGCGATCCGTCGCGCATCGACGGTGGCACCACGATCGAGGACTTTGCCCAGGCCACGGGCGTCGAGCTCGAAGACGGCAGCTATGAGACGGTGGCCGGCTATGTCATCGCGCGGCTGGGACACATTCCCGTGGTGGGTGAACAGGTCGGCGTCGACGGCGGCGTCCTGGAGGTCGCGGCGATGACGGGTAGTCGGGTCACCGAGGTGGCGTTGCGCCTCGGCTCGTGAGCGGAGGGTTGGAGCGAGTTCCTCGGTGGATCAGAGCACGCGGGGGTGAGGTACTGACCTGCAGGTTTGGTGGAGCTGAGGGGATTCGAACCCCTGGCCTTCTCCCATGGAGGGCGCCCATCGAGACCTCGGAGTCCCTCGGTCTGCTCCTGGCCCTACTCGGTCGGTCTGAAGCCCTGCCACGGATCGAGCCCACGTGATGGCCACGGTTCTACCCGCCCGGCTCGCGACACCTCGGGGCGTCTCGGAGGGAATAGGTGGTGAATTCCTGTTACCCGGCGCCCGAGTTGCCGCAGTCCCCACGAGGGCACCTCGATGGCCAGCTCCGCGAGTCGTGGTGAGATCCGCTCGAACGAAGTCATGGCTGTTCCCACGCCACCGAGAGCTCCTCGCGGTGGGCGAACCGCTGGAGGTGCTCAGCAACGACCTCAGCGAACCGGTCGGGATCGCCGGCGTCGGGGACGGACGCGGCGATTCGCAGCGCACCGGGCTCGGCGCGCAGCTCGACCACCTGACCGGTCTCGAAGCGGATCACGGTCGCGCCGCCCTCCTCACCCGCCGAGCCCTTGCGGGCCCAGTGGCCGGCGAGCTGCTTGGCGTAGCGCTCGGGGCGTTCGGTGGCCATGGTGCCATGTCTGGTCTGCATGTCTGCTCCTCAGGAGAGAGTGGGTGGTGGGGCCGGCGCGATCCCGGGCAGCACGGAGGACCAGCCTCCGTCGACCACCAGGTTGGCACCGGTGACGTAGGACGCCTCGTCCGAGGCGAGGAAGAGCGCGCAGCGGGCGACCTCCTCCGGTCTCCCGACGCGACCCAGTGCGATGGCCCAGGCCATGTCGCTCATCGGATGGCCCTCGGCCAGCAGGTCCGCACGGGTGGCGGGGGTGTCGATCAGACCAGGGCTGACGCAGTTCACGTGGACGGCGTACGGCGCGTCCTCGGCGGCCAGCTGCCTGACCAGCGCGACGACGCCGCCCTTGATCACGGTGTGCGCGAGGGCCACTGATGTCAACGTCGACGCTCACTCGCCCAGCGAACCAGTGACTGCTTCATGCCGGAAGGTTCCCTGACGTATGCCAGGAATCAGACTGCCTTGCGTCGTCGGCGGCCATCGCGACCGGCAGCCGTCCCAGGCCGGGGGAACGCCCGGTTTCGAGTGACTTGCCACCCACGCTCCTGAATTCAGGATCCATCCAGGCCTCTGACCAGCGAGTGTGGTGGAGCCGAGGGATTCGACCTCCCGGGCACCGGCTTCGTACATGCCGGAGCGACGCATGGGCAGGAACCGACGCGTGCGAACACAGGGCAGCGTCCTATCTGCAGGCAGCCACGTGCCGCCATACGACGCTGCATCCGAAGACGCAGTCACGGTGATCTCACTGAGACTGCCGTGATCCGTGGGCTCCAGGCGGCACTCCGACCGGAGCCATGGTGACGATTCTCCGGTGACCCATCCCAGCGAAGGCAGGTCACACCAGTGCGGCCTTGACGGCGTCTGTCAGCGGTGTGGTGGGCCGGCCGAGGAGCCTGCTCAGGGTGTGGGAGTCGTCGTGAAGGTCGCCGACGGCGATGCCGCGGTCGCTGTCGGCGAGCAGCTCGGCGTAGCCGGCCGGCAGGCCGGCCGACACGAGGGCGGCGGCGTACCCGGCCTGGGGCAGGTCGACGTAGGCGACCTGCTGACCTGCGTGCTCGGAGAGCGTGGCGGCGTAGTCGGCCAACGTGAAGGCCTCGTCCCCGGCCAGTTCGAGGACCTTGCCGGCGCTGTCATCGGCAACGAGCGCGGTGGCGGCTGCCTCCGCATAGTCGGCGCGGGCGGCGGCGCTGATCCGGCCGGTGCCGGCGGCACCGAGCACGCCGTGTTCGAGCTGGACGGGGATCTGCGCGGTGTAGTTCTCGAGGTACCAGCCGTTGCGCAGCAGCACGTGCGGGAGGTCTAGCTCGGTCAGGAGCTGCTCGGTCGCGACGTGCTCGGCGGCGAGGGCCAGCGAGGTGGAGGCCGCCCGCAGGATGCTGGTGTAGGCCACCAGCGCCACGCCTTGACGGGCGGCGGCCTCGAGCACCGTTCGGTGCTGCGCGACCCGCTGCCCGACCGCACTCGAGGACACCAGCAGCAACCGGTCCACACCCGCGAGAGCGGCCTCGGCCGAAGCGGGGTCGTCGTAGTCGAGTCGGCGAGTGACTACCCCTCGAGCGGCGAAGACGCTCAAGCGGTCGGTGTCGCGGGCGGTGGCGACGACGTCGCCCGGCGCGACGCCGCGGTCGACCAGCGCCTCGACGGCGAGGGCTCCGAAGTTTCCGGCGGCGCCGGTCACGAGGAAGGTCATGGCATCTCCTTGGGTGTGTGGTCTCTCGACCGGTGGGGCTCGCACGAGCCGCTGACACCCACCACCAACTACCCTGGGGACGAAACCGTTCCCGATCATTGGTACCCACTTTGAAGTAAGGTACTGGTATGCAGGTAAGTAGTGAGTCGCTCCAGCTGGCGGACGCCTTCGGCGAGGGCGTGTTCACCGAGAACTGCCCGACCCGTGTTGCCCTGACCCGGGTCACGAGCAAGTGGGCGCCCCTGTTGCTGGCGGCGCTGTCCGACGGTGAGCCGCTGCGCTGGAACCAGCTGCGCCGCCGAGCCGGCGGGATCACCGAGAAGATGCTCGCCCAGACGCTGCGCGCACTCGAGGAGGACGGGTACGTCCACCGGGAGGCCCGCCAGGTCGTGCCGCCGCACGTCGAGTACTCCCTGACCTCCGACGGCGAACAGCTCACCGAGCGGTTGCTGGCGCTGATGACCTTCATCGCCGACCGAGCGCTCGCCGGCGGGCCGACGGCCGGCTGACCAGGGCAACTCCGCGCGGCGGGTGGCCGCTCAGCGAGTGCCGGCGACGCAGCGCGGCCCCAGCGGGAACCGAGCCTGACGTGCCGACCTCCGGCCAAGGTCAGCCTTCCCTGTCAACAGCCATTTGACCGCGGGCCTCGGCCCTGGCTGCGCAGGTCGTGGAGCGTCTGCACGCTGACGTGGAGCTGGCGGGCCAGCTGCGACATCGTCAGAACGGGTCGCGGCCACGCTCGCTGGACGGCTCGGTGACGCTGTGAGTGCGGGTGACGGTATCCATGCAGACAAGCGCACGACCGACGCCGAGGCTGCCCGAAACGGCCCGAGAAGGGCCGAGTGCCCTGCCTCCCGCGCCCGATCCGGTGTCTCGACGTGTCCTGTCTCAACCTTGGCTGCGCTCAGAGCGGTACGTCCGCCTAGCGGTCACCGCAGTCACGTGGACCAGCCGGCCCAGCACGATCAGCGGGCACTCCTGGACGCATTTTGCCGCGGGCGACCAACTGCGATAGTTCCGCCGCGCGGGAAGCCCCGCCGCCACTCGCCCCTGGCTGCGGTTCAGGAGGCGGCGTCGTGCACCAGAGCGGTGTCGACGAACTGTTCGAACCTGGCGATAAGTCCGCCGCGGACTACGAAGTGATGTGCGACGCGTACCGCAAGAGGCTTGCCTGTGGAGCGATGACGGGCTGTGTAGCGGGCCAGGACCACGACGTTCTCTCCGTCGACGACGTAGGTGTCGTCGTGAGCGGCCCAGTCATCCCACTCCACAGCCAGCTTCTCCATCACGTTTGCTGTCACGCCTTCGGGAGTGCGATAAGTGCCTGCCAGCGGGAAGCCGGCCATCTCGGTCCACTCCACGTCCGGGGCGAGGGTCTCGCGAAGGGCCTCCAGGTCGCCGGCCGCCGAGGCGAGGTATTGGCGCCGAACGACTGCGGCCGGCTCCGGTTGGCCACTCAGCCCCACGACATCTCCCCCTTGGCGACCTTGGTGCCCAGCCCGGCCGCGATCTTCAGGCCGGCGTCCGGGAAGGCGGACAGCAGCGCGGCCTCGGCTCCGGCCGCGTCGGCAGCGGCGGCAACAATTTCCTCGAACTGCTCGAGATAGTCACGGGTGTGGGCGATGGCCGTGAGGTCGGTGGGCGAGCCCGCGACCCGGTGGCCGGCGACGACGTACGACGGCTCGAGGGCAGCGAGATCCCCGAGCACCTTGATCCACTCGGCACGCAGGTCGGGCGTCGCACTGTCGGCGGTCCACACGTGCAGCCCCTCGAACAGCAGGACGCCGCCGAGCAGCGACCGGGACGCCGGCTCGAACAGGTACCAGGACCGGTCGCCGAGCTGTTCACTGCCACGGCGTACCTCGATCGTCGTTTCGTCGACGGTGAGCGTCGGGCTGGTGAGCGTGGTGATGTCGACCAACCGCGTTGGCAGGTTCGGACCGAGGTGGGCCCACGCCTGGAGCTTGCCCTCGTAGCTGTGGCGGATGTGCTCGATGACGTCGGCCGGCGCCTGGAAGGTCGCACCGGGGAAGGCATCGGCGATCACCTCGGCTCCGAAGTAGAAGTCCGGGTCTCCGGCGGTGACAACAACCGTCGTGAGCCGCTTCCCCGAGTCGAGCACCTCCGCGGCGATCCGATGGCCGTCGGCGCGAGTGAAGGCGGCGTCGACCACGATGGCCTCGGACTCCCCTGTGACGAGCACGCTGGTCTTGTTCAACGACGTGTCCGCCGCATCGATGATGGTGTAGGTAAGGTTTGTCATGACGGTAACTTTAGGATCAATACGACCGTCATTCACGGTTGCTACGGGAGTGCTGATGGTAAATACTGGACAGTCGACCATTCGCCGAGTGCGCTTCCTCCCGCCCGCGCCGGGGGTCGGCGCGATTGAGGCGAACACGCTGCGCGGCATCCGCGACCGCGGCGGGCCCGAGGAGTTCCTCACCCCCCAGCGCCTGGACTTCGACCTCCTCATGCAGGTCACAAGCGGCACCGCCGGGCACACGGTCGACTTCACCGAGCACTCGCTGCGCCCCGGCGACATCCTGTGGGTGCGAGCTGGCCAGGTCCATCAGTGGGGAGCGATCGCCGACATCGAAGGGAGCGTGGTGATGTTCGGCCCCCACAGCATGGGCGAAAGCATCCATGACCTGCTCAGGTCGCACGTGGCTCTCGGGCAGAGCCATTGGTCCGCCGCCGACCTGGCGGGCACCCCGGTGACACAGATCCTCGACTTGCTGACCAGCGGCACAGACTCGCCACGAGCCGAGCAGAGCGACCTCCGCGAGGCTGCCCGTGCGCAGTTGCTCGCTGCGCTCCTCATCGAGCTCGCCCTCGCCCGAGCGGCCGGCCGAGCGCCGACCGTGGAGCCGACCCACCAGGTCTTCTCCTGGTTTCGCGATCACATCGAAGAGCACTTCCGGACCTGGCACAAGGTCAGCGAGTACGCCGACCGATTGGGCTACTCCTCGCGCACCCTCAATCGCCTCGCCCGCCAGCACACAGGGCTCTCGGCCAAGGAACTCATCGACGAGCGGGTCCTTCTCGAGGCCAAGAGGCAGCTTGCACACCGCGACGCGCCGGTTTCGGAGATCGCCGAGCAACTTGGCTTCGACGATGCCTCGAACTTCTCCTCATACTTCCGCCGGCAGACCCGCACGACGCCCGGAGCGTTCCGGTCCCGGAGCCGCACAGGCACCGCAACGGCATCGGCCTGCATGCACGGATAGTCGAACCTCGCAGGCTTGAGGATCAGAAGCTCTCCGGGCCGATGCGCTCGATGGCGACAAACACCGCCACTGCGAGCAGCACGAGGTTGACCACGGCGTTGGGGTACTCACCGCGCCGCAGGTGCGTGATCACAGCCCCGACCATGAGCACGGAGAGGCCGATCGCGGCAGCCGGCACCAGCCAGGTCGCAACGCTGAAGGCGCCGGGCAGGATCAGCCCGACCGCGGCCAGGACCTCGAGTACACCGATCAGCCTGACCACCCCGGGCGCAAAGTCCCCCGCCCAGCCCTGGCCGGACTGGACCAGCTCGGACTGCGACTTGGTCAGCTTCATCACCCCGGCCAACAGGAACGCTGCCGCCAGGACACCGGTGAGGATCCAGACCACGACGTTCATGCGGCTGCCCTCGCGCCGACACGCAGCGGCTTGAGGGCAACGGCCCACGCCTCGAGCTGGTCGAGCATGAGCGCGAAGTAGTCCTGGTGCAGGTCTGCGGGCCTGAACACAGAGAAGTTCTCGAAATCGGTGAAGAACGAGAAGGCCATGGTCTGCCGCACGTGCGCGACCTGTACCTCGCTCAGCACCCCGCGCAGATGCTCCATAGCCCGGGCCCCGCCCACGCTGCCGTACCCGACCAGCGCGGCGGCCTTGTTGTTCCACTCCGCCTGCAGGTAGTCAATCGCGTTCTTCAACACTCCCGAGGTGGAGTGGTTGTACTCCGGGGTCACGAACACGAACCCGTCGTAACCAGCGATCTTCGCCGCCCACTGCTTGGTGTGGTCGTTCTGGTATCGCCCCATCGTGGGCGGCAGCGGCTCATCCAGGTGCGGCAACGGGAAGTCGAGCAGGTCGATCAGCTCATAGCTCGCGCTCTGGCGACCCTGGGCGTTCTCGACCACCCAGTCAGCCACCGCCTTGCCGTTGCGGCCCGGCCGGGTGCTGCCCAAGATGACAGCGATCTTCAACTCACTCATGGGACGTACTCCTCATCGGCAATCATCACTTGAACCTTCAAGTCAGTCTCAACGCTACCACATCACTTGAACCTTCAAGTCAAAGCCGTCGCTCGTACACTGCCCTCATGAATCCCGACCAGTCAGCGCCGCAGCAGGCACAGCCGCGCGCCAGGTGGCTGACGCCCGACGAGCTCGAGACCTGGCGGGCCCTCCACCTCCTGCTCGCCAAGCTGCCCACAGCCCTAGGCAGCCAGTTGCAGTGCGAGTCAGAGCTCAGCTTCGTCGAGTACTACGTCCTGGCCAGCCTCTCCGACCAACCCGACCACACCATCCGGATGAGCGACCTGGCCGCCTTGGCCAACTCCGAGCTATCCCGACTCTCGCATCTGATGCGCCGCCTGGAGACCCGCGGCCTGGTCCGTCGCGAACCCGACCCCACCGACGGTCGCTTCACCAACGCCATCCTCACCGACCGAGGGCTCGCCCACCTCACCGACGCGGCACCGGGTCACGTCGACCTGGTCCGGCAACTCGTCTTCGACGCCCTGGATGCGGACCAACAACACGCCCTCAGAAGCGCGGCCAGGAAGATCACCTCTCGCCTAGACGGGACCTGGTAGGCGTCATGTGGTGGCCGTAGTCACAGGCCACGATCCGTGCAGGTCTCTGACCAGCGGGTTTGGTGGAGCTGAGGGGATTCGAACCCCTGACCTCCTCTGAAGGACGAGGCCCGTCGAACGATCGACGAATCTCGATGTCCCTCGTATCCAAACCGCTGAATCTGCAGCCCTGCAACGGATCTGAGATCTTCTGTGGTCAACGCTACCCCATGGTCTCGGATGCTCTCGGAGGTCTTCGGACGCTGTTTCTGCTGACTTTCCGGTACCCGGCCACCACCTCGCGGCCTGAAGCGAGTACGTGGCTCTAGATATCCGATCCCAGAGCTGTCGCCGTCGTCGTCGACCATTCACACGGTGGTGGGCTGGCCGTCCGAGCAGGTGAACACCCGCCGTATCCGCCACGACGGCCCAAGCCACTACGCGCCCCCCACCTGCCTCATGACCCAGCAGCTGACCCAGCAGCTCACGTGCACACGCTCGACCCGCACACTGACCAACACCGATCAAACTTCAGACGAAGCTGCCTGTCGCAAGTGCATCGTCCGACGTGGCCGATCACTCCCGCCCCGCCCGGCGAAGACAGGGAGGCGCCCACTTCAACGAACACCAAGACTCCACGCGTCGGCCATTCGGGCGACGACCACGGCTGCAGTCAGGTCGGAGACATTGCGCACCTCGCCGATTTGGGCGCAACTACATCGTGGTGCGCCGCTGGATCGCCAACTCTCTCGGCCCTTCGGCGGGTCTTGTCAGGCAGACGGCCATCCGCAGTACGCCTCGGCAAGGTAGGCGGACCCTGCCCGGGAGCTCACCACCGATTCGAGCTCCCCGATCTGGCGACGAGCATCGAAATCGGTGGTGCCTGGAAGAGCGTGCAACATCGTGGTCATCCAGTACGAGAAGTGCTGCGACTTCCACACCCGCGACAGGGCCCGGTCGGTGTAGGGCTCGAGTGCGGAGGCATCGCCCTTGCGCACCGCGAGCCCGAGGAGCTCGGCCAGCACCCTCACGTCGGCCAGTGCGAGGTTGAGTCCCTTGGCCCCGGTCGGAGGCACGGTGTGCGCGGCGTCGCCGGCCAGCAGCAGCTTGCCGTACTGCATCGGCTCGCAGACGTAGCTGCGGAACGGGAGCACCGTCTTGGAGGTGATCGGACCTTCCTGCAGCGTGTAGCCGTTGGCGCCGACGCGGGACTGCAGCTCGGCCCAGATCCTGTCGTCGGGCCACTGGTCGACGTCCTCGGTGGGATCGCACTGGAAGTACATCCGCTGCATCGTCTCGGTGCGCTGGCTGATCAGCGCGAAGCCGCGGTCGGAGTGGTTGTAGATCAGCTCCGGCGCACTCATTGGCGCCTCGCAGAGGATCCCGAACCAGGCGAACGGGTACTCCCGGAAGTGGTCCCGGCGATCAACGACCGGGATCTCGTGACGGCAGATGCTGCGCGAGCCGTCGGCGCCGACCAGGTAGTCGCAGCGGACCTCCTGCGCGACACCGTCGGCGTCGGTGAAGACGATCCCCGGCCGGTCGGTGGTGACGTCGACGACCCGGGTGTCGCTGACGCCGAACCGGACGTCGCCCCCGTCCCGCTCGCGCGCGGCGGCGAGGTCCACGAAGACGTCGGTCTGCGGGTAGAGCCAGACCGACGCTCCTGCGAGACCGGGGAAGTCGATCCGGTGGCCGCTGCCTCCGAACGCCAGGTCGATCCCCCGGTGCTCGTGACCACTGGTGAGGACCCGGTCCGAGACCCCACTGTCGACCAGCAGCCGCACGCTGTCGCGTTCGAGGATGCCAGCGCGCACGGTCTGCTCGATCTCCAGGTGGGTGCGGTTGTCGACCACGACGGAGTCGATGCCGGTGCGGTGCAGGAGGTGCGACAGCATCAGGCCGGCCGGGCCGCCGCCGACGATGCCGACGGTGGTTCGGGTCAGGGGCGTCTCAGGCATGGCGCAAGTGCAGCGGACGTCATGACCAGCAGGCGACGCTTTGCTTTCACTGAGTGGAAAATGAGCCTCTCAGCGCTCGCCCGCCGAGAGGCTGCGACCGATGCCTTGGGCCGCGACCTGGAGGGCGGCGACCAGCCGGGGCCGGTCCCGCTTGAGGCTGGGCACGACGATGCCGAGCGCGGCGGCGACGCGGCCGTCGCCGGTCCGGATCGGCACGGCCACCGAGCAGGCACCCAGGGTCATCTCCTCGTGCGTCTGGGCGTAGCCGAGGCGGTGCACCTGGCGCAGCTCGGCGATGAGACGGCCCGGTTGGGTCACCGTGTACGGCGTGAACCGGCTCAGGTTGCCCAGCACCTCCTCGCGGACCTTCTCCGGCGCGTAGGCCAGCAGCACCTTGCCGACGCCGGTCGGGTGCAACGGCAGCCGGGAGCCGATCTGGCTGACCACCGGCACCGAGGCGTGTCCGGAGAGACGGTCGACGTAGAGCACCTCGGTCCCGTCGCGCACGCCGAGGTGGACGGTGGCGAGGGTCGCGGCGTAGATGTCGTGCAGGAACGGCGAGGCGACCTGGCGCAGCCCGGCTTGCACCGGCGCGAGCAGGCCGAGATCCCACATCCGGCGGCCGACGACGTACTCCCCCGACGGGCGGCGGACGAGCGCGCCTCCGGTGACCAGCTCGGCGGCGAGCCGGTGCGCGGTGGGTAGCGGGAGGTCGGCCCTCCGGGCCAGCTCACTCAGCGTCAGGCTGCGGTGGTCGGCGTCGAACGAGCCGAGCAGTGCGAGCACCCGTGACGTCACGCTCGCGCCCGGCGACGAGCTGTTCCCCGCCATGCCGCTCCTTCCGTTCAGTGGAAGCCTAGCGTCGCGGCGGAAGACCCGCCCGTCCTACCGTCCGTCCCGTGACCAGCACCGTGACCACCAGCCCTGAAACGAGCCCGGGGACCAGCTCCGACGCGGCCGCCGCGTCGCAGGACGGCATCTGTCGCGAGATCGGCACGATCTCGGCGGAGTACGGCGCGACGGTGACCGCGCCCGAGGTGATGCCCCGGCTCGACTACCCGCCGTACCGCAGCAGCATCCTGCGGCACCCGACCAAGGATCCGCACCACGCCGATCCGGAGACCATCGAGCTGTTCACACCGGTCTTCGGCCACCAGGACGTCGACCCGCTCGAGGCAGACCTGACCATCCAGCACTCCGGGGAGCCGGTCGGCGAGCGGATCGTGGTCACCGGCCGGGTGCTCGACGGCGACGGTCGGCCCGTCGCCCGCCAGCTTGTGGAGGTCTGGCAGGCCAACGCCGCCGGGCGCTACATCCACAAGCGCGACCAGCACCCTGCGCCGCTCGACCCGAACTTCACCGGCGTCGGGCGCTGCCTCACCGACTCCGACGGGACCTACCGGTTCACCACGATCAAGCCGGGCCCGTACCCGTGGCGCAACCACTTCAACGCCTGGCGGCCGGCGCACATCCACTTCTCCCTGTTCGGCACCGACTTCACCCAGCGGATGATCACGCAGATGTACTTCCCCGGCGACCCACTGTTCGCGCTCGACCCGATCTACCAGTCGATCGTCGACCCGCGCGCCCGCGAGCGGCTGGTCGCGGCGTACGACCACGACGTCACCCAGCACGAGTGGAGCACCGGCTACCAGTGGGACATCGTGCTGACCGGCTCGCAGCGCACCTGGATGGACCCGGAGACCGGCGCATGACGCTTGCCCCCACCCCCGGTCAGACCGTCGGCCCGTTCTACGGCTATGCACTCCCCTACCCCAACTGCAACGAGCTGGTCCCTCCGGGCCGACCTGACGCGATCCGGCTGCACGGCCGCGTGCTCGACGGTCACGGCGACCCGGTGCCCGACGCACTGCTCGAGGTCTGGCAGGCCGACGAGCACGGGCAGGTCTCTCAGGAGCCGGGCTCGCTGCACCGCGACGGGTTCACCTTCACCGGCTGGGGCCGCGCCTCGACCGACCGCACCGGCGAGTACTCCTTCACGACCGTCGTCCCCGGGCCCTGCGGCGACGCGGCCCCGTTCTTCGCGATCACCGTCTTCGCGCGAGGCCTCTTGAACCGGCTGTTCACCCGGGCCTACCTGCCCGACCACCCGCTGCTCGCCTCGGACCGGCTGCTGTCGTCGGTGCCGGCCGACCAGCGCGGCTCACTGGTCGCTCGCCACGACGCCACCGGGCTGGTGTTCGACGTGCAGCTGCAGGGCGAGCACGAGACCGTCTTCCTCACCTATCCGGGGCACGATGGCTGACCTCTACTGGCCCGGCGACGAGCGCGCCGGGGACGTCTTCGGCCAGGGCGCGTTCCTGGCCGCGATGGTGCGCGTCGAGTCGGCCTGGCTCGGCGCGCTCGTCACGGCCGGCATCGCACCGGCTGCGGCGGACTCCGACCTGGCCGGCCTCGTCGGCGCAGGCGACCTCGAGACGATCGCGGCCGGCGCCGAGTCCGGCGGCAACCCGGTGCCGCCTCTGATCGGCCTGCTCCGCGACCGCCTGTCCGACGAGACCGCCCGGGCCTGGCTGCACCGCGGCCTCACCAGCCAGGACGTCGTCGACAGCGCGCTGATGCTGTGTGCCCGCGACGCGCTCGACCGCATCCGCGCCGAGATCGACCGTCAGGCCGCGGCCCTCGCGGTCCTGGCCGAGCAGCACCGCGCCACCGTGATGGCCGGCCGGACGCTGACCCAGCACGCCGTGCCGATCACGTTCGGCCTCAAGGCCGCGCAATGGCTCGGCGGGCTCCTCGACGCGCGCGACCAGCTGGCCGGCGTACGACTCCCGGCGCAGCTCGGCGGCGCCGCGGGAACGCTCGCCGCCACCGTCGAGCTGGCGCGGCTCGGCGAGACAGCCGAGCCGGTGAAGGCGACCCGGTCGGTGGTGACCGAGGCGGCGGGGATCCTGGAGCTCGACGACGAGATCCCCTGGCACACGAACCGCGGCGCGGTCACGCGGCTCGCCGACGCCCTCGTCGCGGCCACCGACGCCTGGGGTCGGATCGCCAACGACGTGCTCGTGCTCGCCCGTCCCGAGATCGCCGAGCTCGCCGAGCCGCCCGGCCGCGGCGGCTCGTCGACAATGCCGCAGAAGGCCAACCCGATCCTCTCCGTCCTGATACGCCGGGCCGCACTCGCCGCACCCGCCCTCCTCGCGCAGCTCCACCTGGCCGCCGCCGAGTCGATCGACGAGCGCGCCGACGCCGGCTGGCACATCGAGTGGTCGGCGCTCGCGACGTTGGCGCGACGCACCGTCGTCGCCGCCGCGCAGACCACCGAGCTCCTCGAGGGCCTCGAGGTCGACGCCGCACGCATGGCCGCGAACGCCGATGCTGCCGCGACCATCCTGCTGGCCGAGCAGGCGACGACCGCCGAGCGCTTCGGCGGCGAGCCCGTCGATGCGCCGTCGGCGTACCTGGGAGCGAGCGAGGAGCTCGTCGACGCCGTGCTCGACCGCCACCGCGGAGGTGTCCGATGACGCAGCCCACCGTGGTCGGCGTCGAGCTCGCGGGGCATGCCGGCCTCCCGCTGCTCCTGTGCGGGCCATCGCTCGGCACCTCCGCGACCGCGCTGTGGTCGGATGCCGCCGCGCTGCTCGGCGACTCGTTCCACGTGGTCGGCTGGGACCTCCCCGGCCACGGCTCCAGCCCGGCAACGACCGAGCCGTTCACGATGGCGGAGCTCGCCACCGCCGTGCTCGGCATGGCCGAGAAGACCCTGGCCGAGCGCGGGGAGTCGGGCGGCTCCTTCGCCTACGCCGGCGACTCGGCCTGTGGTGCCGTCGGCCTGCAGCTGCTGCTCGACGCCCCTGCCCGAGTCAGGTCCGCGGTGCTGATCAGCACGGGCGCGAAGATCGGCGAGCCGGCGGCCTGGCGCGAGCGCGCCGAGCTGGTCCGCACGTCCGGCACTCCGGTGATGGTCGAGGGCTCGGCGCAGCGCTGGTTCGCCCCCGGCTTCGTCGAGCGCGAGCCCGAGATCACCGCCCGCCTCCTGCACTCCCTGCAGGACGCGGACCGCTTCGGCTACGCCGCGGTGTGCGAGGCGCTCGCAGAGTTCGATGTGCGGGACCGGCTGGGCGAGATCACCCTCCCTGTGCTCGCCGTCACCGGTGAGCACGACACGGTCGCCGTTCCGGAGATGGCACGGACGATCGCCGGCGGCGTACGGGCCGGTCGCGCCGTCGTGCTGCCGGGCGTCGCCCATCTCGCGCCTGCCGAGGCACCGGAGAAGGTTGCGGCGCTGATCAGCGGGCACGCGCGGTCCGCCCTGACCGTGCAGCAGGTGCGCGACGCCGGCATGAAGGTGCGACGCGAGGTGCTCGGTGACGCCCACGTCGACCGGGCCACCGCCGCGGCGACCGACCTCACCGGTGACTTCGGGGAGCTGATCACCGAGTACGCCTGGGGATCGATCTGGACCCGGCCCGGGCTCGACCGACGCAGTCGTTCGCTGATCACGCTCACCGCGCTCGTGGCCCGCGGCCACCACGAGGAGCTGGCCATGCACCTGCGCGCGGCGAGGACCAACGGCCTGACGGACGACGAGATCAAGGAGCTGCTGTTGCAGACCGCCATCTACTGCGGCGTGCCCGACGCGAACACCGCCTTCCGGATCGCCCAGCAGGTGCTGGAGGAAGAGCAGTGAGCGCTTTCGTGTACGAAGCCGTCCGCACGCCGTTCGGCCGGTTCGGTGGCGCGCTCGCCGGCACTCGCCCCGACGACCTGGCCGCAACCGTGCTGTCCGCGCTGGTGGAGCGCACTCCCGGCCTGGTGCCGGACGAGGTCGTGCTCGGCAACGCCAACGGGGCGGGCGAGGACAATCGCAACGTCGCCCGGATGGCCCTGTTGCTCGCGGGCTACCCGGTCGGCGTCCCGGGCAGCACGGTCAACCGGCTCTGCGGCTCGAGCCTCGACGCGGTGATGGCCGCGTCCCGCTCGATCGACTGCGGCGACGCCGCCGTGGTGGTGGCCGGCGGGGTCGAGTCGATGACCCGGGCACCGTGGGTGCTGCCCAAGCCCGACCGCGCCTTCCCGGCCCGCGACGTCACCGCCGTCTCCACCACGCTCGGCTGGCGACTGGTCAACCCGGCGATGCCCGCGGAGTGGACCGTCTCGCTCGGCGAGGCCAACGAGCAGCTCGCCGAGGAGTTCGGCATCTCCCGCGAGCGACAGGACGAGTTCGCCGCGCGCTCCCACCAGCTCGCGCACGCCGCCTGGGAGGCCGGGTTCTACGACGACCTCGTGACCGCGGTGCCGGGCGCGGACCTGGTCCGCGACGAGGGCATCCGCCCCGACTCGACGGCTGAATCCCTGGCCGGTCTGAAGCCGTCGTTCCGCGGCGACGGCACCGTCACCGCAGGCAACGCCTCGCCGCTCAACGACGGCGCGTCCGCGGTGCTGCTCGGCTCGGCCGAGGTGACCGACCTGCTCGGTCGAGACCCGGTCGCCCGCATCGCCGGCCGTGGCGCATCCGCCCTGGTGCCGCAGCGCTTCGGCTATGCCCCCGTCGAGGCGGCCAACCTGGCCCTGAAGCGCGCCGGCATCGGCTGGGGCGACGTCGGCGCTGTCGAGCTCAACGAGGCGTTCGCCGTACAGTCGCTGGCCTGCGTCGACGCGTGGGACATCGACCCGGCGATCGTGAACACCCGCGGCGGCGCGATCGCGATCGGCCACCCGCTCGGCGCCTCGGGCGGCCGCATCCTCGGCACCCTGGCCAAGACGATGCGCGAGGACGGACACCGCTGGGGCGTCGCGGCGATCTGCATCGGCGTCGGCCAGGGCCTCGCCGTCGTCCTGGAGAACGTCGCATGACCCAGATCGCACCCGACACCGACGCGGCCCTTGCCGGCGTCGCCGACGGCGCGACCGTGCTCGTCGGCGGCTTCGGTACGGCGGGCCAGCCGGTCGAGCTGATCGACGCCCTGATCCGCACCGGAGCCCGCGAGCTGACCGTGGTCAGCAACAACGCCGGTAACGGCGACCACGGCCTCGCCGCCCTGCTCGCCGCCGGACAGGTGCGCCGGATGATCTGCTCCTTCCCCAGGCAGGCCGACTCCTGGGTCTTCGACGAGCTCTACCGCGCCGGCAAGATCGAGCTCGAGGTGGTGCCACAGGGCAACCTCGCCGAGAGGATCCGGGCGGCCGGCGCGGGCATCGGTGCCTTCTTCTCCCCGACCGGCGTCGGCACGCCGCTCGCCGAGGGCAAGGAGCTCCGCACTATCGACGGCCGCGACTACGTGCTCGAGCACCCCATTCGCGGCGACCTCGCCCTGGTCAAGGCACACGTCGCGGACACCCGCGGCAACCTCGTCTACCGCAAGACCGCGCGCAACTTCGGCCCCGTGATGGCCACCGCGGCGACCACGACCGTCGTGCAGGTCGGCCGCATCGTCGAGGCCGGCCAGATCGACCCCGAGGTGGTCGTCACCCCCGGCATCTTCGTCGACCGCGTGGTCGTCTGCCGCGGGCGCACCGAGCTCGCCGAGGAAGGAGCGGCCGGATGACGCTCGAGCACCCCGACCGCGGTCCGCTGAGCCGCGACGAGCTGGCGCGTCAGATCGCGGGCGACATCCCGGCCGGGTCCTACGTCAACCTCGGTATCGGCCAGCCGACCACGGTGGCCGACCATCTGCCGCCCGAGCGCGACGTCGTGCTGCACACCGAGAACGGCATGCTCGGGATGGGCCCGGCGGCGCACGGCGACGACGTCGATCCGGACCTTGTCAACGCCGGCAAGATCCCGGTGACCGAGACCCCCGGGGCGGCGTACTTCCACCACGCCGACTCGTTCGCGATGATGCGCGGCGGCCACCTCGACGTGTGCGTCCTCGGCGCGTTCCAGGTGTCCGGCACCGGCGACCTGGCCAACTGGCACACCGGCGAACCGGATGCGATCCCGGCCGTCGGCGGCGCGATGGACCTCGCCATCGGTGCCAAGAGCGTCTTCGTGATGATGACGCTCTTCGACAAGCAGGGTCGGGCCGAAGCTGGTGCCGTCGTGCACTTATCCGCTCACCGGCGTCGGCTGCGTCAGCCGGGTCTACGCCGATGTCGCCACCTTCGACCTCACCGCTGACGGCGTCGTCGTGACGGCGACGTTCGGCACCACGGTCGACGAGCTCAGGTCCCGCCTCGACCTTCCGCTGCTGGCGGGCTGAGAGGCGGAACCGGCGTGTCGCTGACCGATCGCTCGCTCGACGTGCTGGCCACGTTCACGCCCGACCACCCCACGCGCACGCTGCAGGAGATCAGCCGGGAGAGCGATCTGCCGCTGACCACGACGCACCGGATCGTCTCCGACCTGGTCTCCTGGGGTGCCCTGGAGCGCACCCGCTCCGGCCGGATCCAGGTCGGCCTGCGGCTGTGGCAGGTCGCGTCGCTGGCCCCGCGCGGCCTCGGACTGCGCGAGGTCGCCCTCCCCTACATGGAGGACCTCTTCGTCGCCACCGGCGAGAACGTGCAGCTGGCCGTGCGCGAGCAGTGCGAGGCGGTGTTCGTCGAGCGGCTGACCGGCCGCCGTTCGGTCACCGTGCTCACCCGCGTGGGTGACCACTTCGCGCTGCACGCCACCGGCGTCGGCCTGGTCCTGCTCGCGAATGCCCCGGCGGAGATCCAGGAGGAGGTGCTCTCCCGGCCGCTGCGCACCTGGACCGAGCACACGATCAGCGACCCCGACCGGCTCCGCGCGGTCCTGGCCGACGTACGCCGCACCGACGTCGCCGTCAGCGATCGGCAGGTGACACTGGACGCCATCTCCGTCGCCGCTCCGGTCCGCGATGCGAACGGCGACGTGGTCGCCGCACTCTCGGTGGTCGCGCGGCACGGCACGGTCTCGCCGGTCGCACTGGCACCAGCGCTCCGGGCCGCGAGCCGCGGGATCTCGCGCGCACTGGGTGCGCCCACGCCGGAATTCCGGCAGCCGGAAACGGCGTAGTCGCGGTCACACTCCGGCCCGCATGCTGCGAATCACCCGCCGCCCCGATCCGGAGACGAGACCATGACCATCCTCGAGCCCGCACGCAGCCACGACGCCGTCGCCGGCGCCGCGGTCGACAATCGCGTCACCGCGAAGATCTTCCCGCACCCGCTGAACGCCTGGTACGCCGCTGGCTGGGACCACGAGGTCACCGGCAAGGGTGTGCTCGCCCGCACGGTCGCCGGCAAGCCGCTGGCGCTGTACCGCACTGCCGACGGCCGCCCGGTCGCACTGGCCGACGCCTGCTGGCACCGGCTGGCCCCGCTGTCGATGGGCAAGCTCGTCGGCCGCGACGAGATCCAGTGCCCTTACCACGGGTTGCGGTTCGACTCCGCCGGCCGCTGCACCCAGATGCCGGCCCAGGAGACGGTGAACCCGAGTGCGATGGTCCCGTCGTACCCGACCGTCGAGCGCTACCGCTACGTCTGGGTCTGGCCCGGCGACCCGACCCTGGCCGACCCGGCGCTGGTGCCGGACATGCACCAGCTGGACGACCCCGAGTGGGCCGGCGACGGCCTCACCATCGAGGCGAAGTGCAACTACCAGCTGGTGCTGGACAACCTGATGGACCTCACCCACGAGGAGTTCGTGCACGGCAGCAGTCTCGGTCAGGCCGAGCTGAGCGAGTCGGAGTTCCAGACCCGCCGCGAGGCCGACGGCAGCGTCACCGTCGAGCGCTGGATGCACGACGTCGAGCCGCCGCCGTTCTGGCTGAAGAACATGCGCGACAAGTTCCCCGGCTTCACCGGCCGGGTCGACCGCTGGCAGATCATCCACTACTACGCGCCCTCGACGATCTGCATCGATGTCGGCGTCGCGCGGGCCGGCACCGGTGCGCCGGAGGGTGACCGGTCGCAGGGCGTGAACGGCTACGTGATGAACACGATCACCCCGGAGACCGACCGGACCAGCCACTACTTCTGGGCGTTCATGCGCAACTACCGCCTCGACAGCCAATTGATCACCACCCAGCTGCGGCAGGGCGTGCAGGGCGTCTTCGCCGAGGACGAGGCGATGCTGACCGCGCAGCAGGCCGCGATCGACGCCAACCCCGACCACGAGTTCTACAGCCTGAGCATCGACGCCGGCGGCATGTGGGTACGCCGGATCCTGGACCGGATGCTCGAGGCCGAGGGAGCGCCGCGATGAGTGTCGCGGGTCGCCCGGTCTGGGCTGCCGGGCGCGTTGTCGAGTCGCGGCTGGTGGCGTCCCGAGTCCGCCGGATCACGGTCGAACGGCCACCGTCGAGGCGAGCCGAACCTGGCAGCCACGTGGACGTGCGGGTCCGCATCGGCGCCGCCTGGGACACCCGGTCGTACTCGGTGGTGGAGTCGAACGCGGACGGCAGCCGGCTGACGATCAGCGTCCAGCTCGCGGCGGCCTCGCGTGGCGGGTCGGCGTACCTGCACACGCTCGAGGTGGGCGACGACCTCGAGACCACCCAGCCGTTGCAGAACTTCCCGCTGCGCGTCGGCGCTCCGCGGTACGTCCTGGTCGCCGGCGGCATCGGCATCACCGCGATCGTCAGGATGGCTCGGGTGCTCGCCTCCCTCGGCGCCGACTACCGGCTGGTGTACGTCGGTCGCAGCCGCGAGGTGATGGCGTACGCCGATGACCTGATCGCCCTCGACGGCGAGCGGTTGTCGCTGCACGTCGATGACGAGGGCACCCCGCTCGACGTCGGCAGCCTGGTCGGTGAGGTCGCCGCTGACACCTTGGCCGTCGACACCGAGCTGTACATGTGCGGACCGATCCGCCTGATGGACGCCGTCCGCCGGGC
The DNA here is from genome assembly GCA_963812265.1 of uncultured Actinomycetota bacterium. Taxonomy (GTDB): domain Bacteria; phylum Actinomycetota; class Actinomycetes; order Propionibacteriales; family Nocardioidaceae; genus Nocardioides. The sequence continues at coordinate 327,959 of CAWEUL010000004.1, forward strand.
GTGGCTCGCCGCCGCCTTGCCGCCGACCAACCTGCGCTACGAGACCTTCGGCAACAGTGGCTGGTTCGACGCGGAGCCGTTCGTCGTGCGCCTCCCCCAGCTCGGCATCGAGACCATCGTCGGCACCGATACGACGGCGCTGGACGCGCTCACCGCGGCCGGCGCCGACGTGCTGTACTACTGCCGCAAGGGCGAGTGCGGCCTCTGCCTCGTCGATGTCGCCGCCGTCGACGGGCACCTCGACCACCGCGACGTCTTCCTGAGCACCGCCCAGCAGGAGCGCGGCGACCGGCTCTGCCTCTGCGTCTCCCGCGCCGCCGCCGCGCCGGGAGACGGCCGGCCCGCGGTGCTGGATCTGTTGTTGCCCTGAGGGGCCGCTGCACACCGGCCCAGAAAGGGCTACCTACGTGAACGGGTTGACGATGGTCAGGCCGGAGATGTTCGCGAAGTCATCGACATTGCGGGTCGCCAGCTCGTGGCCGCTGGAAAGGCAGATCCCCGCGATCTGGGCGTCGGCCAAGGACATCGGCCGGCCGGACGACGCGGCCGAGACCAGGACCCTTGCGGTCTCGCGGGCTGCGGGCAGGTCGTAGACGGCGATCGCATCGGCGAAGTCGACCATCAACCCGCTCCAACGCTGTTCGAGGTTCCGCCGGCGGCGTCCCCGGGGCAGCCGTCCCAGGCCACGCTCGATCTCCTCAACCGTGACGACGCAGATGGTCAATTCGGACGGGTCCATGCGCTGCGCCCAGGCAAGCACAGCATGGTCGGGGGTGTCTCTCATGAACTCCGACACCACGTTGGTGTCAGCGATGATCACGCCAGATCGACCTGACGAGGCCGATCGGTGCGCACCGGAAACTCGAGGTCGACTCCACCAACGTCTGCCATGATCGCGTGCAAGGACAGTAGGAAGTTCTGCTCGGGAACGTTGACGGCAGCGTCCAGGATGGCACGGACCTCGGCCTCGACCGATCGCCCGTGCTCGGCCGCTCGTCCACGGAGCCGTGCGTGCGTGCGGGTGTCCAGTTGTCTGATCGTCAGCGTGCTCATCTCGAAACACCTCCTGATAGCAATGCTAGCACTTCCCCTCGAGGCCGCGCCGAGATTGCGGTCCTGCCTAGGCGGTCGCCCCGGCAGCACGAGCACGCGGGACCGACACCGGATCGACGCCCTCAACGATGCGGCTGGTGATCGTCCCGAGCTGCTCCACGCTCACCGTGACCACGTCGCCCGGTGCGAGTGGCGGGTGCCGGTCGAACCCGTGGCGCCCCCAGAGCTCGGCAAGGCAGCCGCCGCCGGCAGTGCCCGAGCCGAGCACGTCACCCGGCATGACCTTCGTCCCGCGGGAGGCGTAGGCCACCATGTCGCCGAACGAGAACGCCATCGACGACAGCCGGTCCTCCCCGAGCCGCCGACCGTTGACGTCCACGGTCATCGCCAGGTCGTAGCTGGTGCCGTGACGCCAGGCGCCCAGCTCGTCAGGCGTCACCAGCAGCGGGCCGAGGTGGTGGCCGTGTCCTTCCCCTTCACCGGCCCCAGCGGCACCGCCATCTCGGTGAACTGGATGTCGCGCGCAGACCAGTCGACGAGGATCGTGTAGCCGGCGATGTGCTCGTCAGCCTTCTCGGGCGTCAGGTTGCTGCCCTCCGTGCCGATCACCGCCGCCACCTCGAGCTCGAGGTCGAACAGAGTGCATCCGGTGGGACGGGTACGTCGTCACGCGGGCCGCGGATCGCGTAGGGATTGGTGAAGTAGAAGGCCGGCGCCTCGTACCAGCGCGCCGCGACTCCGACCTCGGGTCCCGCCAGCCTGGCACGCCCTCGACATGGCGCTCGAACGTCATGAAGTCACGGACCGTCGGAGGCAGCGGCACCGGAGCGCACACGTCGAGCGACTCCGCCGGACCGACCGAGGCGGCGTCGCGAGGGCGCGTCGTCCCTCGTCCCGGAGCGTCCCGTCGGCGAGCAAGGACAGCATGGTCCGGCCTTCCGGGAGCGGACGCACGCCGTCGTCGTCGAGCACTCCGACGCGCTCGTCCCCGTCGTCTCGGTAGGTGAGGAATCGCATGGCACCCTCGCTAGACAGAAGTGGTCATGGGGTGGCCGAGCCAGCTGACGGCGTCGGCGAGGGCAGGGACCGGGTCCACCTCGGTCCCGGCACGGTCGGCGTACCACGGTGGACGTTGAGCACGATCCGCTCTGGGTCCGGCCAGAGGCGAACTCCCCCAGGTCCACGCCACGCGTCGCGTCCAGGGGCGAGACGCCACGACGCAGACCGTCGTCGGCGAGCTGGAGGACGAAGGCGTAGTAGCGCCGGTGCGCGTCGAGAACGGACGCGATCTGCTGCCCGCGCAGCACCGGGCCGTGCCCCGGCACCACGACCTCCGCACCGAACGCCTCCAGCCAGTCGAGGGCGTCGAGCGCCCCGGCCACGGAGCCCATGAACACCAACGGCGTCAGGCCCGCGAAGACCAGGTCCCCGGCGAACAGGACGCCGGCGTCCGGCACCGTCACGGCCAGGTCTCCCGCCGTGTGCGCCGGCCGGCCCGGGTGGTGGATCCCCACGGCGCGGCTGCCGAGGTGGACGACGGCGCTGTCCGCGATCGTCACATCGGGCAGCTCGGCGCTCCACCTCGCCCCAGTCGGGCACGGGTTCCCAGAAGGGTGGGCACCCGTCGATGACCGGGTCCGCGGCGAGACCGTCGCGCATCAGCTCGTGGCCGATCAGCGTGGTCGTCCGGGGCAGCAGGCTGTTGCCGTAGGTGTGGTCACCGTGCTGGTGGGTGTTGACCGCGCGCGTGACCGGCAGCGGCGAGAGCCGCTCGACCGCTTCGAGGAAGCGCCCGGTGCGCTCGGCGGTCGCGCAGGTGTCGACCACCAACAGCTCGTCCGGACCCACGACCACCCCGGCGTTGTTGACCCACCACGTGCCGTCCGGCTGGACCCAGGCGTGCACGCCGTCGCCCACGTCGACCAGGCTCGCGGCACCGGGGCCCACCGAGCCTCCAGGGTCCAGGACGTCGCTCACCCGAGCCCCAGCAACCGAGCCGCGTTGTCCTTGAGGATCAGCGGCTTCGCCTCGTCCTTGACCCCCAGCTCGTCGAAGGACGCCATCCAGCGGTCCGGGGTGAGCACCGGGAAGTCGGAGCCGAAGAGCACCTTGGAGCGCAGCAGCGTGCTCAGCTGCCGGACCAGCTGCGGCGGGAAGTACTTCGGCAGCCAGCCGGAGAGGTCGATGAAGACGTTCGCCTTGTGCGTCGCGATCGAGATGGCGGCGTCGGCCCAGGGCACCGCCGGGTGCGCCATCACGATCTGCAGGTGGGGGAAGTCCGCGGCGACGTCGTCGATCAGCATCGGGTCGGAGTAGCGCAGCTTGATGCCGCGGCCGCCCGGCAGTCCGGCGCCGATGCCCGTCTGGCCGGTGTGGAACAGCGCGACCACACCCAGCTCGGAGAGTGCCTCGTAGAGCGGGTAGTGCGCCTCGTCGTTGGGCGCGAACGCCTGCAGGCTCGGGTGCAGCTTGAACCCGCGGACGCCGTACTCTCTCACCAGCGTGCGGGCGCGCTCGACGGCCGCGGCGCCCTGGCGCGGGTCGACGGAGCCGAAGGGGATCAGCACGTCGTTGTTGCGCGCCGCGCCCTCGGCGATCTCCTCGCTGGACAGCGCCGGGTGCCCGGTCGCCGAGGTCGCGTCGACGGTGAAGACCACGGCGGCCATCGAGCGTTCGCGGTAGTGCGCGGCGATGTCGTCGAGGGTCGGGGTGCGCAGCTGGTCGGCCTTGAAGTACGCGGCCGAGGCGTCCATCAGCTCGTCGTCGAGGGAGAAGTGGCCGTGCGCGTCGGCCTCGACGTGGGTGTGCACGTCGATCGCGACGATCGAGTCGAGGTCGATCGCCGGCTCGTAGCGGGTGGTCATGGCAGTCCTTTCGCACGCGACTTCGCGGTGAGCAGCCCGACCAGCAGCGCGTCTCGCTCGGCGGTCAGCTCGGTCTGGTCGATCCCGGCGAGCTCCTCGTCGACGCCGGCCACCAGCGCCTCGGCGAGCCCGGGGGTCAGCGTGACGCGACCCAGGTCGTCCATCAGCTCCTGGGTCGGCGGGCCGAGGTGCTCGAGGACATGGGCGAGGCCGCCGTCGCCACCGGAGAGGTGCTGGTTCGCGATCGGGCCGAGCAGGGCCCAGCGCAGCCCCGGGCCGTGCGCGATCGTCGCGTCGAGGTCGGCGACGGATGCGACGCCGCGCTCGACCAGCGAGTAGGCCTCGCGCCAGAGCGCCGCCTGGAGCCGGTTGGCGAGGTGACCCGGCACCTCCTGGCGCACCCGCACCGGCCGCTTGCCGACGCGCGTGTAGAACGCCATCGCCGCGTCGATCACCTCCGTCGGGGTGTCGGGGTGCCCGACGACCTCGACCAGCGGGATCAGGTACACCGGGTTGAACGGGTGCCCGACGATGACCCTCTCCGGGTGTCTGGAGCACATCGCGGCGAGCCGGCTCGGCAGCATGCTCGAGGAGCTGCTGGCCACCACCACGTCGGGGGGAACCAGCGCGTCGAGCTCGGCGAAGATCGCGGCCTTGACTTCGTCACGCTCGGGGGCGTTCTCCTGCACGAAGTCGGCGCCGCCGACCGCGGCGGCGAGATCGGCCGTGAACACGAGCCGGTCGACGCAGCCGTCGGCGACCGGGCCGAGCTGCGCCAGCACCGGTAGGGCCCGGTCGACGTCGCGGCGGAGCCGCTCCCCCGCCCGCGGATCCGGGTCGGTCACGGCGACCTCGAGCCCGCGGGCCAGCAGGTACGCCGCCCAGGCGTTGCCGATCACACCCGCGCCGACGAGCGCGACTCGTCGTACGTCGGTCCTCATGATGGTCGTCACGGTGCGGTCTGCCCGTCGCGGGCCGTGGCGTAGGCGAGGTACGCGTCCAGCGCGTGCGGGTCGAGCAGCGAGTCCGGGGTCGCCACCTCGGCGATCGGCCGGCCCTGCAGGATCCGCTTCGCAGGCAGCTCGAGCTTCTTGCCGGTGCGGGTCCGCGGCACGGCGGGCACCGCGATCACGGCGTCGGGCACGTGCCTCGGTGACAGCGCTGCGCGGAGCTCACGGGCGATCGAGGCGCGCAGCGGCTCGTCGAGCTCGACGCCGGACCGAGCACCACGAAGAGGATCAGCTCGCCGTTGCCGCCGGCGGGGTCCTCGAGGTGCACGACCAGGCTGTCCTCGACCTCCGGCATCTCCTCCACGACGCGGTAGAACTCGGCGGTCCCGAGCCGTACACCGCCTCGGTTCAGGGTCGCGTCGGAGCGGCCGGCGATCACGCACGAGCCGGTCGGCGAACCGGACCCAGTCGCCGTGCCGCCAGACGCCGGCGAAGTCCTCGAAGTACGTCGCCCGGTAGCGACTCCCGTCCTGGTCGCCCCAGAAGCCCACCGGCATCGAGGGCATCGG
>CAWEUL010000005.1:0-380000 GCA_963812265.1 uncultured Actinomycetota bacterium
CATGCGGAGTGACTTCGGATGACGGTGTCCATGCGCGTGGTCTACGCGGGCAAGGGCTACCGCTACCTGCTGAGGTCGGTCGCGGTCGGGGACGGCGACCGCAAGATGGCCGACCCGCTGACCCGCTACTACTCCGAGGAGGGCACCCCGCCCGGGCGCTGGATGGGCACCGGGGTGAGCGGGTTCGGCGACGGCCAGATCACGCCAGGGTCGACGGTGACCGAGGCCCAGCTCGTGCTCCTGCTCGGCATGGGCCGCGACCCCGTCACCGGCGAGCAGCTCGGGCGCGCCTTCGCGAAGTTCACCTCAGTCAACGACCGCATCGCCACGCGCACGGCGAACCTGAGTCCCGACCTCACGCCGCAGGAGCGCGAGGCCGAGGTCGCCCGGATCGAAGCTGAGGAGACCGAACGCGGCAGCCGACACGCGGTCTCCGGGTTCGACTTCACCTTCAGCGTCCCGAAGTCGGTTTCGGTCCTGTGGGGAGTCGCCGATGCCGGCACCCAGGCGCTGATCGCCGACGCGCATCACGCCGCGGTCGCCCAAGTGCTGGACTTCATCGAACGCGAGGTCGCTGCCACCCGCATCGGCATCACGGCAGGCGACGGCCCGGTCGCGCAGGTCGCCGTGGACGGAGTCGCCGCGACGGCGTACGACCACTGGGACTCCCGGGCCGGCGACCCGCAGCTCCACACTCACGTCGTCATCTCGGTCAAGGCCCGAGCCGCCCGCGACGGCCGCTGGCGTGCCCTGGACTCCCGGCCGATGCACGCCGCCACCGTCGCGGTCTCAGAGCTCTACAACGCCGTGCTCGCCGACCGGCTCACCGGCACCTTCGGCCTCGAGTGGGATGCCCGAGACCGGGGCGCCAACCGCAACCCAGCCTGGGAGATCACCGGCGTCGACGAGGACCTGATCGGTGAGTTCTCCAGCCGCTCCCGCGAGATCAACCAGGTCGTCGACGAGATGGTCGACGACTACGTCTCCCGGCATGGACGACGGCCGTCGGCGGAGACGATCGTGCGGATGCGGGCTGAGGCAACCCTGACCACCCGGCCCGAGAAGCACATCCGATCACTGGCCGACCTGACTGCCGACTGGCGCACCCGCGCCGACCGCATCCTCGGCCGCGACTCGACTGGCTGGTCGCGTCGCGTCACGACCGGCCCAGCGCAAAGGGCGCTGCGCGCCGACGACGTACCCCTCGACCTCATCGGCGAGGTAGGCAGGAGCGTCGTCGAGCGGGTCAGTGAGAAGCGCTCGACCTGGCGCCACTGGAATCTCGCGGCCGAGGCGTCGCGCCAGATGATGGGCTGGCGGTTCGCCACGATGGCCGACCGCGAGCAGGTGCTTGCGATGGTCATCGACGCCGCCCAGAAGGCCTCCCTTGCCCTGACCCCGCCCGAACTGGCGATCAGCCCGGACGAGTTCCGCCGCGCCGACGGAAGCAGCGAGTTCCGGCCCCGCCACTCCGTCGTGTTCTCCTCAGCCCAGATCCTCGCCGCCGAGGACCGGCTCCTGGCCCGAGCCGCCGACACAACCGCCCCGACCGTGGACATCGAACTCGTCGAGCGCATCACCTCACGCGAGATCGACGGGCAGAACCTCAGCACCGAGCAGGCCGAAGCACTCGCGCGTATCGCAGTCTCGGGCGCCAGGTCGACCTGCTGATCGGTCCGGCAGGTGCCGGGAAGACCACCGCGATGCGTGCCCTCCACCGGGCCTGGACCAGCCAACACGGCAAGGGGTCGGTGGTCGGCCTTGCGCCGTCGGCAGCGGCCGCCGAGGTGCTCGCTGAAGACCTCCGAGTGGGGTGCGAGAACACCGCCAAGTGGCTTCACGAGCACGGCCGCGGCCGTGCTGGGTTCACCAAGGATCAGCTCGTGATCGTCGACGAAGCCACGCTCGCGGGCACCATGACACTGGACCGACTCACCGCCTTGGCCGCCGACGCAGGGGCAAAGGTGCTGCTCGTCGGTGACTGGGCCCAGCTCCAGTCGGTCGACGCAGGCGGGGCGTTCGCCATGGTCGCCGCTGCCCGCGACGACTCCCCCGAGCTCACCGAGATCCACCGGTTCACCCACACCTGGGAGAAGCACGCCTCGCTCGACCTGCGCAACGGCCGCACCGAGGCCATCGGCACCTACCTGCGCCACCAGCGGGTCCACGAAGGCACCACCGAGGAGATGATCGACGCCGCCTACGCCGCCTGGCACGCCGACAGCCGTGCCGGGCGCGCCAGCGTGCTGGTCACCGAAGCCGCGCAGGCCGTCACCGAGCTCAACCAGCGCGCCCGCGCCGAACGCATCCTCGACGGCGACACGGACCCCGGCCGGGAGGTCGAGCTCACCGACGGTATCCGCGCCTCGGCAGGAGACTTGGTCATCACCCGCCGCAACGACCGCCGGCTCCGCACCCTGCGCGGCGGCTGGGTCCGCAATGGCGACCGGTGGCAGATCACCGACGTACGTGCCGACGGGTCGGTCGTCGCCAAACGCCAGGACCGGCGATTCGGCGGCACGGTCGTGCTCCCTGCGGCGTACGTCGCCGAGCACCTCGACCTCGGCTACGCCGTCACCGCCCACCGCGCCCAGGGCATCACGGTCGACACCGCCCACGTCGTGGTCACCGGCTCCACCACCCGGGAGAACCTGTACGTGGCCATGACCCGCGGCCGGGACTCCAACATCGCCTACGTCGCCCTCGACCGTCCCGATGAGACTCACACCCCGCCGCACCCGGACGACGTCAACGCCCGCACCGTGCTCTACGGCGTGCTACACCACTCCGGCGTCGAGCTCTCGGCGCACCAGACCATCGAGGCCGAGCAGGAGCGCTCGTCGACCATCGCCCAGCTCGCCGCCGAGTACGAGACCATCGCCGCCGCCGCCCAGCATGACCGATGGGCAGACCTCGTACGCCGCAGCGGGCTCACCCCCGAGCGGGCCGAGACCGTCATCGAGTCCGACTCCTCGGCCCGCTCACCGCTGAGCTGCGACGGGCCGAGGCGAACTACCACGACCTCGAGAAGGTGCTCCCGCGTGTGGTCACCAGGCGCTCGCTCGCTGACGCCGACGACATCGGTGCCGTCCTGCTCCACCGGCTCAGCCTCGCCACCAGCTCCCCCGCTTCTGGTACCCGTCGGCTGCCCCGTCTGATCGCTGGACTCATCCCCGAGGCCGTCGGAGCCATGAGCGGGGAGATGCGCATGGCTCTCCACCAACGCCGAGACCTCATCGACGCCCGGTCCGTTCACCTTGCCCAAGCTGCCGTCGCGGCAGGAGACCCGTGGGTTCGTCGGCTCGGTGGGCCGCCCATCCACGGCCCCGGCCAAGCGCGCTGGATCATGGAGGTTGCCACCGTCGCCGCCTACCGCGATCGCTACCTCATCGACTCCAGCCTCCCGCTCGGCGACCGCCCCACCAGCGACGCCCAGCGCCTCGATGCCGCCCGGGCCAAGGCCGCGCTTCGACGAGCCAAGGCCCTAGGAGCCTGCTGAACAATAGGCGCGCCTCCCATCGTCGGTGGGTCAGCCTGAAATCCTGTGGTCATGCAGGGTGAGTCGGATCGGCAGCGTGAGCTGTTGGATGTTGGGTCGGTGGCTGGGCACCTGCTTGAGCCGGGCAGCGTGTTTGCGTTGTTGGCTGAACATCGTGACCGGTTGTTCCCCAGCGAGTTGTTCGCTGACTTGTTTCCCTCGGGGCGGGGTCGGCCCTCGATTCCGGGGGAGGTGATCGCCTCGGTGATCGTGTTGCAGGCGTTGTACGGGCACTCTGATCGTGAGGCGGTCGACGCGTTGACCTTCGACCTGCGGTGGAAGGCCGCGTGTGGGTACGCGGTTGACGCGAAGGGCTTCGATGCCTCGACGTTGACCTATTGGCGGCGCCGGTTGGCGGCCAGCGACCGTCCGCAACGGGTCTTCGAGGTGGTCCGCGAGGTGATCGCTGAAACCGGCGCGGTGGTCGGGAAGACCCGCCGGGCGCTGGACTCCACGGTGCTTGATGACGCGGTCGCCCGCCAAGACACCGTGACCCAGCTGATCGCCCAGGTCCGCCGGGTCGCCCGCGAGGTGCCGGGCGCAAGGGACCAGATCGGCGTGCACTGCACCCGGCTGGCGGCGTTGACCGGGCAGGACTACACCGCGACGGGGAAGCCCCCGATTGCCTGGGACGACCAGGCTGCCCGCGATGAGCTGGTCTCCGCGCTGGTCGGTGACGCACTCGCGCTGCTGGCCGCACTGGATGTCGAGGCGATCACCAAGGCGGGTGGGAAGCCGGCTGAGGCGGTCGCGTTGCTGGCTCTGGTGGCCGGTCAGGACGTCGAACCGGCCGAGGACTCTGATGGCACCGACGGGCGGTGGCGCATCGCGCGGGCGACCGCGCCGGACCGGGTGATCTCGACCGTGGACCCCGACACCCGCCACGCCCACAAGACCCGCGAACGACGCCAGGACGGGTTCAAGGCCCACGTGGTGGTCGAACCCGACACCGGCCTGACCACCGTGTGCGCGCTAACCAAGACCAACGGACCGGCCAACTCCGATGCGAACGTGGGCGCCGAGCTGGTCGTGGCGGATCCCACCATCGCTGAAGGCGAGAATGTTGAGGTCCTCGGGGACTCCGCCTACGCCAGCGGCGAGATGCTCCACACGATCAAGCAGAAGAACTGGACGCCACTGGTCAAGCCTTGGCCGATCAAGCCGGCCGTCGAGGGCGGCTTCACCATCGATGACTTCACCCACGACCCCGCCGCCAACACGTTGACCTGTCCCGGCCAGATCACCCGGACTCCCTCGCCGAAGGGAACCGTCACCTACGGTGCAGCCTGCCGCGGCTGCCCGCTGGGCGAGCAGTGCACAACCTCGGCATCGGGCCGCACCGTGCACCTTGGGGAGCACCACCAACTGCAACGCGAGCACCGCAGGCGAGCCGCCGACGAAGCCTTCCAAGCCACCTACCGCCAGCATCGCCCGATGGTCGAACGCTCCATCGCCTGGCTGGTCCGCGGCGCCCGCCGCGTCCCCTACCGCGGGATCGAGAAGAACAACACCTGGCTCCACCACCGCGTCGCCGCCCTCAACCTGCGCCGCCTCCTCGCACTAGGCCTCACCCACCACAACGGGGCATGGGTCCTGAACTGAGCACCAGGCCCGGGGCCGACCCTCACCCCGCTTGCAGCCGACCACCTGACCGCTCAGGATGACTTGAGGCGGGCGGAACGACTCCGTTGTCGCACACAGAGTGCTGACTCAAACTCGCCGCTCGACGGCCTTGGCAGCGTTCAGCCCGCCGCCCAGACGACCGCTTGTTCAGCAGGCTCCTAGGCCAAGTGATGCCGGAACGCGTACGCGGTCGCCGCGGCCCGCGAGGTGACACCGAGCTTGGTGAAGATGTTGCTCAGGTGCCGGGCCACTGTCTTCTCGCTGATGACCAGCTGGTCCGCGACGTCGCGGTTGGTGGCTCCGGTGGCGACCAGGCGGAGTACATGGACCTCGCGTGGGGTCAGTCCGGCCGGTGCGCTTGGGCGCGGTCTGTCTGCCAGTTCGTCCGCCAAGGCCAAGGCGGGGACGGCACCGAGCTGTTCGAACACCCGGCGTGCTGCGTCCCGTTCCATCTTCGCGGTGTCGTAGTCGTTGAGTTGCATCCACGCTCGGGCCATGAGCAGCCTCACGCGGGCTGCCTCGTAGGGGGCGCCGAGCTCCTGCCAGCTGGCGCAGGCGGCACCCAACGAATCGGAGGCGGCACGGGGGTCGCCGTCGGCGAGCTGGACCGCGCCGAGCGCGGACGTGGCGACGGCGCTCAGGTAGGGAGCATCGATGTCGCCGGCGATCTCCATCAGCTCGTTCGCTGTGGTGCGGGCCGCGTCGACGTCACCTGCGGCCAGGACGATCTCGACGTACGCCGCCAGGACCTGGGAACGCCGCATCCCGTCGTTCTCGGTCTCCGCCGCCACCCGACGTATCGCCGCCGTCGCGTCGTCGACCCGCCCCTCGGCAAGGCGAAGCAGCGCCAGTCCGGGCTGCACCGGATGCCCTGCCTCGGCGGCCCGCCGATATGCCTGCTCGCCCTGGTCGAACTTGCCGCGCAGCCGCAGCAGCTCGCCGAGCTGGTAGTGGGCCATCCCTAGCACCGGATCACCCGGCGGATCGGCCAGGTGTGCGCACGCGCGCTGCGCCTCGTCGATGGCCTCGGACCACTGGCCGCGCAGCTGCATGATCTGCGATCGATGGACCAAGCACTGGCCTCGGTACGGGTGGAGGTCCTGCTGGCCCTCGCACCAGCGGCTCAGGACCGTGGTCCACTCCTGGGCCCGGCGCAGGTCGTAGATCTGGCGACAGACAATGATCAAAGCGCAGTAGACCATCCCGGCTGCGATCGGTGACACCGCGCCGGTCGTGACCGCGGCCATCGCCCCGTCCAGCGCCACAACGCCGCGAGTCGTCTCACCCATCGCGACCAGCGCCTGGCCTTGACCCAGCATGCTCAACGCGACGAGATCCGGGGCGTCGCCTCCCTTCGCGATCCCGGCGACCTCGACGCACGTCTCATAGGCGGCTACAGGGTTGCCGGCGTTGAGCTGGAGGAGTGCCGCGGAGATCAGCAGGTAGCCGCGCTCCACTCGGGTTTCGGTGTCGTTCTCCAGCGCGTGCTGGACCCGCCCCAGCCAGCCGCCGCCCTCGGCCTCTCGGCCCCGAAGGAACAACGTCAGCCCGATCCAGAACGCGCACCGCACCGCGCGGGCAACCTCACCGTCGGCGAGGAACGCGTGGTGCGCGCGCTGGAGGCCCTCGACCGCGTCGTCGTCTCGGCCGATCAGGTAGGCGGCCATTCCGAGCCGGTGAAGGTCTTCCGCGTCCAGCGGCTCGTGCTCGTCGGCCGCGCACAACCCGTCATAGGCATCGCGCCACGCACGTTGCGTGTACGACGTCCGACCCTGCGCCAAAGCCTCGGTAGCGTCCACTCGGTCCCACCACTGCATGCCGTAGCCACGAGCCCGGACCTCGGACTGCAAGGCGACCTACGTGAACACGATACCGCTGGCCATGGCCGACCTCCGCTCAACCGGATTCACCACCGACCCCCGTCTGTCTATCTCGACGACTGACACCGGATTGGTCGACACGCTTGCCACGTCCCTGCCCGGATTCCGGCGGAAGGACAGTTCGCCCACCCAGCGTAGGGCTCTAGACTGGGCGGCCCTCGTGCACGCCGCAGCTAGTCGGAGAACCGCCACCGGCGCAGATCGTCGCTTTTCGCGCCGATTGACGGTCAGCACTGTCGCCGTCCCGGATGCCGATCCTCACGCGGAACGTGACGATCGGCTTCCGACTCGGCGGCTACTCGGCTTTGTGCTTGTCACTCGCTCCCACGACCGGCAGCCACAGCTCGACTTGGTCGCGCCGGCGGTAGTACTCGACCTCTGGGCGGCTTCTGTCGGCGGCTGCGAGCGTCGCCAGCGCTTTCATGCCCGGTCCGATTCGGTCATACAGTTCCGGTGGCTCGCCGACGACGCGTGCGCGCAGGTATGCGCCGCCTGCCAGAACGCCAACATCGAGGCCGAGGGCCGCGGGATCGTCGCCGTCGAGAATCGGGGTGCAGGTCACGTACTCGCCGGCTTCGGCATCGACGAGCGCGAACATCCTGCGGCCGCGAAGCCCGACGACCCGCTCAAATCGCGACCACAGGTCTTGAATCGCGGGCACGTCGTCGGTGGTCCGATCGAGCATGACCTCCACGTCTCGTCGCTCAATCCGCGTGGGTGCCGAGTCGAAAGGGTCCGCGAGAACCATGCCGCTCACGCTACGCCCGAGCTCACCGATCCGTACATGCCCGGTGCGGGATGGTGACGATCGCCGGGTTGGTGCCGATGCGCGATCGGCCAGCACCATGCCCACCACTTCCTCGGTCCGGCCGAGGGAGTTTGGGATGTCCACCCTTGAGCATCTCGCCGAACGACGCAGACACCCGAGAAATCTATGTCGCAATCGCCGATGGCGGATCGGCGTACCGTGCCTTCATGAGGCGAACTGCGATCGTGGTCGTCAGCCTGTACGTCGCTGCGGCCCTGGGGACGCGCGCGGCGGAGGCGGCCGGCATGCGGCGATGCGAGTGTTCGTCCTCGTGCTGGTGAAGGGACGACGCATTCCGGTCGGTCGGCGCGTGGGTGGAACCGCCGATTCGACGTCGGCCCTTGTCGGCGCCGTCGGCGAGGCGCATCGTGGGAACAGGAGGTGGTGACCATGCAAGCACAGGTCGGCGACCGGCTGGTCGTCGAGAGCAACCGCGTCGACTCACCCCGTCGCGAGGGGGAGATCCTGGAGGTGCAGGGAGAGGACGGCGGCCCGCCGTACCTCGTCAGGTGGAGCGACGGCCACGAGGGGCTGACCTACCCCGGGCCGGACGCGCACGTCGTCACCGCCTGAGGCGGGGCCGAGGGCATCGTGGCCTCGGCCTGCCAGAGTGGTGGCATGCAGGCGCTGCGCACTCGCGAGGACCGGTTCCGCGACCTTCGCGACTACCCGTTCGCACCGCACTGGACCGAGCTGGCCGATGGCCCGCGGAGGGGTTTGAAGCGCTCCAGATTTCGCTCATAACCCACAGGTCGCGGGTTCAAATCCCGCCCCCGCTACCAAGTGAAGTCGCAGGTCAGAGCCGGGTTCGTGGGTCACCACGGGCCCGGCTTCTGCGTTCGGTGTCAGCACCATGTCTGCGGACACCGCCTCCTGAGAGGCCGAGACGGGCCCCTCTCGCGACGATCAGCGAAGGATGGCGAAGGTCTGCGGAAGGTGTAATCGAGTGACCTCTTGGCAACTGACCCAGAGGTCAACGGCCGTGGCGGAGGCGGTTGCGCCCGCTGACATGGGCTGGGGGAGTGGGGCCTTGCGAGAGCCCAAGCGCGCCGTCGTGACGCGCTCGGGTGAGTCAACGCGGGCGTTGAGAGGCGCGTCCTACCTAGCCCAGAATGCAGCACCTACGACCAGCATGGAACGGCCCAGATTGGGACGTCGTCGAAGAAGCGGTGCTCGCTCTTCTCGACGGGACTCGGCGCGGGCTTCACACTGATGGTTGAGTCGGGCACGTCGGCGATCGGTCAGTACGACTCGCTTCTTCCAAGGAGGGCACATGGCTTCTGGATTTCACGGGGGCAGCCGGTCACTGCAAGACCGTTTCGGCACGCGATCCCTTGCGGACCGGATCGACGGACTGCTCGTCAGCGACACCATCAGTGAGGGTGATCGTGCCTTCATCGAAGATCGGGACATGTTCTTCCTCGCGACCGCCGACGCCGAGGGGCGGCCCACGTGTTCCTACAAGGGCGGCGAGCCGGGTTTCGTCCAGGTGTTGGATCCGCACACGGTGGTCTTTCCCAACTACGACGGAAACGGCATGTACCTGTCCACCGGCAACGTTCTGGTGAACCCAGAAGTGGGGTTGCTGTTCATCGACTTCGAGCGAGGGCACCGAATGCGGCTGGAGGGCATGGCGAGCATCGACCTCGATGACCCGTTACAGGGCGACTACCCAGAGGCCCAGTTCGTCGTCCGGGTCCGCGCGCGGGCTGTCTACCCCAACTGCCCGCGCTACATCCACCGCTACGAGCTCGTGCGGCGATCGCGGTTCGTGCCACGCAGCGACTGCCTGACGCCGGTCCCGGAGTGGAAGCGCTCCGACTGGGCGATTGATGCGCTGCCTGAGCACGACCCTGCCCGCGATCCCGGTGAACGCGACGTGCTCGGGAGATGAGATCGGCACACTCCAAAGTCGCGTCCTTCCGCGTGTCGGACATTCGGATCTGCCCAAAGGCAGGGCGCGTCCCGCCGGTCACGGCGAGTTCCGGGCCTTGCTCAGCGCGGCGGTGGGTTCGGGCCGGTCGCGGTCACGAGCCGCTGGGGCACCCAGTCGTCGACGTGGTGGAACCCCTCGTCGAACGGGCGAGCATCGAGCTCGACAGATGCCCTCAGCGAAAGTCGATAAAACTTCACGTGGGTGAAGTCCTCGAACAAGATGTAGACGGGGTCGGGTGTGCTGTTCGGGCCCTGGAATTGTTGTCCCGTCAGGACGGGCTTGTGGGCTTCGATGAACGCGTCGAAAGTGTCGCCGACCACGACTCCGAGGTGCTCTAACCCCATCTTGTAGACGCGTTGGTGCACGGGCGGGATGAGCTCGATGAGCGGGACGATTTTGCCGTCGAGGACTTCGAGCGGCTCGGCGGGAACGATCAAGGAGATGGGGCGGCCGTTCCAGACGTTCTCACTGTTGGAGACCGCGTGGCGTTCGAGCTGGTTCCGCACATGCGCGTACTGATCCCACTCCGGCACGCGGACGGCGAGGTGGCTGAGCGGGTACGGGCTGATGTCGATGCCCCGGCCGAGCAGGCGGTCGCGCTGCTCCGCGGTGAACGCCCGATAGTCCCCGATGATGTCGCCCACCGGATCGGCCATCGCCGCCTCCTCTCGCCGCGATCATCGTACGACGCGGTGGGCGGCGGACGCATGGGGCCGCCGCTCGCCAAACGCCCGGATCTAGCCGCGATGAGTGCTTCTTTCCGCGGCGACAGCGGCCAGGGCCATGCCGCCGCTAGCGCGCCCAGAGAGAGACCTGATGGCCCTGCGCCCTTCGTAGTCGGTTCTGAAAGCGATCACCTCCCAGAGCCAGCTCGCGGCCATCAAACCGCCCGCTGGACCGACCGTGCGGCCATCGGCTGTGTGAGTCCTGTCGTCAGTTCTCCACGTAGACCACGACGGTGTCCGGATGCACACCGTCGTACTTCATTGCCGCCGCGCCCGCCTCGCTCTCCATCACCGACTGGAACGCAGCCATGTCGGCTACGTCCATGCTGAGGCCGACATGATTGGCTCGGCTGGGATCAACGAATGTGCGGATGTTGCTCGCGACCGACGCGAAGACCTCCTCGCGTTTGGGCGAGGAAAGCCAATGGGCGACATCGTCAACTTCGTGGGTAGCGATCAGGCTGGGCATCTGATGTCCTCCGCTGGTGAAGTGATCCACCGTGCGCGGATCGATTTCACGCTACGCGCTCGCGTACGCCCGGGCCATAGCCCGCCTGCACAGCCACCGGGGCGTGCAGGACCGAATGCCTGAGCGCGGGAGCGTGCGGGCCGCACCTACACCCGTCCCACAGTGCGTCTTAGCGCCGCGAAGGCGGCCATGTCACTCCGGATGCACTCCCCTCCGCGAACAGGACGTCGGGCTAGGCGTTCAGCGACTGGTCGATGTCGGCGTAGCGGTGGAACCACGGCCGCGCCTCCTCGAGCTGGGCGGTAAGGCGGAGCAGGAGGCCGTCTGAGGCAAGCGGGCCGACGAACTGGACGCCTAGCGGAAGCCCAGCGGCGGTCCAGTGGAGAGGCACGGAGATCGCGGGTCGGCCGGTGATGTTGGCCAGCTGGGTGTAGGGCACCCAGCCGAGGTTGTCGGTGATGAGCTGGTCGAGGATGCCAGTGGCGTTGAGGAGCTTGCCGGCGCGCACCTTGGCGATGACCCGCGAGGCACGCTGCAGCATCGGCGGGGTGTCGACGGAACCGACTTCCAGCGGGGGCTTGGCCAGGGTCGGGGTGAGCAGCAGGTGGTAGCGCTGGTAGAAGTCGTCGAGGTCGCGGATGTGCGTGTTGACGTTGTCCAGTGCGCCGAAGAGGGCGCCGACGCCGGCGGCCCGTCCGATCTCGGCCACCGCGAGGGTGTCGGCTGCGAAGGCGCTGTCGGGCGAGCCGAGCCGTGCCTTGATGGAGGTGATCTGGCCGTAGAGCTGCGCGAACCAGATGCTCAGGAAGTCACGCGCGAGTGCCACGTCGTCGTATGGCGGCTCCACGGCCTCGACCTCGTGGCCGAGCTCGGTCAGGAGAGCAGCCGCGCTCTCCATTGCGGCGACCGCCTCCGGATCCGGGCTGGGGTTGATGGCCGAGGAGACCGTGTAGCCGATCCGCAGGCGCGCTGGGCGCTGGTCGAGCTGCGGCAGAAACGGGTCGGGCGCACCGGCGACGTACGCCGCATAGCGAGCGGGAGCACCGACGATCGCGTCGAGCAGCGCGGCACTGTCTCGGACAGTGCGGGAGACCACCCCCTGCGTGACCATCCCGAACATCAGCTCGCTGCCCTGGGGACCGTACGGCGTGAGCCCTCGGCTGAGCTTGAGACCGACCAGACCGTTGCAGGCCGCGGGGATGCGGACCGACCCGCCGCCGTCGTTGGCGCCTGCCGCGGGGACGATCCCCGCCGCGACAGCGGCACCGGAGCCGCCGGACGAGCCGCCCGGGGTGTGGGCCAGATTCCAGGGATTGCGGGCCCGCCCCAGGAGGTCGTCCTCGGTGATGCCCTTGGCGCCGAACTCGGGCGTGTTGGTCTTCCCGAACACCACCAGACCGGCGTCGAGGAAGCGCTGGGTGACCAGCGCGTGCTCCTCGGCCACGTCGTTCGCAAGCGCGCGAGAGCCACTGGTGGTGGGGAAGCCGGCGTACTCCTGAGCGAGGTCCTTGACCAGGAAGGGCACCCCGGCGAAGGGTCCCGCCAACGTCTCGGCAGCCCGGGCGTCGGCCACCTGGTCCAGCCTCCTGACGACCGCGTTGATCTTGGGGTTGACCTGATCGGTGCGCAGCCGGGCGAGCGCCAACAGCTCCGCAGCGGTGACCTGCTTGTCAGCGACCAGTGCAGCCAGGGCGGTGGCGTCGGAGCTCAAGTACTCGTCGAGATGCACGGGGCGATTGTATGAGGGCGCAGTCCTTGGTGTGAGGGATCGACCCACCAACGATCACCGGCCATCACAGCCAGCCGAGTCGTTGCCGCTTCCTCGCGTTGACCGCCTCGTCTCTGAGGATGCCGCCTCGGTGCAGCGCAGCCAGTTGACGGACCCGCTCGTGCGCGACCGGGATGGTCGACCACGAGCCGACTCATCACCGACGGGCGGCCACGACACTCCACCGCGAAGGCGGCCAAATCACACCGCCGCCTGTCGACCGGCCGGTGGTGACGGGCAGGCGAGGTGTGGTTGCCGTCGTAAGCGGTTGTCAGGCCACCTTGTCGCCGTACCGCTGGCGGGCTGCCTCGCCGCTGGTTCCGACCATGCGGCCAATCGCCGACCAGGACATCCCCGACTCACGCGCTTGGCGGATGGCTTCAAGAAGGTGCCGCTCGGCCTCGGAGCGCTCCAGGACCGCTGTGCGCAGGGCGGCGACCGCGTCGGCGTCCAGCTCTTGGGCAGGGTCGGGCTCGTAGTTCTCAAAGCGGCTCGCCAGCTCGTCGGCGTGGGCGAGGATCTCTTCGACGCTGCGTGGCATGGTCATCACCTCAGGAACTTCTCGCGGGCTCGCATCGCGTGGACGATGACGACGACAACATCGCCTTGGATGTAGCCGATCTCGAGCCCGTCACCTAGGTCCCAGACCCGGATCGGGTTGCGGTAAGCGTGCAGGACCTCGGCCTCGCTCAGTCCGTGCTTCAGCGCGGACGGCGCGATCACCGGGTCCTCCACCCCTACAAGTTAACTTGCAGGATCCGGGTGGGCAAGCGGATCCAGAACCTGCCCCTACCGCCGCGAGTCGCGCAGCCAGGAACCCGCTGCACACCGCCGCGAAGGCGGCCATGTCACAGCGCCGCCTGCCGGACGCTCTGATCTGGCAGTCCATGGGTGGAGGAGTGCGCGAGGGTGCGGGTCGGGACACGACACTAGGCGTTGAAACTGCGGTAGTGGTCCGCGCCTCGGGCTACGACGCGTACAGCCCGAGGTGGCGGAGTCCTGGCCCTTTCGGGTTGATGAGCCCCCCACCATCGACCGGGGACCAGATCGCCAACCGGTCGCCAGCGTCCGCGAGGTAGAGGTTTGGCAGGCCGCTGGCAGTCCGGGTCAGGAAGCGGCCCTCGTCCTCCTTCGGCACGTAGTCCTCGCGCCAGACGACGCGGCGAGGCTCCTCCACGCGCTCTGAGTTGTCCTCCTCGAACGTGACGGCAGCCGCCTTCCGCATCGCCTCCGCCTGGATGCACGCCACCTCGATCACGATCTCGGGCAGCTCCCAGCTGCCTCGGCCTCGATCTGAGGCATCATCCGGGCGGCTTCGGCCTCGACCTCTCGACGGATGCGCGCTTCCTCGGCTGCGAGGCTTGGCCCGGGCGGGGCTGCGCCGCGCGCGACCGACAGTTGCCTCGGAGCCGGACGTGGCGACTCGTGCTTCCTGGACGGGAAACGCAAGTACAGCACGATGGCGCCGACGATGAACACGAGAAGGATCAGCCAACCCATGCTCGGACCATAACCACGATCGATGGGCAATCAAGACCCGGTTCGCGCCAAAGGGTCGGGCCACGAGTTGAAAACGCACTTCCGTGCCGCGTTGCGCGCTTCCGTCAGGTGCGTCTAATCGCCGCATGTCGACGTATCTGTTGATCGGCGTCAGCGACGTCGATAGATGTCGCGTCGATGTCCGACTGCCACGACCAGGACGAGCAGGAAGTTGTCGTTGATCTCGTAGACGATGCGAAAGTCGCCTGTTCGGACGCGCCATTCGCCGTCACCGCCGGCCAGCTTCTTCGCACCGCTTGGCCGGGGCTCGTGGGCCAGCAGCTCGATCGCAGCTTGTATCCGTCGCCGCGCCGTCGGGTCCAGCTTCCGCAGCTGGCGGACAGCAGCCGGAGCGACCTCGACCCGGTAGGTCATGCCAGGCCGAGATCAGCCTTGACCTGCTCCCAGGGGATGGCCGATGCCCCCTGCTCCAGCTCGGCGCGGGCCACCGCTGCGGCCTCGATATCGGCCAGGTCCTCCGCGGCGGCGATCAGCCTGCCCAGATCCTCAGCGTCGATGACAGCGGCCACGCGCTGGCCGCGGCGGGTCAGATAGACCGGGTCGTGATCCACACGGGCGGTGTCGACCACATCGGCCAGACGGGCTCGAGCGTCGCTGACGGTGATCTCACTCATGAACCCATGATACGCCTAAACCGCAGACTTGTACGTTTCAGCAGGTTCGTGGTGGCAACGTGGCCCCTACCGCCGCGAAGGCGGCCATGTCACACCGCCGCCTGCGGACGTGGTCGGGTGGGCGTAGCGTCGGTGGGTTGGAGTGCCTCGTCGCGTGGGCGGCGAGCGGGGTGGAGGCCGGGCCCGTGATCGCCGCGTGAGGTGACCACGATGTCTGAGTCGACGACGCTTCTTCCGTTTGATCCGTTGGCGATGTCGCCAGCGCAGCTGGCGGCGGTGTCCTATCTGGCTCGCTACTCCGGCCGCACCCACGCCTTGTACGCCTCCCAGCTGCGGCGCTGGTTCTCTTGGCCAACCGCCACGATGCAGCCCAGCACCACGACCCCGACCAGGTCCATCCGTTTGCGGGCGGCCAGGAGCGCCCCGGAGACCGCGAACGCGATCGTGCCCGCGTACTCGAGGACTGGCTGGCCGATGCCCAAGGCAGCGCCAAGCGGGTCCTCGGACGCCGCCTGCGCCACTCCCTCGACAACCATCGTCGCCACACCGGGCACAGTTGGCCGCTAGGGGCTCGGCGCCGACCGGGGTGCGGCGGCGACATCCACTACGTGGACCGGATCGGCTGGCGGATCGGCTTGCCCGGGTAGACCTTCAGCACGTGCGAGTCCTCGACGACGACGGTCCCGTTCACGAGCACGTACGGGATCCCGGTCGCCGGCAGCCCCGCCTGCTGCATCGTGGCGTTGTCGGTGACCGTGTCCGGGTCGAACACGACAAGGTCGGCGTCGGCACCGACCTGCACCCGGCCTTTGGCCCCCATCTGCGGCACACCGTTGCGTTCGAGGAACGACGCCACCTTGTAGGACATCTTGGAGATGGCGTCGCTGAGCGACAGGTCGGGGTTCTCGCGTGCCCAGCGCAACACCCTGGCGGCAGATCCGGCCGTTCGCGGATGGCCCTGGACCGCCTCGTAGGGCGTATCCCAGTCGCGGGCCATCGCGCCCGTCTCGGTCACGTTGAGGGGGAAGGCATCGCTGCCGACCACGCTCGAGGGGTGCAGGAGCCCGGCGGTCATGTCGTCGTCGGTGGCGGCGTAGAACATGATCGACGTCTTCGGGTCGGTCTGCATCAGCTCGTCGTAGCGGTCCCTGGTCAACGGCTTCAACGTGGCGGTCTCGATGATGTCGCCGTAGTCGCGGCCCATGTTCGGCCCGTAGTTGTCGGGCTTGAGGTAGTCCGCCCCCACGATCGACGCCCCGTAGTTGTAGGGGTAGATCTCGCCGACCACCGACACACCGCGGGCGTTCGCCTCATCGAACATCGTCAGAGCCCGCACCGTGTCGGCGAGGGCCTGCTGGTGCATGTGGTGGAAGTAGACACCGCCACCAAAGGCGGCGGCGTTGGCGATCATCTCCTCGAACCCCAGCATGCCGGTGACCGGAGCACGCTGGCTGGAGAACCTGCCGTGCACGTACGTGGCCCGACCATAGGCGCCCGCCAGTTGCTGCCAGGCCGACGTCTCGGCCGACGTGACCCCCCCGGTCATGTACCCGACCGCGACACCCACGCCCAGAGCGCCCTGCTGCAGGCCCTCGTCGATGATCTGCACGATCTGCCCGATCTGATCCTCGTCGGGCATCACGGTGGACCACTGCATGTCCACCAGTACGTGCTCGTCCTTGGCGAACACGTCAGTGGTGATGACCCCGGTGACCGACTCGTACTTCGGGTTGAACACCTTCTCCCGCGCCGCGATCGTGTTCACCGTCGCCCCGTAGTTGGCCTGCGACTGGCCCGCCAGACGGTCGTAGAACAGGTCCACCGGGTATGCGCCCGCCTCAAGATCCAGCTGCGTCGTCACGCCGCCGCGAAGCATGATCTTCTGGCTCAACGGCACGTCGACGGTGTGCACGTGACAGTCGATGAACCCCGGGGCCACCACGTGCCCCCGGGCATCGATAGTCGCCCGGCCCTGCAAGGGGTCTGCGCTCACCGCGGCAATCGACCCACCCCGGACACCGACGTTGCGCACCGCATCCAGCCCCGACTCCGGGTCGATGACTCGCCCAGCGGAGATCACAAGATCATATTCGTCATTGGACATGCGTGAGTCCCCTGTCGCTACCGCGGATCGCCATCGCGGAAGATCCTTCACCATGGTAGCCAGCGGTCCGGGATGCCAGCCCGCCCGCCAGGTCAACGCGCACCTCAGCCGCGAGCCCGTCCACACAGGGGCGCGTCCCGTCGCCGCGAGTCGCGCTACTGTGCTCTCTTTCGCCCAGTACGCCGTCCTGCTCTGGGTCACCCCCGTCGTCCTCGTCCTCATGGGGATCGCGAGGTTCTCCCACGCCAGGATCCCACCGGCCCAGGCCGCCGAGGACACCTATGGCGCGGAGCCAGCGGAGCTACCCGAACGACGCACCTCCGTGTGACGACCCGCGACGAGACCGGCTCTGCCGGCTATTCGAACGCCTGGATGCCGAACAGGACCACGACCGACGAGGATGGCGGCCTGCAGGGCGACCAGGCCGATGGTGAGGGCGCGGAGCGACATCATCCGGCGACCGGTCAGTCGGTGCGACCGTGACCTGGCGGGCACGGAAGCCGTACTGCACCGGCACGGCACTCAGCGCCACGGCCACGGCCACGATGCCCCCCACCGCCTGCCCCCAGAGCAGGATGCCGGTGAGGTCGGCGCCGACTTCGGCCACTCCGGCGGCGAGCAGGGCGCCGGCGGCGGCGGCGCGGGCCCTGTCGGATCCGGACACCCGCACCCGTCCGCCCAGCCCGGAGGACGACCCGAGGACCACGGCCAGGGCCGACCAGGGGGGCCACTCGTGTTCGAGCATCGGACGCACCGCGACAGGCCCGTCCAGCACCGCCTTGAACGCCGTGTTGCTCACCAACCCCGAGACGATGAACCCGGTCCCGGCCAGCGCGGCCAAGCCGGTGGTACGGGCAGTGGCACCGCTGGCGAACGCTCCGGCCAGCCACACCAAGATGACCTGGGACAGGTACATCCACGGGTGAGGCAGGTGGCCCGCGAGCTCGGCGAGGACCCCCAGCATCACCGCAGCGGCCAGGCACCCCGCCACCCCCCGAAGCCCGGCGGCCGGTCGGGCGCGCCGGCCCTTCAACCGCCGGTGTCGCGGTCACCTCCGGCGGCATGCCAGCCCACACAGCCGGGACGGCGGCCCTCCGGTCCCCATCGTCAGCATGGGCACATGATGCAGGGCCAGCGCGCACACCGGCAGCCGGTATGCGGACGACGTCGAAAGCCGAATGCACCCGCGGCCGTTTCGGGTGTCCCACTTCGCCGCCAGCGGACGCAGTCGGTGCTGGCGTAGCGTCGGTCTGTTCGAGTGCCCCGCCGTGTCGGCGGCGGCGTGGTTTGGGGTCGGCCCTGACCCGCCGCATGAGGTGACCACGATGTCTGCCAGCACTCTCTTGCCGTTCCAGCCGATGGCGATGTCGCAGGCCCAGTTGGCCGCGGTGTCCTACCTGGCCCGCTACTCCGGCCGCACCCACGACCTGTTCGCCCTCCAGCTGCGGCGCTGGTTCACCTGGTGCGAGGCCAACGACCTGGACCCGCTGATCGGGATCCAACGCGCCCACGTCGAGCTCTACATCCGCCAGCGTGGCGAGTCTGGGCTGCAAGACTCCTCGGTGGTCACGATGAGGCACGGCGTCCGTGGGTTCTTCCGGTTCGCCCATATCGACGGAAGCATCGGGTCTGACCCCGCGGTCTACGCCCGCCTGCCGAAGGCCAACAGGGATGAGACCCGCACCCAGGGCCTGGACCGTCTGGAGCTGATCCGGTTCCTCCAGGTCGCCCCAAACGCTCACCGTCCACCACGGGGCCTTGGCGTTCCTCCTCGGCATCAAAGCGCTGCGCGCTTCCGAGGCCGCGGGGGTGCGGATCGAGGACTACGCAAAGACCCTTCGAGGACACCGGGTGCTGCATCTGGTCGGCAAGGGCAACGAGCCCGCCACGATGCCGGTCACGGTGCCGGTGCTGCGGGTGTTGGAGGCGTGTCGTGGCGAGCGCACCGAAGGCCCGTTAGTGCTGCGACCGATGTCAGGGAAGCCCATCGACCGCCGCGACGCGTACCGGATGGTTGCCCGGATCGCGAAGGCGGCCGGCATTCCGCGCCACATCAGCCCCCACTCGCTGCGGCACGCCGCGATCACCAACGCCCCCGACGCGGGCGTCCCCTCAGGGACGCCCAGATCCCGGCCAGGCACGCCGACCCTCGCACCACCGAGCACTACGACCGCGCCCGAGGCAACCTCGACCGCCACGGCGTCCACTTCCTCACCGCCTACGTCGCCGGCGTCTAGCAACGACGCCTGGCCCACCAGACGCGTCAACGTCGCCTCATGGGATCGGGTAGGGGCTACAGCTCGAGCACCAGTCGCAGCGCAGCCTCGACCTCACGTAGCTCATGGAAAGTCAGGTTGCCGACGTGGTCGCCGAGCCTGGTGGGGTCGACGGCGGCGGTCTGCTCGACCAACACGCACGTGCTCAGGCCAGCGACCTCCACTTGCGGTCGAAAGCTCGCTGGCCTTGCTGAGGTCGAGGTTGGTGCGACCAGCAACGTCGACAGCGGCAGGTCATCGGACTGAACGACCACGGCGAAGCGAGGTCCTGCCTGCTCGTGCCCCCTAGCGCTGCGCGGAGCACGCAGGCGGAAGACCTCACCACGCACGCAGCGTCTCCATGTCGCGCAGGACCTGCGCGGCCTCCGCACGGTCCTGCTCGTCGGCCGCCAGCGCCTCCGCCTCCATGCGCAGACTCGCGCGAGCTCGTTCCCGCGCGGCTGCGATCAACGCTGCGCGCACCGCAGCCGAGACCGGTGTGCCGTCACTTGTGAGCACCTCCAGTGCTCGCTCGGCGTCCTCATCGAGGCGAAAGGTAATCGTGTCAGCCATACGCCAAGTGTCGCACAAAATGTAAGACATCGACCGTCGACGTGCCAGCCCGTCCTCAAACCCCGCCTGGTGTCCGCTCGGCCGGTGCCCCCTACCGCCGCGAAGGCGGCCATGTCACACCGCCACCGCCCAGGGATCGACGCGGCAGTAGCCGCGAGCGACTGCTGCGGGGAAATCGCGAACCCCTATACGGATGCAGTTGTCGAGGCTAGAAGGTGCCGCGCCCGGCGACCAAGGTCGCTCAAGTCCACCCGGCCCTCATCGGCCGCAGCTGCCAGGCGCGCGGCTAGGTCCAAGGCCTCGTCGAGATCTGGCACCGCGATAGCGGACTCCTGGCCCATGTCGCGAAGAATCGTGACCTCGGTCCGTGAGGCGATCAACGGGTCGGCGACTCCATCGATCCAGACTCGGGTGCGCCGGCCATCGCCTCGTTCCTCGCCGGTGATTCGCTCGAGCGCGAAGATGCGATCCGCACGCGCGAACTTGCCAAAGCCCAAAGCCACCATGCGGGAGTCCGATGCCACGTAGCCATCTTGACACTGTCCATCGACTTTGGTCCCGTGGCTGACTGCACCCGTTGGAGCGGCGTCCCACCGCGTCATAGCGCCGCGTGATGACCGGTGCACTCGGGGCGCTCTCGGGTCGCGTAGGTCGGGAACCACGGCACGTCATTCCGCTGGTTGATGCGGAGCACGGTCGAGGGCGTGGATGCATGAGACGATTCGAGTAGACGACGAGCACGTCCCCGTGGCCCTTCGAGGACGGGTGCGAGCGCAGTACCATGACTCACGGGGCGGCTCAGGACAGGTTGTGAGATGGCGGAACCGCCTTCCGGAGGCTCTGTGAGCGGCTGGGCCGTAGGCGACGACATCGTGGTCGCTTGGCTGCGTGCCGCAACAGTGCCAAGGATCGAGAGCCGCGACCCGGTGCCGGCGCGCTTCGCCCTTGAACTGCGTCCCGGGCAGGATCCGGTCGCCGTATCGACCATGGTCGAACTAGCCTGCGCTGAGCTGGGAGCACGTGTCACGCCGCTGTCGGTCTTGGACGCAGAGATACTGATCCTCGACCTCATTGGCCGAGCCCTGGGAGCGCAGCGCTCCGCTGCCTGCTTCGCCGCCGGCTATGCCCTGGCCGACCGTTTCGACCTGGTAGGTGCGGAGCCCGACCTGCCCACCGCCTTCTTCCCCGAGCAGGGCACGTCTGGGGCCGGCGCGCCTTCGGGTGTGGCGTTCGCGGACTTTCCGCCTGGCTGCTTCGTGGACCCGCAACCAGCACTGGAACCCACGCCCGCTTGGGCGCTCGACCGGATGCAGGTGCCCACTGCGTGGGCCTACTCCCTTCACAGCGGCCGCCCGAGCCAGGGCAAGGACGTCATCGTGGCGCAACCTGATACCGGAATCACCCCGCACGTGGAACTTGTCGGCGTCTCATTCGTGCCCGGCTTCGACGTCATCGACGACGACCACGACCCGACCGACCCGTTGACAGGGCCCGGTAACCCAGGGCACGGCACGGGAACCGCAAGCGTCCTGGTCTCGCTCGACAGCTACATCGTCACCGGCTCTGCCCCTCAGGCGTCCCTCATGCCGATCCGCACCATCGAGAGCGTGGTGCGCATCAGGCAGATCACGGTCGCCCGCGCGATCGACTGGGCGATCCATGAGGGAGCCCACGTCGTCACCATGAGCCTGGGCGGTATCCCCGCCACTGCCTTGCACCGCGCCGTACGTCGAGCAGTCGAGGCCGACCTGATCGTCCTGGCCGCTGCCGGCAACTGCGTGCGCCTGGTCGTGTGGCCGGCACGGTACGACGAATGCATCGCCGTCGCAGCGACGAACTCAGCGGATGAACCGTGGCCAGGCACCTGCCGCGGCGCAGCGGTCGACATCTCGGCACCGGGCCAGAACGTCTACCGCGCGGTCGTGCCCCCCGGCGGTCCGACCACTGCGGACACGGTAGGCCAAGGGCAGGGCACCAGCTTCTCCGTGGCCCTCACCGCGGGGGTGGCGGCGATGTGGCTTGCTCACCACGGTCGAGCGAATGTGGTGGCCGCTGCACGTGCGCACGGCGAGACGGTTCAGGCGATGTTCCGCCGTGTGCTGCAGGCAACGGCCCGCCGGCCGACCCCATGGGACGCCGACGCAATGGGTCCTGGGATTGTCGATGCGCAGGCACTCCTCGAGGCGAGTCTCGACGTGGGAATGGGTCGCCGTGATGCGGATCTGGAAACCCATGCGTGGCCTGGCACCGCCTCGAGCGTCGCCTCTGTGGTGGCAGAGGTAGCGGGCGCCGGTGCCGTGCCCGAGGACGGTGTGGATTGGCATCGGTTCGGACCAGAGCTGGCCACCGCCCTGCTCAAGAGACAACATCCCGGCCCACAGACCGAGCCACCGCACACTGCAGAGCTCAGTGAAGCCCTGACCCGGAGCATCAGAAACCCGCGACTGCGCACCGCGATCGGGCTCAGCAACGCCTAATTGCCACAACCTGCGTCATTCCAGCCGCGAGCCGGACACAGGGACCCTCCGATGGCCGAGCTCCATCTCGAGCCGCACTTCCGGCGGTGCGGTACGCCCGCGTGGGAAGGTCGAGAGGATGAGACGACACCAGCGCGTCACGGCCAGCGGGGTCCGCAGGCCGCAGAGCGAGCGGCTGCGCCGGCGCCAGCGATGGTACTTCGCCCTGATGGGCGCTTGCCTGCTGCTCATCTTGCTGGCCTGGAACCTGGTCCGGCTGTGGTCGACGACAGCGGCCGTGGCCATGTCGCTCGTCGCTGCCGTGCTCCCGCCGATCGCCGTGGTCATCGCCAACTGGGGCGAGGACCGCTGACGACGAGCCGGCCAGCCCTCCTGCGCCTGGACCCTCGACGTTCTTCAACGTGCGCCGCGGGCATCCGGATCTGGCCCCGATCCGCGCACGCCGAGTAAGTCATTCCGCGGAGGCGGCCAGTGTCTTGCCGCGAGTCCGCGCGGTAGACCCCTGGTAAGGGCCCCTGGGATCCGGGACTGACCCGGCGCCTGTCAGGTCAGGTTGTAACCCACGAGCCGTGCACCGAGTTTGTCCTTCCACAGCGACTCGACCCGCTCGATGGTCTGCTCCGAGGTCTGTCAACGGACAGGAACGCTGACGAGCGACGATGTGCGGCGTCGCTTTCGGATCCTCCAGGGCACTTCCGCCACGAGTGTCGTTTCTCCCTGCCCTCCGGCGGAGCCTCCGGTCGGGCTTGGGGTGGGCCGACTGGGACTGTTGGTGCGGCGACGATGAGGCGATGATGGTGGCAATCCATAGCTCCGGCAGCAGGCCACGTCACATGGGAGGAGTCACAATGACGGCAGGTACGCACACGGACTCGGACTTCGCATTCGCGGGGCTGGCCACGCCTGAGGCAGAGGCGCCGGCGGCGATCGAAGCGGCCGCGAAGAGCCGCCGTCCGCTCGGGGCCCTGGCGGGCCTCTTGGGCACCTGGCAGGGCCATGGCTTCAACGCCATCTGGAGGCCACACCGGGCCACCCAGCATGACCGCTTTCTCGAGTTGAACAAGACCGACGAGACGCTGGTATTCACGCGGATCAACGGCCCGATCCCCAACCGCGGCCTGGCGATGGCTGACATCAACATGCACGGCCTGACCTACATGCAGCAGATCAGCGAGTCGAGCACCGGCGCGGGGCTCCATATCGAGCCCGGCATCTGGGCCAGGGTGCCCGCGACCACCGATCCCCACGAGCCGGCGTCGGTGGTCCGGATGGCGTCGATCCCGCACGGCACGGTCCTCTTGGCCCAGGGCATCGCCTCGGTCCACCAGGGCGGGCCCCCGCACATTCCGGACAACAACATCCTGCCCTTCTTCTTCGGCAGCCCAGCGCCCGCGAACAGCGACTTCAACTCCGTGGCTCAGACGTTCAACGAGCTGAAACTGTCCCGGCAGACCCAGTTCCGCTTCGTGGCGCCGGGGGTGACTCAAACCATCGTCAAGAACCCCAACAGGGTGCTGCAGGACGCACTCCAGTCCTCGCTTCAGGGCACGACCATGAAGAGCCGGACGGTCTTGCATGTGGCGACAAACCACAGCATCATCAAGGCCGGAGGCGGCACCGCCAACACGGCGTTCCTGGCCGCGAGCGGCAACCCTCCCGGAGGCAATGCCAGGGCCACGCGGGCGGAGGCCACGTTCTGGATCGAGACGATCGCCGGCACCGGAGGCCAGCCGGACAAGCACCAGCTGCAGTACACCCAGCTGGTCATGCTCGACTTCAACGGCATCCACTGGCCGCACGTCACCGTCGGCACACTGATCAGGCAATAGGCCGCCGCCCAGCGCGGCCTGCTGAGCGTCCGAACCGACTGACAGGGCCGCAAGGTCCAACCCAGCCCAGACAGCCCGGTCAACGCACAGCCAGGCTCACCGAGCGACAAAACGCGTTCTAACGCCGCGATCTTGCCCCTTCAGACGCTTGCAGGGAACCGTCTGTTCAGGTTGTACCGCAGCGCTATGGTCATGCCTGCAACGTCTACCTCGGGGTCCAACATCGCGATATGACATCGCCACTCCGACCCAGGAGCAACGCATGAAGGTAACGGTTGACACCCGTCACGATTCGCTGGAGGAGGCATTGGCAACCGTTCGCGCTGCCTTTGGCTCTAGCGTGAATTCCGCCGACGATGGCGAGGGTCGCGAGCGATCCCGCACGGTCGCAGCCACCAACGCGCCCGCAGCCAAACGAGCCGGATCGGCGGGCCGCGCTATCGCAAGGCGGGCGACGAGGAGGCCCCGTGCCAAGCCCACCGCAGCGGCAAGGACATCGAGCCGCAAGGGACGGAAGTCCACCAGCTCGGTGAGCCCGACCTCGAACATGGCGCGGCCGGACGGCGCTCACCCGTGCGGTTTCGGACCTCGCGCGCGCTCTCGAAGTCCGTGCCCTTCGTCGTCGATGTGTAGTCGCCGGTGCGGTCGGGGTAGCTGCACGGCAGTTCCCAGTAGGTCCTCGAGAACGGGTTGTCCAGCGCCTGCGTCGGCGTCTCGGGGTGGAAGCCCGGACCTTCGGGATCGAGACCCTGCGCGAGGAAGACGTGCGGCAGCAGGGTGTCGAACCCCATCCACGAGCCCTCGTCGGCGTGGAGCAAGTCTTTGATCTGCTCAAGCACCGACCACGGCAGGGGTCAGGTGACGTCTCTTCGGTTGCCGCCACGATCGCACCGAGCAAGGACGTGTGCCGCGCGTCGAGCGTAAAGCCTGCCATGGCGCCCTCCATGGACCATCGTCCTCCACCGACGGCGCGTGCTCCAGTGCCCCGCGTCCGCGCTGATCAGCGATCCGCTGGGTGTGTCCTGCTGCATTCCGCCGCGTAGGCGGCCCTGTCTTGCCGGCGAGTAGGGCGCGCCCAGGACCCGATGGTGGACTGCACGTGATTGGGTCTGCTGGGTCCGTGGCTCGGCGCGTTCGTTGCCCAAGTTTCGACCCCACTGCTCGTTCCGGGTCTGCAGATGGAAGGGGCACGGGCGGAGGGGTTGGCCAGTCGTGCTCGTGATCGGGTGACGTTGTGCTCTTGTTGCTCGACAACTCTTATCCGGCGGTGAGGTCGATGATGCGCCATGTCTGACCCGCATCCGCGGAAACCACCAATTGTTGTTTCGGGCGAAGGTAGAACAGGTTGTCGCCAACAATCCCGACCTGGGAGTTGGGCGGTAGTGGGCCGCCGATAGGTGCGAACGTGCTGTTGGCGGAGTCGGTGGCGACGACCGGGCGATGACCGTACATCGACCAGACAGTCTGACCGCTGCGGAGCACGCCCAGGAGCAGCGGTCCGTATCCGTGGCCAATGAAGTGGCTGCGCACCGTCGGTGGCGTTGTCAGATCGATGGTGTGGACACTGTTCATCGACTCCGAGTCTCTGCCTGTGACGACAGTCAGCCGCTTGTCCCGCAGGTAGCACCTTGATACGTGGGGCTCGGCGGTCGCGGGAAGGAGACGGCTGAGGTTCACGCGACGCCAGTTGAGACCTCCGTCGGCAGAGGCGTAGGTCGGGCCGGGCGACTTCCACTCTTCGTTGGGAACGCAGACAGCTCCCGATGACTCCGGAGCAGGCAACCGATTCGCGGTTGGCACTCCCGGGGGCATCGTGGGTCGCCAGACCCGCGGCAACGACGGCCGGAAGGCCATCACTCCTCCGGTGATCGTCGAGACCAGCACATCACCCGGTGCCAGCGGATCGTGCTGGCCCGACATCGGGACGGACTTCACGGAGCCGCGCTTGCCGATCTCCACCCAGACGCTGGGCTTGCCGTTGCCGAAACCAGAGGGAGCAAACTGCCCAAGATAGCCGTGCCCCACTCCGCCCGCGATCCACAACTGGCCGGCGATGGACAACAGTGGGCTGAGCGGCCGCCACGAGGGTCCGTACACCCGATACGTCGTGCGCCTTGGGCCCGGACTTCCAAGCACCAAGATCGACCCATCTCCGGCGCGGACCAGACGATCCCCGAGGTCCCCGGGTCGGTCGGCTGGGACTGGAACCGGAATCTCGATCGTTGGCGACCCAGACGGGCTGGGTGGTGGCGAGCCGGCCGATGCTGTGCCGTGGACCGACGGGGCGGCCGCATCGCCGGCGGGGGAACGTGCTGGGCCGTCTGTGCAACCCGACGCCATCAACGCTGCGGCGATCGTCATCACGACTGGTCGCACGGGGGCCTCCCCTCGCACACCGATGCTCCTCATCGTGGGCGAGTGCGGTCCACCTGTCCAGAGCGCGCCCCGTGGCTCGTCAGCGGTGCCAGCCTCAGAACCAGGCCAGCCTCAAACCACCTTGCTTGTGTATCGCGATCTCGCGCCGACCGTGGCGGGTGTTGGACAATGCGGTCCGTGCGGTATGTCTGTCGGTGCACGCACCGCGATCGGTGCCCTCCTCATGTCGGCGATGCTGACTGCTTGCCACGGTGTGACAGATCCGGGTGGGCGAGAGCTGGCTGCCGGGGAACCGTCCCCGCCCGAAGATCGATCTGCGGCAGGGGAAATGCCGGCAGATCCGAGCAAGGCGGTGCCGAGTACCACGCCCCCCGAACGACAGGTGCGTGTGCGTCTCGGCAAGCTGACGAAGGGGCCGCCGCCGAAGATCGAATACATCGACGAGACTGCGGTGGTGGATCCGGACGGAAACAGGACGGAACTCGCGAAGGGTCCACCCGAGGGAACCGAGCAGGAAGGACAGGTCCTACTTCGCTTTCGGCCGCTTCGGCAGGGGATGGCTGACCGAGACCGACAATTTCGGTCCGGTGCTGGTCATTCACGACTTCGACGGCTCGAAAGCCTCGACACTCCAGATCGGAGGCTCCATCGTCGCGACAACCCTCGACGGTCAACGGGTGTTGACGAGCGGGCCACCGACAGTTCTCGGCCCGGAAGTCACTGACGTGCTCAGGTTTCGTGGGAAAGGCGTCGGGGCCGCGACGGCCGCCGGCTTCGTAGGCCCCACCGATGTGGTCGTCAGTCATCGCAGCACGACGTATGTCGGTGACGCTGATGGTTCTACGAGTCGTTGCCCGGCATCGCGTCCGCGGTATCCGCCTCGCAGACCAAAGGCTGGGTCTTCGGCTTCCCCGCAGGCAACGACGAGGAGGTCATGGGCATCTTCGAGGCCGCGACCGGTCGCCAACTTTTGCGATCCCCCGGCTACGCGCCCCGGGGCGCTTCTGGTGAGATTTGGGTCTGTGCTGGGCGGCGCCGCCAGCCGCTCTGCGGGCGCCGAACAGGATGAATGCCTCTCCCCAGTCCGCTCCCGGGCCCGCCGACTGATCTCGTCGTGGCCCTTCGGGCCTCCGTGCGCCTCGTCCATCGTAGGTCCGCTTCGCCCGCGATACTCGGCCCCGGACACGAGAGGGGCCGAGCCATGACGGCCCGGCCCCTCCGCGTTCAGCGGTTCACGACTTCACTTCACGGCGTTCAGTGCGTTCACGTTGCCTGCGCCGTAGAAGCTGTTGCGTGCTCCTCCGGTGCAGGTGGCCGGGTAGCCGGGCCGCGGCTCGTACACGCCGTCCGGGCATTCCAGCGGTGTCGCCGTGCGCTCGAGGAACGAGGCGAGCTGGCCCGGCTTCATGCCGGGGTGGGCCGACAGCGCGAGTGCCGCGACGCCGGCGGCGTGCGGTCCGGCCATCGACGTGCCCTGCGACCAGCCCCATCCGCCGGGCACGGTCGAGAGGATCGCGTCGGTGATGGTGGAGGAGGCTCCGTTGGTGCGGAAGCGCGTGTCGCCGCCGGGTGCCGTCACGTCGACGACGCCCTGGCCGTAGGACGAGTAGTAGCTCTTCGCCTCGGTCGGGCCGACTGCCGAGACCGTCACCACGCCCGGCGCCTCGGCCGGAAGGTCGCGGCACGCACCGGTGATGGTGCGGTCCTCGATCGGGTAGCTACCGTCATTCGGGCTGCCCGAGTCGATGAACTTATGCTGCAGGTCGACGTTGCTGTTACCGGCGGACGCGATGGTCAGCGTGCCCTTCAACTGCGAGTAGCTCAACGCACGCTGCACGGCCTGCCAGACGGGGCGCTGGCGCGGGTCGTTGACGCAGTTGAACTCCCACGGGTCGATGAAGTAGCTGTTGTTCGTAATCGGCATGCCATGGTCGGCCGCCCAAAGGTAGGCGCAGACCGCCGCCTCGGGATAGATGTAGCCGTCGTCGTTCACGACCTTGACCGAGGCGACCTTCACGCCCGGAGCCACGCCCGCGATGCCCACGCCGTTGATCGCGGCCGCGATCGTGCCGGCCACGTGCGTGCCGTGCGACGACGTCGTCGGGCTCCAGGCGGCCTCACTCGTGTCGACGACTCCGCCCAGGCACGAGGCGCTGAGGTCCTTGCGCACCTGCGTCGCGAGGTCGGGGTGCGTGGCGTCGATGCCCGAGTCGAGCACCCCGACGACGACCGACGGGTCACCCGTCGTGATGGCGTGGGCGGCCGGCACGTCGATCTGCTCCATGTCCCACTGGTAGCCCCAGAGGGGCTCCGCCGTTGGGTCGCCGGTCGCCTCGAGCGTGGACTCGTCGACCGCCGCGATGACTTCGTCGTCGATCAGGGTCGTGCCGAGGCCGTCGGTCGAGGCGACCGACTCGACACCCTTGCCGGCTACCTCGCTCGTGAACGAGGTGCTCGTCGAGCGGGCAATGAGCACGCCGATCTGGTCGTAGGTGGCGACGACGGTGCCGCCCGCTGACGCGACGCGGGCCGCGGCGGCCTTCGTGGTCGCACCCTTGGGGGCGAGCACCATGTAGGTGCTCTCCGGTCCGGCGGCCGCAACAGGGGCCGCCGAGGGGATCCCGAGGCCGACGGCAAGTGCCGCTGCGAACGCCGCAGCGGCTATCTTGTGGTGTGCCATCCAATTCTCCGTTCGATAGAGGTCCCACCACGAACGGGTCGGACCGGCGTGCCGACGTGTCCCGTGC
Organism: uncultured Actinomycetota bacterium; assembly: GCA_963812265.1. Classification (GTDB taxonomy): domain Bacteria; phylum Actinomycetota; class Actinomycetes; order Propionibacteriales; family Nocardioidaceae; genus Nocardioides. The sequence goes on from CAWEUL010000005.1 coordinate 29,283, forward strand.
ACACGGCATCAGCAGCAGAGTTCGCGGCCCATCGGTGCCGGGACTCTAGTGGCCGCAGGCGACTGCGTGCCAGAGGTAGGACAGCCACTCTTCATGCCCATCCGATGCGCTGCTGGCTCGGTGTGGTCCTGCTGTGCGCGTTCACCGCGTGGCAGCGGCACCGGGATGACCGCGGCCGGGATCCGTGGGTCCACCTCGCGCTCATGAGGATCGCCACTGTGCGGTCGGGGCTCGTGGGGCTGTTCACCCAGAACTTATCCTCATGGGGATCTTCTTCATCGTGCCTCTCTACCTGCAGCTAGTCTTCGGGCTGGAGGCGCTGTTGTGTTGGTACTGCACTGTGTGCTCTGGATTGATCTCTCCTCGCAGGACGGACTGCCTACGGTCGGCGGCGCCCGGCCTGCTCTTCGACGGTGGGCTCAGCGATCTCACGTTCGTGGTGTTGCCGGTATCGGCGCCACGCTGCACTCTGAAGCCTCGACCGGACGGAGGGCCCCATGGGCAAGCTGATCTACGCGGCCAACATCTCGCTCGACGGATTCCTGGAGGACGAGACGGGTTCGTTCGACTGGTCCGTGCCTGATGAGGAGGTGCACGCGTTCTGGAACGACCACGAGCGGCACATCGGCACGTCGCTCTACGGGCGACGCATGTACGACACGATGCGCGTCTGGGAGAGCGACGACTGGTTGACCGACGAGCCAGCGGTGGTCCGCGAGTACGCCAGCATCTGGCGTGACACCGACAAGATCGTCTACTCCTCCTCGCTCAACGACGTCTCGACGGCGCGCACGACGATCCAGCGGACGTTCGAGCCGGAGGCGGTGCGACAACTCAAGGAGACCTCCGGCTCGGACCTGAGCATCGGAGGCGCAGGAATCGCGGCGGAAGCATTCCGGCACGGTCTGGTCGACGAGTGCGTGCTCCTGCTCTGCCCAGTGCTCGTAGGCGGCGGGAAGCCGGCGCTGCCTCAGGGCGTACGACTCAACCTCGAGCTGCTGGACCAGCGACGATTCGCCAACGGCGTGATCTATGTGCGCCACGCGGTCCGGAATCCCGCCTGACACTGACCCTCGCTGAACAATGCGGATCTCGAGGATCGGGTCCATGGCGCGCGGTCAGCACCCGAACTGGCCCGAAGGACCCGCGTCACATCGCCGCCTGTCGGCGCGTGTCGGTGCACGGATCTGAAATGAGTGCGTCCCTCAAGACGCTCCTTGGTGTGGCCGGCGAATGTGGAACCATCGAACATGCAACGCCGTCAGATAGAGGTGAAGTGCCTCCTTGCTGCACTACTGCTCCTGCCGTTCCTCACGCCCATCCCTGATGCGACGATCCTCAAGGTCCAGTAGCCGACGCTCCAAGCGCACTCACGTTGTCGCGATCCGCCCGAACCGACGTGCTGAATCCGGCCGCCCAGCGGCCAGGGCATGCTGGCGTCTCTCGGCGCCGGCAGCACGCGTCCGGGCTTGCCTATGGGGGTCGTGTCGCCTAGGGGGCGCTGCCTGACACAAGCTCGGGCATATTGGACCTTGTGCGTAGTCAGCGGGATCGCGATGAGCAGACCCTGGTCATCGGAAGTGCACTAGGCGTGTTTGCCGTCGTCATGGCGGCGGGGGTACTCGGCCTGTGGCTGCTCCGCTCGGTGTCTGACATTGCCGATGGGCACACGGACGCCATCTTCGGTTGGGCGGTGATCCCCGCTGGGGCCTTGGCGATCATGAACCTCCTGAGATCACGGAAGCGCTGAGGTCCACGGCCGAACGTCCACATCTGCGGGGATGCGGTGAACGCTCCGGGAAGGCGTCATCCCCGGCTCAGCCATCGCGTCCAGTGCCGGTTGCCGATGGGGACCGCGAGCCCGTTGTCGAGCCAGGCGTTGTTCCAGCTTCGGCGGACGTGTTCGCTGAGCAGCCGGAACCGCACCACCCGCGGCGTGTCCAGGCATCGTCTCGGCACCGACACCCGCACCGCGTTGTCGACGTAGTTGATGCGGTGCCGGACGGCGCAGCGGACGTGGTCGCCTCGACCGGTCATGAAGATGATGTGCCCTTTGCGGTCGCGTCGCGTGGCCTCCACGCCGACCGTCCAGGTTCGCCGAGCCCCGTTCCGGACGTCGACCCACACCGTGAACCTCCGCCCGGTGCGCTTCAGCGCGGCCAACTTCGTCCGCACGACCACATGTCGGTCAGTGTGCCGGAACGTCGTGCGCACGACGTCGCCGACGGTGGCTCCGGGCGCCGGCTGCGGGTCTCCGCCGCCCTCATCGACCCTGATCATGTCGCCGCGCGCGTCGCGCAGGGTCACGTCCTCCGCGGCGGCGGGAACGGCCAGCAGAGGCAGCACAAGCGCGGCTGCAACGGCCGCGAGCCTCGGGCCGGAACGCGATACGCTCACGTGGCTTCCCCTCACCCGGGTCACCGGGCAACCCGTCCACCGCCCACTATCGCGCATCGCGGCCGACGGCGCATCCACTAATTGGGGCCGAACTGGGCGTCTGCCGAACCCACTGTGCCGCGGAGCGTGCGCACGCGACAATGCGGATCCGGCAGCCGCTGTCCGGTCGCCTCGGATGGTGCGACGCTCCTATGCTTCGTCAAGCAGTTGTGGCCTCGTTTTCGAGTAGGCGGTAGAGGTCGCGGGCGACGTAGCGGGCGAGGCAGCGTTTGATCTCTCGGCTGGTCTTGCCTTCGGCGGTGCGGCGGGCGACGTAGTCGCGGGTGGCTTGCTGGTACTGGATCCGGCTCTGGACCACGGTGTGCAGTGCGTTGTTGAGCTGGCGGTCGCCGTAGCGGTTGAGCCGATAGCGGGTGGTGACTTGGCCACTGTTCGCCGGGATGGGTGCCACGCCGGCGGGCATCGCGAACGCCGCCTCGGAGTGGATACGGCCGGGGTGGGACCAGGCGCACAACACCGTCGCGGCCACGATCGGTCCGACGCCGAACTCCTCGAGCAGGTCGGGTCGCCAGCTGCGGATGATGGCCACGATCGCCTTCTGCAGCTCCCGTGCCTCTTTCAGCATCGCGTGCGCGCGACGGGCCAGGGTCCGCAGCGCGACCACGGTGCTGGTCGTCTCGATGTCCCAGGAGGCGTGCACTCGCAGGTTCGCGGCGGTGTTGAGCATCGCGGCAAGCTTCTGGCCGCGGAACCTGACTCGGATGGGTTCGGGTGCGGCGATGACCAGGCTGAAGACCTGCTGCTGGGCCTCGGTGGAGGCGTTGATCGCGGAGCGGCGAGCAGCCAAGAGCACCGACAGGGCTTGGCGTTCGCCCCCGGTGCGGGGAGTTCCCAACCGCGGTCGAGCCATCGCTTCACGTGCTGCGCGGATCGCATCGAGCGGATCGGACTTCGCGCCGTTGCGGCGCGCGGCCCGCTTCGGGCGGTCCAACTCGATGACGATCTCCGAGGACTCCAGCAGGTGACGGCTCAGGCCGGCGCCGTGACCGCCGGTCCCCTCGATCGCCCAGGCCCGCAACGTCGCGTGGTTGTTGGCGAACTCCACCAGCTCGGCATAGCCCTCGGCTGTCGCCTCGACGGTGATCTCGTCGAGGACACCACCAGTCGCAGCATCGACCACGGCCGCGGAGTGGGTATGGACGTGGGTGTCGACGCCGATGACGACATCGACCACCTCGCGTAGATCGGTCAGACTGTTCATGCGTTCTCTCCTTCGCCGGACGGGACGTGGTTCCGGTCCGGGACGGAGGCTCGGCAGGACTGTGATGAGACACATCCGGCGCCGCTAACGCCGGGTGGTCAAGCTCCTGATCAGGCCAGCTCCTCCAACCGGGCCGGGGCCGGTGACCACGAGCGGACAGGTCGCAACAAGGCACGAAGCCAGTCATTCCGGGGGTCACACTCGCGGTCACCAACCACAGCCCAGCACCATCAGGCTGCGTTGGCGATCCTCACAGTCATTGCGCCGCGAAGGCGGCCATTTCCTTCCGCCGCGTAGGTAAGCGGCGGATGCCGGGCCGAGTGGGACCGGCGGCGCTGGCGTCTCCAGTGGCGTTCGTTGACCCGGGATCCGCACGCAGGCGCGGCGCCAGCAGCGCATCTGCAAGTCGAGCCTGCCTCCCATGCCCAATTGTCCATTGGAACCGCTGGGTCGGCGCGATCACTCGGCCGCGCCAGGTGGTGGGAAGAGGTGGGTGTCGCCGATGTGGATGGCATGCGTGTTCGCCTCCACTTGGGCGACCTTCTCGCATCGGCCCCGCACCGAGCAGCGGACCAGGACATTGGGCCAGGTGACCTCCTCAGGCGCGGGCTCGATGTCGGCGGGGTCCTCAAGTGGATTGCGCGGCCCATCATGGGCGAGGAAGACGACGTGGTGAGAGTCCTCGAACTCCCAGCCGACGTACTCCTTCCCGAACTTGAGCCGGTGAATCACCCGGCCGGTGCGGGCCTCCACGACGTACACGCTGCGCAGGTTGTCGGTTTCGAGAGCGACATACCCCCCACCGGGAATCTGGTTGTTCATGCTCAGCCGCACCGGCTTCTTCCCGTGGGTGAAGACTCGGCTCCACAGCGGCTCGTAGGTGTTGGTGTCGTACGCCGACCACATCTTCCTGCTCGAGTCAGCGCCGACGGCCACGCTGCTGCCGGTGTAGCTCCACCGGTCGGGCAACGGGACGTAGCCGCGGTGGAGCGAGTACAGGTGGCTCACGCGCTCTCCGTCATGTGTGCTGGTGACACGGATGACGGGGTCGTCGCGGGCGATCAACCCGGCCAGCGCGACTCGCGACGCCTCGCCGGCAACGGGTCCGGCCATGCCTTCCCCCTCGGCCTCGAGTCGGCCGGTCAGATCGTGTTCGGCGACCGACATGAGGTCGCCGCGGCGGACGAAACAGACCTTGTCGGAGGAGAAGGCGTCTTCGCCGTACCATCCCTTTCCCCCCTCAATTCTGGTCTGCTGCCCATCCCAGCGCATGAACTGCAGCCCAGTGTCGGAGTGCCAGATGATGCCGGTGTCCCATACCGCGCTCTCCCGCAAGTAGGCACTCCGCTGGATGGGCATCGCGTGCAAATCCGAGTTCAGCGTCCGCGGTCGGCCGTTCTCGGGATTCCCGAGGAAGTCGGTCCAAGGGATCGAGGTGGTGCCGTGCAAGCGCAGCCTGGACACATCCGGCGCGATGACCGTCGTCGGCACCTGGATGACCTTGATTCAGCCGATACCCCGATGGGCCGGCTTGACGACCGTCGCGCTGTTCCCGGTGAGTATCGCCGCCACGGAACTCCGCGCGTACTTCGGATACGTGCGCCCGCGGCTGGCGCAGCTGAGCGGTCGAGCATGGCTGGAGTAGGGATGACCGCAGGATTCCTCGCCTTTGCGGCATGCCTCACTTTGCGAACGCGTCAGGCCAGCCGCACGGTTCACCCCGCGGCAGAAATAGCGCCGCTCAGCGCCGTTGACCCAGTCGATAGCGTGGGGTGATGAGGTCCCGCATCCTTGTACTCGCCACCGTGCCGGCGCTGGCCGTCGGATACTTCAAGTACTTCCGCCCGTGGCAACTGACGTGGGGCGCGACACCGGAGGAGGTGTCGGGCATTCTGCCCAGCGACAACCTGGTCCAAGGCCCGACCTTCAACGCCACCCGCGCCATCACCATCTCAGCTCCGCCAGAGGCGGTTTGGCCGTGGATTGTGCAAGTCGGGGTCACCCGGGCCGGGTGGTACAGCTATGACCTCCTCGACAACCTCAGCCGCCCCAGCGCCCAATCAATCCTTCCCGAGTTTCAGGACCTGGCCCCGGGTGACATCGTTCCAATGAGCCCCGATGGAAAGCGGGGCATGCGAGTCCAATCGATGGACCCGCCGCACTCGATGGTCTGGGGTGATCCCGGAAGCACCACCTGGGCATGGCAACTCGATGGGACCGGCGACGGCTCCACGCGACTTGTCACCCGCGTGAGGTCCAGATATCGATGGCGGTCCCCATCCGTCGTCTTCTCGCTTCTCGTGGAGTTCGGCGACGTGTGGATGATGCGCAAGATGCTGCTCAACATCCGCGCGCGAGCCGAGCGCGAGCAGCAATGAAGCGCCCGCTGTCGCGTGCCGGGTTCGTAGAGCCTCCATCAGACCCGGGTCGCGACACTTGGCTCCCATAGGGACGCGGTCTTCGCGAAGAGGTCGGCTCAGGCTTCCAGATCCCATGGCCATGTGCGCACGCTAGGCAGGAGCGCGCATCTTGGGAGGACATGACGTTCTGCCCTGGGGGTCGAGCATCGCATCAAGGGGCTAACGAGGTGAGGCCCCGGTGGGAGGGGGAACGGTGCCCGGGCCGGGTTTGCCGTCGCCGTTGGGCGCAGCGGTGAGCCGAGCTTCCGCCTCCTGGTCGACCTGATCGGTCTCGCGCTGATGGAGAAGATCGTCGCGGTCCCGGCTGACTATTGCGGTCTCGCGGCGAGACTGTTTGAGTTCGGTGCGCGCGGCACGGCCCCGACGGGCGGTGCGGCGCGCACCGGCCAGCAGCATGCTCAGCCCCAACATGGCGATGATCCCGACCACGATGCCGTAGAGAAACAGCGTGCCGGTCGAGCCGGTCACGTCGTAGCCGAACACCGAGAATCCGTCGGTCAGCGCATGCCCGCTGCCTGCGTTGCCGAGCACACCGGCGAGACCAACGATCGTGGCGGCCACCAACAGGATCAACCCGAGAATGACGATCATCGCGACCCCACATACCTGGAGCTCATCGCGGGCCTAGTTCCGATCCAGAGCGTCCTTGATCTTGTCGGCCGTTTCGTCGACCCTCTCCTTGGCCTTGTCGGTCGTCTCGTCGACCTTGTCCTTGGCGTGGTCGACCTTCTCCTTGGCCTCACCAGTGCGCCGGTCGGTCTTGCCTTCGGATTCGAGATCCTCGTTCCCGGCGAGGATGCCAGTGGCTTGCTTGGCGCGGCCCTTCACCTGATCTGACTGGCCACTCATCACACACCACCCTCTCGCTCGTCTACTTCGACTCTAGCCCGGCGCGGAACATGCTCTGCCTCGGACAGCGGGATTGCCCGACAGGCACGCCGGACTGGGCTGGGCGAGCTGGATGAGCCACTCGTCGCCGGTCAGGAGCCGAATGGCGCTCACCGGTCCCCGTGAATCGCCGGCGCTGTGGGGCCAGCAACGCGGCCCGGGTCATGGCCTGTTCCTGGTAAGGGCCTGGCCGAGGATGCGGGCTGCTTCGGGGAAGGCGGCGGGGTTGGGGCCGGAGTAGTTGAGTCGGATGAAGGGCCCTGCGGGTTCGGCTGGGAACCACTCGGTGCCGGGCGCGATGATGAGACCGGCGGTCTCGCAGTCCCGACCGAGTCCGTCGACGTCGGTGCCGTCGGGGAGCCTGACCCACAGGTTGAGCCCTCCGGCGGGAACGTGAGCGGGGGTCGCCTCAGGAGCGTGCTCTCGGAGGGCATTCATCAGGAGGTCGCGGCGGTCGTGGAGCTGTTGGCGCAGGGTGCGTAGGTGGCTGCGCCAGCCCGGCTGCGTCACGACGTCGAGGGCAGCGGCTTGGAGCAGCGTGCTGACATACATCGACTCGGCTCCCCGGTCGGCCATGATCCGGTCGCGGGCTGGTCCCCGGGTGACGACCGCGGCGACGCGGATGGCGGGGGAGACGCTCTTGGTGAGCGAGCGCAGGTAGATGACGTGGCCGGCGTCGTCGTGGGCGGCCACGGGTGTGGGGGTGGTGGTGATGCCGAAGTCGTGGGCCCAGTCGTCCTCGACCAGGAAGGCGCCGTGGGCGCGCACCACGTCCAGCACGGCGGCACCCAGCTCCACCGACCACTGCGCCCCGGTGGGGTTGGCGTAGCTCGGCTGCGCGTAGAAGACGCGGGACCCGGTCTCCTGGAACGCACGTTCCAGCTCGGTTGGGTCCGGTCCCTCCGGGCCGCCCGGCACCGGGACCATCTGGACGCCGGCCTGCTGCGCGGCCAGGATGGCGCCCCAGTACGTCGGTGACTCCAGCAGGAGGGGTTGTCCCGGTGCCACCAGGGCGCGGAACACCGAGCTCAGGCCGCTCTGGCTGCCTGGGAGGACCGTGACGTCGCTGGGCGCGGCTGGGGTGAGCCCCGCTGGGGTCGACGCTCCGAGCTCGTGGGCGAACCACGACTGCAGCTCAGGGAGGCCAGCGGCCGGTGACCTGGTGACCGCGGCGTCGGTGCGGGCGGCGCGTGTGAGTGCCGCACGGACCAGTCGCTCGGGCAGGAGTTCGCGGGCGGGGTAGCCCGAGTGCAGGGCGATGACGTCGTTGGGCGTGCTGCGCAGGGCGGTGGCGACCGACTGGATGCGCGCATGGGGTGAGCGCAGTGCCGCGGTCTGCCAGCCGTAGTCGGCCGGTCGGAGGGTGCGCACGGCTCGGACGAAGGTGCCCACCCCGGCCCGGCTCTCGATGAGCCCCTGGCCGGCCAGCGTCCGTAGGGCGCGCTGCACGGTCACTGGGCTCGCCCGGTGCGCAGCCACGAGCTCGCGCGTGGAGGGAAGCCGGCTCCCGGGGGGAGCCGTGCTGATCCAGTCGCGAAGCGCCGTGACGATCCTCGAACTGCTATCGTCGTTCATGACGGATAACAGTAGCGCTACTCTCCTGACGCGTCCGGTGGTATCGACCGCGTCGCCGGTTGGTCTCTGGTGGGGGCTGCTGGGAGTAGCGGCGTTCTCGTTGACGGTGCCGTTCACCCGGGTGGCCGTCGATGGCCTCTCGCCCCTGTTCATCGGCTCTGGCCGGGCGGTGGTCGCTGCTGTGCTGGCCGTCGTGTGTCTGGCCGTGACCCGGCAGGTCCTCCCGCAGGGTCGGCAGTGGGCGCGCCTGGCCCTGGTGGGTGGCGGTGTCGTGGTCGGCTTCCCGCTCCTCACCTCCTTCGCGCTCACCACCGCGCCCGCCAGCCACGGGGCCGTGGTCATCGCGGTGCTCCCCGCCGCCACCGCGGTGATGACCGTCCTGCGGGGTCACGAGCGACCACCCGCGGCGTTCTGGGTCGCCGCTGGGGCGGGTGCTGCTGCCGCTCTGGTCTTCGCGTCCGCCCAGGGCGGTGGGTGGGGCACGCTCCACTGGGCGGACCTGATGCTGTTCGGTGCCGTGGTGGCCGCCGCCATCGGGTACGCCGAAGGGGGCCTGCTGGCGCGCGAGCTGGGCGCCTGGCAAACCGTGTCCTGGGCCCTCGTTCTCTGTGCGCCCCTCATGGTCGTCCTGACTGTCGTCTCGGCGGCGCAGGAGACACCCCAAGGGTCGCCGGTGGAGTGGGCCGCCTTCGCCTACCTCGGCGTCGTGAGCATGTTCCTGGGCTTCTTCGCTTGGTACCGAGGGCTGGCCATAGGCCCGATGGCACAGGTCAGCCAGGTCCAGCTCGTCCAACCCGTCCTGAGCATCGCCTGGGCAGGGCTCCTGCTCGGCGAGCACCTCACGTGGGCAACGATCTTCGGGGGCCTCGTCGTCATCCTGTGCGCCGGAAGCGCCGTCCGCGTGAGGCTGGGCGACCGCCGGTGACCTGAGTGCGGCCCGCGTCCGCTCGGCACCGCAAGCACGGCGGCGACCACCAGCGGGCGCGACGAGCGGCCCGTCCCGCCACACCCGCCGCGGGGTTCGCCGGTCGAGGCTCTCAACGCACCACGAGCGCAGCGACTTCGGCACCCTCTGTCCTAGTGAGGTCAGCGCGGCCGCGGAGGATCATCCGAAAGTACGAGAGAGAGACCATCCCATCGGTCAGGCGAACTCCGGCCTCCTGGCCGGTGTGCCAGGCGCCGGGATCGGCGATCGTGGACCTACCGATCCTCGCCACCACAACGGAGCCCATGATGACCAGACGTGAACCCACCACACTGGATAGCCAGCCGATCTCGGTCAGAGCCAAACTCGCCGCAGCGTGGACAGGGGTCATGTTCCTGTACGCCTACGTGGACATCATCGCCTTCTTCAAGCCCGGCGTCGTCGAGGACATCCTCGTCGGCAAGGTGTGGGAGTTCGACGTCAGCCAGACGCTGTTGACCACTTTCCTCGCGCTCATGGCGATCCCGATCTTCATGGTCGTGCTGTCGATGACGCTGCCCGCCCGGGCGAACCGCATGACGAACCTCATCGTGGCTTCGGTACAGATCCCCTACGCGGCCTTCAACCTGGTGGGCGAGTCCTGGACGTACTTCTACGGCCTTGGCGTCGTCCTGGAACTGATCCTCTTCGCCCTCATCCTGCGGTACGCCTGGACCTGGCCCCGCACCGCACCGTCGGCGACCATGGCGACCAGCCAGGACCGTCGAACCGTTCGCGCCCAGCAGCAAGCGTGAACCCAAGAGCAGTCCCCGGCCGCTGCTCGCGCCAATCGGACCCGCCACCGGGATTGCGGGTGACGCCGTGGGTTGAAAGCCCGACAACCTTCCTGGCGGCTAGAACCAGGGCGAGATGCTCGCCTACGGTCTGGTTAACCTCACCTCAGGGGGTCATCGAGTAGGCGTCGGCGAGGGCGACGACTTCGCTCCACAGGCGGTCGGCCAGTGGTTGATCGACCACCGGTTTGCGGACGGCCCCCAGTGCCCATTCCTGCTGGGCCGAAGTCGAACCCGGCTTGCCGTGAAGGGCCACGGCACCAGCGGAGAAGTCACGCACGAGCACTCCGAAGATCGCGTCGACCACATCGGTCTCGAGGTCGAGGATCTCGGCCTGCTCCAAGATGAGCTGACCGTAGACGATGAGGGTGAAGAGCTCGCCCAGGGCCAGCAGGAAGTCGAGGTCCTTCTGCTGCTCGTCGTCCGGGGCAGCGTTGGACAGCAGCTCCACGAAGGCTTCCGCCTGCTCGGTGAACAGCGCGACGTTCGGGATGATCGAGGCGGCCGCGAAGGCCTGCCTCCAGTCGTGGAAGCGCACCTTGCCCAGTCCGCGGGTCGGGCCCTGGTGGAACAGGAAGTGGTCATCGGCTGCGTCCTGCCGGGTCGGCACCGCGGGCCTTTCCTCGGGCAGGAAGAGGTAGGCCGGCATGAACTTCAGCACCAGCGCGAGGTTGACCGCGACGGTGCCCTCGAGGCGAGGCAGGCAGGTGGTGTCGAACTTCGCGACCCCGATGAAGTTGTCCTTCTCAAAACCCTTGGCCGCGACGATGTCGCCCAGCGCGATCATGACGCGCTCTCCCTCGGTGGTGACTTTCATCTTGGTCACCGGGTTGAACAGCAGGTAGCGCCGGTCCTCCGCTGAAGCCGTGCGGAAGTAGTCGACGGCGCGGTCACTGAACAGCTTCATCGCGATCAGTCGGGCGTAGCTCTCGATGAACGAGGCCCTGATATGGGGCATGTCGGTGACGGGCTTGCCGTAGAGCACCCGGTGGTGCGCGTGCCGGATCGACTCGTAGAACCCGTGCGTGGTCAGGCCGATCGCGCCGAAGGACAGGTTGAACTTGCCGACGTTGACGGTGTTCAAGGCCGCGCTGAAGGCCTCGTCGCCGGTGTGCAGGATGTCGTCGGCGGTGACCGGGTAGTCCTCGAGTCGGAACTCCGAGACGTAGTTCTGGTTGGGCACGACGTTCTGGACGACGTGGTAGTTGGGGTGGCTGCTGTCGGCGTAGAAGAAGACGTATTGGTCCTGGCCCTCGACGCCCTCGATCCGCCCGAACACCGACACGACCGTGGCGCAGTTGCCGTTGCCGATGTAGTACTTCGAACCGGTCGCTGTGTAGCCGCCGTAGCCGTTTGGGGTGAGCACCATGTCGGAGCTGTAGATGTCTGCGCCGTGAGCCTGCTCGGAGAGGCCGAAGGCACCGACGCCGCCGGCGTCGAGGGCTGCCGCCGCGCGAGCCCGTGCCCGGGCGTTGTCCGATTGCCAGACCGGCCCGAGGCCGAGCGCGGTCACCTGCCATGGGTACCAGTACGACAACCCGTAGAAGCCCAGCACCTCCGACATCGCCGCGACCCGCGCCGTGTCCCAGCGCTTGTCCTTGTCGCCACCCGCGTCACGGGCCGGGGTCATGAAGGTGGCGAAGACCTTCTCCTTGGCGACGAAGTCGAGGAAGTCGGAGTACCAGGTCTTGCCGTGGTAGTCCTCCAGCAGCTGTGCCAGCCCGCGGCCCTCGAGGTGGTCGATCGTGGCCCGCAGGATCCGTCGGGTCTCGTCGTCGTACTGCGCCGCGTCGTAGGTGTTCGGGTTGAGCAGCAGCGAGGCGGCCGAAGTGGGCATGCGGACTCCGTGTGAGGTTGCCGATGGGATGGCTGGGACCCTACCCCTGCCAACCCGATTCGGAACGAGCGCCCGAGGGGCCCGGCATTCGTGTCGATGAGTTGTACGTGCTCCTGCTCGAGGTAGGCCGGCACGCCGGCACCCGACGGTTGTCACCTGGATCGGGCTAGAGGGCGAGCAGTGCGAGCAGGTCGGGGCGGGCCCGCCCGCCGAGCATGGGCGCCCCTCGTCGCCAGGTTCTTGCATACCTCGCACTGTTGGGTATAGTACCTGCCAGTTCTAGGTATCCCGTCGTCGACAAGGTGAGACCAAGTGAAACTTGCCAAGGACCTCGTGGCCGCCTCTGCCGCTCCACTCGCGCTCGCCGTGCTTCGCCGGGGCGACAGCTACGGCTACGCCATCCTGCGGGACATCAAGGCGGCCTCGGGAGGACGGCTCGAGTGGACCGAGGGGATGCTGTACCCGCTGTTGCACCGCCTCGAGTCCCGCAGGTTCATCGAGAGCTACCAAGCAACCTCGGACGCCGGCCGGGTCAGAAAGTACTACCGCCTGCTGAGCGCGGGAGGCGACCACCTAGACGCCCAGTCGAGCGACTTCGACCTGATCATGTCAACTCTCGCTGCCTTGCGCGGCCCGAACCCAGGAGGAACTCATGCCATCGCTTGACGCACTCATCAGCCAGTGGACCGACCAGTTGCGCGCCACCCACCCCGAACTCGCCCCCCACCTTGGCGAGCTCGCGGACCACGTGCGCTCCAGTGCACAGGACCGCATCGACGACGGTGCCGCCATGGACGACGCCTTCGCATCGGCGCTGGGATCCTTCGGGGCTCCCACCGACCTCAGTGCGGAGTTTGACAAGAATTCGACGGTCAGGAAGCACAACGAGCGCATGGCCGTGGGCACCTACCTGCTCATCACCGCGATCTTCACCGGCGCGGTGCTGCTCGTGGACAGGCGCTTGGACCTCGGCGACCAGGCACTGGCTTGGTTGCTCGTGGTGTGGGTACTCACCACCGGACTGCATGAGGTATTGCTTCGCCGCGCGCGCCACGGCCTGGTGCCCGCCTGAGCCAGACGCGCCGCCACGTGCTGCTGGCCGTCGTGCGCCCCGGCAGTCGCTTGACCACATTGAATGTCCTGAGAGAGTCTGGCTGGCGTCGTCGAACAGGTCCGAGGCGCCGCGACGGTGGTGTCCGGGCCGAACGGGCGAGTTCAACCCACTGTCCGTGAAGGCCACATGAGCCTGGAGAGGATTCGGTGCGGACTCTTCTGGCGGTCCTCGTACTCGGTGTCAGTGCCCTCCTTCCCGCGAGTGTGCCGGAGGGGTCGATCGACGACTTCATCGACAGCGAGATGCCTGCTTCCGGCGTACCCGGTCTGGCCTACGCGGTCGTGGCCGACGGCGGCATCACCACGGCGGGTGCGCGGGGCGTCGTGAGGCTCGGAGGCGAGGTGGCGGTCACGCCGGACACCCCGTTCGTGATCGGCTCGATCTCCAAGAGCTTCACGGCGCTGTCCGTCATGCAGCTGGTCGAGGCGGGCAAGATCGACCTGGACACCGAGCTCTCGCAGTATCTCGATGTCTTCTCCGGCCGGCCCGCCGGGGCAATCACCATCCGGCAGCTCCTCAGCCACACGAGCGGCTTCTCCACGGCGCAGGGCAACGCCGCGCATCCGGACCCGACCGGGGAGAAGGATGAGCTCGCGCGCGGGGTGGAACAACTCGCAGCGGTCACGCCAGCAGGCACGCCCGGCACGCAGTGGGACTACTCGAATGCGAACTACGAGATCCTTGGTCGCGTGGTCGAGGTGGTGAGCGGGCAGGAGTTCCAAGCCTACGTCGCAGAGCACATCCTCGAGCCGGTCGGGATGGAGGACAGCTTCGTCGCCGACGGTGAGGTCCATGCGGACATGGCGACCGGACACCTGCCGTGGTTCGGCACCAAGCAGCCGCTTCCCGACAACACGACCGACCGGGCAACGGCTCCGCAGGGGGGGATTGTCGCCAGCTCGAGCGATCTGGCGCGCTACCTGCAGACGATGATGAACGGCGAGGACGACGTGCTGAGCGCCGAGGGCAAGGCGCTGATGATGCGCCCGGCCAGCGAGGTGTCGCCGTCCTACGGTTTCGGCTGGAAGCTGGATTCCAGCAACGGGGCGGTGTGGCATGACGGGTCCAGCCCCGGCGTCGAAACCCTCGCGATGATGGTCCCCGCCGAGAAGAAGGCGGCTGTCGTGCTCGTCAACGGCGGCAGTGGGTTCGGCTTCGGAGAGACGGGCCACCTCCGCGTCGGCATCGCCGACAGGGCGCTCGGCCTCGACGACGACCTCGACGGGTCCGGGTGGTCCCGAAAGGCCCTGTTCATCGGTCTCGTGGCCCTGCCGATCATCTACCTCCTCAGCATGGTCTGGGCCTGGCTTCGCCGCAGCGAGGTTCGCGCCAAGTCCAGTTCGGGTGTCTTCGGCCTGTTCAGCCTGTGGTTCCCACTGCTCACCACACTCGCCGCGGCGTGGGTCCTTCTCGGCCTGGTGCCGAACCTGTTCGGCACCCCGCTGGGCACGCTGCGCCTGTTCGCCCCCGACCTCGTGGTGACCTTGATCGCCACGGCGGTGACGGGCGTGCTGTGGTCCGTGTTCAGGCTCGCAGTGGCCTACACCGGCACATCTGATCCTGCGTTGCGACCGAGTCCCGCCGCAAGACTCCGGACGTAGCCCACTCTGGGCGGTATGCAGCGGGTCTCGGTTCGCCTGCGCCCGAACCATCCCCATGGCGGAGGGCATCTGGCATTGCTCTCGCAGCGCGGCCGAGCCGGAGTTGCACGCTCCGCGTGACCATCGGGCACCGGCACGCTCCGCGTGACCATCGGGCACCGGCGAACAATGACCCGGGGCGGCCCGCGCCCAGATGAGGCAGATCTCGACGATTTTGAGGCTGACGAAGCGGCACGGAAGAGGAAGCCGTGGCTTGCCGCCGACTCGGCCTGTCACCTGGCAGCCGGGCTTCCGGTGGCGATGCTTCGCCCCTTTCACCGGTGCAGTGTGAAGGAGTCGAGCAGGCCGCCGTGCTGGTCGATGGCGCGGCCTGTGAGGGTCGTGGGGGAGGCGGCGAGGTCGAGGAAGTGGCGGACGGAGGCGCTGACGGCGGTGAAGTCCTTGCTGCCCGTAGGTCTCAGGGTGGCCGCGCCACCGGACACGACGTAGGTCACGCCGTTGATCGCGATCGACCGCTGGTAGTCGTGGTCGTGGCCGGCGAGAACCAAGGGCACCTCGTACTGCTCGAAGAGCGGCACCCACGCCTCCTGGATCGACTCGTCGGATCCGTGGAACCCCGCCGAGTAGGCGGGTTTGTGCATCGCGACGATCGTCCACGGGGCGTCGCTGGGGGTCGCGAGGGTCTTCTCCAGCCAGGCGCGCTGTTCGGGGTTGTCGACCTGCTCGGTATCGAGCACGACCACACGCACGATCCCCACCGTTTCGACGTACCACGACGTCGACCGGCCAAGGGCCTGGAGAATCTGCGCCTGCTCATCACTCATGTAGTCGTGATTGCCCAGAACCGGAAGCAGCCGGGCACCCCGACGCGTCAGAGGCTCGAACACTCCGCTGATCCTCGACGGCGCCTGATCGGCGTCGCCCTCGGGATAGACCAGGTCCCCGAGCAGCAGCAGGCCGTCGTACCCGTAGATGTCGTCCTGGGCCAGCATCTCCTCGACGGTGCCGACGATGGCGCTGCCCGCACCGGTTCCGGTGTCGCCGGCCACGGCCAGATGCGTCGTCGGTGCTTGCGTCAAGCTCGGGGCCGGCCCCGAGGCATGGTCGGTGGTGGGTCCACCCGCGGGCGCACATGCGGTCAGTGCCCCGAGCAGCACACAGGTCAGCGCGAACGCCACGAGCGCTCGGATCTTGGGAGGCGTCGGAAGGGCGACCTGCATGTTGAACATCCTCCCTTCAGCAACCAAGGGTGCGCGTTGGGTGCGAAGCGCGGAGGGGACCGATCGCTCAATTGGTCGATCCGGAACGCATGTCGCACCTTCCGTTCGGTGCCTTGCCTGGAACGAGGTAGCCGCGCTGGCGCTGCCCCGCGATGCCCTGGTGATGTCGTCCGATCGGGTCGAGGGTTAACTGGAGCCTGTCTCCAGACACTTCCTTGTGAAAGCGACGGGCCATGACGCAGACCACGACGCCCCTGACGCCGGCCCCGGATGCCGGACGCGAGACCTGGGACGCCGTGGTCGTGGGGGCCGGCCCGGGCGGCCTGACCTGCGGGGCGTACCTCGCGGCCAACGGCAAGAGGGTGCTGGTGCTCGAGGCCAACCAAGTGGTCGGCGGCAGCACCCAGGTCTTCCGCCGAGCCGGCAACAAGTTCGAGTTCGACGTCGGCACCCACTACGTCGGCGAGTGCGGCCCCGGCGGCCGGATGCAGACCGCGCTCTCCGGCCTGGCCCTGACCGAGCGCATCACGTGGCTGCGCCAGCGCCCCGAGGGGCACTGCCAGATCATGATCCCGGGCACGACGTTCCAGACGCCGACTGGCTGGGACACCTACCTCGACCGCCTGGTCGCGGCGTTTCCCGAGGAGGAGGCCGGGCTTCGTCGTTGCGTCAGGATCATGCGCACCATCGCTGCCGGCGAACGACCGCTCCTGCGCCCGTTCGCACTGCTGCGGTGGGGCGTGCGGCCCATCACGACACTGATGGCCGCGTGCGGCCTCAGCGCCGACGCCCAGGCGGTGATCCTCGCGGAGAACGGGGACTACACGTGGCCGCCGCACCGGACGCCTACCGCCATGCACGCGGGCTTCCTTCACCACTACATCCAGGCCGGTGCCTACTACCCCCGGGGTGGCGGCCAGGTCATCGGCGCTCATCTCACCGACGTCATCCAGACGCACGGCGGTCAGGTCCGCACCAAGGCCAGGGTCGAGCAGATCCTGATCGAAGACGGGCGCGCCGTCGGCGTCCGCCTCCGCGGCGGCGAGGAGATCCGGTCCGAGACAGTCGTCTCCGCAGCCGACTTCAAGAAGACCTGGGCGGACCTGGTCGGCGGCGAGCACCTGACCCGGCGGCTGCGGCGCAGACTGAAGGACTTGGAGATGACGCTGCCGATGTTCGCGGTGTACGTCGCGCTCGACGTCGACCTGCGCGAACGAGACACTCCGCCGCTTGCCTGGGTGTGGCCGACCAACGACGTCGATGGCTACTACCGCGAGGTCGCCGCTGGTCGCTGCCCCGAGCGTATGCCGGTGGGCGTCAGCTGCCCCACGGCCAAGGACCCCGAGGGGACGCACTCGGCGCCCGCGGGCTACTCCACGCTCGAGCTCGTGAGCTGGGCACCCAAGGAGCTGGCGTTCTGGAACGTCGAGACCGGCCCCGCGGACGGTGGCAGCTACGGCCGCGACGAGCGTTACCTCCAGCTCAAGGAGGAGCTCACCCAGCGCGTGCTCGACACCGCCGAGCTGCTGATCCCGGACCTCCGTGAGCGGATGGTCTTCTGCGAGGCGTCCACCCCGATCACCCAGGAGCGCTTCACCCTCAGTACCCAGGGCTCCTGCTACGGCATCGCCCCGCTGCTGAAGAACCTCGGTCCGTTCCGGCCGCGGGTGACCACTCACATCCCGGGCCTGTTCCTCGCCGGCGGCAGCACGGAGCACATGTTCGGCATCAACGCCACGATCTACGGCGGCATGGCCACGGCAGGCGCCGTACTCGGGCGCGATCTCTTCCAGGAGGTGCGCGACGGCGCCGTCTTCGTGAACGAGGCACACCTGACACCGATCACCGACGACTTCGACCCGCTCCTCGCGTCGAAGCCCAGCTCCCCCATCCGCCGACCTGTGCGTCGCCGCCCCCGGGCAACCGCCTGACGAAGAGGCTCACCGAATTGCCGCCCAGGTGCTGAGCGCCTGCGTCAGGACGGAGATGATCTCGGTGGCCGCGACTTGCCCTGGGCCAACCTAGTCAAGGGCATCGAACCGCTCAGCGGCGAGGTCCTGCCCTGCCGACCCGCCCACGCTGTCGAGGGTGCGGCAGCCGACCATGGTCATGGTCGCTCCTTCGTGGCGGCGGCGCGTTCGACCTCGGCAGCGGCGCGGGCTCCGGTCCGGAGCGCGCCCTCCATCAGCCCGGCCCAGTCGCCAGCAGTGTGCTCCCCGGCGAAGTGGATCCGGCCGACCGGCTCGGCCATGGTCGCGCTGTCCTCGGGTCGGGTGTCGAGGGTGAGCGCAGAGTAGGACAGGCCAGCCCAGGGATCGTCGTTCCAGGTCGTGAGGACGGCCTGGTCGACCGCCAGGGCGAGGTCGGGTCTCAGTGCGGCGAGGCGCGCGGCCCAGCGCTGCGGTCCGGCCGCGACACGCAGCTGGTCGAGCCCGGACGGGGTGCCGGCGAAGGCGTGGACGACCGGTTGCACCAGGCCGGAGTCGTCCGTCGCGGTCCACGTCCAGAAGCGATCGGAAACGCACTGCACCGCTGAGAGCTCGGGGGTCTCGGTCAAAGGGACATGCAGCTTGGCGTTGTGGCCCACGCCGGTGCGCGCGATCGCCGCCGTCGTACGGTCGGGCAGGCCCGGCCGGAACTCGATCCGCGCCAGCTGGGTCAGCGGCACAGCAACGACCACGGCGTCGGCTGACACCTCGCCGACGTCGGTCAACACCCTGACGCCGCCGTCGTGCTGGTCGACGGCCCGGACGGGAGTACGCAGCCGCAGCGAGTCTCCCAGGCGGTCGCAGAGACCGAGCGCGAGGCGCTGGTTGCCTCCGGCGACGCGGTGGGACGCACTCGAGCCGGCGCCCGCAGTGAGGTCGGCAGCCACCATGGCGTCCAGGACGGCGGGCTCGGCGCCGCTCGTGACGGCCAGCCGGGAGACCGCTGCCTCGAGCGCCGCAGCGTCGACCCCGCTGGCCGCGGTGAGGTCGGCAACCACCTCGGCGAGCGAGGTGCCCGATGGCGCCCGGTGGGCCGCCGAAGACACAGCGTCGAGCGCGGTCCGCACCGCGGCGGCGATCGCCGGGCCGTTCGGGCCGAGGTGCGTGCGCTCTCCGTACGAGATCCCCATCGCGGCCAGCTCGAGGCCGAGATCGGCGAGTAAGCCGCGCATCACGTCATACCCGTCCAGGATGAACTCGGCGCCGCGTTCGATCACGGTGCGTGGATCCCCGGGCATCAGCTCCTGCGACCAGACCCGGCCCCCGACCCGGTCGCGGGCCTCGAGCACGACGACGTCGTGGCCCTGCCCCATGAGCCGGGTCGCCGCCATCAGCCCCGCGAAGCCCGCACCCACCACCGCGACGCGCATCGCGCCATCCTGCCACCTCGCGACCGAGCCAGAATCTCGGTCCTGATCCGAGAGCGTGCTTCTCATCAAGCCATCGTCGTGGGCCAGAGCGTGGGCCGTGCCGTCGTGGCCCACACCGCCCACTGTGGCCTAGGTCGTGGACGCCTCCGTCGTACGGGTGAGGGGTGTCCTGATTGGTTGCGGTTGTCCTCGGATGTCAGGTGGTGGTCGCGCCCGGCGTGAAGAGGGTGAGTTGCATGCCGTCGGGGGTTTGAACCCGGGCGTTGCGGTCTCCCCACGGTGTGTGCACAGCCGGCGCCACCCTTGTGGCACCGCCCGCGACGAGATGCTCGGCGGCAGTGTCGCTGTCGGAGACCTGCACGCACAGCCGCACCGGGCCGGAGACCCGGCTGCCGACCTCGACCTGGTCGATGTGTGCGGCCTGGGCGTGGTCGAACAGCTCCAACGTCGTGTGTCCGGCTTCGAGCAGGACCACCCGCCCGTCCTCGCTGCTCCAGTCCTCGAGCTGCCGCAGGCCCAGTGCATCGCGATAGAAGGCCAGGGCTCTGTCGAAGTCATCGACGGTCAGGGTGATGCGCAGCTCGTTCATGAGTTCATGCTCCTCCTTCCATCCCACACGGGCACGCTCCGGGTCACCATGGACACCCGGAGCGTTGCGCTACGGGATCCGCAACCGGCTCCACGTCTGGGCAGTGTCGACGACGATGAAGTCCGCCTAGTTGTGTGGTGAGTAGCAGCGGAAGCCGAGGAGGTTCCAGTAAGTCGGCCCACCACAACAGGTACGGCGCGGTCAGAGCGAGGAGGGTGAAGTAGACCCCAGCAAGACCCCGAGGACTCCCGTGACGGCCAGACCCAAATACCAGGCGCCGGTGACCCGAGCGGTCCCCACCTGTTCACTCATGGCCTCTCCCAACCGACGAGATCAGTGCTTCTCTCCGATGTTCGTCAACGTATCGCGGCCGCGGGTTTGAAGGAGCGCGAGTCAGTAGCCACCGGTCCGCACGCTCACGTCAGGGTGGACGGACTGCGTACGCCGCAGCTCGGCCGCCGCGGCGGTGTCTTGGCGCAGCTCGGCATTCAGGAACGCAGTCACGTAGTGCATCACCACATCGTGCGCCCGGGCGCGTTGCCATCCGGGGTCGCTGCAGAAGCTGTTGGGGATCAGGCGGGCGACGACACGCACCGACTCGCAGCGGGCGGCGAACACGAAGTGCTCGGCGCCGCGGAGGCCGACCTCCACCTTGCGCATGCTCCCTGCACGGTCGAACGTAGCACGCGCGCCCGCGGTGTAGGGGGTGTCCTGGTCTGCGGTCCCGCCGATGGCCAGCACCGGTACGTCGAGCGTGGCAAGTCCTTGCTGTGCGAAGGGGGCGGCGTCGCCAGCGAGCGACACTGAGGCCTTGACGCGGGTGTCGGACCAGTCCGGCCACAGGCCGGTGGGCACCTCACCGAGTCCGGCCGCCCGGGCCATCTCGGCCAGGTGGGGCAGCAGTGCTTCGCACAAGAACGTCCGTGGGTCCGCGGGCTCGAGGGCCTGGCACTCCCCGGTGAACCCGGTGGTGTCCAGGCGTGCGCCAGCCGACGCCTGTGCGGCGTAGCCGCCGTAGGAATGCCCTATCACTGCCGCGCGACCGGTGTCCACCAGCCCTGCCCAGGCTCCGCTGGGGCGCGCCTGTGCCTCGGCAAAGTCGAGAACGCTTGAGATCTCGCGAGGGCGGATCACCGTGGAGCGCCACAAGGCACCGGGGTCCAGTACCTCGTCGTGATCCGGGGAGAGCACCACGAAGCCGTGGGAGGCCAGGTGCTCTGCGAGCCACGCGTAGGTGGAGCTGGTGAGGGCGAAGCCGGGGGAAAGCAGGACGACGGGGTAGGGGCCCTCGGAGAGGTCGAAGGGCGCGTTGCGCACCGCATCGCCGTGTGAGGTGGCGATCGTGACCGGCCCCAGCGCTCCGACGGCGCGGAGGGCGAATGCGTCGGTCACGCCGTGGCGCTGGTCGGCGCCCACCGAAGCGGGGTACCAGAGCCGGACGTCGATCCGCCGATCGCCGGGAACGCTCACGGTGCGTGTGCCGACCACCTGGTCACCGGGAGTACTGAAAGGCGTGCCCAGCGACGTCGAGGTCACGGCGCCGGCGTCACCGCCGGGCACCATCACGAACGCGATGCGCGCCAACGTCAACACCAGCGCGAGCATCCCACCGGCGCCGATAGCGAGCCGCGCACTAGTACGCCGAACGCCCAGGAGCAGACGCCGACTCTGCGTTGTGTGCTCACGCATCGCGGCCACCCCGCTCCCCGGAGCCGGGGCAGATGGTTACAGCCACCCTGCCGCGCCCGTGGCCGGCGCGGAAGTGGCCGACCGCTGCGGCCACCTCGGCCAGCGGGTACTCCGCACCCACCATCGGCACAAGTTCTCCTGCCTCGACGAAGCGCGACAGCGTCCGTAGGTCGTCGCTCTCGTCGCGGTGCACCAACACCTTCAGCCGCTGGCGGGTGAACGGTGACAGCAGCAGGGCTTGGAGGAACCGCTGAGTGCCCTTGAACCATCGGCCACCCGAACCTCCGACGAGGACCAGCGTTCCGCGCGAGCGCAGGGCTCTGCGAAGATCGGAGATCGGTCGGTTCCCGACGAGATCGACGACCACGTCGTAGGGCCCGGTCCCGGCGAAGTCCTCGCGGGTGTAGTCGATGACCCGCCGGGCACCCGCCGAACGGACCAGATGGGCGCTGTCCGGGCCGCTGACACCGGTGACCTCGCCGCTCATAGCTTTGGCGAGCTGGACAGTGAACGTCCCCACGCCACCCGAGGCACCGACCACCAGCACCCGGTCGCCGGCTCGGACCCCTCCCGCGTCCCGCAGAGCCTGCAGCGCGGTGAACCCCGAGACCGGGGTCACCGCGGCCTGCGCCAACGTGAGGTTGGCCGGCTTGAGGGCGAGCTGGCTCTCCGGGACGGCGGCGTACTCGGCGAACGCGGCGTCGCACCAGCCGAAGACCTCGTCACCGGGGACGAAGCCAGTCACCGCCGGTCCGACCGCAGCCACCCGCCCCGCGACCTCCCTGCCGGGGATCGCTCGACGTGGACGTCGCAGACCGATCGCCGGCCGGGCCACATAGGGCCACCCTGCCATCAGGTGCCAGTCATCCCCGGCGACGGCGCTGGCGCCGACCCGAACCAGGACCTGGTCGCCCGCAACGGTCGGAACCGGAACGTCGCGGAGCTCGAGCACCTCGGCCGGATCGCCGTAGCGCTCCTGCACGATCGCCTTCATCGCGCGGCCTGCACGGCCTGGGTCTCCGCGGCCCGGAACCGTCCGATGTCGATGCCCTTGACCAGCAGCCACAGCACGGTGGCGAGCTCAGCCACCAGGGCAGGTGCGAGGACCGCTGAGGAGAGTGCGCCGTCGTAGCCAGGGTCCAGGAAGAACGAGAAGCTGTCGGTCAGGTAGCCGGCCCCGGCGACGACCATCAGGACGCCGAGCCACGCCGGGAAGTAGGGAGCCTTCACCACGAGGTAGCCCAGGATCGCCAGGTGGACCCCGAAGAACACCAGCGCGATCAGGTAGCCGTAGGCATGGCTGTCCATCGACATCGCCACGAGCGCGTCACGCTGGGCGCTGGGCAGGGAGCCCGCTGGGCCGCTCGTGTCCAGCATCAGCGCCGCGTCGAGGTGGTGAAGGAGGTTCATTCCCAGGACCGCGGACTGCACGATCCGGAACGCCGCGGCCACCAGGGCCAGCGTGCGGCTCACCGGTCGGAGCAGGACGTAGAGCAGGACGGCGAGTCCGACGTCGCTGACGACCATGAGCAGGTCGGCAGCGAAGCCGAGGCGGAACAGACCCTCGGAGCCCGCGATCGCTGCCGCGGTGCCGCTCGGGTCAGTGACGTCGACGAGCCTGCCACGGACGAACAGCTCGCTGAACAGTCCGCAGACGATGATCACCAGGTAGAGCACGCCAGCGGTTCGGGCGACCGCGCGGGGGGACCGGACGCGGCGAGGCGCGTCGGTCGTGACCAGGGGTTTCGGGAGTGTGGTGTGAGTAGTCATGAGCCGACCCTGGCGCTGCCCGGTCGAGAACCGGTCGAGAACCGGTCGAGAACCGGTGGAGACCTGACGGATGGCCCCGAGCCCCCTTCCGATGGTTGCCACGGCGACTAGGGCTGGGGATGCTGGAAGGACACCCAGCGACGGGAGGAAGCGATCACGGCGCAAAGCGGGGCGGGTTCCACCGACATCCGGATCCGGTTGTTGGGCGATGTCAGCGCGGCCGTCGCCGACGCCCCGGTGCCGCTGGGGCCACCCAAGTGCCAGGCACTCTTGGCGGCCCTGGCCCTGGCGCCCCGAGCCACCGTGCCTGTGCCGAGGCTGGTGGACGTGGTCTGGGCCGAGAACCCACCCCGCACAGCGGAGAAGACCCTGCAGACCTACGTCGCACGGTTGCGCAAGGAGCTTGGAAGCCACCGCATCGAGCGGGTCGGTGCCGGATATCGCCTCGCGGTGCCGCGGGACTGTGTCGACGTCGAGCGCTTCCAGAGCCGGTTGGAGTCCGGCGACCTGGACGGTGCTCTGGCGGAGTGGTCCGGCGACCCCTTGGCCACGCTCGACGTCCCTGGCATGACCCCGGTCGTCGACGCCCTCAAGGAGCAGTGGGTCGGTGCCCGGGAGTCATGGCTCGCCGTTCAGGTGGATCAGGATCCCGGTGCGGCGATCGCCGATCTCACGGAGCTGACCGCTGCGCACCCGTTCCGCGAAGGGCTCTGGCGGCTCCTCATGACGGCGCTGTATCGGGTCGGACGGCAAGCGGACGCGCTCGCGACCTACCGCCGGGCGCGCGAGCAACTCGTCGCGGAGCTCGGGGTCGAACCGGGCCCAGCTCTGCGCGACCTGGAGCGCAGCATCCTCGCCCAGGAGCAACCAATCGGCGGCGACACGCATCCCGACATCATCGCAAACACGACCGGCGCCCTGTCCGATCGCACCGACGACGTTGCCGAAGAGGCCGAGGGCGCAACAGCGCCACGCAGAGGCAACCTTCCGCGGCGGCCGGTGCCCTTGATCGGGCGCCAGCACGAGCTGGCGCTGGTCGGCGCCGCGCTGAAGTCCTCGCCGATGGCGACGCTGGTCGGACCGGGCGGGATCGGCAAGACCGCGCTCGCACTGGCCGCAGCCGATCGGATCGCGGACGATCCTGCGACGAGCACGTGGCTGGTGGACCTGGCAACGATCGCGTCGAGCCGCGAGGTGCCGCGGGCGGTGGCAGACGTGCTTCGGGTCTCGGAGAGCGCGCCTGGCGATGTGACCGAGTCCGTGATCAGAATGCTGCGCGAGCGCCGCGCCCTGATCGTCTTGGACAACTGCGAGCACGTGGTCGAGGGCGCGGCCCGAGTCTGCCGTGCGCTGATCGACGAGTGCCCAGAGGTGACCTTGCTGGCGACGTCACGCGAGGTCATCGGGGTGGCCCACGAGCAGCTGGTGCCTGTGGCGCCGCTGGAGCCCACTGGGCCCGGGGCGCAGCTGTTCGTCGAGCGGGCCCGGGCCGCCGACCCAGGTTTCGACTCCGACGCGGACCACATCGATGTTGTCGAGATCTGCCGCCAGCTGGACGGCGTACCCCTCGCCATCGAGCTGGCGGCGGCGAAGACGCGCAGCCTCACCCCGGCACAGATCCGGACTCGACTCGCCGACCGGCTACGGCTGCTCACCAGCGGACGGCGCGACCGGGTCGAGCGGCACCGCACCCTGCGCGCCACCCTCCAGTGGTCCTTCGACCTGCTGACCCCGGCCGAGCAGCAGTTGTTCTGCCGGCTCTCGGTGTTTAGCGGTCCGTTCGACCTTGCCGCCGCGGAGGCGGTGGCGGGCGATCCGGGGCTTGGTGTGGTCGCGGTCGACGACACCATCGGCGCGCTGGTCGACCGGTCGATGCTGCTCGTCGAGCCGGGACCCGTCGGGCGACGGTTCAGGCTGCTCGAGACCATGCGGCAGTACGGCGCCGAACTGCTAGCAGACGCGGGGGCAGCCTCGCGCATGGCTGACCGGCACGCCCAATGGGTGTTGAGCCAGGTCCACTCGATCCACGCTCAGCTCGCCGGGCTCGACGAGGTCATCGGCGTCGAGCGGCTCCGTGAGATCTGGCCGAACCTCCGCGCCGCCGTGGACCGAGCCCTTGACTCTGGGCACATCGAACGCGCCGTGGCACTGGTCGAGCCGGTCGCGGGGGAGGTGCTCCTGCGAAGCGCCGGCGAGATCGGTGACTGGGCCGAGAGAGTGCTGGCGACCGCCGACCCGTCCGACGTCGACCGCCGGATCTTCGGGCTGGTCTGGGCCGCCCACCGCTACACCCTCACTCAGGACCGCGACGCCTACGAGCGACTCACCGAGGAGTTCCCCGAGCCCGACGACCCGCTCGTTCGACACGCACGGGCTTTCCTCCACGAGGACTGGCCAGCGTTGCTGGAGCTGGCCACACCCGCCATGAAGGAGCGGCGCCGGCGGGGCCAGGACTACCTGGCTGAACTGATTGAAACCGACGCGGCGACGTCACTGATGAACCTCGGCCACTTCCGCGAGGCCGACGCGGTGTGCGAGGCGCTCGCGGAACGCTACCGGACCGATGGGCCGCCGACATTGCTCAACTGGTCGCTGATGTTGCACGGCTACTCCGCGTCATTCCAGGGACGACAAGACGAAGCGAATCGGCTCTTCGAGGAAGGCGTCTCGGTCACGGTGCCCTCCGGCACGCACACCCCCAACGGGGCGATCGAGGCGCGGGTCTTCTTCCGTCGGGGGGAGACCAGGCGAGCATTCAGCCTGCTTCGCGAACACCTGACCGAACTGCTCGAGCGGGACAACATGCAGGGCGTGAGCGTCGCCGGTGTCGAGTTCGTCAACATGATGTTGGCCGTCGAGCGCCTCGCGGAAATGGCGCCAGTCGTGGCATACCTGGAGGCCACGCTGCTGGCCGACGCACCGTTCTTCGAAGGCCTGGTCGCCGACGCCCTCGCTACGGTGCGCGAGACGCCGAGTGCGTCCGAGCCATCGGCGCCGACGCTGACCGACCGTGCCGCCGCTCAGCACATGTGTGCAGTGCTTGACACGCTCCTGATGACTCCGCACGACCGTTCGAGATAGCGAGGGTGGCAGTCGTACCGCGTTTTGCCGGAGCTGGCGCGGCTCTTTGCCGCGGATCCGGTCGAGGGCGTCGAGGTTCTTCGCGTTGGCGTCGGGGAGGGGGTGAAGGTATTTCTGGGGGTGGTGATCTGGGCGTGGCCCATCCGGCCCATGACGGACTTGAGGTCGGTGCCGCCTGCCAGTAGCCAGGGGCGTGGGCGTGGCGCAGGTCGTGGACACGGACGTCGAAGTCGACTCCGGAAGCTTCGATGGCGGTTCGCCAGACGCGGGTGCGGAAGGTGTTCCGTGAGGTCGGCGTGCCGTCGCGGGTGGCGAACAGCAGGTCATTGGGACCCAGGCGCCGAGCGTTGATCGAGTCGGCGAGCGTGTCGACCAGGTCGGGTGGGAGGCCCATCGTGCGGGGTTCGTTGTCCAGGTCGAACTAGGCGACCTCTTGGCAGCCGACCCAGAGATCAGCGGGCCTGGCGGAGACGGTTACGCTTGCTGACAGGGGCTGGGGGGAGTGGGGCCTTCCCGAGCCTGGCGCCGTTTTCAGGCAATCGCGTGAGGCAACCCGGGCGTTGAGAGGTGCGTCCTACCGCCCACTGTGGGCGCCGTGCATGGCCCACTCCCGCGCTCGTACGGCGACCGACCCCATGTCCGGGTCGGGGGCACCTCGCCGCACGCTCGCGCGGGAGTGTCACCTCGGCCGACCTGCCACCACTCGGACAGGCGATCAACCAGCCTCGGTCGACGTCACCGCGTGGCGCACCGGCGGGCCGCCCGGGTTGTCTGTCCGACCGGTTGCCTTGTCTTGCACGCGGCCATGTGTGTAGTAGACCGGTGTCGTTCGCCGCGGCAGCTGGGATCACGAGGAAGTTGGCGGGTGCAACGGGGTCCGCGTGGCCGCGCACGGCCCTTCGGGGTATTTGTGCGGATCGGCAACCGGCGGCCGCGCTGCGGCGAAGGAGAGTCATAGGGTCGCCGCGCCGCTGCGACCATCGACGACAGGAGAACCCCCATGCGCATCCGCACACGACTCGTCGCAACGGCTTCGGCGCTCGCGCTCGCCGCAGCTGGTGCCGCCGCTTCCGCTCCCGCCGCCATGGCGTCAGGTTCCACCGGGACCACACCCCTGTCGGACGTGCTCCTGGCAGACGGCGACATGTTCGACAACAACAAATGGGACTACGACATCGTGACCCAGGCTGCACTCACGGTGATCGACGCCACCGGTGGCGACACCGATGTGGCACTGCTTACTCAAGGTGACGTTGCGCTCACCGCATTCATCCCCCGTGACGTGGCCTTCTACCGTCTCGTGAAGGATCTGACAGGTAGTTGGCCGTCAAGCGAGGAAGAGGCCTTCGCAGTGGTGGCCGGTCTCGGCGTGGAGACCGTAGAGAAGGTCCTGCTCTACCACGTGGTTCCGGGTGGCCCGATCGACTCGGCAGCAGCGCTTGGCGCCGATGGGGCCCGCCTCGCGACCGCAGATGGCGGCAACACCTTCAAGGTGAACGTGATCACCAGGCCCAAGGGCAGTTTCGGCATCAAACTGGTGGACAAGGACCCCGACCTGCGCAATCCGTGGGTGGTCAAGACCCAGTTGGACATCAACGCAGGCAACAAGCAGCTCGCGCACGGGATCAGCAGGGTTCTGATCCCGGTTGACCTGTAGAGCGGGCGCCTGGAAGGCGCTAGAACACACCGCGAAGGTGGGCCGACACGACACGTGTCGGCCCATCTTGGTATGCCATGCCCCTTCGGCCTCGGCCGTGGCAGCACCCGAGGCGGGGCGATTCACTCGCTCTCACAAGGCCGTCCGCCGGTCGGTCGAAGAAGGCAACGTCATCACTTGCCTCTGACCTACGACAGTGCGTCCTTGCGCAGCCTGCCGGCGTGCTCTGGCGACCGGACCTGCCGATGATCGGGCGGGTGATTTCAGGAGCGGAAGCCCTGCATCGCGCGTACCAGAGCCGGTGCGCACGAGAATGTGAGGGGAAGGACCCATCTCCTCGAGGCTGAACCACCCCAGGTCGTCGTGTTCCTCAGGAGCGACATTGGCCGGCGTTCCCTGCCAGTCATGCACCAGCCAAGCGCTCAGGACGGCCGGCTCGTCTACAGGTCCCGCGGTCAGCCGGCACAGATGAGACGCCGAGGCCGTCACGATCTGTACTCCGAGCTCTTCCTGCAATTCCCGCGCGAGTGCGCCCAACTCCGACTCGCCAGTCTCGATGTGACCACCGGGCGAGTCCCACACGTCCGGGTTGACACGCTTGTTCGGCCTCCGATGTGCGAGGAGGACTCGACCTTCACGGACCAGCGCGCCCACCACGACCTCGTGCATCCGCCCAGACAAGCACAGCCATCCGACAATCGACGCCCTGATCTAGCAGCCGCGATCCGTTCGCTAAGGACGTGCGTCATAGCGCCGCCATTGGGCGCCCTTTCACCTGCTCGAACGGCCCATGCTGAATTGGGGGTAGGGCCGCGGCGGGCGAACCCATCCGCGGGCCGATGGAGTCGTCGCCACTACCCCTCTAGGTCATACCCACAGCGAGTAGATGCGCGGTGGCCGCGCACGCCGCCGCATCCTGCTCGATCGCCCCGAGAACGTCGAGGACCACCTGGCGTTGGTCAGGGTTGGCGAGCCGTCGCTCGATGTCAGGAACCCATTCGAAGACACCTTCAATGGGCAGCACCGGCCCGGGCCTCAGCCCGGCCTCTGCTACCTCATCAGCAAGGTCACTTGGATGGTGAAAGTAGGCGGTCGTAAACCGCTCCGGCACTCGGCCAGGGTTGCGGTGCACGCCGGAGCGCAGATCCTCCATCATCATCGGCAGGAAGCCAGATGCATCGACGAAACCGCGGAACAACCCGTCGAAAGCACTGGCGTACCGGGAGATGCCAGCGGCCAGAACCACCCCACCAGGTCGGCAGACCCGATGGGCCTCCCTCAAGACTCGGACGCGGTCCGCACGCTCGATGAGGTGATACAGCGGGCCAAGCAACAGCACAGAATCCCAGGAGTCGTCAGCCTCATCCAACGCACGGGCATCACCAACGGCCACCGTGAACCCTCCTCGGGCGCGCGCCTGGTTCACGTGCAGCGGAACCGGGTCGACCAGGTGTACGTGATGGCCCAGATCGATCAGCCAGGACGCGTACACGCCCGCACCGCCGCCGACGTCGAGCACATCTGCCGGCGGGCTTGGAAGGAAGCGTTTCAACAGCACCTGTGTCCTGACCAACTCCAACGAGGGCAGCTCGGTCAGGCGTCCCTGCTCCGCGCCACGGTCGTAGTACGCCTGAACCTCCGGATCAAGTTCCACGCCACGAACGCTAGCCCTCGTTGACGTGGGTGACCGGCCTGGATCGGGCCGGAGAAGCGGTCCCAGTTTCGAGCGTCGCCGACACCCAGGCAGCAAGAGCAGAAGTAGGCCGAAATGCGGAGCCGGAGGTGTGGTCGCCCAACGTACGTCTTACCGCCGCCTGTCGGCGTCCTTCTTGACGGCCCACAATCCCAGTGAGTGGTACGGGACGAGGAGCCGGTGTGAAGGCCCGCGACGAGGTGAACCCGGCCGGTGGACCCGCCGGCAGCCGGGCCCTGATGGACGACGCCATCGCGCGCCCCTCCGCTGCGACAGGTCTGGTCTTCGAGAGCGAGGGTTCCACCGAGAGGCGGCCGTTCACCTACGACTACGTGCCGGTCGGCACAGACAAGCCGGTCGTGATCGGCTGGGGCCACGCGGCGAGTTCCCCGAGTTCCCCGAGTTCCCCGAGCTCGCCGGCGACGTCGCCGGCATCGGCGGCGGTGCTGCCGAGCAGGGAGTGCTGGGTCGCCGCTACTACGTCACCGGCGCGATCGCGCTCGACACCGAAGCTTTCACCGCCGCCACGATCGAGCAGCGACCCCGCACGATGGAGGCGATCGTGCTGCACGAGATCGCCCACGTCATCGGGCTCGAGCACGGTCCGGAGCCGAGCGAGCTGATGGCCGCGAGGAACAACGGCCAGGTCGAGCTGGGGCCCGGGGACAGGCAGGGGCGCGCGACGCTCGGCTCGTTGCCCTTCAGCTGACCCGACCCGGGACCATCGATGCAGGGGGTTCCCCTACCCCATCAAGGGTGGCAATGTGACTCCCATCACACTCGCCCGGAGGGTTTTGCCATGCGCCGTCTCCTGTCAGCCGTCGCCGTCGCCGTCGTTGTCGCCGCCCTGGGGGTCGGTCTCGCGCCGCCCTCCTCGACCTCGCCACCGGCCGCGGCGCCGCGCACCGCTGACCCGCTCGACGCCTACGTCGCACGCGGCGTGACCAGCGAGCAGCTCGAAGCACTGGCGCGCGCCGGCTACGACCTCGCCGAGGCCCACCCGACGGGCGACACGACCCGGGTCGACCTGGTGCTCGCCACCGACCAGGCGGAGACGCTGCGCGCCCAGGGCCTGAAGCTCCGCCTCGCACGGGTCAGGGGCGGCAAGACGGTGCGCCAGTTCGCCGCCGAGCAGGCCGCCAGTGGCTACACCGTGTGGAGGTCCTACGACGAGCCCGGAGGCATCCGCGACCAGTTGGTCGCAGCGTCGCGGACCTACCCCGGCGTGACCAAGCTGGTGAAGCTCGGGACGACCTACCAGGGTCGCGACATCCTCGCGCTGAAGGTCACCCAGGGTGCCCGCGGCCAGAAGGACGGGTCGCGCCCGGCGGTGATCTTCAGCGCCACCCAGCACGCGCGCGAGTGGATCGCCACCGAGATCACCCGGCGGCTGATGAACACCTATCTCGAGCGGTGGAAGGCAAACGACAAGGAGACCAAGAAGCTGCTGAAGGAGACAGAGCTCTGGTTCGTGCCGGTGATGAACCCCGACGGCTATGAATACACGTTCACCGACGAGCGGCTGTGGCGCAAGAACCTGCGCGACAACAACGGCGACGGGATCACCCAGGTCGGCGACGGTGTCGACCCCAACCGCAACTACCCCTCGCACTGGGGCTACGACAACGAGGGCTCCTCCGACATCGCCTCGAGCGAGACCTACCGCGGGCCGTCGCCGGCGTCCGAGCCGGAGACTCAGGCCGGCATCAAGCTCTTCAACACGGCCAAGGCCGAGTTCATGGTCAACTACCACTCCAACGGCCGGTGGCTGCTCTACAACGACGGTTGGCAGATCGGCACCCCGACGGCCGACGACCCGATCTACTACGCCCTGTCCGGCAACCTCGACCAGCCCGCCATCAAGGACTTCCACCCGGGCCTGTCCTCGGACGTCCTCTACGTCACCAACGGTGAGATCGACGGCTACGCCCAGGGGGCCACCGGCACCCTGGCCTGGACTCCCGAGCTCTCCCCGGGTTGCCCCGGCTGCGGTTTCGTGTTCCCCGACGACGAGGCGCTGGTCCAGGAGGAGTTCGAGCGCAACCTCCCCTTCGCGGAGTCGGTGGCCGCCTCCGCGGTCGACCCGGACGACCCGAAGTCGTCGCTCGGCATCAAGACCAAGCCCTTCTACCTCGACAGCGAGGACGCCTACAAGAGCGGGTTGCCGAGCGTGCGCCTGAGCTTCACAACGTCGTACGGCGACCCCCAGCCCGTCGCCGTGCTGGCCAAGCGCAGCCTCGGTTCCGTGACCGCGAAGTGGACGGTCAACGGAGGCCCGACCCGGTCCGCGCCCACCAGCGAGTGGACCGGCGGCGAGAAGTACGGCATGACCTCGACCCACTACCACCAGATGCGCGGCGTGGTGACCGGCACCAGCCCCGGCGACAACGTGGAGGTGTGGTTCGAAGGTGGCGGCAAGCGCAGCCCGTCCTTCACCTATCGGGCCGTCTCCGAGTCGGGCAACCGGGTCCTGGTCGTGTCGGCCGAGGACTACACCGGAGCCTCTCCTGCCCAGCCCCCGGGCGGTCCGCACTACCTCGACTACTACCTCGACGCGCTGGACGCCAACGGCGAGGACGTCGACGTCTACGACGTCGACGCCAACAATCGCACCGCGCCCGACGCCCTTGGCGTGCTGAGCCACTACGACGCTGCGATCTGGTACACCGGGGACGACATCGTGACCCGTACGGCGGGCCGCGGTGCCGGCAACGTGGACCGGCTCGCGCTGGACGAGATGCTGGAGTTCCGCGCCTTCATGAACGAGGGCGGAAAGGTGATGTACACCGGCAACCAGGCCGGCGCGCAGTACACCGCCAACGTCGGCACGCAGCGCTACGACCCCCAGGGCACGATCGCCTGCAACCCGCTGCCCGCGGGCATCGACACGCGCCGCTGCCTCGCGCTGCGGGGGTCCGGCGACGGCACCAACGACGTCCTGCAGTACTGGTTCGGCGGCTACCTCGCCATCGCGGGCGACGGGCTCGACGACGACGGCAACGCCTACGGTGTGGCCGGAATCGATGACCCGTTCGAGGGCCTCGCATGGGCGATGAACGGTCCCGAGTCGGGCGACAACCAGAACGCCACCTCGTCCTTCATCTCGACCAGCGGCATCCTGCCGTCTGCGCAGTTCCCGCAGTTCGAGAGCTGGCCCTCGGCCCGCTGGGACAAGCCTGGCGGTCCGTTCGACCCGCACACGGGTGAGCAGTACGTCTACAGCCAGATCGCCGATGTGTCCTACAAGCGGCTGACCCGGACGGTTCCCGTCCCGGCCGGAGGCGGCACGCTCGACTTCTGGACGTCCTACGACACCGAAGGCGACTGGGACTACGTCTTCGTCGAGGCACGCACCCCCGGCGGCGACGACTGGACGACGCTGCCCGACCTCAACGGACACACCACGCAGCAGACCGGCGCGAGCTGCGCGGCGGGCTGGCGCGACCTGCACCCGCAGCTGGACCACTACCAGACCTACGACGAAGCCGCCGGGAGCTGTACGCCGACGGGTTCGACGGGCGCATGGAACGCCGCGTCCGGCAACTCGGCCGGCTGGCAGGAGTGGAGCCTCGACCTGGGCGGCTGGCAGGGCAGGTCGGTCGAGGTGTCCCTCACCTACGCCAGCGACTGGGGCACCCAGGGACTCGGCACCTTCGTCGACGACGTCACGCTTCCCGACGGCAGCACCACGTCGTTCGAGAGTGGACTGGAGGGCTGGGCCGTGCCCGGCGCCCCGACCGGCAGCGCCGCCAACGGCAACGACTGGGTCGTCGCCGATGCCGGCGGCTTCCCCGTCGGCGCCGGCATCACGACCCCGGACTCGCTGCTCCTCGGCTTCGGGTTCGAGGGCATCGCGACGCCCGCCGAGCGGAACGCGGTCATGGGTAGGGCGCTGGAGCACCTGCTGGAGTGAGAGGCTGGCCGAGCGGAGTCGAGCCCCGGCGCCTAGGGTCGCGATCGGTGCGCGTGGACCTGGTCGGGAGCATCCTGCCCCTCTGGCGCCGACTCGAGTTGGCCAGCGACCTGACGCTGGCATAGCTGCTTGAGGTGCTCCAGACCGCGATGGGCTGGAACGACTCGCACCTCCAACAGTTCTTCGTAGGGCCGGAGCACGACCACACCGTGCAGCCGTTCCTGACGGACTTTGCGAGAAGGAGGGCGACGAGGAAATCAACGAGCGGGAGGTCCGCCTCGACCAGGTGTTGGTGGAGGTCGGGGACCGGCTCTCCCACGACTCGGACGTCGGCGACGGCTGGGACACACGCTGAGGCTTGAACAGACCCAGGAGTTCGATGCCACGGCGCGGCGAGCGCGCGTTCTGGACGGCCGCCGGGCCTATCTGCCCGAGGACTGCGGCGGGCTCCTGGGGTACGACGAGCTACTCGACGCTTTCGCGGCGGGCCGCGGCGCCGAGAGCACCGGCGCGAGCTGCTGGAGGGCCTCGTCACCGGCGGGGTCGCTACCGGTGAGGTCCGGGGGCGCCGGGACCGGGTTCGAAGGCGTCGTCACCCTCGTCTCGGTAGCGGGCCATGAGCCTGCTGAGGGTGGCCTCCGATGGGCCGCAGGTGCGGGCGGCTTCGGCCTGGGTGAGGCCCTGCTTGGTGATGGCGGTGATGACCAGCCTGGCTTTCGACACGGGTGAGCATCACGGAGCAGGCCTTGAAGATGTCGTGAGACATGCCTTGCCGATGTCCTGAACCAGCACACTGCCCCCGCTGCAAGAGAAGTAGCAGGTCGGGTTCGTGGGTTGTCATGGGCCCGGCTTCTGCGTTGCGTGTCAGCAGAATGTCCGCGGACACTGCCTCCACAGAGGCCGAGACGGGCCCCTTACGCGACGATCAGCGAAGCCTGGCGAAGCTCAGCGGAAGGTCGAGCCGTGCGGTCTCTGGGTCGTTGACCCAGAGGTCGTCACCGCAAGGTGCTCGCGGTCGCCCTATGGTGGCTGGCTCTCACCTCCGGCGGCATGGGTATCACGGAACCCCCACGCTGGGCTGCGTCGGGTGATTCCAGCCGGTTTCACGTCACGGCCGCGCACAGGCCGTGACTGATGCGGCTACTCCTGTGGCGTGTCTCTCGATCGCCGACGGGAACCTGGTCCAGTCTGGTCGGATGATCCTCGACCAGACTCCGAGAAGGCCGGGCTCGTTGACCCTGGCAGGTCCTGGGGTCGCGTTCGTGTTCGGCGTAGGGAGGCGAATGGGCATGGATGAGCGGGACTCAGCCACCCGACGACGTGGGGAGCGGCGTCTTCCGATGGCGCTCTCGTTCAACACCGCCACGGCGTTCGGGCCTACGGATGTGTCCGCGATCCGCCACTGGTCGAAGTTGTGGCTGATGGCGGAGTCGGCCATCTCCCTGGTTCTCGCCGCTCTTGTCGTCGCCCGCGCCGTCAACGTCCTGTAGCCCAGGGAGCCTCCAGTATGGATCCCTCACCACCTGCGCTCACCGCGCGCTTCTGGCGGACCCGTCGTTCGGCGGCGGTCGCGGGGATCGTGTTCGGCGTCCTCCTGCTCACCGGTATGACGATGATGCGCCTCGCCCTCGGCAACGCCGACCCTCGGACGCTGCAGTTCGACGAGCACCGGCGGGCGCTGATCAGAGTCGGTCTCAATCTCGTGCCGTTCGCCGGTATCGCCTTTCTGTGGTTCATCGGGGTCGTCCGCGACCAGCTTGGGCCGGTGGAGGACCGACTGTTCTCGACGGTCTTCCTCGGCAGCGGGCTGCTGTTCCTGGCGATGCTGTTTCAGGGAGCGGTCACCACGACGAGCCTGATGATCATGCTGGCCGGACCCGATGTCGACCCGAACGCGTGGAGCGTTGGCATCGGCACCACCCATACGCTGGTCTCGGTGTACGCGATGCGGATGGCGGCTGTCTTCACGCTCTCGGTGAGCACCGTCGGGCTGCGGACCCAGGCCCTCCCCCGCTGGGTCTCCTACCTCGGGTACGCCGTCGCGCTGGTGCTGCTGGTCGCCGCCGGGGATCACAAGTGGACGCAGCTGGTGTTTCCCTTGTGGGTGCTGCTGCTCAGTGTGGTCATCCTTCTGACCAGCCCCCCGGTCGTGGACGCCGCCACGTCAGAGACCGAATGATACGACCCACGCCCGCCCCATCGGCTTGACGAGAGGGCAGGCGTGGCCGTGGTAGCTATCGGCGTCAGGTGAGTGCCTTGGCCGTGGGGGTGTCGACTCGGCCTGGGTGATGGCGCCGGAGATGACACCTCTGGACTCGGCGACCAGCATGACGGCAGCCGCCGAGGCCTGGCTCGACAACCTGGAGGACTGGCAGCGAACCGACGGACAGACGCCTTGGCCCTCCCGGGAAGAACGCGAGCGCTGGTACTACACGCCCACCGATCACGGCGGACTGTCCCTCGGCTCCATCGCTTCATCGAGCCACCCTCACCATCCCAGTGTCATACGTCAACGCAACAGCGCCGACCTGAGTCCTTCCTATGCTTCGTCAAGCAGCTGCGGACCCACTTTCAACTAGGCGGTAGAGGTCGCGTGCGACGTAGCGAGCCAGGCAGCGTTTGATCTCGCGGCTGGTCTTTCCTTCAGCGGTTCGACCAGCGACGTAGTCGCGGGTGGCGGTTTGGTTCTGGATCCGGATCTGGACCACGGTGTGCAGTGCCGTGTTGAGGTGCCGGTCGCCGAACCGGTTCAGCCGATACCGCGTGGTGACCTGGCCGCTGTTGGCGGGGATCGGTGCCACACCGGCGAGCATCGCGAACGCGGCTTCGGAATGGACGCGGCCTGGATGGGACCACGCGCACAACACCGTTGCGGCGACGATCGGTTCCCCGAGGGTCATGCTGGGGGATGATCCGACCGCTCGCTACGTCCAGTGCCGAGGAGCATTCATGGCCCACACTCCCATCCTGCTGACCGGGTACGACGCGAAGCGGTGTGCCCGCCGGGTCCACAACGAGTGGGACCCCACGATCGAGCAGGTCGAGTGGGAGGTACCGCCCGACCTGCAGATGAGGTTCCGGGCGGGCATCGAGTTCGAGGCGGCAGTGTTCGGAGAGCTGGCAGCCGGCCCCGAACCTGCGGCCTACGTCGACCTGTCCGACGTGCGCGGCAAAGAGGCCCTCATCGAGGCGACCGTGTCGGCGCTGGATGACGACACCACCGTCATCCTCGGCGGATGGCTCCCGGACGATGTCGAGGGCGGCCGCACGGGACGTCCCGACATCCTTCTGAGAGTGGGACCCGGTGTCTACGTGCCCGGGGACGTGAAGTCCCACCAGGTCACTTCGCGACGGAAGCGAGGCCTACTGACCTACTCGCTGATGAGCGAGCCTGGGACGACCCTCGAGGTCGCGGGTCTGGCCGCGCAGACCACGACGCGTTTCGACGACTACCTCCAGCTGGCCCACTACTGGCGGATACTCGAGGCGATCGGACGGGCACCGGACTGGGCGCCGACAGGCTTCATCATCGGCACCGATCAGCTGACCGACTTCGCGCTTCCCGACCGGATCCTCACCTGGATGGACCTCAGTGCACCCCTGTTCGCGACCTTCTCCCGATCGCGGGGCGCGGCGAGGAGGTCGGCTCTGGAGCGCTACGACCACGAGCAGGGCTTCCGGCTGAAGGTGGCCGCCGCGGCTGCCGAAGGAGCTGCTGCGCTGGTGCAGCCGATCTTCACCGTCGAGTGCGACTCCTGCCCTTGGTATGAGTTCTGCCGCGACCTGACCGGCGTCGACACGGCGAGCAACCGAATCAGGGCGGGCAGGCTCAGTGTCCGCGAGTGGCACGCCCTGGCAGCGTTGGGCGTCGTCAGCATCGACGACCTGGCCGACCTCGACCTCGACGATGAGGCGTTCCGTGCGTCATACCTCCCGGAGGTCGCGCACCTCAAGGACCCGTGGGGTCGCCTGACGGTTGCCGTACGCCGAGCGGGGATGACTCGCGACGGCGTTCTGCTCGAGCGCGACACCGTCGGACCGATCGCGCTGCCACGGGCAGACGTCGAGATCGACTTCGACATCGAGTGGGACCCCGAGGACCGGGTCTATCTCTGGGGCGCGCTCGTCAACCGACCCGGTGCCGATCCGGAGTACCACCCCGTGGTCAGCTGGCAGGAGCTCGATGATGCGGAGGCTGTTCGACTGGCTGCCGAGTTCGCCGACTGGCTTCGCGGCCAGATGGCCGTCGCCGAAGCCGCCGGCCAGACGTTGCTGGTCTACCACTACTCGCACCCCGAGCCGACCTACCTCAGGCGTCTCCTGGGTGAGGAGGCGGTAGCCGACCTGGTGGAGCGCTTCGTCGACCTGCTCCCGATCGTGCGTGAGCACTTCTTCGGCCTCCACGGCCTCGGGATCAAGAAGGTGGCGCCCGTATTTGGGTTCGCCTGGCGCGACGAGGACCCTGGGGGACTGCAGTCGCAGCTGTGGCTGGCCGAGGCACGTGCTGCCACCGATGAGGCAGTGTCGCAGGCCGGTCGGCAACGCATCCTCGACTACAACGAGGACGACGTCCGGGCCACGAGAGCGATTCGGGAAGGACTCTGACGCCGGCGGTGAGCGTGGCCAGCAAGCGCCAGGGCAACTTCGTGACGATCGGTTTCGGGCCATGACAAGCCCCCGCGGGTCGACCGTGGACGCACTTCTAGCAGAGTCCGCGTACGCCGCCCGGCAGGCTTGCATGACGGACCACGGTGTAGCGGTACCTGCCGACGGGACGGGCAGCTTGTTGAAGCAACCCGAGAGCTGATGACCGACGACGGTGAAAGAGTTACCCGGTCGGGTGTCGCCTAGGTGGGTAGCCGCAGTCGAGGGCAGCTGCCCAGTCGAAGTGCACGTGCAGCAGAACCGTCAGGTCGACCCCTTCGGTCCCACCGAGTCCTATGGCGGCTGCGGGCTGTCCCCGACCGGAGTGCGAGAGCTTCGTTGAAGTACCAGGGGTGATCACCGTCGCATGACGGTTCAAGGCGGAGACGTCAGGCGAGATCACACGTTCCACATCCAAGACTGGCTCAACCGTCGCCGCGACGACTATCGATTCGCTGCGATTGGCGACGCGTAGGCCGCGCTTCCCGAGCTCGAACTCTGCACCAAGCAGCCACACTGGTGAGTCAACGCGAACGCGCACGGGAAGCCCTGGGGCGGGGTGCGAGTAGATCGTTTCGTGAGGCCGGGGAATGGCTGGCCAGGATATGGATTCTTCGCCGGTGGAAACCTGGAGTAGCCGGACGGCCTCATACTCGGCCTGCACCTCCGTGAAACGGTCCGATGCCCTCAAGTCCATCAGTCTGCTGTCGGAACCCAAGATCGCTTCTCTCACCCTGGTGGACGTAGCAGTCCGGCGCCGCTCGTTGTCGCGGTTATCCCGGCAGGCGAACTGGAAGCTCACCAGCACCTCCCGCTGCAAGATCGAAAGAGCGCGGACGAGAGCAAGCGACAAGTCCCGCGGCGAACCACCCGCCAACCACGTCAGGCCGTACATCGCCTCAGCCCGCGCCACCTCCAGGGGTCGTCCGTGGGCTTGCCCGATTGCGTCGGCAAATGCATGCCGGGCGTTGCTCAGCATCTCCTCGCGGTGCTCCGGTCGGCGGTGCTCCGGAGCGGCGTCCTCGAGCAGGCGCCGGCCTGCGGCCATCGACGCCTCGTGAGGATCGGTGGCCAAGGAATCCAACCTTGCCTCGATGTCCTTCAGCCCCGCGTCAGCCCGGCGTTGGCCAGCCACGATTGCCTCAAGCAACGCAGTAGCCACCTCAGCGGCGTCGTCGCGACCCAGTTCGCTGCCCTCAACCGCCGCACGCAGCAACTGCCCGCCGCTCTTAAGGGCGACCGCGGTTAGTACCGACTCAATCATCATGCGCCACACCACCTTCGCGGATTTCACCATTATGCAGATCCCTGAGCGGACTATGAAGCGGCGGAGTTCGCCGGAGAAGGCGTTGACATGCGGATGTGTAGGGCATGGACGAGCAGGATGATGCAGGTTCCGGCGCCGAACGTGATGACCGCCTCCCAACCCCGACCAGCCCACCGCACCACCTGCGAGAAGGTGACGAAGCCGCGCTGGCCCGTGAGCTCGTCGAGCTCCTGGAGTTGTTCGACGGGGGCAAGCCCGAGGTCGAGCTGGGCACCGGGGACCACCGCCACCTGCTCGAGGTCATGCACCTCTGGTCACGCTGGCTCGCGGATCACATTCCGCAGGCCGAGCTCCCCTGCCGCGCCGGAGGACACATCAACCGCAAGGCCAGATGGGCAGGCTCGGCTGTTCGCCTGGCGCGGACGCAGCCACATCCCAGCGGGACCCTGGCTGTGTTGGAGCCGCGCGATCGATCGCCGGATCGCGAGGTCAGCGCGGGTGTGACTTGCGGGGGTCCCCCGACCTCTTGGCCGCCCGGGCGGCCGCGTTCGGCTTGTTCCGGCCCTCCCACGCGCGCCAGCCAGCGGTCACCAGGACCGCGCCGGCCAGAGAACCGATGATCCCGCTCGGCTTCAGGTCCAGGCCGTCGCCGGAGAGCAGGCTGATGGCCAGCCCG
The DNA here is from genome assembly GCA_963812265.1 of uncultured Actinomycetota bacterium. GTDB lineage: Bacteria > Actinomycetota > Actinomycetes > Propionibacteriales > Nocardioidaceae > Nocardioides. The sequence continues at coordinate 69,691 of CAWEUL010000005.1, forward strand.
CCGACGAACGAGCCGACGAGCCCGGCCACGATCGCCATCGACCAGTCGACCCGGCCACGCGATCGGCCGAGAATGAGCTGGGCGCCTGCGCCGATGACCATGCCGAAGGTGATGATGGCGAGAATGAGCATGCGCAGAGGATAGCCACGCCGGATGTCGGGGGTCAGACCAGGACCGGTACGGCGCGGCTCGTGGTGGTCGGGACGTCCGCCCGTAGTGCCCGGTAGCAGGGCCAGACGCTTCCGCAGACCGTGCAGAAGCCCTGCTGTGCGCAGTGTCCGTGGGTGACGAGAACAGGTGTCGTCCGGCTCGAATCGTAAGTGTTCATCGTGATCTCCGTGGGTGGCAGCCGGCGGGGATGCCGGCGTCTCTTGATCGTCGTCCTCGCAGATCGCCCTGTCGGTCGTGTCGACCGCACACCCCACACGGGGAGCCGCCCGGCCACGCGGGGCTGCCCGCAGGCTTGGGGGTGGGGTTCGCCGCTCGTGGGGGGTGGGCTGGCCGCACCCGCCGCTGGCCAATGTCGGCACCGGCCTGTCGCAGTGGAGTCCGCGGTGAGACAGGGCGCTCAGCTTGGTGGCTGCACAGCCGCCCTCGAGCGTGTCGGTCGCGGGCACGGGCCGGAAGCGACCTCGTGCCTCAACCTCGTCCCCGTGCGACCTGCTGCGCGACCCGGGCGGCGGTGGCGGCGACGTGCGAGCGGGCCTCGGCCACGTCCACGGACGTGACCGTCCCTTCCGCGACGACCTGACGCCAGCCGACATAGACATCACTCACGTCGCTGCCGGGCGCTGCGAAGGTGAGGTACGACGCGGCGTCGTGCAACGGCGTACCGCGGGAGCCGGTCGCGTCGACGACGACGACGTCGGCCCAGCGGCCCGGCTGCAGGCTGCCGACCTCCGGGAACCGGACCGCCTGTGCTCCCTCACACGTGGCCATGGCCAGCAGATCGTCGCCGCGGACGCTGTTGGGGTCGCGATTGACGCCACGCTGAAGGAGCACACCTGTCTTGATCTCCTCGAAGAGGTCGAGGCTGTTGTTGCTGACAACCGAATCTGTCCCTAGCCCGAGCGGGACACCTGCTCACGCACGCCGGGACCGGCGCGACCCCCGCCCCCAGCTTGAGTTTGCTGATGGGGTTGTGCGCGACGGCTACGTCGTGTCGCGCCAAGATCTCGATGTCCTCGTGCGTCGGGTGGACACAGTGTGCGACCAGGACCGGTGAATCCAGCAGCCCCAGAGCGGCAACGTGAGCGATCGGTGTGAGCCCGAAGCGGCGCTGGGAGTCCTCGACCTCGAACGCGGATTCTGAGAGGTGGAGGACTCCGGCAGTTCGAGGGAGCGGGCGCGTGCTGCGACGTCGCGCAGCACCTCCGGTGAACAGGTGTACGGCGCGTGCGGGCCCAGCGCGATGCGGACCTGTGGGTCCCCGGCGAACTCACTGGCCAACGCCGCCGTGCCGTCGAGCAGCCGGGAATCCCACACGAACATGTCGGCGAACGTGGTCTTACCGGTCCGCAGCATCTCGACCATGGCCAACTGCAGGCCCCAGAAGAAGTCGTCGGCGGTGAGCTCGATCTCGAAGGCCCGCACCCGTGCCAACCAGTCCTGCAGGTCCATGTCCTCGGCATAGCCACGCAGCGGCGTCATCCCCGAGTGCGTGTGCGCATTGGCCAGGCCCGGCATCAGGACTCTCCCGGTGACGTCGACGCCACCGGCCACGCCACGTCCCGGACCGACGTACGTGATCAGCCCCGTGCCCGTGTCGAATGCCACTTTGCGCACTGGACCGCGAACACCCCGGTTCACACCCCTGAACACGATCGAAGGCAGGGGTCTGGGGGTCAAGGGCTCGGGAGAACCGGCCAGGGACGCGCGACGGCAGGGTCGGCGGCGAGACGCCCAGAGGCATCGACCGCCTCGAAGAAGTCAGGCCGAGAACCGGCGCCGGTAGGTGGCCATGGCGAGGAGGTAGGCGATGGTCAGGACCGCGACGCACCAGGCGAGGGCGGTCCAGATGTCGGTGCTGACCGGCTGTTGGGCGAAGAGGTCGCGGATCGCGTCGACGATGGAAGTCACCGGCTGGTGTTCGGCGAAGGCGCGGACGGGGCCGGGCATGGTGTCGGTGGGCACGAAGGCCGAACTGATGAACGGGAGGAAGATGAGCGGGTAGGCCAACGCGCTGGCGCCGTCGACGGTCTTCGCGGTGAGGCCGGCGATGACGGCGAGCCAGGACAGCGCCAGAGTGAGAAGGACCAGGATGCCGCCGACTGCGAGCCACGCCAGCACTCCCGCTCCTGAGCGGAAGCCCATGAGGTAGGCGACGAGCATGATGACCCCGACCGAGACCAGGTTGGCCACCACGGAGGTGAGCACGTGTGCCCACAGCACGGCAGAGCGTGCGATCGGCATCGACTGGAACCGTTCGAAGATGCCGTTCTTCAGGTCGAGGAAGAGCCGGTAGGCCGTATAGGAGATGCCCGAGGCGATCGTGATCAGCAGGATGCCGGGCAGCAGGTAGTTCACATACGAGTCGGTGCCGGTCTCGATTGCGCCGCCGAAGACGTAGACGAACAGCAGCATGAACACGATCGGCATGATCGTGGTCGTGATGATGGTGTCCGGGCTGCGGGTGATGTGTCGCAGGGATCGCCCCAGCAGGACAGCGGTGTCGCCGAGGAAGCGCCTGGTCATCGTGGTTCCCGACCGATGATGGCGAGGAAGACGTCCTCGAGGGTCGGCTGCTTCTCGACGTACTCGACCTTGGCAGGTGGGAGCAGCTGCTTGAGCTCGGCCAGGGTGCCGTTCACAATGATCCGACCCTCGTGGAGGATCGCGATCCGGTCGGCGAGCTGTTCGGCCTCGTCGAGGTTCTGGGTGGTGAGCAGCACCGTCGTGCCGGCCTCGGTGAGCTCCTTGACGACCTGCCACACGTCGATGCGCCCCTGGGGGTCGAGCCCCGTGGTCGGCTCGTCGAGGAAGACGACCGGTGGGTTCCCGATCAGGCTCATCGCAATGTCGAGGCGGCGCCGCATGCCACCGGAGTACGTCGACACCTTTCGTGCGCCCGCATCGGTCAGCGAGAAACGATCGAGCAGGTCGTCCGCGATCGTGCCGGGGTCCTTGAGGTGACGCAGCCGGGCGACCAGCACGAGGTTCTCCCGCCCGCTGAGGACTTCGTCGACGGCCGCGAACTGCCCGGTCAGGCTGATGGACTCCCGCACCTCCGCGGCCTGCGTGGCGACATCGAAGCCACTGACGCTGACCGCCCCCGCGTCGGCCTCGAGAAGCGTGGACAGAGTCCTCACGACCGTGGTCTTGCCCGCCCCGTTCGAGCCGAGCAGGGCGAAGATGCTGCCGCGGGCCACGTCGAAGTCGACACCGCGCAGCACGTGCAGGTCGCCAAACGACTTCTCCAGCCCATGCACGACGATGGCGGCCATCACGACTCCTCGGCCGCGGCTCGGTCGATGGCCTCGGTCAACCGGGCCCGCTCCTTGTTGATCCACTGGCCCTCGGCATAGTTGCGGAGGAACGTCTCGGCGAACTCGACAGGGTCCTCCCCGACGATCGCGCGGATCGGGGTGGCGTCGGCCGCACTCTGCTCGAACAGGTCGGCAAGGTCCTCCAGCATCGACATGAGGACGTCGCCCCTGGTGATCGCGCCGAAGTAGGTCAGGTACCGCTCCAGGGCCTCGATGGCGGCGCGGTAGTTGGCGGGGAGCTGCTTGGTGCGAGCCTGGTACGCCCGCCAGCGCTTCTTGTCCCCGAAGTCCCCGACAACCTTCTTGATCAGCGTCGAGATGTTCATGTTCACTTCCCCTTCTCGTGGAGCTGTGCGAGCTGCTCTGCGAGGAAGCTCCACGTCCTCCAGAACTCTTCGAGATAGTCCTGACCCAGCGCGTTCAGCGCGTAGACCTTGCGCGGCGGCCCCTTCTCCGACGGGACCTTCTCCACATCCACGAGCCCGCGCTGCTCGATGCGAACGAGCAGGGCGTAGACCGTGCCCTCGGCGATGTCGGCGAACCCCATCTCGCGCAGCCGCGAGGTGATCTCGTAGCCGTACGCCGGGCGCCCGCCCAGGATGGCCAGGACGATGCCCTCGAGCGTGCCCTTGAGCATCTCCGTCATCTGCTTGCCCATCGGGCGCCCCTCCCACTACTCAGCGTTACTGACTACCACTACATAGTATCACTGAGTAGCACGCGTACAATCCCCGTTCATGCCCCAGATCCCCGACACCATGCGTCAGCTCCGCAGCCTCGTCACGAGCGAAGGCCAGTTGCAGCTGTCCATCGCGACGGTGGACACGCCGCTGCCGCGAGAGCGCGAGGTGCTGGTGCGGGTCGAGGCGGCCCCGATCAACCCCTCCGACCTGGCGCTGCTGCTGGCCATGGCCGATGTGTCCCAGGCTGTGGCCGGGGGGTCGCCGACGGACCCGTCGGTGGTCGCGCCGGTCGCGGAACCGGTGATGCGCGCCCTGGCAGCGCGGGTCGGGGACTCCATGCCGGTGGGCAGCGAGGGTGCCGGGGTCGTCGTGGCCGCGGGTGACTCACCCGAGGCTCGGGCCCTGCTCGGGCGAACTGTCGGGTTCCTCGGTGAAGGGACCTACGGGGAGTACTCCCTGGCCTCGCCGCGCAATTGCCTCGCGCTGCCCGAGGGTGCCACGGCCGTCGAGGGCGCGTCGTCGTTCGTGAACCCCCTGACCGCGCTGGGCATGGTCGAGACCATGCGGCGGGAGGGTCATCGGGGGCTCGTCCACACGGCGGCGGCCTCGAACCTGGGACAGATGCTGAACCGGATCTGCCTGGCCGACGGCGTTCCGCTGGTCAACATCGTCCGGCGACCCGAACAGGCCGCGCTGTTGCGGGAGCAGGGCGCGCTGCACGTGTGCGACTCCAGTGCGGCGACGTTCGAGAGCGATCTCGTGACGGCACTGACCGCGACGGAGGCCACCTTGGCGTTCGATGCCGTGGGTGGGGGCCGGTTGGCGGGGCAGATCCTCAACAGCATGGAGGCGGCCATCGTCGCCCCGGGTGCGCCGTACAGCCGCTACGGCAGCGAGGTGCACAAGCAGGTCTACATCTATGGCGGCCTCGACCCGAGGCCGATCGAGCTGCGCCGCAGGTTCGGCTTCGCCTGGGGGGTGGGCGGTTGGCTGCTGCTGCCGTTCCTCGCGAGGACGAGTCGCGAGGATCTGGCCCGGCTGCGACAGCGGGTCGCCGACGAGCTCACCACGACGTTCGCCAGTCGCTACACCGACGAGCTCTCCCTCGCCGGTGCGCTCGACCTGGAGACGCTACGCACCTACTCACGTCAGGCCACTGGTCAGAAGTTCCTGGTCAGGCCCCAGCGCTGAGCGATCCTCACCCCACGTCTCGAAGGCTGACCTTGGCCAGGCGTTGGTCCAGGGCCTCGGCGACGGCCAGCGACTCGAGCAGCTTGGCGGCCCAGTCCGGAGGAGGGTCGGGGATCGGGTGCTTGGTGACCAGCTTGTCGATCGCCCGGTAGCGCTTGAGGATCTCGCTGAGGATCTCGGCGAGGGTGGGCGGCTTGGTGAGGTAGATCAAGGAGCCGCACCCGGCCGGCACGTCGCCGTACTGCGGGTCGTCGTAGGAGTTCGCATACTCATAGGCGTCAGAGTAGTTGAACGCCTCGCGCACACTGACCCGCCCGTCGCTGTTGGCGTCCGGTTGGTGCCCGAGGCTCGCGCCGTACGCCGTAGCCGCGTTGACGGCCTCGAACCAGGTGCGCGCCCACTGGTCGAAGTGCGCGTCGCCGGCGCTCGGCTTGGTGGCGGGCACCGCGCTTGCGAACGAGGTCCGGCTCGCCGAGCTGTGGTCGAGGGTGGGTTGCAGGAACGCCCCCGAGTAGCACTGCTCCATGGTCACGACGAGCGTGCCGAACGGATCCATCCCGTCGAGCATCGTCGACCACTCCGCGGGGGTCAGCACCGATGAGTTGTCGACGCACAGTCCCGTCGTGGAGCCGTGGTTGTTGGTGTGGACGAACAGCAGGCTGTTCTCGTCCATGCGGGCGCTGATCTGGTCGATCGTCGTCTGGAGGTTCGCCTTGGTGGCCGAGGCGGTGACCTGCATCTGGTACGCCGTGTTGTCGCCGACCCAGGTGGCCATGTCGGCACCCGAGTAGTCGGTCGATCCGATGGTCCCGTCGTAGCAGAGCACATAGATGTTGGCGGCGGGGAACCCGAATCTGTGACGAAGGATGCGGTAGGCGAACTCGATGTCCTCCACGTGGCGACGATTGCTGATCTGGCTCGTCCACAGCAGCGCGAAGCGGTTGTCGTCCACCAGCCACGGGAAGTGGGCAACGGCATCCCAGTCAACCCGGTCATAGAGCGTCGGCAGCGTGGCGGACTGCTTGAGCGGCTCGTGGAAGTAGTCGGGCCTCAGCGCCCGGTCGGAGACCTCGGGAGGGAACTGCGCGAGCGCCGTGCCGAGCAGGGCGCCGTCGCGGATCGAGTGGAACAGGTAGCGGCACGGGTGGCCGAAGTTGGCACCGGGCAGCTGGTCCTCGAACACGACGATCGCGTCGTCCGGCACCTCGATCTCGCGGTCGACCAGCCGGAGCACGTGACCCCGGCGCAGGGCGCGCGGCACCACTCCCAGGTGATGAGCGGCGGCCCGGTCGGGGGTGAGCACCGCGAACGCCTCCGCCCGAGCACGCTCGACGATCTCTTTCCTGGGCTTCCTCAGATACTCGGCCATGATTTCCCTCCTTGGTGTGTCACGGCGGTACGAGGTCAGCGATCCCGTCCGGGTCCGCAGCCACGACCCACGTTTCCGGGAGACGGCCGTAGGCCGGCGGCCGGTCGCTGTCGACGGTGAGCAGCAGCTCGCCCGAGTCCAGGTCGAGGAGCGCGTAGGTGCAGGGGTGCATCCAGTTCGCCTGCGGCATCTGGTCGCGGAAGACCAGGAGCGACCGGCCCCGGATCTGGTGGGACTCGCTGCCGAGACTGACGGCTCCCGCTTCCCGAACGGCGCGGTCGACGTAGACAACGACACCTTCTGCTGCGCCGAAGGCGCGAACTGCCGCCTCGACTGCAACCTCGCTGTCGACCAGCGTCATCTGGGTCTCACCTGGATCTCGGTCCGGATGAAGGGAGCCGTGGAGTTCACCGCAGATACAGGACTTTCGCAGAGTACGGCTGATCGGACCGCGGGCACCACCGTCTCCCGGATCGTGCCCGGTCTCCCGTTGCCGTGTGCGCACGATGGTGGTTCACTGACGAGACCGGGGTTCGGGCCCTGTGGCCCGCTCCGGCGGGAGACGTCCATGCGACGGAACACACGTACCCCTCAGCCAGGTCGCCGCTCGCGCCGAGCACCTGACCCGGGCAAGATCCTGCCGGAACCGCTCACCGCGATTCCGCCCGATGTGCTGGCGGCGATGCCGCGTCGGCCCTCACACCACTTCCGGGTGCTGCGCCCCGGTGACCTGGTCGTGCTCGACGTGCTCGGCTTCGGCCTCCAGTCGGCGGCTGACGACGGACAGCTGCATCTGGAACCCGCCGAGGACGACGCCTACCTCGAGGTGCGCTACACCTTCCAACACCTCCACGAAGCCGCGGAACCGGAGCCGAACGGACCCTCGCCGTTCCCGCCGACGCCCATCCCGGTGCCGGTTCGCGCCGCGAACGGCAGTCGCCTCGTGTACGACGTTCCCGACGGTGAGCAGATCCCCTACAACGTGAAGGGGGTGCTCGCCGCGATGTCGCGACTCCCGTTGCGGGTCGTGCCCCTGGCCACCCCGCGGCCCGGCCGCCGCCGGTTCACGCCCGGCGCGTTCGCCGACGCGCACACCAGCGTCGTCCTGCCAGGCGGGCTGCGCCTGCTCAACTCCGCCGAGGGGCTGGTCCTGGCTCCGCCGGCTCGGGGTGCGGTGTCGACGCCGGGCCGCCCCCGTGAGCTCCTGACGAACGCGCTCGCCCTGCGGACCGCCAGGCATCTGCTGGTCAGCCAGCGCGCGGTCGACCTGAGCGGGATCGCCCGGCCCGGCACCGCTCTCGGGCCAGGCGGGTTGACCTTCGAGCCGCCCGTGGTCCGACCTCGGCGGCAGCGCCCGCGAGCCCCGAAGCCCGATGAGACCGCCATCGAGGCGCCGTTCCGGCTGATCCTGTCGCCCAGCGTCCTGGGCGGGTTCACGCACGCGGTGAAACCTCGGCGGGTCGCGCCCGATCCCGCCCGAGCGCACGACCCTGAGCGGGTCGAGCTGTGGCACAGCCGGCTCGGGGTCCGCCGTGTCGACGAGGACGGCGTCGTGTCGGTCGACGAGACGACGGACCAGCAGAAGATCGTGAGAGCCGTCTGGACCCGCGACCTGGACAACCCGCCACCTGACCTGATCACGTTCCTGGCCTCGCTCACCGCCGAGGACCGTGAGGCGCTGGTGCGCGAGTCGGCAGACCCGGCGTACGCCACGCCGCAGCCGGTGTCCGCAGAGAAGCTGAGCCTGTCCTCGCTCGGGGCCTGGTTGGAGCTGCACGGCCGTTGGGACGACGGCCCCTACATCGACACCCCCCACATCGTCACCCGGTGGGACCACCAGGCGGCCAGCGGGCGGGACTTCTACGTGCGGGTGGACCAGCCGTACTACGTCTATCCGACCGGACACCAGGCCGTGCTCGTCACGATCACCGAGCGCAAGATCAAGGAGGTCATGAACCCGCAGGCCCGGCTCTACCAACGCAAGTTCCTGCTGTTCAAGGACCCGTTGCGCACCTACACGAGCCGCACCTGGCCGTTCACGCAGATCCGGATCCGGCCCCTCGCGACCCCCAACCTCGACTTCAAGCTGCCCCCGCCCACGCCGCCCGACGTCGCCGGCTCGGTGGGCTCCTGGGGGGACGATCTGTTCTGGCCGATGGTCGACGGCGCGCGCTACAAGTTCCTGCTCGACTGCCTCGACCACGAGGGCCGACGGGTGATCCTGAGGACACCTCTGCTTGCGGTGTCCGCGACGATGAACACCGGCGACGAGCGGGCGGCCGTCGAGAAGGCGTACCGCGACGACGGCGACCACGTGGTGCCCGGCGACGGACAGAGTGTTGCCATGGGCCCGATCACGGTGCCCGGAGACACGGCCTACGAGACCGTGAACCTCGGCTTCGACGGGGCGGCCGAGCAAGGGACCTCCACACCCACGCTGGCCGATGCCGACATCGTGGTGCCGGCGATGCAGCACCTGGCGCCCAACGCCGACCAGGTGACGGTCTCCTACGCCGATGCCTACGCCGCATCGGGTTTCGCGGGAGCCAACGCCACCGCTCAGGTGCTGCTCAAGCTCACTACCCAGGCGAAGATCGAGTTCGGCAACGGCACCGACCGAGCCGGCGGGTTCGTCCAGCCGGACCTCCCCGTCGACGGGCTCTCTCGGGTCCTCGGCATCGTCGGCGACGTCGACTCCGTGGTCTCCCCGACGACTCCGGGGCTGGACTTCGACCCCGACAAGTTCCTGGCCAACGTGACCCCGATGCTTTTCGGGCTCTTCGAGCTCACCGACATCCTGGCCGCCGCGGGACTGGACAAGGCCCCGCGGTTCGTGACCGAGCAGCTGGACAAGATCGCCGCCCTGTTGGCCGACGTCGACGACCTGGTCCCTGCCGTGGACCGGGCGGTCACCCGCCTACAAGACGACGCGGCGAACGCCGCCACCTCTGCCTTGAAGACGCAGGCCGAGCAGGCCCGCGCGGCGATCGCGGCTCTGCAGTCCGACCTGGACTCCACCGTCGCCGACCTGACGGCGGCACTCGACGCGCTGATGGCGCTGGACGCACCGAGCGACCTGCCGTCGGTCACCGCCGCGGTCGGGGGCCTGCTCGGTGACCTGTCGGGCTTCGTCGCCTCGCTCGACCAGTCGGTACGCCAGCTGCCGATGCCGGCCGCCGCGAAGGCCGACCTGGAACGACTGACCGGTGCGCTGGGCCCGCTCCTGGACGTGGCCGCGGTCGCGGACACCCTCGAGGCGGTCGCGGACTTCGTCAACGGCATCGACCCGGCGAGCATGACCATCCGGGCCCGCTATGACTGGCGCCCGACGATGAAGAACTTCCCCGACGTCATCGACCCTGCCCAGGCCCTGTTCTTCATGCCCAAGGACGGCTTCCAGCTGTCGGTCGAGGCCCGCGCCTCCGGCGCCACGGGAGTCGGCGTCGACGTGCTCGCGGAGCTGCGCGACTTCGGCCTCAACCTCTTCCTCGACCAGACGCTGCTGACGATCCGGTTCGATCGGCTGGCGTTCCGCGCCGCCTCGGGTCGCAAACCCGAGGTCGACGTGGTCTTCGCCGGGATGGAGTGGAAAGGCGTTCTGGGGTTCATCGAGACCCTGCAACGGCTTATCCCGTTCGACGGCTTCTCCGACCCGCCGTACGTCGACGTCAGCACCGATGGCGTCACTGCCGGATTCGACCTTGCCCTCCCGAACGTCGCTGTCGGGGTGTTCAGCCTCGAGAACATCAGCCTCGGTGCCGACATCCGGGTCCCGTTCCTGGGCGACGCACTGACGGTCGGGTTCAACTTCTGCACCCGGGAGAAGCCGTTCAGGTTGACCGTCATGGCCATCGGCGGGGGTGGCTTCGTCGGGCTGCGGCTCTCGCCCAAGGGCCTGGTCATGCTCGAGATGGCACTCGAGGCGGGCTGTTCGCTGTCCCTCGACTTCGGGGTGGCGTCGGGCTCGGTGTCGGTCATGGTCGGCATCTACATGAAGTTGGAGGACGACAAGGGCAGCCTCACCGGCTACTTCCGGATCCGTGGCGAAGTGGACGTCCTCGGCCTCATCTCCGCCTCGATCACGCTCGAGCTGGCGCTGACCTACGACATGGACACCGGCAAGATGGTCGGTCGGGCCTCGATCACCGTCGAGGTCGAGGTGCTGTTCTTCTCGACCTCGGTCAAGATCAGCTGCGAACGCCGGCTCGCCGGCTCGAAGGGGGATCCCACCCTGGCCCAGATCCTCGGGGTGCCCGAGGACGGTACGCCACTCGGCGCCGTGCCGGCCGCCTGGACCGACTACTGCGCCGCCTTCGCGGGAGCCTGACATGGTCATCGAGTCCTTCCTGGTCACCGCTCTTCCCCGCACCGCGGATCCCGCTCGCGGCCAGCACGTGTCGCTGTTCGTCACTCACCGGCTCACCCCGGACGGGGGAGTGGGCGTGGTCGGAGACTTCCCCCACGTCGCGGAGTGGACCGCCGCGTTGGGGAGCGCCCGGATCGAGCTGCGCGGTCACGTCGGCGGCGTCGAGCACACGATCCCGACGACCGCCCGGCTGGGACGGTTGATCCCCACCCTGTGGCCGCAGGTGTTCCCGCCGAAGCTCAGTGTCCGGCCCTGGGTCACCGCGGATCCCGCCGCGGAGGAATGGCGCTCGTTCCCGGCCCACCGGATGCAGGCGCATGCGCTGCTGACCCACGCCGCGGCAGTCTTCTCCTCGCCCGTCGGCTCGCCGGGAGTCAGCGGCAACGTGCTCACCGGACTCCTGCTCGACGCTCTCGGGCTCCGGCAGTTCGAGGGCCGGATCTCGATGGACCTGCTCTTCGACGAGGACTTCGGCCTCGACCGGCGGGTCACCGACCTGCTCAACGAGGTCACCGAGGGTGGCCGAACCTCGCCGAGTGGCGGCCAAGACCCGCTGCTGGCGCTCGCAGCGGACGTCCACCGAGCCCGGCTCTACTACGAGCGGCCGGCCGAGCAGCGCACGTACCGTGACCAGCCCGACCCGCAGGCCAGTCCGCCCCCGGTCGTCACACCGGACCCCGACTTCCACGAACGGGCCTCGATGCTCGGCGACCTCTCCCCGCTGCTGCGGCGGCTGGGTCTGGTGGTCGACCTGCACATCGACGACCTCGGCGCGCTCGCCGGCGTCACGGAGATCAGCGCCTCGATCGTCGTCGCGGGGCTCGACAACCCGATCAAGAACCAGCCCAGGACCGCCTGCGTGGTGGACGGCCACGGATTCTGGGTGGCCTCGGCGAGCGGTGACCACCATCGTGGCCTGCTGCGCCTGGGCGATGAGGAGCGGTTCCGGGTGCTGGACCTCGACCCGGACGCCTCCGGCCTCAAGCTCGAGCAGTATGTGCGCAACCTGCCCCGGATGTCGGCCACCGAGGAGAACGGCGATCCCGCCAGCTCGGCCCCCGCGTCGCTGCGGGCAGCCGGGTTCGCGGTCGCCCGCGTGGATCGCGCCGACCAGCTGCACGCGCAGCTCGCCGGAGCGCCGGCCCAGGACCAGGCTCTGATCTCGGGAACCGCCGCGCCGTTGACGATCGAGAGCCTCGCCCGCGGTCTCCGCCTCGAGGTCTGGGACGACGTCTCGACGCAGTGGCACTCCCTGCACCGTCGCCGGATCGACGTCGAGGTCGACGGCGCCGGCGCCGTGCTGTCCGACACCCCGGACACCGGTTTCCTCCAGGGTGCGGCGCTCACCCGGTCGGAGGATCCCGACGGGAACACGGTCGCCGCGCCGTACTACTCCCACGAGGTGCTCGCCGGCTGGGAGGGCTGGTCGCTGTCGGTGCCCAAGCCGGGCAAGGTGGTCATCGCGGATGGAGACGACCCGGTCGACGAGCCCGACCCGGACCCCGACCCGGTCCACCCAGTGGCCACCACCAGCCATATCGAACAGCTCACACTGCCGTGGCTGCGCTACGGACGCAGCTACGCCTTCCGTGCCTGGACCGTCGATCTGGCCGGCAACAGCGCCCCCCACCGGGTGGCCGGCCCCGACCCGGCGGACCCGGAGGGGCCCGAGACCCCGACGGCGGCACCCCGCCGCACGCCCCGGCGCACCGGACCCGACCCGCTGGACCTGGCACAGCGTGCCGCGGGTGGCCGGTTGGCGCAGCTTCCGCACGACGCCACCTCCACCGCCGCCGGGCCGGTGCGCGACGCCGTACGCGCGCGGCATCCGGTCGAGGAGCCCGGCCCCCGCCGCGGGTCCGGGGCCCGCGGGCTCGACCTGACCGAGGTCACCCCGACCGGCATCGCCGCGGTCGACGTGGTGGTCCGTGCCCGGACGTCCGAGCGGGCCGCGCGGGACGGCGTGCCGGGACCCACCAGGCGGGCCCGCATCGAGACGGCGTTCCACCAGGCGGCCGCCGAGGTGCCGCACCTGATGGAGCGGACCGATGTCCACCTGGACCCGGCCCTCCTCGGGTCCGCGCTGGCCTCCGCGGCCCAGACCCAGGCAGACCTGCCGGCGCTCACCCTGCCGGTCCTCAGCGAGCTCCTGGACCTGGTCACGACACCGCGGCCCTTCCTGCGGTGGGACCCGGTCGTCGAGCCGGTCGTCGTGCCTCGGCACCCTTACACCGAAGCCGAGTCCCAGCTGACGCTCGTCATCCGGTCTGGTGTCGAGCATCCGGACGGCGACGATCCGTATGCCGTCAGCATCGTGGACCCCGGGGCCTACAGCGCTCAGGCCAAGGCGGCGCACCCGGAGCTGGACCTGGAGTGGCGGGCCAGGTCCCAGAGGCATCTCGCTCCACCGAAGACCAGCCAGTACGAGGCGGAGCTGCACGGTCGCTTCGACGCCGCGTTCGGCAGCGCCGACCCGGCTGTGGTCCGCGCTGCGCTCGGGGTCGCCCTGCGTGAGTCGGGCACGCTCTTCGACCCGACGGTCGCCGACCTCGACCACCCGGGTGAGCGGCTCCCGCAACCTGGGATCGCGTTCCACTCGAGCCCGACGGCCGAGGTGCCGGACGTGACCGATCCGGCCGACCTGGAGCGGGGCGCGGGCCTGACTCCGGGTCAGTACGTCGTGCACGGCACCGACGAGCTGACCCTTCCCTATCTGCCGGATCCGCTCGCGAGCCGGTTCTCGATGACCTTCCCGGACGCGGGCCAGGGTCACCATCTGTTCGGGCTGTGGGCGATCGAGGGGGTGACGCTGCCCTACGCCGGAAGCTGGCCGCAGTGGCAGCCCTATCGCATGGTGCTGGAGTCCGGACCCACTCTCGAAGCGCGCTCGACCAGCCAGGTGGTGCGGTTCCGAGTACCTCCGGGCGAGCAGCTGAGGATGAACCTGTCCTCGGCGATGCGGCGCCAGGACCTCGACCTGCTCGGACTCTGGCGCTCGCTGCCGGAGGCGATCCGCTCGCTCGACGTAGTGGCCGACGCCGCCGCCGACGGCTGGCTGTGGTGGCTTACGCCCGCCACTCCGGTGCGGCTCGTCCACGCGGTGCCCAAGCCCGTCGAGGTGCCCCGCACGACCGTCCTGGTGCCGGTGCGCGTCGCCGACGGGACCGACGTACGGCTGTTCGGCGGCGTCGACCTGCACGGCCCGAGCACCGAACGACTCGACGTCGAGGCCGAGTGGACCGAGTGGGTGGACGACGTCAGCAAGCCGGCCGGGCCGGAGCAGGTCACGGTGAGCGCGAGGGCCGCCGCCACCTCCGTGGGCTACGACGAGGACCTCGTGGTGCTCGGAGGTGAGGAGGACTCCTCGATCCCGCTGCCCGACGGAACCACGCTGGCGGTGCACGCCGCCGTGCATCAGCTCGGCGACACCCGGCACCGGATGATCGACTACCGGATGCGGGCGACCACGCGGTACCGCGAGTACTTCGACCCGCGGGTGTTGCCGACCGTCGACGACGTCTCGGTTGTCGGCCCGGCGGCCCGGCTCGACGTCCCGAACACGGCCCGGCCGAACAAGCCGATCGTGCACGACGTGCTCCCGCTGTTCAGATGGAACGAGCTCACCGAGCCGGCGCAGCCGTTCGGCTTGCGACGGACCCGGCGCTCGGGCCTGCGGGTCTACCTGGAGCGGCCCTGGTTCTCCTCGGGGGACGGCGAGCTGCTGGGGCTGGCCCTGGCGCTCGGCAAGGACACCGCGACCGAGAACCATGTCTGCTTGTGGGGTGGCGACCCGGCCTACCTCCAGGCGGGGCCGGCGCACCGCTCGATCCTGCCGCTGAGCGACCTCACCCACCTCGCCGGGCTCGACGACCGCCCCGAGGGGGGCCGACCCGTGGGCACCCCGGCCGTGCAGACCCTGGTGGACGTTCCGGGCGAGCCTCCCGTGTGGGTGCTCGGCTATGAGCCCGTGTTCTCGCCGGAGCGTGGACTGTGGTTCGCCGACATCGCCCTCGATCCTGGGACCGCCATCTGGCCGTTCGTCCGGCTCGCGCTCACCAGGTTCCAGCCGAGCTCGGTTCCGGAGAAGCACCTGTCTCCGGTGGTGCTGACAGACTTCGTGCCCCTGCCTCCCGAGCGCACGGCCACCCTCACTCGGCCGGATCGTCGACACGCGCGGGTGATCGTCACTGGGCCGATCGGGGTGCCCGACATGGGCATCGAGGGGATGGGCTTCGTCGAGTCGCTCCTGGCGTCGCGCACGATGCGGGCCAGGCTGGAGCGTCGCGTGCCCGAGATCCCGTCGGACCTCGGCTGGGAGACCATCGCGTCGCTCGACCTGCCCATCCTGGGCCTCGAGGGCACGGTCGTGTCGTGGTCGGGCGAGCTGGAGCTGCCGAGTGCCGTGCCCCCGCGTCGGCCCGGCTCGAGCCAGACCTGGCGGATCGTCCTCGAGGAGTGGGAGACCCTTCCGTCGGACGCGACGGGCAGTGCACGTGGGCTCAGCACCCAGTCGCGCGTCGTCTACGCCGACCACCTGCCGCTGTAGGGAAAGGCACCGCACCGTCGGCGGGTCAGCCTGCCGGGGCCACGCCGAGCCGGATCGCGGCCACCCCGCGGACTCCGGACGGGCCGACCACCGTCCGGGACCGACCGTCCGCGGCGACGGCGAGCGCCGCCGCGGCGACGCGCGAGGCACCCGCCGCCGCGCCGAAGCGGTCGGCGGCATCGGCCGCCCAGGAGGAGCGAACCTCCTCAGGCAGCTGGTCGAGGCTCGCTGCCGTCCAGCACCCCGTGATCGCCGCGAGGCTGCCGCCGCCCTCCGGGGCCGCGGACAGCCGGACCGCGGCCGCCCCCTCAGCAGCGTCGGGGTGGCCGGCCAGCACCGTCGGCTCCGCAGCGTCGGCCGCGATCGCGAGCACCCGGTCGGCGCGGCCGGCGCTCAGCAGCCCGCACGCCTCCACCACCGCCTCGAGTCCCGCGTGCTCCCCGCACAGGGTCAGCGCTGGACCGGTGCAGCCGAGCAGGGTGGCGACATAGCCCACGTGCACGCTGACCACCGTGTTGGGGAAGGCCATCGGGAAGACCCGGTCGGCACCGTGCTCGGCCGCCACCTGCACGAAGTCCGCGAGCGGGGCGACGCTGGAGCGCGCCGAGCCGAGGACGAGGGCGTCGCGAGGCCCGGTCTCCGTGCCTGGGGGCAGCACCCTGGCCGCCACGCTCATCGCCAGGCGGGCGGTCCGGGAGAGCGGTCGAAGGCCGCGCAGCACCAGCGCGTCGGCGAGCAGCTCGTCGGTGACCAGCCCCGGCCGCTCGAGCTCGGTGTCGACGAAACCCTCCGGACCGAACACGGCCGCGGCGCTGACGTACGCCGTCACGAGAGCCTCCGGAAGATGGTGACGGCGTTGCAGCCGCCGAAGGCGTAGGCCTGGTTGACCACGACATCGCCATCCCATGCACGAGGCCCGTCGGTGATGACGTCCCAGTCGCAGTCGGGGTCCTGCTCACCGACGTGCCAGGTCGGGGGCAGCGTCCGCTCGCGCAGCGAGACCACCGCGAGCACCGCTTCGAGGGCGCTCGCCGCGCCCAGGCCGTGGCCGGTCAGCGACTTCACCGACGACGCCGGTGGCCGGTGGCCGGTGTACACCGCCCGCAGCGCGAGCACCTCGGCTCGGTCGTTGGCCGGCGTGCCGGTGCCGTGGGCGCTCACCCAGCCCACGTCGTCCGGCCGGACCCGGGAGTCCTCGAGGGCGGCCAGCACCGCCCGAGCCGCGCCGGCCCCTTCGGGGTGCGGGCTGGTCGGATGGTGGGCGTCGCACGACAGGCCGGCGCCGGCGAGTTCCGCGAGAGGCTCGGCCCCGCGTGCCTCGGCGGCCGCCCGCTCCTCGATGAGCAGGAACGCCGCGCCCTCACCCAGAACCAGACCCTGCCGGTCGAGCCCGAACGGCCGGCACCCGTCCTCGGCCAGTGCCCCGAGCCGGGCGAAGCCGATCAGCGCCGTCCGGCTGAACGCGTCGACCCCACCGGCGAGCACCCGGTCACTGCGGCCGGCTCGGACGTCGTCCAGCGCCCGGGTCAGGGCGAAGTTGCCGGCCGCACAGGCACCACCGACCGCGGAGACCCGACCCCCGACGCCGAGCTCGTCGGCCACCGCGGCCGCCAGGTCCTCCGGGGTGCCGCCGAGCAGCTCGCGTGCCCGGCCCGGCGGCGGTGGCGCCTGAGCCGCCTCCGCGTCCGGCCAGGTGTCGATCCAGCTCGGCTCGCCCATGGTCGTCCCCACCACGAGATCGAGCCGGGCCGGGTCGAGGGCGGCTCCGGACAGCGCATCCGAGGCCGCGACCAACCCGAGCGCCGTCGCTCGACCCCGCAGCGGCCGGCCGTCGGGGTCGCGGACCGGGCCCGGCGCGTCCGGTCCCACCACCCGCGCGACCAGCCGGCCGTCGTCGTCGCGGGTGACCCCGGAACGACCGGTGAGCGCTGCCTGCCAGGTGTGGTCCGGGCCGCGACCCAGCGGGGAGATCACCCCGAGGGCGGTGACGACCGCGACCCGGTCGGACACCTCAGGCCTGCTTGTGACGCACGAGCTCGGCGAGCTGGCGGACGCTGTGAACCGTCTTCAGGTCGGTGTCGTCGAAGCGCACCCCGCACCGACGCTCCACGTGGACGGCGATCTCCATCGCGAGCAGCGAGTCGATGCCGGCATCCACGAAGGGCGTGTCGAGCCCGACCTCGTCCGGTGACAGCTCGGCGAGGTCGGCGACCAGTTCGCGGAGGTCGGCGTCCAGCTCGGTCTCGGTCACGGGACACCTTCCAGGTCGCGGATCGGGTCAGGGAGCCCATCGGGCAGGTGGTCGGGTGGCGGGGCGAAGACCGCGCGGGCGCGAACCAACGCGTCCTCGGCCCCGAGCAGGCTCGCCAGCGGATCTCCCACGAGACGGTACGCCGAGGCCTCCGGACTCGGCGTACCGTCGCTGAGCAGCATCCTGCTCAGCAGGTTTCCGACGTCCGGCGCAGGCCCGCGTAGGGCCGTGGCGAGGGCGAGCACGATCCGGGTGTTGTCGAGATGCAGCACCGGTCTCACCGCGCCGACGGCCGCCGCGGCCGACCCCTGGAGCACGACCTGCTCGGAGAAGCTGGTGGCGACCCCACGTCGACTCGCCGTCCAGCAGGTCAACGACAGCAGCAGGCCCAGCGGCTCGGACAGCCCCTCGGGACCGGGCGCCAGGTGTGCCGCTCGGAGCCCGCGGTAGGCCGCCCACCCGCTGGGTCGTCCGTGACCGAGGTAGACCGCGGCGCCGAGGCCGAGTCCCAGCGCCGTGACCAGGTCCTCCCGGGTGATCCGCTCGGCACCCCACCGCACGCTCGGCAGGTCGCCCAGGTGGTGCACGAGACGGTCCGAGAGCCGCTGGTAGCGCGGGCTGCGCTGGCCCAGGACCGCCACCGGCGACACCTCGTGCCGGGTGGCCACCGCGGTGGCGGCCCGGACGAAGGGCGTGAGATCGCGAGCCGCCGGCAGCCAGCCCGCCGGAATCCAGCCGTGGTCCGCGGAGCGCACGAACGGCTGGCCGGTGACCGTTCCGGGCTTCCGGCGCCGGTCGCCCACGACCAGCACCCCGGCCGCCCCGCCGGGCACCAGCCGCGGCCACTCGTCGTCGGCCGGCAGGTCGTCCCGGGCGATCACCCGCACCGACCGGGAGGCGGAGCGCAGCACGACGAGCGGCTCGAGCTGGGGCAGCCGCGAGCGCGGGGCGACCAGCACCCAGCACCCGTCCTCCTTGGTCGGCATCAGGCCGCCCGCACCTCCACGATGTAGGGATCGAAGTGCACCGTGGACTGGCCGGCCTTGTTGGTCGCGTAGAAGTCCTGGACGAGCTGGGCCTGCTGCTCGGGGTTGAACGCGTCGAGCCCGTCATCCTTGTGCGCGTCGAGACCGGCGTCGCCGCCGTAGTCGTAGCCGTCGGTGGCCTGGCCGATCAGCGCGTGGGCCATGTACGCCGGGCCGGTCTGCTCGCCCTGCCACACGTGCATCAGTTCGTGGATCAGCCACGACTCCTGAGCGGGGTCGGTGTCGCTGTAGCTGTCGGGGAAGTGGATGATCCGCATCGTGGTGACCCCGGTGTCGCCTCCGGTGTTGTTCGCAGCAGCCCACGACACGAACGAGCCGACGAACAGCCGGATGTCGTCCATCGGCAGCGTGTCCTCGTAGACGAGCGTGGCCCGCTGGCGCTCGCCTGTGGTCAGCGGGCGGAACACGCCGAAGACCTCGAGCAGCACCGCCACCACCGTGAAGATCGCGCCGCCCACGATCTCGATCAGCCCGTCGAGGCACTCCTGGAGGCCGGCGCCGGCATCCTTGAGCGACTGCACCAGGTACCTCTTGTCGGCGTCGTTGAGCGTGAACGCCGGCTCGAGGATGTCCTTGACGGTCTTCCCGAGGTCGCGCATCGCCTGCACGAACAGGGCTCCGGCGTTCTGCGGTTGCTGGGCGATCGCGACCAGCAGCTGGGCCAGGCTGACTCCGAACGCGAGCGCGGCCTGCAGGACCGCCACGACGGCGCTCAGTGCCTTCCCCACCGCCCAGAGGATGATCTGGACGACGGCCAGGCCCGCTCTCAGCAGGCCGGTGACGACGCTGATGAGCCCGGGGATCAGGTCCTTGGCGACCCAGGTCAGCAGATAGCTCACCGAGTTCTTCAGCCGCACCCACACCTCACCGAGCAGGTCGAGCGCCTTCGCGCCCACGGCCTTGGCCCAGTCGATGACGTCGCGCAGCCTGCTGCCGATGTCCTCGGCGATCCGCACGATCATCTCGAGCAGGTCGGCGCCCTTCTTCAGCGCCCAGTCCAGTGCCTCGTCGAGCGCCTTGCGGACGAACCGGATCGCCAGCACGGCTTCGCGCATCAACGCGTCGATGGCGTTCCCGGCCTGGGTGAGAACCCAGTCCAGGACCTCGCCGACCTTGCGTCCGGCGTCGAGGATGCCGGTGATCATCCTGCGCAACAGGTAGTAGGTGCCCTTGGCGGCCTCCTCGAGGAGCTGGGCGAGCTTGATGCCCGCGGCGAGCGCCGCCTCGACGAACCGACGCGCGGTCCTGTACGTGAACGCGACGACCGCCTGCACGATCTCGACCAGTGCCTTCCCTGCGGCGATCAGGGCCTTGATGACGTCCCGGATCGCGGAGGTCACCAGCTTGGCCACCTCCTTGACGATCCGTAGGACGGCGTACCCGAGCTCGAGCGCCGCCTCCACGATGCGTTTGATCGCTCTCAGCCCGGCCTGGGCGAGCTCGTGGACGAGTTCCCCGAGCGTCCGGCCGATCTGCAGGAGCGCCTTGGCCACGGCCTTCGCGACGGCCACCGCGGCGTTCGCGATGAGGTGGCACAGCTCGACGAAGCCGCTCGCGATCTCGGCGATCGCCCGGACCACCTCGCTGAGAAGGTGCGCGGCCGCGCTCAGGGTGGCGTTGACGATGTCCGCGATCGCCCGGCCGAGCGCGATCAGCGCCTTCACGGTGTCGCGCAGCAGCGTGAGGGTGTACTGCGCGGCGGCGGCCAGCAGGTCGCCGATCTGACGACCGAGGGAGAGTAGTGCGCCGACCACGGACTGAAGCACACCAAGGGCGGCGCGGGCGGCCTGCTGGAGCAGGTTGCCGACGGACTTGCCGATCGCGATCAGCGCCTCGACAACTCGTCGTACGGTGTCGGCGACCTGGGTGGCGAGCCAGGAGAGCAGCTCGCTGAGCTGGTGTCCCAGGTTGTCGATGGCCCGCAGCAGGTCGACCAGCGCCTGCCCGACGAACCGTGCCGCCTGCTCGAGGATCTGGAACATCGCCTTCCCGACGTTGCGGATCGCCGAGATCATGTTGCGCACGAAGTCGTAGCCGTAGGCGACAGCGGCCTCGAGGAGGTCGAAGATCGTCTGGCCGGCGTTGAGCAGTGCCTGGGCGAGGTTGGTGAGCTTGTCGACGGTCCAGTTGACGACGGCGGAGATCGCGTCGACGAGGTCCTCGAACGCGTGGACGACCGCGTCGACCACGTTCTCGATCACCTCCTTGATCTCGTCGACCACGTCCTCGATGAACTCGACGACCGCATCGTCGTGGTCGGGCTCGCCCTCGTCGTCGAGCGGCGGCGCCGCGCTCGTGCGGATCTGGGCGCCCATGGTGGCGACGTAGGTCCACACCTCCTCGAGGGCCGCCTTGTCCTTGCGGCCGGCCGGAGTGAGGACGTAGTCCTTCATCAGCGCGCGCCCGTGCGCCGCCGGCAGCTCACCGATGGCGTGCACGATCCACTGGTCGTGATGGGCGTCGCGGTAGCCCTTGATCAGGGTGCGTCGCTCGTCGGCGTCCCGCGAGAGCGCCACCGCCTGGAACACCTGGCGATGCTGGTCGATCGACGGCAGGGTCGTGGCGTACGCCGTCGCGAGTCTCCGGGCCGCAGGCCTCGAGGTCTTGTACATCTGGCGGTAGACCGGGCCGACCTCGCTCGGCGTCGGCTTGATCTCTGCCACCCGAGCGTTGACCACACCCATATCGGTCGGCAACGTGCCCAAGGCGTCTAGTACGCGCTGTCCAGCCATGTTGATCGCCCTCCCGCGGGCGAACCGATCCCCCACCGGTTCACCGGCTGGCTCGTGTCGTGCTGCCGCCGCACAGCGGCTAACTGCTCACTGTGGCGGAACAGGCGCCGGACGGCAATAAGCCCGGTGCTCTGGCGCTCGCACGGCGGCCGACCTGGGCACCTCCGACTTACCAACGACGGAATTTCTGCCCACAATGTCGGCATGCCGACCCACAGCCCAGGGACATCCCAGCGCCGCACGATCGATGAGCTGCTGAGCGAGGCGCGTGCGGGGCTCGTGCGACTCAGTCCGCACGACGGCTACGCGGCCCAGCAGGCGGGGGCGGTGCTTGTCGACATCCGGCCACAGGCCTCGCGTGATGCCGAGGGTGTCCTGCCCGGGGCGGTGGAGATCGAGCGGACGGTCCTGGAGTGGCGGCTGGACCCGGCGTCTGATGCCCGGCTGACCTGGGCGGCGTACGACGTGCACGTCGTCGTGGTCTGCAACGAGGGCTATTCCTCGAGTCTCGCCGCGGCCACACTCCAGCAGCTCGGCATCGACAGAGCGACGGACCTGGTGGGCGGCTTCCGCGCCTGGAAGGCGGCCGGCCTCCCTACGGCATGAGAGCCGGCCGGCCACCGGCGGCACACAGCAAAGCCCCGACCCGCGCGGCGGCGCGCGAGTCGGGGCCGGCGTGGTGCTGCGGCGTCAGTTCTGGCGCCAGGTCTCCACGACCGGGATGTCGGCGTGGGGCACGCACAGCGCCCAGACTTGGACCTTCTCGGGTGCCTTGTCGGAGGTCGTGCCGGCGTTGCCGCCGAACTGCACGATCCAGCCGTCGAGACGGTTGTCCCGGGGGGTGTTGGTGGTCCAGTCCATACGACCGGGGAACGACGACGAGACGGGGGTGTTGCGCGAGTTCGCGCCGGCGTCCAGCCCCAGCACCTGCACGCCGCCGGAGACGGCGACGTCGGTCTCAGCACTGCACGCGACCGTCGCGATCGCACCCGCGTTGGTGTCGCCGGCGTTGTAGTTCGCCACCGAGTAGTAGGCGCCCTTGAAGGGGCTCTTCGCCAGCTTGCGGTTGACGCCCTTGCCCAGGTCGACCTTGTGGACCGCCCCGTCGCGCACGTCGATGCTGCGGATGGTGTTGTCCTGGATGGTCCGGCTGGTCACGAGGTTGCCCGCGACCGCGCCGCTGGTCCCTGCCACGACGAGCGCGGCAGCGATGCCGAGGCCCATCAGAATGGTGCGCTTCTGCATGTGCACTTCCTTCTTTGTTGATCCGTCTGTTGCGACCATGAGACGTGGTCGTGGTCTAGTCATGACGGGAAGGTCTTGGAGACGCCCGTCACATCGCCGTATGCGCCCTGCCCGAGAGCGAGTGCGAGGCCGAGCCCATTAACCTCGGGGCAGCGACCGGCGAAGGAAGGCGAACTCGATGGCAATCGTCGTCATGGGCGTCTCGGGGTCCGGCAAGTCAACCGTCGGCGACCTGCTCGCCCAGCGGCTCGGCGTTCGGTTCCTCGAAGGAGACGACCTGCATCCCGAGTCCAACATCGCCCGGATGGCGAACCGGGAGCCGTTGACCGACCAGGATCGTGAGCCCTGGCTCGATGCGATCGGGGAATGGCTCGACAGGCACGAATGTGAGGGCGTCGTCGCCTGCTCCGCTCTCCGTCGGGCCTACCGAGACAGGCTCCGCGCGCACTGCCCACGACTTCAGGTCCTTCAGCTCGACGGCTCTGCGGACGTCGTCCGGAGGCGCATGGCGGCTCGTGAGCACTTCATGCCGGTCGCGCTGTTGGAGTCACAGTTCGCGACCCTCGAGCCGCTGGAGCCCGACGAGGTGGGAATGGTCGTCAGTCTCGACCTGTCGCCCCACGACATCGTGGAGCGGTTCTTGGCCGGCAGCGGGTCTCCTGATCGAGGTCGGGAACGCCGACCGGGGTCCTCGTAGGCTCAGAACATGCAGACCACCTCGTTGACCACGCTCGCTGACCAGCAGCTCGAGCTTGCCCGTGCCGCATCGGCGGGGCGATCGGCTCTGACCGTGTACGGCGGGCACCAGCACGACCTTCGGCAGACCATGATCGCCCTGACCACCGGCACGGTCCTGGGCGAGCACTCGTCCCCTGGCGAAGCGACCCTCCAGGTCCTCTCGGGCAGGGTCGCCGTGCGCGCCGGCGCAGAGGTGAGCGAGGGTGCTGCGGGGGACCACATGGTCATCCCGCCTGAGCGCCACGACCTCGTCGCGCTCGCCGACGCGGTCGTGCTGCTCACGGTGGCCACCCGCGCCTGACCTGGAGAAACACGCAGCCTCGACCCAGTAGGGTGAGCCACCGCACACCATCGGTCAGGGGCGCCCATGCCAGATCCAGTTGAGACCAATCCCGAGCTGTACTCGGTCGTGTTCGAGAACGACCGGGTTCGCGTGCTCCGCTACTACGACCGGCCGGGGGAACAGACCCAGCCGCATGGCCATCCGGACAGCGTCATGGTCACACTCTCGGCCTTCGAGCGCCGCCTGGAGTACGACGGCCAGCACGTCGAGGTGTCGATCCCGGCCGGGGAGATCCGCTGGCTCGACGCCCAGGAGCACTGCGGCAGCAACATCGGCCAGACCGACACCGAGACCGTCTTCATCGAGCTCAAGGAGCCCGCGCCCGCACCGGCGCGGGAGAGCCGGCTGGGTCCCCAGGACTGACCTCAGGTCGGCAGCACGAGCCGCACCGCGGCCGCCTGGTCCGGCCTGAGGTCGATCGTCAACCCCACCATGCCGGAGTCGCCGTACGCCTCGACCCGGTAGCGGCCGGCCCGGGGGACGCCGAAGGCGAAGCTGCCGTCGTCGCCGGTGAGTGCGGCGACGTCGGCCAGCGCGACCGGCCCCGCCACCAGCGCCACTCGGGCGCCGGCGACGGGCCGGTTCGAGGAGTCGGTGACGGTTCCGCGCACGACCAGCGCAGCCTCCTCGACCATCAGGAACCGCCTCCTCCGGCGTCGGCGCTCAGGCCCGCCAGGTCACGAAGTTGTTGAAGACCGGCGTCGTGATCCGGGTGCCGCTGTTGGTGACCGCCCCACCATAGGCGTGCACCGCAACGCCGTACCGGGCCCCGTCGACGATGCGGTAGACCCCGCTGCCGCTCTGGCCGCCGAAGGTGTCGATGTCGTAGGACACCCGGCGCGCGCTGACCGAGGCCACCCGGTTCCAGCCGTACCACTGGGTCCCGGGCGGCTTGTCGCCCGGGTAGCCGGAGATGTTGACCGTCGAGGACGTCAGCGTCGAGTCCGAGAACGCACCGAAGCCCAGCCAGCCGGTGGTGGAGCCCAGGTCGCTGCCAAGAATGATCGCCCCGTAGTCGTAGTCGGGATTGCCACTGTTGGCCCACCCGGTCACCGTGCGCAGGTTCGACGTGGTGACCGAGCCGTAGGGCAGGGCGCTGCCGTTGCGACCGGGCATCACCTGGATGCTGCGAACCCAGCCGTCACGTCCAGGGACGCCGCTGTTCTTGATGTAGACCACGTGGCCGGCGGTCGCCAGCGTGTGCGGGCCGATGAACCAGCCGGTCCCGATCCACCGCGAGCCGTCGCGCGCGGTGATCAGCAGCGACGCGTGCACCCGCCAGGGGTAGACCGAGGTGTTCGAGATCTGGATCCGGTTGTCCGGCCCGTGCACGACCTCGGCCGACGGCCCCGTCTCGACCGGGCCGTACGACGCCTCGCCGATCGGCCGCAGCCCGCTCAGATCGGGAACGACCTCGCCGAGCCCGAACGACTCGGCCGCCACGACGGCGACGTCCTCGACCTCGTGCCCTGCGACGACCTGGGACTCCCCACCTTCCCCGCTGCTCGGTGCGTCGGAGACCATCTCGGTCTCCAGCTCCTCGCGCGCGGTGTCGACCTGGTTGGACACCGACAAGTGCGGGTCGGTGGCGGTCTCGTCCGTGGTGTCGACGTGTTCGCTCATGATGTGTTTCTCCCCCGTGAAATGCGCGGCCCCCGCGGCCACGCGGCCCCAGGAGGAGGTCAGGGGAGCGGCTGGTGATACACGGCGAAGCCCCGGTCGGTCGGCCCGTGACGGTCGCCGCGCCAGGAACAACCGGAACGGCTGAGACGATGGGGCCATGGCGCTGAGCGAAGCTGCGGGGTCGTCCACGACCGCGGCGGACCAGATGGCGAACCGCGCCTGGGCCTGGGGACGGATCGTCGGCCTCGACATGGCCCGGTGGCTTGCTCTGATCGGCATGATCGCCACTCACGCGCTCGTCGCAGTGACGCCCGAAGGTGCGGTGACTCTGCCTCAGTCCATCGCCGGTGGCCGCGCTTCAGCACTCTTCGCGGTGCTCGCGGGGGTCTCGATGGCACTCATGAGCGGGCGGAGGCGGCCGCTGGCCGGCCGCGAGCTCCGAGGGGTCGCCGCCGGTCTGCTCGTCCGGGCCGCACTGATCGCCGCGATCGGCTTGGTCCTGCGCGAGTTCGGGAGCTCCATCGCGATCATCCTCACCTACTACGGTGCGTTGTTCGCCCTCGGCGTCCTGTTCCTGCGGCTCCGCGCGCGGACGCTGGCCCTGCTCGCGGCCTGTTGGGTGGTCCTGGCGCCCCTGATCTCGTTCTGGCTCCGGCCGATGCTCCCGGAGCGTGAGTACGGCAGCCCGTCAGCCTCCGACCTGGTGCATCCGGTCCAGCTGGCCACGGAGCTGCTGTTCACCGGGTACTACCCGGCCTTCACCTGGCTCGCCTACCTCCTCGTCGGCATGGCCGTGGGTCGCTCGGCGCTGGACCGGTCGCGCACCGGTGTCGTTCTCCTCGTCGTGGGGTCGGCCGTCGCTGCCGGCGCCTCCCTGGTCTCGGGGGCGCTGCTCGGGCGCCCCGGGGTGATGGGGGAGCTCGAGGCGACGCTCAGCTCACCACCGGGCCGGGGCGGCCTCGAGCTCACGCTCGAGCACGGGCTCTTCGGCACCATCCCGACGGGCAGCGGGTGGTGGCTCGCGGTCGCGACGCCGCACAGCGGCACCACGTTCGACCTGGCCCGGACGGGCGGGTCGGCTCTGGCGGTGATCGGGGCCTGCCTGCTGGTCTCACGGGTCGCACCGCGCACGCTCGCGGTCGTCTTCGGAGCCGGGGCGATGCCGCTGACGCTCTACAGCCTGCATGTGATCCTTCGCTCGCCGGACCTGTTGCCCGGGGACGACCCGGCCACGTTCGGGACCCACGTCCTCCTGGTGACCATGATCGGCGCGGCCTATCGGCTGATGCGGCGCAGTGGTCCACTGGAGCGGATGGTGGCCGCCGCGGCAGCCGTCGTACGACGTCGGGTTGAGGACCGGCTCACACCGAGTCCGGACTCGCCGGCTGCCAGACCGTAGTCGGGCGGGGCGGATCAGAGTTGGACTGCGCCAAGTGCAGGACGTGGTTGGGTCGATCTGACAGCATCGTCGAGTGACCCGCCACCGGCTCAACCCCGTCGATGCGATCTGGCTCAACACCGATCGTGCCGAGAATCGGATGGTGATCGAAGCACTGGTGATGTTGGACGGCCCGCTCGACCGGACCCGGCTGCACCAGCTGCTGCAGGAGCGCGTGGTGGACGTCTTCCCCGTGTTCAGTCTCCGAACCCAGCGGTCCCGGGTGCCCGGGCGGCTGCCGCGCTGGGTGCGGACGCCCGGCTTCGACGTCGCTGACCACGTCCGCGATGGGGTCGTGGACGCGCCCGGTGACGACGCTGCGGTCCAGGCCTACGTCGAGCGATTTCTGGATGCACCCCTGCCGGAGCACCGCCCGCTGTGGGAGGTCCATGTGCTCAGCGGCCTTCGCGAGGGGACCGCCTTGTTCGTCCGTCTGCACCACGCGTTGGCGGACGGCATCGCACTCACTCGCGTCCTGCTGTCGATCACCGATGCGGACGCGAAGGCAACTCCTGCCCGCCGCGAGCCCCTGCCGATGGGTGAGTCGTTGATCGATGGGATCCGCCCCGGTGTAGCGATCACCCGGGCCCGGCCCTCGACCCGTGGGCGGTCCGGGGTCCGGTTCGCCCTCCACTCCCCGCGGGTGATCCTGAAGCTGTTGGCGACGCGCAACCCGCGGACGGCGACGTCGGGCGCCGCGGGCCCGGCCAAACGCGTTGTGTGGTCCACGCCGATCTCGCTGGCGCGTGTCAAGGAGCTGGCTGCCGCGACCGACACCACGGTCAACGACGTCCTGGTCGCTGCGCTGGCCGGCGCGCTCCACCGCTACCAGACCCACCATGACGGGGTCGCGATCGACGTCCACACGATGATCCCGGTCAATCTACGACCGCTCGACCTGCCGCTCCCCACTCGCCTGGGCAACAGGTTCGCCGTGGTTCTGATGGCGTTGCCGTCCGGACGTCTCGGTGCCCTCCCGCGGTTGGCCGAGACGAAGCGTCGGATGGACATCATCAAGGGATCCCCCGAGCCCTTGCTCACCTTCGGGTTGATCTACACCCTGGGCTGGGTCGGGACCTGGATGAGCCGGCTCGGGGTGCGCTTCTTCTCCGCCAAGGCCGATGCTGTGACCACCAACGTGCCAGGGCCCCCGGAGCACCGCTATCTGGCTGGCACCAGGATTCGAGGTCTGCTGGGGTGGGTGCCGGGTTCGAGTCATCAGACTCTGGGTACCTGCATCTTCACCTACGCCGGAGTCGTTCAGATCGGGTTCAAGGCCGATGCCGGCGCGATCCCGGACCCGGAGCGGATCCTGGCCGACTTCGAGGCCGAGCTGGCTGAGCTCCAGCTGGTGCTGTCGCCCGCCGACGAGGCGCTGCGCGCGACGGCGTAGCGCCGCACTCGCTCGGGTCGCCCCGCCTCGGCCTGCCGGTGCCGGGCGTACTGTGGCCCCACGGAGCCATCCAGGCTTCCGACCAGGGAGCCACCATGAGCGACAAGTCGCCGCGGCAAGGCATGTCCAAGAAGTCCGGCAAGTCAATCAAGGAGAAGCGCGCCGAGAAGCGTGCCAAGGGTCAGGAGGACCCGACCTCCCTGAACCTCCACACCAAGAAGCGGTGACGCTCCTGGGTCTCGGGGTGATCGGCACCTCGGCCATGGAGAACGAGCGACGGCTTCCGCTCCATCCCGACCACCTCGCCGGCCTCGACGCGGAGTTGCGTGCCCGGATCACCCTCGAGCGCGGGTACGGCGCCAGGTTCGGCGTCACGGACGACGACCTCGCTCCCGTGGTTGCTGGTTTCGCCTCGCGTGAGCAGATCCTGACGGCCTCCGACATCGTGCTGTTGTCCAAACCCCAGCACTCGGACGTGGCGCTGATGCGTCCCGGCCAGGTGCTCTGGGGCTGGCCCCACTGCGTCCAGGACGCGACGATGACCCAGATGGCGATCGACCAGGAGCTCACGCTGATCGCCTTCGAGGCGATGAACCACTGGACCTCCGACGGCGCGGTCGGACTTCACGTCTTCCACAAGAACAACGAGCTGGCCGGCTACTCCTCGGTGCTGCACGCCCTCGAGCTGATCGGCACCACCGGCGACTACGGGCGCCGGCTCACGGCGATCGTGATCGGCTTCGGGGCCACGGCCCGTGGCGCGGTGACCGCGCTGAACGCGCACGGAGTGCACGAGGTCGCCGTGCTGACCAACCGCGCGGTGACGGCGGTCGGTGCGCCCATCCACTCGGTGCGGATCCGGCAGCTCGACCGGGACCCTGCCGACCCGACGATGTGCCAGGTGATCACCGAGATGGGACGGATGCCGCTGGCGGCGTACCTCGCCGAGAACGACATCATCGTCAACTGCACGTTCCAGGACACCGCAGCGCCGCTGGTGTATCTCCAGACCGAGGACCTCGACGCGTTCCGCCGCGGCAGCCTGGTGGTCGATGTGTCCTGCGACGAGGGGATGGGGTTCAGCTGGGCCCGACCGACGACGTTCGACGAGCCGATGTTCGAGGTCGGTCATGGCGTGCAGTACTACGCGGTCGACCACAGCCCGTCGTACCTCTGGGCCTCGGCGACCTGGGAGAACAGCGCCGCCCTGATCCCGTTCCTCAGGCCCATGATGGAGGGGCGGTCCGCCTGGGCCGCTGACGAGACGCTCAGCCGAGCCATCGAGATCTGGGACGGCCGGATCATGAACCCATCCATCCTGGGCTTCCAGAACCGCGCCGAGACGCATCCTCACCCGGTTGGCTGAACCCGTGAAGTCCGGGCTGCCGTCGCGGGTGCCCGGGTCAGGCCGTCGGAACCTCGACGGTGACGGTGGTGCCGCCGTACCGTTCTCGAGGTCCCGGCCCTCGACGGTCACCCGGTCCACGTCGTCGGGGATGGCGACCCCTGCCTGGGTGCGCGTGAAGGGCTGCTCTCCTGCGTGATCGTGACGTCGTAGGTCCCCGTCCCCGGCGGCCGAGACGTCAGCGCCCACGATGTCGGGGAACCGCTGGTCGGCAGGTCAGCCACCCCCGGGTGCCGGTGACCCGCAGCCGAGGAGCGTGACGACAGTCGCGAGCGCGAGCAACGCACGCAGCCGTCGGTCAGATGACCGCGGCATCCGTCGAGTCATCTGGCGAGCGTCCGGTCAGCCCGTTCAGAACGGTGTGGTCTTGACCATGGCCAGCGCCCGCGTCTTGCTGAAGGCGCCGTGCTTGTCCACCAGCCAGGGTCGGCAGATCCACAGGTAGCCGTCGACGTGCTTGGCAGCGGCCGAACGCAGCTTGCTGGGAAGCCCCCAGGCGGCCTTGGCGACATCGGTCGTGGGCCGGATGCCGAGGGTCACACAGTGGGTCTGCCCGACGCGCTGGCACGCGGGAGCGGTGTCCATCTTTCGGTCACCGTGGTGCTTGTGCCACCACTCGCCGGTGAAGGGGCGGCCGTTGTCCGAGGTGTCGATCACGAAGTGTCGGTTGGGCACCCCGTGGTTGGCAAGGCGCTTGACGATGCGGCGACCGAAGACGATCTGGCGGCGCACCGAGTCGTTGTGCGAGCTGTCCAGCGCGAAGCCCCGGGTCTTGGCCACCCCGCCGTCGAGCAGCATGCGCACCGCGTCGCGGGGCTTGTCGCGGAACCAGTCCGCCGAGCCCATCTCGATGTAGACCGAGGTGTTCGGCTGGGACGAGAGCCTGCCGGCCGCGTAGCTGATGAGCTTCGAGGGGAGCTTCGACCCCCGCGGGGCGCAGCGGGCGAACGGGCCGTCGGGCTGCAGCACGATGGCTGCCCGGGTCTTGCCGACCGCGCGCGCGAAGCGGTTGATGAAGTCCTTGTACGACGCCTGCTCCTTCTTGGTCGGGAGCCGTCGGCAGGCCTCCTGCTCCCAGGGGACCATCCGGAAGATCGTCATCTGGACCAGGACCGAGGGGTTGCCGCCCGTGGCGCTCCTGATGTACTCGTGCACCTTGCGGGCGATGTCCCTGTTGGGGATCCACTTGCCGAAGAACTTGGCCTTCGGGGTGAGTGCGATCTTGGCCAGCTTCTTCTTGGTGCTGCCGCTCGCCGCGACGTACGGGCCCCACGACGGTTCGGCCGACCCCTTGTAGACACCCCATCGTCGGCCCGCCAGCGGATTGTTGGGGTTGGCGGGGTTCGCTGGACCCATGACGAACTCCCCGGCTGCTGCCGCCGCCGGCAGGGGGACCGGAGCCGGAGACGCCGCGCTCGTCGAGGGCGAGGCCAGGGGGCCCGCGAGCGCCACGCCGAGGGCGAGCGAGCCGAGCAGGACAGACGTGTGACGTATGGGGGGGAAAATCACCCGTGGGACGATAGCGGAGTTACCCGCCTGTCATTCGCTGGTGTCCGGGAAATCTGATCTGCCCGCGGCGGGGTGGTCACACAGGACGTGACCGGTCTCACGGGCCGATCCATCGAGATGCCCAGTGCCCGGGTCGAACGCAGCGGGGTCAGCTCGGGGCTTGCTTTGCCAGGTGGAACTCCACGGCGTGCGCGATGTCGGAGTGGACGTGGTCGTCGCCGACCTCATGGATCGCCCCGGCGCGTTCCAGGACGGCGAGCACCTGCGGCTTGACCCGCGCCAGGTGGAAGTCGATGCGCCGGCCCCGGCCCGCCTGGGCGATCTTGCGGATCATCTCGGCTCCCTCGGCGTCGATGTAGTCCACTCCCTCCATGCTGAGAATCACCCCGGTGAGCTGGTGCTCCAACCTGACCCGAGTCTGGCGAAGGTGATCGGCCAGTGCACCGGCGTTGGCGAAGAAGAGTCCACCATCGAAACGCATGATGGCCAGGCCGGGATACGTCTGTCCGTCGGGATGTTGATCGAGGTCGTAGAAGGTGTCGCTATCGGGTCTGCGGCCGAGTTCCGCGATGGAGGGGAGTGCGGAGACGGCCACGAGCCAGATCATCGAGATGCCGACGCCGATGAAGACCCCTTGGATGATTCCGAACGTGAGCACACCCAGGAGCGCCGCGAGTGCCGCCAGGAACTCGAACCGTTTGACGTCCCAGATGCGCTTCATCTCCGGGACATTCATCATCCCCATCACGACCGCTTGGATGATGATCGCGCCGAGTACCGCGTCAGGGAGCTGGGAGAACAGGGGCGCGAGCACCAGCAGCGTCAGGATGATCAAGACGGCCTGGGCCAGATTGGACATCTGTGACTTCGCGCCGGCGGCGTCGTTGACCGGACTCTTCGACAGGCTGCCGTTGTCGAACACTCCCTGGACGATGCCCGAGGACAGGTTCGCCACCCCCTGGGCCAGAAGCTCCTGGTTGATGTCGACCTCGTAGTTGTACTTGGACGCGTACTCGCGTACGGCTGCCGTGGTCACGGAGAAGCCGACCAGCAGCAGCCCGACGGCGCCGGAGATGACGGTCTCCAGGTTGTCCGCGATCAGGTTGAGGTCCGGTAGAACGAGGTGCGGCAGGCCACTGGGAACTGTCCCGATCAGTGCGACGCCCTGGTCGGCGAGACCGAACACCTCCGCGGCGGTGATTCCCAGGATGACGGCAACCAGGGCGCCGGGGACCTTGGGCGCGAGGATCGCGACTCCGAAGACGAGGGCGAGCGACAACCCGCCCACGAGCACGGTCGACCCGTTGGTCTCGGAAAGGCTGGCAAGCCAGTTCCCCGCCTTCTGCCAGGTGTTGTCCCCAGACTTCTCCGTGCCGGTGATCTTGAAGAGCTCTCCCACGGCCACGTTGATGCCCACTCCGAACGTGAACCCGGTGAGGACGGCCGCGGAGAGGAAGTTCGACACCCAACCCATCCGAAACAGCCACATCACGATGAACAGCAACCCTGCGACGAAGACGATCGCGGCCGCCATCGTGATCGCCTCGTCCGAACCTGCCGAGGCGAACGACAGTACGGCGGCGCCGAGCACCGCCGCCGTCGAGGAGCTCGGGCCTTCGGTCACATGCTTCGACGTCGTGAAGATCGCAAAGGCGATGAGGCCGAACGCCGCGGCGTACAGGCCGTACTGCACCGGGACTCCGCTGATGGTGGCGTACCCCAAGGAGGTGGGGACCATCAGCGCCCAGACCGACAGCCCGGCGATCAGGTCAGACTTCAGCCACGACCTTTGGTAGTTGGGCAGCCAGTGGACGATCGGAAGGAACCGCGCGACACCAGTGAGCGTTCTGGGGGCGGAGGTGCTGTGGTCGGCCATGGCGACTCCTCTTCGTCTGTGGAAAGGCAGCGACCTGGGACTCCCACGTGGCCGGGGTGCCTACCCATGTGGTCATGCCTGGACCGCTGGCAGCTGGGCTCGGGTGCGGATGAGCCGGATGATGACGCTGGTCAACAGGTGCGCCGTCACGACCGCGACGGCGACCGGGGCCAGGGTCACGGGGCCAAGTCCGACCGACAGGCCAGCGATCGCCGTGAGCCCGATGGGGGCCCTGATGGCCGCGCCGGGTACGGCGGAGAGCATGCAGCCCACCGCGATCGCGTAGGGCATGCTGGGGAAGAGCTGGTGCGCGACGACGCCCGCGGTGCCTCCGACGAACAGCATCGGCAGGACGTTGCCACCGATGAACCCGGTGGCCAGGCTCAACGCCATCGCCACCATCTTTCCCACCAGCACCGCCACGAGCAGCCAGGTGCTCAACGTCGCAGCATTGTCGATGACCTCGGCCAGCTGGGCGTTGCCCGCCCCCACCGTCAGCGGCAACGCGACGGCGATGAGCCCCACCAGGGCGCCTCCGACCAGGCCGCGCACATAGGAGTTGGTGAGTCGTTCTGCCGCAGCGTTCACGATCTTCACGATCACCGCGAAGATCACCATGACCAGGCTGGACGCAGCGCCGAGCAGGCCGCCGATGAGCAGGTGCGAGGGCGCGAAGTCGTCCGCAGGGATCGCGAAACTGTTCAAGAAGGTGGTTCCGACCACCCCGAAGAAGAGCGCGAACGCGACGGTGGCCGCGATCAACTGCGGCAGGATCGCCTCGACATACCTCGCGCGTGGTGTGGGAGCCAGCTCGCTGACCACGATGGTCCCCAGCAGTGGCGAGGTGAAGGCGCCGCCGAAGCCGCCCGCGATCCCGGCCGCGGTCGCCTCCGACCTGGCTGGCTCGTTGCCGGGCCAGCGCCGTGACGCGATCCACGAGGCCAGTCCGCCGCCCATCATCACGAGTGCGAAGGATGGACCCAGGCTCGCTCCGGCCACGGCCGAGACGAGGGCAAGTCCGACCCAGGAGGGTGCCACCCGGTGATTCACCTCACCGGACTCGATGACGGCAACGCCACCCGGGACGTGCTCCTGGACGTTCCACCAACGGCGTAGCCACGCCACAGTGATCCCGCCCGCGGCGGTGAAGGCCACCCACCACCATTCTCCTGACCACGCCTGGCTGCGCGGCGCACCGAATGCGAGGTCCGACATCGCTCCCGTGAGGCCGAGGTAGACCAGTCCCAGAACCCCGATGACCGCGCCCACGACGGCGGCGACCACCAGCAGCTCCCGGTACCAGGATCGGTCGAGGGGAAGCAGCGATGCGGTGGACATCAGTTACCTGCCTCCGGCCGGGGACTCACGACGAACAGCTCCTCAGGCATGGCTGACCTTCCACGGGATCCGAGGAGCGTGAACAGGTCACCACATCCGTAACACTCAGGGTATTCGGATTTCTTTGAAGTTACTTGAAGCGGCTCGACCCTGTCCATGCCGTGGAGCCCCGCGTTCTGGTGGCGCGGGTCACAACTTCCCTCTGCGGGATCGCCCGCCCTCGCGCGAGTCGGCGGCGTTCGCCACCGGCCTGACTCATGGGGGGTGACGATCGCCACGGGTTCGAAGCAGGTGGGGTGTCGACTTTGTCAACACGAGAAGGTAAGTTCAAAGCAAGCGGATTACCCGAAATATTACCTTAGGCGATCTGGGTGAAGCCGCCCGCGAGGAAGTGAGGGGAGAGCCATGGCTGACGTGGCGACGAAGCACAGCACGACAGTTCCGCTGGACTGGAACGAGGTCTGGTTCACGAACTGCCCGATGGTGTCGGCGAACAACGTCGACCAGGAGCTGGGCTGGTGCCGTGAGGAGTTCAAGAAGATCGGCGTCGAGTACGCCTACTTCCGCCACGCCCCCGAGAACAACTGGTACCCGCACTACATCCACAACCTCGACAACCTGATCCGCTTCGGTGGCCTGTACCCGCCGATCCACGTCAACGCTGACCTCCGTCGAACGGTGCTGCTGGGGGCTACCTGGGTCCACGAGGGCGGCTGCATGGCCGTGCGCGCCCGCGACCCGCTGTTCCGGATGAAGGACCTGAAGGGCAAGAAGGTCGGCATCTCCAAGAGCCTGAACACCATCAAGAACGACTGGTGGCGAGTCCAGGAGCATATGGGCATCGAGAACATGTTGAAGCTCAACGACATGACCATGGACGACATCGAGCTGGTCGAGTTCCCGTACCCGGACGACTGGTACGACAAGCCCGAGATGCTCGTGCCGCCGATGAATAATCCCTCCGAGCTGTGGATGCGCCGCGACCACAAGCACGACCTGGCCTTCCGTCCGCTGGAGACGGCGCTGCTCGACGGCACGGTCGACGCGATCTACACCCAGAGCAAGGTCTTCCAGCACCTGCAGGAGGCGACCGGGAAGATCAAGATGATCGAGGACCTGTCGAGGTATCCGGACTGGACGATTCAGGTGGCTAACACTCCGGCAGTCATCACCTGCACCGAGGTGATGGCCCGCGAGCACCCCGAGCTGGTGGTCGCCTACTTGAAGGCCATGGTCAAGGTCGGTCATTGGGCCAACGATCACAAGCGAGCGGCGGGGGCGATCCTGAACCGGCAGACGTTCTACCTGGACGCGGAGGACACCTACCAGGGCATCAAGGACGTCGACATGGTGCCGAGCCTGAACGCCACGAACATGGCGTGCATCAAGATCGGCAAGGACTTCATGCTCAGCCACGGCTACATCAAGAACGACTTTGATGTGGACGAGTGGGCGGCGCCGGAGTTCCTCGAGCAGGCCGTGAGGGAATGGGTCGAGGAGTATTGGGAGACCAAGAGTTGGAGCAGGCTTGCCGAGGGAAGCGACCTTGAGCACGCCATGGGGCTGCGCCTCGGCTGAGCCGCGAGGGCCTGCGGAGCAACCACATGACCGCGGCGTGCGATCCGACGCCGCAGCGAATCCACGACAAGGGAGACGCACAAGCACAGGAGGTGCCGTGGTGAAGAGCGCACGTGACCTGGTCGCGGAAGCGAACGCCCAGATCGAGACCGTGTCGGTGCAGGAGGCGGCGACCGATCTCTCCGGCGAGACTGCTGTCTTCCTCGACGTTCGCGAGCCGACCGAATGGGAGACGCACATCGAAGGCGCGCTGCAGATCCCACGGGGGATCCTGGAGGCGGCTGCTGACCCGTCGAGCCCTCGACATGAGCCGGTATTGGACCCCGAGCGTCGAGTCATCGTGTACTGCCGGTCCGGGGCACGCTCAGCGATGGCGACCGCGACTCTGAAGATCATGGGGTTCTCCCACGCGGTCAATCTCGGTGGTGGCTTCACCGCGTGGCGAGAGGCCGGCCTTCCGGTCGCCGAGCATCACGCCGGCATCTGATACAGCAGCACCCGAACGGGCAGCTCGAGCGAGACTCCGGGCGCGAGCATGACGTTCGCCACGTCGGCTGGTCTCACCCCCGCCGGGTGTTGCGATCCCGAGACACCCGCGGTACCCAGGATCTGGGGGCGCTCGAGCGGATGCGCGTAGTTCGAGGAAGCGCCCGAGAGGGCCACTCAGGAGGGGTGAACAGTATGGGCGACTACCCGCTGATTGCAGACCACGGGCTCATCGGCGATCTTCAGACGGCTGCGCTGGTCGCCACGGACGGTTCGATCGACTGGTTCTGCGCGCCTCGCTTCGACTCACCCAGCGTGTTCGGTGCACTGCTCGACCACACCGGAGGCGGTCACTTCCGGATACGCCCGACCGAGGACGTGTTCACGACCAAGCAGCTGTACTTCCCCGACACCGCGATCCTCATCACACGGTTCCTCGCCGAGACCGGGGTCGGGGAACTCGTTGACTTCATGCCCATCACCGGCAGCGACGAAACGATCCGGCACCGGATTGTCCGGCTGGTGAGGTGCGTCCGGGGCGAGATGACCTTCACAGTCGATCTGGCGCCACGATTCGACTACGGTCGTGAGACCCACGAGGTGCACCTGACTGAAGCTGGGGCGGTCTTCCGAGGCAGCCAGACCTCGATGACGGTTCATGCGGTCCGCGAACCTGACGATGAACGGCTGGCTGAGGCGCGGGTGACCGCGGAGGGCGATTTCCGTCTCCTGGTCCCGCTGCGGGCCGGGCAGATGCGAGGACTGGTTCTCGACACGGACTCGACGGACCCGCCGAGGCAGGTGCGTGTTGCCGAAGTCCAGCAGCTCTTCGAAGAGACAGCCGCGTTCTGGCGTTCATGGGTCGCCCAGTCGACCTACGTCGGACGATGGCGTGAAGTGCTCCACCGCTCAGCCATCACGTTGAAGTTGATGACGTACGCCCCCAGCGGAGGGTTGATCGCGGCACCAACGGCAGGTCTCCCCGAGCAGGTCGGCGGCGAACGGAACTGGGACTACCGCTACACCTGGATACGGGACGCCTCGTTCTCGGTCTATGCGCTGCTCGGTCTGGGCTTCACCGAAGAAGCAGCGGCCTTGGGGCGCTGGCTCCAGGACAGGCTCCGAGAGCAGGCCGAGGCCGGTCGACCCAGGCCGCTGAACATCATGTACCGGGTCGACGGGTCGACCGATCTGACCGAGGAGGTGCTCGACCACTGGGAGGGCTATCGGGGGTCGCGCCCGGTCCGGATCGGAAACGGTGCCGCGGACCAGCTCCAGTTGGACATCTACGGGGAGGCGATGGACAGCATCTACTTCGCGGACCGGCGCGGGCTCCATGCCGGCCATGAGGCGTGGATGACGATCGTCCGGTTGTTGGACTGGGTCTGCGACAACTGGGACCAGACTGACGCGGGCATCTGGGAGACCCGAGGCGGGCCGCAGAACTTCACCTACGGCCGGTTGATGAACTGGGTGGCGCTGGACCGCGGTATCCGGCTTGCGACCAGCCACGGGAGGCCGGCGCCGCTGGACCGGTGGCGCCGCGAACGCGACGCGATCTACGAGCAGATCATGGACCGAGGGTGGAGCTCGAAGCGCCGGGCGTTCGTACAGCACTACGACACGGAGGTTCTCGACTCGTCCCTGCTACGCATGTCGACGGTCGGGTTCATCACCCCGCGCGACCCGAGGTGGCTCTCGACGCTCGAGGCCATGGACGACGAGCTTGTCACTGACAGCCTGGTGTACCGCTACGACCCAGCCGCGTCACCCGACGGCCTACGCGGCTCCGAGGGGACGTTCTCGTTGTGCACTTTCGCCTACGTCGACTCCCTGGCCCGAGCGGGGCAGCTGGACAAGGCACGCATGGTCTTCGAGAAGATGCTCACCTACGCCAACCATCTCGGGCTCTTCTCCGAGGAGGTCGCCCTCACCGGCGAGCAGATCGGCAACTTCCCCCAGGCATTCACCCACCTGGCCCTCATCGATGCTGCGATCACCCTGGACCGCGAGCTCGACAAGCGGAACGGGGCCAGGCCGTGAGGGCCCCGAGCCCGACCGGTCTCGGCACGTCGCCACCCGGGCGCGTCACCAGAGTGACGTCGAGGTCGCCGGGCTCCACGAGGCAGTACATCAGTTCACTCCGGACGGCGGCCGCGAGGCGCGGTCGGGCGGAGCGTGGCAGAGGAGCGTGAGAAAGTGAACGTCGACAGCAAGAGCATGACAGTCAGGCAGGCTGCCTTCATCGGCGTGGGGGCCATGGTCGGCGCGGGGATCTTCGCCCTGCTTGGTCCCGCGGGAAGTGTCGCTGGAGCAGCCGTGTGGATCTCGTTCCTGATGGCTGGGGTGATTGCCGCGCTCCAGGGGTACTCCTTCGGACGACTGGGAGCCAAGTTCCCCTCCGGCTCGGGGATGATCGAGTACGTGTCCCGGGGATTCGGTGACGGGCACGTCGCTGGGATCACCGCGTGGCTCGCGTTCGGGTCACAGTTCATCGTCACGGCGATGGTCGCCGTGTCGTTCGGCGGCTACGCCAGTGCGATGTTCGCCGGCGGCGAAGCCGGCTGGGCCAAGACCTTCACAGCGCTGCTCCTGTTGGTCATGGCGGCGCTGAACGTGGTGGGCGCCAAGGCCGTGGCCAAGGCCCAAGGACTCATCGTCCGGGTGGTGATCACCATCCTCGTGTTCTTCGCCGTCGTCACGATGGCCACGGCCGATTGGTCGTTGCTCGCCCCTTCGGGGTACCCGAGCCTGCGCGTGATCTTCTCGAGTGTCGCGCTGACCTTCTTCGCCTTCCTCGGGTTCGGCGTCATCACCTTCACCGCGAACGACTTGGCGGAACCCACCCGCGAGCTCCCACGGGCGATGTATCTCGCGCTGGGGATCGCAACGGTCGTGTACGTCGCGATCTCGCTCGGGGTCTACGGCACGTTGACCGTCGATGAGGCCATCGCCGCCGGCGACACGGCCGTGGCCGAAGCGGCAAAGCCAGCTCTCGGTGACATCGGCTATGTGCTGATGGCCGTGACGGCTCTGTTCGCCACGGCGGGTGCGACCAACTCCGGTCTCTACCCGGCGGCTGGGCTGTCGAGGGACCTGGCAGACAAAGGCCAGTTCCCACCGGTGCTCGGCAAGAACCTAGGACGTCTCCCGGTGGGTCTCCTGGTCATGGTCTTGGCTACCCTGGCGATGGCTCTGTTCCTGGACCTGACCGCGATCGCATCGATCGGCAGCGCCGTGGCCCTGTTGATCTTCACCTTGGTGACCATCGCCCATGTGCGTGTTCGCGAGACCACCGGCGCGCGCCTGTGGGTCCTGATGCTCGCCTTGCTGACGACGGTCGCGACCCTGGTCGCGTTCGCGACAACCACCCTCGCGGAGGAGCCTGCGACAGCCAGCACGCTGGTGGCACTGCTCGTCCTCGCGGTCGCGCTGGACCTGGTGTGGAAGCACCTTCGGGCTGGACGCGAGTCGCGCTCAGACGCGGCGGAACCGCACCAGGTCGCTGGCGGATGAGATTCAGCTGACTGAGATCGGTCGACACGGCAACAGGAGGACAACATGAGCGCCGAGTCCGCGCGCATCGCCACGTTCGGCCATCTCGAGGACGGTCTCCGCCAAGGAGGCGACTGGTACCGCTGGGGCCCGTACCTGAGCGAGCGCCAGTGGGGCACCGTCCGCGAGGACTACAGCCCCGGCGGCACCGCATGGGAGTACCTGCCGCACGATCATGCCCGTTCTCGCGCCTACCGGTGGGGGGAGGACGGCCTCGCCGGGTTCAGCGACGTCGAGCAGCGACTGTGTCTCTCGCTCGCCCTGTGGAACGGGGCAGACCCGATCTTGAAGGAGCGCATCTTCGGACTGACCGGCAACGAGGGCAACCACGGCGAGGACGCCAAGGAGTACTGGTGGTTCACCGACGCCGTGCCCAGCCACGCTTGGAACCGGTGGCGCTACCACTACCCGCAGCGGGAGTTCCCCTATGGTGACCTGGTTGCGGAGAACGCCCGGCGCGGGAAGGGCGACCCTGAGTTCGAGCTTCTCGACACGGGCGCGTTCGACGACGACCGCTATTGGATCGTCGAGGTCGATTACGCCAAGGCCGAGCCCGACGACCTGGTGATGGTCGTGCGGGCCACGAACGCCGCCGCCGAGGCCGCCACCTTGCATGTCCTCCCGACCGTGTGGTTCCGCAACACGTGGTCGTGGGACGAGGGAGCCGAGCGTCCGGAGCTGCGCGCCGGGAAGCATGCCGACCTCGACATCGACCATCCGTTCCTCGGCCCGCTGGAGGTGCTGGCAGGGGCCGGGCCGGACGGCAGCGCTCCGGCGGCATTGTTCTGCGACAACGAGACCAATACTGATCGGTTGTACGGGGTGCCGGGTCCGGCCTACCCCAAGGACGGGATCAACGACCATGTGGTGACCGGGGCACCCACCGTGAACCCCGAGCGCCGCGGCACCAAAGCAGCGCTGTGGTACCAGCTGGAGGTCGACGGCGGGTCGACCGTCGAGCTGCGCCTGCGGATGCGCCCGCGGGGCTCGACGCCCCCGCGCGAGAGGGCTCTCGGTGCAGCCTTCACCGAGGTGCTGGAGCAGCGAGTGGTGGAGGCCGACACGTTCTACGCGGACCTCACACCGCCCGGCACCACCTCGGATGAGGCGCTTGTGATGCGCCAGGCGTTCGCTGGCATGCTCTGGAGCAAGCAGCTCTACGCCTACGACGTCTCCCGCTGGCTGGACGGGGACCCGACCCAACCTGCGCCGCCGGATTCCCGCAGTTCCGGACGCAACGCCCACTGGAGGTCGTTCAACGCCTTCGACCTGATGTCGATGCCCGACACGTGGGAGTACCCGTGGTTCGCGGCATGGGACCTGGCCTTCCACTGCGTGGCACTCGCGCACGTCGACCCCGCCTTCGCCAAGTATCAGCTTCTGCTGCTGTGCCGCGAATGGTTCCAGCACCCCAATGGGGCGCTGCCGGCCTACGAGTGGTCCTTCGACGACGTGAACCCACCGGTCCAGGCCTGGGCGGCGCTCGAGGTCTTCGCCATCGACGGGGCCCAGGATCTCGACTTCCTGGAGAGGGTCTTCACCAAGCTCCTGGTCAACTTCACCTGGTGGGTCAACCGCCTCGATGCCGACGGCACCAACCTCTTCGAGGGCGGCTTCCTCGGTCTGGACAACATCGGGCCTCTGGACCGCTCCCACCTTCCGGTGAAGGGCCGGCTCGAGCAGGCCGACGCCACCGCCTGGATGGCCTTCTACGCCATCGACCTGGCGACGATGGCGTCCCTACTCAGGAATTCCGGCCGCCCGACCGGGGATCTGGTGGTGAAGTTCCTCGAACACTTCGCCCAGATCCGGGATGCGATGGATGGCCGGGAGCTGTGGGACGACGTCGACGGGTTCTTCTACGACCGGCTCGTCGGTGAGGACGGGTCGACCACGATCGTCCGGGCGCGCTCCATGGTCGGTGCCCTTCCGCTGCTGGCCAGCACGGTCATGGGTGAAGCGGCCGTGGAGCGACTGCTGGCACTCGGCAAGTCGGCCGCGGGCCGCTTCGGTCAGCGCGTCATCGAGGACGAGCGGCTGCGGTCACAGGGGATGCTGAGGGGTGCGCCCGGCGACCGCAGGATGATGATGGGTGTCGTCGAGATCGACCGAGTCCGGCGCGTGCTCCAGCGGCTCCTGGACCCCGCCGAGTTCCTTTCTCCCCATGGCCTGCGGGCCCTCTCCCGCTGGCACCTCGACCATCCATGCGAGCTGGACGTCCAAGGCGTTCGAGCCACGGTCGACTACGAGCCGGGCGAGTCGACGACGTCGATGTTCGGCGGCAACTCGAATTGGCGTGGACCTGTGTGGTTCCCGCTGAACCACCTGCTTGTCAGCGCGCTCGACCGCTACGGCTGGTTCTTCGGAGACGAGCAGACCATCGAGTACCCGACCGGCTCCGGGACGCAGTGGACCTTCCACGAGGTGGCCGACGACCTCCGGGATCGGCTCATCTCCACCTTTCTCCTGGACGACCGGGGCCGTCGACCGTGCTACGGGTGGGTGGATCGATTCCGCGACGACCCGAGGTGGCGCGACCAGCTGATGTTCCATGAGTACTTCCACGGCGACAACGGCGCGGGGCTCGGCGCCTCGCACCAGACGGGCTGGACAGGGCTCGTCGCCGACCTCATCATTCGACGCCGCGGAGCGGCCGTCCCCACCATCTCCGAGATCCTCGACCGCGCGATCCGGGCGTACGACTCGTGAGCCTGCGATTCGGAGCTGCGACCGTCGGCGACCTCGCGGCCGGCGCGTCACGCGAGTGGTTGGCCACCGACGGTCTGGGCGGCTACGCCATGGGGACTGTCTCCGGCCTTCGGACTCGGAGGTACCACGGGCTGCTCGTCGCTGCGGTCGGCGGGCCTTCCCAGCGGATGCTCGGGCTGGTCACCCTGGACCCTGTCCTGGTGGTCGGGGATCGGCGGATCCGGTTGGCCAGCCATGAGTGGCGCGGTGGCGTGGTGGATCCCGCCGGGCATAGCCTGTTGGCGACCTTCGACCTTGAGGACGGGCTCCCGCGGTGGCGCTGGCAGGTCGGCGACGTGGTGGTCGAGCGGGAGTTGGCGATGTCCCGTGGACGCGCCGCGGTCGGTGTGGTGCACCGGCTGGTCCGCTCAAACGGGTCGGTCCGGGTCGAGCTCACGCCGCTGTGTACCTGGCGGTCGGTGCATGCCGAACGCTCGGCATCGGGGACTCCCAAGGTTGCTCGGGTCGCCGACGGGTTCGTGTTCGAAGACGCCTACCGAGTGGTCGGACCCGGCTGGGAGCCCGGTGGCGAGTGGTACTTCGGGGTCCGCACCCGGGAGGAGGCGGCCCGAGGCCTGAGCGACCTCGAGGACCTCTGGGCCGCCGGACGCTTCGCCGCGGAGCTCGAGCCCGGCGCCGCACTCGAGGTGTCGGCCTCGACCGCGCCGTTCGACGAGGCGCTGCCCTCGCCCGCGGCCATGGTGGCGGGGGCTCGGGCGCGAGCTCGGGCATTGGTCACACAGGCGGGTGCGGAGACGGCCGCCCGCCGGCAGCTGGTGGCAGCCGCGGACGCTTTCGTCATCGACTCGCCGACGGGCTCGGGTGCTGTCGCTGGATACCCTTGGTTCGGTGAGTGGTCCCGCGACACCATGACGTCGTACGAGGGGCTCTTCCTCACCAGTGGGCGCTACGACGAGGGACGGTCGGCGCTGCTCCGTGCTGGTGCCACCGTGTCGGATGGGATGCTCGCCAACACTGCTGACACCGGAACCCTTCAGTACAACACGGTGGACGCGGCCTTGTGGTTCGTGCACGCTGTCGGCCGGCACGTCGCCGTCACGGGGGACGATTCCCTCGCCGCCGAACTGGCCGCGCCGGTCGGCGCGATCATCGACCACCACATCGCGGGCACCCGCTTCGGTATCGGGACAGACGCCGACGGACTCCTCCGGCAGGGAGCCGACGGTCTTGCTCTCACGTGGATGGATGCCCGGGTCGATGGACGCCCCGTGACCCAGCGGGCCGGCAAGCCGGTGGAGATCAACGCCCTGTGGGTACAGGCCGTGCGCCTCGAGGGCATCCTGGCCTCCAGAGCCGGGAGATCTGTGCCGGACCGTGTCGGCTTGGCGGAGGCCGCCCGGGCCTCCTTCCTGCGGCGCTTCCCCCGGCCCGACCGCCGCGGCCTCTTCGACGTGGTCGACGGTCCGTCCGGGGACGACGCATCGATCCGGCCCAACCAGCTCATCGCGGTGGGCCTGCCTGAGGGTCCGTTCTCCAACTCCGACCGGAGTGCCTCCACCGATGCTGCCGCGCAGAGGGTCGTCGAGACGTGCGGCGCAGCGCTGCTCACCCCCATCGGCTTGCGCACCCTCGACCCGGCCGACCCTCGATTCGTGGGAGCACACCGCGGCGGGCCGGCCCAGCGGGATGCCGCCTACCACCAAGGAACGGTCTGGCCCTGGCTCCTCGGGCCCTACGCCGATGCCGCGAGGCGGACGGGCACCCCCATCGACCACCTGTGGGAGCCGCTCGCCGCGCACCTGGGTGAGTACGGCGTCGGGTCCGTCTCAGAGACGGC
Organism: uncultured Actinomycetota bacterium; assembly: GCA_963812265.1. GTDB lineage: Bacteria > Actinomycetota > Actinomycetes > Propionibacteriales > Nocardioidaceae > Nocardioides. The sequence continues at coordinate 114,433 of CAWEUL010000005.1, forward strand.
TGACGGGGCAGCACCCCACGCCGGAACCGGAGCCCCCTTCCAGGCCTGGTCCGTCGCGGAGGTTCTCCGCGCGCTCGCCTCCTGGGACCGGTGACGGATGAGGCCGACGGCTTGAGCCACACCACGCACACCTCGTGGGCCAGAAGTCGTTCGAAGAGCTCGCGCTCAACATCGTGCAGGGCATCGAGGCCGAACTACGTCTCGCCAGTGCCGCGGTCCTCCCGGTCAGCCTCTCTGGGCGGTCATCGTTGCCGGGCACGGCAGGTCGAGTGAGGAACCCACCAGCCGCACGGCGGCGGTGCTGCCGGCGCCCATGTGGCCCAGGACGACCGCGTGGTGAGGAGTCCTTCGTTCGGGGAGCGGCGATTCAGCCACGGGTCACCGCGGTCCACCACGCCCGATCAGGGTCGAAGGCCACCGCCGGACGTCCGGTGGCGAGGGTGTCGTAGCGGTAGACGAGCCCCGCCGTGGGCTCGGCCAGACGTTCATCCTCGCTCCAACCTTCGGTTGCGGTGGTGACGTACAGCCGGTTCAAGTTGGGTCCGGCGAACCCGCAACAGGTGGCCTGTGCCGCCGGGACGGCGAGGACCTGGCGCAACTCGCCACCAGACGTGAAGCGGAGCACGCACCCGCCGCCATAGACGGCCACCCACAGGTCTCCAGTCGTGTCGACGGTCATCCCGTCCGGCGCCCCTTCGTGCTCGCCGAGCTCGACGATGATCCGTTGTCCGGAGATGGTGCCGCTGTCCGGGTCGAAGTCGAAGGCGTAGACCACCCGGGGTCCACTGTCGACGAGGTACATCGTGCGGCCGTCCGGGCTCCATCCAAGCCCGTTGGAGATCGTCAGCCCCTCGAGCACCGTTTCGCATCGGCCCATTGCGTCGAGTCGGTAGAGAGCGCCGCCACCTGGGCGGTGGTCGTCGGCCAGGGTCCCAGCCCACATGCGGCCGGCGGGATCGCAGGCCGCGTCGTTCATTCGCGTTCCTTCGGGGGCAACCTCAAACACCATGCGGGACGAGCCGTCGGGGCGTAGGTGGGCGAAACCTCTGTTGGTGGCGAGCAGCCAGCCATGATCCCCGACCACAGGGGCGATAGCGCCAACAGTCCCGGGGAGGTCGTATGTGCAGACAGGCACGAGATCGCCGTCCGCGGCGATCCGCTCCCGGATCACCCGTCCCGCGAGGATGTCCACTCGGAGCAGTTCCTCTCGGTGCGCGTCCCAGCGCACGCCCTCCCCGAGCAGTGTCTGCTGCGTCGTGCAGGCAATAGCCTGGGGAGCGTTTCCCGTCTCGGGTCCTCCCATGCCGCAATCAGTCCGCGGCTTGTTGCGGGGCGAGAATCGCGTGGGAGAGCATCCCACCGGATCGGAGCCTGGCGTCGAAGCCGTGCTGCAGAAGGATTCGCGTCGCGTAGTAGGCACGCTGGCCGGAGCGGCACACGACGTGGATCGTCCGGTCCCCAGGCAGCTCGTCGAGTCGCGCGCGGAGCTGACCGAGCGGAATGTTGACCGCGCCGGCGACTCCCTCCACTCGAAGTTCTGGGCCCTCGCGCACATCCAGGACGAACTCGTCGGGGTCCTGGTCGCTCCAGTGGCTCACCGGCATATCACCGCGCAGGACGCCGGCGGCGACCATGCCGGCGAAGTTGACCGGGTCCTTGGCGCTCCCGAACGGGGGTGCGTAGCAGAGCTCGGCCTCCTCGAGGTCGTAGACCGTCGCACCCAGCTGAATCGCGAGAGCGATCTCGCTGATGCGCTTGTCGACGCCATCCTCTCCGACAGCCTGGGCGCCGAGCACGCGTCCGTCGGACGTATGGAACAGGAGCTTCATGGCGATCGGCTTGGCGCCCGGGTAGTAGCCGGCGTGGGAGTTGGGGTAGAGGTAGACCTTCTCGTAGTCGGTTTCGCCGCGTTTCTGCAGGCTCTTCTCGTTGCTGCCGGTCCAGGCGACCGTGGCGCCGAAGAGACCAACGACGGCGGTCCCCTGGGTTCCCCGGAACCGCGAGTCTCGGCCGGTGATGACCTCGGCGGCGATCCGGCCCTGTCGGTTCGCAGGTCCGGCGAGTGCCATCAGGTTCCACTCGCCCGTACCGACGTCACGAACCTCCACCACGTCGCCGACGGCGAAGATGTGGGGATCACTGGTGCGCATGTGGTCGTCGACCCGGATTCCGCCGAGGTCGCCGATCTCCAATCCGGCCGCCCTGGCGAGCGTGGTGTCGGGTCGGACGCCGAGGGCGAGGATGACGATGTCTGCAGGATGCTTGGCGCCGGAGGTCGTCGTGACCAGCAGGGAGTCGCCGTCGTCCTGGTCGAACCTGGCGACGCCGTCGCCCAGCACCACGCGGACGTTGTGGAGGCCGAGGAAGTCAGAGACCAGCTGCCCGTACTCGTGATCGAGCGGGGCAAGCACCTGGTCGGCCATCTCGATGACCGTGACGTCGAAGCCCCGGTGGACGAGGTTCTCGGCGGTCTCGAGCCCGATGAAGCCGCCGCCCACGATGACCGCACGCTTCGGGGGTCGCACTGTCTGGAACCCGGAGTAGTGATCCATGCCCGTGAGGAAGGAGGTCCCGCGGTCGACCCACTCGCGGATCTGGCGTGCATCGGGCACGGTTCGAACCTCGAAGACCCCTGGGAGGTCGATGCCGGGAAGAGGTGGTCGGATCGACGAGGCGCCCGGGGAGAGGACCAGCGCGTCATAGGACTCTGTGGTCACCTCTCCCGTGGCGACGTCGCGCAACTGCACGGTCCGGTCAGCAGGGGAGATGTCGACGACCTCACAGCGGGTCCGACAGTCCACGGCGAACTGCTCCCGAAAGACCCGCTCGTTGGCGACCAGCAGGCTCGCCTCGTGCTCGATGACGCCCCCGATGTGGTACGGCAAGCCACAGTTCGCGTATGAGACATACGCGCCCCGCTCCACCATGAGGATCTCGGCCTCCTCGTCCAACCGTCGCAGCCGCGCCGCGCACGACGCACCACCAGCCACCCCACCGACGATGATCACCTTCATGCCGTTCCTCCTCTTCGTAGGCGCGACGACCGTGTCTCCTGTGACTGGTGTCGCTCAGATCCAGGGACCGCGCCACCCACCCACGTCGGCAACGAGCTCGTCCGCGGCCGCCGGGCCCCACGACCCCGGGGCGTAGGTCTGGACGGGTGGCGGGTTGTCGATCAGTGGTTGCATCACCCGCCAGGCCTCCTCGACGGTGTCCTGCCGGGAGAACCTGATGTTGCGGCCGAGCATGGCCGCGTGCAACAGCACCTCGTACGGGGTCGGTCCCTCTCCGCCAGCCTGCGCGAAGGTCATGTCGAGCTCGATCGCCTTGGGCAGGGCCACGTCGGCGGGCTGCGCCATCAGGACGAGTTGCACCCCGGTAGTCGGATCGAGCCTCACGACGAACTGGTCCGGTTGGCTGTCGGGTTGGCGCAGGCCGAAGCCCAACTTGGGCGAGTCCTTGAACACGAGCCGGATCTCGGTCTGGCGCACCGGCAGGAGCTTGCCGGTGCGGATGATGATGGGAACCCCGGACCACCGCCAGTTCTCGATCTCGAGCCGGACGGCGCTGTAGGTCTCGGTCTCGGAGCCGGGCGCGACACCCTCGATCGACCGGTAGCCCTCGTGTTGCCCCCGCACGCAGAGGCTCGGGTCGGCCGCGACCGTGGCGCGGAGCACTGCCGTCTGGGCATCTCGGATCGTCTCGACGTCCCCGCGCGCGGGTGCCTCCATCGTCGCGGCAGCCATGAGTTGGAGCAGGTGGTTCACCACGACGTCGCGCATCGCCCCGACCGGGTCGTAGAAATGCCCGCGGGTCTCGACACCGAAGTTCTCCGCCAGTGTGATCTGGATGCATTCCACGAAGTTCCGGTTCCAGATCGGCTCCAGCATCGTGTTCCCGAAGCGCAGGTAGCCGATCTGCTCGAGACCCATCTTCCCGAGGTAGTGGTCGATCCTGTAGATCTGCGACTCGTCGACATACTCATGCAGCTCGTCGGCCAGCGCCTGGGCTGAGGGGAGATCGTGTCCGAACGGCTTCTCCACCACCACGCGACCTGTCCGGGTCAGCCCGGCCCCGGCGAGCCCCTTCACCACGGTGCCGAAGAGGAAGGGGGGGATCTCCAGGTAGAACACCGGGCAGGTGACTTCCGCCAAGACCCGGGCCAGCTGTTCGTAGGTCGCATCGTCGTTGAAGTCGCCCTGTACGTAGGACATGCGGGCGGCGAGGCGCGCGAACACGGCCTCGTCGAGGTCCTCGCCGGTGCCGATGATCGAGGTGCGGGCACGGTCCAGGAGCTGGTCCTGGGTCCAGTCGTCGACGGCAACGCCGATGATCGGGCACTCGATGAGGCCCCGCTGCTCGAGCCGGTACAGCGACCGGAAGGTCATCACCTTCGCCAGGTCACCCGTGATGCCGAAGACAACGAGAGCGTCGCCCCGTTGCTCAGCAGGAGTCTGCCTGCTCCTGATCATGTGGTCTCCTGGATCGAGTCGGAGGTACCGCACGCGCTGGCGCACGGGTGGTCGAACCCACGACCCTGAGCCTTCCACGACCCCAGGCACTGCACATCACTCGCGACGGGTGAGTCCCCATGGACGTGGGTGGGTGGCCCCGTCAGATCCAGGGACCGCGCCACCCACCCACGTCCGCTACGAGCTCGTCCGCGGCGTGGCCCCCAGTCTCACCGAGCCCCTGACTCCAGGAAGGTCACGACGGCGAGCACCCGTCGATGCGTCGTTCCGTCATCGTGAAGCCCCAGCTTGGTGAACACCGAGCGCATGTGTGCCTCGACGGTCCGCTCGGACAGCCCCAACACCGTGGCGACCGACGTGTTGGAGTGGCCCTGGGCGACCAGCCCCAGCACCTCGCTCTCCCGGCCGGAGAGCTCGTCGATGCTCGACGGCACGGTGCGCGAGCGGACCAGCGCCCTGACGACGTCGGGATCCAGTGCGGTGCCGCCCTCGGCGACCCGGCGCAGGGAGGAGTCGAACTCGGCCAGGTCCAGGACACGGTCCTTGAGAAGGTAGCCGAAGCCGGGGGTGCCGATCAGGGTGTGACAGGGCCGCAGCTCGAGGTGTTGGGAGAGCAGGAGCAGGCCCAGCTCCGGATACCGCTGACGCAGCAGCACGGCGGCGTCGGCTCCGTCTGACTTCAGCCCGGGGGGCATCCGCACATCTGCGATCACGAGGTCCGGCAGCTCGGCGTCTACGGCGTCGACCAGCGCGGGTGCGTCAGCCACGGCGGCGACCACGCCGTGGCCCTGCTCCCCGAGCAACCGCACCAGTCCTTCGCGGAACAGCACCGAGTCCTCGGCCACCACGATGCGCATCACAGGATCGCCCGGATCGTCGTGCCTCGACCGGCTGGGCTCGAGACCCTGAGTCGACCACCGACGGAGAGAACCCGGTCCCGGAGTGCTGTCATCGGCTCGTTCGCGTCGACACCACCGATGCCGTCGTCGGCCACCTCGACCGCAAGCCGACCGCCCCGATCTGCGATCCGCACCTCGATCCTGCTCGCCCGTGCATGCTTGAGCGCGTTGGTGACCGCCTCGGAGACCACCAAGTACGCCGTCAGCGCGAGGGTGTCGTCCATGGGCGGCAGCGCGTCCACGTCTAGGTCGAAGGGCAGCGGGGTGGCGTCCCGGACGGCGGCCAGTGCCGCCTCCAACCCGTCGTCGAGGCGGCTCGGGCGAACCCCGTTGGCCAGCGCTCGCAGTTCGTCGACGGTGTCTTGCAGCTCGGCGACGGCCAGGTCCACCTCGGCGGCGTGCGGGGGTTCCAGGTCCCGTTGAACCAGGCGGAGCCGCATCCCGGTGGCGATCAAGCGCTGCTGCGCCCCGTCGTGCAGGGTTCGCTCCAGATATCGCCGCTCGGCGGCGCTCGCCTCCGCCAGCCGGGTGCGGCTGGAGTGGGCTTCGGCCAACGCCTCGCGGAGCACGAGCCGTAGTCGGCTCACCTCGATCGGCACCCAGGCGGCCTTGACCAGTGCGGCGACGCGGCGCCGCGCCCGGGCGGACTCCCAGCCGAGCACGACGCGGGCGATGGGATCACCTCGCGTCTCCAGCGTGAAGCTGCCTTCCGCGGTGGCCGGCGTACCGTCCAGATCCACCCAGCCGCCCTCAGGGTAGGCCAGCAGCAGTCGCAGCTGGGGGTCGGCCTGGGCCTCGCGCAGCACCTGCTCGATCTCCTCCGGTTCCCGCCTCCCCGCGCGCACGTCGGCGGCGAAACGATCCACAGCCGCCACTCTGATGAACCGATCACGGTCGACCACACGTCCGACCGTCTCGTTGACACCTCGATGCAGTGGCAGGATCACCAACGCGGTGACGAACGCCGCGGCCGTGGACCCGACGCCGGTGACGTCGTGGAGGATCTGGCTGACGCCCACCACCACGGCCCCGAACAGGACCGCCGACAGGGTCAGCGTGACGAACCAGCTCGCGGAGGCGCTGAGGAGGCGGTCGACGTCGAACAGGTCGTAGCGGATCACCGCGACTGCCACGGCTGTCGGAACGAGCACCACGATGGCGACGAGGAACGGCAGGAAGGCCACGTCGAGCGGGGCGCCGAAACTTCGCGCGACCCATCCGTAGACCAGGAGTGCCACGACGGCCACGCCGACCAGAAGCAGCCACCGTACCTGCAGGCGCGTGCGCGGCGACCCATGGAGGTATCGCCCCGAGAGTGACGCGACCGCCAGCACCAGACTGACCGCGAGGAGGAGGACGCCCACGGACGTCAGCACGGCCGACAGACCACCGACGATGTCGTCGCCCGCACGCCTCGAACCGTGCATCCCCGCGGCCACGCACGCACAGGCAGCGACGAAGACCCAGGGAGTCGACCGCCACAGTGGCCCCGGTCGCCGGCCATCTGGGAAGACCAGGAGGAGCGCGAAGACCCCAGCGAGCTGGAGCGGCCAGAAGGAGTTCCACCACGGCTTCAAGAGCTCGGCCATGGGTAGGGGAGACGAGGTGTAGGCAGAGGCCGACACCGTCTCCAGCACCGCCGTGGCTGACACGGCGGCACTCGTCCAGGCCACCGCGGGCCCGACCGGGTTGGTCGGGTCATGCCGGATCACCAGCCATCCCGCCGCCACGCAGAACACCCCGGCGGCCGGCCCGAGCCACGTCCAGGCGGAGTCCTGCGAGGCCCCGGAGCTTCGCGCGTAGAGCCCGACGGCCAGGTCGATCGTCACCACAGCGGCGGCGCCGCCAGTCAGGGCCCGGGCTAGGAGAGGCCTCACGGTGCACATCCTGGCACCCCGACCTCGTGAGCGGATCGGTGCTGGCACTGAGCGAGGATCCGTAGGCCGAGCCCGCGCTCGCACCGATGCGGCGTCGCTCGACCGCGAGGGAGGCTGCTCCTGGTCCACTCTCAGAGCTCAGGAGTCCTCATGAATCTGCTTTTCACCATCCTGGCCGCCTTCCCGATCGGCTACTTCGTCCGGCAGCGCGGCCAAGCCGTCGTGGCCTATCTGGCGATCGACGCCCTTCTGTTCACCTTTCAGACCCTGGACGTGCTGCTGAACTGGATGGGCGGCAACGGGGGGATGGGCGGAGCCAAGGCGTTCGGTGAGTTCCCCACCGGCTTTCCCATCGACTACGCAGCGGGGGAGGTGGTGGGCTACGGAGTCGTGAACCTGATCATCGTGCTCGTCGGCGTCGGCCTCACGGTGCTCGGCGGCTGGGTCGCCCGTCGGCGAACCTCGGAAAAGGACGTGGTCTCCGTCGGCTGATCTCGCCCAGGGCGTGGCGCTCGGGGATCTCTTCGGGACCACTCCCGGCCACGTGGCCCGCGAGCTCATTCGTGCCGCGGAATGAGAGTCCGATGGCAGAGCGCGGGGGCACCGAGGGGCTGGCGCACCGCTGCTAGGCTCGCGCGCGGGCTGGCTCTGGCGCGGGCCCGGTGGTGGGAAGGTGGAGGATGATGACGGCCGCAGAACCGCAGGCGTCGCCGACGGCCCCCGCCGCCGCGATCAACTGGTGGCCCATGGTCGCGTTGGGGATCGCCCAGTTCGTGATGGTCTTGGACCAGTCGGCGATGAACGTCTCGATCAGCGCGCTGGTGGCGGACTTCGACACCACCGTGACCACCATCCAAGGTGTGATCACCCTCTATTGCCTGGTGATGGCGATGTTCATGCTCACCGGCGGCAAGATCGGCGACATCGTCGGCCGGCGCAGGGCGTTCGTCATCGGCCTGGTGATCTATGCCTGTGGGTCTGCGCTGACGGCGGTGGCGCCCACAGTGATGGTCCTGACACTGGGGTGGTCCGTGCTGGAGGGCCTCGGCGCCGCCCTCGTGCTGCCGGCCTTGGTGGCGTTGGTCGCGGGCAACTTCGAAGGGGCCTCACGCAAGGCGGCCTATGCCGTGATCGGCGGTGTCGCAGGCGCAGGGATCGCCGTGGGTCCGATCGTGGGTGGCTGGGCGACCACGGAGTACTCCTGGCGGATCATCTTCGTAGGAGAAGTGCTGCTAGTCGGCCTGATCCTGCTGATGACACCGAAGGTCGTCGACGCGGTGCGCACCGGCCCGGCACCGAAGCTCGACTTCGCCGGAGCCGTGCTGTCCGCGGCAGGCCTCGGCCTGATCGTGTTCGGCGTGCTTCAGTCGAGCGTCTGGGGCTTGATCAAGCCCACGGAGGCATCCCCGGTGAAACCGCTCGGTCTGTCACTGTCGCCCTTCCTCGTGGCCGCGGGGGGCGCGCTGATCTGGGCGTTCGCGCGGTGGCAGCGGCGCCGCGAGAGCGGCGGCCGCGACCCGCTGGTGCACCTGAGCCTGATCAGGATCGCCTCCCTGCGCGCCGGGCTGATCGGTCTCTTCAGCCAGAACCTGATCCTGATGGGCGTGTTCTTCACCGTGCCCCTGTACCTGCAGCTGGTGATCGGGCTGGACGCTCTGGAGACCGGCCTCAAGCTGCTCCCGGTGTCCATCGCGATGTTCGTCGCCTCGGCCGCTGGGTCACGGCTCTCCGCCCGATTCCCCATCCGCTCGATCGTGCGCGCCGGTCTGGTGATCGTGTTGGTCGCCGTTCTCATGCTGTTGGCCACGATCGCTCCCCGACTCGACAACTCGAGCTTCGCCTGGGCGATGGCGCTGCTGGGAGTGGGGATGGGGTTGATCGCCTCCCAACTGGGCAACGTGGTGCAGTCCTCGGTCGACGCCTCGGGCCGGGGTGAGGCCGGCGGACTGCAGTTCACCGGCCAGCAGCTCGGGTCGTCGCTGGGCGTCGCGCTGCTCGGGGCCATCGTGCTGGGCAGTCTGACCAGCGTGTTCATGTCCAACGTCGCCTCCGACGAACAGCTGAGCAGTGCGGTCTCGAGCCAGGTGAGCGTGGCCGTCAGCGGCGGCATCGACTTCGTGTCCTCCGACAAGCTTGGCGTGGCCAGCCGGGACGCAGGCTTCGACGAAGCGACCACGCAGGCGCTGGTCGACCACTACGAGTCAGCACAGTTGCTCTCACTGAAGGCCGGGCTGCTGGTGGCGGCCATGCTTGCGTTGGCCTCCCTCGCGTTCACGGCCGAGCTTCCGCACGGTACACCGGCGAAGGAACAGGATCCCGACGAGGCCGAACCCGGCCGCCGGGCCTGAGGTCAGCTCACCACGGTCAGCACCGGTCGCGCAGCCGGGACACCAGGCGCCCGGGAGGGGTCATATCCTTCCCTAGCGACGTCGCCGGTGCTCGGAGAAGGGTGGGTCATGAGCGGGACACTGGGGGAGATGAGCTCGCGGGCCAAGTGGTGGGGACTGGTCACGATCAGTCTCGCGGTGTCGATCATCATCGTCGACTCCACCATCGTGAACGTGGCGGTGCCCTACATCGTCGAGGACCTCTCGCTCAGCTCCACGCAGGTCCAGTGGGTGCAGGAGTCCTACACCCTGGTCTTCGCCTCCACCCTTCTCGTCTGGGGCACGATGGCGGACCGGATCGGTCGACGGCGGATGCTGCTGATCGGTATCACCGTGTTCGTCCTGGCGTCGTTGCTCGCTGCGGTCGCCACGTCAGGGGGCATGCTGATCGGCGCGCGCATCATCCAGGGCTTCGGTGGGGCGATGATGCTGCCGACCACGCTGTCGTTGCTCAACGCGACTTTCACGGGCCGGGATCGCGGCATCGCGTTCGCGGTCTGGGGTTCGACGATCGGCGGCATGGCTGCCGTGGGGCCGTTGCTGGGCGGTTGGCTCACGACGTCGTTCTCGTGGCGCTGGGCCTTCGGGATCAACCTGCCCATCGGTCTCGTCATCGTCGTGGGGGCTCTCCTGTTCGTCCGCGAGTCGCGATCGCTGTCGCGCGGGCGTCCCGACCCGGTGGGAGCGTTGCTGTCCGCGATCACGTTCGCCGCCCTCGCATTCGGGCTCATCGAGGGCCGGACCTACGGCTGGTGGACCACCAACAAGCCGCTCACCGTCGGCGGCTGGGCCTGGCCATGGTCGTTGTCTCCCGTCGCAGTCTCGTTCGCCGTCTCCGCCGCCGTCGGAGCCGTCTTCGTCCTGCGAACGCTGCGCCGCACTCGGCAGGGGCGGCCGACGCTGCTGAAGTTCGATCTCTTCGCCATCGCGTCCTTCCGCAACGGCAATATCGCAGCACTCATCGTGAGCCTGGGGGAGTTCGGCATCATCTTGTCGCTCCCGTTGTGGCTGCAGAACGTGCTGGGCTACACGGCCTTCGACACGGGCCTCATCCTGCTTGCCCTCGCCATCGGCTCGTTCACGGCGAGCGGCCTGTCGGCCGCGCTGCTCCAGAGGATCACCCCGGTCCAGATCGTGCGGGTCGGCATCATCGCCGAGATCGTCGGCGTCACCATGCTCGGGCTGGTCATCGGGCCCAGCACCTCGTGGGCGGCCGTCATCGGCCCGCTCTTCGTCTACGGATTCGGTGTCGGGCTCGCGACTGCCCAGCTGACCGGCGTCGTCCTGAGAGACGTACCCGTCCCGCGCAGCGGCGAGAGCTCCGGGGTCCAGAGCACGTCGCGTCAGATCGGCTCGGCCCTCGGCATCGCCATCCTCGGCACGATCCTCTTCACGACGGCGGGGTCCCACCTCGACACGGCGCTGCGGGACCAGGGCGTTCCCGCCGAGGCCCGAACCCAGGTCGTCGACGCGGTGGTGAACAGCGCGGGTGGGGCCATCGCCGGACTGGCGGCCTCTCCGCAGACCGCACCGGCGGTCGAGCCGGCCAAGCAGGCCTTCTCGGACGCGACGCGTGACGCTGCCCTGACCGCCGCCGGCTTCCTCGTCCTGGGCCTGATCGCGACCCTCTCGCTGGGCGGCCGGCCACGCGAGGACGAGGATGGGGACGCCACCGGTGCGAGCTCCGCCTCGGTCGGCTCCGGTCCGGGCTGAGGGGTCGCTGGTCGACGCCACGATTCCCGGCCCGCACGTATAGACGGTAGTCGAGGGTTCCATCAGACTGAGCCCACCACGACGCGAGGGAGAGGCCAATGGCCCTGAGGAACGAGCACCTGACCGTGCAAGAGCGTTCTGCGCGGGGGGAGCAGGCCCGGGTCCACGCCCCCACGTCCAGCCACGGTCCGTGGACTTCTCCAGTCGACCGACGTGACCCGGTCGCGGTGCTGGTCGAGCAGAACCTCACCCGGGACGCGGATCTGGTGCCGGTCCGGCACGGGCGGATGATGGCGTCACCGTTCACGTTCTATCGGGGCGCAGCGGCGATCATGGCCTCAGACCTCCATGGCACGCCGACAGCGGGTCTCGAGGTCCAGCTGTGTGGCGACGCGCATCTGTCGAACTTCGGGGTCTTCGGGTCCCCGGAGCGCCGGCTCATGTTCGACGTCAACGACTTCGACGAAACTCTCCCGGGTCCGTTCGAGTACGACGTCAAGCGCCTGGCGGCGAGCATCACGGTGGCGGCCCGCAGCAACGGCTTCGACGAGGCGGCGGCTCACGGATGCACGATGGCGGCGGTCGCGGCCTACCGCGAGGCGATGGCTGGATTCGCCGAGATGCGCACCCTGGACGTCTGGTACGCCAGTCTGCCCGAGGAGGAGCTCACTCGCGCCATCCAAGACGCAACGCGCACCATGGCCCGCGGCAAGAAGGGCATGGGGAAGAAGGCGAAGAAGCAGGCGCGGGAGATTGAGAAGCGTGCCCTCAAGTCGACCAAGAAGGCGCGTTCGCGCGACAGTCTCCAAGCGCTGTCCAAGCTCGCCGAGCTGGTCGATGGCGAGTACCGGATCACCAGCGTCCCACCGGTCATCGTGCCCGCTCGCGACCTGGCTGCCACCTACAACATGTCCCGAGACGAGGTCGAGAAGGCGATCCGGGAGCAGTTCGTGTCGTACCGAAAGACGCTCCAACCGGACCGCCGCGAGCTGCTCCAGCGCTACCAGGTCGTCGACGTGGCCCGCAAAGTGGTCGGGGTCGGCAGTGTCGGAACGCGGGCGTTCATCGTGCTCCTCGAGGGTCGCGACCAGGCGGACCCGTTGTTCCTGCAGGTCAAGGAGGCCACCTCGTCGGTGCTCGAGAAGCACCTGCGTAAGAGCCGATACCGCCAGCCAGGCGAGCGCGTCGTGCAGGGGCAACGGATGATGCAGGCATCCAGTGACATCTTCCTGGGCTGGACCCGGGGCGTGGAGGCCGACCGCTACTACTACTGGCGCCAGTTGCGCGACATGAAGGGCTCGGCGACGGTGGAGCTCATGGTGCCTGAGGCGCTCACGTTCTACGCCGGTATCTGCGGATGGACCCTGGCGAGGGCCCACGCACGATCCGGTGACCCCGTCGCCATCGCGGCCTATCTCGGCGCCGACGACGCGTTCGACCTCTCGGTCGCCGACTTCTCCCGCGGCTACGCCGACCAGAACGAACAGGACTTCCAGGCGTTCTCGGACGCGGTGAGCACCTCGCGCATCGAGGCGACGCACGACGTCTGAGCGGCCGCCACGGCGAGGGTCATCGGGCATGGGATGGCGGCCGGCAGGACATCGGCAGATCCCGACCTGCGGCACTGCTTCTGTGCCTACATCGAGTGGGTCTGCGGGATGCGGGGCGAGGGACCTGCCGACAACCCTGCCGAAAGGTCACCAACGGCACGAATCAGTGTCGAGACTCTGCAGTTCTTGACCATTCGACGGTAGTCGCGCGGTGGGCCAGCCGCTGGGCGGTGGGTCAGTCCTCGAAATCGACCCTCTCGGAGGTGAGGTGCAGCTCCTCCATGGCGACCTCTCCACCACCGGTGGCCGCGAGACTCGGCCCGACCCACTTCTTGGGCTGCGCGTTGATGAGCCGCCAGGTGCAGACCGGCTCCCGTGCCTCGTCGAGCAGGTGGATGGTCACCGTGCGGGGCATGGGTGAGCCATCGCGCACGGACGCGAGCCAGTCAAAGAGACGGCGGTCACCGATCACGCCACGACGGAGGACCACATCGCCTGTGGAGGACAGCGTCGGGATCTTGCGGACGTGGTTCTCCTTGTCGTTGCCATTGCGGTACTCGGCATAAGTGATCTCACTGCTGAGGCCGGATACCTCGGAGAACCCGGACAACACTCCGTCCGCGCCGTCGCCGAGGTCGACCAGGAAGTTGAAAGCACCGTACGGGTTCTCGCGCAGCGTCATAAGGCGAAGGTAGAACATCTCGCGGTACACCGATAGCCTCCGTTGCGTGGGCTCGCCGCTCTCCACCTCCCGCTTCGTCGTCGAAGTGGACGGACGTCCCGTGGCGGTGAGCGAGGTCGTCGGACTGGCTCTCGTCCGGGGCCAGAAGCCGGCTGGCGCCGTCACGCTGCGCCGAGCCGCCGGCGTCGACAGGACTCTGTTGGACTGGGCGCGCGAGCCTGCCGACAGGGTGGTGGTCCTGACACTGGTGGGACCTCGCGGAGACGCGGCCGCAGGCTACCGGCTGGAGGGGGCTCGACCGGTCTCGTGGCACGGCCCGGAGCTGAACGCGACGTCGACGGAGATCGCCATGGAGGAGCTGGTGCTGTCGGTAGAGCGTATCGACCTGAGGTGAGCAGCGCGCGTCCAGGCCCTGTGGCAGCGGCCGCGCTCGCGAGAAGGCGGCGAGGCTCAGCCGGTCTCCGGGCCTGGCCACGAGTCGAGTGCGCGGCACAGCGCGGCGACCAGCTTGTCGTAGCTGCGTTCGACGTCGACCGGCAGGCCGAATCCGTTGCCCTGTTCGATCACCACGAAGCCGTACAGCGCGGCGCGAACGGTCCGCGCCGCGTCGACCGCGTCGGCGCCGGCGAGCCCGAAGCCGGCGAGCACGTCCAGCGCGACAGAGACGACGGCGGAGCTCGCGTCGTGGTCAGTCGAGTCTCCGGGCGCAGGGGCCCGCACCGTGGCGGCATGGCGGCCGGGGTGGGCCTTGGCCCAGGCGCGGTACGCGAACGCCAGGGACGTCAACGCGTCCTCCCGCGAGCGCCCCACGGCGGAGCGGGCCAGCACCTCGGCGAGTTCACGTCTTGACAGGATCGCGACCTCGCGTCGTACGCCGTCCCATCCATCGACATGCTTGTAGAGACTGGGCTGACGGACGCCGAGCCTGGTGGCGAGCTCGGCGAGGGTCACGGCGGACCAGCCGACCTCATCGGCCAGGTCGGCCGCCGCCGTGACGACGATGTCCGGGGTCAGCCCCGCTCTAGGCATGCGGGGTGGTTGTCGCCAGGAAGTCGATGATGGCCGGTCCCACCAGGTCGGGGCGCTGGGATTGGGGGTAGTGGCCGGACTCCGGCACCATGAGGATCTGCGCGCCCAGGCGTTCGGCGATCCAGGCCGCTTCCTTGACGGGCTCCGGGAAATCGGGATCCTGCTCGCCCATCACGACCAGCGTTGGTGCATGGACGCCCGGAAGGGCGGCCTCGGCGTCTGCGTGGCTGATCCGAGTGGTGGCAGAGAAGGCCGCCGCGTAACCCGGACGATGCAGAGACTCCACGACCTTGGTGCGGTGCGCGTCGAAGTCGTCTGGTCGGCGCCCGGCGTACAGCTTGGGCAGGTAGGCGCGCCAGGTGGCGGCGACCCACCAACGGGCCATGGCGATGCGCATCAGCACCCGCAAGGCGGCCGAGACGGGAGCGTCGCGCACGAAGGGGCCGACCAGGACCAACCCACTGACCAGGTCGGGCCGGGAAGCCGCTGCGCACACACCCACGCCCGCGCCCATCGAGTTGCCGACCACCACGGCGGGCCCGCCCAGCTGCTCGATGAGGGCGAGCACATCGCCAGCGGTGGGTACATCCCCGAGGGTGCTGAAGCCGGCGTCGCTGTCGCCGTGGCCGCGTAGGTCGGTCAGGGCGACCCGGTAGCCGGCCGCCACGATCATCGGTGCGAGGTGGCGGTAGGTCGAGCGCAGGTCGCCCATGCCGGGCACCATGACGACCACAGGTCCGGTACCGCTCACCTCGTACGCGATCCGGCCGCCGGGTCGGTCCAGGAAGAGTGTGCTGGTGGGTTCGGTGGAAGTCATGACCGCCTCTCTGCTTGTGACTAAGTTACATCGCCCTTAGGCTAACAACAATAGCCACGATCATGCCAGTGCCCTGAGGTCGGCCGAAGCCGACTCCCGTCCGAGGCCCTCGTCGTGGCCGGCGGATGTCACTGGGTCCACGGCGGCGTGAAGCTGGTGCCGTCGGCGGTGGTGGCGGTCAGCCCGACGGACGTCGTGACCCACAGGTGGGCGACGGCATCGGAGGGGTTGTCCAGCCGGAGCGTGCCGCCCGCGGGGACGATCACGACGTCGCCCGGGCTCAGCGATCGGCTGGTGTCGTTCAGCGTGATGACGGGTCGCCCCTCGAGGACGAGGAAGATCTCCTCATGACTGACCGTGTGCGCTGCACCGACACTTCCGGCGGCGACCTCTGTGCGCCACGCGCACAGCTGTCGCGTTCCCGAGGACGGCGAGGCGTAGGCGCAGAACCGCGAGTCGTGCATCGCGTGAAGGGTGTATTGGCGGGCTTCGAGGACGGGCATGGCGATCTCCTTTGGTCAGGCAAACTGTCTATATTGGACAGGTAGGCTGACTACCATGTCAAGTTCTGCGGCTCGTTCGGATCTGTTGCTCCTGCTCATGCGCGGCGCCTCGGCGCTCGCCGAACGCATCAACGCCGGCGTGGTGGCGGCCGGTTTCCCCGGGTTGCGGCCCGCCCATGGGCTGGTGCTGTTGCACGTCTCGGGCACTGGGGCAACGGTGAGTGACGTCGCGGCGTTCTTGGGTGTGCGCAAGCAGTCCGCGGCGACGACGGTGGCCGAGCTCGTCGAGGCCGACCTTGTCGTGCGCCATCCCCACCCCGACGACGGCCGCGCACAGCTGCTCCGGCTCACCCACCGCGGTCAGCAGGTCACGCAGGCAGCCACGGCCGCTGCCGTCGCCGAGTGGAACGGAGCCGTGCGCGACCTCGACGAGGCGACGATGCGGGCTGCCGTCACTGCCCTGGAGCTTCTCGGGGCCGGCGGCACCCTCCACCCGGTCTGGTGACCGGGCGGTGGCCCAGCCCTGATGCTGGCTGGGGCGACGTGACGCGCATGCTCACGATCGGAATCGCGCGGTGACGGCTTGCCACACGGCCTCGCTGCGCTCGTGTCCGCCAAGTCGTCGAGTCAGGTAGGCGGCGCCGTACCGGGCGGCGGGTTCAGCCCAGGCCGAGCACCCTCCGGCACCTCCCATGCCGACCTCGACCCGTCCGTGCTCCTCCTCGACCTGGAAGCCGAGGGTCCACGTCACGGAGCGGTCGAGCACCAGGTCGTGACCGGTGGCCGCCGGCCCGGCGTAGGCCTTCCACAGGTCGTGGCCGAGACGTGTGGCGACGAAGCCGTCGGGTGTGGTGAGGTCGGCGTAGAACATGGCCAGAGACAAGGCGCTGGCGTGCAGGGAGATGGCTGGGAACGGGGTGCGCCGGAACTGCTCGGAGTTCAGCACGTCGAGTTCGAGCAAGCCGGAAGGTCGGCCCAGAGCAGGGCCCCATCGGGGGTCCCGCAGGTAGTCCCAGCGCCACGTCCCCGTCGGCTCGACGAGCGTGGCGACGCGCGGCAGGTCGGGCTCGTCGACGCTCAGATGAAGGTCCCATCCGGCCTCGTCGACGAGGTGTGCGAAGCGCTCCGCCAGTGTCGCCCCGGTAGCCCGACGAAGGACTTCGTCCAGCAGGTGACCGTAGGTCAGGGCGTGCTCGGCCACACCGGCCCCGGGCGGGTGGATCGGCGCAGCCCTCGCCAAGAGGTCCACGAGTGACTCACGGTCGTCGTACCTGACCGTCAGCGCCTCCTCAGGGAAGGCCGGGAGACCGGCTTGGTGGGAGAGCAGGTGGCGCATCGTCGTCGCGTCCTTGCCGGAGCGTCCGAACTCGGGCCAGACGGAGGCGACCCGCTGGTCGAGGCCGACAGCGCCTGCGCGCACAGCGTCGAGGAACGCGAGTGCGGCGAACGGCTTGGCGACCGAGAAGGTCATCACCAGTGTGTCCGACGTCCACGGTGAGGCCCCGTCCCGAGTCCCTGCCGTGTGATCGACCTCGACGACCCCTTCTCGCACGACCGCGATTGCACCGCCGGCATCCTGACCGGACTCGACCAGCCGGTCGAGAACCTCGGATGGATGGGTGGTCACAACCCGCAGGATAGGTGAGGGGATTTGCCTGTGCCCCGAGCAAACCGAGCCCGGTTCATGGCCGGCAAGGCTGTCCGCTGGCGTCGGAGCCGGGCGAGAGGGACAATCCTGTTCATGGGGACTCCGGCGAGTTTCGCCGATCAGCTGGCTGAGGCCGCGCGCTCGATGCAGGGTTGGTCGAGCACCCAGTTGACCCTCGAGAAGGTCGTGCTGGTCGCTAGCGAGATCATCCACGGGTGCGACCTGGTCGGGATCTCGATCGTCCACAGTGACGGGATTGACACCCCGGTGGGCAGCGACGAGACGCTGAACCGCCTCGACGAGCTCCAGTTCGTTCTCAAGGAAGGTCCCTGTTTCGACGCGCTTCACCTGCACGAGATCGTGACCAGCCGCGACCTGGCCCAGGACCACCGCTGGCCCAGATGGGGACCCATGGTCGCAAACGAGATCGGTGTCGTCTCGATCGTGAGCTACCGGCTCTACACGACCCAGGACACGCTCGGCGCCATGAACCTGTATTCCTTCAGGCACGATGCGTTCGACGCCGACGACATCAACAACGGACACGCGCTCGCCGCCCACGTGGGAGTTGCGTTGGCGGCTTCTCAGAACGTCGAGCACCTGGAGGTGGCGATCAGCAGTCGGACCCTGATTGGTCGGGCCGAGGGCATCCTCATGGAGCGCTTCGACATCCCCCCCGATCAGGCGTTCGCCGTGCTCCGCCGGGTCTCACAGCGCCGCAACCTGAAACTGAACCGGGTGGCCGAGGAACTTGTCCGCACCCGGGAAACCCCGCGGTAACGATCGATCACCCGGGCGGTACCTCGACACAGTCCTTGCCGATCCTTGCTCCCCGATCGTGGCTTCCGCCTCACCGGAGTAACCCGTCGGCCGTGAAACAACTCGATCGCCCCCCGCGACTGCATCAGAGGATGTGGCTGGGTCAACTGGTCC
Organism: uncultured Actinomycetota bacterium; assembly: GCA_963812265.1. Taxonomy (GTDB): domain Bacteria; phylum Actinomycetota; class Actinomycetes; order Propionibacteriales; family Nocardioidaceae; genus Nocardioides. The sequence continues at coordinate 132,943 of CAWEUL010000005.1, forward strand.
GACGTCGTGCAGGGGCGCGATCTCCGTCAGTCGCGCCCCTGCACGCCCCCATGTCCGCGCTCCCCGAGCGCGGAGTCTCGAAGTCCGGTTCGCAACGGACCGATCCGTGGATTGCCTTCGCAGATCCGGCGCAACCCGAGGAAGAGCGGTTCGGTGACCGCTGCCGGGTCGGCGAGAAACTCGCGCCGCGGCACCAAGCACACGGTTCGCAGCGCGGCAGGCTTGCGGCCTCAGTACCCGGGGTGCGGCGGCCATAGCCTTGACCTCTCGAGGAGAGCCTCCACGGCCAAGATGCACTGCCGCGGGCTGCGCTCCCAACCACCTGGAACGAACTTTAAGGGACGAACGAGAACCTGTCCACGCCTGTGCGATGGCGGGACCTCGGTGGGGGACGGTTCGGAGATGGGCGGTCTCATGTCCTACGGCACCGGCCGCTGAGTGACGCCGCCCTTACCCGATGGGCAGGCCTCCGCCCACCCGCACCGACCCTATTTGCGTGGCATGATGGCTCGGGTTCCTCAGAGATGGGATGCCATGGCGATGAAACGAACTTCCGCGAGGCTGCTGGCCACGACGACCCTGTGCGCCGGGCTGGCCGCCGCCGGCCTTCCCCTCGCTGCCCAGGCCACCGCTCCGGCTCACACTGTGAGCTCCGACGTGGCGTCGTCGACGTCCTCTCGTGCCGCCGTCGGACCCGATTTGAGGGCCGACTACAGGTTCGAGGGAAACCTGAAGTCGGCGGTGAAGGGAGCCCCGCGGCTTCGCCATGTCGGCCACGGGAACTTCTTCCGTCGCGAGCGAGTGCCCGGCGAAGGGCGCACCCGGGTGTTGGTGTTTCCGAAGGGCAACGGCCTGAAGGTGCCGATCCGAGGCTTGATCCCCGCCAAGCGCTACTCGGTGGTCATGCAGTTCCGCCTGGCGAGTGCTGGCACGGACGCGTACGCCCGCATCCTCAACCCGACGCTTCCAGCCGACGACAACGACAACGGGCTCTACCTCTACAACGACTACCTCGTCTGGTATGACGGCGTCGGCAACGACGGGACTCCCGGCACGGTCGCGCCGAAGAAGTACGTCGAGGTCGCGTTCACTCGCAACGCCGCCGGCAAGATTCGCGCGTACGTCAACGGCCAGCCCGACATCAGCTACGCCGACGCCGACCAGCAGGCGGTCATCCAGAACCACCTTCTGCGGTTCTTCGTCGACAACTCGAACAACGAGTCGTCCAGGGGTGGCGTGTCCAGGATCCGGCTCTACGACGACGCATTGAACGCCAAGAGGGTGCTGCGTATCTACAACCAGGGACACTGACAGCGGCGCCGGCCAGGTCCCACCTGCGCCCCGTTGCCGGGCACGCTCGGGGGCGCACCCGGAGGAAACCCCGCTCGGCTGGCGTAGGAGTCACTGAATCGACGATTCACGTCCGCCACCCTCGGGTCCCGCAGCAGAGGGTCGCGAGAGAGATGGACTCGAACAACCAGGAGCGCGAGATGACGACGTACTACGGCAAGTACCGAGGATCGGTGGTCGACAACGTCGACCCCATGCTGGTGGGCCGGGTCCTGGTGACCGTCCCGGCCCTTGGCCTGCCTGGTGCGTGGGCCATGCCGTGCTTCCCCCTCAGCGGCGACCAGGCGGGCGCTTGGATGATCCCCGGCCCCGGCACGGGAGTGTGGGTCGAATTCGAGCAAGGCGAGGTCGACAGCCCGATCTGGTCGGGCTGCTGGTACGGGTCCGCCGCCGAGGTACCAACGCAGGTCCGAGAAGCCCCTCCCGCAACGCCACCCATCGTCCTTCAGACGCAGGGACAGGTCACCGTCACGCTCTCGGACGCGCCTGGCCCCACCGGCGGGATCCTGCTGCAAACCGCCGGTGGGGGACGCATCTCGATCACCGATGACGGCATCACGCTCTCCAACGGCCGGGGCGCCACCCTCACCCTCGTGGGGTCGACGGTCACGCTGAACGAGGGCGCGCTGGTCGTGACGTGATGTCTGGCCCGATACTCGATCTCGGCACGGTGCTGACCTGTCCACACGGGGGCCACGCGTCACCGGTGACGGTCAACACCCGGGTGCTGGTCAACGGCCTCCCGGTGCTTGTGGCCACGAGCACCGGCCAGTGCCTGACTGCCGAGCGCGTTCCCGCAGGGCTGCCGATACCGAGCGGCGTACAGCCGAGAGTGATCGCGCAGTAGGTGAGGTCGGCGGTGGCCGCTCGCTGGGAGCTGCGCGAGCTGGTTCAGTCCACCTGATGGCTTGTTGGTCTGAGTCTGGCGGAGGGTGACCGGGCGCCCTCCCCGTCGCTCCTACGCCCGGCCGACCACGGCCCTCATGACCGGTGCTCGCCAGAATGACGCCATCATCAGCAGGCCCAAGCCACCGCCGAGCATGGCGAGGTAGAAGGGTGCGCGGTCGCCGAGCGAGAGCAGGTCCCCGCTCAAGATCGATGCGAGTCCGCCGGCGAGGGTGAACAGTGCGATCTGTACGCCCATCACCCAGCCCTGGCGCTCGGCGTCGGCGCTGGCCGAGAAGACCGTGATGAATGACGGGTAGCCGACTCCGAACGCCAGCGCGAGTGGGATCAGTGAGAGGTACGCAATGACCGGCGTCGGCGCGACGATGAGGAGGCCGATCGCGGCGATCATCACGAGCTCCGCCCCCACGATCGTCGCCCAGCGCGGGGAGCGGGCGGTCACGGGACCGACGAGGACGACGCTGGCGAAGCACAGCGAGCCGCCCAGGATCAGCATGCCGAGGCTCGTCCCCGGCGTCTTCATGCCGAAGGTGTCGGTGAAGTAGTTGGCCATGAAGATGTAGGCGCCTAGGAAAGACAGCTCGAAGAAGAAGAACACGGGCGCGCTGCGCTGCACCGCGGGGTACCGCCGGATGTCCCACAGCAGCCGGAACACGTCGAGCGGATTGACCCGGAGCGGTGCGTTGTAGGTCTTCTGGTCGTGGAACCAGATCGCGATCAGGGCCATCGCGGCGAGATTCAGGGCCCCGCCGATCACGAACGGCAACCACAGGGAGGCCACATCACCGATCAGCGACTTGTCGGAGAAGACGCCCCCGATGGTGGGTCCGGCGATGAGTCCGATGCTGGTCCCGAGCATGATCAGGCCCATGTTGTGAGCCTTGTCGCTCTCGCTCGTCGACAGGTCCACCATGCCGGCTTGAGCGATGGGCTGGGTTCCCGCCGTGAAACCGGTGATGGCTCGGCTGGCCAGCAGGAGGGTGAAGCTGTCGATGAAGATGGCCACGATCGTCAGCGCATAGCCGGCGAGAGATCCGGCCAGGCAGACGAGGATTCCCCTGCGACGGCCGATCGAGTCCGAGAGCCGGCTCACGAACACCACGCCGAGGAACCAGGTGATGAAGAAGACTGCGATCAGGAGGCTGAAGTCGAAGCCGGCCGCGCTCGCCACGATGCCCTTCTGCGCAAAGCCCGCGGAGGGATCCGTCGTCAGCGTGTTGAAGATGGGAAACGCCAGGCCCTGGCCCATGACGTCGACGAGCACCACCGATGTCAAGGCGAGCTTGGCCATGTTCATGTGTCGACCACTCCTATGCTCGCGGGGCGTCGTGCGGGACCAGCCTAGGCGAGGTCGCGAGGCACGTGGACGACGACGTTGGCGGGGAGAGCTTCATCCCTCTGGTGCCGGCGGGCTGGCCTCGCCGGTGCGGGTGAGCAGTGCGGCGACCGCGACGTAGTGGAAGTCGTACGCCACTGGATCGTCCCTGACCAAGCGCTCCGCGCGACCATAGACGTCGTCGATCAGGGCATCGAGGGACGGGTGCTCCGCGAAGCTCACGCGCAGGACGGGCTCGGTGAACGCGCGGAAGAAGTTCGTGAAGCCGGGGGCGTAGGCCGCCGCGTCGCCACCGTGTCGAAGCTCCTCGACGAAGGAAACCGGCACCTCGTCGGTCTCGGCCCGGTCCACGTCGTAGAGGTCCTTCAGCCCACCGACGCCGCTGGTGAGCGGCGCCACGAGCTTCTCCAGCGTCCGGAAGTACACCGGCTGGTAGAACGCCTCGTACGCCGTGCGGTCAAGGAGGCCCGCATCCACCACCTCGAGGAGGGCGTCGTTGAGGGCGTCGTAGATCCCGTCACAGGTCCGCCGCTCCTCGCCCGCTCCGAAGACCTGGATCAGCAGCTTCCCTCCCGGAACCAGCTCGGCCGCCCTGGCCGTGGCGAACGCGGCGATGTCGTCGCTCGCCTGCTGGGCGAAGATCTCCCGGTCCGGGGCAGAGACCGCACCGTGCTCGCTTCCTCGCTGCGGCCCGTTCGGGAGGATGTACCCCGGCAGCCGGCTGAGCGGATGTGAACTGAGGAAGCCGATGGCGTTGAAGGTGGCAGCCAGGTGCAGCGAGCGAGGCGGCAGCAGCCGGTCGAACATGGAGCCGGCCACGGCAGCCGAGGACACATCGTCGCCCTCGAAGACCGACCGCCCGCCCGGACGCAGCCCCACGAACAGCTCCGAGAAGTCGTTGGTCGGTAGGTCGCTGTGGATGGTGAGGAACGGCCGACTCGTCCGCCGCTGCAACGACGCGACCAATCGGCGCATCACCGCGATCGAGTTCCGGCCCTCCGTGCAGCCGAAGTCGGCGAGTCCGATGGTCGGTGGATCGTCGGCCAGCACCATGCCACCGAGGGCATCGTCCAGCCATGGAAGCACGTAGTCGATCGAGGCCATCTGTGGCGCGGAGTTGCGGTTGTAGAAGCCATGACCCACCATCCCGGTGGTCACCGCCGTGTGATCGCCTCCTCGGAGATCGTCCTCCTCGCGGCGATTTCCCCCGCGCCCCGGCGGCCGGTAGGCGGCAATATTACGCATCGGATTTCGGTATGACGCTCCAGAGGGCGTGTGCTGCGGGGCCGCGATCGCGTATCACGGGGGCACCGAAGGCCCGAACCCGACCGCCCTGCTGGAGGCTTGGGCTACCACCGCCGCGGGAATGGTTTCCATCGCAGTCGCGACCGCGCTCCTCGCCGGACTACGCCTGGGGGTGTCGCTTGGTGGCGGTGATCCACCCGAATTCACTGGTGATCCTCAGCCCGGTCCCGGGTTCGAAGGAGTCGGCGTAGGCCGCGGCAAGGGCCTCACGGAATCGGGTCTCTCCGATCTGCTCGATCGCTGGGAACGATGGCCCGGCCGCCGCCGCGGCGCGCGTGAAGAGATCGATGTCGGGGAACTCGCCCGTGACTTGGACGGCACCCCGCTCGGCCACCTGCAAGCCGGCGGAGGCGATAAGTTCCTCGGCCACGCCCGGGCGTCCTGTCTCGCCTTGCCCGAGTGTCGCATTGACGTGCGATTCGGGACTGTTCTCTGCGATGACCATGAAGTAGGGCAGCAGGCCGACCCGGCGAGGTGACCCCCAGAACGTCATCGCGAACGTCCCGTGCGGCTTGAGGACGCGTGCGGCCTCGGCGGCAGCCTCCTCGCCGCCCGCCCAGATGGCGTTGAAGCTGGTCACGACGTCGAACGAGCGGTCCGTCCAGGGCAGGTCATTCATGTCCCCAGTCCTCAGGTCCGCATCGGGGGTCCGGGCTGCGGCGATCTCGAGCAGGGCAGCCGATGCGTCGAGCCCGGCCACCTCAGCGCCCCAGTCAGCGGCGATCCTGGCTGCGTACCCTGATCCACACCCCACATCGAGGAGTTGCGTGCCTGGGGCAACACCGCACCGGTCGAACACCTTCTCGTTGGCCGGCCGGGAGTAGGGCTCGAACAAGTACGCCCAGTCCGCGGCTCGGGAACCCCACGCCTCGCCTGATGTTCTCCAGCCCACGACGGCACTCCTATCCGCCCCCGGGGCGACCTCTGAGCCGAGTGTTCGAGTCCTTCGAAGGTAGCGCAGGGCGAGGCCCTGCCGACCGGTAGCCCGATGACGGCCTGTCCGTGACCTCCGGCTGGACTGTCAGCTCCCGTCGAACGGGACCTCTGCCTGCCAGGACTCTTCCGGCTGGTGGGCGGCGGCGTAGATCGCCTCGGCGACCCTGGCCGGGGTGAAGGGGCCCTCGCGACCGAGCGACCCGCGCACGGTCACGGAGACGGCCCGGATCCCGTCCGGCGAGAGGGTGCGGTCGATGCTCCGGACGAGGTTGCGCACCGCGGCCTTCTGTACGCCCAGTGAGGCTGCCTCGTGGCTGGGCCGGTCGGCGGCCATGCTCCCCGTGACGGTGATCCGGCCACCGGTGGTCATGAACGGCCGGGCAGCCTGGACTGCTGTCAGCAGGGCGCCGACACCTAGCGACACGTCCTCGGCCAGCTCGGCCGGCGTCAGCTCGAGCGGTGTCTTGGCTCTGAAGGCGCTGGGGTTGAAGTGGAGCACGTCGATCCGCCCGAACCTCGTGCCGTACGACGTCACGGCGGCCCGCAGCGCCTCCGCGTCAGTGACGTCGAGGTCGTCCCACACCGCCGTGACACCGTCGGCCGAGAGTCCTTCGGCGAGCTCGGCGAGCTGCTCGGCGCCTAGCGAAACCAGTGCGACGTCGTGGCCCGCGGCGCCGAAGCGTTGCGCGACGTGACCGCCGACACCGGGACCGGCACCGACCACGACCAGGACGGGGTTGCTCATGTCAGCCTCCGTGAAGCAACGATGTCGAGCGGGACATACCCAGCGTAGTGCCGGGGTCAGCCAGGGCACGTCTACGATCTACGGCGTGAACGATGCCTCCGCGCCGGCGCCCCAGCGCCCGGCCATCGTCCTGGTGTCCGAGCAGCGCGGCGACTTCCTGCGCGACGAGTTCGACCGCTACGCCCGCGACTACCTGCTGCGCACCGCACGCTCGTCCGCCGAGGCGCTCAGGGTCATCGAGGAGCTCCGGGCCGAGGCCCGCCCCGTGGCGCTCTTCGTGGCCGAGTCGCGACTGCCCGATGCGGAGACCATCGACGCCTTCTCCGCGTGGCGGCAGGTCGTGCCGACGGCTCGGCGGATGATCGCAGCCCACTTCGAGCATTTTCTCGAGGATGCACCCGCTCTGCGCCCGGGAATGGCCACGGGGACCTACGACGCCTTCCTGTTGATGCCTCGCGGCGTCCGGGACGAGGAGTTCCACACGGCCGTGACGGAGCTGCTCTCGGACTGGGGATCCACGGTTGCCGCTCCGGTGGTGGTGAGCGTGCGGCTGGTGGCACCGGTCGCCGACGGCCTGGTGCTTGCGATCCGTGACTATCTCGACCGGATGGGGCTGCCCAACCGGGTCTACGAACCCGACAGCGCCGTCGGCCAGGAGATCCTGAGCGGGACTGAGGGGCTGGTGGGCTGGCCGGTGGTCGACCCGGTCCGCGGTGACCCCTTCGTGGCGGGCAGCGTCCGGGACGTCGCCATGGCAGCATTCGGGCGGCCCGAGGACATCGACGTCAGCAGGGTGGTCGACGTCGCCGTGGTCGGTGCGGGTCCTGCCGGTCTCGCCACCGCCGTCTACGCCGCCTCTGAAGGGCTGTCGACGGTGGTGCTGGAGTCCGAAGCGGTGGGTGGCCAGGCGGGGACCAGCTCGATGATTCGCAACTACCTCGGCTTTCCACGCGGGATCTCCGGGATGCGCCTGGCCCAGCGCGCGCGGAACCAGTCGTTGCGCTTCGGTGCGCAGTTCTTCACGGGCTGGGACGTCACCGCCCTGGAGCCCGGCTCCGGCGACGAACCACACGTGCTGCGCACCGACAGCGGCGACGTGCGAGCACGCACCGTGGTCGTGTCCAGTGGAGTGGCCTATCGCAAGCTGCGGGTGGAGCCGTTGGAGCAGCTCGTCGGGCTCGGGGTGTTCTACGGCGCTGCGATGACCGCGTCGCGGGAGATGGAGGGGCTCGACGCCTACGTGATCGGCGGCGGCAACTCCGCAGGCCAGGCAGCCGTCCACCTCGCGCGCTTCGCCCGGTCGGTGACTATCCTGGTGCGGCGTGACGGCCTTGCCGAGACGATGTCGCAGTACCTGGTGTCCGAGATCGACTCGAACCCCTCGATCTCCGTCCTGAGCCGCACGCGCGTGGTCGACGGGGGAGGGGACGGCCGGCTCGAGTGGATCGAGACCGAGGACGCCACGACCGGCGATCGGACCCGACGTCACGCCGATGGGTTGTTCCTCCTGCTCGGCGCCGAGCCGCACTGCGACTGGCTACCCCCCGACGTCCGCCGTGACGACCGTGGCTTCGTGCTGACCGGTCGTGACCTGCCGCGCGACGTCTGGGTCGACGGCATTCCGCCGGCCAACCTGGCCACCAGCCTCCCGGGGGTCTTCGCCGCCGGGGACATCCGGTCGAGCTCGATGAAGCGAGTCGCCGCCGCTGCAGGAGAGGGAGCCTCGGTCGTGCCCCTGCTCCACGAGTTTCTCGCCCAGCAGGTCGCCCGTCCCACAGAACGAGAAGGAGCCGCCATGAACGACACCTGCACTCACCTCGACACCATCGACAACACTCGAACGCCGTCGGCCGACGGCTGTGAGGAGTGCCTGGCGTCGGGGGGTCGATGGGTGCACCTGCGGATGTGTGCGGCGTGCGGACACGTGGGGTGCTGCGACAACTCGCCCGGCAGACACGCCACCGGACACCACCGCACGACCGAGCACCCGATCATCCGCTCGTTCGAGCCCGGCGAGGAGTGGTACTTCTGCTACCCCGACGACCTGGCTTTCGAGCTCGACGGGGCACCGCCGGCGCCCTCGCACAGCTGAACCGCTGCCGGACCGGGTGCGCCCGGCCGTTCGAGCGGCTACCCGTCGCCGCCCGGACGGGCTACCGTGCAGGTCCTTGAAATTACTACTACCTACGTGAGAGGTCGAGGCGGACGATGGCGACACAGGACGAGCTCCCCGAGCTCGAGGAGACCCGGCGGAAGCTGCGCGAGCGTTATCTCAGGCCCGTTGCGGAGCGACCCTCGACGCCGGGGAGGGGTATCCACCACGCCGCGCTGATCTGCTCCGACGTGGAACAGACGATCCGCTTCTACCAGGACCTGCTGGGTTTCCCCCTGGTCGAGCTGGTGGAGAACCGCGACTACCCCGGCTCCTCCCATCTCTTCTTCGACGTGGGCAACAAGACGCTGTTGGGCTTCTTCGACTTCCCCGGCCTCGGGCTGGAGCCGGGTGCGGAGTCCATCGGCTCGGTGCAGCACATCGCGATCTCGGCGAGCCGCGAGCGGTGGGAAGAGGTGCAGGCTCGGCTGGAGGAGGCCGGAGTCTCCTACGCAGGGCCCGACCAGGGCATCCCCGAGTCGATGTACTTCAAGGACCCCGACGGCATCCAGATCGAGCTGCTGAGCGACCCGCTGATGTACTTCGGTGGGCACCAGCTCGACGAGTAGCGCCTCACGACTCTCACGACTCCGTGACTATCCGGGCCCCAGGGCCCGGCTCCGCACGCAGGTCGCCCGGACGCTCGATCAGATGGCCGGCGGAGCAGACCAGGGTGGCGCGCACCGGCTCGCCGCACTCGCGGTGGTGCAGCCGGAGCGTCGGACCGTGCGCGCCGGGGCGCCAGCGGTCCGCCCAGTCCATCAGGGCGACCAAGGCGGGCGTGAGGTCGCGCCCCCGGTCGGTGAGCCGGTACTCGTGGCGTTGCCGGGACCCGGGCTCCCGGTAGGGAACGCGCTCGAGCAGGCCGTTCTCGACGAGATCCTTGAGGCGGGCCGACAACACGGCCGGCGTCAGTCCGGTGTGCCGGACGAAGTCGTCGAAGCGGCGTACGCCGTAGAACGCCTCGCGCATCACCTGCCCGCCGCTGCGGGGCAGAAAGGCCTCCAGTGCGCGCTGTACGGAGTCGGGGGACAGATCCCAGGCGTCGCGATCCATGCCGCCAGTGTCCCACATCTGACTTTGGTGACTAGAAGTCAGCCGGGTATGCTCTGACTATGACTTTGAGTAGCCAGTTGCTGCGCCCTGCCCGTGCCTCGGGCATCCTGCGGGGGGCTCGAGTGCGCGAGGTGTCCGGTGTTCCACGGCCCACGGCTGCGCCGTCGGCGCAGGCCCGGCGTCGGGAGGTCGCGGCGCTCGCGCAGCTGCCGCGACTCGTGCTGGCGACGCCCTGGCTGCTGCGGGCGCCGAGGGCCGTCGGCAGTCCGGTCGTGGTCGACGTACCCGGCTGGTTGGCGCCCGAGTCGTCGGCCGCCCCGCTGCGCGCCTACCTCCGCACGCTCGGGTACGACGCCCGCGGCTGGGGTCTGGGGGTGAACCGAGGCGACGTGGAGTCCGACACCGAGCGCCTCGCCGAGCGCGTCGTGGCCTGGGCGGACCAGCACGGTCCGGTGAGCCTGGTCGGCTGGAGCCTGGGCGGCGTCCTGAGCCGCGAGGTCGCGCGCCGGCACCCCGAGAGCGTGGCCCAGGTCATCACCTACGGCACCCCGGTGGTCGGAGGCCCGACCTACACGCTGGGGGCCGGGCACTACGGGCCCGAGGAGAGCGCGCGGATCGCTGCCCTCACCGAGCAGCACGATCGTGAGAACCCGATCCAGGTCCCGGTCACTGCCATCTTCACCCGACGGGACGGCGTGGTCGCCTGGGAGGCGTGCCTGGACCACGTCACTCCCGACGTCGAGCACCTCGAGGTCCGCTCGACCCACGTCGGGCTCGGCTTCGACCCAGATGTCTGGGGAGTCATCGCCGAGCGGCTGGCGCGTCGCTGACGCGTCCGGGCTAGCGCACGACCCGGACCACCACGGCGTCGGTGCTGGTCGCCCCGTCGTCGTCGGTCACGGTGAGGACGAACCGGTGTTTCCCGAGCCTGCGCGTGAGCGTGATCTTCTTGGTGGTGCCGACGACGTTGGTGCGGCGGGTCCAGACGTAGGAGACGATCGTGCCGTCCGAGTCGGTCGAGCGCCATCCATTCAGGTTGAAGGTGGCCTTCTTCGTCGTCGGGTTCCGCCTCACCGACTTGTCGGGTCCCGCGTTGGCGACCGGTGCGACGTTGGCCGGCGGCGGCGGCGGCGGTGGCGGTGGGGTGGTGCCCGGGATCGGGCCGCGCGAGAGGTCGATCGTGACCGAGCCTCCCTTGCCGTCGTTGGGGGACCCGGTGAACGCGAAGGCGTAGAGCGTGTAGGTGCCCGCCACCGTCGGGACGTAGCCGATGGTCTCCTGGCGGCCGTACCCGCAGGAGACACCGTTCAGGGCGCAGGAGGAGGATGCCACCAGGTCGCCGGTGGGTGAGAGCAGCTCGAGGTCGATGTCGGGAGACCATTCGGAGAACAGGCAGCCGAAGAAGGGGTCGCACTCGATCGATCCGTCCAGGGTCATCGTCACCGCGAGCGGTTGGCCGACACCCTCGCCAGGAACCTCGACGGGGATCTCCACGGCGCCGCTGTCCGGAACAGTGGTGGTGAGGCTCGTCTGCTCGGGGAACGGGGTGGTGCGGATCGTCGGGAGGCTCCTGATCGTGTCGACCACCGCGCGGACGTCGACCAACCCGGCGCCCCACTCGTTGTCGGGGCCCGCAGCCCCGACGTCCACCGCGGTGCCGGTGATGGCCGCCTTGATCTCGTCCGGGGTCGCGGCCGGGTTGGCCTCTCGGGCGAGGACCGCCGCACCGGCGACGTACGGCGTCGCCATCGACGTGCCGCTGTGCGTCACGTAGCCCGTCACCGTCCCGGAGCGGGCGGAGCGCACCGTCACCCCGGGTGCGACGACGTCGGGCTTGGTCCGGCCGTCGGCCGTCGGCCCCCGGCTCGAGAAGGCCGCGAGCCAGATGCCGTCGTCGTGCCGGTCGGTACCGGTCGGTGCCGAGTAGTCCGAGACCGCGCCCACCGTGATCCCGTCGCGGGCGGTGCCGGGTGAGTTGATGGTCTCGGGGAGGTCGCCGGTGTTGCCGGCGGCGACCACGACGGTGATCCCCGCGGCCACGGCGGCGTCGACGGCCAGGCTGCTGGCATCGGTCCCGTCGCCCCCCGCGGTGTCACCGAGCGACATCGAGATCACGTCGACCGCGGGCTGCGCGGCGCACCATTGGACCCCCGCCACCACGTTGCTGTCGCTGCCGTTGCCGGTGGAGTCGAGCACCTTGGCCGCGTAGAGGGTGGCGGCCGGGGCCACGCCGATGAACGAGGCCGCGGAGGTCCCACCCACACCGTCGCCGGCGGCGATGCCGGCGACGTGCGTGCCGTGGCCCTGGTCGTCGTACGCCGTCGCCTGGTCGTTGACGAAGTCCTTGAAGGTGACCGACCGCGGGCTGATTTGCTCATGGTCGGGGTCGACCCCTGTGTCGACGATGCAGAGGCCCACGCCACTGCCGTCCAGGCCGGGGGTGTCGGTGCGTGCCAGGGTGGCGCCGAAGTCGTCGTTGACGCTCTCGTCGAGAGCATGCACGGTGCCGTCGCCCTCGATACGCCGGACGCCGCTCGTGTGGGCCAGGGCGCGGGCCTGGGCGCCGGTCATGGTCGCGGCGAAGCCGCCGATCAGGGGCAGTCGATGGTCGATCGAGAACCGTCCGACCGCCCTGGTCGCAGCGCTCGCGGTGAGGCCGGTGATGATCACCGGCATCATGCGCGACGCCTCGGCCGCCTGCAACGTCGCCTCGAAGTCATCGGCGACGTGGTCGTGGTCGCGGTCGCCCGGCACCAGCGAGCCGACCGGTGCCCACGACCGAGCGGGCGACGAACGGTCCGGGGCAGAACGGTCCGGCGCCGCAAGGTCCGGCGCGGCCATGGCGGTCGATCCCAGCAGCAGCGGTGCGGGCGCGATCAGGCACGCGGACAGGGTGACCAGCAGGGTCCGGCGATTCATGGTCGTGCCACCTTGGGGGAGAGGGACAGGCCTGACGACGATTGACGGGCGAGCGGTGGTGGTCCACGACGCGATCGGGCCGGGGGGTCGGCCGGATCGGGCAACGAGGAGTTCTCACGCTCGCGTCTCGACGAGGTTCCCCCGCCTGCCGTCGTCGCCGCCGGCTTTCCGGGCGGTTGGGGGCTCTGGGCTAGACCGGATTCGCTGTGAGCCGGCTACTGGTAGAGACCGCCGCTGAGGTACTTCATCCCGGAGTCGGGCTGCACCGTCACCACCGTGTGCCCAGGGCCCAGCTCGCGCGCCAGGCGCGTGGCGGCGAGCAGGTTGGCACCTCCGCTCGGCCCGGTCCAGATACCTTCCGTGCGTGCGACGGTGCGCGCCGTCGCGAAGGCGTCGTCGGTGCTGACCGCGTCGAGACGGTCGTACACGTCCGGCGTGATCATCTTCGGCACGAATCCGACGCCGCCGCCTTCGATCCGGTGCGACCCGGGCCGGTGGCCGGCGATGACGGCCGACTCTGCCGGCTCGACCACGGTCCGGATCAGGTCCGGCCACACCGCCTTGATCGGTGAGACGGTGCCCAGGTAGGCGCCACCCACTCCGACGTACAGGCAGGCACCGTGGATCTCGCCCTCGATCTGGTCGACGATCTCCTCGCCGATCCGGCGGTAGCCGACGAGGGTGTCGAGGTTGTTGAACTGGTCGGTGGCGAAGCCGTCGATCTCGGAGAGGATCTCCGCCGCCCGGGCCATCATCTGGGGAATGAGCTCGGGATGGATGCCGTGATCGCTGTGGATCACGTCGAGCTGCGCTCCGAACGCCCGCATCGTCGTCAACTTCTCCTCGGCGAACGCGTTCGAGGTGACGATGCGTAGCGGGTACCCCTTGATCGCGCACACGAACGCCAGCGAGCTTCCGGTCGAGCCACCGGTGTACTCGACCACCGTCTGGCCAGGTCGCAGATCACCGCGCTCCTCGGCCGCCTCGATCATCGCCAGCGCCATCCGGTCCTTGTAGGAGCCGGTGGGGTTCGCGGCCTCGAGCTTGACCCAGACCTCACCGGCGAGCGGTCCCGGGAAGCTGGACAGGCGGACGATGGGGGTACGACCGATCCCAGCCAACGCTCCTGGTCGATGCGGCATCGGAGCCTCCTCACCGTGAACTCGGGTGGCGACACTGTAGCCACCCGGTCCGGAGCCGGCGAGGTTCGTCCTGTCCGGCCCTCAGCGTCGCCGTCGGCAGCGGGGCCGGCGCCGGCCGGACCCACGCATGCGTGACGCGCGGTATCCGGCCGGACGAACCTCAGCCCCCTCGGCGCTTCCCCCAGTGCACCGGCTCCCGACTGTGGTCGAGGTGCCGGAGGACGGCCAGCAGCGGCACTAGCATGAGCAACGCCACCACCACAAACGGGACGACCAGCTCCGCCGATGCCAGTTCCGGGTGGCCGGCGTCGGCCCGGGACCCCCACCACTGGTCGCTGGCGATGCTCAGCGACTCCACCGTGTAGAGGGCGAGCATGGCACCGGACAGCAGGATGCCTGCGGGCCGGTGGGCCCACATGCTGGCGCCCGCAAGGATCCCGAGCGGGATCCAGAAGGCCAGGTCCTGCACCCAGCCCGGGCTGGTGAGCAGCCCGCTCCCGTCGAGGACCGACGCCGGGTTCTCATCGAACAGCGCGGGGACGATGCGGGCCAGCCAGGCCAGTGCGTTGAGGGTGACGACCGTGATGAGCACTCCGGGCAGCCACCGCGAGGGCATGCCTGCGTCGATGCGTGCGGTGAACCCGTCCAGCGACACGTGATGCCACAGGGTGGCGGTGCCGAACAGGCCCAGCCCCAGCATCGCGACGTACGCCAGGAAGAGGCTGTTGAACGGTGTCGCGAAGCAGAACATGACCGCCTGGTAGAGCAGATAGAACGTCGCTCCGAGCCACACCGTCAGCCATCTGGCCGACCCCCGCGCTGCTCCGAGCATGCCTCCCGTGACCAGCGGGACGCCCACGGCGAGCACGACCAGACCCGTGCCGCGCAGGTTCCCGTCGATGGCGGCCTCCCCGGAGAGAAGAGTGGGGACGAACAGGCTGAAGCCGGCCGAGGCCGTCGCGGCCACCACGAGGCCCGAGCCGACGACGTAGGGCCACCGGCCCGGGTGGAGGATCGCCGCTCTCGCGGGGCCTCGTTCGAGCGTGAGCGAGGACGCCCGTCCCGGCATCTGGGGCCTGGAGGTGGTGGTCGCCCGCACGGTGCTCGCCTCCCTGGTGCGGTTCCCATTCTTCTCCCTGAAACGCGGGCCGGGAACGGCTCAGTGGTGTGAGATGCAGAACGGCGGCCGGCTGAGCCGACCGCCGTACTTGATGATCTCGACAGCTGCGGAGCTACTTCACCTCGGAGCGCAGCAGCAGCACGAGTCCGATGGCCAGCGGGGCCAGCAGCCACACGCTGCCCGAGACCGCGAGCTGGCTCCACTGCTCACCGGTGACGTTCCCGTTGAACACGCTCCCTTGGGCGAAGTTGAAGTCCACCCACGGCTGCAGGTCTGCGAACCACTGCTGGAACGCGGCGAGCAGCCCGGACAGCGTCGGCAGCACCAACGCGTAGACGAAGTAGGCCACGATGGCGCCGGCAGAGTTGCGGAAGACGACGCCGAGCGTGAATCCCATCAGCATGCCGAGTCCGTGAGCGAACGCGATGTCGAGCATGTGCACGGCCGAGATGTCCCAGACCAGAGGCGTCCCGGTGATCGTGGTCCCGAGGACGTTGCCCACGGCTCCCACACCGAACGCGAGGATGATGGACACGACGCCGACCAGCAGGCAGGCCAGGGCCTTGGCGGCGATGACGCGGCCGCGGTGGGGGACCAGGGTGAACGTGGTCAGGCCGCTGCGTTGGCTCCACTCGCTGGTCACCGAGAGCACCGCCACCATGGGCAGGATGACCGTCATCGGGAAGCCGACGGCGCCGGCGAAGGTGTCGTAGGTCAGCACCTCGTCCGGCGCGAAGAGGATCACGGCGCCGGTGGCGATGAGGGCCGTGATGGCGATGCTCGCCATCAGCCAGAACCCCGACCTGGTGTCGAACATCTTCTGCAGCTCGACGCTCACGACCCGGGTCATCGGGATCCGGGCGGCGACGGTACGACGCACGGGGGCGTCCTGGACAGCGAGGGCGGTCATGCCACTGCTCCTTCTCGTTGGGTGTCTGCGGTGAGCTCGAGGAACATCTCCTCGAGCCCGGCGCCGTCGGCGGGGCGCAGCTCGGTCAGGGCCAGGCCGGCCAGCAGGGTGATGCGACCCACCTCGGTGGGCGTGGCGTCGACGCGCAGCGCGGCGTCGGCGTAGGGCACCGGGTGCAGGCCGGCGACCCGCAGCTCGTGCGCGAGCAGCTCGACGTCGGCCGAGCTGACCACGGTCCCAGCGGCCTTCAGCAGCTCGGCCTTGGTTCCCTGCGCGACGATGCGCCCGTTGCCGATCACGACGATGTCATCGGCGATGACCTCGATCTCGTGCAGCAGGTGCGAGGAGAGCAGCACGGTGCCGCCCCTGTCGGCGAACCCGCGCAGCAGGTCGCGCATCCAGCGGATCCCGGCAGGGTCGAGGCCGTTGGCCGGCTCGTCCAGGATCAGCGTCGAGGGGTCGCCGATCAGGGCGGTGCCGATCCCCAGCCGCTGGCGCATGCCGAGGGAGTAGTCGCGAACCCGACGGTCGGCCTCGGCGCCGGTGAGGCTCACCAGGTCGAGCATCTGGTCCACCCGAGCTGATGGGAGTCCCATGGTGCGCTGCGCGATCCGCAGGATCTCGCGGCCGGTGCGGCCGGCGTGCTGCGCCGACGCGTCGAGCAGCACGCCGACCTCGCGGCCCGGGTTGGGCAGGTCTGCGAAGTGCTCGCCGTTGACGGTGGCCGATCCCGAGGAGGCGCTGGTGAGGCCGACGATGATGCGCATGGTCGTTGACTTGCCGGCGCCGTTCGGGCCCAGGAAGCCGGTCACCCGGCCGGGCTCGGCGGTGAAGGTGACGTCGTTGACGGCCGTGAAGCCGCTGTAGGACTTGGTCAGTGAGTCGACGGTGATCATGTGGACAAGCCTGGTGCCGCAGGGCTCTCGCCACTATCGGGGAAGCTGCCCACGCGACCCCGAGGCCCCCTGTCAGGGTCGACCCCGGGTGGCCTCGGGGTCGACCGGCCTCGTCTCGGCCAGATCGCCTGCGGTGGCGGCGGGGTAGCGTGTGCGCGTCGGTCCCTGTCTCGGTGCGAGGTGAGCCATGCAGGTCCCCTGGAGTGCCCTGATCCGGCGCTGGGGATGGCGGGCCGTCGGGCTGCTGGTGACCGGGGTGGGCCTGTACATCGTCGCGCCGAGCCTGCTGTCCCTCTTCGGTGCCTGGCCGCGGCTGGCGGACGTGAAGCCCTGGTGGTTCCTCGTGCTGGTAGCCCTCCAGACGTGCAGCCTGGCCTGCCTGTGGTGGCTGACCCGGTTGGCTCTTGCGCCGCACGAGCACGCCACCGCTGAGCCCGCTGGCTGGGGGACCATCGCGACGGCCCAGCTGGCTGGGACCGCCGCCAGCAAGGTGGTCCCGGGGGGCCCCGCCACGGGAGGCGTCGTCCAGGCGCGGCTGCTGATCCAGGCAGGACAGCCGGCCGGGGCCGTGGCGTCTGCGCTGACAGCCGTCGGGCTGCTGACCACGGCGGTGCTCCTCCTGCTGCCCGTCCTCACGATCCCGGCGCTACTGATCGGCCCGCCCCCAGCCCGCCAGCTGCAGCTGGGTCTCCTGGTCTCGCTCATCCTGGCCGTGGTCATCGTCGGGCTCGGCGTCACCGCCCTCACCTGGACCGGTGCTGTGACCGCAGTCGGCCGCGGGGTCGGGCACCTCGTGCACCCGATCCGAGGCACCGTCACCGCCGACAGTGTGTCGACGACGTTGCTCGCGCAGCGCGACCGCGTTGCCGCCGCCTTCGAGGGTCATTGGTGGCGTTCGGTCTTCGCGGCGGCTGCGAACCGGATGTTCGACTACGCCGCCCTGGTGGCTGCGCTGGCGGCGTTCGGAGCGCACGCCCGGCCGTCCGAGGTGCTGCTGGCCTACGTCGTCGCCCAGGCCCTCGCCCTGATCCCGCTCACCCCCGGTGGGCTGGGCTTCGTGGACGCCGGACTGGCCGCACTTCTTGTGCTCATCGGGATCAGTGCGGACACGGCGCTCATCGGCACCCTGCTCTACCGGCTGGTCTCGTTCTGGCTTCCGATCCCGGTGGGGCTGCTGGCCTGGGCGGGCTGGCGGATCCACCTCCACGTGACGGATGGGGGGACCGGGGCGTTCGTGGCCCCACCGACCGACCCGGAGGATTGACCGGGCAACGCGGACGCTGCCGACTCCAGGGCGTCTCCACCTGATCTACAGATCCTCTCCAAGACCGCCCGCCCCTGGATCCCTAGCGTTGTCGCCATCACCCCGGAGAGCGGGGACGCAGACAGCGAGGACGCCATGCACCGCATCGCCAACGTCACACCGACCGGGACGCCGCTGAGCCCCGGGCACCTGACCACCTACAACGCACCGGGCTACACAGGACCGGGCCGCGCCGGGGTGAACCGCACGGGGACCGAGCGCGATCTTCCGCGTCGGCTGCTCGGCGTGTGGGCACACCCCGACGACGAGGCCTACCTCTCGGCCGGCCTGATGGGCCGCGTGGTCGACCACGGCGGACACGCCACCGTGGTGACCGCGACTCGCGGCGAGCAGGGAACCGCCGACGCAGAGCTGGCCTGCATCCAGGAGTTCGGCGTACGGCGCGAGAGCGAGCTGGTCGCCAGCCTCGGCGTCCTGGGCGTGAGCGACGTCCGGTTCCTCGGGCTCCCCGACGGCGGGTGCGACACCGCGGATGCCGAGGCCCAGGTCCAGGCGATCCAGCGGGTGATCGACGAGGTCGACCCGGAGCTGATCGTCACCTTCGGGCCCGACGGGATGACCTGGCACCCGGACCACCGGGCGGTCTCGGCGTGGACCACCGAGGCCTGGAGCCGCAGCAGTTCCTCGGCCAACCTGCTGTACGCGACGATGACCGACGAGTTCGCGGCCCGGCATGCCGTGCTGCACGAGCGGCTGGGCGTGTTCGACGACTGGGGACCCGGACACCCGGCGACGATCCCGCTGGCCGACATCGAGATCGAGTGCGGCCTCACGCCCCACGAGCTCGAGCGCAAGCGGTCCGCCCTCGGACAACACGCGAGCCAGACCGAAGCCGTGGCGGCCCTGTTCGGTGAGGACAACTACCTCGCGTGGCTGCACCAGGAGACCTACCGCCGTCCCACGGCGACCGAGCTGTCGACGGAGGCCCTGCGATGACCACCACGATCGCTACGCCGATCGGCCGGTCCGGCGCCGCCGACGGCCCGTGGAAGGCCTGGCGCCGCCTCGCCCTGGAGGGGGCGCGCGACATGACCCCCATGGTCATCGGCGTCGCACCGTTCGCCCTGGCGATCGGCGCCGCGATCAGCGCCTCGTCGTTGTCGACGCTGCAGGGACTGGCGAGCGCGCCGATGATCCTCGCGGGGGCTGCGCAGATGGCCACCATCCAGATGCTCGATGCGGGAACCGCGCCGCTCGTCGTGGTCGTCTCCGCGATCCTGATCAACGCGCGCCTCCTGCTGTACGGCGCTGCGCTGGCGCCCTGGTTCGCCGAGCAGTCCTTGCGCCGGCGCCTCGTCCTGGCGCTCCCGGTGATCGACCAGATGCACTTCACCTGCAGCCCCCGCTTCGAACGAGGTGACCTCGACGCTGCCGGTCGCCTCGCCTACTACACCGGTGCGGGGACCTGGCTCGTCGGAGCCTGGCTCAGCATCCAAGCACTCGCGATCACCGCCGGTGCCCGCCTGCCGGAGGGGCTGGGCCTGGAGGTCGCGGCGCCGCTGGCGCTCGCCGGGCTGCTGGCCAAGGCCACGACCACCCGACCTGCCGTCGCGGCGGCCGTCGTCGCCGCAGTCGTCTCCGTCGCGGCAGTGAGGCTCCCGATGAACAGCTCGCTCCTGGTCGCGATCCTGGTGGGCATGGCTGCCGGCCGCATCGTGATGGGTCGGACGGAGGCCGGACGATGAGCACCTGGATCACGATCGCGGCCGTCGGACTCGGGTCCTACCTGCTCAGGGTGAGCATGTTCCTGGTCGTGGGCGGCCGAGCGCTGCCGAGCTGGCTGGACAGGTCGCTCGGTCTCGTCGCCCCGGCGGCGGTGGCGGCGCTGGTGGCCTCGATGGTGCTGACCCACGACGGACAGGTGGTGCTTCCGGTGGCTCCCGCCGTGGCCGTTGCCCTGGGGTTCGCCGTGGTCCGTCGTACCGGCAACGTGACGCACGCCTTCGTCGCCGGCCTCCCGGCCCTCTGGCTGCTGACCGCACTGGGTCTGTAGCAAACAAGCTCTGATCGACCCCGATGTAGTGCCCGGTGTGCGGCTCTGGCACGTTGGTGATCTGACCCCAGATGATTGCCGGGAGAGCCTCATGAGCGTTGCCGAACCCCTAGGCCACACCGAGCTCGAGGGCCTCGACAGCTGGTTCCGAGCTGCCAACTATCTGTCCGTGGGGCAGATCTACCTGCTGGACAACCCACTGCTGGAGCGCCCACTGGTGCGCGAGGACATCAAGCCCCGGCTGCTGGGCCACTGGGGGACGACCCCGGGGCTGAACATGATCTACGTCCACCTCAACCGGCTGATCCGCCAGCGGGACGTGAATGCGATCTTCCTTGCGGGACCGGGTCACGGTGGCCCCGCCGCGGTGGCGAATGCCTGGCTGGACGGGACGTACAGCGAGATCTACCCCCGGGTGAGCCTCGACCGCCGCGGGATGCACGAGCTCTTCCGACAGTTCTCGTTCCCCGGCGGCATCCCGAGCCATGTCGCGCCCGAGACCCCTGGGTCGATCCACGAGGGTGGCGAGCTGGGCTACGTGCTGTCCCACGCGTACGGCGCCGCGATGGACAATCCCGACCTGGTTGTGGCGGCAGTGGTGGGCGACGGCGAGTTCGAGACCGGGCCGCTCGCGGCGTCCTGGCACGCCAACAAGTTCGTCAACCCGGTGACCGACGGTGCGGTGCTGCCGATCCTGCACCTGAACGGCTACAAGATCGCCAACCCCACGGTGCCCGCGCGGATCGCTCGAGACGAGCTCGAGAGCCTGCTGCGCGGCTACGGCCACGACGTGATCACGGTCGAGGGTGACGACCCGGCGTCCGTGCACCAGCAGATGGCGGCGGCGATGGACCGGGCCCACGACACGATCGCCGAGATCTGGCGAGCCGCGCGCGAGGACGGTGACGTCGATCGCCGTCCCTGGCCGATGATCCTGCTCGTGACGCCCAAGGGCTGGACCGGGCCGAAGGTCGTCGACGGTGTTCAGGTCGAGGGCACCTGGCGCGCCCACCAGGTGCCGCTGGGCGGCACCAGGGAGAACGCCGAGCACCGCGCGCAGCTCGAGGAGTGGCTCCGTTCGTATCGGCCCGACGAGCTCTTCGGAGCCGACGGCGCCCCGGTCGAGAAGGTGCGCGGCCTGCGCCCGGTGGGGAACCTTCGGATGAGCGCCAACCCGCACGCCAACGGTGGCCTGCTGAAGCGGCCGCTCAGGCTCAAGCACTTCGGTGAGCACGCGGTGGAGGTCACCGAGCCGGGGGCGTCGATCCACGAGCCGACCCGGGTGTTGGGGGAGTACCTGGTCGACGTCGTGCGCGACAACCCGACCAACTTCCGGATCTTCGGTCCCGACGAGACCGCGTCCAACCGGCTGGACCCGGTCTACACGGTCACCGACAAGGTCTTCGCGGGGAACATCCTCGACTCCGACGAGCACCTGGCCCACGCGGGCCGGGTGGTGGAGATCCTCTCCGAGCACACCTGCCAGGGCTGGCTGGAGGGATACACGCTGACCGGACGGCACGGGCTGTTCAGCTGCTACGAGGCGTTCATCCACCTGGTCGACTCGATGTTCAACCAGCACGCCAAGTGGCTCAAGACCACCCGCGACCTGGCCTGGCGTCCGCGCGTGCCGAGCTTGAACTACCTGCTCAGCTCTCACGTGTGGCGGCAGGACCACAACGGTTTCTCCCACCAGGACCCGGGGTTCATCGACCACGTCGTCAACAAGCGGGCAGAGGTGGTGCGGGTCTACCTGCCGCCCGACGCCAACACGCTGCTCTCGACCATGCAGCACTGCCTGGCCAGTGAGCACTACGTCAACGTGGTGGTCTCGGGCAAGCAGCCGTCCTTCGACTGGCTGAGCGCCGAGGAGGCCGACCTGCACTGCGCCCGCGGTGCCGGGATCTGGGAGTGGGCCTCGAACGACGCGGGCGACCCGGACGTTGTCATCGCCTCTGCGGGCGACGTACCGACCCTCGAGGCGCTGGCCGCGGTCAAGCTGCTCCGGGAGAACCTGCCCGAGCTGCGGATCCGCTTCGTCAACGTCGTCGACCTGATGCGGCTCCAGGACGACTCCGAGCACCCGCACGGGATGAGCCAGCGCGACTTCGACAACCTCTTCACCGAGGACACCCCGGTGATCTTCGCTTACCACGGCTATCCCTGGTTGATCCACCGGCTGACCTACCGCAGGACCAACAACCACAACATCCACGTCCGCGGGTACAAGGAGGAAGGGACGACCACGACGCCCTTCGACATGGTGATGATGAACGACATGGATCGGTTCCACCTGGTGATCGACGTCATCGACCGGACGCCCGGGCTCGGTTCGCGCGCCGCGTCGCTGCGGCAGCGGATGGTCGACACCCGACGCCGGGCCCGTCAGTGGACCCGCGAGCACGGCGACGATCTGCCGGACGTGGTCAACTGGCAGTGGGGCGAGGGCGCCGACCCGGGTGCGGGCCACTCGCCGTCGTCCACGGCTGCGGCAAGCACCAGCGCCGACTTCTGAACGCTGCTGGCTGCGCGGGAGGTGGCCCCTGCCGGGGAGGGGCTTGATGCTGCCATTCGGTGCCGCAGCGGCTAGGATGTGCGCGTACCGAAGTCCGGCGGGCACGCAGCGGGCGTGACCGGATTCCCGGGAGTCGGTGCGGCGGGCCAGCCGAACTCCACCGTTCCGGCCGGCCATCCGGACTTGGCGCGTCGATCTGTCTCTGCTTCAGGAGAACGACTCGCCCCGACCGGCTGCCAGGCCCACCTACCGGTCCCATGGGTGAGCGTGGATTGAGAACCGATGCCGCAACGGCGAGTGGCCGTAGCGGGCTGACAGGAGGATTCTGTGGCGCGACAAGGGCAGCGCTCATCGCGTGGAGGCTCATCGCGCGGCGGCCGCAACCAGCGCAGCCGCAAGCGTGCGACGGACGCGAACAACGAGGGCCTGATCCCCGTGCTGGCCAAGGCGGTGCGTGAGGTCGAAGGTGCCGTCGAGAGAGGCTCCGCATCGCCGACCGCCCGCCGCAAGTTCCAGGTCGTCGCCCTCCTGGCGCGCGAGGAGCGGGCCCGGGTGAAGGCCGACGACACGCTCGGGGATCGGCGGCAGGCTGAGGAGCTGCGTCGGCTCGACGGCATCGCGACCATCCTGGCGAAGACGGCCGCTCGCGACTCCACTCTCTTCACCCTTCTCGACGAGGATGCCGAGGTCTCCGACGGCGCTCGGGCCCTCAAGCGCGAGATGCTCGAGGCCGCGGGCATGGAGGTGCTCGAGGACGAGGCGCCCGACGAGCCCACCGCGACGACCACCTCCTCGCCGCGTGCCGTGGTCCCGCAGTCCGTCGTCGCCCGGCAGTTGGCGAACCCCTTTCTGGTGCCCGACTTCTCCGCTGCTGCGCAGCCGCGTCCCCAGGCCCGCCGGCTGGCGACGTGGGAGCTGCTGGAGCCGCTGTTCCGCTCCTTCGAGTACGCCGCCCAGCCCGGCTCGACGAGCATGACCCTGCCCGAGCCCGACTCCCTCCACCTCGCGGGCCGGATGGACCTGATGCCCCACCAGGCCCAGGTCGTCGCGTCGGCAGCAGCGGGCCACCGCACCTTCCTGCTCGCCGACGAGCCCGGCCTGGGGAAGACGGCTCAGGCGCTCCTCGCAGCTCAGGCAACGCAGGCCTACCCGCTGTTGGCGGTCGTCCCCAATGTGGTGAAGACCAACTGGGCCCATGAGGCCGAGCTGTGGACGCCTCGGCACAAGGCCACCGTCATCCACGGTGATGGCGACACCATCGACGGCTTCGCCGACATCGTGGTCGTCAACTACGAGGTGCTCGACCGTCACGTGGGCTGGCTCGGGAGCCTGGGCTTCCGCGGGATGGTGGTCGACGAGGCCCACTTCATCAAGAACAAGACCTCCCAACGCTCCCAGCACGTGCTCCAGCTCTCGCAGCGCATCCGGGCCCGGATGCCGCGGCCGCTGTTGATGGCGCTCACGGGTACCCCGCTGATCAATGACATCGAGGACTTCCGCGCCATCTGGCAGTTCCTTGGCTGGATCGATGACAAGAAGCCGTTGCCCCAGCTGATGGGCGCCCTGGAGGAGACCGGTCTCGAACCCAGCGACCCCGGGTTCTACCCCGCTGCCCGTCGGTGTGTGGTCGACATGGGCATCGTGCGTCGGCGCAAGATCGACGTCGCCGCCGACATCCCTGCCCGCCGGGTGGCGGACCTGCCGGTGGAGCTGGACGACGCGGCCGGCCGCTCGATCCGGGAGGCCGAGCGTCAGCTCGCCCGCCGGATGGTCGCGCGCTACGAGAGCGCCCTGGCGGCCCGCAAGTCGGGCCAGGTCGTGGACGGCATCGACCACGAGCTGGTCCGCCGCGTGGCCACCTGGGAGCGCGAGGACGGCACGTCGGAGACCGGCGAGAACGTCTTCGGGATGATGCGGCGCATCGGGCAGGCCAAGGCCGAGCTGGCCGCCGACTACGCCGCCCAGCTGGCGCGCAACGTCGGCAAGGTGGTGTTCTTCGCCAAGCACGTGGATGTCATGGACACCGCCGAAGAGCTCTTCGAGAAGCGTGGTCTGCGGTACTCCTCGATCCGTGGTGACCAGACCCCCAAGGCCCGGCAGAGGAACATCGACGCCTTCCTCGAGGATCCCGAGGTGGCCGTCGTGGTCTGTTCTCTGACCGCCGCCGGGGTCGGCATCAACCTCCAGGTGGCCTCCAACCTGGTGCTCGCCGAGCTGTCCTGGACCGACGCCGAGCAGACGCAGGCCATCGACCGCATCCACCGCATCGGCCAGGCGGAGCCCGTGACGGCGTGGCGGATCATCGCGGCCCAGACCATCGACAGCCGCATCGCCGAGCTCATCGACAGCAAGGCGGGCCTCGCAGCCCGGGCACTCGACGGCGCCGACGAGGTCGCATCGTCGGTCGACGTCCAGCTCGAGGCCCTGGTGGCACTGCTGACCGACGAACTGGAAGCCTGAGCCGGCGCAAGTCCAAGCGCAAGCGGCGCGATCGGCGCCCGGTTCGCGTGCTCTCGACCAGCCTGATCCGTTGGTCGAACGTTCGACCAATGCGCAGCCCGTCGGGGGAACGGGGCGAGGACACCTCGCCACAACAGACATCGATCGCGTCCCGAGGGTGGTGGGTGACCACCCCCAGCGTGCGTGACGATCTCCGCGCGCTCGTTCCGACGACCCTTCGCAGGGAGTGGCTCCGCGATGACTGATCGGGCGGGAGGAAGCCCTTGTCATCCTCCCGCCCGAACGACCCCGCCGCCCCCTGGTCAGCGCCCGGTCGGTGGGGGAGCGAAGTCGTCGTTGCCCATCCGCAGCAGCGCGATCGATGCGCCGGCGAAGCCCACGGCCGCGATCCACAGGCCGAGCCCGGTGACCACGTGTCCCAGCGGGGACAGGAACGGGTGGGTGAACCCGCCGACGGCCAGCGCCACCCCGAAGAACACCGGCACCGCCCCGCTGCGGGCCAGCGCGATGCCGAGGAGGAGCAGGCCGATCACGATGCCCACGATGAAGAGCAACGAGCCGAGCCCCACGTAGGGCAGGCCCCACAGGGCATCGTCCAGTTTGCCCACGGTGGTGACGTCGAGACCGTCACGCTGGGACAGGTAGGCCATCAGCGTGTCGTTGGGCCCAGCGAGCCCGGTGCCGAAGCCGGGCACGGTCAGCGCAATGCCGACCGCGGTCAGGCGAGGCGAGGTCCGGCGCGTGACGGCTGCCACGGCGATCACGGCGGGGATCAGAAACCCGAACCACAGCAGGCCCAGCCAGGGGATCCAGTCGAACAGGCCCGTCTGGCGAGCGGCCGCGTCCACCATGTCCTGGAACGATCCGTCGCCGGGCATCTCCATCAACAGGTACGTCAGGCCCATCACCGCCATCGGCAACGGTGCGACCACCGCAAGGGCGGTGCGGTAGAAGCCGCGGTCGTCGGGTACCGGGCGACCGGCGTCGCCCTGCGTGGTGGTCGGGTGGGTGCCGGTGGTGTGGACCGGGTCCGAACCGGCGCCTCGTGTCTGTGTCATCTGATGTCTTCCTCTCCAAGGATGGTGGCTCCGTCGTCTCGAGCGTCGCGCCGTTCCGGGCCCGGTCGGAAGTAGGCACGGTCGTGACCCGGCCCGGACCTCTCACGGGAGCTCTAGGGGCCTGCCCCTACGCCGATGGGGCCCGGGGGGTCGATGATGGGTGCCGTGGAGCCCGACCGCCGACGCGTACTGCTCGCTGATGCCGCCCTGGTGCTGGTGCTGGTCGAGGTGCTGCTGGCATGCGTCGGTAGCCTGCGCTCGGGCCTGACCCAGGACCAGTTGGTCAATGACGGGCTGGTCCTGAGCAATGCCGTCCTCGGGGTGAGCCTGGCCCTCGGCGGCTATCCGATCGCTCGGTGGCGTCCGGGTCACCCGGTGGGCTGGATGCTGATCGCAGCCGGCGTGGGCTTCGCCACCAGCGCTGCCGGCTACGCCACGCTGGCCTGGCTACCCGGACCCGGCTCGAGCGCACTCGGCTGGCGGCTCCTGGCGGATCTGACCAACCTGGGCTGGGCGGTGGCGGTCACGTTCTTCCTGCCCATGACCCTGCTGCTCTTCCCGGACGGGGCGCTGCCCAGCCGGCGCTGGCGGCCGCTGGTGGGCCTGGCGGTTCTCAATGCCGTCCTCCTCGGCTCGCTCGCGGCCCTGCCCGACCTGACCCTGACAGTCCCCCTCGGTGTCCATGGGCTGCTGCACTGGCCCACGGTCGGCGAGGCCGCATGGGTGCCGGTAGCCAGCGAGGTCGTCGCGCTCACGGTCTTCGGCGGCGCTCTGCTGGCCCTCGTGGCGCGCTACCGGGGTGCTGGCGACCAGGTGCGACGACAGCTGCTGTGGCTCCTCCTCGGCTCGGTGTTGATGGTGACGGCCTTCGTGGTCAACGACCTGTTCCACCTCGAGAGCTTCCTCGGTATCTACGTCATCGCACTGGTCCCCGCGTCCATCGCGGTGGCGATCCTGCGCCACCAGCTGCTTGACATCCGTCTCGTCGTCTCGCGGTCCTTCCTCTACCTGCTGATGTCCGGGCTCGTGGTGGCGACGTACGCGCTCATGGTGGCGGGGACCGATCGGGCGCTGAGCGCACGAATGCCCTTCGGTCCGCCCGTCCTCGCAACGTTGATGATCGCGCTGGCGTTCAACCCGGTACGTCGCTTCCTGCAGGACCGCCTGGACCGGCTCTTCTACGGATCTCGCCACGATCCTGTGCGGGCGGTGGCCGAGATCGGCAGAAGGCTGGGGGAGACCGGGCTCGCTGGAGTTCTCGAGGGCCTGTGTCTCGCATTGCGCCTGCCCTGGGCGGCGATCGAGGTCGACGGCGAGCTGCTCACCATCTACGGATCCGTCGACGGACCCTCCCATGGGGTCGACCTGGTCTCGGGCGGCGAGGCCGTGGGGAGGCTCGTGGTCGGTCTACGCCGCCGTGAGCGTCGGTTCTCACCTCGAGACGATCGGGTGCTCGGCCTCGTGACCAGCTCGGTGGCGGTGGCGGTCCAGGAGTCGCTCAACTCGGCCGCGCTCCAGGAGGCTCGGGAATCGCTGGTGTCCGCGCGGGAGGAGGAGCGTCGGCGGCTCGGCCGGGACCTGCACGACGGGGTCGGCCCGCTCCTCACCGCGGTGACCCTGAAAGCCGACGCGGCCCGCCGTCTGCTCGACACCGACCCGACGGCTGCCGCCACGCTGCTCGACGAGCTCGGCCGGCAGACCACCTCGGGGATCGAGGAGATTCGCCGGCTGGCTCAGGCGCTGCGCCCGCCCGTGCTCGACTCGCTCGGGCTGTTGGGGGCGCTCGAGCAGCACGCGGACACGCTCGGCACGCTGGACGTCCGGGTCTCGGGGGCGGTGCCGCGGCTGCCGGCGGCCGTGGAGGTCGCGGCCTACCGGATCGCGACGGAGGCGTTGACAAATGTGGTTCGCCACTCCTGCGCTACGGCGGTCACCGTCGTGTTCATCCCGGTCGAGCAGGAGCTCCGGCTCGTCGTGCAGGACAACGGGCGGCCGGTGAATGGCGCCTGGGTCAGCGGGGTCGGCCTCGCATCGATGCGCGAGCGGGCCGGGGAGCTCGGGGGAACGGTCGTGGCCGGGCCGCAGGCGGCGGGTGGCCGGGTGGAGGTCACATTGCCGTGCGGGGGGGCCTCATGACGATTCGGGTCGCGCTGGCCGACGACCATGCTCTGGTGCGTGAGGGCCTCCGCGCGTTGCTGGCTGCCGTCGAAGGCATGGAGCTGGTGGCTGCCGTGGGTGGGGCTCGTGAAGCGGTTCGGGTTGCGGTGACGGAGAAGCCCGCGGTGTTGGTGCTCGACATCAACATGCCGGACGGTTCGGGCATCGACGTTGCGAGGGAGGTCCAACGGGTCGCCCCCGAGGTCGCGATCCTCATGTTGACCATGCATGACGACGATGACTCGGTCTTCGCCGCGATGCGCGCGGGGGCTCGCGGCTACGTGCTGAAGGGTGCAGACCCGGAGGAGGTGGTGCACGCCATCACCGCGGTCGCGTCCGGCAGCGTCATCCTCGGGCCCGGCGTAGCCAGCCGCGCGCTGTCCTTCCTCACCCGACCCGGGCGGGAGGAGCCCGCCTTCCCCCAGCTGACCGCGCGCGAGCGTGAGGTCCTCGGCCTGATCGCCCAGGGGCTCGGGAACGCTGCCATCGCTGGACGGCTGTCGGTGTCCCCGAGCACCGTTGGCAACCATGTGACCAACATCTTCGCCAAGCTCCGGGTGGCGTCCCGCTCAGAGGCGATCGTCCGAGCCCGGGACGCCGGGCTCGGCGGCTAGGCCCGCACCCGACTGGTCCCACGCCCAGCGACACCGGCCGTCCTGGTGTTCGACCCAGCGAGATCCGCTCGGACCTGACTGGGCTGAGGAGTCAGGCCCGGTGCGCGTCGATCGCCGCCTGGGCCCGCGCCAGGACCTCGACCACTCGCACGCCGAATTCCACATCCACCGGATGCGGCCGACCGGTCGAAGCGGCCTCGGCCAGCTCACGGGCAGCGATCGAGAGCAACGGTATGACGTCTCCCGGTCGCGAGGGCATCGTCGAGAAGCCGGACTCGCCCCAGAGCACCGCCTCGGCACAGATGGCCGAAGGTGGGGCGAACTGCGTCAAGGTGACCGTGCTCGTCGCCCCCGAGTCGTGGTCGAGCACCAGGGTCACCAGGTCAGCGTCACCAGGGGTGGCGGTGAGGGTCCGGACCGGACCGAGCGCCGCCATCAGCATCGACACCGCGTGCGGCCCGGTGTCCCACAGCGCACCACGCTCGTGTCGCCAAGGGGATGCGCCGAACGGGTTGCCCGGCTCCTGGAGTGCGCTGAACCAGCGGTACCAAGCACCTCGCCAACCGGGAGTGGCCCGCACGTGGCTCAGCCAGGCGCGGATCTCGGGATCGAACCGGTCAGTGAAGAAGACCACCGAGGCGACCCCACTGGCCGCTACCGCCTCGCTGAGTGCCTGCGCATCGGCCACCGTCGTCGAGACCGGTTTGTCGAGCAGCAGGTGCCGTCCGGCCGCAGCGGCCTCCCGGGCCAGCGTGGCCTGGACGTCGGGCGGCACCGCGAACGCCACCGCCTCCACCGCGTCCAGGAGGGCCGGGTAGTCGTCGTACGCCGTCGTATCGAGGCGGCCGGCCAGGGCCGACGCCTTGGCCGGGTCCCGGCCCCAGACCCCCACCAGGTCGATGCCTTCGGTCGCCCTCAGACCTGGGCCGTGTGCCAGCCCGGCCCAGGGGCCGGTTCCTACCAGGCCGATGCGCATGAGAGTCCTCCGGTCGGTGGTGGTTGCCCCGGAACCCGATCATGGCGCCACCCTCGCCCCGCGCGCGACCCCCTCTCACATGCCGGGAACCGGCGGTACTCACATGCCGGGAACCGGGTCTGCTCACATGCCGGGAACCGGGTCTGCTCACATGCCGGGGACCGGCAGGACCTCGTGCACCTCGATCTCGCAGCCCCCCGGCATGGTCAGGTGAGGGTGCGCGGCCGCCAGCTCCAAGGCGGCCTCGCGGTTCTCGGCCTCGATGATCGAGTAGCCGGCCACCTCGCGGGTGCTGGGGGAGTTCCCGTCGGCGCTCACACGTACTCCGCCGCCCAGCGGCGTCCCGAAGTCGACCATGCCGTCGCCGACCTTCCCGGCCCAGGCGTTCCAGGCACCCATCACCGCATCGATCTGGGCCGGATCCGGGGGCGGGGCGTCGGCGGGAGCCTCGGGGGCGTGGTAGATGAACACGTACTTGGTCATGTGCTGCTCCTGTTCGGTTGGGTTGGATAGTGCGGTGGGTTCGGGTTGTGGCGCGCTCAGGCGGCCACCGGGCGCCGCCCGGAGTACGCCGCGAGCCGCTCGATCGGTGTCGCCCCGGGAGCCGGCACGACCTCGTCGCCGAAGGTGCGGCCGCGCGCACCCGGAACGAGCTGCTCGGCAAGCTTGTGGACATAGGCGACCAGCTCATCGGAGACGACCAGCGGCTGCCCGCTCGCCTGCGCGAGATCCCAGGCGTGCAGCAGCCACTCCACGGGCATGATCCCGGCGGCGAACGCTGCGGGCATCTCACCCCCGCCGGGTCCGGGGACCATGCCGTCGAGTCCGTGGCGGCGCCAACCTTCGATCGCCTCAGAGCCCATCGTGGCCAGTCGGTCCTCGAGCGACCCGCCGGTGTCTGTGAGCGTGGTGCCGGTCATCGCGGCGAACGCCCCCATCCCGCCGAACAGGTGCTCGGCCAGGTCGTGGCAGGTGAAGTCCGCACACGGAGTGGGCTGGGGGCGGTCCTCGGCGGTCAGCCCTCGCAGCACGCTCTGCAGGATCGCCAGCGCTGCCTCCGCGGCATTCAGCTCGTCCATCGGGTCGGGGATCGTGGCCCACTCGTCGAGCCCGGCGTCGCCCTCGGTGGCCGCCGTCACCAGGCGACCGAGGTAGTGGTCCCAGCCGACGGTGTGCGCGGCCTCCTGCTCGGCGGTGAGGCCCTCGTGGACGAGGGTGACGCGGGTTCCCTCGGCGACCGGTTCGACGGTGATCGTGACGGTCGAGCTGTCCGGGGGAAGTGCGTCGTCGCCCTCCCAGCCCCAGCCGAAGACGACCCGCCTGCCGGGCTCGACCTCACGGTAGGTGCCCGCGGCCGCGTGGCCGGGGTTGATGGCGAACCGGTACTCACCACCGACTCGCAGGTCGACGCGGGCGGAGACGGTCTCCCAGCGGCGCAGCCGCTCGGGCTCGGTGATCAGCGCGAACGCGTCATCGATGCCGACGGGCAGGATCACAGTCTTGGTGCAGGTCATCGGACTTCCTTTCGGGTGGCATTCAGGGCGTGGGCGTCGGCGACCAGCGAGTCGAGCTCGGCGGTCCAGAAGCGGTCGATCTCGGTCTGCAGCGAACGCAGGCCCTCGGGAACGACGCGGTAGATGCGTTCGCGGCCGACCTTCTCGGCACGCACCAGCCCGACGTCGGCCAACAACAGCAGGTGCTGCGAGATGGCCGACCGGGTCACGGGAAAGTCCGCGGCCAGGCTCGTGACCGTTCGCGGCTGCGACGCCAGCCGCTGCAGGATCCGTCGCCGGGTGGGTTCCGCGGCGGCGGAGAGAGCATCGATCACAAGAACAGGTTAGCCGTGACTAACGCATTTGGGAAGGGCCGGAAATGCGAGAGCGGGTGGCGACCCCCAGGTCGCCACCCGCTCTCGGGTGTTCTCAGGTGTTAGCGCCGCCCGGTGCGGAACGCCTTCCGGAACACCGGGACGCCGTCCTTGGTGAGCACGACGCGGTGCACACCGGTGTGGCGCGGGAACCAGGTCTTCCACACGTCCCGCTCAGCGGGGCCCTCGACGAAGCGGGCCACGCGGCGCCCGTCGACGAACACGGTCCACCTGACCTTCTCGCCAACGGTGGTCCCGGGCTCCAGCGCGTCGGACTTCATCACCAGGCGGGCGAAGCGCTTGCCCGCGACGGCCTTGAAGTCAGCGGTCACGTCGGCGGTCTCGATGGAGGTGAAGGTGTAGGTCGTCCCCCCATAGGTCATGGCGTGGAGGACGCCGTCGCCCTTGATGCCCGACCCGAGGGAGAATCCCCCGGCCTGCACGCTGGCGTCGGGGAGGGCGGCCTTCCACTCGGCGAGCGTGCCGAACCACTCGGAGCCGTTGCCTCCGTTGCTCGCACCGCTCGGGTCGGCCGCCTTGGCGTCGTCGCTCGAGCTCGGCGTCAGCCACCAGTTGTCCCCGTAGACCGATTCACCGACCAGCAGGTTGTAGTCGTTGCCGTTGCCGGTGATGCCGTCGACGTCGAAGATGATCTGGGCGCCCGGCGCGGGGGTGGTGCCGAACCACTCGAGTGACCCGGAATCGGGCAGCGGTCCGGACATCGCGAAGTAGCCCGCCGCCTTGTCGGTGCTGGTGTTGCCTTCGGTCCACACGTGGAGCCCGTCGGCGAGGAAGTCCACGTGGCCGGTCGCCCGGGTCTCGGACAGGCTCAGCTGGTCGGGACGGATCTGCTCGCTCACGGTGGCGGCTTGGGCTGGTGCGCTCAGCGTGGCGGTGGCCACGGCCAGGAGCAGCGAGGGCATGATGAATCGCTTCACTCTGTCAACTTTCTGTTTGCGGTGTGTTCGTCCGGGGTCGGCCGGGCATGCTAGCCGCTGCGGACGGGGGCCACGGGAACCTTCGTCGGGCCCTGGGTCACACGGTAGGTGACATCACCGACGGCGTCGGTATCGTCGCGGCGGCGAGCCGGTTCTCACCTACGGGCAAGTTGACTCGCCCGTAGGGGCCAAACGTGGAAGCCTCAGGGGAGTCCCGACGGGCATGGCCAGGAGGTCCGGTTGTTCCAGCGCATCGCGATCGTGAACCGTGGCGAGGCAGCCATGCGGCTGATCCACGCCGTCCGCGACATCAACGCCGAAGGTGGGACGCCGGTCCGCACCGTCGCGTTGCACACCGACGGGGAGCGAACCGCGATGTTCGCCCGCGAGGCGGACGAGACCTACAACCTGGGCCCGGCGGCCAACCGTCCCTATCTCGACCACGACGTGCTCGAGCGCGCGCTGACCGAGACCCGGGCGGACGCCGCCTGGGTCGGCTGGGGCTTCGTGGCCGAGGACCCGACGTTCGCCGAGCTCTGCGGGAGACTCGGGGTCACCTTCATCGGCCCGAGTCCGGAGTCGATGCGCAAGCTGGGCGACAAGATCGGCTCGAAGCTGATCGCCGAGGAGGTCGGCGTGCCGGTCGCTCCGTGGAGCCGTGGCGGCGTCGACACCTTGGTGGATGCCCTCGCGGCCGCGGAGAACATCGGCTACCCCCTCATGCTCAAGGCCACCGCAGGTGGCGGAGGCCGCGGGATTCGCAAGGTCGAGTCGGCCGGCGAGCTCGAGGACGCCTACCAACGCACTCGCGATGAGGCCCAGAGGGCGTTCGGTAGCGGCATCGTCTTCCTCGAGCGGCTGGTCACCGGTGCTCGCCACGTCGAGGTTCAGGTGATCGCCGACGGGCAGGGCACGGCCTGGGCTCTTGGAGTGCGTGACTGTTCGGTGCAGCGTCGCAACCAGAAGGTGATCGAGGAGTCGGCCTCCCCGTTGCTCAGGCCCGACCAGGCCGCGGAGATCAAGGCCTCGGCCGAACGGCTGGCCCTCGCCGTCGACTATCGGGGGGCCGGGACGGTCGAGTTCCTCTACCACCCGGAGGAGGAGACCTTCGCGTTCCTCGAGGTCAACACCCGGCTCCAGGTGGAGCACCCGATCACCGAGATCACGACCGACACCGATCTGGTCAAGGCGCAGCTCCACGTCGCGGGCGGCGGTCGCCTGCTGGGGGAGAAGCCCGTAGAGGTCGGGCACGCCGTCGAGGCCCGACTCAACGCTGAGGATCCCGACCGCGACTTCGCGCCCTCGCCCGGCCGGATCGCGTTGCTTGAGCTGCCGGCCGGTCCGGGCATCCGGGTCGACACCGGGGTGGCCGAGGGCGACTCGATCCCCGCTGACTTCGACTCCATGATCGCCAAGATCGTTGCGTACGGGCGCGACCGCACCGAAGCGCTGGCCCGGTTGCGTCGCGCGATGGGGGAGACCACCGTCGTGATCGAGGGGGGCGCGACCAACAAGAGCTTCATCCTCGACCTGCTGTCCCAGCCCGAGGTCGTCGACGGCGGTGGCACCGGCTGGGCCGACACCGGCTGGATCGACCGCGTCCGCGCCGAGGGCGGCCTGATCGAGGAGCGGCACTCGGGCATCGCGCTGATCACGGCCGGGATCGAGGCCTACGAGGACGAGGAGGCCATCGAGATCACCCGGCTGCTCGAGACGGCCCACGGGGGACGTCCCCAGGTGCAGCACAAGGTCGGCCAGGCCGTGGACCTCAAGCTGCGCGGGTCGACGTACGCCGTGTCGGTGATCCAGGCCGGCCCCAACAGGTACGCCGTCACCATCGCCTCGGCCGGTGAGGAACGCTCCGTCGACGTCAGCATCGAACGGCTCGACGCCCACCACGCGCGCCTGTCGGTGGGCGGTCACCAGTTCCGGCTCGTGAGGGCGTCGCAAGGTCCCGTCCACATGGTCGAGGTCGACGGGGTGGCGCATCGGGTCACCCGCGACGAGGGCGGGGTCCTGCGCAGCCCGGCACCGGCACTGGTGGTCGCGACGCCCGTGCAGCTCGGTGACTACGTGAGCGCCGGGGCTCCCGTCGTGGTTCTCGAGTCGATGAAGATGGAGACCGTCATCCCGGCGCCGTTCGACGGCAAGGTGAAGGACCTGATGGTGATCACCGGGAGCCAGGTCGAGACGGGCGCTCCGCTGATCCGCCTGGAGCCCACCGTCGACGGAGGCGCGCAGCCCACCGAGGCGGCCCAGACGGTCGCCGGCCCCGGATTGGAACTGCCCTCGCAGCCGGATGACGGCGGTGCCGCCGAACGGGCCGATCGGGGCCGAGCGGACCTCAGTGCGGTGCTGATGGGCTATGACATCGGGCCGGACGGGGAGGGTCCGATCCTGGCCGACTACCTCGGTGTGCGGGACGAGCTGCGGGCTGCGGGTCGCGATCTCGTCTCCGATGAGCTGCCGGTCCTCAGCCTCTTCGCCGATATCGCCGAGCTCAGCCGCAACCGACCGGCCGGCGAAGAGGTGCACACCGAGCTGCGGGTCCACAGCCCGCGCGAGCACTTGCACACCTATCTGCAGTCCTTGGACGCCGATCGCGCGGGCCTGCCCGATATCTACCGCGAACGGATGCAGAAGGTCCTCGCTCACTACGACGTGGATGACCTGGCCCGCACGCCTGAGCTCGAGGAAGCGGTCTTCCGGGTCTTCTTGTCCCAACAGCGTCCGGGCCCTGACCTGCGGATCGTGACCTCGCTGCTGGAGCGATGGCTCACCGACGCACCACCCGTCGACGGACTGGCGGGCACCGCCCGCGAGGAGCTCGAGCGGCTCGTCCGGGCCACCCAGCTGCGGTTCCCGGTGGTCGGCGACCTGGCCCGGAGCATTCGCTTCCGCTGGTTCGACCAACCCCAGGTCGACCGTGAGCGGGACCAGGTGCTCTCCGGCGTGGGCGACGAGGTCGCCGCGCTGGCCGCTGACCCCGACGCGTCCGACCGGGCGATACGGATCGATGCGCTGGCCACCATCCCGGAACAGATCGTGGGCTTCCTGGCTGCCCGTCTGGAGCACGGCGTACCCGAGCACGAGCCGATGCTCGAGGTGATGATCAGGCGCCACTACCTCGAGTTCGACCTGCACGACCTGCGTGCCCTGCGGGTGGGCGAGAGGCCCTTCGCGGTCGCCGACTATGCCCTGGAGGGCCGGCCGACCCGGATCGTGTCCTCCCTCGGCCGGGTCTCCGAGCTGGCCGACGCCGAGGGGGCCCTCAACAGCGCTGTCGCGGCCCAGCTGGCCGACCGCAACGACGGCGACGAGGCGGTCGTCGAGCTGTATCTCGCGTGGCCCGACGCCCCCGACTCGGCGGACGAGGCGTCGCGGATCCTGCGCAGCATGTTGGTGACGCTGCCCTGGATGCGCGACGTACGTCGGGTGGCGGTGGCGGTCTGCCCGCCGGGCCGCCCGGTGGGCTACTACACGATCCGTTGGGACCCCGAGGGAGAGGGGCTCGTCGAGGACGAGCGGGTCAGGGATGTCCACCCGATGGTCGGACGTCGTCTGAACCTCTGGCGCCTGCGCGACTTCGACGTGACCCGGATCGAGGCCCCCGAGGACGTGCTGTTGTTCGACTGCGTCGCGCGGTCCAACCCTGACGACCGCCGCCTGGTGGCTGTCGCGCAGGTGCGTCAGCTGGCCGTGGTCCGCGACGACGAAGGTCGCGTGGTCGGCCTTCCGCACGCCGAGCGGGCGGTCGAGAACTGCCTGGAGGCCATCCGCCGAGCCCGGACCACCCTGGGCGGGGGCCGCACCCGCCTCGACATGAACCATGTGTGGGTGCAGGTCTGGCCGGTCGTGGAGGCCGACCTGGAGCAGCTGACCGCACTGCAGGGCAAGATCACGCCGCTCAGCGAAGGGGCTGGGCTCGAGGAGGTGGTGGCGCAGGGTCGCGTCGCCGGCCCCGACGGCTCACCCAGCCCGATCGCGATCCGGTTCCACGCGCGGCCAGGAGCCGGGGTCAGCGCCGAGATCGTGCCGCCGCCCGACGAACCCTTGCGGGCCCTCGACGACTACGCGGGCAAGGTGCTGCGTGCGCGTCGCCGGGGCCTGGTCTACCCCTACGAACTGCGCAGCGTCCTCGCCGGTCCCGGCGGGACACTGGTGGAGTACGACCTGGACGACACCGGAGTGCTCGTGCCCGTGGAGCGCCCGGACGGGGAGAACAAGGCCGGCATCCTGTGCGCCGTCGTGACCACGCCCACCGACCTCTACCCCGAGGGACTCTCCCGCGTCCTGCTCTGCGGCGACCCGACCATGGCGCTGGGGGCGGTCGCCGAGGCGGAGTGCGCTCGAATCATCGCCGCCCTTGACCTTGCCGAGCAGATGGGCGTGCCCGTCGAGTGGTTCGCCCTGAGTGCGGGAGCCCGCATCTCCATGGACTCCGGCACCGAGAACATGGACTGGGTCGCCGCGGCCCTGCGGCGCATCATCGAGTTCACCCAGGCGGGCGGCGAGGTCAACATCATCGTTGCCGGCATCAACGTCGGCGCGCAGCCCTACTGGAACGCCGAGGCGACGATGCTGATGCACACCAAGGGCATCCTGGTGATGACTCCCGACAGTGCGATGGTGCTGACCGGCAAGCAGTCGCTCGACTTCTCGGGGGGTGTGTCGGCCGAGGACAACTACGGCATCGGCGGTTACGACCGGGTGATGGGTCGCAACGGGCAGGCGCAGTACTGGGCGCCCGACCTGGCGGGAGCGTTCAAGATCCTGATGACGCACTACGCCCACACCTACGCGGCCCCCGGCGAGGCTCGCCCGCGGCGCGCGCCGTCGACGGACCCGGTGGACCGGGACATCACCGTCGCCCCGCACGCGGCGCCGGGCAGCGATTTCGTGACCCTCGGGGAGATCTTCTCCGCGGCCAGCAACGCCGACCGCAAGAAGGGTTTCGACATCCGCACCGTGATGCGGGCGGTGGCCGACCAGGACCACCCCACCCTGGAGCGCTGGGCCGGGATGGCCGATGCGGAGACGGCTGTCGTGTTCGACGCGCGGCTCGGGGGCTTCCCCGTGTGTCTGGTCGGCATCGAGTCGCGGCCCGTCCCGCGGCACGGCTTCCCACCGACCGACGGACCCGACACCTACACCGCGGGCACCCTGTTCCCGAGGTCGTCGAAGAAGGTGGCGCGTGCGATCAACGCGGCCAGTGGGGTCCAGCCGCTCGTGGTCCTGGCCAACCTGTCGGGGTTCGACGGGTCGCCGGAGTCGATGCGCAACCTGCAGCTGGAGTACGGCGCGGAGATCGGTCGAGCGATCGTGAACTTCGATGGCCCGATCGTGTTCGTGGTGATCTCGCGCTACCACGGTGGTGCGTTCGTGGTCTTCTCCAAGCGACTCAACGAGCAGATGACGGTCCTGGCGATCGAGGGTTCCTTCGCCTCGGTCATCGGCGGCGCCCCGGCTGCGGCCGTGGTGTTCGCCGGCGACGTCGAGAAGCGCGTCTCCGGCGACCCGCGTGTGGCCGACCTCCGGGCCCGGATCGCGGGGGCCCCTGCTGCGGAGCGGCCGATGCTCCAGGTCGAGATGACCGATCTGCGGGCCGGTGTGCGCGCGGAGAAGATCAGCGAGGTTGCGCGTGAGTTCGACGGCGTCCACGACATCCATCGTGCTGTGGACGTGGGTTCGGTCGACGAGGTGATCGCCGCCCGCGACCTGCGCCCGAAGGTGATCGCGGCGATCGAGGGTGCGCTGGACTGACATGTTGGAGCCCTACGAAGCCATCGAGCGCATCGCATCGGTGATGAAGTCACAGGTCGGTCATCGCACCCTGCACGCGAAGGGTCGCTTCTACGACGCCAGGTTCACCGCGACCCCCGAGGCCGCCGCGTTGTGTCGAGCCGGACACCTGCAGGGCGATGCGGTGCCGGTCCTGGTGCGCTGGTCCAACGGCTCCGGGCACCCGTTCGGCAGTGACGAACGGCCCGACGTTCGTGGCCTGGCGGTCTCCTTCAAGCTCGCCGACGGCTCGGCCACCGACCTGCTCGGCCAGACGGCACCCCGGTTCCCCGTGCGCAGCGGAGAGGACTTCGTGGCGCTGCTGGAGGCGAGCCGGAGCCGCACCAGGCTGCCGCTCTTCCTGGCCACCCGTCCGGGCGCGGTGCTCGCCCTGGTGGCCAATGCGCGAGCCCACGCCTTGGGCCCGCCGAGGAGCTATGCCGAGGCGACGTACTACCCGATCCACGCCTACCGCTGGCTCGACCCCGAGGGCCGGGGGAGCTGGGTGCGCTATGCGTTCCTGCCGCTCGGTGGCCCAGCCGACCGCCCCGAGGGCACCTTCTCCGGCAAGGAAGCGCTCCAGGAGGAGATCGCCGCCCGTCTCGAGCGCGGCCCCGCGGCCTTCGACGTGAGGGTGACGGTAGCCGCGCCGGGCGACGACCCGCACGACCCGATGTCGGTCTGGAAGGGGTCCCGCGCGTTCTCGGCCGGGCGGCTCGAGGTGACCGGGCTCGCCGCCGACCCCGAGGCCGACGGCGGGCTGGTCGTCTTCGACCCGACCCGCGTCGTCGACGGCATCGAGCTCTCCGACGACCCGGTGCTGCGCTACCGGCCGGCGGCCTACGGCGCCTCGGCCGACCGCCGCAGTGGGTCCGGCGCCGACCCGGCCTGACCCTGGAGCGGCCGCCGTCAGTCGGCGATCCGGGGCTCGACTATCGGCCGGCCCTCACCGGACGCGAGCCCGGTCACCGGCCTCACCGGGACCCGGCGGTCGCGGAGACGGGTGCGGGGACGACGCGTTCGCTGGCGTAGTAGGCGAACAGCAGGTAGGCGGCCAGCGCGTTGAGCAGGTGCCAGACGGCATGGCCCTGGAGCAGCGAACCGGGGTCGCACCAGCCGTGCTGGGCGGCGATCCAGATCGCGAAGGCCACGGCCATCGTCGCCACGGCTGCCACGCCGAGGCGCAGCCGGCCGCGCGTCTGCCCGCGGCGCAGCCAACGCGGTCTCGATCACCACGGCCGTCACCAGCAGGGCGGCGAAGGCGAGGTTGCCGGCGAACATCACCACCGGGATCTCGCCGGACCGAGCCCCGGCAATCTCGCAGCCGGCCACGCAGGCGACGAAGACCCCGGCGAAGAAGCCCGCACCGCGCCGGAACCAGCGCATCGCGGCGTACGACGCCGCGAAGCTCGCCACGAGGTACATGCTCAGCACATCAAGGTCGCCACCCGCCGCGGACTGGGTCGCGTGCATGGCCGCACTGCCAGGACCCAACAGCACCACCACGACGGCGTAGGTCGTGGCGAGCCCGGGTAGACGCGCGAGCGTGACGCCCAACGCCTCCGGGTGGCGCGCCCGCCAGGCGATCGCGAGGCCGGCGACGACGAAGCCGAGGTTGGACCAGGTGTTGGCTGGCTGCTTGACCAGACCCTGTCGCGCGGCCTCGCAGAATGTGGCGCCGCGACCGACGTCGTCGCCCAGCCAGCCACCGACGATGGCCAGTGCCAGCAGGCCCACCGAGACGACCGCGACCCCCGAGGCGACCAGGAGCGGTCGCAGGTCGCTGGCCCGATCGCCCGTCCTCGGCGGGCGGGGTCGTGCGACTGGCTCCGGCACCCCGCTAGGGCCTCTTGAAGGCCGTCAGCTTGTAGTTGAAGCGCCCGTTGTCGTCCAGCGGTTTGCCGTAGCAGGAGTAGGTGTCCGGCGACCCCCAGCACTTGAACCGGGTCGAAGCGTTGGCCAGGGTCACGGTGATGCTCGCGACGTCCGTCGCGTTGAAGCCGAACACACCCGTGCCCACTCCGGCCTTGTTCAACCGGAGCCTCTGCTGCTCGGTTCTGCCGCTCTTCATCTTCGTCCTCACGACTACGACCGGGGAGGTCGACGACATCGGGCCGTCGACGTTGACCCGCAGCGACCAGCGGTGCGCCACCAGACCGGGGCCCGGTCTCGCCTTCACGTTCTTGGAGGACATGTGGTCGACCCTGGTCCACCGGTTGCCCGAGGACTTGGCTTTCCGCGTGAGCTTGTAGCTCTCGACTGCCGGTGCCGCGGGCCACGACGAACCTTCGGAGTAGGTCTTCTCCGGCATGGTGTTCCCGGAGGCGTAGGACCCGAAGATCTTCTTGAACCCGCCCTTCTTCTTCAGCACCAGCACCAGGGCTTGCGTGGAGTACTTGTCGGGGGCGCCCTTGAAGGCTCCGGCCTTGTTCCAGACCTGCTTCACGATGCCGTTGCCCATGCGCTGGGAGAGGTACTCCCACCATGCCCAGTTGCCATACGGCATGAGCCCGCCCACCATGTAGGTGTCGAGCGCCGTCTGGGGACTCCCCAGCTGGCCATAGGGCAGGTACTGGCGGTTGTCGTTGATACCGTCGGCGAACCGCTCCTCCATCCAGGTCGCGGTGGACTCCATGAACCAGCGGTCCTCGGTGGCGTCGTAGGCGTACTGCACGGCGTGGAAGAACTCATGGGCTGCCGTCACCTTGAGGCTGTCCAGGGCAACGGCGCCGCCGAACTGGGCGGGGTCGAAGTCGTTGTCGAGCACGCAGTAGCCCGAGTAGGTGAAGCGGAACCTCTTGTTCGGCTTCTCGGCGGCACAGTAGCCGTAGTAACCGAGCGACCCGACGTCCTTGAGGTAGACGTCGAGCTTGCTGTTGCCGCCCTTGCTGCCGTCGGGAAGGGGCCGGCGGTACCCACGCTTGTTGATCTCGAACTTCCAGACCTCGTTCATCTGGGTCAGCGACTCATCGACCCAGGCCGTGGTCGCCTTGTCGGAGGTGGTCGAGACCCAGTGCACGCAGACGAGAGTGGAGCACTTCTTCTCAGCGGCGGTCGTGTAGCCGTCCCCCAACGGATCCGCGGCACCGTCGGTCGGGCGGGCCAGTAGGCCGGCAGCGCGGACCCGGTCGTCGGCGCTGAGCGTCGGCATGGCCAGCCGCAGGTCGAGCAGTGCCATGGTCGGCTCGGGGTCGCTGGGTCGTCCGTTGCCCTCGAGGACTCGCGTGGCGACGCTGAGCGCGGTGTCGGGCAGCGTCTCGGCCAGCGCCGCTCGCTTGTCGGTGGTCGGATCCTGGACCGCCGCCTCGGCGGGCAGTGTCATGGCCACCGTGACGGCCATGGCCAACGCCAGAGCGGTCGCGGCGAAACGTCGACGCATGTGATTTCCCCCAGAGGTGCCATCTCGCGCACGGCCGCGCGCTGGTGTCAGCCGGTCAGATCAGCGGCTCCGGCGCTGACCATCATGACCATGATCATGTCGTTCTCAGTCCTACCCTGGCAGCAGAACGGAGAAATGCGTTGTCGTGTACGAGGGCGAGCAGGGAGCCCGTTCAGGCCAGAGAAGCCACATCGTAACCGGCTGGGGAGCCCGGGGCCGCATTGTGCGGGCCAGGCCCGCAGGTCAGGCGCTGCCGGAGATCTTCTCGATGAGGGCCGTGGTCGAGATGGCGGGCGTGCGCGGCAGGTAGACGACCTCGCAGACGTCGGCGAACTCGTCGAAACGGCCCTTCCAGTCGTCGCCCATGACCAGGACGTCGGCGGCGTACCGCACGAGGTAGTCGCGCTTGAGCTCCAGGCTCTCCTCGAGGAACACCTCGGTCACCGGTTTGAGCGCGGCGATGATCGCCATCCGCTCGCCCTCGCTGAACACCGGCTCCCGGCCCTTCTTGCGCAGGTTGAGCGCGTCCGCGGAGACCCCGACCACCAGGCGGTCGCCCAGGGACGCGGCGCGCTCGATGACGCGCAGGTGCCCGACGTGGAAGACGTCGAAGGTCCCGAAGGTCAGTACCGTCCTCGCCATGCCGGGCATTCTGGCATGCACGGTGCGCTCACCCGGGCGGCGCCGCAGCGCGGAACCAGTCGTGGGGAACAATCGGTCCCGATGACCCAGACGATCACCATGATCACCCCCGACCCGGGCGCCGACGCGGCGCGGCGGCGTGGCCTGCGGAGGATGCGCAGCCTGGCCGTGGCGCTGCTGGTCTTTGCGGCGGTGGTGTACGCCGCAACGCGGGGCCTGGACGGCTTCTGGGGGTTCGTGAACGCCGGTGCCGAGGCGTCGATGGTCGGCGCCATCGCCGACTGGTTCGCGGTGACGGCCCTGTTCAAGCATCCGCTGGGCCTGCCGATACCGCACACGGCGCTGATCCCGCGCCGCAAGGACGATCTGGGTCGCGGGCTCGAGGAGTTCGTGGGCGAGAACTTCCTGCAAGAAGACATCATCCGGGACCGGGTCTCCTCCGCCACGATCTCACTGCGGGTCGGCACCTGGCTGACCGACCCGGCGCACCAGCGTCGCGTGGTCGACGAGGTCTCCGAGCTCGCCACGCTGGGCCTGGCCAAGGTGACCGACCAACACGTCGCCGATCTCGTCACCGAGGCCCTGGTGCCCCGGTTCCGCGAGGAACCGATCGCGCCCCTGCTGGGCGGGCTGCTGGGGGAGACGGTGCGCGACAACCTGCATCACGGCCTGGTGGACCTCGCCCTTGCTGAGCTGCACCAGTGGCTGGTGGCGAACCCGGAGACCTTCAGCGCGGTGCTGTCCGAACGGGCCCCGTGGTGGGCTCCGCCGCGCCTGAACGAGGCCGTGACCACCCGACTCCACGTCGAGGCCGTGCGCTGGGTGGCCGACATCCGCGACGACCCACGCCACCACGCCCGCGAGGCCCTGGACTCGATGCTGCGCCAGCTGTCGGAGGACCTGTTGTCCGACCCGGCGACCCAGGCTCGGGCCGAGGCCCTCAAGGAGCGGGTCCTGGACCATCCGGCCGTTCTGGCCTCGACCGTCGCGCTGTGGAATGCCCTCAGGCGCGCGTTGCTGGCCTCGTTGAACGACCCCGAGGGCGCCGTACGGCGTCGGCTCCAGCAGGAGCTGGGCGGGTTCGCGGACAGGCTGCTCGCAGACGAGCCGCTGCGCGATCGCCTCGACCGGATGGCCGCCGACCTGGCCGTCTTCGTGGTCGAGCGCTACGGCACTGAGGTGACCGCGGTGATCACCCACACGATCGAGCGCTGGGACGGCCGGGAGGCCGCACGTCGCATCGAGCTCCACGTGGGCCGCGATCTGCAGTTCATCAGGATCAACGGCACGATCGTTGGCGGCCTCGTCGGTGTCCTGATCCACACCATCACCGTGCTGCTCGGCTGAGACGAGGACGGGGCCTCGATAGGCTCGTGGCGCTAGCTGCTCGGCCACCGAGGGCTCGGTGGCCACCCCCGAGACCAGAAGGCACGCCGATGGACACCAACGACATCCCGATCAGCAGCGAGTCGATCAAGCTCGGTCAGTTCTTGAAGCTGGCCAACCTGATCGAGAGCGGAGCGGAGGCTAAGTCACTCCTCGCCGGAGGAGTCGTC
Source organism: uncultured Actinomycetota bacterium (assembly GCA_963812265.1). Taxonomy (GTDB): domain Bacteria; phylum Actinomycetota; class Actinomycetes; order Propionibacteriales; family Nocardioidaceae; genus Nocardioides. Next base: position 176,976 of record CAWEUL010000005.1, read on the forward strand.
CGCGTCAACGGGAACGTCGAGACGCGTCGCGGTCGCCAACTCGAGCGCGGTGACGTGGTGTCGGTCGGCGCGGTGGCCGTGCGCGTCAGCTGACGTCGAGCAGGTCGACGACGAAGATCAGGGTCTCGCCCGGCTTGATGACCCCTCCGGCGCCTCGTTCGCCGTACCCGAGGTGAGGTGGGATCACCAGCTGGCGGCGGCCGCCGACCTTCATCCCCTGGACCCCTTGGTCCCAACCGGTGATGACCTGACCGATGCCCAGGCGGAACTGGAGGGGGGTGCCGCGGTTGTATGAGGCGTCGAACTCCTCGCCGGTGGAGTGCGAGACGCCGACGTAGTGCACCGAGACCGTCGAGCCGCTGGTGGCCTCGACGCCCTCACCTTCGGTGAGGTCGGTGAGCACCAGGTCCCCGGGCGGCTCGAAGTCGGGAAAGTCGATCTCAGGCTTCTGCATCGAAGGTCTCCTGGCGTCGGCCGGTCAGGTCTGGTGGACGTAGCTGTCGAGCTGGTCGCGCTCGAACTCCAGCTCGCCGATGCGGTTCTTCACCACGTCGCCGATGCTGATGATCCCCGCGAGGCCTCCGTCGACCACGACCGGCACGTGCCGGATCCGGTGCTCGGTCATCTGGGCCATCAGGTCGTCCAGGGAGTGATCGGGCTCGCAGGTGTGGACGTCGGCGGTCATGATCTCCGACACCGGGCCATCCAGGAGGTCCTCGGCGGCGTTCAGACGCCGGACGACGTCGCGCTCGCTGACGATTCCGTCCACGGAGGTGCCGTCGCTGCTCACGATCAGCGCTCCCACGTTGTGCTGGGCCAGCAGCGCCACGAGCTCGCGTACCGTGGCGTCCGGACGGATCGTGATCACGTCGTGGCTCGCTTTGGCCTGGATCACGTCATGGATGCGCATCTCATGCACCTTTCGTCACAGTTGTCGCCCGCAGGTCCCACGCTAGCCGGGTCCGGGCGAGCGGGAAAGGCCCTCACGGGAGACGAGCTGCTCGCGTCAGGGTGCGCCGGGGCCCTCGGGGGGCCGGGCCCGGTGGTCGCGCAGGTCGCTGACCGACGCCGAGCGCCCGTGCCGGTCGTCGGGGTCGAGATCGTCGTCGGGCAGGGAGCCGAGGAAGGCGAGCGCGGCGTCGTGCAGGTGGCCGTTGCTGGCCAGGGCGTTGCCACCGAACGGTCCGTCGGTGCCGTCGAGCGAGGAGAATCGCCCTCCGGCCTCGCGGACGATCACATCGAGCGCGGCCATGTCGTAGACGGCGAGCTCTGGCTCGGCGACCAGGTCCACGGCCCCCTCGGCGAGCAGCATGTAGGACCAGAAGTCGCCGTAGGCGCGCGTGCGCCAGCAGCGCCGTGACAGCGACAGGAAGTCGTCGAGCCGGTCCCGCTCGTCCCAGCCGTGGAGCGAGGAGTACGACAGGGAGGCGTCCTCGAGGCGGCGGACGTCGGACACCTGGCAGGCGCTGGCCTTGAGCAGCGAACGCCCGGTCCATGCGCCCGCACCCCGAGCCGCCCACCAGCGTCGCTGCAGCGCCGGAGCGGACACGACTGCCAACACCACCTCGTTGTCGACGGCCAGGGCGATGAGGGTGGCCCACACCGGGACCCCGCGCACGAAGTTCTTGGTGCCGTCGATCGGGTCGATGATCCACTGGCGCTGGCTGTGGCCCGTGGAGCCCTGCTCCTCGCCGAGCACCGCGTCGCGGGAGCGCACGCGCGAGAGGGTGCGGCGGATCGCCTCCTCCACCGCCAGATCGGCCTCGGTGACCGGCGTCAGATCCGGTTTGGTCATGACATGCAGGTCGAGGGCGCGGAACCGCGCCTCGGTGAGTGAGTCCGCGTCGTCGGCCAGCAGATGCGCGAGCCGGAGGTCGTCGGTGTAGTCCGGGACCCCGGTCCTGCCGTCGTTGGCCATGGGGCCAGGCTACGGGTCGGCGCGGTCGGGTCGTCGGACGTGGGCCGTCCGGACGTGCGGAGCGCGCCGCGACCCGGATGGTTCTACCGTGGCCCCATGGAAATCGCCGGTCTCCCGATCCATCCACTGGTCGTCCACGCCGTCGTCGTGTTCGCGCCGCTGGCCGCCGTTGCCGGCCTGCTGTACGCCGCGATCCCGCGGTGGCGGTGGGCGCTGCGGTGGCCGCTGGTGGTCTGCACGCTCATCGCCGTCGGTGGGGCGTTCGTGGCGACGATCTCGGGGCAGTCTCTGCTCGAGGCCCGCAACCTCGGCCAGCTCCCGGCGGTGCAGAGCCACCGGACTGCCGGGCTGCGGCTGCGCAACGTACTCGTGGTGTTCACGCTGGTCTCCTTGCTGTCGGCGTGGCGGATGGGCGGCCCCTCTGCCCTGGCGTCCGGCCGTGGGGCACGCGACCAGCACGGGCTCGCGGACCTGGTCCTCGGCACGCTGCTGGTCCTCGGCTCACTGGCGGTGCTGTTCGCGGCCGTTCTCGCCGGTGACTCCGGGGCCAGATCGCTCTGGGGCTGACCCCCTTGGGAGGTCAGACCGACGCGTCGTAGCGTGCCGCCAGCAGGCGCCGGAAGGACTCCACGCGCTCCGGGTCGGCTGTCCCGGCGGCGACCGCCTCGTCCAGGCCGCACTCCGGTTCGTCGGCTCCATGGGTGCAGCCCCGCGGACAGTCCTCGGTCATCTCGTCGAGGTCCGGGAACGCCATGATCAGCTGCTCGGGCTTCACGTGCGCCAACCCGAACGAGCGGATCCCCGGGGTGTCCACGATGAACCCGCCTCCCGGCAGCGCGAGGAGCATGGCGCTCGTGGAGGTGTGGCGACCTCGCCCGGTGACCGCGTTGACCACCCCGACGTTGCGGTGGGCCTCCGGCACGAGCGCGTTGACCAGCGTCGACTTGCCCACGCCGCTGTGCCCGATGAGCACGCTCGTGTGGTCGGCCAGGCGCTCCCGCAGCTCGGCGAGATCGCCGCCTCGCTGCGTCACCACCCAGGGCACACCCAAGGAGCGGTAGGTGCTCAGGAGAGTCTCGGGCGAGGCGAGGTCCGCCTTCGTCAAGCACAGCAGGGGCGCCATCCCGGCGTCGTACGCCGCGACCAGCGCGCGGTCGATCAGCCGGGGACGTGGCTCCGGGTCGGCCAAGGCGGTGACCACGACGAGCTGGTCGACGTTGGCCACGATGATTCGCTCGACCGGATCGTCGTCGTCGGCGGTCCGCCGCAGGACGGTCGCCCGCTCCTCGACCTCGACGATGCGCGCCAACGAACCGTCCGCACCCGAGGCGTCCCCGACGATGCGCACTCGGTCACCTGTGACCACCCCCTTGCGGCCCAGCGGCCGCGACTTCATCGCCATCACCCGCACCCCGTCGACGTTGAGGGTGTAGCGACCCCGGTCGACCGTGGTGACGACGCCGTCGACCGCGTCGTCGTACGTCGGACGCTCCTTCGTGCGGGGTCGGGTGTGGCGCCGCGGCCGCTCGTAGTGCTCGTGGTCCTGGTCGCTGTAGCGACCACTCATCCGGTGGGCCTCATCCGCGGCCTGCCCACAGACCGGCCCAGACCCCTGCGAAGTCCGGGAAGGTCTTGGCGGTCGTGGCGATGTTGTCCACGAGGACCCCGTCGACGGCCGCTGCGAGGATCACCCCCGCATGGGCCATCCGGTGGTCGGCGTAGGTGTGGAAGACCCCCCCGTGCAGACGGGCCGGCCGGATGTCGAGCCCGTCGGGCTTCTCCGTGATGTCGGCGCCGAGGGCGCTGAGCTCCGTCGCGAGCGCAGCCAGCCGGTCGGTCTCGTGGCCACGGATGTGCGCCACGCCGCGCAGGTGGGAGGGCGACTGTGCAAGAGCGCAGAGCGCTGCCACTGCCGGAGTGAGCTCGCCGACGTCGTGCAGGTCCAGGTCCACGCCGTGCAGGACGTCCCCGCCGAGCACCTCGAGGCCGTCGTCGGTGCGACGGACCGCGCAGCCCATGCGGCTCAGGATCTCGCGGAGCGCGTCGCCCGCCTGGGTCGTCACCTCGGGCCAGTCGCGCACCACGACCCGCCCCCCGGTCACGGCTGCCAAGGCCAGGAAGGGCGCGGCATTGGACAGGTCGGGCTCGATCAGGTGGTCGATCGCCTTGATCGGTCCCGGCGCCACCGCCCACCGGTGGGCGTCGGTGTCGTCCACCGCCACTGCGTGCTGGCGCAGCATCGACACGGTCATCGCGACATGTGGCATTGACGGGACCGGCTTGCCGTCGTGGCGCACGTCGACCCCCTCGTCGTAGCGGGCGCCGGCCAGCAGCAGGGCTGAGACGAACTGGGACGACGCGGAGGCATCGATGACGACGCGTCCGCCGCGGACCGAACCCGACCCCAGCACACGGAAAGGCAGCGCTGCTCGTCCCTCGTCGTCGATCTGGACGCCGAGCGTCTGCAGCGCGCGCAAGATCTCGCCCACGGGGCGCCGGCGCATGTGGGCATCCCCGTCGAAGCTCACGCGGCCGGTGGACAGGCCGGCGACGGGCGGCACGAACCGCATCACGGTGCCGGCCAGCCCACAGTCGACCTCGGCATCCCCGGTGAAGGACCCAGGGGCGACGGCCCAGTCGTCGCCCGAGGTGTCGATCCCGGCCCCGAGGGCATGGAGTGCGGCGGCCATGAGGAGCGTGTCCCTCGACCGGAGGGCGCGTCGTACCGTGGACGGGCCGTCGGCCAGCGCGGCGAGCACCAGCGCGCGGTTCGTCAGCGACTTGCTGCCGGGCAGCGCGATCGTCACGTCGACCGGGCCGTGAGCGCGCGGCGCCGGCCAGGGTTCCGCCGATCCGGCGGGGACGTCAGTCACCCGGGCAGCCTACCGAGAATCAGAGCCAGACCCCGGGGCCCATGGTGGGGCTGGCCGTGGCGCCGGGTAGCCCGGGGGCGACAGCGCGCGGCTTGAACAGGGCCCCCAGCGTGACGGTCGCGGAGTCATTCGTGGTGTCGTCGTTGGGGGTGTCGGCACCCGGCAGGATCGTGAAGGTCATCGACGCGCCCTCGCCGGTCGGCGGCTGCGCGATGAACTGGAGGGAGGCGGTGGGGCTGCCGGTCACGGTGCACGTGGCCTGGTTGTCGCTCACCTTGGTGCAGTGGGGCCCGAGGTCCAGGGCGAAGACGAGGTTCTTGACGTCGACCACCATGGTGACGGAGTCGCCCGGGTTGATCCCCGAGACGGTGGACGTCACGCGGTAGCGGAACCGGCCCTGCTGCTCCGCGCTCGCCGTGACGCTCACGTCGGTGTACGCCGGGTCGGTCGGTCCGGTGGTGGGGTCGGTGGGGCTGGTGGTGGGGTCGGTGGGGCTGGTGGTGGGGTCGGTGGGGCTGGTGGTGGGGTCGGTGGGGCTGGTGGTGGGGTCGGTGGGGCTGGTGGTGGGGTCGGTGGGGCTGGTGGTGGGGTCGGTGGGGCTGGTGTGGGGCTGGTGGGCTGTGGTGGGGCTGGTGGGGCTGGTGGTGGGGCTGGTGGGGCTGGTGGTGGGGCTGGTGGGGCTGGTGGTGGGGCTGGTCGGGCTGGTGGTGGGGCTGGTGGGGCTGGTGGTGGGGCTGGTCGGGCTGGAAGCGGAGTCGCTGGGCCCGGTCGAAGCGGACTCGGTCGGCGCCGAGGACGAGGAGTCGGTCGTCACCGGCAAGGTCGGGTCCCCGGCCTCGTCGACCGGTAGGAAGGGGTCGATCGGGGCAACGCCGCCCGCGTCGACCTGCTTCTTCCCGCCCGTGGCGGCCCGCCCGTTGACGTCGCCACCCGGAGCGGGCGCGGACGAGCTGAGGCTCCGGTCGGCCGAACTGACCTGAGGGTCGTTGCCGTTGATCGTGAGGAACACCGAGCCGGCCAGGACAGCTGTCACAGCGACGCTGGCCACGGCCGTCGCCGGTGCGTTCGCCGCGATCAGGTCACGAGTCCGGCCGAGCAGCACGAGCACCCCGCCCTTGGCGGCCAGACCACCCGCGCTGGCGGCGTAGGCCGCCCCCGCACCGCCGAGCAGCAGCGGAGCGAGGATGCCGGACAGGTTGGAGTTGACCTCGCTGAGCTCCAGGTAGACCGCCATGCACTTGCGGCACTCGTCGAGGTGCTCCTCGACCTTGGTCGCGTCGCGCCGGCTGATGCCGTTGCGGATGTAGGCGCCGAGGTGCTGGTGGGTCCAACGGCAACGGTCGTCCTCGAGCTCCCGCGCGTGCTCGTTGAGGAAGGCCTGGCGCAGGCCCTCCCGAGCGCGGTAGGCGAGGGCCGAGACCGAGTTCGCGGACATGCCGAGCAGGGGTGCGATATCGGCCGGCTTGTGACCCTCCACCTCGGTGTGCCAGAGCACCAGCTGCCAGCGTTCGGGAAGCGAGGCGAACGCCTTCGCCGCAGCCTCGTTCTCGAAGCCGGCCACCGCAGTGTCCTGGAAGGGGATACCAGGATCGAACGGATCCATGTCGTCGGTGGTGTGCAGCCGCGACGTCGCGCGGATCTTGTCCACGTGGAGGCGTCGGACGGCGGTCAGCAGATAGGCCCGAAACGCCACGTCGGGGCCGCCGCCGCGCTGCAGCACGGTGAGCACCTTCGCGAAGGCGTCGGAGACCAGATCATCGGCATCGCCGTTGCTGACGAGCTGGCGCGCGAGCCTGCGGGCCGCGTCGGCGTGGCGCGCGAACAGTTCGCCGTAGGCGTCGAGATCGCCCCCGCGGACGGCCGAGATCAGCTCGGCGTCGGCGGGTCCTTCTACACGGGGGAGAGTTGAGCTCACATCTGTTCTAACGGAGAGGCGGCCGGTTTATGACGCCAGTTTAGGGCCGGGGTGCCTCCAGCACCGGTTTTCCCGACTTCCCGGAGAATTTGTCCGATCCGCGTCATAGCCGTCCATGGCACCCGTCTCATGGGTGTTCGTCGGGCACCAAAGGAGTACATGTGGGCATCTTCACGCTGCGTTCGCGCACGTCGCCCACAGTGGACCCCGAAGCGGGAGTCGACAGGCTGAACCGGGTGCGGAAAGGGTTGCCGCCCCGGTTCGAGGCCGTCGCAGAGGCTCTCGCCTCGGGGTCCGGCTCCGCCGAGGCGTCGGCCGTCGCCGGCACTGCCATGGCGAAGGACGGCGCCTCGCTCGACGAGACGCTGGAGGCCCTGGCCGCGACGTACCGGCTGGTGCTGGGCACGGACCCGGCCTACGACGACGTACGCGCTGTCGGGCGCGCCTGGAGCGACGCCACGCTCACCCACCTTCACCAACTGGCCTGCGAGGACCCGCTGACGGGCCTGGCCAGTCTGGCGCACGTGCGCAGCCGGCTCTCGGAGCTGTACCGGGGAGAGCTCCGAGGGTTGGGCCACGTGCGCGACACTCACGCTCTGGTCGTCGCCGAGCTGCCCTCGAGCAGGCTGGAGGACTCAGCGTCGGGCGCCGAGGAGCGGCAGGCCCTCACCCGCGCCATGCGGCTGACCGACCTCGGCGAGGCGGCGAGGACGGTGTTCTCCGGTCCCGAGACCATCGGTCGGCTGGGCCCGGACCGGGTGGTCGTGGTGGCCCAGCGCGACGACAACCTGGGCCAGCGTGTCGCACTGATGCGCCGGATGGCACGGACCCTCTACGGCGGCGACCTCGGGGTGCGCGTCTGGATCGAGGGCCTCCCGAGCACCGACGGCGTCGCGGCCCTGCTGCTCGACGAGCTGGCTCGCGGCTGACCCCGCCGACCGTGGACGCGCCGGGTGTCGGTCCTCGGTCCTAGGCTGGCCCCATGTGCGGTCGCTATGCCTCCAGCCGACGTCCCGAGGACCTCGTCGAGGAGTTCGAGATCGTCGACAGCCGCGTGCCCGAGGCGATCGGGGCCGACTACAACGTGGCGCCGACCAAGCCGGTGTATGCCGTCGTCGAGCGAGCGCCGTCGCGGGAGAGCGAGGAGCCGCCCCAGCGCCAGCTGCGAGTGCTGACCTGGGGTCTGGTGCCGTCCTGGGCCAAGGACGCCAAGATCGGCGGCCGACTGATCAACGCCCGTCGGGAGACCGTCGCTGAGAAGCCGGCGTTCCGGCGGGCGTTCGCAGCCCGGCGCTGCCTGCTGCCCGCCGACGGGTACTTCGAGTGGTATCCCACCTCCGAGCTGACCCGCGCAGGCAAGCCCCGCAAGCAGCCGTTCTTCATCCACCCGCGCGACGGTGGCGTCTTGGCGATGGCCGGTCTCTACGAGATCTGGCGCGACCCCGAGCGGGCCGAGGACGACCCCGAGCGCTTCCGCTGGACGTGCACGATCTTGACCACCGAGGCCGAGGACTCCCTGGGCCACATCCACGACCGGATGCCGCTCATGGTGGATCCCGCTCGCTGGGGTGACTGGCTCGACCCGCGACGTTCGGGATCCGACCTGCTGGAGCTCACCGTGCCCGCGATGCAGGGGGCCCTCGAGGCCTATCCGGTGAGCACGCTCGTGGGCAACGTGCGCAACAACGGACCGGAGTTGCTCGAGCCGTTACCCCTGGCATGATGCCCCCGTGAGCACGGAACGGACCATCGCGACGCCGTACGGCGACGGCAGGCTGGTCACGCACCACGCGCGTCGCCCGGTGGCCACGGTGCTGGTGACGCATGGAGCCGGCAACGGCATCGACACCCCCGACCTGGAGGCGCTGGCGACCCACCTGCCGCGCAACGACGTGTCGGTGATCCGCTTCGAGCAGCCGTGGAAGGTCGCGGGCAAGCGGGTGGCGACGCCCCCGCCCACCTTGGATGCCGGACTGGTCTCGGCGGCGTCGGCGTTGCGCACCCGCACGCCGCTCGTGGTGGGCGGGCGGTCCGCCGGTGCCCGCGCCGCCGCTCGTTGTGCCCGCGGACTGGGTGCGAGCGGATGCCTGTGCCTCTCCTTCCCGCTCCACCCCCCGGGGAGGCCCGAGTCGAGCCGCGTGGACGAGCTGCTCGGCACCCGCCTGCCGACGTTGGTCATCCAGGGCGAGCGTGACTCGATGGGCCGCCCGGAGGAGTTCCCCCCGGGGGTCGACCTGAGCGTCGTACCGACGGCGGATCACTCGCTGCGCGTGCCTGCGCGTGGTGAGCTGAGTGCGGCGGAGGCCCTGGGGATCGTGGTCGAGAGCACGCTGGAGTGGATCATCCGTGAGGTCGTGGGGAATCAGCGACCGCGGTGAGTTGTTCCCTTGGACGTGCTCGCCGTACTCCCCGACCGTTCCTCGACCATCCAGTCGCTACCCTGGGTTGCGATGACTGACAGCCTGGACAGTGAGCTCGCGGAGCTCGAGAACCTCCGCGAGAACGAGACCGACGCCGAGCGTACGGCCCGCTTCGAGCGCGACGCGCTGCCCTTCCTCGACCAGCTGTACTCCGCCGCGATGCGGATGACCCGCAATCCGCCGGATGCCGAGGATCTGGTGCAGGAGACGTTTGCGAAGGCGTACTCCTCCTTCCACCAGTTCCGGCCCGGGACCAACCTGAAGGCGTGGCTGTACCGCATCCTCACCAACACCTTCATCAACTCCTACCGCAAGAAGCAGAGGCAGCCCCTGCAGTCGATGTCCGAGGACGTCGAGGACTGGCAGCTGGCGCGAGCGGAGTCGCACACCTCGACCGGCCTGAAGTCCGCGGAGATGGAAGCGCTGGAGCATCTGCCCGACTCCCAGGTCAAGGACGCCCTTCAGCGGCTCCCGGAGGAGTTCCGGCTGGCGGTCTACCTGGCCGACGTCGAGGGTTTCCCGTACAAGGAGATCGCCGAGATCATGGGGACCCCTATCGGCACCGTGATGTCCCGTCTGCACCGCGGTCGACGTCAGCTGCGCGACATGCTCTCGGACCACGTGCGGGCCAACGACCTGCTCCGAGTGGGGGAGGGCGAGTGATGATGGGCAACGAGCGGGACGAGTCGTGCGCCGACTACCTCGAGCGGATCGTCTACTTCCTCGACAACGAGCTGGACGACGCCGACATCACTGCCGTCAGTCTGCATCTCGATGTGTGCGGACCGTGCCTGGAGAAGTACGACTTGCAGCGGAAGGTCAAGGAGCTCGTCGCCCGCTCCTGCCGCGAACCCGCGCCGGACGCGCTGCGGCACCGCGTCCTCTACTCCATCCGCCAGGTCCAGATCCACATCTCCGACTCCTGACCCGCCCAGGCGTCACATCTGGCCGCCGAGGGGTCACATCTGGCCGCCGAGGGGTCAGCATCTGGCCGCCGAGGGGTCGGATCTGGGTGCTGAGGGGTCGCATCTGGGGCGCCGAGGGGTCGCATCTGGGGCGCCGAGGGGTCGCATCTGGGGCGCCGAGGGGTGAGGTCTGGGTGCTGAGAGGGGGTCAGAGTCGATGGCCGATTCGCCGTGAGGGCTGCGGTTTGAGAGGATGGACGACGCCCTTCGGGGCGAACTTCGACCCAGGAGGACACCATGGGTAAGACAGGACGCAAGCGCCGCGCTCGCAAGAAGAAGGCCGCGAACCACGGCAAGCGCCCCAACGCCTGAGCGACCCGCTCATCGAGTAAGACCTTCGAGCCCCCGAGCCTCTCGGCCGGGGGCTCGGCTGTTGTCGTCGCCAGATGTGACTCCTCAGCGTCCAGATGTGACCCCTCGGCAGCCAGATGTGACGCCTCGGCGGGTCAGGGAGTGGGGGGTGGGGTGAGCCGGGAGAGGAAACGGTCGGCATCGACGACTACCCGGGTGATCTCGCCCGTGGCGACGACCTTGCCGGGGGTGGCGGGGTCGGGGGTGGCGGGGTTGGGGGTGGCGGGGTCGGGTGTCGGATCCGGGTCGCCCAGGTGGCGGGCGGCGACGGTGAAGCGACGCAGACGCCCGTCGGCATACACCTCGGACGCGGTCACCTCCAGACGCTGACCGACGGGGCTGGCCGCCAGGTGCTCCAGCTGCACGCGCGTGCCCACGCTGGTGGCGCCCTCCGGAAGCTCCTCCTCGAGGGCGGCGCAGGTGGCGGCCTCGCACCAGGCCAGCAACCGGGGTGTTCCCAGGACGGGTAGCGACCCCGAGCCGACCGCCTCCGCCGTGTCGGCGCCGGTCACGACGAACTCCAGTCGGGTGGTCACCGGACGACCCCCGGCAGGGGATGGGTCACGGCGTACGCCAGCAGCTCCACCCCGGCTACCGGCGACCAGTCCCTCTCGGGCCGGCGAGCGAAGCCCAGCCGTTGATAGAGGCGATGGGCGGCCACCTGGTCGGGCAACGTGGACAGCACCATGCCGGCGTCGCCATCGCAGCGACTGAGCTCGAGGCAGCGCCGCACCAGCGCGTCGGCTGCACCCCGCCGGCGTGCCGCGGGCGAGACTGCGAGGGTGCGGAACTCACCCTCGTCGGCGTTCGCGATCTCCCGCCAGGGCGACCCGTGCGGGCAGTAGGTCACCGTGCCGAGCGCCTCGCCGTCCTCGATCGCGACGAGCAGCAGGGCCTCCCGCGCGCGAGTGGCGGCGTCGCGCAGCCGATGGGCGTAGTCGTGCTCGGGCGCGACATGCCCGCCTTCGACGTACGCCGCCCAGGTGAGCGCGCCGATGGCGTCGTACTCCTCCGGTCGCGCCTCGCGGACCTCCATCACACCCCGAACGTCGCCCGCGGGTACGCCGCCTCGACATCGGTGATCACGTTGACCAGGTAAGGCACCCCCGAGGCGAACGCCCGATCGAGAGCCGGCCCGATCTGGCGCGGGTCGACCACGGTCTCGCCCGCCCCGCCCAGGGCCGTCACCACCAGGTCGTACGACGTCCGCGGGGCGAGGTCGGCGGCGACGTCGTATCCGTAGATCATCTGCATGGGTCCCTTCTCCAGGCCCCAGGCCGCGTTGTTGGCGAGCACCATGACGACCGGCAGCCCATGCCGCACCAGCGTGTCGACGTCCATCAACGAGAACCCCGCCGCTCCGTCGCCGAGCAGCAGCACGACCTGCGCCGACGGCCGCGCGATGCGGGCGGCGATCGCCGCTCCCAGGCCGGCGCCCAGACAGCCGTAGGGGCCGGGGTCGAGCCACCCGCCCGGCCGTGCCGGCTCCACGAACTTCCCGGCGAAGGACACGAAGTCGCCGCCGTCACCGATCACCACCGCGTCCTCGGCCAGGCGTGGCAGCAGCTCGCCGTAGATCCGCGCCGGGTGGATCGGGTCGGACTCGGCCCGCAGGAGGTCGGCGTCACTGAGCGTCACCGCCGCCACCCGGTCCTGGAGCTGGCTCAGCCAGCCGGCCCAGTCCGGTCGACGGGGCAGCCGGGACAGCGCCTCCAACAGCCCGTCGAGCACCAACCCGAGGTCGCCCGCCGCCGAGCCGGCGAGCTCGGCATGCGTGGACAGCTGGCCGGGGGAGTCGGCAAGGTGGACGACGTCCGCGGGCGTCGCGCCGTCCTTGCCGCCGAAGACGCCGTACCCGAGACGGAAGTCGAGGGGGGTGCCGGCCACGACCACCAGGTCGGCGCCGCCGAACGCCACGCCCCGCGCCTTGGTGACCAGGAGCGGGTGGCCCGCAGGGAGGAGGCCGCGGCCCATGCCGTTGGTGATCGTCGGGATACCGGTGGCCTCCGCGAAGCGCAGTGCGGCCGCCTCGGCACCGTCGGCCCAGACGTCGGTGCCGAGGATCAGCACCGGGCGCTGCGCTGCGCCGAGCTGCCGCGCGATCGCGGCCAGGGCATCCCCGTCGGGCTCGACCGGGGCGAGCTGCGGCACCTGCGGTGCCGGCCCTGAGGCGGTGTCGAAGAAGGCGTCCATGGGTACGTCGACGAAGGCGGGCCCGCGATGCGCCGACCGGGCCGTCCGGAACGCCTCATCCATGCCGGCGAGGACGTCGTCCGCGCGGTGCAGGGTGCGGGCGGACTTCGCGACCGGCGCGATGATCGGCGGGTGGTCGAGCTCCTGGAGACTGCCCGAACCCCAGCGGTTGGCCGGTGCGCGACCGCCCACGATGACCATGGGGGAGCCGTTGAAGTGTGCCTGGGCGATCGCGCTGACGCCGTTGGTCACGCCCGGCCCGGCGGTCAGCACGCCCAGCCCCGGGACCCGGGTGAGCTTGCCGGTGGCCTCGGCAGCGAATGCTGCGGTCTGCTCGTGACGCACGTCGACGATCCGCATGGGCGGCTGAGCCGTGACGGCGCCGTCGTACATCGGGAAGACATGGGCCCCGGACAGCGTGAACATCGTCTCGACCCCGTGGGCTCGGGCGACGCTCACCGCCAGGCTTCCGGCGTGACCGGTGAGGCTGGCGTCGTCGGCACTCGTCATGAGCGCATGTTACTGGCCGGTCGGCCGAGTCTGCTCAGGTGGCGGAGGGCCCCAGGGAGTGGGGGTTGGTCATCCGCAGCACGTCGACGAGCACGAGTAGCAGGTCCGAGCGGATAGCCGGGGGTTGCGGGCCCAGCGCCAGCTGCAGGTAGACCGCTCGGAGGAACGCCTCCGCATTGCCGCTGGCGAGGTAGGGGTCGCGGTCACCAGAGGTCGACATCCGGCCCGCGGCTCCCGCGATGCGGGCCACCCAGGGCTCGACGACGCTGAGCGGGACCAGGTCGCGCCGCAGGATCCGCAGGGTCGCCATCGCCATCCGGTCGGGCTCTCCGGAGGTCAGCAACGTCGAGGTCGGCAGCAGCAGTCGGTCCGCGAGGACGTCCAACAGGACGGTCAGCTCGGGCATCCCCAGGTGGTAGGAGCCCGCCAGCGATCCCAAGGCGTCGGCGCCGTGGGCGATCGTGTGGGCCCAGCCCTTGCCGGGCACGTACCCGCGCACGTCGTTCTCACGGAGGTACCACGTGGTGACCCGGTCGCCCCACTCCAGGAGTTTGTCGGGCGGAAGCAGGCCCATCGCGGTGTCGCGGTTGATGCACTCGGCCAGCACGAGCACCGAGAAGCTGCGGCGGAAGACCGTGTCGTCCTCGCGTTCGCTGAGGCCCACCGACAAGCCCGAGGCCATGCCGTCACCGAGGCCCATCAGGAGGTGGTCGTAGACGCCACGTCCGATCCAGGTCGCGAGCGTCGGGTACGCGGTGCCGTCGCGCTCGCTGGGGTCCGGCGAACCCAGCAACGTGGTCAGCTCGGCGGTCAGATCGTCGAGGGGGCGATCCTCGGGGACAGTCAGCCCGGCGGCCATCACCTGCTGCCAGTACCCCGTCGCCATAGGCCCCCTATCCTGCCATCACGCCGTGCGGGGTGCATCCCCGGCCACCTGGCCACACTACGCTTTCGGGATGCCTTCCATGACTGAATTGGTGAGGGTCCACACGGACCTCGATGCCGACGACGTCGCGTGGTTGCACCTGTTGCTCGCCGACTGGCAGATCATCGCCGACCTGTCGTTCGCCGACCTGGTCCTGTGGTTGCCCGACCGGGAGGGGAAGGGCTTCTGGGCGGGCGCTCAGATGCGCCCCACCACCGGCCCCACGGCCTACGTCGACGACGTCGTCGGCACGTTCATCCCCCAGGGCCGGCGTCCCCTTCTCGACACGGCCTACGCCCAGGGCCGGCTGGCTCGGGAGGGGGACCCGGAGTGGCGCGACGACGTACCAGTGCGTGTCGAGACCATCCCGGTCCGCCGAGGGGACCGGGTGATCGCGGTGGTCGGTCGCAACACCAACCTTCTCGGCGTCCGCACCCCCAGCCGGCTGGAGCTGTCCTATCTCCAGACTGCCGCCGACCTGACCCAGATGATCGCCCGCGGGCTGTTCCCCGAGCCCGGGCAGCGCTCCGACCACGCCGACTCGCCGCGGGTCGGCGACGGCCTGTTCCGGGTCGACGCCGCGGGACGGGTGGTCTATGCCAGTCCCAACGCGCTGTCGGTCTACCGCCGGCTGGGCCACACCGGGGACCTCGACGGGAGGGTGCTCGTCGACGTGACCCGCGAGCTGGTCCCCGCCAAGCGCCGGCCCGACGAGGAGACGCTCAGCGTGGCTCTCTCGGGGCGCGGCAGCCGCGACACCGAGGTGGGCGGCGAGGGCGTGTCGCTGATCGTGCGCTCCATCCCGCTGCGACCTCACGGGGAGCACCTGGGGGCGCTGATCCTGGTCCGCGACGTGACCGATCTGCGCCGCCGCGACCGCGAGCTGGTGACCAAGGACGCGACGATCCGCGAGATCCACCACCGCGTGAAGAACAACCTCCAGACCGTGGCGGCACTGCTGCGGCTCCAGGCGCGGCGCATCGACGAGCCGTCCGCGAAGGATGCGCTCGACGAGGCGGTACGACGCGTGGGGTCGATCGCGATCGTCCACGAGACGCTCAGCCAGTCGGTCGAGGGTCAGGTGGACTTCGACGACATCGCCGACCGGCTGACCCGGATGGTGACCGAGGTCAGCACGGTCGGTGGCGCGATCTCGGTCCGTCGTCAGGGCACCTTCGGCCCGATCGCCTCCGAGACCGCGACGGCGCTCGCCATGGTGCTCACCGAGGTGTTGCAGAACGCCGTCGAGCATGGGTACGTCGGCCTCGAGGCGGGCGGCGAGATCGTGGTGTCTGCGGTGCGCTCCGTCGGGCGGCTCACGCTCACCGTGACCGACCGGGGAGTGGGGCTGCCCGAGGGGTTCGACCTCGACGCCTCGACCCACCTGGGGCTCTCTATCGTGCGGACGCTCGTGGAGTCGGAGCTGGGCGGTCGACTGGAGATGCAGGCCGGGGCCGGTGGCGTCGGCACGCGGGTGCTGGTCGACGTGCCGGAGGCGTGAGCGGAGGCTCGGGGCTCGGGTCCGTCGGGGCGGGTCTCAGGCGCTCGAACGGACGCGCGCGCGGGCGTTGCGCCGCTTGAGGGCACGCCGCTCTTCCTCGCTCAGCCCGCCCCAGACGCCGTGGTCCTGGCCGGCCTCGAGGGCCCAGACCAGACACTGTTCGCGCACCTCGCACCGACGGCACACCTGTTTGGCCTCCTCGATCTGGAGGATGGCTGGACCTGTGTTGCCGATCGGGAAGAACAGCTCCGGGTCCTCGTCGAGACACGCGGAACGGCTGCGCCAATCCATGCTTGTGGGAACTCTCTCTCGTCGGTTGGGGGCCGGTTCCGGCACGAGGCTCGGCATCCGGACGCGCGCACGTCTCAGCATCAGCGTGTGAAGTCGTTCACGAGCGCTCCGTTCAGGGTCGCAAGACTTTCGGTGTCACACAAGACCCGCGGGTGGTTTGTTTGGTCACACCACTAGCCTGGCCCCGTGTCTGCGACCCCCGACGCCGCTGCGGCAGGCCCCCGTGGAGGAGTGCCGCGGCCCCTGATGCTGGCGGCCGCGCTGGTAGCGGTCCAGGGGCTGGTGCTCCTCGGGTACGCCGTGGCGGAGGCCTGGGCTTTGTCCGGGAACCGGGTCGCGATGGGAGTGACGACCGCGGCGTTCTTCGCGGTCTATGGCGGGGGCCTCTTGTGGTGTGCTCGTGCGCTCTTCCGGCTGCGGTCGTGGGCGCGCAGCCCGGTGGTGCTGGCCCAGCTGATCTGGCTGGGCGTGGCCTGGAGCTTCCGGGGCGGGGCCACTGCCTGGGTGACCGCCCTGTTGGTCGTGACCGCCGGTGTCGTCCTGGTCGGTGTGCTGCACCCTCGCAGCACCACCGCGCTCGCCCCCGACTGACCGCCGAGGGGTCACATCCGGCCGCTGAGGGGTCACATCCGGGCGCCGAGGGGTCACATCCGGGCGGCCGAGCCGTCACGTCATACGGCCCACGTACGTCGCCCCGGCGTCAGCCTTCCTCGAGCAGCGAGGTCCGCAGGTCCTCGATCGTGCGCGTGAGCAGCCGGGAGACGTGCATCTGGGACACCCCGATCTCCGCGGCGATCTGGGACTGGGTCATGTTCTTGAAGAAGCGCAGCAGCAGGATCCGCTTCTCCCGCGGTTCCAGCTGCTCCAGAAGCGGCTTGAGCGACTCCCGCACCTCGACCTGGGCCAGGTTCGCGTCGTCGGCCCCGAGCACGTCCAGCATCGATCCGCCCTCGTCGGGGTCGTCCCCGCTGTCGAGCGACAAGGTGGCGTAGGCGTTGCTCGACTCCAGCCCTTCGACGATCTCCTCGACGGTGCAGCCGATCGACTCGGCCAGCTCGCGCGGGGTGGGGGAACGACCCAGAGTCTGGGTGAGCTCCTGGGTGGTGGCTCCGATCCTCAGCCGCAGCTCCTGCAGGCGCCGCGGGACTCGGATCGCCCAGCCCTTGTCGCGGAAGTGGCGCTTGATCTCCCCGATCACCGTCGGTGTGGCGTACGTCGAGAACTCCAGGCCGCGGGCAGGGTCGAACCGGTCGACGGCCTTGATCAGCCCGATGGTGCCCACCTGCACCAGGTCTTCGAGGGGTTCGCCGCGATTGCGGAACCGACGGGCGCAGTGTTCGACGAGTGGGAGATGCAGGTGGACCAGCGAGTCCCGGGCCGCTCGCGCGGCCTCGTCGGTCTCGGCCGCCGTCAGTGCGTCGAAGAGCTCGGCACTGCGTCGTCGCGTCTCCACCAGTGCGGGCCGAGGTTCGCCAGGGCCCGCGTCGCCAGGCGGCCGCGGAGCGTCGTCGTCCGCGGTCACCTCCATCAGAACCTCCCCCGGATCTCGGCCGTCATGTCAGGCGGGCGCGGGCGTGACCTCATCGGCCTCCTGAAGTGCGGAGGCCATCGTCAGCCTGACCGTGAACGTCGCCGACTCGCTGGTCGCGGTCACCTCCGTCGCGAGGGTGCTCAGCACCTGCCACGCGAAGCTGTCGTAGTCAGGCTCGACCGGGCTGTGGATCCCCACACTCAGCGCGAGGGTCAGCGCGCGGGGCTGGAGGAAGAACTCGCAGACGACATCGGATCCGTCCGCGGCCTCCGGGAGCACCAGTGCACCGGCCTCGCCCGCGGCGATCCGCAGGTCCTCGATGTCCTCGATCGTGAAGTCGAGACGGGCAGCGAGCCCCGCGGCGGTGGTGCGCAGCACTGACGCGTAGGCGCCGTCCGCCGGCAGGCGCAACTCGACGTCGGCTCGGTCGCGGCTCGGCATGGAGGGCATGGGTCGATCCTCGGGTCTTTGCGGCGCGGGAGGCGCCGGTGCCCTGGCTCGCGCTCAGCGGCACGGTCCAGGGACGGGACGGTCAGGCCTTCTTGGTGGCCCAGAAGATCTCGGCGATCTCGTCGATCTTCGCCAGCAGCTGGTCGGCGACGTCCGCGTCCAGGGAACCCTTGGCGCCGCCTGCGCCGGCGAGCTTGGTCGCCTCGTTCACCAGGCCGTGCAGCTGGGGGTAGGCCTCGAAGTGCGGCGGCTTGAAGTAGTCGGTCCACAGCACCCAAAGGTGGTGCTTGACCATCTCGGCGCGCTGCTCCTTGATGATCAGCGCGCGGGTCCGGAAGTCGGGGTCGTCGTTGTCGGCAACCTTGGCGATGATCCCTTTGATGGACTCGGCCTCGATCCGAGCTTGGGCGGGGTCATAGACGCCGCACGGCAAGTCGCAGTGCGCCGAGACCTCGACGGTGGGAGCAAAGAGTCGCGCCAACATGTGTGTCCTCTCGGTCTGCGGATCTGACTGGAACTGCGAGACTACTCCGCGTGCGCACGCCCGAACCACCGCCCCCAAGGGTGGCCGGGCGCCGGGGGGCCGTGGGCCTGGCGAAGGTGCGGGGTGACTCGATGCGCCCCACGCTGGAGGCCGGCGACCGGCTGCTCGTCCGGTACGGCGCAGAGGTCCGACCCGGCAGGTTGGTCGTGGCCCGCTTCCCCGACGGGACCCTCACTGTGAAGCGCGCGACGCAGCGTCGTACGACGCGGACGGGCGAGGCCGGATGGTGGCTGCTCAGCGACGACCCAGCTGTCGGCGTCGACTCTCGGCACCGGGGGGTGTTCGCCGAGGAGAGCGTGCTCGCGGTGGTGCTGGCACGGGTCTGGCCGCGCCCGCGATGGGGCGCCCTCCCCGCCCCCGACGGGACGGCACCCGAGGGGTGACCGGGTGCCCGGCGCGGCCTGTGCCAAACTGAACGGCGGGACACCCCCGCGACCGTTTCCGCGACCACCCGCCTCGCGCACACGTCGAACCGGACGGCCCTGCTGGGCCTGGAAAGTGCACTCCCTGATGCCTGCAGATCCCGGAGCCTCCGGCCCCCCCACCCCGTCCGCACCAGACGCCACGCATCCGTTCGCCGGTGACGCGGTCTTCGACCTGCACCTGGGCGGCAAGCTCGAGACGGTGTCGACGGTGTCGCTCGTCGATCGTGACGACCTTTCGCTCGCCTACACCCCCGGGGTCGCGCGCGTGTGCGAGGCGATCGCCGCCGACCCCGAGATGACCCAGCACTACACCTGGGTCCCGAACACCGTCGCCATCGTCACCGATGGCACCGCCGTGCTGGGGCTCGGCGACATCGGACCCGCCGCCGCGATGCCCGTGATGGAGGGCAAGGCGGTGCTGTTCAAGCAGTTCGGCGGCGTGGACGCCGTGCCCATCTGTCTGGCCACCAGCGACGTGGAGGAGATCATCGAGACCGTCGCTCGGCTGGCGCCCAGCTTCGGCGGCATCAACCTCGAGGACATCTCGGCGCCGCGCTGCTTCGAGATCGAGGACCGGCTCAAGGGACGCCTCGATATTCCCGTCTTCCACGACGACCAGCACGGTACGGCCGTGGTGGCTCTCGCCGCGCTGACCAACGCCCTGCGGTTCACCGGTCGCGACCCCGGGGGCACCCGGGTGGTCATCTCCGGCGCAGGTGCGGCCGGCGTCGCGGTCGCCCGGATCCTGCTCGAGGCGGGCGTCCGCGACCTCGCGGTGCTCGACCGTCAAGGGGTCCTCCACTCCGCCCGCATCGACCTCACCCCGGTCAAGCGTGCGCTGGCTGAGGACACCGCCGACCGCTTCGACCGGCGCGGCAGGCTGGCCGACGTGATGGAGGGGGCCGACGTCTACATCGGAGTATCGGGCGGGACCGTGCCGGAGGAGATCGTGGCGTCGATGGCCGACGACGCGATCATCTTCGCGCTCGCGAACCCCCATCCCGAGGTGCATCCCGACGTGGCTCTGCGGCATGCGCGGATCGTCGCGACCGGTCGCTCCGACTTCCCCAACCAGATCAACAACGTCTTGGCGTTCCCGGGCATCTTCCGCGGGGCCTTCGACGTCCATGCCACCGCGATCACCGAGGGGATGAAGGTCGCGGCGGCCACCGCCCTCGCCGACCTGGTCGGGGACGACCTCGCGGAGGACCTGGTCATCCCGTCCCCCTTCGATCCCCGCGTGGGTCCGAGCGTCGCCTCAGCCGTCTCCGAGGCCGCCCGACGCGACGGGGTGGCCCGGCGCTGAGCCTGGACGCGCTCGGCCCGGGCCGAGTCGCCATACGTCGCCCGCTAGCGTGGGCTCATGTTCGCCGTGTACGCCGCTTCGTTCTCGCCCGACGACCCGCTGTCCGGACTGGTGGTGGGGGAGCGTCCCGACCCTGAGCCCCCACCCGGGTGGACCAGGGTGAGCGTCAAGGCCGCGTCCCTGAACCACCACGACCTCTGGTCGCTGCGCGGGGTCGGCCTGCGCAAGGAGGCGCTGCCGATGACGCTGGGCTGCGACGCCGCCGGCCTCGATGACGACGGGAACGAGGTCCTCGTCCATGCCGTGGTCAGCGACCCGGACTGGGCCGGGGACGAGACGCTGGACCCCAAGCGGTCGCTTCTCTCCGAGCGGCACCAGGGGACGTTCGCCGACACCGTGATCGTGCCCCGGGCCAACGTGGTGCCCAAGCCCGCGTCACTGTCGTTCGAGGAGGCTGCCTGCCTGCCGACGGCGTGGCTGACGGCCTACCGGATGCTGTTCGGGCAGGGCAACCTCAAGGCGGGCGACACGGTCCTGGTTCAGGGCGCCGGTGGCGGCGTGGCGACGGGATTGATCACGTTGGCGCGGGCCGGCGGGCTGCGCGTGTTCGCGACCTCGCGTGATGAGACCAAGCGGCAGCGTGCCCTCGAGCTCGGCGCGCACGAGGTGTTCGAGTCCGGGGCCCGGCTCCCGGTCCGGGTGGACGCCGTGATGGAGACGGTCGGGCAGGCGACCTGGTCGCACTCGCTGCGCTCACTGCGTCCGGGTGGCAAGGTCGTGATCTCCGGGGCGACGTCGGGGCCGCAGCCCGACGACGCCGGGCTGACCCGCATCTTCTTCCTCCAGCTGGAGGTCATCGGCTCGACCATGGGCACCCGCGCCGAGCTGGCCTCGTTGGTCACCATGCTCGATGCGACCGGCGCCCGTCCGCTCGTGGATCGCGTGCTGCCGATGGAGCAGGCGCGCGACGGCTTCGCGGCGATGGCGGCGGGGGAGCAGTTCGGCAAGATCGTCTTCACCCGGTGAGCACGCACGTCCTGACGGGCGCCGGGTCCGGCATCGGGAGGGCCCTCGCCACACGCCTCCGCGACCGGGGGGACCGACTCGTGCTGCTCCTGCGCAGCGCCGACCGGATCGACCAGCTGCGCGCCGACTTCCCCTCGGCCGTCTTCGTCGAGGCTGACCTCGCGCGGCCCGCCACCCTGATCGGCATCGGAGCGGCGATCGGCGCAGCCGTGGGCGATGCCGTCGACTCGGTGCTGCACGTCGCCGGGACGGTGGAGCTCGGTGCGCTTGCGGAGGTCGATCTCGCCGACTGGGAGCGCCAGCTGGCGGTGAACCTGACGTCGCCGGCGCTGATCACCCGGGAGCTGCTCCCCGCCGTGCGGCGTGGGCACGGGACGGTGGTGTTCGTGAACTCCACCCAAGGGCTGCGTGCCAGCGCTGGTTGGTCGGCGTACGCCGCGTCGAAGTTCGGGCTGCGAGCCGTGGCCGACGCGTTGCGTGAGGAGGAGGCCGCCCATGGTGTGCGGGTCAGCACCGTCTACCCCGGGCGCACCGGCACCCCCATGCAGGAGAAGGTGCACGCTCACGAGGGTCGGGCCTACGACGCGGCGGCGTGGGTCACGCCCGAGACGGTCGCCGACGCGATCTGTCACGTTCTCGACCTGCCGGTTGGCGCGACCATCCCTGACCTGTCGGTGCGCTCAGCCTGACACGCGGCGCCTTGTCCATCAGCGACGCCGGTTCGTTCGCCGTACCCAAACGGGCAGGGGAGCCCCTCAGTCCTCCGGGTCGTCGAGGCGCGCCAACCAGGTGGCGAAGCGCTCGACGGCGGTCTCGAACTCGGGGTGCAGGTCAGTGAACTCCTGAAGGCGGTCGGCGAGCCAGGTCACCGAGACCTCCTCGTCGCCTCGCCGCTTCTCCAGCTCCTCGATGCCGCGATCGGTGAAGTACATCGCCTCAGCCCGTGGCGCCCGGGGGCGCGAACGCGGCCGACATGATGCCCTGCTGCTCCTCCGTGTGCCGCTTGAGCGAGCCGACCGAGGGCGAGGAGGACGCCGGCCGCGACACCCGCTCGACCGTGAGGTCGAGCACGGGCCAGACGTTGAGCTGGTAGTGCGGCCATGGCCCCATGTTCGCCGGTTCGTCCTGGACCCACCGGACGGCCTTGAGGTTCGGGAAGCGGGCCATCTCGGCGCGGATGTCCTCCAACGGCGCTGGGTAGAGCTGCTCGACCCGTCCGACGGCGAACGACGCGGGGTCCTCGAGCTTGCCCCGCGCGACCATGATGTCCCAGGTCACCCGACCCGAGCAGAGCAGCAACGTCTCCACGCGCTCGGGATCGGCGGCGTCGTCGGCAACGAACGGCCGGAACGTGCCCTCGGTGAAGTCGGAGGGCTGGGAGGCCGCCTCCTTCCGCTTGAGCATCGACTTCGGCGTGAAGACGATCAGCGGCCTGTGCAGCTCCCCGAGCGAATGGCGCCGCAGCAGGTGGAAGTGCGAGGCGGGCGTCGACGGCTGCGCGACGACGAAGGCGTCGTCGGCACACATCGTCATGAACCGTTCGATCCGGGCCGACGAGTGGTCAGGACCCTGCCCCTCGTAGCCATGCGGCAAGAGGAGGACGACGCCGGACTGCTGGCGCCACTTGGTCGCGCTGGAGGAGATGAACTCATCGATGACGGTCTGGGCGCCGTTGACGAAGTCGCCGAACTGGGCCTCCCAGAGCACCAAGGCGTCGGGGCGCGCGACGGAGTAGCCGTACTCGAAGCCGAGGGCGGCGTACTCCGAGAGCAGTGAGTCGTAGATGAAGAACTTCGCCTGGTCCTCGCTCAGGGTGGTCAGCGGCGTCCACTCGTGGGCGTTGACCCGGTCGATGATCGTCGCGAACCGCTGGACGAAGGTCCCGCGCCGGGAGTCCTGACCGGCCAGCCGGACGGGTCTGCCCTCCATCAGCAGCGAGCCGAGGGCGAGGATCTCGCCGGTGCCCCAGTCGATCGGTCCGTCGGTGATCGCGGCAGCTCGGCGCTGTAGCTGCGGCATCACCTTGGGGTGCACCGTGAATCCGTCGGGCGGCGTGACGTAGGCGTCGGAGATCCGCTTGAGGACCTCTCGCGTGACGGCGGTGCGCGCCTCACCCGCCGGCTTGTCCGGGTAGTCCGGCACGGTCGTCCACTCCGCGGGCTGGGAGTCGGCCTCCCGCACCTCGGTGAAGACCCGCTCCAGCTGTTGCTGGTAGTCCTTGAGGACCTGCTCGGCCTCCTCCACCGTGATGTCACCACGACCGATGAGGGACTCGGTGTAGAGCTTGCGCACCGACCGCTTCTGCTCGATCAGGTCGTACATCAGCGGCTGGGTGTACGACGGATCGTCGCCCTCGTTGTGCCCGCGGCGGCGGTAGCAGACCAGGTCGATGACGACGTCCTTGTTGAAGGCCTGGCGGTACTCGAACGCCAGCTGCGCCACCCGGATGCACGCCTCGGGGTCGTCGCCGTTGACGTGGAAGATCGGCGCCTGGACCATCCGGGCCACGTCGGTGCAGTAGAGCGAGGACCGTGAGGAACCCGGTGAGGTGGTGAAGCCCACCTGGTTGTTGACCACCAGGTGGACGGTCCCGCCCGTGCGGTAGCCGCGGAGCTGGGAGAGGTTGAGCGTCTCCGCGACCACGCCCTGCCCGGCGAAGGCGGCGTCACCGTGCACGAGCAGGGGCAGGACGGGGTACTCCGCGCCCCTGTTGAGCACGTCCTGCTTGGCGCGGGCGATGCCTTCGAGCACGGGGTCGACGGCCTCGAGGTGGGAAGGGTTCGCGGCCACCGACACCTTGATGCGGGAGCCCGAGCCGGCGACGAACTCGCCCTCGGCGCCCAGGTGGTACTTCACGTCGCCGGAGCCCTGCACGGTGCGCGGGTCGATGTTGCCCTCGAACTCGCGGAAGATCTGGGAGTACTTCTTGCCCACGATGTTCGCGAGCACGTTCAGCCGGCCACGGTGTGCCATGCCGATGCAGACCTCGTCGAGGCCGTTGTCCGAGGCCGCCTCACAGATCTCGTCGATGAGCGGCACGGTGGTCTCCGCGCCCTCGAGCGAGAACCGCTTCTGCCCGACGAACTTCGTCTGCAGGAAGGTCTCGAACGCCTCGGCCTGGTTGAGCTTGAGCAGGATCCGGACCTGCTCCTCGCGGGGCGGCTTCACGTGGGGCTGCTCGACGCGCTCCTGGATCCACCGGCGCTGCTCGGGGTCCATGATGTGCATGTACTCGATACCGACCGTGCGGCAGTAGGAGTCGCGCAGGATGCCGAGGATGTTGCGCATCTTCATGAAGCGGCGCTCGCCGCCGAAGGACCCGGTGGCGAACTCCCGGTCGAGGTCCCACAAGGTCAGCCCGTGCGACTCCACCTCGAGGTCGGGATGGCTGCGCTGGCGGTACTCCAGGGGGTCGGTGTCGGCCATCATGTGCCCACGCACCCGATAGGCGTGGATCAGCTCCTGGACACGGGCCTGCTTGCTGATCTCGTCGTCGTGACTGGTCGAGATGTCCGAAGCCCAGCGGATCGGCTCGTAGGGGATGCGGAGCGAGCGGAAGATCTCGTCGAAGAACTCGTCGCCGCCAAGCAGCAGCTGGTGCACCCTGCGCAGGAAGTCGCCGCTCTGCGCACCTTGGATCACTCGGTGGTCGTAGGTCGACGTCAGCGTCATCACCTTGCTGATCGCGTTGCGGGTCAGCGTGTCCTCGGCGGCGCCCTGCCACTCCGGTGGGTACTCCATCGCACCCACGCCGATGATGGCGCCCTGGCCCTTCATCAGCCGGGGCACGGAGTGGTTGGTCCCGATCGTGCCGGGGTTGGTCAGCGAGATCGTCGTCCCCTGGAAGTCCTCGACCGTCAGCTTTGAGTCCCTGGCCTTGCGCACGATCGTCTCGTACGCCGTCCAGAACGCCGCGAAGTCCATTGACTCGGCGGCCTTGATCGACGGCACCAGCAACTGGCGGGTGCCGTCGGGCTTCTGCATGTCGATCGCGAGGCCGAGGTTGATGTGGGCCGGCGTGATCATGTTGGGCTTGCCATCGACCACGTCGAAGCCGACGTTCATCTCCGGCATCGTGCGGAGCGCCTTCACCAGCGCGAAGCCGATGATGTGGGTGAACGAGACCTTGCCGCCGCGTGCCCGTGCGAGGTGGTTGTTGATGACGACCCGGTTGTCCCACAGCAGCTTCACCGGCACCGAGCGCACCGAGGTGGCGGTGGGGACGGTGAGCGAGGAGTCCATGTTCTGGACGGTCCGGGCCGGGGCCCCGCGGAGCACCGTGAAGGACGGTGCGTCGCTGGCCGCGGCGGGGGTCGCCGGCGCAGGGTCCTTGGCCACCGGCGTCGTGGTGTCGCGGGCCGGTTCTGCAGCCTCCGTGGTCGGGCGCGGCTTGGCCACCGGTGCCGGCGTGGACTTCTCCTGAGCCTTGACCGCGGGCTTGGCTACCGGTGGCGTCGACTTCTCGGGTGTCGTGGGGGCGGCGTGCTTCGCCGGCGCTGGGGGAGTATCCGCTTTCTCGTCGGGCTTGGTCTCTGTGGTCGTCGCCGGGGAGGCGGCTTCAGCGGTGGGGCGGCCGTTGGTCGAGCTGGGCGCCGGCTCGCCGTCAGCGGGGTTGCCGTGGCTGGCGAACCACGTCGCCCATTCAGCGGGTACGCTTCCGGCGTCGGCGGCGTACCGCTCGTACATCTCGTCGACGAGCCATTCGTTGGCCCCGAACCCGGCGGGCGCGCCTGCTGACGGGGACTCCGAAGATGTGTTGTCAGGGGACTGCGGCACGGCCTGGTTCGCCTCTTCCGATCTGCACGGCGGGGGTTGCACTCGGTGTTCAAGGCTAGTCCTACCCAGCAACAAATGCAGGTGTCACCCCCGGCGTGCGCGCGGGTAGGTGCCGAGAACCACGACACAGGAAGACCTCCCATGACCCAGACCGTGCGCGGGCGCCTCCTGGCGGCCACCGCGGCCCTCGTCCTGGCCACGTCGCTGGGAGCCTGTTCGGGCTCTGGCGACGAGGAGCCGGCGCCGTCCGCAGGGTCCCCCGAAGCGTCCGCACCACCGCCGCTCGAGACCACCGTGACGGTGGGCAACATGGCCGGCAAGGTGCGCCCGGCCGTGGCGGAGAAGGCAGCCGCCCAGGTCGCTCGTGCGGTCGACCTGTGGTGGGACAACGCGTTCGTGGCCGTGCCCTACCCGACGACCGAGTACACCCGCATCTTCGGCCGGTTCACCCCCGGTGCGCGCCGGGAGGCCCGTGCGGACGCCCCCCTGATGACGGCCGGCGGTCTCGGCGAGCGCATCGACGGCGTCACAGCGAAACGGCGCCACGTGACCGTGGACCTGCTGGGCGTGAAGGGAGAGGCGGTGGCCGCGACAGCCCGGATGCGCCTGGTCTTCCGCACCACCGGCTCGGTCGAGAAGAAGGTGACGCTCACCGGCTCGCTGCGGCTCACGCCGACGGCCAAGGGCTGGCGGGTCTTCGCCTACGACGTCGCGAAGGGAAGCTCGTCATGACCCGGCCCTCGGCCTCCCTTGTCCGCGCCGTCGCGCGACGTGGCGTCCGCCTCGTCGCGCTGCTCACCGTCCTCGCGGTCACCGCCCTGGTCGTCCCCGACTCTGCCGTCCACCGCACCGATGTCGAGCTGGTGAAGATCAAGCGGGCCGAAGGCGTCGACCTGAGCCCGGACGTCGTCTGGATCCTCGCGGTCGGCTCCGACGCCCGCCCGGGCGAGGACATGACCCGCACCCGCGGTGACGCGCTCCAGATGATCGGGATCAACACCAAGACCGGGGCGGCCGCGGCGAT
Source organism: uncultured Actinomycetota bacterium (assembly GCA_963812265.1). Lineage (GTDB taxonomy): Bacteria > Actinomycetota > Actinomycetes > Propionibacteriales > Nocardioidaceae > Nocardioides. The sequence goes on from CAWEUL010000005.1 coordinate 203,920, forward strand.
CGGCGTCCCGCGTGACTCGTGGGTGCCGATCGCGGGCTACGGCTCCAACAAGATCAACGCGTCCCTCTACTTCGGTGGCCCTCAGCTGTTGGGCGAGACCGTCGGCAACCTCGTCGGGATCCAGCCCGACTACGTGTTCGTCTCGCGGTTCCCCTTCTTCATCGACATGGTGAAGAGCATCGGCGGCATCGACGTGAACAACCCGGTGGCGTTCTCGGACACCTACCTCAAGCCCAAGGGTTTCCGGACGGGGAAGATCCACCTCAGCGGCTACGACGCGATGGCGTTCTCCCGGATCCGCCACAACCTCATCAGAGGCGACTTCGACCGGTCCGCCAACCAGCAGCGGACCCTGCGCGGGATCCAGGCGAAGATCCGGGCCCGGGCTGACGAACCAGGCTTCCTCGAGCGCGGCGTACTCACGGTGATGCAGAACATGCATACCGACCTGTCCCCGAGCGAGCTGTTCATGCTCGCCGAGGCCGCCGCACAGATCCATCCCTCGAAGATCACCAACTGCGTCGTCCAGGGCGGGATCGGCAACATCGGGGGTGCGAGCGTCGTCATCCCCTATACCGACCAGGCCGCCCGGCTCGGCAACCTGGCACGTGAGGACGCGACCCTGGAGTCCTGCGACTGACCGGGCCCCGCCTGACTGGTGCGGGCCTGTCGGCACCGAGTGCGCCGCCGGCCGGGCAATCAGTACCGCCAAGTCCGCGGCAGTGAGCGCCGCGGCTCCCGGCGGTGGCCACCTGCTCGCTCTGCCGGGCCGCGACGAGCAGCACGTAGGCTTCCCGGGAGCCCGCGCGTGCGGGCTGGTCTACCCCGGGAGTGACTCCATGGTCGAGCGCATCACGTCCGATTTCCACCACTATTCGACGGCCCGCGAGGTGGTGGCGGGTCATGACCTCTCGGGCCTGACCGCCGTGGTCACCGGGGCGGCCACCGGGATCGGCGTCGAGACCGCCCGCGCCCTGGCTGAGGTCGGGGCGCACGTGGTGATCGCGGCCCGGAAACCCGACCTGGCCCGAGCCGCCATCGCGGACATCGAGGTCACGGCACCCGGGGCCGCTTCGTTCGAGATGCTGGACCTGTCGGCGCTGGCCTCGGTCCGGGAGTTCGGTGAGCGGTGGGGTGACCGCCCGCTCAACCTGCTGATCAACAACGCCGGTGTCATGGCCTGCCCGCTGGGCTACACCAGCGACGGCCTCGAGCTGCAGATCGGCACCAACCACTTCGGCCACTTCCTGCTGGCCTCGATCCTGGCCCCTCGGCTGGTGGCCGGTGCGCAGGAGTCGGGCAGCGCCTCGCGGGTCGTGTCGCTGTCGTCGATCGGCCACGTCCGTTCCGACATCCGCTGGGACGACCCCCACTTCCGGTCCGGGGAGTACGACAAATGGACCGCCTACGGCCAGGCCAAGACGGCCAACGCGCTCTTCGCGGTCGGCTTCCACCAGCGCTTCGCCGCCGAGGGCGTCACCGCCAACGCCGTGATGCCCGGCGGCATCATGACCCCGCTCCAGCGGCACCTACCGATCGAGGAGCAGCGCGCCATGGGATGGCTGGACGAGAACGACGAGCCGGTCGCCGGGTTCAAGACCACCGAGCAGGGCGCCAGCACCAGCGCCTGGGCGGCCGTCGGCGACGAGCTCGCGGGTGTCGGGGGGCTCTACCTGGAGGACTGTGCGCAGGCCGTCGCGTGGTCGGCCGAGACTCCGCTCACGGGGGTGAGGCCCTACGCCCTGGATCCTGACAGCGCGCAGCGGCTGTGGGCGATGTCGGTGGAGGCGACCGGCGCGAGCTGAGTCACGGCTGTCCGGGAGCCACGGTCTGGTCCGGCGCCCCCGGTAGGATTCGAACCTACGCTCCCGCCTCCGGAGGGCGGTGCTCTATCCCCTGAGCTACGGGGGCCTGCCAGACGTGCGAGACGCCCGGCGAGCCTGGTGCGGCACGACCATACCGCCGCGGCACGCGCCGTCACGAATCCGGTGCGGGGTGGACGCAGTTTCATCACGGTATGCAGACGAAGCGACGGTTCCCGGGCTCTGTACGGCACGGGGAGTGCGGGTTGACCGACATACCGTGATGAAACAGCGGGCCGGCTGCGCGGGGAGCGTGGGGCATCCGCTGCCCGATATCGATTCGGGCGGGCCGGAGTGCGCCGATAGGCTTGGCCGGTGACTCCCGAGCAGCTCTCCAGCGTGATCGTCGACGCCCTCGCCGCCCTCGTGGCCGAGGGCGCCGTCTCTCTTGACGTCGTTCCGTCCGGAGTGACCGTGGAGCGCCCACGCGGCAAGGAGCACGGCGACTACGCGACGAACGTCGCGTTGCAGCTGGCGAAGCAGGCCGGGACGAACCCCCGCGCTCTCGCCGAGCTCCTCGCGGAGCGGATGCGCGCAGCCGACGGTGTCGCTGCCGTGGCGATCGCCGGCCCAGGCTTCCTCAACATCACCGTCGAGGCGGGCGCCCAGGGAGTCGTCGCGGCCGAGATCGTGGCGGCCGGGCCGGGGTACGGCCACAACGACGCGCTCACCGGGCAGAAGATCAACGTGGAGTTCATCTCGGCGAACCCCACGGGGCCGCTCCACCTGGGCCATACCCGCTGGGCGGTGGTGGGGGACGCCCTCGGCCGGGTGCTGGAAGCCGCGGGTGCCGAGGTGACCCGCGAGTTCTACATCAACGACCGCGGCAACCAGATGGATCTGTTCGGCGCCTCGCTGGAGGCGCGGGCGCTCGGTGAAGCGGTGCCCGCTGACGGCTACCACGGCGCGTACGTCGCCGACCTGGCCGCGCAGGTCGTCAGCCACGACCCGGACATCCTCGAGCTGAGTGGTGCGGAGCGGACGGTGGCCTTCCGTGAGGCCGGCTACGCCCTGCAGCTCACCTTGCAGCGCGAGGAGCTCGACGGCTTCCAGACGCACTTCGACGTCTGGTTCTCGGAGCGGTCGCTTCACCAGAGCAACGATGTCGTGTCCGGGCTGGAGAAGCTGCGCGACCAGGGCCACCTCTACGACGCGGACGGGGCGCTGTGGATGCGCACCACCGACTTCGGCGACGACAAGGACCGGGTGCTGGTGCGCTCCAACGGCGAGTTGACCTACTTCGCGAGCGACACGGCGTACTACGTCGACAAGCGGCAGCGGGGCTTCGACCGGCTGCTCTACCTGCTCGGTGCCGACCACCACGGGTACGTCGGCCGGCTCCGGGCGATGGCCGCGTGCACGGGCGACGACCCCGAGCAGACGATCGAGGTGCTGATCGGCCAGCTGGTCAAGATCATGCGCGGCACCGAGGAGGTGCGGCTCTCGAAGCGCTCCGGGGAGATCGTCACGCTCAAGGAGCTGATGGACGAGATCGGTGTCGACGCGCTGCGGTACTCCCTGGCCCGCTACCCCTCCGACTCGCCGCTCACCCTGGACATCGAGCAGATCACCCGGAACAGCAGCGACAACCCGGTCTTCTACGTGCAGTACGCCCATGCCCGGGTCGCGTCGATCCTGAGGAACGCGGCAGACCTCGGGTTCGACCCGGCCAAGGACGACTTCCACCCGGGCCTGCTCGCCCATGCCGCGGAGGGCAACCTGCTGCGGGCCCTCGCCGAGTTCCCCCGCGTCGTGGCCGCGGCCGCCCAATTGCGCGAGCCGCACCGCGTGGCGCGCTACCTGGAGGACACGGCGGCGACCTACCACCGCTTCTACGACTCGTGCCGGGTCCTGCCCCAGGGCGACGAGGAGCCGTCCGACCTGCACCGGGCCCGGCTGCAGCTGGTGGCGGCCACCCGGGTGGTGCTCGCCAACGGGCTCGCGCTCCTCGGCGTCTCTGCTCCCGACCGGATGTGAGGCGGACCGATGCATGCGCACGAGGCCGGGTGGGCCCACGCCGAGGGAGCCTTCAACGGTCCGGCCTGGCTCCAGGCGCCACAGAACGCCAATGAGCTGGTACCCCATCTGTGGTCCAGCACGACCCGCCGGACCGACGACGGGGGACTCCAGGTGGGCGGCGTGGCGCTGGCCGACGTGGTCGCCGGCCACAACACGCCCGCCTACGTCCTGGACGAGGCCGACTTCCGCGCCCGAGCGCGGGCGTTTCGCGATGGCTTCGCCGGGTGGGAGGTCTTCTACGCGGGGAAGGCGTTCTTGTGCTCGACCGTGGCGAAGTGGGTGGCCGAGGAGGGTCTCTCGCTCGACGTGTGCTCCGACGGCGAGCTCACGGTGGCGCTGCTGGCCGGCTTCGACCCGGCGCGGATCGGGTTCCACGGCAACAACAAGACGGTCACCGAGCTGCGCCACGCCGTCGCCGCGGGGGTGGGCCGCATCATTGTGGACTCCTTCCAGGAGATCGAGCGGCTGGCGATGGTCACCGCCGACCTGGGATCGACGACGAGGGTCATGGTGCGGGTGACCGCCGGGGTCGAGGCCCACACCCACGAGTACATCGCCACTGCTCACGAGGACCAGAAGTTCGGATTCTCGATCACCGGAGGTGACGCCCTCGAGGCGGTACGCCGGGTACTCGCCGCCGACGGGCTCGAGCTGCTCGGGTTGCACTCCCACATCGGTAGCCAGATCTTCGACTCCTCGGGCTTCGAGGTCGCAGCTCGTCGAGTCCTCGCTCTCCAGGCGACGATCTCGGAGGAGCTCGGTGTGGTGCCACCGGAGCTCGACCTCGGGGGCGGCTTCGGTATCGCCTACACCAACCAGGACGACCCGGCCGACCCGCACCAGCTCGCCACCGAGATGGCCAAGATCGTCGAGCACGAGTGCCGGGCACTCGGGATCCCCGAGCCGCTGCTCTCGATCGAGCCCGGGCGGGCGATCGTCGGGCCGGCCGTGTGCACGGTCTACACCGTCGGGACGGTCAAACCGGTGGCCCTGGACGGCGGCGCCATGCGCAGCTATGTCTCGGTCGACGGCGGCATGAGCGACAACATCCGCACCGCGCTCTACGACGCGGACTACTCCTGCACCCTCGCCTCCCGCGAGTCCGAGGCCGACCCGGTGCTCAGCCGTGTGGTCGGCAAGCACTGCGAGGCCGGCGACATCGTGGTCAGGGACGAGTTCCTGCCCGGCGACGTGGCACCCGGAGACCTGCTGGCGGTGCCCGGCACGGGTGCCTACTGCCGCTCCATGGCCTCGAACTACAACCATGCGCTGCGGCCACCGGTGGTCGCGGTGCGGGACGGGGTCGCGCGCGTCGTCGTTCGCCGTGAGACTCTGGACGACCTGTTGGCGACTGACGTAGGTGTGTCATGAGTGTGGGCGAGCCCTTGAAGGTGGCGGTGCTCGGTTGCGGTTCGGTCGGATCCCAGGTGGTGCGCCTCCTCGACGAGCAGGCTGATGACCTGCGCGCGCGGGTCGGCGCCCCCGTCGAGCTGGTCGGCGTGGCCGTTCGCCGCATCGACGCGCCGCGCGAGGTCCAGGTGCCCGAGGGTTTGCTGACCACGGACGCGCTCGGACTGGTGACCCGCGGCGACGTCGACGTGGTCGTGGAGGTGATCGGCGGCCTGGAGCCGGCCCGTTCCCTGATTCTGGCGGCCCTGGAGCACGGCGCCTCGGTGGTGACGGCCAACAAGGCGTTGCTCGCCGAGGACGGGCCGACGCTGTTCGAGGCGGCCGACAAGGCGGGCCGGGACCTCTACTACGAGGCGGCCGTCGCTGGTGCGATCCCCATCGTGCGGCCGCTGCGGGAGTCGCTCGCCGGCGACCGGGTGACCCGGGTGCTCGGCATCGTCAACGGCACCACGAACTTCATCCTCGACAAGATGGATTCCTCCGGCGCCGGGTTCTCAGAGGCTCTCGAGGAGGCCCAGGACCTGGGGTACGCCGAGGCCGACCCCACGGCCGACGTCGAGGGTTTCGACGCCGCCGCCAAGGCTGCGATCCTCGCCTCGCTGGCCTTCCACTCCAGGGTGACGGCTGCCGACGTCTACCGCGAGGGCATCTCGGAGGTCTCCTCCGGCGACGTCCGGTCGGCGGCCGAGATGGGCTCGGTCGTGAAGCTGCTGGCCATCGCCGAGCTTCGGGCTGGGGCCGACGGCGACGAGGCGGTCTCGGTGCGCGTCCATCCGGCGATGATTCCCCGCTCCCACCCCCTGGCGTCGGTGCGCGAGGCCTACAACGCCGTGTTCGTGGAGTCGGAGGCGGCGGGCCAACTGATGTTCTACGGCCCCGGTGCGGGCGGGGCGCCCACGGCCTCGGCGGTCCTGGGTGACCTGGTGACCGTGGGCCGCAACCGGCTCACCGGGAACCGAGGCGTCGGCGAGTCGGCCTACGCCGACCGGGCCGTGCTGGCGATGGGGGAGACCCGCACGCGCTACCACGTCGCGATCGATGTCGAGGACCGCGCGGGTGTGCTGGCCGCCGTGGCGACGGCCTTCGCCGATCACGGGGTGTCCATCCAGACCGTCCGACAGGAGGGTCGCGGTGAGGACGCCCAGCTGGTCGTGGTCTCCCACCACGCCACCGACGCTCAGCTGAGCGCCACCGTGGACTCCTTGCGCCAGATGGAGATCGTCCGCGACATCTCGTCGGTGATGCGCGTGGAGGGCGGGGCCGAGTGAGCATCTGGCCGACCCACCAGTGGCGAGGGATCATCGAGGAGTACCGTCCGCTGTTCGACCTGCTCCCCGAGGACCTCGAGCCGGTCACCCTGCGCGAGGGTGGGACGCCCCTGGTGCACTCGGAGTGGCTGTCGGGCCTCACCGGAGCCCAGGTCTGGCTGAAGGTCGAGGGCAACAACCCCACCGGTTCGTTCAAGGACCGCGGCATGACGACCGCCATGTCGGTCGCCAAGCATGAGGGCGCGGAGGCGGTCGTGTGTGCCTCGACCGGCAACACGTCGGCCTCGATGGCGGCGTACGCCGCGAAGGCGGGGCTCAAGCCGCTGGTGCTCGTGCCCGAGGGCAAGATCGCCGCGGGAAAGATGGCCCAGGCCATCGTTCACGGCGCCCAGATCATCATGGTGCGCGGCAACTTCGACCAATGCCTGCGCATGGCACGGGCGCTCTCCTGGGACTACCCTGTGGCGCTGGTGAACTCCGTCAACCCCGTCCGCCTGCAGGGGCAGAAGACCGCGGCTTTCGAGATCGTCGACTTCCTGGGGGACGCGCCAGACTTCCACCTGCTGCCGGTCGGCAACGCCGGCAACATCGCGGCCTACTGGATGGGCTACGAGCAGTACTTCACGCTGGGTCTTTCCTCGAAGAAGCCGGTGATGCGGGGGTTCCAGGCGGAGGGCGCGGCGCCACTGGTGACCGGCGAGCCCTTCCCCGACCCGGAGACGAAGGCGACCGCGATCCGGATCGGAAACCCGGCGTCGTGGAAGCTCGCGGAGGCGGCTGCGCACGAGTCCGGTGGCCGCTTCGCTGCTGTGAGTGATGAGCAGATCCTGGCCGCGCAGGCCGAGCTGGCACGGCGCGACGGCGTGTTCGTGGAGCCCGCGTCGGCTGCCGGTGTGGCCGGTCTCCTGCAGGAGCTCGACCACCACGAGTCCTACCTCCGCAAGGTGGTCGTGCTGACCGTGACCGGCCACGGGCTCAAGGACACCGCCACGGCGCTGGAGGGTCTGGGCAGCTTCGTGAACGTCGTCGTCGACCCCGACGTGGACGCTGCCGCCCGCGCAGCCGGGCTGGCCTGAGCGACCGGGGTCGGCGAGATGACCACGTACGTCGGCGGAACGGTCCGGGTCACCGTGCCGGCGACCTCCGCGAACCTCGGGCCCGGGTTCGACTGCCTCGGACTGGCGCTGGACCTGCGCGACGAGCTCACCGCCCGCGTGACCGACGCGGGGCTGACTGTCCGGGTCGACGGCGAGAGCGCGGAGGAGGTCCCCCTCGACGAGTCGCACCTGGTGGTCCGCGCGATGCGGGCCGCCTTCGCCGCGATGGGCGGCGAGCCGCCGCCGGGGCTCTTCCTCAGCTGTCGCAACGCCATCCCGCACGCCCGAGGTCTGGGGTCATCCTCCGCCGCGATCGTGGGGGGCGTCGCGCTGGCGCGGGCACTGGTCGCCGGTGGCACGTTGCTGATGGATGACGATGCGCTGTTCCAGCTGGCCGCCGAGCTCGAGGGCCACCCCGACAACGTGGCGCCCGCGTTCTTCGGAGGCTTCGTCATCTCGGGCCACGAGGACGGCCGGTTCTTCGCGGCCCGCACCGGAGTCGATCCAAGGGTCTCCGCCGTGGTGTTCGTCCCGCCGACCGCCCTGTCCACGCAGACGGCTCGCGGGCTGCTCCCCACGACCGTCGGCCTGCGCGACGCCGCGGCGAACTCGGCCCGGGCGGCGCTGCTGGTGGCCGCGCTTGCCGGGCGGCCGGAGCTCCTCCTGCTCGCGACGAAGGACTATCTGCACCAGGACTATCGCGAGCCGGCGATGCCGGAGTCGCTCGCGCTGATGCGCTCGCTGCGCGCCGAGGGCGTGCCTGCCGTGGTGTCCGGGGCCGGCCCGACGGTGCTCGCCTTCTGCGACGGACCCGGCTGCTCGCCCGGCTCCGCCGAGCTCCTGCTGGCACGCTGCCCCCCCGGCTGGACCGGCCACCATCTCAGCGTCGTAGGGGACGGGGTGACCATCGGCTGACCGGCCGGGCAGTTGCGTGGTCTTGGCCACTCGGCCACCGACATGCTGGTATCCTAGGTCCCGCGCCACTCGGCGTACTCACCTGAAGCGACCTGGCGTCGCGCTGGTGCAGGAACACACCCTCAGTCCTTGCACAGGCACTCTGTCTGCGCATGCCGCAGCCCCTGATCAGGAGCTCCTGCCCTTCGACTGGGGATGACGACCAGGAGGCTGCCGGTATCTGCCGCGCAGCACTGATACGTGGGAAGGACCTCACGTGACGGAAACCACCGAATCCACCACCGCAGCCTCCGAGGGAAGCTCGGCGAGCGCCAAGAAGCGGTCAGGTGGGCTCAACTCCATGCTCCTTGCCGATCTCAAGTCGTTGGCCGGCAGCATGGGCATCGCCGGCGGCAGTGGCATGAAGAAGGCCCAGCTGATCGCCGCGATCAGAGACGCTCAGAGCAGGCGGGCGCAGGCCGACGCCTCGGGCACCGACCACGACCCGGGCCGCGAGAAGAGCCGCGCGAAGACCAGTCCCAGCAATGGCGAGAAGCCGCGCGACGAGAAGCCCCGCGAGAAGGCCGGTGCTGCCCATAGCGAGAAGCAGCGCGACGGGAAGTCGCGCGAGAAGGCCAGTGCTGCCAACCGCGCAGACAAGCAGCGCGACGAGAAGCAGCGCGACGAGAAGCAGCGCGACGAGAAGCCGCGCGTCGAGAAGCCGCGCGAGGACAAGCGTGGTGGGAACAGTCGGCCCGACGCTGACGACCCGTCGTCCGGCGACCGCCACGACGACGCTCAGCAGCACCGCGAAAGCAACCAGGACCACGCGGCCAACCAGGACCACGCGGCCAATCAGGACCACGCGGCCAACCAGGACCACGCGACCAACCGGGAGGACGAGGGCACCGGGTCACGTCGCAACCGGCGCCGCCGCGGTCGCGACCGCAACCGGGAGCGCCAGGGCGGCGGCGGCGCCGCCGGCAACGCGCGCAACGAGCCCGACACCCAGGTGTTCGAGGACGATGTGTTGGTGCCCGCCGCGGGCATCCTCGATGTTCTCGACAACTACGCGTTCGTGCGCACGAGCGGCTATCTGCCGGGCACCGACGACGTCTACCTCTCCTTGTCGATGGTGCGGAAGTTCGGCCTGCGCCGGGGGGACGCCATCGTCGGCCAGGTGCGTCAGCCCCGTGAGGGCGAGCGCAAGGAGAAGTTCAACCCGATGGTGCGCATCGACTCGGTCAACGGCACCGACCCGGAGTCGGCCAAGAGTCGCATCGACTTCGCGAAGCTGACGCCGCTCTACCCGAGCGAGCGGCTGCGCCTCGAGACGGAGCCGACCAACCTGATCGGGCGGGTCATCGACATCGCCGCCCCCATCGGCAAGGGCCAACGGGGCCTCATCGTCTCGCCGTCGAAGGCGGGCAAGACGATGATCATGCAGTCGATCGCGAACTCGATCACCACCAACAACCCCGAGTGCCACCTGATGGTCGTGCTCGTGGACGAGCGCCCGGAGGAGGTCACCGACTTCGAGCGCTCGGTCAAGGGTGAGGTCATCTCCTCCACCTTCGACCGACCGGCCTCGGACCACACGATGGTTGCCGAGCTGGCCATCGAGCGGGCCAAGCGGCTCGTCGAGCTCGGTCACGACGTCGTGGTGCTGCTCGACGGCATCACGCGGCTGGGTCGCGCCTACAACCTGGCGGCCCCGGCCTCGGGCCGGATCTTGTCCGGAGGTGTCGACTCCGCGGCGCTCTATCCACCGAAGAAGTTCTTCGGTGCAGCGCGCAACATCGAGAACGGCGGCTCGCTGACGATCCTGGCCACCGCCCTGATCGAGAGCGGCTCGAAGATGGACGAGGTGATCTTCGAGGAGTTCAAGGGCACCGGCAACATGGAGATCCGGCTGCGCCGCGACTTCGCGGACAAGCGGATCTTCCCCGCGATCGACGCGGTCCAGTCCGGGACCCGCCGTGAGGAGCTCCTGATGAGCAAGGAGGAGCTGGCGATCGTCTGGAAGCTGCGACGAGTGCTATCCGCTCTTGAGAGCCAACAGGCCCTCGAGCTGCTGCTGGAGCGGTTGAAGAAGTCCCACAGCAACATCGAGTTCCTGATGCAGGTGCAGAAGACCACACCGGGAGCACTCAGCGAGGAGTGAGCCACCTCGATCGCCGGCTCCGGGGACTACCATCGTCGAGGTGGCAGACGACTCTTCGCCGGTCGCCCGCGTCGACAGCTGGCGTCGGGTCCGCGACCGACTGCAGCCGCGTCGGTCGTCGCTGACCCCGGCCGAGCTGGACCAGCTGGCAGACGCCTGGTTCTGGCTGGACGAGCCGGCCACCTCGGTTGAGGTTCGCCGCGACTCCTACCGCGCCCAGGTGGCCGCTCACGACGACGCCGCGGCGGCGGGTGCCGCCTGGCGGCTGTTCTTCGAGCACCACCTCGTGGGCGAGGAGGCGCCTGCCGCCGGCTGGCTCGAACGATGCCGACGCCATGTGGATGCCTGCGGCAACCAGGTGGCCGCAGGCTGGCTGGCCGTGGCGGACGCCGACGTGGAAGCGGCGGCGAGCGACTTCGAGGCCGCCCGGGACTCCGCGTTGCGAGCTCGGGCAGCGGGTGTCACCGGCGGCGACCCGGACCTGATAGCGATGGCGCTCCAGGCCGAAGGGCGGGCCCGGCTGTCCCTGGGCGACCGGCAGCGTGGTTTGAGCCTGCTCGACGAGGCGATGGTCGCCGTCATCAACGACGAGCTACAGCCGCTGTTCACCGGGTGGGTCTTCTGCAACGTGGTCTCGGCCTGCTACTCGGTCGCCGACCTGCGTCGCGCCACCGAGTGGAGCCGGGCGGCGCTGCGCTGGTGCGCCAGCCTGCGGGAAGGCTCGATGTACCCCGGCCTGTGCCGGGTGTACGCCGCCGAGCTGGCCTACCTCCAGGGTGACTGGGACCGCGCGTCGAGCGACCTGGCTCGGGCCTGTGCCGAGCTGACGGCATTCGACCCCCGCTACGCCGGGGCGGCCTTCGCCTTGGCCGGAGACCTGCATCGCCTCCGCGGCGATCTGGTCGAAGCGGAGCGAGCCTACGAGCGGGCGCACGGGCTCGGCTCGGCGGCTCAACCAGGAGCGGCCCTGCTGTCAGTGGCCCAGGGGAGAGACCGGGCCGAGGCGCTGCGAGGCCTCCGCACAGCGCTGCGTCCGGGGCCCGCCGAACCGCTGCCGCGAGCACTCCTGCTGGTCGCGACCGTGGAGCTGGCCGCGATCTCGGGCGATGGCTCGGCGACCGACGACGCGGTCGAGCAGCTGGCCAGGCTGGCCGCAGGGTTCGACAGCGGGGTCCTACCTGCCCTGGTGGTCCTGGTTCGCGGGGAACAGGCACTGGCCCGTGGGTCGGTCACCTCCGCAGCGGCCTCCTTCGCCGAGGCGCGTGAGGCTCTCGACGGTCTGGGCTTCAGCTATCTGGCGGCCAGGCAACGAGTGCGACGGGGCGTCGCGCTCCTCGCGGACGGCGACCGGGCTACCGCCCAGCGCGAGCTGCTCGCTGCCATCGCGACCTTCGAGCGGCTCGCGGCTCGGCCCGACCTCGAATCCGCGCGGGGCCTTCTCCTCGAGTGCCGGGAGGGCGAGGACTCCGGCTGTCCGCTCACCGCCCGCGAGCTGGACGTGCTGCGTCGGGTCGCTGCCGGCCAGACCAACCGACGGATCGCCGAGGAGCTCGTGTTGAGTGAGCACACCGTGGCGCGGCATGTGACCAACATCAGAACCAAGCTCGGCGTCCGCTCGCGAGCCGCCGCCACCGCGGTGGCTCTCGACCACGGCTGGCTGGTGAATGGCTAGTCGACGTGGCTGGTTCAGGCGATGCCAGGACGCGGCCGCATGCCTAGCGTGATCGAATGACTGAGACCTTCATGATCCCGACAGAAGCAGCGGAGGCCTACGAAGCGCGCTTCGTCCCGGCGATCTTTGCCGAGTGGGCGCCGCGGATCCTCGACGCCGTCGGCGTCGGGCCGGGATCGCGCGTGCTCGACGTCGCGTGCGGCACCGGCATCGTGGCTCGCACGGCGCTCGAGCAGGTGGGCACCGACGGTGTAGTCGTGGGCGTGGACGCCAACGACGCGATGTTGACGGTGGCCAGACGGGTCGGTCCCGACATCGACTGGCGCCGGGGGGATGTGACGGCGCTGCCCGTCGACGACGACGACTTCGACGCCGTGACCTGTCAGATGGCGCTGATGTTCTTCCCCGACCGCGTCGCAGCATTCGCCGAGATGGCGCGTGCCGTACGACCCGACGGACGGGTCGCGGTCGTCGTCCCAGCGGCGCTCGACGCGCAGCCTGCCTACCGGCCGTTCGTCGAGATCGCCGAGTCGCACACCGGACCCGAGGCCCGCTCGCTGCTCGGCACCTATTGGAACTGTGGCGACCTCGACGAGCTGGTCGCACAGGCTGCCGCTGGAGGGCTACAGGCTGTGCACAGGTCGACCATGGTGGGCACCGCTCACTTCCCGACCGCCCTGGAGTTCGTGGACACCGAGATCCAGGGCTCGCCCCTCGCCGAGCGCGTCGATGACGACACCGCACGCCGGATCGGGGCCGAGGTGGCCGAGCGCCTCGCCGGGTACGCCGAGCCCCGGTCATTCGACGTGCCACTCGTGTGTCACGTGCTCGCCTTCACGACGGGCGGCTGAGGGCCCGGCTCGGTCGCAACCAGGCTGCGCGCCGACGCCCCTGGACGGAATGTGACGATTGGCTCCGCCGTTGAGGCAGATGGCACACTGTGCCGTTGGTTCCGGTTCACGTCAGCTCGATCCCGACTGGCGACCCGGCGGCCCCAGGAAGGACACTGAGAACACCATGCAGAAGGACATCCACCCGGAGTACGTGACCACCGAGGTCACCTGCACCTGTGGCAACACGTTCACCACCCGCAGCACGGCCACGTCGGGCGTCCTGCACGCCGACGTCTGCTCGAACTGCCACCCGTTCTACACCGGCAAGCAGAAGATCCTCGACACCGGAGGACGCGTCGCCCGCTTCGAGGCACGCTACGCCAAGTCTGCCGCTGCCAAGAGCGCGTCGAGCGAGGACACCGCCGACTCCAAGTAGCTCCTACGTCGCCGGCCCCCCGCATGTCCGCGGGAGGTCGGCGACGATTCATTTGAGCTCAGGTGTCCACGGAGTTCCCGCACCGAGGTAGGGCACAGACCGACGTAGGGCACAGACCGACGTAGGACGGGAGGCAGGGGTGTTCGAGGCCGTCGAGAGCCTGATGGCGGAGCATGCCGCGCTGGAGGGTCGTCTCTCCGAACCGGAGATCCACGCCGACCAGCGGCTGGCCCGACGCCTCAACCAGCGGTACGCCGAGCTGGGCGCGGTCGTGCACGCCTACCGCGAGTGGCTCCAGCTCGGTGAGGACCTCGGTGCCGCGCGCGAGCTCGCAGCAGAGGACCCCGGGTTCGCCGACGAGGCCGAGCTGCTCGCCGCCCGCCGCCTGGCCACCGAGGACCGGCTGCGCCAGCTGCTCGTGCCACGCGACCCGGCCGACAGCAAGGACGCCCTGCTCGAGGTGAAGTCCGGCGAGGGTGGGGAGGAGTCCGCCCTGTTCGCCGGCGACCTGCTGCGCATGTACACCCGGTACGCCGAGCGCCGTGGCTGGCGCACCGAGATCCTCGAGGCGGCGGAGTCCGACCTGGGCGGCTACAAGTCGGTGACGCTGGCAGTCCAGGCCAGAGGCACCCCGGATCCGGGCGAGGCGCCGTATGCGTTGCTGAAGTTCGAGGGCGGTGTGCACCGGGTGCAGCGAGTGCCGGTGACCGAGTCCCAGGGTCGTGTACACACCTCGGCGGCCGGTGTGCTGGTGCTCCCTGAGGCCGAGCAGCTCGACGTGACGATCGACGACCACGACCTGCGCATCGACGTCTTCCGGTCCTCCGGGCCGGGAGGCCAGAGCGTGAACACCACCGACTCCGCGGTCCGGATCACGCACCTGCCCACCGGCATCGTGGTCAGCTGCCAGAACGAGAAGAGCCAGCTGCAGAACAAGGAGCAGGCGCTGCGCATCCTGCGCGCGCGGCTGCTGGCGGCGGCTCAGGATGCTGCGGACGCCGAGGCCAGCCAGGCACGCCGCAGCCAGGTCCGCACCGTGGACCGCTCGGAGCGGATCCGCACCTACAACTTCCCCGAGAACCGGATCTCCGACCACCGCACGGGCTACAAGTCCTACAACCTCGACCACGTGCTCGACGGCGACCTCGAGGCCGTGCTCCAGTCGTGTGTCTCCACCGACATCCAGGCCCGGCTCGCGGCTCTGGAGGACTGATGCGCGCCCTCCGGTCGGCAGCAGTGCGACGGCTGGCCGCGGCAGGAGTGGCCTCACCGGAGCGCGATGCCGACGAGCTGCTCGCCCACGTGCTGAACCTCCCGCTCGGCCGCCTCGCGTTGGTCGAGTCCGTGACCCCTGAGCAAGGAGCGCAGTTCGACGCGCTGGTCGAGCGACGCAGCCGCCGTGAGCCGCTCCAGCACCTCACCGGGACCGTGGGCTTCCGATTCGTCGACCTCGCGGTCGGCCCGGGCGTCTTCGTTCCCCGACCCGAGACCGAGCTGCTGGCCGGATGGGCGGTGGACCGCGCCCGCGAGCGAGTTGCCGACTCCCAGTCAAAGGGCTGCACGGTGGTCGATCTGGGCACCGGATCCGGTGCCATCGCCAAGGCGGTGGCCACCGAGGTCCCGCAGGCCCACGTGTACGCCGTGGAACTGGACCAGGCCGCACATGCGTGGGCTGCCCGCAACCTGCGCGACACCGGGGTCGAGCTGCGCTGGGGCGACATGGCGGATGCTTTCGAGGACCTGGCCGGCGAGGTGGATGTCGTGGTCTGCAACCCGCCGTACATTCCTCTGGAGGCTTGGGAGTCCGTGGCCGCCGAGGCTCGCGACCACGACCCCCATCTCGCGCTGTTCTCGGGCGAGGACGGCTTGGCGGCGCTTCGGGTGCTGGAGCGGCGCGCGGCGGTGCTGCTGCGCTCCGGGGGAGTGGTGGGGGCCGAGCATGCCGACGCCCAGGGTGGGACGGCTCCTGCGCTGTTCGCGTCGAGTGGCCGCTGGCGGGACGTGGCCGATCATCGCGACCTGGCCGGTCGCCCGCGCTATCTGACGGCGCGGCTGGCACGATGACCCCCATGGAGCGGCGATGGTGATCACCCTGGCGACCGACAGCCCGGCGGAGCGTGAAGCGGCCGTCAAGGCCGCGGCTCGGGCGATCTCGCGGAGCCGACTGGTCGTGATGCCCACCGATACCGTCTACGGCGTCGCGTGCGACGCGTTCGAACCGGGTGCGGTGCTCCGGCTGCTGGCGGCCAAGGGACGCGGCCGCAGCATGCCGCCTCCAGTGCTGATCAGCAGCATCGCGACGCTCGACGCGCTGGTCACCGGCCTCCCGGACTATGCGCGCACCCTCGTCGAGGCGTGCTGGCCGGGGCCGCTCACCGTGGTGGCCCGCCAGCAGGACTCGCTGCGGTGGGATCTGGGCGAGACCCGCGCGACCGTGGCTGTGCGGATGCCCGACCAGGAGGTCGCGCTCGAGATCCTCGAACGCACCGGCCCGCTGGCCGTCAGCTCGGCCAACACCAGCGGTGAGCCGCCGGCTACGACGGCCGCCGCGGCGAAGGAGATGCTCGGCGACGACGTCGACGTCTACGTCGACGACGGGCCCACCCCCGGTGCCGAGGCCTCGACGATCATCGACGCAACCGGGCCGCGGCCGAGGCTGCTGCGGGTGGGGATCCTGCCGGTCGCCGACCTCAACAGCCTCCTGGAGCCTGCAGGGCTCTCGGTCGACGAGGACTGACCGGGTGCGCGAGTACGCTCTGGTCTTCCTCACCGCGACCGTGGTGACCTACCTGCTGACCGTGGTGGCGCGAGAGATCGCCATCCGGACCGGCGCGGTGGCCCAGGTCCGGGACCGGGACGTCCACGCCGAGCCGACGCCGTACCTGGGTGGCCTGGCGATGCTCGGCGGGCTGGGTGCCGCGCTCCTCGTGGCCCGGCAGCTCCCGTTCCTCTCGCTGAGCGACCCGAACGTCTTCCGCGACGCCGGTGTCGTCCTGATCGCCGGCGCGATGATCTGTGCCGTCGGGATGCTGGATGACATCTTCGATCTCGACGCCCTCACGAAGTTCGGCGGCCAGCTGCTGGCAGCCGGCTTCCTGGTCTACAACCAGATCCAGTTCAACTACTTCATCAAGCCCGATGGGGGCCAGTTCTCGCTCCAGTCCACCCAGGCGGCCCTGCTCACGGTCTTCGTCGTCGTCGCCACGGTGAACGCGGTCAACTTCGTCGACGGTCTCGACGGGCTGGCGGCGGGGGTCGTAGCGATCGGCGCAGCGGCGTTCTTCGTGTTCTGCTACCAGCTGGCTGCCCTGAACAACGTCTCGCTGGCGACCACCGGCGCCCTGCTCAGCGCGGCCCTGGCCGGAGCCTGCGCGGGCTTCCTTCCGCACAACGTGCATCCCGCCCGGATCTTCATGGGCGACAGCGGTTCGATGCTGATCGGGCTCTTCCTGTCGGCGTCCGCGATCACCCTGACCGGACAGTTCCCACCCTCGACGCTCGAGCGCGGCGCCTTCGGCTCTAATGCGAGCTTCGCGCCGATGCTGTTGCCACTGGCGCTACCGGTGGCGATCTTGATGATCCCGCTGGCCGACCTCGTGCTGGCGGTGATCCGTCGCACGCGCGCCGGGCGGTCTCCGTTCGCGCCCGACAAGCAACACCTGCATCACCGGATGCTGGAGATGGGCCACTCCCAACGCCGAGCGGTCTTCATCATGTGGCTCTGGGCCGCGCTGATCGCCTTCGGGACGGTGGTGATCAGCCTCTACACGGGCCCGGTCATGTGGGCGCTGATCGGGTTCGGAGTCGTGTTCACGGCCGCCGCGACGTTCATCCTGCCGATCGTACATCGCCCGCACTTGGCCAGGTCGATGCCCGGGGGAGGCCCGGGCGAGGTCCGCTGACCCGGCGCTTTCGCTCCCCGGCGGACCTTGTGATAGTTTTCACGAGCATCCACCGGACTCGTGTCCAGGCCCGGCGGAACGCCTCAATCCCCCACAGATCAAGGCCGCCGACATGACGACCGAGACGATGCGCCACACCCGCGTGACGGGTGTTCGGGTGCTCCTCGGTGCGGCCGGGTCGGCCCTGGTGGTGGGCCTGGTCGTGAGCGTCCTGGCGGCGGTTCTCGGCGGTGGCGCGGCGGCGTACGGCGCCCTGGCGGGGACGGTCATCGCGCTGGTGGTGCTCGCCTCGGGCGCCCTCCTGGTCAACGCCGTCGCCGCGCTGATGCCGTCGGCGTCCTTGCTGGTCGCGCTGCTCACCTACACCCTGCAGGTGGTCGTGCTCGCCCTGGTGTTCGTCGTGATGACGCGGTCGGGCGCCCTGGACTCCGATCTGGACCGTCGGTGGCTCGCGGGAGCGCTCATCGCCACGACGTTCGCCTGGCTGGCGACCCAGATTGGTCTGGCCACGCGCGAGCGCATCCCGGCCTACGACCTCGGGGCCGACAACCGGGTCGTGGTGCCTCCGAACGACTCCGTCCGGGCCCCGAGCGGGGGTGAAGGATGACCCCGCACGCTGATAGTGTCCGGCGCGATGGTCCGACCGCTTCCCCCGTCGCCCGAGCGCGCCGAGGCACCCACCAGCGAAGCCCCTGCGGGCGACCCCTGGCATGCCTTCGGCTACCTCACGTCCGGTGTGATGGTCTACGCCCTGGTGGGCTGGCTGCTCGACCAGTGGCTGGGGACATCCTTCTTCGTGGTGGTGGGGATCCTGGGTGGAGCGGTGCTCGGGCTCTACCTGACCTGGACGCGCTTCCGGCCCGCCGATGCGGGTCGCGTGCCGCAGGAGGAGCGACGGTGAGCGCGACGGCGCCCACGCGAGGTGGCGGGGCCGGGCACGACAGCAACCAGACGACTCGGAAGGCGCAGGAGACGCGGTGAACGTGATCGGGATGATCGGCATCCGCACCGAGGGTGACAGCTTCACCCCCCGGGGCCGGGCGACTTCAACCTGCCCCCCGTCGGCAGCGGTGACGGCGGCACGTTCGACTTCCTCGGCCAGGAGATGTACCTCGGCGTGACCAAGCCGATGCTCCAGCTGGCCTTCTCGGCGATCGTGATCTTCGGGTTCTTCTACCTCGCGTCGCGCCGACGCGCCATGGTCCCCGGCAAGCTGCAGTACCTCGGCGAAGAGGCCTACGGCTTCGTGCGCAACTCCATGGGGCGCGACATCCTGGGCAGCCACGACTTCATGAGGTTCGTGCCGTACCTGTTCGCGCTGTTCTTCTTCATCCTGCTCAACAACGTCTTCGCGACGATCCCCTTCATCCAGTTCCCGACCTTCTCGCGCGCCGGCATGGTCTACGGCCTGGCCGGGATGAGCTGGGTCATCTACAACGCCGTCGGGATCCGCAAGCACGGCTTCGGTGGCTACTTCAAGCTCCAGTCCGTGCCCGCAGGGGTGGGCGGACCCATCCTGGCCCTGCTGATCCCGCTGGAGTTCCTCTCCAACATCATCGTCCGCCCGATCACTCTGGCGCTGCGACTCTTCGCCAACATGCTGGCCGGTCACCTGCTGCTGATCCTGTTCGCGCTGGGCGGCGAGTACCTCCTCCTGCACGGGAGTGCCCTGGTGAAGCCCGTCGGCCTCCTGGCCTGGGTGCTCTTCGTCGCCATCGCGTTCCTCGAGCTGCTGGTGCAGTTCCTGCAGGCCTACGTCTTCACTCTGCTCAACGCCATGTACATCTCCGGTGCTCTCGCAGACGAGCACTGAGAGCACCAGAGAACACACCTGAAGTAGCACCAACCGAAAGGAACCCACATGACCGGCTCGCTCAACATGATCGGCTACGGTCTGGCGGCCATCGGCCCCGGTATCGGCATCGGCCTGATCTTCGCGGCCTACATCTCGGGCGTGGCCCGGCAGCCGGAGGCCCAGAGCCGCCTGCAGTCGATCGCCATCTTGGGCTTCGCCCTCGCCGAGGCGCTGGCCATCATCGGCATCGCCCTCGCGTTCGTCCTCTAGCCGACTGCTGACGAAGGATCTGCCCCATGCAGAGTTTCATCATCCGGGCTGCCGAAGCGGAGACCGAGAAGCTGAACCCGCTGGCACCGCATCCGATCGAGATCGTCTTGTCGCTGGTCGTCTTCGGCCTGCTGTTCTTGGCGGTCCGCAAGTGGGTCGTCCCCAACTTCGAGGTGACGTTCGCCGAACGGACGGCGGCGATCGAGGGCGGCCTGGCCGCCGCAGAGACCAAGCAGGCCGAGGCCGACGCCCAGCTCGCCAAGCTCGAGGCCCAGCTCGCGGACGCCCGCCACGAGGCGGCGCGGATCCGCGAGGAGGCTCGCGAGCAGGGTGCCCAGATCATCAGCGAGATGCGTGAGCAGGCTCAGGCCGAGTCTGCGCGGATCGTCGAGCACGGCAAGTCCCAGCTCGAAGCGGAGCGTCAGCACGCCGTGACGTCGCTGCGCGCCGAGGTGGGCACGCTGGCTACGGGGCTGGCCGGGCGCATCGTGGGCGAGAGCCTGGACGACGAGGCCCGACAGAGCCGGGTGGTCGAGCGCTTCCTCGCCGAGCTCGAGACTGATCAGAGCGGGGTCAACTGATGTCCTTGCGTGGCGCCTCGGCCGAGGCCCTCCGGGGGCTCACCGACGAGCTCGGCTCAGCGCTGGGTGGCGGCTCCACCGACGCCGCCCGCGTGAGCGCCGACCTGTTCGGGGTGGCCGACCTGCTGCGCAGCGAGCCGTCGCTGCGCAGGGTGGCCACGGACGTGTCGCTGGCGGCGAGCGCCAAGCAGGGGCTGGTGCGCGAGATCCTGGGCGAGAAGGTGAGCGGCGCCGCCGCGGACCTCGTCGCCGATGCGGTCGGTCGGCGGTGGACCTCCACCCGCGACCTGGCCGACGTGCTGGAGCACCTCGGTGTGCTGGCGGCCGTGGAATCGGCGGGAAGCGACTCGGCCCGTCTCTCCGATGAGCTCTTCGAGTTCGGCCAAGTCGTCAAGGACAACCCGGCGTTGCGTGACGCCCTGTCGGACCCGGCCCGGTCTCGTGAGGACAAGGCCACGATGCTCCGCTCGCTTCTCGAGGGCCGGTCGCTCCCGGCCACGCTGGCGCTGGCCGAGCAGGCCCTGGCGGGCAGCTTCCGCACGGTGAGCGTCGCCCTGTCGGTGTTCCAGCAGCTGGCGGCAGACGTCCACCAGCAGAAGGTGGCCACGGTGCGGGTGGCCCGGCCACTCTCGGACTCCGACCGCAGCCGGCTCACCGAGGCGCTGACGCGCACCTATGACCGCGACATCCATCTCAACGTCGTTGTCGACCCCGATGTCATCGGCGGCATCCGGGTCGAGATCGGTGACGATGTGATCGACGGGACGGTCTCGAACCGGCTCGACGATGCCCGTCGCAAGCTGGCTGGCTAGCCGAACGACGCCCAACCACCGACAAGCAGACGAACAGTAAGGAAGTGTGATGACGGAGCTTTCGATCCGTCCGGACGAGGTCCGGGACGCGCTGCAGCGCTTCGTTTCCGACTACCAGCCGGAGACGGCCAGTCGCGAAGAGGTCGGCACCGTGGCGGAGGCGGGGGACGGGATCGCGCGTGTCAGCGGTCTGCCCTCGGCGATGGCCAACGAGCTGCTCGAGTTCGAGGACGGCACGCTCGGCATCGCCCTGAACCTGGACACGCGCGAGATCGGTGTCGTGGTCCTGGGTGACTACGAGAAGATCGAGGAGGGCCAGGGCGTCAAGCGCACCGGCGAGATCCTGTCGGTGCCCGTCGGCGACGACTTCCTCGGCCGCGTCGTGGACCCGTTGGGCGTTCCGATCGACGGACTCGGCACGATCGAGAGTTCCGAGCGCCGCCCGCTCGAGGTCCAGGCCCCCAGCGTGGTCCAGCGCAAGTCGGTGCACGAGCCGCTGGCTACCGGCATCAAGGCCATCGACTCGATGACCCCGATCGGTCGCGGACAGCGGCAGCTGATCATCGGCGACCGGGCCACCGGCAAGACGACGATCGCGATCGACACGATCATGAACCAGAAGCAGAACTGGGACTCGGGCGACCCCACGAAGCAGGTGCGGTGCATCTACGTCGCCATCGGTCAGAAGGGCTCCACGATCGCCGCGGTGCGGGGCGCCCTGGAAGAGGCCGGTGCGCTCGAATACACCACGATCGTGGCCTCTCCCGCGTCGGACTCAGCGGGCTTCAAGTACCTCGCTCCGTACACCGGTTCGGCCATCGGCCAGGAGTGGATGTACCAGGGCAAGCACGTGCTGATCATCTTCGACGACCTGACCAAGCAGGCCGAGGCCTACCGCGCCGTGTCACTGCTGCTGCGGCGCCCACCGGGTCGTGAGGCGTACCCCGGTGACGTCTTCTACCTGCACAGCCGGCTGCTCGAGCGCTGCGCCAAGCTGTCCGACGACATGGGCGCCGGCTCGATGACCGGGCTCCCGATCATCGAGACCAAGGCCAACGACGTGTCGGCGTTCATCCCGACGAACGTCATCTCGATCACCGACGGGCAGATCTTCCTCCAGTCCGACCTGTTCGCGTCGAACCAGCGCCCCGCCATCGACGTCGGCATCTCGGTCTCCCGGGTGGGAGGCGCGGCGATGACCAAGGCGATGAAGGCCGTCACCGGGTCGCTCAAGGTCGACCTCGCGCAGTTCCGCGCCATGGAAGCGTTCGCGATGTTCGCCTCCGACCTCGACGCGGCCTCCCGGCAGCAGCTCGACCGTGGCCAGCGCCTGATGGCGCTGCTCAAGCAGCCGCAGTACTCGCCGTACCCGCTGGAGGACATGACCGTCTCCTTGTGGACCGGCACCTCCGGGCGCCTGGACCGGGTCCCCACCGAGGACGTCCTCCGCTTCGAGCACGAGTTCATCGACTTCCTGCGCCGATCGCACGAAGGGATCCTCGCCGGCATCCGCGAGACGCAGGCGTTCGGCGATGACGCCGCGGCCGAGCTGGCGGACGCCTACGACGAGTTCCTGAACCAGTTCGAGACCTCCGACGGCCAGCCGATCAAGGCCGGCAAGGCAGAGGTCGAGGCACTGCCCGAGGAAGACATCGAGCAGGAGCAGATCGTCAAGCAGAAGCGGGGCTGACCATGGCCTTGTCGCTGCGTGAGTACCGCGAGCGGATCAAGTCGACGGAGTCGATGAAGAAGATCACGCGCGCCATGGAGCTCATTGCTGCGTCCCGGATCATCAAGGCGCAGCAGCGGGCCCAGGCCGCATCGCCGTACGCCCGAGAGCTGACCCGAGCGGTCTCGGCGGTGGCGACGTTCTCCAACGTCGACCACGCGCTCACCACGGAGCCCACCAACCCGACGCGGGCCGCGATCCTCATCGTGACCAGCGACCGGGGCCTCGCGGGGGCCTACTCCTCCAACGTGCTCAAGGAGGCCGAGCGACTCACCGAGACGCTGCGCTCCGAGGGCAAGGAGGTGGACGCCTACATCACCGGGCGCAAGGGCGAGGCGTTCTACAAGTTCCGTCAACGACGGATCGTCCAGGCGTGGACCGGCTTCTCCGACCAGCCGACCTACGAGGTGGCCAGCGACGTCGGGTTGACGCTGATCGCCGCGTTCCTCAACAAGGACGACGAGGGGACGCCGCAGCCGGCGACCGACGACCTGCCTCCGGGCGTCGACGAGGTCCATGTCGTCTACACGCGGTTCGTCTCGATGCTCACCCAGGAGCCGGTCGCGCGCCGCATGCTCCCTCTGGAGGTCGTCGAGGGGGAGGAGCCTCCGGACGAGGCCGACCTGTTGCCGCTCTACGAGTTCGAGCCCTCACCGGCCGACGTCCTGGACGCGCTGCTGCCTCGCTACGTGCAGAGCCGCATCTACTACTCGCTGTTGCAGGCCGCCGCGTCCGAGCTCGCGGCCCGACAGAAGGCGATGAAGTCCGCGACCGACAACGCCGACGAGCTCATCAAGAAGTACACCCGTATTGCCAACCAGGCCCGCCAGGCCGGTATCACCCAGGAAATCAGCGAGATCGTCGGTGGCGTCAACGCCCTTGCCGACGCCCAAGCCGGGAGTGAGTGAAGAGACATGACTGCCACTGTTGAAGAGACCAAGGCATCCGCCGACGCCGGCGGTGTCGGCCGTATCGCGCGAGTGATCGGTCCGGTCGTCGACATCGAGTTCCCCTCGGACGCGATGCCGGCGATCTACAACGCGCTGCACTGCGAGCTCGAGCTCGGGGGGGAGACCAAGGAGCTGACGCTCGAGGTCGCCCAGCACATCGGCGACGGCATGGTGCGGGCCATCTCGATGAAGCCGACCGACGGGCTGGTGCGCGGTGCCCAGGTGACCGACTCGGGCTCCTCGATCACCGTCCCCGTGGGCGACGTGACGCTCGGCCACGTGTTCAACGTGACCGGCGACTGCCTCAACCTCGAGGAGGGCGAAGAGCTCGACATCCAGCAGCGGTGGGGTATCCACCGCAAGGCTCCGGCCTTCGACCAGCTGGAGTCGAAGACCCAGATGTTCGAGACGGGCATCAAGGTCATCGATCTGCTGACGCCGTACGTCCAGGGCGGCAAGATCGGCCTGTTCGGCGGCGCCGGTGTCGGCAAGACCGTGCTCATCCAGGAGATGATCGCGCGCGTCGCGAAGGACCATGGCGGTGTCTCTGTGTTCGCCGGGGTCGGGGAGCGCACCCGTGAGGGGAACGACCTGATCCAGGAGATGACGGAGGCCGGCGTCATCGGCCAGACCGCTCTGGTCTTCGGCCAGATGGACGAACCACCCGGGACCCGGCTGCGAGTGGCCCTGTCCGCGCTGACCATGGCTGAGTATTTCCGTGACGTGCAGGAGCAGGACGTCCTGCTCTTCATCGACAACATCTTCCGGTTCACCCAGGCCGGCTCGGAGGTGTCCACTCTGCTGGGCCGGATGCCGTCCGCGGTGGGCTACCAACCGAACCTGGCCGACGAGATGGGTCAGCTCCAGGAGCGGATCACCTCGACCCGCGGTCACTCGATCACCTCGATGCAGGCGATCTACGTTCCCGCGGACGACTACACCGACCCCGCGCCCGCGACGACGTTCGCCCACCTCGACGCCACCACCGAGCTGTCTCGTGAGATCGCCTCGCTGGGCATCTACCCGGCCGTCGACCCCTTGACGTCGACCTCGCGGATCCTCGACCCGCAGTACATCGGCAAGGACCACTACGACTGCGCGATCCGCACCAAGCAGATCCTGCAGCGCAACAAGGAGCTGCAGGACATCATCGCGATCCTCGGTGTCGACGAGCTCTCCGAGGAGGACAAGGTCATCGTCCACCGGGCGCGTCGCATCCAGCGGTTCCTCTCCCAGAACACCTACGTGGCCAAGCAGTTCACGGGTATCGAGGGCTCGACCGTCCCGGTGACCGACACCGTGGAGGCGTTCAACAAGATCGCCGATGGCGAGTATGACCACGTGGCCGAGCAGGCCTTCTTCATGTGTGGCGGTCTCGACGACGTCGAGGCCCGGTGGGCCGACATCCAGAAGAACCTGTGATGGCCGATCAGCTGCAGGTCGAAGTCGTCTCGGCCGACCGCCTCGTGTGGTCGGGCGAGGCCACGATGGTGATCGCGCGCACGACCGAGGGCGACGTCGGCGTCCTCCCCGGTCACGCGCCGATCCTGTCGCTGCTCGTCAACGGGGTCATCGACGTCCAGACGGTCGAGGGGGAGAGCTGGATCGCCGCCGTGAGCTCGGGCTTCCTCTCGGTGGCGAACAACCGGGTCTCGATCCTGGCCGAGTACGCCGAGGCTTCCCACGACATCGATCTGGAGAAGGCGCGTCGGGACCTGGAACGGGCGCAGGACTCGGGGGAGAATGATGATGCTGCCCAAGAGGCCGTACGGCTGGCCGAGGCCCGTATCCGAGCGGCCGAGCGAGTCTCCTGACCTGGCGGTGAAGGAGGGATGCCATGCCCGTGTGGCAGATCTTGCTCGACTCGGTCGGGCTCGTGCTGCTGCTTGTGCTGCTCTACGGCATCGCCCTCGTCGTCCGTCGTCGTGCGCTGTCGCGCAACGGTGGGACATTTGAACTGAGCTACCGCTCCCGGCCCGCGAAGGCCGGGCGCGGCTGGCTCCTGGGTCTGGGCCGCTACTCGGGGGACCGACTCGAATGGTTCCGGATCTTCTCCCTGGCCCCGCGACCCAAGGTGGTGTGGGACCGCGCCGATCTCGAGTTCACCGGGCGACGTGATCCCGTGGGCGTCGAGGAGCTCTCGCTCTACTCCGACCACCTCGTCGTACAGTGCGCGACGCCCACGGGGCTGCTCGAGCTGGCGATGAGTCAGGGGTCGCTGATGGGCTTCCAGTCCTGGTTGGAGGCGATGGCACCCGGCACCCGGAGTGTCCGACCTGGCGACTCGCCAGAGATCCTCTGACGGTGACCACGGCTCGACCAGTGCCGACCCAGGTCCGGGTGGCGCGCAACGCCGTGATGCTCTCGTTCGTCCTCAACGGCTTCGGCTTCGCCAGCTGGGTCTCCCGGATCCCCGAGGTGCGGAGCCTGTTGGGGCTCAGCAACGGCCGGCTCGGGTTGTTGCTGCTGGCACTCTCGGCGGGCTCGGTGATCGCCCTGCCCTCCACCGGCGCCTTGATCGACCGATGGGGTGCCGCGCGCATGGTGCGGGTCGGGGTCACTGCCGACGCGATCGGCCTGATGTTGGCCGCGGTCGGCGCCCAGGTGGCCGGCTCGGTCGGGGTGACCGCGTTGGGACTGTTCGTCTACGGGCTCGGCATCGGCGTCTGGGACGTGGCCATGAACGTCGAGGGCGCCGAGGTCGAGCAGGCCCTGGGGCGCACGATCATGCCGCGCTTCCACGCCGGCTTCAGTCTGGGCACGGTCCTGGGCGCGGCCGTCGGTGCGGCGGCGACGGCGTTCGGTCTCGGTGTCGTGGGGCACCTGGTTCCGTGTGCGCTGCTCATCCTGGTGCTCGCGCAGGCCACGACCGGGGGCTTCCTCCCACAGAGCACCGAGCACCTCACTGCCCGGGAAACGCGCCGTGCTTGGTCCGCCTGGGTGGAGCCGCGCACCCTCCTGATCGGCCTGATGGTGCTGGGCCTGGCCCTGACCGAGGGGACGGCCAACGACTGGCTCGCCCTCGCTCTGATCGACGGCTACGACGTGTCCCGCGCCGTGGGTGTGCTCGGGTTCGCCGCCTTCGTGACAGCGATGACTGTCGGCAGGCTCGTCGGTCCGGTCGTGCTGGACCGCTACGGCCGGGTGCCCGTGCTGTGGTCGACGATGGTGGCCGCGGGTGCCGGAGTGCTGCTCATCGTGTTCGGGGGTGGGCCGCTCCCTGTCGTTCTCGGCATCCTGCTGTGGGGACTGGGTGCCTCGCTCGGGTTCCCGGTCGGGATGAGCGCCGCCGCGGACGACCCCGCCCATGCGGCGGCCCGGGTCAGTGTGGTGGCCACGATCGCCTACACGGCGTTCCTCGCCGGGCCTCCCCTTCTGGGCTGGCTCGCCGACTCGGTCGGGACGCTCGACGCCCTCCTGGTGGTCGCGCTCGTGCTGGTCCCCTCAGCGCTGGCGGTCCCCGCCGCCCGCCCCGCGAGACGGTAGCCCCCGGCGCCGGTCGGATGCGCCGACTGCTCTCCCACCGGTGGCGCAGAGCCGTCAGGAATCGCGGTCGCCGCCAGGTATCCAGAGCACGTCCCCGCGCTCCTGGTTGGCGTGACGCGCCAAGATGAACAGCAGGTCCGAGAGCCGGTTGAGGTAGGTGAGCGCGAGCACGTTCATGCTCGCCTCGTGCTCGGCGTAGGCAGCCCACCCCGACCGTTCGGCCCGCCTGACGACGGTCCGGGCAACGTGGAGCAGCGCCGAACCGGCTGTCCCCCCGCTCAGCACGAAGGAGCGCAGCGGCGGCAGCGCCTCGTTGAACTCGTCGCACCGGACCTCCAGCCGATCGACGTACTCCTGCTCGACCCGCAGCGGTGGCACCTCCGGGTCGGCCACCACCGGCGTCGCGAGGTCGGCACCGACGTCGAACAGGTCGTTCTGGACCCTCGTCAGCAGCCTCACGACGTCCACATCGAGGCCGCCGGTCGCGATCGCCACGCCCAGGTGGGCGTTGGCCTCGTCCACGTCGGCGTACGCGGCCAGCCGAAGGTCGAGCTTCGTGGTCTCGGACATGTCGCCCAGGCGGGTCGTCCCGCCGTCGCCCGTGCGGGTGTAGATGCGGGTGAGGTTGACCATGCCGGTGAGCGTAGTCCCCGGGTCACCGACACCCGGGAGCCCGGGCGGGCCGCCGCGCCGGTGGGCAGAGTGCCCCAAGCCGCTTCGAGCCGTCATAGTGGTCAGGAGCCGCGGCCTTCGCGAGAAGGTCGTTGCCGGCAGCGAGGCGCGTCAGATGGCGTTCCTCAGCGACTCGGGGCTGCTGGGGGCGTGGGACGGGGTGTGTGGTGGACATCGTGACCGAGGGGACGACGTTGGTGCTGTCGGGCGACTTCGATGTCCGCAGCACGGGTGCGGTGCGCGACGCACTGCGCAGCCTGCTGGATGGCCCGGACCGTCACATGGTGGTGGACCTGACCGCCGTCGTGACCACCGACGTGACCGCGCTCAGGGTGCTGGCGGCGGCCACCCGACAGGCGGCCCGCGACGGCCGGCGGTTGCAACTGCGCGGCTGCTGCCCCCGGGTGCGTCGGTTGCTCCACCTCACCCACCTGATCCGTGTGGTGGAGATCGAGCACCGCGCCGTGGTGTCGCCGACAGGTCTGGCCCCGGCGCCGGCGTTGTGAGAGACCCGACGTGTTGGATGTCCCACACCCGCGACCGGTGACCGTTCGTTAACCACGGGCATACCCTCGACCTCATGAGCGAGCAGGAGTCACGCCTCCGGGACCGCCCGTGGGTGATGCGCACGTACGCCGGCCACTCGACGGCAGCGGCGTCCAACGCGCTCTACCGCACCAATCTCGCCAAGGGCCAGACCGGGCTGTCGGTGGCATTCGACCTGCCGACCCAGACCGGCTACGACCCGGACGACGCGCGTGCCCGCGGGGAGGTCGGCAAGGTCGGCGTACCGGTGCCGCACCTGGGGGAGATGCGCCGGCTGTTCGAGGACATCCCGCTCACCGAGATGAACACCTCGATGACCATCAACGCCACCGCGATGTGGCTGTTGGCGCTCTACCAGGTGGCGGCAGAGCAGCAGAACCCCGGCTCCGATCCCGACGTGGTCGCGGCGCGCCTGGCCGGCACCACCCAGAACGACATCGTCAAGGAGTACCTCTCACGGGGCACCTATGTCTTCCCGCCCGAGCACTCGCTGCGCCTGACCGGTGACCTCATCGCCTACACGGTCCACCACATCCCCCGGTGGAACCCGATCAACATCTGCAGCTACCACCTCCAGGAGGCAGGCGCCACGCCGACCCAGGAGCTGGCCTACGCGCTGTGTACCGCGATCGCGGTCCTCGACCAGGTGCGCGCCTCCGGCCAGGTCGATGAGGCCGACTTCGAGAAGGTCGTCGGGCGGATCTCCTTCTTCGTCAACGCCGGTGTCCGGTTCGTGGAGGAGATGTGCAAGATGCGCGCGTTCGTCGAGCTCTGGGACGAGATCACCCGAACGCGGTACGGCGTCCAGGACCCCGCGATGCGCCGCTTCCGGTACGGCGTCCAGGTCAACTCCCTCGGGCTCACCGAGGCCCAGCCCGAGAACAACGTCCAGCGGATCGTGCTGGAGATGCTGGGGGTGACCCTCTCGAGGAACGCGCGGGCGCGGGCGGTCCAGCTGCCGGCGTGGAACGAGGCGCTCGGGCTCCCGCGACCCTGGGACCAGCAGTGGTCGCTCCGGCTCCAGCAGGTGCTCGCCTTCGAGTCCGACCTCTTGGAGTACGACGACCTCTTCGACGGGTCACCGGTGGTTGAGGCCAAGGTCTCCGAGCTGGTCGAGGGCGCCCGGGCCGAGATCGACCGGGTCCAGGCCCTGGGTGGCGCGATCGCCGCGGTCGAGTCGGGCTACATGAAGCAGGCGTTGGTCTCCGCGCATGCGGCTCGGCGCGGGCGCATCGAGTCCGGCGAGGAGCAGGTCGTCGGGGTCAACGCCTTCACCACCACCGAGCAGTCACCGCTGACCGCGGACCTGGGCACCGCGATCCAGGCCGCCGACCCCGCGGCCGAGCAGGCCGGGATCGACTCGGTGGCGGCGTGGAAGGCCGACCGCGACGAGGAGGCGGTGACCACGGCGTTGGCCCGGCTGGCCACCGAGGCGAAGACGGAGGTCAACCTGATGCCGGCGACGCTGGCAGCCGCTCGTGCCGGAGCC
Organism: uncultured Actinomycetota bacterium; assembly: GCA_963812265.1. Classification (GTDB taxonomy): domain Bacteria; phylum Actinomycetota; class Actinomycetes; order Propionibacteriales; family Nocardioidaceae; genus Nocardioides. The sequence continues at coordinate 233,807 of CAWEUL010000005.1, forward strand.
ACCACGGGGGAGTGGGCCGGCACCCTGCGCGGCGTCTTTGGTGAGTTCCGGGCGCCCACGGGCGTCTCGGGAGCCGTGGGTGCGGCCGATGGGGGCGCCGCCCTCGCCGCCGTACGCGAGCAGGTGCAGGCGACCGGCCGGGAGCTCGGTGGACGGCTGCGCCTGTTGGTCGGCAAGCCGGGCCTGGACGGCCACTCCAACGGCGCCGAGCAGGTGGCGGTCCGGGCACGGGACGCCGGCTTCGAGGTGGTCTATCAGGGGATCCGGCTCACTCCCGAGGAGATCGTGGCCGCCGCCGTGGCCGAGGACGTGCACTGCGTGGGTCTCTCGATCCTCTCGGGCTCTCACATGGAGCTGGTGCCTGCCGTGCTCGACGGCCTGCGCGACGCCGGGCTCGCCGACGTCCCAGTGGTCCTCGGGGGCATCATCCCGGCCTCGGACGCCGAGCTGCTTCGCCGGCAGGGGGTGGCTGCGGTGTTCACCCCCAAGGACTTCGGACTCACCGAGATCATGGTCGGCATCGTCGACGTCATCCGGGCCGCCCACGGGCTCGATCCGGATAGGTAAGGCATACCTAAGTCGGTGGTACGCTGCTCCGGTGTCGTCCCACCGCAAACCGAAGCAGAAGTGCTGCAACGACCGACCCCGGTGCAAGCGCTGCCCGATTCGCATGCTCAAGGACGGCACCCTGCCCGAGGGGTATACGGTCAAGAAGCGCAGGCTCGTGCAGGTCAAGCCCGCGCGCGAGGCCCGCAAGGCCGCCTGACCGTTTCGAGGAGACCCCGTGCCCGCACCCCGTTTCGTCGCGCAGCTCAACGCCCAGATCGGCAACGAGCTGGCCGCCCACAGCCAGTACCTCGCCTGCGCCGTGTACTACGACGCGCTGACCATGCCGCAGATGGCCGCCTTCTTCTATACCCAGGCACTGGAGGAGCGCGAGCACGCCATGATGATGGTGCAGTACCTCCTCGACACCGACGCCGACGTGGTGATCCCCGGTGTCGAGGCCCCGCGGTCGTCGTTCGAAGGGCTGGTCGAGCCTGTCGCCCTCGCCCTCGAGCAGGAGAAGCGCGTCACCGACCAGATCAACGGCCTGCTGCGCACGGCGCGCGAGGAGAGCGACTTCGCCTCCGAGCAGTTCATGCAGTGGTTCATCAAGGAGCAGGTCGAGGAGGTCGCGACGGTGAGCGACCTGCTGGCCGTCGTGACCCGAAACCAGGACGACATCGAGGACATCGAGGAGTACGTCGCCCGCGAGCGGGCCGTCGTTGGCGAGGACCCCACCGCTCCCCGGGCCGCCGGAGCCTGAGTCCGGCCTCGCCCGTCCCAGGGACCCGGGCCGAGCCGATGACCGGCGGACATGCGGCAGACTCGGCCCATGCGGATCACGGTCGTCGGCGCCGGTGTCATCGGGCTCTCGTGTTCCGTACGGCTGCTCGAGGCCGGCCATCGGGTGGACGTCCTGGCTCGCGAGCTCCCGCTGGAGACGACGTCCGGCGTGGCCGCCGCGATCTGGTACCCCTATCTCGCTGAACCACGCGAGCGGGTCCTCGCGTGGGGCGAACGGGCCTTCCAGGTGTTCGCCAACATCGCCGCCACCCAGCCGGAGGCGGGGGTCCGGATGGTGCCGGGCACCGAGGTGCTCCGTGAGTCCGCACCGTCGCCCTGGTGGACCCAGGTGGTCATCGACTTCCATCGCGGAGGTCTGCTGCCGCACGGCTACGCCGACGGCTGGACGTTCACCACTCCGGTCATCGACATGCCGACCTACCTCCGGTGGCTGTCGGGGAGGCTCGAGTCGCTCGGCGGGACCCTCACCCGGTTGAACCTCACAGCCCTGCCCTCCGGCGCCGACCTGGTCGTCAACTGCACCGGCCTCGGGGCTCGGTATCTGGCCGCGGACCCGTCCGTCGCGCCGGTGCGAGGTCAGGTCGTGCGCCTCGCGCAGTTCGGGCTCGATCGATGGTGGGTCGACGAGTCGGGGCCGACCTACGTCGTCCCCCGCGAGCGTGACGTCATCGTGGGTGGGACCGAGCAGCGGGGGGAGTGGGACCCGCAACCCGACCCGGTGGTCGCGCAGGAGATCCTCGAGCGAGCGGCCCGACTGGTGCCCGAGGTCGCGCACGCGCGGGTGCTGGGACACCGTGTCGGTCTGCGGCCGGCGCGTCCCGAGGTGCGACTGGAGCGACAGGGAGATGTCGTGCACTGCTACGGCCAGGGCGGCTCCGGAGTGACGCTCAGCTGGGGTTGCGCCGCCGAGGTCGCCTCTCTGGTGGACTGACTCGCCGGCTCCGCCGACCGCTCACCCCCGACTCCGCAGCCTGGCCAGCGCCACGACGCCGGACCCGCCGAGGACCAGGCCGGCCAGTGCCCCGATCACCGGCCCTCGGTCCGGGTCGATCGAGCGGCCGATCTCCGAGCAGAGGACGGCCAGGAACATGACGATGATCGCCGGGACGATGCGGCGCAGCATCTCCTGGAGGAAGAGCATCGTGAACGAGGCCGGGCGACCACGGGCGTCCAACGGCTCGACGTTCACCACCGCCGCCGGTGTCAGCGAGCCGTAGATATGGGGGAAGGACTCACCTCCGACCACGTCCTCGCGCCACGGCACGGGGAGGAGATCGGTCTGGATCGTCAGCAGCACCAGCGGCTCCCGAACGCCACGGTAGTAACGGGTGAAGACGCTGCCGACCTGGTCGCGATGGGAGGCGTGGATGAAGCCCTCCTGCTCCAAGGTCCGTCCCCTGGTCGAGGTCTGGTAGCCACCGGACCGGCGCGCCTGCCTCCAGTCGGCGGCGGTAGCGATGTGGAAGATCTGCATCAGAAGAGCCGGTGCTCCGAGTCGTCCATGCCGCGCAGCGCGTCGTAGTCGACCATGGCACAGGCGATGCCACGGTCCGTGGCCAGCACGCGTGCCTGGGGCTTGATCTCCTGCGCGGCGAAGATGCCGCGCACCGGTGAGAGCAGGGGGTCGCGGTTGAGCAGCTCCAGGTAGCGGGTCAGCTGCTCGACACCGTCGATCTCGCCTCGCCGCTTGATCTCCACGGCGACGGAGGCGCCGTCGGCATCCCGGCACATCAGGTCGACCGGCCCGATGGCCGTGGGGTACTCGCGGCGGACCAGGGTCAGACCGTCGGCCAGCGTGGCCGGATGCTCGGCCAGCAGCTCCTGCAGATGCTTCTCGACGCCGTCCTTCTGGAGGCCGGGGTCGATCCCGAGGTCGTGGTGGGAGTCGTGGTGAATCTCCTCGATCAGGATCCGCAGGGTGTCGTCGGTCTTGCTGGTGACCGTCCACTCGACCTGGCCGTCCTCGGTGGTCCCCTCGCGCACGGTGCAGGGCGGCGACATCCAGTTGAGCGGCTTGTAGGAGCCGCCGTCGGCGTGCACCAGCACGGATCCGTCGGCCTTGATCATGAGCACCCGGGTCGCCATCGGCAGGTGCGCGGTCAGCCGTCCGGCGTAGTCCACCTGGCACCGAGCGACGACGAGTCTCACGAGGGAGGAATCTACCCGGCCGCAGGCTGACCAGTGACCCGGTGGAGGTGGCCCCATCGACGGTGAACTACCTCACGGCGTACGACCGACGGTGCGTGGCATGATGCGCGCCATGACGCAGACCCTCGCCGAACCCACCACGTCCTCGCGCGAGATCAACAAGATCGGCGTGGTGGGGCTGGGGACCATGGGCGCGGGGATCGCGGAGGTCTTCGCCCGCCACGGGTACGCCGTGACCGGGGTCGAGGTCAACGACGAGGGCGTGCAACGAGGCCGCGAGCACCTCGAGCACTCCACCGGCCGCGCCGTGGCGCGCGGCAAGCTGACCGAGGGGGAGCAGGCCGACCTGTTGGCACGGATCACGCTGACCACGCAGATGGAAGAGCTCGCTGACGCCGACTTCGTCGTCGAGGCCGTGGTCGAGTCGATCGAGGTCAAGAAGGGCATCTTCCGCGCTCTCGACGAGATCGTGGATCCCGACGCGGTGCTCGCGACCAACACCTCGTCGCTCTCGGTCACGGAGATCTCGACCGCGACCTCCAAGCCGGGGCGGGTGATCGGCGTCCACTTCTTCAACCCGGCACCCGTCCAGCACCTCGTCGAGATCGTCCGGACCGTGGTCACCGAACCCAGCGTCCTCGCCGATGTCGAGTCGCTGCTGGCGAACCTGGACAAGAGTCCCGTGGTGTGTGGCGACAAGGCCGGCTTCATCGCCAACACCCTGCTGTTCGGCTACCTCAACCATGCGGTCTCGATGTTCGAGGGGCACTACGCCACTCGCGAGGACATCGACGCGGCGATGCGCTACGGGTGCGGCTACCCGATGGGGCCGCTCGGCCTGCTCGACCTGATCGGCCTCGACACGGCGTACGAGATCCTCGACACGATGTACAAGCAGGGCCGCGACCGGTTGCACGCCCCGGCACCCATCCTCAAGCAGATGGTCACCGCAGGCCTGCTGGGGAGGAAGTCCGGTCGCGGGTTCTACACCTACGCAGCGCCTGACAGCTCCTCGGTGGTGCCCGACCACCTCACGCCGTCGGTCGACGACGTCCCCCAGTTCAAGCGGGTCATCGACCGGGTCGGCGTGGTCGGCACTGGCACGATGGCGACCGGCATCGTGGAGGTGTTCGCCAAGGCTGGGTACGACGTACGCTACGTCGGCCGCACCCAGAACAAGGTCGAGGCGGTGCGAGCGGCGGTCGAGCGGTCGCTGGACAAGGCGATCCAGCGCGGGAAGCTCGACGAGGCCGAGAAGGCACCGGTGCTGGCGCGGCTCGCGGGCACCACGGCCCTGGACGACCTCGCCGATGTGGACCTGGTCGTGGAGGCCATCGCCGAGGATCTCGCGGTCAAGACGACCCTGTTCGAGAACCTCGACGAGATCTGCAAGCCGGGGGCCATCCTCGCGACGACGACCTCGTCGTTGCCGATCATCTCGTGCTCGACCGCGACCTCCCGGCCGCAGGATGTCATCGGCATGCACTTCTTCAACCCGGCGCCGGTGATGAAGCTGGTCGAGGTGGTCTCGACGGTCGCGACCGACGACGACGTTGCGGAGACCGTCAGGGCGGTGTGCGCGAAGGTCGGCAAGGTGGCCGTGTCCTGCGGTGACCGCGCCGGCTTCATCGTCAACGCGCTGCTCTTCCCGTACCTCAACGACGCGGTGAAGATGCTGGAGGCCCACTACGCCTCGGCCGACCAGATCGACACCGCGATGAAGCTCGGCTGCGCGCTTCCGATGGGCCCGTTCGAGTTGCTCGACGTGGTCGGCAACGACGTCTCGTTGGCGATCCAGCGCGAGCTCTACCTGGAGTTCCGCGAGCCGGGGTTCGCGCCCGCGCCGCTCCTGGAGCATCTGGTGACCGCCGGCTACCACGGGCGCAAGACCCAGCGCGGGTTCCGCGACTACAGCCACTGACCGTGGCGACGCTCGACACCGGATCGGGTCAGGAATCGAGAAGCAAGCCGCGTCGGGCCGTGTCGGGTCGGGTCTAGCCTTGCTGCCGGAGGCCGGCGCGACGCCGAGCGCGACACGTTGGAAGGACGCCAGAGACATGCCCACGAAGAATGCCGAGAGGGAGCCCGACGGCTTCAGCGCCGAGGAGCGTGCCGCCATGAAGGAGCGTGCGGCCGAGCTGCGCGCTGAGGGCAAGAAGGGAGCGAAGAAGGCCGACGGGCTGCAGGCGGTCCTCGACAGCATCGCGAAGATGGCACCCGAGGACCGCGCGCTCGCGGAGCGGGTTCATGTGGCCGTGACCGCGACCGCCCCGGACCTGTTGCCGAAGACCTGGTACGGCATGCCCGCCTACGCCAACGAGGACGGCAAGGTGGTCGTCTTCTACCAGGATTCGGGCAAGTTCAACTCCCGCTACTCGACCCTGGGCTTCCAGGACGCCGCGAACCTGGACGACGGCGACATGTGGCCTGCGTCGTACGCGCTGAGGAAGTGGAGCCCGACGGTGGAGAAGAAGGTCCTCGCGCTCGTCAAGGCCGCGATCTCCTGAGAGCTGTTGCGGTCACGGGTCCGCCGTCGAGCACCTTGCCGTCCTGGTGGCCACAGTCGCTACTGGGCTCTTCGTGGCCGGAACCTGGTGAGTCGGTGACCGCGTCGCGGCCACCGTGCGGCCCACGGCAGGCGCTGGAAGGCCCACCTCCGTGGGCGCCGGCGTGCGGTGTGGCCCGATAGGCTTGCCGCCCGACGTTGCAGACGAGAAGGCGAACCATGACCACCCACCACCAGATCCCGGAGGCCGTCGACTTCGCCCGGCTCACTGGCGACTTCGATCCGGCCGTGAGCCTCTATGTGGCGACGCCCGCCGACCCCGCCGGCCGCGAGAAGCGCGCCAGGACCGCATTCAAGAGCGCGCTGGACGAGGCCGCCGGTCAGCTTGCCGACCCGGTTGGCGTTGTCGCTCAGGGCGAGGCGATCCTCGCGGACGCGCGGTTGTGGGGCTCTCTGTCCGGCTCGTTGGCGGTGTTCCTGACCACGACCAGCTCGGAGTTGTTTGTGCTGCCCAACCGCCTGGACGACCAGGTCGCGGTGGGGACACACTTCGAGTTGGGGCAGCTCTGGCGCAGCGTCACGCAGCAGCAGGAGGCCCTCGCGATGACCCTGTCCGCGGGTGCCTGGCAGCTCTGGCACGCTACCCCAGCCGCCAGGATCGCGCCGATCGAGCTGTCCGGTGACTATCCGTCCGACGCGGGGAAGGCGACGAAGCGGGCCTCGGCGGGCCGTGGCGACGACCGCCTCAGCGGCGACCCCTACGACCTCTACGCCAAGCGGGTCGCCGATGCAGCATCCGCGGAGCTGGCGGTCATCGACCCTAACAACCGGCTGACCCTGTTCGTCTTCGCCGATGAGCGTCTCATGCACCTGTTCGCCGAGCGGAACAACGGCCGGAGGATCGTCGGACTGCCCGGCAACCCCGATCGGGTCGGCGTCGACGAGCTCGACGCCACCGTGCGCGGCCTGCTCGACGAGCTGAACCTCGGCGACACCAAGGAGGAGATTGCAGAGCTCAAGGACGGCGATCCCGGCAACATCGAGCGCGACTTGGCCGCGATCGCCCGGATGGCGGTCAAGGGTGGGGTTGACACGTACTGGTTCGACTTCACCGCCGGCGTGCCAGGGACGCTGGACGTGACGACCGGCGAGCTGTCCTACGCCGACGTGGCCACTGCCGCGACGACGGCGGGAGTGAGCGACCTGCTTGCCCGGGTCGCCCAGCTGGTGCACGAGTCGGGTGGCCGCGTGGTGGCTGTGCGTGGCTCGGACCTGACCGAGCCGTGGCGCGGGCCGGCCCTGGCCCGGCTGCGTTTCTCGCTGGCCTAGCCCGGGCGGCTGGCACGATGGAGCGATGATCTCGGTGCTGCGAGGCTTCCTGGCCCTCCTGTTGGGGCTGGGCGTGCTCGTGGCCGCCCCGGGCGCGGCGTACGCCGGAGACCCGCTGCTGCCCCCGACCGACACCGACGTCGACTATCAGCTGGGTGGCAATGCGTCCCTGCCGGGCCATGTCGGCATCGTGGTCCGGGACCGCGAGGCGCGGCCCTCCCACCGGGCCTACTCCGTCTGCTACGTCAACGGCTTCCAGACCCAGGCCCACGAGCGTCGCTTCTGGCGGCGGCACCACTGGAACCTGGTGCTCAAGAAGGGCGGCCGGGCAGTGGTCGATGAGAGCTGGGGTGAGTGGGTGCTCGACCTCCGCAACCAGGCCAAGCGGGAGGCACTCGCCCGCATCGTCGGCAGGTGGATCACCGGCTGCGCCGACGACGGCTACGAGGCGGTGGAGTTCGACAACCTCGACTCGTTCCTGCGCAGCAAGCGGCTGATCTCTCGGCGCCAGACCAGGAAGTACGCCGCCCTGCTGGTGACTCGGGCGCACGACGTCGGCCTGGCCGCAGCCCAGAAGAACCGGGCCGGTTGGGACGGGACCGGCGTCGGCTACGACTTCGCGATCGCCGAGGAGTGTGGCCGGTGGAAGGAGTGCGGGCGATACCGCGCGGACTACGGCACACGGGTGCTGGTCGTGGAGTACCGCCGCAAGGACTTCCGCCGGGCCTGCCGTCGCTGGGGCGAGAAGTTGCCGATCGTGCTCCGCGACCGCGACCTGACCCCCGACGGCGTGCGCGCTTGGTGTTGAGGGCTGGATAGCCTGCAGGGGTGACCCAGAAGATCCGAGCCAACTCAGTGCTGCCCGCCCGCCGCGAGGCGGTGACGTTGGAGACGGCTGACGGCCTGGAGCTGGTCGCGGAGCTCGCGGTGCCCGAGGACCGCCCGCCGGCGGCGACGATCATCTGCCTGCACCCGCTGCCGACCCATGGCGGGATGATGGACAGTCACATCTACCGCAAGGCGGCCTTCAGGCTGCCGGCGCTCGCCGGGGTCGCCGTGCTGCGGTTCAACACACGTGGGACCTGGAGCGAGCAGGGCACCAGCGAGGGATCCTTCGACCACGCGGTCGGCGAGCAGTACGACGTCGCCGCTGCCATCGAGTACGCCGAGTTCCACGAACTGCCCGACGTGTGGCTGGTCGGTTGGTCGTTCGGGACCGACCTGGCCCTCATGCACGGGTTGGATCCGCTCGTTCACGGCGCCGTGCTGCTGTCCCCGCCGCTGCGCTTCTCCGAGGAGGTGCACCTCGAGGAGTGGGCGGAGTCGGGGAAGCCCGTCGTGGCGTTGGTCCCTGAGCACGACGACTACCTGAAGCCCGACGAGGCCGCCGACCGTTTCAGCGTCATCCCGCAGGCCGAGGTCGTGCCGGTGGCGGGTGCCAAGCATCTGTGGGTGGGCGATGCGGAGCGGGTGCTCGACGAGGTCGTGCGCCGGGTGGCGCCCGGCGTGCGGACCCCGCTCCCGACGACGTGGGACGGACCGATGACCACGGCCGACACCTCGGCATACAACGCCCACAACCTCAGCGACTACCGGGACGTGCCCGTCCCCGGGCCGTTGCAGTGACTCTCGGGCGCCGGAGCCCTTCGCAGCTGTGACGCACGAGACTCCGCTCGAGTGACCAACGCCCTGGCGGGTGCGCGGTGCGGGGAGCACGATGGAAGCAGAGCCCCGCGACTCGGTCGTGGGTGTCCACGGTCGGGTCCGATCAGAGGAGGACGTCGTGACCACGACCAAGACCTGGCACGTCGAGATGCACCTCGACGAAGAGGGGGACCACACCCGGTCGGACGCAGTGTTGAGCACTCCCGACTTTCATGAGCTCCGGGGCACCGGCCTCGCGCGTCGCTACCCGGGAGACCGAGAGGTCCCCGAGATCGGCGACAAGCTGGCGGCCAGCCGCGCACTGGCGGACCTCGCCCATCAGCTCCTGGAGGCAGCTACGGTCGACGTCGAGACGAACGTCGGGGCCCCGGCCACCCTGGAGCCCTGAGCTCCGACTCAGCCTCGAGTGCCCCCGGCCCTCGGCACTCGACCCGGACCCGGTGGCGGTCGACGGGGCAGCCGTCTGCGTCGACGCCAAGGTCGGGTTCGCGATCTGGCTCGGGCCGGAGGGCGTGCCGGCCACGGGTGACGAGCTCCCGGGCCGGGTCTACGCCTTCTGTCCGTGACTGCGACCCTCAGGCGTCGTCGTCCTCCTCGTCGCCCTCGTGATCCGCCTCGTCGGTGACGTCGTCGGCCTCGACCACGGACTCGTCTCCGTCGACCTCGCCCGCGCCGAACCCGGACACGACGTCGCGCAGCGAGCCCAGCTGCGCGGCGATCGCGTCGCGGCGACGGGTGATCCGCTCGAGCTCAGCGCGCGTGTTGGACAGCTCGCGCTCGGCCTCAGCCTGGGCGGCGGAGCTGATCGAGTCGGCCTGATTCTGGGCTGCGGCGACGAGCTGCTCGGCCTCGCGACGGGCTCGGGTCAGCACGTTCTCGGCCTCGGCGGCCGCCTGCTGGCGCTGCTCGGTCGCGGCGGCGGTGACGGCGCGACCCCGCTCGTCGGCCGCTGTAGCGCGCTGCTCGGCCTCCTCGACGATCCGCTTGGTCTCGGCCAGAGAGCTGGCGTGGTGGTCGGTGGCCTCGCGGGCCAGTCTCTCCTTCTCGACCGCGAGCGCGCGGCGCGCCTCCTGGACCTCTCGGTCGGCCCCGGCTCGCAGCTGCTCGGCCTCACGGGTCGCGCTGCTGCGGTGCTCCGTCGCCTCCTGCTCCGCGGCCAACTTCAGCTGGTCGGCCTCGCGCTGGGCGGCGGCGAGGATGTCGTCGGCCTCGGCCCGGGCGAGCGTCCGGTCCTGCTCGGCGTCGGAGAGCAGCCGGGTCCGGGTCTCGTCGATCTCCTTGAGCTGGACGACGCGCATGTCGTCGGCCTCACGGGTGGCGTCCGCGCGGATCGCCTTCGCGTCGCGCACCGCCTGCTCACGGGTCTCCTCGGCCTCGCGCTTGGCAGCGGACCGCACGTCGGCCGCCTCCTCCTCCGCGAGGCGCAGCATCGCGGACGCGCGGCCGCCCAGGCCGGCGTACGAGGGGGTCTGGTTCTCAGCCAGCTCCTGGCGCAGGGCCTCGAGCTGGGACTTCAGGTCACTGACCGACCGCTCGGACTCGGTCAGGCTCGCGCTGAGCCCCGCCTTCTCCGACGCGAGCTGACGCATCCGGACATCGACAGCGTCCTTGTCGTACCCACCTCGTCGCACGAGTGGGAGACCGCCGACCGGCGCGCCGACCGCTCCCGGCGTCGCCGGACGGGGAGCATTCCCGGGCTCTGGCGCCTGCTGCGCCGGCTTCTGGGCGGGCGCAGAGCCTGCCTCGGTCTCCTCAAAGATGGACAGACCCTCGTCGCTCATGCGCTGGGTACCTCTTTCTTGCCTGTAGGGGGGTTGGGCAGCGTGGCGGCGCCGCCGCGGGACAACACCCGCTCGACATCCAGTGTCGCGGATCATCGGACCACATGACACCCCGGGTGGGGTGTCGATTCGGCCAATCCCTCGGGCTCAGACGCCCCGGAAGCGGTTGATGGCCTCCAGGTGCCGGTCACGCATCTCGTGGTCTCGCACGCCGAGCCCCTCGTGGGGTGCCAGACAGAGCACTCCGACCTTGCCCTGGTGGGCGTTGCGGTGCACGTCAAGAGCCGCCTGACCCACCTCGTCGAGAGGGTAGGTCTGCGACAGGGTGGGGTGGATCATGCCCTTGTTGATCAGCCGGTTGGCCTCCCAGGACTCGCGGTAGTTGGCGAAGTGCGAGCCGATGATCCGCTTGAGGCTCATCCACAGGTACCGGTTGTCGTACTGGTGGAGGTAGCCACTCGTCGAGGCGCAGGTCACGATCGTGCCGCCCTTGCGCGCGGCGAAGACCGAGGCGCCGAAGGTCTCGCGCCCCGGGTGCTCGAACACGATGTCGACGTCCTCGCCTCCGGTGAGCTCACGGATCTTCGCGCCGAGGCGCCGCCACTCGCGCGGGTCCTGGGTGTGCTCGTCACTCCAGAACCGATAGTCCTCGGCGGCCCGGTTGATGATCAGCTCTGCTCCCATGGCGCGGCAGATGTCCGCCTTCTCCTCGCTGGACACGACGCAGACCGGGGTCGCGCCCCCGTTGAGCGCGTACTGCGTCGCGAAGCCGCCCAGGCCACCTGAGGCACCCCAGATCAGCACGTTGTCACCCTGCTTCATGCCGGCGCCGTTGCGCGAGACCAGCTGGCGGTAGGCCGTGGAGTTCACCAGCCCGGGTGAGGCGGCCTCCTCCCAGGTGAGGTGCGCAGGCTTGGGCATCAGCTGGTTGGACTTCACCAGCGCGATCTCCGCGAGCCCACCGAAGTTGGTCTCGAACCCCCAGATCCGCTGCTCGGGGTCCAGCATCGTGTCGTTGTGGCCGTCGGGGGACTCGAGCTCGACCGACAGGCAGTGGGCGACGACCTCGTCACCCGGCTTCCACAGGTGGACGCCTGCCCCGGCCGCGAGCACCACGCCGGCCAGGTCCGAGCCGACGATGTGGTACGGCAGGTCGTGTCGCTTGCCCAGGGGTGAGAGCCGCCCGTAGCGCTCGAGGAACCCGAACGTCGGGACCGGCTCGAAGATCGAAGTCCAGACGGTGTTGTAGTTGATGGCGCTGGCCATCACCGCCACCAGCGCTTCCCCGGGTCCGAGCTCGGGGAGCGGCACCTCGTCGATGTGCAGCGCGCGTCGCGGGTCCTTGTCGCGGCTGGCCAGACCCTCGAACATGTCCACCTCGTCCTTGTGGACGGTGGCCGCACGGTAGGAGCTCGGCTGCGGGAGGGCAGCGAAGTCCTCGGGGGTGGCCTCGGCGGCAAGGATCGTGTCGAGGATGGTCTGCACGGGCTCTCCTGGTGCGGCGACGGTGGTGCTGGCGGGTCGGGTCTAGTCGGCGGCGGGCTCGACGAGCTCGATGAGGACTCCGCCGGCGTCCTTGGGATGGACGAAGTTCACCCGCGAACCGGACGTTCCGCGGCGCGGTGCTTCGTAGAGCAGCCGCAGCCCGCGCGCCCGCAGGACCTCGGCGACCGACTCGACGTCGCGCACTCGCAACGCCAGCTGCTGGAGGCCGGGGCCGGAACGCTCCAGGAACTTCGCGATCGTGGAGGTCTCGTCGAGCGGGGCGAGCAGCTGGAGACACGAACCGGAGTCGCCGACGGCCACCATGGCCTCGCGCACGCCCTGCTCGTGGTTGGTCTCCTCGTGAATCACCGTCATGCCGTAGCGGTCGCGGTAGAACGCCATCGCCTCGTCGAGGTCAGGTACGGCGATGCCCACGTGGTCGATCGCGAGGAAGAGGTGGTCGGGGATACCCAGGTCGGACCCTGGCGACGTCGTCGTCATGGCTGCATCGTCGCGTGCCGGCCGAGGTCCCCGCGACCCCTTGTGACATGTTCCTCACCAGTCGCGGCCGCTGCCCTCTCGCAGCCGGGGGACGTGATGGGTAGTCTCGCCAGCGTCGGCAGGGATGGCACCCGCCGCGTCGGGCCCACCGCCGCCGACCTTCCACACCTAGGAGGCAGCATGTCCGGATCCGTCATCGTCGCCGGTGCCCGCACCCCGATCGGTCGCCTGCTCGGCGGCCTGAAGGACAAGTCAGCGGCCGATCTCGGCGGCGTGGCGATCGCGGGCGCTCTCGACAAGGCCGGCGTCTCCGGCGACCAGGTCGACTACGTCATCATGGGGCAGGTCATCCAGGCCGGCGCCGGCCAGATCACGGCCCGGCAGGCGGCAGTCAAGGCGGGGATCCCGTTGACCGTCCCGTCGATCACGATCAACAAGGTGTGCCTCTCCGGCATCAACGCCATCGCGCTGGCCGACCAGCTCATCCAGGCCGGCGAGCACGACATCGTCGTCGCCGGTGGCATGGAGTCGATGACCCAGGCCCCGCACCTGCTCCCCAAGTCGCGTGAGGGCTTCAAGTACGGCGACACCACGCTCGTCGACTCGATGGCCTACGACGCCCTGTTCGACCAGTTCACCGACCAGGCGATGGGCAGCCTGACCGAGGCCTGCAACGCGGCCGGAGCCCGGCTCAGCCGCGAGGAGCAGGACGCCTTCTCGGCCCGCTCCCATCAGCGCGCTGCGGAGGCGTGGAAGAACGGGCTCTTCGACGACGAGGTCGTCCCGGTCGACATCGTCTCGCGGCGCGGGACCGTCACCGTGAGCCAGGACGAGGGCATCCGGGGCGAGACCACCGCGGAGTCGTTGGGCGGTCTCCGCCCCGCGTTCGGCAAGGACGGCACGATCACCGCCGGGTCGGCCTCGCAGATCTCCGACGGTGCGTGCGCCGTGGTCGTGATGAGCAAGGCCAAGGCAGAGGAGCTGGGACTGACCTGGCTCGCCGAGGTCGGGGCTTCCGGCCAGGTCGCAGGTCCGGACTCCACGCTTCAGCTGCAACCGGCCCGAGCGATCGAGGCGGCTGCGGCCAAGGAGGGTGTTGCGGTCTCCGACATCGACCTCTTCGAGCTCAACGAGGCCTTCGCTGCCGTCGGCATCGAGTCGGCTCGTCAGCTCGGGGTGGGCGAGGACCGCGTCAACGTCAACGGTGGGGCGATCGCGCTGGGGCACCCGGTCGGCATGTCCGGCGCCCGGATCGTCCTTCACCTCGCCCTGGAGCTGCGCCGCCGTGGCGGCGGCGTCGGCGCTGCCGCCCTCTGCGGCGGTGGGGGACAGGGCGACGCGCTGATCATCCGCGTGCCGGCCGGTGGGTGAGGACCGGTCCTCCGACCTCCCGTCGGTCGAGGAGCCTTCGACCGAGGGCGGCTCGCCACCTACCCGGCGATCCCAGCAGCTCGTCTCGGACCTGGTCGCGCGCGCTCGCGAGGCGGATCCGCGAGCGGTCGCTCGGCTGATCTCCCTGGTGGAGGATGCCTCCCCTGTCCTGCCGGAGGTGATGGCCGCCCTGGCTCCCGTAGCCGGTCGCGCCCACGTCGTCGGCCTCACCGGCGCCCCGGGTGTGGGCAAGTCGACGACCACGTCGGCGTACGTCACCCGGCTGAGGTCCGCGGGCCGCACCGTGGGGGTGCTGGCGGTGGACCCGTCGTCGCCGTTCACCGGCGGTGCGCTGCTCGGTGACCGAGTGCGGATGCGGGAGCACTCCCTCGACCCCGGCGTGTTCATCCGGTCGATGGCCTCGCGCGGGCATCTCGGTGGTCTGGCCCGGGCCACGCCCCAGGCGGTCCGGGTCCTCGATGCGGCCGGCTGTGAGGTGATCCTGGTCGAGACGGTGGGAGTGGGGCAGAGCGAGGTCGAGGTGGCGGCGCTCGCCGACACCACCGTGGTGCTGCTCGCGCCGGGGATGGGAGACGGCATCCAGGCAGCCAAGGCAGGGATCCTCGAGATCGGTGACGTCTACGTCGTCAACAAGTCCGATCGCGAGGGAGCCGACGCGCTCCGCCGTGACCTGCGCTCGATGCTCGCGATGGGGGAGCGCGGACCGGACGATTGGCGGCCCCCGGTGCTGCGCATGGTGGCGCAGCACGGCGAGGGGGTGGACGACCTCGTCGAGGCGGTGGACACCCACCGCGTCTGGCTCGAGGAGTCAGGTCGGCTGGCCGGACGGCGGGCCCGGCGGGCTCGCGAGGAGGTGGAGGCGGTCGCGGTGGCGTCGCTTCGAGCCCGTTGGGGTGGTGAGCCATCGGGGCACACCGAGCTGGACCGGCTGGCGGAGGCGGTGGCGGCGGGCGAGATCGACGCCTATACGGCGGCCGAGGAGCTCCTGGGCCGTTCGGACTGACCGGTCCGGCCCTGGCGGCGCTCGGGCGCGCCTCTCGCGTGGCGCGAGCCTCGCCTGCTAGGAAGGTGTCGACCTATGTCGGCGCCAGCACGGACGGAGATCGCGATGACGGCCAAGAGGGTCATGCTCGTCGTGCTGGTGGTCTTCCTGGGCTTCTGGATGTTCACCGACCCCCGCGGGCTCGCCGACGCCGCCCGTTCGGGTGCTGCTCAGGTGTGGGACCTCTCCGTCCAGCTGTTCGACGCGGTCATCGCCTTCCTCGGCGCGCTCACCTGAGCAGGGGATCTCGAGTGAGCCTGCTGAGCCGATTCGAACCCGACATCGGCCGCCACCTGCTCCGCGATGAGGGCGAGGTGGTGGTGGATGAGGTGTGCAAGCACTGGGCGGCCTATGTGCGTGCCGCCATCGAGGCGGTGGTCGGCCTGATGTTGTTGATGGTCTTCCCCTTCATTCGGACCGACCTCGCCTGGTTCCCGTTGGTGCTCGGGGTCGCGATCCTGTTGCGTGCCGGGTGGCTGGCGCTGTCCGCCTTCGTCGACCGCTTCGTGGTGACCAACATGCGGGTCTTCCGGGTGCACGGGATGTTCAACCGCAAGATGGCCACGGTCCCGCTCATCCGGATCCTCGACATCACCGTGGCCAAGCCGTTCATCGGCCGGATTCTGGGCTTCGGCCACTTCGTGTTCGAGTCCGCGGCCCAGGAACAGGGGCTGCGGGTGATCCGTTTCGTGGGCCACCCGGACGAGCGGGACCTGGCGATCCAGCGCGTCGTGCAGCGATCCGGCCTACGCGGCCCCCGCGTCGTGAATTAGGGCGTCGAGCCGGACTGGGCTCCCACGGGGAGGGTCTGGCCACTGATCCCCGCGGCTCCTGCGCTGGCGAGGAAGAGCGTCACGTCGATGATCTGTTGGTGGGTCGCCTGCGTCCGGGTGGCCTGTCGGTTCTCAGCGGTGCGGGTCAGCAGCTGCCCGGGGTGCCGCTCGATCTGGACGCGCACGGCGGAGCGGGGCATCGGCACGTGCTCGACCGCCGTGATGCTGTTGAGGCGGACGCCGGACCGCGCCCAGGCCGTGCCCAGCCGGTGGGTGGTCGCGGCCAGGGCCGCCGCGGCCGGCGGGGCGTCGTGCGCGAGGCCGAACCACCCTTCGACCGCCGGCAGGTTCACCACGGAGCGGCCACCCTCGTGGTGGTGGGCGCCACTCATCCGCAGCCGCAGCCGGGTCGCCAGCTGGAGCGGACCGATCAGGCCGATCCGGGCGGCGTGGGCGATGAACTCGCGCTCCCCGTCGTCGAGTCCCGGGAACAGTCGCGGCGCCGCTGCATTGACCAGGACGTCCACCGGCCCGACCCGGGACGCCAAGGACGCGATCTCGTCCCCGTCGGTCAGGTCCACCTGGTGGTAGCCGAAGGAGGACAGGTCGGAGTCGTAGTAGGCCAGCAACGAGGCCGTGCCGGTCACGGTGACGGCGGCCCCGGCTGCGGCGAACGAGCGCGCCGCCTCCAGCCCGAGACCCCGGGTGCCCCCGGTGATGAGCACATGGTGAGCCGAGAAGTCGTAGCTCGGAACTGCCACCGCTCACCTTCGTCCTGCCCGAGGGCCACCGGGCGCCATTCTGTCACTGTTCCGGTTGGTCGGCCCGGCGTGGTTTGCTACCAGCATGACTAGGACCGCCAGTGGCCCCGAGGAGGCGCTGCGCGCTCGACTTCGGCGCCTCCCGGACAATCCCCGCGTCGTTGCGACCGGCAACCACGCCACCCCGTGGCACACCTTGGGGCTGCTCGACGAGGCGCTCTCGTCGTACCGGCTGTGGATCCTGAACGCGCAGCGAGGGGTTCCCGACCGGGACGGCGTCACCTTGGAGACGGCCTTCGTCGGGGCGGGGATGCGGCGCAGCCCGCGACTGTCCTACACGCCGTGTCGGCTGTCGGTGGTGCCGCTGCTGTTCGCCGGGCTCCAGCCCCCCGATGTGGTGCTGCTGCACACGACGCGGCCCCGCGACGGAGCGGTCTCGATGGGCACCGAGGTCAACGTGCTCCCCGCGGCGCTCGAGGCCGTCCGCCGGCGCGGGGGCCTGGTCGTGGCGCAGGTGAACGACCAGATGCCCTGGACCTTCGGTGATGCCGTGCTGCCCGCGTCGGTGATCGACGTGATGATCGAGGCTGACGGACCGCTGCCCACCGCGCCCGTCACCGAGATCGACGACGAGTCCGCGCACATCGGGTCCCTGGTGGCGCGACGCGTGTCCGACGGGTCGACCCTCCAGGCCGGGATCGGCGCCGTACCCGACGCGGCGCTGCGGGGACTGGCCAACCGGCTCGGACTGCGGATCTGGACGGAGATGTTCAGCGACAGCGTGCTGGCCCTCGAGCGTGCGGGGGCCCTCGACCGGCACGTGCCGATCACCGCGTCGTTCCTGTTCGGGTCCCCCGAACTGCTCGCATGGGTCGACCGCAACGACCGGATCACCATGGTCCGCACCGAGACCACCAACGACCCCGCCAGGATCTCGGCCAACCCCCACATGGTCAGCGTCAACACAGCGCTGCAGGTCGACCTGTTCGGGCAGGCCAACGCTTCTCGGATCAACGCCCGGATCCACTCAGGGTTCGGTGGACAGACCGACTTCATCGTCGGGGCCCTCCACAGCGACGGTGGCCAGGCCATCCTCGCGCTGCGCTCCTGGCACCCGAAAGCCGACTGCTCGACGATCGTTCCGCTCGTCGACGAGCCCGTCACCTCGTTCCAGCCGACGGCGGTGATCACCGAGCAGGGGGTCGCCGACGTCTTCGGCTACGACCAGCGTGCCCAGGCACGCCACCTGATCCGTGACGCCGCCCATCCACGGGTCCGCGAGGAGCTGCGGGAGGAGGCGGCCGCGCTCGGGCTCGCCTGACCCGGCCCCTACACTGGCGCCCATGACCCAGCAGCCCTTCAGTCGCCCGGGAGCCGTCGACCTGTCGGGATTGGCGGCGCCAGCCGCCGGCCCCGGAACAGCGGCGGGTGCTGCCCTCGCGTCGTCGTACGCCGTGCAGCTGGACGAGCAGAACTTCCAGTCGGTGCTGGAGTCGTCGGCCACGGCACCGGTGCTGCTGGTGTTCTACTCCCGCACCCAGATGCCGGCCAGCGGTCAGCTGGCCGATGACCTCGTGACGCTGTCGGCGGAGTTCGAGGGCCGGTTCCTGGCAGGGCTGGTCGACGTCGACGCGGTCCCGGCGATCGCGCAGGCGATGCAGATCCCGTCGCTGCCGCTGGTGCTGGTGGTGCTGGAGGGCCGGCCGATGCCGTTGCTGCAGGAGGCCGCCCCTCTCGCCGAGCTGCGCGCGGCGCTCACCCAAGTGCTCCAGCAGCTCACCGCCCAGGGGGTCACTGGGCGCCATCAGCCACGATCCGGCGCCCCCGCCAGTCCCGCCGAGGAGGGTGAGCCCGCCTTGGACCCGCGGTACGCACCGGCCCAGGACGCGCTCGCTGCCGGTGACGTCGCCGGGGCTGTCGCGGCCTACCAGAAACTGGTCGATGCCAACCCCGCCGACGCCGAGGCCAGCGCCGGCCTGGCCATGGCCAGGCTCCTCGAGCGGACCCAGGGGGTAGACGTCGTGGCGGCCCGGGAGGCCGCCGCCGCACACCCGGACGACCTCGATGCCCAGATCATGGCGGCCGACATCGATCTGCTGGGGGGCCACGTGGACGACGCGTTCGCGCGGCTGGTCGAGCTGGTGCGTCGTACCGCCGGCCCCGAGCGCAACCAGGCCCGTGAGCATCTCATCGCCCTGTTCGCCGCCGTGGGCAACGACGACGCGCGCGTGCTGCGGGCGCGGCAGAACCTCGCCTCCGCGCTGTTCTGAGTGGCGCTCAGCCCATCAGGGTCGAGCGGGCTGCCTCCAAGCGGGCGACAGGGACGCGGAACGGCGAGCAGGAGACGTAGTCGAGGCCCACGCTGTCGAAGAAGTGGATGGAGTCGGGGTCGCCCCCGTGCTCGCCGCAGACCCCGAGGTGCAGGTCGGGACGGGTCGCCCGGCCGTCCTCGGCAGCCTTGCGTACGAGCGCTCCGACCCCGTCGATGTCCAGGGACTCGAACGGCGAGACCGGGAAGATGCCGGACTCCAGGTAGTTGCTGAAGAAGGACGCCTCCACGTCGTCGCGAGAGAACCCCCAGGTCATCTGGGTGAGGTCGTTGGTCCCGAAGGAGAAGAACTCGGCCGAGCCCGCGATCTGTCCGGCGGTCATGGCCGCTCGCGGGAGCTCGATCATGGTGCCGACCTTGAAGGGGATCTTCACGCCGGCCTCCTCCTGAACATCGTGGGCGACCTGCATGATCGTGCGCCGCACCACGTCCAGCTCGCGCACCGAGGCCACCAGGGGGATCATGATCTCCGGTTGGGCGTCGCCCCCGGCCTTGATCCGGATGGCCGCCGCCTCGAGGATCGCTCGGGCCTGCATCGTGAACAACCCGGGGATCACGATGCCGAGCCGCACCCCGCGCAGTCCCAGCATGGGGTTCATCTCGTGCAGGCGCTTGACGGCGTCGAGGAGCCGCAGCTGGCGCTTGTTGTGCTTGCCGTGTGTGTCTTCGATGGCCACCTTGATCGACAGCTCGGTGTAGTCCGGCAGGAACTCGTGCAGCGGCGGGTCCAGCAGCCGGATCGTGACTGGCAGGCCGTCCATGGCCTCGAGGATGTCGGTGAAGTCCTTTCGCTGCAGCGGCAGGAGCTCGGCGAGCGCGGTGTCCTGGGCCGCCTCGTCCTCGGCGACGATCAGGTGCTCCACGAGCTCGCGCCGTTCGCCCAGGAACATGTGCTCGGTCCGGCATAGCCCGATGCCCTGGGCACCGAACCGTCGCGCCCGCGCCGCGTCCTCGGCCGTGTCGGCGTTCGCGCGCACCTGGAGCCGTCGACCGGAGTCGGCGTGCGCCATCAGGCGGCGGACCGCGTCGACCAGGTCCTCCTGGACGTCCTCGCCCTCGAAGTGGCGAACGACGTAGGAGTCCGCCACCGGCACTGCACCGGCGAACACCTCACCGGTCGAGCCGTCGATCGAGATCACGTCGCCCTCGTGAAGCAGGCCGCCGCCTCGCACGCGGACCAGGTGGGACTTGACGTCGACATCGAGGGCCTCGGCTCCACAGACGCAGGTGCGACCCATGCCGCGAGCGACCACGGCCGCGTGGGAGGTCTTGCCTCCACGGCTGGTCAGCACGCCGCGGCTGACGACCATGCCGTGGAGGTCGTCGGGGTTGGTCTCCTTGCGCACCAGGATGACGTCCTCGCCTGCTTCGGCCCACTCCACGGCCGTCTCGGAGTCGAAGACGACCTTACCGACCGCGGCACCGGGTGAGGCGTTCATGCCCTTCGCCAGCAGCGTGCGGTCCGCGCGGTCGTCGAAGCGGGGGAACATCAGCAGGGCCAGCTGGCCGCCCGTGACTCGGCGCAGAGCCTCGTCCATGTCGATCAGGTTCTCGTCGACCATGTGCATGGCGATGCGGAAGGCCGCCTCAGGGGTCCGCTTGCCGACCCGAGTCTGGAGCATCCACAACTTTCCGCGCTCGATCGTGAACTCGATGTCGCACATGTCGCGGTAGTGCTGCTCGAGTGTGGTCATGATCGCCAGCAGCTCGTCGTACGACGTCTCATCAAGCCCGCGCAGGTCGTGGAGCGAGAGGGTGTTGCGGATGCCAGCGACGACGTCTTCGCCCTGGGCGTTCTGGAGGTAGTCGCCGTAGACACCCTGCGTGCCGCTCGCCGGGTCGCGCGTGAAGCAGACGCCCGATCCGGAGTGCATCCCCTCGTTGCCGAACACCATGGCCTGGATGTTGACCGCGGTCCCGAGGTCCTCGGGGATGTGTTCCTGCCGACGGTAGAGGACCGCCCGGTCGCCGTTCCAGGAGTCGAACACCGCGTTGACTGCCAGGTCCATCTGCTCGCGGGGGTCCTGGGGGAACTCCCGGCCCGCGTGCTCCGCGATGATCTTCTTGAAGCCCTCGACCAGGGTCCGGAGGTCGTCGGCGTCCAGGTCGAGGTCGGCGGTGGTGCCCTTGGCGCTCTTGGCGGCGTCGAGCAACTCCGAGAACAGGTCGCCGTCCACGTGGAGGACCGTCGAGCCGAACATCTGGAGCAACCGGCGGTAGGAGTCCAGGGCGAAGCGAGGGTTCTCGGTGCGCGCGGCGAGCCCCTCGACGGAGGCATCGTTGAGCCCGATGTTCAGGACCGTGTCCATCATCCCGGGCATCGAGAACTTGGCGCCGGAGCGCACGGAGACCAGCAGGGGGTCCTCGGCGTCACCCAGCTTGCGGCCCATCGCCTCCTCGAGGCGGCCAAGATGGGTGGTGACCTCCGCGGCGAGCCCGTCCGGCTCTCCGCCGACGCCCAGATAGGCCCGGCAGGCCTCTGTCGTGATCGTGAAGCCCGGAGGGACTGGGAGTCCGAGGTTGGTCATCTCGGCCAGGTTGGCGCCCTTGCCTCCCAGCAGGTCCTTCAGGTCCTTGTTTCCGTCTGCGAAGTCGAACACGTAGGTGGTCACGCATCGATCTAAGCACTGCCGGCGTGTCAGCGCAGCCACCGGGTCCTGGCCGGCTACCGACCCGATTCGGTGTACGCGGGGCCACCCCCGAGGTTGCCGAGGGCCGCCTCGATGCGGCGCGCGGTGAAGTCGGCGGTCCGTTCCCGCACCTGCTCGGCGGTGCAGAACTCGGCGTCGCGGATCTCGCGTTCCTGGTGCGTCACCCGCGTCAGCAGCTCCGCGTCGTGGCGGCCGCCGTCGAAGACCAGGCAGACCGCGTCGTCCCACCCGCCCCACGGTGGCAGCCAGTCAGTCAGGACGAGCGGGCCCGCCGGCAGCGTCAGTCCGAGCTCCTCGACGACCTCGCGCTCGACCCCCAGACGCGGGGACTCGCCTGGCTCGATCACGCCACCGGGGAGGTCCCAGTCGCGCTTGTAGGTGAGTTGGCACAGCAGCACCCGGCCGTCGAGGTCCCGCACCAACAGCTGGGCGATGGCCCGCTTGCGGGGGAGGAAGGAGTTCAGCAGAGCCCGGAAGCCCTCGGGGTCGGACAGCGGCGGGTCGTCGGCGAGTCGGGCCAGGATGACGTACTGGGAGGTCTCGGCGCGGTCACCGGTGCCGGGGACGACCCGGCGCACGCCTTCGCGGCGGAGTCCGGCGCGGGTCGCCACCCGCAGCGAGGCCTGGTTGGCGGGCTCCACCTTGGCCTCCACGCGCCCCAGGCCGAGCCCGCCCTGGCCGGGCTCGGTCATCGCGTAGTCGGCGAGCACCCGGACCGCGCGGGTGGCGAAGCCGCGACCGCGCTCCCCGGTGTAGAGGCTCCAGCTGAGCTGGCCCGTGCGGTCGCCGGCGCGCCGTACCTCACAGCTTCCGACCAGCCGGTCCTCCGCCTCGATCGCGAAGCTCACCACCTGGCGGTCCTCGGCGTACCCGCTGCGCCAACGGTCGATCGCGGACCGCATGACCTCCGGCGAGGGGGTGACCGTGTCGAAACCGAACCAGTGGGCGATCTGGTCGTCGTGGCCGGCGATCGCGGGCGCGACGTCCGAGTCTCGCCAAGCCCGAAGCGTGACCACGCCGTCGGTCAGGGTCGGCTGGGGCGGCACGCTGGTCACGCTGGCAGCCTACGGGGAGCCGAACGCCCCGGCCGCCTGCCTCCGCGTCCCCGCTTCACCACGGTATGCAGGCGAACTCGCACTTCCCATGCCGTGCACGCCCAGGGAAGCGGTGGCTCACCGGGGTACCGTGATGAACCAACGGGCACGGCAAGGTTCAGGTGAACCGTGGGGCGCACCCGCGTCACCCGGCCTGACGCAGCATCCGCTCCAGCCGCGCGGCGGTGACCCGAGGTCGTTCATAGTCGCTCCAGATCAGCCGGATCATTCGGAGTCCCGTGAGCTCGCGCAGCATGTCCTCTCGCTGCTTCTCCGCGAACACGACATCACCAGCGCTCAAGCCGGCCTTGAGGAGGCGGCCGTACTTGACCCGCCCATCGAACTCCCCGAGCAGGCCGTGGTCATGCCATCGCCAATCGCAGACGGCCACGAGCTCCCCGCTCTCCCCATAGACCTTGTGCTGGGGTTCGGGGGCAGGTTGGCCGGTGACCCAGAACAGCCACCGACCGCGGGATTCCCCGATGCTCTCTGGCCGCGGGTCCGCCATCCGAATCGGGATGTGGAGGTGTCGCACATAGGGCCACCAGCGCATCGCCTCGAACTGTCGGCTCAGCTCGGCCTGGGTGAAACACCCACGGTGAAGACCGTTGTCGAAGTGCGCGAGGGCGACTTCCCCGGTGGCCCGAGAGCACGCCTCGATCACCGCCCGCGCCGGACGCAGGACCCGCCCCACCGGAGTCTCGAGAACGTCGCCGGCGAGACACACGCCCTCGTGGTGAACCACGTCGCCTTCGATGCGGCCGGCACCTGCGTCGAGTCGCGTGACGTGAACCCGGCTCAGGTCGAGACCCCACGTGTCGATCCCGTGCTCAACGATCGCCGACACGTGGCTCAAGGCCACAGCCGTGCCGAGGGAGCGCAGGACGGCGTGGGATCGGATGAGATGCCGACCCACGTCGTCGGCGTCGGCCCACAGGTCGCCGTGGGTGTAGAAGCCCCGCCGGAATCGCACCCAGGCGCCACTTCTGATGCAGCGCGCGACGTCGCGGTCGGCGTACCCCACATCTCGTGCCTCACTGCGAGTGAAGAACCCGGCTGACTCGCTCAGGACGCGAAGAGGATCCATGGCCACGAGGCTGCCCACCACCAGGCTGGCCGTGCGCGGCTGGTCGTGCACCCGTGGATGACCGACCTCTCGGTGGGCCTGTGCACACGCCGCGGGCGGGTTGGGCGGCGCTCACCTGTTCCGGCGGCAGGTTCGTGGCTGCGGTTTCATCACGGTATGTCGATGAGTAGTCGCTTCCCATGGCCTGCACGCCGTGGGAACCGCGACTTCACCGACATACCGTGGTGAACCACCGACCCCGCTCAGGCCCGCCGGAACCAGACGGTGGCCAGGGGCGGGACGACCAGAGTGGCGCTGGCGGGCTGGCCCATCCAGTCCCCGGGGACGCCCTCGATGGAGCCGAGGTTCCCCACACCCGAGCCGGTGTACGTCGCGGCGTCGGTGTTGACGACCTCCTCCCAGCGGCCGGCCGCAGGGAGCCCGAGGCGGTAGTCGCTGTGTGGGTGTCCGGCGAAGTTCGCCACGCAGACCAGGTCGGATCCCTCGCCGTCGCGGCGGGCGAACGAGAACACGTTGCGCGCTGCGTCGTTGGCGTCGATCCACGCGAAGGAGCCGGGGTCGTTGTCGGTGGTCCACAGAGCGGGAGTGTCGACGTAGGCGCGGTTGAGGTCGCGCACCAAGGCCTGCATGCCGCGGTGCTCGGGGTGGTCCAGCAGGAACCAGTCGAGCTCGCGGGCCTCGGCCCACTCGGCCTCCTGGCCCAGCTCGGCGCCCATGAACAGCAACTGCTTCCCGGGGTGGGCCCACATGAAACCCAGGTAGGCGCGCAGGTTGGCCAGCTGCTGCCAGCGGTCACCCGGCATCTTGCGCAGCAGGGAGCCCTTGCCATGGACGACCTCGTCGTGACTGATCGGCAGCACGTAGTTCTCCGACCAGGCGTAGACCATGGAGAAGGTCATCTCGCCGTGGTGGTAGGTGCGGTGGACCGGGTCATGCTCCATGTAGGCGAGCGAGTCGTGCATCCAGCCCATGTTCCACTTGAAGCCGAACCCGAGGCCGTCGACGGACGTGGGACGGGTGACGCCGGGCCAGGAGGTGGACTCCTCGGCGATGGTCATCGCGCCCGGAACCCGCTTGTAGACCGTGGCATTCATCTCCTGCAGGAACTGGACGGCCTCGAGGTTCTCCCTGCCCCCGTAGACGTTGGGGCTCCACTGACCCTCCTCGCGGGAGTAGTCGAGGTAAATCATCGAAGCGACCGCGTCGACCCGCAGGCCGTCGATGTGGAACTCCTCGAGCCAGTAGAGCGCGTTGGCCACGAGGAAGTTGCGTACCTCGTTCCGCCCGAAGTTGAACACGTAGGTCCCCCAGTCGGGATGCTCGCCTCGCGTCGGGTTCGGGTCCTCGTAGAGCGGGGTCCCGTCGAACCGCGCCAGCGCGAAGGCATCCTTGGGGAAGTGCGCCGGCACCCAGTCGACGATGACGCCGATGCCCGCCTGGTGCAGCCGGTCGACCAGGTAGCGGAACCCGTCGGGATCACCGAACCGTGCCGTCGGAGCGAAGTACGACGTCACCTGGTAGCCCCAGGACCCCCCGAAGGGGTGCTCCATCACCGGGAGGAACTCCACGTGGGTGAACCCGAGATCGGTGAGGTAGGGGACCAGCTCGTCGGCCAGCTGGCCGTAGTTGAGAATGGATCCGTAGGGCTTGCGCCACGAGCCGAGGTGCATCTCGTAGACCGACATCGGCTTGTTGACGTGTTGGAAGCTCGGACGCGCGGCCATCCAGTCGCCGTCGCTCCAGCCGTAGTGGGACTCGTAGACCACCGACGACGTCTGGGGCGGGACCTCGGTGTGGTAGGCCATCGGGTCGGCCTTCTCGCGCCACTCCCCGTCGGCGCCGAGGAGCACGAACTTGTAGTGCGTGCCGGAGCCCACGTCGGGCACGAAGAGCTCCCAGACGCCGGAGACTCCCAGCTGTCGCATCGGATGCTCGCGGCCGTCCCAGTGGTTGAAGTCGGCCTTCACCCGGACGCCGCGGGCACTGGGCGCCCACACGGCGAAGGAGGTTCCGGTGATGCCACCGTCGTAGTGCTGCACGTGCGCGCCGAGGACGTCCCACAGCCGCTCGTGACGGCCCTCGTTGATCAGGTGCAGGTCGGTCTCGCCCACGGTCGCCAGGAACCGGTAGGGATCGTCCATCACCAACGGGTCGGCGTCGTAGGTGACGGCCACGCGGTAGTCGGGCACCTCCTCCAGGTCGAGGACACCCACCCACACGCCGGCATGCTCGTGCTGCAGCTCGGTCTCGTCGTCGCCGACCCGCACCGCCACCCGCGAGGCCAACGGCTTGTAGACCCGCACGGTGACCCCGCCCTCGTGGGCGTGCGGGCCCAACACGTTGTGCGGGTGACCATGTTCTCCGCGCACCAGCAGGTCGAGTTCGTGCCGGTCGATGGGTCGGATGCTGTTCATGAGCCCTCCAGTCGGGCGATCGCCGCGAGGGGGATGGATGCCCAGGTCGGCCTGTTGCGGGTTTCGTAGACAGCCTCGTAGACCGCCTTGTCGGCGACGTACGCCGCGAGCAGGATCTGTTCCTCGTCGGTCAGGTCGCGACCGCCGACGTAGGCCGAGAGGAAGGCCGCCTGGTTGCGTTCGGCCCACTGCGAGGCTCGGAAGTCGAGCTGGTGCTGGCTGGCCGGGTTCTCTTCTCCGAGGGTTCGTTCGACCACGCGGGCGGCGTAGTCGAAGGAGCGGACCATGCCGGCCACGTCCCGCCACGGTGAGTCCGGGCGGACCCGCTCGGCCAGTGGCTTGGCCGGCTCGCCCTCGAAGTCGACCACCTTCCACCCCAGGCTGGTCCGCAACGTCTGGCCCAGGTGAAGGTCGCCATGGATGCGCTGCACCCGAAGGGTGACGCCCTCCAGCAGGGTGAAGATCCGACGGAGCAGAGGTTCGTGCTCGGCGAGCCCGGGCACGACGGTCAGGGCCTCGTCGAGCCGCGCCACCATCCGTTGGGCGATGTCGTGCACATCGGCGGCTGCCGCCGGGAAGTGCTGGCGCAGGGCCTCGTGGACCTCGGCCACCGCCTCGCCCAGGCGGGCCGACTCACCGGCGAAGTCACCACCCACCTCGTCGGCGTGCAGATCCGCCTCGGCGTAGAGGTTGCGTGCGCTGGCCTGGGCCAGGTCCCACCCGTCACTGGCGGTGCGCAGGAACTGCTGCAACATCGCCAGCTGGATGACCTCACCGTCGAGCGTCACCTCGAGCCACCCGTACAGCGCCGCGACGTTCGCGCATCCGGCCCGGGTCAGCACCTCGTGAATGGCGATGTCGGGGTTCTCGCCGGCCGTCACCTTGCGGAACACCTTCATCAGGGCGTCCTCGCCGAACGCGACCGAGGAGTTGGACTGCTCGCCGCTGAACAGAGTCGAATGGACGTCGGTGTCGAGGTCATGACCCGGCAGGACGTGGAACGAGAGGCCCTCGGTCCCCGCCGAGGCAGCCTCCGACGGGGTCGCGGGCGCCGTAGCGGCGAACGCGGTCATCCAGGCCTGCATAGCCGCGCGGTCGTGGACGGCGTCGTAGCCGTGGACCTCGCCGAGCTCGGGGTCGGTCCAGATGCCCACCAGCGCGTGGTCCAGGTGGGGCTGGTGGGAGGAGTAGCACGCCAACGGGACCTGGTACAGCTCGGTCCCGCCCGCGGCATCGTCGTAGGCCACCTCGACCAGGTCGATCACGACGGCCAGATCCGCCACGTCGCCCGCGTCCAGGCGCCCGGCCCGGAGAACCTCGACCGTGTGGAAGCTCCGGCCCTTGCCGCCGAACCAGCGGGCGCGGCGCAGCAGCTCGTCGAGCAGTTCCGCGCGGTCCTCGCTCACGACATCGCTCCGTCCTCGGGCCCGGGGACCTCGGCGATCCGGAACCAGTAGAAACCGTAGCCGCCGATCGACAGCAGGTACGGCAGCTCACCGATCTGTGGGAACGGTACGCCGCCCAGCAGCTCGGTCGGTCGCATCCCCTCCCAGCGACGCAGGTCGAGCTCGACCGGCTGCGGGAATCGGGAGAGGTTGTTCACGCACAGGATGCGGTCCACCGTGCCGTCGGGCTCGGTGTGCTCGCGTGCGTAGGCGAGAACCGAGGGGTTGGACCCACCGAGGTCGGTGAACGACCCGAGACCGAAGGCGTGGTGGCGCCGGCGCGCGTGGATCATCCGGCGCGTCCAGTGCAGCAGCGACGAGGAGTTCTCCAGCTGCGACTCCACGTTGACGCTCTGGAAACCGAACACCGGGTCCTGGATCAGTGGAAGGTGCAGACGTCCAGGGTTCGACGAGGAGAAGCCGGCGTTGCGGTCCGGCGTCCACTGCATCGGGGTGCGGACGCCGTCCCGGTCACCGAGCCAGATGTTGTCTCCCATCCCGATCTCGTCGCCGTAGTACAGGACCGGCGACCCCGGCAGCGACAGCAGCAGCGCCGTGAACAGCTCGATCTGGTTGGTGTCGTTCTCCAGCAGGGGCGCCAGCCGTCGTCTGATGCCGATGTTGGCCTTCATCCGCGGGTCCTTGGCGTACTCCGACCACATGTAGTCCCGGTCGTCGTCGGTGACCATCTCCAGCGTCAGCTCGTCGTGGTTGCGCAGGAAGATGCCCCACTGGCAGCCCGACGGGATCGGCGGTGTCTGCTCGAGGATCTCCGAGACGGGGTAGCGCGACTCGCGGCGTACCGCCATGAAGATGCGCGGCATCACCGGGAAGTGGAAACACATGTGGCACTCGTCGCCACCGGCCTCGATGTTGCCGAAGTAGTCCACGACGTCGGCCGGCCACTGGTTGGCCTCGGCCAGCAGCACCCGGCCCGGGTAGTTCGTGTCGACGTAGCGCCGCACCTTGCGCAGGAACTCGTGCGTCTCGGGGAGGTTCTCGCCGTTGGTCCCCGGGCGCTCGTAGAGGTACGGCACGGCGTCGAGACGGAAACCGTCCAGGCCCATCTCGAGCCAGAAGGACAGCGACTCGAACATCGCTTCGTGAACGGCGGGGTTGTCGAAGTTCAGGTCGGGCTGGTGGCTGAAGAACCGGTGCCAGTAGTACTGCTGGCGCACCGGGTCCCAGGTCCAGTTCGACGGCTCGGTGTCGACGAAGATGATCCGGGCGTCCTCGTAGAGGTCATCGGTGTCGGACCAGACGTAGAAGTCGCCGAACGGCCCGTCGGGATCGCTGCGTGAGGCCTGGAACCAGGGGTGGGCGTCGCTGGTGTGGTTCAGGACGAAGTCGATGATCACCCGGATGCCGCGCTCGTGGGCGGCCGCGACGAACGCCCGGAAGTCCTCGACGGTGCCGATCTCGGGAAGGATGTCGGTGTAGTCGGCGACGTCGTACCCGCCGTCGCGCAGGGGCGAGGTGAAGAACGGCGGGATCCACAGGCAGTCCGCCCCGAGCCAGGCGAGGTAGTCCAGCTTCTCGATCAGCCCGACGAAGTCACCGGTCCCGTCGCCGTTGCCGTCGCGGAAGGACCTCACCAGCACCTCGTAGAAGACCGCGGTCTTGAACCACTCCGGGTCGCTGGTCGCCGGGTCGACGTCGGGCTGGCTCACCCATTCCTCCTCACCGTCAGGATGTGTGCCGGCTCATAGTGCGGGTCCAGCCGTACGTAGTTGTCCGCGTGCCAGGTGAAGCTGTCGCCGGTGATCTCGTCCCGCACCGCGAAGGAGTCGTGCCAGTCGAAGCCCAGGGCCGGCATCGTGAGGTGCACGGTGGTCTCGCGCGGTGAGTGCGGGTCGAGGTTGAGCACCACGATGACGGTGTCGTCGCCGGCGGTCTTGCTGAAAGCGATCGTGTGGTCGTCGTCGGTGCGGTGGACGGTGAGGTTCCGCAGCAGCTGGAGGGCCGGGTGGGCCTTCCGGATGGCGTTCAGCCGGGTGAGGTACGGCGCGAGCGTGCGGCCCTCCGCCTCCGCGGTCGCCCAGTCACGCACCCGGATCTGGTACTTCTCCGAGTCGAGGTACTCCTCGCTGCCGGGGCGCACCGCCACGTGCTCGAAGAGCTCGTAGCCGGCGTAGACCCCCCAGCTCGGGGAGCCCATCGCGGCCAGCACGGCGCGGATCTTGAACGCGGGGCGGCCGCCGTACTGCAGGAACGCATGGAGGATGTCGGGGGTGTTGACGAAGAAGTTCGGACGCATCAGATGGTCGGTCTCCGAGGCGAGCTCGCGCAGGTAGGCCTCGATCTCGAAGCGCTCCGTGCGCCAGGTGAAGTAGGTATAGGACTGGTGGAACCCCACCGCCCCCAGGCCGCGCATCATCGGCGGCCGGGTGAACGCCTCGGAGAGGAAGACGACATCCGGGTCCGTGCGGCGTACCTCCCCGAGCAGCCACTCCCAGAAGTCCAGCGACTTGGTGTGTGGGTTGTCCACGCGGAAGATCCGTACTCCGTGCGACATCCACAGCCGGACGATTCGCAGCACCTCCCGGCGGACGCCCTCCGGGTCGTTGTCGAAGTTGATCGGGTAGATGTCCTGGTACTTCTTGGGCGGATTCTCGGCGTAGGCGATGCTGCCGTCGGCCCGGGTGGTGAAGAACTCGGGGTGACTGGTCACCCAGGGGTGGTCCGGTGCCGCCTGCAGCGCCAGGTCGAGCGCGACCTCCAGGCCGAGCTCAGCGGCGCGGGCGACGAAGAGGTCGAAGTCCTCGAAGTCGCCGAGATCGGGGTGGATCGCGTCGTGGCCGCCGTCCTTGCTGCCGATCGCCCAGGGTGAGCCGGGGTCCTCGGGTCCGGGCGTGAGGGTGTTGTTGGGACCCTTGCGGTTCACCTCACCGATCGGGTGGATCGGGGGCAGGTAGATCACGTCGAAGCCCATGGCCGCCACAGCGTCGAGCCGCTTGGCCGCCGTCCGGAGGGTGCCGCTGGTGACGGCGCCGGTCTCGGGATCGCGGGTCGCGCCCTCAGAGCGCGGGAAGAACTCATACCAGCTGCCCGCCAGGGCACGCGGACGGTCGGCGTACACCGGGAAGGGGCCCTCGACCGTGAGCTTCTCGCGCAACGGGTGGGCCGCGAAGACCTCGGCCAGCTCGCGGGACTGGAGCGCCGCCAGCCGCGCCTCGACGGGACGCTTGTGGTCCTTGGCCGCGTCGAGGCCGGCACGCACCACGGCCCGGGACTGCTCGTCCTTGCGGGGCAGGCTCTTGCGCACCCGCTGCAGCAGCAGACGAGCCTCGGTGAACATCAGTTCCACATCCACGCCGGCCGGGATCTTCAGTCCGGCGTCGTGCTCCCAAGTGGCCAGCGGGTCGGACCAGGCCTGCACCTCGAAGGACCAGGCGCCCACCGTGTCGGGCACGATCCACGCCTCGTGCCGGCCAGGCACCATGGGGTCGACCGTCATCCGGACCGGCGGGCGACGCTTGCCGTTCGGAGCGGTCGCCACGACCTCCGCGGAGAACTGGTCGTGACCCTCGCGGAACACCGTGGCCGTGACCGGGAACGGCTCGCCCTGGGCGGCCTTGGCCGGCAGGCGGCCAAGGTCGACGACGGGTGTGACGTTCATGATGGGGATACGACCGACCATGGCCCCCACCCTTGCCAAGTTGGGAGACGGGCGCAAGGGACCGGTGGCCGGGTCCCGTCTGTCGGCGCGAGTCCTTGACGTCCGAGGACCGGGCATGCTTGGAACGATCCAACTTTCGCGTTACCGTCCTGCAGTGCGCGCTATCCGTCGATTCACCGTCCGCCCCGTCCTGCCTCCCGAGCTTGTCGCCCTGGGCGAGCTGGCGGGCAACCTCCGCTGGTCCTGGCACCCGCCGACCCAGGACGTCTTCCGCAGCGTCGACCCAGAGGTGTGGGAGGCGGTCCTCCACGACCCCGTGCGGATGCTGGGGGCGGTGAGCCGGAGCCGACTCGACGAGCTGGCCTCCGACGAGGCGTTTCTGGCCGCGCTCGCCGAGGCTCGGGCCGACCTCGCGGCCTATCTCGCGGATGCGCAGTGGTACCAGCGCCGCGGCGGCCCCGACGGCCCGAAGGCGATCGCCTACTTCTCACCGGAGTACGGCATCACCGCGGTGCTGCCGCAGTACTCCGGTGGCCTGGGGATCCTGGCCGGGGACCACCTCAAGGCGGCCTCGGACCTGGGAGTGCCGCTGGTGGGTGTCGGGCTGCTGTACAAGCACGGCTACTTCAAGCAGTCGCTCTCGCGTGAAGGCTGGCAGCGGGAGACCTACCCGCTGCTGGATCCCGACGAGCTGCCGCTCACCCCGCTGCTCGAGCCGGACGGCGGCCACGCCAGCGTGACGATCGGGATGCCGGACGGGCCGGAGCTCGTCGCCCGCATCTGGGTCGCCCAGGTGGGCAGAGTGCCGTTGCTTCTTCTGGACAGCGACGTCGAGCAGAACGCCCCGCACTTCCGTGAGGTCACCGACCGGCTGTACGGCGGCACCAGCGAGCATCGCCTCCGCCAGGAGCTCCTGCTCGGCGTGGGCGGCGTGCGGGCGCTGCGCGCCTACTCCCGCATCACCGGTGCCTCCGAGCCGGAGGTGTTCCACACCAACGAGGGCCACGCCGGCTTCCTCGGCCTCGAGCGGATCCGCGAGCTGACGGTGGCCGAGGAGGGCCCGCAGCTGGACTTCGAGACCGCCCTGGAAGTCTCCCGCGCCGGCACGGTGTTCACGACCCACACGCCCGTTCCCGCCGGGATCGACCGGTTCCCGAGGGACCTGGTCGAGCAGTACTTCGGGGGTGGGTCCAGCCCGGTCCCCGGCGTGCCCGTGGATCGCGTGCTGGGGCTCGGCGCCGAGGACTTCGAGGGCGGCGACCCCGGCGTGTTCAACATGGCCGTCATGGGGTTCCGGCTCGCACAACGTGCCAACGGTGTCTCGCTCCTGCACGGCGAGGTCTCGCGGGGGATGTTCAGCGGCCTCTGGCCCGCCTTCGACGAGGCTGAGGTCCCGATCGGCTCGATCACCAACGGAGTGCACGCCCCGACCTGGGTGGCCCGTGAGGTCTTCGAGCTGGCGGCCGCCCAGGGCCTCGGTGCGGACGCCGAGGCCATCGACGACTTCCTCGCCCTCGTCGACAAGGTGCCGGGGAAGGAGATCTGGGACCTGAAGCGGCAGCTGCGAGCGCGACTCGTCGAGGACGCCCGGGCTCGGCTCACCCGCTCGTCGATCAAGCGGGGCTTCGCCCCGGCCGAGCTCTCGTGGATCGACTCCGTGCTGGACCCCGACGTGCTGACGATCGGGTTCGCACGCCGCGTGCCGTCGTACAAGCGGCTGACGCTGATGCTGCGGGACCCGGCGCGGCTCAAGGCACTGCTGCTGGACCCGGAGCGTCCGGTGCAGCTGGTGATCGCGGGCAAGTCGCATCCGGCCGACGACGGCGGCAAGAAGCTGATCCAGGAGATCGTGCGGTTCGCCGATGACCCCGAGGTGCGGCACCGCATCGTCTTCCTCCCGAACTACGACATCGCGATGGCGCTGCCGCTCTATCCGGGCTGCGACGTCTGGCTGAACAACCCGCTGCGTCCCTACGAGGCGTGCGGCACCTCCGGCATGAAGGCGGCACTCAACGGCGGACTGAACCTCTCGATCCTCGACGGCTGGTGGGACGAGTGGTACGACGGCAACAACGGCTGGGCGATCCCCTCGGCCGACGGCGTCGATGGCCCCGACCGCCGCGACGACCTCGAAGCCGCGGCGCTGTACGACCGGATCGAGAACGAGGTGGCCCCGCGCTTCTACGACCTCGACGCCGAGGGTGTGCCCACGCGCTGGCTCGAGATGGTGCGACACACCCTGAAGTCGCTCGGCCCCAAGGTGCTGGCGACCCGGATGGTGCGTGACTACGTGCGCCAGCTCTACACGCCGGCGGCGGTGACCGCGCGAGGGCTGAACTCCGACTTCCAGGGTGCCGCCGACCTGGCGTCGTGGAAGAAGCGGGTGCGCGCGGCCTGGCCGGCCGTCCGTGTGGAGCATGTGGAGTCCAGCGGCGTCGGCGAGGCCCCGGAGGTCGGGGCGACCTTCATGGTCCGCGCCTACGTCGCGCTCGGTGGCCTCGATCCCGCGGACGTCGAGGTCCAGGTGGTCCGCGGCACGACGACCCCCGAGGACGTCCTGGTGGACTCCGTCACGTCATCGATGGGGATGGTCGAGGCCTACGAAGGCGACCGGTTCCGCTTCGATGCGACCGTGGACATCGACCACGCCGGCGCCTTCGGGTACACCGTGCGGGTGGTCCCGCACCACACCTCGCTCGCCTCGGACGCCGAGCTCGGCCTCGTCGCCCTCCCCGCCTGACCGCCGAGGAGTCACATCTGGCCGCCGAGGGGTCGCGTCTGGTGGCCGAGGGGTCGCATCTGGTGGCCGACGGGTCGCATCTGGGGCACGTACGACGCGCCGAGTCGCCCACGCATCAGGGTCCGCTGCGCGGCCCGGGCCAGGCTCAACGCAGGGTCTGGCGGAGGAGCAGCACCGAGCAAGCGGCGAAGGTGAGCTGGTCGCCGGAGGCGACCGTCGTCCCAACCGGGTGGGCCGGGTCGGTGGAGAGGACCACCTCCCCGTGGTTGACCCACTGGTTGCGGGGCAGCGTCAGCTCGACGTCCTCGGTGGCTGCGTTGAGCCAGAGCAGGAACGAACTATCGCTCTGCTGCTCCCCTCGAGGCCCGGGGGAGCGCAGCGGGTCGCCCGACACGAACATGCCGATGACCGTGAGGGTGCTGTCGTGCCAGTCCTGCTCGGTCATTTCTCGGCCGGTGGGGTGCATCCAGGCCAGGTCCTTCGCGCCACCCTCGATGGCAGGAGTCCCCTCGAAGTGGTGCCGCTGGCGCAGCGCCGGGTGCTCGCGGCGCACCCGCAGCGCGGTCTTCGTGATCTCGTACACGTCGAGCCAGGCGTCGTCGGGGCGCCAGTCGACCCATGAGACCTCGTTGTCCTGGACGTAGGCGTTGTTGTTGCCGCCTTGCGTGCGTCCGCGCTCGTCTCCGGCGGTGATCATGGGCGAGCCGTTCGACAGCGCCAGCGTCACCATCATGTTGGCTGCCTGCCGCCGCCGCATCGCGTTGATGGCGGGATCGTCGGTCTCACCCTCCGCGCCGTGGTTCCAGGACCGGTTGTTGTTGGACCCGTCTCGGTTGTGCTCGCCGTTGGCCTCGTTGTGCTTGTGGTTGTAGGAGACCAGGTCGCGCAGGGTGAAACCGTCGTGCGCACTGAGGAAGTTCACCGAGGCGTACGGCGACCGCCCGTCGTCGGCATAGAGGTCGGAGGAGCCAGCCATCCGCGACGCGACGTGACGGATCCCCCCGGCGCTGGAGCGCCAGAAGTCGCGCAGCGCGTCACGGTAGCGGTCGTTCCACTCCACCCAGGGCGGAGGGAACGAACCGACCTGGTAGCCGTCCATGGACGCGTCCCAGGGCTCGGCGATCAGCTTGACGTGCCGGAGCACCGGGTCCTGGCTGATCGTGGTCAGGAAGGCGCTGCGCATGTCGATGTCGTGGCCGGTCCGCGCCAGCGCCGGTGTCAGGTCGAACCGGAAACCGTCGACGTGCATCTCGGTGACCCAGTAGCGCAGAGAGTCCACGATGAGCCGCAACGCGGCCAGATTGCTGGAGTCCACGGTGTTCCCACAGCCGGTGACGTCCCAGTACGTGTCGCCGACGGCCCGGGCGCGCTTGTAGAACCCCGCGTCGTCCAGCCCCCGGAACGAGTACGACGGCCCCCGCGGCCCACCCTCGGCTGTGTGGTTGTAGACCACGTCCAGGATGACCTCGATGCCCGCCTCGTGGAGGCTCTTCACCATCTGCTTGAACTCGGTGACCTGCTGACCGTGGTCCCCCGCGGACGAGTACGCCGCGTGCGGGGCGAAGAAGCCGATGCTGTTGTAGCCCCAGTAGTTCTGCCTGCCGCGAGCGGCGACGTCCGGCTCGGTCACGAACTGGTGGACCGGCAGCAGCTCGACCGCGCTGACGCCGAGGTCCTGGAGGTAGCGGATCACCGTGTGTGAACCGAGGCCGGCGTAGGTCCCGCGCAGCTGCTCGGGGATCTCGTTGTGGAGCTGGGTGTAGCCCTTGACGTGCAGCTCGTAGATCACGGTGTCGCGCCACCGGGTGCGCAGCTGCTGGTCGCCCTCCCAGTCGAACTCGTCGCGTACGACGACGCACCGTGGCATCGAGTCGGCTGAGTCCAGGTCACTGCGTCGGTCGGGCTCCGCGACGTCGTAGGCCAAGGTGGCGGGCCCGTGGGTGACCTGGCCGCTGATGGCGCGGGCGTAGGGGTCGAGCAGGAGCTTGGCGGGGTTGAACCGACGGCCTCGCCCCGGCTCCCACGGTCCGTCCGCGCGCAGTCCGTACAGCCGGCCCACCTCGACCCCGGGGATCCGACCGTGCCAGATGCCCAGGGTGTGCTCGGTCAGCTGGTGCCGCGTCTCGGTGCCCTCGGAGTCGAAGAGGCACACCCACAGGCTCGTGGCCTCGGGCGCCCAGATCGCGAAGTTGGTCGCCTCGGGCTCCCAGGTCGCACCCAGCTGCTGGTGACTTCCCGGCCACACGGGCGCGGCCTCGCCGCGATACTGCCAACGCCAGGTCCGGGAATTCACCGGGCCATTGTGTCGGACGCCACACCCTGCGTCGGTCCCGGGCGGCTCGCTAGGCTGCCCGGCGCAGGGTCACCGACCCGAGAGGAGCAGTCATGGCCGAGTTCGTCCGACTGGAGGTCGCCGACGGCGTCGGCACGATCCGCCTCGACCGTCCCAAGATGAATGCGCTCAACGCACAGATGCAGGAGGAGGTCCGGTCGGCCGCCGATGAGGCCACCCGGCGAGACGACGTCCGCGCCGTCGTGCTGTACGGCGGGGAGCGGGTCTTCGCGGCCGGGGCCGACATCAAGGAGATGGCCGAGATGTCGTACACGGACATGGTCGGGCACTCAGGGAGGCTCCAGTCCGCCTGGACGGCCGTGGCACGGATCCCCAAGCCGGTGGTGGCGGCGATCACGGGCTATGCGCTCGGCGGCGGCTGCGAGCTGGCGCTGTGCGCCGACGTCCGGTTCGCCGCCGATGACGCGGTGCTGGGTCAGCCCGAGATCCTGCTCGGCGTGATCCCCGGGGCGGGCGGTACCCAGCGGCTCACGCGCCTGGTCGGGCCGGCCCGGGCCAAGGAGCTGATCTTCAGTGGGCGCTTCGTCCCCGCGGCCGAGGCCCGCGACATCGGCCTGGTCGACACGGTGCTGTCCGCCGACCGGGTGTACGCCGAGGCGCTGGCCTGGGCGGGTCAGTTCGTGGGAGCGGCCGCCTTCGCGCTCCGCGCGGCCAAGGAGGCCATCGACCGAGGTGGCGAGGTGGACCTGGACACGGGTCTGGAGATCGAGCGCCAGCAGTTCGCGGCGCTGTTCGCCACCGAGGACCGCACGATCGGCATGGCCTCCTTCGTCGAGGAGGGGCCGGGCAAGGCGCGCTTCGTCGGGAGGTGACCGTCCCCCGGAGGGCGGGTCGTCGCGTGTGACAGATCGCACCCGGGAGCCGGTACCGGCGGCGGTTAGCGTTGGGTAACCTCACCGAGAAGCACGCTCAGACCGCCGCCGCCCTCGTCGGCGGCCAGGCCAGCAGCCACCGGAACGATTCCGACCAGCAGGGGAGGGGCCACCTCGGCCGCCATCGCCATGAACATTGTTGTCTGCGTGAAGTACGTGCCCGACGCCACGGCGGACCGGGCCTTCGAGGACGATCTCACCGTCGACCGGGTCGGGGTGGACGGACTCCTCTCCGAGCTCGACGAGTACGCCGTCGAGCAGGCTCTGCGGATCAAGGAGTCGCGCGAGGCCGACGAGGTCACCGTCACGGCGCTGTGCGTCGGGCCCGAGAAGGCCGTCGACGCCGTCCGGAAGGCGCTGCAGATGGGCATCGACCAGGGTGTGCACGTGCTCGACGACGCCATCGCCGGCTCCGACGCCGTGGCCACCTCGCTCGTCCTGGCGAAGGCCATCGAGAAGATCGGGTCCGTCGACCTCGTCATGTGCGGCATGGCCTCGACGGACGCCGGGATGAGCGTGGTTCCCGCGATGCTCGCCGAGCGACTCGGACTGCCCCAGGTGACGTTCGCAGCGGTCATCGAGACCCAGGGCGACCAGGTGCGGATCAAGCGCGACGGCGATGTCGCCACCGAGGTGATCGGCGGGACGATGCCCCTCGTGGTCTCGGTCACCGACCAGTCCGGCGAGGCCCGCTACCCCTCGTTCAAGGGCATCATGGCGGCGAAGAAGAAGCCGCTGGAGATCTACTCGCTCGCCGACCTCGGGGTCGAGCCGGCCCACGTGGGGATGTCCGTGGCCTGGACCGCGGTGGCCGGGGCCACGCCCCGACCGCCGCGCACCGCAGGCGAGATCGTCACCGACGAGGACGGGTCGGGCGCCGCGGCGCTGGCCGACTTCCTTGCCGCCAAGAAGTTCATCTAGAGCCGAGGAGAGCCACCCGTGAGCGAGATCCTGGTGCTCGTCGACCATGTCGACGGCGCGGTGCGCAAGCCGACCTACGAGCTGTTGACGATCGCCCGCCGGCTCGGTGAGCCGTCCGCGGTGTTCATCGGCAGTCCCGGCCAGGCGGCTGAGGTGGCCGAGGCGGTCGGCAAGTACGGCGCCGAGAAGGTCTACGTCGTCGACGACGCCCCGATCAAGGGCTTCCTCGTGGCGCCCAAGGCCGAGGCGCTGCAGCAGGTAGCGGCGAGGGCAGAGCCGGGCGCCATCCTGATCTCGTCCTCGGCCGAGGGCAAGGAGATCGCCGGCCGGCTGGCCATCAAGCTGGACTCCGGCCTGATCACCGACGCCGTGGACGTGCAGCCCGGGGACTCCGGACCGGTGACGACGCAGTCGGTGTTCGCCGGCAACTTCACCGTGACCGCCGGCGTCACCCACGGCACGCCGATCATCACGGTCAAGCCGAACGCCGCCACCCCCGAGGAGGCCCCGGGTTCGGGGAAGGTCGAGGACGTCGCCGTGACGATCAGTGCGGCCTCGCAGACGGCGCAGATCGTGGCCACGCAGCCGCGTCAGGCGACCGGCCGGCCCGAGCTGACGGAGGCCGCGATCGTGGTCTCCGGCGGCCGTGGGACCGGCGGGAACTTCGAGCCGGTCGAGCAGTTCGCCGACGCCCTCGGCGCGGCCGTCGGTGCCTCGCGCGCCGCCGTCGACTCCGGCTGGATGCCGCACAGCTTCCAGGTCGGTCAGACCGGAAAGACGGTCTCGCCGCAGCTGTACGTCGCCAACGGGATCTCGGGCGCCATCCAGCACCGGGCCGGGATGCAGACCTCCAAGACGATCGTCGCGGTCAACAAGGACGAGGAGGCGCCGATCTTCGAGCTCGTCGACTTCGGTGTCGTCGGTGACCTGCACACGGTCCTTCCTGCCGTCACCAAGAAGGTCATCGAGCGCAAGGGCTGACGGCCGGGATCAGGCCCGCGGGCGCCCGTACACGTCCCCCCAGGTCTCGTCGATGATCCCGACGGGGAACACCTTCACCCGGCGTGAGGACCCCGAGCCCCGGAGCCGGATCTTGCGCAGCGAGTTGTTGTTCGCCACCTCCGACTCGATCAGCGCGGCCTCGGGG
Organism: uncultured Actinomycetota bacterium; assembly: GCA_963812265.1. Lineage (GTDB taxonomy): Bacteria > Actinomycetota > Actinomycetes > Propionibacteriales > Nocardioidaceae > Nocardioides. Next base: position 273,212 of record CAWEUL010000005.1, read on the forward strand.
TTGGCCGTCACCGAGATGTAGTAGATCCCGTTGGGCACACCGGCGAGCTTGAACGCCTGGCCGGTTCGGTACTGGAAGTAGGTGTCACCGGACCCCGACGCCAGCACCTCGCGGATCGACAGCGCGTCCGCGCCCCCGCAGGCCGTGCTCAGGTCGGTGTTCTCGGGCTTCCAGTTGGCGCCCGGCACGGTGTAGTCCACGGCATCGGTGTTGGCCAGGCACCACGACTGCTTCGTCGAGGTGACGGCCAGCGTCAGGTCCTGGTTGAGCAGCTCGTACCTCGAGAAGTCCTCGAAGTGCCAGTGGTTGTGGTTGCCATGGTGGAAGTGCAGCTGTCCCACGAGCTGGTAGCCCGTCTGGTTCCCGTCGCTGTCGAAGAAGTACTGGTAGGCGTCCATGACGTCGTCGGTCCCGGACCGGAAACCGTCGACGACCAAGGGGCTGTCCCCGGCGTTCCAGGTCGTCGCGCCGAAGCGCAGCGCGTTCCCCTTGCCGTTGAGCTGGATGCCGAACGCCGGAAGCACCTGAAGGTCCGGTACGGGCCCAGCCACGACGCCGGCAGACGCGCCTGCGGGGCGCTCTGCGGCCGGCTGTGGGCTGGGCCGGTTCGGAGGCTGCGGGCGGGTGGCCCGGCGGCCGTCCTTGATGACGGTCAGCGTGTAGTTGATGCGCGAGTCCGCGCGCGAGAGGCCGAACAGGGCCCGGTAGGGCTGGTTGACGAACGCCGTCGCCTTGTAGGCGCCCGGCTTCAGCCGGATCGGGTGGCTCCACTCCTGGAAGATCGAGGTCGCCCAGCCTTCCTGGATGCCCATGACGGACCCGACCGTGTAGGGGTTTCCAGGGCACCCCCAGGGGTACGGCGACCGCGGGTCGGCGTCCGGGCGCACCCGCACCGACTGGCCGTTGAGACAGGAGTCGAAGTGCTTCTTCAGCACGAAGGAGTTGTCGCCTGCTCGCAGGATCCGCAGGGTCATGAAGTCGCTGAGCCCCGAGAAGCTGGTCATCGTGCCCTCGGGCAGGGCGACCGGCCCCGCGGTGGACCTCCACTCGGACTGGATCTGGTCGTTGTAGGTCGGGCGCTTCGACCAGATCTCGAACGGTCCGCCGTTCGCGATCACCCGCAGCCCCAGGTCGCTGTAGACGCGACCCCGGTAGCTGGTGGCCTCCACGCTCGTCGGCGCCCAGAGCAGGAGCGGAGACATGCCCGGACCCGAGCCGGCGGCGGTGGCCGGCGGCGCCGCCAGAACGCTGAGCGAACTGAGGGACATCGCGGCCGCGAGGGCGGCGGCAGTGAGCGCGGTGCGAGCTCGACGGTGAAGCCTGAGAAGACGCATGGGTGGTCCTTCCCCGTGAGTGGGCCCGACGAGCCCGGCAGTGGAGCCTAGATGATGGAGTCGCGATCGCGACGACCTCGTAGGGCTGTGCAGCACAGCCTCACCCGTACGACGCTGCGGAGTGCGTTCTGGTTGCCTGCGGGTTTTCCGGGCGTGTCGCGGCCGTCGAGACGACCGGTGCGGGCAGGCGGTGCCGGATTACGCTGACCCCATGACCGCTGACCACCCGGTGCTCATGGCCGCTGAGCGCGCTCGCGTTGCGTCCTACGAGCTGGCCCTCGCGACCCGGGCCGTCAAGGACGCCGCTTTGCAGGCGATGGCGCAGGCCCTTCTGGCTGCCGAGGAGCCGATCCTGGCGGCCAACCAGGACGACGTCGTCCGGGCGGAGGGGTCGGGAACGTCCCCGAACATCATCGACCGCCTGCGCCTGACAGCGGACCGCCTGGCTGCCATGGCTGACGGGCTCCGCGACGTGGCGGCTCTGCCGGACCCGGTCGGGGAGGTGGTGCGTGGTGGCACGCTCGCCAACGGTCTCGAGCTGCGTCAGGTCCGGGTGCCGTTCGGTGTCGTGGGCATGATCTACGAGGCGCGGCCCAACGTCACCGCGGACGCCGCTGGGATCTGCCTCAAGTCCGGCAATGCTGTGCTCCTGCGCGGCAGCAGCAGTGCGCGCTCGAGCAACGCAGCCATCGTCGCTGCGCTGCGCGACGCGGTCGTGGGCGCCGGCCTGCCTGCGGACTCGGTGCAGCTGGTCCCGGGGGACTCTCACGAGAGTGTGAAGGTGCTGATGCGGGCGCGCGGGCTCGTCGACGTCCTGATCCCGAGGGGTGGGGCGGGCCTGATCCGTTCCGTGGTCGAGGAGTCGACCGTGCCGGTGATCGAGACCGGGGTGGGCAACTGCCATGTGTACGTCGACGCCGACGCCGACCTGGCCCGGGCGCTCGCCATCGTGGTCAACTCCAAGACCCACCGCACGAGCGTGTGCAACGCCGCCGAGTCGCTGCTGGTCCACGAAGCGGTCGCCGACGAGTTCGTGCCCCAGGTGGTGGTGGCGCTCCAGGAGAGGGGGGTGCTCATTCACGGTGACGAGGCGTTCACGGCACACGAGGGGGTGGTCCCGGTGACCGAGGAGGACGACGCCACCGAGTTCCTCGCGCTCGAGATCTCGGCACGCGTGGTGGGCTCGCTGGAGGAGGCGATCACCCACATCCGTCGCTGGTCCAGCCAGCACACCGAGGCGATCGTGACGGAGAACCTCGCGGCGGCGCGGCGGTTCACGGCCGCCATCGACTCCGCGGCGGTGCTGGTCAACGCCTCCACGCGCTTCACCGACGGAGGCGAGCTCGGCTTCGGCGCCGAGATCGGGATCAGCACCCAGAAGCTCCATGCGCGCGGGCCGATGGGACTGCCGGAGATGACCTCGACGAAGTACATCGTCACCGGCGACGGCCATATTCGCTGAGGCCTGCGGGGCGGCGTCGCCGAACCCGGCCGAACCGCCGGTTAGCGTGGTGCCCGTGACGACAGCCGGGGCGACGTACGACGCCGACCCCACCAAGGAGCGGTTCCTCACCAGCGCGACCGTCATCACGCTCGTGCGCACCGTGGCGTCGCTGGCGCTGACTCTGGCCGCCGCCCGCACCGAGAACCTCACCCTCCTGCTGGTCGGCCTCGGCGTCTACTGGGTCGGGGACATGCTCGACGGTGCCGTAGCCCGGTGGCTCGACTGCGAGACCCGCATCGGGGCGGTCGTCGACATCCTCTGCGACCGGGCCAACGCGGCGGGCTTCTACGTGGGTCTGGTCTGGCTGATGCCGGTGATGGCGTTGCCGGTCGGGGTGTACCTGCTCGAGTTCATGGTCGTGGACTGCTTCCTGTCCCTGGCGTTCCTGGCCTGGCCGGTGCGCAGCCCCAACTACTTCTTCGTGATCGATCGGCGCATCTGGTTGTGGAACTGGTCCAAGCCCGGCAAGGCGGTGAACTCCTCGCTCTTCGCGATCCTGCTGATCGTGACGGGTTGGTGGCACGTGGGCCTGGTGATCGCGCTGGCGTTGTTGACGCTCAAGATCGTGTCGACGGTCTGGCTGATGCGTCTTGGCCTGCCGCTTCCGACCCGCGAGGCCACCCCCCGGTGATCCTGGTACTGGTGACGTGTGGCGTCGCGATCGCCTCCGCGCTGATTCCGGTCATCAACATCGAGATCTACCTGGCTGCCCTCACGACTCAAGTGGGTCCGGCGCAGGCGGTCGCGCTGTCGATCTCGGCCGGCATCGGCCAGACGCTGGGCAAGATCGTCTGGTACTACGGCGCAGCCCGGTTCATGGAGTCGCGCTGGATTCAGAAGAAGTTCGCCGACCCCACCTGGCGCGCCCGCTACGACCGATGGCACACCAGCATGGAGGGCCGACCGTGGTGGGCAGCCACGCTGGTGTTCGCCTCGGCGTTCCTGGGGGTCCCGCCCCTGCTGATCGTCGCGATCGTGGCGGGGTCGCTGCGCGTACCCATGTGGGTCTTCGCCCCGTCGATCCTGATCGGGCGCACGCTGCGCTTCTACTTCATCTTCCTCGGCGTGGGGTTGCTGTGGTCGTGACGGCCGGGGGTCTGCGTGGCAGGCCCGCGGCCTTGTAGGGTGGTCGCCATGTCGATGTCTGTGGTGCTGCCGCTGGCCCAGGAGTCTGCCGTGCACGCCGATCCCCTGATTCCGGCCTGGGCCGTGGGTGGCCTGGTCCTCGGCACCTTGATCTTCCTGCTGGTCGTCCTGCTCATGTTCGGCGCGGGACGCGACCACAGCTGAGCGTGACCACGACGCCGGAGCGCGTCCGCCCACGCCGGGTGGGCGTGATGGGTGGCACCTTCGACCCGATCCACCACGGCCACCTCGTGGCGGCCTCGGAGGTGCAGGCGTGGTTCGACCTCGATGAGGTCGTCTTCGTGCCGACGGGCGACCCGTGGCAGAAGTCCGACCGCGCGGTCTCTCCGGCTGAGCACCGCTATCTGATGACGGTCATCGCCACCGCAGCGAACCCGCGGTTCTGGGTGTCCAGGGTCGATATCGACCGAGGCGGTCCGACGTACACGATCGACACCTTGCGCGACCTGCGCAGCCGGCTTCCCGGCGCCGAGCTCTACTTCATCACCGGTGCTGATGCGCTGGCCGAGATCTTCACGTGGCGCGACGCCGAGGAGGTCTTCGACCTGGCCACGTTCGTGGGCTGCACCCGCCCGGGCTACACCATGGACCCCGACACCCTGGCTGCGATACCCGCCGACCGCGTGACGATGGTGGAGATCCCCGCGCTGGCCATCTCCTCCTCGGACTGCCGCGCGCGGCGCCGGCGTGGCGAACCCGTGTGGTATCTCGTGCCCGACGGGGTTGTTCAGTACATCGCCAAGCACGACCTGTACCGGCCCGATGACCAGTCCGATGACCACTTCAAAGACCACCACTTCGATGACGAGGCTCCCACCGCATGAGCGCCACCGACCACGCAGTCCAGCTCGTCCAGACCGCGGCCCTGGCCGCGTCCGACAAGCTGGCCCACCACCTCGTCGCCTTCGACGTCAGCGAGCAGCTGGCGATCACCGACGCGTTCCTGATCGCGTCGGCGAGCAACGACCGTCAGGTGCGCGCCATCGTCGAGGAGATCGAGGACAAGCTGCGCGAGATCGACGCGAAGCCCATCCGTCGAGAGGGCCATCGGGAGGGCCGGTGGGTGCTGCTCGACTACGGCGAGGTGGTCGTGCACGTCCAGCACGACGAGGAGCGGGAGTTCTACGCGTTGGAGCGGCTGTGGCGCGACTGTCCGACCATCACCCTTCCCGACGACGCCACTCGTGATGCCTGACCGCTCTCAGGACCGGGCTGTGCAGATGGACGAGCGATCAGCGGCGAGCTCCTCGGAGCCGGGATCACGCACGCTCGTCCTGCTCCGTCACGGCCGCACCGCGTGGAACTTGATCGACCGGGCGCAGGGCCACACCGACGTCGAGCTCGACGAGGTGGGTCACGAACAGAGCCGCCGTACGGCCGCATGTCTGGCGGGACTCGGGCCGGCGCGGCTCTGGACGAGCGACCTGGCCCGGGCGCGGCAGACGGCGGCGTACCTCGAGGAGGCGACGGGACTGACGGCGACCGCCGATCCGCGGCTGCGCGAGTTCGACCTCGGTGTGCGGTCGGGGCTGACCCGGTCGGAGTACGCCGAGCGATTCCCCGACCAGTACGCCGCCTGGATCGCCGGCGAGCCCGGCCCCCTGGTGATGGGGGAGGAGAGCGTCGAGCAGGTGCGAGAGAGGGTGGCGCCGGCCCTCCTCGAGGCGTTCCAGGCGCTCGATCGAGGTCAGACCGGGATCGCGGTCCTGCACGGCGCCTGCCTGAAGATCGGCCTCTTCACCCTGCTCGGCTGGCCCTGGGCGTCGTCTCGCACCCTGAAGGTCGTCGACAACGCCGGCTGGGTCGTCGTGACCAAGGACGAGGACCGTGGAAAGCCGCGGTTGGCGGCGTACAACCTGACCGCCCGGCGCCGATCGGCGGCCGATTTCGTCTCCGACGAAGGCGTTGGCTAAGATTCCCGAGTTGCCCGGAGCCGGGTGACGCCTGGGGCTGTGGCGCAGCTGGTAGCGCACCTGCATGGCATGCAGGGGGTCAGGGGTTCGAGTCCCCTCAGCTCCACCGAACACGCAGGTCAGGGCCATGTTCGAGTCCCGAAGCTAGGAGTCAGACATGGCTGTTGGCCATCTATTCACGCCTCTTCGACGCCACCGGGTGTCTCCTCGGCACTGCTGAAGCCGCATGGAGACGGGCTGGTGCACCAGACCCGTGCGCTTTCTCAGGGGGTGTGGCAGCGCCCAACTGAGAACCGCGGCCATTCCCTCTTGCATGGCCACGCTCCGACCGCCACACCTTCCGGCGGTGTCACTTCCGCATGTGGACCCGACGAACGGGAACCGATCGGAGACCGGATGGCGACAGACCGGGTGACGTCACCCCACGATGGAGGATCCGCGATGACCGAGCAATCCGTGGCCAGCACGCCCGCGACCACCGCCCCACGTGACGCCGACCGCAAGCGACTCAGGTTCGCAGGTCTGGTGCTCCTCCTCGGTGGGATCCTGTTCTTCGCCGGAGTGTCCCGCCCGGTGGTGACCGACTGGGCGAACGCCTGGGACGACCCTGACACCCAGCTCCTCCTCGCACAGGCGGCGCCCGGTGACTTCAAACTCGGCTTCGTGCTGATGGGCGTGGGATACACCGTCATGGGCATCGGCGCGGGCCTGCTGCTGCTCTCCATGCAGCCGCTCTTCACCTCTCGGAAGGCTCAGATCGCGAGGATCCTGGGCTGGGTGGGCATCGCAGGAGGACTCATCGTGGGCGTTCACCGTGCCGCCCTCGCGATGGTCGACTACGAGGCGATGGCGGTCGATCGCGGCTGGATCGGCTACGTGGGGACCCTCGGACTGGGTCTCGGCTTCGTCGCCTGCGGACTCATCACGTGGCGAGGCCCGATCTGGCGCTGGCCGAGTCTGGCGTTCGCACTATCAGGCCTGCTCGGGATGATGACGATCCCGGCCGTGTTCATGTTCGCCGCGCTCGCCTATGGCGTCCTCGTGATCGTGCAGTTCCGCCGCGGCTACCGACCGCGAGGCCTCCGCCAACTGTGAACGCACCTCGACCGAGACCTCCTCCTACGTCGCGAGTCGGCGCCCGGTGACCCGATGAGCCGACACCCAACGGGAGCGGGGCGGCTGCCCAGCAGCCCCGCCGAAAGGTCACGAACAGCATCTACAGGGCTGAAGACCTGCCGTTTCTGCCCAATCGGGGCGTTGTTTCGCAGCCGACGACGGGCACGTTCTTCGGCCGAGCTGAGTCGCCCCGGGGTCCGCACCGTCACCGCCAGGTTGACTCTTGGTGCGCACGGCAACCCCGACCGGCTTCTTTGGGCCCCAGCGGCTGGACGTATCGAGGTCACTGTCAGCGCGACGCGCGATCCGGACTGCATGCTGGCCGCCTGGCTGGTCGGCACCGAGCACCAGCACGTGGCGCACAGGGCTGAAAGCCCACGGTGACCCCAAGCTGACCACAGACATGGCCGAGCTGAAGGTCCCCTTCGACGCCACCGTGCCGCACACCTGGACCGCGATCTGGAGTAAGGGTGAGACCCTCATCGGCTGCGAGGGGGCTCTGCTGCGGCGCGTCCTCCAGGCGACCGACTACCCGCTCTTCCTCGTGCTCGACCTGTTCGAGATGGGCAAACCCAACGGCTCTCACCCGAAGACCGCGACCCTGCACCACTTCCGCGGTTGGCAAGACGACTAGACACTATGACGTGACCTGGGCTTCGTGACGGGGTTGCGGGCCGCAAGACGATCCCCACCGAGGCAAGGCCATCGCCGGGCGAGGGTTGTCGGATCAGATCGCGATGACGTCAACGAGACCAGCCAGGCCCGTGAAGTCGTCGCCGTTGCGCGTGTAGAGGTCGAGGCCATTCGCGTGGGCGGTTGCTGCAATCAGGAGGTCTGCCACGCGACTTCGGGGTCGCCGGCCCTCGCGGACCACGGCCGCCACGACGAGTCCGTAGCTACGAACGGCTGCGTCGTCGAACGCGAGTGGCTCCAGCTTCGCCTCGACCTCTTGAAGTCGAGCCTGTCGCCTCGCCGTTTCGGAGGGCGTGCTCGCCAAGTGTGGCCCCGCCGCCAGTTCGGCCGCCGTGATGGCCGAGATAGCGACCTGGTCGGGCAGCGCGGCGATGACCGTAGGGTCGTGCCAGTCGATGACGACGGAGGTGTCCAACAGACCGCTGGCCACCTCACACTCCCTGGTCGATCGCGCGGTCGAGGTCGGCGCGGAACCGATCACGATCGATGCGTACGCCGCCGGTGGCCGCCAGCGCCGCCACCTCTTCGCGGGAGATGAAGGTACGGCGACCTGCGCGCAGCGGTCGCAGCTCTGCGACCGGTTCGCCGTTGCGCGTGACGACGAACGTCTCACCGGCCGTGACGGCCTCGATCACCTTCGCGTTGTCGTTGCGCAGCTCGCGCTGCGCGATTGTCTTCGCCACGGGCTCGATCGTAGCAAGTGATGCTACGCAAGGCTACGCGCCGCCGCGCGCGAAGCGAGATTGCTGGCAGCCGATGGTGATCTCGGCGGGCCCTCTTGATGGTCTGGTAGGCGGTTCTGACCGAGTGCTCCAGCTCGGCGCGTCCCATCAGCCATCATCGAGAGGACCTGGAATCGCTCGTCCTGGTGGCACTGGCGCAGCAACTCGCCACTGCGCCCGTCCGCCACCCCGTGAGTCCAGGGTGGCGAACGGACGTAGCGCCACCTAGGTCAGACCAGGGACTTGCACTGACCGAAGGCCTTGCCGCCAACGACGTTGACAGCACCGGGCACGAAGCCCCCGGACACACCCGGGTCCACATCGTGCAGCGTGATCCGACGCAGCGACACGTTCCCGCCGATCGAGTTGAAGAGGACGCCGAGCCACTAGGGGCCTGCCCGGTCGCTGACCGAGATTACGTTCCACAGCACGGTGTCCGGGGGCGAAGCCCTGTTGCGTGTATACACCCGAAGCCCGGCCAGTGGCCAGAGGCAAGGAAGTGCACCGTGAGAGCCCCTCGATGTCTCGCCTGCGGCGAACCTGAAAGCTGGGGCTCGACCCTGAACTGGTGTCGATTCTCGGAGACGTCGGCACGCTCGAAGATTCCGGTTGCGACCCTTCCGCCGTCGCACAGTGGGCCCTAGGGTCGAACCTCTCAGCAGCCCTCACCAAAGGACACGACATGAGCCCCGATCCTCATGCCCGCAGCATGTTGCCGATTCCCGACCGTCCGGCGGTCGGGCTGACGACGTACGACGCGAAGGATCCGGATACTTCCTTCCCGCCCATCGAGCCGCTTCGTCCGCCCGAGGGCTCTCCCAACGTCCTGATCGTGCTGCTCGACGACGTGGGGTTCGGTGCGTCCAGCACGTTCGGTGGGCCGTGTGAGACCCCGACCGCGGACCGGCTGGCGGCTGGGGGTCTGCGATACAACCGATTCCACACGACGGCGCTGTGCGCGCCGACTCGTCAGGCGTTGCTGACGGGGAGGAACCACCATTCGGTGGGGATGGGGAGCATCACCGAGACAGCGACCTCGGCGCCGGGGAACAACTCGTTGCGGCCGAACACCAAGGCCCCGCTGGCGATGACCCTGAAGCTCAACGGCTACTCCACCGCCCAGTTCGGAAAGTGCCACGAGGTGCCGGTGTGGCAGTCCTCGCCGCTGGGACCGTTCGACGCCTGGCCCTCGGGCGGCGGTGGTTTCGAGACCTTCTACGGCTTCATCGGTGGGGAGAACAACCAGTACGACCCCGCCCTCTACGACGGGACCACGCCGGTCGATCCTCCGGCTACTCCCGAGGAGGGCTACCACCTCACCGAGGACCTCGCCGATCGAGCAGTGGGCTGGGTGCGGCAGCAGAAGGCGCTGATGCCCGACAAGCCGTTCTTCATGTACTTCGCTCCCGGCGCGACCCACGCCCCGCACCACGTCCCCCAGCAGTGGGCCGACAAGTACGCCGGTCGGTTCGACGACGGCTGGGACGTCCAGCGCGAGCGCACCTTCGCCCGGCAGAAGGAGCTGGGGGTGATCCCTGCCGACGCCGAACTGACCGCACGTCACGCGGAGATCGCCGCCTGGGACGACATGCCCGAGGAACTCAAGCCGGTGCTGGCCCGCCAGATGGAGGTGTACGCCGGGTTCCTGGAGCACACCGACTTCCATGTCGGCCGGCTCATCGAAGCCATCGACGACCTGGGCGTGCTGGAGAACACGATCGTCTACTACATCATCGGCGACAACGGGGCCTCCGCCGAAGGCACCATGAACGGCGCGTTCAACGAGATGGCGAACTTCAACGGGATGGCTGCGTTGGAGACTCCGGAGTTCATGGTCGAGCAAGATGGACGCCTTCGGCTCGCCGGAGTCCTACAACCACTATTCCGTGGGCTGGGCGTGGGCCATGAACACCCCGCTGCAGTGGACCAAGCAGGTCGCCTCGCACTGGGGCGGCACGCGCAACGGCACGATCGTGCACTGGCCGGCTCGGATCGACGAGAAGGGCGGGCTGCGTTCCCAGTTCACCCACGTGATCGACATTGCCCCGACCATCCTCGAGGCAGCAGGGCTACCCGAACCCACGATGGTCAACGGCGTACAGCAGTCGCCGATGGAGGGCACATCGATGGGCTACACGTTCAACGAGCCCGAGACCCCGGAGCGCCACGACTTGCAGTACTTCGAGATGTTCGGCAACCGCGGCATCTACCACCGGGGGTGGAGCGCAGTCACCAAGCACAAGACGCCCTGGATCATGGTGGGCGGCGATATGCCGGCCTACGACGACGACGTCTGGGAGCTGTACGACGGCAGCACCGACTACAGCCAGGCCCACGACCTGGCGGCAGAGCAGCCGGAGCGGCTGGCTCACCTGCAACGGCTGTGGCTCATCGAGGCCACCAAGTACAACGTGCTGCCGATGGACGACCGCACCGCGGAGCGGATCGAGCCGTCGATGGCGGGCCGGCCAACCCTGATCCATGGCAGCTCTCAGTTGTTCTTCCCCGGGATGGGGCGGCTGTCGGAGAACAGCGTGGTCAGCATCAAGAACAAGTCGTTCTCGGTCACTGCCGAGATCGAGGTCCCCGATGGCGGGGCGGAAGGGGTGATCATCGCCCAAGGCGGCCGCTTCGGGGGCTGGGCGGTCTACCTCAGGGACGGCAAGGCCAGGTTCGTCTACAACGTGTTGGGCATCCAGGAGTTCTCCACCGAGGCCGACACAGCCGTCCCGGCCGGCACGCACCAGGTCCGGATGGAGTTCGCCTATGACGGCGGCGGCCTCGCCAAGGGCGGTGACGTCACGTTGTGGTGCGACGGCGAGGCCATCGGCGCGGGCCGGGTCGAAGCCACCCAACCCATGGTCTTCTCCGCCGATGAGACGACCGACATCGGCTACGAGTCAGGCACCACCGTCACTCCCGCCTACACCTCACGCACCAGCCGGTTCAACGGCAAGATCCACTGGGTCCAGATCGACCTTGGCAACGACGACCACGACCACTACATCGACCCGGAGGAGCGCCTCCGCATCGCCATGGCCAGACAATAGGCGTCTCAGCGGTGTCAGTCGTTGGCCGCGAGCGGGCGCGGCACCGGGCCTGTGGCTCCGACGAAGTCCCAGTCGTCCCGAGTCGCTGGGCGCGAGCTGAGTGCCGCCACTCTCACCCAGGCGCCGATAGCACGCGTGAGTCCGTCTACTCGGAAGTAGGGCTGGAAGGCCGTCACGACAGATAGAAGCGGAGCATGGTGGCTCCTTCAGACCCGTCCTGCCAGACCCCTGGCCGCAGCGGCGATTCGCTCAGCGTTGGGAAGGGCGTCGTACTCGAGATGAGGGGCGAAAGGGATGGTGTGCTCGACGCAGACCCGGGCGTACGTCGCCGAGTTGTCCGACTCCAGCAGCAGTGCCGCGATCTCACCGCTGAGGCCACCGCGACGGTAGTCCTCATCGACCACCACGATGCGACCAGTCTGGTTGGCCTGCTCCAGCACGGCCTCATCGTCCAAGGGGGCGATGCAGCGCAGGTCCAGAACACTGGCCTCGATGCCGTCGTCGGCCAGCGCGGCAGCGGCCTCCAGGCAGCGGTGCGTGCCCACCCCGACACTGACCAGGGCGACGTCGGAGCCTTCACGGCGCAGCACGGCTTTGCCCAACGGGATGGGTTGGACCACTTCTGGCACGGGTCCAATGGCTCCGGCGGCCGGCACGACCTGGCCGAAGTCGACCGTCCGCCGACTGGCCCCACCCAGGAAGTCGAGCATCTGTCCGTCAAGGAGCTTGGCAGTCAGGAAGACCACGAACCTCTCATCCTGGATCGACGACAACATGAGACCCGCAGCGTCATCCGGAGTCGAAGGGACCACCACCGTGACGCCGGGAATGCCAGCCAGCTGGCCCCAGAGTGCCTGCTCATGCTGACCGCCATCGGCGTACCATCCGCCGTAGCCGGCGCGCAGCACCATCGGAACCGACCAGCGGCCGCCGGAGAACGCCGGAAATTTGGAACCACCGTTGACGATGGCGGCCAACCCGACCTGGGCGAAGTCGATCATGTAGAGCTCGACGACTGGCCGCAGCCCGGACATGGCGGCTCCGATGCCGGCGTACATGAAGGCGGACTCGCTGATCGGGGTGTCTCGGACCCTGCTCGGACCGAACCGCGCCAGCAGGTTGCGACGGATCAGCTTGACGTCCTCACCCCAGGTGACCACGCGGTCGTCCTCGGCCATTGCCTGCGCGATCGCGTGGTCGACTGCCTCGTCGTAGCGCAGTGTCTTCATCGGGCACCGCCCGAACCGGGGGTGGTGGAGCGTCGAGATCCGCCGATCGGCGACGTGCGGGTGCGAGGCCGGAAGGTGGGTCGGGGGTCGATCGCGTTCCGGGCGGCTACGAAGGCGGCGTTGATCTCGGCATGTTCGCTGCCCTCGATCCGGGCTCGTGCATCACGGTCGACCAGCCTCAGGCCCCGCCTGACGGGGTCCATGCGGGAGTGCCGGGTCCAGCCGCAGAAAGCGCGGACGATCCGCACCGTGAGGTCGGTCAGTCCGGAGGCGCGGTCGGTCCTGGAGCCGCCAGTGTCGGCGAGGGCCCCGTCCTTGAGGCCCGGCGCCAAGGCCAACGCCTGCTCCTTCGGTCTGGTCATGATGCGGACAATCGGGTCACCCTCGAAATGGCCGGCGGGACGGTGGCAGGTGACGTGGAGGAAGCCTGGCCCCTTGCCCGCACGGGCGCGCGAGATGAGCTTGCCCGCCGCCGCATACACGTCCTCGACGCGGTCCCCGCGAGCAGTCTCGACGCCCAGACCGAACGCCTTCGCACGCTGCGCTGCGGTACCTCCGGTGACCTCCTTGGAGTACGTCGTGATCGACCAACGGTTGTCCTTGCAGACGAAGACCACGGGGAGGTTCCAGGTAACCGCCAGGTTGTAGGACTCCAGCAACATCCCTTGATTCATCGCTCCCTCACCGTGGAAGGCGATCGCGACGCGACCCGGGTGCAACGCCTCGTGCGCTACAGCGCAGCCCACTGCTAACGGCCCGGCGGCGCCGACCATGCCATCGGCGGCTGCGTGGATCTCGGGCTCGAGCAGGTGCATGTGCCCGGCATGACCCCGGTTCATCCCGAGGTCGGTGCCGAGCACTTCCAGCATGAGGCTGAGGGGGTCCGCGCCCCGGCCGATGAAGGGGGCCGTGTTCCGGTGGTCGCAGGAGAGTGAGTCTTCGCCGGACAGGTGCAGGATGATGCCGGCGTTGATGCCCTCCTCGCCGATCCCGGAATGGTACTCACCCGGCACCATGCCGTCTGCCCACGCCTTCGCGAGGGCCGCGTCCGCCAGACGCATCCGAACCATCATGCGGTAGGCCGCGGCCGGGTCGAAGCCGGTGGGAAGTCCCATGGCGCTCTCTTCGTCGCCATCCATTCTGCACGTTGAGCGCTCCCCTTCGCAATGAGGTCAGGCAGGAGGACGGGGACGTAAGTCTCGACCATTCACCGCGGCAGAGCGCCGGGACGGAACGGACAGTCTGTGCGGGCACCACCGAGCCGGGTCGTCTGTCCCTGCACGGTGCATGGACCGTTCCGAGCCAAATGACCGTGCTCTGGCGCACGCTCTCGCCGCTTCGCGAGGACGCGGTGCCCTGACGGGGCGGGATCCCGAGCATGAAACCGGGAAGAGTGGACGCCGATCGTCCGGAACGCTTGTTAGCGTGCCGCCATGAGCGATACGCCCGAGGGACTCGAGATTGTCCCGCTCACACCCGAGACCTGGACGATGTTCGACGCCATGGTCGCCCGCCACAACGGGATCTTCGGCGGCTGCTGGTGCATCTGGTTCCACCCCGACAGCGACGAGCGCGGTCAGGGCGCGGAGGCCAACCGCGCGCTGAAGAAGCGCTACGTCGAGCAGTGCGCGGCCCACGCGGCGCTCGTCGTCGACGGCGGCGAGGCGGTGGCGTGGGCGGAGTACGGCACGCCGGCCGAGTTGCCCAACATCCACCACCGCAAGCAGTACGACGCCGAGGCCGACCTCACCCCCGACTACAGGGTGACCTGCATCTTCGTCGACAAGCGGTACCGTCGGCGCGGGCTGGCCGAGACCGCGCTTCTCGGCGCGGTCGACCTGATTTCCCAGGCGGGTGGCGGCGTCGTCGAGGGCTACCCGCACGTGCCGGGCGAGAAGAGGATGTCCTCTTCGTTCCTCTACAACGGCACCCGGGCGATGTACGAGCGGTGCGGCTTCGACTTCGTGCGGCCCAAGGGGATGAAGAACACCGTCATGCGGCGCACCGTCGCCCCGGCCGGCTGACTGCGGTCGCCCCCGACGGCGCCCGGTCCCCGAGCAGCCGGGCCCTCAGGCCTCCGGGATCACCCTACGGCGCGTCGCCGATACCGGTGGCAACACGGTCACCGGGATCCGACACACCACTCGCCTGGACGTCACTCGACCGGACCGGCTCGGCCTCACCGCACAGTTGAAGTTGTCGTGGGTCCCTCGTCGTGCTCTTGCAGCGATTCTCCGCGTGCCAGGTTCGAGATGCCTCGCGACCTACACAGGCCCCGCCGCCCATGCAGGTCAGATCGTAGATCCGGTCACTTATCCGCGAGCGGGGACGACCATGAGAGGACGACTATGTCCGCAGCGATTCTCCGTCGAGTTCTAGTCCGACGACTCCGGCCACCCGGTCGAGGTCGACGTCGTGGGCCAGCCGGCAGGCGCCGTGTCGCCATCCGACCGCCGCGATCATGCGGTCGAGCAGCCCCCATGGGGTGTGATGCGGGCACGCCGGCAGCGTCGATAGGTCGTCACCGCTGTGTCGAAGTCCGTGACCGGATCGAAAGCCAGGAGCTTGAACCTAATGGCGCACTGGGACGGAAAGATGACACTCGTGGAGACGCGCGCTCGGCGGCCGCGAGCAAGTCGTGACCTACCCGGGTCGCGCCACCCGCAGCGTCCTGACGGAGGGGTCTGCGGCGTAGGCCAACCGGACGCCCGCGGTCCGCGCGGCTTCCAGGGCCGCCAGCGTCGCAGGGGTGATCTCCTCGCCGGGCGCGAGGACCGGGATCCCGGGTGGGTAGGGCGCGACCAGCTCGACGCTCACGCGGCCGACCGCTGCGGCCGCCGGCACGGCCTCAGCGGTGGCGAAGAAGGCACGGCGGGGTGACATCACCTGCGACGGCTCCACGGCGTACGTCGCCGCCGGCACGACCGGCCGCGGCGCTCCGCGATGGCGTTCGATCGACGACACCAGCTCCTCGGTGAGCGCACTGAGGGAGGCATCGGTGTCAGCGATCGAGACCACGGCCACCAGGGTGTCGCGTTCGGCGGCCTCAACCGGGAGCCCGGCCGCCAACAGGTCGTCCTCGACCTGGACCCCGTGCGCTCCGGTGCCGTTGAGCATGAGGGTGAGCTTGAGTGGGTCGGTGCCCTCGCCGTCGAGGATCACCAGGCCGTCGACCTCGGCCAGTCGTTCCTTGGCCGAGCGCACCGCGGCCAGGGCGGTCCCGAGCAGGGCGTCGCCTTCCTGCTCCAGGAGGGCGCGCGCGGCGTCGATGCTGGCGAGGATCGCTCCGGCGGGGCTGGTGGTGGCTGTCGCCTCAACCCCTGCGTCGAGCCGCGCCAGGTCGATGCGATCGGTCCGCGCGAGTACGAAGGCGGCCTGACTCCAGGCGGGCAGGGTCTTGTGGGCGCTGACGATCATCGCGTCGGCACCGAGGGTCATGGCGTGGGCGGGGAGGTCGGGGTGGAACCCGAAGTGGGCGGCCCAGGCCGCGTCCACGACCAGCGGTACGTCGTGGGCATGTGCGATCTCCGCGAGCCCGGCGATGTCTCCGACCGTGCCGACGTACGACGGGTCTCCCACGATCACCGCCCGGGCCTCGGGGTGACTCTCGAGCGCCCGGCTGACGGTCGTCGTCGCCACGCCGAGGGGCAGGCCGGTCCGTGGGTCGGTCTCGGGGCGAACCCAGATGGGAGTGAGCCCTGCGAGCACCAGGCCCAGCAGCATGGACCGGTGCAGCGTCCTGCTCACGACGACCTGGTCGCCGTCATCGCCGAGCGCGAGGGCGATCGCCTGGTTGGCGTGGGTCGCGCCCCCGACCGAGAACCGGCACACATCGGCACCCCACAGCCGAGCCGCACGGCTCTGGGCCGCTGCCAGCACGCCGTGGTCGAGCCTCATGGTGTCGAGGCCGGCATAGAGCGGTACGTCACCGGCGACCACGTCGCCCACCAGGTCATGGCGCTGCTTGTGCCCCGGAATGGTGAATGGAACCGGTCGACGCTCGTGGAAGCGCAGCCAGGCATCGAGAAGAGGTGCGTCGGCGCGTAGCCCGCGGGGGTCAGTCGGCACGGTGTGCCCTGGCCCAGGCGGGCAAGACGTCGACGAGCGCACGCGCAAGGCTGCGCACCTGCCGCAGGTCGACCCACTCGTCAACGGCGTGTAGCCCCCCGCCCGAGGGTCCGCAGACGACCGTGGGGCACACGTTCTGCCACAACGGGGCCTCCATCCAGTACGGCGCGTCGAACGTCGCCCCGGACCCCAGCTCCCCGCCGAGTCGGTCGGCGAGCGTCGCGGCAGCTCCTTCGCCGTCGAGCCGCCAGGCGTCGCGGCTGGCCATCAGCTCGGCAGCGGCGTGCAGGTCGGGGGTCAGCAGGCCCTGGACCTCGCTCAGGGCGGTCGCTCCCGACCCGAGCCTGGTTGTCCGCCTCTCGACGATGCACTCAGCGCGGTCGGGGATGACGAAGGCCGAGTCGCCGCCGCGCACCCACGTCACCATCAGGTCGCCTCCGTCGCGGCGCGCTCGTGTTGCAGCGACCTCGACGTTGTGGAGGAACCGGCCGAGCCCGGCGACCGCGTTGGTGCCGAGCTCCGGCTGCGAGCTGTGGGCTGCCCGACCGGCGAAGCGCACCCTGATCACCGCAAACCCGCGCAGCGACCTGGCCAGAGCCAGGTCGGTTGGTT
Source organism: uncultured Actinomycetota bacterium (assembly GCA_963812265.1). Classification (GTDB taxonomy): domain Bacteria; phylum Actinomycetota; class Actinomycetes; order Propionibacteriales; family Nocardioidaceae; genus Nocardioides. The sequence goes on from CAWEUL010000005.1 coordinate 290,599, forward strand.
CGGCGATCACGCAGACGGCCGGGCGGACACCGAGTCCGGGAAGGGCAGCGATCACCGTCTCGCTCCCGATGCTCGCATCCTCCTCGTCCGCAACCAGGGCCAGGACCGGGCGGACCGGCGCCCCTTCTGCCACCAGCGCCTCCGCAGCGGACACCATCGCCGCGATGCCGCCCTTCATGTCCGCGGCCCCGCGGCCGATCAGTCGATCGCCGTCGACCCGCGGCTCGAACGGCGCGACCATTCCGGTCACGCCCACGGTGTCCAGGTGCCCGTTGAGGACGACCGTCGGGACGGTAGCGGGGCCGGGGGCGACGGCGACCAGGCTCGGTCGGTCGTTCCTGCCCGGCGCCTGAACCACGTGCGTGGTGAAGCCAGCCAGGTCGAGCCGCGCACGGAGCAGGTCCACGATCGCCGACTCGCCGGCAGCGCGCGTCACGAGTCCCGGGTTGACGCTGTCGACAGCAACGAGCTCGGCTGTGAGGTTCGCGGCCACCGCTCCGACGTCCCGCCCCTCGCCCACCATGGCCGGGATTCTAGGGCGACTGTCGGTGCGGAACTATCCGCCCGTCCGGTCCTACGATGGCGGGTAGTGACCGGAGGAGGACCGTTGGGGACTGCGGTGGCAGAGCGTCCAGGCGCCGCCCGGCCATTACCTCTGGTGGCCTGGTCGGTCGTGCTCGGCGCGGCGCTCGCTCAGGCGGTGGTACTGACGCTGGGGAGCGTGGGCTACGGCTATCACCGCGACGAGTTGTACTTCCGGATGCTCCCGCCCTCGTGGGGGTACGTCGATCAGCCACCGCTGACCCCTCTCCTCGCGCGGCTGAGCGCCCAGCTTGGTGACCACCCATGGGTTCTGCGGGTGCCGGCGACCGCCGCTGCGGCCGGGTCCGTGGTCGTGGTCGCGCTGATCGCGCGCCGGCTCGGTGGTGGTCGGGGGGCGCAGATGCTCTGCGCATGGGGGTATGCCTTCGGGGCAATGCCCTTGATGATGGGCCACCTGCTCGTCACCTCCACGATCGACCTGCTCCTGCTCGCACTGGTCGTGCTGCTCGTGCTTCGGGCTGTTGACGAGCCGCGCTGGTGGCTCGCTGCGGCCGCCGCGGCCGGGTGCGCGACGTACAACCGTCTGCTGGTCGTGGTCCTGGCTGCGGGTCTGGTCCTGGGGTTGCTCGTCTTGGGCCCGCGGGCGCCGCTGCGTTCGCGGTGGTTCTGGCTCGGTGGACTCCTGGCGGCCGTGCTCGCCGCGCCTGCCGTCGCCTACCAGGCCACCCACGACTGGCCGCAGCTCGCGATGGGGGCGGCGCTGGGGGAGAACAATGCCGACGATGTGCGCATCGTGTTCCTACCTCTCCTGCTGTTGATGCTCGGGCCGCCCCTGGTCGTGGTGTGGGCGGTCGGCGTGGGCTGGTTGCTCCGGGGCGAACGCCGAGGGCGCCACGGCTTCCTCGTGGTGGCCTTCGCGGTGATGCTGGTGTTCACGTTCGTGGGTGGCGCTCAGCCGCACTACCCGATCCATCTGCTTGCGGTGATGTACGCCGCCGGCTGCGTCCCGGTCGCGCAATGGCTCAGGGGCCGCAACGCTTGGCGAGTGGTTGCAGTCGGGCTGGTCGCGCTCAACGCCGCCGTGTCGTGTCTGCTGGCCCTGCCAGTGATCTCCGTGGGCAGGGTCGGAGACACGCCCATCGCAGGCGTCTCGCCGCTGGTCGGTGACCAGGTCGGCTGGCCGGCCTACGCCGACCAGATGGCAGCGGCCTATGACCAGGCCGGCGGCGCCGGCGCCGGCGTGCAGGTGATCACGTCCAACTACGGCGAGGCCGGTGCGGTCGCGCGGTTCGGCCCGAGACTCGGCCTGCCGCTGGCCTTCAGCGGCCACAACTCGCTGCACGACCTCGCTCGCCCGCCGGACGGCACCGAGGTCGTGGTCCTGGTCGGAGGGCAGTTCGGCAGCGTCGAGCGCGAGTTCGCGTCGTGTGACATCGTCGACCGCCTCGACAACGGCGTGGGCGTCGACAATGAGGAACAGGGGCAACCCGTGGCGATCTGCCGCCGGCCCCTGCAGCCCTGGGCAGTGCTCTGGCCACACTTCAAGCACCTCGACTGACCCAAGCACGCCGCACGTTCTCTGAACCGAGGCCCGGCTCTGAACCGTGGCCCGGCTCTGAACCGTGGTCCAAGGCGCCCCGGCCCCGGCATGAACGTGGTGCCGCTACTGCGGACGGCGAACCGCGGCCTCGAACTGCTCGAGCGACCGCTTCGTGCTCGTCTCCAAGTCACGCACGATCCGCTTCAGGGACGACAGCTCGTCGTCGTACTTCTCGTGCCAATGCTCGTGCCGATACGAGTCGACGACCGCTGCTCCGCACTTGCTGCACCTCTCTGGATCTGCCATCTCGGCCTCTCTCGTCGGCGGCCAGCGTCGTGGTCGGGCCGTGTGCTTCTCAAGGTAGCCCCGATTCCCAGCGGACTGAGGCACGCGGATCCGGCGAGAACGGGGCATGCGCGTGCTCGACGAACTCCGGGGCTATCAGCTCCCTGCACAGGGAGTACTGGCGGCCGTTCCACATTTCCTCAACCCACCGGCGGATCGTCTCCGCGTTGATCGTGCTCATGAGTCCAGAGTTCCACCTCGAACGGCCATCGTGCGTGATCTGGCGCACGATCGCGCGCACAAGAGACACGCGGGCGCGAGATCAGATCTCGCGGCACTCGAAGAGGAAGTGCGTGGCCCCGAGTCCATCGCCGGCGATGCGGTTCTCCTGGAAGCTATCGGCCTGCAGCGCGGTCAGTGCGTCGTCGAGTGAGTCGAAGTCGACCACCACGACACGAGCCACCTGGCCATCTTTCGCCCCCGGCCCCAGGAGTGCGTCCACACTCGACGTGCACGACCGGAATCCCGGGCTCTGCTTGAAGGCTGTTGCGGTGCGCTCGACGATGTCCGCGACCAGGGCCGGGTCGGCTGACGTGGGATACATGGACAGGGACCGATACATCTCGCCACCATAACCGGCGCGTGCGACGCGGATTCTGCTCAGGCTGCCGGTTCTGCCGCTGAGCGCGTACGGGCGGGGCGCCACCTCCCTTCTGGCGCTCTACGCACGGTCGCGGTCCGGCAGCTTCGTGGCCCTTCCTCGCCCGCGGGTCGCGCTCTATGGTGGACCGATGGCGCCCGTCAGGCAGGTCCAAGTCACCTTCGACTGTGCCGATCCTGAGCGCCTGGCTGGTTTCTGGTGCGAGGTGTTGGGGTACGTCGTGCCGCCGCCACCGGAGGGGTTTGCCACGTGGGGCGACTTCGATCGCGCGTTGCCGCCGGAGCATCAGGGCTCAGCGTTCGCCTGCGTGGATCCCTCAGGTCAAGGCCCGCGCCTGTTCTTCCAGCGCGTTCCCGAAGGGAAGGTCGTCAAGAACCGCCTGCATCTTGACGTGCGGGTCGGCACCGGGTTGGTGGGCGAGGAGCGCCTGGCCGCACTCGAGGCGGAATGCGCACGTCTGGCCGCGATCGGCGCGGTCCGCGTGCGGCTGCTCCTCGCCGATGGCGTCAACGAGTCGTGCGTGGTGATGCAGGACGTCGAGGGCAACGAGTTCTGTCTCGACTGAGTGGCCGCAACACCTGAACGTGGGATGCGGCCGGTCAGCGCCGCTGAAATGTCCAGGTGACCCGGCGCTTCTCGCGGTACGCGGCGATGCTCCCGACCTTCCTTTGGCTGAGCAGCTCGTCCCAGTCGACCCTGTGGCACACGTGGTAGCCATAGACAGCGAACATGCGCTCAAGGGCGGTGGGCGAGGGGGTTCCGGTGAGCACCGCACCGCCGTGGCCCCAAGGATCCTGCGCGGCATGACCCTGCTTCTCGACGTGGTCGACGACGATGCGGATGAGGTCGTCATCCACGGGGTGGGTCCGGGTGTCGACGACGACGTACTGGGCTCCGGTGTTCCGGATACCCGAGAGCAGCTCTCCGAAGCGAAGCGTGTGGTAGAGGAATCCGAGGCAGAGCACCACATCGAAGGACCGAGGCTCACCGAGGAAGTCGAAGACGTCCGCAGTGTGGAACTCGTAGGACGAGCGGTCGGCTCCGTAGAAGTCGAGCGTGGTCTCGGCCTGGGCCACGAGATCTGGGCGGGCCTCGACACCGACCACGTGTGAGGCCCCCGCGCGGAGGGCGGCGTAGGTCCAGCGCCCATCGTGGCTCGCGATGTCAAGAACGGACCGGCCCGCCAGAAGTTCGGCGTTGTCCCCGAAGATCCCCTCGTGGCGAGCGTTCAATCGGCCCTTTTGGGCGGCGACCTCACTGGTCTCCAGAAAGCGGGGATAGTCATCGAAGAACACGTGGGTAACCCTCCACTTCCTAGGCAAGCCCCAGGGTACCGCTGGTGCAGGTCGAGGGATCGGTCGCATCGCCAGGGCTTCTTGTCACGACCCGGTGCCGCCTACCGGCGGCGTCCGCCGGCCGCCGCGGCCACCCCCACTCCCGCGATCACGGCGCCGACCTGGAAGAACAGGGGGAGCTTGGTGAGGAACGGCGCGAGCCCGAACACGATCAGCACCACACCGGGCCAGCTCGGCCACCGAGGGTCCGACACCAGGACAACAGCTGCGCCGAAGAACCCAGCGGCGAAGAGACCCCATGCGAGCGGGATCAGGATCGTCGACGGAGTCGACAGACCGAGCTCAGCCACGGTGGTGTCGCTGCCCCTCCACGTCGGCGGCCACAGCTGAACGCCGACGCTCAGGACGCCGCCGCCCAGGCACGACCAGGCAGACAGGCGCGATACGACGGCCCGCCACCCTGACGCCACTCGGCCGATCCCGGCGACCAGCACCGCCATTCCGACGCCGAGGAGCAGCTGGCCGAGGGCCACGAGGGCGAATCCGGCGAAGACCTGGCCGCGATGCTCAGCGAGTACCTCGACCCGGCCGGCACGCAGAACAGCCGACGAGGTCTGGGCGTCTTCGCTGCCGGCCAGGAAGTCGCGGAACCCGCCGAACGCCATCAGCGCCCCGAAGAGCATCATCGTCCCTACGACGACCACGAGCACGCCGTACCAGGCACTCCGCCTCGCCGGGGTGATGTCCGGCGCCGCCGTCACCGCATCAGTGCTCGCCATCACGTTTTCCTTTCGTCCGGACCGTCCCCTCCCGGCGCTCGTCGCCGGCGACGACCCACGTCGAACACGCTAGGAGGGCCGCAGAGCGGCGGGGAAGACCGCTACCCTCCCCACCACCCCCCGGCTGGCCACACCTGGAGGTGGCGGCTCGCCCGGTCGCGACGGTCCGGGCCGCGTGACATGATCCCGACATGGCTGGAGTCGGCCCAGGGGAGACGACCGCCCGTTTCGGCGCCCGCGTGCCCGAGGTTCTGCTCGCCGCAGCCGCCGCCGTCGTCCTCGTGAACCTGGTGACCCACGCGACGACCGGTCGGGGGGACCCGTACCTGACGGCGACCCACGTGGTGACGCTGACGGCCGCAGCCCTGGTCCGCTATCGGCGGCCCGACCTGCCCGCTTCCGCGTGGTACGCAGCCCTCGCCGTGCTCGCTGCGGCCGCGGGGTGGGCCGACGGAACACTGGCGTGGCTCTATGCGCAGGACGCGTCGCCGGTCAGCCTGTCCCGGGCCAACGTGGTGAGCACCGAGGTCGGCCTGGCGGGCACCCTGGTCACGGTGCTGCTCATCGGGTCCTTCCCCGACGGCCGCCTGGAGACCCCTCGACAGCGGCGGGTGGTGGCCGCCACGGGACTGGCCCTGCTGGTGCCGCTGGGGGTGATCCTCTCCTCGGCCACGATCCCACTGCCTCGGTACCTGGATGCTGCCCCGGTGGCGAACCCTTGGCTGGTCACGCCCGTCGCGCTTCCAGGTGGCGCGGCCGAGGGCGTCATCGGTCTGACATTCATGGTGGTCCTGACCGGGCCGGTCCTGTTGCTGCTGCGCTACCGCCACGCCGCGGAAGGCACGCGTCGCCGGATGCGCTGGCTCCTTCTCCCGATCCTCCTCGTCGTGTTGTCGGGCGTCACGAACGTCGTGGTGACCGAGTCCAGCCGCCTGGCGACCTGGGTCCTCCTTGTGGTCATGAGCGTGTCCGGAGACGTCGCCGCGACCTTCGGCATCCTCGCGCCCGAGCGCGTCGATGCCGACCGTGCGATCCGCCGTACGTTGGTCTTCGGCGTGCTGTGGCTCCTCATCGCCGGGGCGTACGTCGCCACGGCCGCGGCCGTGGGCGTCACCGCCGGCCATGCGCTGCCCCTGCGTTGGGCGGTCGTGATGGCCTGTCTTGCGGCACTGCTCTTTCAACCTGCTCGGACCTGGCTGCAGCGGACCGCCGACCGGTGGGTCTTCGGTCGGCGACCCGACCCGGCGCTGGTCATCGCCCGCCTCGGCGACACTCTGGCCGGCACGTTCGACCTCGCGCACCTGTTGCCGCTCATGGCCGATGCGCTGGAGCAGGGGCTGGGCCTCCAGTGGGCCCGGGTGCGCGCGGACGAGGGCTCCGGAGAGGGCGAGGTTGCCGTTCCGGTGGTGCTGGACGGTGAGGTCGTCGGCGTGGTCGAGTGCGGCCCGAAGCGCCACGGCCCCTGGACCGAGGAGGACCTCGCAGTGGTCACCACCTTCGCCGCGCAGGCGGCCCTGGCCGTCCACAACGTTCGGCTCACCGAGCACCTGGCCGCACGCGCCGCCGAGGTCGCCGCCTCCCGTACCCGCCTGGTTCAGGCACAGGAGCGAGAACGGCGGCGCATCGAGCGCAACATCCACGACGGGGTCCAACAGGACCTCGTGGCCCTGATCGGACTGACCGGCCTGACGCGACGACGCATCGAGCGCGGCGGCCGGCTCGACCCACGGACTCTGGGCGCTGAGCTGGACGATCTCCAGACGGGGATGCAACGCCTGTTGGCAGACTTGCGCGAGCTCGCCGCGGGTGTCCATCCCAGCGTGCTCACCGACCACGGCCTCCCCGCTGCGGTGGAGGCTCTCGTTACCCGCCACCCCGTGCCGGCTCGCCTCACCATCGATCCCGCCCTCCGGTCGGGGCGGCTGTCGGAGGAGCTGGAGGGCGCGGTCTACTTCACCGTCGCCGAGGCACTGGCCAACAGCCTCAAGCACGCCCGCGCTACCGCACTCGAGGTCGAGCTGGCTCGCTTGAACGGGTCGCTGCTCGCCATGGTGCGTGACGACGGGGCCGGCTTCGTGACACCCCCGCCCGAGGGCGGTGGGCTGGACCGCCTGGCCGAGCGAGCCCGCGCCCTGGACGGCGAGCTGAGCGTGACGAGTGCCCCGGACGCCGGCACGAGAGTCATGGCCCGGTTCTCGGTGGACACTGCGGGGGAGACGCGGTGACCGTGCTGCGCGTGGTCGTGGCCGAGGACCACTACCTCGTGCGCGAGGGCGTTCGGCGGATCCTCGACGAGGAGCCCGACCTGACCGTCGTGGCCACCGTCGCGAGCGCCACCGATCTCGAGCTGGTGGCGGCGCGGGAGCTGCCAGACGCCGTCGTCACCGACGTCCGGATGCCACCGGACGGACAACTGGCAGGTATCACCTCCGCGCTGCGCATCCGGGCCAGGCAGCCCGGCGTGGGCATCGTCGTCCTCTCGCAATTCGCGGATCCGCGATACGCCATGTCTTTGCTCGCCGACGGCACGGCGGGGATCGCCTACTTGCTCAAGGAGCGCGTCGGCGATCCCGACCATCTCGTGGGCGCTGTCCGCACGGTCGTCGCCGGCGGATCGGTCATCGACGCCGATGTCGTCGGGGCGCTGGTCACCAAGTCGGCACGTCACGACGCGCACCCGATCCAGCGACTGACCGGGCGGGAACGTGAGGTGCTCCAGCTGATGGCTGAGGGGCGCACCAACGCGGGGATCGCGACGCGGCTCCATCTCGCAGAGTCGTCGGTCGAGAAGCACTCGGGGTCGATTTTCGCCAAGCTCGGCCTCGCGGCGGAGGGCGACGTGCACCGTCGGGTCTCCGCCGTGCTCGCCTACCTCGACGGCCGCGACGACGACAAGGCACGGCACAACCTGACGACCGCACCACAGCCGGGACGCGGGTGCCGGCCTGCGGCCTCGGGCGGGCCGTGTGCCGCTCGGGTCAGCTGAGGAGCCAGGGGCCACGCGGATGCGGGGCGACGGTCCCGGCTAGGCCGCCCGCTGGCGGTCGCGGAGAATGTCGCGGACCTGATGCACGATCAGGATCGACACATAGCTGTGCACCTTGGCCGGCATCAGTTCGTCGTAGGCCGTCTGAACCAGGTCCTGGATGACTGCATCGTCGGCCTCGGGTTGGAGCCTGCGGACCTCCGCCTCAGCGGCGGCGATCTCGCTTCGGTTGCGTTCTTCGACGTGGGTTTCGGCGGGTGCCATGGCGCCACCCTCGCACCCCGACATGAACAGCACGCGTCGCACAGGACCGATCCCCGGAATAATTGAAGATTCAACATAGTTATGCCGGACATGACCTCGACCCTCGCGCTCTCCAGCGAAGCCCAAGACCTGCTCTTCCGCCAGGCGCACAGCGCCAAGGCGTTCACCGACCAGCCCGTCACCGAGGACGAGATCGCGGCGATCTACGACCTGGTGAAGTTCGGGCCGACGGCCATGAACTCTCAACCACTGCGCCTCCTCCTCGTGGGTGACGAGCAGCGCGACCGCCTGCTCAAGCACATGTCCGACGGCAATCGCGACAAGACCGCGAATGCCCCGATCGTCGCGGTGCTCGCAGCCGACACGGACTTCCACGAGCACCTGGGGCAGACCTTCCCGCACGCCCCAGGCGTCAAGGACGCCTTCGCTGACGACGTACGCCGTGAGAAGGCGGCGCGCTTCAACGCCACCCTCCAGGCCGGATACTTCCTGATCGGCGTCCGGGCCGCCGGCCTGGCAGCGGGCCCGATGGGTGGCTTCGACGCCGCCGGCCTCGACGAGGAGTTCTTCGAGGGCACCGGCTGGAAGTCGTTCCTCGTCGTCAACATCGGCCACCCCGCCGAGAACGCCTGGTACGACCGGCTACCGCGGCTGGAGCACGACCAGGTGGTGCGGGTCGCCTGAGCGGGGACTGGTCTCGGGGTCACTGCTCCTGAGGGTCGCCGGCACCGTGGCAGAGCCCGGCCAGCGCGTCGTGGTCCCATCCCAGCCGGACCCCCGCCGCCGCCATCAGGTAGCTCGCACGCGCCGATGCGCTCCAGTCGAACGTCTCGCCCAGGCCGCCCAGTAGGGTGCGCAGGTAGGCCGCCGACGGGGCCTCCGCCGGATGGTCCTGGAGTGAGGTGATCGTCAGCATCGGTCGCTCGTCGCGGTCGCCGAGGTGCAGCACGGACTCGTAGACCTGGGACGGTGCGGGCCAGCGCCGCGGCGTCGTGGTGTCGCCGAGGCGGAGGTCGGCGCCCACGGGTCGTCGGGTCTCCTGGGCGACCACGTCGCTGAACTGTGCGAACGTCACGAGGTAGGCGCGGGCCGCCAGCTCGGTGTCCAGGCCGGGGTCGTAGAACGCCATGCCGCCACCCCAGACAGATGAGAGTCCGGCGAAGCGGATGCCTCCGCGAAGTCGCACCCCCGTCGAGTCGCGCGGTGGCGACCCGTCCCGGCACCCGCGGTAGGTCCGCCCGGCCCCGGTGGGACGCCCGCCGCGGAGGTAGCAACTGAACCGGGCGGCGGCCATGTTCGACCCGTAGGCGACGTACCAGACCAGGTCATCGGTCGACGGCTGCATCCTCAGATGATCTCGCAAGCGGCCAGGCCCGAGCCCGTATGGTCCGCGCCCGCAGCCACCCCACGCTCGGATCCGCCACGGTGGCATGATCGAGACATGGCGGGCGAAGAGCAGTTCCACCCGGCCGGCGTGGTGGTGGGCGACGACGGTTCGGCGAACGCGGCTGCGGCGGTCCGCTACGCCGCTGGGGACGCCACCAGGCGTGGCCTGACGCTGCACATCGTGGCGGCCTACTCGTTGCTCAGCGCGCCGCACCCGCCCGACCTGCCCTTCGGGTACGTGCCGTCGGACGCCGAGCTCGGTGAGGCCGTCGAGCAGCAGCTCGCCGAGCGATGGTCCGGTCTCAGCGCGCCCAGCGTCGAGCTGCATGCGGTCCGGGCGCGCGCAGCCGACACGCTGGTGCGCGCCGGCGAGACCGCGGCGCTCGTCGTCGTGGGCGCGCGCGGGGTCGGCGGGTTCGACGCGCTGCTGCTGGGCTCGGTCGCGGACCAGGTGGCCCGGCACTGCGCGTGCCCGGTGACGGTCGTCAAGGCCTGACCGAGCCCCCAGCGCGGTCTCAGGTGATGGTCATACCGCCGTCGACCGGCAGCGTCTGCCCCGTGATGTAACCGGCAGCGTCCGAGGCGAGGAAGACGACCGTGGCGGCGAGCTCGGTCAGCTCGCCCTTGCGACCCGAGGGGATGCGCGGGGCCATCGCCTCGAGGTAGCCAGGCGGGTAGGTCTCGGTCATCTCTGACTGGAAGAACCCCGGCGCGATCGCGTTGACCCGGATGCCCTTGCGGCCGGTCCACTGCTGCGCCAGGTCGCGGGTGAGCCCGATCAGGCCGGCCTTGCTCGCCGCGTACGCCGCCTGGGGGAGCCCGGCGGTGGTGAGCCCGAGGACCGAGGAGATGTTGATGATGCTCGAGCCGGGCTGCATCACCCGCCCGCAGGCCTGGGCCATCCAGTAGGCGCCGTTCAGGTTGACATCGATCACCGCCCGGAACTGCTCGGGCGTCTCACGCGTGGCCGGCACGGCCGTGCCGACGCCCGCGTTGTTCACCAGGATGTCCACCCGACCGAACTCCGCCAGGGTGGCCTCGACGAGGGCTTGGCACTGGTCGGGGTCGGTGACGTCGGTGCCGACGGTGAGTGCGCGCCGCCCGGCCGTGCTCACCAGGTGCGCGGTGTCCGCCAACCGCTCCGCACGCCTGGCGCCCAGGGCGACGTCGGCCCCGGCTTCGGCGAGGGCTTGGGCGAAAGCGACGCCGAGGCCGCTCGAGGCGCCGGTCACCACGGCGACCTTGTCGTCGAGCCGGAATGCGTCCAGAACCGTCATGGCCGCCACCCTAGTCGGCCCTCGGCGGGCGCCGACACGACGCTTCAGGGTGCCGTAGCCGGACCCATGCCGTTGCGCAGCAGGTTGCCGCGCCCCGTGGGCCAGGGCAGACAGGCGGTGCCGGAGCCGGGAACCGTATAGACGTCGATCCCGTGGTCGAACGTCGTCAGGACGATCTCCAACGTGCCGTTGCCGGTCAGGTCACCGATCGACGGCGCGGCCGGTACTCCGACGCCGTTGCCGTTGCGGGCCTGGTGGCGCAACCTGGTCGACGAGAGGCGCTGACCGTCCGCCGAGAGCACGACCAGGCGTCCCGAGCGGGCGCGCAGCGAGTAGGTGCCGAACACGAGCTCCGGGCGGCCGTCCTTGTTGAGGTCGGCGGCCACGACCTCCGACGCGTACGTCTTGGACAGCCGCTTGGCGTACTGGTAGGTCCACAACTTCGCTCCGCCCGGCCCCACGGCGTACACCTTGCCGCCGGGCAGCGCCGAGACGATCTCCGGGCGAGCATCGCCACGGATGTCGACGACGGTCGGGGCTGGAATGCCCGTGGGCGGGTAATAGTCGCCACCGCCGCGGTGCACGGGCCTGTTCGACATGGGCAACGTGGTGAAGCCGGGGTGCCTGCGTGCCGACCGCGACCCGTTGCCGTAGGCGCCGTCGAGGACCATGAACGCGTAGCCCTGGGTGCGGTAGGGGATGTGCCGCTCGGCATTGGGGATCCCCACCACCTCGTTGCGGCCGTCCCCGTCGAGGTCGGCGACTGACGGTGGTGAGGCCGTCCACTGCAGCCACATCTTCCGGCTCGGGCTCGGCCAGGCTCCCGTATGCAGGTGGTAGTGGCGCCGCTCGACGCGCGGACTCGCCCAGCGGATGAACTGGCCCCACCCCATCCGACGGCCCGCCGCCGAGGAGTCGCGGTTGGTGAACCACGGTGAGGCGAGGACGGAGGTGCCGTCCAGGTTGAACGCGTTGATCTGGTGGTTGTCGAAGGTGGTGATGATCTCCAGCTCCGGGTCGTCGTCGATGTTGCCGATACCGACGTTCTCGCCGTAGGCGCCGTACCCGTGGTTGCCGACCCCGTTGAAGGTGCGGTCGTTGCCGCGGCCCTTGAGCTGGTTGTACCGCGGCCACGCCGGCGAGTGACCGACCTTGGGCTGGAAGCGGCGTCCGTTGGCCTTGAAGACGAACACCTGCGCGCCCGTTCTCGAGGTGTTCGTCGTGGTGACCACGACCTCCACGCGTCCGTTGCCGTCGAGGTCGGCGGCCGCGATCCCTCGGGCCTCGGGAGCCTGCCCGCCGCTGCGGGTGGAGGCCGGCCAGCCGGCCTTGCGACGCAGCCGGTGCCCGCGGAACTCGTAGGCCGCCACCGTGCCGGAGCCGCCCGCCACGACGATGTCGGGAACGCCATCGCCCTCCAGGTCGGTCACCACCGAGGGTGGGTAGACCCGGCCCTTGCTGGCCGTGCCCTTGCCGAGCCGGTGACCCTGGGCGTCGAAGACGAAGGTGGAGTAGAACGGCGCGACGATCTCCAGGCGTCCGTCGGCGTCGAGGTCCACGAGCCCGGGGGACGAGAACCAGCCGGTCTCGCCGGTCGCGATCCGGCGGACGAACCTCGGGTCACGCACGCGGTTGGTGCCGCCCTCGGAGATGCAGGAGGGGATCACCGCGATGTCCGCGGCGGCGGGTCGCCCCCGGTCCGGCTGGGCGAGGCCGGTGCGGCCGCTCAGGGTGCCGCACGCGGTGAGCGCGAGCGCCGCCGCGACCGCGACGCGGACCAGCCGACCGGACACCTCCATGCGGGGACCCTATCGAGCGCGCGCCGCCGGGCAGGGGCACGGTAGACTGAGCCGCATGCAGAGGTTCCTGCTCCTTACCTAGCCGCGTCGGACGCACATGCTCGACGCGGCTGCCCCTCGTGCCCGAGGGGCTTTTTCATGTCCGGAGCCAACGCATCAGGTGAGAGAGACGAGATGAGCGACCAACAGTCCGATCGGGACACCTACGACATCGCCTCCGTGCAGGACAAGTGGCTGCCGGTCTGGGAGGAGCTCCAAGCCTTCCGCGCCGACGACCGTGTGGTGCTGGAGGGGACGCGCGAGAAACGCTACGCGCTCACGATGTTCCCCTACCCCAGCGGCGATCTGCACATGGGGCATGCCGAGGTCACGGCGCTGCACGACGTCATCGCCCGCTACTGGTGGCAGCGTGGCTATGAGGTCCTGAACCCGATGGGATGGGACTCCTTCGGGCTGCCTGCCGAGAACGCCGCCATCCGCAACGACGCGCACCCGGCCACGTTCACCTACGCCAACATCGAGACTCAGGCCGAGTCGTTCAAGAAGTACGGCGTCAGCTTCGACTGGAGCAGACGGCTGCACACATCCGACCCGGCCTACTACCGGTGGACGCAGTGGCTGTTCCTGAAGTTCCGCGAGCGAGGGCTGGCTTACCGGAAGAACAGTCCGGTCAACTGGTGCCCCCACGACCAGACCGTGCTGGCGAACGAGCAGGTGGTCGACGGGCGGTGCGAGCGTTGCGGCGCCGAGGTGACCAAGCGCGAGCTGACGCAGTGGTACTTCAAGATCACCGACTACGCGCAAGAGCTGCTGGACTGCCTGGACGACCTGGCACCCACGTGGCCCGACCGCGTCGTGACCGCCCAGCGCAACTGGATCGGCCGTTCCGAGGGTGCACACGTCGACTTCACGATGCATCTGGCCGACGGGACCGAGCGCGTGGTCACGGTGTTCACCACCCGCCCCGACACCCTGTTCGGCGCGACCTTCATGGTGGTCGCCGCTGACGCGGCCCTGGCCGCCGAGCTGTGCGCCCCGCAGCGGCAGCAGTCGCTGGAGGAGTACCGCGTCCAGGTGCGCATGGCCTCCGACATCGACCGGATGTCGACGGAGCGACCCAAGACCGGCGTTGACCTCGGGATCACTGCCACCAACCCTGTGAATGGGGAACGGATCCCGGTGTGGGCCGCCGACTACGTGCTGGCCGACTACGGCACCGGCGCGATCATGGCGGTCCCGGGTCAGGACCAACGTGACTGGGAGTTCGCGGAGAAGTTCGACCTGCCGATCGTGCGGACCGTGCAGCCGCCGGCCGACTTCGAGGGATCGGCGTATGTCGGCAGCGGCCCGGCGATCAACTCGTCCAACGACGAGCTGTCGCTCGACGGGTTGGAGGTCGACGAGGCTAAGTCGGCCATCATCGGCTGGCTGGAGCAGCACGGCGGAGGTCGGGGGACGGTCAACTTCCGGTTGCGGGACTGGCTGCTGAGCCGCCAGCGCTACTGGGGGGTGCCGATCCCGATCATCCACTGCGACGCGTGCGGCGAGGTCGCCGTACCCGAGGACCAGCTGCCGGTGAAACTTCCCGAGCTGCGCGGGGCCGACCTGAAGCCGCAGGGCGTCTCGCCGCTGGCCGCGGCAGAGGAGTGGGTCAACGTGGACTGCCCCTCGTGTGGCGGACCGGCGAAGCGGGACTCCGACACGATGGACACCTTCGTCGACTCGTCGTGGTACTTCCTGCGCTACTGCAGCCCCAACGACGACACCCAGGCCTTCGACACCGCGCTGGCGAACGCCTGGGGGCCGTGCGACATCTACATCGGCGGAGTCGAGCACGCGGTGCTGCACCTGCTGTACTCCCGCTTCTTCACCAAGGTGCTGGCCGACATGGGCCTGCTGGACTTCCGCGAGCCGTTCTCGGCGCAGCTGAACCAGGGCTTCGTCATCAACCAGGGCAAGAAGATGAGCAAGTCGCTGGGCAACGGCGTCAGTCTGGGGGAGCAACTCGAGGTCTTCGGTGTCGACGCCGTGCGGTTGACCCTGGTGTTCGCGGGCCCTCCGGAGGACGACATCGACTGGGCCGACATGTCGCCGGCCGGGTCGCTGCGCTTCCTGCAGCGTGCGTGGCGGCTCTCCGGCGACGTGACATCCGAGGCCGGGGTCGAGGTCACACGAGGTGACCAGGCGCTGCGCCGGGCCACGCACAAGACCGTGGCCGAGGCGGAGCAGCTGATCGAGGGGCACCGCTTCAACGTGATGGTCGCCCGCACGATGGAGCTGGTGAACGCCACCCGCAAGGCCATCGACGTCGGCTGCGGCCCGGCTGATCCCGCCGTTCGCGAGGCGGTCGAGGCCGTCGCGATCCTGCTGTCGCTGGTGGCGCCGTACACGGCGGAGGAGATGTGGGAGCGGCTTGGTCACCGGCCCACGGTGGCTCGGGCCGGGTGGCCCGTGGTTGACCCGCAGCTCTTGATCGAGGACACCGTGACTGCGGTCGTGCAGATCCAGGGCAAGGTCAAGGCCCGGCTGGAGGTCCCGCCCTCGATCTCCGAGACCGACCTGGAGGCCGCGGCACTGGCCGACCCGACGGTGCAGGCGGCCATCGACGGCAGGAGCATCAGCAAGGTGATCGTGCGCGCCCCCAAGCTGGTCAACCTGGTCGTCGGCTGATGCCTTGCCGGGCAGGTGCGGGTTTGCGGCGGCCGAGTGCGCCGCCCGCACCTGTCTCGGTGGCGTCAACCCCGCGGCAGTGGAGGAGTCGGCGCTAGCCTTCGGTCCATGGCCCACCGGATCGCGATCGTCACCGACTCGACGGCGATGCTGCCGGTCGAGGTCGCGGAGGACCGGGGCATCTCCGTCGTGCCGCTGCAGGTGGTCCTCGGCGCGCAGGTCTTCGACGAGGGCTCGGAGGGCGCGACCCCCGAACGGGTCGCGGAGGCGCTGCGGGGGTACCTCCCGGTGAGCACGTCACGGCCGTCTCCCGCCGTGCTGCTGGCGGCGTACGAAGAAGCGGCTTCGGCCGGCGCCACCGGGGTCGTGTCGGTGCACATCTCGGGCGAGATGAGCGGAACCTACGAGTCGGCGCTGCTGGCCGCCCGCGACGCGTCGATCCCGATCGTCGTCGTGGACAGCCGGCAGGTGGGCGTCGCCACTGGGTACGCCGCGCTCTCGGCCGCCGACGTGCTCGACCAGGGAGGGACTGCCGCAGATGCTGCCGAGGCGGCCCGCGCCCGCGCGGCCGGAGCCTCGTCACTGTTCTACGTGGACACGCTGGAGTACCTACGCCGAGGCGGACGGATCGGCGCAGCCAGTGCCATCCTGGGTGGTGCGCTGGCCGTGAAGCCGCTGCTGACGATCGCGGACGGACGCGTCTCGACTCTGGAGAAGGTGCGGACGTCGGCCAAGGCGCTGACCCGGCTGGAGGACCTAGTGGTCGCGGCGGCGGGCGACCAGCCCGTGGACCTGTGCGTCTCACACCTCGCAAGCCCGGACCGCGCCGGCGCCCTCGCCGCGAAGCTGACCCAGCGATTGACCGCGAACCTCGACGGCGGCGAGCTGTGGTGCGGCGAGCTGGGCGCGGTCATCGGCGCACACGTCGGACCCGGCATGGTGGCGGCGTGCGTCGCTCCGCGGCTGCCGCGCCCCGCTGGCGACTGACTGCTCGCGGCAGCGCCGCGGCCCCCGGGAGGCTGACAGCACCCACGGCTGGCTCGGTTGTCCACAGGCACTCCCGCGGCGCCGGCACCGTTCCGGCGGTCGACCGTAGCGTCCCGGCATGCGCAGCTCCCATCCAAACTCCGACCGCCAGGCAACCGTGTCCCGTCGGCTCGCGCGGCTCGGTGCCGAGCTGGCAGCCGCGCGGAGCGACGAACAGCCGGGTTCGGGCGACACGACCCCGGCGGAGCTCGTGGCGCCCGACACCCATACTCGGATCCGGCCGGGCCGGAATGCCGAGCCGACGTGGGAGCCGACTCCGGCGGATCCCGAGCCGCCCGCGGCTCCCACGTCGTCGCCGGAGGCGTCGTCCGGGCCAGATCCGGCCTGGGCCGCGCCCCACAGCCCGGGACGCCACGCCGCGAGGCGATCCCGGTGGAGCACGGAGCGTGGTCTGGCCTCACGACCGCAGCTCGCCCTGGGGGCAGCGCAGCTCGCGATCGTCGGGCTCGTCGTCCTGGTCGGGGTGGCGGTGTCGCTCTGGTGGTGGCAGGCACACCGGGCACAACCGCAGCCGGTGGACGTCGCTCTCGGCCAACCCCTCTCCCTGACCAGCCCAGCCGGTCTCGACGCGCCGATTCCGGAGGGGACAGCCTCGATCGCCGGCGACGCGAGGGACGCGGCCGCGAGCGATGCGGGAGCCGGCGCTCGGGGCTCGGTCGTCGTGGACGTGGCCGGGCGGGTGCGGCACCCTGGCATCGCGGTCCTGGGGCCGGGCGCGAGGGTCATCGACGCGATCGAAGCCGCGGGCGGTGCCCGGCGCAGGGTCGATCTGACCTCTCTGAATCTTGCCCGACCGCTCGTCGACGGCGAGCAGATCCTGGTCGGGGTCGCCCCGCCCGCGGGCGTCGCCGGCCCGATGGTCGGGGTGACGCCCGGCGATCCCGGGGCGGTGCTGGTGAACATCAACACCGCCGGGCAGGCCGAGCTGGAGTCCCTGCCCGAGGTGGGCCCGGTGACGGCCCAGGCGATCATCGCCTGGCGCCAGGAGCACGGTGGCTTCTCGGCCATCGACCAGCTCCTCGATGTGGACGGGATCGGTGAGGCCACTCTGAGTGAGGTCGCCCCCCACGTCACCGTGTGACGGGCGTGGTGCGCGACAGGGGCCGCGCCGACGACCTGCGGATGCCACTATTGGGCGCCGCCTCGTGGGTCGGAGGGCTTGCCTGGCCACGGGTGCCGCTACGTGGCTGGGTCGCGGCGGCGGGCATCATTCTCGTTGCGGCCGCGATAGCCCTCGCACTGCACCGCACGGCCACGTCCAGGCACCGTGGCGGGTGGGCCGGTTCCCCGGCCGTTCGCACAGCTCTGGGGGCGCTCGTCTGCTGCGTCGCGGTGGGCTGGTCAGGTGCCTGGCGGGCCGAGCGCGTGGCGGCCAGCCCGGTGGCCGATCTGGCAAGCCGCCGAGCCTCCGTCGACGCCGAGCTCGTGGTGACCACGGATCCGCGCCTCCTGAGCGGACGGTTCTCTGACGCGGTCTTCTTCCGGGGACGGCTGACCCGGGTCGGCGCACCAGGCATGTCCCTCCGCGGCGGCCTCCCGATCCTCGTCTCGGGCGAGCCCGAGGACGTCGATCTCCGGCTCGGTCAGCGTCTGGCCGTGAGCGGACGTCTCGGACCGGCTCCGGACAGCGGCCTGACGGCGGTGCTGCGACTCGAGACACCCGCACGGGTCATCGGCACACCGGCGTTCTGGTGGCGGGGAGCCGACGCCGTGCGACGCTCGTTGCGCGCGTCGGTCCAACGGGTCCGCCAGCCCGACCGTGAGCTGGTGCCGTCGCTGGTGGTCGGCGACGACGCGGGACTCGATCCGACCCTGGCCGAGGACTTCCGCACGACGGGGCTGACCCATCTCCTGGCGGTATCCGGCACCAACCTGACCCTGACGCTCGGGTTCCTGCTCGCCGCCGGTCGGCTTCTGGGGGTGCGTGGCCGTGGTCGCTATGCCCTGGGACTGGCGGGCATCGTGGGTTTCGTCGTCCTGGCCCGACCCGAGCCGAGTGTGCTCCGCGCCGCGGTCATGGGAACCGTCGCCCTGCTCTCGCTCGGGCCGGGTGACGCCCGGCGCGGCCCCCGAGCCCTCGGTGTCTCGGTCCTGGGGCTGCTGTTGTTGGACCCGTGGCTGGCCGCATCGCCCGGGTTCGCCCTCTCGGTTCTGGCCACGGCCGGCATCGTGTTCGTGGGCCCACCCACCTCGGCTGCCCTGGGTCGGTGGTTGCCGGGCTGGCTGGCCGACGCTCTGGCCGTCCCCTGGTCGGCCCAGCTGGCCTGCACTCCCGTGATCGCGGGGCTGTCGGGTCAGGTGAGCCTGGTCGCCGTGGTGGCGAACCTGCTCGTGGCACCGGTGGTCGGGCCTGCGACGGTCCTCGGACTGGGCGGTGCCGTGACCGGCCTGGTCTGGTCCGACGGTGGCCGGTTCGTCGGGACGCTCGCGGGCTGGACGGTCGCCTGGCTCGTGGTCGTCGCCCGTCGAGGTGCTTCAGTGCCCCTGCCGGCCATCGACTGGGACACCTCCGTGGTCGCGCTGGCGCTCCTGGCGCTCGCCTGTGCCGGTGTTGCGGCCATGGCTCCTCTCGCCTGGCGACACCGCGGCGCCGGTGTCGCCTCCTGCCTGGCGTTGGTCGTCGTCGTGCTCACCCCCACCAGCCTTCGCCCCGGCCCGCCGAGCGACTGGGTGATGGTGGTCTGCGACGTCGGCCAGGGTGATGCCCTGGTGCTCAGGGCCGGGCCCGGCGCGGCGGTGGTCGTGGACGCCGGCCCTGATCCTCGAGCGGTCGACCGCTGCCTGCGTCGACTCGATGTGCGCATCGTGCCGCTGGTGGTGCTGACCCACTTCCACGCCGACCACGTCACCGGGCTGGCCGGGGTCGTCCACGGGCGATCGGTCGGCACGGTCGAGGTGACGCCGCTGGCTGATCCTCCCGCCGGAGTCATGGTGGTGGAGGCCACCGTGGGGAGCTCCGGGCTGCCGGTCGTGCGGTCGACGTACGGCGGCGTGGTCCGCATCGGCGACGTGAGTCTCCAGACCTTGTGGCCGCTGCCCGGCCAGTCGGTCATCGGGCCCGGCGACGGCAGCACGGCCAACAACGCCAGCATCGTTCTCCTTGCCCGGGTCGCTGGTGTCTCGCTGCTGCTCTGCGGCGACCTCGAGCCAACGGGCCAGGAGGAGCTGGCCCGCCGCTACCCCGACCTTCGGGTCGACGTGCTCAAGGTGCCCCATCACGGCAGCCGCTATCAGGACCTCCCGTTCCTGACCGGCCTGGAGGCCCGGCTGGCGCTGGTCTCCGTGGGGGCGGACAACACCTACGGGCACCCGGCGACCGCCACCCTCGACGCACTCGAGCGCTCCGGGGCCGAGGTGTCCCGCACGGATCTGGACGGCGACCTCGTCGTCGTCCTACGCGACGCTCGGCCGGCGCTCGCGAGCTGAACCGGCGTGGGCGTTCACCCTTGCCATGTGGAGACGGCACGAAGGGTGTAGAAAAGGCGTCGAACTGGCGGGACTACTGGTCCTGACGACCCCAGGAAGGACCGTAGGCGATGAGGATTCCGCTGCTTCAAGGCATTGTGCCGATCGAGCGAAGCAACCTGCCGCGAGACATCCTCGCCGGCATCACGCTCGCGGCCCTGGCGATCCCGGAGGTCATGGGATACACGTCGATCGCCGGCATGCCGGTGATCACCGGTCTCTACACCATCTTGGTGCCGACGGCCGTCTTCGCGATCATCGGGTCCTCACGACATCTCGTCGTCGGAGCCGACTCGGCGACCGCGGCGATCCTGGCGGCCGGGATCGGCGGGCTGGCGGTCGCGTCCTCCTCGAAGTACATCGCGCTGGCCGGCATGGCGGCACTGATGGCCGCCGGTTACCTGATCCTCGCCAGGGTCGCGAAACTGGGATTCATCGCCGATTTCCTCTCCCGCACGGTCCTCATCGGGTTTCTCACCGGTGTGGGGATCCAGGTCGCAGTCGGCCAGCTCCCAGGGATGCTCGGCCTGACGAAGACCGGCTCCGGGCCGCTCCAGCAGCTGTGGAACGTCATCCTCGATCTGTCGGACGTCAGTCTGCCCACGCTGGCGGTCTCGCTCGGAGTCCTCATCGTCATCATCGGTGGCCGAGCCATCTCACCGAAGCTGCCCGGGCCGCTGATCGCCGTCGTCGGGGCCATCGCCGCGAGCGCCGCGTTCGACTTCGCGGGTGATGGCATCGCGACGCTCGGCAAGGTCCCCAGCGGACTTCCCGCGCTCAGCATCCCCATGGTGCCCGCCAAGGACCTGGCCACGCTGGCCGCAGTGGCGTTCTCCATGTTCGTGGTGATCCTCGCCCAGAGCGCTGCGACGTCGCGGGCGTACGCCGCGCGCTACAGCGAACAGTTCGACGAGAACGTCGACCTCGTCGGGCTGGGACTGGCCAACGTCGCAGCTGGGGTCACCGGCACCTTCGTGGTCAACGGCAGCCCCACCAAGACCCAGATGGTGGACAGCGCGGGCGGGCGCACCCAGATCGCGACCCTGACCATGTCGGCGACCGTGCTGATGGTGCTGCTCTTCTTCACCAGGGCCCTCCAGTTCATGCCGACCGCGGTGCTGGCCACCGTGGTCTTCCTGATCGGCGTGGAGCTCGTCGACGTCGCCGGGATGCGCAAGGTCTGGCAGGTGCGCCGCGACGAGTTCATCGTCGCCGCCATCACCACCGTCATGGTCGTGTTCGTCGGTGTTCTCCAGGGCATTCTTCTCGCGATTGCGCTGTCCGTGGTCATTCACCTCAGGCTCAGCTACAAGCCGCAGAACGACCTGACCGCGGAGTCCGAGGATGGGCGGCTTGGCGCGATGCCGCTCAAGTCAGGGGCCGAGCTGGTCCCGGGGCTCATGGTGTACCGGTTTGCGCACAGCTTCTACTACGCCAACGCGAACCAGTTCAGTGAGGAGGTGCTCGACCTGGTGGGTCACGCTGACCCACCGCTCGCCTGGTTCTGCATCGACGCACGTTCGGTCGCCGACGTGGACTTCTCAGCATCGGAGACCCTGCACGAGATCCACGCTCAGCTCGCCGATCGGAACGTGAGACTGGTGCTCAGCAATGTGGTCGAGGACGTGCGCGTGGAGCTCGACCGGTACGGAATCTCGGACCTTCTCGGACCTGACGCGATCTTCGATCAGGTCCTCGACGTGGTGGCAGCATTTCGCCAGGCGCGGGACCGGGGCTGATCGGAGGCTCGAGGACGCCGACGGACCAGTCGGTGGGCTGTGGCAGGCTGAGCCACCATGGCCGCGCCTCGACCCGACGACGTCCTTGGCCGAGTCACCCTGGTGACCGGCAAGGAGGAGTTCCTCAACGAGCGCACGGTCGTCGCCGTCCGCAGCACGGTGCGCCACCACGACGCCGAGGCCGAGCTCTCGGACACGATGGCGAGCGAGATCACCATCGCGACCCTCGGTGAGCTGACCGCACCGTCGCTGTTCTCGACCACCCGGTGCATCGTGGTTCGAGGCCTCGAGGACCTGCCCGAGGAGTCGGTCACCGGCCTGCTCGACTACGCCGTGGCTCCGGTCGAGGACGTGGCGCTTGTGCTCGTCCACGGCGGTGGGCAGAAGGGCTCGGGGGTGCTGGCGAAGCTGCGCAAGATCGCGGCCGTGACCGAGGTGAAGTCGACCGAGGTCAGGGCCTCGGACTTCGGCCGGTTCGTGGTCGACGAGGTGCGTTCGCTGGGTTCGACCATCGCCGACGCGGCTGCCGACGCCCTGGTCCAGGCGGTCGGCCACGACCTCCGGGCCCTGTCGGGCGCTGTCCACCAGCTCGTCAGTGACTTCCCCGATGAGTCGCTCGGCGTCGAGCAGGTCAAGCGCTATTTCGGCGGCCGCGCGGAGGCGAAGTCCTTCGCGGTGGCTGACGCGGCATTCTGGGGCCGGCGCGACGTCGCCCTGGAGGAGCTGCGCTGGGCGCTGGACTCCGGCACGGCCGCCGTTCTCGTGACGTCGGCGTTCGCCGGAGGAGCACGCGGGATCGCGCGCTACAAGTCCGCGCCCCGCGGGATGCGTGAGGCCGATCTGGCGCGCGAGGTCGGCGTCCCACCGTGGAAGCTGCGCACCGTCCGGGACCAGTCCCGTGCCTGGTCCGACGGGGGCATCGCACGCTCGATCATGGCCATCGCCCAGGCGGATGCCGACATCAAGGGTGCGGCCAGCGACCCGGCCTACACGCTGGAGCGGCTGGTGCTCACGGTCACTGACCTGCGCGAGCCTCGATAGACCCGGTGGGGGCGGCGCGACCGGGTCCGCCGCCCAGACATGCAACTGACCCGCCCGATCGGATCGGACGGGTCAGGCGAAGACTCGATCGGTCGCGCGACCTCAGAGGGCGGCGGTGCGCTGCGCGATGGCCGACTTGCGGTTCGCCGCCTGGTTCTTGTGGATCACGCCCTTCGAAGCGGCCTTGTCGAGCTGCTTGGACGCGTCGCGCCCGAGCTCGACCGCGGCGTCCTTGTCACCCGCGTCGGCGGCGGCGCGGAACTTGCGCACGGCGGTCTTCAGGCTGGACTTCACAGCCTTGTTGCGCTCGTGACGCTTCTCATTCTGCTTGTTGCGCTTGATCTGGGACTTGATGTTCGCCACTAGTACTGTGCCTTCGTCGGTGGGATCGGGCGGAAGTTCGAGGTGTGCGTGCGCCACAGGGCGCCAGACACGCAAGGATGAACGCTACCAGCGGCCGCGGGGCGGCCCAAATCGATCGGACGCCACCTCGATCGGAGCCTGCTCCCACCTGCCGGGCGAGGCCCGGCCTTGGCGGTGCCCACCCTGGTCAGGCCTGCCAGCCCCGTCGCTCGCACAGCCACTCCCAGCAGACCTCCCCGCACCAGGTCTGGTGCCGGCGGAGAAAGGGCGAGGTGGGTGGCTCCGGTTCGTCGCCCTGTTTGAAGAAGTAGCCCGTCAGGAGAGCCAGCACGCTGTCGACATGGTCGGGCGCCACCTCGCGAAACAGCTCGTGGTCGGCCAGCACCGCCTCCACGTCGATCCCGTCGCCGCGCGGCTGGATCAGCACGAACAGGGTGTCGAGCCAGTCGGCTCCCGCGACGGGCCAGTTCCAGTCGCACATCCACACGCGTCCGTCGGTGCCGATGATCAGGTTGTCGTCGCGCAGATCGGTGTGCACCAGCGTCGAGCCTGCCGTGGCGTCGGGGTACGTCGCCGCCAGCGCGGCCGCCTCGTCGAGGTGCGGAAGGTCGGGCCGCGTCGCTCGGACGTGGTCCCACGCGGTCAGGAATCCTGCGAACTCGTCCGCGAACGAGTCGAGCCCCAGGGCTGGGGGTGCGGGAGTCAGCGTGCGACTCATCTCACTGATCGCGGCGAGGCAGGCTTCGAGCTCGTCCTGGCTCCACGGGCGCCGAGGCGCCCGCCCCTCGACGTACTCGAGGCCGAGGACGACCCAGTCGTCGTCGTAGGACCAGAGCAGCCGGGCCGCGGGGATGCTCTCGGGCAGGGCCGCGAGCTTGCGGGCCTCCTCGCGGTAGGAGGCCGCGAAGACCCGCTGCGCCTGTACCGAAGCGGCCTTGACGAAGTGCCGGGACCCGTCGGCGCACTCCAGCACCGAGGCGAAGCCTGGCGTGAAGCCGCCACCTTGGGACCGAGCATCGACCACGGCCGACCCGCAGTGCGACTCCACCAGCGTCCGGATGTGCGGGGGCAGGAACGGCCACTCCAGGCGGCGTGCCGTCCGGCCGGAGGGGATGGGAGAGCTGCTGGCGGCCACCGGTCCATCCTCGGGCACGGATCCGACCGCGTGCCACCCGATTCAGCGGCGGGCCGCTCGTGAGTTCGGAGGAGCGAGGAGCCGCGTGAAACAATGAGTGGCCCATCGAGCCGTTCCGGCAACCCGAAAGTTCAGCACCCTCCGTGACCCCGAGCCACCGCGCCGCGCCGCTGCCCGGCAGCACCGACCCCGCGATCATTCGCAACTTCTGCATCATCGCGCACATCGACCACGGAAAGTCCACGTTGGCCGACCGGATGCTCCAGCTCACCGGTGTCGTCGACGAGCGCAGCGCGCGGGCGCAGTACCTCGACCGGATGGACATCGAGCGCGAGCGTGGCATCACCATCAAGAGCCAGGCCGTTCGCATGCCCTGGACGGTGGCTGCCGGAAACGAGCAGGGGGCCGAGCCCGGGACCTACATCCTGAACATGATCGACACCCCTGGCCACGTCGACTTCACCTACGAGGTGTCGCGGTCTCTGGAGGCGTGCGAAGCGGCCATCCTGCTGGTCGATGCCGCCCAGGGGATCGAGGCCCAGACCCTCGCGAACCTCTACCTCGCCCTGGGCGCGGACCTGCACGTCATCCCGGTGCTCAACAAGATCGACCTGCCGTCGGCGAACCCGGAGAAGTACGCCGCCGAGCTGGCCGGGATCATCGGCTGCGACCCCGCCGAGGTGCATCGGGTGAGCGCCAAGACGGGAGCCGGCGTCGAGGAGGTCCTCAACGAGATCGTCAAGCAGACCCCACCGCCCATCGGGGACCCGGCCGCTCCGCCTCGAGCGCTGATCTTCGACTCCGTCTACGACACCTACCGGGGCGTCGTCACCTACGTCCGGGTCATCGACGGGCACCTCACCCATCGCGACCGCATCAAGATGATGTCGACGAACGCCGTCCACGAGATGCTCGAGGTCGGCGTGATCAGCCCCGAGCCGGTCAAGGCCGGCCGGATCGGCGTCGGCGAGGTGGGCTACCTGATCACCGGTGTCAAGGATGTCCGCCAGTCCCGGGTCGGTGACACCGTGACCTCACAACACCACGGCGCCACCCAGGCACTGGGGGGCTACCAGCATCCCAAGCCGATGGTGTTCGCCGGGCTGTACCCGATCGACGGCGACGACTACCCGGACCTGCGCGATGCTCTGGAGCGGCTGCAGCTCAACGACGCGGCGCTCACCTATGAGCCGGAGACCTCCGGTGCGCTGGGGTTCGGCTTCCGGTGCGGGTTCCTCGGCCTGCTCCACATGGAGATCGTGCGTGAGCGCCTGGAACGAGAGTTCGACCTCGACCTGATCTCGACCGCCCCCAACGTGATCTACGAAGTCACCATGGAGGACGGCGTGGTGCATCGCTGCACCAACCCCAGCGAGTACCCCGCCGGCAAGATCGCTGAGGTGCGCGAGCCGGTGGTGCGGGCGACGATCCTGGCTCCGGCGGAGTTCATCGGCACCATCATGGAGCTCTGTCAGGCCAAGCGTGGGTCGCTGGCCGGCATGGACTACCTCTCCGAGGACCGCGTGGAGATGCGGTACACGATGCCGCTGGCAGAGATCGTCTTCGACTTCTTCGACCAGTTGAAGTCGCGCACAAAGGGCTACGCGTCCCTCGACTACGAGGCCACGGGTGAGCAGGTGGCCGACCTGGTCAAGGTGGACATCCTGCTACAGGGCGAGCCTGTCGACGCGTTCTCGGCGATCGTGCACAAGGACGCCGCGTACGCGTACGGCGTGATGCTGGCCGGGAAGCTCAAGGAGCTGATCCCGCGGCAGCAGTTCGAGGTGCCGATCCAGGCGGCCATCGGCGCCCGCGTGATCGCGCGCGAGAACATCCGCGCGATGCGCAAGGACGTGCTCGCCAAGTGCTACGGCGGTGACATCAGCCGCAAGCGCAAGCTGCTGGAGAAGCAGAAGGAGGGCAAGAAGCGGATGAAGATGGTCGGCCGGGTCGAGGTCCCCCAGGAGGCGTTCATAGCCGCGCTGTCCCACACGCCCACCGGCGAGAAGTCCGGCAAGAAGTAGCCACCAGGTGACACGGGTCCGGTTTGTCGTGCCGTCCGAGCTCGACGCCCAGCGCTCACTGGGTGCGGACTGGGCGGCGTGGCTGGACCGGCTGCCCCGGTTGGCGGCCGAGCTCGTGGAGGAGTGGGAGCTGGCTCCCGACGGCGACCCCGCCCACGGGTTCTGCTCGCTGGTGCTCCCGGTGCGCACGCCGGCGGACGAGGCGGCGGTGCTCAAGGTGAGCTTCGCCGGCGACGACGAGTCCGAGCACGAGGCGCTCGCGCTCCAGCACTGGAACGGCGATCCGACCGTGCGGTTGCTCCGCGCCGACCCCCGCCGCCGAGCCTTGCTGTTGGAGCGTCTTCATCGCAGCGATCTCGGCGAGGTGGGGGATCTCGAGGCCTGCGAGATCCTGGCGGGGTTCTATTCCCGGTTGCACCGACCGGCGCTGCCGCAGCTGCGCACGCTGACGTCGTACGTCGACCGCTGGTTGGACGACCTCGACACGATGAGTGCCGGGGCGCCGATCCCGCGCAGGATGGTCCAGCAGGCCCTCCACCTGGGGCGGGCGCTGACCGGCGACGCCGCGAGCATCGGCGTGATCGTTCACGGCGACCTGCACTATGGCAACGTGCTTGCTGGTGACCGCGAGCCCTGGGTGGTGATCGACCCGAAGCCGATGTCGGGCGATCCGCACTACGAGCCCGCGCCCGCGCTGTGGAACCGATGGGACGAGATGACCGACGACCTCCGTGGGGCGCTGCGTCGGCGGTTCCACACGCTCGTGGACACTGCCGGGTTGGAGGAGGCGCGGGCTCGTGACTGGGTGATCGTCCGGATGGTGCTCAATGCGCACTGGTCGGTGCAGGACGCGGCACGTGCCGGCCGCGCACTCAGCCGCGACGAGCGGGAGTGGGTCACCCGCTGCGTGGCCGTCGTCAAGGCCGTCCAGGACTGACCCACGCCGCCGACCATGGCCCGGTCAGGCTCACGCGAGCCGGTCAGGCTCACGCGAGGTAGCGGACCCACAACCAGGCGGAGGCCACGAACGCCGACGCCACCGTCGCGACGATCCCGTACTTGGTGAACTCCCAGAAGGTGATCGGGGACCCGTAGCGGGCCGCCATACCGAGCATGACCACGTTGGCGCTGGCTCCGACAGCGGTGGCGTTGCCCCCCAGGTCGGCGCCGATCGCCAGGGACCACCAGAGCACGTCACCCTGCCCGGTGGTGTCCTGGGCGACGAGGGCGGCCACGACCGGCGCCATCGTGGCGACGTACGGGATGTTGTCGACGATGCCGGACAGGGCCATGGACACCAGCAGGATCGCGAAGACTGCGAAGGTGAGGTTCCCGCCGGTCTGGTGGGCCAGCCACCGAGCGAACGAGTCGATGATGCCGGTCTCCACCAGGGCGCCGACCATGACGAAGAGCCCCATGAAGAAGACCAGGGTCTCCCACTCCACCTCGACCAGTGCGTCCTGGACGCTGACCGAGGAGATGAGCACGAGCAGACCGGCGCCGAGGAGCGCGACCACCGAGGGCTCGTAGTGCAGCACGGGGTGCAGCAGGAACGCGGTCAGCACGGCGCCCAGGATCACCATGCTCCGAATCAGCAACCCTGAGTCACGGATGGCGTCGCGCTCCGAGAGCGCCATCACCTCGGCGACCTTCTCCGGGTCGTAGGTGAAAGCATCGCGGAACATCAGCCGCATCATTCCGATGAGGACCACCGTCATGATGAGGGCCAGCGGGCCCAGGTGGATCAAGAAGTCGTTGAACGTCAAGTTGGCCCGAGAACCGATGATGATGTTGGGCGGGTCACCGATCAGCGTGCCCATGCCGCCGGTGTTGGAGGCCAGCACCTCCGCGATGAGGTACGGCGTGACCGTGAGCCCGAGCCGCTCGCACACCAGGAAGGTGACCGGGGCGATCAGCAGCACGGTGGTGACGTTGTCGAGCATGGCGGAGGCCATGGCGGTGATCCCGGCCAGCAGCGCCATCAGGGCGTACGGCCGTCCGCGTGCGCGCTTGGCGGCGTAGATCGCCAGGGCCTCGAACAGGCCGGTCGTCTTCACGACGCCGACGATGATCATCATGCCGAGGAGCAGGAAGATGACGTTCCAGTCGATCCCCGAGTCCTGGGAGTAGAAGGCCGCATCCCCGTTGGTCAGCCGCAGCGCCAGCATCAGCGACGCGCCGCCGAGGGCGGCGGCCACCCGGTGGATCCGTTCGGTGGCAATCAGAACGTACGCCCCGACGAAGACCGTCAGGGCGGCGATCTCGGTGAACCCCATCCGTCAGCCGATCAGGTGGCCAAGGAGCCTCGACGCGGTGATGGCGCCGGCGAGGGACTCATCCTCGTTGACCACCACGAGCAGCGGGCTGTGCAGCTTCGCCATCACCGCAGCGCACTCCATGACGGTCGCGTCGCGGTGCACCGCAGGCAGCTCCAAGGTCCGACCGGTCGGGAGCACGTCGCCCACGGTCTTGCTCTTGAGCCGTTCGGCGCAGTCGTCGGCTGCCTTCTCGCCATAGACCTTCACCAGGGACGGGTCCTCCTGGAGGTACCCCGGGATCAGGAAGTTGAGCACCTGCGACCCCGGCAGCACGGTGAGAGGGCGCCCGTCCTCCAGGACCAGGACGGCCGGGCGGCGCTCGATGCCGATCATCCGAGCCGCGTCCTCGGCCGGCGCCGAGACGTCGATCGACGGGTAGTCCTCCATCAGCTGCTGTGCGCGCATGCGCCGACCCTACCGATGCGCAGGACGCATATCCGATGGCGGCCGACCCGGGGACTTGCCAAGATGAGGAGATGAGCACCCCGCGCGTCGTCAGCGTCAATGTGGGCCGTCCCGTCATCCGGGAGTGGTCCGACACGGGCCGCAGCGCGATCGCGAAGCAACCTGTCTCGGCGCCGGTGGTGGTGACGAACCTGGGGCTTGATGCGGACCAGGTGTCCGACACCCAGCACCACGGCGGGCTGGACCAGGCGGTGTACGCCTTCGCCCGTGAGGACCTCGACCGCTGGGCAGAGCTCCTGGGCGAGCCCGTTCCGGACGGTCAGTTCGGCGAGAACCTCACCACGCGCGGTATCGACGTCAACGAGGCCGAGGTCGGTGAGCGCTGGCGGGTCGGGTCCGCTGTGTTCGAGGTGGCGTCACCGCGAATCCCGTGCGTCAACTTCAAGGCCTGGATGCACGCCTGCGGCTACGACGACCGCGGCTGGGTGAAGAGGTTCACGGCCGAGGCGCGTCCCGGCCCCTACCTGCGGGTCGTCGAGGAGGGGCTCGTGCAGGCGGGAGACCCGCTCGAGGTACTGGAGCGGCCCGGCCACGGGGTGACGCTCAGCACGATGTTCCGAGCGCTCACCACCGACCGCACGTTGCTGCCGGCACTGCTGCCCGTCCGAACGCTCCCCGCCGGCGTGCGCCGTCGCGCCGAGGAGTATGCCGCACAACAGCGCTGACCCACCGCCGTGAGCGTGGGCGCTACCGGGACGTAACCTGGTGATCTAGGTTACTTCCCAAGAGGTTCCGCTCACCGTGACGCAGGGAGACACATGCCGATCCACACCGACGCGAGTTTCATCGACGAGCTTCCCCCCAACGTCGCGGTGCAGTTCCTCGACCGGGTCGCAAGCTCTCCGGGGCGCGAGGCATACCGCTACCCGGTCGGGGACACCTGGGAGTCCGTGACCTGGCAGGAGACCGGCGACCGGGTGTCGAAGATCGCCGCTGGCCTGCTGTCCCTGGGGCTAGAGCCCGAGCAGCGCGTCGGGATCGTTTCCGGGACCCGGTTCGAATGGGTGCTGGCCGACCTCGCGATCATGTGCGCCGGTGCGGCGACGACCACGGTCTACCCGTCCACCAACGAGGAGGACACGGCGTACATCCTGGGCGACTCGGAGTGCCGGGTGGTCTTCGCCGAGGACGACGAGCAGCTCGCGAAGCTCGCGGCCAGGCGAGCGGAGCTGCCACACCTGCAGAAGGTCGTCACCTTCGATGCGAAGACCGACGGGGACTGGGTCATCGACCTCGAGGCGCTGGAGGCGCTCGGCGTCGACTACCTTGCCGAGCACCCCGACGTCATCACCGACTCCGCTGCTGCCATCAAGCCCGATCAGCTGGCCACGCTGATCTACACCTCGGGCACGACGGGCCGGCCCAAGGGAGTGCGGCTGCGGCACTCCTCCTGGGTCTACGAAGGCGGGGCGATCCAGGCGCAGAACATCCTCGACGAGACCGATCTGCAGTTCTTGTGGCTCCCGCTGGCCCACTCCTTCGGCAAGGTGCTGCTCTCGACCCAGCTGGCCATCGGCTTCGCCACCGCGGTGGACGGCCGGGTCGACAAGATCATCGAGAACCTCGGCGTCATCAAGCCGACGTTCATGGGCGCCGCCCCGCGCATCTTCGAGAAGGCGCATGCGCGCATCGTCACCATGCAGGCCACCGAGGGCGGTGCCAAGGAGAAGATCTTCCTGCGCGCGTTCGAGGTCGGTCTCAAGGTCGACCAGCTCAACCGCGAGGGCAAGTCCGTGCCCCTTGTGCTCGGGCTCCAGCACAAGGTCTTCGACAGGCTGGTCTACTCGAAGATCCGCGAGCGCTTCGGCGGACGCGTCCGCTTCTTCATCTCCGGCGCGGCTGCCATGAACCGCGACATCGCCGAATGGTTCCACGTGGCAGGCATCAAGATCCTGGAGGGCTACGGGCTGACCGAGACCTCGGCCGGCACGTTCGTCAACCTCCCCGACAACTACCGCTTCGGCAGCGTCGGACCGGTCTTCCCCGGGTCCGAGGTGCGGATCGGTGACGGTGGCGAGATCCAGATCAAGGGTCCCGGCGTGATGCAGGGCTACCACAACCGGCCCGAGGACACCGCCGCGACGCTGACCGACGACGGCTGGCTGCACACCGGGGACAAGGGCGAGCTCGACCCCGACGGTTTCCTGCGGATCACCGGCCGGATCAAGGAGCTCTTCAAGACCTCCGGTGGCAAGTACATCGCGCCGCCGGCGATCGAGTCGAAGTTCAAGGCGATCTGCCCCTACGCCAGCCAGTTCATGGTCTTCGGCAACGAGCGGAACTTCTGCGTCGCCCTGGTCACGCTCGACCCGGACGCGATCGCGGAGTGGGCCAAGGAGAACGGCGTCGCGGGCGACTACGCGCAGATCGTGGCGTCCCCGGAGTGCAAGGCCATGGTCGCTGGGTACGTCGACCAGCTGAACTCCCAGCTCAACCGCTGGGAGACGATCAAGAAGTGGGAGCTGCTCGACCACGACCTGACCGTCGAGTCCGGCGAGCTCACCCCGTCGATGAAGGTCAAGCGCATGGTCGTCGAGGAGAACTACCAGGACACGATCGACGCCTTCTACGGCTGAGGTCCGCCGACCCGTCGCAAACTGACCGCCGACCCGTCGCAAACTGACGACGGGTCGGTCGTCGTACCCCCCAGATGTGACTCCTCGCCAGCACGATGTGACTCCTCGGCGTGGGGGGCTGGTTGGATGGCGGCGTGCCGTCCACCCCGACCCCTGGCGATCCGGCCCCCCGCGACGGGAGTCTGCCGGCGAGCGCGAGGGAGGGGCTCGGGTCCCGGCCCTTCGGGGTCTACCTCCACGTGCCGTTCTGCCGGGTCCGCTGCGGCTACTGCGACTTCAACACCTACACCGCCTCCGAGCTCGCCGGCGACGGAGCGGCCGGCATGCCGGCGTATGTCGACGCGGTACAGGCCGAGCTGCGACTGGCCCGCGAGGTCCTGGGTCGACCGGTGGAGGTCTCCACCGTCTTCGTCGGCGGTGGCACGCCCACGCTGCTGGCCTCCTCGGAGCTGGCCACGATGCTCCGGGTCGTCGACGAGACGCTCGGCCTGGCGCCTGACGCCGAGGTGACGACCGAGGCCAACCCGGACAGCGTCACCGAGCAGTCCCTCGCCGAGCTACGTGGAGCCGGGTTCACGCGGGTCTCGTTCGGCATGCAGTCGGCGGTGCCGCACGTGCTGGCCACCCTCGACCGCACCCACGATCCGGCGCGGGTCCCCGCCGCGGTCACCGAGGCCCGGGCGGCGGGCTTCGACCAGGTGAGCCTCGACCTGATCTACGGGACGCCGGGAGAGAGCCTCCCGGACTGGGAGGCCTCGCTCGACGCGGCGCTGGCCTGCGCCCCCGACCACGTGTCCGCCTACGCGCTGATCGTGGAGGACGGCACCGCCCTGGCCCGCAAGGTGCGTCGCGGAGACCTGCCGGCGCCCGACGACGACGACCTTGCGGACAAGTACACCGTCGCCGACGAGCGCCTCGGCGCCGCCGGGTTCGAGTGGTACGAACTGTCCAACTGGGCACGCGACGAGGCGGCCCGATGCCGCCACAACGAGCTGTACTGGGTCGGCGGCGACTGGTGGGGAGCCGGTCCGGGCGCGCACTCCCACGTGAACGGCACCCGTTGGTGGAACGTCCGCCACCCCGTCGCGTACGCCGACCGGCTGGCCGCCGGCGACAGCCCGGCGCTGGCGCGGGAGGTGCTCCCCGCCGAGGACCGCCGGGTCGAGAGGGTGCTGCTCGAGACCCGGCTTCGCGCCGGGCTGCCCCGGGCGACGCTGGACACCCACGGCGAGGCGGCGTTGTCCGGTTTGGCCGAGGCCGGGCTGGTGACCCTGGGCGAGGACAACCTGGTGCTCACGTTGCGTGGTCGGCTGCTGGCCGACTTCGTCGTGCGCACCCTGTTGCCCTGAGCCTGTTGCCCTGAGCCTGTTGCCGCTGGGACCCTGTTGCCCGGACCCTGTTGCCCGGAACCCTTCTACGCTGAAGGCGCCCTCGGGCATAGGCTGCAGCCATGACCTCAGGACCCGAGGGCGAATCGCCCGAGCAGCCGGACCCGACCGAGCCCCTCCCGACCGAGGGAGCGACGCCCCCGCCTCCGCCCCCGCCTCCGCCCCCGCCGCCCGCCGGAGCCCGGCCAGGCCCCGGCCTACGGTGGGGCGCCCCCGCCTCCGCCTCCGCCGGCCTACAACCAGGCCCCGCCGCCGCAGTTCGGGGCCTCGCCGACTGGCCTCCCAGGGGCGCCGTACGGCGTGCACCCGGTCACCGGGGTGCCCTACTCCGACAAGTCCAAGCTCGTGGCGGCGCTGCTGCAGATCCTGATCCCGCTGGGTATCGGCCGGATGTACATCGGCGACACCCGCACCGGCGTGATCCAGCTGGTCGTGACGCTGGTGACCTGCGGCGTCGGGGCACTGTGGCCCTTCATCGACGGCATCATGATGCTCGTCGGCGACCCCGTCGACGCCCAAGGACGTCCGCTGCGCGGCTGAGCCCCGTCCCCCGCCGGCGTCAGCCGACGGTGACGAAGTCGATCAGCTCCTCGACGCGCCCGAGCAGCGCCGGCTCCAGGTCGGACCAGGAGCTCGACCCGCGACAAGATGTGCTTCCAGGCCCGGGCCCGGTCGGCCTGGTCCGAGTGTGGCCAGCCCAGGCGACGGCAGGTGCCGGTCTTCCAGTCCTCGCCGGGCGGGACGTCGGGCCAGCGGTCCAGGCCGAGCCGCTCGGGCCGTACCGCCTGCCAGACGTCGATGAACGGGTGACCGAGGATCCGCACGTGGGCGCCCAGGTACGACGACGTGACCGCCTGCGCGATCCGGGTCTCCTTCGACCCGGGCACCAGGTGGTCGACGAGGACCCCGACCCGGCGCTCCGGGCCGGGGGCGAAGTCGCTCAGCTGCTCGGCCAGGTCGTCGATGCCGCCGAGATACTCCACGACGACGCCCTCGAGACGCAGGTCGTCGCCCCACACCTTCTCGATGAGCTCGGCGTCGTGGCGGCCCTCGACGAAGATCCGGCTCTCGCGTGCCACCCGGGCACGCCGGCCCTGGACGGCCCGCGACCCCGACGCCGTACGGGTGGGCGCGGCCGGGGGGACCGCGCGCACCGGCGGGGTCAGGACCACCGGGCGGCCCTCCAGCAGGAAGCCCGGTCCGAGCGGGAAGGTACGGCGCGCGCCACGGCGGTCCTCGAGGGTGAGCGTGCGCAGGTCGCGATCGATCGCGACGACCTCACCGCACCAGTCGGTCATCACCTCTTCCACGACCTGGCCGAGCTCGGCCGGGTGGTCGGTGGCGCGGCCGCGTGGCGGCGTACGCCAGTCACCGGCGAGGACATCGGCGCCGTAGCGGTCGTGGGTCGGGGAAGCCACGGGGGTCACGCTAGGCGCGATCGGTGCCGGCTCCGCTCAGGCGCGCCGGGGTCGGGCTGTCGCCCGGGGCGACGGGCGGTCCCGCAGAGACACGTCAGATGAGCGGCAGTCGCTTGTCGCTCGGCGGGAGGTGTTCATAGCCCCGGCGTACCGCGGCGGCCAGCTCCGAGCGGGGAAACGGCCAGTCCGCGGCCTCCAGGGCCTGGTCGACCGGGACCCCGCGCCCGGCCAGGCCCCGGATCGTCTCGGCCACGATCGCGAGGTCGTGCCGCTGGTCCTGGACGAAGTCCCGGTCCACGGGCGCTCCGTGGCCGGGCACGACCACGCTGGCCGGGGTCAACAGCCCGACGACCAGGTCGAGGGTGAGGGGCCACTCCAGCGGGTAGCAGTCGGTCCCGAAGCCGGGGACACCCGCGCGTAGCTCGGACTCCTCGATGAGGTCCCCGGCCAGGACGACGTCGGCGTCGGGGACCCGCACGACCAGGTCGCCGCCGGTGTGCCCACGCCCGGGGTGCACCAGCTCGACCTGGCGGTCGCCCAGGTCGATTACCCGTGCGGAGGAGAACGTCTGGTCGGCTGCCACGATCCGGGTCGCCAGGACCTCCTCGCGGTGCGGCTCCTCGGGCTGCGCCGCGTAGCGACGCTGAATGTGCTGTCCGGCGGCGAGCGTGGCGGCGGCGGCCGTCTCGTGGGCATGGATCGGTACGTCGCCGTACGCCGCGCGGAACTCGCCATTGCCGAAGGTGTGGTCGAAGTGCTCGTGGGTGTTGACCACAGCCACAACCTCGCCCGCGCCGAGGCGGCGAACGTCGGAGATGACCAGGCGTGCGGCGTCGGCCGATGCGTGGGTGTCGACGACCAGCAGCCCGCGCTCGCCGCCGACGAGGGAGACGTTCACGTCGTACCACTCATAGCGCGCGACCCACACCCGGGACGCGACCTCGATGAAGTCGGTCATGTGAGCGACACTAGTAGTCTTGGCACTCATCGGCAGCGAGTGCCAGCGCCGTCGGTGACGTCCACAGCCCGACATGTCATCCAGCAGACCGGAGGTGAGCAGATGGTCGAGGACCGCAAGCTCGCCGTCCTGCGCGCGATCGTGGAGGACTACGTGGCGACCGAGGAGCCGGTCGGTTCCAAGGCGTTGGTGGAGCGGCACGGGTTGGGAGTGTCTCCGGCCACGGTGCGCAACGACATGGCGGCACTGGAGGACGAGGGCTTCATCGCCCAGCCCCACACCAGCGCGGGGCGCATTCCGACCGACAAGGGCTACCGGCTCTTCGTGGACCGGCTGACCACCGTCAAGCCGATGTCGGCCGCCGAGAAGCGAGCGATCGCCACGTTCCTCGACGGCGCCATCGACCTCGATGACGTCGTGAACCGCTCGGTGCGGATGCTGGCCCAGCTGACGCGGCAGGTCGCGGTCGTGCAGTACCCCACGCTGTCCCGCTCGACTGTGCGGCACATCGACCTGATCGCGCTGGCGGAGACCCGCCTGCTCATCGTGCTGATCCTCAGCTCCGGACGGGTCGAGCAACGTCTGGTCGACCTCGAGGGGGTCCTCACCGAGGACCGGCTGTCGGCGCTGCGCACGCGGGTCAACCGGGCGGCCGTCGGCGAGCGCATCGCGGACGCCTCCGCCGGCCTGCATGCTCTCAGCGAAGACCCGGACTTCATCGACCGGCAGTGGGCGCAGCCCGTCGTCGACGCGATCTGCGAGGCCATGTCCGATCACCGCTCAGACGAGAGGGTCGCGGTCGGCGGCGCCGCGAACCTGGCCAGGTTCGGCGACGGCTTCGACTCCGCCGTCCGACCGCTGCTCGAGGCGATCGAGGAGCACGTGGTGCTGTTGAAGCTCCTCGGTGAGGCCGGTGCCGACGGCGCGGTGACGGTCCGCATCGGAGCCGAGGGGCCCTATCACGAGCTGTCGGCGACCAGCGTCGTGGCGACCGGCTACGGACCCGGCGACGAACCCTTGGCAACGCTGGGCATCGTCGGCCCGACCCGCATGGACTATCCCGGATCGATGGCGGCCGTGCGCGCAGTCGCGCGCTACGTCTCGCGCATCCTCGACGAGGCGTGAGCCTCCCACCCGAACAGAAGGACCACAGGTGAGTCAGGACCTCTACGAGCTGCTGGGCGTCTCGCGGGACGCCGACGGCGACGCGATCAAGAAGGCGTACCGACGCCTCGCCCGACAGCTGCACCCCGATGTGAACCCCGACCCGGCCACCCAGGAGCGCTTCAAGGAGGTCAGCCGGGCCTACGAGGTGCTCTCGGACCCGCAGAAGCGCGCGGCGTACGACCGTGGCGGCGACGTCTTCGGCGACGCCGGCGGGTTCGGCCAGGGCGCGGGATTCTCCTTCACCGACATCATGGATGCCTTCTTCGGCGGCGCCGGCGGCGCCGGGCAGACGCGCGGTCCCCGGCCGCGAGTACGCCGCGGGCAGGACGCCCTGATCCGGCTCGAGGTCGAGCTCGCCGAGGCGGCGTTCGGCGTCACCCGCGAGCTGAAGGTCGACACGGCTGTCCTGTGCACGGCCTGTCACGGCGCGGGCGCGGCCCCCGGAACCTCGCCGGTGGCGTGTGAGACCTGTCGCGGCGCCGGCGAGGTGGCCCACGTGCAGCGCTCGCTGCTGGGCGAGATCCGTACCCTGCGTCCCTGCCCGGCGTGCCGCGGGTTCGGGTCGATCATCGCCGAGCCGTGCCGCGAGTGCTCCGGCGACGGGCGGGTGCGGTCGCGCCGGACGCTCAACGTCAAGATTCCCGCGGGGGTCGACGATGGGACCCGCGTCCAGCTGTCGGGCCAGGG
Source organism: uncultured Actinomycetota bacterium (assembly GCA_963812265.1). Lineage (GTDB taxonomy): Bacteria > Actinomycetota > Actinomycetes > Propionibacteriales > Nocardioidaceae > Nocardioides. The sequence goes on from CAWEUL010000005.1 coordinate 327,875, forward strand.
CGAGATCGGCCCTGGGGGTGGACCCTCGGGGGACCTCTACGTCGAGATCCACGTCGCGCAGCATCCGACCTTCACGCGGCACGGTGCCAACCTGATGTGCACGGTCTCGCTGCCCATGACCGCGGCGGCGCTGGGCACGACGCTCACCCTCCCGACGCTCGAGGCGGACCTCGAGTCCGGGGCGGAGTCGGGTCTGGAGACGACCTTCGAGCTCGAGGTGAAGCCGGGCACCCAGTCAGGCAGCGAGCAGGTGATGCGCGGCCGCGGGGTGCCGGGGCTGCGCGGCGGCCGCGGGGACCTGGTCGTATCGGTGGTCGTGGACACGCCGACCAAGCTCGACGCTCGCCAGGAGGAGCTGCTGCGCGAGCTGGCAGCGATCCGCGACGAGGAGGCTCCCACCGGCTCGGTCAAGGCCGACCACAAGTCGGTGTTCAGCCGGTTCCGCGACGCGTTCAACGTCTGAGCTCGCCGCCCGTCTGGTGAGGGGTCACATATCGCCGCTGAGGGGTCACATATCGGCGGCCAGGGGTCAGATATGGGCCGTGAGGGGTCAGCTCTGGTGGTCACCGTCGGGCCTGAGGGCGGTCTCCCCGCCACCCTCCGTCGACCCGTCGCAATCTGACCAGTTGTGCACAGGCGTACCTGTGCACAACTCGTCAGTTCACGACGGGTCAGGGGAGGGTGAAGGCCTTGGTGTCCTCGGTGGGTCCAGGGCCCTCGCCGCCGGAGGGGTCGTCGGTGCTCGCCACGAAGGTGTACTCGCCCGCCGGCAGCGACGACACATCGACTGAGCCCGACCAGGGATAGAGCCTGTCGTAGGCGCCCTCGGCCATCACCGCGCCCTCGAGCACTGCCTGACCCGATCCGTCGAGGATCTGCCAGGGGACGTTCGCCTCGAACGAGTTCGCCACGCCGCTGATCTCGAGCGTCCCGCCCGACACCAGGGCGCCCTGCTCGGGCGTGGTGATGTTGACCAGGGCCAGTAGGTCGGGCTGGTGGGCGATCGGCTTGCTCGTGTCGACGCCGAGCACCGAGCCCGCCGGCGACCCGTCCACGTCGAACTGCACCTTGGCCCGGGTCCCGAGCACCCCCTGCGCAGTGAAGACCAGTTGCTGGATGGCCAGGTCGGCGGCCTCGGCGGACATCCCGTCGGGTCGCTCGGCCGGTGTTCCGGCCACGAGGTCCAGCACGATCACGCCGTTGCTGCCAGAGGGCTCGGCATACGCCTCGACCCCTCCGGACTGCCCCTCCCACGCGCTCGCGTAGTCCGGGTCGAGCGGGGTGCCGGTCACGGCCGCGTTCCCTGCCTCGACGGTGGCGTCCTGGCTCTCCGGCACCGACTGGAACTCCCGGTAGAGCCGCGGCCCGAGAGGGGTCTCGCCGACGTAGTACACGGGTACGGCGACCATCGGCTCGGCGACGCTTTCCGAAGGCGACGCCGAGTCCCCGGCCGCCGCGGTGGTCGGTCCGGACGCGGCCGGCCCCGGCTCCGGGCTTGTGCTCGGCCCGCCGCTGAGGAGGGCCACAGCGGTCACCACCGCTGCGGTGGCGAGCGCTGCGCCGCCAGCGGCGAACAGCCAAGGGCGACGCGAGGACGAGGTGGTGGACATGGTGGTTCCTCTCGTACGGGCACGGATCGCGCCCAGGCGGTCTTCGGGTTCGACACCCGACACGGCATCGGACAGCAGGTCGGCGAGCCGCTCTTCGTCGCGGTCCATCACTGCTCCTCCCAGAGGTCTGCGAGCCGCGCCCGCAACGTGGCGGCGCCCCTCGAGGCATGACTCTTCACGGATCCGCGCGAGATCCCGAGCGCGTCGGAGATCTGCGCCTCGGACAGGTCGAGGTAGTAGCGCAGCGCCAGCACCTCGCGCTGGCGCTGGGGCAGCGTGCGTAGGGCGTCCAGCACGAGCTCGCCTCGCGCAGCAACCTCCGCGAGCGCGTCGGTCGGCGGCGCTGCCGGGTGCGGAAGCTCCCGCTGCTGCTCCACGTGGCGGCGTACGACCTTCTCGTGCCGCAGCAACGAGCGAGAACCGTTCACCACGCTCTGTCGCAGGTAGGCCAGCGCCCGGTCGGGGTCGCGCAGGCGTCCCCACCTGCCGTGCACAGCCACGAAGGCGTCCTGCACGACCTCTTCGGCGGTGCCGACGTCGTGCACCAGCAGCACCGCCAGCCGCACCAGCGACCGCCAGTGCGCGGCGTACAGCTCCTCGAGGGCGCCGTCAGCGTCGCGGTCGGTCCACTGGTGGGTCACGACCGGCGTCCGCGGGCGGGACGCGGTGCGGGGCGCCGCTGCATGGGACATCACGGTAGTTGCACGCCTCAGCCTCCGAGTCGGTTGACACACCGTGGGCAGAACTCGGTAGGCCCGGCGCCGTACATTGGGGGCCATGAGCAGCGACGAGCCGGTCGAGGACTGCCTCTTCTGCAGGATCGTGGCGGGGGAGATCCCCGCCGAGGTGGTGCACGAGACCGACACCGTGCTGGCGTTCCGTGACGTCAGCCCCCAGGCGCCCACCCACGTGCTGGTGGTCCCGCGCGCCCACCACGTGAACGCTGCGGCGCTGGCCGGAACCGACGCCGACACGACCGCCGAGCTGGTGCGAGTGGCCCACGCCGTGGCCGAGCTGGACGACGTCGGTGACGACTACCGGCTGGTCTTCAACACCGGACCCGGAGCCGGCCAGAGTGTCTTCCACGTGCATCTGCACCTGCTGGGCGGGCGGGCGCTGACGTGGCCACCCGGCTGACCATCCGGGTACGACGCGCCCTCGCGGCCGGCGTACTCCTCACCCTTGCCGCCTGCGGAGGCGGCGACGGGCAGGACACCACCGCTCCGGCGCCGTCGGAGTCCTCGACCCCCAGCGGCAGCGAGACCGCGACCGACCCGACCCTGGCGGCGACGCCCACCCCGACCGACAAGCCCAAGCGGCTGCGGCAGGGCGAGCGACGGGTCACGCTCGCGATGCCGGAGGCGTACTCGCCCTCGGCACCGACCGGCGTCGGCACCGACGACTACCGCTGCTTCCTGCTCGACCCCCACCTCACTCGAGCGGCCTACCTCACGGGGACGAACGTGATCCCGGGCAACACCGAGGTCGTGCACCACGTCATCCTGTTCCGGGTCACGCCCGACCTGCTCCCCACCGCCCGCAAGCTCGACGACGCCGAGGAGGGCCCGGGCTGGACCTGTTTCGGTGACGTCGGGTTCGGGCAGGGGCCGCAGCTCGACGACGCCCCGTGGCTCGGGGCCTGGGCGCCCGGCGGCGAGGAGTCCGTGGTCAGTCGCGGCTACGGCACCCGGCTGGTCCCGGGCACCCAGATCGTGATGCAGGTGCACTACAACCTGCTCGAGGGCTCCTCGCCGGACATCTCCGCGACCCAGCTCCGGCTCGCGCCGCCCTCGGCCGACCTGACCGAGCTGCACACCATGCTCCTACCCGGTCCCGTCGAGCTGCCGTGCCGACGCGGTCATACTGACAACCCGTTGTGCGACCGCGACGCTGCCGTGCAGGACGTCGTGGCGCGGTTCGGTGCGAACGCCGGCCGCACGGCCGACCTGCTGCACCTGCTGTGCAACAGCGACGTCGAGCCGGGGAACGTCCAGACCTGCACCCGCACCATCGCCAAGCCGACCACGATCCGGGCCGTCGCCGGGCATATGCACCTGCTCGGCCGGGCGATCTCGATCGAGGTCAATCCCGGAACGCCGACGGCGCGGACCATCCTCGACATCCCGGTCTGGGACTTCGACAACCAGGGCGCGAAGCCGATCGAGCCGATCACGCTGCAGCCGTTCGACACGGTGAAGGTCACCTGCCGCCACGTTCAGTGGCTGCGCGACCAGCTGCCGTCCTTCGAGGGCCAGCCCGATCGGTACGTCGTGTGGGGCGAGGGCACCACCGACGAGATGTGCCTGGGCATCCTGACGGTGAGCTACCCCTGAGCCGTCATCAGCTGGGTCCCCGCCGCGGAAGTCGACCTCGGGTAAGTCGCTGGGACACCACCCCGCGCTCCCGTAGCATGGAGGCGCCCCCACACCGACCCGAAAGGCCGCCCCACCCGGGCCTCCATGACTGACTCCCATCCCCAGGGCCCCGCGCCCGGTGGGCCCTCCGCGTCGAGAGCCACCACCAAGCACGTCGTAGTCGTCCCGAACAGCGTGAACATGGTCAGCGTCCTCGGGCCCGGCGACGAGCATCTCGCCTTGATCGAGAAGGGCTTCGACGCCGACATCCATGTGCGTGGCAACCGGATCTCGCTGCACGGAGACCCCGGCGAGGTCGCCCTCGCCGAGCGTCTGCTGGACGAGTTGGTGGCGATCATCCGCACCGGCCAGGGCGTGAGCACCGAGACGGTCGAGCGTGTCGTGGCCATGCTCCGCGCGGAGACCACCGAGCGCCCGGCCGATGTCCTGTCGCTCAACATCCTGTCCAACCGTGGGCGGACGATCCGACCGAAGACGCTGAACCAGAAGCGCTATGTCGACTCGATCGACAAGCACACGATCACCTTCGGCATCGGACCAGCCGGCACCGGCAAGACCTACCTCGCGATGGCCAAGGCCGTGCAGTCGCTGCAGGCCAAGAACGTCACCCGGATCATCCTCACCCGGCCTGCGGTGGAGGCGGGCGAGCGGCTGGGCTACCTGCCGGGCACCCTCAGCGAGAAGATCGACCCCTACCTGCGGCCGTTGTACGACGCCCTGCACGACATGCTCGACCCCGAGACGATCCCGAAGCTGCTCGCGGCCGGGACCATCGAGGTCGCCCCGCTGGCCTACATGCGCGGGCGCACCCTCAACGACGCCTTCATCATCCTCGACGAGGCCCAGAACACCTCGCCCGAGCAGATGAAGATGTTCCTGACCAGGCTCGGCTTCGGGTCCAAGATCGTCGTGACCGGCGACGTGACCCAGATCGACCTCCCGGGTGGGACCCGATCGGGCCTCAAGGTGGTCGAGGACATCCTCGACGGGGTCGGCGACGTGGTCTTCAACCGGCTGACCTCGCATGACGTGGTCCGTCACCGGCTGGTCGGGAGCATCGTCGCGGCGTACGACGAGTTCGACGCGCGAGGTGGCTTCGCTGCGGCCCCGCCGCCCGAGGTCAGGCGGGACCGACGCTCGTGAGCACCCCATGACCATCGAGGTCCTCGACGAGTCCGGCACCGGCGTCGACGTACGCCGACTCTCGGCCCTGGCCCGCTTCGTGATGGACGCACAGCGCGTCCACCCCCTCGCCGAGCTGTGCATCAAGGCCGTCGATGAGCCGACCATCGCCGCGCTCAACCAGCAGTGGATGGACAAGGAAGGCCCGACGGACGTGCTGGCGTTCCCGATGGACGAGCTGCGTCCGGGCCTGGTCAACCAGGAGCCGGAGGAGGGCGTGCTCGGCGACCTCGTCGTGTGCCCCGCGGTGGCCGAGCGGCAGGGCGAGGCGGCGGGCCACGGCACCGAGGCGGAGCTCGATCTGCTGACCGTGCACGGGGTTCTGCACCTGCTGGGCTACGACCACGCCGAGCCCGAGGAGCACCGCGAGATGTTCGGTCTCCAGGCGCGTCTGCTGGACCAGTGGCGCGCCCGCGACGCGGCGCCCACGCCGGGCGCATGAACTCCGGCGATCTCTGGCTGCTGGCGACGGCGGCGGCCCTGGTAGTGGCAGCGGGGCTCTTCTCGGCCGCCGACGCCGCGTTGGCGTCGTTCTCGCGGGCTCGCGCCGAGGAGCTGGCGGAGGAGAAGCGGGCGGGTGCCGCACGCCTCGTGCGCCTGCTCGAGGATCCCCCGCCCTATCTCAACACGGCCCTGTTCCTGCGACTGCTGTGCGAGATCGCGGCGATCGTGCTGGTCACCCTGCTGGCCTACGAGCGCTGGGGCGACGCCTGGTGGCCGACCTTCCTGACCGCGGTCGGCTCGATGCTCGTCGTCTCGTTCGTGGTGATCGGCGTCGCGCCCCGAACGCTCGGTCGCCAGCATGACGAACGGGTGGCCCTGCTCACGGCGGGCCCGCTCACGGTGGTCACCCGCGTGCTCGGTCCGCTGCCACGGCTGCTGATCCTGGTCGGCAACGCGATCACCCCGGGACGTGGCTTCCGCGAAGGCCCGTTCTCGACGGAGACCGAGCTGCGCGAGCTCGTCGACCTGGCGGAGGCCTCGGCGGTGATCGAGTCGGGCGAGCGGAAGATGATCCACTCCGTCTTCGAGCTGGGCGACACCGTCGTCCGAGAGGTGATGGTGCCGCGCACCGATGTGGTCTACATCGAGCGGTACAAGAACCTGCGCCAGGCCAGGTCCCTGTTCCTGCGCAGCGGCTTCTCGCGGGTCCCGGTGATCGGGGAGAACCTCGACGACATCCTCGGGTTCGCCTATCTCAAGGACGTCGTCCGACGCGACTTCGAGGCACCGGACGTCGAGCTCACCCAACGGGTGGAGGAGATCATCCGGCCGGCGCACTTCGTGCCCGAGTCGAAGGGCGTTGATGCGCTGCTCTCGGAGATGCAGTCGCGGCGCCAGCACATCGCCGTCGTCGTCGACGAGTACGGCGGCACGGCGGGCATCATCACGATCGAGGACCTGCTCGAGGAGATCGTCGGCGAGATCACCGACGAGTACGACGCCGACGAGGTGGAGGTCGAGCCGCTCGACGACGGCGTCATCCGGGTGTCCTCTCGCTATCCCGTGGACGACCTCGATGAGCTCTTCGGCATCAACGTCGTCGACGACGACATCGACAGCGTCGGTGGGCTGATGGCCAAGCACCTCGGCAAGGTGCCCCTTCCCGGCTCGGTCGTCGAGGTCCACGGTCTTCGCTTCGTGGCCGAAGAGGCGACCGGTCGGCGCCGCCGCGTGGGGACAGTGCTGATCCGCGCGGTGGCAGCGGCTGACGAGGACGAGGCTGACTACGCTGACGCCCATGACTGAGCCACCTGCGGGCGCTGAGCCCGAGCCGTCCGCCGAGGACGCGAAGCTGGTCGTGCTCGCCCGGGCCACCCGGGCGCGGGTCGGCGCCGCCGAGGGGGCAGCGGTGCGCGACGCCGATGGGCGCACCTACGCCGCGGCGACGGTCGACCTGCCCTCGCTGCGCCTGTCCGCGCTCCAGGTCTGTGTCGCGATGGCGGTCGCCTCGGGCTCGCGCGGGCTGGAGGCCGCCGTGGTTCTGACCGGGGTCGGGGCCGAGAGCCCTTCACCGGCCCGACCTGCCGACTCCGACCTCGCCGCGCTGCGTGATCTCGGTGGCGTCGGTGTCGTCGTGCACGTCGGCGACCCGCGCGGCGCGGTCGTCTCCACGACCAGCACCTAGGCAGTTTCGACCCGATCGGGGGGTGCCCTTGGCTCATCGGGCCCCGGGGAGGAAGGATAGGCCGGGTGACCGGTGTCGGCTGGGCAATACACGAGGAGGCGGTCGCGCGCCTGCGCGCGTCGTACGCCGCCATCCCGGCGCGCGCACCCGTGCGACTGGCCAAGCGGACCTCGAACCTGTTCCGGCCCCGCGAGGCGACCCAGGCGCCGGGGCTCGACGTCTCCGGGTTGACCGGCGTGATCGCCGTCGACCCGCAGGCTCGCACCGCCGACGTCCAGGGCATGTGCACCTACGAGGACCTCGTCGACGCCACCCTTCCGCACGGCCTGATCCCGTTCGTCGTTCCTCAGCTGCGCACCATCACGCTCGGTGGTGCCGTGACCGGCCTCGGGATCGAGTCGACCAGCTTCCGCAACGGGCTCCCGCACGAGTCCGTGATCGAGATGGATGTGTTCACCGGCGCCGGAGACGTGCTCACGGCGCGACCTGACAACGAGCATGCCGATCTCTTCGCCACGTTCCCCAACTCCTACGGCTCGCTCGGCTACGCGACGCGGCTGCGCATCGAGCTCGAGCCGGTGCCGGCGTACGTCGCCCTGCGACATGTGCGCTTCGACGACGCTGGGCTGCTCGCGAAGACCGTGGCCGCCATCGTCGAGACCGGCCGTTACGACGACGAGCAGGTCGACGGCCTCGACGGAGTCGCGTTCTCGCCCGACGAGCTCTACCTCACGCTGGCCCGCTGGACCGACCATCCGGTCGTGGCCGGGAACGCCCAGCAGGCCTCGGACTACACCGGCACCGAGATCTACTACCGCTCGCTCCAGCAGCGCGAGACCGACCTGCTCACGGTCTACGACTACCTGTGGCGCTGGGACACCGACTGGTTCTGGTGCTCGGGCGCGTTCGGGGCCCAGCACCCGGTCGCTCGGAGGCTCTGGCCGCGTCGCTGGCGGCGCTCGGACGTCTATTACCGCCTGGTCGCCCTGGATCGTCGGATCGGTCTGATGGACCGGCTCGACCGGCGTGCGGGCCGCCCCGAGCGGGAGCGAGTGGTGCAGGACATCGAGGTGCCGGTCGACCGACTGCCCGAGTTCCTCTCCTGGTTCGACACCGAGGTCGGCATGCGCCCGGTGTGGCTGTGCCCGCTGAGACTGAGGGAGACCGAGGGCGCGTTGCGGCGCTGGCCGACCTACCCACTGACCCCGGGCACGACGTACGTCAACGTCGGCTTCTGGGGGACGGTGCACGTCGGACCCGAGGCCGCCAAGGCGCCGCGCAACCGCGCGATCGAGGCGAAGGTCGCCGAGCTCGGGGGTCACAAGTCGCTGTACTCCGAGGCGTTCTACGATCTCGAGACGTTCTCGACGCTGTACGACGGGGACAACCTGGCCGCGGTGAAGGGTCGCTACGACCCGGACGCGCGGCTGACCACCCTCTATGACAAGGCGGTGAAGAGTCGATGAGTTCGATATCGATCGGTGAGGCAGTGGAGTCACTGACCGTCCGGGGCCTGCCGGTGCGGCTCACGGCCTACGACGGCAGCACGGCCGGTCCCGCGGACTCCAAGATCGGGCTCAGCCTCCGCACCGAGCGCGGGTTGTCCTACCTGCTGACCGCTCCGGGCGACCTGGGCCTGGCCCGGGCCTACGTCTCCGGAGACGTGGTGCTCGAAGGCGTCCACCCGGGAGACCCGTACGAAGCGCTGGTCCTGCTCCAGGAGACCCTCAAGTTCCGCCGGCCGACGCCGAAGGAGGCCGTCGAGCTGGTGCGCGGGCTGGGGCTGGCCCAGCTGCGGCCGCCAACGCCCCCGTCCGAGGAGCGGCCGGCGCGTTGGCGTCGTACCGTCAACGGGCTGCGCCACTCCCTGGGCCGCGACGCGGTCGCGATCTCCCACCACTACGACGTGTCGAACCGGTTCTACGAGATGGTGTTGGGGCCGTCGATGACCTACACGTGCGCGGTCTTCCCCGACGCCGATGCCACGCTCGAGGAGGCGCAGCGCGAGAAGTACGACCTGATCTGCCGCAAGCTGGACCTCAAGTCCGGGCAGCGGCTTCTCGACGTCGGGTGCGGGTGGGGCGGCATGGTCCGCCACGCGGCGCGCGAGTACGGCGTGCAGACGCTCGGGGTCACCTTGTCCCTCCAGCAGGCCGAGTGGGCCAAGGCGGCCATCGACCGCGAGGGTCTCGGCGACCTGGCCGAGGTCCGCCACAGCGACTACCGCGACGTCGTGGAGTCGGGCTTCGACGCGGTGAGCTCGATCGGGCTCACCGAGCACATCGGAGTGCGCAACTACCCCGCGTACTTCTCAGTGCTGCGTGACCGGCTCCGACCCGAGGGTCGTCTCCTCAACCACTGCATCACCCGGCCACACAACAAGATCCAGGACACCGGCCCCTTCATCGACCGCTACGTCTTCCCGGACGGGGAGCTGACCGGTTCCGGCCGGATCATCACCGCGGCCCAGGACGTCGGCCTGGAGGTCATGCACGAGGAGAACCTGCGCCGGCACTACGCGCTGACGCTCGCCGGCTGGTGTCGCAACCTGGTCGAGCACTGGGACGAGTGCGTCGCCGAGGTCGGCGAGGGCACCGCGCGGGTGTGGGGCATCTACATGGCCGGCTCGCGCCTGGGCTTCGAGACCAACAACATCCAGCTGCACCACGTGCTCGCCGCGAGGACCGACGAGCGCGGCAATGACGGGTTCCCCCTGCGCCCGACCTGGTGACCCACCGGAGGGCGCTCGGTAGCCTGGGTGCGTGAGCACCCGCGCCGAGACGTACGCCGCGCGGGTGGGTTCTCGTGAGGTCCTGACCCCTCATCTCGTGCGGCTCACCCTCGAGGGGCTGGACGGGTTCGAGAGCACCGGTGTCCCCGACGAGTGGGTGGCGCTGGTCGTGCCTGGGCAGTTCCAGAGCCGCTACTACACGGTGCGCGCCTGGGACGGCGACCGCCTGACCCTCGACGTCGTCGTGCACGAGCGCGGCCTGGTCACCGAGTGGGTCTCCCGCGACTGCGTCGCCGACGAGGTGACCGTCAGCGAGCCGCGCGGCTCCTTCGCCCTACCGGAGCAGGCCCGATGGCTGATGCTGGTCGGGGACCTGACCGGGCTGCCCGCCATGGCGCGCATCGCCGAGACCATCACCGACCTGCCGGTGCGGATCTGGGCGGAGGTGCCCGACGACCTGACGGGCTATCTGCCCGAGGGGCCCGAGGTGGAGTGGCTGGTCCCGCCCGGGCCCGGCAGGAGTGCGCTGGCCGACGTCGTCGACGCCCTCGAGTGGCCGACCGGTGACGGCTACTTCTGGATGGCCGGGGAGTCCGCCCAGATGCGGGCCATCCGCAAGCACCTCGCCCGCGACCGACGGCTACCCTCGACGGCGTACAACGTGATGGGCTACTGGCGCGGAGTCACGCATCGGCAACCCCGAGCCGTCGACCCCGAGCCGATCTGGCGGGCCGGGAAGGCCGCCGGGCACAACGACGAGCAGATCTGGGTCGACTACGACGCCGCGACGGAGAGCCATGAGTGAGTACCGCAGCGGCTTCGCATCGTTCGTCGGCCGGCCGAACGCCGGCAAGTCCACGCTGACCAACGCGATGGTGGGCACCAAGGTCGTGATCACCTCGTCCCGGCCACAGACCACACGCACCGTGGTGCGCGGCATCGTGCACCGGCCGGACGCCCAGCTGATCCTGGTCGACACGCCTGGACTGCACCGGCCGCGGACGCTGCTCGGCGAGCGGCTCAACGATCTGGTGAAGGCCACCTGGGGCGAGGTCGACGTCGTGGCTGTCTGCTTCCCGGTGAACGAGAAGATCGGTCCGGGCGACCGGTTCATCGTCAAGGAGCTCGCCAAGGTCCGCCGCACCATCAAGATCGCGATCGCGACCAAGACCGACCTGGCCACACCGCAGCAGATCGGCGCCCACCTCATGGACATCGCGAAGCTGGGCGAGGACACCGACACCACCTGGGCCGAGATCGTCCCGGTGTCGGCCGTGTCCGGCGACCAGGTCTCCTTGCTGGCCGACCTGCTGGTCGGCCTGATGCCCGAGGGCCCGCAGCTCTACCCCGACGGCGACCTGACCGATGCGCCCGAGGAGGTGCTGGTGGCCGAGCTGGTCCGCGAGGCTGCGCTTGAGGGCGTTCACGACGAGCTCCCCCACTCGATCGCCGTGCTGGTCGACGAGATGTCGTTGCGCGAGGGCCGGCCGGAGGACAAGCCGCTGGTCGACGTCTATGCCAGTCTCTTCGTCGAGCGGGACTCTCAGAAGGGCATCATCATCGGCCATCGGGGCAGCAGACTGCGCGACGTCGGCACCCAGGCGCGCCACCAGATCGAGGCGCTACTGGGTACCCCGGTCCACCTCGACCTGCATGTGAAGGTAGCCAAGGACTGGCAGCGAGACCCGCGCCAGTTGCGCAAGCTCGGGTTCTGAGGTGTATCGCTAGTCCGGGGCCCAGCACAGGCCGAAGTGCTGACCGGTGGCCCATTGCTCCGCGGTCGGCCAGTCATAGCCCCACTGGTAGTTCAACGAGTCCTTCGCCACCGCGCGCGCCGCGTCTTTGCACCGCCGCTGCGCGATAGCGGTGACCGCGTTCTTCCCCGGGTACGACGCCTCGGGGACGTCGTACGCCGAGATTGCCCGCCAGCGGTGCCGCTGGCCGCAGCTGACCCTCTCGAACCCCCTCCGTCCCGGCTCTGCGGTCCCGCACACCGCGTAGCGTCGTCGCTGATCGGTCCGGCGGAGCAGACCGGCGACCGTGGCGTCCAGCGGAGCGAGCCGGTCGGGTCCGCCGAGGGCGATGACGTCGCAGCGGTACCAGTTCTGGCCCGCGTCGGACTGCTCCAGGGTCGGGGAGAACCACACGCTGCGCAGCACGCTCAGCCGGAGCTGGGTCGGCGTGCCCCCCAGGAAGCGGGGCAGTCGTCGCGGACAGTCGGCGGCCACGGCGTCTTGAACCCGCTTCGAGTCGACGGCGAGGAGGTGACCGTCGACCACGGTGTCGAGCGTGCCGACGTAGTAGGTGGTCGCGGTATGGCGGCGCCGACACGGCACCGCTGCGACCTCGGTGGTCGGGGCGAGCGCCTCCTGGTAGCTCAGCGGATAGCAGGCGCCTGCCCGGGGGCGCGGAGGGCGAGCGGCCCGGCTCGGAGTCGAGGTGGGGGAGGGGCTCTCTGAGGCGGACGGCGAGGACGTCCCGGCCGGGCGGGGCTCGTCCCCGCCGTACAGCGCGTCGAGCCCGGCCGCGATCACGACGCCGAGCAGGAGGAGGCCGACGGCCGCCGCGATGGCGCGGGTCGTGCGGTCGGGACGAGCGGCGTAGGACAAGAGGCTGCGTCGCGTCACCGCATCCTCACTTCTCGGTCTGCGCCCAACACACCGACCGTCTGTTGCCGGCCTCCCACTCTGCCTCGTGGTGCCAGGTGTAGCCGAAGTCGTAGTTGACCGGATAGCCGAGCCAGGCACCTACCGAGCCGGAGCAGAAGTCGCGCGTGCGGACCTCGGCCACGCGGTCGCCGGGGTAGGGGTCCTTCGGTTCGCCGAGCTTGATCGTAGTGACGGCGCGCCAGTTGTGGGGCTCGGAGCACGGCACCTTCTCGGAGTCGGCGATGCTCGGCCCGTTGGCGCACACCAGCCACTTGTCCCGGGGGCGCAGCAGGATGCCCCGGGCGGTCTTGGGGAGGGTGACGTACGCCGTTGCCGCGGCACCCCCTCCGACGACGTCGCACCGGAACCATCGTGCGCCGGCGTCCCAGGCGGCCTCGGAGGGTCGGAACCAAGCCCAGTTCATGACGGTGCGCATCACGAGGCTCTCATCGGCGCCCAGGAAGCTCATGTATTCCATGCTGCAGGCGCGGTAGGCACTCCTGCCGAGCGCCTGGTCGTCGTACGCCGCGTCCGCGAGCTCCTCGGGGAATTCGGTGACCAGGAACGTCTCGGCGGTGTGCTTGCTCTTGCAGGGCACCGGCTCCGTGTCGTTGCTGGCTGCGGCGACGTCTTCGGGGGTCAGCAACCGGCACGCCCCGACCTTGGGCCGCGCCGGGGGGTCCACGGTCGTGCTGACGGGGCCGGTCGTCGGCGTGTTGTTCGAGCATGCGGTGAGCAGGCCCAGCAGCAACGCGAGAAGCGGGGCGCCGCGCCGTAGCCAGCGTGTTGCGCTGATCGGCACGAAACCCCCTCTGGTCACCGACCGACAGTGCCGCGATGCTACCCGGCACGAGTCGCCCAGACACGCGGTTCGCCTCAGCCGGCAGCGAGTCAGCGCGAGACGAGGGCGGCGAGCGTGGCCCCCAGCTCGTAGGCCGCCGCCTCCTTCTCGGCGGTCACCTCACCCAGCACTTCCACGGGGACCGCGGCCCGTCTCCAGGGCAGCGCGCCCGTGATGGCGAGCACCGACCGCACGGCGCCCTCCGTGTCGTACCTGCCGTGCACGTAGAGGCCGAACGGCAGCCTGCCGCCACCGGCGGCTCCCGCGGAGCCGTCATCGGCCAAGGCGCCGCCCAGGTGGAGGAAGGTGCTGTCGAAGAAGTGCTTGAGCGCTCCGGACATGTAACCGAAGTTGGCCGGGGTCCCGAGGACGAGCGCGTCCGCCGCCTCGACGTCGCCTGCGGTGGTCTCCAGCGCCGGCAGCGCGATGACCTCGACGCCCTCGATGACGTCGTCGGCCGCACCTGCCAGGACCGCCTCGGTGAGGTGCCGGACGGCAGCCGTTGGTGAGTGGTGGACGACGAGCAACCGAGCCATGCCTCGAGGCTAGCCACCTGGGCCGCTGTGGCGGGTGTCAGTGCTCCCGCGGTGCGGGCTGCTCGGCCAACGGCGTGCGGTGACCGATGCGGTAGAGTCGCGACATCATGACGCGCAGCCTCGTTCTCCTGAGCTCCCTCGAAGGGCTCCTTCGCTGCCGCAGCGAGGTCTGACTCAGCCGGACCCCCTCGCTGCGGAGTTGGGTGTTGTCCAGGCACCGCACCAGCAACGAGGAAATCTCATGACACTGCAACACTCCGGGTTCACCAATACCCAGCGCGCCAGCGGCATGCCCATCGAGCGCTACCGCCCCTTCCCTCAGATCGACCTGCCCGACCGCCGGTGGCCGTCGAACCCGGTCACGCGTGCTCCGCGCTGGCTCTCCACCGACCTGCGCGACGGCAACCAGGCGTTGATCGACCCGATGACGCCGGCCCGCAAGATGACGATGTTCGACCTGCTCGTGCGCATGGGCTACAAGGAGATCGAGGTCGGATTCCCCAGCGCCAGCCAGACCGACTTCGACTTCGTCCGTCAGCTCGTCGAGCAGGACCGGGTGCCCGAGGACGTCACGATCTCCGTGCTCACCCAGGCGCGCGAGGACCTGATCGAGCGGACCGTGCAGAGCCTGGTCGGCATCCACCACGCCAACATCCACCTCTACAACGCGCTGGCCCCGCTCTTCCGGCGCGTGGTGTTCCACGCCAGCAAGGACGAGGTCAAGGACATCGCCGTCCGCGGCACCGAGCTGGTGATGAAGCACTCCGAGTCCTGGCTGGGCAAGACCGTGATCGGCTACGAGTACTCACCCGAGATCTTCACCGGCACCGAGCTGCCGTTCTCCGTCGAGGTGTGTGAGGCAGTCTCCGACGTGTGGCAGCCCGACGACGGTCGCGAGATCATCCTGAACCTGCCCGCGACCGTCGAGATGGCCACGCCCAACGTGTACGCGGACCAGATCGAGTGGTTCTCGCGTCAGCTGACCCGGCGCGAGTTCACGACCATCAGCCTGCACCCGCACAACGACCGGGGTACGGCCGTCGCGGCCACCGAGCTGGCGATGATGGCCGGCGCCGACCGCGTCGAGGGCTGCCTGTTCGGTCACGGTGAGCGCACCGGCAACGTGTGCCTGGTGACCCTCGGCCTGAACCTGTTCAGCCAGGGCATCGACCCGCAGATCGACTTCGCCGGCAACGGAGGCATCGACGAGATCCGTCGGACGGTGGAGTACTGCACCCAGCTCCCGGTCCATCCGCGCCACCCGTACGCAGGCGACCTGGTCTACACCGCCTTCTCCGGGTCCCACCAGGACGCGATCAAGAAGGGCCTGGAGGACCTCGACCGGCAGGCCGACGAGGCCGGCGTACCCGTCTCGCAGCTGCCCTGGGCAGCGCCGTACCTCCCGATCGACCCGCACGACGTGGGCCGCACCTACGAGGCGGTCATCCGCGTGAACAGCCAGTCGGGCAAGGGTGGCGTAGCCTACATCCTCAAGACCGACCACAAGCTCGACCTGCCGCGACGCGCCCAGATCGAGTTCAGCCGCGTCGTCCAGGAGCGCACCGACGCCCAGGGTGGCGAGATCACCCCCGAGGAGATCTGGCAGGTCTTCTCCGCCGAGTACCTCACCCCCGAGACGCCCCTCAAGCTCAACTCGGTCCACACCTCTTCGGCGGCGGGCGAGAAGGACGCGCTCACCGTCAACGTGTACGTCGACGGTGAGCTCCGCACGCTCGAAGGCATGGGGAACGGCCCGATCGCGGCCTTCGTCAGCGCCCTCAACGGACTCCTGGTCGACATGCAGGCCGCCGGTGACCCGCGCTGGGACGACCGCGCGGAGGTGCGGGTGCTCGACTACGCCGAGCACGCCCTGTCGGCGGGTGGTGACGCGATCGCCGCGGCGTACGTCGAGTGCGCGGTGGGCGACAAGATCCTCTGGGGGGTCGGCCTCGACGCCAACATCGTCACGGCGTCGCTCAAGGCGGTCATCAGTGCGGTGAACCGCGCCGGCTGAGGTCCTCACTCCGGTCACCCCGGACTCAGAGGTTCCGGTCGCCCGGGGCGCGTCTTCGTCTGACGTCCTGCGGCGGAACCGGTGGGTGAGCCCGGCCCAACGGTTAGAGTTCCAGCATGGTGGTGTCCGAACGCGTGGGGCAGTACTTCGTCGACACCGTCGGGGGACGGGACCGGCTGGAGTACACCGAGTACGGCGGTGGCGACGCCTGGGTGGTCCTGGTCCACGGCCAGCTGCTGCTGCGACGCATGCACGAGCCGCTGGCGCGGGCGCTCGCGTCCGAGGGTTTCCACGTGGTCACCCTGGACCTGCTCGGCCACGGGAGGTCCGACCGACCGGCCGACCCCCGGGTCTACGGCATGACCGACTTCGCCGAGCAGCTGCTCGAGCTGCTCGACCACCTGGGCGCCGAGCGCGCCGTCGTCGGTGGTACGTCGCTGGGCGCCAACGTCTCGCTCGAGCTGGCCGTCACCCATCCCGACCGGGTGCAGGGGCTCCTGCTGGAGATGCCGGTGCTCAACAACGCGCTCGAGGCGGTGATCCTGGCCTTCGGACCCCTGATGCTGGCAGCCCGCCAGCTCCCGCTGGCGGTCGACGCCGTGCGCGTGGTCTCGCGCCAGGTCCCGCGGCGGCTTGTGCCGTTCTGGATCGGGCTGGCGCTGGACACGCTGGACCAGCATCCCGCGGCCATGGCCTCTCTGATCCACGGACTCTTCTTCGGCCGGATGGCGCCCACCGCCCGGGAACGCCGCCAGATCCAGGCTCCGGCCCTGGTGATCGGCCATCCGGCGGACCCGATCCACCCCGCAGCCGACGCGGCCACGCTTGCCGGCGAGCTGCCCCAAGCGACCTTCGTGCGGGCGAGGTCGATCTTCGAGTGGCGGGTGGCTCCGGATCGGCTCGACGCCATCGCCGCGGACTTCGTCGCTCGCTGCTGGGAGCAGACCGCCACGCGGAGCCGGAAGCGGCGTACAGGCGCCTAGGCAGGGCACAATGGCCGGGTGCCTCTCTACCGCGACGAGGCGATTGTGCTGCGCACCCACAAGCTGGGCGAGGCCGACCGCATCATCACCTTGCTGACCCGCCATCACGGGCGGGTGCGCGCGGTCGCCCGCGGGGTACGCCGCACCTCCTCGCGCTGGGGCTCCCGCCTCGAGCCGTTCACCCACGTGGACCTGATGTTCGCTGAAGGCCGCTCGCTCGACGTGATCACCCAGGCCGAGACGTTGGACCCGTTCTCCGGGGGGCTCGGCCAGAACTACGAGCGCTACACGGCCGGCACCGCCATGCTCGAGACGGCCGAGCGGCTCGCGGTCGAGGACAAGGAGCCCGCGGTGCAGCAGTTCCTGCTACTGGTGGGCGGCCTGCGCGCCCTCGCCGGCGGCCAGCGGGCTGCGGGGCAGGTGCTGGACTCCTATCTCCTCCGGTCGATGGCGGTCGCGGGGTATGCACCCTCCTTCGACCACTGCACCCGGTGCGGCGACCCGGGCCCGCACCGCTGGCTGAACCCCTCGGCCGGGGGCGTCCTGTGCGCCGACTGCCGGTTGCCGGGGTCCGCCACGCCCGCCGCCGAGACCGTCGCAGTGCTCGGGGCGCTGCTCGCCGGAGACTGGGCCGTGGTCGAGGCCGCTGAACCGCGTCACCTCAAGGAGGCCAGCGGCGTGGCGGCGGCCTACCTCGCCTGGCACCTGGAGCGGGGCCTCCGCTCGCTGGCGTACGTCGAGCGCTGACCCCTCGTCCCTACGACCGACCGAAGGACTTCGATGACCCCTCCCGCGTCCACCTCGCCCGGGGCAACGCTGTTCGCCGAGATCGGCGCCGAGCTCCGCGAACGCCCCGGCGTCGACGAGGGGGTCATGTTGCAGAGCGTCGGACTGAGGGTCGACGCGAAGCTGTTCGCGTTCGTCGGCAAGGACGACCGGCTCATCGTCAAGCTGCCCCAGGAGCGTGCCGAGGAGGCCGTCGCCGGCGGGGCGGCGACCGCGGTCGTGATGGGCAAGCGGACGATGAAGGAGTGGGTCGCCTACGCCTATCGCGAGGACGACGCCGGGTGGCGCGCGGCGCTGGAGGAGGCTCTGGCCTACGTCGCCACGCTCCCTCAGAAGCCCTGACCCGACCTGACCCGGAAGCGCATACTGGTGCGTACAGGTCGCCTGGTGGCTCGTACGCACCAGTATCCGGGGCCTCCTATCCTGGGGCGATGATCGTGGAGTTCAGCGGCGAGATCTGGTCCTGGCGGGGCCCGGCGCCGTACCACTTCGTGTGGGTGCCGGAGGATGAGAGCGCGCAGCTGCACACGACGGCCGCGGGAGTGAGTTACGGCTGGGGAATGATCCCCGTGGGGGTCCGCATCGGAGACACCTCGTGGGCGACCTCGCTCTGGCCCAAGGACGGGCGGTACGTCGTCCCGCTCAAGGACGCCATCCGGAGGGCCGAGGGCCTCGATGTGGGGGATCTGGTCTCCCTCCGACTCGAGGTCGACCTCTGATGTGCCCCTGCGGGTCGAGCCGGAGCCGGGGGCGCCGAGCCACCAGCTCGCACCGGCGTCCGCCCCGGAGCCCTAGGCTGCCGAGGTGAGCCCTCGTCGCGGGAGCCAACCCGTCCGCCCGCCCTCGCCGCACCCCTCGGGTGCGCGGCCGCCCCGGGTCCCGGCCGACCTGGTGCCCGCACATGTCGCGATCGTGATGGACGGCAACGGGCGCTGGGCCAAGGAGCGCGGGCTCCCGAGGACGGCGGGCCACGAGCAGGGCGAGCACTCGCTCTTCGACGTCGTCGAGGGAGCCATCGAGATCGGTGTGAAGGCGATCTCGGCGTATGCCTTCTCCACCGAGAACTGGTCCCGCTCGCCCGATGAGGTCCGGTTCCTGATGGGCTTCAACCGTGACGTCATCCGGCGTCGGCGCGACGAGATGAACGCGCTGGGCGTGAAGGTCCGTTGGGCGGGGCGGTCACCCCGGCTGTGGCGGTCGGTGATCAACGAGCTGAGGGTCGCCGAGGAGATGACCGCGGGCAACGAGGTACTGACGCTGACGATGTGCGTCAACTACGGCGGCCGGGCCGAGCTCGCGGACGCTGCGCGGTCGATCGCACGGGACGTGCGGGCGGGGCGGCTCGACCCCGAGAAGGTCAACGAGAAGACCTTTGCGCGCCACCTTTACGTGCCCGAGGTGTCCGACGCCGACCTCGTCTGGCGTACGTCGGGGGAGCAGCGACTGTCGAACTTCATGCTCTGGCAGTCGGCGTACGCCGAGATGGTGTTCTCCGACGTCCTCTGGCCCGAGGTGGACCGACGGCACCTCTGGGCGGCCATCGAGACCTACGCCCGTCGCGACCGGAGGTACGGCGGCGCCGAGCCCACTCAGGGACCCGGCTGAGCCCGGGGGAGGGTGCCCTCAGCCACGGCAGGCCGGGCAGGTCCCGAAGATCTCCACGGTGTGGGACACGTCGCTGAACCCGTGGTCGTCGGCGATGCCGCTGGCCCAGCGCTCCACCGGCGGTCCTTCGACCTCGACGGTCGAGCCGCAGGCGCGACAGACGAGATGGTGGTGGTGGGTGTCCGAGCAGCGCCGGTAGGTCGCCTCGCCGTCCTCGCTTCGCAGCACGTCGACGTCACCCTGCTCGGCCAGCAGCTGCAGCGTCCGGTAGACAGTGGCCAGGCCGACCGTCTCGCCCGACCGGGACAGCAGGTCGTGGATCTCCTGGGCGGATCGGAAGTCGGTGACGGTGGTCAGCACCTCGGCAACGGCCCGGCGCTGCCGGGTCGGGCGGGGGGTGCCGCGGCCACCGCGACCGGCATCAGTGTTCGTCATAGTGGCTCCCGTGGGCGGCGTGGCGGTGGACCCCGTGCACGTAGTCCACGTGGTCGTCGTGGGGGATGGCGGGATGCCCGCAGTCCTCGCCGTGCACGTGGTCGTGGTCGGTGACGGTGTGGTCGTCGAGGGAGCCGGCGGGGAACGGCGCCCGGAGACGGCGGCGGCGTCGCGCCCACGAGCCGACGGGCCAGGTGAGGAGGAAACCGGCCAGCGACAGCAGCACGATCGATGGGCCCGGCGCCACCCGGGCGTCGAAGGACAAGGACAGCCACGCCGAGATCAGCAGCCCGCCGACCGCGGCCACGGCGCCCAGACCCATGGCCGCACGGATGGTCGAGTGGAACGAGCGGGTCAGTTGCTGTGCCGTCGCGACCGGGACCACCATCAACGCCGAGACCAGCAGCAGCCCCACGGTGCGCATGGCGACGGTCACCGTAACAGCGGCGAGCACCGCGACCAGCAGGTTGTAGAACCGCACATTGAGGCCGGCCACCCGTGCGAAGTCCTGGTCGTGCGCCACGGCGAAGAACTGGGGAAGCAACCCGAGCGAGACGACGAGCAGCACCAGCGCGAGACCCAGGGTGACGCGAACGTCGGCGGAGGAGACCGTCAGGATCGAGCCGAACAGGTACTCCTGGAGCTGAGACGCGCTCTGTCCGGCGATCCCGATGATCAGCACACCGCCCGCCAGGCCCCCATAGAAGAGCAGGGCCAGCGCGACGTCGCCGTTGGTGTGGCCGGCCTCGCGGATCACCTCGATCGTGACGGCACCGATGATGGCGACGACGACCGCAGTCCAGGTGGGGCTGGTCCCGGTGAGGAGGCCGAGCGCCACGCCGGTGACTGCCACGTGGCCGAGACCGTCGCCCATCAGGGCCATCCGGCGCTGGACCAGGAAGGTCCCCACCGTCGGGGCCGCGAGACCGGTGAAGAGCGCGGCGAGGAGCGCACGCTGCATGAAGTCGAGCGAGAGGAGGTCAACCATCACGATGCTCCCTGTCCGGGGTCGTCGAACGGCGAGGCGACGTGTGGGGCGTGGTCGTGGCTCGCCGGCGCCGGTTGGTGGTGGACGTGCGGTTGGTCGCCGAAGTGGGGCTGGTGCACGGCGTGGTCATCGAGCCGCGGGCCGTCGTAGGCGATCCTGCCGTCGCGCATCACGATGGAGCGCTGCACGAGTGGCCCCATCGGCCCGAGCTCGTGTGCGACCAGCACGATGGTGGCCCCGCGGTCCGAGAGAAGCCGGAGGGTGTCCGCCAGGGCTTCCTGCTGGGGGACGTCGACCCCCGCCGTCGGCTCGTCCAGGAACAGGAGCTCGGGCTGGGCTGCGAGCGCCCGTGCGATCAGCACCCGCTGCTGCTGGCCCCCCGAGAGAGTCGAGACTCCTTCCCCGGCCAGGGTGGCGAGCCCCACCACCTCCAGTGCGTCGGTGATCGCGACCCGGTCCGCGCGCCCCAGCGGCCGGAACAGACGGCGATGGGTGAGACGGCCGGAAGTGACGACCTCGCGGACCGAGGCCGGCACCCCGCTCTCCGCCCCGGCGCGCTGCGGGACGAAGCCGACGCGGTGCCAGTCGTGGAACTGATCAAGGGGGACGCCGAAGAGCCGTACCGAGCCCGCCGAGACCGGGCGGAGACCGGTCATTGCGCGAACCAGTGTGGACTTGCCGGAGCCGTTGGCTCCCATCAGTGCGACGAACTCACCGTGCTGCACCGTGAGGTCGACGTGTCGCAGGATGGGGCGACCGCCGATCGCGACACCCGCCCCCGCAACCTCGATCACTGGAGTGTTCAACAGCCGTTCGCCTCCTTCAGGGCGGCCAGGTTGGCTCGCATCAGGCTCAGGTAGTCCTCGTCGGCGGTCTGGTCGCTCAGTCCCTCGATCGGGTCGAGCACGGCTGTGCCCACCCCGGTGTCGTGGGCCAGGGTGGTGGCCAGCGCGGCGCTGGCGAGCGTCTCGGAGAAGACGGTGGTGATCCCCTCACGCTCGACCAGTTGTTGGACGCTAGCCAGGTCGGCGGGGGAGGGCTCCGCGTCGGGAGAGAGGCCCGCGATGGGTTCGAAGGTCAGGCCGTAGCGCTCCCAGTAGCGGAACGCGTCGTGGCTGACGACCACGATGTCGCGGGTGCAGCCGGCCAGCCCGGTGGCGTACGCCGCGTCGATGGCCTCCAGGTCGGAGCGCAGGTCGCTGACCCGTTGCTCGTAGCCGGCCGCGCCCGCCGGGTCGACGACGGCCAGCTCGCCGGCCACCGCGTCCGCGACATCGGCAAGCAGGAGAGGGTCCAGCCAGAAGTGGGGATCGACCTGCTCGGGTGGCTCGTCGGACAGCGGATCACCCTCGCCGGCGGGGACCTGCTCGCCGGCCGCGTGGAGCCGTACGACGTCGGCGACGTCGACCACGGCCCCCTCGGCGATGTTCTCGACGACGTCATCGACTGCCGGCTGCAACCCGTGCTCGACCACCACCACGTCGGCCTCGGCGACCGTGACCGTCTCCTTGACCGTGAGCTCCAGGTCGTGCGGCTCGCCCCCGGGCGAGGTGAGGTTGTCCACCTGTACCGCGTCCCCGCCGACGCGCTCGGCAACGAAGGCCAGGGGGTAGAAGGCGGCCGCCACGCGGACGCGGTCGCCCGGGTCCGCGCCCGGGGAGCCCTGGCCGCACCCGGCCAGCACTACCCCGCCGAGGGCGAGGGCAGCCGCGAGCCCCACGGGGCGCGCGACGTACGGCTTCATGACAATGATTCTCAATGCTAATGATAATCATTGTCAAATGCGGTTCGGGTCGGGTAGGTGGGTGGGCGCCCGACGGTTCATCACGGTATGCAGGTGAACCGCCGGTTCCCGGTGCGTGCAGACCGTGGGAACCGTCGGGGAACCTGCATACCGTGGTGAAGCAGCGGCGCGCGCGGTCGCTACCGTGGGGACGTGCTGGTCGTGACGAGGTTCCGGGTCCCGAGGCAGGACGCTGTCGCATTCCGAGGGGACGCGGAGACTGCGCGCGCGGCCCTCGCCGATCGCCCGGGGTACGTCGACTCCACGCTCGGCCGCAGCCTCGACGACCCCACGCTGTGGGTGCTCGTCGCGCGTTGGGAGAGTGTCGGCGCCTACCGGCGGGCGCTCTCGGCGTACGACGTGAAGCTCAACGCCGTGCCGCTGCTCAGCCGCGCGATCGACGAGCCGAGCGCCTTCGAGCTCGCCGGCCCCGGAGCCGACCTCAATATCGAGTCGACGCGGGGATCCTGAGGGGCCGCCGAGCGAGCCTCGACCCGCTCGTTAGGCTGAGCGCTTCCGCGGGCAGCCAGCCCGTGGTGTCGAGATGGGCGCCGCACGCCCTCCTCAACCACAGGGGAGGGGCCTCCGCCCTCTCAACGAACGATCGGAGAACCACCCGTGGCCAAGAAGCCCCCGTCCGCCCTCGATGCCGTCGTCTCCTTGTGCAAGCGCCGGGGATTCGTCTACCCCTGTGGCGAGATCTACGGCGGCACGCGCTCGGCCTGGGACTACGGCCCGCTCGGCGTGGAGCTCAAGGAGAACATCAAGCGCCAGTGGTGGCGCTCTATGGTCACGGCGCGTGAGGACGTGGTCGGTCTCGACTCCAGCGTCATCCTGCCCACGCGGACCTGGGAGGCCAGCGGCCACATCGGGACGTTCTCCGACCCGCTGACCGAGTGTCAGGCCTGCCACCGGCGGTTCCGGGCCGACCACATGCAGGAGGAGTACGCCGCCCGGAAGGGCATCGACGACCCCGACACGGTCGACCTCGAGCTCCTGGCCTGCCCACACTGCGGCACCCGTGGCGCCTGGACCGAGCCGCGGGCGTTCAACATGATGCTCAAGACCTATCTCGGAGTCATCGAGGACGAGTCCGGCCTGCACTACTTGCGCCCCGAGACGGCCCAGGGCATCTTCTTGAACTTCCAGAACGTCGTGACGTCAAGCCGCAAGAAGCCGCCGTTCGGCATCGCCCAGGTCGGCAAGTCGTTCCGCAACGAGATCACGCCGGGCAACTTCATCTTCCGGACCCGCGAGTTCGAACAGATGGAGATGGAGTTCTTCGTCAAGCCTGGTGAGGACGAGGAGTGGCACCGCTACTGGATCGAGGAGCGCACCCGCTGGTATGTCGATCTCGGCATCAACCCCGACAACCTTCGCCACTACGAGCACCCCCAGGAGAAGCTGAGCCACTACTCCAAGGGCACCACCGACATCGAGTACCGCTTCGGTTTCTCCGGACGTGACTTCGAGGAGCTCGAGGGCGTCGCCAACCGGACCGACTTCGACCTCGCCCAGCACAGCGAGTTCTCCGGGCAGGACCTGTCCTACTTCGACCAGGCCACCGGTGAGCGGTACCTGCCCTACGTCATCGAGCCGGCCGCCGGGCTCACCCGCAGCCTGATGGCGTTCCTGGTGGACGGCTACGACGAGGACGAGGCGCCCAACACCAAGGGCGGTGTCGACAAGCGGATCGTGCTGCGGCTCGACCACCGGCTGGCGCCGGTCAAGGTCGCGGTCCTCCCGCTGTCGCGCAACGCCGACCTCTCGCCCAAGGCTCGCGACGTGGCCGCCGAGCTGCGCAAGAGCTGGAACGTGGACTTCGACGACTCCGGCGCGATCGGCCGCCGCTACCGGCGCCAGGACGAGATCGGCACGCCGTACTGCGTGACGGTGGACTTCGACACGCTCGACGACCACGCCGTCACCGTGCGTGAGCGGGACTCGATGGCCCAGGAGCGTGTCGGCTTGGACCGGATTTCGGCCTACTTTGCGGAGCGCTTGATCGGATCTTGAGGGTTGATTGGGCACACTGTGCCCATGAGCATCCGATGGAGTAGGCCGAGGCGTGCCCGCGGGAGCGTGGCGGCGATGGTCCTGCTCGCACTGGCCCTGGCGGGCTGCTCCGGTAGCAGCGACCCCGAGGCCGCGGGCAGCGGCCCCTCCGGCTCCTCGGCCCCCTCGGCTGAGCCGTCGAACTACCTCAAGGTGCCCAAGGGCGTCACCCTGACGCCGCAGGGCAGCCAGCTGCGCATCGGCACCAAGGCCACGGTCGCGTGGGCGGTCACGGCGAAGAAGATCACCGCCCTCGACCTGACGGTCACCGACGTCCAGAAGGTCTCGCTGAAGCAGCTCAAGGCGTGGAAGCTCGATGCAGCCACGAAGAAGTCCACCCCGTACTTCGTCAACGTCAAGGTCGGCAACGTGGGGAAGGGCGACGCGGGAGGCACCACGATCCCGCTCTACCTGGTTGACAAGAAGGAGCTCTACGTCTCCGCCTCCACCTTCCAGAGCGACTTCAAGGCCTGCCCCAGCACGCCGCTGCCCAAGAAGTTCAAGAACGGCAGCAAGGCGAAGCTCTGCTTGGTCTACCTCGCTCCCGACGGCGGCAAGGTCGACCGCATCAGCTTCTGGCCCGCGCCTGGCTTCGACCCCGTCAGCTGGAAGGGCAGGGCCGCCAAGGGCTGATCGTCCACCCCGGGAGTTTGGTCGTCGTCGCGACCCACCCGGACAATGGGGCCATGCCCGCCCCGCCCACTGCACCGCCGACCAGCCTGCGGCTGGGATCGCTGAGCGTCGCCACCCCGGTGGTGCTGGCGCCGATGGCGGGCATCACCAACGCGGCGTTCCGTCGACTGTGCGCCGAGCAGGGCGCCGGCCTCTACGTGTGCGAGATGATCACCTCGCGCGGACTGGTCGAGCGGGACGCGATGACGCTCTCGATGCTGGTCTTCGACGAGCTCGAGACCACCCGGTCGGTGCAGCTGTACGGCACCGACCCGGTCTACGTCGGCAAGGCCGCGGAGATCCTGTGCACGGAGTACGGCGTCGACCACATCGATCTGAACTTCGGCTGCCCGGTGCCCAAGGTCACCCGCAAGGGCGGCGGGGGAGCACTCCCGTGGAAACGGGGCCTGCTCGCGGAGATCCTCGAGTCGGCCGTCGCCGCCGCGACGCCGCACGACGTGCCGGTGACGATGAAGACCCGCAAGGGCCTCGATGACGACCACCTCACCTACCTCGATGCCGGCCGGATCGCCCAAGAGACGGGGTGCGCCGCGATCGCCTTGCACGGCCGCACGGTGCGACAGGCCTACTCGGGTGAGGCCGACTGGGACGCCATCGCGCGGCTGGTCGAGCACGTGGACATTCCGGTGCTCGGCAACGGCGACATCTGGGAGGCAGCCGACGCGGTGCGCATGGTCGAGCAGACCGGTGCCGCGGGCGTGGTCGTCGGCCGCGGGTGCCTCGGGCGACCGTGGCTCTTCCGCGACCTGGCTGCCGCGTTCGCGGCGCCCCCGCCGGGCGAGGCTCCGGGGCAGCAACCGTCCCCGGGCCCGACCCTGCCCACGCTGGGCGAGGTGACGGTGATGATGCGCCGCCACGCCGAGCTGTTGAGCGCCCACATGGGAGAGGAACGCGGCTGCAAGGAGTTCCGCAAGCACGTCTCGTGGTACCTCAAGGGCTTCCGCGCCGGGGGCGAGCTGCGCCACTCGCTGGCCCTGGTCGACTCGCTCGCGGCCCTCGACGCGATGCTCGCCGAGCTGGACCCGGCCGAGCCGTTCCCGGTGGCCGAGCTGGGGTCCGCGCGTGGCCGCCAGGGTTCGCCGCGGGTCAAGGTGGTGCTGCCGGAGGGCTGGCTCGACGACACCGACGGTCGGGGGAGCCACCTGCGCGAGGACACGACCGAGACGACCGGAGGCTGAGGGTGGCGCGCTACGCCCTGCTGATCCAGCCGTCCGCGAACCGGGTCTACGCCGACGCCTCCGTCGCACTCACCCAGGCGGAGCTCGCGATCTTCAGCGACCGCGTCCTGGGTGGCCGGATCGAGGACGTTCGGGCCGAGACGCTTGGGGGCGTCCCCTATGTGAGCTTCGAGGCCCCGTCACTCGACGCCACGGCGATGTCGTACCTCTCGAACCTGTCGACGGCCTTCGCCCTGTTCGTCGTCGAGGGCGAGCTGCTCCGTCCGGTGACCCTCACGCCGCTCGATCGCTACGACGACGACCTGTTGACCGTCCTGAAGTACGTCGGCAAGACCAACGAGACCTTCACCCGGCTGATGCTCAACATCACGGTGCTCTCCACCGCCGAGCCCGAGGCGATGCTCGGCAGGCTCAGGGTCCTCGACCCGCTGTGCGGTCGGGGCACCACGCTCAACCAGGCCGCGATGTATGGCTACGACGCCACCGGTCTCGACCTCGACGGGAAGGACTTCGACGCCTACGCGGCCTTCCTGGGTCGCTGGCTGAAGGACAAGCGGCTCAAGCACAGTGTCGAGGTGCACCCGGTGCGCCGCGAGCATCGACGGGTGGCTCGCAGGCTCGAAGCGTCGTTCGCGCCGTCCAAAGAGGAGTTCAAGGCCGGTGACGTGCAGACGGTGACGGTCGTGAATGCCGACACCACCGAGGCCGGGAGCTTCCTCAAGGGTGGGTCGTTCGATGCGATCGTGACCGATGCGCCGTACGGCGTGCAGCACGGCAGCCACGGCCGCGAGGGGGTCCTGGCCCGGAGCCCGCTGGACCTGCTGACTGAGGCGGTGCCTGGCTGGGTGCGCCTGCTGCGGCCCGGAGGCGCTCTCGGCCTGTCCTGGAACACCCGCGTCGCCCGTCGTGATGACCTCGCGGCGCTGCTCGAGAGCGCAGGACTCGAGCCGCTGGCCGCACCGGCCTACCTCCAGCTCCGGCACCGCGTCGACCGGGCCATCACCCGAGACGTCCTGGTCGCCCGCCGCCCCTCCCGCTGAGGTGGGCGGCCCCGGCGACCCGGGTGCTCGGCCGGCTCCCCCGGGTGCCTCAGGGCGGTGGTCGAGGACCGTCGAGTGACTCAAATCACTGTCCCTGTCCGTGGACGGCGATTGGCCCCGGTCCAGACACCTGTGCTTGACTCGAGCGTCGTGTCCGTTTCGTTATCACATGAAGCGGCGCGTACCCCCCCGTCAGCAACAGCAAAGGATCCAGCGCTGTGGCAGAGCCTCGCCACAAGCGGGAGACCCGCGCCCTCCGGTTTCCCCGCCCCGTCCTCGTGGCGGCCCCCATCGCCGCAGTGGCGACCGCATCGGCGGTCTCTGTGGGGATCATGGGCGCGGCACCGGGACCGGTGGCCGTGCCCGAACAGGTGTTCCGCGCCAGTGTGACGGTGCCCGAGCGGGCCCCCATCGTGTCGCGCTCGGACTCGCGGCGCGAGGGCAAGCAGCTGGTCAACGAGGCTCAGAAGTCGGTCGACAAGCGGGAGAAGCTGGCGCAGCAGATCGAGACCCGGCACGTCGTCAAGGTCGCCAAGCGGGAGCAGGTCAAGCTCTGGACGACCACGGAGCTCAACGTTTGGCTGAGCGCCGCCGAGGACGCCAAGGTCGTCGGGGAGCTCCCTTCCGGGCATCACGTGCTGGTGACCGGCCGCCGCGACCAAGGGCGCGCCGAAGTGGTCTACCAGGGCGAATCGCGCTGGGTCACCGCGGGCTACTTCTCCGAGGACAAACCGGTCGTCACGGGTGTCGACGCCGGGGTCTCTGGCGCTCCCTGTCCCAACACCAGCGTCGAGAACGGGCTGACTGCCAACGCGGTGCAGGTCTACCGGGCCGTGTGCCACGCGTTCCCGCAGATCACGACGTACGGCGGCTGGGCCAACCGTGGCGAGCACGCCTCCGGTCGGGCGCTCGACATCATGACCAGCGACGTCGCGCTCGGCACCGCCATCGCGGAGTACCTCCGCTCCCACGCCGCTGAGTTCCATCTCTACGACATCCTCTGGCGTCAGCACATCTGGACGCCGGTCCGCGCGGGCGAGGGCTGGCGAGCGATGTCGAGCCGCGGCTCGGCCACCGCGAACCACTACGACCACGTGCACGTCTCGACGTACTGATCCGGCGCCCTCGCGGCGAGGTTCCCGACCCCGGGGCAGTAGGGTCGCGCCGATGGTGCTTTCCCACGTGCCCGACCTCGAGCTGTACGACGACACCGCCCGCGAGCGGCTCGTCGCCGAGCCCCCGAAACGGGTCGACGCGCCCGAGCGAACCCCGTTCGAGCGCGACCGGGCGCGCGTGGTGCACGCGGCGTCCTCGCGACGGCTGGCGGCGAAGACCCAGGTGGTGGGCCCGCAGACCGACGACTTCGTGCGCAACCGGCTCACCCACAGCCTCGAGGTCGCCCAGGTGGCCCGGGATCTGGCCCGGGCACTGGGTTGCCACCCCGACATCACCGAGACGGCGGCCCTGGCCCACGACCTCGGACACCCGCCCTTCGGCCACAACGGCGAGCGGGTGCTGGCCGAGTTCGCCCAGGACTGCGGGGGCTTCGAGGGCAACGCGCAGACGCTGAGGCTGCTTACCCGGCTGGAGGCCAAGACGTTCGACGCCGAGGGCCTGTCGGTGGGGCTCAACCTGACCCGGGCCACGCTCGACGCCTGCACGAAGTACCCCTGGCCGCTGGCCGACGCCCAGCCACCTGTCGGGGTGCACGCCGACGGCTCCCCCCGCCTGGTCGTGAAGTTCGGGGTCTACGACGACGACCTCCCGGTCTTCCGCTGGCTGCGTGCCGGCGTTGCTGGGCCGCCACGGTGCCTGGAGGCGCAGGTGATGGACCTCGCCGACGACGTGGCCTACTCGGTGCACGACGTGGAGGACGGGGTCGTCGCCGAGCGCATCGACCTGACGCGCCTGGACCGGGCAGCGGTGTGGGAGACGGTGCGCGACTGGTATCTCCCGGACGCCGCCGACGACGTGCTCGACTCGGTGCTCGCGGACCTGGCGGCGATCGGGGCGTGGCCGCAGACGGCCTATGACGGGTCGCGACGCCAGCTCGCCGCGCTGAAGAACCTCACCTCGGACCTCATCGGGCGCTTCTGTGGGGAGGTCCAGTCGGCCACCTTCTCCCGGGGCGAGGGGCCCTGGGTGCGCTACCGCGGCGAGCTCGTCGTCCCCGAGCGCACCCGGCTGGAGATTGCGGTGCTGAAAGGCATCGCCGCGCACTACGTGATGCGCGCCGATGACCGGGTCGCGACGATGGACCGGCAGCGGGAGCTGATGGCCGAGCTGGTGGTCACCTTGGCGGAGCGGGCACCCGACGGCCTGGACCGGCCGTTCGCGGACGACTGGGCGCAGGCCGAGGACGACGCCGCGCGGCGTCGGGTCGTGATCGACCAGGTGGCCTCGCTCACCGATGCGAGCGCCGAGTCCAGACACCGGGAGCTGTGCGGATGACGGACGCGCTGGCGTGGCTGCCCTTCGACCCCGCGCTGCTCGGAGAGCTGCCGGCGGGAGTGCGGTGCGAACACGTGGTGCCGAGCCTCGGCGACCTACCGGCCGCGGCCGACGACGTCGAGTTCTTCGTGCCCGCCTACGAGTGGTCGGTGGACTTCGCCGTCCTCTCGCGGATGCCGCGGCTGCGGGTGGTGCAGACACTGACGGCCGGGGTCGACCACGTGCGGGCGTTCCTGCCCGACGGGGTCACCTTGTGCAGCGGGCGAGGGATCCACGACACCTCGACCGCGGAGCTCGCGATGACGCTGATGCTGGCGTCGTTGCGCGACGTACCGGGCGATGTCCGCGCGCAGGAGCGGCACGAGTGGGTCTTCAGCCATCGGCCGGCGCTGGCCGACAAGCGGGTGCTCATCGTCGGGTACGGCGCGATCGGCTCGGCGTTGGAGTCGAGGCTGCTGCCGTTCGAGGTCGAGGTGACGCGTGTGGCCCGCACCGCCCGCGTCGGGGTCCACGCGGTCGCCGAGCTTCCGGACCTGCTGCCCGAGGCCGACGTGGTCGTGCTGGTCACCCCGCTCACCGACGAGACCCGAGGACTCATGGGGGAGAGGCTGATCGGGCTGATGAAGCTGGGCGCCCTTCTCGTCAACGTCGCTCGCGGCGGCGTGGTCGACACCGATGCGCTGCTGGCGGCGCTGCGGGAACGGCGGATCGCCGCGGCGGTTGATGTGGTCGACCCGGAGCCGCTGCCCGGCGACCATCCCCTGTGGGACGCGCCGGGACTGCTGGTCACGCCGCACGTCGGCGGCTCCACCAGCGCCCTGTGGCCCCGCGCCTACCGACTGGTGCGAGAGCAGCTGGTGCGGTTCGCTGCCGGTGAACCGCTGGCCAACCAGATCACCGGCGCCTACTGACCCAGGCTCCTCAACAGGGCGGCAGGGCCAACCCGACAGGGCTGGTGCCGGCGGTCGTAGACTCCGCGACGTGGCCGGGCGGATTCGTGAGGAGGACATCGCGGAGGTGCGCGAGAAGGCGCGCATCGACGACGTGGTCTCCTCCTACGTCACGCTCCGGCCCGGGGGCGGCGGCTCGTTCAAGGGCCTGTGCCCTTTCCACGACGAGAAGTCGCCCTCCTTCCACGTCACCCCGGCGCGCCAGTTCTGGCACTGCTTCGGCTGCGGTGAGGGGGGTGACGTCTTCACCTTCCTGATGAAGATCGACGGGTTGTCGTTCGTCGAGACCGTCGAGCGGCTCTCGGAGAAGTACGGCGTCCAGCTCCGCCGCGAGGAGGGCGACGTCCGCGTCGACCGGCCCAAGGGTCCCCAGCGGGCACGGCTGATCGACGCGAACCGGCTCGCTCAGGAGTACTACGCCGAGCAGCTCGCCACGCCCGCGGCGCTGGTCGCCCGCCAGTTCCTGTCCGAGCGCGGCTTCGACCAGGAGGCCGCCGCGCGCTTCGGCATCGGCTTCGCGCCCCGGGAGGGCGAGGCCCTGACCGCGCACCTGCGGGCCAAGGGGTTCCGCGACGAGGAGACGATCGCCGCGGGTCTGGTGGCGCAGGGGCGCTCGGCGTACGACCGCTTCCGAGGGCGTCTGCTGTGGCCGATCCGCGACGCGTCCGGAGACACGATCGGCTTCGGGGCGCGCCGGATCTTCGACGACGACAAGATCGAGGCGAAGTACCTCAACACCCCCGAGACGTCGCTCTACAAGAAGAGCCAGGTTCTCTACGGGCTCGACCTGGCTCGCCGGGAGATCGCGCGGTCCTCGCAGGCGGTGGTCGTCGAGGGCTACACCGATGTGATGGCCTGTCACCTCTCCGGCGTCGGCACTGCTGTGGCCACCTGCGGGACCGCCTTCGGCGACGACCACGCCCGGGTCCTGCGGCGCTTCCTGCACGACCACGAGGAGTTCCGCGGCGAGGTCATCTTCACCTTCGACGGCGACGCCGCCGGACAGAAGGCGGCGCTGCGAGCCTTCGCCGGGGACCAGAACTTCGTCTCCCAGACCTACGTCGCCGTCGAGCCGTCCGGTCTCGACCCCTGTGATCTGCGCATCCAGCAGGGCGACGCCGCGGTCCGCGAGCTCGTGGCCCGCCGGGTGCCGCTCTACCGGTTCGTGCTCGGCAACGTGGTCGGGAAGTACGACCTCGACCGAGCCGACGGGCGCGTCGACGCTCTGCGCGAGGCCGCGCGACTGGTGACGTCGATCCGCGACAAGTCCAAGGTCGATGCCTTCACCCGTGAGCTGGCCGGGATGCTCGGGGTCGACATCGACGAAGCCCGCTCCGAGGTACGCCGTGCCGCCAACCGGCGCCCCGAGGCACCGCGTGGGCAGCGCCCCACCGAGACGCCCGAGCCGACCGAGGCCCAGCGCGCGGCCCGGCAGCTGCCCGACCTGCGCGACCCTCGCTTCTCGATCGAGCGCGAGACGCTCAAGCTCGTGGTGCAGCAGCCCGCCGCTGTCGGCCGCACCATGGTCGATGTCGGGCCCAACGACTTCACCCATCCCACCTACCGCGCCGTCTGGGCCGTGGTGGCCGCTGCCGGAGGCCCGCAGGCAGGAGCCACCGACGCCGCCTGGGGTGCCCGGCTCCGCGACGCGGCGGGTGACCCCGCCGCATCCTCAGCGATCAGCGCACTCGGGGTCGAGCCGCTGCTGAGGACCAAGGAGCCCGACGCGGCCTACGTCGCGGCGCACGTCTACCGCCTCCAGGAGTTGACGGTCCTGCGCCGGATCGCCGAGCTGAAGTCCAAGCTTCAGCGCACCAACCCGGTGGAGCATGCGACTGAGTACAACCGGATGTTCGGGGAGCTGGTCGCCCTGGAGCAGCACCGGCGCACCCTGCGTGAGCAGGCGGTGGGTGAGCAGTGAGGCGACGCGCACGCGCCCCCGAGGTGTCGGTCGGTCCCGGGGAGCGGGTGCTCGCCTGGACCGGGCTCGGTGACGGAGGCGTGATCGCGGGCACCCGCGACGCGCTGTACCTTCCCGGCGCCGATGGTGCTGACCGGATCCCCTGGGAGGAGGTCGAGGCCGCCGGCTGGGACCGCGACACCGCGACCATGCGGGTCTCCCTCGTCGGCACCTGGGGCGCGCCGCGACCGTCGTACGCCTTCGAGGTGGGGGAACCGCGCCGCCTGCTCGAGCTGGTCCGGGAGCGGGTGTCCGCCAGCGTCGTCCTCCAGCGCCATGTGGCGGTCTCCGGGAACCGCGGCCTCCGGGTCATCGCCCGGCGGGCACCTCGCGGAGACCGTCCGATCAGCTGGGTCTTCGAGTTCGACGAAGGCGTCGACCCCGACGATCCCGTCGTGCAGCGCCTTGCCGAGCAGGCGCTGGTCCTGGCCCGGCAGGACGTCGGGCTCGACTGAGCCTTTCGATTCGCACGGGCCCGGGGTCCTTGCTAATCTGTGCGGGCTTCGATGCGATCCCCTGTAGCTCAACTGGCAGAGCATTCGGCTGTTAACCGGAGGGTTGTTGGTTCGAGTCCAACCGGGGGAGCCAGAGACACCACAGTGCCGCGATTCCGGGTCATCACCTGACCCGAGATCGCGGCACTCGTATGTCGGGGTCCAGCGGGGCGTCCCGCGGAGGTCATCCGGTGCGGTGGTGCGGGCGACCGGGACGTCTGAAGTCCCGGGCAGCCCCGTGGAGGAGCCCGGCCTAGTCGCCCCAGCCCATCGGGAAGACCTCGAAGGCGGCGCCCAGCGCGACTCCGAGACGCTGACCCGTGCCCCGGGCGATGCCCTCGAGGAACTCACGTGGGTCCCAGTCCTCCCAGCCCAGCCCTTCGATGTACGCCGCGTGCGCCTCGAGGGAGGCCACCCCGGCGTCGAACGAGTCCGTGGTGTCGACGCCGTGCTCGGCGCCGGGTGAGTTGGCGGCCCACACGGCCGTCACGCCGCCCCAGGTCTCGAGGTCGTCGCCGAGCTGGTCGTTGAAGACCCAGCGGTTGCCGGCGTCGCGGACGGCGTCCAGCACGGCCTTGCCGACCGCGATGTGGTCGGCCTGGTTGAGGTTGCGGCCGCCGAAGGTGTCGCGGAAGTTGCCGGTGATGACGATCTCGGGGCGGTGTTTGCGCACCACCTCGGCGATCGCTGCCCGCAGCGGGACGCCGTACTCGACGATGCCGTCCTGGAAGCCCAGGAACTCGACCACGTCGACGCCGACCACCCGGCCGGACTCGACCTGCTCGGCCTCCCGAAGCGGGCGCGCCTCGTCGGGATGCATTCCGTCGATGCCGGCCTCGCCGGAGGTCACCATGCAGTAGACGATCTGTTTGCCTTGGCCGGTCCAGCGCGCGATCGCGGCGGCGGAGCCGAACTCAAGGTCGTCGGGGTGGGCCACCACGCACAGGGCGCGGGACCAGTCTTCGGGCAGGGGCTGCAAGGGCTCGGGTTCCATGAGGGGAGCATGTCAAGGAATCCGGTTGCCCGACAGGGGGTGACCGGGGTTGGGTGGGCGGATGAGTGTCCGTGGCCCTGGGAACCACGCCGGTCCCCGCGCTTCTGCGGAGACACCCACTTCGCCGTGATCTGGTTCGACCACCTCCCACCTGACGGACCCTCGACCAGCGCGCACTGGGCGGGGCCCGAGTTCAGGTCCGAGCTGAACACCTGGGTCGAGCTCGAGGTGGGGCGCGTCCTGGCGATGGGGCAGGTGAAGCTGCGGGCGTGGGCGACGGTGTGGCGGGTAGAGACACACCGTGGCGTCTTCTACGCCAAGCAGAACTGCCCGTCGCAGGCGTTCGAGGCGGCCGCGCTGGCCCGGCTCGCCCGCTGGGTACCCGACCGTGTCGTCCCCGTCACCGCCGTCGATGAGGCCCGCGGACTGCTGCTGACGCCCGACCAGGGTCCGGTGCTGCGCGAGACCGTGAGCGACGACCTCGACCGCTGGTGCGATGTTGCAGCCGCTGCCGCGCACCTGCAGCGAGAGGTCGCGGCGTACGTCGACGAGCTGGCCGAGGTCGGGCTCGCCGCGATGCCACCCGAGCAGGCATCGGCATACGTGGCGGCGCGCGTCGAGCAGCTGGCATCTCTGCCGACCGGGGATCCCCGACACCTCCCCGGGAGCGTCGCTACCAGGCTGCGTGCGCATCTGCCTGCCGTTGCCGGCTGGGCCGAGGACGTCGCCGCGCTCGGGCTGCCTCTCACCCTGCAGCACAACGACCTGCACGAGAACAATGTCTTCGGTCGGGAGGACCTGCGGTTCTTCGACTTCGCCGACGCGGTGCTGGCCGACCCGCTGGGGGTGCTGCTGATCCCGCTCAACGCCTTGTCGGACGCGCTCCGGGCCGGCGCCGGGGATCCGAGACTGCGTCGGGTCGCCGACGCCTACCTCGAGGTGTGGACCGATCTGGTCCCTGCTCGGGAGCTGCGACGGGCCCTCGGCTCAGGGCTCCAGCTGGGTCGGTTGGCTCGCGTCGAGTCGTGGGTTCGGGTGGCCGCCCACATGGATGACGCCGAGCTCGTCGCCTGGGCCGCGGCCCTGCCTGCGTGGCTCGCCACCCTGGCCGAGCCACCCCCCGTGGCGTGACCGCGCGCCGGTAGGCTCCCCGCGGGGCGGTAGCTCAGTCGGTTAGAGCAGAGGACTCATAATCCTTAGGGCGCGGGTTCGAGTCCCGCCCGCCCCACCGAGGCCCTGCAGTACTTCGCCTGATGGGTGACGTTCGGCCTTCGGCTGAGGCGTTACACATCTTCGGGTGATGGTGACAGCTACTTCAGTTGATTGGTGACACTCCCTTGATGAGAGGGAGTTGAGCGTGAGCGAGCGGGTCGTGTCGGGTCGGTTCGCTCGCTACGCCCGCCGTGCGGCGCAACGCTGGCTATGGGCCCGGGGAACCGCCCGAATCGCGGCCAGATCGTGCTTCACGTCGCAGGTTGGTCCTGCTGGTCGGCCATCGTGCCGATGCCAGAGGGTGCACTGCGCCTCCACATGAGAACGAACAGCAGGACGAAGGTGACGCCTACGGTGTTCAGGATGGTGATCGACACAGTGACGAGCGGGTCGGCCCCGAAGGGAAAGATCATCATCAGGAGCATCGGAGCGATGTTGCGTACCGCCGTGGTCACCTCGGCCGCATGCCTGATTCCCACCTCTTTGACTCGTAGGCCAGAAACGAGCAGGTAGCCACACCCCAAGCCGATGAACGGGCCAGCGAGGGCCGCGATGTAGCTGGCGGTCCCCCAGGTCTGAACGAACAGACTCCAATACGCAACCAACGTGAAGTTGACATTGAAGAGCAGGCACAAGATGGCAACTCGGACGACCCACTGTGCCAGGTCCGGCGTCAGGTCCGGCCACCAGACCCTGAAGGCGGACCCGAGAACGAGCGGCAGGAGCAGAAACAGCAGCAGTGGCCACGCAATATCCCAGACAGAGGTCGCGAGCTTCGCGTCAACCGCATCGATGGCGAAGGGCAACCCGAGCGGAAGGGCGATCACGGTTGCGACAGTCAAGACCACCACCAGCGTGGTGGCGACGCCGGCGTCCGCTTTGGCCAGCTTGGCGAGGATGGGAGCGAACGGCATGCCTGCACTCAGGGCTGCGACGCAGAACCCGACCTTGATCTCCCCTGGAATGGACGAGGCTACCGTCAGCAGATAGCCGATGAAGATGATCGGGATGAGGACGAAATTGATCACCAGCGCCCACACCGCGATCTTCCGGTGAGCAACGGCCTGGCCCAGGAACTTGCCGACGGGCAGCCTGAGGCCTAAGCCGAACGCGTTCAGTATCACGAAGAGCACGCCGAACCCGTTGATCAGAACAGCCTGATTGGACATTCCACTACCTCTCAGCGGTGATGGGGACGGGCAGGCTCACTGCATGACGGAGCCCGCCCTTGTTCGACGTGTCGATCCGTACCTCTTCCTTGCGGGGCATACTTTGCCCTACTGCGGCTTCGCGTTGCACGCACATCGGCATCGGAAGGGCGAGGAGTCCGTGCTCCGGGTTCGGCTGCAGAGCGCTGACGTCACGCTTCACCAGATCGTCATGGACCAGGCGGTCCGGTCGGCCATCAGGGCGTCACGATCAGCTTCCTCCCTCCCGCGCCGCAGAGACCGCCGAGGTTCTGGCATGCTCGGAGCCGACCAGATCACCCATCCGGCTCATCGGCCGGACGTCGGATCGTGCGTGGAAGGACACCCATGACTGACTCGGACGCCTCAGCGGAGACGCCGCGGACGCCTCCATCGCCTGAGGGAGGTCGACGCTCAGAGGCGCCCGAAGCGGTCCCGGCCCTCGACCCGATCGCGGTCATTCGGTCCCGCCAATACCTCGGGATCCTGGTGCTCGCCTCAGTCCTGGGGATCCCCGTCTCGGTCGTCGCGTACGGCTTTCTTGGCCTGGTCGCCAAGATCCAGGACTATGTGTTCACCACGTTGCCGAACCAAGTCATCGACGGCGGCGTCCCTGCGTGGTGGCCGGTGCCCTGGCTGGCTCTCTCGGGGTTGCTGACCGCGTTGACCATCCGCTTCCTTCCGGGCAATGCGGGCCATTCACCAGCCCTGGGTTTCCCGGCCGGCGGGGGAGCACCCAAGGGACGAGAACTGGCCGGGGTCGTGCTCGCCGCCCTGAGCACGCTCAGCCTCGGTGCCGTCCTTGGCCCAGAAGCGCCACTGATTGCCATCGGTGGTGGCTTGGCGGCGCTGACAGTGCACCTGGTGAAGAAGGACGCGCCGCCGATGGCACTGACGGTGATGGCGTCGGCCGGAAGCTTCGCAGCCATCAGCACCCTGCTGGGCTCGCCCATCCTCGGCGCCTTCTTGATCATGGAGATTGCCGGCATCGGGGGTGCGACGCTCAGCCTGGTGGCCCTGCCCGGCTTGCTCGCCTCCGGCATCGGCGCCATGGTCTTCGTCGGTCTCAACAGCTGGACCGGGCTCGGCACCTTCTCGCTGGCGCTGACCTCGGTGCCGCCTGCGGTCCCACCCTCGGTGGGAACGCTGGCCTGGGCGCTGGTGATCGGTATGGCCGGCGCGCTGCTCGGCTGGGTCATCCGCTGGGCCGCCCTGTCACTTCGGCCCCGTGTTCACCGGAACCGGGTGGTCGTCACCACGGTGCTGGGCGGGTTGATCGGCGTGATCGCGATGCTGTACCAGCTCGTCTCCGGGAACAGCGCCAGCGACGTGCTCTTCTCGGGCCAGGATGCCCTGCCGAGCCTGGTCGCCAACGCTGCCGACTACTCAGCCGGCGTCCTCATCCTTCTCGTGCTATGCAAGGGCGTCGCCTACGCGCTGTCGCTCAGCGCGTTCCGCGGCGGGCCGGTGTTTCCGTCGATGTTCTTGGGCGCTGCCCTCGGCATCGCCATGAGTGGCCTGCCGGGCATGAGTTTGGCGCCCGCGATCGGGATGGGCATCGGGGCCATGTGCTCCGCAATGCTGCGACTACCGTTGACCTCGGCCCTGCTTGCCACCTTGCTCCTCGGGGCTGACGGGCTGTCCGTCACGCCGGAGGTCATCGTGGCGGTTGCCGTGGCCTTCGTGGCCACGAACGTCCTCCCGGCTCCTGGACGCGAGGTGCCAGAGCCGGTCCCCGCCTGAGCGCTGCCGTCAGCGTGCTTCGTGGGTCATCATGTCGATCGCGACCGTGGCGGCGAGGATGACCACCGGATCCTGACCCTCCTCGATCTCCACGCCGTACGAGTCCGCCACCCGGAACCACTTCTTCGAGACGGTGGCCACGTCGTCTCCGTCCCGGTGGAACGAGTACTCGTGGTCGACGATGTTGCCCTTGATCTCCAGGTCGGGGCCGTCGGCCATGTCGACCTTCCATCGGTCCCTCAGTGGACTGATCAGGGCCTTCTTCACCATGGCGACCCGTTTGCCGTGACTGTCCTCGATCTCCATCGCGTCCTTGATGTGCATCATCTTCTCTTGGATCTTGGCGAGCTCGTGGCCATAGGCGTCCTCGAACACCAGGGTCTTGCGGAGTCGGAGAGCCTTGCCGTCGACCTTGAAGACGCGTTCACCTTTGTCGTTCTCGATCCAGAAGTCGTCGCCGATCGACACCAGCCGTTGACGCATCTGGTAGTGAACACGGTCGTTTCCGCGCCGTTCCTCGCGCCGTTCCTGCCGCCGAGCTCGTGACATGGCTGCCCACCTCTCCTCAGATTGACTCCATCCTGCCGCGGGGGTGGCTGACGTGCGCCACCCGTGCCGGGTAGCCGGGAACCGAGGCCTGCGACGCCGGGGCGAACGCGTCGGGAGCCGCTCGCGCTGACCCGATTCGTCAGAGATTCTCCAGGCGCAACGTCTCCGGCCGTGGATGGCCCTTGAACCATGCCGCGTAGCGGTTCGCCAGCGGGGAAGCGGTCAGGCCGTGCGCCAGCACGGACAGACCCACCGCGATGACGGCGGTGGTCAACAGCAGGTCCTCATGGGGCAGCTTGCCCGGCTCCTCGACGATCAGGATCACGAAGACGATGGACGCGAGTCCGCGCGGGCCGAACCAGCCGATGAAACCCACGGTCTGGCGCCGGGCGTGCGTCCCGAGCAGCGCCAGGGCGACGGGAACCATCCGCACCACGGTGAGGCTCAGCAGGGCGTACACAACTGCGCGCCAGGAGATCTCGCCCAGCGCGGTAGCGAGCAGAATGGCACCGAAGACCACGAAGGTGATCCCGCTGAACAGGTCGCCGAGCTCCTCGATCATCGGGGACCGCGACTCACCGGCCCGCCGAAGGCGGGTTCCGAAGGTGAGACCGCCGATGAAGGCGGCGATGAACCCCGAGCCGCCGAGCGGGACGGCCAGCGAGTAGGCGAGCGCCGCCGCCGCCACCGGGACGATGTTCGACCACATCGACTCGGTCGATCCGGTCAGGCCGCATCTGAGGATGATCACCGCCCCAACGGTCCCGGCGAGCAGGCCGGCCACGATGCCGTAGCCGATTTGTTCAGCGACCAGCTGAGCGACCGCGCCGCCACCGACGACGCCGGTCTCTGCCCCGGCGACCCCGAGGACGATCAACAGCAACGGGACACAGATGCCGTCGTTGAGCCCGCTCTCGACGTTGAGACCTTGCCTCACGCGCGTCGGCAGGCTCGGCAAGGAGACGACTGCCTGTCCCAGAGCCGCATCGGTCGGTGCCAGGATGATGGCCAGCAGCAGCGCCTCGGTCCACAGGAAGTCACCGAACACCAAGAGGGCGATGACGAATCCCAACCCGATCGTCATCGGCAGACCGAGGGCCAGCAGGCGGGCAGGCACCGCGATCTCGCGCCTGAGAAGCGAGACGTCGACGCGTGAGGCGTCGGAGAACAGCACCAGTCCGAGAGTGACCTCGGCGAGGATCCGGACGGTCTCGCTCGAAGCGGTGACGTCGATCTCCCTGGCCGCAACGAGGCCCAGCGCCAGGCCACCGGCGGTGAAGAAGATCGGAGCGGTGAGGGGAGTCCCCGACACCCTGCGCTTGATGGACGCGAACGCGAGCACAAGACCCGCGATCGCTGCGAGTGACCACGACATCTCTCGGCCTCCCTCTCCGACGCCGGCCCCGTGGTCGACCGCCGTTCTTGCGTCCCGCGCAGGGCGGAGAACGCCGACTCGCGCGATTCTCCACCAAGGACCTGGCGCTCACACCAAGCGGGTACGGCGAGTCGCCCGTTCCTCCTCGGCCGAGCGCACCAGGAAGCCGGGTCACGCGACAGCTCCCCCGGTCACGCGGCTCCCTGCGGGAGGACGGGCCACCAGGATCAGCGCGATCATCCCGACCGACCACGCGAGGTGGACCCAGCCGACCTCCGTCGGATGGGCGAACCACCAGTGGGCCAGGCCCGTGGTGGTCGAGAACCGCTGCTCATAGTCAGGAACGAAGGGCTGCCACAACATGACGACGGTGAGCAAGGTCGCCCAAGGCACGATCCACCTGGTGCCCACGAGGTCGAACACCAGGGCGGCCGCCGCGGCGCTGCCCACGTAGTAGGGATTGTCCTGAGGATCCAGTGCCAGCCGCGTAGCCAGTGCTGCGAGCAGCACTCCCGGCCACCGTCCTCTCAGCGCGACCACCAGGCCGACGGCGGGCGCCGCAACCAGCTGGGCGGTGCGTCCCCACGAGGGCACGAAGCGGGCCTGGACACCGAGGGTGTCCAGCCCCGATCCGGGGATCAGGGGCACCTGTGGTCGCAGCGCGTCGACGGTGCCGGGCGCCGCCACGACGAAGGGCAACCAGGCCGCGAGCCCGCCGGCCAGCATCAACAGTGAGGCCCGGATCCTGCCGCTCTGCAGTCCCAGGAGGATCGGAACGAATCCGACGGCCCACGGCTTGGCGGCCACGGCGGCCGCCAGAGCAACTCCCGCCAGCACGGGCCTCTCACGGTGTACGGCGCGGACCGCGACCACGGCAGCGAGCATGGCGAGCACGTCGTCGAGATGTCCCCAGCGGACGGCCAGCACCATCCACGCGGGGATGAAGAGCGCCGTGCCCAGGGCAACGCGAACCATTCTCCGCGGACCGTTGGCCAGCGGGAACAGGAGCACGACGATCGCTGGGCCGACCAAGGCCATGAGCGCCAACGCAGCGTCCTGGGCCAGAGTGCTCGGCAGGCTCTCCAGGGCAGCGCCCACCACGAGGGCCAAGGGTCCGATCTGCAGTGTCGGGTGGTCCGAGTACACCTGGAGGCCGGACTCGCCGGTCAACGCCTGGCCGCCTTCTGCGAAGAAGTGCCACGAGAGTCCGGCGATGTCCCAGGAGGCCCAGGCCCACACCACGGTCCAGGTCGCGAGTGCGGCCACGCCCCACCACCTGGTCGCCCGACCGCCCGACGAGGTCTGTTGCGACGCCTGGGTCGGTGGTACGGCGTCGCGCAGCACGTAGCGTCGGGCAGGCGTGTCGGATGGTGAGTTCGAGGGTTCCGCTGCTGCCTGCGGGCCTTCGGGGGGATCGCTCAGGTCGCCGCTCACGCGTCACGGCCAGGCGTTCGGGTCATCCTTGGCATGCTAGCCGCCGCACGCCCGTCGTCCCCGACCTCGGCAGGTGGGTCTGGTTCCACGACGAGTCAGATCAGCCGACCGATCATGGCAGCTGCCCGGGCCGCGCCATTCGTCTCGAC
The DNA here is from genome assembly GCA_963812265.1 of uncultured Actinomycetota bacterium. GTDB lineage: Bacteria > Actinomycetota > Actinomycetes > Propionibacteriales > Nocardioidaceae > Nocardioides. The sequence continues at coordinate 369,984 of CAWEUL010000005.1, forward strand.
GTCGAGGTAGTCGATGTCGCGGTCGATCTCCTCCGCCATGGCCGCGGCGAGCACCTCCGGCTCCAGATCGGCGAACTCCATGAACCGGCCTGCGCGGTAGCGATCGAGACGTGCTCGCACGTGGAACCGCTGCTCGAAGTGCTGCTGCAACGGCACATAGATGAAGGGAACCTTGGCGGCTGTCAGCTCCATCGTCGTCGTGAGACCCCCCTGCACGATCGCGAGGTCGCAGGCCGTCAGGTGGTGATGAAGGTTGGGCACGTAGGCGTGGTACTCCACCCCCGGGACCTGCGGCAGGCTCGACGGGTCGATGCGCGGACCGGTGACCACGATCATCCGCAGACCGGGAATCGCGCGGCTCGCCGCGTCGGCCGCCGCCACGACACGTCGCAGCAGTGCCATCCCGACCCCGGAGCCGCCGACGGCGGCGATGCAGACGCGTTGATCCTCCCGATAGCCGAGTCGGTCTCGGAGTCCTGCCCTCTCTCCGAGCGACGCCGGATCGAAGCCGGTGATGTACCCCGAGAAGTCGAAGTGCTCCTCGGTCCAGTCCCGGATCCTCGGCAGTCCGGGGCCGAAGGTGTGGGGCACGATGTCGTCGGCCGATCCGACGAACACGGCAGCGTCGCGGATGCGGCCGTAGCGGTCCACGTGCTCGATCATCTCGAGGTTGTAGTCGGCGGCGACCTGCGCCTCGCGTGGACCTCTCGAGGGCATGGGCAGGAAGCCGACGAAGTCGGTCATCCAGGCGAACGACCCGCGTTTCAGGTTCGGGTTCTCGAACAGGAAGTGGTCGACGTCCCACGCCTCGTCGGCGATCACCAGGTCGTACTCACCTGCGGCCGTGACCTCGTCGAACACCATGAAGTTGTGGATGAGGATCTCGTCCATGTTCCGCAACGCTTGGAAGACCGCGAGATCGTGGTCTCCGCTCTCGTGCTCGAGGTGCGACGACTCGCTGGCCAGGGCCGCGGACGCCGGGTGTAGTCGTTCGCCCGCGGCGTCGAGCACCCGCGTCACCGGATCCTGTGCGAGCCAGTCGATCCGGGCGTTCGGATGCAGCGCCCGCAGCTCTTGCGCGATGGCGAGGTCCCGGCGCGCGTGGCCCAGTCCGATGGGCGACGACAGGTAGAGGACCTTGGTCTCGCGACCCGGCGCCACCCACCACGTCTGTTCGGGCCGGCGGGTGCCGTGGACCCGGTCGGCCAGGGCCCGGATCGCGTGGTTCACGCGAACCGGGAAGCGTGCCTGTGGCAGGTGGCCGGCGTGCTCGATGGCGAGGAGCTCCGCGCCGGGGACGATCCCCTGGATCACCCGCGAGGTCTCGAACGTGACGATGCGGTCGTCGGTGCCGTGGATGAACAGGGTGGGGATGTCGAGCGACTCGAGACCGGTCCGCAGCAGGTCGACGTCGTACTCGTATTCGTCGGTGATCGTCCACCACAGCACGTCGGGTCGCTGGTCGAGCCCCCAGTCGACGAGGTCGTCGATGGCCTTCGTGGAGTGCGGGTCCGAGGCGACCTCGGACATGAAGAATTCCACGAAGTCACGCCAGTCGCGTTCCCAGTAGTCCGGGTCGAACTTCGCCCATCCGTCGGGGTTCGGGTTCGACACCGGGTCGTAGGCCACCTCCGGCTCTCTTTCCGGGGCCGGCACACGCCAGGGGTGGGATCCTGCGATCGAGATGAGCCCGAGGACGCGATCGGGGTGGATCGCCGCCAGGTTGAGAGCGGTCTCGGCGCCTTTCGAGTAGCCGACGACCACCGCGGCATCGGTCTCGCTCGCATCGAGGACTGCGATCGCGTCGGCCACCCGGTTCCCGTAGCTGTACCTCGTGGGCTCGAAGGGGCGCGAGGACCGCCCCGTCCCGACGGCGTCGTAGATGACCACGCGGTAGTGGCTGGCGAGGTAGGAGAGCTGCATCTTCCAGGCGCGCCGGTGCACGAACTCCCAGGTCGGGAGCAGCACGATGGTGGGTCCCTCAGCCCCGTAGACCTCGTAGTAGATCGTGGCACCGGAGCGGTCCACCGAGGACTTCGTGGTGGGCTCTGCCGGCCTCATGATCCGGCCTCCTCGAGGATGACCCGCTCGCCCGCGTCGATGAGGGTTCCGATGGCTCGCAAGGACTCGCGCAACGGCAGTTCCTCCTCGAGCCCCGAGAGGATCAGGAGTTCTGCACCGACGAATGTCGCCGAGGTCAGCGCGATGGCCTGGTCGACGGTCAGCGGCGCGAACGAGAAGCCCCGTGCCGCGTGGCGCCTGGCCGCATCGGAGAGCACCTGACTCCAGCCCTGGATCATGGCATGTACGCGTTCGCCGATCACGTCGTTGGACAGGCCGGCGGCCATCATTTCGTGGACGATGCGCACGTAGCCCGAGGCCAGGTCGTCGTCGAGATAGTCGCAGGCGGCCGCCCACTGCTGGGAGAGCGGCTGGTTCTCCGCGTACATCGCGCTCTGGCGCTCGAGCAGCCGGTTGTTCTCGGCGTCGAGCATGCTCAGCACGAGCCGATCCTTCGACCCGAAGTGGTAGTGGATCTGGGAGAGCGGAACACCGGCGAGCTCGGCCACCTTGCGGGTCGACAGCGCCGCATAGCCCTGCTCGAGCACCAGAGTGCGGGTGGCGTCGAGGATGCCCGCCACCGTGGGTCTCGTCGCCATCGCTGACTCTCCTGACATCCCGGTCGGTCGATCGACCGATATTTCGGGACAACGTATGAAACCGAGACGCGGCTGTCAAGACAGTCGGTGGTCCAATCCTCGGGCGAGGCGTGCGCTGAGAGTCTTGACGGCTCCGGGTGTGGCGTGGCTATGGTCGAATGTTCCCCTGACGTCGACCCGGGCGGTGACCATGTCCATGCGACGACTCCTACGCGGCAGCCTGTCGGCGCGACCGGCGCGAGTCTTGGGCGCTGCCGTCGCGTGCGCGGTGCTGGCCCTCTCGGTCGTTGTCGCCCCGCCCGCCCAGGCCGCGCCACTGCTACGGGGACACCTCGTCGATTTCACCGGTGGCGACAACGTCTCCGGGGTCTCGGTCGTGCTGCGGGTGGACGGGGCGTCCTGTGGCCTGACCCGGGACCTGGTCGTCGACCGCGCCACCTCAGGCAGCCGAGGCCGGTTCGTCCTCGACGCGGCTGGCCGGGCCTGCGACCAGATGTACCTCGTGGTGCGTCGTACGCCGGCCTGGCAGGGCGGCTTCCTCACGTCGTCGGGCTACCTCTCCACCAGGGGCTCTCGGCGGATCTTCGGCCCGGCCGACACCATCGGTGTCGTCCAGGTCTTCCCGGCTCTGGTGCGAGGACGTGTCCTCGACCCCACGACGAAGGAACCCGTCGCGGCGGCGCGCGTCGTGGTCACCGCTCCGACCGGACGCCTCCGTGATCGGATTGCGGCCGCCGTGACTCGCGAGAACGGACTGTTCGTGGTTCACGGCATCGCAGTCGAAGAGATCGGCATCTTCGTCCGGGGCCCCGCCGGCTACGAGCATGGCTGGTTGGCGTGCGACCGAACCGTTGTGCCCACCTGGGGCGCGGCGTGTTCGCATACTCCTGGCCGAGTCGGGGCGATCCTGCTCGATCCAGTGACCTGACGCAGGCGGTCGATCGCGCGGAAGCCTTGGGGGATCACCGTGGGCCCCCTGCCTAGGCTTCAGGCATGACGCACCCCAGCACCGAGGCGGATCTCCACACGTCGGGCGCACGACCCGGCCCGCGCTCCTGGCGCTGGTGGGTGCACGACCGTGACGGGAACCTCGCGATAGCGATGTTCCCCAACCCGGCCATCTGGGTCTGGCTGGTCGCGCGCGGGCTGGCGTGGACAGGATGGTCCGGCATCGACGAGCAGACGCTCCGCGATGTGGGCACCGGTGCTCTGCTGGTGTGGGCAGCCGACGAGCTCGCCCGCGGGGCGAGTCCGTTCCGGCGGGTCCTAGGGGCGGGCGTCCTCGCGTTCCTGCTCGTAGGCCTGTTCCGGTGATCGCCCGCCACCCGATCGACCACGCCGCCTGAGGTTCTCCACGGATGGGGGGGTGGGAGCTCAGACCAGGACGCCGTGCACCCCGATCGCCGTCCCGATCCCGTCCTCCTCGTAGTCGAAGTGAGACAGCAGCAGCGCACGCAGGTGGCGGAACTCCTCGGCGAGGCGGCCGACGACGGCAGGATCGCGAGCGGCCTCGACCAGACTCCGGTCCAGCCGTTCCAGCACCTCGTGGATCACCTCGTGCTCATAGCTGAGGCGGTCGAGCACCTCGTGCAGCCCGGTGTCCGCGAAGCGGAGCGGCGGGTAGAGGTACGCGTCCTCGAATGAATGGTGGCCGCGCACCGCGTGGCAGATCTGGCCGCACCACGAGCCGAGCTGCTGATAGGTCTCGCTCAGCCCGAGCGCGTGCACCGCTGCCCGCGCCTGGCCCACCTCGGCCTCGCCGTCGACCAGGCGGTCCACCACCTCGGCGACGGTGGCGAGGCCGTCCCGGAACATCTCGTGGATGGCGCGCAGGTGCCTCGCGGGGGCCAGCTCCCCCGGAGAGGCGTCGGGGTACGCCGGGGGCGCCGGCCGTGCGGTCTCATCCCACCCGGGCAGCGTCGTCATCGAGAAAGGATCTCACGCGGTATCCGGCGTCCAGGCGACCAGCGACCTTGCCGTCACGCGGACCGCAGGTCAGGCTGTCGCCGTGAGCCCCTCAGGACTGCCCTCCGCGCCGCCGACGCTCGAACCACTTCAGGACCCCGAGCGGCAGCAGTGGCTCAGCGACGCCGAGCAGCGGGTAGCCGGCAACTTCGTCGTGGCCGGCCTGGCGTCGGTGGCCCAGGCGCAGCGCCGCGCACGCGAGCTGCTGTCGGGCCTGCACGACCCGAAGACCCGGGCGCGTCACCATCTCGCTCGAGTTCGGGCTGCAGAGGAGGGTCCGGGGGTGGTGTGGTGGCACACCGTCGGTGCCGAGCCGAACTCCCCGGCGCGGGTGCTCGAGCCCAGCTCGGCGTCGTACGCCGGCGAGAGCCCGGCTGCGCTGGTCGAGGTGGTGACGCGGGCCACCGCCCGGCACGGGTCGCCCCAGGTGAGCTGGCAGACCCTGGGTCCAGGCGACGCACTCCAGGAGGCCCTGGCTGATGCCGGATTCACTGTCTCGGCGACCGAGATGGTGCGCGCACTCGAGGAGGATGATGCCTCCGTCCCGGATGGCCTTGAGCTCAGGCCGATGTCCGAGCAGCGCTTCGGTGCCTATCGGGTCGCGTCAACGGCGGAGTATGCCGCCGACGTGATCGCGTCGGGCTTGCTGCCTGAGGTCGAGGCGCACCGCAAGGCCGAGGACGACTTCGCGAGCGAGCTGCCCCAAGGCCTCCGCACGCCGGACCACCGACTGCTCACTGCCAACCTGCCGGACGACGACGCCGAGGTGGGGATCCTCTGGTGGGCACAGATCCGCGACGAGCAGGAGTCGAGCGGCTACATCTACGACATCGAGCTCGCCGAGAGCCACCGCGGCCGTGGGCTCGGACGTCAGTTGCTCCTGTCCGGCCACGCGGAGATGTGGGCCGGGGGAGCGACCTCTGTCGGGCTGAACGTCTTCGGCCACAACGCTCGGGCGCGTGGGCTGTACGACGCGACGGGGTACGTGCCTGTCACCAGGACCTGGAGTCGCAACCTGGCACCGGTTGTCTAAGCCGCTCGGCAAAGGATCCAGCGATCGGCGGACTGCGACGCGCGGCGCAGGAAGACTTGATCGACCGTGCACCTGTTCGGAGGACCCCATGATGCCCCTGGCGCTGCAGAGTCAGCTTCGCGAGCTGCGCTGGGCACATCTGGGAGCCGGCGCCGACCAGGAGCAGCCCTCCGTGCGGACGGTCGACGCTCCGCACACCGAGCTGCGTTGCCGTTCGTCTGCTCCGGCCGCCGAGTTGCTGCGGCCGGCAGGCAGCAGGGCCGGTCGGGCGAGTGCTCGTGCCGACTCAAGGGACGCCAAGGCGGCAGCGCGCGAGCCACTGGCCCGCATCGAGGCCGGCGGATCGGATGTCGCCGGCGATCCCGACAGCGGAAACGAGGGCGGCACTCAGACCTGACCGACAGACGAGCGGGCGTCTCACCCAGTGGTGAGACGTCCGCTCGTCGCTGTCGGCCGGCGCCGCGGAACTGGCGATCCAGCGGTGGGTGAATAAGCGGGCCCGACGCGACGGGGTCGCACCGAGCCCGCCCCTCACCCCACGACCAGGGGCCGGCTCATCCTTACGGCGCGCCCAGAGTCAGTCCCGGGGCCTCCCAGGCTCGACTGCTGTCGACCAGCGACGGTGATCCCGTCACGCCTGGTCCGAAGGCTCCCGTGACGCCGGTATCGAAGCCCACCCGGTACAGGTCACCGTTGTCGCGGTCTGCGTAGTACAGCGACCCGCCGCTGGCGAACATGCCGCCCACCTGAGCGGCCGGGAGAGAACCGGCGGAGGCCTCGTAGCGCACCGCGCCCATGACCTCGCTCTCCGGTGTGAACCACCGCCAGAAGAGGCGGCCGTCACCGGACAGGGTGTAGTAGACCCGGCTGGTGGCGGGGTCGAACACGATCCCGGTCACGTTCGGCGCGTCTGCGATGAACGTGCCTCCATAGAGGTCGACGGTGCGTGCTGCGCCCAGGGCCGACCCGCTCATGGTGCGGGCCCGCAGAGAGCCGTCGGCCCACGGCGTGTAGAGCGTCGAGTTGACGACGAAGGCTCCTCGCGCGTTGTGGAAGGCGTCGTTGCCGGCCACGGTGGTGGTCGACCCGGGCACCCCGGTGCCGCTCAGCGGGGTCAGCGAGACCTCGTCGGCCGCGCCGCCCCCGATGCGACCGAGCTGGACCGCGGTGCCCGGCAGCTGTGGGGTCTCCGAGTCGGGAACCGTCGTCCCCCCGGCCAGCGGGAGGAACGTCACGCGCATCCGGCGCTCGCCTCCGAACCAATTCGTGTCGGAGCCCAGCCAGAGGCCCTGGTCGGTGGCCAGCATGTCGAAGACTCCGACGCCGCGAGCCCGGCGTCCCGCCCAGCTGAACGGCAAACCGTTGCTCGGGTCCAGTGCGACGATGCCGCTGTGCGGCACTGCGCCCGGGCCGGCGCGGTCACCGGCGTAGGAGTTGTTCAGCCAGCGAAAGTGACCGCCGGCGTAGACCGCCGCACCCGTGGCCGCGACGGCGTACGTCGTGTCACCGCCGGTGTGGTCGATCCAGGTCTCGACCTGGCCGTCACCGGTGTGCGAGGTCTCCCAGCGTGAGATGGAGTCACACGTGCTGCCGGCGCCACGGTAGGCGCCGGTGGTGCTCAGGATGAAGTAGTCGCCGGCGGGCGAGAAGTCCAGGTCGCGCAGGTAGGTGTTGAACACGCGGGCGCACTGGTTCGGGAACCGGTCGGTGCTCCAGTTGGCGACGGTGGCCGTCGGTCCGCTCGTGTCGATCATGGCGACCTGGTGTCGGGGCTGACCGTCGAGCGTTGCGAAGTTGCCGATCGCGACCAGGCGTGTCCCGTCCGGCGTGAGGTCGAACTTGTTCACGCTCGTGCCGCCGCCGTTGTTGACGCCGGCGAACGGGAGGTCGAGCTTGTTCGTCAGGGCTCCGGTCGTCGCGTCGAGAGAGGCCATCTTGGCTCGGGGCTGACCGGCCACCTTGCTGAAGTTGCCGGAGATGTAGACCGTGTCGCCGACGACCTTGAGGTCCTTGACCTTGCCGTTGATCCAGCGGGCATTGAAGCTGCTCATGATGCTGCCGTCGCTGATGCGTAGCCGGACGATGCGACGCGCCGTGGCCCCGTCGATTGTCTTGAAACGTCCCCCGACGTAGACGCTCGTGCCATCGGCCGCGGCGGCCAACGCCTCGACGGTGTTGTTCGGTGTCGGCGTGAAGGTCGAGCTGACCTGTCCCGAGGCCGCGTCGAAGGCAACCAGCCGGCTGCGGTTGTACGTCGTCGTGCGGTTGCTGTTCTGGACCGTCGAGAACGTGCCGCCGAGGACGATGGTGTTCCCGACCTGGGTGACCGCCAGGACTCGACCGTTGGTGACGTTCGGTGTGAAGTTGGCCGGGTTGTCGTTGACCAGCCGTGGCTGCTCGATCGATGCGGACGCCGGTGGCGCCCCCAGTGAGACGGCCGAGATGCCGGCCGTCACGAGCGCGAGAAGTGCCGTCGCGCGGATGCTCCGCATGGTGAGTCCCCCCATGTGTTCGTTGTCGTGGGCGAACCCCGACCGACCCCGCCCCCAAGCGAATGCCGGAACAGGACTCCTTCCGACCAGAACATTTTGGGGAGGGTCTTCGCAAGTCCGGCTCCGTGTCTTTGCTTCCGGGCGGCCGGAGTCGCGGGTCGCCTCGGGCCGGTGGCGGCGTACTCTCAGCGCGTGGAGGCGCCCTGGCAGGACCCGGTGTGGCTCGCCGGCGTGAAGGCCTGGATCGATGCCCGACTCGAGGAGCGAGGGCTTGCCCGATCCGGGGACGCCGAGCAACCTCACATCCGTCCCTGGGCCACCGCGATCCGGGTTCCGACAGCCCAGGGCGACGTGTGGTTCAAGGCTGCGGTCGGGGCGCTCGCCCATGAGGCTGCGGTGGTCACGTTGCTCAGCGGCCGGAACCCGGAGCTGGTGCCGCCCCTGCTCGCCGCCGACCCGGCGCAGGGCTGGATGCTGATGGCCGATGCTGGGACCCCGCTGCGGAGCGTCACCGAGGAGGAGCCGTGGCTGGCCGGCTGGTGGGACGTGCTGCCGCGCTATGCGCGGCTCCAGATCGACGTGGCGAGCGACGTCGACGAGTTGCTGGCCTTGGGTGTTCCGGACCTCCGCCTCGCGGGGCTGCCCGGTCGGTTCGAACAGCTGCTGGACTCGCTCGCCGCCCCCGACGCGCTCCGGGACCAGCTGCCGCGGGTCCGCGAGCTGTGTGAGGACCTGGCGGCGTACGGCGTCGCCGAGACGCTGCAGCACGACGACCTCCACGACGCGCAGATCTTCGTCCGCGACGGCCGATACCGGCTGCTCGACTGGGGTGACGCCTGTGTCTCCCACCCGTTCTTCACGCTCGCGGTGTCGCTCGAGGGCGTGGTGGCCTGGGGGCTGGACGACGTCGAGGGTGCTGTGGACACCGGGCCCCTGCGAGACGCGTACCTCCGCCCCTTCGAGGAGCGGTACGACGTGGACCTGGCTCCCGCGGTGGCGCCTGCCTTGCGCCTGGGCTGGGTATGCCGCGCGGTCAACGGACACGTCGTCGGCGAGGAGTCACAGACGCTGACCCGGCTGCGGATGTTCCTCGACGGCTGACCCTGACTCTCGACTGCGGTCTCCTCGCCGCGTCGTGGTCGCCATGCGGCAGACTGACCCCGGTCGAACCGGCGGCCGACCAGTGTGGCGAAAGGATCCGTGCGTGACCTCCCCGAACGTCCTCGACGACCTCGAGTGGCGCGGCCTCGTCGCCCACTCGACCGACCCCGACGCGCTTCGCGCGGTGCTGGGCGAGGGGAGCCAGCGCTTCTATGTCGGTTTCGACCCCACCGCGCCGAGCCTGCATCTGGGCAACCTGGTGCAGATCCTGACCGCGCGCCGGCTCCAGCAGGCCGGCCACACGCCGTACGCCCTGGTCGGCGGTGCCACCGGCATGATCGGCGACCCCAAGGACTCCGGCGAGCGTTCGCTGAACTCCGCAGAGACCGTGGAGGACTGGGTGGGCCGGGTCCGCCGGCAGATCGAGCCGTTCCTCGCGTTCGACGGTCCGAACGCCGCCAGGATGGTCAACAACGCGGACTGGACCAGTTCCCTGTCCGTCATCGACTTCCTGCGGGACGTCGGCAAGCACTTCCCGGTCAACCGGATGCTCGCGCGCGACGTCGTCCGTACCCGGCTGGAGGCCGGGATCAGCTACACCGAGTTCAGCTACGTCTTGTTGCAGTCGATGGACTTCCTCACCCTCTACCGGGAGCACGACGTCGTTCTGCAGTTCGGTGGCAGTGACCAGTGGGGCAACCTCACCGGCGGAGTGGAGCTGATCCGTCGAGCGGCCGGTGGCAGGGCACACGCGTTCGCCACGCCG
>CAWEUL010000005.1:385000-439528 GCA_963812265.1 uncultured Actinomycetota bacterium
CCGAACCCACTTAGGTTGAAAACTGAGGGGATGACCTGTGGATAGGGGTGAAAGGCCAATCAAACTTCGTGATAGCTGGTTCTCCCCGAAATGCATTTAGGTGCAGCGTTGCGTGTTTCTTGCCGGAGGTAGAGCACTGGATAGCCGATGGGCCCGACCAGGTTACTGACGTTAGCCAAACTCCGAATGCCGGTAAGTGAGAGCGCAGCAGTGAGACTGCGGGGGATAAGCTCCGTAGTCGAGAGGGAAACAGCCCAGACCATCAGCTAAGGCCCCTAAGCGGTGACTAAGTGGAAAAGGATGTGGAGTCGCAGTGACAACCAGGAGGTTGGCTTGGAAGCAGCCACCCTTGAAAGAGTGCGTAATAGCTCACTGGTCAAGTGATTCCGCGCCGACAATGTAGCGGGGCTCAAGTCATCCGCCGAAGCTATGGCATTCACGCGTGTACTTAGCCGTCCTCCGTGTGGGGGTGGTTCAGGTGTGTGGATGGGTAGGGGAGCGTCGTGTCGCCGGTGAAGCCGCGGAGTGATCCAGCGGTGGAGGCGACACGAGTGAGAATGCAGGCATGAGTAGCGAAAGAGGAGTGAGAAACTCCTCCGCCGAATGATCAAGGGTTCCAGGGTCAAGCTAATCTGCCCTGGGTAAGTCGGGACCTAAGGCGAGGCCGACAGGCGTAGTCGATGGACAACGGGTTGATATTCCCGTACCGGCAATGTAGCGACCCATGACGAGGTCCGTGATGCTAACCGCCCAAAGCCACCGATGACTCACACCTTCGGGTGTGGGCGTGGTGGTGGAGCGTGGGACCCGAACGGGTAGTAGTCAAGCGATGGGGTGACACAGGAAGGTAGCCCAACCGTGGCGATGGTTGACCACGGGTAAGGATGTAGGAGGCACCACAGGCAAATCCGTGGTGTGGTGATTTGGTTCACGACTCCGAGATCTGATGCCGAGCCATAAGGCGAAGTGGGTGATCCTATGCTGTCGAGAAAAACCTCTAGCGAGCTATGCGCCGCCCGTACCCCAAACCGACTCAGGTGATCAGGTAGAGAATACCAAGGCGATCGAGCAAACCATGGTTAAGGAACTCGGCAAAATGCCCCCGTAACTTCGGGAGAAGGGGGGCCCGGACCGTGACACACCTCGCGTGTGGCAGCGGGAAGGGCCGCAGAGACCAGGCCCAAGCGACTGTTTACTAAAAACACAGGTCCGTGCGAAGTCGTAAGACGATGTATACGGACTGACTCCTGCCCGGTGCTGGAAGGTTAAGAGGACCTGTCAGACCCATTCGTGGGTTGAAGCGGAGAATTTAAGCCCCAGTAAACGGCGGTGGTAACTATAACCATCCTAAGGTAGCGAAATTCCTTGTCGGGTAAGTTCCGACCTGCACGAATGGAGTAACGACTTGGGCGCTGTCTCAACCATGGACTCGGCGAAATTGCACTACGAGTAAAGATGCTCGTTACGCGCGGCAGGACGGAAAGACCCCGGGACCTTTACTATAGTTTGGTATTGGTGTTTGGTTCGGCTTGTGTAGGATAGGTGGGAGACTGTGAAACAGCCACGCCAGTGGTTGTGGAGTCAACGTTGAAATACCACTCTGGTCGTACTAGATATCTAACCTAGGTCCATAATCTGGATCAGGGACAGTGCCTGATGGGTAGTTTAACTGGGGCGGTTGCCTCCTAAAAAGTAACGGAGGCGCTCAAAGGTTCCCTCAGCCTGGTTGGCAATCAGGTGACGAGTGTAAGTGCACAAGGGAGCTTGACTGTGAGACATACATGTCGAGCAGGGACGAAAGTCGGAACTAGTGATCCGGCGCCAGCATGTGGAAGCGGCGTCGCTCAACGGATAAAAGGTACCCCGGGGATAACAGGCTGATCTTCCCCAAGAGTCCATATCGACGGGATGGTTTGGCACCTCGATGTCGGCTCGTCGCATCCTGGGGCTGGAGTAGGTCCCAAGGGTTGGGCTGTTCGCCCATTAAAGCGGCACGCGAGCTGGGTTTAGAACGTCGTGAGACAGTTCGGTCCCTATCCGCCGCGCGCGCAGGAAACTTGAGAAAAGCTGTCCCTAGTACGAGAGGACCGGGATGGACGAACCTCTGGTGTGCCAGTTGTCCCGCCAGGGGCACCGCTGGTTAGCTACGTCCGGACGTGATAACCGCTGAATGCATCTAAGCGGGAAGCACATTTCAAGATAAGGTTTCCCACCCAGCAATGGGGTAAGGCCCCCCACAGACCATGGGGTTGATAGGCCGGAGGTGTACAGCAGCAATGCCCAGCCGACCGGTACTAATAGGCCGAGGGCTTGTCACCACACCACCACACCAACAAGCCACAAGCACTGCACGCGTCCACTATGCAAACCCCAAACCACAACACCACCCCACACACATGGGTGCCCAACCAACGGTGAAAAAAGTGGATAAAAGAGTTACGGCGGCCATAGCGACAGGGAAACACCCGGACCCATCCCGAACCCGGAAGTTAAGCCTGCCAGCGCCAATGGTACTGCAACCGCGAGGCTGTGGGAGAGTAGGACGCCGCCGAACACACACCCCGTAGAGGCCACCCCACCAGGTGGCCTCTACCCATTTCCCCACCACCACCCACAAGTCCACCACATTCCGCGGCGACGACGTGTGGATGCTGTGGAGCTCTAGACTCGCCCCGTACGGGGCTCGTGATCACTGAAGGAGTGCCTGACCATGCCGGAACAGGGTCGAAGCGGCGGCGACTCGCGCCGGACGTCTGGGCGTCCCGCCGGCTCGAGCGGCGGCAAGCCTGGCCGGGCCTCGGACCGGAAGGGCGGGACGAGCGACCGTTCGGGGTACGGGAAGCGACCACCTTCGGGCGCGCGCTCCTCTTCGGGTGGCCGAGGGGGGTCCGGCGGTCGGTCTCAGGACTGGAAGCGCCCGGCTGACAAGCAGGGCCCGCGCTCGGAGGACCAGGCCCGCTATGACGGCCCGCCGATCCCGGAGGACGTGACTGGCAAGGAGCTCGATCGCTCCGTCGCCGCCCAGCTCAAGGGGCTGCCGGAGAAGCTGGCAGCGAGGGTGGCACGACACCTCGCGGCAGCAGGGATGCTGATCGACGAGGACCCGGAGACGGCCTACCAGCACACGCTGGCCGCTCGTTCCCGGGCAGCGCGCCTGGCGGTGGTCCGCGAGGCCACGGGTGAGGCCGCCTATGCCGCGGGCCACTACGCCGAGGCCTTGTCGGAGCTGCGTGCCGCCAAGCGGATGAACGGCGCCACCGACTACCTGCCGATCATGGCTGACTGTCAGCGGGCGTTGGGTCGCCCGGAGGAGGCGCTCAAGCTGGCCAAGAGCCCGTCGGTGAAGAACTTCGCCCCCGAAGCGAAGGCCGAGATGACCATCGTCGAGGCCGGCGCGCGGCGGGACCAGGGTCAGCTGGACGCGGCCCTGCGCACCCTCGAGCTGTCGCCGCTCACCTCGAAGAGTCGGGCGGCCTGGGTCGTGCGGCTCCGGTATGCCTACGCCGACACCCTCGAGGCGGCCGGCCGTGAGCAGGACGCGCTGGCGTGGTTCCACCGCACGCACGCCATCGACTCCGACCAGATCACCGACTCCGAGGAACGAGCAGAGCGGCTGGAGCACCGACTCACCTGAGTTGCGACGGGGCGCCCGTGGCACCCCCCGCGACGCGCCGTCCCTCCTTCTGAGTCACACGCTTGGCATTCTGGCGCCTCATCAGTCACAATGGACGCACAACTGGACAGCACCACCGAGGACCTGTCCTCATCACTGCGAGAGAACGCCGGGGAAGGCGCAGCTCCGCGCCGGTGATGAAGGAGGTCGCGGTGACCACAAGCACTACCACCCGCGTGGCGACGAGGGGTGTTCTCTATGTTCACTCCGCGCCTTCTGCGCTGTGCCCACACATCGAGTGGGCGGTCGGTGGTGTTCTTGGCGTTGCCACGAACATGCACTGGACTCCGCAGCCTGCCCAGTCGGGGAGCTACCGCGCGGAGATGTCCTGGACCGGTGACGCCGGCTCGGCCGCTGGGATCACCTCCGCGCTGCGGGGCTGGAACCACCTGCGTTTCGAGATCACCGAGGAGCCGACGCAGGGGACCGAGGGCGCGCGGTACTCCTACACCCCCGAGCTCGGGGTCTTCCACGCGGTCACGGGTCTCCATGGGGACCTGATGATCCCTGAGGACCGGCTCAAGGCCGCGGTCGTCAAGGCCGCACTGGGTGACACGACGCTGGTCCACCAGATCGACAAGCTGCTCGGCAAACCCTGGGACGACGAGTTGGAGACGTTCCGGCACGCCGGCGAGGGCGCCCCCGTGCGGTGGCTGCACCAGGTGGTCTGAGAGCGCGTCGACGTAGGCGTCCTCGCTCGCCACGCGTCTGCGAGGCGGATCGCCGGTGGAGCCGACGGGCCTCGCTCAGACGCTGCGGAAGACCAGCGCCACGTTGTGGCCACCGAAGCCGAAGCTGTTGTTGAGCGCTGCGGCGTCGCCGGCCGGCAGGTCGCGGGCCTTGTCGGCCAGATCCAGGCCCACGTCCTCGGGGTCCTCGAGGTTGATGGTCGGCGGGACGGTCCGGTCCCGGAGGGCCAGGATGGTGGCGATGGACTCGAGCGCGCCGGCTGCTCCGAGCAGGTGACCGGTCATCGACTTGGTCGAGGTGACGATCACACCGTCGGCCGCGTCGCCGAGCGCCGAGCGGATGGCCATCGCCTCCGCCACGTCGCCCTGCGGCGTCGAGGTCGCGTGCGCGTTGATGTGCACGACGTCGCTGGGGGAGAGGTCGGCCGCCTGGAGCGCGATCCTCATCGCGCGGGTGGCACCGAGGCCGGCCGGGTCGGGCTGGGCGATGTCATGGGAGTCTGCCGTGACTCCCGCGCCCGCCGCTTCGGCGTACACGTGCGCGCCCCGCGCCTCGGCGTGCTCGGCCGACTCCAGTACGACGGCCGCGGCGCCCTCTCCGAGCACGAACCCGTCCCGGCCCTTGTCCCACGGCCGCGAGGCCGCCTCGGGGTCGTCGTTGCGCTTGGAGAGGGCCATCATGTTGGCGAAGGCCGCCATCGGCAGCGGGTGTACGGCGGCTTCGGTGCCCCCGCACACCACGACGTCTGCGCGACCCCATCGGATCATGTCGATGCCCAGCGCGATGGCCTCGTTGCCTGACGCGCAGGCCGAGACCGGGGTGTGCACCGCGGCCTTTGCGCCGATCTCCAGGCCCACGTTGGCGGCCGGCGAGTTGGGCATGAGCATCGGGATCGCCAGGGGCGAGACCCGTCGGGGGCCCTTCGCCTTCAGGGTGTCGTAGTTCGTCAGCAGGGTTTGAACCCCGCCGATGCCTGACGCCATGGCCACCCCGAGACGCTCCGCCTCGACCCCGCCGCCTCCGTTCAGTCCGCAGTCAGCCCACGCCTCGATGGCAGCGATCAGCGCCAACTGGCCCGAGCGGTCCATGCGACGTGCGCGCACCCGGTCGAGGACCTCCGAGGGGTCCACGGCCACGACGGCAGCGATGCGCGCCGTCAGGTCGGCCGCCCAGTCCTCGGTGAGCAGGCTGACCCCCGATCGACCCTCGAGGAGGGCGGACCACGTGGACGGGACGTCGCCCCCCACAGGCGTGGTGGCGCCGAGACCGGTGACGACTACGCGCTTGGTACTCATGGAGCTTCCTTTGCGGTCAAACTGCGACGGGTCAGTGGTCAGGAGATGACGGGTCGATGGTCAGGATGCGACGGGTCAGCTCTGGGCGGACTCGATGAAGGCAACGGCGTCGCCCACCGTCCGGAGGTTCTTGACCTCTTCGTCGGGGATCGAGACGCCGAACTTCTCCTCGGCGGCCACGACGACCTCGACCATGGACAGGGAGTCGACGTCGAGGTCGTCGGTGAACGACTTGTCGAGCTGGACGTCGTCGGCTTCGATGCCGGCGACCTCGTTGACGATCTCGGCGAGGTCGGCGCGGATCTCTTCGGTGGTGGCCATCAGGTTTCCTTCTCTTTCGGTGGGTGGTGCGGGTCAGGGGATGATGACGACCTGGGCGGCATACGCCAGGCCGGCACCGAACGCAATGAGGAGCGCGGTGTCCCCACTGCGTGCCTCGCCCTCCTCGATCATCCGATCGAGGGCGAGGGGGATCGAGGCCGCCGAGGTGTTTCCTTGGTCGGCGATGTCGCGGGCGATGCGCACCCGCGCGGGCAGTTTCATCGCCCGCGCCATGGCGTCGATGATGCGCATGTTGGCCTGGTGGGGCGCGAACAGGTCGAGGTCGTCCATCGAGACGCCCGCCCGGTCCAGGGCCTGCTGGGCCACCTTGGCCATCGTGAACGACGCCCAGCGGAAGACCGGGTTCCCCTGCATCATCAGGTGTGGCATGACGCCGCTGCCGGGGGAGTCGGCGGTGCCGACCACGTCGCGCCAGTCCTCGCGCTGCCGGATCAAGTCGAACTGCTCGCCGTCGGAGCCCCACACGACCGGGCCGATCCCCGGGGTCTCGCTGGGACCGATCACCACCGCTCCCGCGCCGTCGGCGAAGATGAACGCCGACCCGCGGTCCTCGAGGTCGAGGATGTCGGTGAGTCGTTCCACGCCGATCACCAGCACGTGCTGCGCGCTGCCCGCCCGGACCATGTCCGAGCCGAGCGCCACGCCGTAGCAGAAGCCCGCGCAGGCTGCGGAGATGTCGAACGCCGGGGCCTGGTCGGTGCCGAGCTCGTGGGCGATCGCGGTGGCGATCGCCGGTGTCTGCAGCAGGTGGCTGATCGTGGCGACGAGCACGCAGTCGATCTGCTCGGGGGCGATCCCGGCGCGGTCCATGGCGACCCTCGACGCTGCGACGCTCATCATCTGGACCGACTCGTCCGGCCCGGCCCAGCGCCGCTGCTTGATGCCCGAGCGCTGCTGGATCCACTCGTCGCTGGAGTTGATCGCGTCGACGACCTCGGAGTTGGGGACCACGCGCGAGGGACGGTAGGCGCCGATGCCGAGGATGGCGGCGTGCGCAGCCCCGGAGCTGTCGGTCAGTCCCTTCATCGAACGATCCCTTCCGCAGTGGTGCCCCCGGAGGGGCTGGCTGCCGGGCGTGCCGCCCGGTGGGCTGGAGGTGGTCCCGAGCTCGCGGCGTCGTCCCCGTCGGCCAACTCAACCACGCGGCTGCCCGTCGGGGCCAGTGTCCGCGTGCGCTGCGCAGAACGCCCGCGCATCGTCGAGCTGGTCGGGCGTCTTGAGCGCGAAGGTCTCCACACCCTTCAAGCCACGCCTGGCGATGCCGGTGAGGACCCCTGCCGGCGGGAGCTCCAGGACGCCGGTGACGCCCATCTCGCGCATCGCCTCCAGACACAGGTCCCAGCGGACCGGGTTGGCGATCTGCCCGACCATCCGGTCCACGGCCTCACGCCCTCCGGTCACCTGCTGACCGTCCTTGTTCGAGATCAGCGGCGTCCGGGCGTCGTCGACGTCGACCGCGCGGGCGAGCGTCGTCAGGTGGCCGACCGCCGGTGCCATGTGCTCGGTGTGAAACGCTCCGGCCACGCTGAGAGGAGCCAGCCGAGCCTTCTCGGGCGGGTCGGCCGCGAGCGCGGCGAGCTGGTCGGTCGTGCCGGCGGCGACCACCTGTCCGGGGCCGTTGTCGTTGGCCGGAGTCAGCCCGTGGCGGCGCAGCGTCTCGAGCACCTGGTCACGGTCGCCACCGAGCACGGCCGTCATCCCGGTCGGGGTCGCGGCTGCGGCCGCGGCCATGGCGCTGCCTCGTTCGCGTACCAGGACCATGGCCTGCTCGTCGCTGAGGACGCCGGCCAGCGCGGCGGCGGCCAGCTCGCCGACGGAGTGGCCAGAGACGGCGGCGACACCGGTCGTGCCTGCCTGACCCAGCAGCATGCGGGCCGCCACCAGCCCGGTGGCCACGAGCAGCGGCTGTGCGATCTGGGTGTCCCGGATGGCATCGGCGTCCGCCTCGGTGCCGTAGTGCACCAGGTCGAGCCCGGCCACGGCCGACAACCAGGCGAACCGGTCGGCGAAACTCGCCTCCGCCAACCAGGGCTGGAGGAATCCGGGGCTTTGCGCCCCCTGACCGGGAGCCACGATGACGAGCACGGTCCTACTCTGCCGCGCGAACCGCACCAGATCATCTGGCGCGGCCACGAATCTGCAGGGGGTTCCTTTGTAGGAAACCTACAAAGAATGGTCCAGGGTCCTGCCTGACTGCCGGCCCAGCACCAGGGCGATCTGCAGCGTGAACGCGTCCCTCGGGTCGGTCGGCGTCAACCCCGTCAGGTCCGCCGCCTGACGCAGGCGGTAGCGCACGGTGTTCGCGTGGACGAAGAGCGCCCGCGCGGTGGCCTCGATGCCGTGACCACGATGGAGGTACTCCGCAAGCGTCTCGATCAGTGCCCCCCGGGCGCCGACCAGGGGCAGATAGACGTCGTCCACCAGGTGTCGTCGGGCATGGCCGTCGCCGGCGATTGCTCGTTCCGGGAGCAGCTCGCTCGAGAGCACCGGCCGGGGCGCCTCGGGCCACCCGGGTGCGGCCCGGTACGCCGACATCGCGGCGCGTGCAGACAGATGCGCGTGCGCCAGGTCCTCGGTGATCGGTCCGGCGACCACGGGGCCCGCGCCGAACACCTCGTCGACGGCTTCGGCGGCGCGCTGGGCGTCGTCGACCCCTCCCAGGACCACGACGAGGCGGTCACCCTGGCTGGCGCACAGCGCGTCCATGTCGGCGGCCCGAGCGAGGCGTCGTACCTCGTCGAAGAGGTCGGTCACGCTGCGCTGCGCGGGCGTGGGTCCGAGGACGACCGCCACGTCGCCGTGGGCGGACCATCCGAGTGCGCTCGCCCGGGACAAGACGGCCTCGTCGGGCTCGGCGCGGAGCACCGCGTCGACCACGAGTGCCTCCAGCCGGGCATCCCACGCGCCGCGCACCTCTGCAGCGCGCGCGTAGACCTCGGCGGTGGCGAAGGCGACCTCGCGGGCATACCAGCTCACGGCGCGATGAACGTCAGGAGCGTCCAGCGTGTCGACGATGTCGTCGACGTTGCGCTCGACGACCTCGATCGACAGCCGGATGAGGTCGACGGTCTGCTGGAGGTTGATCACGCCCGTCAGCGCCCGGGGCGCGGCACCGAAGACCGAGGAGGCGATCTCAGAACCGGCGTCGGTTCCTTCGGCGTGGTACCAGTCGACGAAGTTCTTGATGCCCGCCTGGACGATCAGCCCGACCCACGAGCGGTCCTGGGCCGACAGCTCGCGGAACCAGGCCATCTCGGTCTGCATCCGAGCCATCGCGTTGGTGCTGAGCGCTCCAGTGGCGCGCTGGAGTGCCTCTGCGGCTCGATCCCGCGAAGGGGCGGCGGCCGGCTCGCTGGACACGGTCCGAGGCTACAAGCAGACCGCTTGCGGCGAGTTGACCCCGGGGGCGTGCGGCCACGGGCACCGGTGTCTGGTTGACTACGGGAGATCAAACTCAGCCGGGTGCGAGGCGGGAGGGGGTGCGACCATGGCGTCGGCCGATGTGGAGTACCTCACCGTTCATGGGCACCGTCGTGCCTTCGTCAGGACCGGGTCCGGACCGGCCCTGCTCCTGCTGCACGGCCTGGCGTGTGACCACACCACCTGGGCCCCGGTCCTGGCCTCCTTGGCGCGCCGCTACACCGTCATCGCGCCCGACCTCCTCGGGCACGGCGAGTCCGACAAGCCCCGGGCCGACTACAGCGTGGGCGGCTATGCCAACGGCATGCGCGACCTGCTCGCGCTCCTGGGCATCGATCGGGTCACGGTGCTCGGTCACAGCCTCGGCGGTGGCGTGGCGATGCAGTTCGCCTACCAGTACCCCGAGCTCACCGAGCGGCTGATCCTGGTCGCTCCCGGGGGCTTCGGCCCCGAGGTGACCCCGGTGATCCGAGTGATCACGACGCCGGGCTTCCACCAGGCCACCGGGGTGCTCACCCTGCCCGGCGTACGCCAGGCCGGTGTTGCCGCGCTCCGGGCCCTGTCCCACAGCCATCTGCCGGGTACCCGCGACCTCGGCGAGGTCGCCACGATCTTCGACTCGCTGAAGGACTCGCGGACCAGAGCCGCGATCCGACACGTCGTCCGCGCGGTCGTCGACTGGCGCGGCCAGATCATCACCGTGAGCGACCGTGCGTACCTGACCGACGACATGCCGATGTGCATCATCTGGGGTGACCAGGACCCGGTGATCCCCTCGTGGCATGCGGAGGTGGCCGCGGTCGTGGCACCTCACGCCCGCGTGGAGATCATCCCCAACGCCGGCCACTTCCCTCATCGCGACCACCCGCAGCGGTTCGTGAAGATGGTCAACCAGTTCATGCGCAGCCGCCCGCCGGCACGATTCGACCCGGACCGGTGGCGCGAGCACCTGCGCCGCGGTGGCGACGTCACGATCCACCAGGCCGAGGCCGGCCACGCCCCGGTCTCGCCGCTGCGCCGGGCGCCGACCGCCTGAGCGTCGTCCGCTGCCGGGGGTTTCACCATGGTCAGGTGGTCAACCTTCGGTTCCCATGCCGTGCCCGCCGTGGGAACCGAGGTTTCACCGGCATACCGTGATGAAGCACGGCACGGCGCGGCACGGCACGGCGCGGCGCGGGTCAGTCGGTCGCGGTGGACGGCGGGGCGCCGTACACGAGGTCGACATAGTCGCGGTGACGGCCGATCCAGCCCTTGATGAAGGGGCACAGGGGCAGCACCCGACGGGTCCCGTCCGCCCGGACGTCGTCGAGGGCGTACTGCGCCAGTGCGGAGCCCACGCCCATGCCCTCGAATCGCGGCATCACCTCGGTGTGGGTGAACACCACGAGCTCGTCGGTGAGCTGGTACGCCGCGAAGCCGGCGGGCTCTCCGTCCACGGTCGCGTCGTACCGGACGAACCTGGGGTTCTTGCTGATGATCACGTCGGTCACTCGCCCAGTCTCCCGGGTAGGTCAACCTCGCAGCCCCTGTGGGCGGGGAGGCTACGGTGAACCAATGCTGCCTTCGTCCGTCCTGGCGTTCATCGACGCCGAGATCGCTGCGAACACGGTCGACTACTCCGATCTGCGTGCGGTGCTGATCAACGGGACCCTCAAGCGGTCTCCCGAGACCAGCCACACCGACGGACTGCTGTCGATCACCGACCACGTACTGAGTGGGGTCGGCGCCCGCGTCGACCACATCCGAACGGTCGACCACGTGATCCCACCCGGCGTCTATCCCGACATGCGCGAGCAGGGCTGGGAGCGAGACGACTTCCCCGACCTGTACCGCAGCCTCATCGAGCCGGCCGACATCGTCGTCCTCGCGACCCCGATCTGGCTCGGCGACCAGTCCTCACCGACCCGGCTGGCCATCGAGAGGCTCTACGGCTGGTCCGGGGAGCTCAACGAGGCCGGTCAGTGGTCCTACTACGGCAAGGTGGGGGGCGTGGTGATCACCGGCAACGAGGACGGCGGCAAGCACTGCGCCGCGCAGATGCTCTACGCCCTGTCCCACATCGGGTTCACCATCCCACCCCAGTCCGACGCCTACTGGAACGGCGAGGCCGGCCCCGGACCGTCGTACCTCGACGACAACCGCGGTGCCCAGAACCACTGGACCACCCGCAACACGGTGTTCGCGGCCTGGAACATGCTCCACGCCGCACGCCGGCTCAAGGACGGCGGCGGCGTGCCGGCCTACGGCAACGTCACCTTCAACTGGGACCTCAGCGACGCCGAGCACCCCAACCCCGAGTATCGCGGCTAGATCGGCAGCCGCCGATCGGGACGCCGCTCAGGCGTCGCCGCCCTCCTGCATGACCCCGCGGACGGCGGTCGGGTCGTCGATGCGGTACGTCGCGAACGCCTTCTCGACAGTCTCGCGCGGCACCGACCCCTGGTCGGCCAGCGCCTGGAGGGTCTGGACGACCACCGACTCGGCGTCGATGTGGAAGAAGCGCCGGGCTGCGGGTCGGGTGTCGGCGAAGCCGAAACCGTCGGCGCCGAGCACCCGGTAGTCGCGGGGGACCCAGCGGGCGATCTGCAGCGGAACAGCGGCCATGTAGTCCGACACCGCCACGACCGGCCCCTCCACCGACGCCAGCTTGTCCGAGACGTACGCCGTGCGCGCCGGCTCGCTCGGATGGAGCAGGTTCCACTCCTCGGCAGCGACGGCCTCGCGGGCGAGCTCGTTCCACGAGGTGACCGACCAGACGTCGGCGGCGACGCCCCAGTCCTCGGCCAGCAGCTCCTGCGCCCGTTGGATCCACGGGAAGCCGATGCCACTGGCGAGCAACTGGGCGCGGGGCGCGTCGGCCGGGAGCCCGTCCGGGGGAGTGGCGACGTGGTAGATGCCCTTCAACAGGCCCTCCACATCCAGGTTCTCCGGCTCGGCCGGGTGCACCAGCGGCTCGTTGTAGACCGTGAGGTAGTAGATGACGTTCTCCCCGTGCGGCTGCTCCTCGGTGGAGCCGTACATGCGTCGCAGGCCGTCCTGCACGATGTAGGAGACCTCATAGGCCAGTGCCGGGTCGTAATGCACGACCGCCGGGTTGGTGGCGGCGAGCAAGGGAGAGTGTCCGTCGGCGTGCTGCAGCCCTTCGCCGGTGAGCGTGGTTCGACCGGCCGTGGCGCCGATGAGGAACCCGCGGGCGAGCTGGTCGGCCATCGCCCAGATGGAGTCACCGGTGCGCTGGAAGCCGAACATCGAGTAGAAGATGTAGACGGGGATCATGTGCTCGCCGTGCGTCGCGTACGCCGACCCGGCGGCGGTCGCCGACGCCACCGAGCCGGCCTCGGAGATTCCTTCGTGGAGGAGCTGCCCCTGCGGCGACTCCTTCCAGGACATCAGGAGCTTGCGGTCCACCGACTCGTAGTTCTGGCCGGCCGGGTTGTAGATCTTCGCGGTCGAGAACATGGAGTCCATCCCGAACGTGCGGAACTCGTCCGGTGCGATCGGGACGATGCGAGGCCCGATCTCGGGGTCCTTGATCAGGTCCTTGAGCAGCCGTACGAAGGCCATCGTGGTGGCGATCGCCTGCTTGCCGGACCCGCGCTTCAGCTCGGCGTAGACCTCGTCGCCCGGGAGCTTGAGTGGCGTGGCACGCACAACCCGATCCGGGGAGGGCCCACCGAGCTCCCGACGCCGGTCGCGCAGGTACTCCAGCACGTCGCTGCCCTCGCCGGGGTGGTAGAACGGCGCCGAGCCGTCGGCCTCGTAGGCATCGTCGATCGCCTCGTCGGTCACCGGGAGCTGGAGCCGGTCGCGGAACTGCTTGAGCGCCTCGGTGTTCAGCTTCTTCATCTGGTGCGTGGCGTTCTTGCCCTCCAGCGCATCGATCGTCCAGCCCTTCACCGTGTGGGCGAGGATCACCGTCGGCTGACCGACGTGCTCGGTCGCCGCCTTGAACGCGGCGTAGACCTTGCGGTAGTCGTGTCCGCCCCGCGAGAGCAACTCGATCTCGGTGTCGGAGAGGTGGTCGACCATCTTGCGCAACCGGGCGTCGTCACCGAAGAAGTGCTCGCGGATGTAGGCCCCGGACTCCACCGAGTAGGTCTGGAACTGCCCGTCCGGCATCGTGTTCATCCGGTTGACGAGGACACCGTCGACGTCGCGGGCGAGCAGGTCGTCCCACTCCCGGCCCCACACGACCTTGATCACGTTCCAGCCGGCGCCACGGAAGAACGCCTCCAGCTCCTGGATGACCTTGCCGTTGCCGCGCACGGGCCCGTCGAGCTGCTGCAGGTTGCAGTTGATGACGAAGGTCAGGTTGTCGAGCTCTTCGCGGGCGGCCAGGCCGATGGCGCCCAGCGACTCAGGCTCACCCATCTCGCCGTCGCCCAGGAACGTCCACACGTGCTGCTGGGAGGTGTCCTTGATCCCACGGTTCTGCAGGTACCGGTTGAACCGGGCCTGGTAGATCGAGTTCAGCGCAGCGAGCCCCATCGACACCGTCGGGAACTCCCAGAAGTCGGGCATCAGTCGGGGGTGCGGGTAGGACGACAGGCCCTGCCCGGGACCGTGCTGGACCTCTTGGCGGAAGCGACCCAGCTGCTCGGCGGTAAGTCGCTTCATCAGGTAGGCGCGGGCGTAGATGCCTGGGGCAGCATGCCCCTGGACGTACAGCTGATCGCCGCCGCCGGGGTGGTTCTTGCCGCGGAAGAAGTGGTTGTAGCCGACTTCGTACAGGCTTGCCGCCGACTGGTACGTCGCGATGTGGCCGCCGACCTCGAGTCCCTTGCGGTTCGCCGAGGACACCATGACCGCGGCGTTCCAGCGCACCAGGCGCCGGATCCGGCGCTCCATGTCCTCGTCGCCGGGGAACCAGGGCTCACGCTCCGGCGGGATGGTGTTGATGTAGTCGGTGCTGCGCAGCGCCGGCACGCCGACCTGCTGGGCGCGGGCGCGCTCCAGGAGCCGCAGCATCACGTAGCGGGCGCGTTCGCGACCGCGCTCGCTGACCATCGCGTCGAACGAGTCGACCCATTCCTGGGTCTCGTCGGGATCGATGTCGGGCAGCTGGGTTGGTAGACCCTCGTGGATGATCGGGTGGGAGGCGCGGGTGGAGGACGATGCGTCGGTCACCCACTCATCGTTGCACGCGCGGACGGCTGGGGAAATGTACCCACGGGTAGCCGAAGCGTCGATCCGACGGCGGCGCGCGAACCGCCGGGTTCTGGACCAGGGTTGCGTCAGTCGGCCAACTCGGGTGGACTACTACCCACCGCCCCACGTGCGCACGGTGCCGCGACGGCGCTGGGTCAGCGATCGAGGGCGATCGACGAGTGACGGACAGGAGTGGTCAGGTGAGTTCCGCGGCGGGTGGAGGTGCCACCCAGACCGAGGGCCAGCACGGGCCGGGCGCCCGCCTGGGGTTCGCCCCCGGCATGGTGATCCAGGAGCTGGGCTGGGACGACGACACCGACGACGCCCTGCGCCTGTCGATCGAGGACACCATCGACTCGGACATGGTCGACCAGGACTACGGCAACGTCGTCGACGCGGTGGTGCTGTGGTGGCGTGCCGACGACGGCGACCTCGTGGACGGGCTCGTCGACGCGCTCACCGACCTGGTGGGTGGCGGGGCGATCTGGCTCTTCACCCCGAAGATCGGCAGGTCGGGCGCGGTTGAGCCGGCCGACATCGCCGAGGCCGCCCCGATCGCCGGCCTGTCCCAGACGACGTCCGCTGCGGTCAGCAAGGACTGGACCGCCAGCCGTCTGGTGGCTCCCAAGTCACCGGCCTGAACCCCGCAGCAGTCGTGCGGCCGCTCGTCGGCCGCGCGCTGACCGCCGGTCTCGCAGCCTCCGTGCTCACCCGGGCAGGTCTGGTCCGGCCCTACGCGCCGTGGACGCTGGCCTCGTTGGGGACGGCGCTGCTGCGGTGGGGCACCGGGCCGGCCGGCGGCTTCATCGCTGCAGCGGTGCGCACGCCACACCGGGTGGCGGTGGTCGACGAGCGCGGCGCCACGACGTACGCCGCGTTGGACGCCAGGACCAACGCGCTGGCCCGGGGGCTCGCCGGCAGTGGGGTCGCGGCGGGCGACTCGGTGGCCGTGATGTGCCGCAACCATGTCGGTTTCATCGAGGCGACGATCGCACTGGCCAAGCTCGGGGCTGACATCCTCTACCTCAACACGGCCTTCGCCGGGCCTGCGCTGCGCGAGGTCCTGGAGCGCGAGCAGCCGGCACTGGTCATCCACGACGACGAGTTCGCCCAGCTTCTCGGCCCGGCAGCCGGGGCCGAGCGGGCGCGAGCCTGGGTGGACGACGCCGCAGACCGGGCCGGCACCCTGGACGCCCTGGCCGCGGACCAGGACGAGTCCGCCCTGCACCCCAGTGCTCATCGCTCACGCTTGGTGATCCTCACCTCTGGGACGACCGGTACCCCGCGCGGCGCCGCGCGCAGCGAGGCCGGGCTGGATGCGGCGGTGGGGGTGCTGGAGCGCATCCCGCTGCGCGATGGCTGGCGCACCCACGTCGCGGCCCCCCTCTTCCACACGTGGGGCCTCGCGCACCTGGGTCTGGCTCTGCTGCTCGGCTCCACCGTCGTGCTGCGGCGCAGCTTCGACCCCGAGGAGTGCCTGCGCACCCTCGCGTCCGAGCGCTGCGAGGCCTTCGCGGTGATCCCGGTCATGCTCCAACGCATCCTCGCGCTCCCTGAGGAGTCGCTGGCGGGGCGAGACCTGTCGGCTCTGCAGGTCGTGGCGTCCTCGGGCTCGGCGTTGCCCGGCGACCTCGCGATTGTCTGGATGGATCGCTTCGGCGACCACCTCTACAACCTCTACGGATCGACGGAGGTGGCCTATGCCGGGATCGCCACGCCCGCGGACCTCCGCGACGCGCCGACCACGGCAGGCCGGCCACCCCGGGGTACCGACGTCAGCATCCTGGACGAGGCCGGGCATCCGGTTCCCGCAGGACACTCGGGGCGGATCTTCGTGGGCAACTCGCTGCTCGTCGACGGCTACACCGACGGCGGCGGCAAGGAGGTCGTCCGCGGGCTGATGTCCACCGGTGACGTCGGCCGCGTGGACGCACACGGCCGGCTGTTCGTGGAGGGTCGCGACGACGACATGATCGTCTCGGGTGGCGAGAACGTCTTCCCGAGCGAGGTCGAGGACTGCCTGGCGCGGTGTCCAGGGGTCCTCGAGGTCGCCGTGGTCGGAGCTCCCGACCCCGAGTTCGGGCAGGCGCTCACGGCGTACGTCGTGGCGAGCGACCATCAGCTGGGGGAGGAGGAGCTGCGCGCCTGGGTGCGCGATCGGCTGGCTCGGTTCAAGGTGCCCCGCCGCGTGGTCCTGGTGCCCGAGCTGCCACGCAACGCCACCGGCAAGATCCTCAAGGGCGACCTGCGCCCATAGCCCCAGCCAAGGACCCGGCCGATGCTCGTCCGTGGAGCCCCGGGTGCGAGGATTCAGGGCATGAGTGGTCTCGACATCGGCGCGGAGGCCCCCGACTTCACCCTCCGTGACCAGTTCGGGCAGGACGTGACACTGTCGTCGTTCCGCGGCACCAAGGCCGTGGCGATCTTCTTCTTCCCCTTCGCCTTCTCCAACGTATGCACGGGAGAGATGAGCGGCATCCGCGCGCAGCTCGACGACTTCCTCACCTTCGACACCGAGGTGCTCGCGATCTCCTGCGACCCGATGTTTGCTCTTCGGGCCTTCGCGGACAGCGACGGGCTCAACTTCCCACTGCTCTCCGACTTCTGGCCGCACGGTGCGGTCGCGACGGCGTACGACGTCTTCGACGAGGTCGCCGGCAACGCCCGGCGATCGTCCTACGTCATCGACAAACAGGGCCTGGTGCGGTGGTCGGTGCACCACTCGATGCCGGACGGACGGGACCTGACCGAGCATCTGCGCCAACTTCGGGCGCTGGCGTAGACATTGCGTCGAATTTTTCCTCAGATTTGGCGGATTCCGTCTTGCATCGCCGGATCCAGCGTGTATCTTTCTACCTGTTGAGCCGCTGGTGACCCGAGACGCCAGCGGCTCAACTTTTTCCCGGACCACGCCGTCCGCTCGTCGGGCAGGATGCGTCGGTGCCGGTTGGTCGGCGGCGCTGCCTTTCGCGTAGTCTGTGCCCGCTTCTGAGGGCGCATAGCTCAGCGGTAGAGCTCTGGTTTTACAAACCAGCGGTCGCAGGTTCGAGCCCTGCTGCGCCCACACGCGTTTTCGCAGGTGAGGCCCGGTTCCTGGGCTCAGAACAGCCCACTACCCACAGCGTGCTCAACCAGTACGGCGGGCTCGCGGGCCCTCGTTGAGAGGGACTGCGCCGTGCCCATCGGCCGAAGACAGCATGGGCGCGACCGACCGCCGGCCGACGCGGCGGTCGTCGTACCTAGGGGATCCTAGATCCAGGTGTCGGGCTCGTTGTTCTTGAGCTCGCCCCCGTGCATGGCGATGGCATAGATGACCAGCACGTCCAGCGTGATCATGATGACCCCCCAGACCGGGGCTGCCTCCAGGAACCCGATGTTCACGACGACGCTCACCATCGCCAGAATGATGCCGACGACCCGGGCCCAGGTGGCCCCGCGCATCAGGTTCACGGCGGCGATGACGACCGCCACACCCAGGACGATGTGGACCACGCCCCAGGTGGTGTAGTTCGCGTTCACCAGCAGGCCGGACCTCGTGACCTGGAAGTAGCTGTCGTTGAAGAGCGCGACAAGTCCGGTGAGCGCCTGGACCGAGCCCAGGAGGATCATCAGCATCGCTGCGAAGAACGCAAGCCCGGCCCAGCCGGATGAGGGCCCATGCTCCTCGAGACCTTTGGCCCCGGGGTAGTGGTCCTGATTGGGGTACATGCTTGAGTTGTTGGGTTCGTTCACGTGGCTCATACCTGGCCTCTCGGTGCCGTCCTGTGACAGTCACAATGGACTTCGGGCGGTGCCGGGCGCAAGACCCGGTACGTCACCATCTTGGCATCGGGAACCACCGTGCCGCGCCGCGACAGGCCGGGAGCGCGCGCGTTCCGGAACCTTGCTAATCTCCGGCGTGCCAGCGCGTGCAGACGCGGAGATGAAGTGCGCAAGCCGCGTGCTGCGGCGTGAGGGGCTGGAGAGCCGATGGATCTCAGTCCGGTGGGCAGGGTGTGCTCGTTCTGCGGCGCTGTCGGCACGGAGGAGACGCGCTTCGCGGGTGGCCTCGGTGCGGCGATGTGTAGCGACTGTCTCAGCTACCACTACGAGAAGTTCCAGTCGAGCGAGAACCTCGTCGCGATCTCGAAGCCACCGTGGGAGATGATGAGCGATGCCGAGGTGCTCGGCACGCTGCCGCGGATCTCGGCCGTGACCGAGCAGGTCGACCGGTTCCTCAGCGACTGGGTCCAGATGTGCCGAGCCCGGAACCTGTCGTGGGCGGAGATCGGCAAGGCGATGGGTGTGTCCCGTCAGGCCGCCTGGGAACGGTTCTCCGAGGTCGGCGTCAGTCGCCGACGGGGCACGGCCTAGCACGCAACCGGGATCGATGGTCGCGGGCCTACCGGTGGTGGCAGGCTGCAGGCAGGATGCGGGGAGCCATCGACGAGAAGGGCGACATGATCGAACTGGAGGCGGTCCGGGCCGAGACGCCCGCGTGTGAGTCGACGATCTTCCTCGACAGCGCCGGTTCGTCCCTGCCGCCGCGTCGCGTCGTCGACGCCGTGATTGGGCACGTCCGTCGCGAGGCCGAGGTCGGCGGCTACCGTGCCGCCGCGGAGCGTGCCGATGACCTGGCGGCCCTTCCGGTCTCGCTGGGCCGACTTCTGCACGCCGAGCCGACGTCGATCGCGCTGACCGACAGCGCCACCCGGTCGTGGACCCAGATCGTGACCGCGGTGCCCTGGCGGCGCGGTGACCGCGTCCTGGTGACCGGCGTGGAGTACGCCAGCAACGCGATCACGCTGCTCCAGCTGGCCGAGCGCCACGGCCTGAGCATCGAGCGTCTGCCCAGCACACCGGATGGCCGCGTCGATGTGGACGCGCTGGGTCCTCTCGTGGACGACCGGGTTCGGCTCGTGTCGCTGGTCCACGTCCCGACCAACGGCGGCCTGGTCAACCCGGTGCGCGAGGTCGTCGACGCCGCCCGCCGGGTGGGTGCACTGGTGCTTCTGGATGCCTGCCAGTCCGTCGGACAGCTCGACCTCGATGTCGCAGCGCTGGGAGTCGACGCCCTCTCCGGCACGGGGCGCAAGTGGTTGCGCGGTCCCCGCGGGACCGGCTTCCTCTACGTGCGCCCCGAGGTGCTCGCTGCGCTCGAGCCGGCCGCCGCGGACATGCGCGGCGCCGAGTGGATCGCCGCGGACGCCTATCGGTTGCGTGCCGATGCGGCGCGGTTCGAGCTCTGGGAGTACGACGTCGCCGGGCGTCTCGGGCTGCGGGAGGCCGTCGACTACCTGCTCGAGCTGGGGCCACGCGACGTCGAAGCCGCCGTGTGCCGCGGAGCCGCGCGACTGCGTGACGGGCTGGCCGCCGTCCCGGGGGTGACCGTGCACGATCAAGGGCCCGCCCTGAGCGGTCTGGTCTCCTTCACCGTCGACGGCCTGGAACCCGATCAGGTGGCCGCCCGGCTTGCCCTGGCCCAGGTGACCGTGACGGTCAGTGGGCGCTCATCGACCCGCTACGACATGACCGAGCGGGGTCTGGAGGCGGTGGTGCGCGCCTCGCCGCACTACTTCGTCTCCGACGCCCAGATCGACGCGGCAGTGGCCGCCGTTGCCGCGCTCGCGAGATGAGCCGTGACCGGGCGTCGTCGACCGGGCGTGGGCCGACGGGGCGTGGGCCGGCCGGACGTCCGTCGACTGGGCGTTCGTCGAGGCGGTCCGGGAGAGCCTGGCGGCGACGGGGGATCCGGACCGGGCGCTCGCGCAGCAGCGCTACCTGAAGTCGGAGATGGCCCACCGTGGGCTCACGTCGCCCGAGTTGAGGCGCCTGCTCACGCCACTGCTGGCGGCGCACCCGCCGCCGGACCGCACCGGCTGGGAGGAGACGGTCCTAGAGCTCTGGGACCACGCAGAGTTCCGCGAGGAGCGGTATGCCGCCACGGCCCTGGCCCGCCACCGAGCAGCCCGGCCCTGGCAGGACCCCGACGCGCTCGACCTGTATCGACACCTCATCGTCACCGGCGCCTGGTGGGACCACGTCGATGAGATCGCGGCCCACCTCGTCGGCGGGGTCGTGTCCGGCCACCGCGCCGCGGCCACGCCCATCATGCGGGCCTGGATGGTCGAGGAGGAGCTCTGGCTGCGGCGTACCGCGGTGCTCTGTCAGCTGCGGCACGGCACCGAGACCGACACCGCGCTGCTCCACGATGCGATCGAGGCGAATGTCGAGGATCGCTCCTTCTGGCTGCGCAAGGCGATCGGTTGGGCGCTGCGGACCTATGCGCGCGTCGACCCCGACTGGGTGCGCGCCGAGGTGGCGGCGTACGACGGCCGGCTCTCCGGACTGAGCCGCCGTGAGGCGCTCAAGCACCTCGGAGGCTGACGAACGGCGGATACTGGTGCGTACGAGTCACCAGGTGGCCCGTACGCACCAGTATCCGATCGCCAGTACCCTGCCGCCATGCCCGCGCTCGAGGACGTCGTCGCCCTGCTGCACGACTGGTACCCACCCGGCACGGCCGAGCACTGGGACGCCGTGGGCCTGGTGTCCGGAGACCCGGCCGCCGACGTAGGCCGGGTGATGTTCGCCGTCGACCCGGTGCTGCCGGTCGCCGAGGAGGCGGCGGCGTGGGCGGCGGACCTGCTGGTCGTCCACCACCCGCTCTTCCTCAAGCCCGTTCACGCGGTGGCGGCGACGACGCCCAAGGGCCGCACGCTGGCCCGGCTCAGCACCGCCGGCTGCGCCCTGTTGAGCGCCCACACCAATGCCGACCTGGCCGACGACGGCGTCTCGGAGTCGCTGGCCCGCGCCCTCGGGCTGCGAGACCTGCGTCCGCTGGTGCCCGCTCCGGCTCGTCCGCTCGACAAGGTCGTCACGTTCGTGCCACTGGCGAACGCCGCGGCCGTGCGGGACGCCCTGGCAGCGGCCGGTGCCGGCGAGCTCGGCGACTACGACCAGTGCACGTTCACGACGGTCGGGGAGGGCAGGTTCCGCCCGCTCCCCGGTGCCGATCCGACCATCGGCAGCGTGGGGAACGCGGAGGTCGTCGATGAGGTGCGCATCGAGTCCGTGCTCCCACGGGCGCGGCGCAGCGCGGTGCTGCAGGCGCTGCTGGCCGCGCACCCCTACGAGGAGCCGGCCTGGGACCTGCTGGAGCTCGCCGATCCGGGACTCGTCGAGACCGGCACCGGCCGGGTGGGCAGTGTCGAGGCCACCACGCTCGCCGACTTCGCCACGCAGGTGGCTCGCGCGCTGCCCGAGACGCCCCACGGAATCCGGGTCGGCGGCGACCCCGCTCGCCCGGTGCGCCGCGTGGCCGTGTGCGGTGGCGCCGGCGACTTCCTCCTCGACCAGCTCGCGGCCAGCGACGTCGACGTCTACCTCACCAGCGACCTACGGCACCACCCGGCGAGCGAGTTCCTGGAGAAGAGGGGCCCTGCCCTGGTCGACGTGTCGCACTGGGCGGCCGAGTGGACGTGGCTCCCCGTGGTGGAGGCGAAGCTGCGCGCGGCCCTGGGCGATACGGTGGAGACCCGAGTGAGCACACTGGTCACCGACCCGTGGCAGTTCCGCGCGTGAACCACCCCAGCTGAGGAGCCGACGCTGAAAGCCGACCCGTTCGCCCAACTGGCCCTGCTCGACGTGCAGGCCATCGACGCGCAGGCCGACCAGCTCCGGCACCAGCGCGCCACGCTGCCCGAGCTGGCCGAGATCACCGAGCTCGGTGAGACCCGCGCCCGGCTGGACGCCGAGCGGCGCGACGCGCAGATCCAGGTCGAGGACCTCATCGCGGAGCAGGAGAAGGTCGACGCCGACGTCGAGCTGGTCAAGGCGCGTCGCACCCGGGACCGGGACCGCATGGACCAGGGCCTGATCAGCAACCCCAAGGACCTCCAGCGGATGACCCACGAGCTCGAGTCCCTGGAGCGCCGCATCACCAGCCTCGAGGACGACGAGATCGAGGTCATGGAGCGGCTGGAGGAGGCGCAGGGGGCCCTCGACACCCTGACGACCCAGCTCGGCGAGGCCGAGGATCGCCTCACCTCGTTGGCGCAGTCGCGCGACGCCAAGGCGGCCGTGATCGACTCCCAGTTGGCGGACCTGGCCTCCGAACGCGGTCCGGCCGCGGACGGTCTGCCCGCTGACCTGGTCGCCCTCTACGACAAGCTGCGCGCTGCCAAGGGCGGGGTCGGCGCGGCCGCCCTCCGCGCCCGCGAGTGCGGCGGGTGCCGGCTCGCCATCGACAACGCCGAGCTGGCCGTGATCAAGGCGGCGCCGAGCGACCAGGTCATCCGCTGCGAGGAGTGCCAGCGGATCCTGGTGCGCACGAGCGAGTCCGGTCTGTGACCGAGGCGGTGCGGTGACGGGTTCGCAAGCCGCTCCCAGGCGCGAGATCCGCTCGGTCATCATCGAGGCCGACGGCGGCTCGCGGGGCAACCCGGGCCCGTCGGCCTACGGCGCCCTCCTGAAGGACGCCGACACGGGCGAGGTGCTGGCCGAGGACGGCACGACGATCGGCGAGACGACCAACAACGTCGCGGAGTACGCCGGCCTGATCGCCGGCCTGAAGCTGGCGGCGGAGTTCGCGCCGGAGGCCGACATCGAGGTCCGCATGGATTCCAAGCTGGTGGTCGAGCAGATGTCGGGGCGTTGGAAGGTCAAGCACCCGAGCATGCGCCCACTCGCCGTGGAGGCCAGCCGGCTGACGCCGTTCGGGACGACGTTCACGTGGGTGCCGCGCGAGCAGAACAAGCATGCGGACCGGCTCGCCAACGAGGCACTCGACGGCCTCCGGCACGGGGTGAGCGTGGGCAGGCGGCCGCAGCCCGCACCTGAGACGGACGAGCGCCCGGAGCGCCCGCCCGGCACGGCGCCGAGCCCGCCACGCGGGTGGGCCCACCCTGACGCCCATCCCACGACCCTGGTCCTGATGCGTCACGGGGCGACGCGGCACACCATGGAGAAGCGGTTCTCCGGAGGCCTGGAGAGTGCCAACCCAGGGCTGAGCGACGAGGGCCGTGACCAGGTCCGGGCCACCGCGGACTGGCTCTCGCCGCTGGCCGAGCAGATCGACGTCGTGGTGAGCTCGCCGGTGCGGCGTACGCGCGAGTCGGCAGACCTCGTTGCCGAGCGGCTGGGCCTGGGCGTGGTCGAGGAGGGCGGCTTCGCCGAGATGAACTTCGGGCTCTGGGACGGCTTGACCTTCGCCGAGGTCGCAGACCGCCACCCCGACGACCTCGAGGAGTGGCTGGGCTCGCTGGACGTCGCACCAGGTGGCGGGGAGTCGTTCCGGGTGGTCGAGCGGCGGGTGCGCAAGGCCCGCGACCGGGTGCTGCAGGCCTACCCGGGGAAGACCGTGCTGGTGGTCAGCCATGTCACGCCGATCAAGACGTTGCTCGCCCATGCCCTGGAGGCTCCGCTGCGCTCGGTCTACCGGATGGAGCTCGCGCCGGCATCGGTCAGCGTGGTGTCCTACTTCGTGGGAGGACAGGACGCCCGGCAACCGATGGCGACGATGCGACTGTTCAACGCGCGGCCGACGGACGAGCCGCTGCTGCACTGACCTCGGACACCACGACGTCCAGACGGGTGCCCGCCCGGCCGGTGGGCCCGAGCTCGACGGTCCACCCCAGGGACGACAGCAGGTCGGCGAGCGAACCGGGTGTGCGTGGTTGCTCGCCCTCCTGCAAGAGGCTGCGGACCAGTGCGCCCTTGGTCGCCTTGTTGAAATGGCTCACGACCGTGCGTCGCCCGCCCGACTCGTGGAGCACCCTCACCTGGGCCACCCGGGGAGCCAGCTCGGGACCGGGCCGCCAGAACGCGGCGTACGTCGTCGACCGCAGGTCCAGCAGCAGCCCACCGCCGAGCCCGTCGTGCACCGCGGAGCCCAGCGCGCCACGCCACGCGCCGGCGACCGGCCCGACTCCCGGGAGTGAGACGTCTCCCGACAACCGGTACGACGGCAGCCGGTCGGCCGGCCGGACCAACCCGAAGAGGCTCGAGGTCACGGCCAACCAACGGCCGGACCGGCGCTTGGCCGCGGCGTCGAGGGTGGTGAGGCCGAGCGCGTCGTACAGCACACCGGTGTAGATCCGGTCGGCGCGCGCGGTCGGTGCGGAGCGCAACCGTGCGTTGCGAGCCACCAGGTCTGCCTGGGTGGGGCCGAGCCCCAGCGTCGCGGCCGCTCGCTCGGGTGCGGTCGAGCAGTGCTCCACCAGCGCCTCCAGGACCTGCTCCCGGGTCTGGGTCAGGCCGGGGAAGCTCAGCGAGCCGAGGTCGAGAGACCGGCCCCGTGAGGGGACGGACTTGCCCTCGCTTGGGGGCAGCAGGATCAGCACGGCGACACCCTAGGCGGTCACTCGCGACGGCCGTACGAGACCACAGCCCTGTCCTAGGGTTGCGCCATGCCGAGCAACCGCGTGATGCACGTGCGCCCCGTCGCCCACGACAACGTGCAGGCTCACGCACTCCGGGCCGGCATCGCGGCGATCCAGGCCGAGCAGGAGGTCTCGCCGGAGTTCCCCGCGGAGGTCCGGGCCGCGGCCGAGGCGGCCGCCGCTGCCCCCCGGCTTCCCGAGCTGGACCGTACCGACCTCCCTCTGGTCACGATCGACCCACCCCGCTCCATGGACCTCGACCAGGCGATGCACATCGCTCGGGACGGCGAGGGGTACGTCGTGTCGTACGCCATCGCCGACCTGGCGGCCTTCATCAGCCCCGGGGACCCGGTCGACATGGAGTCGCATCGTCGGGGCGAGACGCTCTACGGAGCCGACTCGACGGTGCCGCTGCACCCACGGGAGCTCTCCGAGGGGGCCGCGTCGTTGTTGCCGGACCTGGTGCGGCCGGCGCTGCTGTGGACGCTGCGGCTGGACGCCTCGGGGGAGGGCACTCAGGTGGAGGTCACCCGGGCCTTGGTCCGGTCCACGGCCAAGCTCGACTACGCGGGCGTGCAACAGGCCATCGACACGGGCACGGCCTCCGAGACCCTTCAGCTCCTGCGCGAGGTGGGGGAGAAGCGGATCGCCCGGGAGATCGAGCGCGGTGGGGTCTCGCTGCCGCTGCCGGAGCAGGAGGTCGTCGTGGCCGGGGACGCCTGGTCGCTGGACTTCCGCTCCCAGCTGCCGGCGGAGCAGTGGAACGCGCAGATCTCGCTGCTGTGCGGTTTCGGGGCGGCCACCGTGATGTTGGGCGCCGGCATCGGTCTCCTGCGCACCCTCCCGCCCGCCGACCCGCGCGACGTCAAGCGACTGCGGCGGACGGCGCGCGGTCTCAAGCTCGACTGGGCCCCGGCGATGGACTACCCCGACTTCATCCGGACGCTCGACCCAGCCGTGCCTGCCCAGGCGGCGATGGTCGTGGCCTGCGCTCGACTGCTCCGTGGCAGTGGGTACGTCGCGTTCGACGGCGCCGCGCCCCACCGACCGGAGCACGCCGCGCTCGCGGCGCCGTACGCCCACGTGACCGCGCCCCTGCGGCGACTGGCCGACCGCTACACCGGTGAGATCTGTGTGGCCCTCTGCGCGGGCGAGCCGGTGCCGGACTGGGTGCGTGCCCAACTGCCCGAGCTGCCCGCAGAGATGAGCGAGTCGGGGCGACGGGCCAACCGCTACGAGAAGGCCGTGCTGAATCTGGTCGAGGCCGGGATCCTGCAGCACCGGGTCGGGGAGGTCTTCCAGGCCGTCGTGGTGGAGGTGGATGCACGCGACGACCGGCGTGGCGACGTCACGATCGAGGAGCCCGCCATCGAGGCGGGCGTGCGCGCCGACGAGCCGCTGTCGCTCGGTGAGCACGTGCGCGTGCGGCTGACCACCGTCCACCTGCCGGAGCGTCGCGTCGTCTTTCACCTGGTCTGAGAGCCCCGTCTGAGAGCACTGGCCGTCACCGGGTTCCCCAGAACGGCGGGCCCGACCCGATCCTCACGCTACGGTCCTCCCATGGCCTTCCAGGTGATCGACCGCGCAGGAGTTCACAGCGAGTTCGGGGACGGGTACCGCTGGGAGGTCCAGGAGAGCGGAGCCCTGATCGTCAGCGATGACAACGGCATGCACCGGGCCTACGGACCGTCTGGCTGGCTGGAGCTGCGCCGCCCCGTGGCTGCGGAGCCGGCGCAGGCGGTCCGCCACGCTCAGGTGCCGTAGAGCGCGCCCGGGTGCCAGCTGTTGCGCGGCAGGCGGCCCGACCCTCCGTCCCGGTGTCAAGGACGACTTGATACGGTCCGTTGGTGAAGGCTCGCGCAGTCTCGGCACTGCTCGCCGCGACGTTCGCGGTGCTGGCGGCATCGTTGACTGCGCCCGCGCCTGCCCCCGCGACGTCCGTCCCACCCGCGGCCGCGGCGCCGCCCAACATCGTGCTCATCACCACCGACGACCAGCGACTCACCGACCTCGCGTGGATGCCCCAGACCCGGGCGCTGCTCGGGGGTGACCAGGGGGTGACGTTCACGCAGGGGCTCTCGCCGCACCCGCTGTGCTGTCCCGCCCGCGCTGAGATCCTGACCGGGCAGTACGCCCAGAACAACGGGGTGCGAAGCAACTCGGGGATCAACGGTGGGTATCACGCGCTGCGCCAGCCCAACAACACGATCGGCGTCTGGCTGCAGGCGGCCGGCTACCGCACGGCCCTGGTGGGGAAGATGCTCAACCACTACTCGTACAGCAGTGACGGCACCCCGGACGGCTGGGACTACTGGGACCCGACGATCGGCAAGATCTACTTCTACGACGCCTTCGTCCAGGCCCGCAACGGCAACCCCACGGAGTACCAGGACGCCTACATCACCGACTACATCGCCGCCGAGACCGAGGCCCTGATCCAGAACTACTCCGCCGGCGATCAGCCCTTCTTCATCTGGGCCTCCCACATCGCCCCTCACGGCTCGATCCGCGACGACAGCCTCGGCGGGCCACCGATCCCGTCGCCGGCGTACGCCGGCCGCTACGCCGACGTCCCCAGCACGTCTCTGGCCGTCCCGTCGTTCAACGAGCCTCACAACCAGGACAAGCCGCGCAAGCTGGCCCGCCTTGACCCGGTCGACCCAGCAAGGATGCAGACGAACTTCAGCCGGCGCCTGGAGTCCCTGGCCTCGGTCGACGACGCCGTGGCGGGCACGGTCGCTGCGCTGCGCGACGCCGGGGTGCTCGACAACACTCTCCTGATCTTCACCTCGGACAACGGCTTTCTCCTGGGCGAACACCGCTACTTTGGCAAGATCTACGCCTTCGAGGAGTCGGTGAGAGTGCCGTTCCTGATGCGGGGGCCCGAGGTGGCTGCGGGAGTCTCGACCGACCAGGTGGTGACCACGGTCGACATCGCTGCGACGCTGCTCGAGGCCGCGGGTGCGAGCCCGGGCCGTCTCCAGGACGGGATCTCCTTCCTGCATGCGGGGGCCTCCCCGGCCACCGATCGGCTGGTGCTGGTGCAAGCCGGCAACAAGGAGCGTCAGACCCGGTCCCAACCCGGATGGCTCTTCCGGGGGGTGCGCAACGGGCGATACACCTACACGCAGTGGCACACCGGCGAGCAGGAGCTCTACGACCGCGACGTGGACCCCTACGAGCTGAACAACCGCGCGAGCTGGCGCAGGTACGCGTGGTTGACCAGGACCTTGCGTCGGCGCACCCATCGGCTCAGCGACTGCGCCGGTGAGGCCTGCAACGTGGCCGGCCCGTCAGTGCGCTGAGGGCGCTTGAGGGAGGGCAGCCTCCGATGCTCATGCCTCGGTAGCATCTCCTCGTGGACGACGTAGCGCTGTGTGCAGCCCTCCTCACCTTGGAGCGGCGGGGTTGGGATTCGCTCTGCGAGAGCACGGGCGGACGCTTCTACACGGGTCTGATGACGGCGGAGGCGGTGATGGTCCTGGCGACGGGCGAGGTCATGGATCGCGAGTCGGTGGCCACGTCGCTCGAGCAGGCTCCTCCGTGGCGCACCTATGACATCAACGATGTCCGGATGATCCGCACCGGCTCGGACAGCGCGACCCTGGTGTACCTGGGAACCGCCTATCGAGAGGAGGAGGAGCCAGCCTTCGTTGGTGTGATGTCGAGCGTCTACCGACGACTGGACGATGAGTGGCGTCTCGTTCTCTATCAGCAGACTCCGATCCCGCACGCCGACTGAATCGATGGGCGTGACTCGGGCAGCGATCGCCGCCCGAGTGCTCGCCGAAAGACCGGCCCGCGCGCCCTGCAAGACCCGTCGCCTGCAGCCCGCAAACGCGACTGCGGTCACAGATGCTCTGGTTCGCGCGTCAGTGGGGTGACCCCCAGGGTGGAAGGGTGGAGCCCGTGGACCGGACGGACCTGTTCGAGGCTGAGCGACCGCGATTGGTGCGGATCGCGAGCCGGGTGCTCGGCGACCACGCCGAGGCACAGGACGTCGTACAACAGGCGTGGCTGCGCCTCCACGCGACAGACGCCGAGATCGACAGCCTGCCCGCCTGGCTGACGACCGTGACCACCCGTCTGTGCCTGGACCGGCTGCGATCACGGACCCCGGTACCCGTCGATGACATCGAGCCCAGGAAGGCCGCCAACGATCCGGCCGACGACGTCGCGCTCGCCGACACTGTCGGCCTCGCGCTGCACGTCGTGCTCGACAGGCTCTCCCCGCGCGAGCGCGTCGCGTTCGTGCTCCACGACAGCTTCGGCTTCGAGTTCCCAACGATCGCGACGCTCCTGGACACCACGCCGGCGGCCGCACGCAAGCTGGCCTCGCGGGCCCGGGCCAAGGTCACCCAGCCCCAACCCGAGGGTCGCCCGGCTGACTGGGAAGTGGTCGACGCCTTCATGGCCGCAGCCAAGAACGGCGACTTCGACCGGCTGCTGCGCCTGCTCGCGCCCGACGCCGCCGTGACCGCGGACGACGCCGCGGTCCTGGTCGGCACACCGCGGCAGATCGAGGGCCGCGACGAGGTGGCGACCTTCTTCAACGGCAGCGCCGCGGCCGCGCTCCCGGTCTTCGTCGGTGACCGACCCGGCACCGCTTGGTTCCACCTCGGCGCGGCCAAGGTCGTCTTCGACTTCACCATCGCCGACGGCCTCGTGCACGCGATCACGTTCCGCGCCGCCCCCGACGTGCTCTCGCGAGTCGTGCGCCGCGACGGCGGTCGGCCGCGCGGCTGATCCGGTCACACGCTGTCCGTTTCGATCGTCAGCACCATGAGGACACCCCAGCGAAGGAGACGACCATGAAGACCATGACCTGCCGAGCCCTGGGAGGGCCCTGCGACCTCGAGCACCACGGGGAGAGCGCCGACGACGTCATCAACGCCCAGGACCGCCACCTGAAGGAGGCGGAGAAGGCCGGTGACACGACCCACCAGGAGGCCCGCGACGCCATGAAGAGCCGCTGGCGGCACCCCAAGAAGTCGATGGGTTGGTACCGCGACTCCAAGGCGGCCTTCGCCGCTCTCCCCGACGACTGAGACGGCTCTCGGCACCCCGGTACGCCGCGCGGCACCGGGACGCGGTGCAGGGCCGGACGGCGATGCGCCCGTAGGCAGGTCTGAGCTCTGCTGAGGCGGAGGGGTTGGCCTGCAGGCCTGCAGGCCGGGTTCTGTCCCCGTGTGAGTGACGACTGTTGGTCGCTTGTGGACATCTTGCGGACTGTCTGCGGACCAGAGGTCGGTTGGGAATCCACAGGGCCGGCCGGAAAGGGGCAGAACCACCGGAGAAGGCCCCGTCACGGCCATCCCCTTGCTCGGTCGACCCGGGTGCCGCGAGAAACTCGAGGTGCCTAGCGCCATAGGGCGAGGCACGCCGTTGGCAGAGCCGACTCCCAAGTTCCAGACGACTCCGCGGCACCCGGCCTCCCCGGGTGGGCCGGGTCAACGAGGTCGGGCGCTGCGTGGGGTTCATCGTTGTGTGCCCACCCCATCAACGACGCCCATGGCCCTGCCCGTACGGGCGGCACGGTTTCGTATCCCCCACGCAGTCCCCACGACCGTGACAGCGAAACCGTGCCGCACGTCACCTAATGAGGCCGAGATTAGACCCGTCGGGCCCCTGCCGCTACCCCCTCCGCCCCACGACTTCTGAGCGCATCGCGACCTGCCGAGGCTGTGGCCCGTTGCGCGCGGCCCGTCGGCCCGCGATGAGAGCGTCCGGGATGTGCGGACGATCCTCCACATCCCGGCCGACCGCCCTGACATCGAGAAGGCAGCTGGCCGGGTCAGGTCCCGTATCGCCGCGCCCCCGGTGAGACCTACGTCGGCACGTTTTCGGCTGAGTGTCTGCGCGAGGCGGCCGCTAGCCGAATTCCTCGTAAGGCGCCTGGCAGCGCGCGGCCCGGAAGGGTCGGCAGGACGGCCACGCCGCACGACCTGCGGCACTACTTCGCCTCGATCCAGATCCGCGACGGTCAGTCTGTCAAGGTGCTTCAGGCGCTCCTCGGCCACAAGTCCGCCGTCGAGACCTGGGATACCTACGGCCACCTGATGGGCGACGAGGACACCCGCAGCCGGGCCGTCATTGACGACGCCCTCGGTGGTGGCGCGACTGCCGTGCCGACGGCAATCGCCGGCCACCGTCGGCCACAGTGGCCAACCGTCACCGAAACACTGTCCAGGGTAGAGCCACAGTAGAACCCCCGCTGACCTGTTTTCGCAGGTGAGAGGTGGTGAGGCGGAGGGGTTGGCCTGTAGGCCGGGTTCTGTCCCGCGGACGCCCTACCGAAGTACGACGCCCGCGAGGGCGACCATCCATCTACGACGGCCGTTGCCGGCCGCCTCCTGCGGTCTACCCGCGCACTCGGGCGGGCCGCCCTCGAACGTGCGCGCGTCCCTCGCCGTAACGGGGGACTTCTTGACCTTGCTCCCAGTGGGGTTTACCGAGCCACGCCGGTCGCCCGGCGTGCTGGTGGTCTCTTACACCACCGTTTCACCCTCACCGCCCGGCGGACCGGACGGCAGTCTGTTCTCTGTGGCACTGTCCCGCGGGTTGCCCCGGGTGGGCGTTACCCACCACTGTGCCCTGGGGAGCCCGGACCTTCCTCGGCCCGTCCGAAGACGGGACGCGGTCGCCCGGCCAACCCCTCCGCACCGCTCAGCATAGGCCCGCCGGCACGCAACGTCGTACGCCTGGGTTGCCGGGGCGGCCGCATCGTACGACGTCCGGCGGGTGGCAGGGGCGGTCGTCGCCGTCGGGACTCAGGGCAGGGTCAGCACCTCGGCGCCGGTCTCGGTGACCAGCAGCGTGTGCTCGAACTGGGCGGTACGCCGACCATCCCGCGTCACGACCGTCCAGCCGTCGGGCCACATCGTCCACTCGTGGGTGCCGAGGGTCAGCATCGGCTCGATGGTGAACGTCATCCCGGGCAGCATCACGTCGTCGTAGCGAGGGTCGTCGTAGTGCGGGATCACCAGGCCGCTGTGGAAGGACGTGCCGATCCCGTGTCCGGTGAACTCCCGGACCACGCCGTAGCCGAACCGGCGGGCAAACGACTCGATCACCCGCCCGATCACGCTGATCCGCCGGCCCGGGCGCACGGTGCGGATCCCACGGTCGAGCGCCTCACGGGTGCGGCTGACCAGGAGCCGCGACGTCTCGTCCACCTCACCGGCGAAGAACGTGGCGTTGGTGTCCCCGTGGACCCCGTCCAGGTACGCCGTGATGTCGATGTTGACGATGTCGCCGTCCTCGATCACGCGTGCGTCGGGGATCCCGTGGCAGATCACCTCGTTCACCGACGAGCACAAGGACTTGGGGAAGCCCCGGTAGCCCAGCGTCGAGGGGTAGGCGCCGTGGTCGCAGAGGTACTCGTGACCGATCCGGTCCAGCTCGTCGGTGGTCACCCCCGCCGCGACGTGGGCGCCGACCAGGTCCCGGGC
Organism: uncultured Actinomycetota bacterium; assembly: GCA_963812265.1. Lineage (GTDB taxonomy): Bacteria > Actinomycetota > Actinomycetes > Propionibacteriales > Nocardioidaceae > Nocardioides. Next base: position 417,381 of record CAWEUL010000005.1, read on the forward strand.
CTGCGCTGCCAGGCGGCCGGCAGCACGCATCCGCTCGATGGTGTCCGCGTCCTTCACCTCGCTGCCCGTGAACGGCGTGGGCGCCGCCCGGTCGACGTACTCCGGCCGCGGTATCCGCGCGGGCACGTCGCGTCGCGGGCTGATCCTGGCGGGGGCTACGGCGGTCACCCGCGCGAGTGTAGTTTCGGGCCCATGAGCGAGACCGACACGGAGTACTGGTTCTGTCTGACCCACCACACCGTCGAGGGCGAGCAAGGGTGTCGCAACCAGGACCGGTTGGGCCCCTACCCCACGGCGGCCGAGGCCTCCCGAGCGCTCGACAAGGTCGAGGAGCGCAACGAGGAATGGGACCACGACCCACGCTGGAACGACGACCGGCTCGAGGACTGAAACGCCCTCCGGCCGGCCGGCCTACTCGCCGGTGTCCTCGGTCTTGTCGGTGCGCGACGTGACGGACCTCGCGGCCGACCTCGTCACTGTGGTCGCGGCGTCGGAAACCTGCTTGGCGTGCTTGAGCGCCTCGGCCAGGGCGGTGGTCAGCGCGGCTTGAACGCGCTGTGTGACGGCGTTCGAGCCGACCTCCTGGGTCACCCTGTCGACCACGTCCCGGGCGATCTTCTCCGCGGTCTGCTGGGACGCCTTCAGGGCGGCAGCCGCCGTGGCCAGCGCCGCACTCGGCCCGGCCTTGCTGCCCGGGGGTGCCTCGGCGTGCGGGGCAGCCGTACCCGGGACCTCTGCGGCCGGGCGGGTGGCGGAGGACTTGGACTGCTCGGGAGCCGCCTCCGTGGCGGGTGCCTTCTTCTTCTTCTTCTTCTTCGCGGGAGCCTTCTTGGCCGGCTGTGCGTCGCTCACGGTCTTCCCTCTCGACGGGTGGGGTCGATCCTGCCAACTTCCCGCCGTCGGCGCACCCTCGCGGGCCGCCCCGAGTGGATGCGCCGTAGGAGTCAGCTGCGCGGACTGATCCGGAGCACGCCGTCATCGCTGCCGTTGTCGGTGGTGGCCAACAGGTCACCGTTGGCGGCGAGGGTGAGCGAGCGCAGCCGGCCGAACCGCTGCAGGCTCTGCGGCTGGATGGCGCGCACGAAACGACCCTCCGAGTCGAACCTCAGGAACAACACCTCGCTCGCCTTCAGCGCAGCGACCGCGAGCGTGCCGTCCAGCGAACCCCACTGCGCGCCGGCCACCCACACGGCACCCGACGTGGCCACGGTGGGGAAGCCTGAGCTCCAGCGGGCCGGCACCTGGCGTCCCGGGAGTGATCGGTCGGTCATCGGCACCGACTCGTCATAGCCGGGACCAGGACTCCACCCGAAGTCACCCGGAACCACCAGGTTGATCTCATCGTCGCGGTCCGGGCCGTGCTCGACCGACCAGATGGTGCCGTCATCGCGCTGGGCCAGACCCTGGACATTGCGGTGGCCGTAGCTCAGCACGAACCGTTGGGTGGCCTCGTCCGCGTCGGCGAACGGGTTGCCCGGCCACGGTGCGCCGGTACGCCGGTCCAGCCGCAGCACCTTGCCCCCCAGCGAGGTCAGGTCGCGGGGGTTGCTCGACACCGCCGCGTCGCCGGTGCCGACCAACATCGCGCCGGTCTCGCGGTCGATCAGCAGACGGCAGCCGCCGTGCCGGCCGCTACTGGTCGGGATCCCGCCGAGCAGGGTCCCCTGCGGCTGGGCACGCCGGCCGTCCCGGGACAGTCGCCAGGCCGCGACCCGGACGTCGTGGCCACCCGCGACGAATCCGCCTTGGCAGGTGTAGAACCGCCGGTTGTCGGCGAAGCCGGGGTCGACCGCGAGCGACATCAGCCCGGTCTCGCCCGAGACCCAGACCGAGTCGCTCGGGAAGTCGACCGGGCTGGGTCGGCCGTCCCGGACCAGCCACAGCCTCGCCGCGTCCCTCTCGGTCAGCAGCCATTCGCCGCGATCGATCACGGCCACGTCCCAGACGTGGCTCAGCCCCCTCACCACGCGTCGCACGCTGAGCCGGGGTACGCCGACCGCGGTCGCCGAGGCGGACGGCGCCGGCGACTCGCGGGGAGACTCGCTGGCCGACTCCGTCGGCGTCGGCGGCCGCGAGGGGGACGAACTCACGTCCCCCGGGTCGGTGCCCGACCCGCTGCACGCCGCCGCCAGCAGGCAGGCGAGACCGGTCGCCAAGCCCACGGCGCCACGTCGCATCTGACCACCGTACGGACCGGCAGGAAGCCTCAGAAGGTCTGGTCCGGGCCGGGGAAGGTGCCCTCGCGGACCTCCCCGGCGAACTGTCTGGCCGCCTCGAGCAGCGTGCCGTGCAGGTCGGCGTACCGCTTGACGAACCGAGGCATCCGTCCGGTCCTGAGCCCGAACGCGTCCTGCCAGACGAGCACCTGGCCGTCGCAGTCCACGCCGGCGCCGATGCCGATCGTGGGGATCCTCAGCTCCTGGGTCACCCGCGCGGCGACGTCTCCGGGCACCATCTCCATCACGATCGCGAACGCCCCGGCCTCCTCGAGCGCCAGGGCCTCCTCGACCACGCGGTCGCCGGCGTCCCCCCGGCCCTGCACGCGGTAGCCCCCCAGGTTGTGCTCGCTCTGCGGAGTGAACCCGATGTGCGCCATCACCGGGACGCCACCGTCGGTCATCAACTTGACCTGCGGGACCATCGGGAACCCGCCCTCGAGCTTCACGCTGTGTGCGTTCGCCTCCTTCATGAACCGGACCGCGGTGAGGTAGGCCTGCTCCGGCGAGGCCTGGTAGGAGCCGAACGGCAGGTCCGCCACCACGAGCGCGCGGCGGACGCTGCGGCTCACGGCGCGGGTGAGCGGGATCAGCTCATCGACCGTCACCGGGAGGCTGGTCTCGTTGGCGTAGACGTTGTTGCTGGCGCTGTCGCCGACGAGCAGAACCTCGATCCCGGCCTCGTCGAAGGTCTGCGCGGCGTACTGCTCGTAGGCAGTGAGCATCGCGAACCGCTCTCCGCGCTCCTTCATCTCGCGCAGATGATGGGTGCGGATCCGCTTGATCGTGGGTGCCGACCCGGTGTCGGGGGCCGAGGCGGCCTCGGGGGGTGTCGGGCCGCCGCCGTCCGGCGCCGCGACCTCTTGCTGCTCGCTCATGGCGTGCTCCCTGCTGCCCCGGTTCGGGGCGTCATCTCGCAGCTCCCTGATGGAGTCCACGGACCCTCACCAAACTAACTGCCCCGGCGGGGTACGTACGTCGCCTGTGGCGGTCGTCACGTCGCCGGCCTCAGAGCCAGGCGATCCAGCTGTTGTAGCTGCCCCCGTGGGCGCCGGCGACCAGCGTGAGCGCCTCGCGGGCCGCGGTGACCGCGGTGGGGGAGATCCGCGCGTCGTCCCGGCGAGCCTGCAGCGTCCACCCGTCGCCCTCGGGGGACGGCTGGACCTGGGTGTCCCAGTCCTGGCCGATGATCTCGGCCGCCTGGCGTGCTTGGGCCTCGTCGGGAAAGACGAGGAAATGGCTCCAGTGCCGCGGCTCGGACAGGTCTGCCTGATCTGCGAGCGACTCCAGGCGGGCGTCGTCGTCGATGTTGCCGGTGTCGAACGGCTTCGGGGCCACCTTGCCCTTCCTCAACCGCATGGGCACTCCCTTCTCCTGACCAGGCTCTGGCCGTGGCTTCGGGGCATTATCGCCGGTGCGCGTGGTGTTCGCTCGGGGATCCGGCCGATCGGAGCCGAAGCTCGGCGCGGCTGCGGGGTGGTTCCTGTGCCTCAGAGCCCTTCGGGGCGTGGTCGCCCAGGCGCCGTGGGAGGATCGCGCCGTGGAGTTCTACTCGTCGTACGCGCAAGGATTCGCGCGCGTGGCGGCCTGCACGATCCCGATCGCCGTGGCTGACCCGCAGACGAATCTGGCGACGGTGCTGACCGTGGTGCGCGCCTGCCACGAGGAGGCGGTGTCGCTGGCGGTCTTCCCCGAGCTTGCGCTCTCGGGATATGCGATCGACGACCTGCTGCTGCAGGACACCCTGCTCGGGGCCGTTCAGGAGGCGCTGGCGACGCTGGTCGCCGAGTCCGCCGACCTGCTCCCGGTGATCGTCGTCGGCGCGCCCCTCGTGCACGGCAACCGGGTCCTGAACTCCGCGGTCGTCGTACATCGCGGTCGGGTGCTGGGCGTCGCGCCGAAGTCCTACCTGCCGACCTATCGCGAGTTCTACGAGCGCCGGCATTTCGGTCCCGGTGACGACCTGCGTGACCACTGGGTCGTCGTGGCCGGCCAGGAGGCGCCCTTGGGTCCCGACCTGATCTTCGAGGCCACCGACCTGCCGGGCTTCCGTCTCCACGTCGAGGTCTGCGAGGACATGTGGGTGCCGGTGCCGCCCAGCGCCGAGGCTGCCCTCGCCGGCGCCACGCTGTTGGCGAACCTGTCCGGCAGCCCGATCACGGTCGCCCGCGCGGAGGACCGCCGGCTGCTCGTGCGATCTGCCAGCGCCCGCTGCCAGGCGGCCTACCTCTATGCCGCGGCCGGCCAGGGCGAGTCCACGACCGACCTCTCCTGGGACGGCCAGACGATGGTCTACGAGTGCGGCGACCTGGTGGGGGAGGGGGAGCGCTTCCCTGACGGTCCCTGCCGGACTGTCGTCGACGTCGACCTCGACCGGCTCCGTCAGGAGCGGCTGCGCCAGGGCACCTTCGACGACAACCGGCGTACCCATGACTCCCGGATCGGCGAGTTCCGGATCGTGGAGCTGCAGCTCGACCCTCCCGACGGTGATCTCGGCCTGCGGCGCAAGGTGGACCGGTTCCCGTTCGTCCCCGACGACCCGGAACGCCTGGCGTTGGACTGCTACGAGGCCTACAACATCCAGGTCTCGGGCCTCGAACAGCGCCTGCGCGCGATCGGTCGGCCCAAGGTCGTGATCGGGGTCTCCGGGGGCCTTGACTCCACGCACGCCCTGATCGTCGCGGCGAAGGCGATGGACAGGCTCGGGCGGCCGCGCAGCGACATCCACGCTTTCACCCTCCCCGGCTTCGCCACCGGGGCGACGACCAAGTCCTACGCGACCCGGTTGGCCACCTCACTCGAGGTGACCTTCGAGGAGATCGACATCACCCCCGCGGCGCGGCAGCTGCTGGACGACCTCGACCACCCGTACTCCGAGGGGCACCCCGTCTACGACCTGACCTTCGAGAACGTCCAGGCGGGACTGCGCACCGACTACCTCTTCCGCCTCGCCAACCATCGGGGCGGCATCGTCGTCGGCACCGGGGACCTCTCCGAGCTCGCGCTGGGGTGGTGCACCTATGGCGTCGGTGACCAGATGGCGCACTACAACGTCAACGCGGGGGTGCCCAAGACGCTCATCCAGCACCTGATCCGCTGGGTGGCCGAGTCCGGGCAGTTCCCCTCCGCCACCAACGAGGTCCTCGCCGAGATCGTGGAGCACGAGATCACGCCCGAGCTGATCCCGCACGAGGAGGGCGAGCAGCCCCAGTCCACCGAGGCGACCGTCGGGCCGTACGCCCTGCAGGACTTCACGCTCTACCACGTCATCCGGCGGGGCTACCCGCCACACAAGATCGCGTTCCTCGCCTGGCATGCCTGGCGCGACGCGGAGGTCGGGGAGTGGCCGCCGAACTTCCCCGTGGACCGGCGGCACGCCTACGACCTGGAGGAGATCCGCGGCTGGCTGGAGGTCTTCGTCCGGCGGTTCTTCGGCAACCAGTTCAAGCGCTCCGCACTGCCGAACGGGCCGAAGGTGACCGCGGGCGGCACCATGTCACCGCGCGGTGACTGGCGGATGCCCTCGGACGCCAGTGCCGCCGCGTGGCTGGCCGACCTCCGCGCCCACGTCCCCCACGCCGAGGAGTCACATCTGGCCGCTGAGGGGTCACATCTGGGGCCCCAGATGTGACCCCTCAGCGCCCAGATGTGACGTGTCAGCGCCCAGAACTGACCCCTCGGCGTTCACACGGCTGACACATGGGGTGCGCCATAGTGGTCACATGGGCAAGCAGGAAGACTTTGTGCTGCGCGCGCTCGAGGAGCGGGACGTGCGGTTCGTGCGGCTGTGGTTCACCGACGTGCTGGGCTCGTTGAAGTCCGTCGCGGTCGCGCCGGCCGAGCTGGAAGGCGCTTTCGACGAGGGGATCGGCTTCGACGGCTCCGCGATCGAGGGGTTCGCCCGGGTCTACGAGGCCGACATGCTGGCCCGCCCGGACCCGTCGACCTTCCAGATCCTGCCCTGGCGGGGCGAGGGGCCGGCGACCGCCCGCATGTTCTGCGACATCGTCATGCCCGACGGCAGCCCGTCGTACGCCGACCCGCGGCACGTCCTCAAGCGCACCCTCGCTGCCGCGGCGGACAAGGGCTTCACCTTCTACACCCACCCCGAGATCGAGTTCTACCTGTTCCGTGACACCCCCCAGCCGGGGGTCGACCCCATCCCGGTCGACCGGAGCGGGTACTTCGACCACACCGCGCAGTCCCAGGGCGCCGACTTCCGGCGCGAGGCCATCACGATGCTCGAGTCGATGGGCATCTCGGTCGAGTTCAGCCACCACGAGGGCGGTCCCGGGCAGCAAGAGATCGACCTGCGGTACGCCGACGCGCTGAGCACCGCCGACAACATCATGACCTTCCGCACCGTGGTGCGTGAGGTGGCGCTGAGCCAGGGCGTCTGGGCCACGTTCATGCCGAAGCCGTTCACCGAGCACCCCGGATCCGGGATGCACACTCATGTCTCGCTCTTCGAGGGGGACCGCAACGCGTTCTTCGAGGCCGGCGCGGAGTACCAGCTCTCCAAGACGGGGCGGCAGTTCATCGCGGGGATCCTGCGGCACGCCAGCGAGATCGCCTGCGTCACCAACCAGTGGGTCAACAGCTACAAGCGCCTGATGGGCGGCGGCGAGGCGCCGTCGTACATCTGCTGGGGGCACAACAACCGCTCCGCGATGATCCGCGTGCCGATGTACAAGCCCAACAAGGGCAACTCGACGCGCATCGAGCTGCGCACGATCGACGCCGCGGCGAACCCCTACCTCGCCTACGCCGTGGTGCTCGCCGCCGGCATGCGTGGCATCGAGGAGGGCTACGACCTGCCCGCTGGCGCCGAGGACGATGTCTGGTCGCTCACCGAGCGCGAGCGTCGCGCCATGGGAATCGAGCCCCTCCCGAAGAGCCTGTACGACGCCATCGGTGTCGCGGAGAGCTCCGAACTGCTGGCGGAGACCCTGGGGGAGCACGTTTTCGACTTCTTCCTGCGCAACAAAAGAGCCGAATGGGCGGAATATCGGATTCAGGTGTCGGCGTACGAACGCGACCGTATGCTTCCTGTGTTATGACCACCATCACCGCGTCCCCGATTGGGGTGAGCCGCACCGCCGGGTATCCCCGCGCGGCTGTCGAGCCACTCCTGTGGCTGGCGTTCACCAGCGGCATGCTGTGGCTTGCCGTGGCCCTCCAGGCCCACAACGCATCTCCCACGGGCGCCACCCCCATGCTCGCCACCGTCGCCCGCGACTCCTGGGCGCTCGGACTCGTGCTCGTGCTCAACGGGCTCGGTGCCCTGATGATGCTCCCGCTCAGCCGCTCCGTGGCGCGACTCCAGGCACTGCTCGCCGGGCTCAGTCTCGCGGTGTCCGCCTGGGAGATCACGCGGATGCCGGAGATCAACGACAGCCTGGCGGTGCTGCTCTTCTGGGGCAGCATCGGTGCCGGTGGCCTGCTCATCCTGCTGATGCTTCTGCGTTGGAACCCGATGCAGGTCACCTCGAACGAGCACGGCGGCAAGCGTTCCTGGATCGTGCTCGGCGTGCTCGTCGTCATCGGCGGGTTCCTGACCGCGATGATCTACGACCTGATCAGCACCATCGGCCTGGTGGCTGTCGGGGAGGGAAGCGAGTCCGCCTGGGACTTCATCATCCCTCCGATGCTGCTCCTGACCGGCGTCCTGGCCGCCATCGGCCCGACCTGGCGCCGTGAGTGGGGCCCGGCCTTCGGTGTGCTCGTCATCAGCGCGGTGCCCTTCGCCATCGCCGTCTTCGGGTCCATCACCGGCTGACCTCCACACCGGGCGCTAGATTGCCGGGTGTGACCACGACCCCCGGCACCACCGGCGATCCCGTGACGAGTCACGTACGCCGCCCACGCGTGCTCGTCGTCGAGCACGAGGCCGACGACCCGGTCGCCCTGTTCGGGACGTGGATGCGCGAGGTCGGGGCCGACCTCGACGAGAGCCGCCCCTGGGCCGGTGACTTGCTGCCGTCCGACCTGGGCGACCACGACGCGCTGCTGGTGATGGGCGGCTGGATGAGCGCCCACCATGACGACGAGATCCAGTGGCTGACCGGCGTGAAGGACCTGGTCCGACAGGCGGCGCGCGACGGCGTACCCACGCTCGGCATCTGCCTGGGCCACCAGGTCGCCGCCGTCGCGCTGGGCGGGACCGTCGTCACCAACCCCGCGGGCCGCCAGATGGGCCTCCTGGAGGTCGGGTGGTGCGACGCCGCGCCCGGCGACCCCCTGGTGGGCACCGTGACCACACCCCGCCGCGGCATCCACTGGAACTCCGACATCGTCAGCGAGCTCCCGGCCGGGGCCGAGCTGCTGGCCCGGGCGCCCGGCGGTGAGATCCAGGCCGCCCGCTTCGCTCCGAGCGTGTGGGGCGTTCAATGGCACCCGGAGATCGACGCGGAGCTCCTGCAGCGCTGGGTGGACGACGATCCGAGCACCCGCGGCAGCGAGGCGGATCAGGCCGAAGTGGCGAGGGCCGCCGCCGCCCGCGCCGAGCTCGACGCGGCCTGGCAGCCGCTGGCGGCGGCCTTCGTCGAGCTCGCCGCGGCCTACGCGCACGGAGTCCGTGCGGAGGTGTCCGGCGCGTCGTGAACCGTGAGGAGTCTCCGACCAGCCGGCAGGCCCTGCTGGCGCGCGGCTTCCAGGACCCCTCGCGCACGCGCACGGAGCTCGCGTCGCTGGGGGACCACGGGTTGGCCCTGCTGGCGATCCTGGGACGTACCGCCGACCCGGACCAGGCGTTGGCAGGGTTGTTGCGCCTCGCTGACGCGGTCGAGGACCGCGAGCAGCTGCTCTCCGCGCTGGAGGCCGATGAGGGCACCGCGATGCGCACCCTCATGGTGCTCGGCGCCAGCCAGGCACTCACCGACCACCTGGTGCGACACCCCGGCCAGTGGCATGAGCTGACCGACCCGGACCTGGGCTCGACCCGTCCCGCGGCGTACGCCGTGCGCGCAGCGCTGCTGAGGGCGGTCGGCGCCGATCCCGACGACCCCTGCCCGGTCGCGACCGCCGGTCGGGAGGCCCGCGAGGCACTGCGGGTGGAGTACCGGCGTCTCCTGATGCGGCTGGCGGCCCGAGACTTGGCCCACCACGTGGGGATCGACGACGCCGCCGCCGAGCTCTCAGAGCTGGCAGCCGGGACGCTGGACGCGGCCTTGGCAGTCGCGCGTGAGCATGTGGGAGAGCAGTCTCAGCAGGCCCGCCTGGCGGTCATCGCGATGGGCAAGTGCGGCGGCCACGAGCTCAACTACGTCTCCGACGTCGACGTGATCTTCGTCGCCGAGCCGGCGGCCGGGGCCGCCGAGGGGCCGTCCCTACGCGTGGCCACCCAGCTCGCCGCCCACCTGATGCAGGTCTGCTCCGACCACACCGCCGAAGGCACGATCTGGCCCGTGGACGCGGCGCTTCGTCCCGAGGGCAAGGCCGGGCCTCTGGTCCGCACGATGGCGAGCCACCGCGGCTACTACGAGCGCTGGGCCAAGACGTGGGAGTTCCAGGCCCTGTTGAAGGCCCGCGCGGTGGCCGGCGACCTGCCCCTGGGTCGCCGCTTCACCGAGATGGTGGAGCCCATGGTCTGGAGCGTGGCCGAGCGGGACGGCTTCGTCGGCGATGTGCAGGCGATGCGGCGACGGGTCCTCGACCATATCCCGGCCCACGAGTCCGAACGCCAGCTCAAGCTGGGCTCCGGCGGGCTGCGCGATGTCGAGTTCGCGGTCCAGCTGCTTCAGCTGGTGCACGGTCGAGCCGACGAGCGCATCCGCGCCCCCGCCACGCTGAGCGCCCTCTCGAAGCTCACCGAGGCCGGGTACGTCGGCCGCGAGGACGGCGAGGCCATGCACGCGGCGTACGCCTTCCTGCGCACCTTGGAGCATCGGATCCAGCTCTACCAGCTACGCCGCATCCACGTGGTGCCCGAGGGAGAGACCGCGCTACGCCGGCTCGGGCGCTCCATGGGCTACGTCACCGACCCGGTCGAGCGTCTCGACGAGCAGTGGGCGCACCACCGACGCGAGGTGCGTCGATTGCACGAGAAGCTGTTCTATCGGCCGCTGCTGACAGCCGTGGCACGGATCCCGGGGGAGGGAGCCCGGCTCTCCACGCAGGCGGCGGGCGAGCGGCTGGCTGCGCTCGGCTATGAGGACCCCGTCAGCGCACTTCGGCACCTGGAGGCGCTCACCAGCGGGGTTTCCCGCACCGCCGCGATCCAGCGCACGTTGCTTCCGGTGCTGCTGGAGTGGTTCGCGGACGCGCCGGATCCAGATGCCGGCCTGTTCGGCTTCCGCCAGATCAGCGAGGCACTGGGCCGCACGCCGTGGTACCTGAAGATGCTGCGCGACGAGGGCCAGGTGGCCGAGCGACTGGCCCGGCTCTTGGCGACGTCGCGCTACGCCACGGATCTTCTGCGGCGCGAACCGCAGGGAGTGCGCCTGCTCGGAGAGGAGCTGACACCGCAGTCCGCTGACGCTCTGACCACCGAGATGCTGGCCTCCGCTCGGCGCCAGGAGGTGGCGGACGAGGGTGGCCGTTCGGTCCGGGCCATCCGTCGGCGTGAGCTGTTCCGGATCGCCGCCGGTGACCTGCTGGGTCTCGTCGACGTCGCCGAGGTGGGCGCGGCACTGTCGAGGCTGACCGACGCGACCCTGGAGGCGACCCTGGACGTCGCGATCCGGTCGGTGCTGGATCAACGCGGTCTCGCCGACGCGCCGACGCGCCTCGCGGTCATCGCGATGGGCCGGTACGGCGGCTTCGAGCTCTCCTACGGCAGCGACGCCGATGTGATGTTCGTGCACGAACCGCTGCCCGAGGTGGACGGTCATCAGGCGAGCTCGTTCGCGATGGCGGTGGCCAACGAGCTACGCAGACTGCTCGCCATGCCTGGCTCGGACCCCGCGCTGGAGGTCGACGCCGACCTTCGCCCGGAGGGCAAGCAGGGACCGCTGGTGCGGAGCCTGGACTCCTATGCGGCCTACTACGCGAGATGGTCGAAGGTCTGGGAGTTCCAGGCACTGTTGCGCGCCGATGCCGTGGTCGGCGACCAGGGCGTGAGGGATCGGTTCACCGAGCTGATCGACCCTCTCCGCTTCCCGGTCGGAGGGCTCAGCGCGGCCGACATCCGTGAGGTACGCCGGATCAAGGCCCGCGTCGACGACGAACGGTTGCCCCGCGGCGCCGATCCCCACACGCACCTCAAGCTCGGCCGGGGCGGGCTCGCGGACATCGAGTGGACGGTGCAGCTCCTCCAGATGCGGCACGCCGCCGAGGTGACCGGTCTGCGGACCCCGGTGACGCTGGTGGCCCTGGCCGCGGCCCGGGAGGCGGACCTGCTGGCTAAGGGGGACGCCGACGTTCTGACCGAGGCGTGGCGCACCGTGAGCCGGGTCCGCAACGCGGTCACGCTCGTGCGGGGAAAGCCGTCCGACCAGCTACCCCATGACCTCCGGGAACGGGCCGCGGTGGCAAGTGTGTTGGGCTACCCGACCGGGGAGAGCGAGCGGATGGTCAACGACTACTTGCGCCTGACCCGTCGCGCCCATCAGGTCGTAGAGAGAGTCTTCTGGGAGTGAGCGGCCCGGGTAGGACTGAAACCGACTGAGAGCACCTTGGCCGGGTGAAGGGTAAAAAGTCCGACAACTCAGCCGCGGATTTCCTGCTGGCAGGCATGCTGGTTACTCTCGGATCTCTCTGGAATCCTCGTAACCCATCATCTGGAAGGACCACCTGATGATCCGCTCGCACCGGGTGCTGATCACTGTGACCACGGTGGCGGCCTCTCTCCTGCTCCCGCTCGTCCCGACGGCCGCTCACGCTGCGGCCAAGTCCGACGAGGTCCGGGTCAAGTTCGAGAGCACCAAGCCGGGATCGACCATCAAGCACGTCGGCAACAGCGGCTCCGCAGCCACGACGGTCACCGTCCGCCGCCGCAACGGCGGCAAGATCGTCGCCCGCCACTCGCGCGCGACGAAGTCGCGGACCGCCGACTTCCCCGCCTACGTTGCGGGGCCGGGTGCGCCGCGCGCCGTCGTGGGTGTGGTCAACAAGGGGAAGGAGCGGCTCTCTCCCGGCGGCAGGGCCTTCACCATCGGCATCGACTTCCGGGTCGACGCCGCGGCGATCGCGGCCACCGACGACGGCAACAATCTGCTCCAACGGGGCAACTTCGGTAGCCCGTCGCAGTACAAGCTCCAGGTGGACGACGGTCGCGTGGGATGCCGGATCAAGGGCGCCAAGGGCGACACTCTGCTGGTCGCCCCCACCGTGCTCACTCCCGACCGTTGGTACCGCTCACAGTGCTCACTGAAGAAGAAGCGCGGCTCCCTGCCGAAGGTGGTGCTGCGGGTCGGACGGCTCGACAAGCACGCCAGGTTCCACCTGGTCGAGCGCGCCACCATCTCGCAGAAGTTCGGGTCGCTGACGTTCCCGAAGAAGCGGCCGTTGACCATCGGCGGCAAACTCAAGGACAGTCTGAAGATCCCTGGGCGCGTGGAGCAGTTCAACGGGCAGCTTGACAACGCGTACTTCCGCATCAACTGAGGAGGCCGTGCGCTACTTCTGGCGCAACACGGTGGTCGCCTCGCTGGTCGGCGCGGCGGTCCTGGTGACTGCGGTGCCGCCCGGACCCGCATCGGCTAAGTCGACGAGCGACGACCTGTGGATTCGCTTCGAGGGCGCCAAAGGTGGCCAGGTGATCACCTCGCTCGCCAACTCGGGGACCTCGTCGGTGACCGTCTCGATCGTCACTGTCGGTCGCGGTCGGCTGGTGGCCCGCAAGTCTGCGGCGACGAAGACCAAGACAGCCGACTACCCGGCGTACGACGGCGCTCCGGGTGGCGACCGAGCCGTGGTGGCTGTCGTCAACAAGGGCAGGACGGACGGGCTGGAGCCGCTGTGGCACCCGTTCACCCTCGGGGTCGACGCCCGCCTGGACGCGACCAACGACGGTAGCCCCGCCGACAACGGCAACAACGTCCTGCAGCGCGGCCGCTTCGGGGACCGGGTGCAGTACAAGCTCCAGATCGACGAAGGCAGGTTCAGCTGCCGAGTCAAGGGCCGCCGCGGCACCCGGTTGGTGTGGTCCTCGCTCACCCTCAGCCCGGGCGACTGGTACCGCGCCCGCTGCCGGCGCCAGGTGCTGAGCTCGGGGGACAGGCTCGTGCTGCGCGTGCGCTCGATCGGGAAGGGCGGCACCCTCGGCCCAGCCACCCGGACGGCGTCCGGCATCGGCTCGCTCGGCAGCCTCAACTTCGCTCGCACCAAGCCGATCTCCATCGGCGGGAAGCTCAACGACGACCTCACGGTCTCGGACGCCTCTGACCAGTTCAACGGGCGCCTGGACAACGCGTTCCTGCACATCGGCTGAGCGCCGGAGCGAGCCCTGGGCGGGGCCCGCCGGCCGAGGCGATACCGGATGTGGGGTTGCGGTCCGCCCCGGCCGACTTGAAGGCCTGGTCGTCGGGCCTCCCTCTCGACGGTAGCGCTCGCCCGGGGTCGAAACCAGTCAGGAGGCCGATCTGAGCCCTGGCGGGCCTCTAATGTCATCTGTGCGTCATGGCGGTGACGTCGTGCCGTCACTCTGGATCGCGCGCGATGGGGCGGGGGTGGCGAGCGGGCTGGAAGCGTCGTACTGGTGCGTATGAGTCACCAGGTGACACGCGCTCACCCGTATGCCAAGTACAACGCGCCCGAACCACCGTACGGTGAGGTCCGGACGGCCCGGTAGGTGAGGAGACCACAGGTGCGCGCGGCGATCTTCGAGCAGTTCGGCGGGCCGGTACAGGTGCGAGAGCTGCCCGACCCCACGGCTCCGCCCGGTGGGGTGGTCGTGCAAGTCAGGGCCACCGGCCTGTGCCTCAGCGACTGGCACGGGTGGGCGGGTCACGATCCGGGAGTGCCGCTGCCACATGTGCCCGGGCACGAGCTGGTCGGGGAGGTGCACTCCGTGGGGGACGGCGTCCAGCGCTGGCGACCGGGTGACCGGGTGACCGTGCCGTTCGTGTGCGGTTGCGGCCGGTGCTCGTGGTGTCGCGCAGGTCAGGCCCAGGTGTGCCCCGACCAGACGCAGCCGGGCTTCACTCACGACGGCTCGTTCGCCGAGCGCGTCGTGTTGCACGCCGCCGACACCAACCTGGTGGCGGTGCCTGATTCGGTGGGCGACGAGGCGGCCGCGAGCCTGGGCTGCCGGTTCGCCACGGCGTACCGGGCGCTGACCGGGCGGGCTCGTGTGCAGCCCGGGGAGTGGGTGAGCGTCGTGGGGGCCGGCGGGGTCGGCCTCAGCGCCGTCATGATCGCGGTGGCGGCCGGCGCCCGGGTGGTGGCGGTGGACCGGCACCCAGGGGCGCTCGAGAAGGCCCGCGCACTGGGCGCCGCCCATACCGTCCTGACCCACGCCGAGGTCGATCCGGCGCAGGCTGTGCACGCGCTGACGGATGGGGGCAGCCACGTCGGGCTGGATGCCGTGGGGTCGGTGGAGACCTGTGCCCTCAGCATCGGCAGCCTGAGGCGCCAGGGTCGGCACGTGCAGGTGGGCCTCCTGCCCGCACCGGACGGACGTACGCCGGTGTGGATGGAGCGCGTGGTCGCCTGGGAGCTCGACGTCCTGGGCAGTCACGGCATGGCCGCTGCGGACTACCCGGCGCTGCTGGACTTGGTGCAGCGGGGCGCCTTGCGGCCCGAGCTGCTGGTGGAGCGGGTGGTGGGACTGGACGAGGGAGCCCGGCTGCTGCCGCTGCTCGACAGTGCGACGCCGAACGGGATGACGCTGGTGGATCCGCGGTCGTGAGCGGTGGTCGCCTTGCGGTCTCGACGCCTGATGGCGCACCAGAGCATCAGCCGCGCACAGCGCGCCTGGCCCTGTCCATGGTCTCCTTCCCGGATTCACCGGCGGCGATTGCCGTTCCTCGCCCCGTTCATGCCGTGGTCCACGAGAGCCGCGGGGCTCGATGTACCGAGGATCGTCAGATGTCCAGACAGATGCGTACCGCCCGCAATGCACACGTCGGCCCAAGAACCGCCAAGAGGAGCGACCCGATGGTCGAGCGCGTGACTCGCGACCTCGGATCCAGAGAAGCGGCCCTGCTGATGTACCGGAGTGCGGCGGACGATCTGGAAGCGTTCGCGGAGCTCTACGACGCCACCTCTTCACGCGTGTACGGACTTGCCGTTGGGATCTTGCGGTCGCCGTCCTTGGCCGAACAGGTCGCGCACGAGTCCTACCTCGAGGTGTGGCGGACCGCGGCACACTTCGACTCCGACCGGTGTGGCGCGGTGGCGTGGATCCTGGCGATCACCCTCCGTCCGGGTAGCGCATCGACTGGGCTCCTTGAGCCGGGGTCAAGCCAGCCTCCACCGCACGTCCCGGTAGGCATGCTCGGTCATCACGTCAGTTTCCGCCGGTGCTACCCCCGAGAGGAGGCTGACCTCTTGGAGGCGCTCACCTGGCTCGACCGAGAACAGCGTGCAACCCTGCAGCGTGGGCGTCGTACCGCCGACGAGGCCGCCCCTGACCATCTGGCCGCGATCCCCTGCTCTGATGGATCGCGGCAGGTCGGGGCGTGGAAGCGACGCAGTGTCGACCGCTTCTGCGACATCACCAAGCTCGGCCCAGGCCTCGGCCCGCATCGTTGCCGGCTCGCGGTCACTGTGGATGTGACCTGGGCTAGTCTGGCAGGGAAGGCCGTCCCGGACCCCGACGACAGCGACTGATCAGTGGCAGAGCGGGGGAGACCTTGTCCACGCGAGGTGCCAGCCTGAGCGTCCTGCAGTCGGCTACCGACGAAGGCCGGATGGCTAGCAGCAGGAAGCCATGACCACCTCCAATGCGGCTTTTGAGAGCGCCTGGGCGCTGATCGATGCTGAGCCGGTCAATCCGGGAGACAAGCCCGACGTGGTCGGTTGGATGCAGCGCCTGTGTCGCGTGGCTTCAAGAATCCTGCCGGCCACCGGGGTCGGCATCAGCGTGATGTCCATCGAAGGCCACCCGGCGACGGTGGCCGCCTCTGATGTGCACAGCGCGACCGTCGAGGACCTCCAGTTCACCATGGGGGAGGGACCCTGCATCGAGGCGTACAGCACCGGCGGGCCGGTGTTGGCACCGGACCTGGCGGTCGCGGCCAAGGTCCGGTGGCCTGGCTACGCGCCCGCTGCCATCGAACACGGTGTCCAGGCAGCGTTCTCGTTCCCTCTCCAGATCGGAGCCGCACGCCTCGGCGCGTTGGACATCTACCGGGACCGGACCGGGAGCCCCTCGCCCGCGACCATGGTCCAGGCCCTGACGTTCGCCGACGTGGCCATGACCCGGTTGTTGAGCGCCCAACTCCGTTCGAATGAGGAGGACGGCGCACCGGCAATCGACGACGCGATCGACAACAGGTTCGAGCTGTACCAGGCCCAGGGCATGGTGGCGGTACAGCTCGGAGTCCACCTCCATGAGGCACTGATCCGCATCCGCGCCTACGCCTATGCCCACAACCGTCCGCTGAGCGATGTCGCCGACGACATCGTGGCCCGTAAACTTGCCCTCGAGACGGACTCGTGATCGCGCCCGCCCGCCACCAGATCACGTGAAGGGAAGTTCTCATGATCACCGCCGATCGGCTGGCCAAAGTCTTCGTCGAGGTAGCCGATACTCTCGTCGACGAGTTCGATCTGATCGAATTCCTACACATGCTCGCCACGCACACGTCCGAACTGTTCGATGCCCGTGCCGCCGGACTGCTGTTGGCAGACCACCGGGGTCGGCTCCAGGTGATGGCCGCCTCGGATGAACGATCCGAAATGCTCGAGCTGTTCCAGGTCCAGGCCCGCGAAGGCCCTTGCCAGGACTGCTTCAGCCAAGGCACGGCGGTCATCAACGCCGACCTCGCCCAGGCCAGCGATCGGTGGCCCACCTTCGCCCCGCGCGCGGTCGCCGCTGGCTACCGGTCGGTGCACGCCTTCCCGCTCCGGCTACGCAACGAGACTCTGGGCGCTCTCAACCTGTTCGGCACCGATGCCGGGCGGATGAACGCCACCGACATCCAGATCGTCCAAGCGCTCGCGGATGTAGCCACGATCGGCATGCTGCAACAGCGCACCATCCAACGCGGCGACGACCTGACCGACCAGTTGCAGGGTGCACTGAACACCCGCATCGTCATCGAACAAGCCAAAGGAATGGTCGCCCAGACCCACGGCATCACCCCAGACCAGGCATTCGACATGCTGCGCGACTACTGCCGGCGCAACAGCCTGCGGCTTACCGACGTCGCCAACCGGGTGACATCTGACCCAGCGAGCGTCCCGGAGCTGATGAGACGCTGACGAGCTGAGGACTCGCTCGCACTCCAGCTCTGAGCCTGTGGTTGGCGTACCGAGAAGTGCGCCCCGGTCGTGTGGGATGGTCGAGACTGCCACATGGGGGATACGGCGCCGAGACCCTCTGCCACATGGGGGATACGGCCGGGGCGCACTGGTTCGCGGGGTTCGCCAACCGGTTCAGAGGCCGCCTATGAACGGCGCATTCGGCCAAAGATGAAGACCGCGAGTGCGACGACGGCCAGTACGACGAGAATGGTCCACAACATGATGAATTCCGTCCTTGCTTGTCCCAAGCGAAGGAATCCGGGGTCTGGGGGTGGCTTCGCATCCCAAGCCCGTCGCGAATGCAATGGGCGTGTACGTCGAGCGTACTCGCGTCAGCGCCATCTAGATAGCCTCGAGCGCCGCCCGGGCCGACCACCGAGGGCGAAGACGAGAGCATTCTCGGGCGTAGTCTCCGCCTAAGGGGAGGAGGTTGCGATGGGTACCTTCGCCCTGGTGCACGGCTCCTGGCACGGAGGCTGGTGCTGGAGCCGGCTGGTCCCGATTCTGCAGGCGGCCGGTCATGCCGTCGTCGCGCCAACCCTGACCGGCCTCGGTGATCGGGTCGCCGAGGCCGGGCCGGCGGTCGGGCTGTCGCAGCACGTCGCAGACGTGGTCGGAATGGTCCGCGGCCGCGAACTTCGCGACGTCGTCCTAGTCGGCGCCTCCTACGGCGGTCCGGTGATCAGCGGCGTTGCCGCGGAGGTCCCGGAGCTGGTGCGCCACCTGTTCTTCCTCGACGGGCTGGTCCCGGACGCGGGAGAGTCCTGCTTCGACCTGATGCCCGGCACCCGTGACGGCTTCCTCGACGCGGCCCGATCGATCGGGTCGTCGTGGGCCGTGCCCTCGCCCCCGCCGCAGTTCTTCGGGATCGTCGAGCCGCTGGACGTCGCCTGGGCGGGCCCTCTGCTCACCCCCATGCCCATCAGAACCCATGAGGAGCCCCTCGCGGTGCGGCCGCCGGAGTCGATCCCAGGCACGTACTTGCGGTGCGACGGGTTCCTGGGTTTCGACGCACAGATGCGTCCAGCGGTACGACGCGGCTACGACATCCTCCATGTCGGGGCAGGACATGACGTCCAGATCATCGACGCTCCGGCCCTCGCCGACGTCCTACTGCCGCTGGCAAGATGACCCCGCGATCCCCGGACTCGCCGGGGCAGTTCATCGTGTGGCCGTAGGTTGGGTTGCCAAGCCACCTCATGGTGCTGCCCGGGGTCGTGGTTCATCAGTGCGGAGGGCTCGATCCGTCCGACCCGAGACCCGAGGAAGTCGTGACACGCTCACCTGAGGTGCACCACGCCGGCGGCAGGCTTCCGCCACTGTGGCGCGCCGCGCATCTCGGCCCCTCGCTGGCGGTCACCTGCGTGGTGATGTTGTTGGCAGTCGGGCAGGACCTGCCGCCGTACCGCGCGGTCGCCGTTACCGCCGCCGTCCTCGCCGGCCAGCTCACCATCGGCTGGGGCAACGATCTGCTCGACGCAGACCGCGATCGGCTGTCCGGTCGGGTCGACAAGCCGCTGGCCAACGGTGAGCTGACCACCGCCGTGGTCAGAGTGTCGCTGGCCGCCGCGGGCCTCGCGTGCATCGTCTTGTCCCTGCTCGTCGGCTGGCGTAGCGCACTCGTGCACCTCGGCCTCGGTGTGGGCAGCGGTCACGCCTACAACCTCTATTTCAAGAGAACCCGGTGGTCGTGGCTGCCTTACGCCGTCGCCTTCGGCACGCTGCCTGCCGTGGTGAGCCTGGCGGACGTGCCGCCTCACCAGGCACCCGCCTGGATGATGGCGGCGGCGGCAGCACTCGGAGTCGCTGCGCACTTCCTCAACACGCTGCCCGACTTCGACACTGATGCCGCGACCGGAGTGCGGGGCCTCCCGCATCGGCTCGGTCGCACTGCTACCCGGACCATCGCGACTGTGCTCCTGGTGGTTGCCTCGGTGACCGCCGTAGTCGGTCCACCCGGCGACCCGGGACCCCAGGCGTGGACGGCACTCACCATCGTCGCGGTGCTGGCCGCGGTCGCGGCGACCGGCCGCGGCAGGACGCCGTTCCTGGCCGCCGTCGCGATCGCCCTGGTCGACGTCGCGCTGCTTACGGTGGTCGCCGGATGACGGCGTGGGGCCTGGCGATTGCGGGTCCCCAGCAGGGAATCGTCACGCGAAGTACGCCTCGCCAGGGATGGAGGTTTCGAGGTCCGAGTCCCGTTGGGGCCCTCTCGCCGGGACGCAACGTGATCACGGTCAGGTATGGGGGAGCCGCGCACCCGTCCATCAGCGCCGTCAACGGCAACGCGGTTCGTCACCCGACGGTGACCCGACCTGGCGGAGCTGCGCCATGATGTGGAGCCGGGGACGAACCACGAGCCGGTAGGGCTGCTTCGCATCGGTTGGGCCTGTCGAAACCACCCGGGGGGTGCGACAGGTCCAACCAGGCGATGCGGGCTCGACAAGGACCAGGACCAATGCCTCTGCGAGCCAGCTGTGCGACATGATGGTGCGGTGTCCGTCGGGAAGAGCGCATCGCTACCTGGCCGCTCCGTCACCCGTCAACCCTCGAAGGTGCTCGCCTTCGGTGTGCTTGCGATCTCCGTCCTGGCCTGGGGCGGCCTTCTCAGCCTCTCCTCGCAGCCGGTCATGGGTTCGTCCTGGGCGATGCCGATGAGCGCCGACTGGTCGCCGACACAGGCGCTGCTGATGCTGACCATGTGGGTCGTGATGATGGTCGCAATGATGCTTCCATCCGCTTACCCGATGCTGGCGGCGTACGACCGGGCAGTCCGATCCGACGCGCGAAGCCAGTCATGGTCGGTGGCGGCGTTCGGCGTCGGCTACCTGGTGTGCTGGGGGATCTTCGCGGCCCTCGCCACCGGCCTGCAGTGGTGGCTGCTCGCCCAGTCCACGGTCGACTCGATGGGCGTCCTGGTCCGACCGTGGGCCGCGTCCCTCGCGTTGATGGCCGCCGGCATCTACGAACTGACGCCCACCAAACAGACCATGCTGGGCTTCTGTCGGGCGCCGATGGGGTTCCTCGCCACGGAGTGGCGAGACGGGCGCAGCGGTGCCTTGCGCATGGGTGTGGCGCACGGACGGACCTGCCTGGCGTGCTGCTGGGCGGTGATGCTCCTCTTGTTCGTCCTCGGGGTGATGAACCTGTGGTGGGTGCTGGCCATCGCCGCATTTGTCGCGTTGGAGAAGCTCACCCGGTCGGCCGCCGTTCCCCGAGTCGCCGGCGTAGTGTTCATCGGGGCTGGCGTGGCAATGTTCCTGTTCTCGGCAACGGCCTGAGGAGGTAGCGGCATGTGGCATGTCAGCGGTTCGTACTACGAGGCATGCAACTGTCAGGTGGTGTGCCCGTGCCGACGCGAGGGAGAACGGCCCGGAGGCCGGTCGACCTACGGCGAGTGCGACTTCGTCCTCTCGTGGTGGATCACCGAGGGCGGCATCGACGATCGTGACCTCGCTGGTCGAAAGGCGGTGCTCGTCGGGCACTACTCGGATGACGAACCTGGCTCACCCTGGACCGTCTCACTGGTCGTCGACTCTGACGCGACCGAAGCACAGGTCGCCGACATAGCCGACATCTTCCTCGGTCGTTTGGGTGGCGATACCAGCCGCCAGTACGCAAACTCGATCGCTGAGGTGCTGGGCACCCACCAGGCGGACATCGACCTCGTCCACGAGAAGGGCCGGTGGCGGATCGGCGTCGACAAGCGAATCGAGGTTCGATCAGTGACGCCGGCGGACTCCGATGGGCCGGTGTCCTGCGGGATCCCGGGTCACCAGCAGCCAGGAACCGAGATGGTGTCGGACGTGATCACCGTCGAGCTGGATGCATTCCGGTGGGACCTGTCATCGCGTTGTTCGTACGAGAGCCGCTTCGACTACTCGGGATGATCGTGGCGCCGTAGAGCTTGCCCCTGCGCCCGTGCTGTCTCGACGTGAACTCATGCCAAGGGTCAACTGGAATCGGAGCGCGCCGAGGCGCACGGTCGAGTCCACGGTCGTGGTGGATGAAGGGGCCACCGTGTGATCCGGTGGTTGCACTTTAGGCTGTGAGTGCGGCGGGTGTCAGGTCCTCCTTCTCGTCTGTGGTCTCGTTGGTGTTGATCAGCGCGACGCGTGAGCGGGCTAGGCAGTCGTTGCTGCGCACTGTCGACCGGGGCGACCACCCGTTGAGTGGCCACCCGGCTACCGCGGTGCCCGCCTCGCGGCGAAACGCCGCTGGTCCTTGCCCGCACGCGCCAGCAGTCAGAAAAGTCCTGCCGGGAGGACCCGAGACGGCCATGCCGTTTGGCGTAACGCTTGGTTTCGCTGCGCGGGTCAGCGTACTGACTGGAACCAGGGGTCCTCGCACAAACGGAGCCCCCTGGTCCATCTGGGTTCGAGCTCTACTCTCACAACTCACTTCGGGCTCCCCGTGCGGGGCCGCCCCGGGGCCGCACGTGGAGTCAGATCAGCGAAGAACGGCCCCTGGCCGGGGAAGACGTTGAACGGTGTCTTCGCTGGTCAGGGGCCACTTCTTCACTCCCGGCGCGGCTCGGGCCGCAGGTACATCTATGCGAACTCAGATGTCGTAGTAGAGCTC
>CAWEUL010000006.1:0-461927 GCA_963812265.1 uncultured Actinomycetota bacterium
ACCGAGCGCCCCGACAACCACGTAGTACGACGCAACGCGCGTCAGGGGTCTCAGGCGAGGCGCAGGATGGCCACACCCTCCACTGGTGCGTCATGGGGAAGACGTTGCGTTCCTGAGCGTGAGCAAGATCCATGGCCGACACTTGCGTTCATCAGACAATCTGGCCGCTGACCTGCGGATCCGCCATCCCGGGCGGGCGTCGCCTCGGCGATGAAACCCGGGTACTGGTCGGTCCATCGTGTTGACGGTCCGAACCTAGCGTGCAGCACCTCGCGGGCTCTGGGACGGCGAACCGGCTGAGTCAGTGGATGTCGCGCCTAGGGGTGAGGCGGAAGGCTAGGACGACGACGATGGTGGCATAGACCGCGAGGAGCAACCCGGACGCGGCCACGGGGACAAGCGTCCCTCGGAGTCGACCGAGGGGCCCAGTTGCATCACCACGTACGCCGCCGCAACCGGCAGCCAGCGACCGACCGACATGTGCGCCGGGATGATCATGTGTTCCACGGCCAGCATCCACACCAGCGCGGCGACGACGAAGACGACCTGGTTGCGGACCAGCGCTCCGATCAGGACGCCGACGACGGCATACAGCAGCATCACGATCGTGCAGCCGGCGATCGTCTGCCAGAACCGCACCCCGACGACCATCTCACCACCCCGAGAGCTGATCAGCGCGACGGCGACCGGAACCGCCACCATCAGCGTCACGACGGTGGTCAGCACACTCGCGACCGCCAGCGCGACGCCCTTCGCGACCAGGACGCGATGGCGCGCGGCTCGATCAGGTACGTCGAAGTCACCGTGCCGTAACGAACTCCTGAGTGACCGCGACGCCGCCCAGCAATGCGATGAAGACCATGGGAACCACGAAGCCGGTCCCGACGGCGAGCGCCAGGAGGTCCGGGTCGTAGATTGACGACGCCGCGCCACCCTTGCCAGGCTGGGGTATCTCGGACGAGACAGCCACGGGCACGAAGAACATGGAGACCAGCAGCACGCCCGCGTGCGCCCGAGTGCACAGCTTGAGCAGTTCGGCGGAGATGAGCGCGGTCATGGGACGGCCCTCCCGGAACGGTTCGGATCGTCGAGATCTGCGAAGCGTCCATCCGATCGCCATGAGGATGATGACGTGTGCGGCGTTCGGCCAAGCCAAGGGAAGGTCGAAGCCCCACCAGAAGGGCGCACACACCACGATCCCGATCAACGAGACCAGGATCCCGGAGGTTCGTGGCAACAGCAGGAGCACACCACCGGCTGCCAGAACCGTGCAGGCGATCAGAAACGCGGCTAAGAGTGGCACGGTCGTGGGGACACCAAGGCGATAGAGAGGCCCGTAGCCGTAGGTGGGATTGCCGTAGGCGTACAGCACGCCGTTTCCAGACGCAACGCTCCAGATGGCCGGAATGGTGAAGCCGCCGAATCCCAGACCGTTGACGATCGCGCCTGCACCAGCAATGCGCAGACACCAGTCCGACGAGGTGTTCATCCACGATGACCCCGTGGGCGCCGTCATGGGACCACCTGTCGGGCCGATTCAGGTCGTTGGCCGGCGTCGGCGTCCTGGATGAGCCGGAAGAAGGCCCGTTCCAGGTCCGCGGTCCCGGCCAGACCGTGCAGCACGATGCCGTGAGCCGCGGCGACCTCCCCGACCTCCTCAGGTGTCGCGTCGACGTCAGCCCGTCGTCGCTGGGCCGGTGAGTGTGGCCTGCGGCGTCGAGCGCGGCCGCGAGCCGACGCACCTGCGGAGTTCGGACCCGGGATCCGGCGCCTGCCTCGGCGCGAAGCTCGGCGAGCGTCGAGGACCTCAGCAGCCGGCCGCGTGTCATCACGAGCACATGGTCGGCGGTGAGCTCCACCTCTCCCAGCGCATGACTGGACAACAGCACCGTCCGGCCCTCGTCGGCCAGCCTCCGTACGTATGCGGAGCCATCGCACCCCCGGAGGGTCGAGGCCGTTGGTCGGCTCGTCGAGGACGAGCACGGACGGATCGCCCAGCATCGCGGCGGCCAGGCCGAGACGCTGACGCATCCCCAGGGAGAACTCCCCCACCCGCCTCCGCGCGTCCGCAGCGAGTCCGGCGTCCTCCAGGACATGCTCCGGTGCCTCCAGCGGCAGACGCGCCGCGATCGTCATCATCCGCAGCTGGGCGAGTGCCGTCCGGCCGGGGTGCAACCGGACGCCTCGAGCAGGCCCCAACCGTGCGCACCGGCTCCGGCAGCTCGTCGTACGCTGCCCGTCGAACGTGGCGGTCCCGCTGCTTGGCGTCACCAGCCCAAGCAGCATCCGCAAGGTCGTGCTCTTGCCGGCGCCGTTCGGTCCGAGCAGGGCAGTCACCTGACCTGGCAAGGCCACAGCGCTGACATCATCGACGGCGAAGAAGTCGCCGAAGGCCTTGCTCAGGCCGTTCAGCTCGATGGCAGCCGCTCTCACTCGTCTGCTCCGGACGGCGAAGCGACCCAGGAGCGAGCGCGACCGACAAGACCGCGACCCAGAGCCAGAACGCAGCGAACGGGAGGAACGCGTAGGCCTCGGTCCAGACGGCGCGCGCGAGTACGGAGCCGATGCCGGCGATGAGGGCCCACCAGCCGAGCCACTGCGGGAGGCCGCGGGTCGTGAGGACGATCAGGCCGGTGCAGATGCCGACGGCGCCCGCGGCGACCCAGCCGTTGGCGAAGGAGAGGTTGCCGAGGTCGTAGGCATAGCGGGCGACCTGGGGGTCGATGTCGCCGGACCGGTAGACCGCGGCGTCCCACGAGGCGATCTGTCCCGACACGACGCTGACCACGCCGGCGCCGGCGAGGAAGAGCGAGCGCCAAGGCAGCTCACCCTCGTAGCGCCGCAGCAGCAGGGCGAGGCCGAGGGTGAACCACAGCATCGCGATCAGCCCAACCGCGGTGGCGAACGAGCTGATCGCTCCGAACGTGTCGTCGAGGGAGCGGAAGAAGCGACGGTCTCGTCGGCGTTGCTGTCTATAGCGGCGCTCTGGTAGTCGTTGGCGAGCGACGTCCCCAAGACGACGACCAGAGTCACCAGCCCGGCCGCGCCGGTGATCCGGGCGAGATTCCTGCGCTGCTGGGTGGATGCGACGGTGTGGGTCGAGTCGGTGGGCTGCGTCATGGGGATCCTCCGCATGGTGGTGGTTACGTCATCGACGCTAGGTACGGCGACGGGGCCCGTCATCGGTGCCCGGCCCACACTCGGTCTACGAGCCAGCACCACAATCGGGCTTGATGCCAGCGCGATTGCGGCCACGGTGGCCCGATTGCGAGAATCTGCTGGGTGAGGGCTCTCCGTCTCCCCCCTTCCGAGCGCAGCACTTGCGGTGGTCTCGACGCTCGAGGTCGCCGCGGTCGTGCTCTCCTGGGGGCGGGAGCCCGCGTGGGACACCCTCATCTACGCGGTCAATACGCTGGTGCTCGCGGCGGTCGGCGCGCTCGTCGCGTCGCAGGCAGCCGCGGAACCCGATCGGCTGGCTGGTCCTGGGAGCGGCGGTGGTCAGCTCCTTCGCCGATCTCGCCCAAGGGTGGGCTCTGCGTGGCTGGTCAGGGGCTGACGTCGCGGAGACCTTCGCCAATACGAGCACGATCCCCCAGGCGGCTGCGACGGTCGTCTGCCTCCTCCTGTTCCCGTCCGGCACGCTGATGGCACCGCCATGGCGGGCCGTGGGCGCGGCCGGAGTGCTCGGGGCCGCGCTCGCCCTACCGGCGTTCGTCCTCGCCCCCGAGGCGGGAAGCTACTTCGTCGACGGCGTGAACCCCTACGCTGCCGACGGTGCACTCTGGTGGGTGCTGTACGTCGTCGCGATGGCTGTCGTGCTCGGGTCATTCGTGCTCTCGGTCGTCGCGCTGGGTCTGCGGTTCCGCCGCTCCGTCGGGGAAGAACGGCAGCAGATGAAGTGGTTGGCCCTGGCTGCCGGCATCGCAGCCGTCGTGATGCCCACTGGTTCCTTGCTGTGGAACACCGTGCCGGCCGTGCGGATCGCGGTCGCGGTGGCTGCCATGCTGATGCCGGTGGCGATCGGCGCGGGCATCCTGCGCTACAGGCTCTACGACATCGACCTCGCGATCAGCCGCACGGTCGTCTACGCGACCATCACGGTCCTGCTGACCGGAACGTACGCGGTCGTCGCCATCACCGTCGGTGCTGTCGGTGGCCGCGGCTCGATCTGGGCCACTGCGGTGGTGACCCTGATCGCGGGCGTAGGTGCGCGACAATTGCGCGATCGCCTCCACCGCCTCGTGGACCGCCGCTTCAACCGATCTCACTACGAGGCAACCGAGCGCGTGAACACGTTCCTCGGAGGAGCTCCGCGCGGGTCGCGCCGCGCCCGAGGGGATCGAGCAGGTGCTGCGCGAGGCGGTGGGTGACCCGGCACTCGCGTTGGGGTTTCGCCTGCCAGGGACCGACAGGTACGTGCACCTGGACGGCGACCCGATGCCGGCCGGAGGTGAGCACCTACCCATCCGTTTGTACGGCGAGGAGGTCGGCGTCGTCGCAGTCGGCTCGGCAGCATCCCGTGCCCGGCTGCCCGAGCTGCTCACGATCGGCGGGCTCGCCCTCGAGATCGTCCGCCTCCGCGTCGAGCTCAGGCGGCAGCTCGACGAGGTCGCCGCTTCACGTGCCCGGATCGCCCTCGCCGCCGACGAGGAACGACACCGGATCGAGCGCGACCTGCACGACGGCCATCAACAGCGGCTCGTCTCGATCGGGCTCTCACTCCGGCACGCCCAGCACGCTCTCAACGGCACCGCGCCGAGCGCTCATGCCCTCATCCAGCGCGCGGTGGACGAGATCACCCAGTCGATCGAGGACCTGCGCGAGCTCGCACGTGGCCTCCGACCGGCTCAGCTCGACGCCGGCCTCACGCCCGCACTCCGGGAGCTCGCACGTCGTGCGCCTCTCCCGGTCGAGGTGCACTCATCCACCGCGAGGTTCTCAGCCGAGATCGAGGCTGCCGTGTACTACACCGCATGCGAAGGCGTCACCAACGCGGTGAAGCACTCCGGTGCCACCCAGGTCACGCTTCACACGAGGTTCGATGAGGGCCGACTGGTCCTCCTCGTCAACGACAACGGCGTCGGCGGCGCGGCCCTTGGAGTGGGGACCGGCCTGACCGGCCTCCAAGACCGGGTCACAGCCCACGGCGGCACCCTCGAGATCGCCAGTCCACGCGGACAAGGAACGACATTGACGGCGGTGTTCCCGTGCGCGTCCTGATCGCCGAAGACCAAGCGCTCCTGCGAGAAGGCTTGGGAATGCTGTTCGAGAACGGCGGCCACCAGGTCGTTGCGCTGCTTGCCGACGCGGAGGACGTCTCCGCCGTCGTCGACGCCGAGCAGCCCGACCTGGTCGTCGTCGACGTGCGCATGCCGCCGACGTTCACCGACGAGGGAGTTCAGGTGGCTCGCACCATCAAGGCGGACCATCCCAACGTCGGCGTTCTCGTACTTTCTCAACACATCGAGACCGTCGGTGCGGTGTCACTGGTCGGACTGGGTGGCTTCGGCTACCTGCTCAAGGACCGGGTGCTCGACGTCGAGGAGTTCCTCGCCACCTCCGAGCGGGTCGCCCACGGTGGTTCGGCCCTCGACCCGGAGGTCGTCGCCAGCCTGGTCGCTCCCAGCGGCCCCGGCGCGCTCGCCCGCCTCACCGATCGTGAACGCGAGGTGCTTGCCCTCGTGGCTCAAGGCCACACCAACAGCCAGATCGCCGAGCGACTCGTCGTCACCGAGCGGACTGTCGAGGCCCACATCGGCCGGATACTCTCCAAACTCGGCATCGCCGAGTCGGCCGGCCACCGCCGAGTCCTCGCCGTGCTCACCTATCTGCAGGACGAGACTGCGCGCGGCTGATGGCGAGACCCGCCCGCCACGTCATCCGCAACGTGGCTGGTCAGCACTTTTCCAACAACGCGACGCATTCGACGTGGTGCGTCATCGGGAAGACACCGATGATCACGAGCGTAAACGCGATCCTTTGCGGCCGGCTGCGCTCAGGAGCGAAACCGGCCTCTGACCTGCGGCGATGCCGTCCTCGGGGACTGCGGGCGCCGGAGCGCCGTTGCGGGCCTTTGCGAATCAAAGCGAGCCCATTCCGAGCCCTCCTGTCAGCGGGCTCCGACGGTCACAAGCGACTGCAGACAACCGCCCTGTCACCGCACACGGAGACCGCTCGGCTCTCCAGGTTGAGCTCTACTACCACGAGAGCTCAGGACGGCCTGCCGATGGGCTACCGCGACGGCGGCGGCGTGGTCGGTGTGCTCGCGGCCGTCGCCCTGGTGATCGTGTTCGCCTCGGCGCTGTCGTGGGCCTGGATCGCGCTCGGCCTGGTGCTGCGCACCCCGACCGCGGTGATGAACCTCGGCTTCGTGCTGCTGTTCCCGCTGACCTTCCTGAGCAACGTCTTCGTGGCACCCGCCACCATGCCGGACTGGCTGCGCCACGTCGCGAACACCAACCCGATCAGCCACCTGGTGACCGCCGCGCGCGCCCTGATGGACGGCACCGCTGCGAGCCACGACGTGCTCATCCTGATCGCAACCTCGACCGTGCTCGTCCTCGTGCTCGCGCCCCTCAACGTGGTGCTGTACCAACCGCGGCAGTAGCGCCCTCGAGGCCCGGGGCGCACCATTCTCCGCCCAAGACAAGCTAACCCACTGCTAGTCGGGTTCGCTCGCCCAGTCTGCGAAGAACGCCCGGGCGACAGGGAGGTCGTCAGCGGCGAGCGGGATCTCGTTGTCGTCGGAACCGAGCGAGCCGAGCTCTACGCGATGGTGCCGACGTCGTCGACCTAGGGCCTTGCGGCGGTCACGTCAGGCGGGCTGGACGACCGTGGCCTCGAAGGGCCCGGCCAGCAGGTCGAGCATTGGCGCCATGGCCTCGGCGGCCGCCGGGTCGCTCATGACGGCGTCGCGCGCCTCGGTCGTCTCCCAGTCGGCGATCTCCACCAGGGTGTCGGGGTCGTCGACCACCTCGTACAAGGCGCCGCCCAGGGAGCCCTTCTCCTTCAGATCGGGCCCGAGCTCGGCCATCAGCGTGTGGATCACGTTCTTTAGCTCGTCGCGCCGGCCGGGCTTGGCCCTCAGCTCGACGATCACCTTGACTGCCATGCGCTTCCTCCTCGTGGCCGTGCCGGGGCTACTTCTCGATGTACGCGGTCAGGGGCGGCAGCACGCCGTGGGCCTCCATCAAGGCGGCCACCTCGGGGGGAGGCGAGTCGAGCAGCGCCTGTAGGGCGTCCATGTCGTGGATGTCGGCAGTTACGGCGATGCGGTTGCTGCCGTCCGGTGCGACGTGGTCGGTGACGTTCGAGCCAACCGATCCGAGGGCTGCCGCCCGTTCTTCCTTGCCCTTGAGCCAGCGTTCGATGTCGACGACCTCATGGGTGATGACCATTCGTGGCATGCTTCGCCCCTTTGCGCGGAGTGGGTCCGTGACCCACCGACCGGCGCGTTTGCGGTCGGCGGTCATCGGGTGGCGCGATCGATCGTCCTGCCGACCGGCGGTGAAGACATCACTCGATCGTGCGATGGGGAACGATCCTGCCCCTCGCGGACGGACGTACCAGTCTGGACCCCTGACGCCGGCGTGCACGAGACTCACTGAATGGCGAGGTTGTCGTGATGGCGTCTGCGGACGGGCTGGTGGGGCGGGGTAGAGAGCTCGTCTTGATCCGGGCTGAGGTTGCGCGGCTGAGCGAGGGCCGGGCAGCGGTGCTGGCGATCGAGGGGGAAGCCGGTATCGGCAAGACCCGCCTGGTGGAGAGCATCGCCGACGATGCGCGTTCCCGGGGCATGGCGGTGTTCTCCGGCCGGGCCCATCCCTTTGAACGGACGCGTCCCTTCGGCGTGGTGGCTGCCGCGTTGGGCCTGGGGCCACGGTCGACTGACCCGCGCAGCGCCTCGATCGGCGCCCTGCTGGCCGACCGGAGCGCCGGTGCGCCGGGGTCTATCGGCGACCTCCAGTACCGCATCGTCGACGAGATCGTCGACCTGGTGGAGACGGCCTGCGCCGAGCGCCCGGTGCTGCTGGTCGCCGAGGACATCCACTGGGCCGACACCGCCAGCCTGTTGACGATCCTGTCGGTCGCGCAGCGACTGCCGCTCGCTCCCCTGCTCACCGTGGTGACGGCCCGGCCGTCGCCGCTCCCGGGCGAGGTGGTTCGGTTGCTCGACGACCTGGCGGCCGAGGGCGGGCGCACGCTGCGTCTGCCCCCGCTGGAACCTGACGACGTCGCGGCGCTCGCGTCCCACGTCCTCGGGGCGTCTCCCGGTCCCGGACTGACCGCCATGCTGGCCAAGGCCGGCGGGAACCCGCTGTGGGCCACCGCGATGCTGCGCTCCCTGGCAGACGAGGGTGCGTTGCGCCACGCATCCGACCAGGTCGACGTGACGAGCTCGGAACTGCCGGCCTCACTGAGCGAGCTGGTCGTGCGCCGCCTGCGGGATCTACCGGTGCCGACGCTGGACCTGCTCCAGGTCGCGGCCGTGCTCGGCGACGCGGTGTCGCTCCGCGACGTGGCCGCCGTCGCCGTCCGTACGCCGTCCGACGTCGCCGGGCAGCTGGGCGCGGCGTACGACGCCCAGCTCCTCGACGAGGTCGACGAACGTGTCGTGTTCCGCCACCAGCTCGTCCACGACGCGATCTACCAGCACGTGCCCGCACCGGCTCGCCGCCTCCTGCACCGCGAGGCGGCGGTCGCGCTGATGGCCGCTGGCGCGGATCGGCTCGAGGTGGCCGATCACCTGGTCCTCGGCGCCGAGCGCGGCGACGAGCAGGCCGTCGGGTGGCTGCGAGACGCCGCCCGTGAGGCGTCGGGACAGGCGCCCCTGGTCACCCTCGAGCTCCTCCGCCGCGCCGAGGCCCTGCTGCCGGGCAGTCACCGCGACGCGGATCTCGTCTCGGCGGAGGTGGTGCAGGCGCTGCTGCGTGCCGGGAGCGTGGCCGAGGCGTCGGCGCGTGCCGAGGCGGTGCTCGGTCGACAGCACGCCGTTGAGGTGGACATCCCGTTGCGGCTCGCCCTGGTCGGCGCGCTGGCCCTGCAGAACCGTGCCGACGAGCTCACCTCCGTGGTCGAGGCGAGCCTCGGCGCCCCTGGCTGGCTCGGGCCCGTCGAGCAGGCACTGATGCTGGCCCAGCAGAGCTGGGCGCTCACCTACAGCGGGTCCCCCCGAGCTGGCGAGTCGGCCGCTGCCCGGGCGCTCGCCATCGCCGAGCAGGCAGACGACCTGGCGATGTCGGTGTGGGGGCTGACGGCATTGTTGGTGGCGGTGGGGCGGCAGGGCCGCTTCGACGAGGCGCTCACCCATGCCCGACGCGCGGCCGCCCTCGCGGCTGACTCGCCCGACACGAGGTCGCTGCCGCTCCAGCCGAAGTTCTTCCTCGGCCTGACGCTGTTCGACTGCGACCTCGTCAGCGAGGCCCGGGCGGCGTTCCGGGCGGCTCTGGATGACGAGTTCGGCTCCGCGTGGTGGCTCTCGGAGACGCTGATGGCGGACGCCCAGGCGTCGTACGCGATCGGCGACTGGGACGACGCGGTGCCCGGCCTGATCGCCGGCGGCCAGGCGGCGCAGGAGAAGGGCAACCCGCTCCTGGTGTCACAGTCGCTCGCCTACCGCGCCGTCATCGCGACGGCCACGGGAGACCTCCGCGCCGCCCGCGAGCTGGCCGACGGATTCATCGGATCGCTGGCAGGCGAGCAGCTGCCCTACAACGCCGGAGTCCTGGCGTTCGCGGCTGCCGAGATCAAGGTGGCCGAGGGCGACCAGCAGGGGGCCTTCGACCTGTTGCTGCGGTGCTGGCGTTTCGACGCGGTCCGCGAGTGTCGCTTCTACCACCGCTTCCTCGCCCCGGACCTCGTGCGCCTGGCTCTGGCACTGGGTCGTCGCGACGTCGCCACCGACGTGGCCGACAGCGTCACGGCCGGGGTGGACCTGTCACCGGAAGTGTCCACGGTGCGCAGCCTGGCGCTGCGCTGCCGCGGACTGGTCGACGGTGAGGTCGAACCGCTGGTCGAGGCGGCCGCGCTCGCCCGCCGTACGCCCCTTCTGGTGGAGCGCGCCGGCGCCTGTGAGGACGCGGCAGGCCTGCTGGCGCAGGGCGGGCGTCGGGACGAGGCAGCGCCGCTGCTGCGCGAGGCACTGGACCTCTACGAGCGGGCCGGCGCCGATGCCTGGGCCGGACGGGTCCGTGCAGGGCTGCGGTCCATCGGCGCCCCTCCCGGCGCGCGCGGGTCGCGGCAGCGGCCCGCGGAGGGGTGGGAGAGCCTCACCGCCACGGAGCGGGCGGTGTCGCTGCTCGTCGCCGAGGGGCTCACGAACGGCGCCGTGGCACGGCAGATGTACGTCTCGCCGCACACCGTGAACACCCACCTCCGGCACGTGTTCGCCAAGCTCGGCGTGTCGAACCGCGTTGCGCTCGCCGCCGTGGTGCATCACTCGATCGAGTGATGTTGTCCAGGCCCGTCTCCGGCACATTCTGTGGCATGCAGTCACGCCGGCTGCCACGCGACGGGATGGGAGAGCCACTGTGGACCACGCTGCGACGATGCAGAAGACATACGAGCTGATCAGCGCCGGGGACGTCGCCGGCTTCGGCGACCTGGTCGCGGGCGACTTCACCGAGCACCAGGGCGCGCCCGGGTTCCCCGACACCAAGGAGGGGACGCTCGATTTCTTCCGTGCCCTGCTCGTCGCCTTCCCAGACCTGCATATGGACGTCGAGGACCTGATCGCCGCCGGCGACAAGACGGTGGCACGCGTCAGGACGACAGGCACCCACCGGGGCGACTTCATGGGGATCCCGCCGACCGGCAGCAGCGTCAAGATGCAGCTCATCGACATCATGCGGTTCGACGGGTCCGGCCAAGTCTGCGAGCACTGGGGTGTTGCGGACATGCTGTCGCTCATGCAGCAGCTCGGCGTCGTACCCGCCGACGCTCCGGCTTAGCCGCTACCAGTACGTCGAGAAGGGAAGGAGACGTCCGGATGAGCAGCTGGTCCCGGCCGGCAAAGCCCATGGCGCAGCACTCGGTCACCTGAGCGGCTACGGAGCCATCGCATGCAGAGCCTCGCGTTCGCCGTGCTCCTGCCCCCCGACCAGACCGAGGCGAGCGTCGACGCGCTGACCTCGTGCTGGCGAGGTGCACGCAGAGAGCCCTTCCGGGATGCCCGCCGCCGCGCGGGAATCGTCAGGGAGGCCGTCTGGATCCAGCCCGCGCCAGGAGGGGATCTCGCCATCGTGTACCTGAAGGCCGACGACCTGGACGTCGCGCTCACGATCCTGAGGACCTCGGCCGAGCCGTTCGACAGCTGGTTCCGCGACCACGCCCGCCACGCGCACGGGATCGTGTGGAGCGAGGGATTCACGGCGCCCGAGCTGGTGCTGGACTTCGACATCGACACGATCTGACGGCGGCAAAGAAGGGACGAACATGTGGGCACAACTCATCCGAATGCCTGCGAAACCGGGCAAGGATCTCACGGGCCTGTCGCAGGCGCTGCGCGACGCGGAACAGCCGGGATCGGGACTGATCCGAACGCTGTCGATGCGCGACCAGAGGGACCCGACCCAGCTGTACACACTCGTCGTGTTCGAGAGCGAGGAGAAGGCCCGCGCGCGGGAGCAGGATTCGCGTCGCCAGGAGGCTCTCCAGGACGTCAGGGCGATGATGGCCGACATCCTCGACGGCCCGCCTGAGTTCGTCGACCTGGTGGTCGAGGAGGAGTGGACTGGCCGGTAGAAGGCCGATTCCCCCCGGACGGCTTGCAACTGGTGCCGCTGAAGGGGGCGCGCATCAGCCGACCATGAACTCCACGTCGGCCTTCGGATCGACGGCCAGGTGCCGTACCGGATCACGACGGCCGAGCGGCCCGCGGCGAGCATTCCGGAGAGAACCTCCGCCGCAACAGTCAGAATCCGGCCCGCTCCAGCAGGGCGACAGCCTCCACGTGGCTGGTCATCGGGAAGAGGTCGAACGCGCGCAGGGTGTCGAGCCGGTAGCCCTCCTCGGCGAACGTCGCGATGTCACGTGCCAGCGCCGCCGGGTCGCACGCGACGTAGGCGATGGCACGTGGCCGGCGTGCCGCGACCGCTCGGACCACGAGGGCTCGGGCTCCCTCGCGCGGTGGGTCGAGCACGACCAGGTCCGTCGTTCCGGCGGGCAGTCCGGCCACGGTCGTTCCCACGTCTCCGCTGAGCACCTCCGCCCACGGGTGACCGGTCAGGTTGGTCCGCGCATGCCCGACCGCACGGTGCTCGCCCTCGACCGCCGTCACGCGCCCTGACGCCCCGACCGCGTCGGCGACAAAGGCGCTGAACAGCCCGACACCCGCGTAGAGGTCCAGAGCGGACTCTCCGGGGCGTGCTGCCAGACCGGCGAGCACCGACTCGACTAGAACTCGGGGGGCGCCCGGGTGGACCTGCCAGAAGCCGTCCGCAGCGACGTCGAACGTGTGCGTGCCGTACGCCGTCTCCACGCGCTCGGTGACCACCGCGGGACCCGCCGCGCCGGCCACGCGGGCATCCGAGCCGGCGATCAGGCACTCATCGACCGGTACGACGCGGCGGGACCGGTGGGCCCGGAACCCGCGACCGCCCTCGGGAGTCCTGGCGTAGCGCACCCGCGTGCGGTATCTCAGCCCGTCCTCGTCGCCGGGTACGGCCTCGACCTCGACGGCCCGCTCGATGCCGGCGAGCCGACGCAGCTGCTCAGCGACCACGGCGGCCTTGAGCTCGCGTTGCCTCGTCAGCGCCACGTGTTGGAAGTCGCAACCACCACACCCTCCGGCGCCGGAGGCCGGGCAGGGCGGGTCCACACGATCCGGTGACCGCTGGACGACCTCGACGGTGTCGGCCCTCCAGAACCGGTCCCCCTCGGTGCCCTCGGTGACCTCCGCGACCACCAGCTCGCCGGGCAGGGCATGGCGCACGAACACCACCCGCCCCTCCTCGCCGAAACGGGCCACACAGGCTCCGCCGTGCGCCACCGCGCCGACCTCGAGCTCGATGCGCTCCCCGACCCACGAACGGCCCCGGGGCCGCCGAGGGCGCGCCCGGCCGCTCAATCCTGCCTACTGGACTGGACTTGGGTGTCGTCGTCGTCGCGGCCTACCCGGCCACGGCGCAGGTCGCCGGCTCGGGGTCGCCAGGCCTCCCGCTCCTCGCGCTCCTGGGCCACTCGCGAGGACCGCAACTGGTAGGGCACCGAGATCATCATGACGCCGGGAGAGAAGAGAAGCCGGGTCTTGAGGCGCAGCGCGGTCTGGTTGTGCAACAGCTGCTCCCACCAGCGGCCGAGGACGTACTCCGGGATGTAGACGGCCACGACCCCGCGGGGGTTGCCTCTCCGGATCTCCTGGGCGTAGTCGACGATCGGCCGGACCACCTCGCGGTACGGCGAGTGCAGCACCTTGAGCGGCACGTTGATGCGCCGCTCGTCCCACTCCTCCAGCAGCCGGTCCGTCGCCGCTTGGTCGGTGCTCACGTAGACCGCCTCGAGCACGTTCGGTCGGGCGGCCTGGGCGAAGGCCAAGGCCCGCAGCGTGGGCTTGTGCAGCTTGGAGGTGAGCACGATGGCGTGCACGCGCGTGGGCATCACCTTGTCGGCCTCGTCCGCCGACAGCTCGGCCTCGACGCTGTCGTAGTGCTCGTGGATCCCGCGCATGATCATGAAGAAGAAGGCCATCGCCAGGATCGTGATCCAGGCGCCCTCCAGGAACTTCGTGATCAGCACCACGACCAGGACCACGGAGGTGAAGCCGAGGCCGATCGTGTTGATCGTCCGGGACCGCTGCATCCGACGCCGGGCGGCGTGGTCGCTCTCGGTCGCGAGGTGGCGGGTCCAGTGGCGGATCATCCCGAGCTGGCTGAGGTTGAAGGAGATGAACACGCCCACGATGTAGAGCTGGATCAGGCGGGTGGTCTCCGCGTCGAACACTTGGATCAGGATGATCGCCATGACGGCAAGGAAGACGATGCCGTTGCTGTAGGCCAGTCGGTCGCCACGCGACCCGAGGGCCCGCGGGGCGTACCCGTCGCCCGCGAGGATCGACCCGAGCACCGGAAACCCGCTGAAGGCGGTGTTGGCCGCCAGCACCAGGATGACGCCGGTGACGGTGACGACGAGGTAGAAGCCTGGCGTGAAGTTGTCGAAGACTGCCCTCGCGATCTGGGCGATGACAGCGTGCTGGTCGTAGTCGCCGGGGAGCGGCACGCCTGCTCTGGTGAGCCGGTCCAGCTCGGTCGGGTCGACGTAGCGCAGCCCCATCCGATAGGCCAGGAAGATGACGCTCAGCATCATCGTGATCGCGATCATGCCCAGCAGGAGGAGGGTGGTGGCGGCGTTCTTGCTCTTCGGCCGCTGGAACGCCGGAACTCCGTTCGAGATCGCCTCGACGCCGGTGAGCGCCGCGCACCCCGAGGAGAACGCTCGAGCGAGCAGGAAGACGAGAGCGATGGTCGTCAGCGAGCCGTCGAACTCGCTCTGGGGCACCAGGTCCAGGTCGGCGCTCTCCACCTCCGGCAGGGTGCCCGCAAGCATCCGGAGGAAGCCGTAGCCGCACATCCCGAGGATCGCGACCATGAACGCGTAGGTCGGGATCGCGAAGAACGTGCCGGACTCGCGGATCCCTCGCAGGTTGAGAGCCATCAGCAGCAGCACCATCACCGTGGCCACGGTGGCCTCATGGTGCTGGAACTGTGGGATCGCCGAGGCGGCGTACTGAGCACCCGAGGAGATCGAGACGGCCACCGTCAGGACGTAGTCCACGAGCAGGGCGCTGCCGACGGTGAGACCCGCGGTCGGCCCGAGGTTGACCGTGGCGACCTCGTAGTCGCCGCCGCCACTGGGGTAGGCATGCACGGTCTGGCGGTACGACGCGACGACGGCGGCCATGACCACCGCCACCGCGATGCCCACCTTCCAGCTCCACACGTACGCCGACGCGCCGGCCACAGAGAGCATGATGAAGATCTCGTCAGGGGCGTAGGCCACTGACGACAACGCGTCGCTGGCGAAGACGGGAAGGGCGATGCGTTTGGGCAGTAGGGTCTCGCCCAACTGGGAGCTGCGAAGCTTGCGGCCCAGCAGGATCCGTTTCGAGACGTCGCCCATACCCACGACCGGCAAGGCTAGTCCAACCGAGCCTCGGCCGGTGCCTGGGATACGGTTTCCCCGTGCATGTCGTGATCATGGGCTGCGGCCGAGTCGGGTCGACGCTGGCTCGCAGCCTCGAGGACCGCAACCACACGGTGTCGATCATCGACAGCGAGCCCGACTCCTTCCGCCGGCTCGGGCCCTCGTTCAACGGCGACAAGGTGACCGGATACGGCTTCGACCAGGCGGTGCTGGAGAAGGCCGGGATCGGCCGCGCCGACGCGTTCGCGGCCGTGTCGAGCGGTGACAACTCCAACATCATCGCCGCGCGAGTCGCCCGTGAGTCGTTCGGGATCCAGCAGGTCGTCGCCCGGATCTACGACCCCGGGCGTGCCGAGGTCTACCAGCGGCTCGGCATCACGACCGTCGCCACCGTGAAGTGGACCGCGGACCAGGTGCTGCGGCGACTGCTGCCCGCCGGCGCCGAGCCCGACTTCCGCGATCCGTCAGGCACGGTCCGCCTCGACCAGGTCGGGGTGGCCGAGCCGTGGATCGGCCACCGCACCATCCACTTCCAGGAGCAGTCCCGGTCGCGGATCGCCTGGATCGACCGCCTCGGGGAGGGCATGCTGCCCAACCGCGAGACCGTGCTGCAAGAGGGTGACCGTCTGCACCTGGTGATGCGCGAGGAGAATGCCGCCCACGCCTACGCCGTTCTCGCCGCCGGCCCCGAGGAGCAGTAGATGCGCGTCGCCATCGCCGGAGCAGGCGCCGTCGGGCGCTCGATCGCCCGGGAGCTGATCACCAACGGCCACCACGTGCTGCTCATCGACAAGGACCCCTCCTCGATCAAGCCCGAGCGGGTACCCGACGCCGAGTGGCTGCTCGCGGACTCCTGCGAGCTGTCCTCCCTCGAGGAGGCCGCGCTCAGTGAGTGCGACGTCGTGATCGCAGCGACCGGGGACGACAAGGCCAACCTGGTGACCTCGCTGCTGGCGAAGACCGAGTTCGGCGTCCCACGCACGGTCGGGCGGGTCAACCACCCCAACAACGAGTGGCTCTTCACCGAGGCCTGGGGAGTGGACGTCAACGTCTCGACACCACGGATCATGTCGGCGCTGGTCGAGGAGGCGGTGACCGTCGGCGACCTGGTGCGGTTGTTCACCTTCCGCAAGGGCAACGCGAACCTCGTCGAGATGACGCTGCCCGACGACTCGCCGTACGTCGGCACCCCGTCGGGCCTGATCCCGCTGCCGGAGAA
Source organism: uncultured Actinomycetota bacterium (assembly GCA_963812265.1). Taxonomy (GTDB): domain Bacteria; phylum Actinomycetota; class Actinomycetes; order Propionibacteriales; family Nocardioidaceae; genus Nocardioides. The sequence goes on from CAWEUL010000006.1 coordinate 16,358, forward strand.
CTGTGCGCTCGTCACCATCCTGCGCGACGGGCAGGTCTACCGACCCGAGGTCGAGCAGCCGGTCGAGGCGGGCGACGAGCTGCTCTTCGTCGTGCCGGCCGAGATCGAGGAGGAGCTCGAGCGGATCCTCGCTCCGGGCCTGCACCCGGGCTGACCCGCCGGTCTCAGTCGGTGTCCGGATCTTCGGGCGTCAGTGGCTGCAGAGGTGTGTGGTCGCGGCCGAGGAGCCAGGTCATGGCCCCGAGGGCGCCGAACCTCAGAGGCCAACCGAGGCCGAACCGCAAGGTTCCCAGCGCCAGCACGGCGGTGTCGGCGGCGATCATCCCCGACCACCCCGCGATCCACACCGGGCCCTGGAGTGCCACGCCGATGATGCCGGGAAGGACCAGCACCCAGGTCAGGCGCGTGCACAGCTTCACGACCTGACGGTCGTCGTGCCATGCCGTGGGGTCGCCGGTGACGCCGCCCAGCATGAAGCCCATGATCGGCCACCCGGCCACGCAGCTGGCCGCAACTCCCAGCGAGTAGACCGTGCTCCAGATCAGGCCGGGGAGGAAGAACGCGAGGGCCTGTTCGTCCTGGGTGCCGCCAGAACGGGCGGCCAGGTTGACGAAGAGCCAGCCGAGGGCGATCCCGAAGAGCGCGTTCATGACGAATTGGACCGTGGTCCGCTGGACGAGACGCAGCAACAGCAGGCCCACCGCGGTCGCGAGGCTCGCTACCAGGGCCACGCGCAGGTCCTTCGTGGCCAGCCAGATGAAGGTGAACAGCAGGGTCGGCAGGGCCGCCTCGAGCATCCCCCGGCGACCGCCGAGCGCGGTCGCCAACTGTCGGCGGACCAACGCCTCGACCGTGTCCACAGTAGGCGTCGTCGGTTCCGTCACGGCATCAGCTCATAGCGCGGGTTGAAGATCACGCGCGTGCGGTCGGAGACTCCGATGCGGCCGCTCACCTGGAGGGAGCGTCCCGGAGCGATACCGGCGATCCGCCGGCGACCCAGCCAGATCACCGTGATCGCGCCGGTGCCGTCGTACAGCTCGGCCTCCAGCGCGGGGACCCCACCTCGCGGGCGGAGCGTGACGGTACGCAGGGTCCCGCGCAGGCGCACCGGTGTCCGGTTGGGAGCGTCGGCGATGCACTCTGTCCCGGTCTGCGCGTACGTCGCCTGCAGATCGCGGGCGTGCTGCTCGTCGTTGTTGGCCCACGCGCTCAGGCTCCGTCGCAGTCGACCCTTCACCGCCATGTACTCAGCGTAACGAGCCGTCGGCTGCTCAGGCCTCGCGGCGAGCGCTCGCGGGCAGCGTCAGGGGCAGCGGATCGCCGGGCGGCATCGCTTCCTTGCCTCGGTTGACGACCACAGCGGCCAGGGCGTCGTACCACTCCCCCGGGTCGTCGGCCTGCGCCGGCTTGCCCAGGAAGGTCGCCCGAAGGAACCATCGGTCGCCGTTGAACCCGACGATGAGCGAGGGCTGCATGCCCGAGCGGCCGTCCGGCCCTTGCACCGGACGCTGGCAGACCAGCTCTGGCCCGAAACGTCCCTCGCGCTCGGTGGCGGTGCCCCCTCGTTGCGCGGTCTCGGCGGAGATCTGCGGTCGGGCCTGGCTCCACAGGTCCCCGTGCCGGGGAGCGGCGAACGCTCGCACCTCCACCGCACCATCGGGTCCCGCGATCACCACGGACTGGACCTCCTGGCTGGCCTCGTCGACCTGGAGCCGCAGCTCCAGACCAGGCTGGGCAGCGATCAGCAGGGATCCGAGGTCGACCCGCTCGACGCCGTCGTCGTCGGAGATCTCGGCCACGTCCAGCGGCCCGCCGCCGGTCTCCGCTCGGCCGGGCTGCTCCGTCTCTGCGGCCTCGCCGGGGCCGCCGGTCTCCTCATCCTCCGTGACGTCGACGGGGTCGGCGGCTGACTTGCGACGGAACTTCACGACGTACTCCTCGGCCTGCCCGATCGGGCGTTTCGACGGGGACGGTCAGGAACGACCGAAACCCCCGGTAGAACCGTAACCCCCGGCACCGCGACGCGACTCGGGCAGCGTCTCCACCTCGACGAACCTCGCCCGCTCGACCCGTTGCACCACCAGCTGGGCGATCCGGTCGCCGCGCGCCAGCTCGATGCTCCAGCGCGGATCCAGGTTGACCAGCAGCACCTTGATCTCGCCCCGGTAGCCCGCGTCGATCGTCCCGGGGGTGTTGACGATCGAGAGGCCGTGCCGTTGTGCCAGACCGGAGCGTGGGTGCACGAGCCCCACGAAGCCGTCGGGCAACGCAAGAGCCACTCCGGTCGGAACGAGTGCCCGTTCTCCCGGCCCCAGAGTCACGTCCACGGCCGTGCGCAGGTCGGCTCCGGCGTCTCCGGGGTGGGCATAGGAGGGTGCAGGCAGACCCTGGTCCAGAAGGACGAGCGGGACCTCGAGATCGTCGGGTGCGGGCACGGCTGCAGACCCTACCCCCAGCGCCGGCGTCGGCTGCAGCCTAGGCTGACGGCGTGGACTACGACGAGCGTCTCGGCGTGCCGCCGCGCTGGTGGGCGCTGGGGGCGATCCTCGTCGCCAGCCTCTGGCTGGCGCTGGCCGTGGCGCTCCCCCCGGTCGCGGCGTTGGCGGTCGCGGCCGTCGCCGGGGCGTTGCTGGTCGGCTTTCTCGTCGGGTACGGCGCCTCGCGGGTGCAGGTGGCCACGGGGTGGCTCAGTGCCGGCCGGGCCCGCATCGACCTGCAGTACGTGGACGCGGTCACACCGCTGGACGCCGTGGCGACCCGTCGACAGGCGGGTGTCGACGCCGACGCCCGTGCCTACCTGCTGCTGCGCCCCTATGTGAAGAGCTCGGTCCGCATCGATCTGCGCGACCCGGACGACCCGACGCCGTACTGGCTGGTGAGCAGCCGGACTCCAGGGCTGCTGGTCGCCGCCGTGGGCCGGGCGGAGGCTAGGCTGGCGCAGCAGACAACGGTCGAGGAGGGCTGATGGCGTCGGGTTCGAAGGTTTGGTCGGTGTTCTCACTGGGGTCGGCGGTGCTGGCTGCCGCACTGGCGAAGAAGGCGCTGACCGCCTCGTGGCAGGTCACCACCGGCAAGAAGCCACCCGCGAACCCGGCCGATCCGGACGTGGACCTGTGGGAGGCGGTCGCCTGGGCCGTGGCCAGCGGCACCATCGTCGCGCTGGCGCGGATGCTGGCCACCCGACGTGCGGCGAACTACTACGCCCGCTCCACCGGTGAGCTGCCGCCGGAGCTCCGCGCGGACGACAGCGAGCACGTCACCGCCTGACCCGTCCGCGCTCAGGTCCGAGGTTGATCGACTCTCAGGCGCAGTCGCGGCAGATGAGGTTGGCCTCGTCAGCCAGTTGGCTGCGGTGGTGCACGAGGAAGCAACTCATGCAGGTGAACTCGTCGTCCTGTCGCGGCCGGACCTCGACGGCGAGCTCTTCGTGCGACAGGTCAGCCCCGGGGAGCTCGAAGGACTCGGCCGCCTCGGCCTCGTCCTCGTCGACCTTCCCGGAGTTCTTGTCGTGTCGACGCGCCTTGAGCTCTTCGATGCTCTCCTCGGACTGGTCGTCGTCGGTCTTGCGCGGTGCGTCGTAGTCGGTTGCCATTACCTCATCTACTCCTGGAGCGTTCTGTCGTCGCGTTCAGGCGCCAGATTGTGCACCATCGTCCCTGCGCTCTGCACACCGGTCTCACGACGTGACGGGGAACCGTCGCACGCCCGGGGTTATTCCCGACCCGACGCGCCGCTGCGCCGGGGACGCAACCTCAGTCGTCCCCCGGCTCATCGCCGACGAATCCGGCAGTCGTCACGGCGTCGAGGAACTCGTCGAAGCCATGGTTGGGCGCGCACACCATCAAGGTGAGCCCGCCGACTCCGGTGAGCAGCATCGTGCGGGCGCCCGACTCGCGCGCCACCAGGCCCCCGGCGGCGTGGTCCCAGGCATGGAGGCCCTCTTCCACGTAGCCGTCGGCGGCGCCCTCGGCCACGTGACACAGGTCGAGCGCGGCGGACCCGGGGCGCCGGATGTCACGCACCACGCCCAGCAGCCGACCGACCGCAGCGGCCTGGAGCCGGCGGACCGGCACCTGGTAGTTGAACCCGGTGATCACCAGTCGATGCGCCAGAGGGGCCGGGCCGCGCACCGCGATAGGTACGCCGTTGCGTTGTGCCCCACCGCCCAGCGTCGCGGTGTAGGTCACACCGGTCGGCACGTTCAGCACCACGCCGGCCACGGCCTCGCCGTCGACCTCGGCCGCGATGGAGACGGCGTACTGCGGGAGGCCGTAGAGGAAGTTGACGGTGCCGTCGATGGGATCCACGACCCAACGCACACCGCTCTCGGAGGAGTCCCTGCCGCCCTCCTCGCCGATGAAACCGTCCCCGGGCCGCGCTGTCAGCAGCCGGGTGCGGATCAACTCCTCGCTGGCTCGATCGACCAGGGTGACGATGTCGGTCGCACTGGTCTTGGTCTCAGCGACCTCGACACCCGCGGCCCGCTCCCTGCGGATCAGCTCGGCTGCCTCGCGAGCAACCTCGAGGGCAAGATCCAGGAGCGCGGCGCGCGCCGGCTCCGTCTCGTTCGTGGCCACCATGGTCAGCATCCTCCCAGTGCCGGGCGGGGCTGACGCGGGTTGCGGCAGCAGTTGCCCGGGCACAGGTCGTGGGACGCCGGCAGACCACCCACGGCACGGCGGTCGACGGGGTCCTCCCGCTCGGCCGCGGCGCGTTCGAGGACCAGGTCACGCACCACCGCGACGAAACGAGGGTCCAAGCCGGCGGTGGCCGCCCTCACGAATGGCAACCCCAGTCGCTCCGCAGTGGCGCTGGCCTCCGTGTCGAGATCGTAGATGACCTCCATGTGGTCGGAGACGAAGCCGATCGGCACCACCACCGCGGCCGAGGCGCCGTTCGCGGCGAGCTGCTCGAGGTGGTCGTTGACGTCGGGTTCGAGCCAGGGCGTCTCGGGTGCACCCGAGCGCGAGCAGAAGACCAGCTCGTGCGGGATCCGCCGCGCCGTCTCCAGGCGCACGCGGTCGGCCACCTCGGTCGCGACACTGCGGTGCTGGGCCACGTAGGCGCGGCCACGGGAGCCACTCGACTCGTTCATCGACTCGGGGATCGAGTGGGTCACGAAGACCAGACGGGCCTCGTCCCTCGTGGCCTCCGGCAGCTCGGCGAGCGCGGTCAGCGCGGCGTCCACCATGGGCTCGACGAAGCCGGGGTGGTTGAAGTAGGCCCGCAGCTTGTCGAGCCGGGGAGCGCCCTCGAGCTCGGCCACCGCATCAGCGAGGTTCTCGCGATACTGCCGGCACGAGGAGTACGACGAGTAGGCCGACGTGAGGAAGCAGGCCGCCCTCGTCACCCCGTCGTCGCGCATCTGACGCACCGTGTCGGCAAGGTACGGCGTCCAGTTGCGGTTGCCCCAGTAGACCGGGAGGTCGAGTCCGGCGCCATCGAAGTCGTCGCGGATCGCGGCCAGGAAGGCGCGGTTCTGGTCGTTGATCGGGGAGCGCCCTCCGAAGAGGAAATAGTGCTCGCCCACCTCCGCCAGCCGCTCCTTGGGGATGCCTCGACCCCGGGTCACGTTCTCGAGGAACGGCACGACGTCCTCGGGTTTCTCCGGGCCGCCGAACGACACCAGCAGGACCGCGTCGTACGGACGGGCGTCGGAGGGGTTCATCACCCCATCGTAGGGAGCGCCGGCGAGTCGCCGGTCGGGGGTGACGAGCCCTACGCTCACCGGGATGCTCGATACCTACCGCACCGTGCTCAACCGGCCGGGAACGCTCGCGTTCAGCTCGGCGGGGGTCGTGGCGCGGCTGCCCATCTCGATGGTGGGTCTCGGGCTGGTGCTTCTGGTGTCCTCGACGACCGGGTCCTACGCCCTGGCCGGGGCGGTGGCGGCGGCGTTCACCCTGACGAGCGCGTTGACGTCGATCTTCCAAGGCCGCCTGCTCGATCGCTTCGGGCAGGCCCGCATCCTGGTGCCGGCCACCTGGCTGTTCACCGCGGCACTGGTCACCGTCGCGGTCTCGGTGCAGCTGGATTGGCCGCGGTCGACGACGTACCTGACCGCAGCCCTTGCGGGGGCGACGCTGCCGGCCGTCGGCGCGTGCGTCCGGGCGCGGTGGTCCTACGTCCTCAGCGACCCCCGCGAGGTGCAGACGGCCTACGCCCTGGAAGCCGTGCTGGACGAGAGCGTCTTCATGGTCGGCCCGATCCTGGTCACCCTGCTGGCGACGGCCTGGCACCCGCTTGCCGGGCTGGGGAGCGCCGTGCTCGCGGCCTTCGTGGGCACCCTGGCCCTCGCCGCCCAGCGCCGCACGGAGCCCCCGACGAGCGACCCGGACGACCCTGGTGCCCCACGACCGGCGATGCCGTGGCGCGCTCTCGTGCCGGTGTCTCTGATCTGCCTCGGACTGGGAGTGCTGTTCGGGGCTGCCGAGGTGAGCACGGTCGCCTTCTCCGAAGAGCGCGGCGCGACGCAGTACTCCGGACCGCTGCTCGCCCTGTGGGCGGCGGGCAGCCTGATCGCCGGAATCGTCACCGGCGCCATCCGGTGGCAGGCGCCACCGGCCTCCCGATTGCGCTGGGGCGCCGCCGCGATGGCGGTGGCGATGGCGCCCCTGAGCCTGGTGGGGTCCTTCGCCGTGCTCGGCGTCATCTTGTTCGTCGGCGGGTTCGCGATCGCCCCGACCCTGATCGCCACCACTTCGGTGGTCGAGCAGACGGTCCCCCGGGGGCGCCTGGTGGAAGGCATGGCCCTGATCCACACCTGCATCGCCGGCGGGGTGGCCCCCGGAGCGGCGCTCGCGGGCGTCCTCGTCGACCGCGGCGGAGCGTCCACTGCCTACCTCGTGCCGTTGGCCGCAGGGCTGGTCGCGGCCGTGGCGGCGCAGGCGACGCCGCGCGCGGGCCGGGCCGTGGCACCGGTCAAAGGCGCTCGCGAGAGCTGACGGCACGCCGCTGCGGAAGCCACGTCACGGCGTCCCGCTGGCGTAGGGTCGGGCCACGGAGCAGAACGCAGGCAGACCCTCGGGCAGACCGCTCTGGGGACCAGGCAGGAGCCGAGCATCGATGGTGCACCTCACGCTCGTCGGGCTGAGCGAGGACAAGTCGCGCCTTCTCCTGGTCGACGACGCGGGCGCCGAGTTCACCCTCGACGTCGACCGCCCCCTTCGCGCCGCCGTGCGCGGTGACCAGGCCCGCCTCGGCCAGTTGGAGATCCCCATGGACAGTGCCCTCCGCCCTCGTGACATCCAGACCCGGATCCGGTCCGGAGAGACGGCCGAGGTCGTGGCGCAGGCCGCGCAGACCACCGTGGAGAAGATCATGCCGTTCGCGGCGCCGGTGCTGGCCGAGCGCGCTCACGTCGCCGACCGAGCGCAGCGCGCCTCGGTACGCCGCAAGAGTGGCGACGCCGGCGTCGCTCGCACGCTCGGGGACGCCGTGACCGCGCAGCTGCGCCACGCCAACGTGAACGCCGAGAGCGTCGCCTGGGACTCCTGGCGGCGCGAGGACGGTCGCTGGACGTTGACCGGCGACTTCTCCTCCGCGGCCCGCTCCGGCACGGCCCACTTCGCCTATGACCCACCGGGGAACTTCGTCGTCGCCGAGAACGAGCACGCCCAGTGGCTGGTCGGCGATCTCGTGACGCCCGCCGAGCCTCCGGCCCGGGACGAGCTCAAGACCGCGCGCCGGCGCCGGCTCAGCGCCGTGCCCGCCGACGAGCTGCCCCTGGGCGACGATGCGCTGGAGATGGTCGCCGAGGCCTCGACCGAGGACCTCACCGGGACCGCGGCGCAGGTGCGCGAGCACCCGATCGAGGACACTCTGGGGGTCGAGCCACCGGCGGAGGCGTTCCTGGAAGAGGTGTTCGCCACCCAGAACCCCGAGGCGCCGATCGACGGGCCGATCGATGGGGCCACCGCGGTCGTGGACACCTCCACGCCGGTCCATGCCGAACCCGAGCCGCCGCACCGGCGGACGATCAAGAAGACCAAGGGCCGGGCGTCGGTCCCCAGCTGGGACGAGATCATGTTCGGCGGCGGGGACTGAGCCCTCAGGACGTCTCGCCGCGAGCCACGGCGCGGCTCGGGTCGCGCAGCCACTCCGACCAGCTGCCGGGGTAGAGCGCCGCGCGCACGCCCGCCAGCTCCATGGCCAGCACGTCGTGTGCCGCGGTCACGCCCGAGCCGCAGTAGGCAGCCACGTCGGCGTCGGGGACCGCGCCGACGGCGGCGTACACCTCGGCCAGCTCGGCCGCCGCACGGAAGGTTCCCTCCGACGTCAGGTTCGCCGAGGTCGGCACGTTGGCCGCGCCAGGGATGTGGCCGGCCACCGGGTCGATCGGCTCGATCTCCCCACGGAAGCGTTCCGGGGCCCTGGCATCGACCAGGACACCGACGGCCGGCACGCTCGAGGCTGTCACCATGGGCATCGCGCCTGGCGCGCCCACGAAGTCGCCGGGTGGCACCTCGGGGGTGGTCTGTTCCACCGCTCCCCCGGCGGCGCGCCAGGCGGCCCAACCGCCGTCGAGCAGGCGCACGTCGGCGTGGTCGTGGTAGCGCAGCAGCCACCAGGCGCGGGCCGCGGCCAGCCCCGATGAGTCGTCATAGACGACGACCGGGTGCCGGCGCCGTACCCCTTGTCGGCGCATGGCCGAGGCGAACCGGCCCGGGTCGGGCAACGGATGCCTCCCGCCCCCACCCGCCGGATCGGCGAGGTCGACCTCCAGGTCGACGTACGACGCCCCAGGGATGTGCCCAGCGGCGTACTCCTCGGCGCCGGGCGGCCCGCCCAGTCGCCAGCGCACGTCCAACAACACCGGGCGCTGGTCGTGCGACCCGATGAGCGCTCGACGCAGCTCCGCGGCACTGATCAGCGGGCGGTTGGCCATGGGGAGCATCCTGCCGGACCCGGGTGGCCGGAACTCGGGCCCGCCCGGCCGAGGTGGCATGATGCGGCCTCGTGGCCGAACTGCACTTCTTCACCGGGACCATGGACTCCGGCAAGAGCACCCTGGCCCTTCAGACCAACCACAACCACGCGCAGCGCGGTCGGATCGGGCGGATCTTCACCGCTCGTGACCGGGCCGGCGAGGCGATCCTCTCCAGCCGCCTGGGGCTGACCCACGATGCCATCGAGGTGCCCGAGGACTTCGACTTCTGGCGCTACGTCGTGGACTCGCTCACCCAGGGCGCCCGCGTCGACTACCTGATCTGTGACGAGGCCCAGTTCTACACCCCCGTGCAGATCGACCAGCTGGCCAAGGTCGTCGACGAGCTCCAGGTCGACGTGTTCGCGTTCGGCATCCTCACCGACTTCCGCAGCGTGCTGTTCCCCGGCAGCGCCCGGCTGGTCGAGCTCGCCGACCGCATGAACGTGCTCCAGGTCGAGGCTCTGTGCTGGTGCGGCAAGCGCGCCACCCATAACGCCCGCACCGAGGACGGGATCATGGTCGTCGAGGGCGAGGTGATCGTCGTCGGGGACGTCGAGGCGCCCGACGAGGAGCCCGGCGAGGTGGCCTACGAGGTGCTCTGCCGCCAGCACCACCGGCGCCGCCTCACCGCTGCCCGGGCCCAGGCGGTCTCACTCTCCGCGGACCCGCTGCCCTTCGGCTGACCACCTGGCCGGGCCTCGATGCGTCCAGGGCGGTCACCGTGGAGGGGGTCGCCCTCAGGCCCGCGCAGCATCGGGGCCGCGCTCAGATCACCAGGACGGGGATGTACATCTCCTCGGGCGTGAGCGAGCCGTGCAGGCCGATCAGGCGGGTCTCGTAGGAGAAGTCCACGCTCGAGAACAGACCGAGGTCCCCCCGGCAGGCGACCACCACGTCTCCGATCCGAGGCAGCACCGCCGCGCGGGTCTCGCCGAACCAGCCGCGCGCCACGGCGGCCTCGCGGGTGAGGACCTCGGCGCGCTCACCCAGGACTCCCGCCCAGGTGGCGGCCACGTCGTCCACCGCACCCCGCGAGCTGTAGAGGTGGCGGAAGCGGGCCTCGCCACCCAGCAACACCAGGCCCTCACGCAGCTCGGAGTGGTCGTCGATGTCGAGCCGTTCGCCGCAGTCGACCATGCCGTGGTCGGCAACGACCAGGAGGCGGGTCCGGGGTGGGAGCGCGTCGCGCAGCTGCTCGGCCTCGGCGTCGATCATGGCCAGCTGCTGGATCCAGTGGCTCGACGCCACGCCGTAGCGGTGCCCGGTCCAGTCGAGATCGCCGTCGTAGACGTAGGTCAGCGCCGGCGACGAGTACGACGCGGCCACCGCCGCCGCGATCCGCTCCCCCACGCGGTCCGCGCCGACATAGGCAGCGCCGCGGTGGGCGGCCACCGTGAGGCCGGAGCTCGCGAACTCCCGCTTGTTGACGACGGTCACGTCCACCCCCGCAGCCATCAGCCGGGCGAAGGCGGTGGGCGCCGGCTGCCACTCCGTGGGGTCGATGCGCTTGTCCCAGAAGAGCGCGTTGAGCAGATGATCGGTGCCGGGCACGCGGCTGGTGAACCCCACCAGGCCGTGTGCGCCCGGCGTGAGGCCGGTGCCGAAGGAGCCGAGGCTGGTCGCCGTCGTCGACGGCACGCCGGCCGTGCCCCAGAGGTCGTCGTTGAGCAGGGAGGACAGGAACGGCGCCACCTGGCGGTGCCGCTGGAGCAGCCGCGCACCGAGGCCGTCGATGAGCAGCACGACGTAGGACGGCGCCGCCGGCAGGTCCAGACCGGGCGGCCGGTCCCCGAGCACCTCCGGCGACACCCCGAGAGCCGCCGCCACCGCGGGGACGACGTCGCCAAGCGACCGGTCGTGGTAGGCGGGCGCGACGAACTCGTCTCCTGTCGCGGCCACTCTCACCCGCCGTGGGTGCGCGATGACAGCGAGTCGGCGAACGAGACCAGCCGGTCCACGGCGTCGCCCCCGTCGGCGGCCGCCGAGACGCGCAGCGAGAAGTCGTCGCCGGACAGCACACCGGTGTAGCCATGGTCGGCCTCGCACTGGGGGTCGCTGCAGGCCGCCGGCTCGAGGTCGATCCGGCTGACTCCGCCCCAGCCGACCGTGAGCACGGCCTCGGCCGGGTGTGAGGGGCCCGAGGTCGGGTTCGTGATCATCCGCGTCATCACGACCGAGCGCACCGCGCCGAGCGCGATCGCCTCGGTCGAGGTGGAGGTGTAAGGCTCGGGCAGCAGGTCGTCGCCCGCGTGCTCGTCGGTGTGCGCCAGGATCAGCCGCGTCGGCGTGACGACAGCGACCGTCAGGTGCCGGCGCACCTCGTCGCGCTCGAACGTCGGCTCGTGGTGGACGAAGAACGACACCACCGACTCGCCGCCGATCGCGCCGGCGACTCCGTCGGCCACCACCTCGGGGTAGTAGCCCGTGTGGTTGATGGCCGTGCGAAGCTCAACCGACTGATCCCGCTCCTCGGCGGTGCTGCTGCGCTGCATGCTGGCAGTCTGTCACGACCCCGGCGCGACGCTCGTGGTGGCTGTGGAGAGCCCGTCCTGGGCGTCGGTGAGGTGACGGCGCAGTCGCCAGAACGACCCGGCGGCCACTGCGGTGCCGCCGATGACGCATCCGGCCCAGACGTGGGCCAGGCCGTTGCCGATCAGCATCCCCGCGAGGGCGGGCCCGATGATCGACGCGACGGTCCAGGTCATGCCCTGCAGCGCGTTGTAGCGTCCGCGGAGGTCCTCGCGCGCCAGGTCGTTGACGATCGCCGGCGCCACCGGCGCCCACAGGGTCTCCCCTGCGCCGAACAAGCCGAGGCCCACGACGATCGCCGAGACCGCCCACCAACCGGGAAGGGCGTCGGAGGCGACGATGATCACCCAGGAGACCGACCAGGTGCCGGCACACAGTGCCAGCAGAGCGCTGCGGCGCCGCCCCTGGATCAGCCGCAGCGTCAGCAGCTGCCCGAGCACGATCGCACCGGTGTTGGCGGCGTACGCCCAGCCCAGCGACCTGGCCGGCACCTCCGCGACCTCCACGGCGTACGCCGCGAGGCCGGCCTCCATCTGTGCGTACCCGAAGGTGATCGCGAGGACCGACACCCCGACGATGCGCAGCAGGGTGCGGTCCTGGAGCACCAGCCACCAGGACGGCTCCGGCACCGCGTGTCCGTCGTCTGCGACCCCCTGCGCCTCGTCGGGCGCCGGCGCGGCTCCCGTGCCGCGCGGCAACGTGAGCAGCACGACGATGTAGACGAGATAGGTCAGCCCGTCGAGCTGGTAGAGCCGTTGGAACGAGGCCACCGAGTCGGTGTCGATGATCACCGCCGAGATGACACCGCCGATGCCGAGACCGGCGTTGAGCAGCATGAAGTTGAGTCCGTACACATACTCGCGCTGCGCGGGCGTGACCAGTCGGGTGAGCATCGCCGTGGAGGCGGGCCACAGCGCGACCGTGCCGATCACGAGAACCCCCGCGACGACGAACGCCTTCCAGACCGCGTCCACGAAGCCCAACGAGACAGCACTGGCCGCCTCGATGATCAGGCCGACGAGCATCACGGGCCGCGGACCCCAGCGGTCGATCAGGCTGCCCCCGATGGGGGCGGCGATGAAGCCGAGCAGACCCATCCAGGCGAAGATCCACCCCACCGTCGCTGTCTCGAACCCGCGCACGCCGGCCAGGTAGACGTAGAGGAAGGGCAGGGTCAGTCCGCTGCCGAGAGCAGAGAAGGCGAACCCGGCCAGCACCCGCACCGCCAGCGGGTTGAGGTCGCGCATCCGGGTCACCGGAGCAGTCTCCGCTACCGCGACCGCTCGGCTCCACTCGATATCGTTGAACCCCGGCGGCGCCTCGGCCTGGAGAGGGCGTCAGTCGGGCACGGTGTCACCGACCTGACGGCTCATCCGGCGCACGAACCAGTCGGAGCGAGGATCCACCACCGGCTCGACACGGATGGCCGTGGTGAGGACGCTGGCGCCCTCGTGGCCGGCCAGCACCAGGGAGAGATCAAGGGATCTGACCTGGGGCAGGTCGTGCTGGAGCTGGGAGACGCGCAGGATCAGCCGCTCGATCTCCGCCACGTCGACCACCTCGCTGCCGCGATAGCCGAACAGGAGTGGCGAGGACTTGATCTCCCGGACCATGTCCGCAGCGTCGTGCGCGTTCAACGGTGGGATGCGGAAGGCCTTGTCGGCGAGCAGCTCGGTCAGCGGCCCCGAGATACCGAACGTGACGACCGGGCCGAAGAGCGGGTCCTCCACCGAGGCGATGGACACCGGGATCCCCGGCGGCGCGTTGCGCTGGACCACGAAACCGGCCTCGCTGGGTCGGGTGATCAGAGCCCCCAGGGTCTGCCAGGCATCACGCATCTCCTCGGCCGTGTCGACGTTGCGCCACACGTGGGCAAGGTCCGGCCGGTTGCGCAGTCGCTCGGCGGTCGCCTTCAGCACGACGTCCCAGCCCAGCTCCTCGCCGGCGGCCAGGGCATCCTCCAGCGTGGCGGCCTGGCGCGACTCCCAGACCTGGATGTCGTAGGCGGCCAAGAGCGCTGACATCTCTGCGGCGTCGAGGTCCTTGCCGTCGGGGTGGTGCATCAGCGTCTCGTTCACCAACCTCTTCCCCTCGGCCACTCGGGAGCTGGCCACCAGCTCGTGCTCCTCGCCCGGGTGCCGCAGCCACACGGCGTACTCGACGACGCGAGCGAGCGCCCGCACGGCCGCCTCGACGGCGGGGTACGACGGGACGGAGCCCCGTCCGGCGGTGTGCCCGGCGACGTCGGGCACGCGCAGCAGCTCCGGCACTCCCTCGGCACCCAGGAAGCTGGACACGAGCGGCTTGTCGGACTGCTCCCCCACGGCCGCGAGGACGTTGGCGACGTCCTCACCGGACACGTTGAGCGGGGGGATGTAGACCGCGATGACGGCGTCGACGTCATCGTCGTCGATCGCTCCGTCCAGAGCGTCCTCGAAGTCCTCCGCTGTCGCCTCCGCGCCCAGCGCCGAAGAGCGGTTCACCACCAGCCCCACCGAGGCGGCGGCGTCGGTCGCGAGCAGTCCGAGCGCGTCGGAGTTGCCGACCACCGCCACCCGACGGCCGTTCGGAAGCGGCTGGTGCGCGAGCAGCTGCGCGACGTCGAACATCTCTTCCAGGGTGTCCACCTGGATCACCCCGGCCTGCCGGAACATCGCGTCGACAGCCTGGTGCGGCGCCGCGATACGGCGTACAGCGTGACCCATCGGGACGCCCTGGGTGGTCCGGCCCGAGCGCACCGCGATGACCGGCTTGCGACGCGAGACCTTGCGCGCCACCCGGGAGAACTTCCGGGGGTTGCCGATCGACTCGAGATAGAGCAGCACCACCTCGGTGGCATCGTCCTCGAGCCAGTACTGCAGCAGGTCGTTGCCGGAGACGTCTGCGCGGTTGCCCGCGCTGACGAACGTCGAGAGCCCGAGCCCCCGGTCGTTCACCTTCTCGAGGATGGCCGAGCCGAGCGCCCCGGACTGGCAGAAGAAGCCCGCCCGGCCCCGGGGCGGCATCAGTGGTGAGAGCGAGGCGTTGAGGGAGATATCGGCGGCGGTGTTGATCACGCCCAGGCAGTTCGGCCCGATCAGCCGCAGCCCGTAGGAGCGCGCCAGCCCCAGGAGCCGTCGCTGGCGCTGACGCCCGATCTCGCCCGTCTCGGCGAATCCCGACGAGATGACGATGAGCCCGTGGACGCCCTTGGCCGCGCAGTCGAGGACGACGTCCTGCACCGCCTCGGCGGGCACGGCCACCACCGCCACGTCGACGTCGTGGGGGATATCGCCCACGGTGGCGTACGCCGGGAGCCCCGACACCGCGAGCGCCTGCGAGTTCACGACCTGCACCTGACCCGTGTAGTCGCCCGTCACCAGGTTCCGCACCAGCGCGTAGCCGATGGAGTCCGGTCGACGGCTGGCGCCGATCACCGCGATCGACCTCGGGTTGAGGAACCGCTCGATCGAGGCCGCCTCCGCCCGGTGCTCGCGGCTCTCCATCACACCGATCGCCGTATCGGTCGGATCGATGCTGAACTCCAGCATCATCATGCCGTCCTCGTACCCGCTGGCCACCCGGTAGCCGGCGTCTCGGAACGTGTGGAGCATCGCCTGGTTGTCGGGCAGCACCTCGGCGACGAACCGCTCGATGCCGCGCTCGCGGCCGGCTTGCGTCAGGTGCTCGAGCAGCAGCTGGGCGATACCGCGGCCCTGGTGGGCGTCCTCGACCAGGAAGGCGATCTCGGCCACCCCCGGCTCGACGGTGTCGTAGCGACCCACCGCGATCATCTTCTCGCCGACGGTCATCACGAGGGCGACGCGTTGGACATGGTCGACATGGGTGAACCGGTACAGGTCCTGCGGCGAGAGCTCGGGCATCGGCGCGAAGAACCGGTAGTACTTGGACTCCGGCGACACCCGGGCATAGAAGTCGACCATCAGCGGCTCGTCCTCGGCTCGGATCGGCCGCACGTGCGCGGTGCGGCCGTCGCGCAGCAGCACATCGGCCTCCCAGTGCCGAGGCGGCGCGACCACCTCGGGACGCGCGACCACCTCCGGCGCCGGCTCGGGGTCACTCACCCGTCAGAATCTATCGCTCTCCGGCCAACGCGGCGTGCCCACCACCCAACGTCAGGGTGAAGCCGTGAGAATCTGCCTCATGGCCCGCAGAACCACGACGCTCCCACCCGACGACGACTTCGAGGAGCACATCCTCGACATCGACGTCAGCGACGAGATGCGTGCGTCCTTCCTCGAGTACGCCTACTCCGTGATCTACGCCCGAGCCCTGCCCGACGCCCGGGACGGGCTCAAGCCCGTGCAGCGCCGGATCCTGGCCACGATGAACGACATGGGGCTGCGACCCGACCGCGGACACGTCAAGAGCGCCCGTGTGGTCGGCGAGGTGATGGGCCGCCTCCACCCCCACGGGGACGGCGCGATCTACGACGCGTTGGTGCGGATGGCCCAGCCCTGGTCGATGCGGCTGCCGATGGTCGACGGCCACGGCAACTTCGGCTCGCCGGATGACCCCCCGGCAGCCATGCGCTACACGGAATGCCGGATGGACGCACCCGCCGTGGTGATGACCGCCTCGATCGACGAGGACACCGTCGACTTCAAGTCCAACTACGACGGTCGAGAGCTCGAGCCGACGGTGCTCCCCTCGGCCATCCCGAACCTCATCGTCAACGGCTCGACCGGGATCGCGGTCGGCATGGCCACCAACATGGCCCCGCACAACCTCGTCGAGGTCGTACAGGCCCTGCGACACCTGATCACCCACCCGGATGCCGGCGTGGACGACCTGATGCGGTTCATCCCGGGTCCGGATCTCCCCACCGGTGGCAAGATCGTGGGCCTCGACGGCGTGCGAGATGCCTACGAGACCGGCCGTGGCACGTTCCGGATGCGCGCGACCGCTCGGGTCGAGACCATCGGGCGACGCAAGGGCATCGTCGTCACCGAGCTGCCCTACGGCGTCGGCACCGAGAGGGTGGTCGACCGCATCAAGACGCTGGTCCAGACCAAGAAGCTCCAGGGCATCGCCGACCTGAAGGACCTCACCGACCGGGCCAAGGGCCTGCGCCTGGTGATCGAGATCAAGAACGGCTTCCATCCCGAGGCCCTACTCGAGCAGCTCTACCGGCAGACGCCGATGGAGGACACCTTCGGGATCAACGCCGTCGCGCTGGTTGACGGGCAGCCCCGCACCCTCGGGCTCAAGGAGCTCCTCGACGTGTTCCTGGGGCACCGCTTCGACGTCGTGCGGCGCCGCTCGGCCTACCGGCGCGGCAAGGCTGCCGACGAGCTGCACCTGGTCGAGGGGCTCCTGGTCGCCATCCTCGACATCGACGAGGTGATCCAGCTGATCCGCGCCTCCGACAACGCCGGCGAGGCCAGGACCCGCCTCATACAGGTCTTCGACCTCTCCGAGCTCCAGGCCAACCACATCCTCGACATGGCGCTGCGCCGGCTGACGAAGTTCTCGCGCATCGAGCTCGAGAAGCGCCAGTCGGAGCTCCAGGCGACCATCGAGGAGCTCGACGCGATCCTCGGTGACGACGCCCTGCTGCATCGGGTGGTCTCCGAGGAGCTTGCCGAGGTCGCGAAGACCTTCGGCACCCCCCGGCGCACGGTGCTGCTCGAGTCCGCCGGGGCCACGGCCACCACGTCCGTGCCGCTGGAGGTCGCCGACGACCCCTGCTTCGTGCTGCTCTCCTCGACCGGAATGCTGGCGCGCACCTCCTCCGACGAGGTTCCCGGGGCCGGCGAGGGCCGCTCGAAGCACGACGTCGTGACCTCTGCGGTGCGTGCGACCGCTCGGGGCGAGATCGGTCTCCTGACCAGCCACGGACGCCTGGTGAAGGTCGGCGTGCTCGAGCTCCCCCAGCTGCCGCCGACCGCGAACGATCCCCACCTGGGGGGCGCGCTGCCGCTCAGCGAGGTCGTGGCGCTCCGACAGGGCGAACGGGCGTTGGCGCTGGCCGCGCTGACCGAGGACGGACCCGGGCTCGCGCTCGGGACCCGCCACGGGGTCGTGAAGCGGGTCAACCCCGAGCTGCTGGGCAAGGACGAGTGGGACGTGATCGGCCTCAAGGAGGGCGACGAGGTCGTCGGTGCGGTCCAGCTGGCCACGGGCAAGGAGGCCTTGTGCTTCATCAGCTCCGATGCCCAGCTCCTCCACTTCGAGGCGGTCGCGGTGCGACCTCAGGGACGGTCCGGCGGCGGAATGGCCGGGATCCGCCTGGGCGCCGGCCAGCAGGTCGCCTGGTTCGGGGCTCTCGCACCAGACTCCTCGGTGGTCGTCACGTCCGCGGGCTCGTCGACCGCACTGCCCGGGACCGAGCCGGGGTCGGTCAAGGTGACCCCGTTCTCGGAGTACCCCGCCAAGGGGCGCGGCACCGGCGGTGTGCGCTGCCACCGCTTCCTCAAGGGCGAGGACGCCCTGGTGTTCGCGTGGGCCGGCGCCGCTCCGGCGCGGGCGGCCGCTACCAGCGGCGCACCGGTCGACCTCCCCGCGGCGGACGGCCGCCGCGACGGGTCGGGGCTCCCGGGCAGCCAGCCGATCGCCGGCTGCGCCGGACCGGTCGCGTCCCAGGTGGCGGCGCTGAGCCGTGTGGCAGGCTGACCGCATGTTTCATGCCCGCCGGGTCAATGCCGTCGTCCTCGCAGCGGTCCTCTCCTTCGGTGCCGTCGCGTGCAGCGACTCCGGGGGTGGACTGGCCGCAGAGACTCCCGAGGACGTGCTCGCCGCAGCCCGGCAGACCCTGGCCGAGACGTCGGGGTTCCACCTCAACTTGTCGACCGACGACCTGCCCGAGGGCGTACAGGGCCTCACCGGGGCAGACGGGGTCGCCTCGAACGCACCGGCGTTCGAGGGCGACCTCACGATCTTCTTCGCCGGTACCGAGGTGCCGGTCCCGGTGGTAGCGGTCGACGGCACGGTCTATGCCCAGATCCCGTTGACGATTGGCTGGTCCGACGTCGACCCGGCGGAATATGGCGCCCCGGATCCGGCCGCGCTGGTCAGTGCGGACTCTGGCTTCTCCACGCTGCTCAGGGCGACCACCGATGTGACCGAGGGTGAGTCCGTACGCGGGGGCGTGGACAACGACGAGATCCTCACCGAGTACAGCGGGACCGTCCCGGGTGAGGCCATGAAGATCGTCATACCGAGTGCTCGCGGGGCGAGCTTCGACGCGACGTACACCATCACCGACAACGACGAGCTGCGCGCCGCCACCTTGACCGGGGTCTTCTACCCCGACACGGACCCGATGACCTACACCGTCCGGTTCGAGGACTACGGAAGCACCCAGGAGATCACCGCGCCATGACCGGCGCCGCTCCCGGCCCGACGGTGACCCGCCAGGCCCGGGTGCTGCTGACGGTGGCCGCGGTCGCGGTCGCGTTCGCCGCTGCGGACACCTACGTCGTGGTGCTCGCGCTGCCCGAGATGATGGGCAGCGTCGGCATCCCGTTGGACGAGCTCCAGCGGGCGGCGCCGATCGTGTCGGGGTTCCTCCTCGGGTACGTCGCCATGCTGCCGCTGATCGGGCGGATCGCCGACCTGCGCGGTCGGGTGCCGGTGCTGCTCCTGGCACTGGTCGTGTTCGCCATCGGCTCGTTCGTGACCGCGCTCTCCTACGACCTGCCCAGCATGGTCCTCGGGCGCTTCCTCCAAGGCGTCGGAGGCGGTGGCCTGGTGCCGGCCACCCTGGCGCTGGTGGCCGACCTGTATCCCGTCCAGCGCCGCGGCGTCCCGCTCGGCATCGTGTCCGGCGTCCAGGAGTTCGGCAGCGTGATCGGGCCGCTCTTCGGCGCCGTGGTGCTGTCGGTCGCTGACTGGCGCGCGATCTTCGCGATCAACCTGGCCGTCGGTCTGGTCCTGGCTGCCGCACTTCGGGTGATCACCCCGGCGGGACTGGCGGGAGCACCCAGGCGGCGTGGCGGGCTTCCCGACCTCCTCGGGCTGCTGCTCCTCCTGGTCGCCGCGGTCGGCGTCGGCATCGTTCTCGTCCAGCCCGCGGGGCTACGCCGCGACCTGACCTGGGGTCGGCTCTTCGTCCCCTTCGGCAACGGCGAGCGCTGGCTGACGCCCATCGGGATGATCGCGATCGCCGCGGTGGTGCTGTTTCTCGTGCGCTGCGCCACGGCCAGCCGCCCGCTGGTGGACCTGAGGGCGTGGTCGCGCGCGATGCGGGAGGCGGATCTGCTCGGGGCGCTGCTCCTGGCTGCCGCCCTGTCCGGGATCATCGTCGCCTTCGCGACCGCCGACCCACAGATCCAGGTCTTCTCAGCGCAGGGCTGGTGGTACCTCCTGGGTGCGCTGGTGGCAGGGGCCGCCTTCATGGCGCACCTCCGGCGGGCGTCGACGCCGATCGTGCCGCACGGAGCGCTACGCCGAGCGCCGGCATGGGGGGCGCTGCTCGTCAGCTTCTTCGTGGGAGCAAGCCTGATCGCGGCCCTGATCGACATCCCGATCTTCGCCCGGTCGACCATCTATCCGAACTCCCAGCTCGACGCGGCCCTGGTGCTCGTCCGGTTCCTCCTCGCGCTACCGGTCGGGGCGGTCATCGGGGGGTACCTGACCCGCTCCGTGCCCGCAGGAGTTGTGACGGCCGTCGGGATGGCGATGGCGGCGTTCGGGTTCGTGCTGATGTCGCGCTGGGACGTCACCGCGCTGGAGTCACCGACCGTCAACGTGGCGCTCGTCGCCGGCGGTCTCGGGTTCGGGCTCGCTCTGGCGCCCGTCAACGCCGCAGTGCTGGCGACCACCGCCGACGACGTGCACGGCCTGGCCAGCGCCCTCGTCGTGGTGGCGCGCATGGTGGGGATGCTCGTCGGTATCTCCGCACTCACGACCTTGGGACTGCGGCGCTACTACGTCGAGCAGGCCGATATTCCGTCAGTGCGCGAGGTCTGCGAGGGCAAGAGCCGCTGCGACGAGTTCAACGACCTCCTCCGGGTGGCGGGGATCGCCCAGGAGCACACGGTGTTCCTGGGCGCCGCGGTCTGCGCCGTGGTCGCGGGGCTCCTCGCCCTCTGGCTGTTCCGTGGCGCCGAGACCCGTGGACTCCGCACGGGCGACCTGCTCCACAGCGCCGGCTGAGGGCGAGCGCCGCTCGCCCCCGTCGTCGGGCCGGTCCGGAGGTGCGAACCGGTCAGATCTTCTGGTCGATGAGACCCGTGCTCACGTCGTACATGAAGCCGCCGACCCGCGTCGACTCCGGGATCAGGGGATGGGTGCGCACGCGGCGCACGTCGGCCTCCAGTTGAGCCACCTGGTCGGCGATCACGTGGAAGGCGTGCCACGATGCGTCCTGGCCCGACGACTCGCCCACCCGGGCCTGAAGTTCCGGCTCCGAATTCATGGCCATCGCACACCGGGTGTGCGGCACGACCAGGATTCGGCTCACTCCGAGCAGGTGCGTGCCCAGGACCAGTGCCTCCAGGGCGGCATCGGTGACCCTCCCGCCGGGGTTGCGGAAGATCTTCGCGTCACCGTGGTCGAGGCCCAACATCCGCAGCGGGTCGATGCGCGAGTCCATGCAGGTCACGATCGCTACCCCGGCGTGCGCGACGCCATCGAAGCCGCCGAACTCGAACTCGTCGGCGAACGAGCGGTTTGATGCGAGGAGGTCGTCGAAGTCACCCATGACCACACGCTAGCGAAACCACCGAAGCTGCCGTCGCGAGAGTTCCCACGACGACGCGTGGGCTAGGCGTCGAGCGCGTCGACGTCCACGTCATACGCGCCTTGGACGATGAACTCCTTGCGGGGAGCCACCTCGGAGCCCATCAACAGCTCGAACACCCGGGCCGCATCGTCGGCATCGTCGACAGTGAGCTTGCGCAGCGTCCGCCGGCGAGGGTCCATCGTGGTCTCCGCCAGCTGGTCGGCGTCCATCTCGCCGAGGCCTTTGTAGCGTTGCACGGGGTCCTTCCAGCGCACGCCCTTCTTCTTCAGCTCTGCCAGCTTTCGCTGCAGCTCATCGTCAGAGAACGTGTAGAGGTACTTCTCCATCCCCTTCTTCGGGTTCGAGAGCTCGATGCGGTGCAGCGGAGGCACCGCGGTGAAGACCCGCTGCTCCTTGATCAGCTCGGGCATGTACTTGAAGAACAGGGTCGCGAGCAGACACCGGATGTGGGCGCCGTCGGAGTCCGCGTCAGCCATGAAGATGATCCGGCCGTAGCGGGTCGCGTCGAGCTCGAAGGTGCGGCCGGAGCCGGCGCCGACGACCTGGATGATCGAGGCACACTCGGCGTTCTTGAGCATGTCGCCCACCGAGGCCTTCTGGACGTTGAGGATCTTTCCGCGGATCGGCAGCAGCGCCTGGAACTCCGAGTCGCGAGCGAGCTTGGCGGTGCCGAGCGCCGAGTCACCCTCGACGATGAAGAGCTCGGTGCGCTCGGTGTCGGTGGAGCGGCAGTCGGCAAGCTTGGAGGGCAGCGCCGAGGACTCCAAGGCGTTCTTGCGGCGCTGCGTCTCCTTGTGCTGGCGGGCGGCGATCCGGGTCTTGGACGCGCCGACCACCTTCTCCATCAGCAGCCGCGCCTGGCTCTTCTCGGCGCGCTTGGTGGAGGTGAGGAACCTCTTCAGCTCGGCCGACACGACCCGGCGCACGAGGGTGCGCACGGCCGGCGTGCCGAGGATCTCCTTGGTCTGCCCCTCGAACTGCGGCTCGGCGAGGCGCACCGTCACCACCGCGGTCATGCCCTCGAGCACGTCGTCCTTGATCACGTCGGCGTCGTTGACCTTGAGCGCCTTGTTCGCACGCATGACCTCGTTGAACGTCTTGGTGACCGCCTGCTCGTAGCCGCTGACGTGAGTGCCGCCCTTGGGCGTGGCGATCACGTTGACGAAGGAGCGCACCTCGGTGTCGTACCCACTCCCCCAGCGCACGGCGACGTCCACGGTCAGCTCTCGCTCGACCTCCTGTGGCGTCATGTGACCCAGCTCGTCGAGCAGCGGCACGGTCTCCACGAACGTGTCCTGGCCCTGCAGGCGCAGCACCTCGGTGACCGGCTCGTCGTGGGAGAGGTACTCGGTGAACTCGGCGATCCCGCCGTCGTGGCGGAACTTCTCCTCGACCGGTTGCTCACCGCGCTGGTCCCGGATCACCAGCTCCAGGCCCGGCACGATGAAGGAGGTCTGGCGAGCCCGGCCCAGCAGGTCCTCGAAGACGAAGGTGGCGTCCTTGGTGAAGATCTGCGGGTCCGGCCAGAAGCGCACGCGGGTACCGGTGCGGCCCTTGGCGACCCGGCCGCCCTTGCGGGTCAGGCCCGACTTCGCGGTGAAGTCACCTCCCGGACCGGCGCCGTCGAACACGCCAGGGGCGCCGCGCCGGAAGCTGATGCCTTGGGTGGACGGCGATCGGTCGACCTCGACGTCCATCCTGGCCGACAGGGCGTTGACGACCGAGAGTCCGACGCCGTGGAGGCCACCGGTGGCGACGTAGGAGCCACCACCGAACTTGCCACCGGCGTGCAGTTTGGTGCAGACCACCTCGACGCCGGGGAGTCCGGTCTTGGGCTCCTTGTCAGTGGGGATGCCTCGCCCGTCGTCGTAGACCTCGGCCGAGCCGTCAGGATGCAGCGTGACCTCGACGCGTTTGGCGGCCCCCGCCAGCGCCTCGTCGACGCCGTTGTCGATGATCTCCCACAGGCAGTGCATCAACCCGCGGGTGTCGGTGGACCCGATGTACATGCCGGGGCGCTTACGGACAGCCTCAAGACCCTCCAGCACCAACAGATGGGCTGCGTTGTAGGTGTTGTCGGCGATGACGGCGCTCCTGCGGGTTCAGTTCGGGATACCCGTCGAATCTACCCGCGACACGCCGGGCACCCACGCAGACTCGCCTGCGACAGGATCGCCTCGTCCCGGTCTACCGTGTCCACAACCCGAACCGACGGCGCAGGTTACTAACAGATGACAGCATGTGTCAGCATGGATAAATCGGCCCGGCGGCATGGGTGAGCGTGGTTGACTGGACGTGTCGTGGATTACTCGGCGGCGGGAATCTTGGACCCTGCCGCTACGTTGAGCCTGACACCGACGCAGAAGAGAGGCCGATGTGAACACTGCCGTTGCTCCCAGTGCACACGCACTGAGTGCCGCAGACCGGTGTGACCGGTGTGGTGCTCAGGCGTACCTCCGCGTGGAGCTCCGGAGCGGTGGTGAGCTGCTGTTCTGCGCCCACCACGCCCGAGAGCACGGTGACAAGCTGCGCGAGGTCGCCGCAGCCATCCACGACGAGAGCGAGAAGCTCGCCTCCACGCCCGCTGTGGCGCCCGAAGACGAGCGCTGACCCAGACTCACACGTTGGGCCCCGGAGCTGGTCTCCGGGGCCTTCGTCGTCTCTGAACGCCTTGTGGGAGGGTGACCCGCGTGGACGCTGCGGACGTGCTCGCCGGGCTGGTGATCCTCGTCGGGCTCATCGGGATCGTCGTCCCCGTCCTCCCAGGCACCGTGCTGATCTTCGTGACCCTGATCGTGTGGGCCGCCGAGGTCGGCGGAACCATCGCCTGGACCGCGGCAACGCTGGCTTGCGTGGCGCTCGTGGTCGGAACGGTGGTCAAGTACTTCATCCCCGGCCGCCAGCTGAAGGCGACGGTCCCCACCTCGACCCTGGTCTCGGGCGGCCTCCTGGCCGTGATCGGCTTCTTCGTCGTCCCGGTCGTCGGGGCGCTGGTCGGCTTCCCCATCGGCGTGTACGTCGCCGAGTGGCGACGGGTGGGCGGTGACCGGGCGTGGCCCTCCACCAAGGCCGCCCTGAAGGCCATCGGCGTGAGCATCCTGCTCGAGTTCGTCGCGGGGCTGGTCGCAACCAGCCTGTTCATCGCCGGCGCGCTGGCGACCTGAGGCGCACCGGTGGCCGTCGTCCTCTCGTTGCTCGCCGCACTCAGCTACGGGCTCGCCGACTTCGTCGGCGGCGTGGCGTCCAAGCGCACATCGCCGTGGTCTGTCGCGGTGGTCTCCCAGCTGGCCGGTGCGGCCGGGATGCTCGTCGTCGGTGTCCTGGTCGGTGGCTCACCGACGGCCGCCGACTTCGGTTGGGCCTGCATCGGCGGGCTCGGCAACGGGTTCGGGACCGCGTTCCTCTACCGGGGCCTCTCGGCCGGCCGG
This sequence comes from uncultured Actinomycetota bacterium, assembly GCA_963812265.1. GTDB lineage: Bacteria > Actinomycetota > Actinomycetes > Propionibacteriales > Nocardioidaceae > Nocardioides. The sequence goes on from CAWEUL010000006.1 coordinate 40,932, forward strand.
ATGGGGGTCGTGGCGCCCGTGTCGGGAGTCGGCGCCGCCACCTTGCCCGTCCTGGCCGGAATCGCACTCGGAGAGCGGCCGCCCGCGCTGGCCTGGGCAGGCATCGCCTTGGCGCTGCCGGGCATCTGGCTGGTCTCGCGCACGTCTGAGACCTCTCCCGAGACGTCGCCGACGTCCGGGTTGCTCGACGGCATCCTGGCCGGCCTGGGGTTCGGCGCACTGTTCGTCGCCCTGGGCCGCGTGTCGGACGATGCTGGTCTGCTGCCGCTGGTGGTCAACCAGCTGGTCGCTCTCCCCGCGGTCGCCCTCGTCGCCTATGGTCTCGGACGACCGTGGCTGCCCCGTGACCGCGCCGCCCTGGTCGGGGTCGTCCCAGGCCTGCTCGCCGGCACGGCCACCGTGTTCTTCCTGCTCGCCACCCGGTCGGGTTTCCTCAGCATCGCCGCGGTCATCACCTCGCTCTACCCCGCTGTCACGGTGCTGCTGGCGATGGGCGTGCTGCGCGAGCACATCCACCGCTCTCAGGCCGTCGGGCTGGTGGTGTGCCTGGCCGCCGTGGCCCTGGTGGCCTCGAGCTGAGGCGACGTACGACGGGTCAGGCGCGGCTGAGCCAGCGGGTGAACGCGCGAGGGTGCTTGAGCCAGTCGGTCAAGGGGTGGGAGCCGTCCCAGAGGTCCCGCATCTTCACACCCACGCGGACCTCGGCAGGCTTGCCCAAGCAGTTCCGCCTGACCTTGAAGCGCACCACATCGCCCGCGTTGTCGAGCACGACCCCGTGTCGGCAGGTCAGGGCCCCACTGCTGGCCTTCCAGTCCGTCATTCGCACCAGCTGGTAGTCCGAGCCCGACTGCATCCCGGTCCCCAGGCGGAGCTCCGGTCCCGGACTGCCGGGATCGGTGTCGATGAACAGCGACATGCTCGACGGGCCGCCGTCGCTGGTCGGCTTCAGATCCGCGACCGACACCTTGACCACGAGATTCCGCGCGCGATAGTTCGCGGTGACGTCGAGAATGTCCCCGAGCGACCCGCTGGTGTCGGCGCCGTCGTTGACGCTCACGCTCTCGGCGAACGCCGGTGCCCCCAGTCCCAGCGTCAGTGCCGCTGCGGCCGCCACGGCTGCAGTTCGAAACATGCGGTTGGTCTTCATCTTGGTCTCCCGGTTCGCTGGTTGCGCTGTCCACCTGTCCAGGAGCACCGAGACGCCGTTGACGTACGTCCCCGCGTTGACTAGGCGCCGGGAAGGATGAGGCAGAACGGGTGGTCGTCGGGGTCGAGGTACACGCGAAAGTCGGTGCCGGGCTGCACTCGATGCTTGCGGGCACCGATGGCGAGAACCGCTGCCTCGCCGACGTCCAGGTCGTCGACCTCGAAGTCGAGGTGCTCCTGTTGGGGGTGCTCCTGCCCGGGCCACCGCGGGGGCTGGTAGCCGTTGACCCGCTGAAAGCCCAGGGTGGCTCCTCCGTCGCTGACGAGCGAGACCCAGTCGTCGTCCGAGGCGTTCTCGTCCACCGGCCAGCCGGTGATGGCGGAGTAAAACTCGGCGAGCTCGCGCGGCCGGGGACAGTCGATCGCGGTCCAGGCCAGTCGCGCGAAACCGGGCATGCCAGGAGTCTCGCACGCGCGGCTGGCGCTGGACAGAGACCGGGCGGGGTGCCGCTGCTGCGGCAGGGAGAGAGACGCCATGGGCCGCGATATCCTCGACTGAGTCACGCGAGGTTGCTGGCATCTCTGCGACGCTGAAACGTCGAGCTACAGGCGCCAAGCCTGCGCCGGTGGCGTCTAGCCGTCACCGGCGCAGCACCACAGGGACAGACCACAAGGGCAGACCACACCAGGAGATCCGCGTGTACTTCATCGTCGTCAAGTTCCAGGTCAAGCCCGAGTGGACCGACCGCTGGCTCGACCTGGTCACCGACTTCACCGAGGCGACCCGGGCCGAGCCCGGCAACCTGTGGTTCGAGTGGTCGCGCAGCGTCGACGACCCCGCCGAGTTCGTGCTCGTCGAAGGATTCGCCGACGACGGCGCCGGCCCGCACGTAAGCAGCGACCACTTCAAGAGGGCCGTCGCCGCGATGCCTCAGGCCCTCGCTCGTACGCCGCAGATCATCAGCAGACAGGTGGACGGCGACAGCTGGGACGCGATGGGCGAGGTCACCGTCGGCTGAGCCGGAATGCTCCACCAGTCCCAGGACCCGGGGGTGTGCATAGCCGGTGGGTCTAGCGCGCCCGAGGACTGAGGTGCAGCATGCGTTGTGCATGCCCGTTTCTGCATGCCCGTCCCCGCAAGGAGCACCCATGTCCCGACTCTCTCGACACCTGACCCCAAGCCTGTTGATCTCCCTGTTGGCGCTGGTGATCGCGACCTCGAGCGGCGCCTACGCGGCAGCAGTTCTTCATAGCGGCGAAGTGAAGACCCGCCACCTCGCCGACGGTGCGGTGACGGCACCCAAGATCCACAGCAATGCGGTGGGAACCAAGACGGTCAAGGATCTCAGCCTCAAGCTCCACGACCTCAACGCCCGCGATGGACTACAGACCCGCAGTGTCGGTTCCCTCACCATCGCCGCTGACCAGTGCCGGGTGGTCCCTCTCACGCTGTACAACCCCGCGCCTCCCGGCCTCATGGGATCCCTCGTCGTTGGTCATGTGACCGACGCGAACGGGAATCCGGTCATGAGCAACAGCGGCGTGGTGGTGCCGACCATGGTCAGTGAGACCAGCCAGGGCGGGGCTCTCATCAATCTGGTGGTGTGCGCGGCATCCCAACAGAACATCCCGGCCGGATCGATCTTCCACTACCAGATCGTCCCGCCGGGCAAGTGATCGCCGGCCAGCGGCGCGATGGCTCGCGCACCCAGTCGGGACCTGTCTGACCTTGCGTTTTCAGACGAGAGCGACGAGGGCTCAGTCCAGGTAGTCGCGCAGGACCTGCGAGCGGCTGGGGTGCCGCAGCTTCGACATCGTCTTCGACTCGATCTGGCGGATCCGCTCGCGGGTCACGCCGTAGACCTTGCCGATCTCGTCGAGGGTCTTGGGCTGACCGTCGGTCAGGCCGAAGCGCATGCTCACCACGCCTGCCTCACGCTCGGACAGCGTGTCGAGCACCGCGTGGAGCTGCTCCTGGAGCAACGTGAAGCTGACCGCGTCGGCCGGAACGATCGCCTCGGAGTCCTCGATCAGGTCGCCGAACTCAGAGTCGCCGTCCTCTCCGAGCGGGGTGTGCAGCGAGATCGGTTCACGGCCGTACTTCTGGACCTCGATGACCTTCTCGGGGGTCATGTCGAGCTCTTTGGCGAGCTCCTCGGGGGTGGGCTCACGACCCAGGTCCTGGAGCATCTGTCGCTGCACGCGAGCCAGCTTGTTGATGACCTCGACCATGTGCACGGGGATCCGGATCGTGCGGGCCTGGTCGGCCATCGCGCGGGTGATCGCCTGCCGGATCCACCAGGTGGCGTAGGTCGAGAACTTGTAACCCTTGGTGTAGTCGAACTTCTCCACGGCGCGGATCAATCCGAGGTTGCCCTCCTGGATCAGGTCCAGGAAGAGCATGCCGCGGCCCGTGTAGCGCTTGGCCAGGCTGACGACCAGCCGCAGGTTCGCCTCGAGCAGGTGGTTCTTGGCGCGACGACCGTCCTCGGAGATCCACTCGAGCTCCTCGAGGACCTTGGCGGAGATCTTGCCGCCCTTGGCCAGCTTCTCCTCGCTGAAGAGTCCGGCCTCGATGCGCTTGGCCAGCTCGACCTCCATCTCGGCGTTGAGGAGCGGGACCTTGCCGATCTGCTTGAGATAGTCCTTCACCGGGTCGGCGGTCGCACCCGCGACCATGACCTGCTGCTCCGGCTCATCGGTCTCGTCCGCAGCAGACACGACGAAGGTCGCCTGCTTCTCGTCCTCGACGATCGTCGGGTCGGTCGCGACGTCCTTCTCGAACTGCTCGTCGCCGATGTCGGGGAGCACCTTCTTGCCATCAGGGCCGACGGCAGCGGGCGCCCCTGCGGCAGCCTTCGTGGCGGCTGCCTTGGTGGTCCGCTTCGCCGGTGCTCTCTTCGCCGGCGCCTTGGCGGCCTTGGCCGGCGCCGACGCGGTCTTCTCGGCGGGCGCCGACTTCGGTGGCGCCTTCGCCGCGGCCTTCTTCGCGGGAGCCTTCTTCGCCGGTGTGGCGGCGGTCTTGGTCGTTCGGGACGTCGCAGCGGCGACGCCGACACCACCGGGGCCGACCTCCACCCCCACGCCGAGCGAACCGAGGTGGGCTACCACCAGGGTCAGCTGTCGGGGGGCAAGACCGACCGTGTCGCCCGCGCGCCGGACGGCGTCAGCAGGCACGGTGTCATTCGGACCTCTGCTCTCGATCAGCGCCTGGATGGCCGGGTGCGTCAGCACCTCTACGGGGAGCTTTGTGCGTGCGTTCGAGGACACGAACACCTCTCGTCAACGACATATGGGCGCGGCACGACCCGGTACTGTCAAGGGCCGCGTGCTCATTCTGCCACGGGACAGGTGAGCGTCCGCATTCGGCCACGGCAGGCGCCGTCACTGCGTGGGCTGGGCTCTCAGCTCCGCTTGGCCGCGGCCTTCATCTCTTTCTTGTGGTCGCGCACCTTCTGAAGCGAGGCGGGGTCCACGACATCGGCGACGGACCGGTAGCCGGGCTCGGCGTAGGCGCCGACGGCCTGCTCCCAGCCCGGTGGGCGCACGTCGAGCTGCTTGGCGAGGAGGGCGACGAAGATCTGCGCCTTCTGTCGACCGAACCCCGGCAGGGCCATCACCCGCGCCAGGAGCGCCTGGCCCGAGTCGACGTCGTCCCACAGCGAGGCGGCGTGTCCGCCGTACTCCTTGACGATGACGCGGGCCAGTTCCTGCATCCGGCTCGCCATCGACCCTGGGAACCGGTGGACGGCCGGCGGAGTCGCGCAGAGCGCCGCGAACTCCTCGGGGTCGGCGTCGGCGATGGCGCTCGGGTCGAGCGACCCGAAACGGTCCAAGACCTTGGCCGGGCCCCTGAAGGCGTGCTCCATCGGGTACTGCTGGTCGAGCATCATCCCGACCAAGATCGCGAACGGGTACGTGTCCAGGACAGCGTCGCCTTCCGGCTCACCGGTGATGTGGAGTCCCATGCCCCGAGTATCTCGCACCAAGGGCCGAACCTGTCCGTCGGCTGCGCGACGCGCACCGAGGTGCCGACTATTGGTCTGCGCCAGCGTCAAGGCCGTCGACGACGTCGGTAGCCTGAGCGCCTACGGTACGGCGGAACAGTCGCTGGACATCGGCGATGACCTGATCCGGGTCGTGGCCGGCGTGAAAGCACGGACCGACGTAGGCGTGCAGCAGGAACTCCACCACCGTCGCGGTGCCGATACCGTTCACATCGAACTCGCCGGCCGCCACCCCTGAGCGACGGGGTCGTCGGTGAGCACCCGGCCGACAGTCGCATCAGCGGTGATCTGGATCGCCGCGTGGGTCGGGGCTCAGCCTTCCGCAGCCTTGACGGCCAGCACCGGGCAGTGAGCATCGAGCAGGACCCGCTGAGCGTTGCTGCCCAGAATGAGCTTCCCGACCGGTGAGCGCCTGCGCAGCCCGATGACGATCAGCTCCGCGTGGCTCGCCTCCGCGATGCTGATCAGGTCCTCGGCCGGTTCGAAACCGCGCACCATCTGACGCATCTCGTGCTCGACCCCGGCCGAGGCCAACGTCTCGTTGACCGATGCCATGGCCTCTTCGATCTTGCGCGAGGCCGCGTCGTCGAACTCGCCACCGCCGCGATGGGAGTTCACGACGATCAGCTTGCTGCCGCGCAGCTTGGCCTCGGCGATCGCCCTCTCCAGAGCAGCATCGCCCTCGGGCTTGGACACATATCCCACCACCACGGTCCCCATTGACCATCCTCCTCGCCGGGCCAGCACATGCGGGCCACGTTCGCACCGTATCGAATCTGGTGCCGCTCGGCAGCCTGTGGATGCCCTGCACACTGCGATTCCTCGGTGCGCGACCCTGGAGCGTGTCCGAGATCACCGACCCAGTGCCACGAGCGGTTGCCCAGCGACTGCGCGCGGAGGTGTACGACCTGAAGTCCCGACACCCGCGGAGTCGGTTCGCCCCGCTGCTGCACGTGGGGCTGCCGGGGCGTCCCGAGCGGTCGCGCACCGTCGCGGAGGCAGGACTCTCCGACCACGGCCTGCGCGCCTCCGCGGTCGCGGCGCTCCTGGAGGTGCTGGGCGAGGACGACCAGGCGACGACACCGTGGACTTGGCTGACCCGGACCGGCACCACGAGCTGGCACGACGTGGACGCCGAGTGGCTGGGCCCGACGCTCCAGGCCTACTCCGAGGCGGGCCTGTCCCCGACCTTCCTGGTGCTCACCCGGCACGGGTGGCTGGACCCGCGTTCGGGAGTCGGGCGGACGTGGAAGCGCCTGCGTATCCGATGACCTGCGCATCCGTTGAAACCGCCGGGCCGACTCAGTCCCAGGTGTGGACGGGTTCGTTGGTGTGCATGTGTCCTCGGTACTCCTGGAGGGTGGCCCGGAGAGCGTCGTAGCGATCCTCACGGGACCGCTGCCTCATCCTGCGCACGAACCACTCCGAGCCGTTCACGCCGGTCAGGCAGCGCTGCTCGATGATGCCCAGGAGCCGGTCACTGTCCGAGGTCTCGACCCCCCAGCGACGCAGACCCTCGTGGGCCAGCGGCAGGAGTCGGCGAAGCACCAGCTCGGTCGCGGGCACCTGCCCGAGACCCGGCCAGTAGACCCGGGCGTCGATGCCCTCTTGGGCCGCGACGTGGAAGTTCTCCTCGGCGGCGCTGAACGACATCTGGGTCCACACCGGGCGCTCGTCCTCGGCGAGGGCGCGGACCAGTCCGAAGTAGAAGGCCGCGTTGGCCATCATGTCGGCCACCGTCGGGCCGGCCGCGAGAAGTCGGTTCTCGACCCGTAGGTGAGGAACGCCCCCCTGGATGTCGTAGACCGGCCGGTTCCAGCGGTAGATCGTCCCGTTGTGCAGCCGGAGCTCGTGCAGATACGGCACTCCCCCACTCTCCAGCACGGCGAGGGGATCCTCGTCGTCGGTGATCGGCAGCAGAGCCGGGAAGTAGCGCACGTTCTCCTCGAAGAGATCGAAGACCGACGTCACCCACCGTTCCCCGAACCACACCCGCGGACGTACGCCCTGCACCTTCAGCTCCTCGCTGCGGGTGTCGGCAGCCTGCTCGAAGAGTGGGATCCGGGTCTCCCGCCAGAGCTCCTTGCCCAGGAGGTACGGCGAGTTGGCGCCCAACGCCACCTGCACACCGGAGATCACCTGACTGGCGTTCCAGTAGCCGGGGAAGTCGTCGGGCGAGGTCTGCACGTGGAACTGGGTGCTGGTGCAGGCCGCCTCCGGGAGGATCGTCTCCGAGGTCGTGTCCAGCCGCTCGTCCTCACCGGAGATCGAGATCACGATGTCCTCGCCGCGGGCCTGGAGAATCTGCTCGCTGAGCAGGCGGTACCGCGGGTTCGCGCTGATAGAGCTGGGCGACATGTGCCCCTCGGCCAGCGTCGGCAGGATCCCGATCATCACCAGGTGGGCACCCACCTCGGCCGATTTGGCCTCGGCGTCGTTGAGGCTGCGCCGCAGGCTGCGCTCGAAGGTCGCCAGCCCACGCTCGCGCAGCTTGGCGGGAGCAGCGTTCATCTCGATGTTGAACTGACCCAGCTCGGTCTGGAAGTCGGGGTCCGCGATGGCCTCGAGGGCTTCGGCGTTCTTCAGTGCCGGGTCGCCGTTCTCGTCGACGAGGTTGAGTTCGACCTCGAGCCCGGTCATCGGGTCATCGGTGTCGAATCGAGCCTCCCGCAGCATCCGCTCGAACACGTCGAGACACCGCCGCACCTTCTCGCGGTGCCGGCTGCGGTCGGCGCGGCTGAACTCCTGTGCATCGACCTCTTCTCCCATGCACGCACCTTAGAGCCCACGGACCCGACCCGACAGGGTGTGAGGTGCTCAACTCGGCGACGGTGGGTGCTGCGCCGGCAGGCTCGCCGAGGGTTCCCAGCAGGCGGGTGGCACCGCCTGCTCGAGGATCGTCACCAAGTACGGCGCCAGCCAGTCTTCGGGGTTGTCGGCCAGGCACCGGTCCACCGCGCACCAGGCCAGGGCACCCCGGCCCGCCAGCCAGGCGGCGAACCCCAGGAGCGACGCCGGCCCGGCGACCAGGCCCTCAGGCGCGCCGCGCACCACCTCGGTCCACAACCGGACCCACTCGGGTGCGTCGGCCCGCGTCATCTGCACCAGCACGACTTCGCGGACCCCACGGTCGGCCACCGCCCAGGTGAGCAGGGCCGTGTCGCGTGGCTCGACGGCGCCGTCCTCCGCGACCGCCGTCAGGAGATCTCCCACCGCTGCGGCGACCTCGCACTGGTCGAGCCGCCCGGGAGGCAGCACCGCGAGAGCGTCGCGGATGCGGCCGACCCGGGCCGGATCCGGGCCGATCCCGCGGGCCAGGTCGGCGCGCGAGGCATGCGTCACCTCTCCGCGCACCACCGCCTCGACCAGGAAGGGGTGAGCGGAGATCTCGTAGGTCTCACCCGGCCCGTCCGCACCGGCGGGGTCGGTCGCGCTCAGGGAGAACCAGCGCCCGGCGTGGGCCCGGACACCGACGGCGACCTCGCCGCCAGCCGCCTCGACCCCCTCCACGAGGGCCGAGACGGTGGCGGCGCAGACCTCCAGATCGCCGGTGTAGGCCGCGACCGCCACCAGGCTGACCTGGTGGCGGCGGACCGCCACCAGGAGCTGCTCGGCCACGTGTGGGGCGTCGTGGACGGTGCGAGGCAGGTCGATCCGGGCGTGCACGGGTGTCTGGGCACGCAACGCCAGCATCACCAAGGAGTCCTGGGGGTGGAAGCCCAGCAGCAACGAGACCATCGCCAGCAGGTCCTCGGGGCTGCGCGCGGTCAGGGTGGGCGGGCCGGCACCGGAGGAGGCGGGGCGCGACGTCGGTGGCAGATCGGTCATGGCCCGAACCTGCCGTGATACGGCGACCCACAGGGCACCGGCCCACTCGCGCTGTGGAACAGCGGCCCGTGGCAGCCGCCTGTGGACGCCCCGCGGGCGGGTCCGGCCGACCGTCGGTTCCAGGGGGTACGTTGCGGCCATGCCACGCCCCGGGAGCCGGTGATGCGCACCGTCGCTTCGGTGCTGCACCTCGACCTCGACGCGTTCTTCGCGGCGGTCGAGCAGCGCGACAAGCCCTCCCTGCGCGGCAAGCCCGTCGTCGTCGGCGGGGTGGGCGGCCGTGGGGTTGTCGCCACAGCGTCCTACGAGGCCCGCAAGTACGGCGTCCGCTCTGCGATGTCGACCCGTGAGGCGCGGGCCCGGTGTCCGCACGCCGCCTTCCTCAGCGGGCGCTTCCACGCCTACCGCGAGGCCAGCGAGGCCGTGATGGAGCTGCTGCGGTCGATCTCGCCGCTGGTCGAGCCGCTGTCGCTGGACGAGGCCTTCGTCGACCTCGAGCGCACGGCGCTCGCGGACCTGGAGGTGGAGACGGTCACGGCGTTCGCCGAGGACATCCGCAGCCGGCTGACCGAGGTCACCCACGGCCTCACGGCCTCGGTCGGGATCGGGACGTCGAAGTTCATCGCCAAGGTCGCCTCCGACCTCGAGAAGCCCGACGGCCTGGTCGTCGTACCGCCCGGGACCGAGCGCGACCTGCTGCGGCCGATGCACGTCACGGTGATCCCCGGCGTGGGACCTGCCACGACCGAGCGGCTGCGGCGTGCCGGTATCCACACCGTCGCCGACCTCGAGGCGGTGAGCCTCGAGGAGCTGGTGCGCCTGGTGGGGAAGGCCCACGGCCACGGTCTCCACGCCCTGGCGCGTGCCCAGGACGACCGCGCCGTCGAGCCCGAGCGGGAGACCAAGTCCGTCAGCGTCGAGGGCACGTACGACACGGACCTGACCGACCGGCCCCTGATGGAAGGGCTGCTGACCCGGCAGGCCGGCGAGGTCGCGACCCGCCTGCGCAGCCACGGCCTCTCCGGGCGCACCATCTCGATCAAGGTACGGCTGCACGACTTCACCACGCTGAGCCGGTCCAGCACGCTGCCGAGCCCCACCGACCAGGCCGCCACCATCGCCCGGCTCGCCCGCGGGCTGCTGGTCGACCTCGACACCTCCGGCGGGGTCCGTCTGCTGGGGGTGGGGGTCTCCGGCCTGGCTGACTGGGTGCAGGAGGACCTCTTCGGGGAGATCGAGCCCGAGGGGGAGGAACCCGAGCCCGTCGACCTGCCCACCGCGCGTCACCGGGCCTGGGCACCGGGGATGGATGTCGTCCACGCCGAGCTCGGACCCGGCTGGGTGTGGGGGTCGGGACGCGGCGTGGTCACGGTGCGCTTCGAGACCCGAGACAGCCCCGCGGGGCCCGTCCGCTCGTTCGCTGTGGACGATCCGGACCTCAGCCGACCGGAGGCTCCTGGATCCTGAATCCGATCCGGTCCCCCGGCCGAAGCTGCGCACACACCCACAGGTCGGCCTGCGCGACCACACCGACCACCGGGTAGCCGCCGGTCACCGGATGGTCGGCCAGCAGCACGACCGGCTGCCCGTTCGGTGGCACCTGCACGGCCCCCAGCACCATGCCCTCGCTGGGCAGCTCACCGGCGCGGCGACCGACCGGTGGCCCCGTCAGCCTGAGTCCCACGCGGTTGGAGTCGGCGGCAACGACGTAGGAGGTATCCGCGAGGCTCGCCAGCGCAGACTCGGGGAACCAGTCAGGACGAGGCCCCGGGAGGAGGCGCAGCCGACCGGGCGCCGGCCGGGGCCGCGGTACGTCGGCCGCGGCGGCGCCCGCACCTGGCCTGCCGACCAGCACGCGATCTCCCGCGGTGACGCGGGCCGGTCCCACCCCGGCCAGGGTGTCGGTCGAGCGGGAACCCAGCACCTCGGGCGCGTCGATCCCGCCTGCGACTGCTAGATAGCTGCGCACCCCCCGATGGGCCGGGCCGAGCCACACGTCCGTGCCGGCCGGCGCGCTCACAGGTTCAGCGAAGGCCACCGCCCGTCGCCCCAGCCGCACGTCGCACAGCGCGCCCGTGACGGCGAAGGTGAGGGCCCGATCGGTCCGGAGAGCAAGCCCGGCCAGCGTCACCTCGAGCACCGCGGCGTTCTCGTCGTTGCCGACCAGCCGGTTGGCCAGCGCCGCTGCCGGGAGGTCGAGAGCGCCTGCCCGCGGTACGCCCAGGTGGGCGTACCCGACACGGCCGCGGTCCTGCACCGTGACCAGCCCATCGGCGGCTGTGACCAGAAAGCTCATCCGGCCGCCACGAAACGTACCCGGGTCCCCGGTTCGAGCAGGGCCGGCTCGGCCCGGGCGTCGTCCCAGAGGGTCACCGTCGTGCGCCCCAAGAGGCGCCAGCCACCGGGCGACTGCGTCGGGTAGACGCCGCACCACCGGTCGGCCACAGCCACCGAGCCCGTCGGGACGACGGTCCGGGGGCTGGCCAGGCGGGGTACGGCGAGCTCGGCCGGCAACCCCGCGAGGTAGGCGAAGCCCGGGGCGAAGCCGCAGAAGGCCACGACGTAGGTCGGTGCGCCATGGGCGGCGATCGCCTCACGCTCGGTCATGCCCCAGGCACGGGCGACGTCCGCAAGATCCGCGCCGTCATAGTGCACCGGCAGCTCGACGAGCGGTCCGAGTGGCAGGCCCACCGTCGGCTCCCAGCCGGCCAGGGCGTCAGCGAGCTCGCCGGGCTGCATGCCGTCGAAGAGCACCGTGGTGGCGGCGGGAACGATCTCCGTGGCCGCGACGTGGTGCGCGCGCGCCCAGAGCGCGAGGCTGAGCGCCGCCTCGGGGTCGCCCACCTCGACCAAGGCGGCACGATCGCCGACCGCGATGACCCGCACCCGACCAGTATCCGTGCCGCGGGTCGGCCGCACCGAGATTGCCCCACCGAGATTGCCCGGAAATAGGGTGAGGGGCTCTTGATGGTATGAGCATCAGGAGCCCCTCGGTTGACCGGTTCGGTGACACCCGATCCACCGGACTTCTCCTCCGGCCCCGCCGTCCCCGTCACCGGGCCGACGCAGCGGGCAAGCCCGCCGTCTGGACCTTCATTTCCGTCCGATCCCCGGCCCCGCAAGCGGTGCCGGTACATCAAGTTCTACGCCGCCTGACAGGGCCACACAAGGGATTGCCGCGACAAATTCGAAGCACTTTCGCTGGCTCGGCGTGTCGTCCACAGAGGAGGCCGGTTCCTCCACAAGTCCGACCGATTCCTCCACAGAATCCGAGGGTCCCTGTGGAGAACTCACAGACCTCGGAGGGAGTACCCGGCGGCCACGAGAGCCCGTCGTACGGCGTCCGCATGGCGCACCGCGCCAGGGGTGTCCCCATGCACGCACACCGAGTCCACGTCCGCCGCGAGGCGGACCGCTCGGGTGGCGATCGCGGTGCTGTCGGTCAGCACGGCTCCAGGTTCCGAGCGCGCCACCAGGCCGCCCTCGGGGGTGTAGGCACGGTCGGGGAAGCCCTCGTGCCACACCCGACGACCGGCCTCGCGGGCGAGCTCCAGGATCACCGAGGAGGGCATACCGAGCACCGGCAGGTCCCCCGACCCGACCAGCACCGCGGCGGCCTGCTCGTTGTCCACCGCGACCCGGTGGTAGAGGGCTCCATGGGGCTTGACGTAGCGCACCGCCACGCCCTCTCGGGCAGCGACGGCGCTGAGCAGGCCCACCTGATCCGCGACCTGGTCGCGCAGCACGTCGCCGGCGACGTCGTGCGCCACGCGACCGAAGTTCTCGCGATCGTCGTAGGACACCTGGGCACCGATCGAGACCCCGAGGCGGGCCGCTTCGGCACAGACCAGGCGCATGATCTCGACGCTGCCGGCGTGGTAGCCGCAGGCGACGTTGGCCGACGTCACGACGGCCAACAGGCCCGCGTCATCGGTGACCTCCTCACCCAGGTCGGCGTTGAGGTCCACCCGCTGTCGGGGGGCCGGGTCGTCGGGGCTGGCGGCGCTCACGCCCCCATTGTGTCCCGCCTGCTCGGGTGGGGGTCGTGGCCGCTACCCTTCCCCGCATGCAGCCACCCGTTGCCCCGGTCCGTTCCGAGCGCCGGGAGATCCACGGCCACGTGCGGGCGGACGACTACGACTGGCTGCGAGCCAAGGACGACCCGCAGGTGCGGGGCTACCTCGAGGCGGAGAACGCCTACACCGAGGAGCGCACCGCCCACCTGGCCGGGCTGCGCCAGCAGATCTTCGAGGAGATCAAGACCCGCACGCTGGAGACCGACCTGTCCGTGCCCACCCGCAACCACGGCTACTGGTACTACGGGCGCAGCTTCGAGGGCAAGGAGTACGGCGCCAGCTGCCGAGTGCCGGTCCGCAGCGAGGACGACTGGTCTCCCCCGCGGCCGGCCGAGGACTGCGCGCCGGACGAGCCGGCGCTACCCGGCGAGGAGCAGCTGCTCGACCTCAACGCCCTGGCCGAGGGCCACGAGTTCTTCTCCCTCGGTGGGTCGTCGGTCAGCCTCGACGCCAGGCTGCTCGCCTACTCGACCGACACGTCCGGCGATGAGCGCTACACGGTCCGGGTCAAGGACCTCCACAGCGGCGAGCTCCTGGCCGACGTGCTGACCGACGTGATGGGTGGCGTCACCTGGGACCGCAAAGGGACGGAGTTCTACTACGCCACCGTCGATGAGGCCTGGCGTCCCGACCGGATCTGGCGACATGTGCTCGGCACCGCTCAGGCCGATGACGAGCTGGTCTACCACGAGCCGGACGCGCGCTTCTGGGTCGGCGTCGGCCGCAGCCGCTCCGACCGCTTCCTGGTGATCGTGGCCGGATCGAAGACGACCACCGAGTACCGCTTCCTCGACGCGGAGGACCCGGGCGCCGGCTTCCGGCTCTTCAGCCCCCGGCGCGAGGGTCTGGAGCTGGGGCTCGACCACGCCGTTCTCGGCGGCCAGGACGTGTTCCTAGTGCTCCACAACGGCACCGGTCCCGACTTCGAGCTCGCGGTGGCACCGATCGCGCCGACCGAGCCCGAGGACTGGCAGCCCCTCATCCCCCACGACCCGGCCGTGCGCCTGGAGAACGTCGACGCGTTCGCCGGGCACCTGGTGATCCACCAGCGCAGCGACGGGCTCACCCAGCTGCGGATCCTCGAGCTCGACGATGACGGGGTGGCCGACGACCATCTGGTGCGTTTCGACCAGGAGGTCTACACGATCGGGTCGGGCGGCAACCCGTCGTTCGCCCAGCCGACGGTCCGTCTGGGCTACACCACCATGGCGATCCCGTCGTCGGTCTACGACTACGACGTGGCGACCCGGGAGCTGAGCCTGCTGCGCCGGACCCCCGTGCTCGGGGACTACGACTCCGAGGACTACGAGGAACACCGGATCTGGGCGATCGCCCCCGACGGTGCACGCGTACCGATCTCGCTGGTGGCGCGCCGGGGCGTCCACCCGGCCGGCCCCGCACCACTGCTGCTGTACGGCTACGGCGCCTACGAGATGTCCATGGACCCGTACTTCTCGGTCGCCCGGCTCTCCCTGCTGGACCGGGGTGCGGTCTTCGCGATCGCTCACGTCCGTGGCGGAGGCGAGATGGGCCGTGGTTGGTATGACCAGGGCAAGCTCGCCGACAAGCAGAACTCTTTCTCCGACTTCGTGTCGTGTGCTCGGCATCTCGTCGAGACCGGCTGGACCACTGCGGAGCGCCTGGTGTGCGAGGGCGGCAGCGCCGGTGGCCTCCTGGTGGGTGCGACCGCGAACCAGGCCCCCGAGCTGTTCGCCGGCGTGGTCGCCCAGGTGCCGTTCGTCGACACGCTCACCACGATGCTCGACCCCACCCTGCCTCTCACGGTCACCGAGTACGACGAGTGGGGCAATCCCGAGGCCGACCCCGCGGCGTACGACTGGATGCGCGCCTACGCGCCCTACGACAACGTGGCGGCCGTGGACTACCCACCGATCCTGGCCGAGACGTCGCTCAACGACACCCGCGTGCTCTATGTCGAGCCCGCCAAGTGGGTGGCGCGACTGCGAGCCACAGCCATCGGGCGTCGCGACTTCCTGCTCCGCACCGAGATGGCCGCCGGGCACGGCGGCGTCTCGGGCCGCTACAAGTCGTGGCACGACCGGGCGTTCACCCTCGCCTGGATCCTCGACCGGATGGGCCTGGCCGACACCACGCCGCTTCCTCCGGGCTGAGCCGCGAGATGGCGGCCCTGCTTCTCGATCTCGACCGGACGCTGGTCGACGTCCAGTCGTTCACCGACTACGACGCCGCCTGGCGCGACGTCGTCAGCATCCTGGGCGACGACGTCCACGACCTCGGACCGGACACCGCCTGGACCGCCGCCACCCGAGCCTGCATGGCTGTGCTCGGCAGGCTGACCAACCTGGAGGTGTGGTCGAGGGTCTCGACCGCGGTAGCGGTCCACGAACGCGCCGCACTACCGAGGTCGGAGCCGATGCCGGGCGTCCACGAGTTCCTGCAGTCGGTCGCCGACCGGCCCACCGGCGTCGTCACACTGCTCCCGGAGAGTGTCGCCCGCGAGGTGCTCGAGCGGCACGGGCTCACGGTCGACGTGGTGGTGGGCCGGGACCCGCAGGTGCGGCCCAAGCCGTCGGGCGAGGGGTTGCGTCGTGCGCTGAGGCTCCTCACCGCGTCGTCGGAGGGGGCCACCATGGTGGGCGACAGCAGCTGGGACGCTGAGGCGGCCGTCGATGCCGGCGTGGGTTTCGTGGGCGTCCACACCCCGCCCGAGGAGTTCCGGGAGAGGTTTCCGCAGTTCCCCGCGTGCGCGGGACTGAGCGAGGTCGGGGCACACCTGGTCTGACCAGGGCTTTCGCGTTCCCCCGCCGGCGGTGCGGGCGGGCCCCTGAGAAGTCCCTGAGAGTTGTCGGATTCTGCAACTCTTCGGGCCTTTCGCACGTCTGGGTGAGTGAAGGCTCCAACACCGGGGTGGGAATCTCCTCCCGCTCCAGGACGTTGGACTGAACGTGGAGAGCCGGGCTTCCCGGGGTCCACGAAAGGGAGGGAAGGACGTCCATGGCAACCACCACGGCGACCAGAGCGACCCGCGAGATCGAGGGGCGCGACAGCGTGGGCCTCTACCTCGACGAGATCGCCCGCAACCCGCTGCTCGACGCCGCCCTCGAGGTGGAGCTGTCCAAGGCCATCGAAGCCGGCCTCCTGGCCCAGCAGCTGCTGGCCGAGGGTCGCATCGGCCGTCGCAAGGGCGGAGCCCCGGGCTCCGCCAACCAGGCCGAGCTGGAATGGCTCGCCGAGCAGGGCCGCCAGGCCGTCGACACCTTCATCACCGCCAACCTCCGACTGGTGGTCTCGATCGCCCGCAAGTACGGCCGCGCACAGATGCCGATGCTGGACCTGATCCAGGAAGGCAACACCGGCCTGATCCGTGCCGTGGAGAAGTTCGACTACACCAAGGGCTACAAGTTCTCGACCTACGCCACCTGGTGGGTGCGCCAAGCCATCACCCGGGGCATCGCCCAGCAGGCCCGCGTGGTCCGACTTCCGGTGCACGTCGTGGAGGAGCTGAACCAGGTCGGTGGCGCCCGACGGACTCTCGAGCGCCAGCTCGGGCGGGACCCCGAGCCTCAGGAGATCGCCACCGAGCTCGGGATGGACGTCGACCGCGTCCTGGACCTGATGGCCTGGGGTCGCGAGCACGTCAGCCTCGACACCCCCATCGACGAGGACGGGGACACCTCGCTCGGCGACCTGATGGCACAGGACACCTCGCCGGGTCCCGACCTGAACGTGCTCGACGTCGAGTCCCGTGAGCGGCTGAACTCGCTGGTCTCACAGCTCGACGATCGCGCGGCAGACATCATCCGGTCGCGCTACGGCCTGGTCGACGGACGCCAGCACAAGCTGGCCGACATCGGCGCCACGCACGGCATCTCGGCCGAGCGGGTGCGCCAGCTCGAGCGGGAGGCCCTGGCCAAGCTGCGCCGGTTCGCCGACCCGGACCTGGCCGCCTGAGGCCCCTGGCCTACCCTCCGGGGGCCCAGGGCCGGCCCCGTAGATCGTCGACGACCTCCGCTACCAGCAGGCGGAGGTCGTCGCACGTCCCGGTGTTGTCGAGCAGGTAGGTCGCTACCTCCCGGCGCTGCTCCCGGGTGGCCTGGGCAGAGATCCTCGACTCGGCCTCCTCGCGCGTCATCCCACGCTGGGTGACCAGCCGGTCGACCTGGGTCTCCACCGGCACGTCGACGACCACGACAGCGTCGAAGTGGTCCGCCTGACCGGTCTCGACCAGGAGGGGGATGTCGTGCACCACGATCGCCTCCGGTGGAGCTGCGGCCTCGATCTGCGCGGCGCGAGCGCGCACCCGGGGATGAATGATCGCTTCAAGCCGTCTGCGCTGCTCGGGATCGGCGAAGACCAGCGCCCCGAGCGCCGGGCGGTCGAGCTCGCCGTCAGGCCCGACCACGCCGTCGCCGAAGGCCGCCACGACCTCGCCGTAGCCGCCGGTGCCGGACGCCACCACCTCCCGGGCGAGCAGGTCGGCGTCGATGACCACTGCACCGAGCTCCGCGAGCATCCCCGACACGGTGCTCTTGCCCGAGGCCACACCGCCGGTCAACGCCACCCGCACCATCCGCGCACCCTATCCGCCGACCCGTCGCTTCCTGACCGCCGACCCGTCGCTTCCTGACCCTTCGTCAACAGGCGAAGGAACGCCGATACGCCTGCGGGCTCAGGCCCCGTGCTCGCCCCAGGTGGAGCCGCAAGGTGGCGGCGTTCCCGAAGCCGACCTCGGTCGCGATCCACTCGATCGGACGGTCGGTGGTCTCCAACAGCTCCTCGGCCGCGGCCACCCGCTGCCCGACCAGCCACGCATGCGGGCTCGAGCCGACCTCGTCCTTGAACCGGCGGGCGAACGTGCGGGGTGACATCTGGCAGCGACGCGCCAGAGTCTCCACGGTGTGCTCGTCTGACAGATGCTCGACCACCCATGCGAGCAGCTCCCCGAGCGCCTCGTCCTCGCACACCGGAACCGGACGGGCCAGGAACTGGGCCTGACCGCCGGACCGGTGCGGTGCCACCACGATCCGCCGCGCCATCGCGGCAGCGACCCGTGGTCCGAACTCATCACGGACCAGCGACAGCGATGCATCCAGCGACGCCGCAGAGCCTGCGCCGGTCAGGACCGTCCCCTCCCGGACGTACAGGACATCCGGCTCAACGGTCGCCGCGGGGAAGGTCGCCGCGAGCTGGTCGGCGAATCGCCAATGCGTGGTGCAGCGGCGTCCGTCGAGCAGTCCGGCGTACCCCAGCGTGAACACGGCCGAACAGTGGGCGAAGGTGATCGCTCCGCGTTCGTGGGTCTGCTGCAGCAGTCGCACGGTCTCGGGGCTCGCATCGTGGAACTCCTCGCGCGGCGCAACACACACCAGGTCGGCATCGGCTGCCTCGTCCAGCCCGTGCTCGACGAACAGGTCGAAGCCGGCCCGGCCACGCACCCGGCCCGGGCGTGGGGTGACCACGACGAAGTCGAGCCCCGGGGTGCCGTCCTCAGGGTGCTCGGGCTCACCCCAGACCTCGCACAGACTCCCGAGGCCGAAGGGCTCTACCCCGTCTTCGACCAGCACGGCGACCTTGCGCAGCATCTCACCACCGTCCCACGAAGTTGGCAGGAAATCAACGAAAGGTGTCATTCATGCCACTGTTGGCACGAACAGTGCGGTAGCAGAATTACTGCCATGACAATCCTGATGATGCTCCTGACAGTGGCCGCGGTGCTCGCCGTCGCCTACACCCTCCGACTCATGATGATCGGCGACCGTCCTCGGGAGATCCCGGGCTCGCGTTTCCAGGACCCCCAGTTCCGCCCCGGCTCCTTCGGCGTGCGCCTTCCCTGAGACCCAGCACCGCTCAGCGAACGTACTGGTAGCCCGGCCACCGGTCAGCGACCAGCGCGTCGCCGAACCGCTCTGCGGCCACGTCGTAGACCTCGCGATAGTGGGTGGCGATCTCCCGGACGGTGGCCTCGCTCAGCTCGGCCTGCTTCGGCGAGGGGTTCAGGCGCAGCTCGAGGTCCGGCTGGAGATAGTCGATGCCGGCGAAGTCGCACAGCCGCCGCAGCGACGGCTCCTCGAAGAGCGACTCGTAGAGGCCGTAGTAGATGTGGTCCGCGGGGAACACCTGCTCCAGCGCCGTCATCGTGTCGTGGTAGCGGGTGCGACTCTCGTGGAACCCGTTGGCGTAGGTGCGCAGCAGCCGGTCCTCGGCGGATCCCTCGGCCCGCCCCGGACGGCGCCGGGAGTACATCCGCTCGGACGACCAGATCCGCTCTACGGGGTCGCGCAGCAAGAAGACCACCCGCACCTCGACGCCACGCCTGCCGAACTCGTCCCGGATCGAGGCGAACCGCTCGGCCGAGAGCCCGGAGTAGGACGGAGTGATGTCGGTGGTCACCCGGGTGCCGGGACGTGCCAGCAGATCCGCGCAGTAGTCGAAGTACAGGCTCGGGTCGGCGACGAAGGCCGCGCGGAGCAGTGGCCCGGCGTCCGCATCCTCGCCCCGCTCCAGCCGCCGAGCCGCCTGCCGGGCCTTCTCCAGCCACTTCCCACGCGGTTGCGCCTCCGAGGGCAGGTCCAGAGAGTCGAAGACGTGGTACTCCTTGAGATACCCGGTAGCCACCTGCGGTGAACCGGACAGGTAGTGCTGCAACCAGGTCGTGCCGCCCTTCTGGCAGCCGACCCCGAGCAACAGGGTGCGGGCCCCGGGGTCAGGTCGCGATCCGATCACCGATGCATCCTAGTTGGCCAGCCGGCCCAGAACCGGCCCGGCAGGAGGGCATCTAGGTCGAGGGCAGGCCGCCCCGTCCACTGCTCGCCTGACCCTGGCCCCTTCCGACGCCGGTCCCACGCAACAGAACGGCCATCGACCTCGCCGGTCGATGGCCGTTCTGGCGTCGGTCAGTTGCCGCCGGTGAGCTTCTCGCGAAGCGCCTGGAGCGCCTCGTCGGAGGCCAGCGAGCCGCTGGTCTCCGCGGCCACCTCGGCACCCTGGTCGTCGGCGTCGTCGCCGCTACCGTCGGAGGCTCCGCTGGAGGCGGAGGCGGAGGAGTACGACGTGGCCTCGCCGGCCTCGGCCTCGGCCTGCTTGGCCTCGGCCTGCTGCTTGACGTGTGCCTCCCAGCGGGTGTGCGCCTGGGCGTACTGCTCCTCCCAGACCGCGCGCTGCTCGTCGAAGCCCTCGAGCCACTCGCCCGTCTCGGGGTCGAAGCCCTCGGGGTAGACGTAGTTGCCCTGGTCGTCGTAGGTCGCCGTCATGCCGTAGAGCGTCGGGTCGAAGTCGTCGACGTCGGCCGCCGTGGCGGTCTCGTTGGCCTGCTTCAGCGACAGCGAGATGCGACGCCGCTCCAGGTCGATGTCGATGATCTTGACCATGACGTCGTCGTTGACCTGGACGACCTGCTCCGGGATCTCCACGTGGCGCTCGGCCAGCTCGGAGATGTGCACCAGGCCCTCGATGCCCTCTTCGACCCGGACGAACGAGCCGAACGGCACCAGCTTGGTGACCTTGCCCGGCACGATCTGGCCGATCTGGTGGGTCCGCGCGAAGTGCTGCCAGGGGTCCTCCTGCGTCGCCTTGAGCGAGAGAGAGACCCGCTCGCGGTCCATGTCGACGTCGAGCACCTCGACGGTGACCTCGTCACCGACGGTCACGACCTCCGAGGGGTGGTCGATGTGCTTCCAGGACAGCTCGGAGACGTGCACGAGACCATCGACGCCGCCGAGGTCGACGAACGCACCGAAGTTCACGATCGAGGAGACGACACCCTTGCGGATCTGGCCCTTCTGGAGCTGGGTCAGGAAGCCGTGGCGCACCTCGGACTGGGTCTGCTCCAGCCAGGCGCGACGCGACAGCACCACGTTGTTGCGGTTCTTGTCGAGCTCGATGATCTTCGCCTCGAGCGTCTGGCCGACGTAGGGCTGGAGGTCGCGCACCCGGCGCATCTCCACCAGCGAGGCCGGGAGGAAGCCACGCAGGCCGATGTCCAGGATCAGACCGCCCTTGACGACCTCGATGACGGTGCCCTCGACGACGCCGTCCTCCTCCTTGACCTGTTCGATCGTGCCCCAGGCGCGCTCGTACTGTGCGCGCTTCTTGGACAGGATCAGCCGGCCTTCCTTGTCCTCCTTCTGGAGAACGAGGGCCTCGACCTTGTCGCCGACGTTGACCACGTCGTTCGGGTCCACGTCGTGCTTGATGGACAGCTCGCGCGAGGGGATGACGCCCTCGGTCTTGTAGCCGATGTCGAGCAGGACCTCGTCCCGGTCGACCTTGACGATGGTGCCATCCACGATGTCACCGTCGTTGAAGTACTTGATGGTCTCGTCGATCGCGGCGAGAAAGTCCGCTTCGGAACCGATGTCGTTCACCGCCACCTGGGGGGCGTCGGACTCGGCCAGCGGGGTCGTGAGGCTACTCGTCATAAGGGGAACAGATTCCTTGGTGGACAGATGTCGTGCGGGCAGGCCGGAAGTCTGTTTTCACTACCGTGGTTCGTTGCCTCACCGCTGGAGGCGCTGTAGCGAGCACAAGTCCGCTCCGTATGGAACTCGGGCAGACCTCTGGCGAACGTTAAGCCTACGCGGGCGCGGGTCTCCGAGTCCAACTCGGGTCCGCACACCCTGGCTGCGCAACCTACTCGGCCGGCGCCGGACCGCGCTCGCCGACGAAGATCGCGGTCCCCGGCGTGAGCAGGCCGCGGGTGCGGGACCAGCCGCCCCACACGCGGTCGTGCCCGGGCGGCCACTGCGGCTCCTGGAGCTCGCGCAGCACGAAGCCCGCCTCGAAGAGCAGCGCCACCCAGTCGCCGAGCGTGCGATGGTGCTCGACGTAGCTGACCTGACCGGTCGCGTCGTCGATCTCGACGTAGGCCGCTCGGTCCCAGTAGGACTGCGAGGCCACCAGCCCCGCCTCCCCCGGGTCGTCGGGGAACATCCATCGGGTCGGGTGCGTGATCGAGAACGCGAAACGGCCACCTGGGCGGAGCACGCGCGCCGCCTCGCGGACGGCGCGCTCGATCTCGGCCACGAACTGCAACGCCCCGAACGAGGAGAACACCACGTCGAAGGACGCATCGCGGAACGGAAGGTGGGTCGCGGTCCCGAGCACCGCCGGCACCGTGACTCCCGTGTGCTCATCGAGGCGTCGTGAGTGCTGGAGCTGCCGGTGGGACAGGTCCAGTCCGACCACGCGTCCACCCTGGCTCCTGACCCAGCGGGAACACTGACCGGCACCGGACCCGACCTCGAGGACGTCGCACCCGGCGACCTCCCCGAGGACCTTCGCCTCGGCCTCGGTCAGCCCCTCGGGACCCCACACGAATCCCACATCGCCGAGGAACTCCCCGTGAGTGGCCTGGTACTCGTCGGCATAGCGATCCCAGTCTGGGCCGTTGGCCAGCCGCGACTCGCGCTCGCCGACCGGCCGTCGTTCCACCCGAACGGGAGGATGGCCCGCGTCATGCTCCACGCAGCGACCCTACTGGCGCCCACGTCTGCGAGCATCGTCGCCATGGCATCGGTGGGTGACTTCGCGGAGGGCTTCGCAGCTCTCGAGCCCCTCCCCGGAGGTTGGTCGGGGCGGACGTTCCTCGCGTACGCGGCCGGGGATCGCTCGGTGGTGCGGATCTACCCTCCGGACCCGGACGGTCATCAGCGGCCCCCGGAGGTCGATGCCGCAGTCCTCGCCCTGGTGCGTGGACTCGTGCCGGTGCCGGATGTTCTGGAGGTCCGCCCCGTCGACCTCGCCGCGGGAGGGCCCGGCCTGCTGGTGACGTCGTACCTGCCCGGCGAGCGCGCCGACCTGCTGCTTCCCACCCTCGACCGGGCCGCCCGCCGACGGCTGGGCACCCAGCTCGGCGACCTGCTCGCCGACCTCGCCGGGATGCCACTGCTGCGCCCAGGCAGGTTCGCCGACGCCGAGCTCACCCTCGCTCCCCTGCCGGGCGGCGACGGACTGCCGGGTTGGGTCACCGAGCACAGCGACGCCATCGCCCACTGGAGCGCCGCCGAGCGAGCCGGGCTCGCCGCGGTCGCCGCGCGGGCTCAGTCGTTGCTGGACACGATCACCCGCACCTGCCTGGTGCACAGCGACCTCAATCCCAAGAACCTCCTGGTCGACCCGGACGGCCTCACCGTCACCGGACTCGTCGACTGGGAGTTCGCGCACGCCGGCGGGCCCTTCACCGACCTCGGCAACCTGCTGCGTTTCGAGCGGGACGAGGCGTTCACCCGGGGTGTGCTCGCGGCGTACGTCACCCGCCGTGGCGGAGACGCGGCCGAGACCTTGGAGCTGGCCCGGGCAGCCGACCTGTGGGCGCTCGTCGAGCTCAGCTCACGGTCGCCGCAGAACCCAATCGCCCGCACCGCCCACGACCTGCTTCGCGGCATCGCGCGCGCCCGAGACCTGCAGGCGACCGCGCTGGGATAGGTCCCCTCGGCACGGCGGGCCGCGCCGGCTGCTCGACAGCGGACCTGCGCTGCGTCCCTGCTGCCCCTGGCACTACGCCTGCACAGGCGCCCTACGCGTCGACTGAGACGGGTTCCTGATCCTTGCTCGCGTCGCCATCCTTGCGTCCTCCGCGCAACAGGAGGAAGCCACCCGCAAGGGCCGCCAGCCCCAGCAGAGCCGACCCGATCGGAAGCGCCACGTCGATGATGCTCAGCAGCCGGCCGGACGACTTGGCGTCATCGACATTGAGCTGCACGGTCTCGTCGGTGTAAGCCACGTTGATGTCAAGCACCGTGGCGCCGTTCTCCAATTTGAGGACCTGACCGCCCTCTTGATCGATGATCGAACCGGTGACGGGATCGACCCAGAGCGTCTGGTCGGTCTGGTAGGTGCCCACCGTGTCGGCGAGGATCTCGGCCTCGACCTCGGGGACCGAGACTGTGAACTCGTAGGTCTCGAGACCGTCGATGTCCTTCGTGCCGACGTACTCGGCGTCCACCGCACTGCCGATCGTGCCGTCCCAGTAGGGGTAGGTCTTCTTCTCCACATTGAACGGCCACTTGTTCACCAGGCCCTCGTGCTGCACAGAGCCCGCCGGCAGGAAGTCCCCGTTGTCGACGGCCAGGGCAGTGCGCCGGTCCGTGGCGAACACGTCGATGCTGTTGGTGATCAGCCGCTCGTCGCTGTCGTCAAGACAGGGCTGCGGGTCGTTCTCGTCGATGTTGACGCACTTGGTGTTCACGAACACCACGACATCGCCTGTGGACTTGTCGGCGTCCACCTTCGTGCTGCTCTTGTAGGCCACGGGGTATGTCTCGAGCTCGCCCGTAGTGGGGTTGAGCTTGTCCGCCTCACCCGTCAGGTACGTGTCCGTGTCCACATTCAGCGGGGTACGCCGGACCGCGTCCGGCATCCAGATCAGTGCCAGGAGGGCAACCATCACCAGAAAGCCACCCAGGAACAACAACAGCCAGGCGAAAATTTTGCGCACGACGTGCCTCTTCTCCGAACCAATGGAGTCGCCGCACTGTAACAGCCATTGATACTGGCGGGTAAGCACCCGTACCGTCGAACACCTAGCGCCCGGGAAACGGCATCTGAATCGCCTGCGATGGTACGTCCTCGCCTGTGGCATAGTTCCGGCCGTGACCTGGCCGGCCCGGCGCACTGGCGCGCCAGGCGACCCTCAGGAGTCGCCGCGTGAGAGTGCCCGGCTGGTGCGAATCGTCGGGTTGACCATGGTCGCCGCCCAGCTGGCATTTCGCGCCTGGGCTGTCTACCCAAGCTGGTTCTTCGCCGACGACTACCGACTCATGTACGACGCTGCCGGCACTCGGTTGTCCTGGAGCCAGCTCCTCGCGCCCTTCGACAGCCACTTCATGCCGCTGGGCCGCCTCATCGTGTGGATCGTCGTCGAGTCGGGACCACTGTCGTGGAACCTGGCTGCCACCATCACACTCTTCCTCCAGCTCGCCGCGAGTCTTGCCTGCCTCTGGATGGTGCTCACGCTGTTCGGGCATCGCTGGGCCAGCCTCGCCCCGCTCGCCATCTACCTGTCGACTGCGATCACCATCCCCGCCTTCATGTGGTGGGCGGCGGCCCTGAACCAGGTGCCACTCCAAGCGGCCTTCTTCGTCGCGGTCGGGTGTTGGGTCCAGTACGGCCGCACCCGGCGTGCCCGCTGGTTCGTGGGAGCGTTGCTGGCCGTCTGCTTCGGGCTCCTGGCCTATGAGAAGGCGCTGTTGATCCTCCCGGTGCTCGGTGCTCTGACCGTGGCCTACTTCACCGAAGGCACCTGGCGGAGGCGACTCGTCACGTTGTGGACCGAGTTTCGCCCTCCTCTCCTGACCGCCACGGCGATCGTGGCCGGCTACCTGGTGTTCTATCGCGCGGGGGTGCCGCAACCGTTCGAGACGGTGGGTCCTGGCGCGCCGATGTCCATTGCGGACACCATGCTGGGGACGGCGCTGGCGGCAGGGAGTGTGGGCGGGCCCTGGGAGTGGTGGCGCACCAGCCCGCCCCTCGTGCTCGCCGGCCCACCGGCGTGGAGCGTGCATCTCGCCTGGGTGGTGATCGCCGGAGCAGTCGCCTACTCGTGGTTCCGACGCCATCGCACCGGCCGGGGTTGGCTGATCCTGCTGGGCTACAGCCTGGTCACCTTCGGACTGCTGGCAACGACACGCGGCCAGCTCTACGGCGCGCTCGCAGGACTCGAGTACCGGTACCTCACCGACGTCGCCCCCGTGCTGGTGCTGGTCATCGGTCTGGTGTTCCTCCCCCTCCCAGGAGCCCCAGGATCCTCGGCGCCACGCGAGGACCCGCTGCTGCGATGGCAGGCGGGCCCACGGACGGTGGCCGCGGTGGTGGCCGCGATCTGTCTCGGGGGGACTGTGAGCACGGCGGGGTACGTGTACTACTGGCACCACGACCACGCGGGCGCGTCGTACGTGCGGGCGCTCAGGGATTCGCTGGACCAGCAGGGAGCCGTCCCCGACCTGGTCGAACAAGTCGTCCCGGCCACCGTCGTCCCCGAGTATGCCGCCCCCGGGAACCTGTCGTCACGCTTTCTCCAGCTGTTCGGCACCGACGCCGCCTTCCCCGACTCCTCCGACAACCTGCAGATCATCGATGGCTACGGGCGGCTCCATCCGGTCACCCTCGACGTCCAAGCCAAGGCTCTCCGCGGTCCGGCGCCGGATTGCGGCTGGATCGTCACACCACCAGGAGTCACCATCCCCCTCGACCAGGCTGTGGGCGATGGCGAGCATTGGATGCGTCTGGGGTATCTCGCCTCGGACGAGACCCCGCTCACGGTCTCCGCCGGTCCGACCAGCGTCGACACCACGGCGCGCGCGGGACTACATCAGCTGTTCGTCCGGGCTGAGGGGCCCTTCGGGCGCGTTACCCTGCACGGACTGGAATCGGGGGCCGCCCTGTGCGTCGACAGCATCGACGTCGGCGAAGCGGTCCCGTTGGAGTCGCCGTGACACAGCCCCACGAGCCCTCGGGAGCCACCGCCGCCGGCCCGACGTACTTCCCCGCCCTGGACTCGATGCGCGCAGTCGGGGCCTTCGCTGTGCTCACGACCCACGTCTCGTTCTGGGCGGGGGCCTACCTGCAGCACGGCTGGTTGGGCACCCTCTTGGCCCGTCTCGATGTCGGAGTGGCCATCTTCTTCGCGCTCTCGGGATTTCTGCTCGCCCGCCCGTTCCTTGCCCGGGCTCGGGATGCGCGCCCGGCTCCACGGACCCGCACCTACTTTCTCCACCGCTTCCTACGCATCGCGCCCGTGTACGCCGTGACGGCGGTGCTGGCACTCGCCCTGATCAGGGACAACGCCGACCTCACGTGGTCAGATCGTTTCGTCACCTTGGTGATGGCGAACACCTTCACCACCGGCGAGCTACCCGCCGGTCTCACTCACATGTGGAGCCTCGCAGTCGAGGTCTGCTTCTACCTCCTGCTTCCGGTGCTGATGTGGCTCGTGCTGGGTAGGAACCGTCTCTCGCGGCCGCGGATGGTGCTGGTCTTGACCGTCATGCTGCTCGTGTCGCTCGCGTGGCATCTGGGCGGCGACGCCCTCGACCGACTCGCGCCGTTCGGCAGCCCGCAGCAATGGCTCCCGGCCTACCTGAGCTGGTTCGCCGCCGGCATCGCCATGGCGATGCTCCACGTGACTCGCGGCGGGGGTCGGGCGCTCGGAACGCTCGGCACCGGGACACTCCACCTGGCGAGCATGCCCGGCACCTGCTGGGCGCTGGCCTGCGGACTCCTGCTCGTGAGTGCCACTCCGCTCGCGGGACCCTCCATGCTGGAGCCGGCCACCCCTGCGGAGGCCACGTTCAAGCACGTGGCCTACCTGATCATCGCGACCCTGCTGGTGCTGCCCGCAGTGTTCGCACCTCCGACGTCTCGGTTCCAGCGGGCTTTCTCTCACCCCGTTCTGCGCCACGTCGGTCTGATCTCGTACGGCATCTTCTGCCTGCACCTCCCGATCCTTCACCTGGTGATGTGGGTGACGGGATACCAGCTGTTCGATGGTCACTGGCTGCAGATCTGGGTGCTCACGGTGGTGCTCAGCCTGGTGGCCGCCGAAGTGGTCTATCGCTTGATCGAAGGGCCGATCCAGCGCCTTCGGCGATCACGGATCGATCGGTCCGAGCCGCCCGAGATTGCGAGCACGGACATGAGCGAGGCCAGCACCAGGTAGTGCGGCCATCGGAACTGACCGCCCCACCCGCCCGGGTCGGCCCACGGTGCGAACGCGTACGCCACGGCCGCGCCGAGGACACCGAGGGAGAGCACCCACTCGACGCCATCCGGATGCCGATGGTGTGCCCAGGTCGCCCCCAGCACGGCCGCGCCGGTGACCGCCACACCTGGCCAGCCCGCGACCAGCCCGGCTGCGCCGAGTGCGACCGAGATCAGTCCCGCGCCCCCGACGTGCCGTGGCGCAAGTGGAGGGGCGTCGGCTCCGGGCCAACGTCGCTGTCCCACCAGTGCGACCACCATCGCGAGCGCCGCCAAGCACATCAGTCCGCCGAACAGGGATCCTCGGTAGCCACGGTCCGGGCTGAACCGCAGCCGCAGCGCGGAACCATCGCTGACGAAGCCCTGCTGCCAGCCGTCGACGGTCACGGGCGGGGCAGGTCCTGTCGGCGACGTCGCGGCCCACCCCCGGTTCGCGTTCTCGTGGAGGACCACCACGGCGCCCGAGCTGCCACCATCCTCCGGTATCGCCAGAAGCCGGTTCGCCGCATCGGTCACGGTCATCACCACAGGAGCAGGCGCCGCGCCGACCACCGGGGTGCCCGATCTCAGCACCAGGCTGTCCGCCGCGAAGAACCGCGAGTCGACGACATCGACCTGGTGCGTGGATCCGTCGAGCAGCACGGGGCTACTCCCGCAGAGTTCGGCTGTGAGCGCTTCGCCGGACAGGATCGCGTCAGGTACGGCCGTCACCGAGGTCCGCCACGACTGACCGTCAACGGTCACCATCGGCCCGGTGCCACACCCGAACCGTCGGCTCGTCGTCGACAACGTGTGAGGCAGGAAGGGCAGACCGCTGATCCTGACCTCACCGATGCCCGCGCCCAGCCTCGTGCTGACGTTGTCGAAGCCCAGGCTCGAAACCGGCTCCGCTTCGTCGATCCGGATGGACAACCAGTCGGTACGCATGGGGTTGAACGTGGCCCGCCCTCGCTCATCCAAGCTCACCGATCGGCGCCCGGTCGCGCCGACCAGGGTCACGCGGGTAGGACGCCTGGCCGCCGCATCCGGGCTCACGCCGATCGCGATGTCAGCGACGCGCCGCCGGCCGACCCAACGCAACGTGAGGGCAGGTCGGAGGTCGTCGCGGCTGGCCGTCCACGTGGTCCCCGGATCTCCGTCGATGGCCGACAGCGGCCCGGAGCGAAGGTCGGCGACGGCCAGGCTCGTCGCCGTCGCCCTCACCAGCTCCCCTCGCTGAAGCCGCCTGACCAGTGCTTTCCCGGCGAGCGGTCGGACAACGAGCGACGGCGTGTAGCGAGCAGCGTGCGGAAGCGCGAACTCGCGGGACAGACCACCGGTCTCTTCGTGGCCGCGGTCGCGGCCTTCGACGCACCGAACGTCCTCAGAGATGGCGACGCAACCGCTGCGAGCATCTGAGAGCGTCCGGAGGACGATGGCGGCCGGAGCCGGCCAGTCGGTGGGCAGGTCGGGGAGGACCAGCCGCCGACTGGCCCCTACACCGGGGATCGCCACCTCAGCCACCGCCAGCCGCGGCCCCCCCACGCCCTCCAGTTGGATCCACGTGTTCGTCCCCTCAGGCAGGTCGACGGCGCGTGTCTCACCGGGCCCGACCGCCACCGCTGGGGTCACCCCGCTCTCCGTCCGCACGCGGAGGCTCTGATCCTCGGTGGCGGAGGCACCGCCGGTGATCCAGATCGTCCCACTGGTGCGGGGCCTGACCAGGTCGACCCGCCACCACGGTGGTGACGACGATCCGGTCCCCGACACCCAGGATGTCTTCTCATTCCCATCCATCGCCGCGAACGGAAGCTGGTCAGGTCTGGCTCCCCCGATCGTCGTCGAATCCGACATCGAGGAAGACGCCGAGAGGCTGGCCACCCCCGCGAGTCGGGTGGTCGTCGACCACCGGTCCGCCCCGGCCATGAGATAGTCCCGGGTCGGGTTGCCGCTACGCCGACGATCACCCGGCAGGAGCATCGCGGAGTAGGAGTCGTGCATCCGCCCGAACATCCGCTCCCGCGCTTGAAGCCCGTCGGTGAGCACCACGGGCGCACTCGGTCGCTCTCCCGGCCCGAGGTCGACAGCGAGTCTCGTGGGGGCAGCGGTGAGAATGCCGAGGTCGGCCAGGTCGAGGAGATCCTCAGGTCCGCCCACCACGACCGGGAGAGTCGCCGCTTGGACAGCAGCGGCGCCGGACCCGGGCACCTGGTAGATCTCGACAGCAGGATACGAGGCCTGCCACCCACCGTTGATCACGACCCTTTCGCCGTTCTCGAACAGGTGCCCCTCGCCCCCCACGTCGGGCCCGAAGGCGGCCACCCGGCGCACACCCGGGGTGTCCCTCAGCGCCTGGTGCACCACCACCGGGTCGGCCACGTCACCGGACCGGGCAAGGTCGTTGCGCACGACCAGGTAGCCGATGCCGGCACGCCGGAGGTAGTCACCGAGGCCCGGCGAGCCCTCTCCTTGAAAGAACCGCTTCTCGATCTCGTCGAGCATGCGAATGTTGCCCGGCGGTGTCAGCGGAATCGCGTTGCGCACGGTCCACCGGGATCGGGCCAGCGACTGGAGCGGCTCGTCACCCGTCGTACCCCAGGTGTACTCGGCGAACCCCGAACCCGGAACCAGCAGCGAAGCGTCGGCCCCGGGCTGCTCCGCAAGCCAGGCTGCCGCCTCCGACCAGTACTCCGGGACCTCGAGCGTCGCATTCGCCGGAGTGAGACGCCCCAGGCCGACGGGGAGTGCGGAGAAGCCCAGTGCCAGCACCACGAGCACGCCGATGCCGACCCGGTTGGCCCTCTCGAGGAACCCCCCGAGGCCGGCATCGCCGGTCCGGGAAGCCCGGGCCTTGATGCCGGTGACCAGTGTCTCGACCGACCACGCCAGTCCCACGACCATGGGGAGGCGGATGACGGGGTCGAACTTATGGACGTTCCGCAACGGTGCCAGCGCACCGTCCAACCACGACTGGAGGGTGGCCGCCGACCATCCCTGGACCACGCCCGTGTGCCCGAACGTCACCAGGACCAAGCCTGCTGTCAGCGCCAGGGTCAGGAATACTCGCTCCGGATTTCGCCGGTTCGCGAGCCCAGCGACGCCGAGCGCCAGCACCACGCCGCTGTTCAGCGGTAGGAAGTACGTCGTGATCAGGTCGTTGCCCGCACGCCAGGACGAATCGACGTAAGGGATCCACGCCGAGGTACCCCGAACACTGTCGAACAGCGTGGTCGGGAAGGTAGTAATGGAAGCGGACTCGATGAAATCGAGGAACGGCGGGCTGTAGGAGCCCAGGAGGAACAAAGGAAGCAGCCACCACGCGGTCGCGACCAGGGTGAAAACGGGCCACCAGATCATCAGAGCCCGCCTTCGCCGGCCGGCCGACCGGGTCAGCACCCACACCACCCCGAGCGGGATCACCGCGAGGGTCGCCGCCGCGTTGACCCCACCGACCAACCCGACACCAAGTCCGGCCAGGGCGGCTGCCCGGACCGGCGACCCCTGGCGACTACCACGCACCAGCGCAAGGAGGACGTACGGCGCCACCGCGCTGGGCCAGGCCTCGATGGACACGGGTCCGACCGTGGTCAGCATCCGGGGTGACAGAGCAAAGGCCAACCCGGCCGCGAGGCAGGCCAGGTCGCTGCGGACGCCGAGCGCACGGGAGAGGCGGGCCGCCCCGACGAAGCCGGCTCCGAGCACCACCGACATCCACAGCCGCTGGACCACCCACCCCGGCATATCGAGCATCGCGCCAAGGAGGAAGAAGGGCCCCATCGGCCAGAGGTACCCGTAGGCCTGGTTCTGGACCTGCCCCAGCGCCCCGCGGGCATCCCAGAGGTGGGCGGCGCGCCGCAAGAAGTCGGCCGGGTCGAGAACCAGGTCGAACTTCGTGTCCGCCGCGAGGAGGCCGGGGTCCTGGATGAACGCGAGACCGGTCAGGAGCAGCACACCCGCGGTCAGCCGTGCGGCGAACCGCCACGAGGCCGACGGACCGGTCGCCTCCAGCGGCGAGGTCGTGCGCACATCTCGCGACTGCCTTCTCAGCGCTTGCGCAGGACCAGGACCAGGTTCCACGTCAGCACCTCCCGCGCACCGGGCACTCGGACCAGGAGGTAGGTCCAGCGAGGGTGGTAGCGGGGCAGAACGGCGACCACGTCGGCCGCGGTCTGCTCGCGCGCCCAGGCGAGGCCAGCGCGCACGCCGACCGCGAACAGACTCTCGCCGTACTTGTTCTTAGGCTGCCTGCCCCGGGTACGCGCGTAGTGTCGGCGGGCCCAATGGCCGCCGACGTAGTGCCAGGGCGACGTCTCGTGTCCTCCCCACGGGCCGAACCAGACCGTGTAGGAGACGAAGGCGACGCCGCCGGGCCGGGTCACGCGCAGCATCTCATCGGCCATCCGCCAGGGCTCCCGCACGTGCTCGAGCACGTTCGAGGAGTAGCACAGGTCCACCGAGTCGTCCCGGAACGGCAGCCGCATGCCGTCGCCGATGACCGTGCCGGCTGCGATCTCGCCAAGCCCGGCGAGCTCACCCACGTCGGCGTCGAGCGCGACGTAGGAAGCACCGGCCCGCGTGAACTCCTCGCGGAAGTAGCCGGGACCGCCGCCGACGTCGAGCACGGTGGCTCCATCGAGATCGAGGTACCCGCGCAACTGGCCGACCGAGTCGGCCGCAAGCGCGGTGTAGAAGCGCTCCGGATCGTCCTGCTCGTGCCGGAAGTCCGCGAACAACCGGATCGAGCGACGCAGGGTCGGCGCCCACGCCGTGGCGGACTGGGCGGGCGGCAGCACGCGCGCACCCTACCCCGTGTCCTGGCACCAGGATGCCACCAGGCGAGGCTCGGGTTACCCTCTGCGCACCATGTCCAGCCCCGAGTCCCGGTCCCTGGCCGGCCTGCGAGTCGTGCTGCTCAACTGGCGCGACACCGGCAACCCCGAAGGCGGCGGGGCAGAGCTGTACCTGGACAAGATGGCCGCCGGTCTGGCTGCCCGAGGCTGCCGGGTCACGCACTTCTCGGCGGCCTACCCCGGGGCCGCACCCGAGGAGCAGCGCGATGGGGTCCGTTTCGTGCGGCGCGGCTCGAAGCTCTCCGTCTACGGGCGGGGTCTGGCAGCGCTGCGGCTGGGCAGGCTTGGTCGCGCCGACGTGGTCGTCGACGTTCAGAACGGCGTGCCCTTCCTGAGTCGACTGGTGACCCGGCGGCCCGTGGTCGTGCTGGTGCACCACGTGCACGAGGAGCAATGGCCCGTCGTCTATCCGGGACTCCTGGGGCGGGTCGGCTGGTGGGTCGAGAGCCGCCTGGCTCCCTGGCTGTATCGCGGCTGCCAGTACGTCGCCGTGTCCCGGGCCACCCGCGACGAGCTCGGGTCCCACGGCGTCGAGAGACAGCGGATCGCCGTGGTGCACAACGGCACCGACCCGGTGCTCGAGGTGGAGACCACCAAGTCCGAGAACCCGACCATCTGCGTCGTCGGGCGGCTGGTGCCCCACAAGCAGGTGGAGCACGCGATCGATGCCGTCCTGTCGCTGCGCGCGACCCTGCCCGGGCTCACGCTGCACATCGTGGGCTCCGGCTGGTGGGAGCCGAGACTGAGGGAGTACGCCGACCAGCGCCATGCCGGCGACACCGTGGTGTTCGAGGGTCACGTCTCAGAGATCCGCAAGCAGGAGATCTACGAGCGCTCCTGGGTGATGGCCCTACCGTCACTCAAGGAGGGGTGGGGACTGGTGGTCGGCGAGGCCGCCATGCACGCCACACCCACCGTGGCCTACCGAGCGGCAGGCGGGACGCGAGAGTCCATCGCCGACGGTGTCTCGGGCGCACTGGTCGACACCCCCGTCGAGCTGACCGAAATGCTGGGGCGGATCCTCACCGACGACGACCTGCGCGCGCGGCTCGCGCGCGGTGCACGCCGGCTCAGTGAGCAGTTCACGTGGGAGCACTCACAAGCAGCCTTCGCGCACGTGCTCGGCGCGGTCGTCAGGGGGGAGCGGATCAGTGCCCAGGACGAGGTCGAGGGATCGGACGAGGGGCCGAACGGTCAGCGCGTGGAGCCGTAGTCGATCCCGGGCTGATCCGCGTCCACGGTCGTGGACGAGGTGGAGTTCACCTGGCCGTTGGCCAGTGCGAAGATCGTCACCGTCGCCACCAGGGCGCCCACGATCATGCTCGTGATCGAAGCAAGAACGGGCATGTCGGGGTCCTCCTGGGAAGCTACTGGTGGGGAACAGTACCACCGCAGGATGCCTCCGGCGCAATCGCCCGCTGCAGTGTGTCCGGGCTGGCTCAGAGGGAGCGCCGGACGCGCTCACCGACGACGCCAGCGGGTGCCGAGAACGCTCCAGAGGGGCAACGCCGCCCACCCGAGCCAGGCCCCGGTCGTCCACAGCCACCACGCGCGAGGCACCACTCGCAGGACGGCGACATCGGCGAGGCGCACGACCGAGACGTCCGCGCCCAGGTGGACCGGTGCGCCGGCCAGGTCGGTCTCACCGTCGGCGCCCGCCACGGCCGCCTCCACCGCGGCGTACTGGATACCGAGTGCGGCCAGCGCGGCCGACCTGCCCTCGGGGGTCGACTCGGACAGCGCCGCGCGGACCTGGTCCCCGCGCGGGTCCTCCCCCGGGATCCGCTCCCCCGAGACCATGAGCTCGTCGCTGGTGACGTCGGTCGGCGTGAGGTAGCGACCGAGAGGCGAGAAGATCTTGCGCCCGCCGGTCCAGGCGGGGGCGCGGTAGCTGGTGAAGGGCAGGATCACGACGTCGCCCGGCTCGTCGTCCTCCTGGGCCGCCAACGCGGAGCGCGCCTCGGCATAGTCCGCGGGGTAGTCGCTGCCCCGCAGCGCACCACCCACGCCCCAGGCCAGGTCGGGCATCACCATCACCGGGAACAGCGACGCCGCGAGCGCAAGCGCGACCCGGGCAGGGAGCACGTCCAGCGCCTCGCCGATGCGTTGCACGCCGCCGGCGACCAGCACCACCAGCAGCGGGGCGCACAGCGCCAGGAACCGTCCACTGTCACGGAGCAACCCGCCCCCGGGGACAGCTGTCGCCACCGCGTCCACGACCCCCGGCACCAGGACCGGCAACAGGGCCAGCGCAAGACCGACTCCCCAGCAGAGCACCAGTGGTGCGTAGGACACCTCCCGGTCGCGGCGCGAGACCGACACTCCGAGTGCGGCCAGTGCGCCCCATCCGACCAGGGCCGCCCACGCCATCAGGCCTTCACGAGAGGCGGGGACGACCTCGGAGTTCCAGATCCCGCCGAGCCCGAGCGCGGTCAGCGGTGCCGGCAAGGAACCCTCCCCGGTGAGCGCGAAGACATCGGCCGACTCGGACCTCGCCGTCGACGCATGGAGGAGTCCGGCCACCACCCAGGGTGCGTTCGCCAGCACGGCTCCGGCACCCCACCACGAGGCTCGCCGCCACCGGCCCGACGCTCGCCAGTCGACCCCGCAGGCCAGCGCCAGCAGGCCGGTCATCAGCCCGGCCTGCGGGGTCAGGCTGCCCAGCGGCAGCAGCCAGATCAGGGCTCGGCCCGACCCGGTGCCGCGTCGAACCCTCGCCGCGCTCACCGCGACCCACGGCAGGGCGGCGTACCCGACGATCAGCGGCCAGTGCCCGATCCACAACCGCTCCCCCACGAACGGGTTCCAGAGGTACGCCGAGACCGCCACCAGCCGTGGGAGGGTCGAGCCGCCCACCAGCCGCTGCGCGCCGATCCCTGCGGCAGTCAGCGCGCCGAGCAGCACCAGCTTCTGCAACAGCATCCCCGGCACGAGCTCGTCGAGAACGGCGACCACCGCGTCCGAGGGGACCGCCCGGGGCAGACCGGTGCCGAGCCCCAGGGTGTCGGCCCGCAGGGCCAGGTCCGGAACCCACACCATGTCGTAGCTGAGCACGAACCCCCGCCCGAGCGCAGGCCCCAGCATCAGGGCCGCCAGGACCAGCGACCAGGCGGCCGGCAGCCAGGACCGCGGGTCCGCGGCCCAGCGGCGGACCCGTCGCCGGGCCGAGTTGCCATCCATGGGTTCAGAGGGGCAGGCGTCGGAAGAGCGGTCGTGGCACATGGCGCAGCCCGGACATCACCGCACGGAGCGCGGTCGGCACCCAGACGAGCTCGTCACCACGCGCCACACCAGAGACGATCGCGCGTGCGACATCGTCCGCGGTGGCGGCCAGGGGTGCCGGCGATCGGCCACGGGTCATCTTGGTGTGCACGAACCCCGGTCGAACGACCAGCACCCGGCCGCCGAGGTCGCGCAGCGCCTCGCCGAGGCCGAGGTAGAAGCCGTCCATCCCGGCCTTGGTCGAGCCGTAGACGAAGTTGGACCGGCGCACCCTCTCGCCCGCGACCGACGACAGGGCGACCACGACCCCGTGGCCCTGGCGGCGCAGGACCTGTCCCAGGCAGACCCCCACGCTGACTGCGGCCACGTAGTTCACCCGGACCTCGTGCATGGCGGCCGCGTGGTCCTGCCACGCGCGCTCCTCGTCACCTAGGACGCCGAAGGCCACGACGGCCACGTCGATGTCACCTCGCGAGGCCACAGCGTCGATCAGCCCAGGATGGGAGGTCGGGTCCTCCGCCTCGAAGTCCACCGGTTCGACGTCCAGTCCGAGACTGCGTAGCTCGTCGACCACCTCGTCTCGTCGGCGGCCCGGCCGTGCGGCCAACGTGACCTGTGGACGACAGGTCTCGGCCCACGCCCGGGCGGTCGCAACCGCGATGTCGCTCGTGCCGCCGAGCAGCAGCACCGACTGGGGCTGACCGAGCGAGTTGATCATCGGGACTCCATCACGAGCGGGTCACAGGCCGAGGCGCCGGGAGAGGTCCGATTGGAACACACCGCGTGGGTCGACCTCTCGGCGCACGTCGCGGAACTCCTCCCACCGCGGGTACATCGCCGCCGCGGTCCGGGCGGTCAGGCGTGAGTCCTTGGCGAGGTACAGCCGGCCGCCGGCCTCCAGCACCATCCGGTCCAGGTCGTCGAACAGGGCGGCCAGCGCCGGGTCGGCCGGCAGGTCCAGCGCCAGCGTCCAGCCAGTCGTCGGGAACGACAGCGGCCCGGCATTGCCCGGTCCGAACCGCTTGAGCACCGCCAGGAAGGACGGATGACCGGTCGCGGCGATCCGCTCCAGCAGCCGGGTCAGCCGGGCTTCCTCGGGGTCGGGCAGCACGCATTGGTACTGAACGAACCCGCGGGCGCCGTACATCCTGTTCCAGCCAGCGATCCCGTCGAGGGGGTGGAAGAACGTCGCGATCGGCTGGATCTCACCCTCCCGGAGCCGCGGCGCCTTGCGGAACCACAACTCGTTGAAAGCGCGCACGCTTGCCCGCGACACCAGGTGGCTCGGCACCCGTGGCGGTGCCGCCAGGCGCGGTTCTCCCGGTGGCCGGCGGGGATGGCGCCGCGCGGCGCCCGTGAGCCGGTCGAGCCTGGCATGCTCGCCCCGCGTGAGCACGGAGCGGCCCAGGTTCCGGCCCCGGGCGAGCGTGTCGATCCAGGCCACCGAATAGGTGCTCACGGCGTCCGAGTCAACGATCCGCGCCATGACCGAGTCGAGGTCGGGCAGACGCTCGGTGGCCACCTCGACATAGGCGGTCTCGACCTGAAGCAGCCGGATCGTCGCGGACGTGATGATGCCGGTCAGACCCATCCCGCCCACCGTGGCCCAGAAGAGCGCCGGCTCCCGGCTCGGGCCGACGGTGCGCCGGTTCCCGTCGGCAGTCACCAGGTCGAGCTCCTCGAGGTGGCCCCCGAGGCTGCCCCTGCGGTGGTGGTTCTTCCCGTGTACGTCAGCCGCGATCGCCCCGCCGACCGTGACGAACCGGGTCCCCGGGGTGACCGGGACGAAGTACCCGGCCGGAAGCAGCTTGCCCATCAGGTAGTGGAAGCTGACCCCGGCATGCACGCGTGCAGTTCCCGCCTCGGAATCGAGAACCACGGCCTCTGGCCCGGCGACGTCCTCACCGCGCAGGACCAGCACGTCACCGCCGGCGTTCTGGGCCGGGTCGCCGTACGAGCGGCCGAGCCCTCGGGCCACGACTCCGCGGGGACCGGCCGCCAACACGACCTCACCGACCAGGTCGGCGGTCACCGTCCGCTGCCGGGCCAGACTCGGCGCAGTGCGCCCCCAGCCGGTGAGCAGGGTGGCTGCCTCAGCCATCGGTTCCGACAGCCGACGACCCGAGGTCCATCACGCCGAGAGCGACGAGCAGCAGCCAACACAGGCCGATGACCTGCAAGGTGCGGTCCTCCCAGACGATCACTTCGGGGTCCGCGGCCGTCCCGGCGTCGATGTCGACCGCGTACCGCAGCATGCCCACCACGAACGGAGCGATGGAGATCGTGTGCCACGGGATGTCGGCTCCCTCCGAGTTGTCGAACGCCCACAGGGAGTAGGACATCATCGTGGCCGCCGCCGCCGTGCTCCAGGCGAAACGCAGGTAGGACGAGGTGTAGCGCACCAGCGAGCGCCGCGTACCCATCTCGCTGCCGAGCGTGTACAGCTCGGAGAAGCGCTTGCCGGCCACGATGAACAGGGAGCCGAACCCGGTCACGAGAAGGAACCACTGCGAGATCTCGAGCCCGGCTGCCAGGCCACCCGCGACCGCGCGCAGGAGGAACCCGCTCGCGACGACCACGATGTCCAGCACGGGTTCGTGCTTGAGCCAGAGGGCGTAGGCACCCTGGAGGAGGAAGTAGGTCAACAGCACGATCACCAACGACGCGTTGGCGAGCGCCGCAACGGCGATCGCCGCGACCGCGAGGATGCCCGCGGCCACCAACGCGGCGCGCGCGGACAGCTCTCCGGCGGCGACCGGCCGGTCGCGCTTGGTCGGGTGCAGGCGGTCGGCCTCGACGTCGGCGACGTCGTTGGCGGCGTACACGGCCGAGGAGGCGAGGCAGAACGCCACCAGGGCCAGGACGGAGCGTGCAGCGACCGTCGCATCGAGCAGCTCTCCGGCGGCGAACGGGGCCGCCAGGACCAGCAGGTTCTTCACCCACTGACGAGGGCGGAAGGTGCGCACCAGCGCCCGGGTCGTGCTCACCGGCGAGAGTCTAGTTGTCGGCGTCTGGGGATCCGGCCCGCCCGGCGCCTAGGCTCTGCGACGTGACTGCACCCTCCGGCGCGTTCCGCGGCCTGCTGCGCAGCGGCTCGTCCGTGGCGGTGGCGATGGCGATCATGAACGTGTCGACCTACGGCTTCCAGCTCGTCGCGGCTCGGCTGCTGGGCCCGCAGCCGTACGGCGCGCTGGCCGCGCTGATGAACACCCTGCTCGTCGTGATGGTCCTGCAGCTGGGGCTGCAGGCGACCGCGGCCCGACGGATCGCCGCCGATCCCGAGCATGTCCAGCAGATCGAGCGTGGGGTGCTGGCGGTCACCTACCGCTCCGCCCTCTGGCTCGGGCTTCTCCTGCTGGTCGGCAGCCCGGTGATCAACGCGGTGCTCCGCTTGGAGAGCTTGTGGACCGCCGCGCTGGTCGCCATCTCCGCGGTGCCGCTGACGATCATGGGCGGGCAGGCCGGCATCCTCCAGGGGGAGCGACGGTGGACCGCACTGTCCGCGGTGTACGTTGCCGCCGGCGTGCCCCGCCTCGTCATCGGGGTGGCGCTGATCGTGCTCTCGCCTACCGAGGCGGTCGCGATGGTCGGCGTCACCGTTGCCGCGTTCGCCCCCGCGATCGTGGGCTGGCTGGCGTTGCGTCAGGCGCGGCCGGCCGGGGCGAACCGGGCCGACCACGGTGTCACGCACATTCTGCGCGAGACGCTCTACAACTCGCAGGCGCTCTTCGCCTTCTTCGCGCTCTCCAGCGTCGACATCATCGTCGCGCGCAACGTGCTCGACCCGCATGACGCGGGCCTCTATGCCGGCGGGCTCATCCTCACCAAGGCCACGCTGTTCCTGCCCCAGTTCGTCGTCGTCGTCGCGTTCCCCGCCCTGTCGCAGACAGCCGAGCGATGGCACGCGCTGACCAGGAGCCTGGTGCTGGTGCTGGCCCTCGGGGTGACGACGGCCTTCGGCGCCTGGCTGCTGCCCGACCTGGCGCTGGCGTTCGTCGGTGGATCGGAGTTCGCGGACGTGGCCGATCAGCTGTGGCTGTTCGCCGTGATCGGCACGGTGCTGTCGATGCTCCAACTCCTGGTCTACGCAGTGCTGGCCCGCCAGGGGCAGCGGTCGACGTACCTGGTCTGGGTGGCACTGGTCGCGTTGGTGGTGGCCGGGTCCAGGGTCCACACGCTCGATCAGCTGATCCTGACCGTGCTCGTGGTGGACACCGCCCTCCTGCTTGTGCTGCTGGGGATCAACCTCTTCCTCGTGCCGGACCCAGAGCCGGAGCCGTCGACCGCGACTCTTCAGTGAGCGGCCTCGTGCCAGCTCCGACCGGTGCCGACCGACACGTCGAGAGGAACTGTCAGCTCGGCGGCCCCACCCATCGCTCGGCGGACCAGCGCTTCGAGGTCCTCGCTCTCCCCCGGCGCCACCTCGAACACCAGCTCGTCGTGGACCTGGAGCAGCATCCGTGAGGACATGGCCGCCGACCGCAACGACTCGTCGACGGCTAGCATCGCGACCTTGATCACGTCGGCCGCGGAACCCTGGATCGGTGCGTTGAGCGCCATCCGCTCGGCCATCTCGCGCCGCTGCCGGTTGTCGCTGGTCAGGTCAGGGAGGTAGCGACGCCGACCCATGATGGTCTCGGTGAAGCCGGAGCGCCGGGCCTCCTCAACGATCCCGCCGAGGTAGTCGCGCACCCCGCCGAAGGTCTCGAAGTACTCCTCCATCAGCTCGCGGGCCTCGCCGGGCTCGATCCTCAGCTGCTGGGACAGGCCGTACGCCGACAGGCCGTAGGCCAGGCCGTAGTTCATCGCCTTGATCTTGACGCGCATCTCGGGGGTGACGGCGTCGGCATCGACGCCGAAGACCCGCGAGGCAGTCGTCGAGTGGAAGTCGCGACCGGAGCGGAAGGCCTCGATCAGCAACCGGTCCTCCGACAGGTGCGCCATGATCCGCATCTCGACCTGGCTGTAGTCGGCAGTCATCAGGCACTCGAAGCCGTCGCCCACCACGAAGCCCTCGCGGATCCGACGTCCCTCCTCGGTGCGGACCGGGATGTTCTGCAGGTTGGGGTCGGTGCTGGAGAGCCGGCCGGTCGCCGCGATCAGCTGGTTGAACGTGGTGTGGATCCGGCCGTCGCCGGCCACGGT
Organism: uncultured Actinomycetota bacterium; assembly: GCA_963812265.1. Lineage (GTDB taxonomy): Bacteria > Actinomycetota > Actinomycetes > Propionibacteriales > Nocardioidaceae > Nocardioides. The sequence continues at coordinate 81,861 of CAWEUL010000006.1, forward strand.
CTTCAGCAGCCCTTCGAGGGTCTGCCGTAGTCGGGTAACGTCGCGGTGGCGCAGCAACGCGAGCAGGAACGGGTGTTCGGTCTTCTCGAAGAGCTGCTGGAGCGCGTCGGCGTCGGTGGTGTAGCCGGTCTTGGTCCGCTTGGTCTTGGGCATCCCCAACTCGTCGAAGAGGACCGCCTGGAGCTGCTTGGGCGAGCCCAGGTTGATCTCCTTGCCGATCACCGAGAACGCCTCGGCCGCGGCCGCGGTCACTTCGGCGGCGAAGTGGGACTCCAGTGCCTCCAGGTGGGCGGTGTCGACCGCGATCCCGGTCTGCTCGAGCTCGGCCAGCAGGTCGACCAGCGGCAGCTCGACGTCCGCCAGCAACTGGCGCCCGCCGTGCTCGTCGACGGCCTGGTCCAGGGCCTCGGCCAGGTCGAGCACGGCGCGCGCGTGCAGCATGGCGGTCTCGGCCGAGCCCCCCTCGTCGAGCGCATCGAAGCTGAGCTGACCGTCGTCTCCGGAGTCCTGCCTGAGCTCCCGCTTGAGATAGCGGACCGTCAGGTCGGCCAGGTCGTAGGAGCGCTGGTCGGGTCGCACGAGGTACGCCGCGAGCGCCGTGTCGCTCACGAGCCCGCGCAGCGGCCACCCACGGGCGGCCAACGCCAGCATCGGGCCCTTGGCATCATGGAGAACCTTGGCGGCCGCCGGGTCCGCGCACCAGGCGGCGATGGCGGCATCGTCGGCCGGCGTCACGTCGGCGGCATCGAACCAGGCCGCCGTGCCGTCATCGGCGGCCAGGGCCACCGACCAGACCTCTCCGGTGCCCGCGCGCCAGCTGCCGTGCACGGCTACCCCGACCCGGCGACCCTCCTCGCGCGCGTGGCTGTCGAGCCACGCAGCCACGTCGCCGGCCACCAGCCGTTCGCCGGCGAGGTCGAAGCCGGACTCGTCGATCTCCTCCTGAGACTCCAACGTCTCGAAGAGGCGATCCCGGAGCACGCGGAACTCCAGCCCGTCGAAGAGCGTGTGCACCTCATGGCGGTCCCACGGGCGCATGGCGAGCTCAGCCGGTCCCAGCTCGAGCTCGACGTCGCAGACCAGCGCGTTGAGCCGGCGGTTGCGGATGACATCACCCAGATGGGCTCGCAGACTCTCCCCGGCCTTGCCCCCCACCTGGTCGGCGTGGGTGATGACGTTGTCCAGGCCGTCGTACTGGTCGAGCCACTTCGCAGCCGTCTTCGGGCCTACACCGGGGATGCCGGGCAGGTTGTCGGAGTCCTCGCCGACCAGCGCTGCGAGCTCGGGATAGCGCCCCGGCGCGACGCCGTACTTCGCCTCGACGGCCTGGGGTGTCATCCGCGCCAGCTCGGAGACCCCACGCATGGGGTAGAGCACCGTCGTGTGGTCGCTGACCAGCTGCAGCGAGTCCCGGTCACCGGTGAGGATCAGCACGTCCAGATCCTCGGCGACCGCCTGGGTGGCGAGGGTGGCGATGACGTCGTCGGCTTCGTAGCCCTCCTTCTGGAGGAAGGGAATGCGCAGCGCGTTGAGCACCTCCTGGATCAGGGGCAGCTGGCTGCTGAACTCGTCGGGGGTCTTGTTGCGCTTCGCCTTGTACTCGGCGTACTCCTCGAGCCGGAACGTCCGCCGCGACACGTCGAAGGCCACCGCGACGTGGGTCGGCTGCTCGTCGCGCAGGACGTTGATCAGCATCGAGGTGAAGCCGTAAACGGCATTGGTGTGTTGACCGGTGGTGGTTGAGAAGTTCTCGACGGGGAGCGCGAAGAAGGCCCGGTAGGCCAGCGAATGGCCGTCGAGGAGCAGCAAGCGGGAGCGCTCGGCCGTGGGCAGGGTGACGGTTGCGGGCACGCCGCGACTCTATCCGCCGCCACCCCCGAACACCGGACGGGTGAGAATGCCTCCATGAAGTCCTCTCCCAACCCCGTCACGTCCCCGTCGACGGCCCGGCCGAGCGTTCCCGAGTTCCTGGCGTCGATGCCCAACGGGATGGGTGCCCTGAACACAGCGATGGGCATCGAGCTCATCGAGGTGTCCCCGGAGCGCGTCGTGGGGACGATGCCCGTCGAGGGCAACACCCAGCCCTACGGCCTGCTGCACGGTGGTGCGTCGGCCGTGCTCGCCGAGACCCTCGGCTCGGTGGGCTCGGCCCTCCACGCCTGGCCGGACCGCCTGGCGGTCGGGATCGACATCAACGCCACCCACCATCGAGCCGCCACTTCGGGGACCGTGACCGGAGTCGCGACGGCGGTGCACCTGGGCACCAGCATGGCGACGTTCGAGATCGTGATCGCCGACGAGCGCGAGCGGCGGATCTGCACCTCACGCCTGACCTGTGCGTTGGTCCCCGCCGACCGGGTGCCGGCAGCGCCGGTACCTTCGCCCGGCGACCAGGGTGCCTGAACGGTCAGCGGCTTCAGGCCGTGGGCTCGGTCGCCGGGGTCGAGTCCCGCCGGCGCTGCGAGCGACGTACCGCGAGCACTTGGCCGAGCTGACGGCTGCCCCGTGAGCGCCGAGGTCGCTGCTCCTCGAGCCGCGCCCGCAGGGTCGTGGTCGGCCCGACCCGCAGCACCGCCTGCGGGCCCAGGCCGAGCCGCGCGAAGAACCTGTTGGCGTCGCGCGAGGCGCTGAGCGCACCGCAACCGATGTGAGCGATCTGGCGTTCCTCGGCGAAGGAGGCAGCCGCCCCCATCAGCGCCTTCCCGACGCCATGACGCCGGAACTCGGAGAAGACGTGCGGCGAGACGGCCTGCACGATGAGCTCGAGGTTCAGCGGAGTCACCGGCGCCACCCGGAGGAGGACCGCGCCGGCAACCGCGCCGTCGAACTCAGCGACCACGACGCGCTGGTCAGGATGATCGGCGGCCGCGTCCAGCACGCTTTCGACGTCCGCGACCTGCTCGGCCGGTTCGACCCGTCGCAGGACGTCGTCCCACAGGCGCGCCAGCACCGGGGCATCCGTGGCGACGGCCTCTCGCAGCGTCACGGGCGTCCGGCTCACACTCATCGCCTCCCGGGGTCTGGGTACGGATCTGCCACTGCCCCCGACCAGCGACCACGCTGGCGTCGAGACTACGCTCATGCCCGCCCGGCTGTCAGAGGAGTCCCGTGTTCCCCGGAATCGGCACCGTCGTCAACGTCGCAACGGTCCTCGTCGGCGGCCTGCTCGGCGTGGCGCTGGGCAACCGCCTGCCGGTGCGCACCCGCGACGTCGTGACCGACGGCCTGGGCCTGGTGACCCTCCTGGTGGCCGGGCTCTCTGCCTGGTCCGTGCGCGACCCGGCGCTGTCCGCCGCCGTCGGCGACTCGGCGCCGGTGTTGATCGTGCTGGGCTCGCTGCTGGTCGGCGGGATCCTCGGATCGCTGCTGCGACTGGAGCAGCGCATCGAGTCATTGGGCGGCTGGCTCCAGCGTCGGCTCTCCAGCGGCGAGGCAGACTCGGCCGAACGGCACAGGTTCATCGAGGGCTTCGTGATCTCGTCGTTGGTCTTCTGCACCGGACCGTTGACGATCCTCGGCTCGCTCAATGACGGCTTGGGCAACGGGGCGGACCAGCTCTTCCTGAAGGCCACGCTGGACGGGTTTGCGGCGATCGCGTTCGCGGCGTCCTTCGGTTGGGGCGTGCTCGCCAGCGTCGTCACCGTGATCGTCGTCCAAGGCAGCCTGACGCTGCTGGGGCTCGCCCTCGGCGACCTGCTGCCGGAGGCCCACCTCGCCGCCGTGACGGCCACGGGTGGGTTGCTGCTGGTCGGAGTGGCGCTCCGTCTGCTCCGGATCCGGGAGATCCCGGTGGCCGACCTGCTGCCGGCGTTGTTCGTCGCCCCGGTCCTGGTGGCCGGCGTGGCGGCACTCGTGTGAGATGACCCTGAGATCGGCCAGATTCCCGGCTTGCCGCGGGCCTGTCTGCACCTCCCGCAGGGGGCGGAGCGGCGCTGACTCACTGCAGTGCTGTGGCGTCCCTTCCCGGCGGGGGGCATTGCCGGTCGCGATCTTCGGTGCCACAGTGACTGCGTTGGGTCACGCTATAGTCCGCGAAGGTTCACCGAGCCATCCATGAGTCGACTCCCCAGGAGCACCATGCACGTGCGTGTGTTGAGAGCCGCGTTGCTCGTCCCCATGCTGCTGGTCATGATCGTGACCGGCGCCGCCCCCGTCTCAGCCAGCACAGCAGGGGAGCTCCCGTGCGTGAAGCCGGAGAAGCGGGGCGACGACACCATCCACGTCCAAGGGTGCCTGCGCGACCTGCGCGGCGACGGCGACAAGCCGGTGCCCGGCGTCACGATCACAGTCTCTGACGCCGCCTCCGGAGAGGAGCTTGTCTCCGGCGTGACCGACGAGACGGGGCTCTTCGACCTGGCCCTTCCCGGCTCCGTCATCGACGTTCTGGGCACCAAGATCGTCGTCGAGATCGACACCTCCACGCTGCCGGAGGGCACGGCGCTGCAGAACCCGGACCAGGAGAAGCTCGAGGCGAGCATCAACACCGAGGTCGACCAGTTCTTCACTTTCCCGATCGACGATGCGCCGAAGGTCGACACCAAGTTCAGCCAGGCCATCGACCTCCTCGCGGGCGGCATCGTGTTCTCGCTGCTGCTGGCGATGGCAGCACTGGGCCTCTCGATGATCTTCGGGACGACGGGGCTCACGAACTTCTCCCATGGTGAGCTGATCACGTTCGGTGCGATGGTCGCCTGGGTGATCGACTCCCGTGACGGTGAGATCGACCTGTTCGGGGCCAACGTCACCGTGATCACCGCCCTCATCATCGCGGTGATCGCCGGAGGTGCCTTCGGCTGGTTCCAGGACCGCGTGCTCTGGCGGCCGCTCCGGCGCAGCGGCACCGGGCTGATCGCCATGATGGTGGTCACGATCGGTCTGTCGATCTTCCTGCGCAACATCTACCAGTACCTCATGGGTGCCAACGCCAAGCAGTACTCGCAGTACGCCACCCCCGCTCCGATCCAGCTCGGTCCGTTCGAGGTGACGCCCAAGCAGCTCTTCGTCGCGGGTACCGCGGTGGTCGTCCTGCTGGCTGTCACCCTGGCGCTGCGCTACACGCGCCTCGGCAAGGCAACCCGCGCCGTCGCGGACAACCCGGCGCTGGCGGCGTCTTCCGGGATCAACGTCGACCGGGTGATCTCGATCGTGTGGGTGCTCGGTGCCGCTCTGGCTGCGCTGTCCGGCGTGCTGCTTGGGTTGACCCAGGGCTTCGACTTCCAGCTCGGCTTCAAGATCCTGCTGCTGGTCTTCGCCGCTGTCACCCTGGGTGGCCTGGGCACGATCTGGGGCGCGATCATCGGCTCGCTGATCATCGGCCTGTTCATCGAGCTCTCGACCTTGTTCATCCCGGTCGAGCTCAAGTTCGTCGGCGCGCTCGTCGTACTCATTCTGGTGCTCCTGGTGAGACCCCAGGGCATCCTCGGCAAGCCCGAGCGGATCGGCTAGGAGGAGTCCCATGAACTGGCAAACCATCATCTCTGACTCGCTGCAGCAGGGTTTCGGCGCGGACGCCATCGTCTTCGCCCTCGCCGCCATCGGCCTCAACATCCACTTCGGCTACACCGGCCTGCTCAACTTCGGTCAGGCAGGGTTCATGGCCGTGGGCGCCTACACGATGGCCTCGTTCGTGGCCACCTGGGGTCTGTCGCTGTGGCTCGGGATCGCCACCGCGCTGCTCATGGCCGTGATCCTGGCGCTGCTGCTGGGTGTACCCACCCTGCGGTTGCGTGCGGACTACCTGGCCATCGTGACCATCGCGGCGGCCGAGATCATCCGTCAGACACTAGGGTCCGTCACTCTCTTGAAGTGGTTCGGTGGTCAGGACGGCATCCAGACCTACAACAGCGCCTTCCGCAGCCTCAACCCCTTCGACTCGTCCAAGGGCATTCCCGGGGTGGTCTCGTGGCGCCCCTACGACTTCTGGGTCATCGTCGTGGGCTGGACGCTCGTGGCGATCGCGTGCCTGATCACCTGGCTCCTCGTACGCAGCCCCTGGGGCCGAGTTCTCAAGAGCATCCGAGAGGACGAGGATGCCGTCCGTTCCCTGGGCAAGAACGTCTACGCCTTCAAGATGCAGTCACTGATCATCGGCGGCCTCTTCGGCGCCGTCGCCGGCATGGTGATGGCCCTGCAGAAGCAGGCCTTCAACCCCAGCCTGTTCGCCACCGACACCACGTTCTTCGCCTACACCGTGCTGCTGCTCGGCGGCGCGGCACGGGTCCTCGGTCCGGTGGTCGGATCGATCGTCTTCTGGTTCCTGATCAACTTTCTCGACGGATTCTTCGGGCAGGCGACCTCACCCTCGTCCGGGCCGCTGATCCCTGCCTCGATCATGGACAACAACCAGGCGAGCCTGATCCGGTTCATCGTCATGGGACTGGCCCTGATGTTATTGATGATCTACCGACCTCAAGGGATCCTGGGCGACAAGAGGGAGTTGGCTATCGATGCCCGCTGAGACCGCCCTGCCGTCCGACGTCCCGGCCTCGACGGAGGAGGGTCGCGAGCGCGCCCGCCTGGCCATCGCGGAGCTCAAGGACGTCCCGCACCGGCCGGGCGCCGCCAAGCCCGACCCGATCCTCGTGGCCGACAAGATCACCCGGACCTTCGGCGGGCTCACGGCCGTCGATGTGGAGCACCTCGAGGTCCAGCGCGGGGTGATCACCGCCCTGATCGGTCCCAACGGGGCGGGCAAGACCACCTTCTTCAACCTGCTCACCGGGTTCGACCGCCCCGACACCGGGACCTGGGCATTCGAGGGCACCGCGCTGAACAAGGTCCCGTCGTACAAGGTCTCCCGGATGGGCATGGTGCGCACGTTCCAGCTGACCAAGGTGCTGTCCAAGCTCACCGTGATCGAGAACATGCGGGTGGGCTCGACCAAGCAGAAGGGCGAACGCCTCCTCAACGCGATGTTCAAGTGGGTGTGGGGCGCCCAGGAGGACGAGGTGACCCAGCGGGCCGACCGGCTGCTGGCCCGGTTCCTGCTCGACAAGAAGCGCGAGGACTTCGCCGGGTCGCTCTCGGGCGGCCAGCGCAAGCTGCTCGAGATGGCGCGCGCGCTGATGGCCGACCCCGAGCTGGTGATGCTCGACGAGCCGATGGCCGGTGTCAACCCGGCGCTGAAGCAGTCGCTGCTGGGCCACGTGAAGTCGCTACGCGACGAGGGTCGCACTGTCCTGTTCGTCGAGCACGACATGGACATGGTGCGCGACATCTCCGACTGGGTCGTCGTCATGGCCCAGGGCCAGGTGATCTCGGAAGGCCCTCCCGACACGGTCATGCAGGACCAGCGCGTGATCGACGCCTACCTCGGCGCCCACCACGACACCGTGCTCGACCGGCAGGACGGCGGCGCACACGCTGCGACCGAGACGACGACCGACACGACGAAGGAGGCCGCAGATGAGTGAGAGCGCCACCGACACAGCCGAACGCGCCGCCCATCTGGCCGAAGCGGAGGGCGCGGTCCTGCGTGCCGATGACCTGATCGCCGGCTACCTGCCCGGCGTCAACATCCTCAACGGGTCCGACCTCTACTGCCAGGAGGGCGAGCTCGTCGGCATCATCGGCCCCAACGGCGCCGGAAAGTCCACCCTGCTCAAGGCCCTCTTCGGACTGGTCAAGATCCACACCGGCACCGTCCTGCTCAAGGGTCGCGACATCACCAACGAGCGGGCGGACAAGCTGGTCACGGCCGGCATCGGCTTCGTGCCACAGACCAACAACGTGTTCCCCTCACTGACCATCCAGGAGAACATGGAGATGGGCTGCTACCAGAGCCCGTCGGACTTCAGCGAGCGTTTCGCCATCGTCGGCGACCTCTTCCCTGCCCTGATCGACCGCCGCAACCAGCGAGCCGGATCCCTCTCGGGTGGCGAACGCCAGATGGTGGCGATGGGGCGGGCCCTGATGATGAACCCCTCGGTGCTGCTGCTCGACGAGCCCTCGGCAGGTCTGTCCCCGGTGATGCAGGACGAGGTGTTCGTGAACACCCGGAGGATCAACCGGGCAGGCGTCTCCGTGGTCATGGTGGAGCAGAACGCGGCCCGTTGCCTGCAGATCTGCGACCGCGCCTACGTGCTGGACCAGGGGCGCAACGCCTACACCGGCACCGGCGAGGAGCTCGCCAACGACCCCAAGGTCATCGAGCTCTACCTGGGCACGCTGGCCAAGCAGAACAAGACCTGAGCCCACGTAGGAGCACCGAGCGCGCCACGATCCCCCACCACACCGACAACGAAGCCCCGGCCGATGCGGCCGGGGCTTCGTTGTAGTACGTCAGGTCTCAGGTCACGGCAGGACGCCGGACACCGTGTCGACCTGCTTGTAGGTGTTGTCGGCTGCGTACTGCTGGATGCCGATCGTGGCCTTGAGCACCGACCCGACGGAGTTCAGGTCACAGGGACCCGACTGACCGTTGTAGTCGATGTCCTCACCGTTCGCGATCAGCTCCTGGCAGCTCGCGAAGTCGGAGCACTCGGTGCCGCCTTCAGAGATCTCGATCAGCTTGGAGCCGATCGACACACCGGAGTCGTCGCCGGCGGCCTCAGCCGCCAGCGCGATCATGATCATCGCGTCGTAGGACTGGGGACCATAGGTGAAGTCCTCCAGCTTGGGGTCAACGGCGAGCATCCGGTCCTGGAAGCCGGGGTCGAGCTCCGGCGGGGTCGGGAAGGTGGCCTTCACGCCCGTCAGGGTGCCCTTCTTGAAGTCCTTGGAGTAGTCCGCGGTGTTGCCGTCCACGAAGTACGTCTGCAGGTCCTGCGGACCCACGTTCTTCGCGATCAGCGCCGGGACGATCTTCTTGGTCTCGTCGAAGGCGATCAGCACGACGGCGTCGGGCTTCGATGCCGCCACCTTGTTGACCTCGGCCGTGAAGTTCTGCGCGTCGGCGGCGTACAGCTGCTTCGTCGCCACCTTGCCGCCCTTGGCCGTGACGACCTCCTCGACGCGGCTGGCCAGACCCTCACCGTAGGAGTCCTGACGCGCCATGATCGCGACGTTCTTGTAGCCGTCCTCGATCAACAGGTTGCCGAGCACCTCACCCTGGAGCACGTCGGACGGTGAGGTCCGGAAGTACAGGTTGTTGTCGGGGTGGGTGTCCAGCTCCGGCGAGGTGTTCGCCGGCGAGAACTGGACGACGCCGGCTCCGGTGATCTTGTCGATCACGCTGAGCGAGACCGACGACGAGGCCGCGCCGATGATGGCGTCGGCGCCCGCGTTCAGCAGCTTGTCGACCGAGCTGCCGGCGATGTCGGGCGTGCCGTCACCTGAGTCGCTGTCCTGCTTGACGACAGGCTTTCCGAGAACGCCACCTGCGTCGTTGATCTCGTTGACCGCGACATCCACACCGGCGAACTCCGGGGGACCGAGGAACGCCAGGTCTCCGGTCTGCGGAAGCAGGGTGCCGACGACGAGTTCGCCGTCTCCGGTTCCGGCAGGGGCTGACGAGTCGCTCGAGGCGCTGTCCGACGCGCTGGCGCTGGAATCGTCCGAGCCCGATCCGCAACTGCTGAGAGCTAGCGCGCCGGCCAGTGCGACAGCACCGATACGCGCAAGTTTGATGGGGCGCTTCATGAAGCCTCCGGTTCTCACTCATGGCTGAATCCCGATGACAAGGCTGTCACCGGCTAGCACGAAGTTAGCGCCCTTCGCTGTGATTCCTTCACCCGGGGGGCCCTCGTTGCCAAGTTGTGACCAAGCCGATACCGGATCTGAAACCACGAGAACGGGTCTACTCGGGCCCATGAGTGATGACGCCGTCGGCCACCTGCCGCATCGACAGCCGCAGATCCATCGCCGTCTTCTGGATCCAGCGGAACGCGTCGGGCTCGCTGAGCCCGAGGCGTTCTTCGAGCACCGCCTTGGCCCGGTCGACGGCCTTGCGGGTCTCCAGACGCTCGGTCAGGTCCGCAACCTCGCCCTCGAGGGTCGAGATCTCACCGAAGCGACTCATCGCCATCTCGATCGCGGGCACCAGGTCCTGGCTCGAGAACGGCTTGACGACGTAGGCCATCGCGCCGGCATCGCGGGCGCGCTCGACCAGATCCCGTTGCGAGAACGCCGTGAGGATCACCACCGGCGCGATCCGCTGCTCGGCGATCCGCTCGGCGGCCGAGATCCCGTCGAGGATCGGCATCTTCACGTCGAGCACGACGAGATCGGGGTCCAGCTCCTCAGCCAGCCGGACCGCCTCCGCGCCGTCCGCAGCCTGGCCCACGACGTCGTACCCCTCGCCGGAGAGCATCTCGGCGAGATCCATCCGGATCAGGGCTTCGTCCTCGGCGATGACGACGCGGCGCGCGGCAGTATCGGTCACGTCGACAGGCTAGCGGTCCGGTAGCGTGTGCCTGCCCGCCCCGGTAGCCCAACGGCAGAGGCAATGGTCTCAAACACCATCCAGTGTGGGTTCGAGTCCCACCCGGGGTACCCCTGAATCATCCGAGCTGCGCCGCCCGGCGGTACGCCGGTGCCACCTCGTTGATGGCGTCGCCCATCCGGTGGATCCGCAGCGCGTTCGTGGAGCCCGGGATGCCGGGCGGCGACCCGGCGATGATCACGACCCGGTCACCCTGCTGGAGCCGTCCGATCTCCAGCAGCGCCTCATCGACCTGACGGACCATCTCGTCGGTGTGCTCCACGTCGTCGGTCTTGAACGTCTCAACGCCCCAGGTCATCGCCAGCTGCGACCGAGTGCTCGACTTGGTGGTGAACGCGACGATCGGGATCGCGCCGCGATAGCGCGCCAGCCGCCGCGCGGAGTCTCCGGTCGCGGTGAAGGCCACGAGGTAGTGCGCTCCCACCGCGGCGGCGACCTCCGCGGCGGCCTTGGCAATCACGCCGCCGGTGGTGACGGGCTCCCAGGTGATCGCCGCCATGTGCTCCAGGCCGTGCTCCTCGGTCGACCGGATGATCCGGGACATCGTCTCCACGGCGACGACGGGGTACTCCCCCACGCTCGTCTCACCCGACAGCATGACCGCGTCGGCGCCGTCCAGGACGGCGTTGGCGACGTCGGAGGCCTCGGCCCGGGTCGGAGCCGGCGCGGTGATCATCGACTCGAGCATCTGGGTAGCCACGATCACGGGTTTGGCCTTGGCGCGGGCCCGATCGATCAGCAGCTTCTGGTGGACGGGGACGTCCTCCAGCGGGCACTCGACGCCCAGGTCACCGCGAGCGACCATGATGCCGTCGAAGGCGTCGATGATGCCTTCGATCGCCTCGAGGGCCTGCGGCTTCTCGATCTTGGCGATGATCGGCACGTGCACACCGACGTCGTCCATCACGCGTCGTACGTCGGCGGCGTCCGAGGGGCTGCGGACGAAGCTGAGGGCCACGAAGTCGACGCACAGGGACAGCGCCCAGCGCAGGTCCGCCTCGTCCTTGTCGGACAGGGCCGGGACCGAGACCGCCACGCCGGGCAGGTTGATCCCCTTGTTGTCGCTGACCTTGCCGCCGACCACCACGCGGGTGTGGACGTCCGGGCCGTCGACCGCGGTGACCTCCAGACGCACCTTGCCGTCGTCGATCAGAATCGGGTCGCCCGGCCCGACGTCGCCGGGGAGCCCCTTGTACGTCGTCCCGCACGCGGTGGCATCGCCCGGCACGTCCCGGGTCGTGATGGTCCAGGACTGGCCGTCGACGAGCCTGACCGGGCCGTCGCTGAACCGCTCGAGGCGGATCTTGGGCCCCTGGAGGTCCGCGAAGATCCCGACCCCGCGGCCGGCTTGGTCGGCCGCCTTGCGGACCATCCGGTAGCTGCGCTCGTGGTCGGCGTACTCACCGTGGCTCATGTTCAGCCGGGCCACATCCATGCCGGCCGAGACGAGCGCCTCGATCTGCTCGGGCGAGTTCACGGCGGGGCCGAGGGTACAGACGATTTTGGCTCTACGCACGGGCTCCAACCTAGCGATATTTCGATCGTTCCAACAATGTGTCGAGGCCGCCAGATGTGACCCCTCACGGGCCGGTTGTGACCCCTCGGCCCCCAGATGTGACGCCTCACCGGCCGGTTGTGACCCCTCGGCCCCCAGATGTGACGCCTCGGCGTCAGACGGTGAGGGGTCGGGCGGTCGGCGGGATGGGGGCGGGCAGGGCGGTGCTTCCGGTCAGGTAGGTGTCGACGGCGGCCGCGGCGGCCCGTCCCTCGGCGATCGCCCACACGATCAACGACTGTCCGCGCCCGGCGTCCCCGGCCACGAACACGCCGTCCACCGAGCTGGCGTAGTGGTCGTCGCGTGCGACGTTGCCCCGCGCATCCAGCTCCACGCCGAGCTGCTCCACGACACCAGGACGCTCGGGGCCGACGAAGCCCATGGCGAGCAGCACCAGCTCCGCGGGGATCTCCCGTTCGGTGCCCTCGACCTCGACGAACCGGCCGTCCTCGAACCGCACGTCGACCAGGCGCAGCGATCGCACCTGACCGGCCTGATCACCCAGGAACTCCTGGGTGGACACGGCGTAGACGCGCTCGCCGCCTTCCTCGTGGGCCGAGGAGACGCGGAAGGTCATGGGGTAGGTCGGCCACGGCTGGCCGGCCGGGCGCTCCTCGGTGGGCCGCGGCAGGATCTCGAGCTGGGTCACCGAGGCTGCTCCCTGGCGCAGGGAGGTGCCGAGGCAGTCGGCGCCCGTGTCGCCGCCCCCGATGATCACGACGTGCTTGCCGTCCGCAGTGACCTGGTCGGCCACCGCCTCGCCCCGTGACGCGCGGTTGGAGGGCGGCAGGAACTCCATCGCCTGCAGGATGCCGCCGAGCTCGCGACCCGGTACCGGCAGGTCGCGCGGGGCGGTCGCACCCATCGCCAGGACCACGGCGTCATACCGCTCCCGGATCCGCTCGCCCGTCAGCTCACCGTCACCGACGCTCACCCCGGAGCGGAACACGGTCCCCTCGCGGCGCATCTGGTCCAGCCGGCGGTCGAGGTGCTTCTTCTCCATCTTGAACTCGGGGATCCCGTAGCGCAGCAACCCCCCGGGCTTGTCGGCACGCTCGTAGACGGCGACCGTGTGTCCGGCCCGGGTCAGCTGCTGGGCGGCGGCGAGCCCTGCCGGCCCGGAGCCGACCACGGCGATCGTCCTGCCCGACAGCCACTCCGGCGGCTGGGGGCGCACCAGACCCGATTCCCAGGCGCGATCGATGATCGCGACCTCGACGTTCTTGATGGTGACCGGGTCCTGGTTGATGCCGAGCACGCACGACGTCTCGCAGGGCGCCGGGCACAGTCGGCCGGTGAACTCCGGGAAGTTGTTGGTCGCGTGGAGGCGCTCGATCGCACCTTCCCAGTCCTCACGCCAGACCAGGTCGTTCCACTCCGGGATCAGGTTGCCCAAGGGGCACCCCTGGTGGCAGAACGGGATGCCGCAGTCCATGCAGCGTCCCGACTGGGGGCCGATGATGGGCAGGAGCGCCCGGCCGACTCCGTCGGGGTAGACCTCGTTCCAGTCGTGGACCCGTTCGTCCACGGGCCGTCGCGGGGCCACCTCCCGGCCGTTCTTGAGGAATCCCTTGGGATCAGCCATTGCCGGCTCCTTCCAGGTCGGTGCCCGGAGTGCGCTCAGCCATGAAGCACCTCCATGATGCGTCCGGCAGCCTGGTCCTCGTCGAGGCCCTCGGCCAGTGCCGCCGCCCGCGCCTCCATCACCCGCCGGTAGTCGGTCGGCATCACCAGCGTGAACCGCGCCACCGTGCTGGGCCAGTCGGTCAGCAGTGCCTCGGCGACCTGGGACCCGGTCTCGCGGTGGTGCCGGCCCACCAGCTCGCGCAGCTCGGCTGACCGCTCGTCATCGAGCGGGCCGAGCTCGACCATCTCGTGGTTGACCCGACCGTCCATCAGGTCCAGGACGAAGGCGTAGCCCCCGGACATGCCCGCCGCGAAGTTGCGTCCCGTGGGTCCGAGGATGGCCACGCGGCCACCGGTCATGTACTCGCAGCCGTGGTCACCGACTCCCTCGACGACGGCGGTGGCACCGGAGTTCCTGACGCAGAACCGCTCCCCGACCTGGCCCCGCAGGAAGATCTCGCCGCCCGTGGCGCCGTACGCGATGACGTTGCCGGCGACGATCTGCTGGCTGGCGTCGAAGCCGGCCGCCAGGTCCGGCCGGACGATGATCCGGCCGCCCGAGAGCCCCTTGCCGACGTAGTCGTTGGCGTCGCCCTCCAGCCGCAAGGTCATCCCGCGCGGGACGAACGCACCGAAGGACTGGCCCGCGGAGCCGCGGAAGGTCACGTCGATCGTGTCGTCCGGCAGTCCCTCGGCGCGGTAGCGCTTGGCCACCTCGTGGCCGAGCATGGTGCCCACCGTCCGGTTGACGTTGCGCACCGGGAGCTCGATCCGGACCGGCTCTCCTCGCTCCAGCGCAGGCTCCGCGAGCAGGATCAGCTTGTTGTCCAGCGCCTTGTCGAGCCCGTGGTCCTGCTCTCGGGTGCGGAACCGGGTCTGTCCGGCGAAGGCGCCGTGCAGCTCCGGCCGGTGCAGGACGGGCGCGAGGTCGAGACCCGAGGCCTTCCAGTGGTCGAGCGCACGTGCGACGTCGAGGACGTCGACCCGACCGATGGCCTCCTCGAGCGTGCGGAAGCCCAGCTCGGCGAGCAGCTCCCGGACCTCCTCCGCGATGAACTCGAAGAAGTTCACCACGAACTCCGGCTTGCCGTTGAAGCGCTCACGCAGCACGGGGTTCTGCGTCGCCACACCCACTGGGCAGGTGTCGAGGTGGCAGACCCGCATCATGATGCAGCCGGAGACGACCAGCGGGGCCGTGGCGAAACCGAACTCCTCGGCGCCGAGCAGCGCGGCGATGACCACGTCGCGACCGGTCTTGAGCTGGCCGTCGGTCTGGACCACGATCCGGTCGCGGAGCCCGTTGAGCAGCAGCGTCTGCTGGGTCTCGGCCAGCCCGAGCTCCCACGGGCCGCCGGCATGTTTGAGCGAGGTGAGCGGAGACGCTCCGGTGCCACCGTCGTGACCCGAGATCAGCACGACGTCGGCGTGTGCCTTGGAGACGCCCGCAGCGACCGTGCCGACGCCGACCTCCGAGACCAGCTTCACGTGGACGCGAGCCGACGGGTTGGCGTTCTTCAGATCGTGGATCAGCTGGGCCAGATCCTCGATCGAGTAGATGTCGTGGTGGGGCGGCGGGCTGATCAGACCGACCCCCGGAGTGGAGTGCCGGGTCTTGGCCACCCACGGGTAGACCTTGTGCCCGGGCAGCTGCCCGCCCTCGCCGGGCTTGGCGCCCTGCGCCATCTTGATCTGGATGTCGTCGGAGTTCGTGAGGTACTCCGCCGTCACTCCGAAACGGCCGGAGGCGACCTGCTTGATGGCCGAGCGTCGCTCGGGGTCGTGCAGACGGTCGGCGTCCTCGCCGCCCTCGCCCGTGTTGGACTTGGCCCCGATCCGGTTCATCGCGATCGCGAGCGTCTCGTGGGCTTCCTTGCTGATCGACCCGTAGGACATCGCCCCGGTGGAGAACCGTCGGACGATGGCCGAGACCGGTTCGACCTCCTCGAGGGGGATCGGGGTACGCCCGCCCTCGTCCTCAGCGGTCCGGAAGCGGAACAGCCCACGCAGTGTCATCAGCCGCTCGGACTGCTCGTCGATGCGGGAGGTGTACTGCTTGAAGACGTCGTAGCGTCCCGAACGCGTGGAGTGTTGAAGGCGGAAGACCGTATCGGGGTCGAACAGGTGTGGCTCACCCTCGCGGCGCCATTGGTACTCCCCACCGATGGCCAGCTCCCGGTGCGCCGGCAGGATGCCGCCGCGGGGGTAGGCCGACGCGTGGCGGAGGGCCACCTCCTGCGCGATCGTGTCCAGCTCGACGCCGCCCAGCTTCGAGGTGGTGCCGGTGAAGTAGCGGTCCACCAGGCTCTGGGAGAGGCCCACGGCCTCGAAGATCTGCGCTCCGGTGTATGACGCCACGGTGGAGACGCCCATCTTCGACATCACCTTGAGGACGCCCTTGCCCAGCGCCCTCACCAGGTTCTTGACCGCGACCTCGGGCTCGGCCTTGACGTAGTACCCATCGCGGGCGAGGTCCTCGACCGACTCCATGGCGAGGTAGGGGTTGACGGCCGCGGCGCCGTACCCGATGAGCAGCGCCACATGGTGGACCTCACGAACGTCACCGGCCTCGACCAGCAGCCCCACCTGGGTCCTGGTCTTCTCGCGAACCAGGTGGTGGTGCACGGCTCCGGTGAGCAGCAACGACGGGATCGGGGCGAGCTCGGCGGTCGAGTGGCGGTCGGAGAGCACGATGATCCGAGCCCCGCCGGCGATCGCGTCCGAGACCTCGCGGCACACCTCGTCGATGCGGGCGGCCAGCGCGGCGCCGCCCCCCTCGACGTCGTAGAGCCCCCGGGAGACGTGGGTGATGAAGCCCGGCATGTCCCCGTCGCGGTTGATGTGCCGGATCTTGGTCAGGTCGTCGTTGGAGATCACCGGGAACGGCAGCACGACCTGGCGGCAGGATGCCGGGGTGGGCTCCAGCAGGTTGGCCTCAGGGCCGATCGACCCGTAGAGCGAGGTCACCAGCTCCTCGCGGATGGCATCCAGCGGCGGGTTGGTCACCTGCGCGAACAACTGGCTGAAGTAGTCGAACAGCAGCCTCGGCTTGTCCGACAGCGCGGCGATCGGGGTGTCGGTGCCCATGGACCCGATGGGCTCGGCCGCGTTGCTCGCCATCGGCGTGAGCAGCACGCGCAGCTCCTCCTCGGTGTAGCCGAAGACCTGCTGACGGCGCGTGACCGAGGCGTGGGTGTGGATCACGTGCTCGCGCTCGGGAATGTCGTCGAGATGGATCAGGCCGGCGTGCAGCCACTCGTCGTAGGGGTGCTCCGCGGCGAGCTCGGCCTTGATCTCCTCGTCCTCGATGATCCGGTGCTCGTCGGTGTCGACGAGGAACATCCGGCCCGGCTGGAGCCTGCCCTTGCGGACGATCCTCGCCGGGTCGAGGTCGAGCACGCCGACCTCCGAGGCCAGGACGACGAGCCCGTCGTCGGTGACCCAGTAGCGCGAGGGTCGCAGCCCGTTGCGGTCGAGCACCGCCCCGATCTGCGAACCATCGGTGAAGACAACGCACGCCGGGCCGTCCCACGGCTCCATCAGCGAGGTGTGGAAGGCGTAGAACGCGCGCCGTGCCTGGTCCATCTCGGTGTGGTTCTCCCAGGCCTCCGGGATCATCATCAGCACCGAATGCGGCAACGAGCGACCGCCGATGTGGAGCAGCTCCAGCACCTCGTCGAAGGACGCCGAGTCCGATGCCCCGGGGGTGCAGATCGGGTAGAGGCGCTCGAGGTCGCCCGGGATCAGGTCCGAGGCCAGCAGCGCCTCCCGCGCCCGCATCCAGTTGCGGTTGCCCATGACGGTGTTGATCTCTCCGTTGTGGGCGATGAACCGGAACGGGTGGGCCAGCGGCCAGCTCGGGAAGGTGTTCGTCGAGAAGCGGGAGTGGACGACGGCGACGGCCGAGGCGATCCGGTCGTCGGTCAGGTCGGGGAAGAACCGGTCGAGCTGGTCGGTGGTCAGCATCCCCTTGTATCCGAGGGTCCGGCCCGACAGCGACGGGAAGTAGACGTCCGTCTCGTGCTCGGCCCGCTTGCGCAGGCAGAAGGCGCGACGTTCCAGAGCCATCCCCGACACCCGGGCACCGGCTCCGGCCACGAACAGCTGACTGAAGGTAGGCATCACCGAGCGAGCGGTGTCGCCCAGCATCGCCGGGTCGATCGGGACGTCGCGCCAGCCCAGGACGTCGAGGCTCTCCTCGGTCGCCAGCTCCTCGATGCGCCGCCTGGTCTTGGCGACCTGCTCGTCGTCACCGGGCAGGAAGGCCAGCCCCACCGCGTAGGAGTGCTGCGGGGGCAGCTCGAAGTCGACGACTGCTCGCAGGAACTCGTCGGGGACCTGCATCAGGATTCCGGCGCCGTCGCCGGAGTTCACCTCGGCGCCGGCGGCGCCGCGGTGGTCGAGGTTGCGCAGCGCCGTGAGCGCCTGGGCGATGATCGTGTGGCTGGGGACGCCGGTGAGCGTGGCCACGAACGCCACGCCGCACGAGTCGTGCTCGTGGCGGGGATCGTAGAGCCCCTGCGGCTGTGGTCCCGCCCAGTGTGCGGGCGGAGCCGCTGAGCCGGCCGGGAATCCAGCCCGTGGTTCGGTCGCTGCCACGGGTGCGGGCGGCGGGAATGCGTCCTGAGGGTGCACCAGCACTCTCCCGTCGTCGGTCTGCGGAACGGCACAGGTCAAGCGGGCAGGGGACGACATTGGCCCTCGCGGAGCGCTCAGGCTATCACCGGCGCCGAGCCTGATTCACCCACGCACGCCGCGCGTGAGACAGCCACCGCGGCCCTGCTCGCACCGGCCTACTCCTCGGCTCCGTCGGCCTCCGCGGGTGTCGTTTCCGGCACCCCAGGCTCTTCGGGCCGGTCTTCGGGCCGGTCCTCCGCCAGCTCTTCGTGCCCCGACCCGTCGACGTACACCGAGGCCTCGCGGCCGGGGCGGTGCCGGCCCGCCCAGACGAAGTACGCCGCCGAGGCGATGAAGAGCACCATCGAGGTCCAGACGTTGAGGCGCAGCCCGAACACGTCATTCATCTGCACGGGATCGATGCGGAGATACTCGATCCACCCGCGGCCCGCCGTGTAGGTCATCACGTAGAGCGCCAGTACCCGGCCGTGACCGAGCCGGAACCTCCGGTCGGCCCAGATCAGGAACCCGAACGCGCCGAGGTTCCACAGGCACTCGTACAGGAACGTCGGGTGGAAGGTGGCCTGGTCGGCGTAGCCGTCGGGACGGTGCGCGGCATCGATCTCGAGGCCCCAGGGCAGGTCGGTGGGCCGGCCGAAGAGCTCCTGGTTGAACCAGTTGCCCCAGCGACCCATCGCCTGGGCGACCAGCACCCCTGGGGCCAGCGCGTCCAGCATCGGCGGGATCTTGATCCCGGCGCGGCGCGCACCGATGATCACACCCACGGCACCCAGCGCGATCGCCCCCCAGATGCCCAGGCCACCGCGCCACACGTACAGCGCCGCCCAGGGGTCGCCACCCTCACCGAAGTACGGCTTCCAGTCCGTCATCACGTGGTAGAGCCGGCCGCCCACCAGGCCGAAGGGCACCGCCCAGAGAGCCAGGTCGCTGACCTCACCGGCTCGGCCACCGCGCGCCACCCACCGTCGCTCACCGATCCAGACGGCGGCCACGATGCCGGCGATGATGCACAGGGCGTAGCCCCGGATCGGCAGCGGTCCGAGATGCCAGACACCTTCGGCGGGGCTGGGGATCGTCAGCGGGATCATGAGTCGTCCTTGGTCAGCAGCACGGTGACATCCTCGGCCAGGTCGGCGGCAGAGGTGCCTTGGGTCCACACGATCGGGCTTCGGTCCTGGGCGTCGACCGCGATGACCGGGGTGCCATGGTCCACCTCGTAGCCGCCGCCGGGAAGCTTGCGCCCACGCTCGATGAACACCCCGAGATCGTCACCGAGGTCGACGATCCTCTGCAGGGGTCCGGTCAACCCGATGAAGGTGGGGTCGAACCGGTCGAGATAGGCCCGGATGACCGCCGTGTCGTCGCGCGCCGGATCGGTGGTCACGAAGACCACATCGACCTGGTCCTGCAAGCTCGGGTCGAGCCGCGTCTTCGCCGAGGCCAGGTTGGCCATGACCATCTGGCAGATGTCCGGGCAATGGGTGTAGCCGAAGAACACCAGCGTCAGCGGCTTGTCCGTCGACGCGGCGAGCGAGTACGGCTCCCCTGAGGTGTCGGTGAGAGTGACGTCGGGAACGGCGTACTGGTCGGCGAGCACGGCGCCGTGCATGCCGTCGTCGTCGGTGTCGGTGATGGTGGCAACAGGCTCGGGTCCGGTCGCGCAGCCGGCGAGCATTCCCGAACCGAGCACGAGAGCACCGAGCAGCAGGGCGGAGGCCCTACGCACCTCTCACACCCGCCGCCAGCTCCTCGACCAGGTCGGCCAGCCGGCGTCGTCCGGCTGCGGGGTCGCTCGCGTGATCCAGGAGCACCCGCACCAGCGCCGAGCCCACGATGACGCCGTCGGCGTAGGCCGCCACCGCCGCTGCCTGCGCTCCGGTGCCGACCCCGAGGCCGACCCCGACGGGCAGATCGGTGACCTTGCGCGTGCGGGCCACCAGGGGCTGGGCGAGGTCGCTCGTGGCCTCCCGGGCTCCGGTCACGCCCATCACGGCGGTCGCGTAGACGAAGCCGCGGCAGGCAGCGGTCGTCATCGCAACCCTCTCGTCGGTGGACGACGGCGCCACCAGGAAGATCTTGTCCAGGTCATGGGCGTCAGCCGACGAGATCCATTCGGCGCCGCTGTCGGGCGTCAGGTCGGGGGTGATCAGCCCCGCACCTCCGGCGGAGGCCAGGTCGGCCGCGAAGCGTTCGACGCCGTACCGCTCGACGGGGTTCCAGTACGTCATCACCACCGTCGGCACGCCCGTGGCCGCGACCGCCTCGACGGTGCGCAGCACGTCGACGGTGCGCGTCCCGGCCTCGAGCGCCTGCTGGGCGGCGGCCTGGATCGTCGGTCCATCCATCACCGGGTCGCTGTAGGGCAGCCCGACCTCGATCACGTCGCACCCGGACTCGACCAGCACTGTCAGCGCCGCGATCCCTCCGGGCACGTCAGGGAAGCCTGCGGGTAGGTAGCCGATCAGGGCCGCCCGGTCCTCGGCCCGGGCGGCGGCGAAGGCACGCGCCACACTCATGTCGGGGTCGATCCGTCGGTGGAGCTGTCGAGGCCGAACCACTCGATCGCCGTCCCCATGTCCTTGTCACCACGACCAGACAGGTTCACCAGGATCACCTGGTCCGGCGTGAGGTCCCGGGCCAGCCGCAGGGCGCCGGCGACCGCGTGGGCCGACTCGATCGCCGGGATGATGCCCTCGGTGCGACTGAGGAGAGCCATCGCCTCCATCGCCTCCGCGTCCGTCACCGGCTCGTAGGTCGCGCGGCCGATGGTCGCCAGATGGGCATGCTGCGGGCCCACGCCGGGATAGTCGAGCCCGGCGGAGATCGAGTGCGACTCGACGGTCTGACCGTCCTCGTCCTGGAGCACGAACGTGCGGGCACCGTGGAGCACACCGCGCTCACCCGCGTGGATGGTGGCCGCATGCCGCCCGGTGTCGACGCCGTCTCCCCCAGGCTCGTAGCCGTAGATCGCGACGTCGTCGTCGAGGAACGCCGTGAAGAGGCCGATCGCGTTCGAGCCTCCTCCCACGCACGCGGCGATCGCATCGGGCAGACGGCCGGTGAGGTCGAGGCACTGCTGGCGGGCCTCGTCGCCGATGCCGCGGGTGAAGTCCCGCACCATCGTAGGGAACGGGTGTGGCCCCGCGGCCGTGCCGAAGAGGTAGGCCGTGTAGTCGACGCTGGCCACCCAGTCGCGCAACGCCTCGTTGATCGCGTCCTTGAGCGTGGCGCTGCCGGAGTCCACCGGCACGACCTTGGCGCCCAGCAGCTCCATCCTGGCGACGTTGAGCGCCTGGCGACGCGTGTCGACGCTGCCCATGTAGACCGTGCAGTCCAGCCCGAAGTACGCCGCCGCGGTGGCGCTGGCCACACCGTGCTGACCGGCTCCGGTCTCGGCGATCACCCGGGCCTTGCCCATGCGTCGGGTGAGCAACGCCTGCCCGAGCACGTTGCGGATCTTGTGGGCGCCGGTGTGGTTGAGGTCCTCCCGCTTGAGCAGGATGCGAGCACCGGCCACCTCGGAGAGCCGGCGGGCGTCGTACAAGAGGCTCGGGGTGCCGGCGTACTCACGCAGGATGGCGTCGAAATCGGCGAGGAACGTCGGGTCGGCCATCGCCTCCTGCCAGGCGGAGGTGAGCTCGTCGAGCGCCGCCACGAGTGCCTCGGGCATGAACCGGCCACCGAAGTCGCCGAAGTAGCCTCGGGCGTCGGCGCCGTAGCGCTCGGCGGTCATGGTCGTAGTCCCGTCATCGCTCGCACCGCAGCGGTCGGGTCGCCGTCCTTGACGAGCGCCTCACCGACCAGCACGGCGCGCGCACCCTCGGCGACGAAGCGCGCCACATCGCTCGGACCGGTGATGCCCGACTCGGCCACCAGGACGCGATCCTCGGGGACGAGAGGAGCCAGCCGGCCGAACGTGTTCGGGTCGACCTGCAGCGTCTTCAGGTTGCGGGCGTTGATCCCGATCAGCTCGGCGCCCAAGGCGACCGCGCGCTCGGTCTCGGCCTCGTCGTGTGCCTCCACGAGAGCCCGCATCCCCAGCTCGCGCGCGGCGTCGAACAACCGAAGCAACGCGTCGTCGTCGAGGGCCGCAACGATCAGCAGCACGAGGTCGGCACCCGCCGCGCGCGCCTCAGTGACCTGGTAACGGGTCACCACGAAGTCCTTGCGCAGCAGGGGGGTCTCAACCGCCGCACGCACCGCCCGCAGGTCGTCGAGATGGCCGCCGAAACGCCGCTGCTCGGTGAGCACACTGATGGCGGCAGCACCGCCCTCGGCGTACGACACGGCCAGCGCCGCGGGGTCGGCGATGTCGGCCAGGTCGCCCTTGCTCGGGCTGCGCCGCTTGACCTCCGCGACCACGCTGGAGCCCGCGGAACGCAGCGACGGCATCGGGTCGCGGGGCGGGTCCACATCGGCGAGCGCCGCACGCAGGTCGGACTCGGGGGCGGCGGCCTGCCGGCCGGCGAGGTCGAGGCGTACGCCGGCGACGATGTCGTCGAGGACGGACACGGAACCTCCGGAGGACGTGCGGGACGAGTGCGGGCCAAGCCTCTCACGCGCGACCCAACGGCGGCGCGGGTGACCCGGCCCTCGGTCCGGCGTCCACGGCGCCGTCCGGGTTTGTGTAGCCTCCCGGGCAAGCAAGGGGCGGGCGCCGACAGCGCTCGCCCTGCGGACGACAACGGGAAGCGAGACCATGAGCTATTCGGCACCTCCCCCGCCACCCGAGGGCTACGGGCAACCCCAGGGCGGCATGCCACCTCCGGCGGGAAGCAACAGCAAGGCCCTCTGGTCGCTGATCCTGGGGGTCGTGAGCCTGATCTGCTGCGGGATCCTCACCGGTCCCGTCGCCATCGTCCTGGGTCGTCAGGCCGAGATCGAGATCGCCCGGACCGGTCAACAGGGCGCGGGCATGGCGAAGGCCGGGTTCATCCTGGGCATCATCGGCACCGTCCTGAGCCTCCTGACGATCGTCGCGTTCACCAGCGGGATCTTCACCGTCAACTGACCGCCGGCCACTGGGGCCGAGGAAACCGAGCGGGATCAGTTGAGCGGGGTCGAGCCGAGCCAGGCGCCTGCCGGCAGGTTGCGGGCCACCGTGAACACCGTCGTGACCGCGACGAAGGCCCAGAGCACGGCCTGGCTCTGCAGCCACGCTGGGGCACGTCGGCCCCTTCGCCACGCCGCCACCAGCCACCAGCCGAGGGCGGCGACGATGAGCGGCACGGACACCACGAAGAGCAGGTTGCTCGAGGCCGCCGCCATCAGGTCACCCTGCCCCAGGTCGTTCACGGCTCGCAGGCCGCCGCAGCCAGGGCAGTCCAGCCCGAAGAGCAGGCGTGAGGGGCAGATCCCCCAGCTGCCCTGGACGTGGGGGTCGCGCAGATGCAGGGCCACCGTCGCCAGGGCGAGGCCACCCACGGTGGCCAGCGGCGTGCGCACCCGCTGCCAGCGGGACCTCTGGGTCCCGGCGGGCGCGGTCGCGAGCAGGGCCATGGTCAGGAGTTCAGGCCCATCCTGGACATCACGGCGAAGACCGGGAGCGCCACCACGGCCAGCGCGGCGCCCACCCAGAACATCGGCATGCTCACCGGCTGCAGCATGAGCGCGATGCCACCGACGGTGAAGCCGAGCATGGCGACCGCCACGGCGGTCCAGGCTGCGGGGGTGTTGCCGTGATGTGCGGTCATGCAGTCACTCCTGTGCTCGTGCCGGCGCGGGCTGCCGACAGTCTATTCACGCCCGGGCGTAGTGGGGTCGTGCCCCTCGTCCATGGCGCGCCACAGGTCGAGCTGGGACGCGTCCTCGGCGGCCGGTGATGCCGTGGCCCCGGGGGCGTCGTACCTGCTGCCCATCTCGGGCCAGGCCGACACCCAGCGGAACGCGAGGACGGACGTCATCGCACTCGCGATCGCGGCGAGGGCGGCTGCGGCGTACCACGCGGTCGGGGAGGTCTCGAGACGGTCCGAGGCGATCCCCAGTCGCTCCAGCTGGTCAGCGAGGTGGCCCGGCACCCACCACCAGCCGCCGACCACGACAACCACGGCCGCCCCGGCCGCTACGACGGCGACCAGGGCGATGCCGCGTCGCACCGCTCCACGGGTGACCAGCAGCACGCCCCAGGCAGCCAGCAGCACCAGTCCGAGCGCCGAGGCCAGGGGCGCGGTGCTGTCCCAGGCGATGCTCCACTCCCCCGGCAGGGTGTCCGGGACGCTCGGAGTCATCCAGGCGCGGCCCCCGGCGACGGCGAGCAGCCCCGCCCCGGCCAGCCCGACCCCGACGACCGGGGCGAACATCGGCCGCCGGTCCCGCTCAGCCATCGGGGAGCAGCACGTCGGCGTCGAAGCAGGTGCGCTCGCCGGTGTGGCAGGCCGGACCCTCCTGGTCGACGCGCACCAGCACGGTGTCGCCGTCGCAGTCGAGCCGGACCTCCTTGACCCACTGCCGATGGCCTGAGGTGTCGCCCTTGCGCCAGTACTCCCGGCGGGAGCGGCTCCAGTAGGTGACGCGTCCGCCCGCCAGCGTGCGGGCGAGGGCCTCGTCGTCCATCCAGCCGAGCATCAGGACCTCGCCGGTGTCGAACTGCTGCACGACTGCGGGCACCAGCCCGTCGGCCGTGCGGGTCAGCCGTGCGGCCACGGCCGCGTCCAGTGCGCTCACAGGCGCCATTATCGCCCGACCGTGGTGGAGCCCTGCTGCGCTGCCCACGAGGCGTGCAGCCCGGCGTACACGCCCGGGACGGCGACCAGCTCCTGGTGGGGCCCGCGCTGCACGACCCGCCCCCCGTCGACGACCAATACCTCGTCGGCGTTCTCCGCGGTGCTGAGCCGATGTGCGATCGTCACCGACGTGCGGCCGCTCATCAGCCGATCGAGGGCGCGGTTGATGCGCATCTCGAGCGCCGGGTCGACCGCGCTCGTCGCCTCGTCGAGCACCAGCAGATCGGGGTCGGCCAGGTGGGCCCGCAGCAGTGCCACCAGCTGCCGCTCACCCGCCGACAACGACTCTCCGCGCTGACCCACCCTGGTCTGGAGACCGCGCGGCAGGCCGGCCAACCAGTCCCCGAGGGCGAGCTCGTCCGCAGCGGCGAGGATCTCGTCGTCGGTCGCCTCGAGCCGGGCGTAGCGCACGTTGGCCGCCAGCGTGTCGTCGAACAGGAAGCCCTCCTGCGGGACCAGGACCACGCTGCGGCGCAGGGAGTCAGCAGCGATCCGGCGCACGTCGATCCCGTCGAGCAGGACCGCGCCCGAGGTCGGGTCCATCAGCCGGGTCAGCAGCTTGGCCAGGGTGGACTTGCCCGACCCCGTCTCGCCCACGATCGCGACGCGGGTGCCGGCGGCGACGTACTCGGTGAGGTCCTGCAGGACCAGCGGCCCCTCGGGATAGGCGAAGTCGACGCCCTCGAACGCCACCTCGATCGGCCCGCGCGGAAGCGAGCGGGCCTCGGACCCCGGGTCGACCAGGTCGGCGGGGGTGTCGAGGATGCCGATGACCCGGCGCCAGCCGGCCAGGGCGCTCTGTGCGTCGGTGAGGATCTGAGTGCCCATCTGCACCGGGCCGACGAAGAGGGAGACCAGGAACGCGAAGGCGAGAACGCGCCCGGCGGTGATCTCACCGGCGAGCCCCAGCCAGATCCCCACGATCAGGACTCCGGCGTTGGCCAGCCCTGCCGACACTCCGCCGAGCGAGAAGGAGAACGCCGTGAGTCCCTGGGCACGCGTGCTGGCCCGCTGGTGTGCGGCTACGGCCTCGTCGATGCGCCGCTGCGTGCGCGCCTCGACGGCGTAGGCGCGCACGACGGTGGCGCCGACCACAGGCTCGGAGATGGCCGACAGCAACAGCCCGACCTGACGGCGCACCGTGGCGTAGGCCTCGGAGAGCCGCCGCTGGAAGTAGCGCAACGACAAGAACAGGGGGGCGAAGCAGGCCCAGACCACCAGCGTCAGCTGCCAGCTGTAGACCGCCATCACCACGGTGGCCACGAGCACCTGTCCGATGCTGACCACGAACAGCAGGCCGCCGAAGACGAGGAACTGGCTCACCTGGTCGACGTCGCTGGTCACGCGTGAGACGAGAGCGCCGCGACGCTCGGTGTTCTGGGTGAGCAGCGGTAGGTCGTGGACGTGCCGGAAAGCCTTGATCCGCAGGGTCGCGAGGCCGCGTTCGGAGGTGCGGAACAGGCGGCTGGTCATGAAGTACGACGCGGTGCTGGTCACCGCGATGGCGGCTGCGGCCGCCAGCCCCATCCGCACCGTGAAACCGACGTCGGGGCCCCCGCCACTTCGCAGGCCGTGGTCGAGAGTCTGCTGGACGGCGATCGGCACGATCACCTGCCCGAGTGCCGCCACCACGGCGAGCAGCAGCGTGAACCTCACTCCCTCGACGAGCTCGGGGGACAGCGCGACCCCACGGCGCAGCGTCGCGAACGCGGTGAGGTCCTCCCCGGTCACCATGCGCGTGCCACTGGTGCGTGGCTCGTCAACGGTCATGCTCGCCCACCTGCCGGATCGGCGGGCGCCGGGTCGGGGACATGGTCGTGCTCGTGCTCGTAGGCGTTCACGAGTCGGGCGTAGTCAGCGTTGCGACGCAGCAGCTGCTCGTGGGTCCCACGGTCGGCCACCCGACCGCCGGCCAGGAAGACCACTTCGTCCGCGAGCCCGATCGTCGCCTTGCGGTAGGCCACCACGACCAGGGTGGAACCGGCGCCGTGGGTGCGCAGGCCCTGCAGAATGCGGGCCTCGACCTCGGGGTCCACCGCCGACGTCGCATCGTCGAGGACGAGCAGGCGTGGGCGTCGTACCAGGGCGCGGGCGAGGGAGACGCGCTGGCGCTGGCCGCCCGAGAGCGACGTGCCGCGCTCCCCGAGGCGGGTGTTGAGCCCATCGGGCAGCGCCGCGACGAAGCCGTCGGCCTGAGCCGTGCGCAGCGCGGCCCAGACGTCGTCGTCGGGGAGGTCAGCGCCGAGGGTCACGTTGCCCCGGACCGTGTCGTCGAAGAGGAACGCGGTCTGCGGGACGACCGCGACGAACTCGGCCAGGCCGCCGCGGCGCAGGTCGCGCACGTCGACGCCGTCGATGCGGACGGACCCTTCGTCGGGATCCACGAGCCGGGTGAGCAACGTCGTGAGGGTGCTCTTCCCGGAGGCGGTCGCGCCGACGACGGCGACGGTGCGACCGGGCTCGACCACGAAACCGAGGTCGGCGAGCACCCGCTGGTCGGGGTCGTAGGAGTAGGCCAGCGCGTCGACCTCGAGACGCGCGCCGCTCGCGGACGTCGCGAGCGTGGCGTCGCCGTAGACCATCTCCCCGGTGGCTCCGAGCACCGCCCGGACCCGGCGGAAGCCGACGACGCTGCGCGGGAACTCCCCCAGCAGCCAGCCGATCGAGCGGATCGGGAACGACACGATCGTGAGCAGGTAGGCGATCGTGACCACGTCGCCGGGCGCCGTACTCCCTGAGAGGACGCGGCTCACACCGACCGCCAGCACGATCAGCACCCCGATGTTGGGCAGCGCCGCGAGGGCCGGGTCGAACGCGGCCCGGATCCGGCCCGCCCGCGTGTTGACGTCGCGCAGCTCCAGAGCCGCGGAGGCGAAGCGCCGGGTCTCCTCGGGCTCCCGCCCCAGCGTCTTGACCACCATCGCACCGTCGAAGCTCTCGTGGGCGATCTCGCTGACCTCTCCCCGCAGTGCCTGGGCCCGGGTCATCAGCGGTGAGGCCAGTCGCTGGTAGGTCAGGTTGGCAACGATCACGGCCGGGAACACCAGGAGTCCGACCACGGCCAGGACCACGTCGGTCAGCAGCATCTGCGCGACCGCGATGACCATCATCGCCACGGTGCCGACGGCCATCGGCAGCGGCGCGACCGGGCCCCAGGCCGCCTCGACGTCGGAGTTCGCGGTGGAGAGCAACTGACCGGTCGGATGGCGCTGGTGCCACTCCATGGGCAGGGAGAGGTACTGCCGGGTGACCGCCCTGCGGTCGTGGGCCTGCATGCGGTACTGCATGACTCCGGCGCCGAGCCGCCTGGCCACGATGCCGACTGCTCGGAGCAACGCCACGGCCAGGAAGAGCCCCAGCACCGCCCACAGCAGCCCTGCGCTGATCTCGCCGTCGCGGAATGCCGGCAGCACCGCGTTGTCGGTGGCCCACCCCAGCACCCACGCGTCAGCCACGGTCAGCGCCCCGAAGATCACACTCCCCAGGGCGGAGACGGTGAAGATCCAGGGTTCACGACGGATCGCCACCCCGAGGACCGCGAAGCCTGCCCGGGTGCTCGAACCGCTCCCCCGCGCCTGCCTCATCCTCACCTGCTCCCGCGTCCCTGTCTGGTTCCCGTGTCACATGCCTGCTCGAGGGGCCAGGCTCGAGGGCTCCTGGCCCCGAGGGCTCCTGATCGAAGACCTGTGCCCGGCGCCTCCTGCCGCGCCGATCTCACGCCCGAACTCGCGCCCGGTCAGCCTCGGGCCAACCTCCAGCCACGTCTACGGTATTCCGTCCCGTCGACGCCGACCCGTCGCACACTGACCACCGACCCGTCGCCAGGTGACGGTGGGGACGCATCAGACCCCGAGATTCGCCGCTTGGAGCCGCGCCACCGCACCCGAGGGTCCGCTGAACTCGAGATCTCCCACCTGGTCCCTGCCGAAGAGGAACAGCACGACGTCCGCGGGATCCCCGGCGACGACGGCCGGATCCCCGCCCCGGCGCAGCGTGGTCTCGGCGCCGGTGTCGCTGCGTCGTACGACGACGGGTACGCCGACCCTCGACACCAGCCCCCTACCTGCGGTGCGTAGAGCCGCCCAGATCGCGTTGGTGGTCCGCTCGGTCAGCGGCCGGGGCTCCCACGCCGGCTGCGCCCGCCGGATGTCCTCGTGGTGCACGAAGAACTCCAGGGTGTTGATGTACTTGTCCAGCGACGGAATCGCCGCGGGAGTCAGGATCGGCGTACGTAGGCGATCGACCAGCCCCGTGAAGTCACGCTTGCCGACCCGGCGCATCTCCCAGTCCGTCACCCCAGACAACGCAGGGACGACCAGCCCGGGACCTGCCCACGGGCTGCGTTCGCGCACGATCAGGTGGGTCACCAGGTCACGCACGGTCCAGTCGCCGCACAGCGTGGGGGCGTCGGGACCGAGCTCGAGGGCGAGGTCGCAGAGAGCGGTGCGCTCGAGCCGCGCTACGGAGGGTGTCGTCACCCCTCCAACCCTAGGCGGTTGTGACAAAGCACCGGGTCGCCGTCAGTTAGCGACGGGTCAGCCGCCAGTTAGCGACGGGTCGGCGGTCAGTTGGCGACGGGTCAGCGCGTGGGGTGGCCGGCGGCGGCGAGGGCGGACTTCACGTCGCGGATCCGCAGGGTCCCGAAGTGGAAGACGCTGGCAGCGAGGACAGCGTCCGCGCCCGCGTCCACGGCCGGCGGGAAGTGCTCGGCAGCGCCGGCGCCGCCCGAGGCGATGACCGGCACCGTCACCTCGCGGCGTACGGCGCGCACCAGCTCGAGGTCGAAGCCGTCCTGGGTGCCGTCGGCGTCCATGGCGTTGAGCAGGATCTCTCCCACACCCAGCTCGACCCCGCGGCGCGCCCAGGCGACCGCGTCGATCCCGGCCGAGCTGCGCCCACCGTGGGTGGTGACCTCGAACCCGGAGTCGGTGCCGGGGGATCGCCGCGCATCGACGGAGAGCACCAGCACCTGGTTGCCGAAGCGGTCGGCGATCTCGGCGACCAGCTCAGGGCGCCGGATCGCGGCCGTGTTCACGGCCACCTTGTCGGCACCGGCCCGTAGCAGTCGGTCGACGTCCTGCACCGACGAGACGCCACCGCCGACGGTCAGCGGGATGAAGACCTCCTCGGCGGTGCGCGACACGATCTCCATCGTCGTGGCCCGGCCCTCGTGGGAGGCCGAGATGTCGAGGAACGTCAGCTCGTCGGCTCCCTCGGCGTCGTAGAGGCGCGCCAGCTCGACCGGGTCGCCGGCATCACGGAGCTCGCGGAAGTTCACGCCCTTGACCACCCGGCCCGCGTCCACGTCGAGGCAGGGGATCACGCGCACGGCCAGGCTCATCGGGGCCCCTCCGGCACCGTCAACGCCAGCGCCTGGTCCAGGGTGAACCGTCCCTCGTAGAGCGCGGTGCCGATGATCGCCCCCTCGACCCCTTCACCCACCAGCCCCTGCAGCGCCTCCAGGTCGGCCAGCTCGCTGATCCCGCCGGAGGCGACCAGCGGACGCGACGTCGCCGCGCACACCGAGCGCAACAGCTCCAGGTTCGGGCCCTGAAGCATGCCGTCCTTGTTGACGTCGGTCACGACGTAGCGGGCGCACCCCTCTCGGTCCAGCCGCTCGAGCACGTCGTACAGGTCGCCGCCCGCACGGGTCCAGCCGCGGGCCGCCAGCGTCCGTCCGCGGACGTCGAGGCCGACGGCGACCCGGTCGCCGTACTCCGAGATCGCGGCGGCGCACCACTCGGGCTGCTCCAGCGCGGCGGTTCCGATGTTCACGCGCCGACAGCCGGTCGCCATCGCCGCGGCCAGCGACTCGTCGTCGCGGATGCCGCCGCTCATCTCGACGTCGATGTCCAGGGTGCCGACGATCCGCGCCTGCAGCTCCCGGTTGTGGCCCCGGCCGAACGCGGCGTCGAGGTCCACCAGGTGGATCCACTCCGCCCCAGCGGTCTGCCAGCGCAGGGCCGCCTCGACCGGGTCACCGAATCGCTTCTCGGACCCGGCCACGCCCTGCACCAGCTGCACGGCCTGGCCGCCGGCGATGTCCACCGCCGGCAACAGCTCCAGGTAGGGCTTGCTCACGTCGTCACCTCGCTCACAGGCTCTCCACCCAGCTGCGCAGGAGCGCTGCTCCCGCATCACCGGACTTCTCGGGGTGGAACTGGGTGGCCCACAACGGGCCGTTCTCGACCGCCGCGACGAAGCGGTCGCCACCATGCTCGGCCCAGGTCACCAGCGGCGCGCGGGTCCGGTCGTTGGTCTCCAGTGTCCACGCCCGCGCAGCATAGGAGTGCACGAAGTAGAAGCGCTCCTCCTCGACGCCGGCGAACATCGCCGTCCGCTGCGGCGTCTCGACCCGGTTCCAGCCCATGTGGGGTACGACGTCGGCTCGGAGCCGCGCGACCGTCCCGGGCCACTCCCCACAGCCCGAGGTGGTCACGCCGTGCTCGACGCCCTGCTCGAACAACACCTGCATGCCGACGCAGATGCCCAGCACCGGGCGACCGCCGGCGAGCCGGCGGCCGATGATCTCGGGACCGTGCACGCCGCGCAGCCCGGCCATGCAGGCCGCGTAGGCCCCGACGCCCGGGACCACCAGCCCGTCGGCCTCCGAGGCCAGGTCGCGAGCGTGGGTGAGCGTGACTGCCGCGCCGGCGCGCTCGAGCGCGCGCACGGCGGATCGGAGGTTCCCCGAGCCGTAGTCGAGGACGACGACGTTCTTCACGCTCAGAGCGAGCCCTTCGTGGACGGCACGCCGCTCTCCCTCGGGTCGAGCGCGACCGCGTCGCGGAAGGCACGGGCCAGCGCCTTGAACTGCGCCTCCACGAGGTGGTGCGGATCGCGCCCGGCGAGGACGCGCACGTGCAGGGCGATCTGGGCGTGGAAGGCCAGCGTCTCGAAGACGTGGCGGGTCAGGGAGCCGAGGTAGTCGCCTCCGATGGCCACGAAGGCCTGCTCGTCCGGCTCACCGACGTGGACACAGTAGGGCCGGCCCGACACGTCGACGGCACACTGCACGAGGGTCTCGTCGAGCGGTACCAACGCGTCGCCGAACCGCCGGATGCCGGCCTTGTCGCCCAGTGCCTCACGCAGTGCCTCACCGAGCACGATCGCGGTGTCCTCGACGGAGTGGTGTGCGTCGATGTGCGTGTCGCCGTCGGTCCGCACGACCAGGTCGACCAGGGAGTGGCGGGCGAAGGACGAGAGCATGTGGTCGTAGAAGCCGACGCCGGTGGAGACGTCGGCTCGGCCGGCGCCGTCGAGGTCGACCTCGACATGGACCTTCGACTCCGTGGTGGCCCGGTCCAGGCTGGCGGTGCGGGTCATCGTGACTCCTCCATCGTCGTTCGTTCCTCGGGGTCGTGCCTGAGGTTGTTCGGGACGCGAACCAGCGCCCCCCTGAATGCTGCCATCTCCTGCGGCGTACCGATCGAGACGCGCAGCCAACCGTCGGGGCCGGTCTCGCGGACCAGCACGCCGTCCTCGAGGAGGTGCTCCCAGACGGCGTGCCGATCCGTGAACCGTCCGAAGAGCACGAAGTTGGCGTCGCTCTCTGCCACCTCGTGGCCCTCCGCGTGCAGCCAGGCCACGGTCTCGTCGCGCTCGCGGCGCAGGTCGTCGACCCGGCCGAGGAGCTCCGGGGCATGGCGCAGCGCCGCCAGGGCGACGGCCTGGGTGACCGCGGAGAGGTGGTACGGGAGCCGCACGACACGGATCGCCCGCGCGATGGCCGGGTCGGCGGCGAGATAGCCCAGCCGCGCCCCCGCCAGGGCGAACGCCTTGCTCATCGTGCGGGTCACCACGAGGTTGCGGTAGGACGGCAGCTGCTCGAGGGCGCTCGGGGTCCCCGCGCGCCGGAACTCGGCATACGCCTCGTCGACGACCACCAGCCCGTCGCGCACCACCTCGCACAGCGCGCCCACCGCCTCGGGCGGCAGGGCGGTGCCGGTCGGGTTGTTGGGCGAGGGCAGCAGCACCACCGCCGGCCTCACCTCGGCGACCAGGCTTCGCGCCCGGTCGAGGTCGAGGGTGAAGTCACTCTCGCGGTGGCCGGTGACCCAGTGGGTGTGGGTGTCGCGGGCGTACTCGGGGTACATGGAGTACGTCGGAGAGAACGACAACGCCGCGCGCCCCGGGCCGCCGAAGGCCTGCAGCACCTGCAACATGACCTCATTGGAACCGTTGGCGGCCCACACCTGCTCAGCGGTGACGCCATGGCCCAGGTAGGCCGCCAGCGCCTCACGCAGGGCAGTGAACTCCCGGTCGGGGTAGCGGTTCAAGCCGCCGGCGACCGTACCCACGGCGCGCGCGATGTCGGCCACGACCTCGGCGGAGGGTGCGTACGGGTTCTCGTTCACGTTGAGCTGCACGGGCACGTCGAGCTGCGGTGCACCGTAGGGTGCGAGGTCGCGCAGCTCCGGCCGCACCGGCGGCCACTGTGTCTCCGGCCGCACGGGCGGCCGGCCTCCCGCGGCCACCTCAGTCCTCGAAACGGACGCGGACGGCGGCGCCGTGACCGGGCAGGTCCTCGGCCTCGGCCAGGGTGACGACGTGGTCGGCGACCTCGGCGAGCCCCTCACGGCTGTAGTCGACGACGTGCACGGCCTTGAGGAAGGAGCGCACCGACAGCCCCGAGGAGTGGCACGCACATCCGGCCGTGGGCAGCACGTGGTTGGACCCTGCGCTGTAGTCGCCCAGCGACACCGGAGCGAACGGGCCGAGGAAGACGGCGCCGGCGTTGTGCACCCGCGCGGCCCAGGCGGCCGGATCGGCGGTCTGGATCTCGAGGTGCTCGGCGGCGTACCCGTTCACCACCGCGAGCCCCTGCTCGAGGTCGTCGACGAGCACGATCCCTGACTGTCGCCCGGCCAGGCTGGTACGCACGCGGTCGGCGTGCCGGGTGACGGAGACCTGCTTGTCGAGCTCGGCCTCCACCTCGTCGGCCAGCCGCTCGGACGGCGTCACGAGCACTGCCGCGGCCAGCGGGTCGTGCTCGGCCTGGCTGAGCAGGTCGGCCGCGACGTGGGCCGCCACGGCGGTGTCGTCGGCGAGCACCGCGATCTCGGTCGGTCCCGCCTCCGAGTCGATGCCGACCAGGCCCTTGAGCAGTCGCTTGGCGGAGACGGTGTAGATGTTGCCCGGCCCGGTCACCAGGTCGACGGGTCGGCAGGCACCGGCCCCGTAGGCGAACATCGCGATCGCCTGGGCGCCACCGACGGCGTACACCTCCTCGACCCCCAGCAGCGCGCAGGCCGCCAGGATCGTGGGGTGCGGCAGTCCGCCGTGCGCGGCCTGGGGCGAGGACGTCAGGGCGATCGAGGCCACGCCGGCCACCTGGGCGGGAACGACGTTCATCAGCACGCTGGAGACCAGCGGCGCCAGCCCGCCAGGCACGTAGAGGCCGACCCGCCGGATCGGCATCATCCGGTGGGTCACCCGCGCTCCGGGTCCTAGATCGGTGACCACATCGCGCTCTCGCTCGGCCTCACACGTGGTGCGCAGCCGCTGGATCGACTCCTCGAGCGCCGAGCGCACGGCGGGATCCAGCGCCGCCAGGGCACGAGGGAGCGCCTCGGGCGGGACCACGATGTCACTCTGGGCGACACCGTCGAAGCGGGCTGAGAGCTCCACGATCGCGTCCACGCCGCGTTCGCGCACCGCATCGCAGATCGGGCGCACGGTCGCCAGAGCCGCCTCGACGTCGAGCTCGGCGCGCGGGACGGCCGACCGGTAGTCGGTCGACTCCCCGGCCCCGCGCAGGTCGATGCGGCGGATCATGCCCGCATTCTAGGTGCCCAAGCGTTGCGACTCGACGTGGTGACCACGCCAGGAGAACGATTCGGCGCCGCTCGCGGGCTAGGGTCGAGATCGTGACCACGAGGCTGCCGATGTTCCCGCTGAACACCGTGCTCTTCCCCGGAGTCGTGGTGCCGCTCCACGTGTTCGAGGACCGGTTCCGCGCGCTCATCCATCACCTGATCCGCGAGCCGGACCCGGCCGAGCGCGTGTTCGGGTCCGTCGGCATCCGCGAGGGCTACGAGGTCGGGGACCACGGAGCCCAGTCACTCTTTCGGGTGGGCTGCCGGCTCCAGCTGGTCGACGTCGCCGCCCATGAGGACGGCACCTTCGACATCGAGGCTGTCGGCCGCGACCGGATCCGCCTCGAGCAGCTGCACACGTCGGGGACGTTTCCGGCAGGCGACGTGGTCGCGCTCCCGGGTCCCGGCGGCGCCGTGCCCCCCGAGATCGTCGACGAGGCACTGAAGACCTTCCACGCCTACCGGATCGCAGTATCGGGAGTGCGGGAGGACCCCCATCCGAGCGCGTTGCCGAACGACCCTGAGTACCTCTCGTGGACGCTCGCGGCGGTGGCTCCGCTGCCGCTGCCGGAGCGGCAGGCGTTGCTGGAGTCAGACGACACGGCCGCTCGGCTGACCATGGTCACCCAGCTGCTCCGCGAGGAGATGCGCTCGATGCGGGTGATCGCCTCGCTGCCGGCGACCGAGGTGGCCAGGACCCGCTGGTCCCCCAACTGAGGACGCATCGACCGCTCCGGGAGGAGTCACATGGCCCGAGCCGCCCGCGGAGGTACGCCGGCGACCGTCGCGCTGGAGCGCGCCGGCATCGCTTTCGTCCTGCATCCCTACCAGCACGACCCCCGCGCGACGTCCTACGGACTGGAGGCGGCCGAGGAGCTGGGCGTCGAACCGGGACGGGTCTTCAAGACATTGGTGGCCGACCTGGACAGCGCCCTGGTGGTGGCGGTCGTACCGGTCACCGGACAGCTGGATCTGAAGGCCCTCGCGCGCGCCCTCGGCGGCAGCAGAGCGGCCATGGCGACGGCCCCCGCCGCCGAGCGCGCCACCGGGTACGTCACCGGTGGCATCTCTCCGGTGGGCCAGAAACGGACTCTCCCCACCGTGGTCGACGAGACCGCCTGCGACTTTGACACCGTGTTCGTGTCGGCCGGACGCCGCGGCCTCGACGTGGAGATCGCGCCGGCCGACCTCGTCGCCGTGACGACGGCGCGTACGGCTCGGGTCGGCCGCCGCTGAACCGACCCGGACGCTAGTCGGTGGTCAGCCGGAGACTCACGTGCACGGCGTCGCCCTCGCTCCAGGTGCTGACGCCGAACGCAGCGAGCGGCTCGAGGTTGGCGGCGAGCCGCCGGTCGCTTCCAGCCAGGGAGACCAACCAGTTGTCGCCGGCGTCGAAGTCGACGTAGAGGACCATGCTGGCCCGGTCGGCTTCGCGGATGACCCCCCGGAAGGTGTCACTGTCGCCGAGCCCCCCGTCCTCGAGCACCGCGGCGCGGTAGTCGGCGTTCGGCCCGATCACGATGTCCTCGCCCGAGGCGTCGGTCTCCAACAGCCCCAGGTCCGAACCCATCTGGCGACGCAGCGTGTCGAGCACGTCCTGGATCGCGGCCGGGTCACCGTGGACCTTCATCGCCAGGGGGAGCGCGGCGGGGTCCGAGGAGTTGCTGAGCGCATCGAGGTCGATCCCGCTGCCGAGGGCCAGCGCCATGGAGTCGCCGGTGAGCGTCTCGACGTCCTGGGGCAGGCTCAGTCCGGTCTCGGACTCCAGCTGGCCGAGCAGGTCCGCGACCGAGGATCCGTCTCCTGCGGCTGAGTCGAGGTTCTCGAGAAGCTGCTCGAGCCAGCCTTGGGCCAGACCCATGGACACCGCCGCCGCGGTGTCCTCGGGCAGCGTCATGACCACGTCGGCCCCGCCGTCCCGAAGGAGCCGCGTGGTCTCCGCGTTGGTACCCGCCGCGAGCTCGAGCTCCAGCGACCCGTCGTTGAATCGCAGCGTTGCCGCTGCGCCCCGGAAGTCCTTCAGGCCGGCCAGGGACGAGGCTGCTCCGTCGCCGCCGTACGACGCAGGCATCAGGCCGCCGCCGAGCATGCCCATCCCGCCGAGATCGCCGGCCAGGTCGGCCAACGCCTGGCCGGCGGCCGGGGCGGCGTACATCGTCATGATGCCCGGGTCACCGATCTCGCCGAGCCAGGACTGGTAGGTGCTGTCGTCGGCCAGGGTTCCCTCATCGGCGGCGTCGGCGATCTGCGCAGCGGTCTTCTCGTCGGTGCTGAGGACGACCCAGCCGTCGCGTACGACCCAGCCACCATCGGAGTCGTCGACACCCGTCGCGTCGTCGGCATCGCCGGTCGCGCTGCAGTTGCGGATCATGGCGAGCCCCGCGTCGGCGGCCCCGTCGTCCTTCGACTGGACCACGAACGCAACACCGGGCGACTTCTCGCCGAGGTCCACAGCCGCGAGCGCGGCCCGGTCACCCAGCCAGGGCTCGATGTCGTCCGCGTAGTCGAGGTGGGCACACTCGGCGTCCTTCTGGACCCAGTTGAAGAGCTCCCTGCGGAGGTCGTCCTGGGCACCGAGGCCGACCTTGTCCTCAAAGGCCGGGAAGGAGTTGAGCATCTTGAGGGCTTCGATCTTCTGACCGGCGGACGGGTCGAGGTCGACCGAGGCATAGGCCAGCGTCGACGCCGGGAGCGCCTCGCTGGGCTGGGCGCCACCACCCATGAGCAGGAGTGCCGCCCAGGCTCCGGCGCCGACCAGCGCGAGACCCCCCACGGCCGCGCCGCCGATCAGCACGACCTTGCCCGCACCACCGGACGCGGCGGGCGTCGGCGGAAGCGGTGCCCCAGCACCCTGCTCGAGGTACTCCGGCGGGCCGGTCGGCTCGCCGGACGGCTGGTCATGCGACACGAGAGGTCCCCCTGTGGATCGTCGACGCGCGGTCAGACGACCAGATTACCGACGTGCCTACCCCGCTGAGGGCGGATCACTCCGATTGCCTCGCGGATCAGGAAGGCCGCGGCGAGGCCGCACATCGTGCCCGCGGGGAGCGAGAGCAGCGGACCGACACCGCGCACCACCAACTGGGGCACGAGCTTGGTGAGGTCGGCGGCGGAGCCGGCCGCGATGCTCGGGTCAGGGGGGCCCAGAGCCTGCCCGACCCTCAACATCACCCAGGCGCCGACCCCGGCTGCCACGAGGGCCACCGCCACCGTGAGCACCTCCTGACCCCGGATCAGCAGTCCCACGAGGAGGCCGATGACGGCGCCGCCGCACAGCGCCACGGCGACGTAGAGGCCGGTTCCGGAGAAGTCCTGGGCGAGCCCCTTCTCATCGAGGACGAAGGCCCCGTTCATGGCCACGCCGGTCGGCGGTGTCCACCAATGCGCCCACAACGCTCCGCAGACCACCGCGCCGCCGAGCACGAACAGCACCGAGCCGAGCACCTGCCCGACCACCCGCAGCGCCGACCTTGTCACCCGGTCAGGCATCCGGGGCCCAGCAGCTGTTTGAGGTCGGCGAACAGCGCCGGGCTGGGCGTCACTCTCAATCGGTCGTCGAGCCGCATCACGGTGGTCCCGTTGCGCGCCAGCAGTCGCAGGCGAACCTCCGACAGCCCGGGGTGCGTGCCGAGCACGTCGCGCAGCTGCTCGACCATCGGCGGTGTGCAGCGGGTCGACGGGAGGCTGATCACGACGGGGCCGGACCCGCCCTGCGCCAGGTCGGGGACCGTGACCTCCTGCCCGTGGATCTCGGGCTGGTCCTTGCTCCGCGAGAGGCGGCCCTTGACCGTGAGGATCGCGTCCTCGACCAGGTAGGTCGAAGCCAGCTGGTAGGCACTGGGGAAGAGCAGGACGTCGATCGCGCCGTCGAGGTCCTCCAGCGTCACCATCGCCCACGCGTCACCCCTCTTGGTGATCTTGCGCTGGACCGCGGTCACCAGGCCGCTGATCGTCAGCACCGACCCGTCGGCGCGCTCCTCGTCGAGCATCAGCTGGCCGATGGTGCAGTCGGTGCCGGCTGCGAGAACGTGCTCGAGCCCGAGGAGCGGATGGTCGGAGACGTAGAGTCCGAGCATGTCGCGCTCGTGGCCGAGCAGGGTCATCTTGTCCCAGTCGTCCATGTCGGGGACCGTCACACTGATGCCGAATCCGGCGCTGTCGTCCAGACCACCGAACAGCGAGTCCTGGCCGATGGCCTCGTTGCGCTTGATGTCGACATACTGGTCCACGGCAGACTCGTGGATGGCCACGAGGGCGCGTCGCTTGTGCTTCATCTCGTCGAAGGCGCCGGCCTTGACCAGCGACTCGATGACCCGCTTGTTGCACACCAGCGCGGGCACTTTGTCCATGAAGTCGTTGAAGTCGACGAACCGGCCCTTCTCCTGGCGGGCCGTGACGATCGCGTCGACCACGTTGGCGCCCACGTTGCGGATCGCCGTGAGCCCGAACCTGATGTCGTGGCCGACCGGGGTGAAGGTGGCGGCCGACTCGTTGACGTCGGGCGGGAGCACCTGGATCTTCATCCGGCGGCACTCGTTGAGATAGATGGCGGACTTGTCCTTGTCGTCCTTCACCGAGGTCAGCAGGGCCGCCATGTACTCGGCGGGATAGTGGGCCTTGAGATAGGCCGTCCAGTACGACACCAGTCCGTAGGCCGCGGTGTGCGCCTTGTTGAAGGCATAGTCGGAGAACGGGACGAGGATCTCCCACAGCTCATCGATCGCCGGTCGGGAGTAGCCGTTGGCCGACATGCCCGCCTCGAACGGCACGAACTCCGCATCGAGGATCTCCCGCTTCTTCTTGCCCATCGCCTTGCGGAGCAGATCGGCCTGACCCAGTGAGTAGCCCGCGACCTTCTGGACGATCGCCAGCACCTGCTCCTGGTAGACGATCAGGCCGTAGGTCGGCTCCAGGATCTCTGCGAGAGGCTCCGCCAGCTCGGGGTGGATCGCGGTGATCTCCTGCCGGCCGTTCTTGCGCAGGGCGTAGTTGGTGTGACTGTCGGCGCCCATGGGTCCGGGTCGGTAGAGCGCCAGGACGGCCGAGATGTCGGCGAAGGAGTCAGGTCGCATGAGTCGCAGGAGCGAACGCATCGGTCCGCCGTCGAGCTGGAAGACACCCAGGGTGTCTCCACGGGCCAGCAGCTGGTAAGCGGTGGGGTCGTCCAGAGCCAGGTCCTCGACGACGACCTTCTCGCCGCGGTTGTGCTCGATGTTGACCAGGGCATCGTCGAGGATCGTGAGGTTGCGCAGCCCCAGGAAGTCCATCTTGATCAGGCCGAGGCGCTCACAGGTCGGGTAGTCGAACTGCGTGATGACCGCGCCGTCCTGCGGGCGCCGCATGAGGGGGATCACGTCCTTGAGCGGCTCGCTCGACATGATCACGCCCGCCGCGTGCACCCCCCACTGGCGCTTGAGACCTTCGAGCCCCCGTGCGGTGTCGACCACCTGCTTCACATCGGCGTCGGACTCGTAGAGCGACCGGAACTCCCCGCCCTCGCCATAGCGCCTGTGCTCGGGGTCGAAGATGTCGTTGAGAGGGATGTCCTTGCCCATGACGGCGGCCGGCATCGCCTTGGTGATCCGGTCGCCCATGGCGAACGGGTAGCCCAGGATCCGCGAGGAGTCCTTGACGGCCTGCTTGGCCTTGATCGTGCCGTAGGTGACGATCATCGAGACCCGGTCGTCGCCGTACTTGTCGGAGACGTACTTGATCACCTCACCGCGACGACGCTCGTCGAAGTCGATGTCGAAGTCGGGCATCGAGACCCGCTCGGGGTTCAAGAAGCGCTCGAAGAGCAGCCCGTGGACCAGCGGGTCCAGGTCGGTGATCCGCAGCGCATAGGCCACGATCGAGCCCGCACCCGAGCCACGACCCGGGCCGACCCGGATGCCGTTGCCCTTGGCCCAGTTGATGAAGTCGGCGACCACGAGGAAGTAGCCGGGGAAGCCCATCGAGAGGATCACCCCGATCTCGAACTCCATGCGAGCGCGCGCCTCGGCGCTCACCCCGCCGGGGTAGCGCCTGGCCATGCCGCGCTCGACCTCGGCGCGCAGCCAGGTCTCCTCGGTCTCCCCCGGTGGACACGGGAAGCGCGGCATGTAAGTGCCGTTGCCCTCGGTGAACTCCACCTCGCACCGCTCGGCGATGAGCAACGTGTTGTCGCACGCCTCGGGCATGCCGTTGCGCTCGGCCCAGAGCTCGCGCATCTCTGCGGCCGACTTGATGTAGTAGTCGTCGCCATTGAACTTGAACCTTTTCGGGTCGGCCATCGTGCTGCCCGAGGACACACAGAGCAGGTGCTCATGGGCACCGGCGTCCTCGCGGTGCACGTAGTGCGAGTCGTTGGTGGCGATCGGCGGTATCCCGAGGTCCTTGCCCAGGCGGAGCAGCCCCTCGCGGACCCGGGCCTCGATGGCCAGCCCGTGGTCCATCAGCTCCAGGAAGTAGCTCTCCTTGCCCAGGATGTCCTGGAAGTCGGCCGCGGCCTGGCGGGCCTTGTCGTAGTCACCGATCCGCAGCCAGGTCTGCACCTCGCCGGACGGGCAACCGGTGGTCCCGATGAGCCCGCGGGAGTGCTCCGCCAGGAGCTCACGGTCGGCGCGTGGCTGGTAGAAGAAGCCCTCCAGCGAGGCGCGCGAGGACAGCCGGAACAGGTTGTGCATCCCCGTGGTCGACTCGGCCAGTAGCGTCATGTGGGTGTAGGCACCCGAGCCCGACACGTCGTCGTCGCCGCCGTCGTTCCATCGGACTCGCTTGCGCTCGTGGCGAGAGGTGTTGGGGGTGAAGTAGGCCTCCATGCCGATGATCGGCTTGATCCCCGCCTGAGTGGCTTGGGAGTAGAAGTCGAAGGCGCCGAAGACGTTGCCGTGGTCGGTCATGGCGATCGCGGACATGCCGAGCTCGGCCGTGCGCGCAAACATGTCGCCCAGTCGTGCCGCCCCGTCGAGCATGGAGTACTCGGTATGGACGTGGAGGTGGACGAAATCGCCGGACGCCATGATTCGGTGAACAGCTCCCAACGGGTCGAGACGGACTGGTTCCGCCCTCGGGCGGGGACGCCGTCGGGCCTGGTCTCGGGGAAGAGGTTTCAGCCTAGATGACCCGGGCCAGCAGCCGAGCCGTGCCACTCCGGATGATTCGCAGTTCGGCTCACGACCCGTCGGCACCCGAGGCGCCCAGGCTCTCGCTGATGATCACGTGCAGGATGCGCTCGAGCCGCTCCCGTCCCAGCGCGGGCGCCTTCCGGGCCAGCGCGGCAACGATCTCGGCCTCGCGCTCGGAGTCACGAGACGTGGAACCCACCGTGAGCGCCTTGAGGTGCTGGACCGCCGCCGTGAGTGCTGCCCGGCGGGCAAGCACCGCGCCCAACTCCGCGTCGACCTCGTCGATGAGGACGCGCAGGAACGCGAGCGGCTCGCGGCCCGCCCACGCCATCCGGAGGTCGGGGGCGTGTTCCTCGTTGCCCGAGCCGTCGGTGTGCTCGAGCTCGACAAGGCCACGCTCGCGGTAGAAGGTGCGGGCGGGCAGGTTGCTCTCGAAGACCCACAAGCAGAACCCGTCCGGACGCTCGGCCTTGACCACGTCGAGCAGGGCAGACCCGATGCCTCCGCCCGCGTGCTCGGGGTGGACGTAAAGGGAGTGCAGCCAGGAACCCTCGATGACGGCGAAGCCCACGGGGTGGCCGTCGCTCGACTCTGCGACCCAGATCGTGGCGTCGCCGACAAGCAGGCCGGCCAGAAAGGCCCGGTCCTCCTCAGGGCTGTGCGTAGGCGGCGGCATGGCCGGAACGGCGGCCGCTCGGGTCGCCGTGAACAGGGCGGCCAGGGCGTCGGTGTCGCTGGGCTCGGCGCGACGGATCCGGAGCGTGTCGGCGTCAGTGTGGGCCACGGATGACCTCCAGCGCGGCCGCCAGGTCGGCAGGATAGTCGCTCTCGAACTCGACGTACTCGCCCGACTCCGGGTGCTCGAATCCCAACCGGACCGCGTGCAGCCACTGGCGTTCCAGGCCGACTCGCCGCGCGAGCGCCGGGTCGGCGCCGTAGGTGAGGTCGCCCAGGCACGGGTGCTTGAGTGCCGCCATGTGCACGCGGATCTGGTGCGTGCGCCCGGTCTCGAGCTGGATCTCCAGCAGGCTCGCGAACCGGTGCGCCTCCACGGTGGTGTAGTGCGTGACGCTGTGCCGCCCGTCAGCCATCACCGCGAACTTGTAGTCGGCCCTGGGGTGCCGGGCGATGGGGGCGTCGACGGTGCCCTCGAGCGGGTCGGGGTGGCCCTGCACCAGCGCGTGGTAGGTCTTCTCGACGGTTCGGTTGCGAAACGCGTTCTTCAGCACGGAGTAGCCGCGCTCCGACTTGCAGATGACCATGACGCCGGAGGTGCCCACGTCGAGGCGTTGGACGATCCCCTGACGCTCCGGTGCGCCACTGGTCGAGATGCGGAATCCGGCGCCCGCAAGGTGGCCGACGACCGTTGGTCCGGACCAGCCGGGAGACGGGTGGACCGCCACGCCTACGGGCTTGTCGATGACCACGATCGCGTCGTCGTCGTGGAGGATCTTGATCCCCTCGACGATCTCGGGCACCACGGCGACCCGGTCGCCGGTCGACGGGATCGTCACGTCCAGCATGGCGCCGCTGTGGACGCGGTCGCTCTTGGCAACCGACGCGCCGTCCACCTGGACATGTCCCAGCCCGATCAGCTCGACCGCGCGAGTGCGCGAGAGGCCGAACATCCGTGCCATCGCGGAGTCCACACGTTCCCCGGCGAGCCCCTCGGGCACCAGGACCACCCTGTGCTCGGCCGACTCACTCACGCCTGGTCGCTCGCCTGTGCGTGGCGAGAACCATCGAGGCGGATGCCTCTCAGTGCCTGCAGGATGATGATCACCGCTGCCGTGTCGATGCACATGTCAGCCACGTTGAAGATCGGCCAGTGGGGCAGCTGGAGGAAGTCGACCACGTGACCGCGGAAGGGGCCGGGCGCCCGGAAGATCCGGTCGGTCAGGTTGCCCGACACCCCGGCAAGCAACAACCCCAAGCCCACCGCCCACAGCGGTGAGCCGAGCCGGCGACTCAGCCACAACACCACCACCACAGCCGCGATCGCTAGACAGGTGAGTGCGACCGTGTACGACGTACCCGTGCTGAACGCGGCGCCCGGGTTCCGCGTGAGGGTCAGCGTCAGCACCCCACCGAACAAAGAGACCTCGCTGCCGTCGCCCAGGTGACGGACCGCAAGAATCTTGGTCGTCACGTCGACGGCATAGGCCGCGATCGCGACCGCGACGAAGATCATCCGGGAGCGTCGAGACCGGGAGATGACTGCGCCCCCCTCGATCACCGGCGTGCCGGTCAGCGGCGTTCCTCGCGCTGCTTGCATGACAGGCACAGTGTCGCACGGGGGAACGCCATGACCCGCATCTTCCCGATGGGCTCACCGCAGGACTCGCACACCCCATAGCTGCCGTCGTCGATGCGCGCGAGCGCTCGGTCGATCTGCGCCAGCATCTCGCGCTCGTTGTTGAGAACCGTCAGCTCCTGGTCCCGTTCGAAGCTCGTCGCGCCCATGTCGGCCTGGTCGTGACCGGCGCCGTCCCCAGCGTCACGCATCAGGCCCGCCAACTCCTCCTCCTGGTCGTGAAGGAGTCGGGCCAGGCGATCACGGTGGTCGTGGAGCTCGGTCAGGACCTCGTTGAGCTCGGCCTTGGTCCAGGCAGTCTCACCGTCCTTGACGACGAGCGACGCCACTGTCGAGGCCGCCGCCTTGCGCGAGGAAGCGGCCTTCGTGGCCTTCTTCGCGGGGGCCGCCTTCTTCGCGGGGGCCGCCTTCTTGGCCGGGGCCGCCTTCTTCGCCGGGGCCGCCTTCTTCGCGGGGGCCGCCTTCTTCACGGGGGCCGCCTTCTTCGCGGGGGCCGCCTTCTTGGCCGGGGCCGCCTTCTTCACGGGGGCCGCCTTCTTCGCGGGGGCCGCCTTCTTCGCGGGGGCCGCCTTCTTGGCCGGGGCCGCCTTCTTCACGGGGGCCGCCTTCTTCGCGGGGGCC
Source organism: uncultured Actinomycetota bacterium (assembly GCA_963812265.1). Classification (GTDB taxonomy): domain Bacteria; phylum Actinomycetota; class Actinomycetes; order Propionibacteriales; family Nocardioidaceae; genus Nocardioides. Next base: position 126,639 of record CAWEUL010000006.1, read on the forward strand.
GCCTTCTTCGCGGGGGCCGCCTTCTTCGCGGGGGCCGCCTTCTTCACGGGGGCCGCCTTCTTCACGGGGGCCGCCTTCTTCACGGGGGCCGCCTTCTTCACGGGGGCCGCCTTCTTCACGGGGGCCGCCTTCTTCGCCGGGGCCGCCTTCTTCGCGGGGGCCGCCTTCTTGGCCGGGGCCGCCTTCTTCACCGGGGCCGCCTTCTTGGCCGGGGCCGCCTTCTTCGCGGATGAGGAATCGTTCGGGCGCCGCCCGATCACCCGCTTGGCGACCGCAGCGGCGGAGCTGGTCAGCGACCTCCGCGTGGTGCTCATGGACAACCAGCCTCCTCGGCCCGAACCGCTGTGGCGGCTGCCACAAGCGTGTGGAGGGTAGCCAATGCGACCAAACGACTCAAACCGGCGCGCCAACGACAGCGCGGCCGGTTCCCATCGGGAACCGGCCGCGTCGCGACGATCTGGGTGACTCAGCCTTCTTCGTCCCCGAGCACGGAGCGTAGCCGCTTGGGCGCCGGCGAGGCGTCGCCGACGGCAGGCCCGCCACTCTCCTGGGAGGTGTCGAGTGACTCCAGCTGCTGCTGGAAGTAGGACTTGAGCCGCGAGCGGTACTCACGCTCGAACGAGCGGAGGTTCTCGACCTCACCGTTGAGCTTGTCGCGCTCCCGCTCGAGCTCACCGAAGAGCTGCTTGCGACGCTCGGCGGTCTCGGAGTCGAGCATCTGCGCGCGGGTCCGGGCGTCCGCCTCGAGCCGGTCGGCCTTGCCCTTGGACTCGTTGTCCAGACGCTCAGCCTTGGTGCGCGCCTCGCCGACGATGCGGTCAGCCTCGTCCTTGGCACCCTCCACTAGCTCATCGGCGTTGCGCGTCGCGATCTCCAGCAGCCGGGCGGCGGCGTTCGAGGCCTGGGGAACCGTCTCGACACGCAGCGTCTGGACGTCCGCGGCAGCAGCCACGGGTGCGGCCGCCACAGGCTCCGGGGCCGGCTCGGGCTCGGGCTCGGGCTCCGGCTCCGGCGCCTTCTCCTCGACCGGAGGCGTGACCTCAACCGGCGCGGGCGCAGCGAAGGCAGCGCCGCTGGACTGCGCGGCCACGAGTTTGCCTCGGAGGTCCTCGTTCTCCTTGGTCAGGCGGGCCAGCTCGGCCTCCACCTCGTCGAGGAACTGGTCCACCTCACCCATGTCGTACCCCTCGCGCAGGCGCACGGGAGTAAAGCGCTTGTTGCTCACGTCCTCAGGCGTCAGCGGCATGACCTCACCCAATTCGTCGTCTAGGGAAGAACGTCTATCGGAACAATAGCGCCCAGCACCGGCGCTGGGGCCATCGCGGGGCAAATCCCACGAATCTCGTCTACCCCACCTGTCACACAGACCGGGGAGGTCGGCAGGGCAGGACGTGGTCGGTCACGGGCCCAGCCGGGCCCGGGACCTCAACTCTGGTTGAAGAAACCGTCCTCGGCAATGCGCTGCTTGTCCTCCGCAGCCACACTCACGTTGGGCGGCGAGAGCAGGAACACCTTGTTGGTGATCCTCTCGATGGTCCCGCGCGTGGCGAAGACCAGCCCTGCTGCGAAGTCCACCAGTCGCTTGGCGTCGTTGTCGTCCATCTCAGAGAGGTTCATGATGACCGGGGTGCCCTCACGGTAGTGCTCGCCGACCGTGCGCGCCTCGTTGTAGGTGCGGGGGTGAAGCGTTGTGATCCGCGAGAGCTCGGCGACGGTGCCGGTCACTGGGCGGGGGCGACGCTCGTCGAGATCGGCGACCGTAGCCGAGTGTGAGTCTCGTCCACGCTGACGCGGCGCCACCTCGACCGCGGTCTCGGCGTGCTCGAAGTCGTCGTCATAGTCGTCGTACCGGCCGGTGTCCTCGACAAGGCCGAGGTACTCACCGATCTTGCGCATCGCGCTCATGACTGCGACCTCCGGAAAATCCGCGCTCCGACGGAGCGCTGCTGTGCTCTGGACATTACTTGAAAGAGGGCCTCGGACCGAGGACCGCGCTGCCGACACGCACGTGTGTCGCGCCGGCCAGGAGCGCTGCCTCGAGGTCGCCGCTCATGCCGGCCGACAGCCAGGCCGCCGCCGGATGGTCAGCGCGCAGCCGCGCGCTCAGATCGGCGAGTCGGGCGAACGCGGGGACGGGGTCGGAGCCGAGGGGAGCCACCCCCATCAGTCCCCGCAACCGCAGTGACTCGGCGGCCACCACCCGGTCTGCCAGTGCCGACAGGTCCTCGGGCGCCGCTCCCGAGCGTCCGTCGCCGGCTCCAGGTGGATCGAGGCTCGCCTGGAGCAAGATGTCCACGCACCGCACGTGCTCGCGCGCGCCGCGGTCGAGCGCGCCGACCAGCTTGATCCGGTCGACCGAGTGGACGACGTCGGCATAGGCCGCCACGGCGGCCGCCTTGTTCGACTGGAGATGGCCGATGAAGTGCCAGGTGAGACCCAGGTCGGCGCACTCCGCGGCCTTGGCCTCCGCTTCCTGGTGGCGGTTCTCCCCGACGTCTGCGACGCCGAGGTCGGCGAGCAGTCGCACGTCGGAGGCCGGGAAGAACTTGGTCACCACCACGAGCGTCACCTCGTCTGCCGTGCGTCCCGTCGCCTGGCAGGCCGCCAGGATGCGGTCTCTGACGGCGCGCAGCCCGGCGGCGATCTCCGCGGAGCGGCTCATCGGCGCCACACCACCGCGGCGAAACGTCCGGCGGCCTGGCCGTCGCGGCGATACGACGGCCACGCCGGATCCTCGCGCGTGCAGGCCTCGAGACCCCGCACGTCGGCCACCCCGGCCGCGGCCAGCTGGGCCCGAACGCCGCGACCGAGGTCGAGGGCGGGGGTCCCCCAGCGCGTCTGGCCCCAGGCCTCGGGCACGGCGGCAGCGACCTCGGCCCGCAGGTCGAGCGGCACCTCGTAGCAGGCACCGCAGACGTGAGGTCCGATCCAGGCCACCAGACGGTCGGCACCCAGGTCGCGCAGGCGCCGAACAGCGGAACCGGTCACATTCAGGGCAAGGCCAGCTCGGCCGGCGTGGACCGCGCCCACGAGGCCGGCGTCGGGGTCGGCCAGCAGCAGCGGCAGGCAGTCCGCCGCGCGGGCGATGAGCGCGACCCCAGGCTCGCCGGTGACCAGCGCGTCGACCCGCGGTCCCCCGTCCGCGGCTCCGTCCTCCAGCACCTGGATGTCGGCTCCGTGCACCTGGTGCATGATCCGGGACACGGCGGCGGTCTCCTGCTCCAGTCGCGACAGCAGCGCCTCGCGAGCAGGCGCCTCGGCCCGGTCTCCCAGGTCGAGGCGCCCGTCGGTGAAGGCCACCTCGACGGTGCCGGCGGCGCCGCGCACCGCGTCCCGCCAGGCGAACAGCTCGATCGTGTGGTCGGTGGTCACTTCAGGAAGTCGGGCACGTCCAGGTCGTCGTCGTCGAGCGGCACCTGGGCGGGCACCCTCGTCTTCGTGGCGACCGCGCCGCGTGCCTCACCCTCCGAGGACGGCGTCGGGTCCGGGCGCACCTCGGCACGCGGCCCCGGGCCGGCACCCACCAACGCGGGTGTCGGCCGCTCCGCCAGCTCCTCAGCCGCAGCCCGGGTCTCGGACTGGGTCTGCTTCGATTCGGCCGCGGACCGACGCAGCCCTGAGTTCGCGTCGCGACGCTTGGGCATCCCACCGTCGAAACCGGCAGCGATCACCGTGACCCGGACCTCGTCACCGAGGGCGTCGTCGATGGTCGCGCCGAAGATGATGTTCGCTTCCTCATCTGCGGCCTGGGCCACAAGGGCAGCAGCCTCGTTGATCTCGAAGAGGCCGAGGTCGGACCCGCCCGCGATCGAGAGCAGAACGCCGTGGGCGCCGTCGATCGAGGCCTCGAGCAACGGACTGGACACGGCCATCTCGGCCGCGGCGACCGCGCGGTCCTCGCCGCGGGCCGAGCCGATGCCCATCAGCGCCGACCCGGCGTTGGCCATGACCGACTTCACGTCGGCGAAGTCGAGGTTGATCAGACCCGGGGTGGTGATCAGGTCGGTGATGCCCGAGACGCCCTGGAGCAGCACCTGGTCGGCCTGCTTGAACGCGTCGAGCACCGAGACGCTGCGGTCGCTGATCGAGAGCAGTCGGTCGTTGGGAATGACGATGAGAGTGTCGACCTCCTCGCGGAGCGCGGCGATCCCCTCCTCGGCGGAGGTGGCGCGGCGCTTGCCCTCGAAGGCGAACGGTCGAGTCACCACACCGATCGTCAGCGCGCCGAGCGAGCGCGCAATGCGGGCCACGACGGGAGCCCCGCCGGTGCCGGTGCCACCGCCCTCACCCGCGGTCACGAACACCATGTCCGCGCCCTTGATGACCTCTTCGATCTCGTCGGAGTGGTCCTCGGCGGCCTTGGTGCCGACATCGGGGTCCGCGCCGGCCCCGAGGCCGCGGGTGAGCTCGCGGCCGATGTCGAGCTTGACGTCGGCATCGCTCATCAACAACGCCTGGGCGTCGGTGTTGATCGCGATGAACTCGACACCCCTGAGGCCGACCTCGATCATCCGGTTGACGGCGTTCACGCCACCGCCACCGATGCCGACCACCTTGATGATCGCTAGGTAGTTCTGGGCTGCTACCACGGCTTCGAACCTCTCGATGTCTGTGGTCCGGCCGGATGCCGGACGTCGGGTACGACGGTGGGGAAGTGACGTGATGGACATGGACCCCGTGGCTCTCCGAGACAAGGGTCCCCGCGGACGGGAACTCTAACCCTGAGCCTGAGGGTTAATGTTATGTCAACCTCGCGTGTCCCTGACTGTAGGAACCCGATCCCTCCGAATCGCGCCGACACGCGGATCGTCGGGCGGATTTCGGGATGCGTGATCGCGCCCGCAGGGTCCGCCGCCCGACCCCGACACCGGGCCACCGGGTCAGCCGCGCGTGGTCGGCTGACCGGGAACACTGACGTCGTAGTGGTCCGCCTGGTGCTCGGCGAGCAGGGCCTCCAGGACGCGCGCCTTGGTCGCCGACTCCTCCGCGCTCCCCCACGTCACCGTCCGCCCGTTGCGGAGCACCAGCGTGATCTGGTCCACGGACTCCACCTCCAGATGGTCCACGCGCTTGGAGAGCCCCGAGGGCATCGCGCTCACCACCGTCGCGGCCTCGCGGCGTGCGTCGAGGCTCGCGCCGCCGAGGGCCCGGACCACCGGGAGACCACGCGGAACGCGCGGGTACTCACGGAACAGGACGCCGTCCTTGTCCATGCCGTGCAGGGTGCTGCCGACCTCGACGACCGCCACGGCGGTCCGCTCCACGATGACGATGCGCACATGGTCGGGCCAGGAGCGGGTCACCTCGACCGAGCGAACCGGACCGAGAGCCTCCACCCGCGCGGCGATGGCGTCGAGATCCACGCTCACCAAGGGCTCACCGGTCGGAGCCGCCGCTGCCTCCGCGACGGCCTCGCTGTCGAGGTAGCCGGTGCCACTGACGGTCGTGCCTTGCACCGACAGGGTCTCGCTGAAGTACAACAGCCACACGCCCCCCACGAGGCCCCCGCTGACCAGGACCCCGACCAGCACCCAGCGCCACGCGCCCCACCGCCGGGCCCACTGACGGCGCGCGAACCGTCGGCGCGTGCGTGCGGCCCGGGCGTTCTCCCGGGCGTTCTCCGGCGTGTCCTCAGCCACGGTCGCCCTCCTGCAGCAGCGCCAACACGCGAGGGGCCAGCTGGGTGACGGTCCCTGCTCCCAGGGTCAGGAGCACGTCGCCGGGGCGGGCGCGCTCGGCGAGCAGGGGTGGTACGGCGTCGAAGTCCGGGCTGTAGGTGACCCGGTCCGCGGGCAGCGGAACGGCACCCGCCACCACGGCGCCGGTCACGGCAGGGTCGGCGTCCTCCCGGGCGAGGTAGACGTCGAGCACCACCACCTCGTCCGCGGCGCCCAGCGCGACGCCCATCGCCGGACCGAACAACCTCGTCCTCGAGACCAGGTGGGGCTGGAAGGCCACGACCACCCGGCCCTCCCCCGCGACCGCTCGGGCTGCTTGGAGGTCGCCCTCGATCTCGCGAGGATGGTGGGCATAGCTGTCGTAGACGCGGACTCCTCCGACCTCCCCCACGAGCTCCATCCGTCGGCGGGTGCCGGTGAAGGAGGCCAGACCGCGGGCCAGGTCATCGAACGGCAGACCCAGGCCGAGTCCGACGGCCAGGGCGGCGGTCGCATCGAGCAGGTAGTGCCGGCCCGGGATCTGCAGCGAGAGCTCGCCCAGGACCCGGCCGTGATCGAGCACCCGACCGCGCGAGGTCCGACCCTCGAAGCGTGGCTCGATCACCCGCAGGTCCGCGGTCTCGGACTCCCCCACGCCGACGACGCTCAGCCCCCGACGACGCGCCACGGCAGCCAGTCCGGCGGCGCCCGGGTCATCGACACAGCACACCAGGAAACCCTCCGGGTCGAGACGGTCCAGGAACTCCTCGAAGGCCGCCCGGTAGGCCTCTTCGGTGCCGAAATGGTCGAGATGATCGGCATCCACGTTGGTCACGATCGCGGCGTAGGGGCGGTAGACCAGAAAGGCTCCGTCGCTCTCGTCCGCCTCGGCTACGAAGAGCTCGCCGCCACCCAGGTGGGCGTTGGTGCGGGTCTGGGCGAGGTCGCCGCCGACGGCGTACGTCGGGTCGGCACCGGCAGCCTGGAGGGCGACGGTCAGCAGGGAGGTCGTGGTGGTCTTGCCGTGAGTGCCCGCGACCGCCAGCACCCGACGTCCGTGCATCACGGAGGCCAGGCCCGCCGAGCGCGGCAGCAGTCGCAGCCCGAGGCGCATCGCCTCGACGATCTCAGGATTGTCCTCACGGATCGCCGTCGAGACCACCAGGGTGTCGGCGTCGCGCACCTGCGAGGCGTCGTGGCCGACGTCCACGCGCGCACCGAGGGCACGGAGAGCGGCCAGGGTGGGCGAGTCGATGCCGTCGCTGCCGCTCACGGGCACCCCCTGGGCCAGCATCAAGCGGGCGATCGCGGACAGACCGGCGCCACCGATGCCGACGAAGTGGACACGCCCGAGGCGGTCCGCCGCAAGCAGCTGTTCGGGGACGGGCAGCTTCACCGGCCGGTCTCCAGCACGATCCGCGCCAGCTTCTCGTCGGCGTCTCGCGGGATCAGCGCCGACGCCGCCCTTCCCATCTCCTCGAGGCGGGCCGGGTCGGCCCCCAGCGCGGACACGGTCCGCGCCAGCCACTCAGGACTCAGCGCTGCGTCGTCCACCATCAGCGCTCCCCCGGCATCGACCACGGGCCGGGCGTTGAGCGCCTGCTCGCCGTTGCCGATCGGGAGCGGCACGAAGACGGCCGGCAGCCCCACCGCGGCGGCCTCGGTGACAGAGGAGGCTCCGGCGCGACACACCACCAGGTCGGCGGCGGCGTACGCCAGGTCCATCCGGTCCACGAACGGCACGACGACATAGGGCACGTCGCTCGGCACCGGGGTGGCCTCGCCCAGCGGGCCCACCACGTGCAGCACCTGAACCCCCGACTCGGCCAGCGCCGCGGAGGCGGCCGAGACGGCGTGGTTCAGCGAGCGTGCACCCTGCGAACCCCCGGTCACCAGCAGCGTCGGCCGCTCGGCGTCGAGTCCGAAGTGGTCGCGTGCCTCGGCTCGCAACGACGCACGGTCGAGCTCGGAGATCATCCGACGGATCGGCAGGCCGACGTACTCGGCTCGCGGCAGCGGAGTCGCCGGGAAGCTGACGGCGACCCGCGCCGCCACGCGGGCCCCCGCACGGTTGGCCAGCCCCGGCAGGGCGTTCTGCTCGTGGACGACGATCGGCAGCCTGCGTCGTCGCGCCGCGAGGTAGGCCGGCATGGAGACGTAGCCGCCGTACCCCACGACGACGTGGGGTCGCACCCGCTCGAGGACCTCGGAAGCCTGGCGTACGGCGCGGCGGAGGCGGCCCGGCACCCGGAACAGATCCGCGCTCACCGTGCGCGGCAACGGGACCGGCGGCACGAGCTCGAGGGGGTAGCCGGCGGCGGGGACCACCTTGTTCTCCAGCCCCCGCGGGGTACCCAGGCAGGTGATCTCCGCGTCGGGGTCGAGGCGCCGCAGGGCGTCAGCCGTTGCCAGCAGCGGTGAGGTGTGGCCGGCAGTGCCGCCACCGGCGAGGAGGATACGCATCACGGCCAGCCTAGAGACTCGCCCCGCGCCTAGAGCCCGGGCGTGGTGACACGACCGGCGGAGAGGCCGGCCGAGCGCCCGCGCTTGCGCATCGCGAGGGCCCGCGCGGCCTCGGGCTCGCGGCGCGCGAAGCCCACGAGCAGGCCGAGCGCCATGAGTGAGGGCAGCAGGGCCGAGCCGCCGTAGGAGACCAGCGGCAGCGGGATCCCGATGACCGGGAGCAGCGCGAGGACCATCCCGACGTTGATGATCATCTGGCCGAGCAGCCACACGACGATCCCGAACGAGGCGTAGCGCACGAAGGTGTCCTGGGTCGTGGTCGCCACCCGGATCGCGGCATAGGCGATGACGAGGAACAACCCGACCACCAGCAGTGTCCCCACCAGGCCGAGCTCCTCACCCAGCACCGCGAAGATGAAGTCCGTGTGCGCTTCGGGCAGGTCTCCCCACTTCTGGCGACTCGCCCCCAGACCCTCGCCGAACCAGCCACCCTTCGAGAGGGCGAAGAGTCCGTGGGCCGGCTGCCACCCGGCGTTGTGGAAGTCCTTGAACGGGTCGGTGAAGCTCAGCAGCCGTTGCCGACGCTCGTCGTTCGTGGTCGCGAGGTAGAGCGCTCCGACGCCGGCGATCGACCCGACCAGCATGAAGAGGCGACCAGGAGCGCCGACCACCCACAGCATCGCCATCATGATCGCGAGCAGCACGAGCGCCGTGCCGAGGTCGCGCTGGAGCAGCACGAGCGCCACCACGGCCACCATGCCCGGCACCACCGGCACGATCAGGTGGTGGAGCTGGTCGAGCTTGCGCTCCTTGTTGGCGTAGACGTGGGCCGCCCAGATCACCACACCCAGCTTCGCGAACTCCGACGGCTGGAGGGTGAAGGGACCCAGTCCGATCCAGTTGGTGTTGCCGTTGACGGTGCGCCCCAACGAGGTCATCGTCAGGCCGAGCAGGCCGATGGCGAGGAAGAGTCCGGGCCAGGCCAGCGCCCGGACCGCCCGCTGGGGCAGGCGCGTGGCCGCCCACGCGAGGGGCAGGCCGACACCGACCCAGATCATCTGACGCCGCACCCAGAAGTAGCTCGAGCCATGGTTCTCGAAAGCGTCGACGCTCGACGCGCTCAGCACCATCACCAGTCCGATGGTGAGCAGCAGCGCGGGGGCCACCAGGAGCAAGTAGTAGGAGGCCAACGGCCGGTCGAGTGCGTGCTTGAGGGCGGCGTACCAGGATCGGGGCGAGAGCTGCGCGCGCGCCTCGGGGTTGGCGGTGGTCATCGCGACCCTCCCCTCGGCTCTGGTGCGTCTCGCGCCGTGCGGGCTCAGTCTCCCCGCGGATCGCGGCCCAGCCCGGCAGATCGGGGGCGTGTCGCCAAAGTGGCCTGTGGGTCAGGCGGGGTCGATGTGGCGACGGACGGCCTCCGCGAAGGCATCTCCGCGGGCGGCGTAGTTGACGAACTGGTCCATCGACGCGCAGCCGGGCGCCAACAACACCGTGTCCCCGGGCTGCGCCAGGGTGGCCGCGGCCGCCACCGCCTGCTCCATCACCTGAAGCCCGTCGAGCGCCAGACCCGGAGCGCCGGTCCGCGTCTCGGCGGCGTCCCCCAGCTGCACCAGCGGGACCTCCGGAGCCAGCCGCGTGAGGGCCTCCGCGATGACCTGGCGGTCCCGGCCGACGAGGACGACTCCGCGCAGCCGGGACCGCGTCGCTTCGACGAGCTCGTCGAAGCGGGCGCCCTTCGCCAGACCACCTGCGATCCAGACGACCGTTTCGTAGGCCCCCAGCGAGGACTGTGCAGCGTGAGGATTCGTGGCCTTGGAGTCGTCGACCCACTCGACGCCCGCGTGGGTGGCGACGTGCGAGATCCGATGACCGTCGGGGCGAAACGACCGGAGACCGTCCCTGACCGCCGTCTGCGACACACCGTGGGCGCGGGCGAGGGCGGCGGCGGCGAGGGCGTTGGCGACGACATGGGGAGCCGGCGAGTCCAGCTCGCCGATCGTGCACAACTCCGCCGCGGAGGACTGCCGCTCGGTGATGAACGCCCGGTCCACCAGGATGTCGTCGACCAGGCCGAGCATCCCGACAGCCGGCACGTCCAGGGTGAAGCCGATCGCCCGGGCACCCTCGGTCACCTCGGCCTCGCGGACGAGTCGCTCGGTCTCCGGGTCGGCCGCGTTGTAGACGCAGGCCCGCGAGACCCTCTCGTAGATGCGGCCCTTGTCGGCGGCGTACTCCCGCATCGAGGAGTACCAGTCGAGGTGGTCCTCGGCGACGTTCAGCACCGCCGACGACTCGCAGGCCAGGCTGTGGGTGTAGTGCAGCTGGAAGCTGGAGAGCTCGACGGCGAACACGTCGTACGGCGTGGGATCCATGACTGCCTCGACGATCGGCCTGCCGACGTTGCCCACCGCGGCGGAGCGAAGCCCGGCGGCGCGCAGGATCGCATCGAGCATCTGCACGGTGGAGGTCTTGCCGTTGGTGCCGGTGACGGCCAGCCACGCAGCCGCACCGAGCGGGTCACGCAGCCGCCAGGCCAGCTCCACCTCTCCCCACACCGGGATGCCGCGAGAGTCCGCCTCGGCGAGCAGCGGGGCGTCGGGCCGCCAGCCGGGGGAGGTCACCACCAGGTCGACCTGCTCGGGCAGCCGGGCAGTCGCGCCGGCGCCGAGCCGGACGTCCGCGCCGAGCACCTCCAGCAACGCGGCCCGGTCCTCCTTCTCGGGGCTGGTCGACTCGTCGAGCGCGACCACGCGTGCGCCCAGATGGGTCAGGTTGTCGGCCGCGGCGAAACCCGAGACGCCGAAACCTGCGACAACCGCGCGGACCGGCTCCCAGGAGTCGTGGCGGCCCAGAGCGCCGAGACTCACGAACCGGCCACCCACTCGGCGTAGAAGATCCCCAGACCGGCGGCGACGCACAGGCCGGTGATGATCCAGAAGCGGATGACCACCGTGACCTGCTCCCACCCGAGCATCTCGAAGTGGTGATGCAGCGGTGCCATCCGGAAGATCCGGCGGCCCCGGCTCAGCTTGAAGAATCCGACCTGCAGCATCACCGACAGCGTCTCCACCACGAACAGCCCGCCCAGGATGACCAGCAGCAGCTCGGTCCGGGTCAGGACGGCCAGCCCCGCCAGGCCACCGCCGAGTGCCAGCGAGCCGGTGTCCCCCATGAAGATCGCCGCCGGCGAGGCGTTCCACCACAGGAACCCGAAGCAGGCACCGGTGACGGCCGCCGAGATCACCGCGAGGTCGAGTGGATCTCGCACGTCGTAGCACGGGGGGCCGGGCAGGTCCTGACAGAACTGGTTGCGCTGCCAGATGTTCACCAGTGTGTAGGCGCCGAACACCATCATGCAGGCCCCGGTGGCCAGCCCGTCGAGACCGTCGGTGAGATTCACCCCGTTGCTGAAGCCCGCGACGATGCCCCAGATGAACAGCAGGACCAGGATGCTCGGCAGCGCCGGCCCGGGAAGGTCACGGAGGAAGGAGATGTGCTGGGAGGCGGGCGTCCGGCCGTTCTCGTCGGCCAGCCTGGGAGAGATCGCGAGCGCGCCGAACACGATGGCCACGACGGTCTGGCCGATCATCTTGGTCTTGCTGCGCAGCCCCAGCGAGCGCTGCTTGACGATCTTGATGAAGTCGTCGAGGAAGCCGACGAACCCCATCCCGACGAAGAGGAACAGCAGCAGCAGCGCGGACGCTGACGGTGTCGAGCCGGTGAGGAGCTCGGCGAGGAAGTAGCCGAGCACGGCCGACACGATGATCACCGCCCCGCCCATGGTGGGCGTGCCCCGCTTGGTGTGGTGGCTGGTGGGCCCGTCGTCGCGGACCTCCTGGCCGTACCCACGCGCCGACAGGACGGTGATCGCAACCCTGGTCCCGAGCAGCGAGATCAGCAGCGCCAGTCCGCCGCCGAACAGGATCGCTCTCATCGGGTGGGGTCTCCTTCGTGGGACGGGGCGGCCAGCAGGCCGTCGACGAGATGCTCGAGGGCGGCACCTCGCGATGCCTTGACGAGAACGACATCGTCGGCCGTGACATTGTCGCGCAACCACGCGAGCGCGGCGTCGCGCCCCGCCGTCGGGACGGCGAGCCCGTCCCAGCCCTCGAGCTCCCGGGCACCGCGGGCGACCAGAGCCGCCGCGTCGCCGACCGCCACGACGACGTCGACGTCCAACGAAGCGGCATGGTGTCCCACCGCGAGGTGGCCGGCGTCCGCCTCGTCACCGAGCTCGCGCATCTCGCCCAGCACCGCCACGGTACGCCGCTGTGCCCGCCGACCGATGGCCGCCAGCGTGTCGAGAGCCGCCACCATCGAGGCCGGGTTGGCGTTGTATGCGTCGTTGATCACCACCATCCCGTCGGCGCGCTCATGCGGCTCCATGCGCCACGGCGACGATGCCGAACCAGCGCTCAACGCGCCGGCGATGTCACGAAGACCCAGCCCGGCGCCGACCGCCAGCGCCGCGGCTGCCGTGGCGTTCGGTACCTGGTGGCGCCCGAGATGCGGCAGCTGCACCCGCCTCCACTCGCCGCCGTGACCGAGCTCGAACTCCGGCCGCTCGAGAGCGTCGAACGTGAGGCCGCGCCACGAGACGTCGCCGGCCTCGCCGAAGCTCAACACCCGAGCGGTCGTCCGGGTCGCCATGCCCTCCGAGAACGGGTCGTCCGCGTTCAGCACGGCGCAGCCCTCGGCCGGGAGTGCCTCGACGATCTCGCCCTTGGCCAGGGCGATCGCCTCGCGGGACCCGAACTCGCCGATGTGCGCGGTCCCGACGTTGAGGACCGCCGCCACCCGGGGAGGGGCGATTGCGCACAAGTAGGCCACGTCACCGATCGCCCGCGCCCCCATCTCGACCACCAGGTACGACGTCTCCGGCGTCGCCCGGAGCACCGTGAGGGGAACCCCGAGCTCGTTGTTGAGGTTGCCGGTCGTCGCCACGGTCTGGCCTCCGGTGGCGAGGATGCCCGCCAGGTAGTCCTTGGTGCCGGTCTTGCCCTGCGAGCCGGTGAGCGCGAGGACGGTGACGCCCGGGAGCGAGTCGATCACGTGTCGCGCGAGCCGACCGAGTGCCGCCACCGGGTCCGCCACGAGCACGGTGGGCACGCCCATGGACCTGCTTGCGAGCACGGCAGCAGCACCCGCACCGACCGCCGCGGCAGCGTATTGATGGCCGTCCACCTGGGCGCCGGCGAGGGCGACGAACAGGCCGCCCGGGGACGGGGACCGACTGTCGAGGAAGGGGGGTGCAGCCACGACCACGTCGGGGTCCCCGTCGACCCGGCCGCCGACCGCGCCCGCGATCTGCGCCAACGTCATCGGGATCATCGGGCGTCCAGCTCCTCGATGGCCACGACCCGGTCGTCGAAGGGGTGGACGACCCCGGCGACCTCCTGACCGGTCTCGTGGCCCTTGCCCGCGATGAGCACGATGTCCCCCGCTTGCGCGAGCCTGACCGCGGTGCGGATCGCGCCCCGCCGGTCTCCGACCTCGTGGACCTCGGCCGCTCCACCGACAGTTCCCGCGAGCAGCGCCGCGCGGATCTCAGCGGGATCCTCCGACCGCGGGTTGTCGTCGGTGACGACCAGCACATCGGCCAGGCCGGCCGCTATCTCGCCCATCAGCGGACGCTTGCCCGTGTCGCGGTCGCCGCCGGCACCCAGGACGACCACCAACCGACCCGCGGTCAGCTCTCGTAGCGTGCCGAGCGCGGCCGCGAGGGCGTCGGGCTTGTGGGCGTAGTCGACGACCACGGTGAAGTCCTGGCCGGCCTCGACCCGCTCGAACCGCCCGGGCACCCCGTCTCCCCCGCTGATTCCGGCCGCCACGCCGGCGGCGTCGAAACCCGTCTCCGCGCACAGCGCCACGGCGAGCAACGCGTTCGCGACATTGAAGTGCCCGGGCATGGGAACGCCGGCGGGCACCCGAAGCCCGTCCGGCCCGAGAATCGTGAAGCTCGACCCGGAGGCCCCCAGCCGTACGTCGCCGGCGGTCCAGTCGGCCTCACGGCCGGTCACCGACAGCGTCCGCAGCGGCAGGCTGGTCTCCGCCGCCAACCGCCGTCCGTGCTCGTCGTCGACGCAGATCACCGCACGCCGGGCCCGCTCGGGGGTGAAGAGCGAGGCCTTGGCTCGGTAGTAGTCCTCCACGTCGCTGTGGAAGTCGAGGTGGTCACGGCCCAGGTTGGTGAAGCCGGCGACGTCGAAGACCACTCCGTCGACCCGGCCGAGCACGACCGCATGGCTCGAGACCTCCATCGCACAGGTGACGACCCCGTCCTCCACCATCCGCGCGAAGAGCCCGTGGAGGTCGGGAGCCTCCGGGGTGGTGAGCGCGGTCGGGACGGCCTGCCCGGCGATCCGGGTGCCGACAGTCCCGATCACCCCGGCCGCGACCCCCGCCGCCAACAGACCGCTCTCGGCCAGCCTCGAGGTGGTGGTCTTGCCCTGGGTCCCGGTGATCGCCATCATGCGCAGCGATGCGGCAGGGCGCCCGTAGATCTCGGCCGAAAGCTCGCCGAGCAGCGCCCGGGGACGGTCCACCACGAGCGCCGGCACCCTGCCCTGCAGCGCCGTCGCGCCCTCGGGGTCGGTCACGACGGCGGTCGCGCCCGCGGCGAGCGCATCGGCCAGGAACATGATGCCGTGGGTACGAGCGCCCGGCAGAGCGACATAGACGTCTCCGGGCCGGACCCGCAGCGAGCTCAGCGTGATCCCAGTGACCTCGACCCGGTCCGAGCCCACCACCGTTACGGTGCCCGCCCGCCCGTCGGCCCACGCAGCCACGTCTCCGAGAGTGCTGCGACGCGGGCGGCGTGGCCGCGTCGCCGCCACCACCTCCTGGCTCATCACGCCCGCGAGGCTACCGCTCGCGGGCGGTCACCGAGTGCTCCAGGTGACCGGCAGCTGCGACGGCTGCGTGCCCGTGGGGGGGACGCCGTAGTGGCGCAGTGCGTAGCTCATGACGGAGCTGAACGCCGGCCCGGCGACCGATCCGCCACCACCGCCGTTGCGCGGGTTCTGCACCACGACGTAGGCCGTCAACCGCGGGTTGTCGGCAGGGGCGAACCCGGCGAACGACACGGTGAACGTGCCGTCGTAGCAGCCACACTCGGCTCCGACCCGCTGAGCGGTGCCCGTCTTCCCCGCCACGCGGTAGCCGGGGATCGCGGCCGCAGGGGCCACGCCGACGTCGGGGTCGACCACCCGCTCCATCATCAGCATCGTCTGACGGGCCGCCCGAGCGCTGACCACGCGCTGGGTGGTGGCCTCGTCGGTGCCGACGAGCTGCCCGCCGTTGGTGCGTGCCTTGCCGCGAATCAGGCTCGGCGAGACCCGCACGCCGTGGTTGGCGATCGTGTTGACGGCCGCGGTCATCTGCAGCGCATTCACCGAGAGGGACTGGCCGAAGGCGATGCGGTCCTTGGTCTGCGGCGTCAGGTCCGGGCCGGACGGAAGCAGTCCCCGAGTCTCGCCGGCGACGCCGACGTTCGTCCTCGTGCCCAGACCGAACGCCGACAGGTAGCGGCCCAGCTCTCGGGGAGGCATGGCGTCCGCGGCGAGCACGGTACCGATGTTGGACGACTTGGCCACGACGCCCGCCAGTGTGAGAGGGAGGTCGCCGTGGGCGAACCAGTCGTGGATCACCCGGTCCTGGCGCGCCAGCTGCGACGGCACCAGGATCTTGGTCCGCGGCGTCACCAGTCCGGCGTCGAGGAGCGAGGCCATGGTGAGCACCTTCTCGACCGAGCCCGGCTCGTAGACGTCACGCAGCGAGCGCGATCCGAGGTCGGCCTTCGGCGACTCCAGGGGCTTCGTCGCGTCGAACGTGGGGTAGTCGACCAGCGAGACGACCTCACCGGTCTGGGAGTCCATCAGAACGAGGACTCCGGAGTCGGCCCGGGCGTCCTCCACGGTCTGGCGGAGCACTCGGGTGGCGTACCACTGCAGGTCCAGGTCGAGCGTGGTCCGCAGGTCTTCGCCGTCGCGAGCCGGCACCAGGGTGCTCTCCCCCAGCGGCACCCGGACTCCGCCGCCGACCTCATAGGACTCCGACCCGTCGCGTCCCGACAGCAGCCGGTTGAACGTGCGCTCGAAGCCGGCGAGCGGTCGCACTCCCTTCTGCGGGTCGGGGGTCCCGAGGAAGCCCACGAGGTTCGCGCCGACGTCGGCCGCCGGATAGTCACGGGCGGGGTCGCGCCGGGTGTCCAGGCCCTTGAAGCCCTGGGCCTGGGCACGCTCGACCACGGACGACGCGACGTTGGCCGGCACCCGCCGGGCGATGTACTGGAAGCGGCTGTCGGTCGCCCGCAGCCGCGTCAGGGTGTCGAAGTAGTCGATGTCGAGCTCCTCGGAGAGGAACTTCGCGAGGTCTCCGGCCCGCTCACTGGTCATCTGCGGGTCCGCGACCACCATCAGACCGTTGACGGACTCGGCGAAGGGCTGTCCGTTGCGATCCAGGATGTCACCGCGCTGGGCCGGCAGCGTGACCTGGACGGCGCCCTCGGCGGCGGCCATCTCGGCGTAGGACTTCGAGTCCAGCGCCTGCAGCTGGAAGAGACGCGCCCCGAAGACCGACAAGACCATCGCGATCGCCAGGAAGCCCAGGCGGAGCCGGAGATGCGGCGCACCTCGTCGGGTCACGGCCGGGCCGGATGAGGGACTCCGTCGAGGCTTGGACGGGCGACGCCGCGGTCGCGGCGCCGTCGCCCCCCCAGGTCGCCGGCTCATCGGCGGCCACGGTTTCCGCCGACCTGCTCTGCCGCCGGCTCACCCAGCTCGGGCGCGACCGTGACGGTCTTGGGGGCCAGCACCGCGGGTTTCACCGGTGGCGCCGGATCCAGCCGGAGCCGGGTCGGCCCCGCCCTGGGGGTCGTCGAGCACGGCGCCGAGTCGCCCGAGAGACTGACGAAGCAGCTGCCCGCGGGCAGCACCATGCCCATCCGCTGCGCCTGGCGGGCCACGTGCTGCGGGTCGCGCAGGGCCTCCAGCTCCATCGCCAGGACCTGCTCGCGGGCGGTGAGCGTGCTCGCCTGCTCCTCCAGGTTCGTGGCCGAGAACGACGCCTGCTGGAGAGAGGTGTTGAACATCAGCAGGCCGACGACGCCGGCGACGAGCACCAGCGAGACCAGGACCACGAAGGGCACCCGGGGAGCGGTCGGTCGGCGACGCGGGACCACCCGCAGGCGGGCGCGGGCGACCGCGACCTCGGCCACCCGGGGCAGTCGAGATCGGCTTGGCAGTGCTGGGCTGCTCATCAGGCGGCTCCCTGGTCGGGGGAAGGGGGACGGTGGCCGGGCCGTTGTGCCCGGATCCGCTCGACGGCCCGCAACCGCACGGACGCGGCGCGGGGGTTCTGGTCGACCTCGGCGGCGTCTGCCCGCTCGGCACCCCGCGTGATCAGACGCAGGCTGGGCTCGTGGCCGGCTGGGACGAACGGGAGGTCGTCAGGGACGTCGCTGCGGGCTCCGGCGGCGAACGCCCGCTTGACCAGCCGGTCCTCGAGCGAGTGGTAGGACTCCACCACCACGCGGCCCCCCACCCGGATCGAGTCCAGGGCGGCTGGGACGGCCCGACGCAGCACCGCCAGCTCGTCGTTGACCTCCATGCGCAGGGCCTGGAAGGTCCGCTTGGCGGGGTGCCCGCCGGTCCGACGCGCCGGCGCCGGGATCGCGTCGTACAGCAGCTCGACGAGGCGGGCCGACGTCGTGAAGGGCTGGTGCTCTCGCTCTCGGACGATCGCCGAGGCGATCCGCGCCGCGAACCTCTCCTCGCCGTACTCCCGGAGGACGCGTGCCAGCTCGCCGTGCGAGTAGGTGTTGAGCACGTCCGCGGCGGTGCTCCCGCTGGTGGGGTCCATCCGCATGTCCAGCGGGGCGTCCGCGGCGTAGGCGAAACCGCGGTCGCGCAGATCCAGCTGGAGCGAGGAGACACCGAGGTCGAAGAGCACCGCGTCGACGGCGTCCAGGCCCAGCTGCTCCAGCACCTCGGGGATCTCGTCGTACACAGCGTGCACGCCGAGGAACCGGTCACCGAAGCCACCGAGTCGGGTCCGGGCCAGCTCGAGAGCAGCCGGGTCGCGGTCGATGCCGATCACCCGGGCGGGCTCACAGGCAGCCAGGACGGCCTCGCTGTGACCGCCGAGCCCCAGCGTCGCATCGACGAGCACGGCCCCTCGGCGGTCCAGCGCCGGGGCCAGAAGAGCAACGACCCGGTCCAACAGGACCGGGACGTGGTGGGGAGAGGTCATCGGGGTGGCCCTACCGCGTCAGGCTCGCGACGAGGGTCAACGTGGCGGCCAGCCCACCCGAGAGCGCGGCGGAGAGCACCATGACCGCGAGTGACTCGCGCGCCTGGTGCCGGATCCGGCGCGGCGCACCCGTGGCAGGTGCGTCGGTACGAATGCTGCTCATGATCTCGACCCCAGCTGTGTGGTGTGGTGCGCCGGTTGGTGCTGTCCTGGTGACGGTGGTGGTCCCCGCGGTCGTGCCACGAGGCGGGAATTCGCCGAGCCAGGTCCCTGCCCGCTCCCCTGTGGGGAAACGCCCTCTGGAACCGGGGAAGGTGCCCCAGATAGCGACATGGGAGCGGGCACGAGCCTCGCTCGACGAATCCGTTGTGAAGTTGTTCCGGTGCCCGTGAGAGGTCCGGTGCTGCTGCCGATCAGATGCCGGGGAAGATCTCCTCGCTCAGATCGGCGTACCTCTGCTCCTGCTCCTCCAGGTAGGACTCCCACGAGCCGGGGTCCCAGATCTCGACATGGTTCATCGAGCCGATCACCACGACGTCCTTGGTCAGCGACGCGTAGCCACGCAACAGCGGCGGGACCGTGATCCGACCCTGCTTGTCCGGAACCTCCTGGAAGGCACCAGAGGAGAGCAGCCGGACGTAGTCACGCGTGTTCTTGTTCGTCAGCGAGGCCTCGCGCAACCGCTGCGTGAGGACCTCGAAGTCGCTCAGGGAGTAGATGGTCAGGCACCGCTCCTGGCCACGGGTGACCATCAGCCCCTCCTCCAGCGACTCCCGGAACTTGGCGGGGAGGAAGAGCCGGCCCTTCGCGTCGAGCTTCGGCGTGTAGGTGCCGACGAACATCCGGCACCTCCCAGGCTGGCGTGTCCTCCACTTCGCCCCACCATACTCCACTTTCCTCCACCGTCAATCGGTTTCGCGACGATTCGGCCACGAGTTTCGGGCGCTGAGGGCTCTGACCTGCAGGAACGCCGGGTGGGGCGTGGTGGAGGGGCCACCGCGCCGGGGGCCGCCACCGGGGAGGGGTCGCCCCGCCACCGCCACGTGAGCGTGGTGGTTCCGCAACCAAACCGTGACCGGGCGCGAAGTACCCGCACAGCGGTTGCCGCGTAAGTTGCAGGACCACATACGGTGGACGCCACGGGTCCGGACCGGGCCGCGCCCGGACCGACGCGCGGGAGCAGAGAGGACGTGGCAGTGACGGACGTGGAGGGTTCCGGGGGCGCGGACCTCGAAACGCTGGCTCGAGTCACCGCGCGGGTGCGCGAGAACGTCGAGCGGGTCATCGAGGGCAAGCCCGAGGTGGTCTCGGCCGCCCTGGTGGTGCTGCTGGCCGAGGGTCACCTGCTCATCGAGGACGTGCCCGGCGTCGGCAAGACGATGCTCAGCAAGGCGCTGGCGCGCAGCATCGACTGCTCGGTGCGTCGCATCCAGTTCACTCCGGACCTGCTGCCCTCCGACGTCACCGGGGTCTCGATCTTCAACCAGAACACCAGGGAGTTCGAGTTCCGGCCCGGCGGCGTGTTCGCCAACATCGTCGTCGGGGACGAGATCAACCGCGCCTCACCCAAGACCCAGTCGGCGCTGCTGGAGTGCATGGAGGAACGCCAGGTCACCGTGGACAACGCGACCTACCAGCTCGAGTCGCCGTTCATGGTCATCGCGACCCAGAACCCGATCGAGATGGAGGGCACCTATGCGCTCCCCGAGGCGCAGCGGGACAGGTTCATGGCCCGGGTCTCGGTCGGCTACCCGGTCGAGGCGTCGGAGATCGCGATGCTCGACTCCCACACGGGGCGGCGCCCACTCGAGGACCTCGAGTCCGTGACGGACGCCGCCGAGATCCGCAAGCTGATCACTATCGTCGGTCAGGTCTACGTCTCCCCCGCCGTCCAGCGGTACGCCGTCGCGCTGACCACCGCGACCCGGCGGTCCGGCGAGCTCACCCTGGGTGCCTCGCCTCGTGCGACGTTGCACCTGGTGCGGGCTGCGAAGGCCTCGGCCGCGATGCAGGGCCGCGACTACGTGCTCCCCGACGATGTGTCGGCGCTGACCCGCTCCGTGCTGGCCCACCGACTCCTGCCCAGCGTGGAGGCCGCCATGAGCGGACGCACCACGGGCGCGATCGTCGACGGCATCCTCGAGACGGTGCCGGTCCCCGATGGTCGCGGGGCCTGAGCGGCGAGGGGGCGGGCGTGCGCGAAGGACTGGCGTCCCTGACGACGCGGGGTCGGGCCTTCCTCGCCGCCGGAGTCACGGCCATCGCGTGCGCGATCGTGCTGGGGCAGCCGGCGCTGACCCGCGTCGGCGTCCTGCTGGTCGCGCTGCCGCTGATCGCGGCGTACCTCATCGGGCGTAGCCGCTACCGGCTCGCGTTGGTGCGCACCGTCACCCCGCAGCTGGTCGCGGCCGGACAGCCCTCGCGGGTCCAGCTGGTGCTGACCAACGAGGGCCGGACCCCTACCGGGGTGCTGCTCCTCGAGGACCACGTTCCCTACGTGCTGGGCGCCCGGCCGCGGTTCGTGCTCGAAGGCATCGGGCACGGCTGGCGTCGTCATGTCACCTACCAGGTCCGCTCCGACGTCCGTGGTCGCTTCGAGATCGGGCCGATGACCGTCCGGGTCGGAGATCCCTTCGGCATGGTCGAGGTGGGTCGGGCCTTCCAGGCCACCGTGCCCCTGACGGTGACTCCGCGCACCGTCGCGTTGCCGGCGGTGCCGCTCGGAGGAGCCTGGACGGGTTCGGGCGACAACCGCCCCCGCGCCTTCGCGTCGGGCAGCGCCGAGGACGTCACCGTGCGTGAGTACCGCCGGGGTGACGAGCTGAGGCGCGTGCACTGGCGCAGCTCCGCCCGCGTCGGCGAGCTGATGGTTCGCCGCGAGGAACAGCCCTGGCAGTCGCGGGCGACCCTGTTCCTCGACAACCGCGCCGGCGTCCATCGCGGTCAGGGCATCGCCTCGTCGTTGGAGACAGCGGTGTCGATGGCGGCCTCGATCGCCGTCCACCTCAGCCAGCGCGGGTTCACCGTCCGACTGGTCACCGCTGACGGCGAGGACGCCACGAACGCCTGGCACTTCCGCGACGCCGACATGAACACCGGCCCGCTGCTCGAGGCACTGGCCGTGGTGCAGCCCTCGAACCGCCCGCTGCCGGACACCTCCTGGCTGGCCGAGGGCGGCGGGCCCGGCGGACTGGTGGTCGCGATCGTCGGCGAGCTGGACGAACTCGACCTGCCCATCATGCGCCGGATGCAGCACCAGGCCGGATCCGCTCTGGCCGTGGCGCTCGACGTGGCCGCGTGGGGCACGCCGCTGGCCGGCACCGGAGCGTCCGCCGCGATCCTCGGCCAGCAGGGTTGGCGTGCGGTCCCGCTGCGCCCGTCCGACCGGCTCGAGGCAGCCTGGCAGGACCTCGGCAGGCTGGCGGGTCGCGGGCGCGCGCTGCGCCCCGATGGCGGCACTCTCCCGGCCCCGGACCTGGTCCCATGAGGGGCCGCCACGGCAGTTGGGGACAGTCGCTGGCCCAGGCGGGTGCGGCCGGACTGGCCGGCTGGTTGGCGATGCTGTCCTGGCGCGGGTTCAGCGCCACCCCCGCCCGGTTCCTGATCCCCCTGTTCTTCGCCGCCGTGCTCCTCGCCGTCAGCGGAGCCCTGCTGCGCTGGCTGCGGGTGCCGGGTCCGCTCGTCGCGCTGGCGCAGGTGGCTCTCGGTGCGGCGTACGTCAGCGTGGTCGTCAGCGGCTCACCGCTGCCGACCGGGCCGCGCTGGGACGCGATGTCCACCGCGTTCGCCGAGGCGGTCACGTCGTCGCAGAGCTACGCGGCACCCGTCCCCGCCCCGGCGGCGAGCATCGCCCCGTTGATGGTCGCCGTGGGGGTGGGCGCGCTGCTCCTGGTCGACCTGTTCGCGTGCACACTGCGCCGGGTCCCGCTGGCCGGGCTGCCCCTGTTGGCCGTCTACACGATTGCGGTGAGCGTGCTCTCCGGCCAGGTGCCGTGGTGGGCGTTCGCGCTGGGCGCCGCCGGTTTCCTGCTCCTGCTGTTCCTCCAGGAGGACGAACAGGTGGGTCGCTGGGGGCGCGGCCTCGGCCAGGACGCTGCCGGGTCGGACCCTGCCGGGTTCGGCGTACGCACCGGCAACGTGCGGACCAGCGCCATGGGCATGGCCGCCGGCGCCACCGCGCTCGCGGTGGTCGTGCCTCTGGTGGTGCCGACGCTGTCGCTGGGGGTGTTCGGCAACGGGCCCGGCCCCGGTGGCAACGAGGTCCAGATCGAGAACCCCGTCGCAGACCTCCGCCGCGACCTACGCCGAGGCGACGACGTCCCCTTCGTGCAGGTCCGTACCGACGACCCGGACCCGTCGTACCTGAGGATCGCGGTCCTCAACCGGTTCACCAACAACGAGTGGAGCTCGGGCGACCGCGACATCCCGCAGGCTCAGCGGGCCTCCGGGACGATGCCGACGCTCAGCGGGGTCAGCCCGCGTGTCAGTCGCCGCGAGTACTCCTACCAGATCGACATCAACGACGGGTTCAGCTCCCGCTGGCTGCCGACCATGCCACCTCTGGCCACGATCGAGGCCACCGGCGACTGGCGGTACGACCTCGAGACCATGGACTTCCTCGCGGCGGACGACGAGACCGACACCGCGGGGCTGAGCTATGCGCTGACCGGCTACCAGCTCGAGCTGAACGCGACCACGCTGGCCGCGGCGCCCTCGGCGCTCGGCGCGGTCGACGAGCAGTTCACCTCCTTGCCGGACACTCTGCCGCGTGAGGTGCGCGAGATCGCCGCCCAGGTGGCGCTGGACCAGCCGACTCGCTTCCAGCAGGCCGTGGCGCTCCAGACCTGGTTCCGGCGCACGGGTGGCTTCCGCTACGACCTCGCCACGGCTGAGCCGGAGAACGGCACCGACGCCCTGCTGGCCTTCCTCGACGGCAAGGTCGGCTACTGCGAGCAGTTCGCGTCCGCGATGGCCGTGATGGCGCGGACGCTCGGCATTCCGGCTCGGGTGGCGATCGGGTTCCTGGCCCCCGACCGCGTGGGCCCGCAGACCTTCGAGTACTCGGCCTGGGACATGCACGCGTGGCCCGAGCTCTACTTTCCGGGATCGGGCTGGGTCCGCTTCGAGCCGACCCCGGGAACGCGCGCCACGACCACTCCGGGCTACACGAACCAGAGCCTCCCGACACTGCCTGAGGCGTCGGTGAGCGCGTCACCGGGAGCCGAGCCCAGTGATCTGCTCCCCGACCGCGCCACCTCCGAACCCTCGCCCGAGGCCGCCGTAGCCGACTCCGCCGAGTCCGGGGGCGTGGCCGGGCTCCTCCCCTGGGGCCGCGTGCTGGCGGCCGTGCTCGTGCTGTTGCTCCTCGTGGGCATCGGGCTGGTGCCCCGCAGCGTGCGTCGCTGGCGCCGGTCGCGGCGTTGGGCGGGTGCCGGCGGGCCGGAGGTCGCGTGGGCGGAGCTGCGCGACACTGTCGTGGACCTCGGTCACGTCTGGCCTCAGGGCCGTTCGCCACGCGCCACCGGTGAGCTGGTCGCTGGGCTCTTCGGGAGCCCGGACGACGAGGACGACACCCTGCTGCGGCCACGACGCGGCGCCCAGCTGGCCCCGGAGGCGGTGGAGTCGCTGGAGCGCATCGTGCGCGCCGTGGAGATCGGCCGCTACGCCCGCGTCCTGGGAGCCGAAGGGGAAGCCCACGACGAGGTCGATCTCCAGGCAGACGTGGAGCGGTGCGAGGCAGCCCTCGCGGCGGGCGTCACCACCGCAGCGCGTCGCCGTGCCTCATGGTGGCCCCGTTCGGCCTTCCAGCGGTCCCGGCCGATACCCGCCGGGCAGGCGGACACCGAACGCGAAGACGCCCTCGTCGACCACGTGCGCTGACCCGTCGTGAACTGACCACTCACCCGTCGTGAAGTGACGGCTGGTCCACGTGGTGCCTGGTTCGCCGTACCGACGGGCTGTGGACAACCCGTCAGGACGCGACGGGTCGGCGGTCAGTTCACGACGGGTCGGCGGGGACGTCGGGGGCGAGGTCAGCTGGGGTCGTGGTCGTCGCCGCGGCGACGGCGCCAGCGCTCGTCGAGGCGGTCCTTGAAGGAACCCGAGGAGCCGGGGGGTCGCAGCCCGAAGGTGTGGCCGCCACCGGGGTCGGGGACGGCAGCCTCGGCGGATCGGCCGTCTCCGCGGCCCCGCCAGGCAGCGATGCCGATCGTCGCCGCGGTGAGCATGAGCACGAACCCGACGATGCCGAGGGCCGTCACCTGCAGGATCGCGCCCGCCATGAGCACGGAGATGCCGAGGAGGAACCCGATCCCGGCCAGGATGGCGCGTCGCCGCGCGGACTGCTGCAGGGCGGTGCCGCGCAGAGTAGAGGCGAACTTCGGGTCCTCGTGGACGAGAGCGCGTTCCATCTGCTCCAGCAGTCGCAGCTCCTCTTCCGAGAGTGGCACGATCCCCTCCTCGACGGGCTGTCGTCCGGTCGCCGACCGGTCATCGATGGTCGACTGTGGCTTCAGTCTAGGCAGCGGTTGGGCGAGACGGTAGCGCGACCTCGAATTTGGTTGTTTCTCACCCTCTCACCGAGGTCACCAGGTCACGCTCGATCGCCCAGCAGCGACGCCGGCCCGAGCACCGCAGACCCGAACCGGAGGGTGGCCCGGTCCACCGCTCGGTCTGCGTCGGCCCAGCCGTGCTCCCGCTCCCCCAGCACGAGCTGACGATGAACCGTCTCCCGGGGCACCAGCCCCTCCACCCGCACCCCGACCAGCCGGAGTCGGGCGCGCTGGAGCCCGAGAGCGTCGTAGAGCCGGACCGCGGTGCGGTAGATCTCCTGGGTGACGTCGGTCGCCTCGGGAAGGGTGCGCGACCGGGTGAGAGTGGTGAAGTCGGCGAACCGCACCGTGATCGTCACGGTGCGGCCGGCCACTCCGGCGACCCGCATCCTGCCGCTCAGCCGGGCCGAGAGCCGCAGCAGCTCGCGGATCACCAGCGATCGGTCATCGGTGTCGCGGGAGAAGGTCTCGTTGGCCCCCATCGACCGGTCCGGCTCGTCGGGCCCCCGTCGGGCGGTGATGACTCGGTCGTCATGCCCCCACGCCAGCCGATGCAGGTGGGCACCCAGACCGTCCCCGACCGCCCGCCGCAGGGTGCGCACCGGGGTGTGGGCCACGTCGCCGACGGTGACCAGTCCGAGCCGGTGCAGCATCGCCCTCGTCTTCTCCCCCACCCCCCACAGCTCCCCGACGTCGAGGGGGTGGAGGAACGAGGTGACACTCTCGGGCGGCACCACGACCACGCCGTCGGGCTTGGCCCGGCGGCTGGCGATCTTCGCCAGCGACGCCGCCGCGGACACTCCCACCGAGCAGGTGATGCCCTGCTCGTCGTGGATCGTTGCGCGCAGCTCCTCGGCGATCGCCAGCGGCGACCCCAGCCGTCGCGTGGACCCCCGGACGTCGAGGAACGCCTCGTCGAGAGAGAGCACCTCCACCAGCGGGGTGACCCGGCGAAAGCTCTCCATCACCGAGGCCGACACCCGGCCGAAGGTCTCGAAGTCGGGGCTGAGCACGACCGCCTGGGGACACAGCCGGCGGGCCCGGGTCATCGGCAGCGCCGAGTGGACGCCGTACTCCCGGGCCAGGTAGTTCGCCGCCAGCACCACCCCACGACTCCCGCCACCGACGACCACGGGGACCTTACGCAGGTCGGGGCGACCACGCACCGCCACCGACGCGTAGAAGGCGTCCATGTCGACATGGAGGATCGGGCACTCCCACGACAGGTCGCTCATCACGCCCCCCGCACAGCGAGGTGGTCGTGGGCCTCAGCGGCGGGCGAGCAGGTGCAGCTGGGTGGCGAGGGGAAGGAACTCGGCCCGCTCGGCCACGGCGTGCTCGAGCTCGGCGAGGGCGGCAGTAGCGCCGGGCTCGAGATCGAGCAAGGACCCCGGCACCAGGTCGGCGAAGACCCGGATGCCGTGCACCGCAGCGACCTCCAGTCCGACAGAGCCGACGAGGGCAGCGATCTCGTCGTGGGTGTAGCGATGCCCCACCCGCCCGGAGTCATCGGTGCGGTCGAGCAGGTCGTGCGCCTGCTGGAAGTGGCCGGCCATCGCCCGGGCGATGACGGCGGCATGGCGCTGGGCGACCAGCAGCGACAGCGTCCCGCCCGGACGGAGCACGTCGCGGATCCCGGCCAGTGCGTCGGCGGGATCCTCGACCACCTCGAGGACGCCGTGGCACAGCACCAGGTCGGCATCGGAGTCGACCAGCTGACGCAGGTCCGCCAGGTCGCCCTGGACGCCGGTGACCAGGTCGGTGACGTTGCTCTCCGCGGCCCGTCGCGCCAGCGCGGCCAGCGCGTCGGGGTTGGGGTCGACGACCAGGACCCGGTGACCCCGCTCGGCCAGGGGTACGGCGAACCCACCGGTGCCGCCGCCGATGTCGACGATCCGGGCCCGGTCCTCGTCATAGGCCTCCGGCTCCTCGAGCACGGCACGGACGGCAGCCCAGACCACTCCGGTGCGCACCGCTCCCCGACGCTCGCTGGCTGACCGATCGCTGGGCATGGCTCCCACCCTAGGGCCTGATGCGGAGCCGTCTTCGACGGGCGTTTCATCACGGTATGTCGAGGAACCCGCGCTTCCCCCGGCGTACAGATCGAGGGAAGCGTGAGGTGACCTGCATACCGTGATGAACCACCGCGTCGACGGGACGGGCGGGCGGTCACCCCGGGCTCCCGGGGCTGCGGTGCCACAGCTTGCGGGCCACCTGCTTGGCGGGGTCGCCGGCCGGTTTGATGTCGGAGTACGGCGACATCGCGAACCCGCTGGAGTGCACCAGCACCCGCCGCCGGCCCATGCCACCGGCGGGGCCCTTGGCCGGCTCGGCCGATGACGGCGCATCGTCGAACTCGGGCGGCCGGGCCATGACCGGGCGCGAGGACCGGCTCTCCGCCGCACCGCTCACCGCGGCCTCGCCGACCCCGGCGAACCCGTCGGGCACCATCGCCATGAGCTCCTGCACCGCCGTCATCCCCTCGCGCTGCCACAGCGCGAAGAGCTGCGGCAGCTCCCAGCAGCCGGTGGCCCGCACCGAGACACCGCGTCGGCCGGTACGCCGTAGCTCACCGCGCACGACCAGCAGCCAGGAGTGGAACACCGTGGCGGCATAGGGCCCCTGGGCGTCCTCGAAGAACGTCGCGTCGACCGGGCCGCTGGCATCGTCGAGGGTCACGAAGATGACCCGCCGCCCCGACCGGATCGGCGGGGTCTGGGTGGCGACCTTGACCCCCGCCACCAACAGCTCGGACTTGCTGCGCTGATGCAGCAGGTCGCGGCTGCGGACCACCCCGAGGGCGTCGAGGAACTCGGCGTAGGAGTCGACGACATGGCGGCTGGCGTCGAGGCCGAGGATCTCCAGCTCGGCCTGCATCTTCTCCTGGGCGTCCAGCTCGGGCAGGCCGCTGACCTCACCCTCCGCCGGGGCGTCACCGAGGTCGAGAGCCAGCTGCACCGAGGTGACCGGACGCGGCGGCGGGGCCGACTTCGCCTGCGCCGCGGCCCGCGCCCACACCCCACCGGGGGCGAGCGGGTGCCGCTCCAAGGGCGAGGCCCCTTCCCGAACCCGGGGGTCGGCGCTGTTGCGCTCGGCGGCCTGGTCGGCCCGGGCCTCGGCGGTCAGCGGACGGCGTCGCGACCCCAGACCACGGCCGCGGGCGGCCCGGTCGACCGCGCGGGCATGCCGGTCCAGCTCGGCGACCTGCAGCAGCAGGTCGCGCCGGGTGACCCGCCCGCGGCGCCGGACGTCGAGCGCGGCGGATCCGATGCCGTAGATGTCGTCCAACCCGCCGGCGAGCACCAGTCGTTCGAGGACCGGCCGCGAGACGTGCGCGCGGTGCCAGAAGTCGGTGAGCGAGCGATAGGGCCGGCCAGCGACCACCCTGGCCACCTCGGCCTCACTGATCCCCTTGACCTCGGCCAGTGCCAGCCGGATGCCGTGGGACCGCCCGTCGGGCCAGCCGTCCACGGGCTCGCGGGAGGACCGACCGAGCACCATCGGCGGGGGTTCGTCGAGAGAGGCCATCGGCTCCACGACGTACTCCTTCTCCGAGGCGTTCACATCGAGCCCGAGGATCGCGATGCCGCACTGCCGGGCGTCGTCGAGGATCAGCCGTTTGGGGTACATGCCCGGATCGTGGGTCAGCACGCCGGCCAGGAAGTGCGCCGGCCAGTGCGCCTTGAGCCAGGCCGACTGGTAGGTCGGCAGCGCGAACGCCGCCGCATGGGCCTTGCAGAAGCCGAACGACGCGAACGCCTCCAGCACCTTCCAGACCTTCTCCACCACCGCGAGGGGATATCCCCGACCCAACGCCCGGGGCATGAACCACAGGCGGACCTCGGCCATGCCCTCGACGTCGCCGAGCGCCCGTCGTTTCTCGTCGGCCTCGGCATAGGAGATGCCGGCGAGCTGGGCGATGATCTCGATGACCTGCTCGTGGAAGACCACCACCCCCTGGGTGGGGGCGAGGATCGGCCGTAGGTCGGCGTGGAGGTAGGCCGCCTCCCTCCACCCCTGTTTGGCGTCGAGGTACGGCGTGACCATGTCGCTCTTGACCGGTCCGGGGCGGAACAGCGAGATGTCGGTGATGATGTCGGAGAAGGACTCGATGCCCGACTTGCCGACCAGCTCCCGCTGACCCGGGGACTCGATCTGGAAAACCCCCAGCGTCCGCGCGCTGCTGATCATCGCGAAGGTCGCCGGGTCGTCGAAGGGCACCTGGGACTCGTCGTCGAGGTCGATCTCCACCCCGTCGACCCGCTCGATCTCCCGCAGCGCGTGGGCCATCGAGGACTGCATCCGGATGCCGAGGACGTCGAGCTTGAGCAGACCGAGGTCCTCCACGTCGTCCTTGTCGAACTGGCTCATCGGGAACCCGGCGTAGGAAGCCTCCACCGGCGTGCGGTCCAGCAAGGTGGCGTCGGAGAGGAGCACCCCGCACGGATGGACCGCAATGTGTCGCGGCAGCCCGTCGAGCCGCTCCACCAGCCTGAACATCAGGTCCAGCCGCTCCTCGCCCAGCCCGGAGGCCCGCAGCTCGGGCAGCTCCCGCAGCGCCACCCGGGCGTCGCGGGCGCGGATGTGGGGGAACGCCTTGGCGATCGCGTCGATCTCCCCCGGCGGCATCCCCAGCGCCGCCCCCACGTCGCGCACGGCATGACGCACCCGGTAGGTGTCCATCATCGAGACCGCCACACACCGCTCCCCGCCGTAGCGGTCCAAGATCGCCTCGTAGACCTCGGTGCGCCGCGCCGACTCCACGTCGACGTCGATATCAGGCAGCGCCTGACGCAGCGGCGAGAGGAAACGCTCCATCAGCAGGCCGTGGCGGATCGGGTCCACCCCGGAGACGCCGAGCAGGTAGTTGACCAGGCTCCCGGCCCCCGACCCTCGTGCCGCGCAGCGCACTCCGAGGTCCTTGATCAGGTCGGTGACGTCGCCGACGGTGAGGAAGTACGACGCGTAGCCGAGCTTCCGGATCATCTCCAGCTCGTCGTGGAGCCGCTTCCAGACCACCTGCTTCGGCCCGGCCCCGTAGCGCCACCCGAGACCTGCCTCGCAGCGGGCCCGCAACACATCCTCGGCGGTGGGGGCCCTCCGTGCTCGACCCGCGTCGCCGCCGGCCCCGTCGTCGCCCTCCGGGGAGCTCGCCGCGGAGATCTCGAACTCCGGGAAGTGAACCTGACCCAGGCCGAGGTCGCGGCGAGGGTCGAGGGTGCAACGGTCGGCCACCGCACGGGTCTGGGCCAGGAGCAGGTGGGCCTCACGCTCGGCGTCGCCGAGCCCGGAGAGCCGGCAGATCTCCTCGGCCACCTCGTGCATCTGTTTGCCGGACTTGAGGAACCCCTCGGCGTTGCCGCGGTCGACGTGGCGGGGGTCGAGAGGCACCAGCCGCCGGGCGGCGTCGAGGACGTCGACGGTGGGGGCGTCGAGCCGGTCGGCATACCGCACCGCGTTGCTGAGGACCGCGCCCAGCCCGGCCTGGCGCGCCACCCCGGCCATCCGGGCGGCGTGCGCGGAGGTGCCGGGCCCCCAGCCGTCGGCACCGCCCCGGAGCCGGTGGGAGACCAGCTCGACCAGGAGGTTCTCCGCCGGCACCACCTCGCGCCAGGGGGCCAACGCCGCCAGCGCCAGGTCGTCGCGACGACGGGTCGCAGCCCCGCCCAGCTCCGAGGACGGACCGAGCAGCACCACGATGTCGCCGCCGGCGAGGTAGGGCGCCAGCAGCGCCAGGTCGGCGACGGGCTGGCCGCGCTCACCGGCCAGGTGGGTGGCCGAGACCAGCCGGCACAGGGACGCCCAGCCCGCCGCTGCGCCGGCCCCACCGGCATGGGCCAGCAGTGTGACCCGCGGGAGCCGGTCGTCGCGGAACGCACCACCCCGGGCCGGGGTACGCCGGAACGCCTCCTGCCCCGGAGCTCGAGCACCCTCGACGGGTGGGCCGGCCGGCCGGTAGGGCAGGTCGACCCCCAGGATCGGGCGGATCCCGACCCTCAGGCAGGCCTTGGCGAACTTGACCGCGCCGTAGGTGCCGTTGCGGTCGGTGAGGGCGAGTGCGTCCATCTCCTGCTCGGCGGCCCGGGCGACCAGGACGTGCGGGGCGGAGGCGCCGTACTGGAGGGAGTAGCCAGAGGCGACGTGGAGATGGACGAACGGGTCAGGCGACACCGGCCCGGTCTCCGAGGTCGCTCAGCCGGCCGGTGGCGAGCCGCTCCTGGAGCAGCGGGTGCGGCATCAGGCCCAGCGCTCCCTCCACCACCGCGAGGAACCGGTCGGCGTCGCGGACCAGGTCGTCGGCCTCACGCTCGGTGACCGCCCGGGTGGAGCCGGCCTCGGCCGCGGCTCGTTTGGCGGCCCCGGCGGCGAAGAAGCCGGCCCACTCCCCGAGCTCGGGGGCGACCTCGGTCAGCAGCACCCAGGCGTTCTTCTGTGGACGCCGTCGGGTGGCGCTTGCCGGCCGGGCACGGGCGGCGAGCAGGGCCGCGGCGGCCCGGAGGGCGGCCACGTGGGCGCAGGCGTAGCGGGTGGGCACGTCGGGGGC
This sequence comes from uncultured Actinomycetota bacterium, assembly GCA_963812265.1. GTDB lineage: Bacteria > Actinomycetota > Actinomycetes > Propionibacteriales > Nocardioidaceae > Nocardioides. Next base: position 158,105 of record CAWEUL010000006.1, read on the forward strand.
GACGATCGCCTCCTGCAGCGAGGCGGCGGACCGGGCCAGGTAGGAGTGGGCGGTGGCAGGCACCGCGTAGGGGCCCGAGGGACCGGAGTCGGATCGGCTCATGACCTCACCCCTCAGTCCGCGCAGCCGACGAGCTGCCAGCGACCGGCGTCCCAGTCGAAGGAGAGGTCGAAGACCCCTCCGCCCCAGGCCTCGCGCCCGCGGGCGGCCTCGACCCGCCACATCTCCCGCTCCGCCACCAGACCGACGGCGGGAGCAGGCGCGGAACCCACCGAGGGCGTGCCCGGCTCGTCGGACCCGATCACCGCCCGCGCTCCCGAGGTCTGCCACCAGGCTCCGGTCTCCACCCAGTGCGCGAGCACGGCGCGCACCTGCCACAGCCGCCCACGCCACAGGAACTGCTCGGGCCCTTCCATGCCGGTGTCCGGACTGCCGATCCAGCCCTGGCGCACCTCGACGGGGTCGTCGTACCGCCTCATGTGAGTCCTCCCCACCTCGTCGACCCCTCCGCCGACCCCGCACTCCCTCTCCGCACGACGCCGGGATCGCAGAGAGCACTCACCGCGATGCCGGAGCGGACCTGGCGGAGGCGGGGGTCGAGGTCGCCTCCGCCAGGGAGGATCGAACATGTGTTCGAACAAGGAAGACGTTACACCCCACCCCCGACACCCCGTCAATCCCCGCGCGAGGATCGGTCTCAGGGAGTTCTACCCCGCCGGAGGCAGGGCTCAGAAGGCGCGCAGGTACTCGCTCGTGTCCCGGTGCCAGAGGTAGTAGAGCAGCGCGGCGTACAGCAGCAGCGCCACCGCGGAGATCGCCGCGAACACCGACGGCAGGTCCCGACCCAGCCCGACGGCGGTCGAGAAGGCAGCGAACACCACGGTCGCGGTGAGTGCCAGCCGGGCCCATCCGTGGCCGCCCCGGAAGAACGCCACGAGCACCAGCGCGAGCGAGGCGAAGACCACGAACAGCACGATCGCCAGCGGCACGAACCCCGGGATGTTGATCGAGCTCGCCCTCAGTGCCTCGAGCCCGCCCTCGGCGAGGATCTTCGAGGCCGCCGGGTTGCCCTCGGCCCAGGTGGTGACGATGTCGTCGCGGAAGACGAAGGTGAGCACAGCCGTGATACCGGTCCACGCGACCACGGCACGCAGGGCCCAGATGGCGCGGGTGACGGAGTCGGGCACCTGCTCCATCACTGCTCCTCCGCCGGCCACGACCAAGGGGTCGTGCAGCCCCCTCATCGGGTCCTATCGTCAGCCCATGACCAGCGAGCACGCCGCCATCAGCCGTTTCCGCGCCGAACACACCCTAAGGGGCGGCACCGGCAGGATCGTGATCCTGCCAGATTCGGTCCACACCGCGGCCTTGGCCGCCGAGGCGCTCGGGTGCGAGGTCGGCGCGATCGCCAACAGCCTGCTCTTCGACGCCGAGGGCGCCCCGGTGCTGATCCTGACCTCGGGCGGCCACCGCGTCGACACCGGCAAAGCCGCCGCCACCGTCGGCGTGACGGCTCTCCGGCGTGCCAGTCCCGAGTTCGTGCGTGAGCACACCGGCCAAGTCATCGGCGGGGTCTCGCCGATCGCCCACCCCACGCCGGTCCCCACCTACATCGACCCTTGGCTGCGACGCTACGACGTCGTCTGGGCGGCCGCCGGACATCCCGCGGCGGTCTTCTCCACGTCGTACGACGAGCTGGTCACGCTCACCGGCGCCACCGAGATCGAGGTCGCCTGAGGACCCGCCTCACCCGACGGCGACCGCCACGGCGCCAAGCACGGCCGCGAGCGCACACGCCGCACGGCCGAGGTCGACCCGGACGAGCAGACGTCGCAGACGTCCTTGGGCATCGGTGGCCGCAGCGTCCAGGCGTCCATGGATCGGAGCAGCCACGGCGGCTGTGAGAAGCAGGCACAGCGCCACGGGAACCAGCGCGAGTAGCACAGTGACCGACGGCTGGACCACCCACAGCTCTGCTCCCGCGAGCACCATCGCACCGTAGGTCGCGACCACCAGTGGAGTCACGCGCCGACCGTGGCGCCGATGGGCGCTCGCCCACCGCTCGTCCGGGACCGCGAGCAGTGCCGGATAGACCAGAACCGTGACCGTCGACTGAAAACCAAGATGCGCGGTGGTGGCGGCCACGAACACCCACTGCGCCGTCTCGGCGTCCATCAGCCCCTCACCGAGGACGTCACAGGAGCTGGTCGCGCAGCGACACGGCCGCCCGGTGCCCACTCACCAGGGCACCTTGGATCGAGGCGGTGTCGCGGTGGTCACCGCAGATCAGCACGCCGGGTGCGAGGTCGACCGGCCGGGCCGGGTCGAACGGCGCCGGCTGGGCCGGGAGGGCCTCGGGAATCTCATGGCGCGCCACGGTCTCCCAGCTCTCGGCGGAGCAGCCGAAGAGCTCGCCGGCGTGGGCCCGCATCGCCGCCTCCGACGGTGCCACCCCGCTCTCGGACAGCAGCGCCGAGGCCTCGACCAGACAGCGGCCCGGCGGCGCGTAGCTCGCAGCGGCGTGAGAGACGACCGCCGCATTGACCAACGGCCCGCGCGTATCTCGACCATCCACGAAGAGCATCGCCCGTGGCGTCGGCGGTTCCTGCGTGGCGAACCAGTGGGTCACCACACCCTTCGTGCGCACCACGGGAACGCCGGCCAGCCGGCCCGCGTCTCGTGGTCCGGTCGCCACGACCGCTCGGCGGACCCGCACGGGTCCGGAGCTGGTGGTCAGGACCACGCGGTCCTCGCCGGGGGCGATCTCCTCGACCCGGGTACCGGTCCGCAGTCGGTCGCCCCACCCCGCAGCGAGCTGGTCGGGCAGCGCCTGCATGCCACGGGCCGGCAGCCCCGGGGCGGCCCGGAGGAACATCCAGGCCAGCAACAGAGCGAAGGTGTTGGAGGTCTCGCCGCGGTCCTCCAGGACGACCCCGGCGTAGAACGCGTCCAGCACGCACCGCATCCGTCCGTCCACGCCCGCAGAGTCCAGTGCCTCGGCCAGGGTCACGTCCGGCCGTGCGCTCAGGACGTCGCCCAACGGGCGACGGCGCGGACGCAGCACCGGTGCCGCCCAGCGCGCCACCGCCCACAAGCCCTGCGGTTGCCCGGCCACTGCTCGTAGCGTGCCGGGCAGGAGCCGTGGAGCTCGACGCGGGTCGCCCAGGACCCGCAGCCCGGTGTCCTCACGAACCGCCACCCCGGCCTCGAAGGCCTGCATCCCGAGGGCCTCGACATCGACCCAGCGGCGCACCGCCGGATAGGCAGGATTGAGCAGCTGGAAACCCCGGTCGACCACGAACCCGTCCACGTGGTCACTCCGCACTCGCCCGCCCACTCGCTCGGCAGACTCGAGGACCACGACCTCGAGACCACCCTCCCGGAGCGTTCGCGCGCACTGCAGACCGGCCAGACCCGCGCCCACCACGGCCACATCGGCCTCGAGGTCTCCGCGTGACATGGACGCAGCCTATGCCGGGTCGGGGCGCACCCAGCACGGCACAGGTCCGGCCCCGGCACCACCCCCGTGCGGTCCGGGACCGGACCTGTCACCAGCGTGCCCGGACGGCGCACGACAGGGCATGCGCACACCTACCGGTCGCGACTGCGTAGGCGTACTCATCTGGTCACCCCGCCCGGGCCCGGGCCGGGCGGGTCCTCGACCAGCGGGTCGGGCTAGGGTGCGGCGCGTGGCACGGGTGGTGGTCGTCGGCGGGGGGCTGGGTGGCCTCGCCTCGGCGGCACGCCTGGCCAAGCTCGGCCACGAGGTGGTGCTGCTGGAACGCACTGGGCGGCTCGGGGGCTGCCTGGGAGATGTCCGTGACGGCGCCTACCGCTGGGACACCGGGCCGGCCTCGACTGCGCTGCCGGCGGTGCTGCGAGACCTGTTCCGCAAGTCCGGTCGCCCGTTGGAGCGGGAGCTCGAGCTGACCCCCCTCCCGGTGATGCGCGAGCACCGCTTCGCGGATGGGTCCCGCGTCGCCCTTCCGGGCGGCTCCCGAGCCGCTCAGGCACGGGCCGTCGACGAGCTCGGCGCCGGACTGGGGCGGGCGTGGGTGACCTACGTCGACGGGCTGGGCGCTGACTGGGAGCTCGTGCGTCGCCACGTCCTCGAGCGTCCCTTCGACCAGGCCGGCGCCCTGCCCGAGGTCGCCGCGCTGCTGCGCTCGCGCGAGTCCCTCCACAGGAGAACCTCGCGGGCGCTGTCCGACCCACGCCTGAACCGCCTCGTGTGGCGGGCCGCGATCCCCCCGGGGACCGACCCACGACGGGCGCCGGGCTGGCTCGCCGTCACGGCGTACGTCGAGCAACGCTTCGGGCGGTGGTCGATCAGCGGCGGGATGGGCAGGCTCGCTCACGCGCTGGAGACTCGGCTGGCTACCCGCGGGGTCGAGGTGCACCTGCACTCCGAGGTGGAGGATCTGGTGCTCCTCGAAGGCAGGGCGGTGGGGGTTCACGTGGCAGGGTCCACGGTCACCGCGGACGCGGTCGTCTACGCCGGCGACCCTCGCGGCCTCCCGGCGCTCGCGCAGCGCCTGCCGCGCTCCCGCCCGTCCGCCCTGGCCCAGGTCACCCACCTCGCGATCGAGGGCCCGCCGGACGAGCTCGCCCCCGAGATCGTCCTGCACGGATCCTCCGAGGCACTGCTGACCACCACCGGGCAGGCGCCGCCCGGCGCGGCGGCCTGGAGGCTGCAATCGCCCCCGGGAGTCGACCCGCTGGGCCTCCTGGCAGCGCACGGCCTCGACGTGCGCGAGCGCGTGACGAACCGGATCGAGGTGAGCCCCGAGCAACAGCTCGCCGCGTGGGGTGGCTCCCCGTGGGGTTCGACGGTGCCTCGGCGCGCCGTGCTCCGGACGTCGGGACCGCGCACCCCCGTCCCGGGCCTGTACGTCGCGGGCGCGCACGCGACCCCGGGCCGGGGCCTGCCGTACGTCGGGCTCTCGGCGGCCCTCGTGGCCCAGGAGATCGGCCCCGCGTAGAGCCATCACCCGGGGCGCGGACCGGACTGACCCGGCCCGGCCCGGCCCGGCCCGGCCCGGCCCGGCGCGGCCTGGCCCGGCGCTAGCCGAGACTCCAGGTCACCGTGACCGACACCGACACGGACCGCTCGCCGGGCTCGAACGCGACGTCCTCGACTCCTCTGGACGCCAGGCTGACGGCCGGTCGGGGTGCCCGATCCGGCCCACCCTCGACCACCGAGAGCACCTCACCCAACCGGGCACCGCTCAGCACCGCCAGGTGCGTGGCCCGGGACCGCGCGTCAGCGACCGCCAGCTCGCGGGCGCGGGCGAGCGCCTCCCCGGGGTCGCTCACCTCCAGGGAGACCCCCTCCACCGTCATCCGCGCCCCCACCTCGGCGGCCAGGGCCGAGACCAGCGCACCCGCCTCGACCACGTCCGTGACGACGACCGCGATGCTGTGCCTGGCCTCGAATCCGTCCGGGTTCCCCTCGCGGTCGTGCGCCGGCCAGATGCTGAAGTCGGTCGTGCCGATCCGTGAGCCCTCGGTGAACCGGCGGGACACCTCACCGACGGCGGCGACCGTGGACGCGACGCCGTGGGTCGCCTCCGCCACGCCGGCCGCGCGGTGGACGGCGCTCACCCGGACCACGGCCTGGTCGGGCACCACGGTGGCGGCGCCCTGGCCGCTGACGGTCACGCTGCGGTTCATGCCGGCAATCTAGCCGGGCCGGACACCCACGGGCAGCCCGCTCCCTCAGGCAGTGATCTGCAGCGCCTCGAAGATCTCCAGCGTCGCGCGCGAACGGTTCAGGGTGTAGAAGTGCAGACCCGGCGCCCCGGCGCCGAGCAGCTCCTCGCACAGCTCGGTGGCGATCTGCACGCCGACGCGGCGCACCTCGGCAGGCTCGTTGAGACCGTCGAACCGGGCCAGCACCTCGTCCGGGATGGTCGCCCCCGACAGCTCGGCCATCCGGCGCAGCGACCCGAGGTTCGTGATCGGCATGATCCCGGGCAGGATGGGGAGGTCGACCCCATGGGCGCGCACCCGGTCGACCAACGCGGTGTAGTCGGCCGTCTGGAAGAACAGCTGGGTCACCGCGAACTCCGCACCCGCTCGCGCCTTGTCGGCGAGCACCTGAGCGTCCTGACCGAGCGAGGCCGCCGAAGGGTGCCCCTCGGGGAAGGCCGCGACGCCGACGCTGAAGGACCCGACGTCGTGGGCGAGCTCCACGAGCTCGCGGGCGTAGGTGAGGCCACCCGGGGTCGGCTCCCAGGGAGCCGACGGACCGTCCTTGGGATCACCGCGCAGCGCGAGGATGTTGTGCACGCCGGCGTCCTGGTAGGCCCGCAGGACGTCCACGAGCTCCTCGCGGGTGTGCCCGACGCACGTCAGGTGGCCCAAGGCCCGCAGGGAGGTCTCCCGGGCGATCCGTCCGGTGAGCTGCACCGTGGTGTCGCGGGTGGAACCTCCGGCGCCGTACGTCACGGAGACGAAGGTCGGGGCGTAGGGCTCGAGGTCGCGGATCGCACGCCACAGCTGCTCGGCGCCATCCTCGTCCCTGGGCGGCATGAACTCGAACGAGACCGACCGCCCACCCTCCCGGATGAGGTCGCCGATGCCACGCTCACGGTCGGTCTCCATGGCCGAAATCGTAACGGCGCCGGCCCTCGGCACCCCGGGTGGTCCACGGGGCGGTGCCCGGCGAAGCGATCGTCCCCGCCGCTACGCTCACCCGGTGACCACTCCCGCCGCGCCGTCCGACGTCGGTTGGGACCCCGCCGGCTTCCGGGCTCGGATGCAGCACACCCTCGATGCCTTCCTCGACGAGCAGGCCGGGCGGTTGGCGCCCCTCGGTCCGGATGCCGAACGGCTGCTCACCGAGGCACGCTTGTCGGTGGCAGGCGGCAAGCGGCTGCGTGCAGCCTTCTGCTGTTGGGGCTACCGCGCGGTCCAGCCGGACCCGCCCGACCTCACCGCGCTCTGGCGCGCGTGCGCCTCGTTGGAGGTGCTGCACGCGAGCGCTCTGGTGCACGACGACTACATGGACGCCTCCGACACCCGCCGTGGTCGCCCGACCACGCACCGTGCGTTCGCCGCGGCCCACGCCGCCGACGGCTGGACGGGCAGTCCGGACCAGTACGGCGCGGCTGCGGCCATCCTGCTCGGCGACCTCCTGCTGTCCTGGGCCGACGAGCTGCTGCGCCGGTGCGGTCTCCCGTTGCCCGACGTGGTGCACGCGCTCGAGGTCTTCGACCTCTGTCGGTCAGAGGTCATCGCCGGGCAGTTCCTCGACGTGTCCGTCCAGGCGCGGGGCGCCGCGGACGTGGACGCCGCGATGCGCGTGCTGCGCTACAAGTCCGCGAAGTACTCCATCGAGCGGCCACTGCACATCGGCGCCGTCCTCGCCGGAGCGGACCCGGACCTGGTCCGCGCCCTGGCCGGGTTCGGACTGCCACTCGGCGAGGCGTTCCAGCTCCGTGACGACCTGTTGGGCGTCTTCGGGGACCCGGCAGTGACCGGCAAACCCGCCGGGGACGACCTGGTGGAGGGCAAGCGCACGGTACTGGTCGCCCTCGCTCTCGACGGTGCTCCCCCGGCAGACGCAGCGCTGCTGCACCGCTCGCTGGGGACGGCCCTCAGCGACTCCGGCGTCGCCCGACTGCGCGAGATCATCGACTCCTCGGGCGCGCAGGCCCAGGTCGAGGCCGCGATCAGCGAGCTCGTCGAACGTTCCCTGGACGCGTTGGCGAGAGCTCCGATCGACGAGCAGGCACGAGGAGTCCTGGCGGACCTCGCCGCCGCCGCCACCGACCGGGTGGTCTGACCCGGGCGCTCGACTCAGCCGTCTGGGTCGAGCTCGCCGCCGGGACGTCGTTGCGGCCCGGCCGGCTGCGGGTCCGATGCTTGCGCCCGACCGGCAGTCGGCTGCACGCTCAACGCGTGACCGACCTCGAGCAGCTCCTCGTCCGCGCGGCCCGAGCGGCTGCCGAGCACCGACGCACGGTCGGGGACCGCCCCGTGGCGTCCACGACGCCGCCCGAGGACATCCGGGCGGCGTTCGCCGGCCCGCTGCCGGAGGCACCCACGGATCCCGACGACGTCCTGTCCCAGCTGCTCGACGCAGCCGAGGGTGCCATCACCGGAACCGTCGGACCGCGCTACTTCGGCTTCGTGATCGGGGGTGCTCTCCCGGCTGCGTCCGCGGCCGACATTCTGACCACCGGTTGGGACCAGCCCGCCTACAACGAGGTGCTCGCGCCGGCCGCGGGCGCCGCGGAGCGCGCGGCCGGGACGTGGGCCAAGGACCTGCTCGGACTGCCACCCGAGTCCTCGGCCGCCTTCGTCACCGGCGCCCAAGGCGGCAACACGGTCGGGCTCGCCGTGGGGCGCAACGAGCTGCTCGCGCGAGCGGGATGGGACGCCGCCGCACGGGGGCTGTACGGCGCTCCGCGGGTGCGGGTGGTCGCCAGCGAGGAGCGGCACGCGACGGTCGACCGGGCTCTCCGGCTGCTCGGCATGGGCACCGACTCCCTGCACTCGGTGCGAGCCGGGGACAACGGCGCGATCGACGTCGACGACCTCGACCGCGCGCTGGTCGAGGTCGGCACCGGGCCTACGCTGGTCTGCCTGCAGGCCGGCAACGTGAACACCGGTGCCTGCGACGACTTCGAGCGGGCGGTTCCGCTCGCCCGTCGACATGACGCCTGGGTGCATGTCGACGGAGCCTTCGGGCTCTGGGCCGGTGCGAGCCCTCGGTACGCACACCTGACCCGCGGAGTGGAGGGTGCGGACTCCTGGGGAACCGACGCCCACAAGTGGCTCAACGTCCCCTACGACTGCGGGCTGGCGTTCTGCCGGGACGCCGCGGCGCACGCACGGACGATGTCCTACACCGCGGCGTACCTCGCCGGGTCCGGGAGCACCGACCCGGTGCTCGGCGACCTGACCCCGGAGTCCTCCCGGCGAGCGCGTGGGTTCACGGTGTGGGCCGCCCTCAAAGAGCTGGGGAGGAACGGCGTCGCGGAGCTCGTCGACCGAGGCTGCGAGCAGACGCGGCACCTGGCCGACCTGCTGGCCGACGGTGGCGCGACCATTCACAACGAGGTCGTGCTCAACCAGGCCCTCGTCGGGTTCGACGACCTGTCCCGCACCGACGCCATCCTCGACGCCGTCCAGCGGGAGGGCACCTGTTGGCTCGGCGGCACCACCTGGCGGGACCGTCGCCTGATGCGCGTGTCGGTGTCGAACTGGTCCACCACCGACGCAGACATAGAGCGCTCCGCCGAGTCGATCCTCCGCGCCGCGGGCCTTCCCCATCGACCCGCGCGCTTCTAGCGTGACCCCATGGCTACCTCGACTCCGAGCATGAGCATGAACAAGATCATCCACTGCGCCGTGCGGCGCGACCTCGGTCGGTTCGCGAGCGCCCTCGCGGCGTTGAGCGAGGGCGACCGGGAACGGGCCGCCGGGCTGCACCGGGCGTGGGTGAACTTCGACGCTCAGCTCACCGAGCACCACGAGGGCGAGCACGAGATCGTGTGGCCGGCGCTGAAGGCGATCGGCATCCCCGCGCCGACCATCGATGACTTCGACGCCGAGCACGCAACCATGGCGGCCGACTTGGCGACGGCGCGCGCTGCGATGGGCCGGCTGCACGGGACGGCCACGCGGGCCGACGCGGACGCCGCGGCCGCCGCCATCGGCAAGCTCAACACCAGCACCGTGACCCACCTCGACCACGAGGAACAGGACACCGAGTCCGCGCTGGCTGAGCATCTCGACCATCCGGCGATCAAGGAGATGGCGCGGAAGTTCACCCGGCGCCAGGGGCCTCCGACCGCTGGGACGTTCTTCGCCTGGGTCCAGGACGGCGCCACGGCGGAAGAGGTGGCCTCGCTTCGGGCCAGCGTTCCCGGGCCGGTCCTGGCCGTGCTCGGCGGCATCTTCGGTCGTCGCTACCGCAAAGACATCGCGCCCGTGTGGGCGAGCTGAGCGACCGGGCTACCCCGCTCGACCTCAGTCGAGGCTGCGCAGGCCGTACACCTCGGGGCCGTCGCCCCGCAGGAGCACCGCGAAGGCGCCGCCTCGCTCGGCGTTCACCCGGGTCCCGAGCACCGACAAGGCGACGGAGAACGCGCGCTCGTCGTCGCGGGCGAACGGCCCCCAGCCGTCCCAGAGCAGGACGGTCCCCTGGCTGTCGCCTGCCGTGACGTCCTGCAGACAGTCCGCCAGCGCGTCGAAGTTCTTGCCGTAGTCGTCAGGGAAGTCGAGGGCCTGCCCGACGGCCACGAGGAACTCCTCCTTCGACTCTCCCTGCCAGCCATCGACGTACGCGAAGTGCCACCCCGCATGCTCCACCGTGTGCCTGACGTCCTCGACACTGAAGGCACCGTGCCAGTGGTACGTGCCGGGCTCCTTGCGCCCGGCGAGCATCGCAGCGAGTCCACTCATCGACTGATCCTTTCCAACGACCGGTAGTGATCCTGGGCCCGGTAGAGCTCACGCGTCGGCACTAGTAGGCCATCGCCTGTGCGCGACGCTTGACCTCGGAACCACGGTTCTCGCGCAGCGCGTCGATCGGGCGACCGGGCAGGTCTGCATCGGTGAAGATCCAGGTGAGGCAGGCGCGGTCGTCGTACCCACCGTCGTGGAGCACGGTGAGCAGGCCGGGCAGCCCCTTCACCACCGCACCGTCCTGGACGAACGCGGCAGGGACCCGCGAGCCCCCTCCGGGAACCGGCGCCGCGGCCGCCAGCTCGTGAATGCGGATCATCGTGCGGACCTGAGCGGTGGTCACCCCGAGGAGCACGGCGACCTCGGCCCAGTCCAGCCAGTCGCCGACCAGGGCGGCCAGACCATCCCCGGAGCCGTCGTCGGTGTCGGGAGCCGGGCCTCGGGCAAAGTCCGTCATGACACCACTGTGACATCCACCCCCCGCGGTGGTGAAGTCCGCCCCGACCGCCACGCCGGGTGGGTGGCTGCGGACCTCTGCCCGGTGCAGTACGTACGATGGGGTATCCGGATCCTTCCCCGTCCGGTCTCCGGAGGTCGAGCATTGCAGTCAGACGAGGGCGCCCCACCGCGCCGTGGGGCGTCAAAACCCGCGCGCGGTGACGTTGGCGACCCCTTGACCGGGCGACTCCTCGACGGTCGCTACCGCATCGGTACGCGGATCGCGCGTGGCGGCATGGCCAGCGTCTACCAGGCCTCCGACATCCGGCTGGACCGCACGGTCGCGGTCAAGGTGATGCACGAGGGTCTCGGTGACGACGCCGAGTTCGCGGCACGCTTCGTGCGTGAGGCGCGGGCCGCGGCCGCGATCTCCCATCCCAACGTCGTGGCCGTCTTCGACCAGGGCGACGACAACGGCACCCTCTTCCTGGCCATGGAGTACATCCGCGGCCACACTCTGCGCGACGTGATCCGGGCGGATGCGCCGCTGTCGCCGGCTCGGGCGCTGGCCCTCTTCGAGCCCGTGCTGGCGGCCCTGGCCGCGGCCCACGCGGCCGGGCTGATCCATCGCGACGTCAAGCCGGAGAACGTGCTGATCGCCGAGGACGGCCGAGTGAAGGTCGCGGACTTCGGACTGGCCAAGGCGGTCAGCGCGGACACCCAGCACACGGCGACCGGGGGCGTCCTGATCGGCACCGTGTCCTACCTCGCACCCGAGCTGGTCGTCGATGGCAGTGCGGACCCGCGCGCCGACGTGTACGGCGCGGGAGTGATGCTCTACGAGCTCCTCACCGGTGTGAAGCCGCACGAGGGTGAGACCCCGATCCAGGTCGCCTACAAGCACGTGCACGATGACGTGCCCCCGCCCTCGCGGCTGGTCCCCAGGTTGCCCGCCTACGTCGACGCACTGGTGGCCCGCGCCACCGCCCGCGACCGCGCGCTTCGCTCGGCCGACGCCGGCGTGATGCTGCACCAGGCCCGCAGGGTCTCCCAGGCGCTGGCCGATGGGGTGACCGATGACCCCGAGCTGGTGGCCGACCTGATGCCCAGCGCCAGCCGACCCCAGGTGTACGTCGCAGCGGAGGACATCGACCCCGAATCCGACGACGTCTCGACGGGCGAGCACCCGGCCTCGGTCGATCCCGACCAGCCTGGTCCGCCGGACCGCGAGCCCGAGGGGTCCGAGGATCCGGACACCTCCGACCAGGCCGGCGCGGCCGCGCTGGGGACGGTCGCGGCCGCCGGTGCGCTCGGTGCCGCCGCCGGGGCGGGCGCGCTGACGGTAGCTGCCGGTGCGAGTGCGCCGGAGGTCCCCGCTGCTCCCGAGCCGGAGCTGAGCTTCGCCGAGCGATGGCGCGAAAGCCTCGCCGCGCTCGGCCACGATCAGCCTGGTACCCCGGACGAGGGCGACGTGGCGGACCGGGAGGATCTCGGCGGCTCCGAGGGCTCAGGCGCAGGCGCTCCGGACGCGAGCGACGAGGGGTCCGAGCTCCCTGCCGCCGACCAGGCTCCGGCATCCTCGGTCGTCGACGACGCCGACCCGCTCGGTCAGGACGGCTTCTACGACCAGGAGAGCGATGCGCTCGTGGGCGCCGCCGCGTTCGGTGCCGCCTACGAGGCCGGTGGCGACGACGCTGCGTTCGGGAACCCCGATGTCGCCGCCTGGTGGGACCAACCGCCCGAGCACACCACCCCGATCGCCGCGGTGCCCCCGGGCTCCCCGGGCCCGCCCGAGGATCTCGGGGACGCCGTCATGTACGGCCCACCGGGCGGAGGAACCCCACCGCCGCCCACCCGGCCACGTCGCTCCAGGCGTGGGCCGATGCTGCTCGCCCTCGCGCTGCTGATCGCCGTCAGCGCCGGGCTGGCCGCCTGGTGGTTCGGTTTCGCGCGCTACACGCAGGCCCCAGGGGTCATCGGGCTGCGGCAGGAGAATGCGGTCACCCAGATCGAGGACGCCGGGCTGGTCGCCGAGGTCACCGAGGAGGCCTACAACGAGACCGTCGGTGTCGGCAAGGTGATCAGTACCAATCCCGCGGCAGGAACGCGCGTCCTGGGTGGCGCGACGATCGAGCTGACCATCTCGAAGGGCAAGGAGCGCTACGACGTCCCGAAGCTGGTCGGGCTCGGCGAGAACAAGGCCCAGGACAAGATCACGAACGGCCATCTCACCTTCGGCACGTCCACGCGCGAGTGGAGCGAGACGGTGCCGAAGGGAAAGGTGGTCTCACAGTCGCCGGAGGCGGGCAAGCGGGTGCGCCCCAACACCGTGGTCGACCTCGTCATCAGCAAGGGCCGCAAGCCGATCCGCGTCGGCGACTGGACCGGCAAGAGCGCCGCGGAGGCCACCAAGGCCCTCGAGGGCAAGGGGCTCAAGGTCGACAGCAGCGCCACTGACTACTCCCCGACCGTGCCCGAGGGCTCGGTCATCTCCCAGGACCCGCAACGCGGCACCCTGTTCAAGGGCGACACCGTCACGCTCGTCGTCTCCCTCGGCCCCGAGATCATCGAGATCCCGACCGCCGGGGTCATCGCTGCGAGCGTCGACGACGCTCGCCAGAAGCTCGAGGACCTCGGGTTCAAGGTGAAGGTGCGGCGAGACGCGACCTACATCGGCCTGGACCGCGTGCTGCGCACCGATCCCGGGCCGGGGACCCAGGCCGTCAAGGGCAGCACCGTCACGCTCTTCCTGGTGTAGGCGCGTCGTGAGCGGGCGTCGTACCGCCACACTGACCCTGCTGGCGGTGACCGCTTGCTGGGGGTCGACCTTCTTCCTGATCAAGGACCTGCTCGACCGGGTGCCGACCCTGGACTTCCTCGCGCTTCGCTTCTCGATCGCCAGCGTGTTCCTCGTGCTGCTCGCCCCCGGCGCCCTCCGCCGGCTCACCCGCGACTCGCGACGCCGGGCGATGGTGCTCGGCGGGATCTACGGCCTGGCCCAGATCCTCCAGACCGCTGGTCTGGCGCACACCCCCGCGAGCGTCTCAGGGTTCATCACCGGCATGTACGTCGTCTGCACGCCGCTGCTCGCCGCCGTGCTGCTGCGCACCCGCATCGGCGGGCTCACCTGGTTCGCCGTGGCGCTGGCCACGGCCGGGCTGGCGGTGCTGAGCCTCAACGGCCTGTCGATCGGGTACGGCGAGGCGCTGACGTTCCTCGCGGCCGTGCTGTACGCCGCTCACATCGTCGGCCTCGGGGCCTGGTCGCGGCCCGACCAGGCCCTGGGGATGGCCATCCTGCAGATCATCATGATCGCGGTGCTCTGCCTGGCCACGGCTGCGCCCGATGGGCTGATCCTGCCCCAGGATCCTCGTGACTGGTGGTCGGTGGTCTACATGGCCGTGTTCGCGGGAGCCTTGGCGATGCTCGGTCAGACGTGGGCACAGGCCCACCTGCCTCCGGTACGGACGGCGATCATCATGTCGATGGAGCCGGTCTTCGCGGCATTCTTCGCGGTGCTCCTCGGTGGCGAGTCGATGACCGTGCGGATGGCCGGCGGTGGCGTCCTGGTCCTCAGCGCGATGCTGCTCGTCGAGCTGGTCCCGCGGCGTCGGATCGAGGCCGAGGTCACCCATATCGTCGTGTGATCCTCACCCGAGACTTCGATTTCGGCCTACGAGGCGCCTACGCTGGCGCTGGCAACGTGCGGAGGATGCGAATGACGTACTGCACCAACTGCGGCGACACGCTGGGCGCGGGACGGTTCTGCCTCAACTGCGGCCAACCGATCGAGGTCAGCGTGGCCGCCGGGTACGACGGGACCGCCGAGCGGCTTCCCGCCGCCCTCGCCGACACCGCGGAGCGCCCCGTGTTCGCGACCGGGCCGCCTCCCCCGCTGCCCGAACCCGAGTCGAGCGCCCGCTTCCCGCTGTACGCCGACGAGGTGGAACCGGTCCCGCCCCACCCACGCACCGAACAGGGCGGCCGCGTCCTGCCCCCTCCGCCGCCGCCGGTCGAGGCGGAGCCGGACGAGCCCGACCGCATCGGATGGCCGGTGTGGACCGCGCTCGCCGCCGCGCTGCTCCTGGCCGCAGGCGTGGCGGCCTGGCTCGCCGTCCAAGGGCCCGGCGAGCCGGCAGCAGAGCAGC
Source organism: uncultured Actinomycetota bacterium (assembly GCA_963812265.1). GTDB lineage: Bacteria > Actinomycetota > Actinomycetes > Propionibacteriales > Nocardioidaceae > Nocardioides. The sequence continues at coordinate 173,110 of CAWEUL010000006.1, forward strand.
CGGGGGGCACGACGGCGGCGGCCGACGCCGGGTCGGGTGCGGACAAGGCCGATGGCGGGCGCACCGGCTCGGGTCGCACGAGCAAGGTGGGCGACCTTGCCACCGACGCGAGCGCGAAGGTCCCGGCCGTGGCGCCCCCCGGCCAGGACCTGCGCGGCCGCCCGGTGCGCTACGACGCCGCCAACCTGTTCGACGGCAAGGCCACCACGACGTGGCGGATGGCGGGCAACGGGCGCGGTGAGGTGATCACCATCTCGCTGCCGGCCGGCAGCGAGGTCACCCAGGTCGGACTGATCAACGGCTACGCCAAGGTCGTGCGCGACGGCGCCGGCCGGGAGGTCAGCTGGTACAACCGGACGCGCAAGGTCGCCGCCGTCTCGTGGGCCTTCGACGACGGCACCGTGGTCCGGCAGCAGCTCCGGATGAACCGCCCCGGCATGCAGACCCTCAAGGTCGACCGTGAGGTGACCGACACCATCCGGCTGACGCTCCTACGGGTGACCCCTCCCGCGCCGGGCCCCGCCGGCCGCAACTACACCGCGATCAGCGAGATCCGCCTGCGCGGCGTTCCGGGCTGAGCGTCGCTTCATCACGGTATGTCGGTGAGCCCACGGTTCCCGGGACGGGCAGAGGCAGGGAAGCGAGGTTTCGTCGACATACCGTGATGAAGCAGCGGTCCGCCGAGCCCGGCCGGGGCCTAGAGACGGCGGAGGACGGTGGCCGCCCACTCCGCGTCCGCGCGGGTGACGTCGAGGTGCGTGACCAGGCGGATGGTACGAGGCCCCACGGCGGAGAGCCGGAGGCCCTCGGCGGCGGCCGCCGCGACGTAGGCCGCCGCATCGGGTCGTGGTGCCACCACGATGTTGGTGTCGACGGTGTCGGGGTCGACCCCGACCGCCTCGGCGAGGAGCCGGGCATGCTCGTGGTCCTCCGCCAGGCGCTCGAGGTGATGGTCCAGCGCATAGAGGCCGGCGGCCGCCAGCACTCCCACCTGGCGCATCCCGCCACCCAGTCGCTTGCGCCACACCCGACCCTCGGCCACCGCGTCGGCCGAGCCCACCATCAGGGACCCGACCGGAGCGCCGAGGCCCTTGGAGAGGCAGACGGCCAACACGTCGGCCACCGCGCCGTACGTCGCGAGCGGCACGCCCGTGGCGACGTGGGCGTTCCAGACCCGCGCCCCGTCCAGGTGCACCGCCGTACCGGTCTCGTCGGCCCAGGCCCGCAGCGCCTGGAGCTCGTCGAGCGGCAGCACCGCGCCGCCGGCGAAGTTGTGGGTGTTCTCGACCGAGACCGCGACCGTCGGCACGAAGAACGGGCCCATGTCCGGAGCGAACATCGCGCGCAGCTGGTCCAGGTCGACACCACCTCGGGGGTGACTCCAGGTCCGCATGGTCAGGCCGGTCACGGCTCCGTGGGCGCCGAGCTCCGCGCGTGCGATGTGAGCTGAGGACTCGCAGAGCACCTCCTGACCGACCCCGACGACCGACCGCACCGCGAGCAGGTTGGCCATCGACCCGGTCGGCGTGAACAGCGCCGCCTCGTGGCCCAGGAGCCCCGCCACACGGTGCTCCAAAGCGGCCACGGTGGGGTCCTCACCGAACACGTCGTCGCCCACCTCCGCGCGCGCCATCGCGGCACGCATGCCATCGGTCGGGCGGGTGACGGTGTCAGACCGGAGGTCGACGCTCATCAGCGCTGCTTGTCCACGGACCTCAGCATCTCCGCCACGAGGAAGGCCAGCTCGAGGGACTGGACCCGGTTCAGTCGCGGGTCACACACCGACTCGTAGCGGTGGCCCAGGTCCATCTCCGCCAGGTCCTCCCCGCCGCCGACGCACTCGGTGACGTCGTCCCCGGTGAGCTCGACGTGCAGGCCTCCGGGCCAGGTGCCGAGACTGCGGTGGACGTCGAAGAACCCTTGCACCTCCTCGATCACGTCGTCGAAGGCGCGCGTCTTGTAGCCCGACGAGGCCTCGAACGTGTTTCCATGCATCGGATCACAGACCCAGGCCACCTCGACGCCCGCCGCCGTGACCTTCTCGACCAGCGACGGCAGCCCGTCGCGGATCTTGCCGGCGCCGAAGCGGGTGATGAAGGTGAGCCGCCCGGGTGTGTTGTCGGGGTTCAGCTTCGCGGCCAGCGCCAGCGCGTCGTCGGCGCTGCTCGTGGGCCCCAGCTTGACCCCGATCGGGTTGCGGATGTGGCGCAGCAGCTCCACGTGGGCGTTGTCCAGCTGGCGGGTGCGCTCACCGATCCAGACGAAGTGGGCGGAGACGTCGTACGGCGCCTCGGTGCGGGAGTCGATCCTGGTCATCGCGTGCTCGTACTCCAGCACGAGGGCCTCGTGGGAGGAGTGGAAGTCGACCCGATGGAACTCGTCGGGATCAGCACCGATCGCCTGCATGAAGGTCAGGGCCCGCTCGATCTCGTTGGCCAAGGACTCATAGCGCTGACCGATCGGTGACTCGCGGACGAAGTCGGTGTTCCAGGTATGCACCTGCCGCAGGTCGGCGTAGCCGCCGGTGACGAAGGCGCGCACCAGGTTGAGGGTGGCCGCTGAGGAGTTGTAGACGTCGACCAGCCGGCTCGGGTCGGGGATCCGCGAGGCGGCCGTGAAGTCGTAGCCGTTGACCGCGTCACCGCGGTAGGCAGGCAGCGTCACCCCGGCGCGCGTCTCGGTGTCGGAGGAACGAGGCTTGGCGTACTGCCCGGCCAGCCGCCCGACCTTCACCACGGGCACCGACGCGGCATAGGTCAGCACCACCGCCATCTGCAGGATGACCCGCAGCTTGTTGCGGACGTTGTCGGCGGTGACTCCGGCGAAGGTCTCCGCGCAGTCGCCCCCCTGGAGCAGGAACGCCTCGCCGCGGGTCACCGCCGCGATCTTGCCGGTCAGTTCGTCGCACTCGCCGGCAAAGACCAGCGGCGGCATCATCCCGAGCCGAGCGACGGCGGCGTCGACGGCTTCGCGGTCGGGGTACGTCGGCTGCTGGGCCGGGCCGAGCGCGTGCAGGTCCGCAAGATCGGGGATGGTCACCGGTCAAGGGTACGCGGCCCGGTGTCCACGGGCTCATCGCTGTCCCGGAACCCGGCGGGGTGCCCGCACAACGCACCTGGGCGAGCCCGGTCACCGACCAGATCCTCGGCCCCGGCCCACCAGCGCGACCGCGGGCTCAGCCGAAGAAGACCTTCGTCTCGTCGTACTCCTCCGGCGAGACCAGCTTCAGCTCGCCCGTGCCCTCGATGAGCGGCACCCGGACGATGTCGGTGCCACGCAGAGCCATCATCGTGCCGAACTCGCCGTCGGCGACCGCGTCGATGGCATGCAGCCCGAAGCGGGTCGCCAGCCAGCGGTCGAAGGCCGTCGGCGTGCCCCCTCGCTGCGTGTGGCCCAGCACGACCGCGCGGGCCTCCTTGCCGGTGCGCTGCTCGATCTCGCTCGCGACCCGGTCGCCGATCCCGCCGAGCCGCACGTGGCCGAACGCGTCACGCTCGCCGGACACCAGCGTCATGTCGCCGCCATCACGGGGTACGGCGCCCTCGGAGACCACCACGATCGGTGAGTAGTGGCTCTCGAAGCGCTTCTCGACGAGCTCGCAGACCTCCTCGATGTCGAAGGGCTGCTCGGGAATCAGCACGATGTTGGCGCCGCCGGCCATACCGGCGTGCAGCGCGATCCAGCCTGCGTGACGGCCCATGACCTCGACCACCAGGACACGGTGATGCGACTCGGCGGTGGTGTGCAGCCGGTCGATGGCCTCCGTGGCGATGTTGACGGCTGTGTCGAAGCCGAAGGTGAAGTCCGTGCCGGACAGGTCGTTGTCGATGGTCTTCGGCACACCCACCACGTTGACGCCCAGGGCGGCGAGCTTGGTGGCCACCCCGAGGGTGTCCTCGCCACCGATCGCCACGAGCGCATCCACGCCGTCGCGGGCCAGGTTGTTCTTGATCCGCTCGACGCCGCCGTCGATCTTGAAGGGGTTGGTGCGCGAGGACCCGAGGATCGTGCCTCCTCGCGGCAGGATGCCGCGGCACTGTTGCACCCCCAGCTCCATGGTGATGCCCTCGAGGGGGCCCTTCCAGCCGTCTCGGTAGCCCACGAACTCGAACCCGTGCGCGACAACCCCCTTGCGGACCACCGCCCGGATCACGGCGTTGAGTCCAGGACAGTCTCCGCCGCCAGTCAGCACTCCGACACGCATGCCACCACTCCTTGGTCTCCATGCTCGGGTCGATCTCATGCTTGGATCGATCAAAGGTCCCTGGGAGCCTAGCGACGTTCAGGGACGCGGGCTAGTCGCCCTCAGGCGGGCTGCGGCTCGGGCCGGTTCGTCACCGGCAGAGCCGCCTGTGGCAGCGCAACCGCCATCCGGAGCGTGGCGGCGATGCTCAGCAGGCTCACGACCAGCATGACGGGCCACAACGGGACCGGACCCCGCTCCAGGAGCCACGCGAACCCGATCGGTGCGATCGCACCGGCGATGTTCCAGGCGAGCTGGATGAGGGAAAGGTAGCGACCGCGCAGATGGGCTGCCGCGGCCTCGGCCGACAGGGCGCCCAGCACCGGCCCACCCAGCAGCTCACCGCCGGTGTAGACGACGACGGCCACCAGGATCAGCGCGACGGCCGGCCACATCGGAAGGGCGCTGGCGCCCAGGAGCAGCACCCAGGACGCCGCGAACACGAGCTGGGTCGCCACCAGGATCCGCCAGCGCAGACGACCCGTGAGCCGGCGTACGACCAGGCCCTGGCCGAACCCCACCATCACCGTGTTGATCGTGAACACCGCGCCGGTGAGCCAGCCGGGGAGGCCGAGGACGGTGACGACGTAGACCGGCAGAGCGAAGTTGAGCACCATCATCGCCAGCGAGTAGCCGAGCTGGGTCAGCACCACCAGCCGATAGGCCCGGTCGACGAGCACCACGCGCCAGCTTCCGGGCTGTGCCGGGGCGTGCGCAGGACGGGTCTCGGGCACCGCGAGCAGGAGCAGCAGAGCGAGGACGTAGGACACCGCGTTGACGCCGACCACCGCGTAGAACGCGGCGGGGGTGCCGATCGAGACGGCCAGGCCGGCCGCCAGCCCGCCCACGGCGAACCCGACGTTGCGCAGCGCCCCCAGGAAGCCGAACCAGGTCTCCCGCTCCCCCGGGAGCGAGATCGCGGCGACGATGTTGCCGTAGGAGCCCCAGAAGGCCGTGCGGCCGACCGTGATCACGATCGTCCACGCAGTGACCCCGACGAAGGAGTCGGTGACGAGGTAGGCGGCGTACCCGACGGCTTGGAGGAGGTTGCCGGCGAGCAGCACCTTCTTGGCGCCGTACCGGTCGACGAGGCTGCCGATCACCGGCCCGATGGGCAGGCTCACCGTCGAGGCGATCGAGATCGCCGCTCCCACCTGGACCAGGGTCAGCGGCGTGACAGCCAGGAAGTAGAGCATGACGACGGGCATGAAGACGCCGGAGCCCACCGCGTCGACACCGATCGCCGTGACGAAACGGCGATGATGTCCGACCGAGGGAAAACCCAGCTTCTGGAGCACCCGGACATCATCGGACCTCAAGCCGACCTGAGGTCAAGCGGGTTCCGGACCGAGGTTCCCTGCGACCGGCGCACGCGGCACCGGACGCGGGGCTACTAGGGTCCTCCCATGACCTTCTCGATCGTGGCTCGGTCCGCCGACGGCGAGTCCTGGGGCGTCGCCGTCGCCTCGAAGTTCCTCGCTGTGGGATCCGCGGTGCCGGCTGCCGTCGCCGGTGTCGGTGCCATCGCGACCCAGGCGGACGCCAACCTCGCCTACAAGGGGCTCGCACTCGCCCACCTCGACGATGGGGCGACGGCACCCGTCGCGTTGGCGCGCCTGCTCGAGGAGGACGCGGGGCGCGACCATCGTCAGGTGGGAATCGTGGACCTCGACGGCAACTCCGCCACCTACACCGGCGCGCTCTGTCTCGACTGGGCCGGCGACCGGTCGGGTCACGACTACGCGATCCAGGGCAACGTGCTCGCTGGTGAAGAGGTGGTCCGGGCGATGGAGCGCACCTGGCTGGCCGCCGATCCCGACGCACCGCTGGCTCGGGCCCTGCTGGAGACGCTGGCCGCCGGCGATGCTGCCGGCGGTGACCGCCGTGGACGGCAGTCGGCTGCCCTGTTCGTCGTTCGTGACGGCGCCGGGTACGGCGGCCTCGACGACGTGGCCGTCGACCTGCGGGTCGACGACCACCGCGACCCCGTGCCTGAGCTCGCCCGGCTGCTCGATCTCAACGATCTCTACCTGACCGCGTCGACCCCGGAGGAGCAGGTGCCGGTGACCCCCGAGCTGGCGGAAGAGCTCGACTCACGGGCGACCGCGCTGGGTCACCGCGACTTCCACGCCTGGGTCGGCACCGAGAACTATGAGATGCGGGTGGCAAGCGACGGGTCGTGGGTCGACGAGAAGGTCCTTTCGATCCTGCGAGCGAGCGCGGATCGCGACGGAGAGGGTGAGCGATGAGCGTCCTGGCGATCGACGCCGGCACCACGGGCGTGACCGCGGTGGTGGTGACTGCCGGTGGCACCATCGCAGCCAAGGGCTACCAGGAGTTCCCTCAGCACTTCCCGCAGCCCGGCTGGGTCGAGCACACCCCCGAGGAGATCTGGCAGGCGGCGCTGGAAGCCACCCAGCAGGTCCTGGCGACGTACGACGCGGCACAGCTGCGTGCCGTGGGCATCACCAACCAGCGGGAGACCGTTCTCCTGTGGGACCGCGAGACGCTCAGTGCGCCGCGGCGCGCGATCGTGTGGCAGGACCGGCGTACCGCCGACCTGTGCGCCCGGCTTCAGGAACAGGGCCATGAGGAGCGGGTCACCGAGCTCACCGGGCTGCGTCTGGACCCCTACTTCTCCGGGACCAAGCTGGCCTGGCTGGCCGAGCACGAACCGAACACCTGGGCGCTCGTGCAGTCCGGGCGCTACGCCATCGGGACGGTCGACTCCTACCTTGTCGCGCGGATGACCCGCGGCACGTGGCACGTCACCGACGTGTCCAACGCCTCGCGCACCCTGCTGCTGGACCTGGCGACCGGAGAGTGGTCGGACGAGCTGTGCGACCTGTTCGGCGTACCGAAGGACGCGCTGCCGGACCTGGTCCCCAACTGGGGCGAGATCGGCCTGACCGACCCGGCCTCCTTCTGCGGGCTGGAGCTGCCGATCGCCGGCCTGGCCGGCGACCAGCAATCGGCGCTCTTCGGCCAGACGTGCTTCGACGAGGGGGACTCGAAGTGCACCTACGGCACCGGCTCCTTCATCCTCACCAACACCGGCACTCAGCTGCAACGCTCCGAGTCCGGTCTGCTCACGACGGCGGCGTGGCGCTCTCCCGACGGGACGTTGACCTATGCGCAGGAGGGCGCGATCTTCGTGACCGGCGCGGCCATCCAGTGGTTGCGCGATGGCCTCCAGATCGTCGGTTCCGCAGCGGAGACCGAAGCCATCGCTGCGTCGGTGCCCGACTCCGGTGGTGTGGTGTTCGTGCCGGCTCTCACCGGGCTGGGCGCGCCACATTGGGATCCACACGCCCGAGGGCTGATCATCGGGCTCACCCGCGGCACGACCCGCGCGCACCTGGTGCGGGCGACCCTGGAGGCGATCGCTTTCGAGGTGCGCGACGTGCTCGAGACGATGGACGTGGGCACCCGGGCCCTGAAGGTCGACGGAGGGGCGGCGGCCAACAACCTGCTGTGCCAGCTCCAGGCCGACCAGGTCGGGCTCGCGGTCGAGCGGCCACGGATCGTCGAGACGACCGCCCTCGGCGCGGCGTTCCTCGCCGGGCTCGGGGTGGGCGTCTGGGACACCACTGACGAGCTGCGCGCGACCTGGCAGCTCGACCGCCGCTTCGACCCGGCCACGCCCGTGGGCACCGACTCCGTCCGCGCCGAGACCGACGCGGCGTACGCCCGCTGGAGCGACGCCGTCCAGCGCTCCCTGGCCTGGACACGCTGACCCGTCGTGTCCTGACGCGATTTGCACAGCCGGCCTGGGGAGAACGCGTCACCAAGCGACGGGTCGGCGTCCTGGGTGTCGGGCGACCGCCTACCCTCGGCTCGTGACCGCGGTCCATCGCCTGTCGCGTCGGGAAGCCCGACGTCTCGCCGTGCGCGCCCAGCTGCTCACCGCGCGGCGGCCGGGCGACCTGATGCAGGTCGTCCGCCGACTCACCCTGCTCCAGAACGACCCCACCGCCGCTGTCGCACCCAACGCCGACCTGGTGCTGTGGAGCCGCCTCGGGAGCTCCTACTCCCCTGACGACCTGCGCGCCGAGGTGGAGGCACAGCGGCTCGTCGAGCTCCACCTCCTGATCCGCCCGGCCGAGGATCTCGCGCTCTACCGCGCGGACATGGCCGACTGGCCCGGTCGTGGCCGGCTGCGCCCTTGGCAACGCGACCTCGCCGCGTGGGTCGAGGCCAACAACGCCTGTCGGCTCGACATCCTCGACCGGCTGCGCCAGGACGGACCGCTGCCGGTCACCGAGCTCCCCGACACCTGCGTGCGTCCGTGGCGTTCGTCGGGATGGAACAACAACAAGAACGTCCAACAGCTCGTCGCGATCCTGGTCGACCGCGGTGAGGTCGCCCTCGCGGGCCGCGACGGCGCCCACCGGCTGTGGGACCTCGCGTCCCGGATCTACCCCGACGACCCCCGGGTTCCCGCCGACGAGGCCGAGGTCGAGCGCAACCGCCGCCGGTTGGCCGGTCTCGGGATCGCGCGCGCCCGCGGCACCAAGACACCCAGCGAGCCCACCATCGTCGGCGAGGTCGGCGAGCCGGCGGTGGTCGACGGCGTCGCCGGCGAGTGGCGCATCGATCCCGCCCTGCTGGACCAGCCGTTCTCCGGGCGCACGGCGCTGCTGTCCCCCCTGGACCGCCTGGTCTACGACCGCAAGCGACTAGACGAGCTCTTCGACTTCGACTACACCCTCGAGATGTACAAACCCGCGGCGCAGAGGCTCTGGGGCTACTGGGCACTGCCGATCCTGCACGGCGACCGGCTGGTCGGAAAGCTGGACGCCACCGCCGACCGCAGGTCCGGTGAGCTGATCGTCCACGCCGTCCACGAGGACGAGCCGTTCCGGCCGGCCGTCGCAGCCGGCGTACGACGCGAGATCGAGGACCTCGCCCGCTGGCTGGAGCTCGAGGTGGTCCTGCCCGGCTGAGCGACGTCGGCTATGCGCTCCCGCCGCCCAGCTTCTCCATCGCGGCCGAGGCCTCGTCGCGGGCCTTCGTCGCCGCCGCCAGCGCGCGTTCGGCCTCGCGGCGCTCGTCGTCGATCACCGCCAGGTCGTCGTCGATCTGGTCCGCCTGGTCCTCCAGGTCTGCCACGCGGCGGCGCAGCTCGTCGATCTCCGCCTGTAGCTGCATCGCCCGCGCCGCCAGCCGACCGTGGCGATCAGCCGCCATCAGGCTGGCCTCGGTGGCCGCGACGACCCCGGCCTCGGCCTGCTCCCAGGTCGCCTGGGCCTTCGCGCGCGCCCGCTCAGCGGCCGCGGTGTCGGGCGCGGGCGCGGCGACGACCCTCAGGTCGGGCCGAGGAGGGTCCATGGGGGGTGCGGCGTACCCCTGAGGGGTCGGCACCGCCACCGCGTCCTCCAGGTCCAGCTCGCCGAGCCCGGTCGTGGCCAGCGCGGTGACCAGCAACCCGGCCCGGACCGCGTCGGCCGCCCGCGCATCCACCAGCCCCGCCGTCAGCGTGGCTTCGACCTGCTCTGCCACGGCGTCGGTGATCCGTTTGCCCGACTCACCCGCCAGCTCGCGGGCGCGGCCGGTGACCGCCGAGGTCAGCCGGCGCCGCTGCTTCGTCAGCGCCCGAAGCTCGGGACCGTCGAGACCGGCCTGCGCCTCCCGCAGGGCGGCACCCACCGTGAGGATCTGCTCGACCTGCTCCGGCTCCCGGCGGGCCCACCGGTTCACGACCCACGCGGCGAGGGATGGTTTGCGCAGCGCGCGCACCCGGGTCGAGAGGTCCGGGTCGGACTTCTTGAGCTCTTTGGCCCGGGCGTCCCGGACGGGCGTGAACTCCTCGTGGTTCAGCCCGTAGAGCGCCTGCGCCACCTCGAGCAGCGGGTCCTCCGACACGCGCCCGAGCATAGACGCCCGGCGCTTGGATCCCTGGTGGGCGACCCGCACGCCGAGGGCGCGACCCACCTCAGCGGGTGGTCACCAGCTCAGCGTGTACTCCAGCTCGCGAGGGTACGGCGCCCACGGCGCCTCCTGGGCCGCCCCGGTCAGCCGCCACCCCCACCGTTGGTAGCGTGCCCGAGCGCGATGGTTCTCCGCGAGGCACCACAGCCGGGCCTCGCTCAGTCCTGCGGCGCGCCAGCTCGCCAGCGCCAGCCGCACTCCTTCCCCCGCCAGCCCGGTGCCCCAGCGCGCGGGGTGCACGGCGAGGTGCCGCAGGGTGCCGGCCTCGTCGTAGGCCACGAGGCAGACCGGCACGTCCTCCTCCTCGCGCAGTCGCGCCGAGACCGTCGGGTCCGCCAGGACGAGGTGCCATCGGGCCAGCACGTCGTCATCGGGGTAGGGAAAGCGCTCCGCGGGGAAGATGTGCCCGAGCGCCGCCAGGCTCGCCGCTCGCTCCAGGTCACGCAGGGCGACGGCGTCGGCCTCGCCTGCGACGCGGAACGACGACACCTCACTCCTCGTAGTCGTCGAGGCCCTGCTCGATGGCCCACCGCGTCAGTTCCACGCGGTTGTGCATCTGCAGCTTGCGCAGGGTGTTCTGCACGTGGTTCTGCACGGTCCGGTGCGACAGCACCAACCGATCGGCGATCTGGCGGTAGGACAGACCCTTGGCGACCATCTTCAGCACCTCGGTCTCCCGGTCGGTGAGCTGCGGGGCCTCGTCGTCGCCCGGCGTCGGGCCGTCGGACAGGCGGCGGTACTCCCCCAGCACCAGGCCGGCGAGTCCGGGCGTGAACACGGTGTCGCCGTGCGCGACCCTTCGAACCGCCTTGAGCAGCTCCTCACGTGAAGCCGACTTCACGAGGTAGCCGGTGGCACCCGCCTTGACCGCGTCGAGGACGTCGGACTGCTCACCGGACGCGGAGAGGATCAGCACCCGGGCCGACGGGTCCTGGCGGACCACCTCGGCGGTCACCTCGACGCCGTGCGGAGCCGGGATCTGGAGATCCAGCACGACCACCTGGGGGCGGGCGGCCGGGAACCGCGCCAGTGCCTCGGCACCGTTCGCGGCCACCGCCACCACGTCGAAGCCGGCGGCCAGCAGGTCGCGCTCGACTGCGTCGCGCCACATCGGGTGGTCGTCGACCACCATCACCCGGATCGGCACCTCGTCAGTCATGCCGTGACCCTACCGACTGACCTGGCCCGGCCACGGGACCCCTGCGCCTCACCTGCGCGGCACCACGAACTCCCACTCGGTTCCGAAGGAGCCGGTGCTCAAGGACGCGGTCCCGTGCAGGTCGGCCACCCGTCCGCGGATGGACTGCGAGATGCCGAGGCGACCCTCGGCCTCGGCCTGCGCCAGCCGCCCGTCGGCGATCCCGGGCCCCTCGTCGCGCACCGTCAGCACCACGTCGTCGCCCACCTGCTCGAGCAGGATCCACGCTTGTGCGTCGTCCCCGACATGACTCGAGATGTTGTCCAGACACGCACGCACGATGGCCAACACCTCTCCCACCCACGGGCCGCTTCCCTCCACCGGCCGGCCGGGCGTGGCCACCGAGACCGACGGAGGACGCTGCGCCTCGAGACGCTCAAGCTCGGCCGTCAGGTCCAGGCGTACGCCGCCGCTGGCGCTTGCCGTGACGGAGTCCTGTTGGCGGATCAGGGAGCGCAGCACGACCTCCTGCTCTCCGGCGAGCCGCCCGAGCTCGGCGAACTCGCCGCCGAGCTCGGCGCCCCGGCGCTGCACGAGCGACAGCACCTGGAGCACCCCGTCGTGCACCGCCCTGGCCAGCCTGGCCCGTTCGATCGCGGCCGCAGCGGCGCGCTCGGCCCGGTCCCTCTCGGCGGCCATCCGCTGCAGCGACTCGCAGACATAGCCCACGATCGGGCCACCGATCATCAGCAGGAAGACGTTGCCGTAGTTGGTCTCGGTGATGTCGGGTCGAACGGCGAGGTCGGCGGCGGACAGCACCGCCGCGGCGAAGAGCCCACCGCGCCAGTGCCACTGGATCGCCCAGGCCAAGAGCGGCCCCATGACCCAGAACCCCGGGATCGTGGCCTGCAGGTTCCCGCCAGTGACCAGCGGCGAGACCAGGATCGCGGCCAGTCCCACCAACAGGTCCGCGGTCAGCAGCCACGCCGTACGCCGCGCGGCCTCCCGGTAGGCCCACAGCGCGAAGGCCGTCCACGCCGCGAACGCGAGGACGACGAGCACCCCGAGCTCCGGGCGCTCGAAGCTGTCCCAGCGCCAGAGGTTCAGTCCGACCGCGTTGATCAGCACCACCACGCGCAGCACGGCCAGCGCCGAGAACAGGCGGTCTGCCACGGCGACCGCAGCAGGCTCGACCCAGGGCCACGATGCCGCGGGGCGTAGCCGTCCGGTGCGGCCGGTGGCCGCCGGGCCGCTCAGGACGCCTGCTTCTGCTCGGTGGGGTCGGCGGCGGCCTCCCGCTCGGCCCGCTTGGCCTCGTCCTTCGCCTTGGCGGCGAGGTCCTTGGCCTGCGGGGCGTAGAGGTCGACATACTCCTGGCCGGAGAGCCGCATGATCTCGTACATGATCTCGTCGGTGATCGATCGCAGGATGTACCGGTCGTGCGACATCCCCTCGTAGCGCGAGAAGTCCAGCGGCGCGCCGAACCGCACCACGGGACGGGTGACCGTGCCGAACTTCTTGCCCGGTGGGGCGACCACGTCGGTCCCCAGCACCGCGATCGGGATCACCGGGACCCCGGTCTCCAGGGCGAGTCGCGCGACGCCGGTGCGTCCGCGGTAGAGCCTGCCGTCGTGGGACCGGGTGCCCTCCGGGTAGATGCCGAAGAGCTCACCCTCGTCGAGGATGCGTCGCGCCGAGGACAGCGCGCCCTCGGCGGCGGAGGCCCCGGAGCGGTCGATCGGCACCTGCCCGGCGCCGGAGAAGAACTTCCGCTGGATCCAGCCCTTCAGACCCGGGGTGGTGAAGTACTCAGCCTTCGCCACGAAGGTGACCCGGCGCGGCAGCGTGAGCGGCATGAACAGCCAGTCGGCGTACGACAGGTGGTTGCTGGCCAGGATCGCGGCACCGGTGGCAGGCACGTGCTGCGCCCCCTCGACCACCGGCCGGAAGATCAGCCGGAGCACCGGACCGATCGCGATCCACTTCAAGAACCAGTAGAACACCGGCAGCCTCCTCGTCGCTGGCGGACTCCGTCCCGCCACCCACGCACGTCGTCAGAGGCACCCTAGACCCTGACCGGGGCAACCACCGGAGGCCCGGATACTCAATCCGGGCACGTGGGGCACAATGCCGCCATGGCCATCGACCCCCACGCCGCGCCCCTGTCCGTCCCCGCTCGTCCCGAAGCCACCGGCGGTCGGCGCGTCGGAGTCCTGGTCTGCCAGGGCTTCACCGGGTCTCCGTTCTCGATGCGACCGTGGGCCGAGGCCCTCGCCGAGCACGGGTACGCCGTCGAGGTGCCGCGACTGCCCGGGCACGGCACCAGCTGGCAGGAGCTGAACAAGACCGGGTGGGCGGACTGGTACGCCGAGGCGACCCGCGCCTTCGAGAAGCTGACGGCCGAGAACGACCAGGTGCTGGTCGCCGGCCTGTCCATGGGCGGCGCGCTCGTGCTCCGGATCGCGGCCGATCACTCCGACCGCGTGGCCGGCGTCCTGTTGGTCAACCCGGCCGTGAACACCACGCGCAAGGACGTGCTCGCACTCCCGGTCCTCAAGCACGTGGTCCCCGCCTTCCCAGGGATCGCCAACGACATCAAGAAGGGCGGCGACGAGCACGGCTACGACAAGACCCCGTTGAAGGCGGCGGCATCGATGATGCAGGGCTGGAAGCAGCTGCGCAGCGACCTCCCGCGAGTCACCGCCCCGATCTTGATGTTCCGCTCGGTGGAGGACCACGTGGTCGACCCCTCGTCAGGCCAGATCATCATGGCGTCCGTGTCGTCGACCGACGTGACCGAACGTCTGCTGCAGAACAGCTACCACGTGGCCACCCTCGACAACGACGCCGGGTTGATCTTCGAGGAGTCGGCGCAGTTCGTCGGCCGGGTGACCGGCTGATCGGCGGCCGGCCGGCCGGCGCCTTCGGGGTCCGCTCGGACCCGGGTCGCGGTCACCGGCTGGCGTCGGGGATTACGGTAGTGGGGTGACACAGCCGGACGGGCGCGGCCCCGGGGACGAGGACGAGCTCTGGCGTGCGATCGTCGACCATTACGGCGACCGCGCCGAGATCCCCGCCGAAGGCGTCGACGGCGCCTTCGCGGGCGCTCTGTCCCGGCCGGCCGCCGCGGACCAGGACGCGGACCCCGATGTCGACCCGCCGGACGACCCCGGGGAACGCTTCGTGCCACTGCCGACGCCGCCTGTGCCGATCCCTCAAGGCCCGCGGCTGGCGGCCTGGGTGGGCATCTTCGCAGTGCCGCTGTTCCTCGTGCTCGTGATCGGGTTCCGCGTGTGGGTCCCCGCTCTGATCAGCTATGCCCTGCTGGCGTGGTTCATCGGCGGCTTCACCTACCTGGTGGTGTCGATGCCCCGCGGTCCGCGCGACCCTTGGGACGACGGCGCCCAGGTGTAGTCACGAGGAGATCCGGCGCGCCAGCTCGGCCGCGCCGACCAGCCCCGCCTCCGGCCCGAGCTCGGCCCGAAGCAGCTCGGGGATCCTGCGATGGCGGGCGCCGACGAGCGTGCGCCGCACGGCGGTCCGAGCCGGCTCCAACAGCTTCTCCCCCGCAGCCGACACGCCGCCGCCGACGACGACGGAATCGGGGTCCACGGCGGCGATCAGGTTGGCGGCACCCACCCCCAGCCAGTCACCGACGTGGGCGAAGGCCTGAAGTGCCACCGCGTCGCCCGCCTCGGCTGCGGTGGTGACCATCGGGCCGGTGAGCCGCCCGCCCACGCCGCCGCAGGCCTCGTCCATCACCGTCGGTTGGACCCCGATCCGTTCGCGGGAGTAGCGCACCAGGGCACGGCCGCTGCAGTACTGCTCCCAACAACCGCGCCCACCGCACTCGCAGTCGAGCCCGTCGGGCACCAGCTGCATGTGACCGAACTCGCCCGCCATCCCGTTGGTTCCTCGGAGGACTCGACCGTCGGCCATCAGGGCCCCGCCGATGCCGGTGCCGAGAGTGATCATGAGAGCGGTGTCTGCTCCTCGCGCCGCACCGTAGGTCCACTCAGCCAGGGCGGCGCAGTTCGCGTCGTTGTCGAGCGCGGTCGGAGCCTGCCAGCGCTCCTCGAGCCGGGCCCGCACGGGCTCGCCGACCCACGGCAGGTGGGGCGCGAAGACCACCTTCTCGCCGTCGGCGTCGACGAAGCCGGCGGCGGCGACGCCCACCGCGGCCAACGGTGCGCCGTCCGCGACCTCGAGCACCGCCGTGACGAGCGCGTCCTCGACCATCCACGCCTGAACCCGGCGGCCCGGCGTGCTTCTCCGGGCGGTGGCCAGCACGCGTCCCTCGTCGTCGACCACTCCGGCGAGCACCTTCGTGCCACCGATGTCAACGCCGACGACGACCGGCGAGGTCACTGGCGCGCCAGGTCCGCCGCGCCGATGATCCCGGCCTTGTTGCCGAGCCGCGCCTTGCGGATCTCCAGCGCCGGGCGGAAGCCGGCCCCGGCAAGCTCGCCGAGGAACGCGGTCCGCGTGGGCTCGATCAACAGGTCGCCGGCCGCGCTGACGCCGCCGCCGATCACGGCGACGGCCGGGTCGAGCACGGTCGCCAGCGAGGCGATCCCCTCGCCGAGCCAGCGACCCAGCGTCGCGAGCTGCTCGATCGCGAACGGGTCACCGTCCTGGGCCGCCGTCGTGATCAGCGGGCCGGTCAGGGCGTCGATGTTGCCGCCGGCGCGCTCGAGCAGCGGTCGCGTCTCGGGGCTGCCCGTTGCGACCGCGATCCGCGCCTCGCGGACCAGGGCGGTCCCGCTGGCGTACTGCTCCAAGCAACCACGGTTGCCACACCCGCATGGCCGCCCCTCGGGAACCATCCGGAGATGACCGACCTCGGCGGCGACGCCGAAACCCCCACGATGCAATCTGCCGCCGAGCACGATGCCGCCGCCCACACCGGTGCCGATCGTCACCAGGAGCAGGTCGTCGATGTCCTCCCCTGCGCCGAAGGCGAACTCCCCCCACGCCGCCGCGTTCGCGTCGTTCTCGACCACCACCGGCAAGCCGAGCCGCTCCTCGAGATGGGCCTTCAGGTGCACGTCGCGCCACGCGAGGTTCGCCGCGAACATGACGACGTCCCGGTGTTTGCTCACGTGACCCGCCGCCCCGACGCCGACCGCAGAGACCTCGTGCCGCACGCGCAACCGGGTCACGAGGTCCGCAATGACCTCCTCGATCGCTGCGGAGTCCCGGGCGGGAGACTCGACGCGCAGCTGCTCCAGGAGCTTCCCCCCCTCGTCCACCACGCCGCCGGCGATCTTGGTCCCGCCGACGTCGATCCCGATCGCAGTCGTCACTCCTCGCCCTCCTCGGGCCAGCCGTCACCCTCGAGATCAATGTGCTGCAGACCGCTTCGGCGCCCGGCCGCAGGCTCGTCGTGCCCGACCGTGGCCAGGAGCCCGGCTGCTGCCTGGAGCAGCGCCGCTCCCGCGACGGCCAGGTGGGCGCGCACTTCCGGCGAGGTGTCCCGCACGAGGTGGACGACCCGGCAGACCGGGCAGTAGCGGCACTCCTCCGCGCCGGTGGCGAGGTGGTCGTTGACCTCCCGGGCACCGCCGGCCACCTGGCCGGCCAGGCCGCCGAGTCCCTCACCGAGGTCCGAGCCGTGCTCCAGCGCCCAGCCCGACAACGCACCGAGGAGCTTGGCCGCCTCCTCGCCCAGGGACCCCACGTCGTCGGCGCTGTCGTCGGCGCTGTCGTCGGCGTCGTCTCTCACGCGGTTCTCTCCTCGAAGCGGACCTGCAGCTCCCCTCTGTCCACCCGAGCACCGGCGATGGAGTGGCGGGCCAGGCCCGAGGGGAGAGTCAGGAGACGACGATACGACGCCACCGTCACGACCAGCTCATCGCCGTGCCTGGCGAGATCGACGTCGGTCTGTGTCACGAACGGCAGCGCCAGGTGCAGCGTCACCGTCCCATCGTGGCGGACGAGCCGGAACGGCCCCTCGCCCTCGGGTACGGCCAGGGAGTCGGTGTCGGCGTACAGCTCAGAGGCGAGTGTCGACAGGGTCTCGACACCGACCGGCTCGGCTTGACGGTACGCAGAGCGCCAGATGGGCAACCCGGCGAACGACTCCTCGACCTGCTCGAGCACGGCGGTCTGCGCCTCCACCCAGGCGGCCCGCCACCGGTCGGCGCCCTCACTGGGGAAGACCCGGTTGGCCACCACGCCGTCGACGCGGTAGCCGAACATGGACAGGGTCGTGTAGGAGCGACGCGCCTCCGCGAGCACTACGTTCTCAGGGGTGAGCACCAAGCGCACCGAGGCCATCGGGCCGGTGAGCAGCTCGCGGACCTCGTCCAGCTCACGGTGAAGACGCTCCACGGCATCGAAGACCGAGTCCTCAGGCATCGGTACCCCCGCAGCCTTGCTCAGCACGGGCTTCAGCGCCTTGACGACCCGGCGCTCCACCGGGAAGACGCGGTTCATGTACCAGCCCAGCGCTTCTGGGAGGGCCAGCAGCCGCAGGGTCTCCGCGGTCGGCGCACAGTCGACGATGATGACCTCCCACTCCGCCGACAGTGCGTGGAGGCGCAGCTCGAGCAGGGCCAGGACCTCCTCGGCGCCCGGGATGACGGTCAGCTCCTCGGCCGCCATGGGGTCGACGCCGGCGACGTCGAGCACTGAGAGGAGGTAGCCCTGGATATCGGCCCAGGACTGCTGGAAACGTAGCTGCGCGTCGACCTGCTGCACGAACAGTCGTTCGGCCACCTCGGTCGGCTCGGCGCGGACCGTCGCCCCGAACGCGTCCGCGAGCGAATGCGCTGCGTCCGTGGACAGCACCAGGGTCCGTCGGCCGTCGGCCGCGGCCAGCGCCGCAGTGCCCGCGGCGATCGTGGACTTGCCGACACCGCCCTTGCCGGTGAAGAGCAGCACCCTGGCCGCGCTAGGCACGACGGACCCCTCGAGGTGGCCGTCCGCTCACGAGGACTCGACGCGCTTCTTGAGACCCTTCAGCGCAGCATCGATGACCATCTTCTCGCCCTTGCGCTTGATCATGCCGATCAGCGGAATCGCGAGGTCCAGGGCCAGCTGGTAGGTCACCTCCGTCGTCCCGTCGCCGAGGTCACGCAGCTCGTAGGCACCGTCCATGTGCGTCAGCACCTTGCCCTCGACCAGCCGCCAGGTCACGCGGTCGTGCCCGTCCCACGTGTAGGCGAGGGTGTACTCGTCCTTGATCGGCGCCACGTCGAGCGCAAAGAAGACCTGCTCCGCCCAACCGTCGGCGGCCTGCGAGACCACTTCCGCGGTACGCACGCCTTTGGCCCACTCGGGGTAGGCGGGAAAGTCGCCGATCACCTCCATGATGGCCGCGGGTTCGGCGGCGATCACGATGGACGAGGTGGTCTGCTCAGCCATGTGACGACTCCCCTCCGTCATGGGGTGGTGGACGCGGACAGTAGAGACGACCAACCCACAGCCGGAGGGTGGGGCAGGTCGGGCGCGAGTCGAGCGTACCGTGCCCGGACCGCCGCTAGCGGAGCGGTAACCTGCGGCCAGGACCGGAACCTCGAGGGAGGCACAGTGCGGGAGTTCGCTGCTTCGACGACCGTCGAGGTGTCCGCGCAGGCCAATCTGACCGATCATGTCGAGCAGCATGCTGTGGAGCGACCGGACCTCGTTCTCTTCGACCGCCGCACCGAGTCCGGATGGACCGAGGTCACCGCCGCTGAGTTCCGAGCCCAGGTCGTGGCCGTCGCCAAGGGTCTGGTCGCGGCCGGCGTGGAGCCCGGCGATCGCGTGGCCCTGATGTCGAAGACCCGCTACGAGTGGACTCTCGTCGACAATGCGATCTGGTACGCCGGCGCTGTCACCGTGCCCATCTACGAGACCTCCTCAGCCGAGCAGGTCGGCTGGATCCTGCAGGACTCCGGCGCCCGGGCCGTGGTGGCCGAGGCCGCAGACCACCTCGCGCGCCTGCGCGAGGCGCGCCCTGGGCTTCCCGACCTGATGCATGTGTGGTCCCTGGCCGGCAACGCCGTCGACGTGCTTCGCCGGCTCGGCGAGGACATCGCCGACGATGAGATCGCTCACCGGCGCTCGGGACGCGGCGCCGCGGACCTCGCCACGGTGATCTACACCTCGGGCACCACCGGTCGGCCCAAGGGCTGCGAGCTCACTCACGGCAACTTCCTCGCCGAGCTCGACGGGGCGCTCGAGGAACTCGCGCCGCTCTTCGAGGACGACGACGCCACGACCTTGTTGTTCCTGCCCCTCGCGCACGTCTTCGCCCGGGTGATCCAGATCGGCTGCCTGCGGGCGGGCGTGCGACTGGGGCACAGCGCCGACATCGCCCATCTGCTGGACGACCTCGCCGTCCTGCGACCCACCTTCGTGCTCGCCGTTCCCCGGGTCTTCGAGAAGATCTTCAACACCGCCTCCCAACGCGCGGCCGCGGACGGACGCGGTGGGACCTTCGACAGGGCCGCCGAGACGGCCGTGGCGTACTCACGTGGTCTGGACCGGGGTCGACCGTCGACCCGAGTACGTGCCCGGCATGCGATCTTCGAACGACTGGTCTACCGGCGGCTTCGCGAGGCCCTCGGGGGCCGGTGTGCGTACGCCGTGTCCGGAGGGGCTCCCCTGGGTGAGCGGCTCGGCCACTTCTACCGCGGTATCGGTGTCACGGTGCTCGAGGGCTACGGTCTGACCGAGACCACCGCGGCCGTGACCGTGAACCGGGTCGACGCCCTCAAGGTGGGCTCGGTCGGCCAACCGTTGCCCGGCGTCACGGTTCGCGTAGCCGACGACGGTGAGCTGCTGTTCCGGGGCGGCCAGGTGTTCGCCGGGTACTGGCAGAACCCCGAGGCGACTGCCGACGCGATCGACACCGAAGGCTGGTTCCACACCGGGGACTTGGGTGAGGTGGACGCCGAGGGCTTCGTCCGCGTGACCGGCCGGAAGAAGGAGATCATCGTGACGGCAGGCGGGAAAAACGTCGCTCCCGCCGTGTTGGAGGACCGTTTGCGCGCTCATTCCCTGGTGTCACAGTGCCTCGTGGTCGGCGACGGCCGGCCGTTCATCGCGGCGCTCGTGACGATCGACCCCGACGTCTTCGCGCACTGGGCCGAGCGACTCGGGAAGACCGGAACGGTGGCCGACCACGTCGACGACCCCGACCTCCGCGCAGCCGTCGAGGAGGCCGTGGGCGAGGCGAACAAAGCAGTCTCGAAGGCGGAGTCGATCCGCAAGTTCGCCATCCTCGACGTCGACTGGACCGAGGAGTCGGGCGAGCTGACGCCGAGCCTGAAGCTCAAGCGCAACGTCGTCATGCGGGCGTTCAAGGACGACATCGCCGCCCTCTACCTGCCCTAGACAGGCCCTCGTCGAACGGCTTCGCCACGGGATCGCGGAGCCGGTTCCGACGCCGAGAATTTTGGGACTTGACAACGGGCCGACGGGTTCTTCCGTTTCCAGGACAGGTCTCTGACTAGACCACTAGAGTCCACGCCGAGGCACAGGAAGACCGCGACAACAAGGTCTCACCCGTCACTCGCACCACACGCCCGTCAGGACCAGTTCTCGGCTGATCCGAGAGGTCCGCCCACCTTCGAAAGGTGCCGACGCACCATGAACCGACGCTCCGTTCTCCTCATCCTGGCCACGCTGGTCGCCGTCATCGGCGCCGCGCTGGTCTTCGTCTACGTGCGCAGCGCCGACAACCGTGCGAACCAGCAGTTCGAGACCGTCGAGGTGCTCAAGGCCACCGAGATCATCGAGGCCGGCGAAACGATCGAGGCGGCCTCCAGCAGCGGCAAGCTGCAGCTGGAGCCGGTGCCACAGAACCAGGTGCTCGACGGGGCCCTGGACAGCATCGACTCCCTCGCCGGCACCGTCGCGGTCACCCGGATCTACCCGGGCGAACAGCTCGTCGCCTCGAAGTTCGGTGGCCAGCCCGAGGCCGAGGTACTGCCGATCCCCAAGGGTCTGCAGGCGATCTCGATCGACCTGACCGACCCGTCGCGTGTCGCAGGGTTCGTGAACCCCGGCTCTGAGGTGGCGATCTACCACATTCAGGCCGAGGGCGACTTCTTCGGTGAGGAGACAGCACAGCAGCGTGTGGTGCTCCTGCTGAAGCGGGTGCAAGTGCTCGGCGTCGGGTCGACCTCGTCGGTCACCAAGACCGTCACGGCCGATCAGGGCGCTTCGACGACCGAGGAGGTTCCGAAGACGCTGCTGACGATCGCAGTCACCCAGGAGGACGCCGAGAAGGTCATGTGGTCCCAGAAGCACGGCGAGCTCGCACTCGGCCTGCTGACCGATGACAGCGCGACCCGCTACACGCGGGGCACCGGCCGCGACAACCTCTACCTCTTCTGAGGAACCACCACCAATCCACGGGGAGTCAACATGCCCATCGTCGTCGACACTGACAGCGGCACGCTTGCGTCGCTGCTCAGCGCCCTGCCTGCGGGCACGCACAGTGTCGAGTCGCTGGACCGCCTCGGTCCGTGGCTCGACCACCGCAGCGACGAGTACCTCGCCGTGCTCGGGCCCTCACTGGCGCTCGACGAGGCGCTATCGCTCAGCGACAGCATGCGCTTCACCAGGCCGACGTTGAGCGTCGTTCTGGTGCGCGACGCCGTCGACACCGCCGTCCTCACCAAGGCGATGCACTCAGGGGCCCGCGACGTCGTGGCCAAGCACGACACAGCGGCCATCGCGGCGGCAGCGGACCGGGCCCACCAGCTCAACGCGGCGCTGCGAGGACCCGGTGGGTATGCACACGTGGGCCAAGTGATCTCGGTCTTCTCCCCGAAGGGCGGCGTGGGCAAGACGACGATGGCGGTGAACCTCGCGCTCAGCCTGGCGGACCGCGGGGCCCGCCAGGTCGCCCTGGTCGACCTCGACCTCGCGTTCGGCGACGTCGCGATCACCTTGCAGCTCTTCCCCTCCCACTCGATCGAGCAGGCCATCGGCAGCGAGGACACGCTGGACTACGGCGCCCTCGACGGCCTGCTGACGCGGCACGACTCGGGCCTGATGGTCCTTGCCGCACCGAGCCTTCCCGACGCCCATGACCGGGTCTCCCCGCTGCTGGTCTCCCGCGTGATCCGGACGCTGAAGGAGAAGTACGACTACGTCGTCCTCGACACCGCGCCGGCCTTCGACGAGCAGACCCTCACCGCACTGGACGAGACCGACCACCTGGTCATGATCGCCACGCTCGACGTGCCCACGCTGAAGAACGTCAAGGTGGCGCTCGAGACCCTGGACATGCTCGACATCTCGCGCGATCGCCGCCACCTCCTGCTGAACCGTGCCGACGACGAGGTGGGCATCGGCGCCGACAAGGTCGAGGCCATCCTCGGAATGCCGGTCAGCGCCAAGATCTCGACGTCCATCGAGATCGCCGCCGCCACGAACGCGGGCCGGCCCATCGTCAGCTCGTCGCCCGACCACCCCTCAAGCCGCGCCGTCCGTGAGCTGGCCTCCAGCTTCGGCGGCGACGAGGTCCTCGAACCCGAGGACCAGTCCGATGACAGCAACTCCCGACGACGCAGGAAACGCCGATGAGCTCTCTTCGTGATCGCCTCGCCGCCGCGGCGGCTCAGCAGACCGACGGCCCCACGTCCGACGCCTCGGCGCCGGACCCGGAGCCCGCGGCCGCACCCAACACGTTCTCGTTGGGCGGCAGCTCCGCTGCGTCTCCGGCGACCCCCGCGGCGGGTGCGGCCGCCAAGCCCGGCACGAATGTCGTGGCGGGCACCGGCCCGGCCACGGCCGGCCCGAAGCTGGCCAACAACGGCGCAGGGAAGGTCCCGGCCGAGTCGGGCAAGCTCGGCCGACGCTCGCTCACCAGCAGCGCCACCGACCGCATCGAGGAGCTGAAGTCGAGTGTCCACGGGCAGCTGCTCAAGGAGCTCGGACCCCAGCTGTACGACGCCAACATGGAGCAGACCGAGCTCGAGTCACGGGTCCGGGCTGCTCTGCTGGACGTCCTCAGCCAGCAGGACCGTCCGCTCTCGGCCAGCGACCGCTCTCGGATCACCCAAGAGATCAGTGATGACATCCTCGGCTACGGCCCGATCCAGCCCTTCCTGCTGGACCCGGACGTCAGCGAGGTCATGGTCAACGGCCACGACAACATCTTCCTCGAGCGCAAGGGCAAGCTGGTCCAGGCCGACGCGACCTTCGCCGACGAGCCCCACCTGCGGCGAATCATCGACAAGATCGTGTCGCGGGTCGGCCGGCGCGTCGACGAGTCCAGCCCGATGGTCGACGCCCGCCTCCCCGACGGCAGCCGTGTCAACGCGGTGATTCCTCCCTTGGCGATCGACGGCTCGTCGCTGACGATCCGGAAGTTCGCCACCGACCCGTTGACCGTGCACGACCTGATCCAGTTCGGCTCGCTCAACCCGGCCTCCGCCGAGTTCCTCGACGCCGCGGTGCGCGGGCGGCTCAACATCATCGTGTCCGGGAGCACTGGTGCCGGAAAGACGACCACGCTGAACGTGCTCTCGTCCTTCATCCCGGTCGACGAGCGGATCGTGACCATCGAGGACGCCGCCGAGCTCCAGCTGCACCAGGACCACCTGGTGCGTCTCGAGTCGCGCCCAGCCAACATCGAGGGCAAGGGATCGGTGAGCATCCGGGACCTGGTGAAGAACAGCCTGCGCATGCGACCCGACCGCATCATCGTCGGTGAGGTTCGTGACGCCTCCGCACTGGACATGCTTCAGGCGATGAACACCGGGCACGACGGCTCGATCTGTACCGTCCACTCGAACGGTCCCCGCGACACGCTGGCTCGGATCGAGACCATGGTGCTGATGGCGGGCATGGACCTGCCGATCCGCGCGATCCGTGAGCAGGTGGCCTCCGCAGTCGACCTGATCGTCCACCAGACGCGCTTCAAGGACGGCACACGCCACATCACGCACATCACCGAGGTGGAGCGGATGGAGGGCGACGTCATCACGCTGCAAGACATCTTCCTCTACGACCACAAGGCCGGCTTCGACAAGGAGGGCCGCTACCTCGGCACGTTGAAGGCCACGGGTCTGCGACCGAAGTTCCTGGAGAAGATGGCGCACGCCAACGTCACCGTCGATCCGATGCTCTTCGCCATGGAGAGGCCGCGATGACCAGGCGCAGCATCGCCGCCGTCATCCTCGCCTGGATGACGTTGACGCTCATCTTGTTCGGCGGGTCCGCGCAGGCGGCCGACGGCGCCACGATCGGGCACGTGAAGTCCACCAAGAACGGACTGCAGATCCTGGTCTCGGTGCCCGAGGGGACCGACGTCGCACTCAGGGACGTGACGGTCACCATCGACGGCAAAGCAGCCAAGGCAAAGGCGGCTCCCGCGGACGGCGAGAGCCAGATCCGGCGTACGACGGTGCTGGTCATCGACGTCAGCAAGTCGATGAAGGGCGCGCGTTTCGTGGCTGCCCAGCAGGCAGCCACGACGTTCCTGGACACCGTTCCTGACGATGTCTACGTCGGCATCACCACGTTCGCCAACAAGGTCACTCCCGCACTCGCCCCGACGCTGGATCGCGAGAGCGCCCGCCAGGTGCTGGCCGACCTGACGCTGAGCAGGAAGACCCGCCTCTACGACGGCGTCATCGCCGGAGCCAAGATGGCCGGGTCCGACGGCCAGCGCAAGCTGCTCGTGCTCTCCGACGGCGCGGACACCAGTGACACCAAGCTCGAGGACGCTGTGGCCACGATCACCGGCCGTGAGGTCCAGGTCGACGTGGTCGCACTCGACCGCGCAGGCAAGGGCGTCCTGGCCCTCGAGGAGCTGGCCACCGCGGGCGAGGGTCAGGTCATCAGTGCCGACACTGCTGCCCTCCAGTCGGCCTTCTCCGACGAGGCCGAGGCGCTGGCGAGGCAGGTGCTGGTGACCGCCACGATGCCGGAGGGCGTCACAGCCACGTCCGGCAGCGTCCAGGTCAGCCTGCCCACCCAGAGCGAGACCCTCACCGCGAAGGCGTTCGTGACCTTCTCGAACGTGGAGGCCCCGGTCACTGGTTCGGCGCTGACACCGGCCTCGCGGTTCCACTTCGCGCTGCCGTCCTGGGTGATGTACCCGGCGGTCGGCCTGGTCGCGCTCGGCCTGGTCGCGATGAGCGTCGCGCTGGTCCCAGGGCCCACGAAGACCGACCTCGCACCCGAGGATCGCGTCTCGAAGTACACGGCGATGGCGACCGGTATGCAGAAGCCGGGCTCCCCGCTCTCCGACCGGGACGCCGCCTTGAACCAGGCCAAGGAGGCGGCCGCCAGCATGTTGGGCCGCAACAAGTCCCTCGAGGCTCGTATCGCGGCTCGTCTCGAGACGGCCGGTAGCAGCATGAAGCCGGCCGAGTGGCTGCTGGTGCACACCGGCTTCGCGGTGGCGTTGGGTCTGGCGGGCGTGGTGCTCAGCGGCGGCAGCATCATCGTTGCGATGATCTTCACCGCGGTCGGGGTGCTCCTGCCCTGGATGTACCTCGGCTGGCGTCGCGGACGCCGCCTGAAGGCCTTCAACTCCTCGCTCCCCGACACCCTGCAGCTCATGGCAGGGTCGCTCCAGGCCGGCCTGTCACTGGCCCAGTCGGTCGACACCATCGTCCGCGAAGGCTCAGAGCCGATCGCCGGTGAGTTCAAGCGAGTGCTCATCGAGACCCGCCTCGGCGTGTCCCTCGAGGACGCACTCGAGGGGGTCACCGAGCGCTTCGACAGCAAGGACTTCGCGTGGGTGGTCATGGCGATCAAGATCCAGCGCCAGGTCGGCGGCAACCTCGCGGAGCTTCTGAACACCGTGGCCGGCACGATCCGGGAGCGCGAGTACATGCGTCGCCAGGTGTCCGCTCTGGCTGCGGAGGGCAAGCTGTCCGCCATCGTCCTCGGCGGACTCCCGCCCGCCTTCCTGATGTACCTCATGATCGTGAACCGCGACTACGTGATGCCGATCTTCACGACGCCCATGGGGTGGGTGATGCTCGGAGGCGCGGGTCTGCTCCTCAGCGTCGGCATCTTCTGGATGAGTCGCCTGGTCAAGGTGGAGGTCTGACGACATGGTCATGCTCTTTGTGCTCGGAATGATGCTCGTGGGGTCGGCGATCCTGCTGACGTCCATGGCACTGCGCACCGACGCCGAGGCCTCGGGGCTGAACAAGTCTCTGGCGGTCCTCGAAGCCATGTCGATGGCCCCTAGCGAGCTGGCCCAGGATCTCGAGAAGCCGTTCGCCGAGCGGGTCCTCGACCCGTTGCTCAAGCGGTTCCTCGGCATCGGGCGGCGAATGAGCGGCGCGGACACCGCCGGCCGGATCCATCGTCGCCTGGAGCTCGCGGGCAACCCGCCCGGATGGACCGTGGACCGGGTCATCTCCTCCAAGGTGGCAGGGGCTATCGCCGGCCTGCTGGTCGGACTTTTCTTCGCGTTCGTGATCAGTCCCACCTTCACCAAGCAGGCGATGATCGTGGGTGGCGCGCTGCTCGGTGGGTTCTTCGCACCGAACCTGTTCCTCTACCAGCGGTCCTACGACCGCCAGGAGAAGATCCAGCGCGGTCTGCCCGACGCCATCGACCTGCTCACGATCTCCGTGGAGTCGGGTCTCGGGTTCGACGCCGCACTCCAGCAGGTGGGCCGCAACACGACCGGCCCCCTGGCCGAGGAGTTCTCTCGCGTTCTCCGGGAGATGCAGATCGGACAGGGACGCAGCGAGGCCCTGCGGGCGCTCGCCGACCGGACCAACCTGGCAGACCTGCGCAGCTTCGTCTCGTCGCTTGTCCAGGCCGACTCGTTCGGTATTCCGATCGGCCAGGTGCTGCGGGTCCAGTCCGGCGAGATGCGGGTCAAGCGTCGGCAGCGGGCAGAGGAGAAGGCCCAGCAGGTGCCGGTGAAGATCACCATCCCGTTGATCTTCTGCATCCTTCCTTGCCTCTTCCTCGCGGTCATGGGTCCTGCCGCGATCAGCATGATGGAGAACTTTCGCCGGTGAAGCCCGCCGTCGCTCTCACCTCGACCCGGCTCGATCCCACGGCCAGGGCCTTCGCCCTGCTCGTGCTTCTCGGGCCGGTGTTGTGGATGAGGGAGGTGGCGGCGCTGCCGAGCCTGGCCCTGCTCGCCGTGGTCTGGACGGTGGCGAACCTGGCACAGCGCCGGACCTCCCTTCCGGCCTGGGCGCTCGGCGTGGTCGAGGCGGTGCTCGTCGGCGTGGTCGTCGGGGTGTCGCTCCAGCACACCACCGCTGTGATCGCCGGACTGGCGCTGCCGCCGTGTCTCGCCGGGCTGCGCGCGGGTGCCCGCGGCGCTGCCGCGACGCTCGCGGTGGAGCTCATCGCCGTCGCCGCCACCACCCTGGTCGTGCTGGGCAGCGTGGATGCCGAGCTGGGAGCCGAGCTGTTCACCTGGTCGGTCACCGGCCTCGGACTGGGGCTCGTGGCGAGCTTCGTGCACACGGCGATCCCCACCGACTCTGACTCCCTGGCGGCCTACCGTGACGCCAGGCAGCTCCTGCAGGAGCTGCTCTCGATCTCCGACGGTCTGAGCTCGGGCCTGGACCCGGTCACCCTCGGCAGCTCGATCCTCGACACGGTGCTCGATGGTCTGCCCGCCGGCGCCCTGACGCTGTTCGTCCCTCGCGAGGACGAGCTCACTCCCCTGACTCGCAAGGTCACCGACCCGACCGCGGACGCCGAAGTGGCTGACCACCTCGCGTCCCAGGTGCTCGTTGGTCGCCAGCCCCGCATCGACGGGCAGACCTTCGCCTTCCCGTTGGTGGCGGACGGGAACCTCGTGGGTATCGTGGGCGGGGTCCTGGCGCCCGGGCTGGTGCCGGACCGGATCGGCCTCGACGTCATGCTGCGTGAGCAGGCGCGGCTGCTGGAGCCGATCGCTCTCCGCCTGGACTCCGCGCTGCTGTTCGCCCGCTTCCGCGACACCGCCTCGGCCGACGAGCGTCGCCGGCTGGGCCGGGAGATGCACGACGGCGTCGCCCAGGACATCGCATCGATGGGCTACCTGGTGGACTCGCTGGCCGCGCAGGCCACGACCCGTGAGCAGGTCGAGCAGCTCCAGCTTCTCCGCGACCAGATCAGCTCCGTCGTCGCCGAAGTACGTCGGTCCGTGCTGACGCTCCGCTCGAGTGTGGAGGGACGCGAGAGTCTCGGCGCCGCCATCGGTACCGTCGCCCGGCACCTCAGCGCCGTCTCCGGGGTGCCCATCACCGTCACCATCGATGAGGGAACCACGCGCCTGCGCCCCGAGGTGGAGGCCGAGCTGATGCGCGTCACCCAGGAGGCTTTGAACAACGCGGTCCGCCATGCACAGGCCTCGGTGATCGATGTGCGCTGCCGGGTGCAGCCACCAGGCGCAGAGATCCTCATCGAGGACAACGGCCGCGGGCTCCAGGGGAAGCGTGTCGATTCGCACGGCCTCGCCATCATGAATGAACGAGCGCGGCTGATCGGGGCTGAGCTCGAGATCGCCGATCGAGCCGAGGGTGGGGTGCGCGTGGCAGTTCGCCTCGCGCCGGAACTCTCGGCCACCGGGCACCTGCGCGGTGTCCCTGAGAAAGAGAGAGTCGCATGATGACTGAGTCCGTCCGGGTCGTACTCGTCGACGACCACGAGCTGATCCGCACCGGGTTGGCCACCTCGTTCACCCACAAGGCCGGAGCGGAGGTGGTCGGTCAGGCAGGGTCTGTCAGCGAGGCACTCGACATGTGTGAGGAGCTGCAGCCCGACGCCGTCGTCACCGACCTCCAGCTGCCCGACGGCACCGGGCTGGACATCGTCCGCAAGCTCCGGCGCCAGCGGCCCGAGCTGGGCATCGTCGTCCTGACCATGCACTCGGGCGACGACCAGATCTTCGCCGCGATGGAGGCCGGCGCCTCCGGCTTCGTGGGCAAGGATGCCCCCGCCGGCGAGGTGGTGCGGGCCACCGTGCACGCCGCCGCCTCACCCCGCACGTTCCTGTGCAGCGGTCTGGGTGCCGCCATGATGCGCCGCGGTTCCGCCGAGTCCACCCGCCTCTCCGAGCGCGAGCACGAGGTGTTGCTGCTCCTGGCCGACGGACTGGGGTCGGGTGCCATCGGCGTCGAGCTCTACATGAGTGAGTCCACCGTCAAGTCTCACATCGCGCGCATCTACCAGAAGCTGGGCGCGACCAACCGGGCCCAAGCCCTCGTGACGGCCATGCGCATTGGGCTGCTCTCGAGCCTGCAGCAGGCCTGAGGCCCCGTCCGTCGTAGTCACCCGCCAGGTAGTCCGAATGGACTACGCGGGTCCAGCCAAAAGCTGGGGGCATTCACCGGCAAGATCCCGCAGAATTGTTTCTACGAGGCGCCACACAAAGCGATCCTCGGGCCAATAACTGACTAGGGATCGACACACCAAGGAGAAATACAATGCTGGACTACATGCGCATCATGCTCAACGCTCGCCTCGCCAAGATGGACGAGCGCGGCGCCTCGGCCGTTGAGTACGGTCTGCTCGTCGCGGGCATCGCTGCCCTCATCGTCGCCGTCGTCTTCCTGTTCGGTGACACCATCCGCGCGGTGTTCCAGGACACCTGCAACGAGGTCGCCACGGGTTCGGGCTCCGGCGCCGGCTGCTGACCTCACGTACCACTCGCACGTTGGCCGCGGACTGGGCGACCAGTCCGCGGCCTTCGTCATTCCACCACCAGCTGGGAGATTCCATGAACATCAGCCAACTGCTCCGACACCGCCTGACGCGGCTGGGTCGCGGAGAGCGCGGTGCGACCGCCGTCGAGTACGGCCTGCTCATTGCCGGAATCGCCGGCCTGGTGGTCCTCGTGATCTTCGCTTTCGGGGCCGAGATCACCAGTCTCTACCAAGACACGTGCACAGACGTGAGTACCCGCAGCGGCAACGGCACCTGCTAGTCACCTAGCGCGTCCGGGCCACGTCGAGATAGTCCGAATGGACTACGAGGCAAAAGCCGAAAGCCAACCACAAACCTCGCCGACCTGGGGCAGACTTGTTCTCACGAGGCGCCACACAAAGCGATCCTCGGGCCAATAACTGACTAGGGATCGACACACCAAGGAGAAATACAATGCTGGACTACATGCGCATCATGCTCAACGCTCGCCTCGCCAAGATGGACGAGCGCGGCGCCTCGGCCGTTGAGTACGGTCTGCTCGTCGCGGGCATCGCTGCCCTCATCGTCGCCGTCGTCTTCCTGTTCGGTGACACCATCCGCGCGGTGTTCCAGGACACCTGCAACGAGGTCGCCACGGGTTCGGGCTCCGGCGCCGGCTGCTGACGCTCCCCCCAAGCCACACACGGTGGCCGCGGACTGGTTCCAGTCCGCGGCCATCTGGCATTTTCCAGGGGTTCTCGCGACGGGATGGCGTGGGGCGCGACCCGCTCCGCGATGGCCAACCGGCGCAGCACCGAGGGGTGGGTGCCGAAGATGACCTGCGACCATCGGGGGGGCGTGGGGTCGCTCAGCGCACGTCTGGCCAGCGCGACCTGAAGGTCGGCGAAGGCACGACCGTCGTTCGTCGTCTGCAACGAGTCCACGTCTGCTCGAGTCTCGACCTGTCGACTCAGCGTGCTCTGCACGGGCGTCGCGAGCAACGACCCGATCGTGATCCAGGCCAACAACAGCGGTACCCACCCGGGATCCCCCGGGCCTGTCGCTCGCCGGCGAGACACGGGCGCCCCCA
The DNA here is from genome assembly GCA_963812265.1 of uncultured Actinomycetota bacterium. Taxonomy (GTDB): domain Bacteria; phylum Actinomycetota; class Actinomycetes; order Propionibacteriales; family Nocardioidaceae; genus Nocardioides. The sequence continues at coordinate 204,061 of CAWEUL010000006.1, forward strand.
GCGCCAGTGCCAGGAGACCCACCCCGGCCAACACTCCGAGTGCCCCCAGCACCGATCCCACGAGCACGTCACGGTGGCGAGCGTGCGCCAGCTCGTGGGCCACCACGGCGAGGACCTGGTCGTGGGGTAGATCCTCGACCAGGTTGTCGTAGAGGACGACCCGCCTGGTGTTCCCGAAACCCGACACATACGCGTTGAGGGTCGTGGTGCGGCGCGAGGCGTCGGCGACCAACACCTCATTCACCGCGACGCCCTCCTCGCGCGCCAGCTGGAGGATCTCCGAGCGCAGCGCGGCGTCGTCGAGCGGGGTGAAGCGATTGAACAGCGGCTCCACCACCACGGGGTAGACGAACGCACCCGCCAGCACCAGACCGGCCAGCATCCCCCCCGCCATCAGCGGAGCCACCCGACGAAACCGGCTCCAGGACCACCCGATGACGGCCACCACCACGAGTGTCACGACCACGCGGAGCGCGTAGCTCACCGCCAGATCGCGGGCGAAGCCCAGCCAGGACTGGGTGCTCAGCCCGTAGTCGAGCGCGAGCCTGCGCAGGGCGACCGCGAACGGCAGCGTCAGCAACCGCACGACCAGCAGCAGGACGGCGACCGCGAGCGGAACCCGCAGCCAGACCCGGGTCGGGAGTCGGTCGACCAGTCGAGCGCCGAGTCCGGTGAAGCCGAGCACTCCCCACGCGCAGACCGAGACCACGAGTGAGGACCACGACCACGCGCGAGCCCAGAAGGCCACGTGCTCGGCCCGGGCCAGCTCCGCCGGCGAGAAGAACCCCGAGGGATCCACGTCGGGCAGCGCCCCTCCCGGAACCGGATCCCAGGGGATCCACGCCCACGCCACCAGCAGGAAGGCCACGCCTGCTCCCAGCGCCACCACCCCCGCGGTCCGACGGTCGAGGTACGACCGCGCGGGAGGCGCGGGCGAGGTGGTACTGCTCACTCGGTCCAGTGTGACACCTCGGCGCGCACAGCCGCCGTCAGCTCGGCCCGGCTGAGCCCGTAGCGGCGCTTCAACTCCGCCGCCGCCGACTCACCGCGTGCCACGGCGCGGTAGAAGGCGACCAGCTCTTGCTCGCCGCCACGCCGGACCAGCAGGTGGCACGCGAGCCAGGCCGACTCATAGGCGGCCTGAAGCCGGCTGCCCCGGCCGGCGAACTCCCGAGTGCCTGGGAGGGTCGCCGGGGCGCCGCTGCGACGGACCTCACCGATCAGCGCAGCGAGCGTCTCCCGGTCCGGGGTGGCGCTGTGCAGCAGGGCCACATAGTCGGCGAACCCCTCGACCAGCCACAGGGGCATCGTGCTGGAGGCGGCGCCGAGCGCCACGTGGGCAGCCTCGTGCGCCAGGACCACCCGGGCGCCCCCGGCGGTCATCGTCCCGAACGTGGTGGGGTTCAGGACGACCTGCACCGGCGAACCTCGATGTCCCGAGCCGTCGATGGTGCTCGTCACGGCCGCGACCGCGGCGTACTCCCCCGCTGGGGCCCCGAGCACATCGTCATAGTGATCGGCGGTGCCTGGCGCCACCACCAGCCACGGCTCCCGCCACAGCGGCAGCACCCGGCGAACATCCTGCGTCGCCAGGCGCGCCGCACGCACCAGTCCGCTCGGCCCGGCGTCGGGCAACCCCAGATCGGGACGGCCGCGCGCCACAACCACCAGAGCGTCGCCCGCGATCCGGGCGCGCAGCGGGCTGGTGAGCCAGACCGGGACCGCCCTGCCCGCACCACCGATGTCGGTCACCACTGTCGCACCGGCCCGGCGCGCGAACTCGATGTCCACCAGCGAGGAGGCGCGCACCCCCCGCAGCCGCCAGCGGATCCGGACGACCGCCGCCCCGAGCCCCGACCGCGCTACGAGTCTGAACACGACGCTGTCCAGCGGCAGCACTCGAGCGTTGAGCGCGGCGGCTCTGACGCGACGGCGCGCCGATCCGGTCGCGAGGCGGGCAACGCCGACCCGATCGCCGACGGAGACCGCGGTGCCCAGTCGTTCCAGCGTCAGCCGGAGCGAGTCGTAGGCCGGCGGCGCCAGAGAGGTCGGCGTCGACTGGGCAGAGGAGTCCTGGGAGGGCTGGCACGATGCCAGCACGAGTGCCGCGCAGCAGGTGCCGACGAGGACCCGGAGCGGGGAGCGGCCACGTGCGGCCGAAGCCCCCCTAGCCACGGCGAGCCGCCTGAGCGTCGCCGAGGCTCAGCCCGGTCGGACGGCGCCGACGAGCGGCATCGAGTGCAGACCGGCGACCCTGACACCGGCACCAGGGTGGGCCGCGTGCACGATGAGGCCGTTGCCGATGTACATGCCGACGTGGCTGATCGGGCTGTAGTAGAAGACGAGGTCACCGGGGCGCAGGGCGCCGGTCGAGACGCGAGGCCCGGAGCCGAACTGAGCGCTCGAGGAGTGCGGGAGCCCGACGCCGGCCTGGGCCCACGAGACCATCGTCAGTCCCGAGCAGTCCCAGGCGCTGGGCCCCGCGGCGCCGTAGACGTAGGCCTCCCCCACCTGCGCCATCGCGAAGCGGACCGCTGCCGAGGCGCGTCCGGAGGCAGGGACGTTCGTGGGCAGCCGGGTGGTGCTTCCGCGCGAGAGGATCGCCTCGCGCTCCTTCTCCTTCAGATCGGCGAGCAACGCCTTCGCCTCGGCCAGCTTCTTCTCGATCGTGGCCTTCTCGGCGGCCGCGCGCTCGTGGGCGGATCGCACCTGGTCCGCGCGAGTCTCGGTGGCCTCACGACGGATGTCGAGAGCCTTGAGCTCGGTGGTGTAGTCGGCGTACATCGTCGACTGAAGGTCGTTGAACGCCGAGATCGTCGAGAGCTGCACCAAGAACGCACCCGGGTCCTCGGAGACGACGACCTGCCCGACGGTGGAGAGACCTTCGCCCTGGTACTGCCGCACGATCGAGTCCTCGACCTGCGACTGCACAGCGCCCAGACGTTTGGCCTGGCGACGCTGATCGGCCTCCATCGAGGTGAGGTCACCGCGAAGGTTCTTCAGCTCGATCTGGATGTCGTGGTAGCGCTCGGAGGCCTGTTCGGCCTCGTGGTAGAGCCGATCCACCCGATGCTGGACGTCGTTGATGTCCGGCTCGGCCCAGGAGGGGCTGGCTGGGGCGAACCACACGGCGCACAGGGCTCCGAGGGCAGCGAGGACGGGGACGAGTCGTTTCCGGCCGTGCGTCACGATCGGGCGTTCTCCTTGGGGTGTCGTAGGTCGGCGCGTGGTCCCCCGACCTCACGTGCGCAGAACAACGGCTCCTCGAGAGGATCCGCGCTGATCCACGTGCACGAGGGCCATTCACGACACTAACGGGGGCATCGAAGCAGCGACAAATTTACACGCCGTCTAGATGTGTCATGGGCCACACTCCCTTCACCAGGAGTCACATCAGCCCCATAGGACGCATGCATCACACCCGTATCAGGCAGACTCGATCTCGGGCCCGGCCACCGGGTGCACCATGCGCAGCGGGGGCACCAGCCCTCCCTCGGCAAGCACCCCTAGGGCCCGACACTCGTCATCGTCGAACTCCAGCTCCGGAGGAGGTCCGAGCAGGACGCTCACGACGCAGTCGTGGCAGGCCGGCCCGCGCTGGACGCACCAGTCGCAGTCGATTCTCGTCGTCATGGGAGGGACGCTGCCAGAGGCCACCGACACTCGAGGATGCCGTGACCCCCGCAGCACGGTCGGCCGCCTACGACGGGGCCGGACCCGGCTCCACCTCGGCACGCTCCACGACCTCGACGGCGTCGCTGCGTCCGCACCACCGGCAGGTCACCGCGTCGAACGACTCGGCGAGGACCGTGCTCTCCTCCACCGAGTGGTCACCGGCGAGGTCGAAGTGCCAGTACTCCGCCGTGCGCGCACTCCGCGTGACGTCGAAGCGAGTGAGGTTGCCGCAGCCACCGCAGCGCCAGCGGTGCTCCGGTCCGGGAGGTACGGCGTTCACGTCACCAGCCTAGTGGCCGAGGTCCACGAGGCCTCCTGGCGTCGGCGTGGGGGGCGACCCGCCACCCGACCTCCCACGCACTGTCGGCGAGCCCACCTAACGTCGGTGACATGACGGCGCAGCCTCGACCCCCTGGCTCCCCCGGCACCCGCTGGGAGGCCCAGCAGAGCTTCGACGAGCTCGGCCGGCCGCTGCGCGGGGTCACCTTCTGCGTCGTGGACCTGGAGACCACCGGAGGATCCGCCGAGGCCGGCTCCTCGATCACCGAGATCGGAGCGGTGAAGGTGCGCGGCGGCGAGGTGCTCGGGGAGTTCCAGACCTTGGTCGACCCGGAGACCGCCATCCCGGCATTCATCGCGGTGCTCACGGGGATCACCGACCGGATGGTCGCGGACGCACCCCGGATCGAGTCGGCGCTGCCCGCCTTCCTCGAGTTCGCCTCGGGCTGCGTGCTGGTCGCGCACAACGCCCCCTTCGACATCGGCTTCCTGCGTCACTTCGCAACTCGTCAAGGGCGGCCGTGGCCGGCCTTCGAGGTCGTCGACACCGCGCGGCTGGCGCGTCGGGTGATCACGCGCGACGACGCGCCCAACTGCAAGCTGTCCTCGCTGGCGCGGGTCTTCAACTCCTCGACGACCCCCAACCATCGGGCACTGGCCGACGCCCGCGCGACCGTCGACGTCCTGCACGGCCTGTTCGCACGGCTCGGCGGACTCGGGGTCCACACCTTGGAGGAGCTCCACACCTACTCCTCCCGGGTCTCGCAGGCGCAGCGACGCAAGCGGCACCTGGCGGAGGCTCTCCCGCACGCGCCCGGTGTGTACCTGTTCCATGACGAGCAGGGGCGGGTGCTCTACGTCGGAACCTCGCGCGACCTCCGAACCCGGGTGCGGAGCTACTTCACCGCCTCGGAGACGCGATCGCGGATGGGCGAGATGGTCGGCCTCGCCGCGAGCGTGGCGGGCATCGAGTGCGCCACCGTCCTGGAGGCAGAGGTGCGCGAGCTGCGTCTGATCGCCCAGCACAAGCCCCGCTACAACCGGCGCTCGCGCTTCCCGGAGAAGACCCACTTCGTCAAGCTCACCCGGGAACCCTGGCCCCGGCTCGCGCTGGTCCGGCGGGTGCTGGATGACGGCGCCGACTACATCGGGCCGTTCGGCTCCCGGAAGCTGGCGGAGAAGTCGCTGGCCGCACTGCACGAGGCGTTCCCCGTGCGGCAGTGCACCGATCGGTTCCCCCGTGAGCCGCATCGCTCGCCGTGCGTCCTGGCCGAGATGGGCCGGTGTCTCTCCCCCTGTGACGGTCGCGTCGACGCGGCGACGTACGCCGCACTCGTCGACGAGCTGCGTGCCGCCTTGATAACCGATCCCGATCCGGTGGTCGAGGCGGTGCACAGCCGGATGGCCGGGCTGGCTCGTGACGAGCGCTACGAGGAGGCCGGCGTCCACCGGGATCGGCTCGCGGCGTTCCTGCGCGCGGCGGCGCGCACGCAGCGCCTGGGGACGCTGAGCGCGTGTCCCGAGCTGGTGGCGACCCGCCGCGACGACCACGGACGGTGGTCGGTCCACGTGGTGCGCCATGGGCGGCTGGCCGCTGCCGGCGTCATCCCCCCTGGCGCCGACGCCCACGCGTTCCTGGCCCAGCTCCGGGCAAGTGCGGAGTCAGTCGCGCCCGGGCCCGGCCCGGTTCCCGCGGCCACCGCCGAGGAGACCGAGCGGATCCTGCGCTGGCTCGAGTCCTCGGGCGTCCGACTCGTGCACGCCGAGGGGGAGTGGACGTGCCCGGCGCGGGGCGCAGGTCGCCATCTGGCGGTGCACGAGGCCGTCCGGCGGGCCCGTGCCGAGCTCGTGCCCTTCGACGAACGGCGCGACCTCACACCCGTGCACCAGCCCACCCGCGGGGGCGCCGACGTGCCGTCGTGAGGGCTGCCCTGACCGGCCACGATTGCTAGGGTCGGGCCATGATCACCGCGATCGTGTTCGTCAACGCCGACGTGGCTCGTATTCCCGAGGTCGCGGAAGCTATCGCCGCACTCGACGGGGTGTCGGAGGTGTACTCCGTCACCGGCCAGATCGACCTGATCGCCCTCGTGCGGGTGCGCCAGCACGAGGACATCGCCACCGTGGTCGCGGACCGCCTGAACAAGGTCCCCGGCGTGACCGCCACGGAGACCCACATCGCCTTCCGTGCCTACTCGCGCCACGACCTGGAAGCGGCCTTCTCCCTCGGTCTGGACTAGACCAACGCGCCTGCGCTGCCCCCTCGGAGCCAATCTGCCCATTTACCCGCGGGGTGCGGGTGTGCGGCCGTAGCCTCGGCTGAGTTTCCGTCCAGATCTCAAGGGGGATCTCACGTGCCCATCGGTTTCCTGCACGGCCGCGTCGAGAGGACGCGCCGAGGTGCGCGCGCTCGCGTGGCGGTGGCACTCGCCGCCGCCGCCGCGATTTCTCGGGGACTGCTCACGGCTCCGGCCTCGGCCGCGGGACAGGCGGCACCCACCGGACTCGACGCCACCGGGGTGCCGATCCTGACGTGGGAGCCGGCGAGTGGTGCCGTCAGGTATGAGCTCGAGGTCGACGGAGACCCGTCATTCTCGAGCCCCGAGTTCACGGCGAAGACGGTCAACACCCGTTCGGTCCCGAACAAGCGGCTCGCCGGCGGCCTGCACTACTGGCGGGTGCGAGCAACCAGCCCCACCGGCGCGACCTCGGCGTGGACCGACAGCGAGTTCGACCTCGGACCGCTCACCTCGCCGAGCGCACTGCTGCCCGACGGCGACGTCCTGCACCAGCCCGACGAGCCTCCGCTGCTGTCCTGGACGGGCGTCCAGGGCGCCACGTCCTACATCGTCGAGCTCGACACCGATCCCGACTTCGTGGGCACGACCACCTACTCCACGCAGACGACCTCGCTGGTGATCAAGGAACCGCTGGAAGCGGGCGACTACTACTGGCGGGTGACGGCTTCCTTCGGCAGCGGCGTTGTCTCCGAGCCGTCCTACGACGCCAGCTTCGACGTCGAGCCCCTGGACCCCGTGGTGCTCACCAGCCCCGAGGACGACCCCAACACCGAGGTCACCGACGTCGTCCTCGACTGGGAGCCGGTGCCCGGTGCCCAGTACTACCAGCTGCGGGTCGCCCGGGACGCCGACTTCAACACCATCATCGACAACCAGACGAAGGTCTTCGGGACGCGCTACTCCCCCGCGACCACCTACAACAACGCGCAGTACTACTGGCAGGTGCGCGCGGTCGACCTGGCCGGCAAGCCCACCCAGTGGACCACCGTGCAGAACAGCTTCGGCCGCGTCTGGCGCGACCGGGTCGAGCCGATCTTCCCCGTCGGTGACGTCGCCTCACCCGAGCACTTCGGCGGAGAGCCGTACTTCCAGTGGACGCCGGTCCCGCACGCGTCGCACTACCAGCTCGACGCCGGATCGGACGCGAACTTCTCCCCCGGCACGTACACGACCTGTCTGGTGGCCGGCACGACCTACACCGTGGGCAACCTTGCCTTCAACGGCACCCAACGTGCGAACGAGAAGTGCGCCTTCGTGCCGTTCGGCGTGACCTACTGGCGCGTGCGCCCGATGGACGAGCCCTACTCCACCACGGGCGTGCAAGGTCTCTACACGCCCACCCAGGCCGTCATCTGGGACGAGACCCACGTGGACAACCTCTCGCCTGCGAACGAGACCGTGGACATCCCGACGCTGAGCTGGGAGCCCGTGGCCGGGGTCGAGAAGTACAAGGTGGAGCTTCGCGACGACCACGGCCGCCAGGTCAAGTCGGCGACGACGTACTCGCCGTCGTACACGCCGACCGGCATCAGCAAGCTGGCCGCGGGCGACTACAGCTGGACCATCCAGGCCCTCGACGCCGCCAACCGGGGTTCGGTGACCTGGGTGTCGGACTTCAGCGTCTCCGGTCTGGTCCCGGAGTCGGGCCAGCCGCCCCTGACCGCCTTGAGCGGAACCGATGCGGACGCACCCACGCTGAAGGCCCCGAACCTGACCTGGGAGCCCTACCCGGGCGCCGACCACTACCGGCTCTTCATCGGTGACCCGGTTCAGTGGGGGCACCAGAACGGCGACGTCCTGGGGCAGGACCTGCCCTATCCCGCCGTCACCGACACCTCGATCCGGCTGTTCCAGCCGGGTTCCTACCCGTGGTTCGTCAAGGCGTACGACGCCTCAGGCCTCGAGCTGGCCACCGGACCGACGAACTACCTGCAGATCGCGGGCTTCGGCGAGGTGAGCGGGCAGTCGGTCGCGCTCGAGGGGCAGACCCTCGATGGCGGCGGCGGGTGCACCGCGGCGCTCAACCCCGACGGCGTCACCGGCGACCGCTGCGACGATGTCCCGGCGACGCCGGTCTTCGACTGGGACCCGATCGAGGGCATGTCGACTTACATCCTCTACCTCTCGAACGACCCGGACTTCAGCAACCTGGTCGAGGCTCCCGCGAGCACCAACACCCGCTTCGCGCTGACGTTCTCCGATGTCAAGAAGACGCTGCCCGACAGCCAGGCCGGTCAGTCCTACTTCTGGTTCGTCCGACCCTGCAAGGCGAAGGCCGCGTGCGGTCCGGACCCGGTGTCCAGCACCGGCATGGCCACCAACGCACTGCGCAAGCTCTCGCCGTCCGTGGTTCTGGAGACTCCCGGAGCCGACGAGACGATCGACACCAGTGAGGTCACCTTCGACTGGGAGGACTACTTCGACACCAACCAGGCCACGACCTTCGACGCCACCGGCGAGTCGAGCCACCAGTCCGGGATGCAGTACCGGATCCAGGTGGACGACAGCCCGACGTTCTCCTCACCGCTGGACAACCAGCTGGTCGACCAGAGCACCTACACCGCTGACGATCGCCTCTACACCGAGGGCCAGCTCTACTGGCGGGTGAAGGCGGTCGACATCGACGGCAACGGTCTCGCGTGGTCGGAGGTCCGGTCGTTCGTGAAGAACAGCCCGAGGGCCGCTCTGGTCTCGCCGATCGACGACGCTCAGGTGCCCGGCACCACCCCCTTCCGCTGGGAGCCGCAGCCCTTCAACTCGTCGTACCGGATCGAGGTCTACAAGAACAACGACACGACGTTCTCGTCGACCAACCGGCTGTTCTTCAAGGACGTCACCACCACGGCGTACGCCTGGGACCAGCCGATACCGGCCTCCGATCAGCCCTACGTGTGGCGGGTCCGACGCAGCGACTCCTCGAAGAACCCGACCCAGTGGTCGGAGACCGGTCGCTTCTACTCCGCAGGCGCTGCCCCCACGCCGCTGACCCCGGCGGACGGAGAGGAGCAGCCGTCGACGGCACCGCTCTTCACCTGGGGGTCGGTGCCGGGGGCCACGAGCTACCAGCTCGAGGCCAAGACCACCAGTGGCCTGCTCGTCCGGGTGACCACCCCGTCGACCGCCTATGCGATGACCAGTGCGGTCCCCGACGGCAGCTTCACCTGGAAGGTCACCGCCCTCGACGTGCGCAACCACGTCATGGGGGTCTCGGAGGTGCGCAGCTTCCAGGTCGACACCAGTGTGCCGAGCGTCATGAAGTACGCGCCCCAGAGCAAGGCCAAGGCCAAGGCCAACGTCGTGGTGACGTTCAACAAGCCGGTGGCCGGCGTGGGAGGACGGACGTTCAAGCTCTTCCAGAAGGGCCGGAAGAAGAAGCTGGCCGCGGTCGTGAAGCTCAACACAGCCGGCACCAGGGCGACCCTCAACCCGAAGACCAACCTCAAGCGCGGCAAGACCTACGTCGCCAAGGTGACCTCGGGCATCAAGGACACCAAGGACAACCCGCTCGCGGCCTTCCGGTGGACCTTCAAGGTCTGAGCATGAGCTGGGCCGGCCGGTAGACATGTCGGTAGGGCTGTCGGTAGGGCTACCCGGGTCCCCGGCGCAGTAACCTGCGTCGGTGACCTGGCTCGGCGACCACTGGCTCGACCTCCTCGGCTGGGGTGGCAGCGCGCTGTTGGTGTTCTCGCTGCTCCAGACGCGGGTGCTGCGCTTCCGGGTGCTCAACCTGGTGGCGTGCCTGGTTCTCGTGGTGTTCAACGGCCTGATCGGCGTCTGGCCGATGGTGGCCATGAACCTCGTGCTGTGCGCGATCAACGTGTCGTTCATCATCCGTCTGACCCGCCACCGGCACGACGAGACCACCTTCGACGTGCTGGAGGTCTCAACCGGCGACGAGTACCTCCGACATGTGCTGCGCGTGCACGCGGCCGGCATCGCGAAGTTCCAACCGAATCTGGTCTGGGACCACGGGGCAGGTGACCAGCACGCCTACCTGGTGCAGCGCGGCGACGAGACCGTCGGTGTGGTGCTCCTCCGGGTGACCGGCCGCACCGCCCACGTGCTGCTCGACTACGTCACCCCGCGATTTCGAGACTTCACCCCGGGAGAGTTCGTCTGGCGTCGCAGCAGTCTGCTGAGCGAGCTGGGGGTGGACCGGGTCGTCTCCCCCGTCGGGATGGTGAGCGCCTACTACGGCCACGTCGGCTTCCATCGCTCGAACGACAGCTGGGTCTGGGATGTGCCCCCCAGTCCCCCGTCAGCCCGCTGAGGCGGCCACCCAGCGAGCGAGGACCGAGCGGGCCGACCCTGAGTCCAGCGACTCGCGGGCGCGCGCCATCCCCTGGTCCAGCCGTTCGTCGAGCCCACCCGGCGCCGCGTCGTACACCGCAAGCGCCGCGCCTGCGTTGAGCACCACCGCATCCCGGACGGCGCCCGGGTCGCCGGCCAGCAGCCGTCGTACTGCCTGCGCATTGGTGGCGGTGTCACCCCCGCGCAGGTCTGCCAAGCTGGCCGGCGCCAAGTCGTGGGCGCGTGGGTCGATCACCGCCTCGACCACCTCGCCACCGCCCACGGTCCAGACACGGGAGGTCGTCGTGGTCGTCAGCTCGTCCAGACCGTCGTCGCCGCGGAACACCCACGCGTCGACCCCCCGCTGCGCGAACACACCGGCCATCACCGGCGCCATCCGCGGGTCGGCGCAGCCGATCGCCTGTGCGGCCGGACGCACCGGGTTCGCGAGCGGGCCCAGGAAGTTGAACATCGTGCCGATGCCGAGCTCTCGCCGCGGCACCGCCGCATGGCGCAGCGCCGGGTGGAAGGCCGCCGCGAAACAGAAGGTGATGCCGACCTCCTCGGCCAGCTCCGCGACCCGCCCCGCGGGCAGGTCCAACCGGATGCCGAGCTCCTCGAGCACGTCGGCGCTACCGGACTGGGAGGACGCCGACCGGTTGCCGTGCTTGACGACGCGAGCGCCGGCACCCGCCGCGACGATGGCTGCCATCGTGGAGATGTTCACCGACATCGAGCGGTCCGCGCCGGTGCCGACGACGTCGAGCACCCGACCCGGCACCTGGATAGGCGTGGCGTGGGCATACATCGCCTCGACCAGACCCACCATCTCGTCGATGGTCTCGCCCTTGGCCCGCAGCGCGACGGCGAAGGCCGCGATCTGGGCCGGCGTCGCCTCACCCGCGAGCACCTCGCCCATGGCCCACGCCGTCTGGGCGCTGGTCAGGTCGTGTCCGCCCACGAGTGTGGACAAGACGTCGGGCCAGCTCAGGCTCATGTCGGCTCCGGCGGTGCTGGTTCGGGTCAGGTCGGCTGGTCGGGTCGGCTGGTCAGGTCGTCGCGGGAACCCGCGAGCGCAGCAGGGCGACCACGGAGTTGGCCAGCTGGATCGGGTCGAGCGGGTGGGGGACCGCGGCGTCGGCTCGCGACCAGGTGGCCAACCAGGCGTCCTGCGGGCGCCCGGTCAGTACGAGGATCGGCGGGCAATGGTAGATCTCGTCCTTGAGCTGCTTGGCGATCCCCATGCCTCCGGCCGGAACCGCCTCACCGTCCAGGATCGCCAGCGCGATCCCTCCGGCATCCATGTTCGCGATCACCACGGGCTCGGTGGCCACCTCGACGTACTCGAGCACGGGGAGATCGGGGTGGGGGCGCCGGCCGAGCGCAAGGATCACCTGCTGACGGGTGTTCACGTCGTCGCTGTAGACGAGCACCTTCAAGGATGCGGGCGAGGTGGTCACGCAGGTGATGCTACCGGTCACCGACGGACTCGTCGCCGGGCCCGCCTGCGGCGGCCTCCAAACGGTCCAGCCGGCGGTCCTCACGCGCGGCCTCGCGCATCGAGGACCGCACCCACTGCGAGAAGAGGACGCCGAAGAACACCAGCCCGACGACGTCGCCGGAGGCCCAGAGGAGTCCACCGGCCAGATGTTGGTCCTCGGCCATCGTCGGCAGCCAGGCACCCATCGGTCCTACGCGGAGCGCGGCGTACCAGTCCTCCCCGATGATCGTGGTCGCGTCCATGATCGCCACCCCCAGAAAGGCGTGGAAGGGCAGGGTGAGCAGCACCATCAGCATCCGGAACGGGTAGGCGACCCGGCCGGGCACCGGGTCCACCCCCAACAGCGGCCAGAAGAACAACGAGCCGACCAGCACCAGGTGGACGTGCATCATCTCGTGGACGTAGGGCGACCGCAGGCTCGCGTCGTACCAGGCAGTGAAGTAGAGCGCCCACGGCGAGATCACGAACAGGGCCAGGGTCAGCGGCGGGAACGACAGCACCCGGGCGACCCGCGAGTGCACCGCGACCAGCAGCCACCTGCGGGGCCGGGGTGGCAGTGTGCGTAGCGCGAGCGTGACCGGAGCGCCCAGCGCGAGCGCGACCGGCACGACCATCGCCAGGACCATGTGCTGGACCATGTGGACGCTCAGCAAGGTGGTGTCGTAGACCGCCAGCCCGCTCTGGGTGGCGAGCGCGAACGAACCCATGCCCACCACGACGAACGAGAAGATGCGGCTCCAGGGCCAGTGGTCGCCGCGTCGGCGCAACGTCCACACGCCCAGCAGATAGAACCCCACGATCCACACCGTGAGTACGAACAACCACGGGTCCATCTGCCAGTCACGGAAGACTCGACCCACCGTGAACTCCGGCAGGTCAGGGAGGGTCTCCCAGGCGGGTCTGGTCACGGTCTCGACAATAGGACGCCACGACACTCGGGGGTCGGGGTGCCCAAGTGGGCCCACTATCGACATAATGATGCCCGTGGCGACAGCTTCAGCGATTCCAGCATCCCGTCTGCACGGGCATCACGACCGGCCGAGCATGGTCAGCGTGGGCACCATCATCTGGCTGTCCAGCGAGCTGATGTTCTTCGCCGCGCTCTTCTCGGCCTACTTCACGGTGCGCGCGGTGAGCCCCGCGCTGTGGGCCCAGGAGACCGAGAAGCTCAACGTCACGTTCTCGACGGTGAACACGATCATCCTGGTGCTCTCGTCGGTGACGTGCCAGCTCGGAGTGTTCGCCGCCGAGCGCGGTCAGGTCGGTCGCAAGGGCTCGGTCTTCTCCGTGGGCCAGTGGGGGCTGCGTGAGTGGTTCGTGCTGACCTACATCATGGGCGCCGTCTTCATCGGGGGTCAGGCCTTTGAGTACGCCGAGCTGGTCTCCGAGAGTGTGACGATCCCGAGCTCGGCATACGGCACGCTGTTCTACCTCGCGACCGGCTTCCACGGCCTGCACGTGACCGGAGGGCTGATCGCCTTCCTGTTCGTGCTCGGTCGGACCTTCCTGGCCAAACGGTTCACCCACGAACAAGCCGTCAGCGCGATCGTCGTGTCGTACTACTGGCACTTCGTGGACGTCGTGTGGATCGCCCTGTTCGCGACCATTTACCTCGTCAAGTAGGCAACCGGAACCGACCCATGCGACGACTTAGTGTGAGAAGCAGCCGGAGATCTACCCACGCGGACTCGAGAGGACACTCGTGCGCATCCTGAACCGCTCCGCCGGACTGCTCTCCCGGCGCCGCCGCAGCAAGCTCGCCGGCCTGGTGGTCGTGGTGGCCGCGCTCCTGGTGACAGGTGGCGCCTACTCCGCCCTGGCGCCCGCCTCGGCCGAGCAGACCGTGGCCGCCGACGACCAGGTGGCGCAAGGTCGCCAGCTGTTCCTGGTCGGCTGCTCGTTCTGCCACGGCCAGAACGGCGAGGGCGTCCTGTTGCAGGACGGCGCCCAGCTCGGCCCGTCCCTGGTCGGCGTCGGTGCCGCCGCGGTCGACTTCCAGGTCGGGACCGGCCGGATGCCGATGGCCGAGCCCGGAGCGCAGGCCGCGCGCAAGCCTCCGGTGTACACCGAGGACGAGATCGCCGCGCTCGCCGCGTACGTCGCCTCGATCGGGCCCGGCCCCGCGATCCCCTCGGAGAACGACTACTCCCTCGAGGGGCTCTCCTCCGCCGAGCGTGAGGCGGCGGTCGTCCGGGGAGGTCAGATCTTCTTGACCAACTGCACCGCCTGCCACAACTTCAACGGCTCAGGCGGCGCCATGCCGCGAGGCGGCTACGCGCCCAGCCTGCACGGAGTCGAGGCGAAGTACATCTACGAGGCGATGCTGACCGGGCCCCAGGCCATGGACGTGTTCTCCAACGGGAACCTCGCACCGGACGAGAAGCGCGATGTCATCGCCTACATCATGAGCATCCAGGAGAACCCCGAGTACGGCGGCTTCGGGCTGGGCGGCTTCGGGCCGGTGGCCGAGGGCCTCGTCGCCTGGATCGTCGGCATCGGTGCCCTGGTCGCCTTCGCGATCTGGATCGCCGCACACACCGCGCGCACGTCGCGCCAGAAGGGGGACGCGTGAGCACGACCGAGCAGAACCTCCCCGTCACGGTGGACGGAGAACCGTCGCTCGAGCCCCGGGGCGAACCGATCCCCGACCCGGGACTGCCCGCGCACGAGCCGCGCCCGACAGACGTCGACGAAGGCGCGGCGAAGCGTGCCGAGCGTCAGGTCGCGGCCTTCTTCGTGCTCTCGATGGTGTGCGCGATCCTGTTCTTCGTCTCCTACTTCACCCTCTCGATCGGGGACGACCCCGACACCTTCCTGGGGCTCGGCGCCTCGAACGTCGCACTCGGGGCCAGCCTCGGCGGCGCCCTGCTGTTCATCGGCATCGGCATCATCCAATGGGCCCGCAAGCTGATGGGCGACCACGAGATCGTCGAGATGCGGCATCCCGTTGCTTCTTCTCCTGACGACCGCGCCGCCATCCTGAGCGACCTCAAGCAAGGTGGCGAGGAGTCGGGCATCGCTCGCCGCCCACTGATCCGCAATA
Organism: uncultured Actinomycetota bacterium; assembly: GCA_963812265.1. GTDB lineage: Bacteria > Actinomycetota > Actinomycetes > Propionibacteriales > Nocardioidaceae > Nocardioides. The sequence continues at coordinate 219,149 of CAWEUL010000006.1, forward strand.
CCCTGCTCGGGTCCCTCGGCCTGGTCGCCCTCACGCCGTTGATCGCGCTGCGCGACCTCGGACCGCTGCCGGGCGATGCCCTGTTGAGCACGGTGTGGACCGAAGGGATGCGGGTCGTTCGGGATGTGACGGGCAGGCCCATCCTGATCTCCGAGCTCGAGGTCGGAGACCTGGTGAACGGTCAGCCGGAGATCATGTTCAACGGCGGTCCGGATGGCGAGGGCCTCGAGGGCCTCGACCTGCAGGTCGCCAAGGCGAAGGCCTCGGTGATCCTGTTGCGGATGGAGCCGGACGAGATCATTCCGGGTCCCGGGCGCGAGAACTGGTCGGTCCAGGGCATCGTCTGCTACTCGAAGATCTGCACCCACGTGGGCTGCCCGATCTCGCTCAACGAACGCACCACCAACCACGTCCTCTGCCCCTGCCACCAGTCGACGTTCGACCTCGCCGACAGCGCCAAGGTGGTCTTCGGGCCCGCAGCGCGGCCGTTGCCGCAGCTGCCGCTCGCGGTCGACCCGGAGGGATACCTGGTGGCACAGAGCGACTTCACCGAACCCGTCGGACCGAGCTTCTGGGAGCGTGACTCGTCATGAGCGTGGACACCAGCCAGGTCGCCAGCAGCAATCGCGACGAGCCGGCCACCGCGAAGAAGCCCAGCAAGCTCGGCGGCGCCGTGACCTGGGCCGACGACCGCCTGGGTCTCGCGTCGTCGCAGAAGAAGATGGTCCGGAAGGTGTTCCCCGACCACTGGTCCTTCATGCTCGGCGAGATCGCGCTGTGGAGCTTCGTGATCCTACTGCTCACCGGCGTGTTCCTCACCTTGTGGTTCAAGCCGAGCATGGGCGAGACGACGTACATGGGCTCCTACGCCCAGTTCCGCGGCATCCAGATGTCCGAGGCCTTCGCCTCCAGCCTCGACATCTCCTTCGACGTGCGCGGTGGCCTGCTGATGCGCCAGATGCACCACTGGTCGGCGATGCTGTTCGTGGCCTCGATGTTCGTGCACATGATGCGCGTCTTCTTCACCGGCGCGTTCCGCAAGCCCCGCGAGCTGAACTGGGTGATCGGCTCGCTGCTGCTGCTACTCGGCACGCTGGAGGGCTTCACCGGCTACTCCCTGCCCGACGACCTGCTCTCCGGCACCGGTGTCCGGGCCGCCGACGGCTTCATGAAGTCGATCCCGGTGGTCGGCACCTACATGTCCTTCTTCCTCTTCGGCGGCGAGTTCCCCGGGGAGTCGATCATCCCGCGTCTGTACGCCGTCCACATCCTGCTGATCCCGGGGCTGCTGCTCGCACTGGTGGCCGCCCACATGCTGCTGCTCGTCTACCACAAGCACACACAGTGGCCCGGCCCCGGCCGCACCGAGGAGAACGTCGTCGGCTACCCGATGCTCCCCGTGTACATGGCCAAGGCCGGCGGCTTCTTCTTCATCGTCTTCGGCGTGACGGCACTGATGGGTGGCTTGGTCACCATCAACCCGGTCTGGAAGTTCGGGCCCTATGACCCCTCCAAGGTCACCGCGGGGTCCCAGCCGGACTGGTACATGGGCTGGCCCGACGGCGCGCTGCGGATCATGCCCGGCATCGAGAGCCACCTGTGGGGACACACGATCTCGTGGAACGTCATGCTGCCCATCATCATCCTGCCCGGCGTGATGTTCACGATCTTGCTGATGCTGCCGTTCATCAACTCCTGGATCACCCAGGACAAACGTGAGCATCACCTGCTGCAGCGGCCGCGCAACGCGCCCACCCGCACGGCGGCGATGGTGTCGCTGATGACGTTCTACGGCCTCCTGTGGGCCGCGGGTGGCAACGACCTGATCGCGATCACCTTCGACCTCAGCATCAACCAGATCACCTACTTCATGCGGGTAGCAGTGTTCGTCGGTCCCGCGATCGCGTTCTGGATCACCCGTCGATGGTGCATCTCCTTGCAGCGGCACGACAACGAGAAGCTCCTCCACGGCTACGAGACCGGCATCATCATGCGCTCGCCCGAGGGCGGCTACTCTGAGCGGCACCTGCCGATCGACGGCACCCGGGCGTACACCCTGACCGCGCGCGACCGCGATCCGGAGCCCGAGGACGTGCCCGAGGCCGACGCCAACGGTGTGGCGCCGCGAGGCGGCCGGCTGAGCGGGCTGCGCAGGCGTCTCCAGACCCTGATGTGGGCCGACAACGTGCAGAAGCCGACTCGTGAGGAGCTGGAGGAAGCTGCCCACCACGCCGACGACGTGCGCGAGTTCGAGTCCGACCTGAGCCACCCGGCTGCCGGCCACGAGTTCGACGGCCACAACCTGCACGAGACCGCCGACGAGCCGCTCCGCCCTGGTCACTGACCCGTCGCAAACTGACCGCTGACCCGTCGTTTCCTGACGAGTTATGCACAGTGCCGGGCGGCCGTGGCAGCCGCCAGGCCGGCGCGGAGAATTGCTCCGGCGTTCTGCCCTCGGCCGTGGATGTTCGATCCGGTGAGAACGTCGATGACATAGCCCTGGGTACGTCGTACGAACTCCCGGCGTCGCCGGTCGTGGGCCTGCCGATCCGGACCATGCCACCGGGCACCGTCGTACTCTGCGGCGTAGCGCAGCGCCGGGACAGCGAGATCGAGGAAGCAGGGCCCGTCCGGCCCGGCCACCTCGACCTGGGGCGTCGGTACGGGGAGATCGGTGCAGTCTCGCCACCGCAACCTCAGGATGCTCTCGCCCGGTGACTCCGAGCGGCCGTCGACCCAGGGGGCCAGCTGCCGAGCCTGTCGCACCCCGCGGTAGCCCTTGAAGCGTCGCTGCAGCTCCTCGACGATGTCACGCGCAGAGACACCGGTGGCCCGACTCAAAGCGTCCATGCCGGCCAGCGCCTGGTCGCGCTGCAGGAGTCGGCCCAGGTCGCAAGCGGTGCGCAGCGGGGTCGTCAGGAGGACACCTTCGACCTCGGCGATATCTCTGGGGCGCAGGCGACGTTCGCCGCTGGCCACCAGCTTGTTGCGCAGGCGGTATCCCGGCGGCCGGAACATGGACACAGCCGGGGTCTTGAGGTGGTCGTTGGGTGCCAGCGCCATGGGCGCGCCCAGCAGCCAGGCGGCCGTTCGGTCTGTGATGACGCTGTCGTGGGGCACCACCAGCCTGACGCACGCGCAGACGCAGATCGAGCTGGTCAGGCAGCTGGCTGACGTGGTAGACCCCCCGCACCGGGTGCTGGAGAAATCCCGCGGCCGTCAGGTCACGCAGCATCCGGTGCGTGAGTCCGAACCCGTGTGCCTCCTGGCTCGTGAAGGGTCGTTCAAGCGGCACCTTCGGTGGGTGGACCAGCCATGACGGCGGGTAGGTGATCATGGCAGCAGCGTGACGAAGCAGCGCCCCCGACGCGAGACCCTTCGTGCCGACCTGTGGAGAACCCGTCAGTACGCGACGGGTCGGCGGTGATTTCGCGACGGGTCAGGAGAGTGCGGAACCCTGGCGGTATTGCGCGAAGGAAAGGTTCCAGTCGCCGTAGCCGTTGGTCAGGGTCATCGGCCGGTCGGTTCCGGTGTACTCGACCACGTCGCCGCGCTTGGAGATGTTGTAGAGCCAGGCGGCGTTGGACGTGGACATGCCCGTGCACCCGTGGCTGACGTTGGCGTAGCCCTGGGACCCGACCGACCACGGTGCGGCATGCAGGAACTCACCGGAGTAGGTGACCCGCATGGCGTACTCGACATCGTCGATGTCGTAGGCCTCAGGGTTGTCGCTAGAGATGCCGACGGTCTCGGAGTTCATCCGCTTGTGGCGGTACTTCTCGATGATGACCTTCACACCTGAGCGCGTCGTGAACCCCGGCTTGCCCGTGGTGATGGGAGTGGTGCGCGCCAGCTTCCCGTTGATGTAGGTCTGCATCTGGTGGGTCTGTGCGTTCACTTTGCTGACGACCCGGTCCCCCACGTGGAAGTTCACCTTCCGGCTGAGCTGGCCGAAGATCCCACCCCCGGCGGGCAGGCTGTTGACGTCGACGTCCACCGTGACGTCGGTGCCTGCCTTCCAGTAGTTGGCCGGTCGCCAGTGCGCCTCACTGTCGCTGAACCAGTACCACGAGCCGCGCTGCCGTGGCGTGGTCGTCACCGTCATGTGCTTCTCGAACGACGCATGGTCGGTCACCGGCACGTCGAAGGTGACGATCACAGGCATGCCGACCCCGACGGTCTCGCCCTGCAGGGGCGCGACCGAGGGGTAGGTCTGCTGGTCCAGGGTGAGGTCCTGGGTACGGAAGTCGGACCGGGTACGACGCACCTTGCCGTCGGATCGCACGGCCACGCTGCTGATCGCATACTCACTACCGGGCTCGAGCCGTCCCGTGGCCGACCACGAGGTGCTGTCCGCCGAGATCTCGCCGGGCAGCCGCAGATCCCCGGCCGACACGACGACCTTGCGCAGCGTGCCGCCTTCGGCGGTGACCTGCAGGTCGGTGGCCACAGACACGGCATCGGTGCGCTTGCCGAGGTTGGTGGTCACCCGGACGGGGGCCGGCGGGGGCGTCGCCGACTCGCTCGGCGACGCTGAGTCGGACGAGACCTCCGGAGCCGTGCCGGAGCTTGCGGCCGAGTCACACCCGGCAACCGTCGCAGCCATCAGAAGAGCCGTGGCTACCGCCAGCCCGCGACGACGTGCAGGTGCGCGCCATGGCGCGGCCCAGCGTCGTACGACGTTCATGGATCCCCCTCAGGCGTGGCAACAGCCAGGCTAACCGATGCCCGGTCGCGACACGAAACCGCCGCGCAGCGTCCAACCGCGACCGGGGGCAAAGGTCAGTGGGCGTATTCGCCGCGGTAGTACTCGAAGACGAGCCCGCACAGGGCCACCATGCCGAGACCGGCGCCGATGATGAACAGCCACCACGCCCCCATCGCCACGGAGAAGACGCAGGTCGCGGCACACATGGCGCACCACAGCGGCCACCAGGAGTAGGGCGGGAAGAACCCCAGCTCACCGGCGCCATCGGCGATCTCGGAATCGTGGAGATCTTCGGGTCGGGCGTCCATGTTCTTGGCGTGGAAGCCCAGGTAGAGCGTGACCATCAGTCCCAGCAGCGTGGTCATCGTCAAGGCGACCGTGCCGGTCCAATCACCAGTGCCGAGGTTCGCCGACGTGGCGAACCAGTACAGCGGCGTGACCAGCACGAAGAACCCGGTGGTGAGCCCGAAGACCCAGGTCTCGACCTTCACTGGCTGCCCTCTCCGCCCTGGCCGTCGTCATCGAGCGTCTCGGAGCGACCGTTCACGTCGGGAGCGTCGGCCATCGCATCGACCAGTCCTGGGTTGTCCTCGAACTCCATCGCCGCGATCTCGGGGTGGTGCAGGTCGAACGCGGGCGACTCCGAGCGGATGCGCGGGAGGGTCACGAAGTTGTGGCGCGGCGGCGGGGAGCTGGTGGCCCACTCCAGGGACCGGCCCCAGCCCCAGGGGTCATCCAGCTCGACCGGCGGACTCTGGCGCGTCTTGTAGACGTTCCACAGGAACGGCAGCATCGAGGCGGCCAGCACGATGGAGCCGACGGTCGACACCTGGTTGAGGCTCTCGAAGCCGTCCTCAGGGAGGTAGTCCGCGTAGCGCCGCGGCATCCCCTCCACCCCGAGCCAGTGCTGGACCAGGAACGTCGTGTGGAAGCCGACGAACAGCAGCCAGAAGTGCACCTTGCCGAGCCGCTCGTCGAGCATCTTGCCGGTCATCTTCGGCCACCAGAAGTAGAAGCCCGCGAACATCGCGAACACCACCGTTCCGAAGACCGTGTAGTGGAAGTGGGCCACCACGAAGTAGGAGTCCGACACGTGGAAGTCCAGCGGCGGCGAAGCCAGGATGACTCCGGTGAGGCCGCCGAACAGGAAGGTCGTGAGGAAGCCGAGCGACCACAGCATGGGCGTGTCGAACGACACGGACCCACCCCACATCGTGCCTATCCAGTTGAAGAACTTCACGCCGGTAGGAACGGCGATCAAGAAGGTCATCCCGGAGAAGAAGTCGAGGTCGACCGCGCCGGTCACGAACATGTGGTGGGCCCACACCGCAACCGAGAGCATGGCGATCAGCAGGGTGGCACCGACCAGGCCCACGTAGCCGAAGATCGGCTTGCGGCTGAACACCGGCAGGATCTCGGTCACGATGCCGAAGAACGGCAGCGCGAGCACGTAGACCTCCGGGTGTCCGAAGAACCAGAAGAGGTGCTGCCACATGATGGGGCCGCCATGGGCGGTGTCGAAGACGTGGGCGCCGAAGGCCCGGTCCGCCTCCAGGGCGAGCAGGGCCGCAGCCAGGATCGGGAAGATGATCAGCACCAGCAGGCTGGTGACGAGCGTGTTCCAGGTGAAGATCGGCATCCGGAACATGGTCATGCCTGGCGCCCGCATGCAGATGATCGTGGTGATGAAGTTGACGCCACCCAGGATCGTGCCGAGACCACCGAGCCACAGACCCATGATCCACAGGTCACCACCGACGCCCGGCGACCGAACTGCGTCGCTGAGGGGCACGTAGGCGAACCAGCCGAACGAGGCGGCTCCGCTCGGCGTCAGGAAGCCGCTGCCCGCGATGATTCCGCCGAAGAGGTAGAACCAGTAGCTCAGCATGTTCAGACGCGGGAACGCCACGTCGGGAGCACCGATCTGCAGCGGCATGATCACGTTGGCGAACCCGAAGAACAGCGGAGTCGCGAACAGCAGCAACATGATCGTGCCGTGCATCGTGAAGAGCTCGTTGTAGGTCTCGTCGGAGACCACCTGGGTGCCGGGGAACGCAAGCTCGGCGCGCATGAGCAGCGCCATGATGCCTGCCAGGACGAACCACACCATCGCGGTGACGAGATACATCTTGCCGATGAGCTTGTGGTCGGTCGTGGTCAGCACCCGGACGACGTTCTCGCCCAGCGACTTGCGCGGCTCGACCACGGTCGGTTGTTCGGCGGTGGCGGTCACTCGGTGCCTCCCTCGGGGATCTCGGTCTCCAGGCCGGCCTGCGTGATCGTCAGCTCATTGCCGAGAAGCGGCTCGTCGGACCAGAAACCGGCGTCGAACTGGTCCTGCAGGTAGGCGTCGTAGTCGGCGCGGGAGACCACTTCGACATTGAACAGCATGCGCGAGTGGTAGGCACCGCACAGCTCGGCGCACTTGCCCCGATAGGTGCCGATCTCGTTCGGCGTCACCGAGAAGGTGTTCTCACGCCCCGGGATCACGTCCTCCTTGTAGAGGAAGGGGATGATCCAGAACGAGTGGATGACGTCCGGTGACCGCAGCTCGAAGCGCACCGTCTCATCGACCGGCAGCACCAACGTCGGGATGTAGTTGCCCGAGCCGACCTCGAACACGTTCTTGCCGCCGGTCGCCTCCTCGTCGGTGTAGTTGAAGGTCCAAGACCACTGCTGGCCGACGACGATCACGGTGTGGTCCGGGTTGTCGTTGTCGGCGACCAGGTCGTGCTGAAGTCGAACGGTGCTGGAGAAGAACACCAGCACCATGATGATCGGCGCGACGGTGTAGAAGATCTCGAGCGGCAGGTTGTAGCGGGTCTGGACGGGCACGTCGTCGTCGCTGCGACGGCGGTAGCGCCAGATCGCGAAGAACATCAGCCCCCAGACGAGAATGCCCGTTGCCATCGCCGCGACCCACGACCACTGCCAGAAGTGGAGGACCTGCCAACCCTCGACGGTGGCAGGTTCCGGCATCGCCACGCGACGCCAGGAGTCCTGCGTCTGCTGAGAGCAGCCGGCCAGCAGGAGCGTTGTCGCGCCCAACGCCGCCACCGACGCACGCCGACGCCACGGCGTGTTCGTGAGCCGGTGAAGCTGCACACCCACGAAGGAGCCCTCTCTCTCGGTCGCCACGACTAGCAGAACCCTAGCGGAATCCGCGGCCAATGACCGGGGTGGGTGGGCCGGTAAGTTCGTGTTGTGGCTGATCGCAGTGACATCCCTCCCGCGGTAGCTGCGGCCTACCTGGACGCCGCGTCGTCCGAACCCCTGCACCCGGCGGCCCGAGAAGTGCTTCAACGAGCGCTCGACCAGGGGTACGCCGACCCCCGGCGCCTGCACGCCCCCGCCCGGAACGCCCGGCTGCTGCTGGACAACGCGCGCGAGGCAACTGCCGCGGCCTTGGGGGTGCGCGCCGATGAGGTCTCGTTCACCTCCTCGGGCACGGAGGCGGTGCACCGCGGCCTGCTCGGGCTGTTGCGCGGGCGCCGTGACGTCGGACTCGTCCACAGCGCCGTCGAGCATTCCGCCGTCCTGCACGCCGCCCGCTGGTCCGGCGTTCCCACGCGCAGCGCGGCGGTCGACGCAAGCGGGCGTACCGACGAGGCGGTGGTCCTCGACGCTGCTGCCGATCTGAGCGTCCCGCTGGGGGTGGCCGCCGTCCAGGCTGCCAACCACGAGGTCGGCACGATCCAGCCGGTGGCCGAGATCGCCGCGGCACTGGGCGCCGTACCACTGTTCGTCGATGCCTGTGCGCTCGCCGGTCGGCTGCCGCTGCCCGGCGGATGGGCGGCGGCCGCTGCCTCGGCCCACAAGTGGGGTGGACCGGCCGGGGTCGGGGTCCTCCTCGTCCGCCGGGGAGTGCGCTGGGCCACCCCGTTCCCCGACGACGACCGGGTCGACCACCGCACGGCCGGGTTCGAGAACGTGCCCTCGGTGCTCGCGGCAGCGGCCGCGCTCCAGGCGGTGGTCACGGAGCGGGACGAGACGAACGCTCGCCACCACGAGCTCGTGGCCCGGGTCCGCGACACGGTCGCCTCGCTGGCCGACACCGAGGTCGTGGGCGACCCCGACCGGCGGCTGCCGCACCTGGTGACGTTCTCGTGCCTCTACCTCAACGGGGAGGCGCTGGTCACCGAGCTCGACCGACGCGGTTTCGCGATCGCCAGCGGCTCCGCGTGCACCGCCTCCAGCCTGACCCCGAGCCATGTCCTGGAGGCCATGGGGGTGCTCACCCACGGCAACGTGCGGCTCTCCCTGAGCCGAGACACCTCGGCCGCCGAGGTCGAGCGCTTCCTCGGCGTGCTGCCCGGGGTGGTCGCGGAGCTCCGGGCACGGGTGGGGCTGTGAGTCACGAGCCCACCGAGGGGCGGGCGGACGAGCCGGTCACCGAACTCGAGGTCGACCTCGAGCTCGACTGCCGGGGCCTGCGCTGCCCACAGCCGGTGATCGACCTCGCGCGACGGATCGGAGAGGTGCCGGTCGGCGGGGTCGTCGCGGTCCTCACCACCGACGTCGCGGCCCGCACCGACATCCCTGCCTGGTGTCGGATGCGCGGCCAGGAGTACCTCGGCACCGCGCCCGACGGCCCCGAGGCGCTGCGGCAGTGGGTGCGCAGGAGGTCGTGAGCCTCAGCGCAGATGGGCGGCCACGTCGGCAGCGGCCGCGTCGCCGTACTCGGAGGCGAGTCGTCGCTCGAACTGGTCGGGAGTGAAGGAGTACTCCTGGGTGCCGACGGTCTCCACGACGTACGCCGCCAGCACGCAGCCTATCTGGGCGGCGCGCTCGAGCCCGACACCCCACGCGAGCGCCGCGAGGAAGCCGGCCCGGAAGGCGTCGCCGACGCCCGTCGGCTCCACCGCCTTGACGTCAGTGACGGCTGGCAGCTCGAACGGCTCGATGCCGCCCCCCTGCACCCGGACCCCCTGCGCGCCGAGGGTCGTGACCTGGATGTCGACGCGTTCCAGGAGGTCCTCGGCGGACCAGCCCGTCTTGGCCGCGATCATGTGCGACTCGTACTCGTTGGAGAAGAGGAGGGCGGCACCGTCGACGAGGTCGCGGATCAGCTCACCGTCGCTGAAGGCCAGCTGCTGGCTGGGGTCCGCGATGAAGGGGAAGCCGCGCTGACGGCACTCCTCGGTGTGCCGCCGCATGGCCTCGGGATCGTCGGCGCCGATGAGCACGTAGTCGGGCTCGCCCACCCGAGCCACGATCGGTGCCAACTCGATCAGCCGGGCCTCGGTCATCGCGCCCGGGTAGAAGGAGGCGAACTGCGCCATCGAGGCATCCGTGGTGCAGACGAAGCGGGCGGTGTGGCGGGTCTCGGAGATGAGCACGGACTCGCAGTCGACGCGGTGCCGCTCCAGCCAGGACCGGTAGTCAGCGAAGTCCTCTCCGGCGGCGCCCACCAGCACCGGGCGCAGGCCCAGCATGCCGAGGCCGAAGCACATGTTCGGGGCGACGCCGCCCCGTCGGATCTCCAGGTCCTCGACCAGGAACGAGACCGAGAGCTTGTCGAGCTGCTCCACCACCAGGGAGTCGGCGAACTTGCCTCCGAACGTCATCAGGTGGTCGGTGGCGATGGAGCCGGCGATGAGCAGTGACATGGCAGGCAAGACTACCGAGGGGTAGGACTAGGGATACCGCCGAGTAGCGCCTAGCGTCGAAGTATGGCCCCATCCAGTCCGTACCTGCGCTTGGCGTACTCCGAGCTCGGGAGCCCCCGCGAGATGTCCGACGACGCTCGCGCCGCTGGTGACCAGCTCCATCTGCCGAGGCTCGAGCACGCCGCACGCGCGGCAGTGCAGCCGCCGCCGAGCATCCGCTTCGAGGACTTCCCCAGCGAGATCAGCAAGCGCGAGATTCGGGTCAGCGACGCGACGGCGCGGCTGGCCAACGCCCTCCACCTGCACCTGGACTGAGCTCGTCGTCGGAGGTTCGGGCCTGTCCGACGATGCGGCAACGCCGAGACGACAAAGTCCCCGCCGACCTCGGTCGACGGGGACTTTGACTGCTGGCAGCGCCGCGCCGGGTCGGGCCCTGCCCGGCAGCGGTCCGCTCAGTGGAACGAGTCGCCGCAGGCGCAGGATCCGGTCGCGTTGGGGTTGTCGATCGTGAAGCCCTGCTTCTCGATGCTGTCGACGAAGTCGATCATTGCGCCGTTGAGGTAGGGCACGCTCATCCGGTCGACCACGACGGCCACGCCGTCGAAGTCGGTCACGACGTCTCCGTCGAGGGTGCGCTCGTCGAAGAACAACTGGTAGCGAAGCCCGGAGCAGCCACCTGGCTGCACGGAGATGCGCAGCTGGAGGTCGTCGCGCCCCTCTTGCGCGAGGAGGCTGCTCACCTTCGCGGCGGCGACGTCGCTGAGGTTGATCTGGTCGGTGCGACGCTCGGTCGTGGTCTCGACCTGCTCGGTCATCGGCGGGCTCCCTGGGAGTCGGTGGTCACGCGTGCCTCGGCGGACGAACCGCCGTACTTCGGTTCCAATGGTCGCACAGCACCGGTTATTCCCCCGACTTCGCGCGCGGGCGTGGTGACCAGGTGCGGGCGACTCGTTCCGCCAAGGCCTGGAGGGCGCCGTGCGGGTCACCCAGCGCCCGCTCCTCCCCCACGAGGTCGACCAAGGAGTACGCCGACTCGACACCCAGGGCCCGCATCTCCCGGGACCCGACCAGCACCTGGCCCGCCAAAGCGACGCACGGCCGGACGGCGGCAGCGGCGACCTCTGCGACGCCGTACGGCACCTTGCCCGAGCGGCTGGAGAAGTCGAAGGCGCCTTCGCCGGTCAGCACCAGGTCGACCGCGCGGGCGCGTGCCGCCAGGTCCACCGCGTCGGCGACGAGCTGGATGCCCGGGCGACGCGCAGCGCCCAGAGCCAGGAGCGCGAATCCCAGACCCCCGGCGGCACCGGCTCCGGGCTCGAGGGAGATCCGGCGGTCCACGGCGGCGGCAAGCACTTCCAGGGCGGCGTCCACCGACGGCAGGCGGTCCTCGCCGAGGCCCTTCTGCGGGCCGAAGGTCTTGGCCGTGCCGAAGAGGCCGGTCAGCGGGTTGTCGACATCGGTAGCGGCCACCAACCGGACCTCGCCGAGCCGCGCCCGGGCTGGTCGGAGGTCCACCTCGGTGACTCCGGCGAGGCCGCGCGGGCCCGCGGTCAGTGTCGCGCCCGTGGCCGTGGCGCCCAGCGCGGCCAGCGCGCCCGCCCCGCCGTCCGTGGTGCCGGACCCGCCGAGGCCGACGACCACCTCGGCAGCACCGAGCTCCATCGCGTGCACGATGAGCTCGCCCACGCCGACGGTGGCGGCGTCCTCGGCGCGCTCCGCTTGGGTCAGCGGCAGCCCACACGCCTGCGCGCACTCGACGTACGCCGTGGGACCGACGCGCAGGACGGTGGCCGGGACCGGGTCGCCGTACGGTCCCGTGACCGTGACCGCGAGCAGGTCCCCGCCGAGCGTGGCGTGCAGCACGTCGACGAACCCGGGGCCGCCATCGGACATCGGGGCGAGGTCGAGCTGGTCCTCGGGTGCCCAACGCGCCCAGCCGCGGGCGATCGCTTCGGCCGCCTCGACGGCGGTGAGGGTGCCGGCGAACTTGTCAGGGGCCACCAGCACGCGCATGCCCCCATCCTGCCTGGTGTCCTCAGGTGCCGGACCGACCGACCGGGGAGGGCGCGGGTCATACGATCGGGTCGCCATGGCGAGCGAAACGTACGACGTCCTGATCCGACCGATGCGGGCGGACGACGTGGCTGCGCTCGAACGGCTCAGTGCCGAGAGCTACCACGAGGTGGACCGGCTGACCCTGCCACCCACGGTGCCGTCGCCCGCGTCGCGGTCTGCGGCGGCCGGCCTGGGCTGGCAGGTGCGCACCTCACACCTGCTCAGCACCGACCCGGGAGGGTGCTGGGTCGCCGACCGCGGCGGCGAGCCGGTCGGCTTCGCCGTCTCCTACGTCCGGGAGCTGATGTGGCTCCTGGGGTCCTACGCCGTCCGACCGGGCATGCAGGGCCAGGGCATCGGTAGAGCACTGCTCGCGCGAGCGTTGGAGCACGGTCGGGGATGCCTGCGCGGCATGCTCGCCGCGTCCGCCGACCCGCACGCGGCGCGCCGCTACCGGTCGGCGGGGTTCGACCTCCACCCTCAGATGTTCCTGCACGGGCGGGTCGACCGTGCGGTGCTCCCCGTGGTCCGACACGTGCGTGAGGGCGATTCCTCCGATCGCGACCTGCTCGACTCTGTGGACCGCGGGACGCGGGGCGCCGCCCATCTCTCCGACCACGACGTGCTCGGGTCGCTGTTCCGGCTCGTGGTGCGTGACCGGGCCAGCGGGAGCGGCTACGCCTATGTCGACGCCAGCGGGGCGCCGGTACTGGTCGCGGCGACCCAGCGTCGTACGGCCGCAGACCTGATGTGGGAGGCCCTGGCCGCCAGCGACCCCGACGCGCCGGTAGCGGTCCACCACGTCACCGCGGCCAACCAGTGGGCTCTGGACGTGGGGCTCAGAGCGGGGTTGGCGGTCCACCAGAGTGGCTACCTGGCGCTTCGGCACCTGAAGCCGCCGGCGCCGTACCTGCACCATGGCTCGCTGCTCTGAGCCTGGGGCCGGAAGCGGCGCTCCGGCCTGCACCTAGGATGAGGACATGTCGACTGTGGACCTGCCGCTGCTGCCCCTGGGCCGGGGCCGCGACCTCGACGCCGAGCGCGGAGTCGAATGCCCCGGGGACCTGCCCCCCGCGTCGGATCCGACGCTGGTGGAACGGGCCCGGGCGGCGAAGGAGGCCCTCGGCAGCCGGGTGTTCGTGCTGGGCCACCACTACCAACGCGACGAGGTCATCCAGTTCGCCGACGTCACCGGTGACTCCTTCAAGCTGGCGCGCGATGCCGCCGCACGCCCCGAAGCGGAGTTCATCGTCTTCTGCGGCGTCCACTTCATGGCCGAGTCGGCGGACATCCTCACCGGGCCGGAGCAGAAGGTGGTCCTGCCCGACCTCGCCGCCGGCTGCTCCATGGCCGACATGGCGCGTCTCTCCCAGGTCGAGGACGCGTGGGACGCGTTGACCGCGGCCGGCCTCTCCGACGCCGTCGTCCCGGTCACCTACATGAACTCCTCCGCCGACATCAAGGCTTTCTGCGGTCGCCACGGTGGCGTCGTGTGTACGTCGTCCAACGCCGACTCCGCTCTCGAGTGGGCGTTAACGCAGCACGGGTCGGACACCAAGGTGCTGTTCTTCCCCGACCAGCACCTCGGCCGCAACACCGCGGTGCTGAAGATGGGGTACTCCCTCGACGACTGCGTGGTCTGGGACCCCCGGCTTCCGGACGGAGGCCTGAGCGCCGACGAGCTCCGGGCCGCGACGATGATCCTGTGGAAGGGCCACTGTTCGGTCCACGGGCGATTCTCGGCCGACGTGGTCGACCAGCTCCGCGCCGCGCATCCCGGGATCAACATCCTGGTCCACCCGGAGTGCACCCACGACGTCGTACTCAAGGCCGACCTGGTCGGCTCGACGGAGTTCATCATCAAGACGATCGAGGCTGCTCCGCCCGGCAGCACCTGGGCGATCGGCACCGAGCTCAACCTGGTCAAGCGCCTGGCCGATGCCCACCTGGACAAGACGATCGTCTTCCTGGACCGCAACGTCTGCTACTGCTCCACCATGAACCGCATCGACCTCCCACACCTGGTGTGGGCGCTGGAGTCCTTGGTGAATGGTGTCGTGGTCAACCAGATCGAGGTGGACCCGGCCACGGAGGAGCAGGCGGCGGTAGCCCTGCAGCGCATGCTCGATCTCCCTGGCAAGTCCCACCGCGACTGACGCCCCGCCGATCGCGGACCTGGTTCTCCGATTCCGGAGCGCCCGGAGCAGCCCAGATGTGACCCCTCGCCGCCCAGATGCGACCCCTCGCCGCCCAGATGTGACGCCTCGCGGTCAGAGGCCGGGGGCACCCCAGAGGGCGAGCCAGCGAGCCAGGTCGGGCTCCATCGGGAGCTCGCCGCCGAGCAGGTCGCGCACCGAGATCTCGAGCAGGTTGTCGCGGGAGCGTTCGGCGCCGGAGCCGTGGGTCGGGGCGAAGGCGTAGAAGGTGCCCTGCTGGTAGAGGTAGACCAGCCCGAAGCGCCGCCCGGACGCGTCGGTGAACGGCACCAGGGTGCACAGCAGCCCGGAGTCGAACCCCTCAGCGGCCAACGTGGTGTTCACCGCGTGCAGGTCGGTGCACAGCCCGGCGCTGTCGGCGGGGTCCGCATGGACCACCATCCAGGTGTAGCCGAAGTCGTCCCGGGTGACCTCGACGTCCGGCGTCTCGGGGTCGTCGTCGACCAGGGCGAGGATCTCGCGCTCGGTCTCGGCGTACGCCGCCCCGGCCACGGCACGGAAGCACACCGAACCCAGACCCGTCGACCGGAAACCGGCCGCGGCCTCCAGCGTGATCGCGGCAGCGGGGATGCCGAAGAGTGAGTCCAGGTTCGGGCCCTTGACCCGGCGACGCCCGAGCATCGCCTCCCACAGACCCATGTCGTCAGCCCGTCGGTCGGGAGAGCTCGGCCTGGATCCGGGCAAGCTGCTCGAGACGCTGCTCGAGCGAAGGATGGGTCGAGCTCAGCGTGCGCAGCGAGGCGCCGCTGATCGCCGGGGCGATGAAGAAGGCGTTCATCGCCTGCGAGGAGCGCAGGTCCTTCTGCGGGATCGCCGACATCTCGCCGGTGATCTTCTGCAGCGCTGAGGCCAGGGCGGCAGGGTTCATCGTGAGGTAGGCGCCGGAGCGGTCCGCGCACAGCTCGCGGTAGCGGGAGAGCAGTCGGGTGAGGAAGAAGCTCACGGCATACACGACGAGGCTCACCGCCAGTGCGACCACGAAGGCGACCGCGCCACCGCCGCCGTTGTTGCTTCGGCGGGCCATCCCGAAGCCGCCGAACTGCGAGGCCCGCGTCAGCATGCCGGCCAGGATGCCCGCCGACGAGGCGACGGTCATCACCAGGACGTCGCGGTGGGCGACGTGCGACAGCTCGTGTGCCAGCACCCCCTCCAGCTCCTCGGCGGTGAGCATGTCCAAGATGCCGGTGGTGACGCACACCACGGCGCGCTCGGGCGAGCGTCCGGTCGCGAAGGCGTTGGGCAGCGCCAGGTCCGCCACCCCCACGCGCGGCTTGGGCATGTCCGCCATCGCACACAGCCGGTCGATCATGCCGTGCAGCTCGGGCGCCTGCTCGGGCGTCACCTCGCGAGCCCGCATCGCGCGCATCGCGATCGTGTCGGAGGACCACCACTGGAAGAAGACGATGCCGAGGCCGATCACCCCGATGAAGAGCGCGTAGCCGGGGAAGACGTACATCGCCGAGACGACAAGGCCGACGAAGAGCGCGCCGAGCAGGAACATGACCGAGGTCATCCGCAGCGTCAGCCCGGCATCCTTGATGAAGCGCGATCGTGCCATGACGCGCCTCAGGTGAGCCTGCGGCGGGTCATGTGGTCTCGCCACCCGGCGAGGCCTCAGGACCCTCGGCCACCTGCGCCTCGGGCTCGGCGACCAAGATGTCGCCGCCGTCGGCCGGTGGCTCGATGGCCTCGGGTGTGGATCCGACCTTGAGCCGGGCGAGCTCGGCCTCGACGTCGGCCTGGGAGCTCATCGCCTCGAGCTCGCGGGTGATGTCGTCCCCGCGGTTGAGTGACGAGACGTCATCAAGCGCCCCCGAGGCGATCAGCTCGTCGATCGCACCGGCCCGCGCCTGCATCTGCGCGGTCTTGTCCTCGGCCCGCTGGATGGCCGCCCCGACGTCACCCATCTCGTCCCCGATGCCGGACACCGCCTCGTTGATGCGCGTCTGCGCCTCGGCAGCGGTGTACGTCGCCTTGATGGTCTCCTTGCGGGTCCGGAAGGCCTCGACCTTGGCCTGGAGCCGCTGCTGAGCCAGGGTGAGCTTCTCCTCCTCGCCCTGAAGCTGCGCGTGCTGGGCCTTCAGGTCTTCGATCTGGCTGGTCAGGCCGGACTTGCGGGTGAGCGCCTCACGCGCGAGGTCCTCACGCCCCATCTCGATCGCCTTCTCCGCCTGGCCGTGCAGCTTGGCCGACCGCTGCTCGAGCTGGGCTACCTGGATCTCGATGCGCTTGCGGCTCGTGGCGACATCAGCGACGCCGCGGCGGACCTTGGCCAGCAGCTCGGTCTGACGCTGGTAGCTGTAGTCGAGAGTCTCGCGCGGGTCCTCCGCCCGGTCGAGCACCTTGTTCGCCTTGGAGCGGAAGATCAACATGAAACGCTGCCAAAGACCCATAGGGATCCAAGCCTCCTCGTGACGGTCACCTGCGGGGACCTCCTTGACCTCACCCTAGGCGCTTGCGCCAAGCGCGGCGAGCGCCCCCCGGGTGTGGCGGGTAGGGTGGCGACGTTGCCACCTCTGCCCATCCGAGCGTCGAAGGTCTGCTGTGTTCCGCCGTAGCAAGAACGACTCCCCCGAGCCCCCGCCGAAGCCCGGTGGCAAGGGACGACCCACTCCGACGCGCAAGGAGGCGGAGGCGGCCGCCAAAGCCCGCGCGAAGGCACCACGCAGCCGCAAGGAACAGGCGGCGGCCCAGCGCAGCGCACGGCTGGAGTCCGGAGCCAAGACCCGCCAGGCCATGCGCACCGGTGACGATCGCTACCTGCCCGCACGCGACAAGGGCCCGGTCCGCCGGTTCATCCGCGACTTCGTGGACTCCCGCATCTCGATCATGGAGCTGCTCCTGCCGGTGCTGGTCGTCTCGCTCGTGCTGGGCTACTCCGGCAGCGCCCGACTGGTCGTCTTCGGCAACGCCTTGGTCATGGGCGCCCTCCTGTTGGTTCTGATCGACATGCTGATCCTGCGCATCCGGCTGCACCGCCAGCTCGCGAAGCGCTTCCCCGACGAGCCGGTCAAGGGCACGACCTTCTACGCGATCATGCGGGCGATGCAGCTGAAGTTCCTGCGGATGCCCAAGGCGATGGTCAAGCTCGGCCAGGAGCTCCCCGAGCACTACCGCTGACGCGGCCCGCTCCTGCTCCAGTCGGTCTGCCAGACTCGCGCCGTGGTCTGGGGACTCGTGGCAGGGCTGACGGCGGCAGGCCTGTTCGGCAGCGCAGCCGTCCTGCAGGCGCACGCGATCCGCGGCATCGACGACGCCACCCACTCACTGCGCCGCTTCGTCACCGTCGCCATGAGGCACCCGCTGATCCTGCTGGTGGTGGCCACCTACCTCGCGGGCTTCGTCCTGCATGCCGTGGCGATCTGGCTCCTTCCGCTGTACCTGGCCCAGACCTCCATCGCCTTGGCCCTCCCGGTCAGCGCGGTGGTGGCGCGCCGCGTGGAGGAGCCCGTGAGTGTCCGGCAATGGCTCGGCGTGGGGGCCGTCGTCGCGGGGCTCGTGCTGCTAGCGCTCGGTGCGGGCGACCCGGGTGCGGTCCGGGTCTCCCCCACGTTCGTCGCTGCCTTGTACGCCGGCCTGGTCGCGCTGTTCCTGGCGCGACTGGTGGGACCCGCGGCCGGTGCCTGGTACGGCGCCCTGTCCGGGCTCGCGTACGCCGGGTCGGCCAGCGCCGTACGCGGTGTCACCTGGCAGCTCGACCTGTTGGTGGTGGCGGCGTTGCTGGCCGTGTCGGCCTACGGACTCCTCGGGTTCTGGCTGTACTCCACCGGCCTCGAGCGCGCGGCCGTGCCCTCGGTGACCGCCCCGCAGGTGGTCGGCCAGACCGCGGTCCCCGGAGTGGTGGGGGTGGCCCTGCTCGGTGACGGGGTGCGCTCGGGATGGTGGCTGGCGGTGGCGCTCGGGCTGGCTCTGGCGACCCTCGGCGCCGTCCTGGTCGCTCTCGGCGGGAGCAACCAGCGGCTTGGCGCCGAGCCGGTTCAGCCGTCGTAGTCGAGGACGACCTCGTCCGTGGTGGGGTGCGACTGACACGTCAGGACGTAGCCCCGCGCGAGATCGTCGTCCTCCAGCGCCCAGTTGGCGTCCATCTCGACCGCACCCTCGACGACGCGCGCCCGGCAGGTGCCGCAGACCCCGCCCCGACAGGCGAACGGCAGGTCGGAGCGTACGGTCAAGGCCGCCTCCAGCACGGACGGACCGCCCCGCGGCACCTCGACGCGCGACTCCCGGCCGGCGAGCCGGAACCGGACGGTCGCCGCATCGTCGGTCCCGCTGACGGGCTCGGCGCGTCGCACCGGCTCGGCGTGGAACAGCTCGGTGTGGATGGCCGTCGGCGCGACCCCCACCTCTCGGAGCGTGGCGGAAAGGTCGACGACCATCTGCTGAGGACCGCACAGGAACCAGCCGCCGATCTCGGGGACAGGGAGGAAGGCCTCGATCAGTCCCCTCAGCCGGGCGGGGTCGAGGCGCCCGGACAGCAGCTCGTTGTCCTGCTGCTCGCGCGAGAGCACGTGCAGCACCTGAAAACGCTCGGGGAACCGGTCCTTGAGGTCCGCCACGTCGTCGGCGAACATCACCGTCGCCTGCGTGCGGTTGGCATAGACCAGGGTGACGAAGCTGCCGGGCTCCCCCTCCAGCAGCGTCCCGACGATCGAGAGGATCGGCGTGATGCCGGATCCGGCCGCCACAGCGGCGTACCACCGAGTGGAGTCCGGGTCGGGGGTCACGGTGAAGCGTCCGGACGGCGTCATCACCTCGAGGACGTCTCCCGGCTCGAGGTTGGGCAGAACCGCGTCGCTGAACCCACCGCCCGGGATCTGCTTCACCGCGATCCGCCACCGCCCGGCCGACGGCGGGTCGCACAGCGAGTACGGCCGCCGGGCCCCGTCCGGCCCGATGAGGGTGACGTGCTGGCCGGCGGTGAAGACGTACTCGTCACGGAGCTCGGTAGGTACGTCGAGGGTGAGCGCCATCGCGTCCTCGCTCAGCCGGTCGATCCCGGCGATCCGGAGGGCGTGGATGCTCGCCTGTCGAGGGCTCACCATGCGGCAGCCCCCCTTGGTTCCGCCATTACAACGCCTTGAAGTGGTCGAACGGTTCGCGGCAGTTCTGGCACACCCAGAGCGCCTTGCACGCGGTCGAGCCGAAGCGGCTCGACTCGCGGGTGTCCAGACTTCCACAGTGCGGGCAGCGCACCGAAAGCGGCACGGGGGTCGGGCCGACGTCACGCTCGCGCCGCGGAGGCGGTGGCGCGATGCCGTACTCCAGGAGCCGCTGGCGGCCGCGGGGCGTGATCCAGTCGGTCGTCCAGGCTGGGGCGAGGACGAACTCGACGCAGACCTGGCGGTACCCGGCGGTCGAGAGCCGGTCGACGAGGTCGGCTCGGATCGTCTCCATGGCGGGGCACCCGCTATAGGTAGGCGTGATCTGCACGTGCACGCGACCCTGGTCGTCCTCGGTGACCTCGCGCAGGATGCCGAGGTCCTCGATGGAGACCACCGGGATCTCGGGGTCCGCCACCTCGGCGGCCACGTCCCAGGCAGTCGTGCGGGCAGCGGTCACCACGATGCCCCCGGGTGGGAGCGTGTGAGGTGCTGCATCTCGGCGAGGAGATAGCCCAGCTGCTCGGTGTGCAGCCCACGTCGGCCGTCGGTGACCGAGGGCGCGACGTCCGGCCGGGTGAGGGTTGCCTCGGCCAGCACGTCGTCGATCACCTTGAGGACCGGGGCCTCCAGCTCCGCAGGATCGACGGCCACGCCGGAAGCGACCAGGTCGGGGTCGACCCAGCTCCCGTCGAAGAGCGCGGTCACCCACGGCCACTCCGCCGTCAGGGCTGCCTCCATCCGCCGATGCGACTCGGCGGTGCCGTTGCCGAGCCTGACGACCCACCGGGCAGCGTGGTCGAGGTGGTAGACCACCTCCTTGACCGCCTTGGCCGAGATCGCGGACAGCGTCGGGTCCGTGCTGGCCGTGAGCCCGGCGTAGAGCGCGCGCTGCCAGGCCGCCACGACCAGCAGCCGGACCATCGCGACCCCGAAGTCCTCCTGAGCGCGCTCGACCAGTGCGACGTTGCGGAAGTCCCGCTCGTCCCGGCCATAGGCGAGGTCGTCCTCGGTGCGCCCCTGCCCCTCGGCCTCGCCGGCGTAGCTGAGCAGCATGCGGGCCTGACCGAGCTGGTCCAGGCCGATGTTGGCCAACGCCACGTCCTCCTCGAGCTCCGGGGCGCGACTGATCCACCAACCGAGCCGCTGGGAGGAGATCAGGGCGTCATCGGCGAGCGCGAGGACGTAGTCGACGAGAGTGGTCACAGGTGGTCGACCCCTTCGGGCACCTCGTAGAAGGTCGGGTGGCGATAGATCTTGTCCGCAGCGGGGTCGAAGAACGAGTCATGCTCCTCGGGGCTCGTGGCCACGATCTCACGGGAGGGGACCACCCAGATCGACACGCCTTCGGATCGGCGTGTGTAGAGGTCCCGCGCGTTGCGCAGGGCCATCTCCGCGTCGGGCGCGTGCACGGATCCGGCGTGGACGTGGGACAGGCCGCGGCGGGCTCGCACGAACACCTCCCAGAGCGGGCTGCGGTCGGCGCTCATGCGCTGACCCTCGCGTCGGTGCCGATGTGCTGCTTCGCCTCGTAGGCCGCGGCGGCCTCGCGCACCCAGGCCCCGGCCTCGTGCGCTGCGAGCTTGTGGGCCATGCGCTGGGCATTGCACGGTCCGTGCCCCGCGATCACCCGGAACAGCTCCTCGAAATCGATGGCGCCGTACTCGTAGTGGCCCGTCTCGTCGTGCCAGCGCAGGTCCGGGTCGGGCAGGGCGAGCCCCAGCGCCGCCGCCTGAGGCACGGTCATGTCCACGAACTTCTGGCGCAGCTCGTCGTTGGAGAAGCGTTTGATCCCCCAGGCCATCGACTGGGCGGTGTGCGGGGAGTCCTCATCGGGGGGACCGAACATCATCAGCGCGGGCCACCAGTACCGGTTCACGGCGTCCTGGGCCATCTCGTGCTGGGCGCGGGTGCCGTGCGCCAGGGTGTGCAGGATCTCGAAACCCTGGCGCTGGTGGAAGGACTCCTCCTTGCAGACTCGCACCATGGCCCGCGCGTAGGGACCGTAGGAACAGCGGCACAGAGGCACCTGGTTGGTGATCGCGGCCCCGTCCACCAGCCAGCCGATCGCGCCGACGTCGGCCCAGGTGAGTGTCGGGTAGTTGAAGATCGAGGAGTACTTCTGGCGACCCTCGTGGAGTGCGTCCACCAGATCTGCTCGGTCCACCCCGAGGGTCTCGGCCGCGGCGTAGAGGTAGAGCCCGTGGCCGGCCTCGTCCTGCACCTTGGCCATCAGGATCGCCTTGCGACGCAGGCTGGGCGCACGGCTGATCCAGTTGCCCTCGGGTTGCATGCCGATGATCTCGGAGTGGGCGTGCTGAGCGATCTGGCGCACCAGCGTGCGGCGGTAGGCCTCGGGCATCTGGTCACGCGGCTCCACCCGGCCGTCACCGGCCACCAGGGCCTCGAAGGCGTCGCGCTGGCTGTCGGGGGGGCCAGCGTCGGCTGGATCCTGGGGGCCGAAGTCGTTGCCGTACATCCGCCTAGCCTAGCGCGGTTGTTACAGTGATGTCACAGCCACGCACCTGGGTGTTACAACGCGGGTCCCGCACCGAACGAGGGTCGATCGGCGGCCTGGGAGGATGGCTCCATGACCACTGCCGACGTGTCCGTGCGTCTCGCCTGGCCGGACGACGCCGAGGCGATCGCGCGCGTCCAGATCAGCGGGTGGACGCAGATGTATGCCGACCTCCTGCCCCCCGAGAGCCTCCCGGACGACCCCGCGCCCGTGGCCGAGGCGTGGCGCCGGGCCCTGACAACGCCTGGTGATGCGCGCAACCGGGTGCTGGTGGCCCTGGAGCGCGCCTCGGTCCGCGGTTTCGCCGTCACCCAGCCTGCGGGTGACCCCGACAGCGATCCGGTGGCGGACTCCGAGCTCGTCGAGCTCACCGTCCATCCGGAGGCACGCGGGGTCGGCCACGGCTCACGCCTCCTGCAGGCCGCAGTGGACACGGTGCGCGCCGACCGGTTCCTGCGCCTGGCCTGTTGGGTGGTCGCCGCCGACGACGAGCGCCGGGCCTTTCTGACCGGCTCCGGCTGGGCTGCCGACGGCGCCCACCGAGAGCTCGACTGGTCGGGAGACGGCACCACCACGGTGCGACAGGTGCGACTGCACACGGCCCTGGTCTAAATCGCCCGCGGACGGCACGCCGACCAGACCGGGTTTCATTTCTGGCGCAATTGGGCGACCATGGAGGTCGGAGCCAGCATCAGCGGCACGTCCAGGAAATCGGAGGCGCGTGACATGTTCGGTCGGCTTCCCCGGATCTACCGGTGGCGCACGGTCGCCATCGCTCTGCTCGTCTTCGTCGCCGCCGGCGCCTGGCTGGTGACCTCGACCCCGATCCCGCTGGTCACTCCGGCGGGCGGGCTCGTCGGTGCGGTGGCCGGCATGGCCGTCGGCTATGCCCTCGTGCACGACTTCTCGCGACGCACCCGTTCGGTGCAGGTACGGCCTCGCGCCTGACCGTTCTCCGACAGAGCCGCCGACCCCGCTAGGGTCGCCGGGTGCCCGAGACCAGCCCGCCGACCGAGTCGGGCTGGGCAGGCGAACGCAAGGCGATCATCCGAGACTCTCTGGGCGTCGGGATCGCCACGGGCGCCTACGGCGTCTCCTTCGGCGCTGTCGCCGTGGCCTCGGGGGTGAGCGTCGCCCAGGCCTGCCTGCTCTCGCTGCTGATGTTCACCGGCGCCTCACAGTTCGCGATGGTCGGTGTCGTCGCCGCAGGCGGCGCCCCCACCTCCGGGACCGTGACGGCCGTGCTGCTGGGCACGCGGAACACGCTCTACGGGCTCCGACTCGCACCGTTGCTGGGTTGGCGCGGCTGGCGGCGCGTAGCAGCGGCCCACCTGCTCATCGATGAGTCCACCGCGATGTCGATGACCCGTCCCACGACCAGGGGTGCCCGCACCGGGTTCCTCACCACGGGCGGCAGCATCTTCGTGCTGTGGAACCTGGCCACCCTGGTCGGCGCCCTGGCGGGGAACGCCGTCGGGGACCCCCGCCGGTACGGCCTCGACGCAGCGGTCGGTGCCGCGTTCCTGGCCCTGCTGTGGCCGCGGCTGAGGGACCGACGCAACCGGCTGGTGGCTCTGCTGGCCGCGGGACTCGCGCTGGCGCTGGTGCCCGTCTCCCCCGCCGGAGTGCCGGTCCTGTCGGCGGCCGGGGTGGCCCTCCTGGTCGGCGTCCTGAGCCGCGGCACCGACCCCACCGAGGTTCCCGGGCCGACCGACGTCGCATGGCGGCACCGATGACGTGGGGCGCGCTCGTCGCGGCCGGCATCGGCTGCTACCTGCTCAAGCTGGCCGGGCTCTCGGTGCCGGCGTCGGCGCTCCGTCACCCCGTCGTGGAGCGGGTCGCGGACCTGATCCCGGTGGCCCTGCTGGCGGCACTGGTCGCCGTCCAGGTGGTGGCCGACGGCGCCCGACTCACCCTCGATGCCCGGCTCGCCGGGCTGGCGTTCGCCGTGGGGGCGCTGCTCCTGCGGGCGCCGTTCCTCGTGGTGGTCTTCGGCGCCGCCATCGTGACAGCGCTGGTCCGACTGGCCTGAGGCCCGGGTCGCGCCCGGACACGACGACTCCGCCCCCACCCGACGGGCAGGGGCGGCGTCGTCGTGGGTTCAGCCCAGACTCAAGCCCTCGAGAACTCCGAGGACCTCAGCCTTGGACTGCGCCGCCTCGAGCGTGGCCACGCGGTCACTGTCGAGGAACACCTCGGCGATCTTCCCGAGCATCGCCAGGTGGTCGTCGCCGGCACCGGCGATGCCGAGCACGAACTTGACCTCGTTGCCCTTCCAGTCGATGCCGCGCGGGTAGCGCACGAACGAGAGACCGGTCGTCTTGATGGCCGGTTTTGCCTCGTTCGTCCCGTGCGGAATGGCCAGGAGGTTGCCCATGTACGTCGACACGGACGTCTCCCTCGCGTGCATGGCCTCGACGTAGGTCGGGTCGACTGCTCCGATGGCGACCAGGAGCTGGCCGGCCTCGGTGATGGCCTCGTCCCGGGAGCTCGCGCTGCCGTCGAGGAGGATGGCCTCGTCCTTGAGAAGACCCATGACTACGCCTTCGCCGATCCGTTGGTCTGATGCAGCAGGTCAACGATCTCGTCGTACTTCGGGCTGGCCATGAAGTTGTCCACCGACACATGCACCGCCGAACCGGTCTTCTCGCGAGCCCGATCCGTGAGGTCCTGGTGGGTCACCACCAGGTCATAGGTATCGGTCAGGTTGGAGATGGCCTGGTTGATGACCGTCACCTCGGAGAAGCCGGCGTCGTGAATCTTCTTGCGCAGCACCGTGGCACCCATCGCCGAGGAGCCCATGCCGGCGTCGCACGCGAAGACGATGCTGTTGATCTCGCCCGTGTGAGCTTGCGCCCCTGCGCCGCCGGTGAGGGCCGCGGAAGCGACCGACTCCTTGCCCTTCATCGCCTCCATGGCGTGAGTGGCGCCGACGAGCTGGTCCTCGGGCGTCTCGGCCTTGTCGATCTTCAGCAGGGCCGCCGCGATGACGAACGTGACCGCAGCCCCGCCGATCACCGACAACGTCACCCCGAGGAAGCTGCCGGGTGGTGTCTGGGTATAGACGGCGATGATCGATCCTGGTGCCGCTGGAGCCCGCAGACCGGAGTCGAAGAGCACGTTGATGTAGATCTGGGTCGCGCCTCCGGCGATCATGGCCACGATCAGCTTGGGCTTCATCAGCACGTACGGGAAGTAGATCTCGTGGATGCCGCCGACGAACTGGATGAGCAGCGCGCCCGGAGCCGAGGCCTTGGCCAGCCCCTTGCCGAAGAACGAGTAGGCCAGCAGCAGACCGGCACCGGCGGCCGGGTTCGCCTCGAGCAGGAACAGGACCGACTTGCCGTCCTCGACCGCTTGGGCGGTGCCCAGCGGGGTCAGCACCCCGTGGTTGATGGCGTTGTTGAGGAACAGCACCTTGGCCGGCTCGATCAGCACCGAGGTCAGCGGCAGCATGTTCCGGTCGACGAGCCACTCCACCCAGCTGCCGAGGGTGTCGGAGATCCAGGTCAGGATCGGGCTCAGCAGGAAGAACCCGAACGTGGACAGGATGAGGCCCCAGATACCCACCGCGAAGTTGTTGACGAGCATCTCGAACCCGGGCTTGATCTTGCCGTCCCACAGCGCGTCGATCTTCTTCATCGACCAGGCGCCGAGCGGGCCCATGATCATGGCGCCCATGAACATCGGGACGTCGGTGCCGGTGATCACGCCCATGGTCGCGATCGCGCCGATGACCCCGCCGCGGGTCTCGTAGACCATCTTGCCGCCGGTGTACGCGATCAGGATCGGCAGCAGGTAGACGATCGTCGGTCCGACGATGCCGCCGCCGGCGTAGTCGCCCCAACCACCGATCTTCGCCACCCAGCTGTCGGGACTGTCCCACCTGTCGGTGAGCAGCGTGATCCAGCCGAGCTCGATGAACAGGGCAGTGATCAGGCCCCAGGCGATGAAGGCGCCGATGTTGGGCATGACCATGTTGGACAGGAAGGTGCCGAACCTCTGCACGTGGACTCGCGCCGACGTCCGTGGCGCGGCTGCGGTATCTGTCGCCATGCTGATCCTTTCGGTGGACACCCCTCCAGCAGGGTGATCCAGACCACGTTGATCTGTGAATATCTTTATACTTGCCCGAACTTGCCCGAGTCAAGAGGATAAGGCACACTAAATGCCAACAATCCGGGGCCACCAACGTCCCACGGATCGGCTATTCGCACCAGAGAAGGAGCGCACCCATGAAGGCACTCAGGTTCTACGCGCCCGAGGATGTCCGCGTCGAGGAGGTGCCCGAGCCGGAGTGCGGGCCCGACGAGGTCAAGCTCAAGGTCAAGAACTGCTCGACCTGTGGCACCGACGTCAAGATCTTCTACAACGGCCACCAGAACCTCACCCCGCCCCGCATCACCGGACATGAGATCGCCGGCGAGGTCGTCGAGGTCGGGGAGAACGTCAACGCGGCGTACGGCGCCGACTGGAGCGTGGGCGACCGCGCCCAGGTGATCGCCGCCGTTCCGTGCGGTGACTGCTATGAGTGCTCCAAGGGCTGGATGGCCGTGTGCCAGAACCAGACGTCGGTGGGCTACCAGTACGACGGTGGCTTCGCGGAGTACATGATCGTGCCGCGCCAG
Organism: uncultured Actinomycetota bacterium; assembly: GCA_963812265.1. Classification (GTDB taxonomy): domain Bacteria; phylum Actinomycetota; class Actinomycetes; order Propionibacteriales; family Nocardioidaceae; genus Nocardioides. Next base: position 245,982 of record CAWEUL010000006.1, read on the forward strand.
GTCCTCAAGGTCGATGGGCTCAACCGGATCCCCGACAACGTGGGGTACGACGAGGCCTCCGCCGCCGAGCCGTTCGCCTGCGCGATCAACGCCCAGGAGCTGTTGGGTATCGAGCCCGGGGACACGGTCGTGGTCTTCGGCGCCGGCCCGATCGGCTGCATGCACATCCGGATCGCGCGCGGCGTGCATCAGGCCGGGCCGGTCTACCTCGTCGACGTCAACGCAGACCGACTGAAGATGTCGGCCGACGCCGTGCACCCCGAGGAGACGATCGACGGTTCGCAGGTCGACGTGGTGGAGAGGGTCATGGAGCTGACCGGCGGGCGCGGTGCCGACGTGGTGATCACGGCGACGGCCGCCAACATCACCCAGGAGCAGGCGATCTCCATGGCTGCCCGCAACGGTCGGATCTCCTTCTTCGGCGGGCTGCCCAAGACGGACCCGTTCATCAAGTGCGACTCCAACCTCGTGCACTACCGCCAGCTGCACATCCACGGCGCCAACGGTTCCGCGCCGGAGCACAACAAGCGGGCACTGGAGTACATCTCGACCGGGCAGGTGCCCGTGAAGGACCTGATCACCGAGCACATCCCGCTGGACCGGGTCCTCGACGCGTTCCAGATCGTCAAGAACGGCGAGGCGATCAAGGTCACCGTCGAGCCCTGACGGCAGCGCGAGCGGGCGGGGTCCGGCAGCTTGCCCGGGCCCCGCTCAGCCCAGATCGAGGAAGTGCTCGAGACCGACCGTGAGGCCCGGGTGGTCGGCGATCTCTCGGAGCCCGGTCAGCACGCCCGGGGTGAAGGACGCGCGATCGAGCGAGTCGTGCCGGATCGTGAGGGTCTCCCCCACCGTTCCGAGAATGACCTCCTGGTGAGCCACCAGACCGCGCAACCGCAGACTGTGCACGCGGATACCGTCCGCGTCGGCCCCCCGAGCGCCCGCGAGCCCGGTGGACGTCGCGTCGGGCATGGCCGGTCGCCCGGCGGCGCGCCGCGCATCGGCGATGAGGCCGGCCGTGCGCCGCGCCGTGCCCGACGGGGCGTCGGCCTTGTCGGGATGGTGCAGCTCGACCACCTCAGCCGACTCGAAGTAGGGAGCCGCCTGCGCCGCGAAGCGCATCATCAGAACCGCGCCGATCGAGAAGTTGGGAGCGATGAGCACGCCGGTCGCGGGCGACTCGGCCAGCCACGAACGCAGCGTCGCCAGCCGCTCGTCGTCGAACCCGGTGGTGCCGACCACGGCGTGCAGCCCGTGCTCGATGCAGAAGCGCAGGTTGCCCATGACGACGTCGGGGTGGGTGAAGTCGACGACGACGCGGGCTCCCGCCGTGACCAGGTCCTCCAGCGAGTCGTCGACATCGACCCTCGCCACCAGCGCGAGGTCGGGGGCCCCTTCGACGGCACGGCAGACCTCGGCACCCACCTTCCCGCGGGCGCCGAGCACCCCCACGGGCATCGTCGTCGTCACGGCACCAACCTAGTGCCACGAAACCAGGGCCCCGCACCTCACTGGTCGAACTCCACCGGCCGAGTCCGCTGACCCCAGCTCCCGGGCCCGGTTCGCGGGCCTTCTCGAGGAGCGGACTCGTGGGCGAACCCGGCCCGAACTCCCCTGCCCAGCCTGGTCGCGAGTGGCGGTGCCTGACTCGGACGCCCGGAAGTGGCAGGCTGGACCCATGTCACGTCAGTCGATCCCGCCACGCATCCGCTGGGCCGTGGACCTGATGGACGTTCAGCCGGACGACCAGGTGCTGGAGATCGGTTGTGGCCCCGGCGCCGGAGCGGAGCTGATCTGCTCGCGTCTGGAGAGCGGCAAGCTGTTCGCCATCGACCGCTCCGAGTCCGGAGTGGACCGCACGAGACGCCGCAACCGGGCCTACGTCGAGTCTGGGCGGCTGGTCGTCCGCCAGATCGATCTGGCCACCCTGCGCGTCCCGGTCAAGAAGCTGACGAAGGTCTTCGCCTTCAACGTCAACCTCTTCTGGGTCCGCGAGTGTGCCGATGAGGTCGCCCTGCTGCACTCCCGCCTGGTCCCCGGAGGGTCGATCTATCTCTTCTTCGAGGCCAACCGGCCCGAGCTCGTGCCGAACGTCGTGCGTAGGACCTCCGCCGCCCTCACGACAGCAGGGTTTCGGGTGTCGGTCGTGGAGCAGAAGGCGCCGGCGGTGGTGGGCATCATCGGCGCCCGCTGACCCCGAGGATCAGCCTTGTCACTGATTACCTCTTGATATCAGTCTTAAACCTGATCTACGCTGGTCCAGCATTCTGCGCCCGGAGAGGAGCGGCCGATGAGTCCCGCCACGACCCACGAGCTCGACGACGCGATGACGGTGGCTGTCTTCACGGTGGACCAGCGCGGCAGTCGCACCGGGCCCGACCTCGTTCCGGCGATGATCTCCCGGCTGTCTCTGTGCCCGGCGCTGCTGGCCTTCGAACGCACCGCGGGCGACGAGATCCAGGGCGTCGCGGCGGGCGCCGAGGGCGTCGCCGCGATCACCGAGCAGGTCCTGCGCGTCGGCACCTGGAACGTCGGCATCGGGATCGGCGAGATCGACGCCCCGCTCCCCGACCACGCGCGCGCCGGTCGCGGCACGGCGTACCTGCGCGCCCGCGACGCGGTGACCGCCGCCAAGAGCGCCCCCTGGCACCTGCGGGTGTCCGGTCCCGACCACGGAGCGAGCCGCCAGCTGGAGAGCGCCCTGTGGCTCTGGGCCAGCGTGCTCCGGCGCCGCAGCGACAAGGGCTGGGAGGTCGCCGACCTGCTCGAGACCGGCCTGACCCATGAGGACGCGGCCACCAAGCTCGGCATCACCCAGTCGGCGGTCACTCAACGCGCCCACGCGGCCGGCGTGGCCGAGGGTCGGCGAGCCCGCGAGCTCGCCGAGTTCCTGGCCGCTCAGTGCCTCGGCCCGGCCGCGGCATGACTGCCACCGTCGTCGCTGCGGCCCTGCTCGCCGCGGGCGCCGCCTGGGCCGGCTGGGCCTGGGTCGCGGACCGGGCCCGCCTACCCGTCGCGGTAGCGGTGTCGTCCGTGGCCCTCCTGGGTGCCGCTGTCGCCGCCACCATCGCGACGCCGGTCGACCAGCGGGCCGCCATCGCCGCGGTCAGCGCCCTGGGCGTCGGGCTGGCGGTCCTGGGTGGAGGCCCCGCCACGACCCTGGTCTTCGGCCTGGTCGATCGCGGGTCTGCGGGGGCCGCAGACTCCATGGAGAGCGCCGGGGCGATCTTGCGGGGCGGGGCGTGGATCGGAGCGCTCGAACGCGCCGCGGTCGCCGTCAGCCTCGTGGCGGGCTGGCCCGAAGGCATCGCCATCGTGCTGGCCGTCAAGGGGCTGGGCCGCTACCCCGAGCTGCGCTCCCAGAAGAGCGCCGGCACCGCCGAACGCTTCATCATCGGCACGTTCACCAGTGTGCTGTGGGCCGCTGCCTGCGCCGGCGTCGTCGTCGTCCTCACCTGATCCGACCGCGGGCTTCCTCGACTGATGCGGGGTTCACGGTGCTCAGTGGCGCGCCGGCGCGTCACTCAGTACCCGCAAACCCGCGCCAGTCGGCAGGCATTGACCCGGAGGGCGTCGTGGCGGATCCGTCAGCGGGCCGAGGGGCCGACGATGGCGAGGATCTCTGGCTGGGTGAAGAGCCGGGCAGCGAGCGCGTTCACCTCCGGAAGGGTCACCGCCTCGATGCGACCGAGCACCTCGTCGACCCCGAGCAGCTCGTCGTGCACGAGCTCCGCCTTGCCGATCCGGGACATGCGCGACCCGGTGTCCTCCAGCCCGAGCACCAGTCCCCCGCGCAGCTGGCCCTGGCCCCGCACGAGCTCATCTGCGGTGAGGCCCTCTCGGGCGACCCGCGCCAGCTCCTCACGGACCGTGCCCAGCACCGCATCGAGCTTGCCCGGCAGGCACGCCACCGAGACACCCACCAGGCCGGCATCCGCGTGGTGGTGGGAGAAGGAGTAGACCGAGTAGGCCAGTCCGCGACGCTCCCGGACCTCCTGGAAGAGGCGACTCGAGGTTCCGCCGCCCAACGCGGCGTTGAGCACCCCCAGCGCGAACCGGCTGTCGTCGCTGCGGGTGAGACCCTGCACGCCCAGGACCACACTGACCTGCTCGAGCGACCGCACGGCTCGGACGGTGCCTGCCGATACGCGGCGGGGACGGCGGGTAGCCGGTGCCGGCACCGGCTCTGCCGTGCCCGCGAGGAAGCCGTCTTGGTCGAAGGCCGCTCGCACCTTCCGCACGACACTCGTATGGTCGAGGTTCCCGGCGGCGGCAACCACCATGGACTCCGGCCGGTAGTGACGACGGTGGTAGCGGCGCACCTGCTCCCGGGTCAGCGCGGTGATCGACTCGGCGGTGCCGGCAATCGGCCGACCCAGGGGTGAATCACCCCAAGCCTGTGCGGTGAACAGGTTGTGCACCACGTCATCGGGGTCGTCGTCGTGCATGGCGATCTCGTCGAGGATCACCTCGCGCTCGGCTTCGATGTCCTCGGCCGTCAGCAACGACCCGGTCAACATGTCGCCGAGGACGTCGATGGCCAGCGGTAGGTCGTCGTCGAGGACCCGCGCGTGGAAGCAGGTGTACTCCTTGGCCGTGAAGGCGTTGAACTCCCCACCCACGGCGTCCAGCTCGACGGAGATGTCCAGCGCCGAGCGGCGCGCGGTCCCCTTGAACAGCAGGTGCTCCAAGAAGTGCGAGCAGCCGTGCTGGGTGGGCGCCTCGTCCCGAGAACCTGCGCCGACCCACACCCCGATACTGGCGGAGCGGACCCCGGCGATCTGCTCGGTGACCACGCGCAGCCCGCTCGGCAGGACGGTACGACGCACCCGAGCCGTCACCTGCCCGTCGCCAGCGCGCTCGGTGTGCAACGTGCGGGTGACCCCGCGGGACCAGACCGACCCGCCCCGGTCTCGAGAGGGTCGCTGGGCGACCTCCTCGACCTGCGAACCGGCGCGGGTCGGCGACGTACGGATCGTCACTCGTCGTCGGCGGTCTCGCCGGGGGCGTCCTCCTCGACGACGGGCACCAGGGACAGCTTGCCGCGGTCGTCGATCTCCGCGATCTGGACCTGCACCTTCTGCCCGACCGAGAGGACGTCCTCGACGGCCTCGACCCGCTTGCCGCCGGCCAGGGCGCGCAGCTTGCTGATGTGCAGCAGGCCGTCCTTGCCGGGCATCAGCGAGACGAAGGCACCGAAGTTCGTCGTCTTCACGACCGTGCCGAGGTAGCGCTCGCCGATCTCGGGCATCGTCGGGTTGGCGATCGCGTTGACGGCCGCCTTGGCCGCCTCGGCGGCCTCACCGTTGGTGGCGCCGATGTAGATGGTGCCGTCGTCCTCGATGGTCAGCTGAGCACCGGTGTCGTCCTGGATCTGGTTGATCACCTTGCCCTTGGGCCCGATGACCTCGCCGATCTTGTCGACGGGGATCTTGATCGTGATGATGCGTGGGGCGTGGATCGACATCTCCTCGGGAGCGTCGATCGCCTCGTTCATCACCTCGAGGATCGCCAGTCGGGCGTCCCTGGCCTGGGTGAGCGCCGCGGCGAGCACCTCAGCGGGGATGCCGTCGAGCTTGGTGTCCAGCTGGAGCGCGGTCACGAACTCCTTGGTGCCGGCGACCTTGAAGTCCATGTCGCCGAAGGCGTCCTCCGCACCGAGGATGTCGGTCAGAGCGACGTACTGCGTCTCGCCTTCGACCTCGCCGGAGATCAGCCCCATCGCGATGCCGGCCACAGCGGCCCGCAGCGGGACACCGGCCTGGAGCAGCGACATCGTGGAGGCACAGACCGACCCCATCGACGTGGAGCCGTTGGAGCCCATCGCCTCCGAGAGCTGGCGGATCGCGTAGGGGAACTCCTCACGCGTCGGGAGCACGGGCAGCAGCGCACGACGCGCCAGGGCGCCGTGGCCGACCTCGCGGCGCTTCGGGGAGCCGACCCGCCCGGTCTCACCGGTGGAGAACGGCGGGAAGACGTACTTGTGCATGTACCGCCGGGTCTTCTCCGGCGACAGCGTGTCGAGCCTCTGCTCCAAGGTCAGCATGTTCAACGTGGAGACCCCCAGGATCTGGGTCTCGCCGCGCTCGAACAGGGCCGAGCCGTGGACGCGAGGGATCACGCCGACCTCGGCGTGCAGCGGCCGGATGTCGGCGAGGCCACGGCCGTCGATGCGGACCTTGTCGCGCAGGACGCGCTCGCGTACGAGCGACTTGTTCAGCGAGCGGAACGCCGCGCCGACCTCCTTCTCGCGACCCTCGAACTGGGCCCCGACGGACTCGAGCAGCGAGGCCTTGACCTCGTCGAGACGCTCCTCGCGCTCCTGCTTGCCGCCGATGGTGAGTGCCGCGGCGGTGTCGGCCTTCGCGGCCGCCTCGACGGCGTCGTAGACGTCGTCCTCGTAGTCGAGGAAGACCGGGAACTCCTGGACCGGCTTGGCGGCCACCTTGGCGAGCTCGGCCTGGGCCTCGCAGAGCTGCTTGATGAAGGGCTTCGCGGCGTCGAGGCCACCGGCGACAATCTCCTCGGTCGGCGCCTGTGTGCCGGATCGCACGAGCTCCCAGGTGGACTCGGTCGCCTCGGCCTCGACCATCATGATCGCGACGTCACCGGTCTCTGTCACCCGGCCGGCCACGACCATGTCGAAGACGGCGTTCTCGAGCTGGCTGTGGCTGGGGAAGGCCACCCACTGACCCTCGATCAGCGCGACGCGCACGCCGCCGACGGGGCCGCTGAAGGGCAGGCCGGAGAGCTGGGTGGACAGCGACGCCGCGTTGATCGCGAGGACGTCGTAGGGCTGGTCGGGGTCGAGCGCCATCACGGTGATGACGACCTGGACCTCGTTGCGCAGACCCTTCTTGAAGGTCGGGCGCAGCGGTCGGTCGATCAGGCGGCAGGTGAGGATCGCGTCCTCACCGGGCCGGCCCTCGCTGCGGAAGAACGAGCCGGGGATCTGGCCCACGGCGTACATCCGCTCCTCGACGTCGATCGTCAGCGGGAAGAAGTCGAAGTGGTCCTTGGGCTGCCTGCCCGCGGTGGTCGCCGAGAGCAGCATCGTCTCGTCGTCGAGGTACGCCGTGACGGAACCAGCGGCCTGACGGGCGAGGAGCCCGGTCTCGAACTTGACGGTGCGCTTGCCGAACTTGCCGTTGTCGAGCACGGTCTCAACGGCCGAAATGGTGGGTTCCACTCGTGTGGGTCCCTTTCTCTTCGCGGAGCGATCCGCGGCGTCCCGGTGGCCCGCTGCGCGAGCTAGCTCGAGATCAGCGGCCGCGGCATGAAGAGGCCGGTCTTCGATCGAGGCCCGCGGTCACCGGAGATGCCGGTTCCGAAAGCCACTACCGAGGACCGGGCCAGACGTGCGGTTCGCTCCTGGTGATGTTTCGTATGGATTTGTGAAGCAGTCGTCGTGCGCTGCTGCTCCCAGACTAACGCTCGGAACCGCAGTGGCCACGCGTCACGCGCGGCCCGGAGGCATCCTCGCGGCATCGGCCACGAGGCAGTCTCCAGATGTGGCAGGAGCGGCCGCCCGAGGGCGACCGCTCCGCAGCTCAACGACGCAGGCCGAGACGCTCGACGATCGAGCGGTAGCGCTCGATCTCGGTCTTCTGAAGGTAGTTCAGCAGACGACGGCGTTGGCCCACGAGCAGCAGCAGACCACGACGGCTGTGGTGGTCGTGCTTGTGCTGCTTGAGGTGGTCGGTGAGGTGGCTGATGCGGTGGCTGAGCAGCGCGATCTGCACCTCGGGAGAGCCGGTGTCGCCCTCCGTCGTGGAGTACTCGGCGATGATCTTCTTCTTGGTCTCCGCGTCGGTTCCGATCGACATGGGGCTCCTTCGGTCTCTTGTTGCGCGGCGCGCCGGGGCCTGTCCACCCGGGCACTCTCGATCCGCGGCCGTTTCACGGCAACCGACGCAGATTATCAGCGCCGGTCGGAGCACCCAATTCGGCGGGCGGTGGCGGTGCTCAGCGCCGGGTGGCGGTGACGACGGCCGCGACCGCGTCGCTGTGCGACGGGTCGGCAGCAGCCACGGCTCGGACCCGCACCGTGATCGACCGGCCGTCGTGGGCCGCGGGCCGCCGGGTGACCACGAGCTTGAGGTTCGCCGCTCGGCCGGGGTCGAGCCGCGCCGTGCGATAGGTGCCGGAGAGCACCCGGGTCGTCACGTTGCGGTGCCCCGCGACATAGCGGACGCCGAAGGCCCGCGTGCCCCGCACACCCACGACCCGGACCCGCCCGGCCTCACTGCCGAAGTTCTCGAGACGGACGAGCGCGGTGGCGCGCGCGCCGGCGCGACCCAGGGACACTCTCACGCGCTGCGTCCGGGCCCGCCCGATGTCTCCCCGGCCGACCCACGGGCCGGACGGGAGCCGGCGGATCGAGGCGTCCGGCTGGTGAGCCGGCACCACGACGTACGACCGGGTGGCCACGGTCTTGTTCCCGGCGCCGTCCTTGGCCACCATGCGCACCTTGTGGCGCCCCGGCCTGGTGTCCAGGAGGGCGCCCGGCCGTCGAGTGCCCCCGCAGGCGCGCAGGCTCGACCCACCTCGGTCGGTGCAGGTGAAGTCCGCGGCGACCTTCGCCCCCTCGTCGATCTGCTCGCCGTCGGCGGGACCGGCCACGTCGACGACGGGCGCGATCTTGTCGGGCACGCGGAACTTGAAGGCGCGGTACGTCGTGTACTTGAAGCCGTTCGACCCCGTCGGCGCGAGCAGCTTCCACACCACCTCGCCCGCTGGGTCCACCTCCTGGGCAACTTCGTCGTTCGTCGCCGCCCACCCCACCATCGTGTTGCCGTTCGGGAGGCGTTGGGCGTTGCCGGCGAAGAAGCCGTAGGCACCGGGGTCGTAGTTCCACACGATGCGGGCGGTGCCGGGATCGGTCCCGGACGGAGGGGTCAGCTCCCACTCGGTGATCCGGGTGGCGGGGCGCGCAATCGTGGGTAAAGACCGATCGGCCGGGTCCAGGCACATCGTCCCAGACAGGGCGGCGTCGGAGCCGTTGTCGTAGATGAGAATGTGGCCATTGGGCAGCTGGCTCGCGGCGTGTTGGGCGCACGGGCCTCCGTCGCCGGCCGGGAACTCGAAGTCGCTGTGCCGGCCACCGAAGCGCCACAAGATCTCGCCGGCCTCGTGGGAGGCGGTCGTCCGTGTGGCGATCTTGAGCACAGCACTCAGGTGACGGAAGGACGCCAGCAGATTGCCGTCTTTCATCAGCCAGATCGAGTTCACGTGCGCGTAGTCATGAGGAAGGCCACCGACGGTCACATCGTGCACGGTCTCGTACCACAGGTCGGTGTCGGGTGGCACGGCCCCGCTGTTCCAGCGGAAGAGCTCGTTGCCCTCGGCGTCGACCTTCTGGATGATCGCATCGGTGCGCCCCGTCGCGCTGTTGGTCTCGTAGGCGAGCAGGAACCGGTTGCCGTTGGGCCGGGTGATCGAGTCGTGGGAATCCGTGTGGAGCAGCCCCGCCACGGTCTCCTGCTCGGCCGTTGGCTGGAAGGTCTCATCCAGCTCGACCAAAGCGGAGCCGCTGCGTCCAGACGACGTCGTCGGTCGAGAAACCGTGTAGTGACCATGCGGCGCCGCCTTGAGGTCCCTGCCCCCTTGGGCCGCCGCGGCCACGTAGACCGGGACGCCGTGCTCGTCGACGATGACGTCGAACTGCGGCGCCGGCTCACGCTGGAAGAGCGTGAGGGCGACCTTGCCGGCCGCTGCCGATGGACTGTTCACGGTCACGTCCAGTGCGGGGAAGCCCGCGGGCAGGTACACCAGCGAGTACGCGGTGGTGCCGCCCGAGTCCGAGATGAACACCGACACCTCGTCGCCGTCAGTCAGCCCGGTGACCGTGGCGACGCCGCCCGGGGCGGGCCGACCGTTGACCCGCACGGAGCCCCTCGCGTCGGTCGTCGTGGCGGTGACGGTGACCTCCCCGCCCGTGGCCTCGCTCGTCGTGATGCCGTAGCGGGTGAGCTTCTTCCGGAACGCCGGGAACATCGCGACGTCGGTACCGCCCACGATCAGGGCGCGAACCGGCGCAGCAGCCGACGCCCCTACGGCAGGCTCGGCGCCCTGCCCTCCCGTGGCCAGCGCGGTCAGCGCCAGGGCCAGCAGCGCCGCGCAGCCGGTCCGGACCCATGGTCGACGCACTGGTCCTCCTGCCGCACGGGCTTCGAGATCACTTCGATGCTAACCCCGCACCCCCGGCCGCCAGCCGGCGCCCTGGTGTCGTGACAGGATGCCGGGATGGAGACGCGACTGGGTGTCTGCAACCTGTGTGAGGCGATCTGCGGGCTGGTGCTGACCCTCGAGGACGGCGCCGTCACGGGTGTCCGCGGCAACCCGGCGGATCCGTTGTCGCGCGGACACGTGTGCCCCAAGGGGGTCGCGCTGCCGGACATCCAGGCTGACCCCGACCGGCTCCGCCGCCCGGTCCGCAGGATCGGCGAGGAGTGGCAGGAGATCAGCTGGGACGAGGCCTTCGACCTCGTGGCGGACGGGCTGGCCCGGGCGCTGACCCGACACGGGCGCGATGCGGTCGGGATCTATCTCGGCAACCCCAACGCCCACAGCCTGGGGTCGCTCACGCACGGCACCGCGATGGTGCGGGCGCTGCGGACCCACAACCGGTTCAGCGCCACATCCGTCGACCAGTTGCCGCACCAGCTGCTGGCGCACCTGATGTTCGGACACCAGCTGATGCTGCCCGTGCCGGACCTGGACCGCACGGACCACCTGCTCGTCGTCGGCGCGAACCCGATGGCCTCGAACGGCTCCCTGATGACCGCCCCCGACTTCCCCCAGCGGATGCGGGACCTACGCGCACGCGGCGGTCGGCTCGTGGTCCTCGACCCGCGCCGCACGGAGACCGCCGCGATCGCCGACGAACACCACTTCGTTCGACCCGGTTCCGACCCTTTCGTGCTCCTGGCGATGCTGAACGTGCTCTTCGAGGACGGTCTCGCATCGGCGCCGGCCTACGTCGACGGAGTGGACCGGGTCCGCGCGGCGGTGTCGGCGTACTCCCTGGCCCGCGCGGAGCAGGCCAGCGGCGTACCAGCCGAGACCGTCCGCCGACTGGCGCACGAGCTCGCTGCCGCACCCTCCGGCGTGGCCTACGGCCGGGTCGGGGTGTCGACCCACGCCTTCGGGTCCGTCAACATCTGGGCGATCACCTGCCTCAACGTCCTCACCGGCAACCTCGACCGGCGCGGCGGAGCCATGTTCACCTCCCCCGCCATCGACATCGTCGGCACCGGCCTCGTCGGTCGCGGGCGCGTGGGGCGCTGGCGCAGCCGCGTGCGCGACCTGCCGGAGGTGGCCGGGGAGCTGCCGGTGGCCGCGCTGCGCGAGGAGATCGAGACCCCGGGCGAGGGCCAGATCCGAGCCATGCTGACCGTCGCCGGCAACCCGGTGCTGTCCACGCCGGACGGTGCCCGCCTGGCTGAGGCCCTCGACACGGTCGACTTCATGGCCGCGGTCGACATCTACATCAACGAGACCACCCGGCACGCGAATGTCATCCTGCCCCCGACCACGGCACTCGAACGCGACCACTACGACCTGGTGTTCCACGTCCTCGCTGTGCGCAACACCGCGCGCTTCACTCCGGCGGTGCTTGCGAAGCCGGACGACGCGCGCCACGACTGGGAGATCTTCGCCGAGATCGCCCGCCGCACCGAGGCGCGGCTACCCACCCGGGCCCCGTGGCGCGCTCGGCTCACCACCCGGATCCGGCTGTCTCTCAGCCCGACCCGGATGATCGGGTTGCTGCTGCGCCGAGGTCGCTCGGGGGTCACACTCGGGCTGCTCCGCAAGCACCCCGAGGGCGTCGATCTCGGCCCGCTGCGGGCCGGGCTGCTTCCCGGGCGGCTGCAGACCAAGGACCACCGGCTGCAGCTGGCGCCCGACCTGGTGCTCGAGGACCTGGCCCGGCTGGACGCCGTACCACCTCCGGACCCCGAGGCGTTGCTGCTCATCGGACGTCGCCACCAGCGTGACTGCAACTCCTGGATGCACAACACCGAGCGGCTGACCCGCGGCAAGGCCCGCCACCAGCTCCTGATGCACCCCGACGACCTCGTCGCCCGCGGTCTGGACGACGGGGCCCGGGTCCGGATCACCTCACGCGTCGGGGAGGTCGAGACCGAGGTGGTCGCCAGCGAGGACGTGATGCCGGGTGTCGTCTCGCTGCCGCACGGCTACGGCCACGCGCGCGACGGGGTCCGCCTGGGCCGAGCCAGCACGGTGCGTGGGGTGTCCATCAACGACCTGACCGACCCCCAGCTCCTCGACGTGTCCGGCAACGCCGCGCTCACCGGCGTCCCGGTGACGGTCGCCGGAACCTGACCGCTCAGCCGTCCAGCACCGCACGGACCGCGAGACGCGCGGCCTGGGGGTCGTTGGCCGCGAGCGCCACCTCGGCGGCCTCGGCACAGGTCGTCATCGTCACGGTCGACAGCTGGGCGCCCACCGCTTTGACGGCCGCCGAAGCCATCGACAGCGAGGTGATGCCCATACCCACCAGAGCACAGGCCAGCGCCGGGTCGGCCGCGGCCTCACCGCAGACACCGACCGGCTTGTGTGCCTGCTTGCCCGCTTCGGCGGTGATCGCGATCAGCTGGAGCACCGCGGGCTGCCAGGGGTCGGTGAGATGGGCGAGGTCGGTGGCCATCCGGTCAGCGGCCATCGTGTACTGGGTCAGGTCGTTGGTGCCGATCGAGAGGAAGTCGACCACCTCGAGCATCCGGTTCGCGAGCAGCGCCGCGCTGGGCACCTCGATCATCACGCCGGGCTTGAGGCCGCGGGCCCGCACCTGCGCGGCGAAGTCAGTGGCCTCGGCGATCGTCGCGACCATCGGCGCCATCACCCAGGTCTCGGTGCCGCTGCTTTCCGAGGCCAGCTTGATGCCGTCGAGTTGGCGCTCGAGCAGTGCCGGGTTGGCAAAGGCGAGTCGCAGTCCCCGGACGCCCAGGGCCGGGTTCTCCTCCTGCTCCATGCTGGCGAACGCCACCGGTTTGTCGGACCCGGCGTCGAGGGTGCGGACCACGACGTACCCCCGGTCCCGGAACGGCTCGAGCACCTCGGCGTAGATCTCGCCCTGCTCCTCGGGCGAGGGCTCGTCCTGCCGGTTGAGGAAGCACAGCTCGGTGCGGAAGAGGCCCACACCCTCGACCGGCGAGGTCGCCGCCGAGCGCGCCGACTCGCCGTCGGCGACGTTCGCGAGAACCTTCACCGCGGTGCCGTCCGCGGTCTGTGCGGGTCCGGTCCACGACTCCAGGAGCGCCCGGGCCTCACCGTCGGCCGCCACCCGGCGGGCGGCCTCCTCGGCATCCGGGTCGGACTCGATCAGGCCGGTGCGGCCGTCGACGAGGAGCGACGTGCCGGGAGGAACCTCCATCGCACCGGCAACCCCCACGACACAGGGGATACCGAGCTGCCGAGCGATGATCGCGGTGTGGCTGGTCGAGCCCCCGCGCTCGGTCACCAACGCCACGACCCTCGACGGGTCGAGGCCGGCCGTGTCGGAGGGCGCCAGGTCGACGGCCACGAGCACCGAGGGCCGCTCGGGCATCGGGACCCCCGGCTCGGGCTCGCCCACCAGATGCGCGATCACGCGCCGCTCGATGTCATGCAGGTCTGTGGCCCGCTCGGCCATCAGGCCGCCCATGGCGGTGAAGATGTCGACGAACTGGTTGACGGCGGCGCGCACCGACGCCACGAGGTCGGACCCACCGACCAGTGACTTCTTGACCGCGCCCTGCAGGCCCTTGTCCTGGGCCAGCCCCGCGCTGGCCGTGAGTACCTCAGCCGCGGCACCGGACGCCGTCTCGGCCTTCGAGGTGAAGGAGGCCGCCACGGCCTGCGCGGCACCGACGTACGCCGCGAGGGCTGCGTCGGGGTCGGTGAAGCCCCCGTCGCCGTACGCAGTCACCGCCTTCTCCGAGACTTCGCCTCTCACCACGATGGCGGGCGCGAAGGCGACACCGGGCACGACCGGCGTGCCTTGCAAGGTGGAAGTTGACGTCGTCGGAGGCTCCATGCGGTCAGTCAACTCCCCCGGCCCCTTGACAGTCAAGACATTCGGTACTAAAACAATACAAACACAGATCGAATCACAGATTCGGAGCCCGGATGTATGCCGAGGAGCGCCAACGGGCGATGGCCGAGATGGTTGCACGCCGGGGCCGGATGTCCGTCGCGGAGCTTGCCCGACAGTTCATGGTCACCACGGAGACCGTCCGTCGTGACCTGTCCACCCTCGAGTCGCTGCACCTCCTCCGCCGCGTGCACGGGGGGGCGTTGCCGGCCGACTCCTACACGGTGATCGAGCAGGGGCTCAGCGACCGGGACGTCTCCCACACCGAGGAGAAGCGCCGGATCGCCGGTGCAGCGTTGGCGTTGCTGCCCACCGCCGAGGCCACCGTGCTGATCGACGCCGGCAGCACCACCGTCAGGCTGGCCGAGCGGCTGCCGCGGGATCGCCGGTTCACCGTGTTCACCCATGCTGTCCCCGTCGCCGCCCGGCTGGCGGAGCTCCCGAACGTCGAGCTGCACCTGCTTCCGGGCCGGGTTCGGCGCAACACACACGCCGCTGTGGGGGTCGAGACGGTGGCGGCCCTCGACCGGATCCGCGCCGATATCGCGTTCCTCGGCACCAACGGCATCTCGGTGGAGCACGGGCTGTCCACGCCCGACCATGCCGAAGCGGCGACGAAGGGAGCCCTGGTGGCGAGTGCACAGAAGGTGGTTGTACTGGCAGACTCGACAAAGATCGGTCAGGAACGCACCATCCGGTTCGCGGCGCTGTCCGAGGTCGACGTTCTCGTGACCGACGACGGCATCACTCGCGAGCAGCTCGGTGAGTTCGAGGACGCAGGGCTCGAGGTGGTCGTCGCATGATCCTCACGTTGACACCCAACCCCAGCATCGACCGCACCGTCACGCTCGCCGACGCCCTGCTGCGTGGCGCCGTCCAGCGCGTGGACTCCGTGACCCAGCAAAGTGGTGGCAAAGGCGTCAACATCTCTCGCGCCGCCGTCGCGGCCGGCCTGCCCACCGTGGCAGTGCTCCCGGCCGGGCAGGACGACCCGTTCGTCCACGAGCTCCTGCACGACGGCATCGACTGCCGACCGGTCGCCCCCGCGGGAGAGGTGCGCATGAACCTCACCATCACTGAGCCCGACGGCACCACCACCAAGCTGAACAGCCCCGGCGCCACGGTGTCACCCGCCGTGCTCGACGCGATGGCCCAGGCCCTGCTGCTGCGTGCTGAGAGCGCGCGGTGGGTGGTCCTCGCCGGCTCGCTACCTCCGGGAGCGCCACCCGGCTGGTACGCCGAGCTGGTGACCGCTCTGCGCTCCACGCAGGCGAAAGTGGCGGTCGACACCAGTGACGAGCCCCTGGCCGCCCTGGTGGCGGGTTTCCCGGACGCCGCTCCGGACCTGATGAAGCCCAACGGCGAGGAGATCGCCTCGCTGACGGGCGCGGACCCGGCCCTGCTGGAGTCGGACCCGGACGCGGTCGCCGTGGCGGCACGTGACCTTGTCGAGCGCGGCGCCTCAGCTGTGCTCGCGACGTTGGGGGGCAACGGAGCCGTCCTCGTCAACCACGAGGGAGCCTGGCACGCTGCCGCTCCGCCCGTTGACCTGGTCAGCACCGTCGGTGCGGGCGACTCCAGTCTCTTCGGCTACCTCCTCGGCGACGTCCGAGGCGAGCCACCCGCTCAGCGCCTGGCTCTGGGCGTCGCCTACGGCAGCGCTGCGGCCGGCCTGCCGGGAACGACCATTCCCAACCCCTCACAGGTCCATCCGGAACGCGTCCGGGTGAGCCGACTCGACCTCCAATCCCACACCGCATAAGGGGGACCACCTCATGAGCGACATGATCACCGGCGATCTCGTTCGGCTCGACGCGAACCTCGGCAGCGACAAGGCGGAGGTGATCCGCGCACTGGCGGGCATCGTGGGCTCCGCCGGCCGCACCAGCACGGTCGACCAGCTGATCACCGACGCGATGGCCCGCGAGGAGACCTCGCCAACGGGTCTGCCCGGCGGTATCGCCATCCCACACTGTCGATCCGCGGCGGTGGAGGTGCCTACGCTGGCGTTCGCGCGGCTCTCGCCGCCCGTCGAGTTCGGAGCCAAGGACGGTCCGGCCGACATCGCCTTCCTGATCGCAGCACCCGCGGGCGGCGATGCGACCCACCTCAAGGTGCTCACGATGCTGGCGCGTGCGCTGGTGCGCAAGGAGTTCACCGACGGGCTGCGCGAGGCCGCCACCCCCGAGGACGTCGTCGCCCTGGTGCGCGAGGTGGTCAGTGAACCCGTGCCGGCGACCGCCGGCGGCGCCGGCTCCGCGCCTGCGGCGGCCCCCGCAGGCGGTGGCGAGAAGCGCACCCTGGTGGCCGTGACCGCGTGCCCGACCGGAATCGCCCACACCTACATGGCCGCCGAGAAGCTGGAGGAGGCCGCTGCCAAGGCCGGTGTCGGGATCCACGTGGAGACCCAGGGGTCCGCGGGCGCGAAACCCCTCGACCCCGCCCTCATCGCCAACGCCTCGGCGGTGATCTTCGCCTGCGACGTGGGCGTACGAGACCGAGCGCGCTTCGCGGGCAAGCCGATGGTGAGCTCAGGCGTCAAGCGAGCGATCGACGAACCGGACGTGATGATCGCCGACGCCCTGCGGTACGCCGAGGAACCCGGTGCCCCGCGCGTCGAGGGCTCCGCTGCTCAGGCGACCTCCGGCGGCGGCGGGAACGAGTCCTGGGGAGGCCGGATCCGGCGCGTCTTGATGACCGGCGTGTCCTACATGATCCCGTTCGTGGCCGCCGGCGGCCTGCTCATCGCTCTGGGGTTCCTCTTCGGTGGCTACGACATCACCAACTCCTACGCCCAGATCGTCGCGGAGAACGGCTTCTTCAACCTCCCCGACATCGAGGCGCTGGGGCTGACCCACGCGCTGTTCGACAGCTCGCTGATGGCCTACATCGGCGCCCTGCTGTTCGCGTTGGGCGCGACGGCGTTCAAGCTCTTCGTCCCCGCCATGGCCGGCTACATCGCCTTCGCCATCGCCGATCGTCCCGGCATCGCGCCGGGCTTCGTGATGGGCGCGCTGGCCGTCGACCTGGCCGGCCTGGGCACCGCGCAGTCGGGCTTCCTCGGCGCGATCTTCGGCGGGGCACTCGCGGGCATCGTCGCTCACTGGATCGCGAGCTGGGGGGTGCCCACGTGGGCTCGCGGGCTGATGCCGGTCCTGGTGATCCCACTGCTCGCCACCCTGATCGCCGGAGTCGTGATGGTGGTGCTCCTCAACACGCCCCTAGCCAACCTGACCCAGGCCCTGACCGATGGCCTGAACAGCATGAGCGGCACCTCGGCGATCCTGCTCGGTGTGATTCTGGGGCTGATGATGGCCTTCGACATGGGCGGGCCGCTCAACAAGGTGGCCTACGCGTTCGCGACGACCGGGATCGGCGCCGCCGCGACCCTGTCCAGCGACGCTCCGGAGCTCAAGGTGATGGCAGCGGTGATGCTGGCCGGCATGACCCCCCCGTTGGCGCTCGCGCTGGCGACGTTCGTGCGGCCCCAGCTCTTCAACGCACCGGAGAAGGAGAACGGCAAGGCCGCGGTCGCGCTGGGCTTCTCGTTCATCACCGAGGGCGCCATCCCGTTCGCGGCCGCGGACCCGCTGCGGGTGATCCCGGGGATCATGCTCGGCAGCGCCGTGACCGGGGGCCTGTCGATGGCCTTCGAGGTGACCCTTCGAGCACCTCACGGCGGCATCTTCGTGCTGTTCGCCGTGGGCAACATCCTGGGCTTCTTCATCGCTCTGGTCGCCGGCACCGTGGTGGGTGCCGTTGCGGTGATCGCGCTGAAGTCCCTCGGCCCGAGTGACGCTGACGTGGCGACCGTGTAAGCCGCCCGACCTGGTCGCTCCCATCCGGGACGACCGCCCCACCATCCCGTTGGTGGGTGGCCGACTCAGCGGTCACCCGCGGGCAACCCCCAAGGAGAGTCCATGCCCAGCAAGTCCGTCGTCGTCGGTTCCTCCGTCGGCCTGCACGCCCGCCCCGCCGCAGTGATCTCAGAGGCTGCCGGGGAGCTCGGCTCCGAGGTGACCATCAACGGCGTCGACGCCAGCTCGGCGCTCCTGATCATGACGCTGGGCGCAGGATGCGGCGATACCGTCGAGGTGGCAGGCGAGGACCAGGCCGCCGTCGACCAGATCGCCGCACTGGTCGAGCAGGATCTCGACGCCTGACCCAGCCCGCGAGGTATCAGCTCGGTGGCGCCTCCCGGCCGAGCAGTTCGCGGGCGCGTCGTACGTCGTCGGCCATCGCCGTGAGCAGGTCGTCGACCGAGTCGAAGCGCAGCATCCCGCGCAGCCGCGCCAGGAAGTCGACCTCGACCTCGATGTCGTACAGGTCCAGGTCGGTGCGGTCGATCACGTAGGACTCGACCCGGCGCTCCCGAACGCCTTCGAACGTGGGGTTCGAGCCGACGGAGATCGCGGCAGGGAACCGCTCGCCGGTGTCGAGGCGGCGCAACCAGCCCGCGTAGACGCCGTCACCGGGCGCGGCGGCCATCGTCGACGTCGGCACGTTGGC
This sequence comes from uncultured Actinomycetota bacterium, assembly GCA_963812265.1. Taxonomy (GTDB): domain Bacteria; phylum Actinomycetota; class Actinomycetes; order Propionibacteriales; family Nocardioidaceae; genus Nocardioides. The sequence continues at coordinate 264,586 of CAWEUL010000006.1, forward strand.
GGTCGGGTAGCCCAGCTCCCGACCGCGACGTTCGCCCTCGACCACGATCCCGTGGACACTGAACGGTCGACCGAGCGCTTCCCTGGCCCCTTCGACGTCGCCCTCGGCCAGGCAGTTGCGGACATAGGTCGAGGACCACACCTGCGGCCCGCCGTCGAGCGCCACCCCGTCGAGGACGTAGTCGCGGGTCTGCCCCAGCTCCCGGAGCGTCGTGACATCGCCGGACGCCTTGTGACCGAAGCGGAAGTTGGCCCCTACGACGACCGCTGAGGCGTGCAGCGCCCCGACGAGGATCCGGTCGACGAACTGCTCGGGCGACCAGCCGGCGATCTCGCGGTCGAACGGGATCACGAGCACGCCGTCGACCCCGGCCCGCTCCAGCAGCACCAGACGGTCGGCCACCGTGCTCAGGGTCGGCGGCGCGTGCTCAGGCCGGAGCACCGCCATCGGATGCGGGTCGAACGTCACGACGACCACGTGGTCGGCCCCACGCTCGAGGGCCACCTCTCGCGCGCGCCGTACGACGTGCTGATGGCCGAGATGGACCCCGTCGAAGTTGCCGACCGTCACCACGCTTCGCCCGAGGTCCGGGGGCACCTCCCCGACGCTCCTCCAGATCTGCACGGCCGACACTCTCCCACACCCCGCCCGCCGGTCCCTGCCGAAGGGGCGGGGCAGCCTGCCGATGGCGGCCCGACGCCCTCAGACGAAGACCGCGACGGCCCGCGCCTGGCCGGGAGCGTGCGCGGCGTAGAGAGCGAGGAACTCGCCGTCGGGGGCGAAGACCGCCACCGGGTCGCTGCCGCCGAGGTCCGCGGCCAGGGGCCGGCCGAACCGGACGTCGTCGGCCTGGCCCGAGCTCAGGTCGACCGCGGGGAACGAGCGGCGTGCGGCCTCGGCGATCGGATGCACCTCGAAGTCGTCGGAGAGCTGGTCGAGGGTGCGCGACTCCGATGCGGTGAACCCACCTACCGCCGTACGACGCAGCGCAACCAGGTGCCCTCCGACGTCGAGCCGGCGGCCCAGGTCCCGAGCGACCGCTCGCACGTAGGTGCCGCTGGAGCAACGCAGTGACACCGCGACGTCGGTGACCCGATCGTGCGAGCGCACCTCGTGGACCGACAGGTCGTGGATCGTGACCGTGCGGGCCGGCAGGTCGACGTCCTCCCCGGCGCGCACCCGCTGGTAGGCCCGGCGCCCGTCGACCTTCACCGCGGAGACCGAGGTCGGCACCTGCTGGATCTCCCCGACGAACCCCCGCAGCGCCTCGCGGACGGTGGCCGGGTCCAGCTCACCCGCCTCGACCGCGGCCACCAGCTCCCCTTCGGCGTCGTCGGTGACCGTGGACTCGCCCAGCCGGATCGTGGCGTCATAGGTCTTCTCGGTGAGCATCAGGTGCCCTAGGAGCCGAGTGGCCCGGTTGATGCCGACGACCAGCACTCCGGTGGCCATCGGGTCCAGCGTCCCGGCGTGGCCGACCTTGCGCGTGCCGGCGAGGCGTCGTACCCGCGCGACGACGTCGTGGGAGGTGAGTCCCGATGGCTTGTCGACGAGAACCAGCCCGGAGACAGGCTCAGTCATCACGCTCGGCGGTTTGCGTCGCCTCGATGCCCTCGCCGTCGGCTTCCGCCTCGTCCTCGCGCTTGCGGTAGGGGTCTTCGTCCCCGGCGTACACCGCGCCCGCGCGCTGGGCGGCGACCGCTTCGTCGGAGGCTCGCGCGGCCGCCAGCACGTCGTCGAGATGGCGGGCTGTCTCCGGCAGCGCGTCGTGGATGAACTCCACGGTGGGCGCGTGCCGCAGCCCGAGCTGCTTGGCCACCTCGGATCGGATCAGCCCCTTGGCGGACTCCAGCGCCGCAGCCGTCGCCGTCAACGCGTCATCCTCGCCGAGCACCGTGTAGAACACCGTCGACTGCTGGCTGTCACCGGTGACCCGCACGTCGGTGACGGTGACGAAGCCGAGGCGAGGATCCTTGATCCGACGCTCCAGCATCTCCGCCACGATCACGTGGATGCGGTCGGCGATCTTGCGAACCCGGGGACTGGTCATCGGTGTCCTCCTCCTTCTGGCCGGTCCGCCGACCCGTCGCTTCCTGACGAGTTGTTCACAGGGATGCTGTGCAGAACTCGTCAGTTCACGACGGGTCGGCGCTCAGAGTACGACGGGTCAGTTGCGGGGGATTTCCTTCATCTCGAAGAACTCCACCACGTCGTCGATCTTGATGTCCTGGTAGTTGCGCAGCACCAGACCGCACTCGAAGCCCTCGCGGACCTCGGACACGTCGTCCTTCTCCCGCCGCAGCGACGCCAGGTCGAGGTTCTCCGCGACGACCGCGCTGTCCCGGAGCAGCCGCGCCTTGGCGTTGCGCCGGATGGTGCCGCTGGTGACCATGCAACCCGCGATGTTGCCGAGCTTGGAGGACCGGAAGATCTCGCGGATCTCGGCCCGGCCCAGCACCGACTCCTCGAACTCCGGCTTGAGCATGCCCTTGAGGGCCGCCTCGATCTCATCGATGGCCTGGTAGATGACCGAGTAGTAGCGCATCTCGACACCTTCCTTGTCGGCCAGCTCGGTCGCCTTGCCCTGGGGGCGGACGTTGAAGCCGATGATGATCGCATCGGAGGCCGCCGCCAGCATGACGTTGGTCTCCGTGATCGCGCCGACACCGCGGTCGATGACGCGCAGCGACACCTCGTGACCCACGTCGATCTTGGCCAGCGAGTCCTCGAGAGCCTCGACCGAACCGGACACGTCGCCCTTGAGGATGAGGTTGAGCTCCTGGCTCTCGCCCTTCTCCATGGAGGCCATGAAGTCCTCGAGCGTACGACGCACCCGCCGCTGAGCCTGCATGGCGGCGCGCTCGCGCGCCTCACGCTTCTCGGCGATCTGACGCGCCATCCGGTCGTCCTCGACGACGAGGAAGTTCTGACCCGCACCGGGTACGGCGCTCAATCCGAGCACCATCGCCGGTCGCGCCGGGTCGGCCTCATCGATCGGCTCACCGTGCTCGTCGAGCATGGCGCGCACGCGACCGAAGGCGGGACCCGCCACGATCGAGTCTCCGACCCGGAGCGTGCCGCGCTGCACCAGGATCGTCGCGACCGGGCCGCGACCCTTGTCCAGGTGCGCCTCCACCACGAGGCCCTGGGCGTCCTGGTCGGGGTTGGCCCGCAGGTCCAGGGACGCGTCGGCGGTCAGGACGACCGCCTCGAGCAGCTTGTCGAGGTTGAGCTCGGACTTCGCCGAGACGTCGACGAACATCACGTCGCCGCCGTACTCCTCGGGTACCAGGCCGTACTCGCTGAGCTGTCCACGCACCTTGGTCGGATCCGCCTCGGGCTTGTCGATCTTGTTCACGGCGACCACGATCGGCACCTCGGCCGCCTTGGCGTGGTTGAGCGCCTCCACGGTCTGCGGCATCACGCCGTCGTCGGCCGCCACCACCAGCACCGCGATGTCTGTGGCCTGGGCGCCACGCGCACGCATGGCAGTGAAGGCCTCGTGACCCGGGGTGTCGATGAAGGTGATCCGACGGTCGTTGCCGTCGACCACGGTGTGCACCTGGTAGGCCCCGATGTGCTGGGTGATCCCACCGGCCTCCTTGTCGACGACGTTGGCGTTGCGCAGTGCGTCGAGGAGCTTGGTCTTTCCGTGGTCGACGTGACCCATGACTGTGACGACCGGCGGACGCGTGGCGAGGTCGCCCTCGTCGCCCTCGTCGGAGCCGAACTCGATGTCGAAGGACTCCAGCAGCTCGCGGTCCTCGTCCTCGGGCGAGACCACCTGCACGGTGTAGTTGAGCTCCTCACCGAGCAGCTGGAGGGTCTCGTCGTTGACCGACTCGGTTGCGGTGACCATCTCGCCGAGCGAGAAAAGCATCTGCACCAACGCGGCGGCATCGACGCTGATCTTGTCGGCGAAGTCGGTCAGCGAGGCACCGCGCGCCAGGCGCACGATCTCCCCGTCGCCCTTGCGGACGCGCACGCCGCCGATCGTCGGCGCCTCCATGTTGTCGAACTCTTGGCGACGCTGGCGCTTGCTCTTGCGGCCACGCCGCGAGGGCCCACCGGGGCGGCCGAAGGCACCCTGGGTGGAACCGCGTCCGCCGGGCCGTCCACCGGGACGCCCGCCACCGGACGGGCCGAAGCCGCCGGGGGCACCGCCACGACCGGGCGCACCCGCGCCACCGCGCGCAGGAGCACCCGCACCGCCGCGGCCGGGCGCACCCGCGCCGCCACGTGCCGGGGCACCGCCGCGTCCGGGCGGGCCGCCGCGGCCCGCGGAACCGGCACCGAAGGCCGCCGGCGACTTGGGCATCATCGCCGGATTCGGCCGCGGCATCCCCGGGCGGGCGGGAGCGCCGCCGCCCTCGCGGGCTGCGGGCGGCCGAGGCATCCCGGTGTCTGCCGGGCGCCGACCCATGCCCTGGGCAGACGCGAAGGGGTTGTTGCCCGGGCGCGGGGCGCCAGGACGCCCGACCGGGCGCGGCGCCGGCGAGCGGGGGGCGTCGCCGGCAGGCTCGGCCGGGGGCTCGGGCTCGTCGTGGACCACCGGCTCCTCGGGGGCCTGCGGAGCTGCCGGCTCGACCGCAGCCGGCTCGACCGCGGCGGGCTCCTCCGGGGGCGCCGCTGGGGCGGGCGGAGCGGGTGCCGGTACCGCCTTCTTCGGCGCAGGCTTGGGGGCGGCCTTCTTCGGAGCCTCGGCGGGCACCTCGGCCGCCGCAGCGGCCTTCAGCTTCTCGCCGTACTCCTTCTTGAACCGCATCTCGACGGGGAGCTCGACCGTCGACGAAGGCGACTTGACGAACTCACCCATTTCCTTGAGCTTCTCGAGAACGAACTTGCTCTCGACTCCGAACTCTTTGGCGAGTTCGTGAACTCGGGTCTTGGCCACAATTCTCCTTCTGGCTCCTCGACCCGGTCCGGGTGATGCTCGAGGAGCGTTAGTGGGTGGGCAAACTCATCGGGAACTACTCATCGAGTGCTCATGAGCTGCTGCTCCAGTTCCTGGTCGGTCGTTCCTTGGTCAACGGGCGAGCGAGGCGACGTACTCCCCCACCGGCTCGGCGCTCAGGCCGGCCGCGGCCCGGAGGGCCCGACCGAACGCTCTGCGCCGTACCGCGAGGTCGTAACAGGCCGGGGAGGGGTGCAGGTGCGCCCCACGGCCTGGTGCCGTGGCCGTCGGATCGGGTACGACGGCTGGTCGGCCGTGCGCGTCCGAGCCGGCAACCATCCGCACCAACTCGCTCTTCGGTGCCCGCTCTCGGCATCCGATGCACGTCCGGACCGGCTCCGCGGGGGATCCGGGTTCCGGGCAGGCAGAAGACATCCGTTCGCGCGCCACCGAGAAAACACACTACCGCGAACCGCCAACGGATTCCGAACCGGGACGCGCAACCCCCGATGCGTCACCACGCGCGAGAGCGCATCCCCGGGCTGTCTGAGGCCGGACCGGAACGCCGCCGGGCCCTCCGAGACAGCTCTCCGAGACAGGCCTCAGGCGTCCGGCTCCCCATCGCCGGCGGCGTCTGCATCAGCGGGCGGGAGCGGCTCCTCGTCGGACTTGATGTCGATGCGCCAACCCGTCAGCCGTGCGGCGAGGCGGGCGTTCTGACCCTCCTTGCCGATCGCCAGCGAGAGCTGGAAGTCGGGCACGACCACACGCGACGAACGGGGCTCGGTCGAGACGATCTCGACCGAGGTCACCTGGGCCGGGGAGAGGGCGTGCGCGATCATCTCGGCAGGGTCCTCGGACCAGTCGACGATGTCGATCTTCTCGCCGTGCAGCTCCGACATCACGTTGCGCACCCGCTGCCCCATCGGCCCGATGCAGGCGCCCTTGGCGTTGACTCCGGACACGGTCGAGCGCACCGCGATCTTGGTGCGGTGGCCGGCCTCACGCGCGATCGCCGCGATCTCGACGGTGCCGTCGGCGATCTCGGGCGCCTCGAGAGCGAACAGCTTCTTGACCAGGTTCGGGTGGGAGCGCGACAGCGTGATCTGCGGCCCACGCATGCCCTTGCGCACGGACACCACCAGAGTCTTGATGCGAAGGCCGTGGTCATACTTCTCTCCCACGACCCGCTCTCCGAGCGGGAGCAGCGCCTCGAGCTTGCCCAGGTCGACCATCACGTCGTCGGGGTTGCGTCCCTGCTGGATGACCCCCGAGACGATGTCGCCCTCCTTGCCGGCGAACTCCCCGAAGCGCAGGTCGTCCTCAGCGTCGCGGAGTCGTTGGAGCATGATCTGCTTGGCCGTCGTCGCCGCGATCCGGCCGAAACCCTCGGGGGTGTCGTCGTACTCCGCGAGCGGGTTGCCCTCGTCGTCGAGCTCGGCAGCGAACACCGTGACGTGGCCGCTCTTGCGGTCGAGCACGACCCGCGCCGTCTCCTGGGCGCCCGGCGTCTTGTGGTAGGCCGTGAGCAGGGCCTGCTCGATCGCCTGGACGAGGACGTCGAAGGAGATCTCCTTCTCGCGCTCCAGCATCCGCAGGATGCTCAGGTCGATGTCCATCAGCTGCCCTCCCCTGCTCGCCGGTTGAACTCAATCTGCACGATCGCCTTGGACACCTCGGCGTAGGACACCGTCTGTTCCCTGCCCTCGACACTGAGTGTGGCCCCGGCGTCGTCAGCGGTACCGATCCGTCCCGTCACGACCTCCCCGCCGAGGCCCGTCACGCGCACCAGCCGGTCGCGGTTGCGGCGCCAGTGCCGGGGCTCGGTCAGCGGGCGGTCGACGCCTCGGGAGGTCACCTCGAGCGTGTAGGGCCGCTCACCGAGGGGGTTGGACGCATCGAGCCGCTCCGAGAGCTCGCGAGAGGCCTCGGCGAGATCCGCGTCGGTGACGCCGCCGTCCTTGTCGACCGCGACCCGCAACAGACGCCGGGCACCGGCGGTGGTGAGCTCGACGGCCTCGAGATCCAGACCGAGGGCGGCCAGGGCCGGTGCCAGCTCGGCCTCGACGCGCTCGCGCGCGACGTCGTGGCCCGCCCGATGGCCTGATGCGCTCACGCTGGCGACCTCCTGTGCTGTTGTCGCTCGCCACGATACCGGGTGGCACCCGCGCCGCGGTCCGTCCTGGCGGTCCGGGGGATCGCGTCGCGGGGATGTCGCGGGGATATGGTCTGCGCCATGACCGACCCGGGCCGAGCTGCCCTGACCCGGCGCGCCGCGCTCGCAGCGCTGGCGGGAGTCCCCGTCGCCCTCGCGGCGGGGTGCGACACGGCCGCATCCCCCTCGGGCCAGGCGACGGCTTCCCCCTCGGTCGACCCCTCGCCGACGAGCTCGGTGACCGCCTCACCGTCGACCGGTTCGACTGCTGAGGCCGACCCGGCGGCCGATGCCGCTGTGGTGGCTGCGTTCCTGGGGTCGACCGAGGCCGCCCGTGCGCAGGTGGTCGCGGCGCGACGTGCCTACCGAGGGTTGCGAGCCCGGCTCCTGCCGCTCCTCGAGGTCCACGACGAGCAGGCGCGGGTGCTGGCCCTGCTCACCGACCAGACCCCACCACTGCTGCCTCCCGCGGCCGCACCGCCGACCCCCGCGAGGGCGCTCGCGGACATCAAGAAGAGCGAGACCGCCTTGGGTGCAGACCTCACGGAGGCGGCCCTGGGCGCCGGCTCAGGCGACCTCGCGCGGGTGCTGGCGAGCATGGCGGGCGGCATCGCCCAAGCCCTGGCTGCTCTGGCGGCGACCCAGGAGGTGCCGGCGTGAGCGAGCTCGAGGCCGCCCAGGCCACCCTGGCCGACGAACACGCCGCGGTCTACGTGTACGGCCTGCTCGGTGGACGAACCTCCCAGTCGCGGACGCCGGACCTGTTCGCCGCGCTCAGGCGCGCGTTCGAGGCTCATCGCAGCGGGCGCGACCTGCTCGTTTCCCGGATCCGCGACCTCGGCGGGGACCCGGAGCCGGCCGCAGTGGCCTACGACGTCGGCGGCTCCGCCACGCCGCAACAGGTCCGCGCCACGGCGCTGGCGGTGGAGAAGGCCACGGCGGCGGCGTACGCCGCACTGGTCGCTGCCGCCGAGCCCGAGGGTCGCCCGGTGGGAGTCGCAGGCCTTGCGCACGCCGCGGTGCGGCAGATCGCCTTCGGCGGTGAGGTGACAGCGTTCCCGGGAGCCGACGAGCTCGCTGCCGACTGAGCCCCCGGGCGGAGCGCCGGCGAAATCACAGCGGTCCGCGCCCTTGCCTCCCGAGGAAGTCCCGAAATCCCCCCCGGAAACAAGGTCGCGGACCGATGTGTGGTGCCCGTTCTGCGACGAATCTTCCTCAGGTGGTTCGCGCCGGCCCGAGCCTGGCGTGAACCACCTGAGGAATTCTTGTTCCCCAGCGGTCCGCGTCCTTGCCTCCCGAGGAAGTCCCGAGATCCTCCCCGAAAACAAGGTCGCGTACCGTTGTGCTGGAAGCCCGAGCTTCCCCGTCTTCGCCGGCCCGAGCCGGCGTCATCCTTCTGGGGAAAAGTCTGCAACAACATGTAGTGGGCCCGTCAGCCAATGGACGTGCAGGTTCTTGCGTTGCAGAAACCTGCAACTTTAGTCAGTCGATGCCGATCCACGGGGTGAGAATCGCCGGGATTCCCGAGAGGCTGGCAGCCACGGCGTCAGGCTCCCCTTCGACGTGTCCGCGCTGTTCGTCCGGGATCGTGCTGTGCGGGATGTGGATGGCTCGCATGCCGGCCTGTTGGGCACCCCACACATCGTCGAAGAGCCGGTCGCCGACGTACACACAGCGCGCGGGGTCGCTGGCGCTGACCGCCTCGCGGGCGGCCTCGAAGGCGTGCGCCGACGGCTTCGACCAGGGGATCTCGCTGGTGTAGACGTCCCCGTCGATCAGCGGTAGCACGCCGTCCCGGCGGAAGAAGTCCTCGTGCCACGCGCGCGGCCAGATCGTGTTGGACAGGACGCCCACCTTGATCCCCTGGTCGTGCAGCCACGCGAACAGCGGGCCGACCTCCGGGTCGGTCCAGGTGTGCGGCGTCCAGAACTCGCGGTACGCGACGAGCAGCTCCGGGTCGTGGTCGAGGCCCGCCTCGGCGAAGAGGTCGGCGACCGTCGCGCTCTGCTGGTGGTCCCGCGAACGCCCCCAGATCACGCCCCCAGCGGCGTGGAGGCGCGAGGTGATCTCTTCCGGCGGGTGGTGCGCGTTGACGACCGCCTGCGCCAGGGCGAGCGACTCGGCGTGGAAGTCCACGTCGTGCCACCGGGTGAGCGTGCCGCCCCAGTCGAAGATGACCGCCTCGACGTCAGGCGGCGCCATGCACCAGCCCGATCACGTGGTCGACCACGGCGTCCAGCGCGACGTCCTCGCGATCCCCGGAGGCTCGATCCTTGACCTCGACCAGCCCGTCCACCAGGCCGCGGCCCACGACAACGATGGTGGGCACCCCGATCAGCTCAGCGTCCTTGAACTTCACACCGGGCGAGACCTTGGGGCGGTCGTCATAGATCACCGTGGCGCCGCGACCGTCGAACTCCTCGGCCAGTCGCGACGCGGTGTCGAACACCGCAGGGTCCTTGCCGGTGGCCACCAGATGCACGTCGGCCGGCGCGACCTCGCGCGGCCAGCACAACCCCAGCTCGTCGTGAGTGTTCTCGGCGATCGCTGCCACGGCCCGCGACGGCCCGATGCCGTAGGAGCCCATCGTCACCGTGACGAGCTTGCCGTGCTCGTCGAGCACCTTCAGCCCGAGCGCGTCGGCGTACTTGCGGCCGAGCTGGAAGATGTGTCCCATCTCGATGCCCCGCGCCGTCTGGAGCACCCCGTCACAGCGCGGGCAGGGGTCGCCGTCGCGCACCTCCGCGGCCTCGATCGTGCCGTCGGGGGTGAAGTCGCGTCCGGCGACCAGGTCGATCACGTGCGACCCCGCCACGTCGGCGCCGGTGACCCAGGCGGTCCCGGTGACGACCCGCGGGTCCACGACGTAGCGGATGCCCGACGCGTTGTTCTCTCCGAGGGCGCCAGGGCCGATGTAGCCCTTGACCAGCGCGGGATGGCGGGCGAACTCCGCCTCATCCATCGCTACGACCTCGGTGGGCTCCAGCTGACCCTCCAGCCGTCGCTGGTCGACCTCGCGGTCGCCCGGAACGCCGATGGCCAGCGGCTCGCGGGTCCCGTCGGCGTGCTTGAGGACGACCAGCACGTTCTTGAGCGTGTCGGCGGCGCCCCATGGGCGGTCCGCCCGGGGGTACTTCTCGTTGAGATGCTCCACCAGGGTGTCGATCGTCGGCGTGTCGGGCGTCAGCTCCGCGTGCGCCGCGGGCAGTCCGTCCACGGGCAGCGGCGCGGGTGGACGCACCTGCACGGCCTCGACGTTGGCGGCGTAGTCACAGCTGGTGCACTGCACATAGGTGTCCTCGCCGACCTCGGCGCGCGCGAGGAACTCCTCCGACCTCGACCCGCCCATCGCGCCCGAGGTCGCCGCCACGATGACGTACTCGAAACCGAGCCGGTCGAAGATCCGGACGTAGGCGTCACGGTGCCGGTGGTAGGACGCCTCGAGCCCCGCGTCGTCGACGTCGAAGGAGTAGGAGTCCTTCATGACGAACTCCCTGCCGCGGAGCAGACCGGCCCGTGGCCGCACCTCGTCGCGGTACTTCGTCTGAATCTGGTAGATGGACAGCGGCAGGTCCTTGTGGGAGGAGTAGAGGTCCTTGACCAGGAGCGTGAACATCTCCTCGTGGGTGGGGCCGAGGAGGTACTCCGCACCCTTCCGGTCGGCCAGGCGGAAGATCCCGTCGCCGTACTCCGTCCAGCGGCCACTGGCCTCGTAGGGCTCCTTGGGCAACAGTGCCGGGAACAGCACCTCCTGGGCCCCGATGGCGTCCATCTCGTCGCGGATGATCTGCTCGATCCGCCGCAGGACCCGGACCCCGAGCGGTAGCCAGGTGTAGAGCCCCGGAGCGACCCGGCGGATGTAGCCCGCCCGGACGAGCAGCCGGTGGCTCGGCACCTCGGCGTCGGAGGGGTCCTCGCGCAGGGTGCGCACGAACAGGGTGGACATCCGCTGGATCATCGGAGGCCCCTCGACGAGGTGGTGCCGCGCTCGGTCATGCGCGCAAGGCTACTTGTGCGCAGCCGCGGGCCGCGAACCACTTCCGTCGCGAGCCGATGGCCCGCCGGGAACCCGACGGCCGGCTCAGAACATGATGGTGGAGAACCGCGCGGTCTCGGCGAACCCGACGCGCTCGTAGGCATGGCGCGCCGGCTCGTTCCAGTCGTTGACATAGAGGGACACCACGGGTGCGATCGCGCGGCGGACTGACTCGACCACTGCCGCCATGCCGTGGGTCGCCAGACCTTCGCCGCGCCGGTCCGGCGGAACCCACACCCCCTGCACCTGGGCGGCGTACGGCGTCACGCACGCGACCTCCGCCTTGAACACGAGGCGGTCGTCCTCGAAGCGGGCGAAGGACCAGCCGCGGTTGATCAGCTGCCGCACCCGGGCGCGGTAGAGGTCCGCGCCCCCCGCCGCCTCCGGGGAGACGCCGACCTCCTCGGTGTACATCGCGACGCAGGCCGGGTAGAGACGGTCGAAGTCCCCGCGAGTCGTGGGTCGCACCTCCGGGTCGGGTGCCACCCGCGGGCCGGTCTCGATGGCCAGGTGTGGTTGCCGCCACCGGGTCTCGCGGGGTTCGCCCCAGCGCCGCCCGGCGAGTTCCCAGAACGCCTCGACCGCCGCACTCGGGCCGACGATGGTCGAGGTGGTGCGTCCACGCCCGAGCGCCCGCTCGGCGAACGTCTCGGCATCGCCCACCTCGCACTGGACCGGCACCAGGTTGGCGGCCACATGGCACGCGGCGACCAGGTCACCGTCTCGGAACCTCCCCCACATCTCCCCTCCCAGCCAGCGCGGCTCGAGGTTGGTGGTGCGGGCGCGGTACTCGGCGAAGACGTTCACCACGGGGTCGCGTGCGGTCAGCTCGAGGAAGGCGTCGACGTCAGCCTTCCCGAGCACCCGGACCCCGTGTCGCGTGGTGAGCACGCTGCGAGCCTAGACCGCCGGCCGGACCGCGCGCCGCGCGCCGCGAGACGCGGTGGCCGGGCTCAGCTCACCGTGATGCTGGCCCCCGCGCCGTCGACGGCCTCGAGGTCCTCGGCCAGGCGCATGGCCTCCTCGATCAGCGTCTCGACGATCTTCGACTCGGGCACGGTCTTGATCACCTCGCCCTTGACGAAGATCTGGCCCTTGCCGTTTCCCGAAGCCACCCCGAGGTCGGCCTCGCGGGCCTCGCCCGGGCCATTGACCACGCACCCCATCACCGCGACCCGGAGCGGCACCTCCATGCCCTCCAGCCCGGCGGTCACCTCGTCGGCGAGCTTGTAGACGTCCACCTGCGCCCGGCCGCACGACGGGCACGAGACGATCTCCAGCCGCCGCGGCCGCAGGTTGAGCGACTCCAGGATCTGCAGGCCGACCTTGACCTCCTCGACCGGCGGAGCCGAGAGCGAGACCCGGATGGTGTCCCCGATGCCCTGTGAGAGCAGCGCACCGAAGGCGACCGAGGACTTGATCGTGCCCTGGAACGCCGGGCCGGCCTCGGTGACGCCCAGATGCAGAGGCCAGTCCCCCGCCTCGGCGAGCAGCTCGTAGGCGCGAACCATCACGACGGGGTCGTTGTGCTTGACGGAGATCTTGAAGTCGTGGAAGTCGTGCTCCTCGAAGAGGCTCGCCTCCCACACCGCGGACTCGACCAGGGCCTCAGGCGTGGCCTTGCCGTACTTCTCCAGGAGTCGTTTGTCGAGACTGCCGGCGTTGACGCCGATCCGGATCGAGGTCCCCCGATCCTTCGCGGCGGCGGCGATCTGCTCGATCTGGTCGTCGAACTTCCGAATGTTGCCGGGGTTCACCCGCACGGCCGCGCAGCCCGCATCGATGGCAGCGAAGACGTACTTCGGCTGGAAGTGGATGTCGGCGATCACCGGGATCTGCGACTTCTGGGCGATGGCCGGGAGCGCCTCGGCATCGTCCTGGCTGGGGCAGGCGACGCGGACGATGTCACAACCCGAAGCCGTCAGCTCGGCGATTTGCTGGAGCGTGCTGTTGATGTCGGCGGTCAGCGTCGTCGTCATCGACTGCACCGAGATCGGGGACTCGCTCCCGACCCCGACCTTGCCCACCTTGATCTGCCGGGTCGGTCGCCGCGGCGCAAGGACGGGAGGGGGCAGCTCGGGCATGCCGAGACCGATGGACGTCATGGGGTTCAGGCTACTGGTGGGCCGGTACCGGCTGGTTCACCAGAGACCGGGTCAGCGGGCCGTGGGGAAGTGGAAACTGGCTTCGCTGCCCTCCTCGCGACGTGGCCAGCGCGCGGTCACGACCTTGGCGCGGGTGTAGAAGCTCACCCCTTCGGGTCCGTGCATGTGTTTGTCGCCGAACAGCGAGTCCTTCCACCCCCCGAACGAGTAGTAGGCCATCGGCACGGGAACCGGGACGTTGATCCCGATCATCCCGACGTGCACACCGCGCTGGAAGCGCCGGGCCGCCTCCCCCGAGGAGGTGAAGATGGCGGTGCCGTTGCCGTAGGGGTTGGCGTTGACCAGCGCGATGGCGTCGTCGACGCTGTCGGATCTGACGACCGAGAGGACGGGCCCGAAGATCTCCTGGCGGTAGACGTCCATGTCGGTGCCGACCTCGTCGATGACCGTGGGGCCGACGAAGAACCCGTCCTCGTGGCCGGGGACGACGTAGCCGCGTCCGTCCACCTTGATGGCGGCACCCTGCTTCTCGCCCGTGTCGATCAGTCCGAGGATGCGCTGCTGGGCTTCCCTGGTCACCACCGGGCCCATCTCGCTGGCGGCATCGCGGCCGGCACCCACCGTGACCTCGCGCGCGCGCCTGCTGACGGCCTCGACGATCGCGTCTCCTGCGGAACCGACAGCCACCGCGGCCGAGATCGCCATGCATCGCTCGCCGGCGGATCCGAACGCAGCGGCGGCCAGGTGGTCGGCGGCGAACTCGACGTCGGCATCCGGGAGGATGATCGCGTGGTTCTTCGCGCCGCCGAGTGCCTGGACGCGCTTGCCGTTCGCGGTCCCGCGCTCGTGGATGTACTTGGCGATCGGCGTGGAGCCGACGAAGGACACGGCGGCCACGCGCGGTGAGTCGAGGATGGTGTCCACCGCGACCTTGTCGCCATGAACGACGTTGAAAACCCCGTCGGGCAGGCCGGCCTCCTGCCACAGCTCGGCGAGGATCAGGGACGCCGAGGGGTCCCGCTCGCTCGGTTTCAGCACGAAGGTGTTGCCGCACGCGATGGCCACGGGGAACATCCACATCGGGACCATCGCGGGGAAGTTGAACGGCGTGATCCCGGCCACCACGCCGAGCGGCTCGCGGAACGAGAAGGTGTCCACGTCGGTCGAGACCTGGTCGGAGTAGTCACCTTTGAGCTGGCTCGGGATTCCGCAGGCGAACTCGACGACCTCGAGCCCTCGCTGGACCTCCCCCAGCGCGTCCGACAGCACCTTGCCGTGCTCGTCGGTGATCGCCTCGGCGATCCGGTGCGCGTGGGCGTTGACGAGTTCCCGGAAGGCGAACATCACCTTGGTGCGTGCGCTGACCGAGCTCTGCGACCACCCTGGGAACGCGTCCCAGGCTGCGGCGATGGCCGCCTCGACGTCAGCGGGGGACCCGAGCGGCAGCTCGGCCTGTGGGGCGCCGGTGGCGGGGTTGTACACGGGCACGGTGCGGTCACCCGACCCAGACGTGCGGCCTCCCCCGATCCAGTGCTGAATGGTTCTCATGCGGATCCTTCCCTGGCAGACGAGCAGTCGAGTGACTTGATTCTCGCCCCACGCCTCCGCAGGCCGGCGCCCGGGCCCGCCACCGGCGCCAGATCAGCGTCGTCCGCTAGGACGACAGGTGCACGGGAACCACGATGTCGCCGACGATCAGCACGAGACCCATGACCAGCAGCGCCGACCCCACGACGTACGCCACGGGTAGCAACTTGGCCACGTCGACGTACCCGGGGTCGGGTCGATGCCGCAGCCGCGCCAGACCTCGTCGCCCCGCCTCGTACAGGGCACCCGCGATGTGGCCGCCGTCCAGCGGCAGCAGCGGGATGAAGTTGAACAGGCCGATGAAGAAGTTGAAGCCGGCGACCAGCAGGATCAGGAACGCGATCTTGTCGACCGATGCCAGCCCCTCGTGCGAGGCGGTCTCACCCGCGATGCGCCCGCCGCCGACGATGCTGACCGGGCTGTCCTGGGCGCGCGGCTCGACTCCCACGATCGCCTTGGCCACGCCCCAGACCTTGGCGGGCAGGGTGGCCAGGGCCTGGACCGTCGAGACGGTCATGCTGCCCATCTGCTCGATCGTGTAGATCGGCCCGCCGGTGCCCAGGTAGGTGACCGGGACGACGCCCAGGAAGCCGACATCGGTGAGCGCCTCGTCGTCCGGGGAGGTCGGCAGCGCGGTGACCGTGGTGTTGGTGGACAGGGTGACCAGTTCGCCGTCGCGTTCGACGGTCATCAGGGCCTCGCCGTTCTCGTTGGCGCGGATCTGCTGCTGGAGCTCCTCCCACGAGGTCACCGGCACGCCGTTGACCTCCACGAAGCGGTCACCCGCCTGGAGGCCGGCCTTCTTGGCCGGAGTGACCTCGTCGGCCGGTGTGCACGCCCGACCCGACTCGTCGTAGGGGACCACGCAGTCGAGGACGCTGTTCACCACCGGGTCGGCGCGGACGTCGCCGGGGTTGCCGTAGGTCGCGAACAGAGCGGTGAAGGCCACGAGCGCGATGAGCAGGTTCACCGACGGCCCGGCGGCCATCACGATGACCTTCTTCCACCACGGCATCTTGTAGAAGAGCCGGTCGGAGTCGGCCGGCGAGATGGTCTCCCACTCGGCTGCTCGCGCGTCGGAGATCAGCTGGGTGAACATGCCGGTGTTGGACTTGCGCACCCGCAGTGCGGTCGTGCCGTCGGCGCCCCGCTCGAGCGTTCCGAGCTCCTCGGCCCCGGGGGGCAGCATCCCGACGATCTTGACGTAGCCACCGAGGGGGAAGGCCTTCAGTCCGTACTCGGTCTCCCCCGCCTGGCGGCTCCAGACCGTCGGCCCGAATCCGATGAAGTACTGGGTGACCTTGCCACCGAACTTCTTGGCCGGGATCATGTGCCCGACCTCGTGGAGGCCGATCGAGACCATGATGGCCACGAAGAAGGCCAGCACCCCCAGCGTGTAGAGCAGGGCGGTCATGCGGTGGGGTTCTCCCGTCGGATGAGGCGGGCGGCCTCGTGGCGAGCCCAAGAGTCAGCGGCCAGCACGTCGTCGACGGCGAGCTGCTCCGTCCAGGGTACGTCGTGAGCCGAAAGCACGCTGCCAACCGTCGTAACGATGTCGGAGAAGGCCAGGTCGCCGGCCAGGAACGCCGTCACGCAGACCTCGTTGGCGGCGTTGAAGACCGCCGGAGAGGTGCCGCCGCGCTCCCCTGCGGAGCGAGCCAAGGCGACCGCGGGGAAGGCGTCGTCGTCGAGCGGGAAGAACTCCCAGGTCTGCGCGGTGGTCCAGTCCACGGGGGGGCCGGACTCGGGAATTCGCTCGGGCCAGGAGAGGCCGAGGGCGATCGGGATCATCATCGTGGGCGGGCTGGCCTGCGCGAGGGTCGAGCCGTCGACGAACTCCACCATCGAGTGGACCACCGAGGTCGGATGGACCACGACCTCGATCCGGTCGAACGGCAGGCCGAAGAGCAGGTGGGCCTCGATCACCTCCAGCCCCTTGTTGACCAGGGTCGCCGAGTTCACCGTGATCACCGGCCCCATCGACCAGGTCGGATGGTTGAGGGCCTGGTCCGGGGTGACGGTACGAAGCCGCTGCCGGTCCCATCCACGGAACGGGCCACCGGACGCGGTCAGCACCAGCCGGCGCACCTCGTCGGGGCGGCCACCTCGCAGGCACTGGGCGAGCGCGGAGTGCTCGGAGTCCACGGGGACGATCTGGCCGGGCGCAGCGTGCCGCGTGACCAGCGGGCCACCGATGATCAGCGACTCCTTGTTCGCCAGGGCGACGATGTTCCCCGCCTCGAGGGCAGCCAGGGTCGGGCGAAGTCCGACGGCACCGGTGATGCCGTTGAGCACCACGTCGCAGTCGAGGCCCGCGGCTTCCACGGAGGCATGCTCGCCGAGGCCGTCGTACGCCGGGGAGAACTCGGCCACCTGCTTCTCGAACAGTTCGGGTTGACTTCCACCTGCGCTCAAGGCGACGACACGGAACCGGTCCGGGTTGCGGCGCACCAGGTCCAGGGCCTGGGTCCCTATCGAGCCCGTCGATCCGAGGACCACCACGTCACGTCGCCTCACGGCCCCATCCTGTCAGCCCGGCCGGGCGCGGCGAGGGACCCGTCGCTTCATCACGGTATGCAGGTCAGCCTCCGCTTCCCACGGCGTACGCGGCATGGGAACCGTGACTTGGCCTGCATACCGTGATGAAACTGCGACGACCCACAGCGGTCAGGCGTCGGGGCGCAACGCCGGACGAAGCGTGTCGAGGACGGACTCGTCCTCAATCGTGGACGGGACCGGGGAGTCCTTGCCGTCCGCGATCTCGCGCATCGTCTTGCGGAGGATCTTGCCCGAGCGGGTCTTCGGCAGGCCGCCCACGACCGTGACGTCCTTGAACGAGGCCACGGCGCCGATCTCCTCGCGGACCATCCGCACCAAGTCGTCTCGGATCTGGTCGGGGTCGGCGACCACGCCGGCCTTCAGCACCACGAACCCGCGCGGCTGCTGCCCCTTCAGCGTGTCGGCGACACCGATCACCGCGCACTCGGCCACCGCCGGGTGCTGCGCGATCACCGCCTCCATGCCGCCGGTGGACAACCGGTGCCCGGCCACATTGATGACGTCGTCGGTGCGACCCATCACGTAGAGGTACCCGTCGGCGTCGACATACCCGCCGTCGCCGGAGAGGTAGTAGCCGTCGTAGGCCGAGAGGTACGACGCGACGTACCGGTTGTCGTCACCCCACAGGGTCGGCAGCGTCCCGGGCGGCAGCGGCAGCTTGAGACAGATCGCACCCTCGGTCTCGGCCGGCACTTCGACGCCGTGCTCGTCGAGCACCCGGACGGCGTACCCCGGCACCGGGACCGACGGCGAGCCTGCCTTGATCGGCATCGGCTCCAGCCCGCGCAGGTTGGCTGCGATCGGCCAGCCGGTCTCGGTCTGCCACCAGTTGTCGACCACCGGCACCCCGAGCTGGTCGGTCGACCAGTGGTAGGTGTCGGGGTCGAGCCGCTCCCCTGCGAGGAACAGGGTCCGCAGCGACGAGAGGTCGTGGTCCGCGATCAGCGCCCCCTCGGGATCCTCCTTCTTGATCGCTCGGATGGCGGTGGGTGCGGTGAAGAGCCCGGTCACGCCGTACTCCGCGATGACGCGCCAGAAGGCTCCGGCGTCCGGGGTCCCCACCGGCTTGCCCTCGTAGAGCACGGTGGTGGCGCCGTTGATCAGCGGACTGTAGACGATGTAGGAGTGGCCCACGACCCAGCCCACGTCGGAGGCCGCCCACCAGACGTCTCCTGCTCCGCTGCCGTAGATGTTCGGCAGGGACCACGCCATCGCCACAGCATGCCCCCCGTTGTCCCGGACGATGCCCTTGGGCTTCCCGGTGGTGCCCGAGGTGTAGAGCACGTAGAGCGGGTCGGTGGCCGAGACCTCGACGCACTCGGCCGGCTCCTGACGGCCGACCCGCATCGCGACGTCCCAGTCGACGTCACGACCCTCGACCAGGGACGCCTCGGCCTGCGGGCGCTGCTTGATGACCACGGCCGACGGCTGGTGCTCGGCCAGCTCGAGCGCCTTGTCGAGGAACGGCTTGTACTCCACGACCCGGGTCGGCTCGATGCCACAGCTCGCGGAGACGATCGCCGTGGGCCGGGCGTCGTCGATGCGCACCGCGAGCTCCTGAGGCGCGAACCCACCGAACACCACGGAGTGGACGGCACCGATGCGGGCACACGCCAGCATCGCGACCACCGCCTCCGGGATCATCGGCATGTAGATGACGACCCGGTCTCCCTGGGCGACCCCGAGGGCACGCAGCGCGCCCGCGAACGCGGCGACCTCCTCCAACAGGCGGGAGTAGGTGAAGGTCTGCTTGGTCTGGGTGACCGCCGAGTCGTAGATCAGGGCCAGTCGGTCGCCGGCGCCCTTCGCGACATGTCGGTCGAGGGCGTTGTAGCAGGTGTTGAGGGTGGCGTCGGGGAACCATCGGTAGAACGGCGGGCGGGCAGCGTCCAGGACCCGCCGCGGCTTCTTGATCCAGTCGACCAGCGCCGCCGCCTCGCCCCAGAAGCCCTCGGGGTCGACGATCGAGCGGTCGTACGCCGTGCGGTAGTCACCC
Organism: uncultured Actinomycetota bacterium; assembly: GCA_963812265.1. Lineage (GTDB taxonomy): Bacteria > Actinomycetota > Actinomycetes > Propionibacteriales > Nocardioidaceae > Nocardioides. The sequence goes on from CAWEUL010000006.1 coordinate 283,918, forward strand.
ATGCGCCCACCTTGCCGTCGCTGCGTCGCGCCGTCCACCGCCCGGCGAGGATCTCGCGTCCAGCGGGCGCCGTGAGCGCTGCGCGGTTTCGCCATGCGGGAATCCACCTGATTGAACGCCAGGTGGACCAGAGCGTGACCAGATAGTCACCGTTCAGCCCTCGCCGGTCACTTTCACATGGGCTACGTTGCGAAGAGAGCGACGGATCCCGCCGCCTGGCTCGGGACACCTGTTGTCCCACTGAAAGGCTTGTCATGAAACACACGCGACTCGCGACGCTCGGTGTCGTCGCCGCCGCCTCGGCCATGGTGCTCGCGGCCTGCGCCCCACCGGCCGACGACAACCCCCCCGTCACCCCGGACTCCGGAGTCAACGCCGCCGAGGCGACCTCGGCGGCAGACTTCGGTGACATCGATGGCCTCATCGAAGCCGCTCAGGCCGAGGGCGAGCTCAACGTCATCGCCCTCCCGCCCGACTGGGCGAACTACGGCGAGATCATCGATGCCTTCTCGACGAAGTACGACATCAAGGTCAACTCGGCCCAGCCCACTGCCGCCAGCCAGGACGAGATCAACGCCGCCGAGCAGCTGGCCGGCACCGATCGGGCCCCGGACGTCTTCGACCTCGGACAGGCAGTCGCGCTCGCGAACCTCGACATGTACGCGCCGTACCAGGTGCTCACCTGGGAAGACATCCCCGCTGACTTCAAGGAGTCGGACGGTTTGTGGGTCAACGACTACGGGGGCTACATGGCCATCGGGTACGACTCGGCCAAGGTTCCAGACGTCACCGCGGTGGTCGACCTGCTCGGCCCGGAGTTCAAGGGCAAGGTTGCCCTCAACGGCGATCCGACCCAGTCGGGCGCCGCATTCAGCGGGGTCATGATGGCGGCGCTCGCCACCGGCGGGTCGGCCGACGACATCGCCCCCGGCGTCGACTTCTTCGGTGAGCTGAAGAAGGAGGGGAACTTCCTACCCGTCGATCCCGACTCCACGACGATCGAGTCCGGCACCACGCCGGTCGTCATCGACTGGGACTACCTCGGCGCCGCCGCGGCGAAGAACGTCGACACCTGGAAGACCGTCGTACCGGCAGAGGCTGTCGTGGCCGGCTACTACTACCAGGCCATCAGCGCTGACGCCCCGCATCCGGCTGCCGCGCGCCTGTGGCAGGAGTTCCTCTTCAGCGACGAGGGCCAGAACCTGTGGCTCAAGGGCGGTGCCCGCCCGGTGCGCGGTGTCGCGATGGCTGAGGCCGGCACGATCGACGAGACGTTGTGGGGCGCGCTCCCCACGGTCGAGGGGACGGCGGTCGTACCTACGGTCGACCAGACCGAGAAGGCCGCGTCGTACCTGGCCGACAACTGGTCGAAGGTCATCAGCTGAGGACGACGCGCCGTGGCTGACGCGACGGCGCGAGGGTCGGGCCGATGGTTCTCCATCGGTCCGTCCCTGGCGCTGCTGCCGTTTCTCGCGTTTGTGACGATCTTCCTGGTCGTCCCGACGGTCACCGTGTGCGTCGGGGCGTTCCAGGGGGACGCCGGCTTCACCCTGGGCAACATCCGGGCCCTGGGCAGCGAGGCAGCCCTCAACGCGCTGTGGAAGAGCGTGGTGCTGTCGGCCTCCACCGCGGTCATCGGTGCGACCTTCGGAGCGCTGCTCGCCTACCTGGTGGTGGTCGGCAACCCGAACGGGCTGCTCCGCCGGGTCACGGTCTCGGTCAGCGGCGTGCTCGCGCAGTTCGGTGGGGTCACGCTGGCCTTCGCGTTCATCGCGACCGTCGGGCCGGCGGGCATCGTGACGACCGCGCTGATGTCGTGGACCGGCGTCAACATCTTCGGCACCGGGTGGCTGTTCGCCCTCCCCGGCCTGATCCTCGTCTACACCTACTTCCAGATCCCGATGATGGTCATCGTGTTCGTGCCGGCCCTGGAAGGCCTACGACCGCAGTGGCGAGAAGCCGCGGTCAACCTGGGTGCCTCGACCTGGCGCTACTGGCGTGAGGTGGCGGTGCCACTGCTCACCCCGGCCTTCCTGGGGTCGGCACTGCTGCTGTTCGCGAACTCGTTCGCGGCGTACGCCACCGCAGCGATCCTGGTCAGCCAGGGCAGCCCCATCACTCCCTTGCTGATCAGGTCGGCACTGACCAGCGAGGTGCTGTTGGGGCAGCAGAACCTCGCTTTCGCGCTCGCGCTGGAGATGATCGCCGTCGTCGCCGTGGTGATGGCCGGCTACAACTGGCTGCTCAAGCGGACCGCGAGGTGGATGCAGTGAAGCCCTCCATCGGGTTCCGCACGTTCCGTTGGGTCATGCTGGCCCTGTTCGGGGCATTCTTCGCGATCCCCCTGCTGGCGATGCTCGACTTCAGCACCCGGCGACCCGGCAGCCAGGAGGGCCGCACGGGCCAGGGCTGGGTGAACCTGGTCACCGACGAGTCGCTCCGCAACGCCATCGTCACCTCGCTGCTGCTGGCGCTGCTGACCGTCATCTTGATGGTGCTGCTCCTGGTGCCCACCATGATCTGGGTACGGCTCCGCGTGCCGCGTGCCTCGCGGCTGATCGAGGTCCTGTGCCTGTTGCCGCTGACCATCCCCGCGCTGGTGATCGTGGTGGGGATCAAGAACGTGATGCTGTGGGTGACCTACTTCGTCGGCGACACCCCGCTCGCGCTGACGTTCCCCTACGTCGTACTCGTGCTGCCGTTCTGTTACCGGTCGATCGACGCGGCCCTGTCGGCCATCGACCTGCGCACCCTGTCGGAGGCGGCGAGGTCGCTCGGCGCGGGATGGTTGACCGTGTTCGCCCGGATCGTGCTGCCGAACATCGTGTCCGGGGTGCTGTCCGGCGCGTTCGTCTCCGTTGCGCTGGTCCTCGGCGAGTACACCTTCTCCTCGCTGCTCAACTACACGACCCTTCCCGTCCAGATCGCCGCGATCTACAAGGTCGACGCACGTACGGCGGTGGCCGCGGCGCTGGCCTCGATCCTGTTCGCCTCCTTCCTGCTCCTCGCGCTGTCCTCGTTCGGCGGCGGGCGACGTACTCAGAAAGGCACCTCGTGACTTCCACGACGACCCCACCGGACGGGCCGAGCAACGGTCTCGCCGTCGGGCTGAGCGCGCTCACCCGGGTCTACGGCCCGGTGCGGGCGCTCGACGGGCTGGACCTCGAGATCGCGCCAGGGGAGCTGGTGGCGCTGCTCGGGCCGTCCGGCTGCGGCAAGACCACGGCACTGCGCATCCTCGCCGGGCTGGACCAGCCGACCTCCGGGACCGTGACGGTCGGCGGTAGGGATGTGACCGGCGTCCCCGCGAGCAAGCGAGACATGGGCATGGTCTTCCAGGCCTACAGCTTGTTCCCCCACATGACCGTGCGCGACAACGTGGCCTTCGGGCTGAAGATGCGGGGCCGTGCCAAGGCGTCGCGGCTCGGCCGGGCGAACGAGGTGCTCGAGCTCGTCGGGCTCACCGAGCACAGCGCGCGCTATGCCCACCAGTTGTCGGGCGGCCAGCAGCAACGCGTCGCCCTCGCCCGAGCACTGGCGATCGAGCCGTCGGTGCTGCTGCTCGACGAGCCGTTGTCGGCCCTGGACGCCAAGGTGAGGGTGCAGTTGCGCGATGAGATCCGGAGGGTCCAGCTCGAGGTAGGGACGACCACCCTGTTCGTCACGCACGACCAGGAGGAGGCCTTGGCGGTCGCCGATCGGGTCGGTGTGATGAACCAGGGCCGGCTGGACCAGATCGCCGCACCCGCGGACCTGTATGCCGCCCCGGCCACCAGGTTCGTGGCGGAGTTCGTCGGGCTCAACAACAAGCTCCCCGCCCAGGTCGTCGACGGCACCGCGCGCGTGCTGGACCAGCAGGTCCCAACGATCGAGGGGTCGCTGGAGTCCGGCGCCGGACTGGCGCTGGTCAGGCCGGAGTCGATCACCGTCTCGGAGGCCGCTCCCGGCAACGGCACCGTGGTGTCGGTGAACTTCCTGGGTCCGATCTCGCGCGTCTATTGCATGCTCGACACGGGCGACGAGGTGATGGCCCAGATCGCCAGCTCGCTGGCGATCCGGCTCCGCCCGGGCGACCGGGTGTCGGTGGGGGTCGAGCCGACCGCCCTGCTCGTCGTCGCCGCCTGACAGTCTCAACCGTTTTCGAAGGCTCGCCTCACGACGGCAGTGGAAGCCGGAGGTGATGCAGCCCTAGGCTGTCGAACATGACCGACACAGCCATCGGTGGGCCCAGCCTGCCCCAGGAACGCCGCCTCGTCACCGCGATCCCCGGACCCGAGTCTTCTGCGCGCCTGGATCGCAAGAAGACGCACGTCGCCGACGGGGTGGGCACCACCCTGCCCGTGTTCGTCACCGCCGCGGGCGGCGGCGTTCTCGTCGACGTCGACGGCAACTCGCTGATCGACCTCGGCTCGGGCATCGCGGTCGTGTCGGTCGGCAACGCGGCCCCCGAGGTGGTGCGACGCGTCCAGGAGCAGGTGGCGGCCTTCACGCACACCTGCTTCATGGTCACGCCGTACGACGGCTACGTCGACGTGTGCGAGGCGCTGGCACGGCTCACGCCCGGTGACCACGCGAAGAAGTCAGCGCTGTTCAACTCAGGCGCCGAAGCGGTCGAGAACGCAGTGAAGATCGCCCGCTCCTACACCGGGCGAGACGCGGTGGCGGTCTTCGACCACGCCTACCACGGGCGGACCAACCTGACGATGGCGATGACCGCCAAGAACATGCCCTACAAGCACCGCTTCGGGCCGTTCGCCGGCGAGGTCTACCGGGCACCGATGTCCTACCCGTTCCGCGACGGGCTCTCTGGGCCGGAGGCGGCGGCTCGCGCGATCGACGTGCTCGACAAGCAGGTCGGCGGCTCCAACCTTGCCGCGATCGTGATCGAGCCCATCCAGGGCGAGGGCGGCTTCATCGCGCCGGCTGATGGCTTCCTGCCGGCCATCGCCGCCTGGGCCGCGGCCAACGGGATCGTCTTCGTCGCCGACGAGATCCAGTCGGGGTTCTGCCGGACCGGCGACTGGTTCGCCTGCGACCACGAGGGCGTCGTCCCCGACCTGGTGACGACCGCCAAGGGCATCGCCGGTGGCCTGCCCCTGGCCGGCGTCACCGGACGCGCCGAGATCATGGACTCGGTTCACATCGGCGGCCTCGGCGGGACCTACGGCGGCAACCCCGTGGCCTGTGCCGCCGGGCTCGGGTCCATCGCGACGATGGAGGAGCACGACCTCGCGGGCCGGGCTCGCGAGATCGGCGGGCTGATGGCCGGTCGGCTGCGCGACCTCGCCAGGAAGCACCCGGTGATCGGCGACATCCGCGGGCGCGGCGCGATGATGGCGATCGAGCTCTGCGAGCCCGGCACCGTCACTCCCGACGCCGCCCGGGCCGCGGCGGTGAACTCCTTCTGCCACCAGGCCGGAGTCGTCACCCTCACCTGCGGAACCTGGGGCAACGTCTTCCGCTTCCTGCCCCCGCTGTCCATCTCCGACGAACTGCTCCAGGAGGCCTTCGACGTGGTCGCCGAGGCCTTCGACGCCACCGCCTGACGCCGACCCGTCGTGAACTGACGGGTTGCGCACAGGCGGCCTGTGTACAACCCGTCAGTTCACGACGGGTGGGCGGTCCTGCATCCCCCAGGGAGAGCCGTACTCGGTGAGGAGGTCGAGGAAGGGTACGGCGTCGAAGGCCTCCGGGCCGAGGATGCCGGCGCCGGACCAGGTCCCCCGGGCAAGCAGCTCGAGCGCGACGACGGGGTTGATCGCGGTCTGCCACACGACGCACTGGTGCCCGTACTCCGCCATCGTCACCTCGTTGTCGACCACGTGATAGAGGTACGTCGACCGCGGCTCCCCGTCCTTGCCACGACCGGTCACCCACAGCCCGGCGCAGGTCTTGCCCCTCATCTGGGGGCCTACGGTCGCCGGGTCGGGCAGCACCGCCGCCACCACGTCGCGGGGACTCACCTCCACGCCCTTCACACGCACCGGGTCGGTCCGGTCGAGTCCCAGCGTGTGCAGCACCTTCAAGATGTTGATGAACTCATCGCCCAGGCCGTACTTGAACGTCGCCCGCCGGCAGTCGACCCAGCGGGGCATCAGCAGGACTTCCTCGTGCTCCACGTTCACGCACTCCACCGGCCCGATCCCCTCGGGGAAGTCGAAGACCTCGGGCTCGCTGAAGGGCGGGGTGGTGAACCAGCCTCGGTCCTTCTCCCAGATCACCGGCGGGTTCAGGCACTCCTCGATGGTGGTCCACATCGAGAACGACGGCGCGAAGATCTCGTTGCCCTCGTCGTCGGTCACAACCAGGTTGGCGCCGTCGCGGGTGCCGAGCTCGTCGATCTCGGTGAAGAGGTGGTCCGCGGCGTACCTCGCGAACACGTCGGAGAGGCCGGGCTCCACCCCCATACCGACCAGGGCGAGTCGCCCCGCCTCGGCCCACTGCTCCGCAACGGCGAACTGCTCGTCACCCAGCTTCACCCCCGTCTGGGAGTACGGCGCCTCCGGGTGCGGCCGCGAGAGCGACATCGCCATGTCGAGGTAGTCGGCACCGGCCGCGAACGCACCCTCGAAGATCGACATGTTGAAGATCGGGTCCACGGCGTTCATCACGTGCGTGATGCCGTGCTCGAGGCACAAGGCGGTCACCGCCGACGCCTGGGAGGCGTCGAGCTGGGCGCCGACGAAGCGGTCGTCGGAGGCGGCAGAGCTCTCGGCGCGAGACGCGGCGTAGTCAGCGATCACGATGGTCTCGAAGAAGTCCCGCCGTTGCGCGATCGCAGCGAACGCCGAGCCGACGCCTCCGGCGCCGACGAGAAGGATGCGCATCAGCTCACTCGCCGATGTAGGACATCACGTGCTTGACGCGCGTGTAGTCCTCCAGCCCGTACATCGACAGATCCTTGCCGTAGCCGGAGCGCTTGAAGCCACCGTGCGGCATCTCCGCCACGATCGGGATGTGAGTGTTGATCCACACCGCACCGAAGTCCAGCCGCTTGGCCATCCGCATCGCGCGACCGTGGTCCTTGGTCCACACCGACGACGCCAGACCGTACTCGACGCCGTTGGCCCAGGTCAGCGCTTCGGCCTCGTCGCTGAACCGCTGCACGGTGATCACCGGCCCGAAGATCTCGGTCTGGATCTGCTCGTCGTCCTGGCGCAGCCCGGAGAGCACGGTCGGCTCGTAGAAGTAGCCTCGCTCCCCCTGTTGCCTTCCGCCGGCGTCCACGGTGGCGTGGTCGGGCAGCCGGTCGACCATGCCCGAGACGTGGGCGAGCTGGTTGGCGTTGTTGAGCGGCCCGTAGAGCACGTCCTCGTCGTCGGGCATTCCGGTCTTGGTGCTGCGTGCCTGCTCGGTGATGGCCGCGACGAACTCGTCGTGGACCCCCGGTCCGGCCAGCACGCGGGTGGCTGCGGTGCAGTCCTGGCCGGCGTTGAAGTATCCGGCCCCGGCGATGCCCTCGGCGGCGGCCGCGATGTCGGCGTCATCGAAGACGATCACCGGCGCCTTGCCGCCGAGCTCGAGGTGAGAGCGCTTGAGCTGGGCGGCGGCCGACCCCGCCACCTGCATGCCCGCGCGCACCGAGCCGGTGATCGCCACCAACTGCGGGATCGGGTGCTCCACGAGCGCGCGACCGGTATCCCTGTCGCCGGTGACGACGTTGAGCACGCCGGGCGGCAGGAACTCCTGGCACAGCTCGGCCAGCAGCACCGACGACGCCGGCGTGGTGTCGCTCGGCTTGAGGACGAGCGTGTTGCCCGCGGCCAAGGCGGGCGCGATCTTCCAGATCATCATCATCAGCGGGTAGTTCCAGGGGGTCACCTGGGCCACCACACCGATCGGCTCTCGGCGGATCATCGAGGTGTGGTCGGTCAGGTACTCTCCGGCCGACTTGCCTTCGAGCACCCGCGCGGCACCGGCGAAGAACCGCAGCTGGTCCACCGCGGGCGGGATCTCCTCGGTGGTGGTGAAGCCGAGCGGCTTGCCGGTGTCCTTGGACTCCGCGCGGACGAAGTCGTCGGTGCGCTCCTCCAGCTTGTCGGCGATCTTGAGCATGGCCAGCTGGCGGGCCGCCGGTGTGGTCTCCCCCCAGCTCTCGAAGGCTGCCGAGGCCGCGGTGAAGGCGCGGTCGACATCCTCGGCCTCGGAATGCTGAGCCTGCGCGTACACCTCCCCGGTCGTGGGGTCGATCACGTCATAGGTCCTGCCCGACACCGCGTCGACGAGCTCGCCGTTGATCACGTTTCGGAACACCTGGTCGGCCATCCATCCACTCCTGATTCGCTCCGGGGGCCAGCGCGACACGGCCGGCCCCGACGTCTACGGCGAGACTATCCGTGCCACGACTGATTCTGTAGGGGTGGGCCGCCGAAGCCGACGAATTCCTAGTCCTACGCCGTGTGCGAGGCGAGATTCCGTCGTTACCGGCCATCGGCCAGGATTGACCCCGGTGGAAGGAGGGCCCCCATGCGCCGTGGTGGATCGCTGGTCGGCGTGGTCGCGCTCGTCGCGGGCGGCGCGGGGTTGTGGTGGTTGATGCAGCACGACCTCAGGCTCGCGGCGTACGCCCTCGTGGCCGGTCTGGTCGCGCTGCTCGTCGCCGCGGTGTGGACCTGGCGTGGGCGGCACCGCCGATGGACTGCGGTGCTGCTGACCGTCGTCGTCGTCTCCGTGGGCGCGGTCGGCTTCTACGGCTGGCGGCTCAACGGCAAGCCCCGATCACGCTCGACCGGAAGTTGTGGCGCGCCTTCGCGAAGGACGACGTCGCCCGCTACCTGAAGCGTCACCCCGAGGACGCCCTCGCAGATCCCGAGACGGTCAGCTGACCCTGTCGCTGTCTCAGCCCGCCTCGAAGACCGGGACCCCGCCGACCCACGTCGACCGCACCGTCGCCGCGCCGACCTCCTCGACCGGCCCGGCGAAGGGGTCGCGGTCCAGGACGACCAGATCGGCCTCGGCATCCGCCTCGAGCACCCCGGCGCGGTCACGGTGGCAGATCCGGGCCGAGCCCGAGGTGTACGCCGCGAACGCGGTCGTCAGGTCGAGCGCCTGCTCGGGCAGGAAGGCCTCACTCCCCCCGCGTCCGGGCTCGCCGTACGCCCACCGGTTCACCGCCACGTGAAGCGCCGCGAGCGGGTCGGGAGAGGAGACCGGCCAGTCGCTGCCGGCAGCCAGCCGCGCCCCCGCGCGGTGCAGTGCGCCGAACGGGTACTGCCACCCGGCCCTCTCCTCACCCAGGAAGGGCACCACGAGGTCGGCCATCTGGTCATCCCAGCACGCCCACAGCGCCTGCATGTTGGCCGTGACGTCGAGCGCCGCGAAGCGCCGGACGTCCTCGGGGTGGACCAGCTGCAGGTGGGCGATGTGGTGACGCAGGTCAACGCCCGGACGCCGCTCGCGGGCTACCGCGAAGGCGTCCAGCGACTCCCGTACCCCGCGGTCGCCGATCGCGTGCACATGCACCTGGAAGCCCTCGGCCGCCAGCGCGGAGACATGCTCCCGTAGCTCGAGGCCGTCGATGAACGAGTGGCCGCTGTTGCCCGTCGGGTGTCCGCACCGGTCGAGGTACGGCGCTCCCATGGCGGCCGTCCCGTTCTCGGCGACACCGTCCTGCATCACCTTGATGCTGGTCGCGCGCAGCCGCCCGCGGGTGTAGGTCGTGCGCCGCTCGACCAGCTCGGCGACCTGCTCTGCTCCGCGGTCACGGTCCCACCACAGCGCCCCGACCACGGTGGCGCTGAGGTCCCCGGACACGGCAGCACGCAGGTAGGTATCCGAGGCGTCGTCCATCCCGGCGTAGGCGCCGAGGATGGCGTCCTGCCAGCCGGTGACCCCGACGGAGTGCAGGTGGGCCTGCCCGGCCAGGAGCGCCTCGTAGTACTCGCCCGGGTCGGTGACCGGGAGATGCCGGACCACGAGGGCCATCGCACCCTCGTGGAGCGTCCCGGTGGGGCTGCCGTCCGGCTCACGCTCGATCCGCCCGTCCGGCGGGTCGGGGGTGCCGGCGTCCAGCCCGGCGAGCTGGAGCGCCCGGCTGTTCACCCAGGCGCCGTGGTGGTCACGGTTCGGCAGGAAGACCGGACGGTCCGGCACCACGGCATCCAGGTCGGCGGCCGTCGGCGTCCCACCGGGGAACGCCGCCATCGCCCAACCGCCGCCCAGGATCCAGGGCAGCTGGGGGTTGGCCGCGGCGTAGGCCGCCACCGCGGCGACATAGTCCTCGCGCGTGCGGAGGGAGGAGAGATCGCAGCGGATCCGCTCGAGGCCGCCCTGGACGGCGTGCACATGGGCGTCGACGAAGCCCGGCGCGACCAGGCCGCCGCCCAGATCGACCACGGCAGCCGCGGTCGGGAGGTCGGCCTCGGGCAGCACCGCCTCGACCCGGTCGCCACGGAGCACGACGCCGAAGCCGGCGCGGTGGCGATGCCCGTCGAAGACCGACCCGTGCCGGAGCACCGTCACCGGGCCCGTCGGGGACGTCCTGGTCACCGGCCCTCGAGCAGCGGCCCGGCCGGATCGTGCGAGATCCCGTGCTTGCGGACGGCCAGTCCCGAGAGCGCCTCCAGGCACACCCGGTTGGCGAGGTAGGCCGTGATCTCGGCGTGGTCGTAGGGCGGGGCCACCTCGACCACGTCGATCCCCGCGACCGGTAGCTCGATGCAGATCCGGCGCACCGCGTCCAGCAGCTCCCGCGAGGACAGGCCCCCGGGTTCCGGCGTTCCCGTGCCGGGGGCATGGCCGGGGTCACAGACGTCGATGTCGACCGAGAGGAACACCGCGTCGCACTCGTCGAGCGCGATCTCGAACGCCTCGTCGAGGCACGCGGGCAGCCCCCGCGCCCCGATCTCGGTCATCTCGTAGGAACGCATCTGCTGCTCGGCCATCCAGGACAGGGTCTCCGGGCCGGGCCAATAGCCGCGTAGCCCCATCTGGAGGAAACGGTCACCCCTGAGCGCACCTGACTCGATCAGCCGCCGCATCGGCTGACCGTGACCGTAGAGCGAGCCGAACTCGATGTCCCCGGTGTCGGCGTGCGCGTCGAAGTGGATCATCGAGACCCGCCCGAAGCCGAGGTGCCGCGCCACGCCGGTCGCGTCCGGGAGGGCGATCGAGTGGTCGCCCCCCAGCACCAGCGGCACCGCGCCCGCGGACGCCACGGCGTACACGGCCTCCTCGAGGGCCTGGAGCGAACGCTCGATCTCCCCGGGCGGCATCTCCACGTCACCGACGTCGACCACGCGGATGTCCTGCAGGCCGTCGACCCGGAGCGCCAGGTGGGGGCGCGAGCCGTCCTGGGCCAGGTAGTCGGTCTGTCGGATCGCCGAGGGTCCGAAGCGAGTGCCCGGCCGATTGGATGTGCCGCCGTCGAAGGGCGCACCGACCACCACGACGTCGGCGTCGGCATAGGACGCGCGGTCATCGAGGTCGGCGGGGTCGACGCCCAGGAACGTGATGTCGGGCCCGAACTGGGCGCCGTAACGAGTCATGACAGATTCCTACCAGCCGCAGTCGTTGGGCGGAAGAGCAACGGATTCCGCAATCCTCAAGCCAATTCACCACGGATTCACTTGCTTGCGTCCCTACAACCGGGCACGATGGGCGAACGACACCAGCAACGAGCGAGGTTTGATGAACGACCAGGTGATGAGCGCCCAGGATCACCAGCGGCTCCAGGCGGCCGCGCGGGACCACTTGTGGCTGCACTTCTCACGGCACTCGGTCTACGAAGAGGGCGAGATGCCGGTGATCGTGCGTGGCGAGGGCGCCTACATCTACGACGCCCAGGGCCGCCGCTATCTCGACGGGCTCGCGGGGCTCTTCGTCAACCAGCTCGGCCACGGGCGGACCGAGCTGGCCGATGCCGCGGCGAAGCAGGCCGCCTCCCTCGCCTTCCACCCGCTCTGGTCCTATGCGCACCCGCAGGCCATCGAGCTGGCCGAGCGCATCGCGTCGTACGCGCCCGGGGACCTCAACCGCATCTTCTTCACCACCGGCGGCGGCGAGGCAGTCGAGTCCGCCTGGAAGCTCGCCAAGGCCTACTTCAAGCTGACCGGCAGGCCCACCAAGCACAAGGTGATCAGCAGGGCGATCGCCTACCACGGGACCCCTCAGGGCGCACTGTCGATCACCGGGATCCCCGACATGAAGGCGCCCTTCGAGCCGTTGGTGCCCTCGACGTTCCGGGTTCCGAACACGAACTTCTACCGAGCACCGGAGCACGCTGACGACGAGGCGGCCTTCGGTCGCTGGGCCGCCGACCGGATCGCCGAGGCCATCGAGTTCGAGGGCCCCGACACGGTCGCGGCCGTGTTCTTGGAGCCGGTGCAGAACTCCGGTGGCTGCTTCCCGCCGCCCCCCGGCTACTTCCAACGGGTCCGCGAGATCTGCGACGAGTACGACGTCCTGCTGGTCAGCGACGAGGTGATCTGCGCGTTCGGCCGGCTCGGGCACATGTTCGGCGCCGAGCGCTACGGCTACCAGCCCGACATCATCACCTGCGCCAAGGGCCTGACCTCGGGCTACTCCCCGCTCGGGGCGATGATCGCCAGCGACCGGCTGATGGAGCCGTTCCTCCAGGGACACCACTCGTTCCTGCACGGCTACACCTTCGGTGGGCACCCGGTCTCCTGCGCTGTGGCCAACGCCAACCTCGACGTCTTCGAGAACGAGAAGATCAACGAGCACGTCCGGGCGAACGAGGGGGCGTTCCGGGCCACGCTGGAGCGGCTCCTCGACCTGCCGATCGTCGGCGACGTTCGCGGCGACGGCTACTTCTACGGGATCGAGCTGGTCAAGGACAAGGCCACCAAGGAGACCTTCAACGACGACGAGTCGGAGCGGCTGCTGCGAGGCTTCCTGTCCAAGGCGCTGTACGACGCGGGGCTCTACTGCCGGGCGGACGATCGTGGCGACCCGGTGGTCCAGCTCGCTCCCCCGCTGATCTGTGACCAGGCGCACTTCGACGAGATGGAGCAGATCCTGCGCGTCGTCCTCGACAAGGCGTGGTCCCTGCTCTGACGATCCGGCCCCGGCTGGCCGGAGCGAGCCGTCGAGCGGGTCAGGAGTCGAAGCCCAGTCCGAGGCGGTCCAGGGCCCGCAGCCAGACGTTGCGGCGGCCCGCACGGGCGTCGGCCTGCGCGAGCGACCATCGGGTCAGGTTGATGCCCAGCGAGCGGGCGGGCTCCGGGGGGAACGGCAGCGGCGTCTCGCGCACCATCGGCAGCCGCGTGCGCTCGGTGTCCTCCTGGTGCAACAGGTCCAGCATCACCTCGGCGCCGAAGCGCGAGGCCCCGACGCCGAGGCCGGTGTAGCCCATCGCGTAGGCGACCCGGTCGGCGTACGCCGTGCCGAAGAAGGCGGTGAACCGCGTGCACGTGTCGATCACCCCACCCCACCGATGGGTGAAGCGCACCCCCTCCAGCTGGGGAAAGGTCTCGAAGAACTGCTGGGCGAGCAACGGGTGGGTGCGCTCACTCTGCTCCAGGGCTGCGCCGATCCGGCTGCCGTAGTGGTAGACCGCGTCATACCCGCCCCAGAGGATCCGGTTGTCGCGGGTCAGCCGGTAGTAGTGGAACAGGTTCGCCGAGTCGCCGACCCCCTGGCGCCCGGCCCAGCCGACCGAGGCCAGCTGTGCCGCCGAGAGCGGCTCGGTCGCCAGCACGTGGTCGTAGACGGGGACCGTCATCAGGCGGAGCCGACGCAGGAGGGGCGGGAAGCCGTTGGTCGCGAGCGCAACGCGCAGCCCACGGACGACGCCGTGAGTGGTGGTCAGCTCGACCGCGCGACCGTCATCGCGCAGCTCGCGCACGTGGGTCTGCTCGAAGATCCGCACCCCGGAGTCCAGACAGGCCTGCCGTAGCCCCCATGCGAGCCGCGCCGGCTCCACCAGCGCCACGTCGCCGCGGTCCAGCAGCCCGCCGAGGTACGTCGGGGAATCGACCAGCGCCCGCGTGGCCGCGGCATCGAGCAGCTCCACGTCGTGACCGTGCTCGGCCATCGCAGCGGCGGCCTCGCCCAGCTCCTCCACCTGGTGGGGTGCCGTGGCCACGTCGAGCTCGCCGGTGCGCTCGAAGTGGCAGTCGATGTCGTGGGCCGCCACGGTGGCCTCGATCGCGTCGAGGTTCTCCCTGCCCAGTCGGTCGAGCCGAGCCAGGTCGTCGGGCCAGCGGGCCAGGCCGTTTCCGAACCCGTGGGTCAAGGACGCCGAGGCGAAGCCTCCGTTGCGCCCCGAGCCCTGCCAGCCGCACTCCCCTGCCTCGAGCAGGACCACGTCGAGATCGGGATAGCGTTCGCGCGCTCGCAACGCCGTCCAGAGGCCCGTGTAGCCACCTCCGACGACGACCAGGTCCGCCGCCACTCGCCCATCGACAGGGTCGGTCGGGAGTGGGCGCGCCGGATCATCCAGCCAGAGCACCGATGGGGCGGCGTCGGCCAGGGACTCTCGGATGGCGTCAGCGCCCGGCATCGTTCAGCGCTTCGCCCGTCGCCGTGAGCCGAACTCGCCGACCGCCACCAAGGTGAGCGCCAGCAGGAACATGACCGTGCCGATCACGTTGATCTGGGGCGGTATCCCGCGCAAGGAGGCTCCCCACACGAACATCGGGAAGGTCACCGACTGGCCGGCGTTGAGGTTGGTGATGATGAAGTCGTCGAACGAGAGCGAGAAGGCCAGGAGTGCGGCGGCGAGGATCCCGGGGAATACCAGGGGGAAGGTGACCCGCCAGAACGTCTGCCACTCGTTGGCGTACAGGTCCATCGCTGCCTGTTCGATGCGCGGATCGAGGCCCGCCAGCCGCGCCTTGACGGTGACCACGACAAAGCTGAGGCAGAACATGATGTGAGCGATGAGGATCGTCCAGAAGCCGAGCTGACCGGCGAACCCGCTGGCGACGAACAGGGCGAGAAGCGACGAGCCCATGACGATCTCCGGCGAGGCCATCGGCAGGAACGTGAAGACGTTGGCGACCGACCGTCCGCGGAAACGGTGCCGCACGAGGGCGAAGGCCATCATGGTCCCCAGGATCGTTGCCCCCAGGGTGGCCGCCAGCCCGATCCTGACGGAGAGCATCACCGAATCGCACATGCCGTACGGCTCGCACGGGTGGAGCCAGTTGTTCATCGTGAAGCCGTCGAAGGAGTAGCTCTGCTTGCTCGCCGGATCGTTGAAGGACATCAGGATCACGACGAAGATCGGCAGGAACATGTAGAGCAGCACCAGCAGTGCGATGCCCAGGATCAGGTGCTCGCCGACCCACCGCCCGACGCGCGTCATACCAGTTCCTCGGTCCCGGCCCGCCGGATGTAAACCAGCACGATCACGACGATGATCACCATCAAGATCACCGACAGCGCGGAGGCCTCCGGGTAGGAGCCACCGTCGAACAGCTTCTGGATCACGCTTCCGATCATCGTCGTCTGGGGGTTCCCCAGCAGTTGGGCGTTGATGAAGTCACCGGCAGACGGGATGAAGGTCAACAACGTGCCCGCGACCAGCCCCGGCATGGACAGGGGCAACGTGATCTTGCGGAACGTCGTGACCGGCGAGGCGTACAGGTCGGCCCCCGCCTCCAGCAGCCGGGGGTCGATCTTCTCCAGCGACGTATAGAGAGGCAGCACCATGAAGGGAAGGAAGTTGTAGGTCAGCCCGGTGACGACGGCGAACGGCGTGGCGAGCAGATGACCGTCAGGACCGAGGATGTGGAGGAAACGCAGCGTGTCGGCGACCACGCCGTGGTCTCCCAGGATGAGCTGCCACGAGAGGGTGCGGATGAGGAACGAGGTGAAGAACGGCGCGATGACCGCGACCAGCATCAGGTTCTTCCAGCGGCCCGCCTTGAACGCGATGGCGTAGGCCAGCGGGAAGCCCAGCAGGATGCAGGCGATGGTGGCCGTGATCGAGTAGCCGAAGGAACGGAGGAGCTGCGGGCGATAGTCCTCCAGAACCTGCACGTAGTTCTGGATGTGCCCGGTCATCTGGTAGCCGTTCTCGAGCGAGCCCGCCGGGTCGTACAACGACGTGCTCACGAGGCTGAACAGCGGGATGACGAAGAAGATCGTCAGCCAAAGCCCCGCAGGAAGAAGGAGCAGATAGCCGGTGAGGCCTCGCTTGCGTCGCTCCGCCGCCGGGACGACCGCCGCGACATCGCCCTCGGGACCAGGCGGTGCGAGGCTCACGAGTCTTCCTCGAGCTCGACCCCGGCGCTGGCGTCCTGGTCTGCGTCGAGCAGGAAGGTGTGGTCGGGCATCCAGTGCAGATCGACCCGGTCGCCGACCCGGAAGCTCTCCCTCGCGCCGCTGTTCTGCTCGAAGACCATGAGCTCCTGGCCCCAGGGCATCTTCGCCAGGTACTGGGTCGAGACCCCGATGAAGCTGACGTCGGTGATGATGCCGCCCTGGAGCACGTTGGAGCCGTCGGCGGTCTCGGTGCTCGCCCCGGAGAGGAAGACCTTCTCGGGGCGCACCCCCACCCAGACCTCACCCGACTCCGAGTCCGCGGGCGACCCGTCGCGGGAGGCATGCAGCATCGCTCCCTCGACGTCGATGCGCACCTGAGTGGCATCCGTGGAGCTGACCCGGCCGCGCACCAGGTTGGACTGCCCGAGGAAGTTGGCCACGAAGGTGGTCTGCGGGTGTTCGTACAGGTCTCGCGGGGCGCCCATCTGCTCGATCAGACCGGCGTTCATCACGGCTACGGTGTCGGCCATCGTCATGGCCTCCTCCTGGTCGTGCGTGACGTGGACGAAGGTAATGCCGACCTCGGTCTGAATGCGCTTGAGCTCGATCTGCATCTGCCGGCGCAACTTGAGGTCGAGAGCCCCGAGCGGCTCATCGAGGAGCAACACCTGGGGGCGGTTGATCAATGCTCGCCCCAAAGCGACGCGCTGCTGTTGGCCTCCGGAGAGTTGCGCAGGCTTGCGATCCGCGTATTGCCCGAGCTCCACCAGGTCCAGCATCTCCTGCACCTGCCGTTTGACGTCCGGCTTGCCCTGGCGGCGCAGCCCGAACGCGACGTTCTCGAAAATCGTCAGGTGCGGGAACAGCGCGTAGCTCTGGAAGACCGTGTTGACCGGGCGCCGGTACGGCTTGAGCTGGCTGATGTCGCGACCACCGATAGCGATGGTGCCGCTGGTCGGCGTCTCGAGGCCGGCCACCATCCGCAGTGTCGTGGTCTTGCCGCAGCCGGACGGGCCGAGCAGGGCGAAGAACGCGCCCTGAGGCACCGTCAGGTCGAGGTTGTCGACAGCGGTGAAGGCGGCGAACCTCTTGGTCACACCTTCGAGGACCAGGTCGCTCCCGTGGGTGGACTCTGCCTCGAGCGTTCCGGCGTCGCCGCGCGTGTCCACCATCGTCAGGCTCCGATCACCGCGTTGAACTCCTTGTCGAAGCGTTCCCGGGTCTTGGTGTCCGTCGCCATGAAGGCGAAGGTCTTGTCGAGCACGTCGGCGGTCGGGAAGATGAGCGGGTTTCCGACCAAGGAGTCGTCGACTTCTGTCATGGCCGCCTCCGCCCCCTGGACGGGGCAGATGTAGTTCACCCAGGCAGCGAGGCGGGCCGCCACCTCGGGCTCGTAGTAGTAGTTCATCAACATCTCGGCGTTCGTCTTGTGGGTCGCCTTGTTGGGCACCATCATGTTGTCGCTCCAGAGCGACAGTCCCTCGTCCGGTACGACGAACTGGATGTCGGGGTTGTCGTACTGCATCGCGATGATGTCCCCGGACCACGCCTCACAGGCCGCGATGTCGCCCTTGTTGAGAGGGCGGGTGTACTCGTTCCCGGTGAACTGACGGATCTGGCCGGACCCGACCGCCTCGCTGAGCCGGTCCAGCGCCGCCTGCCACTCGTCCTCGTTGAAGTCGTTCGGATCGGCGTCCACGAGCTTGAGGAAGAAGCCCATCGTGTCGCCCATCTCGGTGAGCAGACTGATCTTGCCCTTGAGGTCGTCCCGGGTGAGCAGCTCCTCGAAGCTCGACAGCTCCCCGGTGTACTTCGAGTTGTAGGCGATTCCGGTCAGGCCGCTCTGCCACGGAACGGAGAACTTGCGACCCGGGTCCCAGGAGGGCTCGCGCAACGAGTCGGTGAGGTTCGCGTCGACGTTCGGCATGTTGGCGTGGTCGAGCTCCTGGATCCAGCCGAAGTCGATCATGCGCGCGGCCATCCAGTCGGTGAGCACGAAGATGTCACGGTCTGTCGACTCGCAGGCGCCGAGCTGGTTGCGCACCTTGGCGAAGAACTGGTTGTTGTCGTTGACGTCTGTCGCGTAGGTGACGTCGATGCCCGTCTGGGACTCGAAGTCCTCCAGAGTCGGAAGGTGCTTGCCCTTCTCGTCGATGTAGAGCGGCCAGTTCGAGAAGGCCAGAGACTTCTCCGTGGCGCTCAGGTCCTCACTCACGCACGTGCTGGCGGTCTGCTTGGTCCCCTCGGTCCCGCACGAGGCCAGGAGCGAGCCTCCGGACAGCGCCAGCGCTGAGACGCCGGTGGTTCGCAGCAGGCTGCGCCGCGAGAATCCCCGCCCGCCACCGTAGAGCTCCTGCGCGATCTGGGCGGCAAGCCGATCGGCCGGCGTGTCCATCGTGGGTCGCCTGCTCCAGCGTGTCGTCATCGAAAGTCTCTCCTCGTCCTGGGGGTTCCAGCAGCATTCGGATCGTGCCATGTAGCCGCCGCTGGAACAAGGGAATCCGTCGGTGTGTAACGCGATGGCAACGAAATCCCCCACTCTTGGGTGTCGATCCTTTGACCAGTGGCTAGGGGACTGGCACGCTGCACCCTGTGAGCACGAATGGCAGGTCTGGGGTCCGGTCGCCACTCGACGAGGTTTCCAAGGCCATCATCGAGCAGCTTCAGCAGGACGGCCGGCGCTCGTACGCCGCGATCGGCAAGGTGGTGGGTCTGTCCGAGGCGGCCGTCCGCCAGCGGGTGCAGCGCCTGATCGAGAGCGGGGTCATGCAGGTCGTGGCCGTGACCGACCCCATCGAGCTCGGGTTCGCGCGACAGGCGATGGTCGGGATTCGCGTCAGAGGCCCGCTCGAGGAGGCCGCCGACCGGCTCGCGGAGCTGGACGAGATCGACTACGTCGTGGTGACCGCGGGATCCTTCGACCTGCTCGTCGAGGCCGTCTGCGAGAGCGACGACCACCTGCTGGAGCTGATCTCCGAGAAGATCCGGACGATTCCCGGGGTCGAGTCCACGGAGACCTTCATGTACCTCAAGCTGAGGAAGCAGACCTACTCCTGGGGGGTCCGCTGAGCGCTGCGTGGACCACCCTGTCCTGGTGGCACGCCTCCCCCGGGCTGGACTGGTCCCCGCGTGCCCCACTGGCCGGAGACCTCGAGGTCGACGTGGCCATCGTCGGTGCCGGCTTCACGGGCCTGTGGACGGCGTACTACCTCTCCGAGGCCGATCCCACGCTGCGGATCGCCGTCCTCGAAGCCGAGGTGGCCGGGTTCGGTGCCTCTGGCCGCAACGGTGGCTGGTGCTCGGCGTTGTTCCCGGCCTCGGCCGAGAAGCTGGCCGCGCTGCCGGGCGCCGGCCGGGCGTCCGCGATCGCCCAGCACCGGGCGATGCGCGCCACCGTCGACGAGGTCGAACGTGTCACCCGGGCCGAGTCCATCGACGCCCACCTGGCCAAGGGCGGCACGATCGTCCTCGCGCGCACCGGCAGCCAGTGGGCTCGCGCCCGCGAGGAGGTCGAGCACGCGCGGACCTGGGAGCGCGGCGAGGACGACCTGCGGCTACTCGATCGCAAGGAGACCGACACCATCCTGCGCGCCACCCGGACGGTGGGCGCCACCTACACGCCCGACTGTGCAGCGATCCACCCGGCCCGCCTGGTGCGCGGCTTGGCCGACGTGGTCGCGGGGCGCGGCGTGGCCGTCTTCGAGGGGACCAGAGTGCGACGCCTCGAACCAGGACGCGCGGTGACCGACCACGGAACCGTACGGGCCGACGTCGTGGTGCGGGCCACCGAGGGCTACTCCGCCCGGCTGGACGGGCTGCGGCGGTCCGTGGCGCCCGTCTACTCGCTGGTGGTCGCGACCGAGCCCCTGTCAGCCGAGTTGTGGGAGCAGATCGGGCTCGCCCGCCGAGAGACCTTCAGCGACCACCGGCACCTGATCATCTACGGCCAACGCACCGCCGACGACCGGCTGGTCTTCGGCGGGCGCGGGGCGCCGTACCACTTCGGCTCCCGCACGCATCCCTCGTTCGACCGGGAGCCACGGGTGTTCTCGGACCTGCGCGCGACACTCGTGGACCTCTTCCCCCTGCTCGCCGACGTCCGGATCACCCACGCCTGGGGCGGACCACTGGGGATCGCGCGCGACTGGGTCGCCTCGGTCGGGCTGGACCGCAGGACCGGGCTCGGCTGGGCCGGCGGCTATGTCGGGGACGGCGTCGCGACGACGAACCTCGCCGGTCGGACCCTGCGCGACCTGGTGCTCGGCCGGGACACGGACCTGGTGCGGCTCCCGTGGGTCGGGCACCGTTCTCGGCGCTGGGAGCCCGAGCCGCTGCGCTGGCTGGGCATCAACATCGGCCTGCGCGCGATGTCCTGGGCCGACGGTGAGGAGCGGCTCACCCGACGGCAGAGCGTGGTCGCCCGAGCCATGTCGCCCCTGGTCGGCGGCTGACCGGCCGCTGGGTCACCCCACCGCACGCACCGCCCGGCAGACCGATCCACGCTCCGCCCCCCGAACGCCCGGCGCCGGAAAAGAAGTTGCGCCGGGGAGCGCGAGCCTGCAGGCTGAGCACGACCGGCGAGTGCCGGTGGAGATCGAGAGGAGGCTGACATGTCGACGACCGTCCGCTGCGTGCCCTCAGCCCGCTGCCCCTCGACCCACCGGAGTGTCACCACCGATGTCACACGACTTCACCTCGCCCCACTTCCTCACCTCTGAGCCCGTTTCGGCCGCTTGGTCGCCGCCGGCTCCCGACCGCGAGCCTCCTGAGACGGTCGCACCGGAGTTCGTCTTCGACTTCCGGGCCTACGACGACGTCGACCCCGAGTACCAACGCTGGACCACGTGGCTCAGCGTGGAGCCCACCTGCCGCGGACCCGAGCCACGCCCGCCGTGGCTGGTGACCTCGCAGGCCGCGGTGGACACCGAGCTCGGGATCCTCAAGACCGGCAAGGAGGCTGACGTCTTCCTGCTCGAACGAGCCGTCCCCGACGGCGGACCTTCGGTGGTGATGGCCGCCAAGCGCTACCGCGGTGAGGAGCGCAGCAGCTTCCACCGCTCGGCGGCCTACACCGAGGGCCGGAGGGTACGGCGCAGCCGCGACGCTCGGGCCCTGCAGAAGAAAACCGCCCACGGGCGGGCCGTGGCCGCCGGACAGTGGGCCCTGGCCGAATGGCAGTCGTTGACGACCCTGTGGACCGCTGGCCTGCCGGTGCCCTATCCCGTGCAGATCGACGGCACCGAGCTGCTCATGGAGTGGATCACCGTCGACGGCGAGACCGCGCCCCGCTTGGCCCGGGAACGCCCGGGGCCTGCGCTGTTGGCGTCGTACTTCGAGCAGCTCCGCGAAGCAGTGGCCACGATGGCCCAGCTCGGCCTCGTGCACGGTGACCTGTCGGCCTACAACATCCTGGCCGCCGGGGAGCGCCTCGTGATCATCGACCTGCCTCAGGTCGTCGACCTCGTCGGCAATCCGCTCGGGATGGACTTCCTGCTGCGCGACTGCACGAACGTGTGCGGCTGGTTCCGCTCGAAGGGTTTCGACGTCGACGAGCACGAGATGTTCGCCGACATCGTCGCTCACGCGTTCTGAGGGCGCCCACGCTCCGGCGCGCCGGTAGCGTTCCCGCCATGAGGCACACCCGGGGTCGCGCGGTGGAGGTCGAGTCGCTCAGCGACTTCGACCGACGACTGGCCCTGGGTGCCGCCACGCTGTCCGGGTGGCACCTCCAGGCCGTCGACCTGCGTGCCCGCAGTGACCAGCTCCGCCGCCTCGACGTCGCGGGCGCCCTGTTCCTGGGCTGCGTGTTCGCGCCGGGCGACGAGGGGTCCGTGCGGGCCCGTGGTGGCCTGGTCTTCCCCGAGCTGCCCGAGGTCCCGGTGGACGTCTACCGATCGCAGCTCTACTCCCCCGATGAGCTCTACGACGCGCCCGGCTACGCCGACACGCTCGACGCGCGCACGTTCGCCTGGTCGCGCCGCCCGCAGGATCTCGAGAGCACGCTGGCAGCCGCCCTGCACGACCACGCCATCGACGACGCCCTGACCGGGTGGGTGCGCGGCCGAGTCCTGGTCGGAGTCATGGGGGGCCACGAGCTTCGCCGGGGCACGACGGCCTACTCCGAGGCGGCGCGGCTGGGCCACCTGCTCGGAGCGAGCGCGGTGGTGGCCACCGGCGGCGGTCCCGGGGCGATGGAGGCGGCCAACCTCGGCGGCTACCTGGCAGGTGAGCCGACGACGGTCCTCGACGAGGCCCTTGACCTGTTGTCGACCGCCCCGGAGTTCCGTCCGGACGTCGGGGCGTGGGTGGCGGCCGCACTCGAGGTGCGGCGCCGCTTCCCGGACGGGTCACCGACACTCGGCATCCCCACCTGGCACTACGGCCACGAGCCGCCGAACCCGTTCGCCACGGCGATCGCGAAGTACTTCCGCAACGCCCCACGCGAGGCGATCCTGCTCGAGGTGTGCACAGGCGGGACCGTGTTCCTGCCCGGCGCCGGAGGCACGGTGCAGGAGATCTTCCAGGACGCCTGCGAGAACTACTACGCCGATGAGTCGTCGGTCGCGCCGATGGTCCTCGTGGGACACCGGTACTGGACCGAGGAGATGCCGGCCTGGCCCCTGCTCCTGCGGCTCTCGCGAGGTCGGCCGATGGCGCCGGCGGTGCACCTGGTCGACAGCCTCGAGGAGGCCGCCGCTGCCGTCAACGGCTCGACCTGAGCCTCACTCGGTCGCGGCGAGCTGTCCGCACGCGCCGTCGATCTCGCGACCCCGGGTGTCACGCACCGTAGTGGGCACGCCCTTGGCCTCGAGCCGCCGTACGAACTCGCGCTCGTCGCGAGGGTCGGAGGCGGTCCACTTCGACCCCGGGGTGGGGTTGAGGGGGATCAGGTTCACATGCACCCAACCGCGCGGGCCGCGGGCAAGGAGGAGGTCGCCCAGCAGGTCGGCGCGCCAGCCCTGGTCGTTGATGTCCCGGATCAGCGCGTACTCGATGGAGACCCGACGGCCGGTGGTCTGGAAGTAGTGGGCGGCGGCGTCGACCGCGTCGCCGACCTTCCACCGGGTGTTCACCGGGACAAGCTCGTCGCGCAGCTCGTCGTCGGGGGCGTGCAGCGAGAGCGCGAGCGTGACGGGGATGCCCTCGTCGGCGAGCTGGAGCATTCGTGGCACCAAGCCGACCGTCGACACCGTCACGCCCCGCGCCGACATCCCGAGCCCGTCGGGCTGGGGGTCGGTGAGGCGGCGTACTGCGCCGATGACGGCGCGATAGTTGGCCAGCGGCTCGCCCATGCCCATGAAGACGACGTTGGAGACGCGTCCTGGACCACCTGGCACCTCCTCGCGAGCCAGCGCCCGGGCTCCGGCCACCACCTGCTCGACGATCTCAGCGGTGGACATGTTGCGTTGCAGACCGCCCTGGCCGGTGGCGCAGAACGGGCAGGCCATCCCGCACCCGGCCTGGCTAGAGACACACAGGGTGACCCGGTCGGGGTACCGCATCAGGACCGACTCCACGAGCGATCCGTCGCCGAGCCGCCACAGGGTCTTGCGAGTGGTTCCTCGATCGGCCTCCATCGTGCGCACCGCCGTCATCAACGACGGCAGCAGCGCCCCGACGAGCGCCTCACGGCCGTGGGCCGGCAGGTCGGTCATCTCTGCCGGGTCGTCGACCAGCCGAGTGAAGTAGTGGTGGGAGACCTGGCGCGCCCGGAAGGCCGGGAGCCCCTGCTCGGAGAGCAGCGCCCCTCGTTCGTCGGGGGTGAGGTCGGCCAGGTGCTGCGGGGGCTTGCCCCGGCGTGGCGCGTCGAAGACCAGCGGAAGCGGCTGCGGGTCCGTCATGCCGAGTAGCGCATCATCAGCCAGAAGACGGTGGTGCCGACCCCGAAGACGACGAGGAACGTCACGGCCATCCCGAGCAGGAGGTAGGTCCCGAATCGCCGGGTCGTGGGGAAGACCATCAATCCGACGGGAACCACCAGAGCCAACAGCACGAACGGGAAAGCCTCCTCAGCTGTGCGCTCACCGAAGAACGTCCGCATCAGTGCCACGAACATCCCGGGGATCACCGTGACGACGACCAACCCGGTGAAGAAGCCGGCGATGGCTGTGAACGTCGGGTGGTCGCGGTGCCACCAGTCGGGCTCAGGTTGCGCGTCTGAGTGACCGAGACTGAGCTCGACCGGCTCCGGCTCCGGCTCCGGCTCCGGCTCCGACCCCGACCCCGACCCCGGCTCGTCGAGCGGCTCGGGCTCGTCCATGGAGGCGGCGCCGTCCATCGCGTCGTCGGGCGCGCTGAACTCCGCGCCCTCGACCCCGCCGGTCGAGGTCGTCCCCGGTGTGCTCCCAGCCATGGGCACCATCGTAGGTGGCCCAAGCCCTCGGACCATGATCCTCGAGCGCGCCGCCCGAGGGAGTCGCTGCCGGTCCCGAAGGGGGCAGTTCTAGAAGACCAGGTAGTGCAGCAGCAGCCAGATCGGTGCAGCCGTGGCCAGGAGCGAGTCGAGCCGGTCCATCAGACCGCCGTGGCCGGGCACGATCTGGCTCATGTCCTTCACGCCGAGATCGCGCTTGATCACCGACTCGCACAGGTCGCCGAGGGTGGCCATGACGACGGCGATCAGGCCGAGCAGGACGCCGACCCACCACTCGCCGTCGAGCAGGTAGACCACGAGCGCCACTCCGGCGGCGACGCAGAAGACGGCGGACCCGGCGAACCCCTCCCACGACTTCTTCGGGGAGATGACCGGCGCCATCGGGTGCTTGCCGAACAGCACACCGGCGATGTACCCACCGATGTCACTGGCGATCGTGACGACGATGAACGTGATCACCGCCCGCACACCATCATCGAACCGCTCGAAGTCCCAGGCGCCGCCCTCGGCCAGCAGCAGCCCGACGAACGAGCCGAGGAAGGGCACGTAGATGAGGGTGAAGACCGAGGCGGTGGCGTTCTTGACGTAGCCGTCGACCCCGCGTCGCAGCAGCCACAACATGATCGTCAGTGCGGCGACCCCGGTGGCGGTGACGAGCGCTGGGGCGCCGAAGAAGTAGGCGACGAACACCATCACGACTCCGCCGACCATAACGGGCTGCTCGGGGATGTCGATGTCCTGCGCCCGCAGGCCTTGGTGCAACTCCCAGACGGCCACGACAACCGCCGCCGCCACGATCAGCATGAAGGCGGTCTTCCACAGCGCCAGTGAGACGGCGATCGCCGCCAGCAGGACGACTGCGGACCCAATGGCGGCGGGCAGGTTGCGCCCGGCGCGGCCGTGGTCCTTCTGCGGGGCGGGCGGAGGGGTAGCCGTCATCGTGGGGTACTCAGACCTCGAGCAGCTCGGCTTCCTTGTGCTTGACCAGGTCGTCGATCGTGTCGGTGTGCTGCTTGGTCATGGAGTCCAGACGCTTCTCGGCACCAGCCACCTCGTCCTGGCCCGCCTCGCCGTCCTTGTCGAGCTTCTCGAGGTGCTGCTTGGCGTGCCGGCGGATGTTGCGGACCGAGACCCGCCCCTCCTCGGCCTTGTGCCGGGCCACCTTGATGTACTCCTTGCGCCGCTCCTCGGTCAGCTCGGGAAAGACGCACCGCAGCACCTTGCCGTCGTTGGCTGGGTTCACGCCGAGGTCGCTCTCACGGATGGCCTTCTCGATCTCGGCCATCGCGCTCATGTCGTAGGGCGAGATCAGGATGATCCGGGCCTCGGGAGCCGTGAACGACGCGAGCTGCTGGATGGGCGTCGGCGTGCCGTAGTAGTCCGCGGTGAGCTTGTTGAACATGCTCGGCTGCGCGCGGCCGGCCCGGATCGCCGCGAACTCCTCACGCGTCGCCTCGACCGACTTGTCCATCTTCTCGTCGGCCTCGTTGAGGATTTCGTTGATCACGACTCACTCCTTGGTTGGTGCAGCACGTCGTACGTCGGCCGTCAGCCGGCGCTGACGAGCGTGCCAATCTTCTCACCTTGGACCACGCGCAAGATGTTGCCCTCGGGCTCCATGCCGAAGACGACCATCGGCAGCTTGTTCTCACCACAGAGGGCGAAGGCCGTCTGGTCCATGATCCGCAGCCCGCGAGCCATGGCCTCGTCGTAGGTGACACTGTCGAGCTTGGCTGCGCTCGGGTCGATCTTGGGGTCGGCGGTGTAGACACCGTCGACGCCGTTCTTGGCCACGAGCACGACGTCGCACTTGCTCTCGAGGGCTCGCTGGACGGCCACGGTGTCGGTGGAGAAGAACGGCATGCCCATGCCCGCCCCGAAGATCACCACGCGGCCCTTCTCCATGTGCCGGATCGCTCGCCGCGGCACATAGGGCTCGGCCACCTGGCCCATCGCGATGGCGGTCTGCACACGCGTCTCGACGTCCATCTTCTCGAGGAAGTCCTGCAGCGCCAGGCAGTTCATCACGATCCCGAGCATGCCCATGTAGTCGGCGCGCACCCGGTCCATGCCGCGCTGCTGGAGCTCGGCGCCGCGGAAGAAGTTGCCTCCACCGGTCACGACGGCGATCTGCACCCCCGCCCGGGCCACGGCCGCGATCTCCCGAGCGACCTTCTGGACGACGTCGGGGTCGATGCCGACGCTGCCACCGCCGAACACCTCGCCGGACAGCTTCAGCAGCACGCGGTGGTAGCCGGTCATCCAGGGTTCCCCTCAGGTTCGAGACAGCGGAAGGCCGGTCCGATGGGTGTGCACTCCTCCATCGGACCGGCCCCCTCGCGTCGAGTCTGGGTGAAGACTAACGGGGTCAGGCGCCGACCTCGAACCGGGCGAACCGCTTCACCGTGGTGCCGGCCTCGTCGAGCACGGCCCGGACCGTCTTCTTGTGCTCGGTCACCGACGGCTGGTCAAGGAGGGCGACCTCCTTGAAGAAGCCGTTGAGCCGGCCCTCAGTGATCTTGGCGATCGCCGCCTCGGGCTTGCCCTCCTCACGGGAGGTGGCCTCGGCGATCGCGCGCTCCTTCGCCACCAGGTCCGCGGGGACCTCGTCGCGCGAGAGGTACTGCGGACGCATGGCGGCGATCTGCTTGGCGGCGCCATCGGCACCGGCCTGGCTCCCGTCGTACTCGACCAGGACGCCGATCGCAGGCGGCAGGTCGGCGGCACGCTTGTGCATGTAGGTCACCACGGGACCGTCGAAGTACGCCACCCGGCCGAGCTCGATCTTCTCGCCGATAGTGATGGCGAGGTTCTCGACCACCTCGGCGACCGTCTTGTCACCGAGCGAGACGGCTTTGAGCGTTTCAACGTCCAGCGCCTGTGCCGCGTCGGCGGCCTCGGCGATGGCCTGGGCGGCAGTCACGAACTCCTCGCCCTTGGCCACGAAGTCGGTCTCGCAGTTGAGCTCGACGAGAGCTCCGCCCGCGGTCGCGACCAGGCCGTTGGTGGCCTCGCGCTCGGCTCCGCGCTCGGCCATCTTCTTGCCGAGCTTGATCCGGATCAGCTCGGTAGCCTTCTCGAAGTCGCCCTCGGCCTCGGTCAGGGCCTTCTTGCAGTCCATCATGCCGGCGCCGGTGAGCTCGCGGAGCTGCTTGACGTCGGCAGCGGTGATGTTCGCCATCTTCTTCTTCCTCGACAACAGTTGTCTGGTAGACGGTGGAGATCCGAGCGCGGCCAGGGCTTGGGCTCGGGGTTCGGCTCGGGCCTAGGGCTCAGGCCTTGGTCTCGGCGTTGACGAAGCCGGCAGCCTCGGCAGCCTCGGCTGTGCGGAACCACACCTCGGCCCTGGTCCGGGCGTACCACGGGCTCGAGGGCGCGTGGAACTTCATCGAGTCCTTGTTGCCCTTCACCTCGAAGCCGTCGGGGCCCGCACCGTCCTCGAGCGGCGCGGCCGAGCCCGGGCCGAAGCCGCCGTCGGTCGCCTCCGAAACGGCCGACTCCGCAGGGGCCTCCTCCGCAGCCGAGGCCTCCGCTTCCGCAGGGGCCTCAGCAGCAGCCGCGGTCTCAGCCGCCGGGGCCTCCGTGGCTGCCGGGGTCTCCGCAGCCGCCGGGGTCTCAGCAGCCGCCTCAGCAACCGGGGCGTCCGCCACCGGCGCTTCAGCCGTCGCGGTCGCCTCAGCGGCGGACTTCTCGAGCAGCTCGCGCTCCCACGCGGCGAGAGGCTCCTCGGCGCCGTTCTCGGCACCTTCGGTCTTCGCGCCCGAGCGGGCGATCAGGCCCTCGGCCACGGCGTCGGCGATCACTCGGGTCAGCAGCCCGACGGCGCGGATCGCGTCGTCGTTCCCGGGGATCGGGTAGTCCACGAGGTCCGGGTCGCAGTTGGAGTCAAGGATGCCGATGATCGGGATCCGCAGCTTGCGGGCCTCCTCGACGGCGAGGTGCTCCTTGTTGGTGTCGACGATCCACACCGCCGCGGGGGTCCGGACCATCTCCCGGATGCCACCCAGCGACTTGTTGAGCTTGTCGCGCTCGCGACGCATCTGGAGCAGCTCCTTCTTGGTGCGGCTGCTGCCGGCCACGTCCTCGAAGTCGATCTCGTCGAGCTCCTTGAGGCGGTTGATCCGCTGGTGCACGGTCTGGAAGTTCGTGAGCATGCCACCGAGCCAGCGCTGGTTGACGTAGGGCATGCCGACCCGGGTCGCCTGCTCGGCGATGGCTTCCTGCGCCTGCTTCTTGGTGCCGACGAACATCACGGTGCCGCCCTTGGCGACGGTCTCCTTGATGAAGGCATAGGACCGGTCGATGTAGGCCAAGGACTGCTGCAGGTCGATGATGTAGATGCCGTTGCGCTCGGTCATGATGAAGCGCTTCATCTTCGGGTTCCAGCGTCGGGTCTGGTGCCCGAAGTGCACGCCGCTCTCGAGCAGCTGGCGCATGGTGACGACTGCCATGGGATCTCCTGGGTGCGGACGCACGGAGCCCGCCGGCTCTCGCCGACGGCGCGCGTCTCTGAGTTTTCAGTTCGTGCCACCGGCGGGTGCCGGTCGCCCTGACGCTCACGCGCGACCCCACCTGAGCACCGCGGACGGTGGCCAGGACCAAGAGTCGACGCCCACGGGTGGTCATGGCCCCAGGAACTGGCCACGTCGCGGTCTGTGTGCGTGCGAAGTCGGATCCCCCGATCAGGCTGGAGGAACCGCTGACGTCATGCTAGACGAGGCGGAGGCAAGCGGCCAATCGCCGGCGTCCCGCCAGGTGCCGCCCTGGACCCGAGCGCCGATCGCAAGCGGCGGCCCGAGAACCGTCCCCACACCGGCTGCAGGTCACGGTTGTTCACAGGTGCAGTGGGGACCCGGACCTGTGGTCAGCCTCTCAGGACACCCTGGGTCGATGTTGATCGGCCGGCCCCTCCTCGCCCTGGTCCTCGGCTGCGCACTCCTCGCGGGCGCCTCACCCTCGGCGGCGGCGGCTCCCCGGGGGGTGTGGCCCCTGCCACCGGTCCCGGCCGTCGTCCGGGGTTTCGACCCCCCGACCCAGCCCTGGGAGTCTGGCCATCGCGGCGTCGATCTGGGCGCGGTGGCCGGGACCGGCGTTCGGGCGGCGCTGCCGGGTCGGGTCAGCTTCGCCGCCCGCGTTGCCGGGCGCGGCGTGGTCGTCGTCGACCACGGCCGGACCCGGACGACCTACGAGCCGGTGGCAGCCGAGGTGGCACCCGGCGACCGGGTCGACGCGGGTGACCGGATCGGGGTCCTCGAGCTGCTCGGCTCGCACTGTCTGCCCGGTGCCTGTCTTCACTGGGGCTGGCTCAGGGGCGAGGTCTATCTCGACCCGCTGATCCTGCTCGGAGCCAGGCCGGTGCGACTGCTGCCCCTGACCGAGCCGGCCGAGCCTGCTCACCGATCACCCGCAGGCCCCGTGGTTGCGCCGGGCCAAGGAACGGCCCCCTGGTGGGCGGTCCTCGGCGCTCAGGCCCGCGGGTGGGCCTGCTGGTAGGCGCGACGAAGGCGATCGGTCGTGACGTGCGTGTAGCGCTGCGTCGTGGCCAGCGACGCATGCCCGAGGAGCTCCTGCACGGCCCGCAGATCGGCGCCGCCCTCGAGGAGATGGGTCGCGGCGGAGTGGCGCAGACCATGCGGTCCGATATCTGGGGCGCCGGGGACCTCTGCGATCCGCCGGTGCACCAGGGACCGCACCGCCCGCTGGTCGAGGCGACCACCGCGCGCCCCGAGGAACAGCGCCTCCCCCGAACCGTCGAGCGCCAGCGCCGGTCTACCCATGACCAGCCAGCGGTCCACGGCGACCGCGGCGGGTCGTCCGTAGGGCACGACGCGCTCCTTGCGCCCCTTGCCGAAGACCCGGACGACCTCGCGGTCATGGTCCAGGTCGTCGACATCGAGCCCCACGAGCTCGCCCACCCGGATTCCCGTGGCATAGAGCAGCTCGACCACGGCGGCGTCGCGCAACCCGAGGGGGCTTGTGTCGTCGGCGTGAGCGGCCATGGCCTCGACCAGGGCGCGGGCCTCGTCGGCACGCAGCACCGCAGGCAGCTTCGGCTGGGCCCGCGGGGCACCCAGCGAGCTCCCGACATCGCTCGGTGCCCGACCGGTCCGGGCCAGCCACGCCGTGAACACCCGGGCCGCCGTGGCCCGCCGCGCCAGCGTCGTCCGCGACCGCCCCGTGGTCTGCTGCTTGGCCAGCCATCCCCGCAGCGCCCGGAGGTCGATCTCAGCGACCGAGGTGAGCCCGAGACGGGCAGCGTGGTCGAGCAGACCCGCCATGTCGGAGACGTAGGCCCGCACCGAGTGCGTGCTCAGGTCCCGCTCGGACACGAGATGTCGCTCGTAGTCGGCGAGCACTCCGGCCAGCGCCTCGGGGAGCTGGTGGGAGTCGTCGGGAACCGGTGCGGTCACTCCCGGAAGTCTAGGCCGACCTGCCGCGAGGATCGCGGGGCGCGCCGCGGCCGGTCCCTCGAGTCCCTACCCGTCGCGCCAGGTCAGGTGGACACCTCAGGTGCGAGCCGCCAGCCCGCGGGAAGCTCCTCGACCAGACCGAGCGACCGCAGTCGGTCCAGCGCCGCCCGGACCTCGACCAGCCCGAGGCCGGCCGTGCGTGCCACGGAGTCGACCGCCGCCGGGAGGGCGACGGGGACGGCATCGAGGACCTGGGCATGGCGAGCCGTCAGCGCGTCACGGGGCCGCGCCGCGCCACGCCGCTGCGCTCCCAGATGTTCACCGGCACCGCCCACCAGCTCGAGGACGTCGCGTGACTCGGTGACCAGGGTGGCCGCGCCGGACCTGATCAGCTCGTGCACCCCCTGGGAGGGCGCGCTGGTCACCGGACCCGGCACCCCCATGACGACGCGATGAAGTCGAGACGCCCAGTTGGCCGTGTTGAGCGCGCCGCTGCGCAGCGCCGCCTCGACGACGACGGTGCCGACCGTCAGTCCGGCGATCAGCCGGTTGCGGGAGAGGAACCGTAGCCGGGTCGGTGCCCAGCCGGGCGGCGACTCGGAGACGACCAGGCCGGTGTCGGCGATGTGGTCGATCAGCGCCCGGTGAGCCTGCGGGTAGACCCGGTCGACGCCACAGGCCAGCACGGCCACGGTCCTGCCCTGGCCACCCAACGCGCCGCGGTGTGCCGCCTGGTCGATGCCGAACGCCGCACCAGAGACCACGGTGATGTTCTCCCGGGACAAGCCGGCCGCGATCTCGCCCGCCACTGAGGCGCCGTACGTCGTGGCGGAGCGTGAGCCGACGACCGCCACGGACGCCGTCAGCGCCTCGAGGCCGCTGGTGCCGCGAACCCACAGGCCCAGGGGCGGGCCACCCCGGCGGTGGAGAGGCTCGGCGTGTCCGAGGTCGTCGAGCCGAGCGGGCCAGTCCGGGTCGCCCGGCACGACGTAGCGGAACCCACGTCGATCCGCGATCTCCAGGTCCCTGGTCGGGTCGATCTCGGCCAGCCGCCCCGCCACGTCGGTCTCCAGTCCACGCAGGTCCCGCTCCGAGACCAAGTGGTCGCGCACCGTGCTCGCCCCCAGCTCGGCCACCAGTCCGGCCAGCCGGGGATCCCCGGGTTCCGCCAGCCGGTGAAGAGCCAAGCGGGCACGCCGGTCCTCCTCCGTGGCCGCAGCGCCCCGCGGCAACGTGACGTCCGGCAGCGGCCCAGGAGGCGGGGGGTCGACCGGCGCCCCACTCATCCGGCCGCCCCGAGGGTCGAGACCAACAGTGGAGCACCTGAGCGCAGGCGCACCGCGACATCCACGTCGTCCACCGAGGGCCGGTCGGCGCCGCGAAGGTCCGCCACCGTCCAGGCCACCCGATGCACGCGGGCCGCGCCGCGGCGGGTCAACCTCCCGGCATACAGGTCCTCGTCCACCCGGCGCCGGGCCGGCTCCCCGAGGGGCCACCGCTCGAGGAGCACCGGCCCGGGCACCTGAGCGTTGAGCCGCCAGTCGGTCCCCGCCAGCCGCTCCGCCTGGCGCATCCGCGCCCCCTCCACCCTGGCCCTGACCACGGCGGTCGACTCGGGAGGCGACACGGGGTCACGCATCTCGTGCTGGCGCACCGGCAGGACATGCCGCACGATGTCGATCCGGTCGACGATGGGACCGCTGAGCTTGCGCCGATACTCCCGGCGGCGTAGCTCCGAACAGCTGCACTTGTTGTCCCGCGCGTCGGGATGGTAGTCCCCACAAGGACACGGGTTGCACGCCAGCACCACCATGCCGCGCGCCGGGAACGTCGCGGCGTCCTGCCCGCGAGCGATCGTCACCTCCCCGCTCTCGAGCGGCTGTCGCAGCGCCTCGATGACGTCGGAGTTGAAGAGTGGGAACTCATCGAGGAAGAGCACTCCGCCATGCGCACGACTGACTTCGCCCGGTCGCGCCACCCCCGTGCCACCGCCGAGCAGGCTTGCTTTGCTGGCCGTGTGGTGGGGCGCGAAGAACGGCGGACGACGCAGCAGCTCGTCTCCCGGCTCGAGCGCCCCCGCGAGGGAGTGGATCGCGGTGAGCTCGAGGCTCTCGTCCGGGGACAGATCGGGCAACAGTCCGGGGATCCGTTCGGCCAGCGACGTCTTCCCCGACCCCTTGGGGCCTGAGAGCAGCAGGTGGTGACCGCCCGCGGCCGCCACCTCGACGGCGTACCGCGCATCGGCTATCCCGGCCAGGTCCTTCAGGTCTGCGTGCCCGAGTCGGTCCTGACCCCGCCAGTTCAACAGGCGGCTGCCCGACATCGGCGCCACCGGGGGTGCCTGGGGCACGACGTCGCCGTTCAGCTCAGCCACCACCTGGCTGAGCGCGCGCACGCCGAACACGGCCAGGTCGGGAACCATCGCAGCCTCGCGGGCCTGGGTCTCGGGCACGAAGATCCGGCGCACCCCGCGGGCCGAAGCCGCCATCGCCATGGGTAGCACGCCGGGCACCGCGCGCAGACCGCCCGACAGGGTCAGCTCACCCACGAACGCGGTCTCCGGCAGGACCTCACGGGGGAGCTGGTCATGGGCGGCCAGCACCGCGACCGCGATGGCCAGGTCGAAGTGCGTGCCCCGCTTGGGCAGGTCGGCCGGCGACAACAAGATCGTGACGCGTCGGGTGGACGGCCAGACCAACCCGCTGTTGACCACGGCCATCCGGCAGCGGTCGCGGGCCTCGAGCAACGAGGTGTCCGGCCTCCCGACCACCGTGGTGCCGACCACACCGGCCGAGACGTCGGCCTGGATGTCGATCAGATGGGCGACCGCCCCCTGCAGCGACAGGGTCTGGGTGGTGGCGACGGGCATCAGCCCACCCCCTGGACGTGGTCGATGACGGACGGCCCGCGTCGGGGCCGGATGATGGCCACCAGGTCGATCCGCACGTCGGAGACCCGTAGGTCGTGATCGGCCAGCCAGCGCGCGGTCAGCGTGCGCAGACGGGCCAGCTTGGTCTCGGTCAACGCTGAGTGCGGACCGCCGTAGTCGCTGCCCGAGCGGGTCTTCACCTCGCAGACGACCAGCGTCGTCCCGTCCCGCAGCACCAGGTCGATCTCGCCCAGCTCACATCTCCAGTTGCGCTCGAGCAGGACCATCCCACCGCTGGTGAGCAGCCGCGCGGCCAGGTCCTCGCCGTAGCGGCCGAGGGATTGATGGTGAGTCGGCATCAGGGAGGGCTCCTAGTCCCGGGGTGGGACTACAGCCTCATCCAGTCGAGCTCGTCTAGACCTCAGTGTCCCCCCAGGGTGTGCATCACCGCAGGTCAGCGGGGGTCTGTGGGGGGTCTGAGGGCCAATCCTTGATTCCCCGGCGGCAGGCGAGCCCCCGAGGGTACGGTCCGCGACGGAGCCAAGTATGGGAAAGGACCGCTGATGTTCAGCAGGCGCAAACGGGGCGAGCGGGGGGCCGTGGCAGTCGAGGCTGCCTTCATCACTCCTATTCTCTTCGTCTTCGTGCTCGGGATCATCGAGATGTCGCTTCTCATGCGCGACACCGTGTCCACCACCAGTGCCGTGCGTGTGGGCGGGCGTGTCGCCTCGGTGTCTGCGGGCGCCGGTCCCGGGGTGTGCCAGGCCAGTGCCGACCCGCCCCCGTGCTCGCCGGCGGACACCCCTGCCTTGGCTCAGGCGGCCGCGGACGCGATCCAGCGCGGCGGCAGCGCCATGCCCAAGGAGCGTATCGAGTACATCCTGGTCTACCGGGCGAACACCTCGGGCTACCCGATGCCCGAGGGCAACCAGAACCTCAGCTGCTCGACCAGCTGTGTGAAGTACATCTGGGACTCCGGACTGGGCAAGTTCCGCTACGCGGGCGGCACCTGGATCTCGACCACCGTCAACGCCTGTGTCAATCACGCCGACCGTGACTCGGTCGGCGTGGCCATGGTCGCCGATCACCCGTGGATCACCGGCGTGTTCGGCGACGGCGTGGAGATCTCGGAGCGCACCGTGATGAACTTCGAGCCACTGCCCAGCGAGCAGTGCATGCCCGGGACCCATCAGTGACCGCCGCACTCAAGCGCCGGCGCGACGAGGCCGGCTACGCCGCGATCTTGGTCGCGATGCTGGCTGCCTCGATCCTCTTTCCACTCTCGGCCCTGGCCGTGGACGTGGCGCGCTGGTACGTCGAGGTCGAGCGCGTCCAGAACGCCGCCGACGCGGCCTCGATGGCCGGCGTCACCTTCCTACCTGACGACTTCGACAGCGCCGCGACCACGGCGCGGATCGTCGCCGCCCGCAACGGCTACCCCAACGGCGGGACCACCACCGTCAGCGCAGCCATCGGGGAAAAGCCCACCCAGCTCGTCGTGACCGTGACCAGCACGATCCCCAACTCGATCGCGGCCTCGTTCACCAACAGCTTCACCACCATCACCCGGTCCGCCACCGCTGACTACAACGGCCCCGCGCCCATGGGCAGCCCCTGCAACACCTTCGGCAACGAGCCACCGGGCACCTCGGGTGCGGGTCCCGCCGGCAGTGTGCTGACCGTGCCGGACTCCGATGCCCAGTGCAGCACGACCCCGCAGTTCTGGACCGCCATCGCCGGACCGGAGACCACCAAGTCGGCCGGCGACCAGCACATGACCCGGAACTGCGGCTCGGGCAACGACGGCTGCAGCGGCACCAAGAACGACGAGTTCGACCCCAAGGGCTACTTCTACGTCGTCCGCGCCACGCAGGCAGCGGTCGGCCGCACCGTGCGACTCCAGATCTACGACCCGTCGTGGGCGGAGGTGGGCGACAACTGCGACGCCTCTCCGTCGGGAACAGTCTCGAGCAACAACTGGAACGACTACGCGACGTCTGACGCGATCGCCCGCTACAGCAAGTCCGCGAGCACCTACTGCCCCGGTGACGTCGCCAACGGCTCAGGGCGCGTGACGACGTCGTTCGGCCTGCGACAGCCGACGGTGACGCAGTACCCACCCAACGGCGCACCGATCACCACCTGCGCCAAGCAGTACCCCGGGTACGTCAAGGGCGAAGTCACGGCCAACGCACTGCGGAAGGGCAACAGCGCGTACAACGTCGGCCTCGCCAAGGTGTTCCGGCAGTGGGTGACGCTGTGCAGCTTCACCGTGACCCAGGCCGGGGACTACTACCTCCAGGTCCGCACGAACGTCGCTCCCGGAGTCTCCGCTCCCAGCTCGTCGGGGGTCTACTCGGGGCTGGACTCCAGCGGAGCCATCTCCGGCTCCTCCGCCGCCAAGGTCTTCACCCAGGCCGGTGACGACACGTCGGTGGACGGCAACGGCAACAACCGGTTCGCGATGAGGATCGCGGACGCACCGAGCGGGTCGATGTCGGTCTCGGGGTGGCAGTCCATGTCGATCTACATGAACTACACGGGCGCCACCGCACGCTTCAACCTGGTCCGGGTCATTCCTGCCGCAGCCACCAAGACGCTGGTCCTTCACTTCTTCGACGTGGGCGACGCAAGTCAGCCAGGCACCATCACCATCAAACCGCCGACCGACTCCAACCTGGGCTCCTACGTCAATGGTTGCGTCGGATCCGGCGTGGTCACCGGAGCCCTGACGAACTGCCGGCTCACGGGCGTGAGCAGTGGAGCGGGCTACAACGGTCGCACGCAGACCATCAAGATCCCGATACCGAACGGCTACACCTGCAACTCGACCAACACGGGCGGCTGCTGGTTCGGTGTCGAGTTCTCCTTCCCCTCCTCGGGCGTTCCGTCCGACACCACGACCTGGACGGCCCTGGTCACCGGTGACCCGGTCCGCCTGATCAAGTAGGAGCGCACCTGCACGTCGGCCCGGCACCTCAGTAGGTGCCGGGCCGGTCTGCGTCCGGACGCACCTCAGCCGCGCCGCGCCGCACGCCCACCCCCGAACCTGCCCGGTTGCTGCCGGGGAACCGGTCGCGGAGTGTTCTGACCCCTGCGAGTTCCCTGGGGACCGACCGGGACAGCGACCCCACGATCCACGACAGGCGGCCTCAGGAGCACGTCGACCGAGTCGCCGAGCCCGACCGACCACAGCAGCGACGTGCGAGGTCGGAGCGGTCGAGAAGCGGAGCACCGAGGCGGAAGCCGACCTCGCGGTCGCGCAGCTTCGGTCTGTTCATTCCAGGGGACAGGAGCAGCACGAACCGGTGCGTCGTTCTCGCAGTGATCGAGGCGCAGCGGCGTGGACAAGGCGGACGGTGCTGGCCCGACCTGGTGCCCCTTGGCATGCGGAGGTTGCGCGCCGACCACACCCGACGTCCGGGCCGGAGGCCCGGCCCCCCTGCAGCAGCGCCGTGGAGCCGCACCGTGACGTGACCCGCACGGTCCGGACCTGGCTCTCGGTCACCGGCAGCAACGAACACTGCCCATGTGGTTGACCAGCCGGGAAGGTCAGTCGGGCCCACTGACTCAGTCGACGAGGCGGACCACCTTGCGAGCGCCCTCTTGGAAGTCCTGGGTCTGAGCATTGGGGAGCACGGGCAGCGCGTCGGCGTTGAAGCCGAAGAGCTGCACCGACTGCACCTTCCCGGCGGGGTTCAGCGCCAGCCCGTTCATTGACGACGCATCGCTGTGGTAGTGGTCCGAGAGGATCGTCTCGTCGGTCAGGAAGACCGGCGCGAAGGTCTTGATCGCGAGGTACTTCTTCAGCATCCGGTCCCCGGCGTACACCACCGGTACCCAGAAGAGCCGCGGCGAGTCGTAGATGCTCGCATCCAGTGCGTCCTCCGGCACCCCGTCGTCCTTGGCGATGTCGGCAAGGCTGAAGCCGGGCTTGAGATAGCAGGACAGGGTGTCGTCGTTCACCACGACGCCCGAGACCATCTTGTTCGTCCGGCCGCAGGCTGATGGCTCGGTAGCCCGCAACCGGCCCGGGTAGCCGTTGACCCCGTCGAGGAGCCCCTTGGTGAGGCCGACCGGGTCGTTGCCGGGGTCGACGTAGAGGCAGTTGCGGCCGTCCAGCGGGCGGTTGTCGATCAAGGCACCGGCGGGGCTGTCGTCGCCGTGACATTCGTAGCTGGCGGGGTTCTGGAAGACCGCCAGCTCGTGGTCCAGTCCCAGCGCGACGTTCAGGGCATAGGCCGTCTGCTTCTGGCCGGTGTCATTGCGGGGGCTGTCGAGCTGACCGAAGTTGCCCCGCTGATGGATCGAACAGGACACCTCACCGCCACCGGTCACCGTGAAGGAACCCTGGTGGTCGTCATTGCCCTGCTGCCGGGGGTAGTTCACGTCGCTGGGCGGCACCGAAGGCACGGCGGCAGAACGGGAGACGAGTGGCCAGACCTCCCACGTGCCGGCCGTGCTGGTGACCTCTGTCCCGACCGTGACCGTGACGGTGCGGTCATTGCTCGAGCTCGTCGTCGCTACGGGCCAGGTGGCCAGATAGTCCACGACCTTGGTGTCGCCGAAGCTGAAGCGGATCACCGCTCCTGTCTTCCCTGATGCGATGTTGGTGATCGGGATCGTGACCGACAGGCCGCTGGAGCCGTACACCGTGGTGCTCGGCGAGACCGTGCCGGTCTCGTGGCTGCCGTTGGGTGAGTTCAAGGTGTAGGACGGGCTGGCGTCCGGAGCCGGCTGCGAGTCGATGTCGCCGGCGAGCGGGCCGTAGACACAGGTGGCCGGCAGCCACATCGGCAGGACGTTGCTCATCGGCGGTAGCGGGGTGCGTACCTGAGCAGTCGCCTCTGCGGAGACATCCACGCCGTCGTTGCCGAAGATCGCAGCCACCCCGAAGTCGACGTGCGTGTCGGGCGCGATCACCCGCAGGGCCGTCGGGTCGGCCACGCCGTTCTTCTCGAATCGGATCTCGCCGTTGGCGAGGACCCCGTCCAGCAGCTCCGGCCCGGTCACAGCTGGGCTGCCCGGCAACCTGGTTGCTGCTGCGGTTGAGGTACGACGCGACCTCTGCGGCGATAGCGGACCGGTTCGCACTCGTCATCGGCAGCATCGCCCCGGCGCTGGTGGCGACGATGTCCACCTGCTTCTGCACCGCCATCTCGCGGGCCCACGCGTTGCCGAGATCCACTCCTACCGCCGCCGTGCCGAGCAGGACGACGGAAAGCAGCCCCACGAGCACCGCGACGCCGCCGCGCTCGTCCCGCCGGCGGCTGGTCATGCGCACACCTCGGGGGCATCGGGGACACTCTCGACCCGGGCCTCGGCGGTCCCGACAACGCGACCGTCGTCGACGAACGGTACGAACGGGAGGTTGAAGTCCTGGGAGTCGAAGGCGACCCGCACCGTCACCAGGTCACCGACCTCCACATCGGGGTCGATGTTGCCCGGCCCGTTGGTGTAGGTCCGTGAGATCGTGGCGTGCTCGGCATCGCCCAGGGACCCGATGCGGTCGCGGATGTACGCGCGAAACTCCGAGCAGGTAACCAGGTCGCCCACGGCCGCACGCCGGGCAGCCTCACGGGTGGCGGTGCTGCCGCCCTGAGCAGCCCAGAAGTAGAAGCCGTACTGCACCATGCTGAACACCAGCAGGAGCAGGAAGGGCGCGATCAGGGCGAACTCGACCGCGGCGGCACCCTGCTGGGTGCGCCGTCGCATGGCCCGAGTGCGATGCCTCAACTAACGTTCCCTCCCGGAACCAGTGCCCGCCGGGGGTGACGGGACACTCCGAGCATCGTTCGGATCCGCTCATCTGTCAGGCGAACAGCGAAACCAGCGGGCAATATCCCTCTGATGGGCCAGCTCAGGCCTTCGGCGGGTCGATCTCGGCCGGGCTGAGCTCCTCGACGTTCACGTCCTTGAAGGTGAGGACCTTGACGTTCTTGGCGAAGCGGGCCGGACGGTACATGTCCCACACCCAGGCATCGGTCATCGAGACCTCGAAGAAGACATCGCCTCCCTCGGTCCGCGCCTTCACGTCGACCTGGTTGCAGAGGTAGAACCGACGGTCGGTCTCGACGACGTACTTGAAGATGGAGACGACGTCGCGGTACTCGCGGTAGAGAGTGAGCTCCATCTCGGTCTCGTACTTCTCGAGATCCTCAGCGCTCATCGAGACTCCCCTTCGGTGGCCATGGGGCCCTCATTGTGCCCCGGGTCCAGCGGTTCGAGACCGGCGGCCCGCCGAACGTTCACGAAGCGTCTGCGATGCTCCCGGCAGGGTCCGTGCTGGGTCAACGCGGCCGCGTGCACGTCGGTGATGTAGCCCTTGTGGGTCTTGAAGTCGTACGCCGGGTACCGAGCATCGAGCCCGGTCATGATCTCGTCACGGGTCACCTTCGCCAGCACCGAGGCGGCGGCGATGCAGGCCGCCACGCGATCTCCCTTCCAGATGGCCAGTCCAGGGACGTCGAAGCCGTCCACCGGGAACCCGTCGGTCAGCACGTACGCCGGCCGGACGTCGAGCAGCGCGACCGCGCGGCGCAGCGCCTCCACGTTCGCCACGTGCATCCCGAGCCGGTCGCACTCCTGGGAGTCGATCACGACCACCGACCAGGCCACGGCCCGACGCACGACCTGCTGGTAGCAGCGCTCGCGCGCCTGCGGCGTGAGCAGCTTTGAGTCCGCCAACCCGGGGACGATCCCGGCCTTCCCGGGCGGCAGGATGGCTGCGCCGGCGACCAGGGGGCCGGCGCAGGCTCCCCGGCCGGCCTCGTCCACGCCCGCGATCGGCTCGATCCCGGCCCGCCTCAGGGCACGCTCGTAGCCGTAGAGTCCGGCGTCGCGCCGGACGGTGAGGCCGCGCGGCAGGTCGCTCACACCCGCCTCACGAGGGGTCGGGCACGTCCGCGAAGGCCTGGGGACGGCCCATCCATCGGAAGTGGTCACGTGGCCACAGCAGCACGAACACCTTGCCGACCACGAGGTCGGTGGGCACGAACTCCTCACCG
This sequence comes from uncultured Actinomycetota bacterium, assembly GCA_963812265.1. Lineage (GTDB taxonomy): Bacteria > Actinomycetota > Actinomycetes > Propionibacteriales > Nocardioidaceae > Nocardioides. The sequence continues at coordinate 324,751 of CAWEUL010000006.1, forward strand.
GGCACGCAGTCGGTCTCCTGGGTCCGGCACATGTGCACGCTGGAGTCAGCGGAGCGTCCGCGGTTGTCGCCCATCACGAACATATGCCCGGCGGGGACCGGGCCGGCGGTCCAGTTGCAGGTGCCCGTCATCGGTCCGTTGCACTTGGTGCGTGCGTTCTTCTTGACGTAGGCGTCCTCGTCGAGCGGCTGGCCGTTGACTTCGATCCGGCCCTGGTCGTCGCAGCAGTGGATGGTGTCGCCCGCGACACCGATCACGCGCTTCACCAGGTGGCCGCCCTGCGGGTAGAGGCCGATCTTGGCCATCACCTGGGTGAGGCCGTTCGCCGGGCCCGGGTCCTCGGCGCCCGTCAGCCAGCCGCCGGGGTCCTTGAACACAACGACGTCGCCACGCTGAGGCTCGCCGCCGCCCCAGTAGGACACCTTCTGCACGAGGATGCGGTCGTTGACGACCAGCCCGGGCTCCATCGACTCCGAGGGGATGTAGAAGGCCTGGACGAAGAAGGCCTTGATGATCACGGCCAGCACCAGCGCGATGCCGAGGAGGAGGATCGACTCCTGCCACAGCGGCAGCTGCCGGCGCTCGCGCTTGCGCGAACTGGTCCTCGACGGCGGTGCGGACCCACCGTCGGTACCACCCGAGCTCGCGGGGGCGCGGTTGGAGGTCACTGGGAGAGCCTAACGACAGCCCGAAGGGCGCGGCTCAGGCCTCCCGCCGCTCCTTGATCTTCGCGGCCTTGCCCCGCAGGTTGCGCAGGTAGTAGAGCTTGGCTCGGCGGACGTCGCCTCGCGTCACGACCTCGACCGTCTCGAAGATCGGGGAGTGCAGCGGGAAGGTGCGCTCGACCCCGACACCGAAGGAGACCTTGCGGACCGTGAACGTGCGGCCGATGCCGGAGCCCTGGACCCGGATCACCACGCCCTGGAAGACCTGGACCCGCGAGCGCGTGCCCTCGACGACCTTGACGAAGACCTTGATCGTGTCACCGGCGCGGAAGTCGGGAACGTCGTCCCGCTTGCGTGCGTTGTCCAGCTCACTGATCACGTTGCTCATGGTGTCTCCTCGCGAGTGCCACAGGTCATCCGCGGATGGTGTTCTTGGCGGGGGCCAGGTCGGTGCGCCGTGCGCGGCTCCCCCTGTGGCAGGAGCACACGCCCTCCCCGAGCAGGTGCTGCGGGTGACGGATCGGCAGACTGGGCCGGGGCGCAAGTCTGCCACAGCGCGTCCCGGCCCCGAAATCGCAATGCCAGGCACCCGCTGGGTGAGTCGCCGGCGACGCCGATGGGGGCGACGACAGCCTCCGTCAACGACGCGGCTGCGTGAGCACCACCACGCCGGGATCGTGTGCCAGGGGCCCCCGCACCGAGAAGCCGTTCCGCTTGTAGCGGCGCAGGTTGTCGAGGCTGTTGGCCCCCGTGTACAACCGGTACGTCGTGACCTCGGGTGGCGCGGCGGCAATGATGTGGTCGAGCAGCGCGCGCCCGAGGCCACGCCGCTGCAGGTCGGGGGCCACCATCAGCCGCCCGATGTCCCACACCTCTGCCTCGCGGCGGCCGCGCACGGCGCCGACGAGGCGCCCGGCGACCCGCACGACGTAGGTGTCCCACTCGGGCAGCCAGGCCAGGACGTCATCGAGACCCTCGAAGAGCGGCGGCACGCGCAGCGTGTCGTTGGCGATCGCCTCCTGGACCCAGCAGGCCCGCTGGAGCGTCATCAGCTCCCCGGCGTCGGCGCGCACAGCCGGGGTGATCGGCCAGTCGTCCGCGGCCCGACTGGGGTGGAGCAGGTCCGGTCGTCGCTGCGCCGTACGCCGTAACGACTGCTCCTGCCGCCAGCCTACGATCGCGCCGTGGTCACCGCTCATCAGCACGGGCGGCACGTCCAGACCACGCCAGGAGGCAGGCTTCGTGTACACCGGGGCCTCCAGCAGGCCGCCCTCGTGCGACTCCTCCAGCAGCGACTCCTCGTTGCCCATGAAGCCCGGGAGCAACCGGGCCACGGCCTCGACGATCGCCAGCGCCGCGACCTCTCCCCCGTTGAGCACGTAGTCGCCGAGGGAGACCTCTCGGACCTCGGCGCGGGTCGCGGCGTGGTCGACGACCCGCTGGTCGATCCCTTCGTAGCGCCCGCAGGCGATCACCAGGCGGTCGCGCCCGGCCAGCTCACGGGCGACGTCCTGGGTGAACGGCGCGCCCGAGGGGCTGGGGACGACGAGCGTCGCGTCCTCGAGTCCCAGCGCGTCGAACGCCTCGCCCCACGGCTCGGGTCGAAGCACCATGCCGGCGCCACCCCCGTAAGGGGTGTCGTCGACGGTGCGGTGCCGGTCATGTGCCCACTGGCGCAGGTCGTGGACGCGGATGTCCAGAAGGCCGGCAGCCCGAGCCTTGCCGAGCAACGAGAGCTCCAACGGAGCGAGGTAGTCGGGGAAGATCGTGACGACGTCGATCCGCATCAGGCACCTGGCGCGGCGTCGTCGGGGAACGGGCTGACCAGGCCTGGCCGGTCGGCGATGACGACCCGGCCCGCCGCCAGGTCGACCTCGGGCACGAGGGCAGCGACGAACGGCACCAACGCGTCCCGGCCGTCGGGGGTGCGGACCTTCAGCAGGTCCTGGGCAGCGCCGTGCACCACCGCGGAGATCTCGCCGAGCCTGGCTCCCGCGACGTCGTACGCCGCGAGGCCGACGAGCTGGTGGTCGTAGTACTCCTCCGGATCGTCCGGCACCTCGTCTGCCGAGACGCTGGCGAACAGGACGATCCCCCGCGCGGCCTCGGCCGCCGTGCGATCCGGCACCTCGGCGAAACGCACCAGCAGGGTGCCTTGATGCCAGCGGCTCGAGGAGACCGTCAGGAAGTCCAGGCGGCTGGCCGAGCCGGCCGGAGGCTCGGCGCGCAGCCGGGCACCGTCGGCGAACCGGCGATCGGGCTCGTCGGTCCGAACGTCGACGGTCACCTCGCCGCGCAGCCCGTGCGGCTTCCCCAGCCGGGCGACGACCAGCTCCAAGTCACTCACGAGGTCAGGGTAGAGGCTGCGCAGTGACGTCCCCGAGCACGATCGCAGCAGTGGGCGCCACGCTGACGGGTAGCGCCCACTGCTGTGGATGGTCAGAGCACGCTCAGCGGCGGTCGACGTCCACGAAGTCGATGCGCGCCCCGCCCCGGCCCGCGAGGGCCGAGATGACGGTGCGGATCGCCGTGGCGGTGCGCCCGGCCCGTCCGATCACCTTCCCGAGGTCATCGGGATTCACCCGCACCTCGAGCAGCGACCCACGGCGCAGCTGCTTGTCGCGCACCGTGACGTCGTCCGGGTGATCGACGATTCCGCGGACCAGGTGCTGCAGCGCGTCGGCCAGCATCGGGCTCAGGCCTCGCTCGGCGTGCCAGCGGCGTTGTCCGCCTCAGCCTGGGCGATCTCGGCGGCACCCTCGGGAGTCTCGTCGGCCGGCACCTCGGCCGGAGCAACAGGAGCCTCCTCCGCGGCAGGAGCCTTCTCGGCAGCGGGAGCCTCGTCCGCGGCGGGAGCCTTCTCGGCCGGAGCCTCCTCCGCCGGAGCGACCGGAGCCTCCTCCGCCGGAGCGACCGGAGCCTCCTCCGCCGGAGCGACGGGAGCCTTCTCGGCCTTCTTCGCGCCGGACTTGCGCGTCACGGCCTCGGCCGCCGGCTCGCTGCCGGCCTCTTTGAGCGCGTCGTTGAAGATGTCCAGCTTCGACCGCTTGGCGTCCTTGACGCGAAGCGTGCCCTCGGTGCCTGGGAGGCCCTTGAACTTCTGCCAGTCACCGGTGATCTTGAGAAGCTTCTCGACGGCCTCGGAGGGCTGCGCACCCACCCCGAGCCAGTACTGCGCCCGGTCGGAGACGACGTCGATGTACGACGGGTGCTCCTTGGGGTGGTACTTGCCGATCTCCTCGATCACCCTGCCGTCCCGCTTCTTGCGGGAGTCGACGATGACGATGCGGTACTGCGGCACCCGGATCTTGCCCAGGCGCTTCAAGCGAATCTTGACGGCCACGTTTGTGGTGTCTCCTCGAACGTTGTGGTGGGTGAGGGGCACTGGCACCAGGTGGGGACCGGGTCGTGCTCCTCGAGGGGCGCTGCGCCGCTCGGATGAGAGGGGCCGGGCGTGCAGGACTCAGCGCGTCATTCTGCCAGAAGGTCGACACGCCCGGTAATCGCGGCCCACCGGGCGGCCGCCTGGGATCGGTTCAGCCGCTCGGCGGTGACCCGTCGAGACCGATCGCGCGGCGGAAGGGTGCCAGTCCTGCCACCTCGAGCGGGTGCTCGCCGCGCACGAAGCTGCCCGGAGTCAGCACCAGCTCCACCAACTCCGCGAGCTCCCCCGGCCGCCGCTGGACGCGGCGTACTCCGTTGCGGCGATATCCGACCGCCCGGCTCACAGCCATGGAGGCCGGGTTGTCGACGAAGGCCCCCGAGGTGATCTCGACGGCGTCGAGATGGTCGAAGGCGAACGCGCAGACGGCGCGGCGCATCGCCCTCCCGATGCCCTGGCCCTGGTGCTCGCGACCGAGCCACGAACCCGTCTCCCCGCTCCTGGTGACCAGGTAGTTCTCAGTGAGCAGCGACTGCGAGCCGACCAGCACCCCCTCGAACCACACTCCCAGGTGCAGCCCCCAGTCCTCGGGCGAGAACTGCGCCCGGGCTCCCCAGTGGTACTGGACGGTGTTGCGGGCCAGGTCCTCGGCCGGGACCGCTGTCCACGGGATCGAGAACGGCATCTGGTCCGGCGGGTGGATCCCACGCTCTACCAGCGCCACCAGGTCAGGCAGCACGTCATCGGTGAGTCCGCGCAGCTCCAGCGGGCCCGCGGTGATCCGCAGCCCCAAGACGGGGAACAGCTCCGCGAGGGTGGTCATCCCCCAGTGTCCGGCGCCGATGCCCGCGCGTCCATGGGTTTGCGGTGAGCCGTATCCGAGGGCGGGTCCGACGCTCCTTGGGTCCAAGGTCGGACCTCACCACCAAGGAGCACAGTGTCGGCTCTCCTGCCCACCATGTCGTCCGGCGTCGCCGGTGAACCGGCGGTGCCGGCGGACGGTGGGAGCGCGCTGTCACCCCGGCGGGTCCTGGGCGCAACGCTCGGCTGCCTCTCGGTGCGACACGCTGCCCCCTGCGACTCGGGGACCGGCTAGTGGACGGGCAGACGAGGCGGGTGTTGGGGAGCCACGCGCTCGCATCGCTGGCGATCTCACTGCCCTGGCCACTGCTGGTGGTGCTCGTGTGGAGGCACACCCACCAGGAGTTGCTGGTCGGCGCGACGGCTGCGGCCCGGATGGCGCCGTACGTCGTGATGTCGTGGTGGATCGCGCGGGTCGCCGACCGGGTGCGACGCGACCGACTGGTCCGAGTCACGCTCGGCGCCAGGTGTCTCCTGCTGCTGGGGGTCGCGACCGCCCTCGCGGGCGATCGGCTGGCTCTCGCGGTGATCTTGTCCACCCTCGCGGTGGCCGTGGCGACTCCCGCCTATCCCGCCCTGGCCGCCGGCATGCCGAGATTGGCCACGTCGTCGTCAGCGCGCGCCACCGAGCTGCTCGTCACCGTGGAGGTCGCGTCCTTCGTGGTCGGGCCGGCGCTGGGAGGGGTGCTGCTGGCTCGCCCGGGGCTGATCCCACCCGCTGCAGTGGTCCTGTCCCTGGGGGGCTGGGCACTGTATGCCGGCATCCGTCAGCCTCGCCCCGAGCGCACGGCCACGAGGAAGCACGGCCCGCGGGCATTCGACTCGCCGCAGCCACGCGGGCTCCTCGCCGCGTTCGCTGCTCTGACGGGCGTCAACGCGGCGGTCGCGGCCGCGGGGGTGACCTTGCTGCCGCTCGCGGAGCAGCAGTGGGCGGGCAGTCCGGTGCAACAGGCCACGGCGTACGGGATCGCGACGGGCGCCTTGGGATTCGGCGCGCTCGCCGCCCCGTTGCTCGGGGGCGCAGCCTCGGCACCCGGGTCCCGGATGCGCTCGGGACTGCTGCTCGTCGGCGCCGCGCTGGCGGTCGCGGCGCTCGCGCCCTCGGTCGGCCTGGCGGTCCTCCCGCTGGCGCTCGCGGGCGCGGCAGCCGTGCGCGTCGAGGCCGCAGCGACGCGCATGTTGCAGGAGAGGGTGCGCGATGACCATCGCGCGGGGATGCTGGGCGTGGCCGACAGTGCCATGGTGACCGCCGCGCTGGTCGGGGCGCTCGCCGCGCCGCTCCTCGCGGCGTGGTGGGGACCGCGCGTGGTGCTGGTCCTGACCGCGTTCGCGTGCGCGGGAGCACCGGTCCTCGCCCGCCGATTGACGGGGATCGACGGTCTTGCCGCGGGTGCCTAGGTGGCCGCGCCGCGACCCTGGCGAGTGAGCCGGCCCGCGGCGTCAGGCGACGACGCGGCCTCGGAGGACGACCCTGACCGGAGTGCGCAGCAGCGTCAGGTCCTGGCGAGGGTCGGCGTCGAAGACCACGAAGTCGGCGGGTGCGCCCTCGCTGAGGGTCGCGTTCCAGCCGAGCCAGGCGCGAGCCCGCCAGGACGCCGCCCCCAACGCGTCGTGGGCCGGGAGACCCATCTCCGCCATGGCCACCACCTCGCCCGCGATGTTGCCGTGCCTGGTCACTCCCCCGCCGTCGGAGCCGGCGTACAGCTGGACCCCCGCCTCGTGCGCGCTGAGGATGACCTCTCGTCGTCGGGCGTAGAGGTCGCTCATCTGCCGCGAGTACGTCGGGAAGCGCTCCGCGCCGGCCGCGGCGTACTCCGGGAACTTCTCCGTCTGCATCACCGTGGGAACCAGAGCGATCCCCTGCTCGACCATCGTGTCGATCAGACCGGTCGTCAGACCGGTGCCATGCTCGATGCAGTCGATGCCCGCGGCGATGAGCCCGGGGAGGACCTGCTGGCCGAAGCAGTGCGCGGTCACCTTGGCACCCTGGTCGTGGGCGGCGCGGATCGCCTGCGCGAACGCGTCGGCGGGGAACGAGGGAGTCAGGTCACCGTCGTCCCTCGAGATCCAGTCTCCGACGAGCTTGACCCAGCCGTCCCCGCGCACCGCCTCCCGGGCGGCGTACGCCGCGAGATCCTGCGGCTCGATCTCGTGGGCGTAGTTGCGGATGTAGCGACGGCTACGCGCCAGATGACGCCCGGCCCTGATCAGCCGTGGCAGGTCCTCCCGGTCGTGGATCCACGCCGTGTCGGCAGCCGAGCCGGCATCGCGGATGAGCAGGGCTCCGGCGTCGCGGTTCTGGATCGCTTGTGACTCCGACTGCTCGTCATCGACCGGCCCGTGGTCGTCGAGCCCGATGTGGCAGTGCGCGTCGACCAGTCCGGGGACCAGCCAACCGCTCGCGACGAGCTCCGCGCCGGCCTGGGGCTCGTAGGTGATGGCCCCGTCGACGACGTACAGGTCGGCTGTCTCGCCGTCGGGCAGCACCGGGCCGGAGAACTTCAGCGCACTCACCCGCGCGACCCTAGCCGGTCGGCAGGGAGGGCTACTTGAGGTATTTGGAGAAGTCCTGGGGCAGGTCGAGCGCGGCGGCAGCCTTCTCGTAGTCGATCGGCTCCGCGTCGGGGTTCCCCAGCGGGTTACCGGCGCCCTTGGCGGCGCGGGCCTTCGCCTCTGCCGCCGCCTTGGCGGGGTTGCCGGACACCCGGCGGCCCTTGGCCGGTTTGGACTTCGTCTTGTTGCGTCGGCCTCCCGCCGCGGCCACGCCGGGCATTCCCGGCAATCCCGGCATCCCGCCCTGGGCCAAGGACTGCATCATCTTGCGGGCCTCGAAGAAGCGGTCGACGAGCTGGTTGACGTCGGACACCTGACGACCCGAACCGTTGGCGATCCGGGTACGCCGGGAACCATCGATCATCTTCGGGTTGGCCCGTTCGGCGGGCGTCATGGAGTAGATGATCGCCTGGATCCGGTCGATCTCCCGCTCGTCGAAGTTGTCCAGCTGCTCGCGGAACTGACCCATCCCGGGGAGCATGCCCATGATCTTGGACATCGAGCCGAGCTTGCGCACCTGCTGCATCTGCTCGAGGAAGTCCTCGAGAGTGAAGTCCCCACCCTTGCCGGTGAGCTTCTCCGCGGCCTTGAGCGCCTGGTCCTGGTCGAAGGTCTTCTCGGCCTGCTCGATCAGCGTGAGCATGTCGCCCATGTCGAGGATCCGCGAGGCCATCCGGTCGGGGTGGAAGAGGTCGAAGTCGGTGAGCTTCTCGCCGTTGGAGGCGAACATCACCGGCCGGCCGGTGACCGAGGCGATGGAGAGAGCAGCGCCGCCGCGCGCATCGCCATCGAGCTTGGTGAGCACGACGCCGTCGTACCCGACCCCGTCGAGGAACGCCTGGGCCGTAGTGACCGCGTCCTGGCCGATCATCGCGTCCACGACGAAGAGCACCTCGTCCGGACGGACCGCGTCTCGGATGTCCGCGGCCTGCTGCATCATCTCGGAGTCGACACCGAGCCGGCCGGCGGTGTCGACGATGACCACGTCATGCAGGGTCCGCTTGGCGTGGTCGATCGAGTCCTGGGCCACGCGCACCGGGTCGCCGACCCCGTTGCCCGGCTCCGGGGCGAACACCGGGACGCCCACCCGCTCACCGTTGACCTGGAGCTGGTTGACCGCGTTGGGCCGTTGAAGGTCCGCCGCGACCAGGATCGGTGTCTTGTCCTGCTCCTTGAGCCACAGCGCGAGCTTCGCGGCCAGGGTGGTCTTGCCGGCCCCTTGGAGGCCGGCCAGCATGATCACGGTCGGGCCGGTCTTCGCGTAGCGCAGCCGCCGGGTCTCCCCGCCGAGGATCCGCACGAGCTCGTCGTTGACGATCTTGACGATCTGCTGGGCCGGGTTGAGCGCCTGGCTGACCTCTTCACCCCGCGCGCGCTCCTTGACGGCGGCGACGAAGTCCTTGACGACAGGCAGCGCCACATCGGCCTCGAGGAGGGCGATCCGGATCTCGCGCGCGGTCGCGTCGATGTCGGCCTCGGACAGCCGACCCTTACCGCGGAGGTTCTTGAAGGTGTCGGCGAGCCGGTCGGAAAGGGTGGCGAACACTGATGAGGTCCTCGGCAGGTGTGGACGGAGTACGACGGCCGGTCGCGGCCGAAGATCCAGGGTAGCCGGGACGGACCACTCACACGAACCGATGTCGATACCTGCGCGGCGGCTCGGCCGGACCCTGGTGCTCGAGCGCGACAGGGTCGTGATGGGTGACCTGATGCTGCGGGCCCAGGGCCCGTCGGACAGGCTCAGCCCACGAGGGCGCCGCGCACGGCGTGGGCCGCCTCCGCGGCCCGCTGTTCGGACAGCACCCCGGCGTCGGCCTCCTGCAGGTAGAACACGTCGACGGCCTGGGGGCCCAGGGTGTCGACGTGGGCGGACCGGACCGTCACCCCCAAGCGTGCCAGCGACGCGAGCACGAGATAGAGGACGCCGGGGCGATCGGCGGCCCGCACCTCCAGGACCGTGGCGGACGTGGAGGCCTCCGGTCGGACCGCAACGGTGGGCGCCAGCACGGACTCGGCCGGCGGGGTGAGCCGGTCGGCCGGCGATACTCGCCCGGCGACGATCGCCTCGAAGCGCTGGCGCAGCACCGCGGCGTCGAGGTAGTCGTCCGCGATCTCCCACTGCGAGATGCCGAGGTCGTCCTGGTTCCAGGCACGGGCGCCCCGGATGGAGGCTCGTTGCAGCGCCAGCGCCGCCGCCACGTCGGCCAGCAGTCCGACGCGGTCTCCCGAGATGACCGTCAGCCGGGCGCCGCCGTCGCTCACGTCCAGGTCCAGGGCGACCGCGGCGGGGTCGCGACGTACGACCTCAGGCACCGGAAGCTCGACGTCCGGTACCTGGGGTCGTGCCGCTCCGGCCTCGCGAGCCACCAGGGCCGCCATCGCGCGATCGGCCAGCGTCCGGATCAACCCGGCCCGCCATGCGGTCCAGGCCTGGGGAGCGGTCGCGCGCGCGTCCGCCTCCGTCAGCGCTGCGAGCAACGACATCGCCTCCGCCGTGCTGACCCGGGCGGTCAGCTCATCCACCGTCGCCGGGTCGTCGGGGTCGCGCGTCGTGGCGGTCTGCGCCAACAGCAGGTGCCACCGGACCAACAGGGCCACCAGGCCCACCTCGTCGTCCGGGAAGCCCATCCTGGTGGCCACGGCCCGCGCGATCGGCTCGCCACCGACGCTGTGCTCGGTCAACCCGCCCTTCCCGATGTCGTGCAGCAACGCCGACACCATGAGGACGTCGGGCCGCGCCACGTGGCGGATCAGGTGCGACGCCTCGATGCACGTCTCAACCACGTGTCGGTCGACGGTGAACCGGTGAATCACCGACGCGTGGGGCAGCAGCCGGATCCGTTCCCACTCCGGGAGGATCCGGTCCAGCGCCCCGGTCTCCTCGAGCGTCTCCCACACGGCCAGCAGGCCACGACCCGACGCCAGCAGGCGCGCCATCAGCTGGCGGGCCGCGCGCGGCCACGGCTCCGGGAGCGGTGCACCCTCACGGACCAGTCGGGCCGCCGTCGCCGGCGAGAGCGCCAAGTCGCGCTCCGCGGCTTCCGCCGCGGCCCGCAACAGCAGCAGGGGGTCGTGGTCGATCGGGGCACGGGCCTGCAGGACCACCTCTCCGCCCGCCGAGGCGATGCCCGGGGCCAGGGAGGTGAGCAGCGGGGCGGCGTGGCCCGGTCACGCTGCCCGGCCCGGCCAGCACAGCGTCGACGCGCCGCCAGGTGAGCCGGGAGAGATGCGTGATCCGGCGGCCGAGCTCGCGCACCTGGATCTGCGCGGCGCGCGCATCGGCCAGGTCCAGGCGCTCGGCCAGCTGCGGCCAGGCTTCGGGCGCGACCCGGTCGGTCGCGCGGCCCGCAACCTCGTGCAGCAGGTCACGCACATCCAGCAGCGTCTGACGGGACCGCTCGAGGTCGGCGTGCGGCACGTCCACCAGCCAGCTGGCCACCAGCGCCTTCAACACCGTCGCGTCGCGCAGACCGCCCTCAGCCTCCTTCAGGTCAGGCACCGACACGTGGGCCAGCTCACCCACCAGCTCGTGGCGGGACCGCACCAGGCGACGCAGCTCCGGGAGCCGGTCGCGCGCCTCCCGGCGCCAGCCGGAAAGCAACGTCGTGCGCAGTCGCAGCGTGAGATTGGGGTCACCGTCCACGTGCCGGGCGTCGAGGAGCCCGAGGGCCACCTTCAGGTCCGCAGCCGAGGCGGAGAGCATCTCGGAGAAGGATCGCACCGAGTGGTCCAGCTTGGCACCGGAGTCCCACAGCGGGTACCACAGCTTCTCGCCCCAGGCCCCGGCCGGCAGCTCGTCGTCGGTCACGAGCACCAGGTCGAGGTCCGAGTGTGGGGCGAGCTCTCCGCGTCCATAGCCGCCGACCGCCACCAGCGCGCACCCCACCGACGGCGCCCCGGCAGCGGCGTACGCCTGGGTGCACAGCGCGTCGGCGTCGTCGGTGCGCCGCGCCCGGCTCGCGGCAGTCATCTCAGACGGCGGCGTCGTCCTGGTCGCCCGTGCGTACCCGCACGACCGACTCGAGCGGACCGACCCAGACCTTGCCGTCGCCGATCCGGCCCGTCTGCGCGGACGTCACGATCGTCCGCACGACCTCGTCGACGTCGTCCGAGTGCACGACGATCTCCACCCGGACCTTGGGCACCAACGAGATGTCGTACTCCGCCCCCCGGTACACCTCCGTGTGGCCCTTCTGCCGGCCGTACCCGGACACCTCCGAGACGGTCATGCCGGTGACGCCGACCGTCTCGAGGGCGGCACGAACGTCCTCCCACTTGTGCGGCTTGATGACCGCGGTGACCAGCTTCATTGGTTCTCCTCACGATGGGTCGGATGTCCGAGAAGGCCGTTGCCCACAGCACGAGCACCGAGATCGGCGCCCGCGCCGCACCGGCTCCCCTTCCCCGCAAGGTCGATCATGCCCGACGGCACCGTCCCGACGGGCCACCTGGTCCGGGCATCGGCAAAGGCCTGACCGTCCCCACAACGGTCAGGCCCTGGCCATGCTCCGGCACCCGGCGGTGGTGGAGGCCGGGTGCCGGAGGCTGAGCGATCAGATCGCCGCTTCGTCCTTCTCGCCGGTACGAACGCGAACCACGGACTCGATGGGGCTCACCCACACCTTGCCGTCGCCGATCCGTCCGGTCTGCGCGGTCTTGGCAACGATTCCGACGACGTCGTCGACGTCAGCGGAGTCGACCACGATCTCGATCCGGATCTTGGGCACGAGCGCGATGTCGTACTCCGCGCCCCGGTAGACCTCCGTGTGGCCCTTCTGCCGGCCGTAGCCGGAGACCTCGGAGACGGTCATGCCCGTCACGCCGAACGTCTCGAGAGCCTCACGCACGTCTTCCCACTTGTGCGGCTTGATGACTGCAGTGATCAGCTTCATGCGGTTGCCTCCTCCTTGGCCGTGGTGCCGGCCGCCGAACCCGAGCCCGCCAACGACACGCCGCGACCCGTGGAAACGCCCAGGTCGTACGCCGCCTCGCCGTGCTCGGCGAAGTCGATGCCGTCGACCTCGTCCTCCTCGGTGATCCGCCAGCCGATGGTGTACTTGATGGCCAGGGCGATGAGCGCGGTGGCCGCAGCCGACCAGACGATCGCGACCACTGCGGCACCCACCTGGTCGCCCAGGGAGGTGAAGCCGCCCCCGTAGAACAGCCCGTTGATGCCACCGGGGGCGGCCGCGGTCGAGACGAGCCCGATCAGCACGGTGCCGACGACACCGCCGACGAGGTGGACCCCCACGACATCGAGCGAGTCGTCCATGCCGAACTTGAACTTCAGCCCGACTGCGTAGGCACAGGCAGCGCCCGCGACCACACCGATCAGGATGGCGCCGGTCAGGTCGACCGACCCACAGGCCGGGGTGATGGCGACCAGACCCGCGACGATGCCGGACGCGGCACCCAGCGAGGTGGCCTTGCCGTGCAGCAGTCGCTCCGTCGCCAGCCAGGCCAGCATCGCGGCGCAGGTGGCGATCGTGGTGTTCATGAAGGTCAGACCGGTCTCGGACATGAACTGAGCGATATCGGCCTCCTCGCTCTCACCGGTGAGGACGATCGAACCGACGTTGAAGCCGTACCAGCCGAACCACAGCAGGCCGGCACCGATCATCGTGAGCGGCAGGTTGTGCGGCTTCATCGGCTCCTTGCCGAAGCCGACCCGCTTGCCGATCATCAGGGCCAGCACCCCGCCGGCCACACCGGCGTTGATGTGGACCACGGTGCCGCCGGCGTAGTCCTGCGCGGCGAACGTCTCAGAGATGAAGCCACCGCCCCACACCATGTGGGCGATCGGGAAGTAGCTCAGCGTGACCCACAGGGGCAGGAACACCACCCAGGCCGACATCTTGACGCGGTCCGCGATGGCACCGCTGATCAGGGCCGCGGTGATGACCGCGAATGTCATTTGGAATGCGACGCCGATGTAGGAGTCCCAGCTCACATCCTTGAGTCCGAACAACGTGAACGGGTTGGCGAACAACCCTCCGACGTCGTCGGGGCCGAAGGACATCGACCAGCCCCACAGTACGTACACGATGCCGATGATTCCGAGCGAGAGGTAGGACATCATCATCATGTTCAGCACGGACTTCGAGCGGCTCATGCCGCCGTAGAAGAGCGCCAGCGCTGGGGTCGTCATCATCAGGACGAGGGCTGTCGCCACGATCATCCAGGCGTAGTAGCCGTCCACGGAACCTCCAGGATTCACAATCACGTGGGTGGGCGTCGTGCTGACGGCGCTGTCGGCGAAGGACCACCACCCCTTTGGCGACAACATTCGGGGTTGCAGGTTTCGCCGTACGTCGAGTCGTGTTGCGTCCAGGCAACGTCTGGGCACGTCGTGTTACGGCTACGTTTCGTCACGTCGTACCGGCCGGTATCTCCTGCTCACCCACCTCCTCCTCACGAGCAAGCCCCGAGGCGGGCCCGATCCGGCGTCCGCCTCACTCTCGGAAGGCATTGCGGCATGGACACCGATCTGGTTCTCGAAGGCGGCGGCGTCAAGGGCGCCGGGCTGGCCGGCGCCGTGGCCGAGCTGTCCGGCTGCTACGACTTCCACCGCATCGCCGGGACGTCGGCCGGGGCGATCGTCGCGGCCCTGGTGGCCGCGGGCCTCGAGAGCAGTCTGGAGGAGCTGACCGTCGAGACCGACTTCGCGACCTTCCTCGACCGCGGGACGTGCGGGTCCTGGTTGGGGCTGGTCGGGCAGAGCCTCGACGTCCTGCTTCGCGAGGGCATCTACCGCGGCCGAACCCTGCACCAATGGATCGAACGACAGCTGGCCGACGCAGGTGTCCGCACGTTCGGCGACCTGCGCCTGCCCGGCGCTGACGCGCGCACGCCGGTCGAGCACCGCTACGGGCTGGTCGTGATCGTGTCGGACGTGTCCCGTGGCCGGATGCTGCGGCTGCCGTGGGACTGCGAGCAGCTGCTCGGCTGTGATCCCGACCGGATGGCGGTCGCGGACGCCGTACGGGCCTCGGCCTCGATCCCCTTCTTCTTCCAGCCGTGGCGGATCCCGGTGCCTCCTGGCGTGGCGCACGGGCGCAGCGAGCTGGTCCTGACCGACGGCGGGATGCTGTCCAACTACCCGATCGCACTTTTCGACGATGATCCGTGCCGTCCGACGATCGGCGTCAAGCTCTCGGCGAGGCTGCCTCTCCAGGCCCAGCCGTGGGCTGACGTCGACGATCCGCTGACCCTGGCCAAGGCCTTGGTGACCACGATGACCAACGCGCACGACCAGGTCTACGTCGACCGGGAGTCGGTCGCGGCCCGCACCGTCTTCGTGGACGCCTCAGGGGTCTCGGCCACCGACTTCACGCTGTCCGGGCCGACCAAGGGCCGGCTCTTCGACAACGGTCGACGGGCGGCCCAGTCCTTCCTGTCGCGATGGGACTACGCGCGATGGCGGGCGCGGTACGCCGCCGACGCGGCGGCCTGAGGGCGCCGTACGCGGGCGTCAGCCCAGCAGCGCGTCGACAAAGGCCCCGGCGTCGAAGGGCGCCAGGTCATCGGGGCCCTCGCCGAGTCCGACCAGCTTCACCGGGACGCCGAGTTCGCGCTGGACCGCCATCACGATCCCGCCCTTGGCGGACCCGTCGAGCTTGGTCAAGACGATGCCGGTGACGTCGACGACCTCGGAGAAGACGCGGGCCTGGATCAGGCCGTTCTGACCGGTCGTCGCGTCGAGCACGAGCAGCACCTCTGTCACCGGCGTCTGCTTCTCGATGACCCGCTTGACCTTGCCGAGCTCGTCCATCAGCCCGGCCTTGTTCTGGAGGCGCCCCGCCGTGTCGACGATGACGGTGTCGATGCCGCGGTCCACACCCTCCTTCACAGCCTCGAAGGCCACCGAGGCCGGGTCACCGCCCTCGGGACCACGCACCACCTCGACACCCACACGCTCTCCCCAGGTCGCGAGCTGGTCGACCGCAGCGGCGCGGAAGGTGTCGGCGGCGCCGAGCACCACCGAGCGGTCCTCGGCGACCAGGATGCGCGCGATCTTGCCCACGGTGGTCGTCTTGCCCGACCCGTTCACGCCCACGACCAGCACGACACCGGGCGAGCCGTCGGCACCGCTGACCCGGAGGCGGCGATCCATGGTCGGGTCGACCAGGGTGAGGAGCTCCTCGCGGAGCGCTTCACGAGGCTCGGGCGAGGCTCCCCCCTCGACCCGGAGCTTGGTCCGCAGGTTCTCGACGACCTGCTGGGTGGGAGTCACGCCGATGTCCGCACTGAGCAACGTGTCCTCGATGGACTCCCAGGTGTCCTCGTCGAGCCGGTCGCGCGAGAGCAGGGCCAGCAGGCCACGGCCGAGCGTGCCCTGTGAGCCGGCGAGCCGCTGGCGCAGCCGGACCAACCGCGACGCAGTACTCTCGGGGCGTTCCAGGGTCGGAGTCGCCCCCGGATGTGACCCCTCGGCCCCCGGATGTGACCCCTCGGCCCCCGGATGTGACCCCTCGGCCCCCGGATGTGACCCCTCGGCCCCCGGATGTGACTCCTCGGCCGGAGGCGGGGTCCGGCGGCGGCCCGAGGCCAGCAGCCCGACCAGGGCGGCCACGGCCACCACGGCGATGGCGAGGATCAGGTAGAGCCAGTCCGACATGGGGTCCATCCAAGCATCTCGGGCGGGAGCGACCGGCCGGTCGCCCCCTCATGGTCAGTCCGTGGAATCAGCGGCGGCGTGGCCGCGGCCGGCCCGCCGCTGCGGCCAGCTCGACGATGCCGTGCAAGGAGCGTCGGGTCACCTCGAGCTGAGGGGCCGTCGGGCCGCTCACCGCGTCGTCCGGTTCGGGCACGGCAGGAGTCTCAGCCGTGCAGGAGGTGCTGCTCGTCGTCGTCGAGCGTCGGCAAGGACTCGACGGCGCGGGTCATGGCGTCGCCGACCCAGGGGACGGCCGGCATCTCCTCGCCGCGGTGCGGAAAGGCGACGTACGCAACGACTCCCCCGGCGAGCACCAGGATCAGCAGCATCGCAACAACGATGAGCAGCACAGTCGGTCACCTTCGAGAGCGTGGTGGTTCTGACAACTCCACGGTGACACAGCGGAGCGCCGGGGACCACATCGGCGGAGCCCCCAGGAGGCCAAGGTGAGCGAGGTCACGTGCGCAACAAGGGCTCGACCGCACCCCGGATCGCCGCCGGGACGGGGACGACCGGTCGGTCGGGTCGCGTGTTGTCGACGTAGACGTGCACGAAGCGGCCCTCCGCGGCGGCCTCGTCGGCCTCCCCCTGGAACAGTCCGATGCGGTAGGTCACCGACGAGGTGCCCACGCGGTCGACGACCAGCCCGGTGTCGATCGGGGCGGGGAACCCCAGCTCCCGGTAGTAGCGGCACGAAGTCTCCGCGACGATGCCGATCGCCGGGAGGGCTCGGATGTCCAGGCCCGTGGTCTCGTAGAGGTGGGCGTTGACGGCGGTGTCGAACAGCTCGTAGTAGGTCGCGTTGTTGAGGTGGCCGTACGCGTCGTCGTCGCGCCACCGGGTCGTGACCCGGCGGAACGCGAGGTAGTCGCCACGCGTGGGCCGCCGCGGCCGCGTGGTCACGCCGACTCGGCCTCGCGCAATCGCTGACTGATGACGGTGGTCACCCCGTCGCCTCGCATCGAGACGCCGTAGAGCGCGTCGCCGACCTCCATGGTCCGCTTCTGGTGGGTGATGATGAGCAGCTGGGAGTTCTCGCGCAGCTCCTCGTAGATCTCCAGCAGGCGACCGAGGTTGGTGTCGTCGAGCGCCGCCTCGACCTCGTCGAGGATGTAGAACGGCGAGGGCCTGGCCTTGAACAGCGCCACCAGAAACGCGACCGCGACGAGCGATCGTTCGCCACCCGAGAGCAGCGAGAGACGCTTGATCTTCTTGCCGGGCGGCCGGGCCTCGACCTCGACCCCGGTCGCGAGCAGGTCCGACGGGTCGGTGAGGACCAGCCGACCCTCACCACCCGGGAACAGCCGCGAGAACGTCGACTCGAAGGCGGCCTCCACGTCGGCATACGCCTCGGTGAAGACCTGCTCGACCCGGGCGTCGACCTCGCGGATGATGTCGAGCAGGTCGCTGCGGGTCTTCTTGAGGTCCTCGAGCTGCTCGGTGAGGAACCGGTGCCGCTCCTCCATGGCCGAGAACTCCTCGAGCGCCAGCGGGTTGACCCGCCCGAGCATGGCCAGCGACCGCTCCGCGGCGCGCAGCCTCTTCTGCTGCTCCTCGCGTGCGAACGGCACCGGGGCGGGGGTCTCCGCTCCCTCCTCGACCTCGCCCACGAACGGGACGAGCTGGTCGGGGCCGTAGTCGGCGATGAGTCCGTCGGCGTCGAGGCCCAGCTCCTCGAGGGCACGCTCCTCGAGCTGCTCGATGCGCATCCGCTGCTGGGTGCGCGCCATCTCGTCACGATGCACCGAGTTGACCAGCTCATCGTGCTCACGGCCCAGGTCACGGAGTCGACCGCGTACCGCCAGCAGGTCGGCCTCACGACCCTGGCGGGCCTCCTCGACCGCGGTCCTGGCCGCGGTGGCGAGATCGACCGAGGCTTCCAGTCGTGGGAGCACCACGCCGAGCGCCACCCCCACGGCCCCGGCCGCCCGGCCCTCGCGCAGCAGCCGCTCGCGGCGTTCCGCCGCGCGGGCACGGGACTCGCGCTCGGTCTGCGCCGCGCGGATCAGCGTGTCCGCACGACCGTGGAGGGCCCGCGAGCGTTCCTCGGAGGTCCGCAGCCCCAGTCGGGCATCCATCTCGGCCTGGCGTGCGGCCCGCGCCGCCTCGACCAGTCCTTCGCGCTCGGTGGTGTCGGGCTCGTCCTCAGGGGACTCCTCGGCGGCCACCAGCCGGGCCTCGAGGTCGGCGAGACCGGCCAGGTCTCGGGCTCGGGCCTGCTCGGCCTCGGCGAGCGCCTGTGCCAGACGCTCCCCCTCCCCGGCCGCGGCACGTGCCTGGGAGCCGAACTGCCCGAGCTTCTCGGCGACCGCCGCCAGTGCGGCGTCCGACTCGTGCAGCCGGGCCAGCGCCACGTCGACCCGCTTCTGTGCGTCGAGGCGCTCGGCCTCGAGCCGCGACATCTCGAAGCCCAGCCGCTCCGAGGCCGACACCGCGGCGGCGAGCTGGTCGGTCGCCTCGTCGACGGCGGCCTGGATCTCGATCAGGCTCGGTTGGTTCGAGGAGCCGCCCGCGGCGAAGTAGGCACCGAGCACGTCGCCCCCTCGCGTCACCGCGGTTACATCGGGCAGATCGTGGACGAGCGTGCGCGCGGAGTCGAGGTCGTCGACCACGGCCATCTTGAACAGCAGGCGGGCCAGCGACCCACCGAGCTCCGCCGGCGCGTCCACCGCGTCGACGGCGTACGTCGCCCAGGCCGGCAGCCCCGGCCAAGCACCCGAGGCTCTCCCGTCGTCGACCGCACCGCCGAGCAGGAGGCCCGCGCGGCCGAGGTCGTCGGTCTTCAGGTGCACCAGCGCGTCGATCGCTGCGTCGGCGTCCCGGACGGCGACCGCGTCGGCGGCGCTGCCCAGTGCGGCCGCGACCGCAGCCTCGTAGCCGGGGCGCACGGAGAGCAGCGCGGCCACGGAGCCGAGCAGTCCCGAGACGGAGTCGGAGGCGGCGAGCAGAGCCCCGACGCCGTCCTTGCGGTTGAGGCCCAGCTCGAGGGCGTCCTTGCGCGCCGCGAGCGATGCGCGGTCGCGATCGGCCTGCTGGGTCTCCTCGCGCAGCTTGGCGAGCCGCTCCTCGACATCGGCCACGGCCGCGGTCGCCGCTTCGTGCTCGGCGTCCAGACCCTGCTCCCCCGCGTCGAGGCCGGCCACCTGCGTCTCCAGCGCCGTGAAGTCGCGCTGGAAGCGGGTCGCCCGCGCCAGCGCCTCCTCACGCGCCATCGACAACCGGCCGAGTTCGTCATCGGCGGCCGCCGCTCGGGTGCGCAGCGCGTTCACCTGACCGTGCAGACGTGCCAGGCCCTCGCGTCGGTCGGCCGCAGCGCGCTGGAGACCGGCGACCCGGCGCTCCTCCTCCGCCGCCGCGTCCTCGGCGCCACGGCGCGCGCCGACGGAGGCCTCCAGTGCTGCCCGGAGCCGCTCGACCTCCGCGTCGATCTCGGCCTGCTGCGCGCGCACGCGCTCGGCCTCCGCCTCCAGGGTCTCCGGATCGCGTCCGGACTCGAAGGCCAGCTCCGGCGACGTCTCCGCGTTGCGGACCCGCTCGGCCGCGAGCGACTGGGTGCCCCGTAGCCGCTCCCGCAGTCCGGACAACGCGAACCAGGTCTCCTGGGCTCGGGAGAGCGCCGGGAGGTCCTCACGTAGCGCGGCCTCGAGTGCCGACTCCGCCTGCTGGGCCTCCGCGACCGCAGCCTCGACCTCGGTGCGCCGCTCGAGGAGGATCGTCTCGTCGGCCAGCTCCTGTTGGAGCGCACTGCGCGCGGTGACCAGGTCATCGGCGATCAGCCGAGCCCGCGCGTCGCGTGCGTCGGCCTGCACCGATGCCGCCCTGCGCGCCACCTCCGCCTGCCGGCCCAAGGGCTTGAGCTGGCGCCGGATCTCGCCGATCAGGTCGGTGAGCCGCACCAGGTTGCCGTCAGTGGAGTCGAGCTTGCGGAGGGCCTTCTCCTTGCGCTTGCGATGCTTGAGGACGCCGGCGGCCTCCTCGATGAAGCCGCGTCGGTCCTCAGGAGTCGCGTGCAGGATCGAGTCGAGCTGTCCCTGGCCCACGATGACGTGCATCTCGCGGCCGATGCCCGAGTCCGACAACAGCTCCTGGACGTCGAGCAGCCGACAGGGGTTGCCATTGATGGCGTACTCCGACCCGCCGCTGCGGAACATGGTCCGCGAGATGGTCACCTCGGAGTAGTCGATCGGGAGGGCACCGTCGGCGTTGTCGATGGTCAGCATGACCTCGGCCCGACCCAACGGCGGCCGGCCGGAGGTACCGGCGAAGATGACGTCCTCCATCTTGCCGCCGCGCAGCGACTTCGCGCCCTGCTCACCCATCACCCAGGCCAGCGCGTCGACGACGTTGGACTTCCCGGAGCCGTTGGGGCCCACGATGCAGGTGATGCCGGGCTCGAGTTGGAGCGTCGTCGAGGAGGCGAAGGACTTGAACCCCTTGAGGGTCAGGCTCTTCAGGTACAACGGTTCTCCTCACTCCGGCGGGCACAGCGGCGTGCTGGCAACCGGGCATCTTCGCAGAAGCCGGCGCCGGGGAAGGACAGCGCGACCAGCCTACGGTGCCGGACCGGCGAGGTGCCGACCCGGTCGCGCGTGTCGTCGCGACGTGCTCGAGATCCGAGCATCGACGAGCGCGGCCCGCCACCGCTGACGGTGACCCTGCGGCCTAGAGGATGGCGCCCGGGTTCATGATCCCGTCCGGGTCCAGGGCGGCCTTCACGCGCCGGTTCAGCGCCATGACGTCCGGGCCGAGCTGGTCGGGCAGCGCGCGTCGCTTGGCCCGGCCCACGCCGTGCTCGCCGGTGATCGTGCCGCCGAGCCGGATGGCAGCAGCCATGATCGCGTCGAACGCGAGCCGGGCGCGCCGGGTGGAGTCGGGGTCCGCGGCGTCGTACACGATGATCGGGTGGGTGTTGCCGTCGCCGGCATGCGCGACCACGGGGATCTCCAGGTCGAACTCCGCGGCGATGGCGGCCACGGCCTCCAGCAGGTCGGGCAGCAGCGGCAACGGGGCGCCGACGTCCTCGAGGAGCAGGGAGCCTCGGGCGTCGATGGCCGCGAACGCCACCCGGCGGGCGTCCACGAAGAGCTCGCCCTCCTCGGCGTCGTCGGTCGTGAACACGTCCGTCCCGCCGGACACGCGGCAGACTGCCTCCATGGTCGCGATCTCCTGGGCCCGTGAGGAACCCGGAGCGTCGGACTGGGCGACAAGCAGCGCCCCGGCACCTCGGTCCAGGCCGCGTGGACTGTAGTCCTCGACGGCATTGATCGACGCGCGGTCCATCAGCTCCAACATCGACGGCCGCAACGTCGCGCCGATCGCCACCACCGCCGCCGCAGCGTCCGTGACGGCCGGGAACGTCGCCACCAGCGTCGACCGCGGACCCTGCGCGGGCACCAGCCTGAGCAGCGCCCGCGTGATGATCCCGAGGGTCCCCTCGCTGCCGACGAAGAGCTTGAGCAGCGAGAGCCCCGCGACGTCCTTGATCCGCTTGCCACCGAGCGTGACGAGTGTGCCGTCGGCGAGCACCACATCGAGCCCGAGAACGTAGTCGGTGGTCACGCCGTACTTCACGCAGCACAGGCCGCCGGCGTTGGTCGCGACATTGCCGCCGATCGAGCAGATCTCGGATGACGACGGGTCTGGTGGGTACCAGAGCCCCTGGGCGGCCGCAGCCGCAGAGACCTCCGCGTTCAGCGCCCCCGGCTCCACGACCGCGACCCGAGCAGCCGTGTCGATCTCGATGGCTCGCATCCGCTCCACCGACACGACGAGGCCGCGCTCGACGGCGGTCGACCCGCCCGACAACCCGGACCCGGCACCACGCGGCACGACGGATACTCGATGCCGCGCGGCCCACCGCAGCGCCTCTTGCACCTGCGCGGCGTCCTCGGCCCGCACCACCGCCAGCGGCCGGCCCGCGTCGGCCTCGCGCGACCAGTCGACGCGGTAGCTCTCCATCTGGGCGGGCGCAGTGAGCACCACGCCCTCCGGCAGCGCAGCGACAAGCTCGGCCAGCACGTCCATGGGGTCATGCAACCATTCCGGCATGGCACACCGCAGTCCCCCGGGCTCCGAGCAGCCCTCCCCCGACCCGGAGGCGGTCTCGGCGGCCACAGAACCGGCCCCCCAGCCACGGTGGTTCGCCGAGCGCACCCCACGGCAACGACGGACCTATGCCGACCACTTCGTGCGGCTGGCGGCGGACGGCCAGGATGTCGACGGAGAGGCGAGGTTCGTCGATGCGATGGCCGGCCGGAGGTCGACCATCCTCGACGCCGGGTGCGGGGTGGGCCGGGTCGCCGCCGCGCTGGACCGCCTCGGCCACCGCGCGGCGGGGGTGGACGCGGATCCGACCCTGGTCGACCGGGGACGCGAGCTGAGCCCCGGGTTGCCCCTGGCCAGGCTCGATCTCTGGAACCTCACCTCCCGGGCCCTGGCTGAGCAGGGCCTCCCGACGTCGTACGACCTGATCGTGTGCGCCGGCAACGTGATGCTCTTCGTCGCAGAAGACACCGAACACCAGATCCTCGGGCGGCTCGCCAGGTTGCTTCGTCCGGGTGGACGGGCCGTCTTCGGGTTCTTCACCGGTCGCGAGTACACCCATGACGACCTCGACGTCGATGCTGCCACGGTGGGCTGGAGCCACGAGCACCGATTCGCGACCTGGCATCTCGATGCGTTCCAGCCGGACTCCGACTGGGCGGTGTCTGTCTACCGCGGGCCCTGAGGAGGCACCCCACGGGTCGCCCCCGGAGCCGGGCTCAGTCCGCGTGCGCGATCTGCGGAAGCTGGCGCCAGATCAGCGCCAGAATGATCGCCGAGCCGACCGCTGCGAACCAGAACGGCGCGGTGAGGCCGAAGTCGCTCGCGATCACGCCGCCGACCAGGCGGCCGATCGCGATCCCGCCGAAGACCCCCACCAGGTAGACGCTGCCCACTCGGCCCTGGAACTCCATCGGAACGGCACGCTGTCGCACCGAGCGGGACAGCGTTCCCCAGACGAAGGCGTAGGCGCCGAAGACGAACATCACCGACAGCGCCACCCACGGCGCCGGCGCCAGCGCGAGCCCCACGTGAGTGCACACCTCCAGCACCAGACACCCGCGCATGAGGGTCCCCAGGGCGACGTGCCGCTCCAGCCAGTCGTACGACGCGGTGCCGACAAGCCCGCCCAGCGCTGCCATCGTCGAGAGCAGCCCGAAGCCGATCTCGCCCATCTGCAGGTGCTCGGTCGCATAGAGGACCAGCACCGACCACGCCGCGCCCCAGGTCACGTTGAAGCTCACGATGACCAGTGCCAGAGTGCGCACCGGCGGGTTCCTCCAGAGCCACAGCAGACCCTCGGCGATCTCACGGCGGACCCGGCGCCGCTGCCCGCGGGCCCGGCCGTGGCTGGGGAGCCGCATCCTCGCGATCAGCACGACGCCCAGGAGGAGGCACACCGTCTGCGCGACGAAGGGCAGCGCCGTACCCAGGGCGAAGAGCAGGGCGCCCAGCGGCGGCCCCACGAGCTGGTTCACCGTGATATGCCCCGCGAGCAGGCGGGCGTTGGCGATCCCGAGGTCTGCCTTGTCCACGAGCATCGGGGGCAGGGTGCTGTTCGTGGTGTCGACGAAGGTCTCGGCCAGCCCGAAGAGGAACAGCACCACCAGCACCAGCGCGATGTTCACCTCGTGCGTGACGATGCTGACCACGAGCACCAGCAGGACAGCGGTGCGGGCCAGGTTGGCCGCGAGGAGCACGAGCCGACGGTCGACCCGATCGGCGATGACCCCGGCATAGAGCCCGAACAGCAACCAGGGCAGCTGCTGGAGCAAGGGCGCCATCGCGACCAGCAGCGGATCCTTGGTCTCCGAGGCGATCAGCAGCGGGCCGGCAGCCAGCGCAATGCCGTCGCCCAGGTTCGTGGCCCAGGAGGACGCGACAAGAAGCCGAAAGGTTGTCCCGAGACGCGCAGGCAGCAGCGACTCGACGAATCGGCTCACCGAGACTCGGGTTCAGACCACCTGTTCAGGCGGGCTGCAGATCCTGCATCGCGTCCGTCATCGCCGGGGTGTCCAGGTCGAGGAGCGCGGCGGCCTCGCGGGCCATCAGCACGTCATTCTCTTCCTTGAGACGGAGCACGAGTTCTTCGAGCTCACCGACGCGCGCACGCAGCCGGGCGTTCTCGGCTGCGAGACGGGCGGGGGTGCGCAGGTCGCTGTTCATGTAGCCGATCAGCGCCTTGGCCATGGAGAAGCCCTCCGGGGTCGGGGGTGGGAGCCCGTGTTCTGGGCGCCTTCAAGCGTCCCACCGACTACCCCTCGGGGTCAAACCCGGCGAGGCCGGTCCAGCCCGGTTCAGCGACGACGCGGGCCGCGTTGGCAGCCCGGGCAGAAGTACGACGAACGGTTCATGAAGGCGATCCGGCGGATCGGCCGGCCGCAGCGCTCGCACGGCTCGCCCTCGCGTCCATAGGCGTGCAGTGACCGGTCGAAGTAGCCGGACTCGCCGTTGACGTTGACGTAGAGGGCGTCGAAGGAGGTCCCACCCTCGGCGAGTGCGTCGCTCATCACCGCCGTCGCCTGGGTGAGCACGTCGCGCACCTGGTCGCGCCGGAGCCGCTCGCCGGGGCGGTCCCCGTGGATCCGGGAGCGCCACAAGGCCTCGTCGGCGTAGATGTTGCCGATGCCGCTGACCACGGACTGGTCCAGGAGCAGTCGCTTGATGCCTGCCGAACGGAGTCGGATCCGACGCACGACCTCGTCCCGGTCGAAGGCGGCGTCGAGCGGGTCGCGGGCGATGTGAGCGATCTGCGACGGCAGCTCCGCGCCACCGGTGGACACCAGGAGGCCTCCGAACATCCGTTGGTCGACGAAGCGCAGCTCGCGCCCGTCATCGGCCCCGTCGAGCACCAGTCGGACCCGCAGATGGGCCTCGTCCGGGGCCTGGGGTCGCTGGACCAGCATCTGCCCGCTCATGCCCAGGTGACCCAGGAGGGCATCGTCGTTGTCGAGTGCCAGCCAGAAGTACTTGCCGCGTCTGCGCGCCGCCTCGATCCGCCGTCCGGTCAGGGCCTGGGCGAAGCCGGCCGGACCCCGCGGGTCGCGGCGCACCGGTCGCGGGTGGCGGACGTCGACCGTGCGGATCCGCGCTCCCACGACGTGCCGCTCGAGACCGGCACGGACGACCTCGACCTCGGGGAGCTCCGGCATCTCAGGAGTCGGCGGTGGCGCTGAGCGCGCCGCGGATCTCGACGTAGGCCGTCTCGGCCGCAGCCTGCTCAGCCTCCTTCTTCGACCGCCCGACCCCGTGGCCGTAGAGCTCGGTGCCGACCCGCACCTGGGCCGTGAAGGTCTTCATGTGGTCGGGGCCGTCGTCCTCGATGACGTACTCCGGCACCCCCAGGACGTGCTCGGCAGCAAGCTCCTGGAGCGAGGTCTTCCAGTCCAGCCCGGCGCCCATCGCGGCCGCGGCCTCCATCAGCGGATCGAAGAGCCGGTGCACGACCGGCCCGGACGCCTCGAAGCCCCCGGTCAGATGGACGGCTCCGATCACCGCCTCGACCGTGTCGGACAGGATGGAGGACTTGCCGCGCCCGCCCGTGGTCTCCTCACCGCGGCCGAGCTTGATGTGCTCACCCAGTCCGATCAGCCGGGCCACGTCCGCCAAGGCGCGCGCATTGACGACAGCGGCGCGCAGCTTGGCCAGTCGCCCCTCGGAGAGGTCCGGGTGAGCGCGGTACAGCGTCTCGGTGACCACGACCCCGAGCACCGAGTCGCCCAGGAACTCCAAGCGCTCGTTGGTGGGAATCCCACCGTTCTCGTAGGCGAAGGAGCGGTGGGTCAGGGCGCGGTCCAGCAGCTCGGGGTCCACCGAGGGATCGCCGAGCGCCGCGCGCAGGCCGCCGTAGTTGGTCAGCGGACCAGGCCGGTCAGAGGACCTGGCGACGGCTGGCGCGCGCGCCGTACTGACCGCACTCGCCACACGCACGGTGCGGCAGGTGCTTCGCGCCGCAGGCCGGGTTCGTGCAGATCACGAGGGTCGGCGCGACGGCCTTCCACTGCGAGCGACGGTGACGCGTGTTGCTACGCGACATCTTCCGCTTCGGGACTGCCACTGTTCTCTCCTCTGGTTCAGTCTTCGTCCTGCTGGATCGCCGCCAAGGTGGCCCACCGCGGGTCGATGGCCGCTTCGTGTGCGTGGTCCGGGTCGTCTGCGAGCCGCGCACCACACTCGGTGCACAACCCGGGACAGTCGTCCTCACACAGCGGCCGGAACGGCAGTTCGAGAACCACCGCGTCCCGCAGCAAGGACTCGAGGTCGAGCAGGTCTCCCTCGAGCCGACGGACGTCGTCGTCGAGGTCGTCATCGGCCTCATGATGCTGGTCGCGGTCGTCGTACAGGAACAGCTCCTGGAACGTCACGTCGACGGGGTCGTCGATCGGTCCCAGGCACCGCGCGCACTCGCCCTTGAGCCCGGCGTGAGCCGAACCCGTGACCAGCACCCCCTCCATGACCGCCTCCAGCCGCAAGTCGATCTCGACCGGCGAGCCTTCGGGGACACCGAGGACGTCTATGCCCAGATCTGCCGGGGCCGGCACCGTTCGTGACACCTGACGCTGGGACCCCGGGCGGCGGCCGAGCTCGCGGGTATCGAGCACGAGCGGCACTCTCGGGTCCAAGCTGCTCAGAGGTTCACTTCCGGTGTGCGGGCACAACAGATCGCCTCGAATCGTATCCACCCGCACGGCGAGACGGCAAAACGCGGGCCGGACGCGCCCCGAGCGGCGGGTCGCCTCACCCGGAGGCCGCCGCTCGCCGCTCGACGACGCGGGCCAGCAGCGCCTCGTGGGCATGCTCGGGCAGGAGGCCCGTGACGTCACCGCCGAACATCGCCACCTCCTTGACCAGCGACGATGCGAGGAAGGAGTACTCGGGCGCGGTCGGCACGAAGACCGTGTCCACTCCGGGGGCCAGGCGGGAGTTCATCTGCGCCATCTGCAGCTCGTAGTCGAAGTCACTCACCGCACGCAGGCCCTTGACCACCACCGAGATGTCGTGCTCGACGCAGAAGTCAGTGAGCAGGCCCGAGAAACCCGTCACCTGCACGTTCGGGAGGTGCCCCACCGCCTCGTCGAGCAGCGCGATCCGCTCCTCAGCGGTGAACCAGCGCTGCTTGGAGGCGTTGACCCCGACCGCGATGACGACCTCGTCGAAGAGGCCAGCGGCCCGGGTGAGGATGTCGAGATGCCCGAGGGTCACCGGGTCGAACGACCCCGGGCAGACGGCGCGGCGCACGGCTTCACCTCCCTCACGAGCGACTCGCGTGACCGTACCAAAGCATCGTCTCGCCGTAGCGGCGGTTCCGGTCGGCCTCGAACCCCTCGGGCCAGGCCGGTGCGGGACTCCGGCTGGACCGCTCCACCACCACGAGCGCGCCCGGGACGAGCCAGCCCTGGTCGCGCAGGGCCTCGAGGTCCCGGACCACGACCTCCTCGGCCAACGGGTAGGGCGGATCGAGGTAGGCCACGTCGTACGGCGCCCGGGGCGGCCGGCCGAGCGCGACGGCGACGGTGGCGGTG
Source organism: uncultured Actinomycetota bacterium (assembly GCA_963812265.1). GTDB lineage: Bacteria > Actinomycetota > Actinomycetes > Propionibacteriales > Nocardioidaceae > Nocardioides. Next base: position 352,432 of record CAWEUL010000006.1, read on the forward strand.
ATCACCTGGGCCCGCGGGAAGCCGAGCTCGGCGGCGTTCTTCGAGATCAGCATCGCGGTCCTCCGGTCGGACTCGACCAGGGTGACCACGCCCGCCCCCCGGGACCAGGCCTCCAGCCCGATGGCGCCCGAGCCGGCGTACAGGTCCAGGACCCGCAGTCCCGCCAGCGAGCCGCACCACGACTCGATGGCCGAGAACAACGCCTCCCGCACCCGGTCGGACGTCGGCCGGGTGTGCTGCCCGCGGGGCGTGGCGATGCGACGGCCGCCGGCCTTGCCTCCGATGATCCGTGTCATGACTTCTCCATGAAGTCCGAGGCGACCGACCGCTCCAGCGCCAGGACCGCCGCGTCGAGGTCGGGCGCTCCCCGGAGGTCCGGGTCGGCGGCGAGCAGGGCCTCCGCCTCGTCGCGGGCCGCGACGATCGTGTCCTCGTCCCGCAGAACGCGCAGGTCCTGAAGGCCCGAGCGGAAGCCGGACTGCGAGGCGCCGAGCACGTCGCCCTCCCGCCGCAGCGAGAGGTCGACGCGGGACAGCTCGAAGCCGTCGTTGGTGGCCGCCACCGCCTCGAGCCGCTCGCGGGCCGGGGTCTCGGGCTCCACGCCGGTCACCAGGAGGCACAGGCCGGCGTGGCCGCCTCGGCCCACGCGGCCACGGATCTGGTGCAGCTGGGAGATGCCGAACCGGTCGGCGTCGAGCACCACCATCGCCGTGGCATTGGGCACGTCGACTCCGACCTCGACCACCGTCGTGCACACGAGTACGTCGAGGTCGCCCGCGGCGAACGCCCGCATCACCCGGTCCTTCTCGTCGGCGGGCAGGCGTCCGTGCAGAGCGGCGAGCCGCAGACCGTTCAGGTCCCCCAGCGTCAGCTCGGTGAGCACCTGCTCCACCGCAGCCAGGGTTGCGGGCGGCGCGATCGGATTGCCGTCCTCATCGAGGTCCACCAGCGCGACCTCTCCGGGCTCGGTGTCGTCCTCCGAGATGCGCGGACAGACGACATACACCTGGTGACCGGCCGCCACCTCCTCACGGACCCGCGCCCAGACCCGGCTGATCCACGCCGGCTGGTCTCTCAGCGGGACCACATTCGTCGAGATCGCGGCCCGGCCCGCCGGGAGCTCGCGCAGCGTGGAGACCTCGAGGTCGCCGAACACCGTCATCGCGACGGTGCGTGGGATGGGAGTCGCGGTCATCACCAGCACGTGGGGCGGCGTCCCCGCCTTGTCGGTCAGTGCCGCGCGTTGCTCGACCCCGAACCGGTGCTGCTCGTCGACCACCACCAGCCCCAGGTCGGCGAACGAGACGTGCTCCTGGAGCAGAGCGTGGGTCCCGATGACGAGGCCGGCCTCCCCCGAAGCCGCGTCGAGGAGCGCCTGACGGCGCTGCCCCTTGGGCTGGGAGCCGGTGAGCAGCGCGACCGTCGTGCCCTCCTCGGCACCGCCGAGCATGCCTCCCTGGGCGAGGTCGCCGAGCAGCGCCGTGATCGAGCGGTGGTGCTGCTGGGCCAGCACCTCGGTCGGTGCCAGCAGCGCCGCCTGCCCACCGGAGTCCACGACCCGGAGCATCGCGCGCAGCGCCACCACGGTCTTGCCGGAGCCGACCTCGCCCTGGAGCAGACGGTTCATCGGCCAGGGCCGGGCGAGCTCGGCCTCCAGCGTCTCGCCGATCTCGCGCTGGCCGGCGGTCAGGTCGAAGGGCAGGCGGGCGTCGAACGCCGCCAGCAGGGCCCCACCGCCGTCGCGCGCCTGGGCGCCCTGGCGGCGTACCTGGGCGCGGCGCCGCGCGAGCACCAGCTGCGTCACCAGAGCCTCACCGAAGCGGAAGTGGCGGCGGGCGCCCTCGACCTGCTCCCATCCCTGCGGCGCGTGGATCCAGTCGAGCGCGGTCCGGGCGTCGGGCAGGTCGAAGCGGTCGCGCACCTCGGCCGGCAGCAGCTCGGGCAGCGCCCCGTCGTCGAGCACGCTGCGAGCAAAGGTGATCACCCGCTGCAGGTCCCACGAGTCGAGTCCCTTGGTGAGCGGGTAGAGCGGGTAGAGGCCCCGCGAGCCCTGGAGGACCTGGAGAGTGTCCGGATCCTCCTCCCCCGCGTCGCTGAACATCATCGCCTTGGGGTTCGTCAGCTGCCACTGCCGGCCGAAGAGGCCGACCTGGCCGACGAAGATGCCTCGCTGGCCCACGGCGTACCGGCGCTTCCAGAAGTCGACCACTCCGGGCTTCTTGGCGAAGAACGTCATCGCCAGGTCGGCGCCGTCGGTGTGCAGGACGGTCTCGAGTCGTCCGGCCGGGCGACCGGTGCGTCGGTCGCGGTAGGTCTTCGCCTCACTGCTGGTGATCTCGCCGACCACGGTCAGCACCTGCCCCGCTGCGAGGTCGGCGACCCGTGAGAGCGCGCCCGTCTCCAGGTAGCGGCGGGGGAAGTGGCGCAGCAGGTCCCCCACGGTGCGAAGCCCGAGCCCGGACACGATCGCCTTCTGCTTCGGGCCCTGTTTGCCGACCCCGGGTCGCCCGGACTGGTCGCCGAGCACCGCCTCGACCGGCGAGTCCAGCGAGATCACGGTGGGTCCTCCGCCCTACTCGACCGAGACCAGGAGTGGATAACGTTCCTGCCCTCCGTCGTACACCACCGCATCGACATGGGGGTAGGTCCTTTCGAGGTACGCCGCGCACCGTTGGGCCAGTCCGTGGTCCTCGGCGCCACCGACGAGGGTGACCAGCTCACCGCCACCGCCGAGCAGCCGGTCGAGCACTTCCTGTGCCGCGGCATCGATCTCCGATCCGACCAGCACGAAGTCGCCGCCGATCACCCCGAGCACGTCGCCGGGCTCGCAGGGGCCGGCCATCGTCATCGCCTGGCGGGCCGCGATCGTAACCGCACCGTGGCGGGCGTGCCGTGCCGTCGCCGTCATCTCGAGAACGTCCTGGTCGAAGGTGCGTCCGGGCTCATGCACGGCGAGTGCGGCGATGCCCTGCACCTGGGCATGGGTCGGGATCACCGCCACCCGGAGACCGTGGTCCTCCTCGGCCGTGCGGGCCGCGATCTCGGAGACCCGGACCGAGTCGGGGTCGTTGGGGAGCACGACCACCTCGGCGGCACCACTCCCGGTGACCGCCTCCAGGATCATGCCGGTGCTGGGCCGGCGCGACGGGCCACCGGGGACGACGACGGCGCCCGCCTCCGCGAACAGGTCTGCCAGCCCCGGACCGGCCGCCACCGCCACGATGGCGCGGCCCTGGCGGGCGGCGACCTTGGCCCGCGCGGCTGCCACCTGCTCGGCGAAGTGGGTGACCCGGATCCGGTGCGGCCGCCCCGCGTCGATCCCGGCCTCGATCGCGGCACCCACGTTGTCGACGTGCACGTGCACGTTCCACAGCAGGTCCGCGCCGACCACGACCAAGGAGTCGCCCAGGGATCGCAGCGTGGTCTTGAGCGCAGGGATCGTGGACGCGGTGGCATCCAGCAGGAACATCACCTCGTAGGCCGGGCCGTCTGCCGTCAGGTCCTCCCCCGGTGTCGGCACCGGGATCGTGTGCCCCTGGGGCGTGCGCACCGGCGCCGGGCGGCGGCCGGTGAGCACCGTCTCCGCCGCGTCCAGGATCACGCTCAGACCGCGTCCACCGGCGTCGACGACGCCGGCATCGGCCAGAGCCTTGAGCTGTTCGGGCGTCCGGGCGACCGCCTCGCGCGCCGCGGCTGCCGCGGCGGTGAACACCGCCCTGGCGCGAGCCTCGGACGAGGCTGCCTCGGCCACCGCGGCCTCCGCCGCGGCGCGGGCCACGGTCAGCATCGTGCCCTCGACGGGTGTTCCGACGGCGTCGTAGGCCGCGTCACTCGCGGTCCGGAGGGCCGCCGCCATGATCTGGGCGTTCCGCTCGTCCGGCGCCGTGGCGGCCACCTGACCGGCGACGGCGCCGATCATCTGGCTCAGGATGACACCGGAGTTGCCGCGAGCGCCCAACAGCGCCCCGCGTGAGAACGTCCGCAGCGCCGTGGCGAGGTCGACGTCCGGGGTGGCATCGACCAGCTCTCGGAGGGCGTCGCGGGCGGCCGACACCGTGAGGAACATGTTGGTGCCGGTGTCGCCGTCGGGAACCGGGTAGACGTTGAGCGCGTCGATCTCCTCGCGTGCCGCGCTCAGCGCGTCGGTCGCGAGGTCCACGAACTGCAGCACCACAGCCACCTCAAGGCTGCCGGGGGTGGGCGCGTTCATCAGTGGGAAGGCTCCTAGGTGTTCGTCGCTCGGTCGAGGTGGCCGGCTCACACCGGTGCGGCCTCAGGCTAGTGGCTGTCCCCTGCCACAGGCTCGGTGCGGGCCTCGGGTGCGCAGCGATTTTCGGTCCGCCGGGCGGTCGGATACTCTAGTGCGGTTGCCCGCCGACCATCCGTGGTCAGGCCAGGGTGTGACCCACACAGTTTTCGATCGTTTCGTCAGGAGTGCCCCGGTGGCTGCCGTCTGTGACATCTGCGCCAAGAAGCCCAGGTTCGGCAACAACCGACCCTGGTCGCGCAAGATCACCAAGCGTCGTTTCGACCCCAACATCCAGCGCGTCCGGGCCACGGTCAACGGCACCCCCAAGCGCCTCAACGTCTGCACCGGCTGCCTCAAGGCCGGCAAGGTCACCCGCTGACCCGTCGCTTCCTCACCGCTGGTGCGGTGCTGCCGGCACAGAGTGCCGCGCCGGCGACGTACTCGGTAGCGGGAAACCCGCGGTAGACGGCGAGCACCGCAGGCGCCTGCGCTGTTGAACCTCAGAAGTGGGTCCAGCCCCGCGGGCCGTCGTACGACGCACCGTCGAGCGTGACCCCCTCCCCTGCCGTGACGATGCCGACCGGGCGCCAGCCGTCGGGCAGGTCCACCTCCGCCGGGAACGTCGCCAGCAGCGCGTGGTCGTCACCGCCGGCGAGCACGAACTCCAGAGGTTCCGTGCCGAGCGCCGCGGCCACCGCGTGAAGCGGCTCGGCCACGTCGAAGGCCTCCGAGTGCAGGTCGAGCGCCACGCCGGACTCCGTGGCGAGGTGCGCGGCGTCGGCCACGAGCCCGTCAGAGACATCGATCATCGAGGTCGCGCCCGCGTCCGCCGCCGCCGGCCCGGCGGCGTACGGCGGCGCAGGGCGTCGATAGGCCTCGACCAGGACCCGCGGGGAACCGAAGCCGCGGCCGAGCACCGCCAACCCGCCGGCCGCCCACCCCTGGCGACCGCACAGTGCGACCACGTCGCCCGGCTCGGCGCCCGAACGCAGCACCGGTGCCACCGTGCACGCGCCGAGCACGGTCACCGCGACGACGATCTCCTTGGCCGAGGAGAGGTCGCCACCGACCACGGTGGCCCCCACCTCGGCACACTCCGCGGCGAAGCCCCGCGCGAAGTCGACCGCCCACGCGGCCGGCAGGTCGGGGGGCGCCGCCAAGCCGATCGTCAGCCACGTGGCGCGGCCCCCCATGGCGTTGATGTCCGAGAGGTTCTGGGCCGCGGCCCGATGGCCGATGTCGACCGCATCCGACCACTCTCGCCGGAAGTGTCGCCCCTCGACCATCAGGTCGGTCGAGACCACGACGTGGCCGGTACGCACTCGCACCACGGCCGCGTCGTCACCGGGACCGACGAGCACTTCCTGCCCGGGCTCGAAGACCTCGGCGAGCTCCCTGATCAGGCCGAACTCTCCGATGTCGGCGATGGTTGCCTCGGGTGGGATCGTCATGGCCCCATCCCAGCAGATCGGCCGCTCGGGCCCGGTGACCGCCTACCGGGCCGCCGTCGCACCAGGGTAGGTTGAGCCCTACAACGTCCCACTGTTGAGACGAGGAGTCCGTCATGGTCGTGCAGGCCTACATCTTGATCCAGACCGATGTCGGGAAAGCCGCGGAGGTCGCCAGGACCGTCGCCCAGGTCAAAGGTGTGACTCTGGCCGAGGACGTGACCGGCCCCTACGACGTGATCGTGCGCGCCGAAGCCCGCAACGTGGACGAGCTCGGGAAGCTGGTGGTCGCCCGGGTGCAGACCCTCGACGGCATCACCCGCACCCTCACCTGCCCGGTCGTGCACATCTGAGTCTTGTGACGTCGCGCCGACGGCGCCCCGCGTCCTGGTGGATGCGGGGCGCTGTCGCGTTCGCGGTCGTCACCGCCGCCGCGACCCTCACCGGTTGCGGGTCCGACCAGGTTCCCCTGGACTCCCCGACCCCGGCCAGCGCCGACGTCGACCTCTGCCGCAGCCTGATCGAGAAGCTCCCCGACACCGTCGACGACCAGCAACGGCGACCGGTCGACCCGGAGGACGCGTCGGGGGCCGCGTGGGGAGACCCGCCGATCGTGCTCACCTGCGGCGGGGAGGTGCCCGCCGGCCTCGACGAGTTCGCGTCCTGCCAGGTGGCCAACGGCGTCGGGTGGTACGTCCCCGACGACCAGATCGGCAACGAGCCGGTCGAGGTGACGATGACGGTGGTGGAGTTCCGTCCGGTCGTGACGGTGCAGATCCCTGCGGCGTACTGGAGCGCGGGGGCAGGCGCAGCGATGGTCGACCTCGGCGACGTCGTACGCCGTGAGCTGCGGCGCGTCGGGCGCTGCCGCTGACCGCCTGCTCGGGCCGCGGAACGCTCAGCGCAGGCCGGTGTCGCGGGCCAGCGCCAACTCGATCAAACGGTCCACGAGCGCCGGATAGTCCAGACCGCTGGCCGCCCACATCCGCGGGAACATCGACGTCGGGGTGAAACCGGGCATCGTGTTGATCTCGTTGACCATCAGCGAGCCATCGGGCATCACGAAGAAGTCCACCCGAGCCAGCCCCTCACAGCCCACGGCGTCGAAAGCCCGAGCGGCGAGGACGCGCAGCCGCTCGGCGACCCCGTCGGCCAGCTTCGCGGGGACGTCGAGCTCGGTGTGCTCCTCCGGCAGGTACTTGGCAGCGAAGTCGTAGAACTCGTGGCCGCCGCCGATCCGGATCTCGGCCGGCATGCTCGTCTCGGGCGGCCCGGCTCGGGTCTCGAGGACACCGCACTCCACCTCCCGAGCGTTCTCGGCGGCGACCTCGATCAGCACCTTCGGGTCGTGTTGCTGCGCCTCTTCGAGAGCCGCGCCGAGCTCACTCGCGTCGTGGATCTTGGAGATCCCGATGCTGGAGCCGCCGCGCGCCGGCTTGGCGAACAGGGGATAGCCCAGATCGGCAGCACGGGCGTGACATTGCGCCGGCTCGTCGCGCCATGCGCGCTTCGTGATCGTGATGGACGGCAGGACCGGCAGCCCGGCGGCCGCCAGCACGATCTTCATGTAGGCCTTGTCCATGCTCACGGCGGAGGCCAGGACTCCGGCGCCGACGTACCGGACGTCGGCCATCTCGAACATGCCTTGGATGGTGCCGTCCTCACCCCAGGGACCGTGCAGCAGCGGGAAGACCACGTCCACCTCACCGAGCGTGCGCGGGGGCTGCGCCGGTGCGGAGACGACGAGCTCGGTGCCGTACGCGTGGGGCGAGAGCGCCACCGTGGCCCGGTCGCCGTCCACGTGCGGGAGCTGCTCCGGACCATGGATCCGCAGCCGGTCTGGTTCGCCCGACTCCAGCACCCACCGGCCGTCCCTCGCGATGCCGATCGGTACGACGTCGTACTTCTCCCGGTCGATGGCCGCCAGGACGCTACCCGCGGTGACGCAGGAGATCGCGTGCTCGTTGGACCGGCCTCCGAAGACCACCGCGACGCGCGGCTTGCGGGGCACGTCCGCGGCGTGGGGCTCGTTCATCGGGGCCGACCCTACCGGCCCTAGGCTGGGGGACATGCCCTTGGACAGGCCCACGGACGAACCCGCTGACCGACCGGCGCTCGCGCCCCAGACGGTGGCGGTCACCGCCGGACGACCCGCGCACGTCCCCGACGCGCCGCTGAACACCCCGATCACCCTGGCGTCGACCTTCGTCGCGGGCGGAGACCTGGAGTACGGCCGCTACACCAACCCGACCTGGCAGGCCCTCGAGGAGGCGCTGGGGGCGCTGGAGGGCGGCCGCTGCCTGACCTTCGCATCGGGCCTGGCCGCCGTGTCCACCGTGCTCGACCTGGTGGGCCAGGGCAACACCATCGTGGCCCCGCGACACTCCTACCTCGGCGTCACCATGCAGATGGCCGACCTGGAGGCACGCGGGCGCGCCAGCGCGATCCTGGTCGACGTGACCGACACCGACGCGGTCCTCGCGGCCAGCCAGGACGCCGCTCTGGTGTGGCTCGAGTCGCCCACCAACCCGGCGCTGGAGGTGGCCGACCTGCCGACCATCATCGCCGGCGCGCACGACGCCGGTGCCACGGTCGTCGTCGACAACACCTTCGCGACTCCGCTGCTGCAACGACCCCTCGAGCTCGGCGCCGACCTGGTCGTGCACTCGGCGACCAAGTACCTCTCCGGCCACAGCGACGTCATGATGGGTGCGATCGTGACCCGCGACGCGCAGGTGTACGACGCCCTCAAGGGCCGTCGCGACCTCATCGGAGCGATCCCGAGTGCGTTCGACGCGTGGCTGACCCTGCGCGGACTACGCACGCTCCACCTGCGGGTCGAACGAGCGCAGGCCAACGCCCAGGAGCTGGTACGACGCCTCGAGGGCCACCCGGCCCTGTCCGAGGTCCGCTACCCCGGCTTCGGAGGGATCATCTCGATCGTGCTCGCCGGCGGAGCGCCCGCCGGAGACCTGCTGACCCGTGGCACCTCCTTGTGGGTGCACGCGACGTCCCTGGGCAGCGTGGAGTCGACCTTCGAGCGCCGTCGGCGATGGCAGACCGAGCCGGCCACGATTCCCGAGGGTCTCGTCCGGATGTCGGTCGGCATCGAAGACGTCGAGGACCTCTGGACCGACCTCGTCGAGGCCCTCGACCGGCTGGGTTGAGTCAGCTCACTCGCTCTCGGACTTCGTATCCCTGTTGATGAAGCTGAGCACCAGGTCACGCGCGGTCATCGAGCCTCCGACCACGCGGTCGACGTGCTCGGCGATCGGGGCGTCCACCCCCGTCTGGTGAGCGAGCGCGACGATCGAGGAGCACGACTTCGCACCCTCGGCCACCTGGCGGGTGGAGGCATAGATCTCCTCGGTGGTCATGCCTCGCCCGAGCTTCTCGCCGAAGGTGCGGTTGCGCGACAACGGGGAGGAGCAGGTGGCGACCAGGTCGCCGAGCCCGGCCAGGCCCATCAGTGTCAGCGGGTTGGCGCCGAGCGCCGTCGCGAGCCGGGCCGTCTCCGCCAGACCGCGGGTGATCACCGAGGCCGTGGAGTTGTCGCCATACCCCATGCCGACGGCCATGCCCACGCCGAGCGCCACCACGTTCTTGTAGGCGCCACCGAGCTCGCAGCCGACGACGTCGGGGCTGGTGTAGGGCCGGAAGGCAGCCGAATGGGTGATCCTCTGAACCGCCCGCGCCACGTCCTCGTCCGCGCAGGCGACCACCGAGGCCGCGGGCTCGCGGCGCGCGATCTCCTTGGACAGGTTGGGCCCGCTCACCACGGCGATCCGTTCCGGTCCGGCCCCGGTGACCTCGGCGATGACCTCGCTCATCCGCTTCACCGTGCCGAGCTCCACGCCCTTCATCAGCGAGACCAGGACGGCGTCGCGGGGCAGTACCGCTGCCCAGGCGCTGAGGTTCTCGCGCAACGTCTGCGACGGCACGGCGAGGACGATCACGTCCGCGTCCGCCGCCGCCTTCTCGGGGTCGTGGGTGGCCGAGATGGTCGGCGCCAGCTCGATGCCTGGCAGGTAGTCGGTGTTCTCACGCCGCTCGTTGATCGTGGCGCAGACCTCGTCCCGTCGAGCCCACAGCGCCACGTCGTTGCCCGCATCGGCCAGCACTATCGAGAACGCGGTCCCCCACGAGCCCGCTCCGAACACCGCCACCTTGGTCATCGGCTGCCCTTCTGCTTCCGTCTGCGGTTCGGGTTCCCGATCGGGACCACCCCGGCCTTGCGCGGGTCGAACCTCTCCTGAGGCGCCGCCTGCCCCCGGATGTCGGAGACGAGCTGCGTGATGGCCTCGATGATCCGTTCGGTGGCCACGTGGACGGTGTGCGCCGAGGCCGGCTCGTCGAGCAGGTCGGCCAGGTCCACGGGGTCGCCCGCCTTCATGATCACGTGCTTGCGCGGGAGCAGGTCAGGCTTCTTGGCGTACGGCGCCAGCAGGTACTGCGAGCCCCACTGCCCCACCGGGATCACCGGGCACCCGGTCTCGAGCGCGATCCGGGCCGCACCGGACTTGGCCATCATCGGCCACAGGTCGGGGTCCCGGGTCAGTGTCCCCTCCGGGTAGACCACCACACACTCGCCCTGACGGACGGCCCCCACCGCGGAGTCGAACGCGCCGACGGCGTTGCGGGTGAGGCGTTCGACCGGAATCTGCCCGGCGGCCTTGAGGAAGCCGCCGAGCAGCTTGTTCTCGAAGAGTCCGGACTTGGCCAGGTAGCGCGGCAACCGGCCGTGGTCGTAGACGAAGTGCGCCGCCATCAGCGGGTCGATGTGGGAGATGTGGTTGAACACGACCAGGCACCCGCCCTCGGCCGGGATCTTCTCGCCGTCGATCCAAGTGCGGGACACCACGGCGAGCAAGGGCGGCTTCAACAGCGGGACAACCACGTTCCACGCCCAGCCGCGGGGCTGTGACAAGCCGCGAACCGACATCCGTGCCTCCCCTCGCCTGAGTAGCCGACGGGAGTCAGGCTACTCGGTCGACGGCCCCGAGACGGGTGGGCGGCACAGGCCTGACAGGATCGGGGCAATGTCCTCCCCCGTCGTCGCACTGGTGCCGCTGAAGTCGCCTGGCCGGGCCAAGACCCGACTCTCGGGCGTCGACGACGAACTCCGTGCGAGCCTTGCCGAGGCTTTTGCTCGCGACGTCCTCGCAGTCCTGCTGAGGGTCTGCGACGACGTGGTGGTGGTGTGTGACGGCGACCAGGCTCAGGCGGTGGCGGCCTCGTGCGGGTGCCGGACCTTGCCGGACTCCGGGGATCTCAACAGCTCGCTGGTGGCGGCAGCCGGGGTGGTGCACCAGGCGTCGCCGGGCGCGGTGGCCGTTGTGGTCGTGGCGGATCTCCCCGCGCTCACCGTCGAGGGTCTCGCCGGCGTCCTGGCGCAGATGACGCCACCCGGATCCTGGTTCGTCCCGGACGCCTCAGGACTCGGCACGACGCTGTACGCCAGCACCGCCGGTCACTTCGCTCCGAGCTTCGGGCCGGGCTCGGCGACCGCCCATCGCACCGCGGGTGCGATGGCGATCGAGGCGCCCGCGGGCCTCCGACAGGACGTGGACGACCTGGCCGGCCTGGCGGCCGCTACCGGGCTCGGTGTCGGTGCCCACACCGCGACTCTCGTCGACTGCCGGGACCTGGGGCGCGGGCGCTGACCTGCCGACGGCGGTGGATCCCGCAGGACCCACCGCCGTCGGCGATGAAACTGGACCGTAGCTCGGTCAGGACTTCTTGGCCGGAGCCTTCTTAGCAGGCGCCTTCTTGGCCGGAGCCTTCTTCGCCGGCGCCTTCTTGGCAGCGGCCTTCTTCGCCGGCGCCTTCTTCGCAGGCGCCTTCTTGGCAGCGGCCTTCTTCGCCGGCGCCTTCTTGGCCGGAGCCACCTTCTTCGTGGTCGCCTTGGCGGGCGCCTTCTTCGCCGGCGCCTTCTTCGCCGGCGCCTTCTTCGCCGGTGCCTTCTTGGCGGCGGCCTTCTTGGCCGGAGCCTTCTTCGCGGTGGCCTTGGCCGGAGCCGCCTTCTTGACCGGAGCCGCCGCCTTCGCCGGGGCCGCCTTCTTGGCCGGGGCCGCCTTCTTGACCGTCGGAAGCTTCGGCAGCTTCTTGGCGCCCGAGATGACCTTCTTCAGGTCAGCGCCCGCGGTGAACTTCGGCACTGCCGTCTTCTTGGCCTTGATGCGTGCCCCGGTCTGCGGGTTACGCACCCAGCGTGCCTCACGCACGCGCTTCTCGAACGAGCCGAAGCCCGTGATGGCGACCTTCTCCCCTTTCGCCACTTCGCGCGTGATGGTGTCCAGCACGGACTCCAGAGCGTGGGAGGCCGCCTTGCGGTTTCCCTCGTAACGCGTTGCAAGCGCGTCGATGAGCTGTGACTTGTTCACTAGCTTCCCTTCCCAATGAACTTACGCAGCCGAGCCCGTGCTCGACGTTTCACCAACAGACGCTAGGGATTTCGTGAGAAACCGCCAGCCGCACACGCCGAAGACTCAGCGATTCTTGGCCGCAACAGCCCCAAAAAACCCCCATTCCATGGGAAATCGGGAGTTTCGGGACCTGCCGGTCTCAGAGGGTGACCGGCTTGAACGACGGACGACTCTCCTCGAATACTGCGATGTCGGCATCGTGGGACAGCGTGATTCCGATGTCGTCGAGGCCTTCGAGAAGCCTCCACCGGGTGTAGTCGTCGATGTCGAAGGAGTCCTCGACCGCATCCTCACCTTCGCCGGCGCGCACGGTGCGCGACTCGAGGTCGACGGTGATGGCGGTTCGCGGCTCCCGCTCGATCAGGTCCCACAGACGCTGGACGACCTTCTCCTCCACCTGCGCCGCCACCAGACCGGCCTTGCCGGAGTTGCCACGGAAGATGTCGGCGAAGCGCGGAGAGATGACGACCCGGAACCCGTAGTTCTGCAGGGCCCAGACGGCGTGTTCGCGCGACGAGCCGGTGCCGAAGTCCGGGCCGGCGACGAGCACCGTGCCGCCGGCGTACTCCGGCCGGTTGAGCACGAAGTCGGGGTCGTTGCGCCAGGCCGCGAAGAGTCCGTCCTCGAACCCGGTGCGGGTGACCCGCTTGAGGTAGACCGCCGGGATGATCTGGTCGGTGTCCACATTGGTGCGTCGCAGCGGCACGCCGGTGCCGGTGTGGGAGGAGAACGTGTCCATGGTGACTCCTTCAGCTCTGGACCGCGGGCAGGTCGGCCGGCGAGGACAACGTGCCGCGCACGGCGGTCGCGGCCGCGACCGGGACAGAGACCAGGTGGGTGCGCCCGCCCTTGCCCTGGCGGCCCTCGAAATTGCGGTTGGAGGTCGACGCACTGCGCTCGCCCGGGGCGAGCTGGTCGGGGTTCATGCCCAGACACATCGAGCAGCCCGCACCGCGCCACTCCGCACCCGCGGCGACGAAGACCCGGTCGAGACCCTCCGCCTCGGCCTGGAGTCGCACCCGCACCGAACCGGGCACCACGAGCAGACGCGTGTCCTGCGCTACGTGGTGTCCCTCGAGGATCGCGGCGGCGGTGCGCAGGTCCTCGATGCGGCCATTGGTGCACGACCCCACGAAGACGGTGTCCACGTGGATGTCGCGCATCGGGGTGCCGGCGGTCAGCCCCATGTACTCCAGCGCCTTCTCGGCAGCCACCTGGTCGCCAGGCTCGTCGAAGTCGGCAGGCCCGGGCACGACGCCGCTCAGCGGGACACCCTGGCCCGGGTTGGTCCCCCAGGTCACGAACGGCGCCATGGTCGAGGCGTCGAGCACGATCTCCTTGTCGAAGGTCGCATCGTCATCGGTGGGCAGCGTGCGCCAGTGGGCGACCGCCGCGTCCCAGTCGGCGCCGCTCGGCGCCTCGGGCTTGCCCTCGATGTAGTCGAACGTGGTCTGGTCGGGGGCGATCAGACCGGCCTTCGCGCCCCACTCGATCGACATGTTGCACACCGTCATCCGGCCCTCCATCGAGAGCTCCTCGATGGCCGGGCCCCGATACTCCACCACGTAGCCCTGGCCGCCGCCCGTCCCGGTGTGAGTGATCAGCGTGAGCACGAGGTCCTTGGCAGTGACTCCGGGGGGCAGGCTTCCGTTGACCGTGACCGCCATCGTCTTGGGCCGCGACTGCGGCAACGTCTGGGTCGCCAGCACGTGCTCGACCTCGGAGGTTCCGATGCCGAAGGCCAGCGCACCGAAGGCGCCGTGGGTCGAGGTGTGGGAGTCGCCGCAGACGATGGTCATGCCCGGCTGGGTCAGGCCGAGCTGCGGGCCGACCACATGGACGATGCCCTGGTCGAGGTCCCCCAGGGGATGCAGGCGGACGCCGAACTCGGCTGCGTTCTTGCGCAGCGTCTCCACCTGGGTGCGGCTCACCGGGTCGGCGATCGGCTGGTCCCAGTCGAGCGTCGGGACGTTGTGGTCCTCGGTGGCCAGGGTCAGATCGGGGCGGCGTACGCGACGGTCGGCCAGCCGTAGTCCGTCGAAGGCCTGGGGCGAGGTCACCTCGTGGATCAGGTGCAGATCGATGTAGAGAAGGTCCGGCTCGCCCGGCGCCGTCCGCACGACGTGCTCGTCCCACACCTTCTCTGCCAGGGTCCGGCCCATGGCGACCTCCTTGTCCTCCGCGACGTTGCGGTCCCGCGTCCGGCCACGCGCTCGGGGGCCGGGTCTCTCACACTAGCGCTTGCATCCCATGATCTGAGACGGCAGTATTGCCATATGGACAACTCTAGCGGCGTCGGCGTGCTCGACAAGGCGGCCCTGGTGCTCTCTGCCCTCGAAGCAGGCCCGGCCACCCTGGCGGGGCTGGTCGCCGGCACCGGCCTGGCACGTCCGACCGCCCACCGGCTCGCCGTCGCTCTGGAACACCATCGTCTGGTCGCCCGCGACATGCAAGGCCGCTTCGTCCTCGGCCCGCGACTGGCCGAGCTCTCCGCTGCCGCCGGGGAGGACAGGTTGTTGGCCGCCGCCGGCCCGGTGCTCGCCAGGCTTCGCGACATCACCGGCGAGTCCGCGCAGCTGTGGCGTCGCCAGGGCGACCACCGCGTGTGCGTCGCCGCGGCCGAGAGGCCCTCGGGCCTGCGGGACACGATCCCCGTCGGCTCCCAGCTGACGATGCGTGCCGGCTCGGCCGCCCAGGTGCTGTTGGCCTGGGAGGACCCCGAGCGCATGCACCGCGGGCTCCAGGACGCCGCGTTCTCCGCCACGGCCCTCTCTGGCATCCGCCGCCGGGGCTGGGCGCAGAGCGTGGGCGAGCGCGAGCAGGGCGTGGCCTCGGTCTCCGCGCCGGTCCGCTCCCCCAGTGGCAAGATCATCGCGGCGGTCTCGGTGTCCGGGCCGCTGGAACGACTGTCCCGACAGCCGGGGCGGATGCATGCCCCCGCCGTCCTGGCCGCCGCCGAGCGGCTCTCGGAGTCTCTGCGCCGCGCCGCAGCCGAGTGAGGTAGCGCGGTCGGCGGCGCTCGCGGACCGGCCTCGGCTTTGGTCGAACGTTCGACCAACGGGCAGTGACCGCGGGCCCGACATCCGGCCACGTCGTCAGAAGAGCGCGTCCTGCTCCAGCTCCAGCAGAGCCTGCTTGCGGGCCAGGCCACCGGCGTACCCGGTCAACGACCCGTCCGCTCCGATCACGCGGTGGCACGGGATCACGATCGGGATCGGATTGCGACCGTTGGCCAGACCCACCGCGCGAGAGGACGCGTTGGTCATCCCGAGTCGGTGCGCGATCTGGCCATACGACGCGGTCTCACCGAACGGGATCGCGACGAGCTGGTCCCACACGCGGCGCTGGAAGTCGGTGCCGTCGGGCTCGAGCGGGAGGTCGAAGTCACGGCGCTCGCGCGCGAAGTAGGCCGTCAGCTGGCGCACGGCCTCGATCAGCGCCGGGTGATCGTCCTGGCGGGTCCCGCGCGGCCGCCCGTCGCCGGTCTCCTTGAACGGGCTGAACTCGATGGCGCTGATCGCGCCGGCGCGCTCGACGATCCGCAGATCGCCGATCTCTGAGCTCATCACGGTCCACATCTCAGGTCTCCTCGTCGTCGGTGGTCTCGTTGCTGAGGGACTGCCACAGGTGCAGCAAGGCGTAGGAACGCCAGGGACGCCAGGACTCGGCCAGCTTCTCGGCCCCGCTCGGCACCTGGCCCAGCCGGAGCAGCGCCGTGCGTACCCCGACGTCGGTCGGGAGGAACACGTCGGGGTGTCCCAGGGCCCGTAGGGCGATGTAGTCGGCGGTCCAGTGGCCGACGCCCCGGATCTCGAGGAGCCGCCGGCGGACGTCGTCGCGATCGGGGCCACGGTCCAGGGCGAGGTCACCGGCGACCAGGGCCTGGCTGACCGCCACGAGCGCCCGACCGCGCGAGCGCGGCATCGGCAGGTCGACCGGGTCGAGCGCAGCGAACGCCTCCGGGGCCGGGAAGAGACGGGTGAGCCCGGGCTCGGCCGCGTCGAAAGGCCTGCCGAGCTCGGCCGCGAGCCGCGACGCGATCGTCCGAGCGCCACTCACGCTGACCTGCTGGCCGATCAGCGCACGGACGGCCACTTCGGCGCCGTCGACGTGACCCGGCACGCGCAGGCCGGGGTGGCGGCGCACGAGCGACCGGAGGATCGGATCGGAGCCGAGCGACTCGCCCACCGCGACCGGGTCGCAGTCGGCGTCGAGCAGACGTCGAGCACGTTCGACAGCCGCGGTCGTGTCTCGCAGGTCCGCGAGGGCGAAGCGTGCCCGGACGAAGGCGGTCCGGCCCGGGTCTACGGCGTCGGGCAGCTCCAGGCGCAGAGTCCCTGGCCCGTGCGGCAGGCTCAGGGTGCGGGCGTACCAACCGACGCCGTCCTCTGTGCGCCCCGCCGTCTCCACGCCGGGCAGCGCTCGAGCCGCCAGGAAACCGAGCAGCGCCCGGCCGGCGAACGGCGCCCGCACCGCCAGCCGCAAGGCGAGGGCACCGCTGCCGCCGCGGGCTGACCCGCGGCGGCCCCGCAGCTCGGTCGGACTCGCGTCGTAGACCTCGCGAACGGTGTCGTTGAACTGCCGCACGCTGGCGAAGCCTGACGCGAAGGCAATATCGGCATACGTCATGCCGGTGGTCTCGATGAGCACCCGCGCGGTCTGCGCGCGCCTGGCCCGGGCGAGCGCGAGCGGGCCCGCGCCCAGCTCTGCCCCGAGCAGCCGGGTGAGGTGACGCGGCGTGTATCCCAGGTGACGAGCAAGGCCCACCACCCCCTCACGGTCGACGACGCCGTCGGAGATCAGCCTCATCGCGCGGCCGGCCACGTCCGCCGCGACGTCCCAGTCGGGACTGCCGGGCGTGGCGTCGGGCAGGCAGCGCTTGCAGGCGCGGTAGCCCGCAGCCTGGGCGGCGGCCGCTGTCGGGTGGAACGTGACATTGCGCCGCGCGGGGGTCCGGGCCGGGCACGAAGGGCGGCAGTAGATCCCGGTCGTCCGCACGGCGGTGTAGAAGACACCGTCGAAGCGCCGGTCCCGGGACGCGACCGCCCGGTAGCAGGATTCGGCGTCCAACTGGGCAGAAGGGCGCTCGAGCAGGTGCATGCCCTCATCCTGCCCCACGGTCCCGACCAGCTCTCGCGGGAATCGGACACGGCCACGGAGGCCTTCGAGACTACAGCCGCGGCGTAGCGGCCGCGTTGAGGCGAGCCCCCCGACCGCCGGGGCCCGCGTTGTGCAGGCCGGGGACTGCCGCGTCTCGGGGGCGACTCAGCCGGCAGCCCCATGGGCCAGCGCGGCCTGGGCGGTCGACTCGTGGAGGTCGAGCTCCTCGTCGTGCGCGTGCGGCGCGAGGTCGAAGACGACGTTGCGGACGGTGCCGGTGAAGGCATACGGCGCCCGGTCCTCGTAGTCCAGGTCAACGACGCCGCCGTTGTCCCGAGAGATGTCCATCCCCGCGTAGGTGGTGAAGATGAGAGAGATGGTGCGCGGGATGTCGCCTTCGCCGATCTGCTTGTCGTCAGCCCACAGCGTGACGTGGCCGCCCGTCCCAGGACTCACCTCCTCGGCCTCGAACACCATCTTGAGCGTGACGTCGCCGGTGGGGATCGGCTCGGTCGAGGTCTGCCGATAGGTGTCGATGCCGAGGTACTGGTAGGTGTGGTTGAGCAGGCCCTTCTCGTCGACCCACAGAGCGAACCCACCGATGAAGTCGGCGAAGGCCACGAGCACACCTTCGGCGCCACCTTCGGGCACGTGGATATCGGCTTCGATGGCGTAGGAGCGACCGATGATGCGCGGGATCTGCGTGGTCTGGATGTTCTCTACGTCGCCGGCGAACTCGAACCGGGTCTGGGTGGGCATCGGGGGCAGGATTCCGAAGAACACCGCAAAGCCGCCCAGCAGAGGCAGGACGCGGTTGCGTTCCGCCTCGGACCAGAAGAGCTCGACCAGCTCTGCGACCTTCTCCGGGTGGTCGGCCGCGATGTCGTGGGCCTGGGAGAAGTCGTCGGGCAGGTAGTACAGCTCCCACACGTCCTCGGCCGGGTCCCATCCGCTGCCGGGGGCGAACCTGGACAGGGTCGCAGGTGAGAAGTCCCAGGGCAGCTTGTCGAGCTTGGCGCAGGCCCACCAGCCGTCCTTGTAGATCGCCCGGCTGCCGTACATCTCGAAGTACTGCACCGTGTGCTGCTCCTCGGCCTCGGGAGCGTCGAAGGTGTAGGCGAAGCTGGTGCCGTCCATCGGCTCCTGCTCGATGCCGTCCACGACCGTGGGTTCGGGAATGCCGATCACGTCCAGGATCGTGGGCCCCACGTCGATGCAGTGGGTGAACTGCGGGCGCAGGTCGCCGCCGCCGTCGGCGATCCGTTTCGGCCACGAGACGACCATCGGGTTGCGCGTGCCGCCCAAATGGCTGGCCATCTGCTTGCCCCATTGGAACGGCGCGTTGTTGGCGTGCGCCCAGGCCGCGGAGAAGTGCGGCGCGGTGTGGAACCCGCCGAGCTCCGCGAGGCCGCCGTACTTGTCGATCATCTCGAACTGTTCCTCCGCGTCGAGAACGACGCCGTTGAAGAACGTGGTTTCGTTGAACGAGCCGGTCAGCGTGCCCTCCATCGAGGCGCCGTTGTCGCCCCAGATGTAGATGACCAGGGTGTTGTCGAGCTCACCCATCTCCTGCACGGCGTCAAGCATCCGACCGACGTTCCAGTCGGCGTTCTCGGAGTACCCGGCGAACACTTCCATCTGCCGGGCATACAGCCGTCGCTCCGTCTCGGTCAGGCCGTCCCACGCCGGGTACGCCTCGGGGCGCTCGGTCAGCTCGGTGTCGGCCGGGACGATGCCCAGCTTCTTCTGCCGTTCGAGCGTCTTCTCCCGGTACACGTCCCAGCCCTCGTCGAACTGGCCCTGGTACTTGTCCGCCCATGCCTTGGCCACGTGGTGGGGTGCATGGGTCGCACCGGTCGAGTAGTAGACGAACCACGGCTTCTCGGCGTCCTGGGCACGGACGGCGTGCAGCCACTCGACGGTCTTGTCGGTGATGTCGTCGGGGAAGTAGTAGAGCTTCCCGTCCTCGCCCTCGGGGACGCCGAGGGTCGAGTTGTCCAGGCTGATGATCGGGTCGTACTGACCCGCGGCACCGGTGAGGAAGCCCCACCAGTGGTCGAACCCCCACCCGGTGGGCCAGTGGTCGAACGATCCCGCCGCCCCCATGTCGCGACCCGGCGTCATGTGCCACTTGCCGAAGCCACCGGTGACGTAGCCGTTCTCCTTGAGGATCCGGGGCAGTGCCGTGCAGGATCGCGGACGCGCCCCTGTGTAGCCGGGGAACGGTCCAGGGAACTCAGCGATCCCGCCCATGCCCACTCGGTGATGGTTGCGTCCGGTCAGCAGCGCGGCACGTGTCGGAGAGCAGACCGCAGTGACGTGGAACCGGTTGTAGGTGACGCCCTGTTCCTGGACGCGCGTGAGGTTCGGCGTACGGATGCCGCCGCCGAACGTGTCGGGCCCACCGAAGCCTGCGTCGTCGATGAGGACGACGAGGACGTTGGGCGCGCCGTCCGGCGCCTTCGTCGGCGCCACGATGCTCCAGTCGCCGACAGACTCATCGATCGTGGGCCCAGCGACCCCACCGAAGGCACGGTCGGGAATCGGCAGCACGGTGCGGTCCGGGTTGAACTTGCCCATCGCCTCGGCCAGCTTCGCCTTGAGCTCCTCGATACCGCCCTCGTCGCTCTCCACAACAGACTTCAAGAGCGCGCCGGGCAGGGCCCGTTCGACGTCGAGGCGAGCCTCGGCCGGGAAGACGCCGATGATCACGGCCGTGCCGTCCTTCAGTGCGGCGCCGACCTGCTGCTGGATGGCGGCGGTCAGCTTGTTGCCGGCGAAGTGGCCGACGACCGCACCGGCGGCCGCACCCACCGCCACGGCGCCGAGCATGGGCGGGGCGAACAGGCCGACGAGCACACCCGCGCCGCCGCCCCACCCGGCACCACGACGGCCCAGGTGGTTGCCGGTATCCATGAGTCGAGGCTCGCCATCAGCCCCCTTGCCCACGAGGATGATGCCCTGGCTCTTCAGCTTCTTGGCCGCCACCGTGTCGGCCAGGCCCCGGAACTCCGCCGTCGCAACCTCGACGTCGGCGTAGCCTGCAACAAGCAGCATCTGCGTTTCGGACATTGGTGCTATCCCTTCGTGCCACGGCCGACGCTGGGCGCGTCAGACCACGAGCCCGGCGTCGAGTTCGCCGGATGACCACGAGGCGACATCCCTGGCCCGGATCCCGGTCCAAGGCACGCCTCACGTGCGTTTCGAGCCGCTACTGCCTGGCTAATCCTGATGCACGTCAACCCTGACGCATAGGACTGAGGCGACCTCATCCTGGCTGACGCGTGAGGGAAGCCCTCAGTCCGCTCTAGATTCGTCGCCGACGACGCCCGGGAGTGACGGCGGCACCGACGACCGCAGCTTTCGCCACCGGTGCCGGACCCGGCGTCACCGCCCTGGTCACCACCGCAGCTTTGGCAACTGGTGCGCCGATGACTCCGCGCCTACCGACGCGTGCTGGCCTGAGTGGCATGTCAGCCTCCGACTGTCTCTTGTGCCTCATCTGCCTCGATCGAGGCGATGATTGCTTGGATGGGGATCCGCCCGTTGGCGATCAGCTGGCCGCCGGCGCGCCGGGCGGCCGACGCGAACGGGGCGGCCCACAGGTTCTCGTAGATGATCACTCCCGCCGTGCTGCCAGGATCCATCGCGGCCGCCAGGTGCGCGACGTCGTCCTCGGCCAGCAGCTCGGCGAGCTCAGCCTCGAGGATCTGGAGGTCGCCCAAGTCGTCGAGATCCGAGAGCTCCAGTGCGTCGACCGAACCGTCGTCCTCCTTGACCAGGATGAGCACGTCGACGACTCGGATCGTTCCGGCCTCGGACAGTGCGACCAGCTCGGCAGCCATCTCGCCGGTGAAGTTGGAGGCACCTGCGGGGAACTCAACGATCACATAGTCCACGGGGCCCAGTTCGTCGAGCGGTGTTTGCGTCATGTGAGTCACCTGTCGATAGTCGAGGCTGAGCGGCCCCTGCCGCTCAGGTGCAGAGTACTGAAGATCGTCGTGGATGCCCCTGCGCCGGGGCCTGACGTCCGGTCGATTCCT
The DNA here is from genome assembly GCA_963812265.1 of uncultured Actinomycetota bacterium. GTDB lineage: Bacteria > Actinomycetota > Actinomycetes > Propionibacteriales > Nocardioidaceae > Nocardioides. The sequence goes on from CAWEUL010000006.1 coordinate 373,697, forward strand.
CAGCATTCCGCTGGGCGGGCAGACCCGCATCACCCCGCGCGGGTAGTTCGGCCAGGGGTGCCGCGGGCACCCGTACGGCGGCCGGTCCACGACCGCGAGCGACCTCACCGAGTGGTCAAGAACTGCAGGCACGGGCCCCGAAATCGTGCAGCTTCTGGCCACCCGACGACCCTTCCATCGTGCAGGCACGCCCCGCCGACTCTGTCTCGGGACTCACGTCCTGGCTGCGGCCCGTCAGGAGGTCGTGATGTCCGCCCGTCTCAACGCGTGGCTGAGTCCGATGGCCACGACCGGGCCGAGCACCATGCCCGCGAAGGCTCCCCCGAGCTGGAAGAGAAGGTCCTGCTGCAGCGCGATCCCGAAGCCCAGCAGCACGAGCGCACCGGCTTCGATTCCCGCCGCCACCCCAAGCCACCGCGGGATCCGGCCATCGCGCAGCACCAGTCGCGCCAGACACCAGACGCCGGCCGCGAGGACCAGGTAGGAGAATGCCTCGAGGTAGGTGGTGGAGAGGTCGACCGCGTCGACGGCCGCTCCGAAGGAGTTCAGCGGCCCCGGTGGATCAGCGGAGAAGCCATCGAACCTCCAGATGCGCTCCAAGCTGAGGTAGATCAGGTCGCTGACGATATGGAGCAATGCCCCGAACGTGAAGAACACGATGGCCAGCGGGCCGAGCGGTCCCACAGGGTGGAGCCTGAACACCACCGCCAGTGCCCAGATTGCCAGCGCCAGGAAGGCAACCGGACCGACCGTGTCACGCACGACGATGTCCCACAGGATCGAGTGCTGGCGGTCGAAGTAGTCCGCGTAGTACTGCGCCCGATCGACCTCCGCGCCCGCGCCCGTCCGGCGGAACTCGGGCTGGTCGGCCAGCACGTTGGCGGCGTCCAGCAGGAAGAGCCCGGTCTGGAGGACCAGCCCCACGCCCGCCACCCAGCCGGCGACCAGCGCCACGCGACTCCACGAGGCAACGGCCTCCGCACCGCCGTCACCTCCGCCGGAGGCGTTCAACCGGCCGAGCACCACCTGAGTCTAGAACTCGCCAGCGCTGGAAACGAGGCCGGGCGCGGGTCGCTCCGAGCGCTCACTCCTCCGCGGGTGTCACGGATGTTTTGGTCGCCGTACACAGAAACACGCCGAACTCGCGGTCGCCCTTGAGGATGGTCGTGGCGTCAACGAAGCTGACGTCGGCGAAGCCGGCGCGGGTGAGCTGCTCGGTCAGGCGTTCCCTGTCGAATCCGTGATGTCCGTCGAAGCCGACCTTGTCGGCGTGGAAGGCTCCGTCGGGATCCTCATCGAGGTCCGCGACGGCCAGCCGACCACCGTCGACCAGGAGGCCTGCCACAGACCGCAACAACTGATCCAGGTCCGGCACGTGGTGCAACGCCATGGAGCTCCACACCACGTCGTAGGACCCGTCGAGGCGGTCTGTTGTCAGGTCGGCCCGGACAGCCCGCAGCCGGTCACCGAGCCCGGCCGCCTCGATCCGCTCCTGTGCGACCTTCACCATTCCGGCGGAGGGGTCGGTCACTGTCGCGGAGCCGACCCGGTCGGCGAGCAGGATGCTCAAGCGACCTGTGCCACCGCCGACGTCGACCGCGCTCATCCGGGGGTTGAGATCGAGTGCTTGCTCGATCGCCCGGGCCACCGCCACCTGCCGCTCCTCGTGGCCGGGGTCGTCGTCCCACGTCGCTGCCTCGTCGTCAAATCGCTGGCGTTCGTGCACCGCTCGAGCCTAGTCGCTGCCTCTCCGGCATGGACCGCCCACCGGGCGAACGCCCGCGAAGATCGGGAGGTACGCAAAGGTGCGGTCTCAGACGCGCGCCAGCTCGAAGAGCACCGCACGGTGATCGCCGTGCGGTTCTGGGTAGCCGTGCTCGACGTCGCGGAAGAGTCCGAAGCGCATGAGTTCGGCTCCGCTGCGCACGCCCTCGTTCGCACGGTCCCGCTCATCGGCCGACTCCGGCCAGACACTGACCCGGTAGCTGGCCTCAGGTTCGAGGCCGCGCTCCGTAGGCGCACCGGACTGGGGTTCGGCTGAGCCAGGATGCGGTACCACGCCGCGATCGCCCGCGAGCCATCTGGAGCGATGCTCATCCACGCGCCTTGCGCACCGGCTCCGTCGAACGGACTGCGCAGCCGCACGAAGCGACCGAACTGGAGGGGCTCGCGGCGCTCCTTGTACCAGCTGATCTCGGCGGCGATCTCATCGCGCCGGGCGTCGTCGAGCGAGAGCAGGTCGAGCTCGTAGCCGAAGGTGCCGAAGAATGCGACCGCCGCGCTGGTCGCGGCCGGTGCGGAGCGACCCACGATCCAGTTCGGGGTCGGGGTCACGTGTGCGCCCATTGCCGAGGTGGGGTAGACCAGCGAGGCGCCCCACTGGACGCGTAGTCGTTCGGCGGGATCGGTGCTGGAGCTGGTCCAGCCCTGGGGCGCGTAGGCCAGCAACCCCGGATCGAACCGCCCGCCGCCGCTCGCGCACGACTCGAACAGGACGTCCGGAAAGGCCTCGGTCACCCGCCGGTAGAGCTCGTAGACGCCGAGCACGTAGCGGTGGAAGAACTCGTCCTGGCGATCGGGTGGGAGCGCGGCGGAGTACGGCTCGGTGATCGAGCGGTTCATGTCCCACTTGACGTACGAGATCGGCGCGTCCCCGAGGATCTCGGAGAACACCTCGAACAGGTGGTCGACCACGTCGCTACGCGACAGGTCGAGCACCAGCTGATGGCGGCTCTCGGTCCGCGGGCGCCCCGGGGCAGCCACGACCCAGTCGGGGTGTGCCGCGTAGAGCTGGCTGCGCCGGCTGACCATCTCGGGTTCGATCCACAGGCCGAAGTCCATGCCCGTGTCCACGATCGCCCGGCCGAGCCCACCGAGCCCGTGCGGCAGTTTTCGGGGGTCGGCTACCCAGTCGCCGAGCGAGGTCGTGTCGTCAGCACGCTGCCCGAGCCAGCCGTCGTCGAGCACGAAGAGCTCGAAGCCGAGTGCCTGCGCGTCCTGCGCGAGCTGGAGGACCCGGGCCTCGCTCACGTCGAAGAACATCGCCTCCCAGCTGTTGACGAGGATCGGGCGCGGCCGGTCTCGCCAGCGTCCTCGCGCCAGGCGTTCGCGCAGGAGGCGATGCAGTGCATCGCTGAGCGGCCCGATGCCCGTGTCGGAGTACACCAGCACGGCTTCCGGCGTCTGGAACTCATCACCGCTCTCGAGCAACCACGAGAACGAGTCCGGATGGATGCCCAGGCGTACTCGCGAGCCGGCGTACTCGCTCACCTCGACTTCAGCGAGGAAGTTTCCCGAGTACACGAGGCTGAACCCGATGGCCTCACCTGCGTGCTCGGTGGTCGTGGCCCGACGGAGCAGCAGGAACGGGTTGTGTTCGTGGCTGGAGCGGCCCCGCTGGCTGCCGATCGACTGCAGGCCCTGGCGCAGGGGGCGCTCGACCACCTGTCGCTCACGCGCCCAGGCGCCGGACAGCTGCAGCATGGTCCAGTCCGCGTCGGGCAGATCGAGCGACGCGCTCATGGCGCATTCGAGCCTGAGGGCGGTGTTGCCGCGGTTGTGGATCCGGGCCGAGCGTGTGATGACCGGGAGGTCGCGGCGAACGGAGTAGGTGAGCGTGACCTCGGTCCCGCTGGTGGCGTCAGCCAGCAGCACGTCGAGCGTGTCCGCCTCGTCGTCTGACTCGACATAGGTCATGGGGAGAGCCCTCGACGTGGGCTTGCCCCTCGAGATGTGCGTGGCTGACGTACTTGAGATGGATGATCCTCGAGCCGTCCTGATCACGGACGATCACGGCCGGCACCCGGTAGTCACCGGTGCCGGTGGTCGGATACTCGAAGGCCACGGAGTCTCCGATGCGGTCGACGAAGGCCCAGTCGGAGAACGTCTCGAAGGCGCGCGGCGGGAGATGCCCTTACGACGGACCTGCAGGCAGCGTCGGTCCGAAATAGACCTGCCCGAGCGACCCATCGCCCAGGATGCGCAGGACGTAGCTGACCCACGCGTTGGTGAGATGGACCTCGCGCGCCTGCTCGTTCCAGGTGATCGGCATCGTTGGCTCCTCGGGACGGCACATGCTAACCCGACGCTCAGCCCGACTTCAGAGGCGATGAAGAAGCGGCCCGGCCCCGCGTTTCTGCTGGCCAGGACCGCTTGACGGAGTGGTACCCCCGACCGGATCCGAACCGTGCTGCCGCCGTGGAAGGGCGAGGAGGAGTCATGGGAGGCCGACGATCGGAGGTCGCGTCGGGACGCTGGATCTGAACTCCCATGGAAGCTCGTCCTCGGAGGGCTGCCCGTCGTGCGTCGTGCGCGGACGGCGGTCGCCCCCTCCGAGGTGGTCGAGTGGCTGGGCAGATCGTCCAGGCGGGGCCAGGTGCTTGGGAGACAGCGCGGTCTCACGCCCACGCCCGGCGACCGAGACCCAGGTGCGAGGGCGGCTGCCGGTTGTGTTGCGGGTCAGCTTGACGAGGCCGGCCCCACTGAGCACCACCTGGCTCGGGTTGCCCCGCACCGCCTCGTATGGTGGTCGTTCCTTGCCGCAACCGCCCACGGCGCTGGCTTGATGCTGCTGCCGATCTTCTTGTCGATGGACCATCCCGACATGGCAGGCGAGCACGCCGCCCTTGGTCAGCTCGTGACCGACCACACCGCGCCGGCGTTGCTCGTCGCCGCAGCGCACACCCTGGCGATGCTGTCGGCCGGCGCAGCGTTGGCGGTACTGGTCTACCGCTGGTTCGGCTTGCGGGCCGTGACGCGCACGTGGTTCAACCTCGACACTGTGTGGGCACTGAGCCTGCTCCTGCTAGGACTGCTCAGTGCAGCGGCAGCCCTCTGGTGGTGAACCCACGCTGGCGGCATACGCGGCGCTGTGCCGCGGAGGGCAGGCACTCCGGCGGCTAGCCTCAGCAGCCCCGCCGAAAGGTCACAAACGGCGGCTATCGGGCTGAAAACCTGCCGTTTCTGCCCAATCGTGGCGCTCTCCCAGCCGACGAGTGGCCAAGGGCTCCTACGTCCAACTGGGTGGTGTGGGCGCCCCATGGGGCCGGGTGTTCCGGTCGCGGATCGCTCAATGAGCCTGGTCCTCAATGAGACCTGGCACTGCGACTTCATCAACGACCGGCTCACTCGCCCAGGCGGCAGGGCCGTCGCGGACACCGAGATCATTACCTCTGCCTCGACACTCGTTGTCGCTACGCCCTGCCGGCGTACCGACCTGTCTCCGCGAGAACCGTCCTCGGCGTCTTCCCGAGTGGTCGCCGAGGTTGGGATCCCCGGCCTCCCTGTCGGCAAGCACGCTTCGAGGGCAGCGGGTTGGCGTGAACATCGGAGATGAGGGTGAACCGAACCCGAGACGGCCTCCTTACGACCGCGCCTCCGCCTTGGACCCGAGCCCGCCGCGTCGCTCGCGTAGCAGCAGGGCGATGATGGCCAGGTGTGAGATCACGACTAGCGGGACGTACCAGATGAGCGCCAGCCACATCGCCCCGATGTCGTAGCTGATCAGGTCGGTGCGCGCGACGATGAGGCCGACGTTGGCGAAGTCGGCGAGACCCCAGACCGTCAGTGCCCACACGAGGGGTACGGCGGAGCCTGATCCGCGCCGGATGACGAGGAGCGCGGCCAGCGCCAGCAGCCCGGCGACCAGGTCGCCCAGCCCGGCCTGGAGAGGGTCGCTGCGATCGACCGCCGGATCGACCTGGCCGTCGGCGACGAGCGTGAGACCGGTGAAGCGGAATGCTTGGACCCAAGCAATGGCTGGAGCGCGGCGAGCAAGGGAAGACCTGCGAGTCGGGGCGCGACGTACCACAGATAGAGCAGGGCGTAGACGACGGTCGCGAAGGTGACCTGAACGAACAGGATGAGGTAGTTCATGGATTCTCCCTGGATGGTGGTCGGTCGGTGAAGGTCATCAGTGGCCTCTGGAACGGGTCAGGGCCGACAGGAGGCGGTGCGGGTCACGACCGTCGGCGACAGCGGCAGGGGATTCCCACACGCATGATTCGTGACGACTCTCCGCGCCGGGGCCGGCGCCGGCTTCTGGGGCTCCGACACGGGGTGCTGCATTGATGAGGCCGACAGCGAATTGAAGGCTGACGATGACCTAGGGGAACACATGGGTCGGGTCTCCTTGTGGTGGGTCGACGACTCTTGCGCCGTCTGGGTGAGCGGAGTCGAGGACTGCGCTGCCGACTCACTACTCCTGACGATCGCCGCGGCCAGGACTGTTTGGGTCAACCACGACTTCTTTGCCGACTCGTCCCCGACCACGCCCGAGATCAGAATCAAGCGAAGACGTCAATCCCTGAGATGCCCGATGCGTCAACCACCAGGATCATCTGACCGATCTCTTCGGTGATCCCATCGGGGCGGGTCACGAACAGGGTGAACGACGATTCAAAACCCCGTCACTGGCGGAGCCCCGGGCATGCCGCGTCGGCGCGCGTCCCGCGGGCCGAACCGACGTACGGCCACTCCGCGGGCACCGGCGGGCCGAGCCGATCACCGCATATGGTGACCACGAGATGATCCGCCGCACCCGTAGAGTGACCAGTCGTGCGTCGTTCTGTGATGGTGTCCGGCCTGCGGCCGGTCGGGGCAGGCGTCATCGGCTCGGGCGTGTGCACCTATTTGTTCCTCAGCCTGGCAGGCCGCGTGCTCGGTCCGGTCGGGTTCGCACCCGTCGCGAGCCTGTGGGCGATGGTGTTCATCGTGGGGCCGGGGCTCTTCCTGCCGGTGCAGCAGGAGCTCGGCCGACTGGTGTCGCAGTACCGGCCGGCGCGCGCCGGCCGGCAGACCCTCAGGCAGGTCTCCAGGGTTGCGGCGCTCCTGGCGTTGGTCGCCATGGCGGTCACCGCCGTGTTCGCCCGCGTCATCACCGACCGGGTCCTGGGGGGCCAATGGACGCTGCTCGTCTGGTTCGAGATCTCGATCGCTGCCTACGCGGTGAGCTTCCTGGCCCGGGGGACGCTGTCGGGTCTCGGGGACTACGGCCGCTTCGGCAGGCTTGTGGTCTCCGAGGCGGCGGTGCGCCTGGCGCTGGCCGCTGCGCTCTGCCTGGGCGGTATGCGGGGTGCCGCCACGTTCGGCGCATCCATCGCGCTGGCTCCGCTGCTCTCCACTCTGCTGGTCATGCGCGGCTGGACTGGCTTCGTTCTCGAACCCGGGCGTCCGGTCGCCTGGTCCGCGGTGGTGCGCCCGATCGGCGTGCTGGTCGTTGGCGCGCTCCTGGCGCAGTACGTCGCCAATGCCGGGCCGTTGTTCATCCAGGTGATGACCCCTGGTGCTCAGGCCAGCGAAGCGGGCCGCTTCCTGGGCGCGCTGGTCATCGCCCGCCTGGCGCTCTACCTGTTCCAGGCGGTGCAGGCGACGCTCCTGCCCAACCTGGCCGCCCTGCTCGCGGAGGGCAAGGAGACCGAGTTCGCGACCGACCTTCGCCGCCTGGTCCGCTTCTGCGCGGCCCTGGTCGTGGTGTCGACGGTCGGCGCCTACGCACTGGGGCCGCTGGTCGTCTCGATCGTGTTCGGAGCCGACTTCGCGGTGAGCGCGGCGACGATGGCGACCCTCGCCGCAGCCACCTCCGTCTATGTGCTCGCCGCCAGCCTGAGCGTCGCTGTCATCGCGGCCGCCCGCCATTCGCTCAGCACCCTCGCCTGGTCCGCGGGCGCGGCGGCCTTCACGGCGGCGGCATTCGCCGGGGGCGATCTCTACCATCGGGTCGAGTTCGGCTACCTGGCGGGCTCGTGCTCCGCAGCTGCCGTGCTGCTGGTCGGCGTACGACGGCACCGTGCCGGTGTTCTAGGACATCCAGGCGGCAGTCCTACGTTCAGCCGCCCTCCGGAGGGGTGACCCGGTACACGAGGAGATCGGGCCGGGTGAGCACCGGGGTGAGCCAGGGATCGGCGTCGAGCTGGTCCACTCGGACCTCGGTGTGGAACAAGTTCGCGGTGCCGAGGGAGAAGGAGTCGTTCAGCGACACCGCGACGTAGGCGATGTCGTTCTCGACGAGGAACGCGTGGTTGTCGAGCGGGCCGGCGTAGTAGCGGCTCGCAGCCCGCAGCAGGCCCTGGGCCCGCCGCATCAGGCCGGGGAATGTGTAGGGCGCGCGGCCCTCTACCAGTCCATGGGCCGGTGTGACCTGGCTGATGTAGCCCTCGATGTAGCCGTTGGTGAGCACGATCGAGTCTTGCGGCAGGTCCAGCTCGGCCAATGCCTCCAGGTCGCTGCGGACAGGGCGCTGTTGGCCCGCTAATTCGATTGCGCGCGCGCACCCCACGGCGCTCGCCAGGCACAGCACCGCCACCAAGACCACCGAGTCGAGTCGGGTGCGTCGGCGGGGCCACGACCAGGGCCAGGTCGACAGTGCCACCGCGACCAGGGGCCCGAACAGCAGGGTCATCTCCATGACCAACCGCTGCGACCCGGTGCGCCGCGGCACGTACCCCTTCCAGGCGAAGGCGAACACGGACGCCACCGCACCGAGCACGAGCACCGATACCCCGATGAACAACAGCGCCTGCCGGGCGCGCGCGTCCCCCCGCCGCGCAGCTGCCGCCACCGTCAGCAGGCCGGCGGCCGCGGCCACGATCGGCACCCAGTACAGATCGTCGAGGGCCGTCCGGACGAGGGCCAGGTTGGACGGTGGCATCGACGGCAGATACCCCCGTGCGGCGCGGTAGAACTCCCAGGTCAGGTCTTGCGTTCCCCCGGCGTCCTCCAGCGTCCCGTGCCCGGTGCCGGACACCCCGCCGAGCAGCAGGGACAGCACGACGATCGAGCCGCCGAGGAGCAGGCCGGCGCCGATCGCACGCCGCAGCGCGGGCCACATCCTCCGCAGGAAGCGCTCCGAGGCTCCAGGAGCCGCCCGCCAGGGCAACACCGTCACTGCTGCCCCGACGAGGAACGCCCCGGCCGTGGTCAAGGCGATGCCATGAACCTGGGACAGCACCGCCCCAAGTGCGCAGCCGGGCACGAGGGACGCCCGGTCCCGGTGTCGCAGGGCGTCGAGGATCAGCACGACGGTGAGCATCAGCATCCCCAGTCCGATGCCCTCAGGCCGGTAGCCGGTCAGCCGTGCGAAGCCGACCCCGGTGCCGACCGCGACCGGCGCCGCCGCGAGGGACACGAGGCGGCTGGCGCCGAAGGCGTGGGCGAGGAGGGCGGCTCCGGCCCCGAGGGCGAGCACGCCGACCGTGACGATCGCGGCCAGGACCTGGATCTCCAGGCCAGGCGCCTGGGTCAGCAGCATGGCCGTGCCGGTTGACAGCAGACGGTAGTCGGCCAGGAACGGCACCTGCGTGCCCCATTCCGGGATACTCGCAGGGATACGGCCGGTCTCGGCCACCTGGGAGGCCAGGAAGTAGTAGTACCAGGGGGTCGAGCCCAGCGGGGCCCAGGAGGTCGACCAGACCGCGATTCCTGCCGGCAGCCACCCCACTGCGGTCGTCAGTAGGATGCCTGCGGCGTACCGCGCCTCCGCGCCCGCCCCCCGGAGCACCTGGCGAGACCGGGGCAGGGCCAGCGCCCCCGCGCCGGCCAGACCGAGAACGGCACTGAGTGTCCACGACGTGGTCTGGGTGATGCCGACGGTGCGGGCGAGCAGCCCCGATCCGAGCAGCCACAGGGCCACCCCGCTGGCCAAAGACCTGGCCAGCAGCAGACCGGGTCGAGCGGGCGAGACGGCGTACGACGTCAGGAGCGCGCCCGCGCCGAGCCCCGGCAGGACCAGGCACAGCAACAGCGCCAGTAGCAAGGTCACCGGATTGGGAGGGAAGCGCGGGTCGTGCGGCGCGCGGGCGAGCTGCGTCGCCAGGAACGCAGGATCGTGCCGAGGTAGCCCAGGGGGTACCTCAGTCCTCTCGGCTTCCGGCTCTCCCCCGCAGCCCTGCTGCGAATGTGCACCGGAACCTCGCGCATGCGCAGCCCGTGCGCGGCGGCCTCGATGATGATCTCGGCGGCCGAGAACCGGTCCTCCACGAGCTCCATCGTTGCCAAGGACGATGCGCGAATCGCCCGGTAGCCGTTCGTGCAGTCGGTGATGTCGGTGCGGGCGATCAGGTTGATGAGCGTCGTGAATCCCTTGATGCCTACGTGCCGAGCGCCGCCGGAGTCGTCGTAGTGCCCCAGCCAACGGGAGCCTTGCACGTAGTCGGCCTCGTCGCGCAACACCGGGTCGACGAGGTCGGCCAGCTGGGCAGGATCGTGCTGCCCGTCGGCATCCATCGTGACGACGACCTCCGCGCCCAAGGCGGTGGCGACGGCGAAGCCGGTTCGCAGCCCTTCCCCTTGGCCCAGATTGTCGGCATGCCGCGCGACGGTCGCGCCGCTCTTCTGCGCCACTGACGCGGTCCCATCGGTGCTGCCGTCGTCGACCACGACCAAGACCACTCTCAGTCCGCACACCGACGCCGGCACGTCGGCGATCACATCCTGGATCGACTCCGCCTCGTTGAGCGCTGACATCACCAGCGCCACGAAGCGGCCTTGGGGAGGCTGGACGCTGGCCATGCAGGCCTGCACGGCCTCCTGCGCCACCGGGTGCAGGCGCGGGTGGCCCGGACGAGTCATCGCGGACGCCTCGACGCGCCGCTCTCGACCTGGGACAGAAACCATGCGACGGTGGCGTCCAGGCCGGCGGGGAGAGCGGTTCGGGGGCGGTAGCCGAGGACTCGACGGGCGTGAGTGATGTCCGGCGCGCTGCGTCGTACGTCGCCCGCGCGCGGCGGCCGATGGTTCACCGGTGGGCCCCCGAAACGCTCGGCCACCGCACGGGCTACCTCGCCCACGCTGGTCTCCGTTCCCGAGCCCAGGTGGATGAGCTCGCCAGCGAGCCCGCTGGTCACCGCGGCCGCGATGCCGTCGCACAGGTCGTCGACGAACACGAAGTCACGGGTCTGCGACCCGTCGCCGAAGACCTCCAGCGGCCCCCCCGCCTGAGACGCCTTGCAGAAGGCGGCCACCACTGAGCCCTTGTGGTAACTGTACGGACCGTAGACGTTGGAGAATCGCAGCGAGACCGTGGGCAAGCCGAAACTGCTGGCGAAGGCCGAGCAGTACGCCTCGCCCGCCAGCTTGGACGCGCCGTACGGCGACTTCGGGCGCGCCACCATGTCCTCGCGCGCGGGCGGCGTGGCCTGTCCCAGCGGCGCCTGCGACGAGGCGAAGACGAACCCCTGGACCCGGGCTTCCCGGGCCGCCATGAGTGCGTGGAACGTGCCTGTGACGTTGAGCGCGCAGTCCCGACCGGGATCGGCGACGGAGGACGGAACCCCCGTCTGTGCCGCCAGGTGCACCAGGTGGCTGCAGCCGCGCGCCGCAGCCCCGAGTGCCGGGGCGTCGAGGATGTCTCCCTCGATGATCTGGTGGTATCCGGCGGCTTCGGCGTCCGAGCGACTCCCCGAGCTGAAGTCGTCGAAGCAGACAACCGACATCCCCCGGGCCTGTAGCGTCCGCGCCAGGTTCACTCCGATGAAGCCCGCGCCACCTGTCACCAGCACTCGGGGCTGATCTGGTGCCCCGGGACTCACGCCCATGTCGTTCGAGGCGCGATGGCCTCGGCAATAATGCGGTCGCGGTGCTGCATGAGCGTGTGCAACGTGCCGGAGACGAGGTCCGCCGACAGCAGGTGCGGCTGGAGGCCCAGGTCGAGCAACTTGGTGTGGGTGGGGTTGTAGTAGTGCTCGGCCGCCTCCGTGCGCGGGTTCTCGATCGACCTGATGTCGACCTGCAGACCCATGTCCACCGATGCCTTCTGAACCTGCTCGGCGAGCTCCCGGATCGAAAAGGTCTCGGTGAACTGGTTGAAGACGCGCATCTCGCCGCGTGCGGCAGGCTCCAGCACCGCGAGCTCGACGCACTGGAGGGTGTCGCGGATGTTGAGGAAGCCGCGGGTCTGACCGCCTTGGCCGTAGACCGTGAGCGGGTGGCCGATGACGGCCTGCGCACAGAAGCGGTTCAGCGCAGTGCCGAACTGCTCGTCGTAGTCGAAGCGGGTCGCCAGCCGCGGATCGAGGTCGCACTCGACGGTGGAGATGCCGTAGACGACCCCTTGGTTCAGGTCGGTCGCCCGGAGTCCGTATACGCGCGTGGCCAGGTGGATGTTCGTGGAGTCAGCGACCTTGGAGGCGTGGTACCAGCTGTGCGGCAGCTTGGGGAACGGCAGGGTATCCCGGCGGCCCTTGTGCTCGATCTCGATGAATCCTTCTTCGATGTCGATGTCGGGGCAGCCGTACTCCCCCATCGTGCCGAGCTTGACGAGGTGGCAATCGGGAACATGCTCTCGGATCGCGAAGATCACGTTGAGGTTGTTCACGATGTTGTTCTGCTGGGTGAACACCGCGTGGTGGCGGTCGGCCATCGAGTAGGGCGCCGAGGGCACCTGACCGTAGTGGACGATCGCCTCGGGTCGGAACTCAGCGACCAAGCGGCTGAGCAGGTCGTAGTCGCACAGGTCGAACACGTGCGCCTCGATCGTCCGCCCGCTCACCTCGCGCCAGGCCTGGACGCGCTGCGCCAGGTTCAGAATTGGAGTAAGGCTGTCTCCACCCGCCTCCAGCACGGTCCGCCGCCGCAGGTAGTTGTCGACCACAGCCACGTCGTGACCACGCGCCGAAAGATACAACGCCGTCGGCCACCCGAGGTAGCCGTCACCACCCAGAATCAGGATCCTCATCCCACCATTCCTTCCAACTACCACGTCGCCTGGCTCAGGGTACAAGTGTCGGGGCTACAAGCGTGTTGACGACCCGGGGTTGGGATCGCGTGGTCGAACACCCTCGGGGCCTACGACGTTCGTCCCCCCCGGACCCCTGACGGTGAGCGATCATCTTTCGATTGTGGAGGGGTGGCTGCACGAGACCATGTCGTGGCAGTCCCCGGCGTTCGCGGCCCTAGACCCTCCACCGCCCCGGAGGAGAAGGCAGAATGCCCCTCCGCGCCGCGTTTGGGCAGTTCAGAGTGGCCTTCGGATGAGTACCCCCGACCGGATCCGAACCGGCGCTACCGCCTTGAGAGAGAGATCGAGGGGTCGCCGGACGACGTTGGAAATCAATGAAACCGCAGGTCAGAGGCACACTCGACCGTTGGCAGTCGTTGGCCGTTTCGGGCTGTTTCTGGACCTCGTGTTGCCCCAGTGCTGCCCGAGAGTCACGATCGATGATCTCAATCCTATAGCAACTAATGCTATAGTCTGCCCATGGCGAGCCGAAGTGAGGTTCTGCGCGGGGTGATGCTCGAGACGGGCACCACGCAGTCCGACCTGTCGCGGCTCAGCGGCGTACGCCAGCCGAGCATCAGCGGCTTTCTCTCCGGCAAGGTCGACCTCAGCGACAACCAGCTCGACCGACTGCTGTCATGCATGGGCCGCCGGCTCGAGGTCGTACGCCGTCCAGTCGTTCCCGATCTGACGCGCTCCGAACGGCGATCGTGGCAGCTGCATCGCAGGCTCTCCACACTCCTCAACCGTGACAGCTTCAACGAGTGGCGACCGAGGATTGAGCGCAACCTGGACCGCCTCCGGGACGGGGTGACGGGCCAGCCTCACGAGCGCAACCTGGAGAGGTGGCGTGAGCTGCTCGACCGCGGTGACCTCCCCGGGCTGCACCGCGTCCTGACAGGCCTCGATCGAGACTCGATCGAGATGCGCGAGGTCTCCCCCATGTCTGGCCTGCTCCCCGACGAACAGCGTCGCGAGATCCTCCAGCTGGCCGGCTGATGAGGCGAGACCAACTGGAGCACGCCATCCGCACGGCCTGCCAGAGCATCCAACAGCGCGAGATCATCGTGGTCGGCTCACCAGCAATCCTCGGCACCTACGACGAATCCCAGCTCCCCGCCGCGGCCACCATGTCCATCGAGGCCGACATCCTCCCCCATCGCAGACACGAATGACGAGTCAGCCCGGTTGGCCGACCTCATCGAGGGCGTCGCCGGCGAGCTCTCGCCCTTCGAGGAGCTGCACGGCTTCAGCATCGACGGGGTCGACCTCCAGACCGCAGTGCTGCCCGATGGCTGGCGAGACCGACTGGTCAAAGTACAGAACGCCAACACCGCAGCCCCAGACGGCCAGCCCCAGTTCACCGGCCTCTGCCTTGACAAGGAAGACCTGTGCGCAGCCAAGCTCGTCGCCTTCCACAAGAAGGACCGCAACTTCGTCGCCGCCCTGATCGAAGCCGGCCTCGTCGACCCCGACGTCATCGTCGCGCGACTCTCCACTGTCTCGCCGAACGCACGGACGCTGTCGAACAAGCACTCGGCTGGCTGGCCGCAGAGCGCTAACAACCGTTGCCCAGTTCCCGCGAACTCGCTGGCCAACCGACCCGGACGAGAATCCGACGCAAACCGGCGACTCTCCCGCCGTCCGGATCTGCAGCCGAGATCCGGGCGGTTCCGCGAAACTCATTGGCCGCTCAGCCGGTGCTCGTGTGAGGGTGCTTGCATGGCGAACGGCGAGGTGCTGAACCGAGCGGCAGAAGTAAACGAGCAGTTCCGCACCATCGAACTGACGGCCGAAACGGTCACTCGACCCGCTGGACCGCAAACCCCGACCGTGCACTCGTTCCTGCGGCACCTTCGCGCGAAGGGCCTGAACTGTGTCCCCTAGCCAGTGTCGCTGGAGGGCGAGACCGAGACGCTCCGCTTCATCGAGGGCGAGAGCGGCGGAGACGCGTGGAAGCACCAGCACGACGAGCAGGGGCCGCGGTCGGCGGCACGCCTCCTGCGGCGCATCCACGACGCCTCCGCTGACTGGGCCCCACCCAACGACGCCGTCTTCGCCGCACCGGGAGCCGAGGGCGGCGACGTCTTCGTCAACGGCGACCCCGGCCCCTGGAACTTCGTCTGGCGGGACGGACAGGCCGTCGCGCTCATCGACTGGGACTTCCTTCATCGCGCGCCCAGGCTCAGCGACGTGGCGTACGCCCTCCAGTGGTTCGCCCCGATCCGGGACGACCAAGCAGCCCTCGAGTGGCACCACTTCCCGGAGATCCCCGACCGGCGAGCGCGCATCGAGGCCTTCCTCGACGCCTACGGGATCCCCGCCGACTTCGACGTCGCTGACGCCGTCGTCCAACGCATCCGCTACACCACCGAGCACGTCCGGTTCCTCGCCGCCCAAGGACAGGAACCCCAGAAGACATGGGTCGCCGAGGGCAGCGTCGAGAAAGAGAAACTTGCCGACATCACGTGGATCGAGGAGAACAGGTCGCTGTTCTCCGACTGACGCCCAGTGCACGCCTACCTGGAATGCGGTTCACGCATGGTCGCCACCCATGAAGCATGCGGATCTCATGGCTTCTGCCAGGTGGCTTCGGCAGTCTGGTTCCGTAGCGGCCGGCGGGTCAGCACTCTGTGGATCTGATCGCTTGGAGGTCTTGCGGCAGACCGTGCGCTCGCTGGTCGTGAGGAGGGCGTCAACCACTGCTGGGATGTCGTGCCCCAAGGGTTTGGTGAGCACTTGGCCATGAGATCGCCGGTTGTCCTCCTCCACGCTGCGCCTGGTGTAGCCAACTGAGCAGGACGTGAAGGGGATGTTGTTCATCGGGGATGACCGGCTTCTGCCACATGTCGTCGATCAGGCCCGGCAACGCCGAGGACACCTCGAGCAGCACCGGGCCTTCGTGGGTGTCGACGAAGCACTCGACATCCATGGAGTCCGGGTTACCTGTCAGGTGCTCGATGTTGCTGCGCAGCAACTCGGCGAGATAGCCGACCTTGTTGGCATCAGTCCAGCCGCCCATAGCCGCACTGTTAGCCCTGCGGTACTGGTACATCCCCACCGCAGGCAGCCCCACAGATACACCTGAACTGCGCGTTGACAGGCAAGCTCGTCGAACATCCGCTCGGCCGTGGCGCCGTCGGCACGCCGAGCTCGTACTCGATCCCGTCAGGCTGCGAGGTGCTGGTCACGATCACATATCAACGCCCGCACCGTCACGACCGCCGACCCGGCTCCCCGTGCGCTGACAAGAGCCATGGGTGGTCTGGCGAGCCGATGACATCGAGCTCGCCGACCTACCCGGACTAGGCGCTCGGTGTCGCCCAGTTCTCACGGCCCCATCACCCGGCATGCCAGGGCCAAGTGCGACACGCGGATCGGTTGGACATGTCTCACGCGTTGAGGACGCCCACATGGGATCCACGTGTCGACGAAACACTGCGGCTCCAGCTCGATGCCGCCCCCGAAGCGCTCTCGTTGTCTCGACCGTCCCGAGGTTGACCAGCGCGCGATCCAGCGGCCGATGGGCACGCGGAGCGTGCCGGTGCCCGATGGGCACGCGGAGCCTGCCGGTGCGGTATCCCGCTGTGGGTCGGTTCTCCTGCGTGGTGGGTTTGTCGGCAACGCAAATCGGGGCCGGGCCCACAATCGCGTGGACGTCAGGGTTCCTGTTTGCTAGGCCACTGGGACAGGGGCGGACCGGGTCGTTCTGCGCCAGGCCGCGATCGGCCCGTCCCTGCTCACTGCCCTGGCCCTGGCGCTGGCGGCGCTGCCGCGGTCAATGATCGGTTTCGTTGCCGTCACCCTGGTCTACGCCGTAGCCCAGAGTGGCTCGACGGCGGCACGCCAAGCACCGCTGGTCACCCTGGCCACGTCGCAGACCCGGGTGCCGATCCGGGCACGACTCCAAGCCGCCGTGAACATCGGGCTGGCCGTGGGCGCCGGACTCGGTGGGTTGGCGCCCGCGTTGCCGAGCACTGGCGCCGTTCTGATCTCGCGCTGATTCTCCGCTGAAGTGTCCACGGTGTGCTAGGCGGACCGCCAAGGAGGCGGCGCCGGCCACCCGTGGCTGGTCTTCGAAGGGGGGCACGATATGCGACACCACAACACAGCCATCACCATCACCGCGGCTGCACTCTCGACGTTCGGTCTGGTGCTGGCACCGACCACCGGATCGGCGGCGACCGGGGAGGACTGCACCACCGAGGGAGAGCTCATCGTTGGGACCGACGCGTCCGAGCTGCTGGTCGGGACGGAGTTCAATGACGTGATCATCGCCAAGGGTGGCAACGACATCATCAACGGTCTCGGGGGCAAGGACCGGATCATCGCGGGGGACGGCAACGACACGGTCTACGGAGGCGCCTGCGACGACGTCATCAAGACCGGCGCCGGCCATGACACGGTCCACGCCAGCTTTGGCGACGACGAGGTGCAGGCGGGCCCGGGCCACGACCTGGTGTACGGCGGGGCCGGCTCCGACACCCTGAACGGGGGTCCGGGCAAGGACCTCGTCTGGGGGGACGTCAGTGCCAACGGCGTTCTCTACGGGTTCGCGGGCGCCGACGTCATCGACGGCGGACCTGGCAAGGACCGCCTCCGAGGTGACGACGCCGGGGATCAGGTCAGCGGTGGTTCCGGGGACGACCGGGTCCGCGGAAACAAGGGCGAGGACCGGGTCTACGGCAACAAGGGCGACGACCGCCTTTGGGGTGACCTGCAGAACGACCACCTCTCAGGAGGACTGGGGGTCGACCGCGGCTTCGGCGGCGGCGGCGACGACACCTGCGACAACACCGTCGAGGTCCAGGTCAGCTGCTGATGCACCCACGCGGCCGGGGATCTCGCGAGGTCCCCGGCCGCGGTGCGCCCCGCTCGCGATCCTGGGGCGTCGCGCCATCGTTGCGCGATGTGAGGTCGGCGACCGGGACCCGGTCACGGGGCCCATGCCTGTGGAGACGATCTTGAAGTTCTTACTGGAACTCAATGTACGCGGGGACTGATCCGCAGAACTCTCCTGGTTCAACCGTGCCCCGGTAGCCCATCGTCACGCGGAGCGTGACCATCCTGCGAACGGTCGCTGCGTCGCGGTTCGTGGTCGGGAGAGCAGGCACGACCTCTTCGTGGGCCGAGGCGCGTCGCGTCGAGCCTCGTTCATGCTGGTGCGGCCACTCACTCGGTCGATACAGTCGATGGGTGGCGCCGGCCGGACTCTTGTATCCCTCGCTCGGACTCGCTGACGTCGAGCGCAGGGAGGTGGAGCTGGTAGACCCGGCACGCCTCGGACAGCCCGATCGGCCGATCCCCGTGGCGCTCCGATGGTCTCCCTCGGCTCCGCGCCCAATGCCCGTAGTCGTGTTGTCCCACGGCGGCGCATACGGACACCTCAACCCACGCGGCACCCTTGATGAGTGGGCCACGATGCTGGCTGAGCACGGCTACCTGTCGGTCGCGATCGCGCACACGCCGCGCACCGATCTCGAGCGCATCCTGCTGACCATGAACCTCGGCGGGACACTGCCCCAATGCCGAGAGTTCAAGCACCTGAACTACGACCGGCCCGTGGACTTCGCGCACGTCCTCAGCGCACTGTCCGACCTCAGCACCGACGCGCCGTGGTCAACCCTCATCGACCCATCGGCCATCGCGTACCTAGGGCACTCCTCGGGATCGGGTTCGGCGATGATGGTCGCCGGCGCGGGCCGCGAGTACATGCCGGGACTCGGTCTGGCCTTCGCCGAGCACCCCGGCCCGATGGCGTTCGTCGCCCTCTCTCCGGAGGGCGCCGGCGACGACGGGTTCCAGCCCGAGTCGTGGGACACGGTTCAGCGTCCCGTGCTGATGTGCACCGGAGCCAACGACGGCGACGCACCGCACGAGCGCCGCGACCCCTACGAGTACATGCCCCGCGGCGACAAGTACTTGCTGTGGATCGAGCACGTGGGGGCAAAGCACACCGTGTTCGAGGGCGACACCAGCGCTTGTCTCAGCGTCACCGGTGATCAATCGATCTGCGATGACATGCAGGCGTGGCTCGGGTCAGGCATCCGCGCCTTCCTCGACGCCTATGTCCGTGAGGATCCCACCGCGATCGACTACCTGACCACCGACTCACTCGCCCAGGCCTCTGCCGGCGTCGTCGAATGGGCCACCAAGTAGTCGCACCGATCGTTCACCCGCGACCGGCGGTACGTGACTCCCAGCAATCACAACCTCAGAACGCCGCGAAACCCGCCTCCTGTGATGCCAAATGCGGTCCAGAATGCGCGAGCACCGACTCACGTCGGGCTCCCAGAGGCCGAGACCGGCTCCGGTCCCGAGGCCCACAAGCGGATCGGCGGATTCTGGCGGTCATCGCAACAGCAGTGGTCCGATCATCTCGATCGGCTTCTTGAACTGTAGGCGTTTGCGGGGTCGGTCGTTGAGTTCAGCGGCGACGGCGTCGAGGTGGGCTTCGGTGTATACCGACAGGTCGGTTCCTTTTGGGAAGTACTGCCGAAGCAGTCCGTTGGTGTTCTCGTTGGTCGCCCTTTGCCAGGGCGACTTCGGATCGCAGAAGTAGATGTCGATGTCGGCGGCGATCTGGACCTGTTTCCAGTCCCGCATCTCCACCCCTTGGTCCCAGGTCAGCGTCCGGCGCAGCTGGTCGGGCAGGGTCTGATCTTCGCGGCCAGGGCGGGTGCGACCTGTTCGGCCTTGAATCCATCGGTCAGCGGCACCAGCAACGTGTAGCCGGTAGTGCGTTCGACCAGAGTGCCGATCGCCGAGGCGTTGGACTTGCCGATGATGAGGTCTCCCTCCCAGTGCCCGGGTACGGCCCGGTCGATGGCCTCGGCCGGCCGCTCACTGATGTTGACCATGTCGGGCAGCACTCGGTTCTTGCGGCGGGCACCTTGCCGGTTCGGGACCCGCATCGCCCGCCCCGTGCGCAAACAGGCCGTCAGGTCGCGGCGCAGCGCACCGCGCGACTGCACGTACAACGACTGATAGATCGTCTCGGTCGACACCCACATCTCCGGTTGGTCGGGGTAATCCTCGCGCAGTCTGCCGGCGATCTGCTCCGGGGAGTACCGCTTGGTCAGCTCGCTCTGAACCCGCTCGCGCAGTATCCGGTTGGTCACCAGCTTCGCCGGCTTCGGGCGGGAGGCCCGCTGATGTGCCAGCAGATGCGCCGAGCTCGCCCGGTACCTCCCGGCCCTGTCGGCGTTGCGGGCCAACTCCCGCGAGATCATCGAGGGGCTGCGACCCAGCCGGCCCGCTAACTGACGGATCGACTCACCCGCCGCCCGGGCCAACGCGATCTCCTCTCGCTCGGCGAAGGACAAGTAGCGCCCCTGCAGGTTGCGGCCCCTCCGTGGACAACCCCTCCGGCCTGGCGCAGCCACGCGAGCCCTCGATGGCGATGGGTGCCCGCCACCGCGGCCGCATCGGTCAAGAACTCACCGGCTTGCGATGCCGCCCAGAACGGCTGGTACAGCTCGGCGACGAACTGATTGGAGAAGCGCATCGTCATCAACACCCTCACAGGATCGATCAGGTGTTGCGACCACCGCGTGAACCCGGGGATCGGCTTGTGGGCCGATGGTCCGTGACTGACTGGTGTCACTGGTGATACCATGAACTGATGGCGATGACTCTACGGCTCTCTGACTCTGAGGCGGACGCGTTGCGGCTTCGCGCCGAACGTGAATCCCGTTCGATGCAGGACATCGCTCGACAGGCGGTCCGCGAGTACATCGAGAATCACAGTCGAGGCGAACTGCTCGACCGGGTCCTCGACGAGGAACTGCCCCGATACGCCGAGGCCTTGGAACGCCTCGGACAGTGATCTACCTGACCCTGCCCGAGCTTCTGCACGTCGCGGAGCGAACCCTCGGCAGCGATGTGGTCGTCCGCGACCATGGACTACTGCAGTCGGCGTTGGGGCGCCCACACGCCTCGGTCTTCGGGACTGATGCGTACCCCACCCTGGAAACGAAGGCCGCGGCGTTGCTGCACTCGCTTGCCCGCAATCACGCCCTGGTGGACGGGAACAAGCGTCTAGCCCTCGCGGCCACCCTCGCCTTCCTCGGCATGAACGGCCACCCGCTCACCCTGACCAACGACGAGGCGTACGACTTGGTCATGGAGGTGGCGGCAGGTCATGTGGACGAGATCGCCGACCTTGCCGCCATGATCAGGGACGGGAGCCGGCCAGGCTGAGCCGTCGCGCCGCAGCCTGCAGACCCAGTCGAAGGTGCCACAAGCCGATCGTCACGCGGAGCGTGACCGGGTGGGATCCCGTACCGGGTCGCTCCGCGAGCCCATCGGCCTGCGGGTGATCCTGCACCGCTACCAGGGCCGCGGCGCTAGCAGGCTGACGGTACCTGCCGCCGGCGACCTCGATCTCTACTGGTGTGTACGACGTCCCTCCTGCTGCGTACGCACCAGTAGTTCTCCGCAGGCCCGCGGGAGGGGCGAAGCCCACCTCGACGCCGTCGCCGAGGAGCTCAACGACCGACCCCGCAAACGCCTACAGTTCAAGAAGCCGATCGAGATGATCGGGCCACTGCTGTTGCGATGACCGCCAGAATCCGACGGATCGGCCTGTGGGACAGCGTCCCCCGCATCACAATGTTGCACTGGACACTCGTATGACGGTGTAGCCTACATGTATGACAATGTTGAGCTTCCGCGTAGAGGAGCCAGAGGCCGCCGCCGCCCAGGCGTGGGCCGAGCAACTTGGCCTGGATCGGTCCGAGTTGCTTCGAGAGGCGTTGCGCCGGCACCTGCTCCGCCTTGCGAGCGAGCGGGACGCCGAGACCTGGCAGCGACGCCCGCTCACGGCTGAGGAACGCTCGCTCAACGAGATCGAGGAATGGGGTCTGGCCGAAGACTGGGCCGATTGGTCCGATGCAGCGCGGTGAGGTCTGGTTCGCCGCGACACCGGGCGGAGATCGACCAGTCCTGATCCTGACCCGCGACCCCGCAGCTGATCGGATCGGATCAGTGGTGGTCGCAGCGTTGACTCGCACAGTCCGAGGACTGGTGTCGGAGCTCGAGCTGACATCCGACGACGATGGCGTGCCGTCGGCCTGCGTCGTCAACTTCGACAACCTGCACACCCTGCCCAAGGAAGTGTTCCGCCGCCGGGTCACCTCACTGTCTGCGGCGAGGATGTACCAGGCATGCCGGGTGCTCAGCGACGCTACCGGTTGTTGATACTGCTCGACCGGTGACCCGTGACCGGTGCGGGATCGGTACGCGGCAGTGCAGGATCGGCTCGCGGAGCGCCAGTGCAGGATCCGCTATCGGTGGCCCACCGGCATCACCCAGCGGAAAGCACTCAGGACTGGTCCTCGGCACCAGCACGAGGACGAACATTCGCATCGCCGCATGCCTGCCGCCTCCACCTGGTCCGCACCCCGTTGCAGGAGTTCCCGCCATTGCGACCGAAGGCCTCGTGCTTGTCATAGCCCAGGTGCTCAGACATCTCCTCGTCCAGAGCGGTCTCGAGCTCCTCAGCAGAGGGCTGAGCAGACTCCGCCGCCCCAACGTCATGATCCTGGGCAACCTCAGGCGGTGACACCGCCACATCCTCCGGTGGGCTCACAGAACTCAGTGTTTCGGTCATCGTGACTCCATCCCGCCAACCAACCGGTCAGCGTGTCGAGCCACTTACACCACTTTTCGGACAGTCCCCACACCGGCGGGCGCGCAGCGCAACAAGACGTTCCGGCGCAAGGTCGACGCCGAACGGTTCCTCGCCGGCGTCGAGAGCGCCAAGGTCGTCGGGACGTACGTGGACCCGGCGCTTGCGATGGTCACCGTCGGAGAGTGGGCGCAGCGATGGCTCGACGGCCAGGCTCATCTCAAGCCGACCACGTACTCCCGCTACGCCGGGATCCTGAGCGAGCACATCGGGCCGAAGTGGGACCGGGTCAAGCTCGCCAACGTCTCCCACAGCGACGTCCAGGCCTGGATCAGCGACCTGGCGAGTCGCCACTCCCCCCGCCGACCGTCCACAAGATCCGCCGGGTGCTCAGCCTGGTTCTGGACCTAGCGGTCAAGGACGGTCGGCTGGCCCGCAACGTAGCCGTCGGGGTGAACCTGCCCCGCACGGTGCGGCACGAGCACCGCTACCTCACCCACGACCAGGTGGAGGACCTGGCCACGGCAACCGGCTACCCCTCCGAGGCGAGCAAGTTCAGCAGCCTCGACGCCCGCGCGAACGAGACCTACCGGCTCGTCGTGCTGTTCTTGGGCTACACCGGGGTTCGCTTCGGGGAGATGGCGGCACTCCGGGTCGGGCGGCTCGACCTGCGGCGCTACCGAGCGGTGATCGCCGAGTCCGTGACCCCGGTGCAAGGCCAGGGACTCGTGTGGGGCACGCCCAACACCCATCAGCGGAGGGAGGTGCCGATCCCGCGCTTCCTCGCGGCCGAACTGGCCGGCCACGTTGCCGACCGGAACCCCGACGATCTGGTCTTCGCCGGTATCCGCAACGGCCGGCCGCTGCGAGTCAGCACGTTCCGTACGGCGTTCAGCGCAGCCGCGTGTGCTATCGGTGTCCCCGACCTGTATCCACACCAGCTCCGGCACACGGCAGCAAGTCTCGCGATCGCCAGCGGCGCCGATGTGAAGGTCGTCCAGCAGATGCTCGGCCACGCCTCGGCCACCATGACCTTGGACACCTACGGTCATCTCTTCGAGGACCGCCTGGACGAGGTCGGGGACGCCATGGATCGAGCACGCGAGGCGGCGCGGCAGCGCCGAGAGCTTGTTGCCCAGTGTTGCCCGAGCTCGATTTCGATGGAAACGGAGAAGCGGCCCATCCCAGCGTTTCCGCTGGTCAGGACCGCTTTTCGGAGTGGTACCCCCGACCGGATTCGAACCGGCGCTACCGCCTTGAGAGGGCGGCGTGCTAGGCCACTACACAACGGGGGCAAGCACTGCGAACAGCGTGCGAAACTCTAGTCACACCAGGGGAATCCCGCCAAATCCCGACGGTTCGCCGGGAGAACGCTGATCGTTCGCTGGGATACTAGGACTCGAACCTAGACTAACTGGACCAGAACCAGTCGTGCTGCCAATTACACCATATCCCAAGGGTTTCGGACCGGCCGTGCACCGCTCACTCAGATAGCGGGCGGGGGCGGCTGGGCCGAGGGGAAACGATACACAAGCCCGCGAGACGCGGCCAAAACGGCCGGGTCGGCCTGCGTGGTCAGCCCCATCGCTCGCGCCACCATCCAGGCCAGCCCGAGGTAGACGAGGGACTGGGTGAGCGTCGTCGGAATCATCCACCAGCTGCCGCCCTCGGCGGTGAGCGTCTTGCCCATGTCGCCGAAGGCGAGGGCCAGCCCGAAAGCCAACAGGTTGTTGAGGACGTGCATGGCGATGCCCGCCTCGAGGCCGCCGGTGATGATGACCAGGGCCCCCGCCACGACGCCGAACGCAAACCGGTCGAAGAACACCGGGACGCTCTGCCCGAGGCCGTGGGCCAGCGCGAACAGCAGCGCGGGCACCAGGACGGCGACGGTGCGGCTCACCCACGGCCCGCCCACCCGCGCGAACAGCCCGCCGAAGGCCTGGGTGAGGTAACCGCGAAAGGCATACTCCTCCCCCGCCGCCTGGAAGGGGGTGAGCAGCACGATCACCAGCGCGAAGTCACGCGTCGTCGAGGTGAACTCGTTGAGATCACCCATGGCCGGCGAGTTGGGATCCGCCGGAAGCAACGCCGAGACGATGACGGTGGCGATCAAGGCGATCACGGCCAGGCCCAGGCAGGCCGCGAAGTAGGGCCAACGGATCCGCGGGAGGACCGAGGACACCCAGCCCGGCTTCAGCCCGTGGAAGAGCCGGGTCACCCCCCACACGATCGGGATCGCCGAGGCCAGCACCAGGTTCAGGTAGGCCAGCCCCGCGGGTGTGGGGTCGGTGAAGTCGACCAAGGCCTCGAGCGAGTCGGCCACCGGCCGCCCGCTCGCGACGAACCACGCCACGAACGGGACCAGCCACAGGATCTGGACGAGCAGGTAGAGCGACACGATGAGGACCGCGGTGCCCAGGAGCGGTCGCCACCAGCCAAGCTTCCCGCCACGGTGCACCAGGTGGTAGGGCACCGGCTCGGCCAGCGTCGCCTCCGGGCGCATCGGCGGCGGGTAGCCCCACGCCGGAGGTGCCGCCGGGTACGGCGGGTAGGCCCCCGGCGGTGGAGGCGGATAGCCGCCCGGCGGTGGAGGCGGATAACCAGCACCCTCCGGCGGCGGATACTGCTCCGGCATCAGCCCAGCGCTCCCCGCAGCCGGCCCAACGACCGCTCGCGGCCCAACAGTTCCAGCGACTCGAAGAGCGGCGGGGAGATCCGTCGGCCCGTGACCGCCACGCGCACCGGCCCGAACGCGTTGCGCGGCTTGAGCCCCATCGACTCGACCAGGGTGGCGCGCAGCGCCGCCTCGATCGAAGGAGTGTCCCAGGAGCCCAGCGCTTCGAGGGCGTCGTAGGCACCCTGGACGACCGCCTGGCCTTCACCGGCAACGGTGCCGGCGACGTCGGCGTCGTCGCGCGCGAAGTCCGCTTCGTCCACGAGAAGGAACCCGAGCATGTCGACGCCCTCGGTCAGCTTGTTCATCCGCTCGTGCACCAGGGGCATAGCGGACTCGACCACTGACCGCTGCTCGGGGGTCGGCTCGGCGTCGACCAGCCCGGCGGATTGCAGGTAGGGCAGCAGCCGGCCGGTCATCTCCTCGACCGAGAGCAGCCGCATGTGGGAGCCGTTGATCGCCTCACACTTCTTGAGGTCGAAGCGCGCCGGGTTCGGGTTCACCCGGTCGATCTCGAAGGCCGCCACCATCTCCTCCATCGTGAAGATGTCGCGGTCCTCGGCGATGGCCCAGCCGAGCAGGGCCAGATAGTTGAGAAGGCCTTCCGGCAGGAAGCCCTGCTCGCGATAGCCGAGCAGGTTGGACTCGGGGTCGCGCTTGGACAGCTTCTTGTTGCCCTGTCCCATCACGTAGGGAAGGTGACCGAAGCGAGGCGTCCGGCCGGTGCCGACGCCGATCTCCGCCAACCCGTCGTAGAGCGCAAGCTGGCGTGGGGTCGAGGAGAGAAGGTCCTCGCCACGCAGCACGTGGGTGATCTCCATCAGGGCGTCGTCGACCGGGTTGACCAGCGTGTAGAGCGGGTGGCCGTTGGCGCGGACCAGCACGAAGTCGGGCACGTTCTCGGGCTGGAAGGTGATCTCACCGCGCACCACGTCGTCGAAGGTGATCGCCTGGTCGGGCATCCGGAACCTCAGCACGGGACGGCGCCCCTCGGCCTCGAAAGCCGCCACCTGGTCCTCGCTCAGCTCGCGGCAGTGGCCGTCGTACCCGGGCGCGCGGCCCGCCGCGCGGGCCTCGGCGTTGCGGGCCTCGAGCTCCTCGGTCGAGCAGAAGCAGTGGTAGGCCCGGCCGGCCTGGTGGAGCCGGAGGGCGACGTCGGCGTACACGTCGAGCCGCTCGCTCTGCCGATAGGGCCCGTGCGGGCCGCCGGCCTCGGGGCCCTCGTCCCAGTCGAGTCCGAGCCAGCGCATCACCTCGAGCAGGGTGTCGTAGGACTCCTCGCTGTCGCGGGCTGCATCGGTGTCCTCGATGCGGAACACGAAGGTCCCCCCGTGATGGCGGGCGAACGCCCAGTTGAACAGCGCTGTCCGCGCCATGCCCACATGCGGAGCGCCGGTAGGCGACGGGCAGAAGCGGACGCGGACGGACGGGTCGAGTGCGGTGGGGTCAGTCACGAGAGGCGACCCTATTGGTCAGGGCACCGATCCCCTCGATCGACACCTCGACCTCGTCGCCGACCTCCATCGGGCCCACACCGTCGGGGGTGCCGGTGAGGATCACGTCGCCGGGCAGCAGCGTCATGACGCTGGAGATGTGGGCGACCAGCGTGGGGATGTCGAAGATCAGGTCCTTGGTCGAGCCGTCCTGGACGAGGTCGCCGTTGAGGTGGGTCTGCACGGACCGGCCCTGGTCGAAGTCATGCGGGTCCAGATCGGTCTCGATCCACGGCCCGAGCGGGCAGAAGGTGTCGAAGCCCTTCGCTCGCGACCACTGTCCGTCGGAGTACTGCAGATCGCGGGCGGTCACGTCGTTGGCGACCGTGTAGCCATGGATCACGTCGGTGGCCCGCTCGGGAGGGACGTCGCGGCAGATCCGGCCGATCACGACAGCGAGCTCGCCCTCGTAGTGCACGTTCGTGCTCTGGCGTGGATAGGTGATGGCGTCGCCCGGACCGATCACCGAGGTGTTGGGCTTGAGGAACATCAAGGGTTCGGCCGGGACCTCGTCGCCCATCTCGGCGGCGTGCGCGGCGTAGTTCTTGCCGATCGCCACGATCTTGCTGCGCGGCAGCACCGGCGCGAGCAGCCGCACGTCCTCGAGTCGCAGGACCTGCTCGGTGGGCTGCACGCCGACGTACAGCGGGTCGCCGGTCAGCACCACCAGGGTGGAGTCCTCACCGGGCTGGCCGAACCGATCGACCTCGCCCGACACCACGCCGTACGCCGGGTCGTCACCGGCCGTGAACCTCGCAATCCGCACGCCGCGAGCCTAGCGGCCGGGGGTGCGGCGGCCGCGCCAACCCTGGGCACCGAGCGGTCCCATATGACAAATTGGGTCCTTCCAACTTCGGGGCGCCGAGTTCGCCGAGGTGTTCGCCAGTCCTCACCAGGAGTACGTGTGTCCATCTTTCTGTTCCGGCTCGGCGGCGCTATCGCGAAGCATCGTGGGCTGGTGCTCGCCATCTGGGTCCTCGGTCTGGTCGGTCTCGGCGGCGGCGCGGCGACCCTGGGCTCCAACTACGACGACGGGTTCGTGATCCCCGGAACCCAGTCCCAAGAGGGCCAGGACGTGCTGGCCGACCGCTTCGGCCTCACCGGCACGACCGGCCAGGTGCTGCTGACCGCGACGTCGGGAAAGATCACCGACCAGGCCAACGCCAAGACCGTCGCGGAGGTCGTCAAAACCACCAACGCGTTGAAGGACGTGGCCGCGGCCGACCCCCTGACGGGTGACTACCCTCTCGTCTCGGACGACGGGCTCTCGACGATCGTCCAGGTGCGCTTCTCCCAGAAGGTGCCCTCGGAGAAGACGCTCGACGCCGTGGTCAAGGCCTCCACACCACCGCCGTCGAGCGACGTCGAGTCTTCGGTGGGTGGCGACGCCTACAAGACCTCCAGTGACCCCAGCAAGGTCCCCGAGCTGCTCGGGCTCTTCGTGTCGTTCCTGATCCTGGTGATCACCTTCGGCTCCCTGCTGGCCGCCGGCATGCCCATCATGACGTCGTTGATCGGTGTGGGGGTGACCATCAGCTCGATCATCCTGGTGTCCTCGCTGACCACGGTATCCAGCAGTGCCCCCACGCTGGCCGAGATGCTGGGGCTGGCCGTCGGCATCGACTACGCCCTCTTCATCCTCTCCCGCTACCGACGCCAACTCGCTGAGGGCCTCTCGACCACCGAAGCCATGTCGCGCGCCCTCGCGACGGCGGGCAGCGCTGTCGTCTTCGCCGGCACCACCGTCGTGATCGCCCTGGCTGGACTCGCCGTAGCCCGGATCCCTGTGCTCACCGTCATGGGTTTTGCCGCGGCGTCTGCCGTCACGGTCGCCGTGCTCGTCGCGTTGACCTGTCTGCCGGCGATCGCTCTGCTGCTCGGAGAGCGGCTGCGCCCCAAGCCCAAGAAGCCTCGCCGGTCCCGCAAGACCACGAAGGAGCCGGCCCCGGCGCGCCGAGGCTTCGGAACCATCTGGATCAGGACGATCACCCGGTTCCCGGCGCTGACGATTCTCGCCGTCCTCGTGGTTCTCGGGTTCGCCGCCATCCCCGCGATGAGCATGCGGTTGGCACTGCCGGACAACAGCACGGCACCGCTCAACACCCCACAGCGCCAGACCTACGACAAGATCACGGCCGCGTTCGGGGAGGGGTACAACTCCCCGTTGACGGTGACCGTGAACGTGATCACCTCCTCCAACCCCTCAGACACCGTGACCGACCTCTCCAAGAAGATGGGCAAGGTCACCGACGTCGTCGCCATCATCCAGGCGACGCCGAACCCCGGGGGTGACACCGGCCTGATCGCCGTGGTCCCCTCAGCCGGCCAGACAGCCGCCTCGACCGGTGCTCTCGTCCAGACCCTGCGCGACGACAGCCCCGGCTGGGAGAAGGAGTTCGGCGTCACCGACATCCTGGTCACCGGCCAGACCGCGGTGAACATCGACGTGTCCGCGCGCCTGGGTGGCGCGCTCCTGCCGTTCGCGAGCCTGGTGATCGGGCTCTCCCTGATCCTGCTGATGATCGTGTTCCGTTCGATCGCCGTCCCTCTCACCGCGACGCTCGGCTACCTGTTGTCCGTGGGCACCGCCCTGGGTGCGGTCGTCGCGGTCTTCCAATGGGGTTGGCTGGCCGACCTCATGGGCCTCCAGGCCGGGCCCATCGTCAGCTTCCTGCCGATCTTCGTGATGGGCGTGCTCTTCGGGCTGGCGATGGACTACGAGATGTTCCTGGTCTCGGCCATGCGTGAGGAGTACGTGCAGACCGGCGATCCGCGACAGGCGGTCCTGGGTGGTTTCCGCGCCTCGTCGCCGGTCGTCACCGCGGCCGCGCTCATCATGACCAGCGTCTTCGTGGCCTTCATCCCCGGCGGATCATCGACCATCAAGCCCATCGCCTTCGGGCTGGCCGTCGGGGTCGCCGTCGACGCCTTCATCGTCCGGATGACGCTCATCCCCGCGGTCCTGCTGATGCTCGGCCACCGCGCCTGGTGGCTACCGACCTGGTTGGAGAGACGGCTCCCCGAGGTGGACGTCGAGGGTGCGGCCCTGCACCGCAAGATCCACTTCGAGACGTGGCAGGAAGGCCAGGGCGAGGTCGCGCTGCTCGCTCGCGATCTGGTGCTGTACGAGGGTGCGGAGCCGCTGGATCTCGTTGCGGCCCCCGGCGCCGTGACTCGGATGCAGGTGCCGGCGTCGCTCGATGTCCGACACGTCGGATACCTGCTGGTCGGCCGGGAGACCCGCTTCTCCGGTGAGCTCGTCGTCGGCGGGCTGCTCCTGCCCGAGCAGCGAGAGGCCGTGCACCGGACCGCGACGTTGATCGAGCTCGACCGGGTCGCTTCGGCCGCTGACCTGGAGACTCGGATCCGCGCGCAGGCCCGCCTGGAGAGTTTCTCGGGCCGGCAGCGCCGCGAGTACGTCGAGAGCACGCGGCTGCTGGTCGAGGAGCTCGACGCCGACGCGACGGCGCTGCGCCCGGCCGCCGTGGAGGCCGCCATGGCGCTGGTCGGCGACGTGAGGGTCGTCGTCCTGGTCGGGCAGCACGACCTCCGAGAGTCCCAGGACCGGGTCCACGCCGAGTGGCTGGCCGAGGACCTGGCCGAGCGAGGCGTCGCGGTCGTGATGCTGGAACCGACAGCGGGGCCACCGGACCCCGGCCAGGACGACAGTTCGAGTGATCCCGTGCTCGTCAGCACTGACGCGGGTCCGATGCAGCCAGAGATCGAAAGGCACCTGCCCGATGAGTGAGGTCACGAGCGAGACCGGCGGCTCCACACGGCGCCGTTGGCTGCGCATTGCCGTCGTCGGGGTACTGCTGCCGGTGGCGGGCGCCCTGGTGCTGGTGTGGTCGGCCCTGGGCCGCCAGGACCAGATCGACAAGATCCCGGTCGCCATCGTCAACAACGACACGATCCTGACCGAGCCGCAGCCCATGGCTGCCGGACGCGCCCTGACGGCCTCCCTCACCAACCCCACGGGCTCCGACGAGCTGCTGGCCTGGACCCTGACCGACTCCGACAACGCGGCGTCGGGGCTGCGCACCGGGGCCTACTACGCCGTCCTCACCATCCCCTCGGACTTCTCCAAGGCGATCGTCTCGACCGGCACGAACAACCCCGAGAGCGGCCAGATCACGCTCGAGAGCAACGCGGCAGCGAACCAGACGGTGCCCTACATCAGCGAGCAGGTGGTCGCGATGGCCGCCGACGCGCTGGGCAACCAGTCCACGCAGACCTACCTGAAGAACGTCTACGCCGGGTTCAACCAGATCGCACAGTCCAACCAGACCGCCGCGGACAGTGCGGCCCAGCTCGCCAGCGGGACCGAGCAGGTGGCGCAAGGCGCCAGCGAGCTCACCTCCGGCGCCGACAGCCTGGCCAGCAACCTGCGCACGCTGTCGTCGGGGGCCTCAGAGCTCAAGAAGGGGACCGCCCAGGTGAGCTCCGGGGCAGCAGAGGCGCAGAAGGGCTCGGACGCGGTCGCGGCAGGTGCTCGCGCGCTGAAGGACGGCGCCGGTCGACTGGCCGGCCGCACCGACACCCTCGCCGGCCGCGCCGCCGATTACGCCACCAAGTCTCGCCTCGCGTCGAACGCCGCTGCGCGCGTCGCCGGCGGGGCGGCCAACGTGAACACGAAGGCCCAAGCGCTGCGAGTGCAGCTCGCCGGCCTCGATGCAGACTGCAACGGTGCGGGCGCCAATGCAAACTTCTGTGATCGACTGATGAGAGCGTTGAACGACAGCCGCACTCTCGGTGCTGCGACCCTGGTGCACAGCAAGGCCACCCAGGGCCTCGCCATCGCCAACAAGGCGCTCGCTGACGGAGCCGCGGCCCTGGCGGCCGGGGACCGCGAGGTGGCCGGTGCGGCCCGGGCCCTGTCCGCCGGCAGCCAACGGCTGAGCACCAACGCCACGCAACTGGCCGTCGGCGCCAAGAAGCTGGCGACCGGTGCCGCCGAGGTCAACTCCTCCACCGGCAAGCTCGTCACCGGCGCCCAGCAGGCTGCCGCCGGGGCTGGGAAGCTCGCGACGAGCAGCGCCTCGCTCAGCTCGGGCGCCAGCTCGGCGAACGACGGTGCCCAACAGCTGGCCAGCGGGCTCGCCCAGGGTGCCGCCGAGAGCCCGACCTACTCGAAGTCCCAACAGAACGCCCTGGCACAGGTCGTGAGCCAGCCGGTCGAGCTCACGCACACGTCCAAGTTCGCGGACCGGACCAATGGCTGGCTGCTCGGCGGGATCGTGGCCGTCATCTTGTGGCTGGCCGCCCTCGCCGCGGCGCTGGGCCGCGACGTCGCCTCAGCGCGCCGGTTCGCGCTGTCTCCCGTGTCCTCGCGCAGGATCGCCCTCATGCAGGCGCTCCCGGTCCTTGGGCTGGGGCTCCTCCAAGGAGCGGTGATCGTGATCACCGTGACCGTGGCCCGCGTCAGTGTCGCGTCGTCGGTCACCTTGGCCCTGCTGTCCTTGCTGGCTGCCGTGACGTTCTCGCTGATCGCCTACGCGATGCGGCTGGCCCTGGGCACCACCGGCGTGACCTTGTTCGTGCTGTTCCTGCTCTTCCAGCTCAGTGCGATCGGCAACGTCCTCCCGATCCAGACCGCGCCGGGGCTGCTCCAGACCCTGAACTCGTTACTACCGCTTCCGGCGTTCATCAACGCCGCCAGCCGTCTGGTCACGGGCGGCGACGTGGGCTCGACGCTCGCCGCCGTCCTGGTGCTCGGAGTCTGGTCGTGGGGGGCCTATGCCAGCACGGTGACCATCGTCAGACGGCAGCGGATGCTCGACCGGGTGCCCGATCAGAGCCATCCGCCCGGCCGCGCCATCGCGGCCTGAGACGCAGGGCCTGAGGCACGGGGCCACCGACACGGCCCGCACGACCCGGCAGTAGATGGCGCCCGAACGAGGTGTCAACCAAGGTCGACGAGGGCGCCCTGCTGCTCGGCCAGCAGGACTGCCCCCGCGACGTCGATGCGCGTCTTGGCCAGCCGTGCCCCGGTGAGATCGGCGCCGACGAGGACCGCCTCGCGCAGGTCGACCCCGCTCAGGTCGGTCTCGCGCAGCAACGCGCCGTCGAGACGGGCTCCGCGCAGAGACGTGCCCGACAGGTCCGAGAGCGACAGGTCGCACTCGCGCAGGTCGAGACCCGCCAGGTCGAGCGTGGTCAGCGCGGTCCCCCGGATCGTCACGCCCCGCCACTGCCCGCCGGTGATCCGGATCGGCCGGAGCGTGCACTCGACGAACGTCGACCCCACCACCTTGCAGCCGTCGAAGGCGGCATCGAAGAAGCTGGTGTGCGCGAACTGGCAGCCCACGAACGACGACGAGGAGTGCGTCGACGCGTTGAACCGGCAGGCGGTGAACCGACACTCCTCGAAGCGGGTCCCCTCGGTCGTCGCCTCGGTGAGGTCGACATCCACGAAGTCGCAGCCGGTGAAGTGCGCAGCGCCCAGCTCTGCGGCGTACCAGTCCTCCTCGACGATGCGCTCGCCGCGGCGCTCCGGCTCAGACATGCACGGTGCCTCCGCTGCGCCAGTAGACGTTGTCCTCGCGGGTCAGGAACGCGTCGTCGACGAGGTAGCGTCGCAGCGCGGCGTAGTCGGGGTGGAAGCGCAGCAGGATCTCGTTGACCTCGGCCTCGGAGTAGCGCGTGCCCGGTTCGAAGGCCTGGGCCACGTGGTCGAGCACGGCCAGGCGCTTGGCGTGCTTGGAGGGCAGGGTGTGGATGCTGCCGTCTCCTCGGAGGAACGCGGACCGCACCCGGGCGGCGTCCTCGGGGCTCATGAGGTGCTGAGGTCGAGAAGCTTCCGCGGGCTCGAGGCCGTGCTGAGACCGCCGCCGGCCTTGCGCACCTCGAAGTGCAGGTGGCAGCCGTCGGGTGCACCGGAGTCGGACGCCTTCGCGATCAGCTGGCCACGCTTGATCCGGTCCCCGGGCTCGACGAAGACCTTGCGCGTGTGCGCGAGGAGGATGTCCTTGCCCAGTGTGTAGTTGCGCATCAGCAGCGGGTTCGCGCCGTACGCCGGGCCGAGCGACGCGTTCGACACCGCCCAGCCGCGGCGACCGGCATACAGTTTGGTGCCGCACTTCATCGCCAGGTCGAGACCGTGGTGGAACCCCTGGTCGTCGACACATCGCGGGTCGGGGTCGTAGTAGGGGGCCGAGGTGCAGCCATAGGGCACCATGCGACGGTGCTTCCCGGCGTACCACGGTGAGAAGTAGCGGTGCTTGTCCTTGGTGTAGAAGACCCAGCGCGGGTCACCCGAGGCCTGCGCGGGGCTCGCGAGAGCGGCGAGCAGCGTGCCGGCCATCGCGGCCCCGACGAGGGCGGCAACGGCCCGAGCAGTGGTGCGGTTCACCCGGCCTACGGTAGCCGAGCACGACGGTGCTCCCGATCACGCCACGGCCAGCAGCCGGTCGCACTCAGCGAGCAGCCGGGCGCGTAGCGGAGCGGCCCGGTCAGCGAAGGTGCGCTGGGCGCCGGCGTACTCCTGCTTGCCCTCGGGGGTCTCGATGCGCACGGGAGAGTAGCCGAGCGCACTCAAGTCGTACGGCGCCGCGCGCATGTCGAGCTCGCGGACCTCCCAGGCCAGCTCGAAGCAGTCGGCGACGAGGTCGGAGTCGACGAGCGGGGTCAGTCGGAAGGCGTGCTTGTAGAGGTCCATCGTCGCGTGCAGGCAGCCTGGCTGCTCGTAGACCGGCCGGTCCTCGCGGGCCGGTGACAGCGTGTTGAGCGACCGCGCCGGCGCGGTGAAGAACCGGAAAGCGTCGAAGTGCGAACAGGCGATCTTGTGATCCTCGACCACCGCGTCGGTGCCCGCTGGTCCCAGGCGCAGTGGCCAGGTGGCGTGGCGGGTCTCGTCCTCGCCGAGTCGGTAGACCATCGCCCACTCGTGGAGACCGAAGCACCCGAACGCCCCGGGCCGCCCGGCGGTCGCCGCGAGGAGGGCGCGGATCGACTCGACGACCGGGCGTTGGCCTGCCAGGTGGGCGTCGCCGACGGTGACCGGGTCGGAGCCGTAGCCCTTCAGCGACGAGTACGTCTGGGTCGCGCGCGGCCCCGCGAGCGCAGTGCCATAGCCGGGATGCCAGCGCCGCAGCTGGGCCGGGCGCTGGGAGTAGTAGGTGAAGAGGAAGTCGTGCACCGGATGGGCGATGCCGTCGCGTCGCCGCCCCAGGTGTGGGCCGAGGTAGGCGTCGACGCGAGCCACGTGCGCCTCGCTGCGGCCCACCCAGTCCTGCTCGCTCAGCACGGTCCGCTCCACCTCGCCGATGCTAGGCGAGCCCCGGTCCGAGGGGCAGCCGGTGGGGTAGAAGACATCTTCGAATAGTGTCTCAGAGAATGGGACAGAGCCGCTAGATCCGGGGCAGATTGTCGGTGCTGCCTGCTGGGATGGATGCATGGCGATCGACAGCGAGCGTGGCACCGGCCCGGCCGAGGTTCTCGGCCAGCTCGGCGGCCAGCTGGCGTCGCTGGGCGAGGTCTTGTGGTCTGCCCGCACCGACGACGAGCTCGTCGACGTGGTCGCACACGTCGCGCAGCTGCGGGCCATGCTCACCGGGCTGGAGGCCCGCGCGGTGGCCGAGGTGGACGCGCGCGGGATCGCGAAGTCCCACCTGGGTTGGAGTTCGACCGGGGACTGGCTGACCCATCTCGGTGGGCTTCGCCGTGGCCACGGTCGCCGCGTCGTACGCCGCGCGCGGGCGCTGGTTGCCGAGCGCACCGACCTCCTGGCAGCCCTGAGCGACGGCACGGTCTCCCCCGACCAGGCCGAGGTGATCGTGGAGGCTGTCGACCAGCTGCCCGGTTCACCCTTCCTGCGCCGCCGCGGGGAGCGGCATCTTCTCGCCCAGGCCACGCACTTCGATGCGACTGATCTCGGTCGCGCCGGCCGGCACCTCGTGCACGTCATCGACCCCGACCGCGCGGAGCGCCGCCTCGAAGCCGCGCTCGACCGGGAGGAGCGGGCCGCGCACACCGGCCGGTTCCTGGCGATCAGCGACGACGGCGCGGGCGGCGTCCGCCTCAAGGGTCGAGGCTCGGTCGAGGACGGCGCGATCCTGCGGGCCGCACTGCTGCCGCTCACGGCCCCGCAGTCGTCCGCGGAGTCCGAGACCGCCCCGAAGGGTCTCCAGGCTCACGAGGAGCCGGACTCCCCCGGTCGCGACCCACGCGACCACGGCGCCCGGGCGTGGGATGCCCTGGTCACCACCGCCCAGCACTCCCTCGACACCGAGCTGCCCCACGCAAGCCATGGCGCCAGACCCCGCGTCGCGGTCATGCTCGATCTCGACTCACTCGCCACGGGCCTCGGCCGAGGCGTCACCGACGATGGCCTCGAGCTCAGCGCCGCCACCATCCGCAGGCTCGCGTGTGACGCCACGATCATCCCGGTCGTCCTGGGTGGCCCAAGCGCGGTGCTCGACGTCGGCCGCGAGCAACGGCTGGTCACCCCAGCGATGTGGAACGCGTTGGTGGCCCGCGACCGACACTGTGCCTTCCCGGGCTGCAGGCGCCCACCCGTCATGTGCCACGCCCACCACGTCACCCACTGGTCCCAGGGCGGGTCGACGGCTCTGGACAACCTGGTGCTGCTGTGCGGCCATCACCACCGCACGATCCACCACACCCCCTGGGAGGTCAGGCTGGCTCGCGACGGCCTCCCCGAGTTCACACCACCGGCGCGACCGGGTCAGGCACCCCCGCTGCCCCTGCGCCACCGGCCCCGACGAGAGTGAGCTCACCCTCGCAGTGGGCCGTGCTCGACGCAGTCAGCGGTCCAGCCCCGAGGGCTCACCTGCACCTTCATCCGGCGCCGACAGACGGCGCAGAAGCGTGGCGGCTCCAGCTCGAGCATCCGTCGGCAGCGCCCGTGGTCGCCGGACTCCACGGGCTCGCCGCAGTGACCGCAATAGGTCACAGGGTCTTCGCCAGTTCCTTGATCGGCATCTTCAGCTCCGACAACAGGGCCAGGTCCTCGTCGGCGTCGCGACCCAGCGTCGTCAGGTAGTTCCCGACGATCACAGCGTTGATCCCACCGAGCAGACCCTCCCGCGTGCCCAGGTCACCCAGCGTCAGCTCACGCCCGCCGGCGTACCGCAGGATCGTCCTCGGCATGGCCAGCCGGAAGGCGGCGATCGACCGCAACGCGTCGGCAGAGGACATGATCGGCAGGTCCCCGAACGGCGTCCCGGGGCGCGGGTTCAAGAAGTTCAGCGGCACCTCGTCCGGCTGGAGCTCCGCGAGCTGAGCGGCCAGCTCGGCGCGCTGCTCGAGGGTCTCCCCCATGCCAATCAGCCCGCCGCAGCACAGCTCCATGCCCGACTCCCGCACCATCGTGCAGGTCTCCCAACGCTCCTCCCAGGAGTGCGTGGTCACCACGTCGGGGAAGTAGGACCGCGCCGCCTCGAGGTTGTGGTTGTAGCGGTGGATGCCCATGGCCCGCAGGTCGTCGACCTGCGCCTGGGTGAGCATGCCGAGAGAAGCGGCCACGTTGATCTCGACCGCCGCGTGAATCGCGGCCACCCCCTCGCGGACCTGGCTCATCAGCCGGTCGTCGGGACCGCGGACCGCCGCGACGATGCAGAACTCGGTCGCCCCGGTCGCCGCGGTCTCCTCGGCGGCCTTCACCAGCTGCGGGACGTCGAGCCAGACCGAGCGCACCGGCGAGGTGAACTGCCCCGACTGCGAGCAGAAATGGCAGTCCTCCGGGCAGCCGCCGGTCTTGAGGGACACGATGCCCTCGACCTCGACGTCAAGCCCGCAGTGGGCGAGACGTACGGCGTGGGCCAGCTCCAGCAGCTCGGGAATCCGCTCGTCGGGCAGGTTCAGCACCTCGACGAGCTCGTCGTAGGACAGGCCCTCGCCCCGCTCGAGGACCAGCTCCCGGGCACGTTCCACGATGTCCGTCACGCGGCCCAACTTAATGCGCGAGCGCGGCTGAGGGCAGCCCGGGGTCGGGTCGTGGACCAGCCCGCGCACCCCGCGCGAGCACCGGAGCTACCCGGCCGCCTCGACCCGAGTGACCAGGGCGGTCCCGCTGTCCGGGAACTCCACCGTGTCGAGCTGCCGCCCGGCGAGGCCAGGCTCGCTCCAGGCGATCAGCCGCACGTCGTCCACCCGCAGCTCGGCGGCCAGGTTCACGTCGTGGCGGGGCGAGAGCCGCACGTAGGGCTGCGCCGCGACCATGCCCTCGGGGACCACTAGGTCCAGGCGCACCGGCGAGCAGGGCCCGTTGAGGCGGTGCGGCTCGATCGCGACCGACTCCGACCCACTGCTGCGCTTGTCCGGGTTCAGCGAGCGATACCACCGCACCTCCAGCGAAGCCCCCGCGGAGGCGAGCCGGACGTTGGCGGCGAGAGTGAGGTGGGTGCCGGCCGTCACTGCCTGGCGGTACTGCGGGGAGATCACGACATCCTTCGCGCTCAGCGGACCGCGCCGGAGCCGCAGTCCCTGGACGCCGTGGCACCCGGCCTCGAGAGACGTCGTCACGTAGCGGCCCAGTGCCCACATGGTCGACCCCGTCGCCGCGGGGTCGGTGTCGAGGTCCTCCATCGAACCCGTGCCCCACAGCAAGTCGCGTCCCGCGCTGAGCGGCTGCTCGCCGGCCAGCGTCCACGCGGACCCGATCCGGGCGATCGACCCGGCGTCCCCGGTGCGGGACTCAGAGACCTCGCCCCCCACGGGTGGCCAGTAGGTCGTCCCCTCAGCCAGGGTCATCGGGCCCGTGGGCACCCCGGCCATCGTCCGCGCGATCGAGTCCGCCAGAGTCCCGACCACGGGCACCGGCCGCATGGAGACCAGGGCGACCGGGTCGACGGCCAGGCTGGTCACGCCCGCGCCACCCAAGGCGACGCGTACGACGGACGAGCGCATCGTCTCCCATTCACGACTGTCGGACACCAGGTCGCCGGTCGCCTTGACCCACGGAACGTCTCCGAGGTTCGCGATCCCACGGGCGAGGTGACCGTGGGAGCCGGCGACCAGCGAGGCACCTGCCTCGGCCGCCACCTGCGCGAGAGCGCCGAGGTGGCGGTCTCCGCGCCGGGCCTCGGGAGTGGCCGGGACCCCTTCGGGGCCACCGCTGATGAGGACGACCACGTCGTCCACGGCGGCGCGAGCGGCGCTGACGGCCTGGCGCAGCAGGTCGGCGTCGCAGCGCGCCGCACCTCCCTGGGTCCTGTCGGCTACGAAGTGGATGTCGTAGCGGGCCCCGCCCATGCTGGTGCAGCCCAGGAACGCGACCCGGCGCCCGCGCAGCTCGACGTATGCCGGAGCCCAGGCCTCCTCAGGGGTCGCGCCGGCCCCGAAGTGAGCGATCCCCGCAGCGTCGAGCGCCGCCACGGTGGAGTCGAGGCCCGGCTGTAGGGCGTCGTAGGCGTGGCTGGTGCCGAGCGAGACCACGTCGACGCCGGCGCGGGAGAGGGCCACGGCCGTCGCCGGCGAGGCGGCGAGCACGGTGGGCTTGTCCGGGTGGTAGCCCGCCGGCCTCGGCCCGGTGACGTAGGGGTCGTCGACGAGCGGCGAGGCCAGCGTCGCCACCGTCACGTCGGCGTCGCTCAGCAACGGAGCCACCGACGAGAGGAGCCGATCGTGACCGGCCTGGTCGGCCGGCCCGGCGAGGGCCGGGGCGGCGGTGAGTCCCGGCCGGTAGTGACCGCCACCCATGTCCACCTCGCCCGCGAGCCGGACGGAGACGGTCTGGTCGTCGGCACGGGACAGCGGGACGGTCAGGAACTCTTCGGGCCCGAGCGCCACGACCCGGCTCAGGTAGCCGGGTGCCTCGGCGCGGACCAGGCGCGGCTGCCCCACCTCGCGAACCGAGCGGCCGTCGGTCGTGGGCAGGGCGTCGCCGACGTCCGTGCCGTCATAGCCACTGAGCCGGGCGACCGTGGCCTCAGCGAGGGGAACCCCTGTCCGAGCGTCGACGACGAGCACCTCGGAGGGCATCGGAGGGGCCTCGCCACCCCGCTGCAAAGGGGTATGCCAGAGCAGCTCGACGACCGCCGTCAGGGCAATCGCCAAAGCGAGGTAAATCGGCAGTTTCCGCACAATCCTCCGCCTATTTGACTACCGTGACGTGAGTTAAATCTAGCGATCA
Source organism: uncultured Actinomycetota bacterium (assembly GCA_963812265.1). GTDB lineage: Bacteria > Actinomycetota > Actinomycetes > Propionibacteriales > Nocardioidaceae > Nocardioides. The sequence goes on from CAWEUL010000006.1 coordinate 413,300, forward strand.
GAACCCCCACGCGAGGCCGCATCACGAAACTCGCGCCAGTCCGTCTGGCCGGTGATGTGGCCGCAGAGTCGATGCACGAATTTTTCACGTCGGTGAGGAGGAAACTCATGCTGAGTGCACTTGCCCATGGCGTTCTGGGCCTTGCCGTCTTCGCATCTGTCCTCCTGCTCGCCGGCATCCGGTTCGGGGGAGGTGACCACGATGTGGCATCGACTGACCTCGGCCTGGACTGACGCCCACATCGGGCTGTTCGCCGGCGCCGGCATGCTGGCCTCCCTCGGGACTCTCGTCTCCGTCGAGGCCGCCCGGACGCCGAGCGTCGCCGCCGGGACGCTCGGGGTCGTCGTCGCCACCTTCTTGCTCGCCTCGCTCACCGACGCCTTCGGCGGCATGGTGGTCGGCCTGGTGGCCGCTGCGTCGTTCACGGCCATCCACCAGTTCCTGCCATCGGCTCGGCCGCTCGACTTCGCGATGCAGACGGTGACGCTCGGACTGCTCTTCCTCCTGGGCATGTCATCGGGTCAGGTCGCCGACCGGATCCGCCGCGGACGGCGGATCACCGGGCGTCGGCTCAACCACGCGATCCTGCCGGTCGAGGGCTCGCTGGGTCTGATGTCCGCCGAGGACGCCCAGGTCGCGCTCGAGGACGAGCAGACCCGCGCGGAGCTCCACCGTCGCCCCCTCACGGTGGCCACGATCGGGGTCGAGGTCACCGACACCGAGCTCGCGGCTGAGGAGGTGCGGCGCGCCAGGCGTGCCGTGGCCCGCAGCCTCGAGACCGAGCTCCGGGTCACCGATGTGGTCTACATCGCCCAGACCCACGACTTCGGTGCGCTGCTGCCCGAGACGGACGCCAGGTCCGCACGCGACATCATCGAGTCCGCGCTGATCGTGGCCCGCAACGCCACCTTCGCCGACCGTCAGGCCGGCGGCCGTCGGCCCGTCGGCGACGTCGCCACCCTCCACGTCGAGATCAACCAGGTCGTGACCCCCGAGACCCAGACCGTGGCCCCCGAGCCCCTCGCGGACACCCACGTGACGCGGCTCCCCGCGCGTCCGCCGAAGAAGGCCCGCGGGCCGCGCGGCAAGCATCCGGGACGCCTCGAGGCCATCTGAGGTGGCCGGCGCGGTCGTCAGCATCACGCTTCTGTGGATCGTGACCCTGACCCTCATCACCATCTGGGGCAACTCGGTGCGTCAGCACCGCAAACGACTCGAACAGCTCGACGTCCGGGTGCATGTCAACGGCATCCGCGGCAAGAGCACCGTGACCCGCCTGGTCTCAGCGGTTCTCCGCGAAGGCGGCTTCGTCACGGTGGCCAAGACCACCGGGAGCGCGGCCCGGGTGATCGGGCCACTGGGCGAGGAGTCACCGATCGTACGGTTGGGGGCGGCCACGATCAACGAGCAGATCGACATCGTGAAGGAGCACGTCAGCAGCGGTGTCGAGGCCCTGGTGATCGAGTGCATGGCGGTGCGACCGATCTACCAGGAGTACAGCCAGGACTACATCGTCCGCTCCGACATCACCGTCATCACCAACGTCCGCGAGGACCATCAGGAGGAGATGGGCGAGACACTGGGCGAGATCGCCGACTCGCTCGCCCTGACCACCCCGCGCCAGGGGATCCTGATCACCGCCGAGGATCGTCCCGAGCTGCAGGACCGGCTGGCAGGCCACGCCGCCGACCGCGGCTCCGAGTTCCTGTACGCCGACCCCGCGAGCGTCACCGACGACGACATGCGCGGCTTCGACTACCTCCAGTTCAAGGAGAACGTCGCCATCGGGCTGACGATCGCGGACATCCTCGGCATCAGCCGAGAGGCTGCGATCCGAGGCATGTGGAAGAGCGTTCCCGACGTCGGCGTGGTCCGGCTGCGCACCTACGAGATTCGCGGCAAGCAGGTGCTGTGGGTGCCGATGTTCGCGGCCAACGACCGCGAGAGCGTCGTGATGACCCTGCAGACCCTCCAGGCCCAGTGGCCCGAGGACGCCACGGTGATCGGAGTGCTCAACAACCGCCGCGACCGGGGTCGCCGGGCCGAGCTGTTCGGAGCCATGTCCGGCCAGGAGCTGCGACCGTTCCTCGACCACACCTTGCTCTTCGGCGCCTACGAGGACAGCGTGCACAAGACCATCCTCGACGGCGGGGTCCCGGCAACCCAGGTGCATAAGCTGGGTGACACCGTCGACCCGTCCCTCGACCAGATTCTGGACAAGATCGCCTCGCTGATCCCTGGCGAGCGAGGCGTGCTCATCGGCATGGTCAACATCCACACCCAGCAGGCCGAGATGCTCCTGGAGCACTTCGAGCACGAAGCGGGCGAGGAGCACGTCGACGAGCTGCTCGCCTCGATGGACCCGGCCCGTCAGCCGGAGTCCCGTCGACGGCTCCGGTGGGCGGCCGCTCGACGCGGCCTCCTGGTCCAGGGGGAGGCGTGAACGAGTACCTCTACTCCCCCGACGTCGTGCGAGTCACGCTGGTGATGGGCGTGATCGTCTCGATGCTCTTCTATGAACGACTCCACCTGACGACCGGCGGAGCCATCGTGCCGGCGTACCTCGCGCTCGGGCTCACGGCGCCGCTGACCGTGGGGATCACGGTCTTCGGCGGCTTCGCGACCCACACGATCGTCGAGAAGGTGATCACCAAGAAGCGCATCCTCTACGGCCGTCGGAAGTTCGAGATCGAGGTGCTGATCGGTCTGGCGATCGTCAGCCTGATCTTCGGCATCCGACTGCTCATCGGCGACATGACCAACTGGGACATCGCGGTCAGCTCGATCGGTTTCCTGGTGCCCGGGATCATCGCCCATGACATGACCCGGCAGGGACCGGAGCGGACGATCCTGGCGCTGGCGTCGACCGCGCTGATCCTGGCCGTCTTCCTCTACGTGTACGTGATGATCCTGCCGCTGGCCGGCGCCGACGTGGCGCCCCCACAGATGATCGCTCCCCTGCTCGGCTACGACCGGCGGCTGATCCTCGTGGCGGTGGTGGCCAGCGTGCTGATCGGGATGGTCACGTTCGGCCAGATCGGCCTGCGTTCGGGCGGCTTCATCACCGCGGCATACCTCGCGTTCATGCTGCCGCGCTGGTGGGACGTCCTCTACATCGCCGTCGTGTCGGTGCTGACCTACGTCGTCGTCGTCAAGCTGATCATGCCCCGGATGATGCTCTTCGGCCGTCGCAAGCTGTCGGTCATGGTGCTCTTCGGCGCGCTCTTCGGGTGGACCATCGAGCTGGTGGCGCGCTACGTGACCGACGGCCTGTGGGAGCCCGCGCGCGGTCTGACCGTGATGACGGTGATGTTGCCGTCGCTGATCGCGAACGACGCCCATCGGCAGGGCTGGGAGAAGACCACCTGGGGTGTCTCGCTGGGCACCTTCGGGGTGTACGGCGCCACGAACCTGGCCGCCGCGGTCCTGCTCGCCACCGGGTTGATGGGCCCTGAGCTGCCGGGCTGCGACACCAGCTGCGACGTGCCGGTCGCGTCGCCGAGCGGGTAGCTCCCCTCACGCACGTCGGGGGTCGCGCCGGCCAGCTCCCGGCGACCCACGAGCGACCGAGGACCGGGTCCCGGCCGGCCGCGGTCCGGCGCGCGCGGCGCTTCTAGACTGCGGGGGTCATGACCGACCTGTCCGACGGCGCCACGCTGCTCGCATTCGACCGCGAGCACCTGTGGCATCCCTACACCTCGATGACCGAACCCACCCCCACGAGACTGGTCGTGGGCGCGGAGGGCACCCGGCTGCGGCTCGCCGACGGTCGCGAGGTCGTCGATGCGATGTCGTCCTGGTGGGCCGCCATCCATGGCTACCGGCACCCCGCGCTGGACGCCGCGCTGACCACGCAGGCCGGTGACTTCGCACACGTGATGTTCGGGGGGTTGACCCACGAACCGGCGATCCGCCTGGCGCAACGGCTGGTCTCGCTGGCACCACACGGGCTCGACCACGTCTTCCTGGCGGACTCGGGTTCGGTCAGCGTCGAGGTGGCGCTCAAGATGGTGCTCCAGTTCCAGCGTGGGGCGGGGCGACCCGAGCGAACGCGCCTGCTCACCGTGCGGGGCGGCTATCACGGCGACACGTTCGGTTGCATGAGCGTGTGCGACCCGGTCGGCGGCATGCACTCGATGTTCACCGGCACCCTGCCGGTGCAGGTCTTCGCACCTCGCCCGCCTGCCGACGCCGACGGCGTCGACGCCTGGTCGGCGGAGGTGGCCGAGCTCGCCGAGCAGTACGACAACACGCTGGCGGGCATCATCGTCGAGCCGCTGCTGCAAGGCGCGGGCGGGATGCACGTCTACCCCGCGCGGTGCCTGACGGTGCTGCGTGAGATCGCGGACCGACACGGACTGCTCCTGGTCCTCGATGAGATCGCCACCGGTTTCGGCCGCACCGGCACCATGTTCGCCGCCGAGGCTGCCGGCGTCAGCCCCGACGTGATGTGTGTCGGCAAGGCCCTGACGGGCGGCTATCTCACGCTCGCTGCCGCGCTCTGCTCCTCCCGGGTCGCCGCAGGGGTCTCGGCCTCGGAGTCCGGGGTGCTCATGCACGGGCCGACGTACATGGGCAACGCCCTGGCCTGCTCGGTGGCGCTGGCCAGCCTCGACCTGCTGGAGTCGGCCGACTGGTCCGGGCAGGTACGACGGATCAATGCCGCGTTGACCCTCGGGCTGGCCGGGGCCCGAGAGCTGCCCGGGGTCGCCGACGTGCGCACGTTGGGCGCGGTGGGCGTCGTCCAGCTCGACCATGAGGTCGACGTGGTCGCCGCGACGAACGCGGCACTGGAGCGTGGGGTGTGGATCCGACCCTTCCGCGACCTGGTGTACACCATGCCGCCCTATGTCAGCAGCGACGACGACCTCGCCGCCATCACCGAGGCGATCCAGGCGGCGGTGCGGGCCGGATGACCGTCTGGGACAGCTGGCTGCGCCAGGAGGAGCGCCGTCGTGACGAGGCCGGACTGCGTCGCAGCCTGGCTCCGCGAGGCGCCGACGACCAGATGCTCGACCTCGCCGGGAACGACTACCTGGGGCTGGCGCACCACCCCGATGTGACCGAGGCGGCCGCCGCCGCCGCCAAGGAGTGGGGTGCCGGTGCGGGAGCCTCGCGACTGGTCACCGGGACGACCCGGTTGCACGGGGAGCTCGAGGCCGAGCTGGCCGACTTCCTGGACCAGCCCGGATGCTTGTCCCTCTCGACGGGCTACCACGCCAACCTCGCCGCGCTCAGCGCCCTGGCGGGCCGCGACACCCTCGTCGTCTCCGACGCACACGTGCACGCCTCGCTGATCGACGGGATCCGGCTTTCGCGAGCGGAGGTGGAGGTGACGCCGCACGGGGACGTCGACGCGGTCGCCGCGGCTCTGGCCACCGCGGACGGCCGCCGGGCCATGGTCGTGGTCGAGTCGGTCTACTCCGTCCTTGGTGACGCAGCGCCGTTGGCTGCGCTGGCCGAGACGTGCGCGACGTACGACGCCCTGCTGGTCGTGGACGAGGCTCACGGGTTCGGCGTGGTCGGCGCGGGGGGCCGGGGCCTGGTGCACGACCTCGGTCTTGCGGGACTCCCCCACGTCGTCGTCACGGCCACGCTGTCGAAGTCGCTGGGCGCCCAGGGTGGTGCGGTCCTGGGATCACCGGCTGTGATCGAGCAGCTGGTGAACCGCGCCCGGCCGTTCATCTACGACACCGGGCTGGCCCCGGCGTCGACCGGTGCCGCCCTGGCGGCGCTGCGACACCTGCGTTCCCACCCGGCGTTGCCGCAGCTGGTCACCTCGCGGATCGTCGGGTTGGCCGCCGCTCTCGGCGCTCCTGAGCCGAGCGGTGCCGTGATCTCGTTGCCGATGACCTCTCCGCGGGCGGCGGTGGCGGCCCAGGCGGCCGCCGCTGCGGCGGGGGTCCGGGTGGGCTGCTTCCGGCCGCCCTCCACCCCCGACGGGCAGTCGAGACTGCGGATCACCGCGTCCGCCGGACTCACCGACAGCGAGTGGGTGCGGGCCGGCGCCGTGCTCCGCCGGGTGGTCGAGGAGCACGGGTGAGCCGGATCGTGGTGGTGACCGGGACCGACACCGGCGTTGGCAAGACGGTCGCGACGGCGGCGTACGCCGTGCGGGCGGCGCTGTCGGGGTCCGTCGTGGTGGTCAAGCCCGTGCAGACCGGTGTGGGCCCCGGGGATGCCGGCGATGCCGACGAGGTGCACCGGCTCAGCGGATGCGCCGCGCAGGAGTTCACCGCACTGCCCGACGCGCTGGCTCCGGACACTGCCGCACGGCTGCGCGACACCGCGATCCCGCCGGTCTCGGAGTACGCCGACCGGATCCGGGTGCTGGCGCAGTTCCACGACACCGTGCTGGTCGAGGGCGCGGGCGGCGTCCTGGTCCGGCTCGACCGTGAGGGCGGCACGGTCCTCGACCTCGCGGAGGCTGTCGGCGCCGAGGTGGTCGTGGTGTCCGGTGTCCGCCTGGGGACGCTGAACCACACCGAGCTGACCGTGGCCGCGCTGCGCGCCCGGGGCGTCGAACCGGCCGGCCTCGTCCTCGGCTCGTGGCCGATCGATCCGGGGCTCGCCGAGGAGTGCAACGCCGAGGAGCTGCCGCGGCTGACCGGAGTTCCGGTGCTGGCGAGGATCCCCACGGGCGCCGGGGCCCTGGAGCCGGAGGACTTCCGACGGCGCGCGCCGTCCTGGTTCGCCTGACGCACCGCGGGACGTCATACGGGCTGGGCGCCCCGGCAACCGGACCGTACGACGTCCGGGCTACCAGCCCGGTGGGCGGCGCTGGGCCCAGTCGGCGGCGGACTCGATCTGCGCCGAGACGGCCAGCAGCGTGGCTTCCTGCGCCGGCCGGGCGGCCAGCATCACGCCGACGGGCAGTCCGTCGCCGGTCCAGTGCAGGGGCAGCGAGATGGCGGGCATCCCGGTCACGTTCCAGGCCGAGGTCCAGGGCGTGAAGGCCTTCTGCGCCTCGAAGTCCGCCTCCGGGTCATCGTCGTTGCGCAGTGCCCCGACCGGCAGCGGCGGCTGCGCCACGGTGGGCGTCAGGACGAGGTCGTAGGGGGCGAGCGCGGCCAGCGCCCCGGCAGCGTGGCGCCGCAGGGCGCCGACGGCCAGGCCGAACTCGGGTGCGCTGACGGCGCCGCCGCGCTCGGTCAGCCAGCGCGTGAGCGGGCGCAGGAGCGGCTCCTTCTCGGGCGGTACGACCGAGAGCGCCGTCAGGACCGCCCAGCACGTCTCGAAGACCGGCACCGCATCGTGGCCGAGCGGCACGGGCACATCCTCGACCCGGTGGCCCAGGCGTTCGAGCAGCGCCGAGGCGTCGTCGTACGCCATGACGACCTCGGGATGGACGGCCGCCTCGGCGATGATCGGTTGGATGAACCGAGCCACCCGCAGACGTCCGGGCTCGCGGTCACACGCCGCGAGGAAGGACTGCGCCTCGGGGGGAGCCCAGAACGGGTCACCCACCGCGCGGCCGGCCAGCACGTCCAGCAGCGCTGCGGCGTCCCGCACGGTCCGGGCGATCGGGCCTGAGGTGCCCAGGCCGACCGGGTCGCCGTACATCGGAGCGCCGGAGATCCGTCCGCGCGTCGGTTTGAGCCCGACCAGCCCGCAGCAGGACGCCGGGATCCGGATCGAGCCGCCGCCGTCCGAACCCTGGGCGACCGGCACCAGTCCGGCGGCCACCGCCGCCGCCGCGCCACCGGAGGACCCGCCCGCCATCCGCGTGCGGTCCCAGGGGGTGACGGCGGGCGGCAGGCCCTCCGGCTCGGTGTAGCAGGGCGACCCGAACTCCGGGGTGCTGGTCTTGCCCAGGCTGACCATCCCCGCAGCCTCCACCTGCTGGGTCACGAAGTCCGAGACGTCGGGCACGAAGTCGGCGAAGACCGGCGACCCGAACGTCGTGGGCACGCCCGCGGTCAGGTTCAGGTCCTTGAGCGCGGTCGGTACGCCGTGCAGCGGCGAGTCGCCGTGCCGTGGCAGCGAGCGGGCCCGGGCGATGGCGAGATCGGGAGTCAGCCGCACGAACGCGCCGACCTCGTCGGGTCGGGCAAGGTAGTGCTCGACCAGCTCGACCGGCGTCACCTCACCACGCCGCACCAGCGCGCCCTGCTCGACCGCCGACAGGTCGTGCCACCGAGCCATGCGGCAGAGGCTACTCGGCGGTCACGTGGAGAGGTGGTCCGGAGCGTTGGACAACTCCTGTTCCGGCCCCCACGTCGGCCGCATCGGCATCCTCGATCGGCAGCACCAGCAGCCAAGCAAGCGTCGTGACCAGCGCTGCCGCCGCGGCATATCGGCGCGGCACCCGTCGGACCATCTCGGTCACGTCAACCCCCGTTGATGTTCGATCCCGAGATCTGGCCGGAGCGTAACCCGGGGACCTGTCGAGAGTCCTACCGTCGGCCGCGGGCGGCCCGGGTGGTCCAGTCCGCAGGCCGCTATGTCAGATGCCGTGCTTGCGCAGCCCGAAGGTGAGGCCGTCGACGAGTGCCCCCCACGAGGCCTCGATCACGTTGGCGCCCACGCCGACGGTGACCCAGGTCGCCGCGCCGTCGGAGGTCTCGATGAGCACCCGGGTGATGGCGTCGGTGCCGTGTCCCTGGTCGAGGATGCGCACCTTGTAGTCGATCAGCTCGAACTTCGCCACGTCAGGGAAGGCCTGCACGATGGCACTGCGCAGCGCTTGGTCGAGCGCGTTGACGGGACCGTTGCCCTCACCGGTGACGACGTACCGGACTCCTGCCGCGACCAGCTTCACCGTCGCCTCCGAGACGGCCTCGTCGCCCGGGCGGGAGTCGGTGATGACCCGCCACGACTCGACGTCGAAGTACGCCGGCCGGCGGCCCTCGACCTCCTCGATGAGCAGCAGCTCGAACGACGCGTCGGCAGCCTCGAACGTGTAGCCACCGGACTCGAGGGCCTTGACCCGGTCGGTGATGCGGGTGACCAGGTCGCGGTCGCCGGAGAGATCGAAGCCGAGCTCGCGGCCCTTGAGCTCGATGGACGCGCGACCGGCCATGTCGGAGACCAGCAGCCGCATGTCGTTGCCCACGAACACCGGGTCGAGGTGCTGGTAGAGGGCGGGGTCGACCTTGATCGCGGAGGCGTGCAACCCCGCCTTGTGGGTGAACGCGGACGTTCCGACGTACGGCTGCCGGGAGGCCGGCGGAAAGTTGGTGACATCGGCGACGGCGTGGGCGATCCGAGTGGCGTCGCGCAGCATCCCCTGCGGCAGCACCTGGCGGTCCAGCTTGAGCTCCAGGTTGGCGACGACCGAGACCAGGTCGGCGTTGCCCGTCCGCTCGCCGTACCCGTTGATCGTGCCCTGGACGTGCGTAGCGCCGGCATCGACGGCGGCGAGCGTGTTGGCGACCGCGCAGCCGGTGTCGTTGTGGCAGTGGATGCCCACCCGGACGCCGGCTGTGGTCAGCACGTCCTGGACGACGTCGCCGACCCAGCCCGGAAGCATGCCCCCGTTGGTGTCGCACAGCGCGATGACCGAGGCGCCCGCGTCGTAGGCCGTGCGGAGCACCTCCATGGCGTAGTCCCGGTTGGCGCGGTAGCCGTCGAAGAAGTGCTCGGCGTCGAGGAAGACCTCCTGGCCCTCCTCGCGCAGGTGGGTGACGGTGTCGCGGATCATCGCGAGGTTCTCCGCCAGCGTCGTGCGCAGGGCGAGCTCGACGTGCCGGTCGTGGGACTTCGCGACCAGGGTGACCACGGATGCGCCGCTGTCGCGCAGAGCGGCGACCAGGGGGTCGTCGGCCGCGGCCACGCCGGCGCGGCGCGTGGCACCGAAGGCGGCCAGCGTCGCGTTCCGCAGGTCGAGCTCCTGCGCCGCTCTCCGGAAGAACTCGGTGTCCTTGGGGTTGGCACCGGGCCAGCCGCCCTCGATGTAGCCGACACCGAGGTCGTCCAGCTGCCGCGCAATGGTGAGCTTGTCGGCCACGGAGAGGTTGAGCCCCTCCTGCTGCGCGCCGTCGCGCAGCGTGGTGTCGTACACGTGGAAGGAGCCCTGCAGGTCCATCGGTCGGTCTCTCGTTCGGTCGGTGCGGCGGGGGCCGCGGCTGGTCGGAGGCAACAAAAAACCTCTCGTGGCTACGAGAGGTGGGCGCGTCGACGGTGGCGGTCGACGCGCTAGGAAATGATGATCTCCGAGTGGTGCATGAGGTCATCGTGCCACGTCGTACGCCGTGGCGGGAGCCCAGGTCTCGCGATCCGGCCACGCCGACCCGTCGTGAATGGTCGGGTTATCAACAGGCGGGCGGTGGAGAACTGGTCAGTTCACGACGGGTCGGCGGTCAGTTCACGACGGGTCAGGGCAGGCGGGGGGCGTGATCGGCGGGGGCCCAGTCCGGGCCCTGCGTGGTCGCCAGCGCGCCGGCGCCGGTGGCGGTCGCGGCCACCACGAGCAGGCCGATCACCCAGCGCACGGCCACATCGGTCACGGGTCTCAGCGCCCTCTGGAGGGGGCCGCGGACCCGGGAGCCACCCGGGCCGAACCACAGCGCCGAGGCGAACAGCAGGCCGGCCAGGAACAGGGTCTCGGCCACGGGGAGTCCCGCGCCGTACCCGAGCAGGAGGCCGGCCAGCCCCAGCCCACCGGCCCACAGCGCGAGCAGCAGCGTCCCGGGGATCGACCGGATCAGGTGCCACGGAGTGGTCAGGAGGAACTGCGGGGCGTCGTACCACTTCAGGCCGCGCAGCCGCCGGCGATCGCCCGCGGCGCCGGCGGCCAGGGATCCGCTGCGCAGCAGCCAGGCACCGACCAGGAGGCCCGCGGTCGCGAGGTAGGGGTAGGCCGCCACCAGGGCACCACCGGCCGCGGCCAGCGTGGACCCCATGACCAGCCGACGCAGCCGCACCGGCCACGGCGTCGCCGCGGGGGCGGCCGACATCGGCGGCCAGGTCGGGTCGCCGGCCTCCTCCGACGGCGCCGGTTCCACGCTCTGGGGGTCGGTCGACTCCTCGGCACCGGCCAGTGCCGCCACGGCCAGCGGCACCGTGAACGGGTCCTGCTCGGGCGGGGGCCTTGGGGCCACCGGCGGGGCCGGCGCGGGCGAGGCCAGCTCGGCGTGCAGCTCGGCCAGGGGCGGCCGACGTCGCGGATCGGGGTCGAGGGCCGCCGCGAGGAGCGCCGCGAACCGCGGTGGCAGTCCGTCGAGCTGGTGCTCGCCGCGGCGTACCCGGTCCATCACCGCCATCGCCGGCCCGCGGCCGAACGGCGGGTGGCCGGTGCCGGCGAAGGCGACCGTCGACGCCCACGAGTGCACGTCGGAGGCGGTGGTCGCGTTCTCGCCGTGCAGGATCTCGGGCGCGAGGTAGCCGGGGGTGCCCAACAGCCACCCCGTCAGGGTCAGCTTGGGGTCGTCGGCCACCCGGGCGAGGCCGAAGTCGATCAGGACGGGGCTGCGACCCTCCATCAACACGTTGGAGGGCTTGACGTCGCGGTGGAGCACGCCACAGGCGTGTACGGCGCCGAGTGCGTCGGCCAGGCAGCGCGCGAGCCAGACCAGGTCGGGTCCGGTGATCGGGCCCTCCTCGTGGACGTGGTCGTGCAACGAGAGCCCGGGCACGTACCGCGTGGCCACGAACGGCACCGGTCCCCAGGGGTCGGCGTCGACGATCTCCGCAACCCGCGGCGACCGGATCCGGCGCAGCGAGTTGACCTCGCGGGCCAGCCGGGCGCGGGCCTCGTCGTCACCGACGATGTGGGGACGCAGCACCTTCAGGGCGACCCGCTCACCGCCAGGCTGCCGCGCGAGGTGTACGACGCCCATCCCACCCTCGCCCACCCGGGTGAGCAGCTGGTACCCGCCCACGGTCAGGCCGGGCGGCGCCTGCGGGCGTGGAGCGGTCGTCACCCGACGAGGGTACCGGCGCAGCTGGTCAGCAGACGCGGTGCAGCCAACCGAAGGTGTCGTCGGCGCGGCCGTACTGGATGTCCACGAGGGCCTGACGGATCTGCAGCGTGACCTCACCGGCCTGCGCCACCTCAGGCGTCGCGCCCCCGTCCCAGCGCAAAGCACCGACCGGCGTGACCACCGCAGCGGTGCCACAGGCGAAGACCTCGGTGATCTCACCCGACGTCACGCCGTCGCGCCACTCGTCGATCGAGAAGCGTCGCTCCTCCACCTCGCGCCCCAGCTTGCCCGCGAGCTCGATGATCGAGCTGCGGGTGATGCCGGCGAGGATCGTTCCGGTCGCGGGGGTGACGATGTGGCCGTCCCGGAAGACGAAGTACATGTTCATCCCACCGAGCTCCTCGACGTAGCGCCCCTCCTGGGCGTCGAGGAAGACGACCTGGTCGCAGCCGTTCGCACTGGCCTCCTGCTGGGCGACCAGGCTGCTCGCGTAGTTGCCACCCGTCTTGGCCGCCCCCATCCCGCCTCGGCCGGCCCGGCTGTACTCCGTGGTCAGCCAGAGCGTGACCGGCTTGATGCCCTGGGCGAAGTACGCACCGGCCGGGCTCGCGATCACCATGAACGTCACGTGATGAGCCGGTCGCACGCCCAGGAACGCCTCCGAGGCGAACATGAAGGGTCGGATGTAGAGGCTCTTCTCCCCCGCGCTGTCGGGGACCCAGTCCCGGTCGACGGTGACGAGCGCGTCCACGGCCTCGACGAACTCCGGCACGTCGAGCACCGGCAGGGCAAGTCGGTGCGAGGACCGGACCATCCGTTCGGCGTTGGACTCCGGCCGGAAGGTCCACACGGACCCGTCGTCGTGCCGGTAGGCCTTCATGCCCTCGAAGATCTCCTGCGCGTAGTGCAGCACCGCCGTCGCCGGGTCGAGCGTCAGCGGGCCGTACGGCGTGATGCGGGCGTCGCGCCAACCGGTGTCGGGAGTCCACTCGACCGTGAACATGTGGTCGGTGAAGTGGACCCCGAAACCGGGGTCGGCCACGATCTCCGCTCGTCGATCGGCGTCGACGGGGTGGGTCGAGAGCGCGGTGTTGATCTCCATAGAAGGCACGGTAGCCCACCTTTCCGCGGGGGTGGTCGGCGTGCCGTGCGCCCACGAGGGCGGCGGCGCGAGAGCCGGGTGAGCAGGCCCCCCAGGGAGGGAGGCAGGTCAGTCGGCAGCGGGTCAGTCGGCGGGGGGGGTCAGTCGGCAGCGGGTCAGTCGACGAGCCGGGCGGCGATGGCATCGCCGACCTCCGGGGTCCGCCGTACCGCCCCGGGTGCTCGGTCGGCCAGGTCCGCGAGCACTGCGGCCTCGACCCTCGACGCCGCATCAGCATGCCCGAGGTGATCGAGGAGGAGCCCCACCGAGAGGATCGCCGCCGTCGGGTCCGCCGTGGCCTGTCCCGCGATGTCGGGGGCCGAGCCGTGGACCGGCTCGAACATCGACGGCGCGGTGCGATCAGGGTTGATGTTGCCGGACGCCGCGAGCCCGATGCCACCGGTGATGGCGGCGGCCAGGTCGGTGATGATGTCGCCGAAGAGGTTGTCGGTCACGATCACGTCGAACCGCGCGGGATCGGTGGTCATGAAGATCGTGGCCGCGTCGATGTGCAGGTAGTCGACCGCGACCTCGGGGAACTCTCGCGCCACCTCGCCGACGATCCGCGACCACACGGCCCCGGCATGGACGAGCACGTTGGTCTTGTGGACCAGCGTGAGCTGCCGGCGGCGGCGCATCGCGCGGGCGAAGGCATCACGGACCACGCGCTCCACGCCGTACGCCGTGTTGACCGACACCTCCGTCGCGACCTCGGCCGGCGTCCCGACGCGCAGGGCGCCACCATTGCCGGTGTAGGGACCCTCGGTGCCCTCGCGGACCACGACGAAGTCAACCTCGCCCGGGTCGGCCAGAGGCGACGCGACGCCGGGGAAGATGCGGGACGGACGCAGGTTCACATAGTGGTCGAGCTCGAAGCGCAACCGCAGCAGCAGCCCGCGTTCGAGGATGCCCGGCGGCAGGTTCGGGTCGCCGGGCCTGCCGCCGACCGCGCCGAGCAGGATCACGTCGTGACCGCGGATCTCCTCCAGCACCGAGTCGGGAAGCACCTCGCCGGTCTCGAGGTAGCGCTCCGCTCCGAGGTCATAGCGGGTCGGCTCGATCTTCACCGGCGCCACCGCCTCGAGCACCTTGAGTGCCTCGGCGGTGACCTCCCGACCGATGCCGTCGCCCGGGATCACGGCCAGACGCAGCGAGTCGGTCACGGCGGAGGGTGAGGAGTCGGTCATGGGGCGCAAGGCTAGTTGTCGTCGGGGCGCAGACCGCCGTTGTCTCGCAGGTCAAGCGCGGCCTGGACGGCCTCGGCGCTCTGCGGGTTCTCGGGGTTGTGGCTGGCGGGACCCCACTCGGGGTACATGTCGTACATCGCTGATCTCTCCTGTGCTGAATGCTGAGGTGTCGGTGCTGCTGTCTGGGTGGCCGTCGGTTCGCGCGGCGCAGGGACGCCGATGCTCGACCGGTGCCGTCGTACGGCGCCCCCCGCGGCGGGCGTGATGGCCTTGGGCCCACGGTTCTCGTGAGCCACCGAGCATCGACGCGCAGCACTGCGGATCACGCATGAGATTGCGGGCGGACCCGCCGCGGGGGCGGCTATAGAAGCTGCTGGAAGGCCGTCAACGCCGCACACCGCGGCGAGGTGGCCTTCCGGATCAGGCCTCGCCGCGGCAGTCGATGAGTACGAACACGCTCCGCATGGTTCAGCCAACCTACGTCGGCGGCCGGCACCTGTCATCCGGTTACGTCCGAACATTTCACGATGCGAGATGCCGCAGCCAGAATGAGAGACTGCCACGCATGAGCGCACCCCCCGAGCTGCCGGAGATCGTCGAGCGGGCGTTCGACGTCTCCCGTCGGGCGGGCTACGTGTCGTTCTGCCGCAACGAGACCGGACGCCTCCTCGCGACCCTGGCCGCCACGCGCACCGGCACGTTGGCCGAGTTCGGCACCGGCTGCGGCGTCGGGACGGCCTGGCTCCGCTCCGGCGTACGGCCCGGCTCGCGCATCCTGACCGCTGAGCTGGACCCACGGCTCGCGGGCGGAGCCGCCGAGATCTTCGCCGACGACCCTCAGGTGGAGGTGCTGGCCGCCGACTGGTCGACTCTGCTCGACCGCGGGCCGTTCTCGCTGCTCTTCCTGGACTCCGGTGAGTCCTCGCAGGCGAGTGTCGACGCCGTCGCCGACCTGGTCGACGAGGGTGGGCTGGTCGTGCTCGACGACTTCACGCCGTGCCAAGTGTGGCCCCCGGTGGAGTACGGCCGCGTCGACACCCTGCGCGAGCAATGGCTCACCGACGAGCGCTTCACCGCCGTCGAGGTGATGGTCGCCGCCGACGCCTCCGCCATCATCGCCACCCGCCGCTGACCTGTCGGGGCGTGCCGGGACAGCACACGGCCCGGGCGACCGTCAGATCACCCGGGCCGTGGTGGCCCCGACCGGCGGGGCGGACCCCGCCGGTCACCTCACATCAAGGCCACGTCCTACTTGGGCGCCACTCGGACCTTCAGTGACTTGTCCTTGAACTGCCAGGCCACCGTGATGGTGGTGCCGGTCTTCGGGACGTCCACGCTGTACCAACCCGGCTGGTAGCGACCGGGGTGGCTCCCCGTGGCGCCATGGCTGTCGGAGTCGAACCAGTACGTCTTGGTGTCGTCGAAGGTCCGACTGCCCCAATGGCTCGGGATCCTGGTCGCCTGGCTGTTCAGGTGGAGCTTGATGCCCTTCACCCGGCGCTTGTTGCTGAAGGTGGAGTCGTACGCCGCGATGCGCGGACGCATCAGGGTGCCGTCACCCCAGTGGTACAGCTTCGGGTTCGCGTCGATCGGCAGGATCTGGCCACCACCGGGGTGATCGCCGACATTGTTGTCCGCGTACTGCTCGTTCCAGTACCAGAGCAACATGCCCGGCTGGTAGGCGTAGGACTCCACCTTGTCCGGCTTGCTGTCGAGGAACCCGAAGTTGTAGGCCGTCTTCAGCGACCGGTCGTAGCCGTCGTACTGACGGTTCTCGGCCACATAGGCGTTGAAGTAGGCCTGGTCCTCGGTGCCGGTGGTGCGGCGGAACCCGGCGAAGTCCCAGCCCTCGGTGTCGGTCTCCGCGGTGCCGACGGCAGCGCCGTCGATGGCGACGTCGTCGACCAGGAAGCCCGGCTGGGCCACCGCACCGTCGGTCTGGTAGCGGAACCGGATCGCGTTGGCCCCGGCCGGCAGGTCCGCGGTCAGCGGCACCCAGCCACCCGAGACACCGGTGATCCCGGTCATACTGGTGTTGAACCCGCTCTGGTCACCCGAGATGTCCGACAGGTTCGTCGCCACGGGCGACCAGGTGGCGCCACCATCGGTCGAGGCCTCGAGGAACGCGTAGTCCCAGTCCTCCTCGATGTCGTAGCTGACGTTGGCGGTCAGCGCCGTCCCGGAGACCCCAGAGGTGAGGGTCATGGTGTTGTTCAGGTCGTTGCCCGAGCCGGAGTAGAACATGTAGGCACCGCTGGCCGGGGTGCCGATCTCGGTCGCGACCAGCTTGTCCGGCAGCACCGTGAACAGGGCCTGGGCTCCCTTCTTGGTGGCCGGCACGTTCGCGGCCAGCCGGTGCTTGGAGGTCTCACCGGCGAAGGCGACGTCGTAGAACGGGCCCTTGCTGCCCTGGGGGTCCAGCCAGCCCAGCTGGAAGAGCTCCCAGGCGCTCAGGTCGGTCGGGTTGTCGCCGATACCGTCCCGGCCGCCGTCGCCGATGTTCGCGCCCGAGGACATGAGCGTCCAGAACGCCGTGTTGTTCTCGGCGCCGCCGGTGTTGCCGGAGGTGTCGTAGAGGTCGGGCAGGCCGAGGTCGTGGCCGAACTCGTGGGCGAAGACACCCAGGCCACCGTTCTCGGGCTGGATCGTGTAGTCACCGACCCAGACGCCGGTCGGGTTGTTCGGCACGTCGGCGCTCGACACGATGCCGTCGTTGGCACCCACGTTGACGCCCGGCAGGCCGCCGGGCCCGCCACCTTGCAGGTTGGCGTACCAGCGGTGGCTCCAGATGGCGTCGCTGCCGTAGATCGGGTCACCCGCGGCCTGGTCGCCACCGGCGTGCACGATCTGGAAGTGGTCGATGAAGCCGTCGGGTTCGTTGTAGTTGCCGTCGGCGTCGATGTCGTAGCGGTCCTGCTGGTCGAAGGTCTGCAGGTACGCCGTGATCTCCGGCATCGTCATGCCGGCGTCGAGCTGGTCCTGGACCCAGACGGCCAAGGCGTCACGGACGAGGGCCTTGGTGGTGGAGCAGACGATGCCACCGCAGTAGTCGCGGCCGTAGAGCGCCTCGTTGAAGGGGACCTTCACCCACTCGGTGACGTCACCGTCGACGGAGTAGCGACCCGAAGACTGGTGCTCGTAGTACTTCGCCATCCGGTTGAAGTACATGTCCTCGTAGTGGGCCCGATCGTAGTCGGGCTGCCACAGGGTGGAGTTGTCGACCCGGCGGTCCGGAGCCGGGATCTGGTTGTGCAGCGGACCATCGAAGCGCTGGGGCTGCGGGTCCGCGAGCACCGCGTCGTCGGCGAAGGTCGGGTCCGGGTAGCGCTGGTCGCCGAACTCCGCCAGCACGACGAAGATCCGGTCGGTTCCCTCACGCTCGAGCTGGACGTACTGGTTCTTCGCGCCCTGGTGGTTGCTCGACTGGCGAGCGGTGCGCAGGCCCTTGGCTTGCCGGGTCAGGATCTTCTGCAGCGCCGCGTCGCGCTGCGCCTCCCGCTTGTTGGCGATGGCCAGGGGGTGCGGCATGTCGTCGGACACGGACACCGGCCGGTCCTGCGAGGGCCGCGCACCGGTGCCGGGCGCACTTGTCGCCGGAGAGGCGATGAGGAGGGCGGCCGGCAGGCTGAGCGCCGCCAGCGCTGAGACTGTCGCGAAGGCTGTTCGTCGTCGGGTCACGCGAGACTTCCTTGTCTGACGAGGGGGTCTCTCGACGCGGGATCCTCCACGTCGAGCCGGAACGCCCCGAATGGCGCACCAGCCAGCATCGTGGATGCCCGGGACCGCTGCCTGGTCATGTGGCGGCCGATCGTTACTCGACCGTTATTCAAACGCCTGCGGTTTTACCGTCAGCGTGCTCGTCTGGCACCGGAAGCCTCATAGAACGCCGATTGTCACGGAAGATTGACGGCGCGCAGGAACGTCGCCGCGATCGCCTGCTCGATCTCCTCGAGAGTCTCGGTCGGGATCGCGGTGTCCACCGACAGAGCGACCAGCGCCGCGCCGCCCTTCTCGTCGCGAGCGACCTGCATGCCGGCGATGTTGACCTGGGCCTCTCCCAGGATCCGGCCCACGATGCCGATCATGCCGGGGCGGTCCTCGTAGCGCAGGAATGCCAGGTGGTCGGTCGGCTCGATGTCGACATCGAAGCCGTTGACCTCCACGAGGCGCTCGCGCTGGCCGATCCCGACCAGGGTTCCGCTCACCGAGACCTGGGACCCGTCGGCGAGGGTGCCGCGGATCGTGATCAGATTGCGGTGGTCCGGGCTCTCGGGGTCGGCGACGAGCCGGACAGCGGTCCCCCGCTCGGCGGCGAGCAGCGGCGCGTTGACGTAGGACACCTGGTCTTCGACGACGTCGGCGAAGACGCCTTTGAGGGCCGCCAGCTCGAGCACCTTGACGTCGTACTCTGTGATCTCGCCGCGCACCTCGACGTCGATCTGTTGGGCCACTTCGCCCGCGAGCGCGGAGAAGACCCGGCCGAGCTTCTCGGTGAGCGGGATCCCGGGCCGCACGTCCTCGGCGATGACTCCGCCCTGGACGTTGACCGCGTCGGGAACCAGCTCGCCGGACAGCGCGAGGCGCACCGAGCGGGCGACCGCGATGCCGGCCTTCTCCTGGGCCTCGTCCGTCGAAGCACCCAGGTGCGGGGTGGCGACGACGTTCTCCAGCTCGAACAGGGGGCTGTCCGTGCAGGGCTCCGAGGCGAACACGTCGAGTCCGGCGCCGGCGATCCGGCCCTCCTTGAGGGCCGCGAAGAGGGCTTCCTCGTCGACGATGCCACCGCGCGCGGCGTTGACCAGCACGAGTGACGGCTTCGCCTTGGCCAACTGCTCGGACCCGATCAGCCCGAGGGTCTCGGGGGTCTTGGGCAGGTGGACCGACATGAAGTCGGCCTCGGTGAGCAGCGTGTCGAGGTCCACCAGGCGAACCCCCATCTGCGCCGCGCGTCCGGCCTGGACGTAGGGGTCGTAGGCGATCACGGACATGCCGAAAGCGCTCAGCCGCTGGGCCACCAGCACCCCGATGCGACCGAGCCCGACGATGCCGACGGTCTTCTCGTAGAGCTCGATGCCGGTGTACTTCGAGCGCTTCCACTCGCCGTTCTTCAACGCCCAGTGCGCCGGCGAGATGTGCCGCGCAGCGGCCAGCATCAGCGCGACAGCCAGCTCCGCGGCGGAGACGATGTTGGAGGTCGGGGCATTGACCACCATGACACCGTTCTGGGTGGCCGCCCGGACGTCGACGTTGTCGAGGCCGACGCCGGCGCGGGCCACGACCTTCAGGCGACGGGCGGCCGCCAGTGCCTCGGCGTCGACCTTGGTCGCCGAGCGGACCAGGATCGCGTCGACGTCGCCGATGACGGCAAGAAGCTCGGTGCGGTCGGCGCCGTTGCACCGCCGGATCTCGAAGTCAGGACCGAGTGCCTCCACGGTAGCGGGGCTCAGCTCTTCGGCGATCAGAACGACGGGCTTGATCACAGCGTGTCCTCGGGTCAGGAGAAGTGGGAGGGCGCACGACGCTGTGCCCGACCAACTCTACCGTCGACTCCCCGACGCCGACGCGGCTGTCCGCCTCCAGAACGTGTGGAACGTCCCACTCCGAACGCCGCCCTGTGCGTGGCCGGCCTCAGTCACTGGGAGTCGCCGGAGTCCGTGACGGTGAGGTCGATGCGGATCCCGTCACCCGCCATGCCCGGCTTGCAGGTCGCGAGGTAGTCCCCCGGCGGCGCGGTCACCACGAGGTCGCGGGTCAGGCCGGGTCCGATGTCCTCGACCTCACCGACGACGCTCTCGCCGTCGTCGGCGTACAGGTAGAACTCGGTGACCTGGTCACCCGCGTTGGTCACCTCGAACCGCAGGGAGCCCGCCGGCGCTTCGGTCGCCGACAGCTCGCAGGCGTCGTTGGACGACTCGACCACGATCGTGTGAGACGCGTCGCCGGAGCCGGTGTCGGCGTTGTCGGTGCAGGCGGCCAGCCCCGGAGCAAGCGCGACGGCGAGGGTGGGCAGGGCGAGGCGAAGGGAGGTCATGATGATCTCTCGTGAGGCGCGGGGCGGTCAGGCGACGGACGCGGGCTTGGGCGCCGCCGGAGTCGGTGTCTTCTGCCTGACCTTGATCAGGAAGAGGGTCATGGTCGGTACGAGGTAGGCGAGCCAGGCAAGGCCCTGGAGCACCGTCGTCTGGGGAGAGAAGTTGAAGACCCCCTTGAGCAGGGCGGCATACCAGCTGCCGGGCTCGATCGTGTCCGAGACGTCGAAGAGCAGCGTGTTGACGCCGGGAAGCACGCCGGCCTCCTGGAGGTCGTGGACGCCATAGGCCAGCACTCCGGCAGCGACGACGATCAGGAAGGCGCCGGTCCAGGTGAAGAAGCGGGACAGGTTGATCCGCAGGGCGCCCTTGTAGATCCCCCAGCCGAGCAGCACAGCGGTCGCCAGGCCGAGGGCGCCGCCGAGCAGGGCCGCGGGCCCGGAGCCACCGTCGGTGGTCGCCGCCTGGGTGGCGGCCCACAGGAACAGGGCGGTCTCGAGGCCCTCGCGGCCGACCGCGAAGAGGGCCACGACAGCCAGCGACCAGCGGCCGGCCCCGGCGGCGGTGTCCACGGCGTTGCGCAGGTGCGCGCCGAGGCCTCGAGCGGCCCGAGCCATCCAGAAGATCATCCAGGTGACGAAGCAGACAGCCACGATTGACAGCACGCCGCCGATCAGCTCCTGGGCCTCGAAGGTCAAGCCCCGGGGCCCGAACGTCAGGACCGCTCCGAACAACAGGCTGATCGCCACCGCGAGGCCGACCCCGGCCCAGATACGCGGCACCAGGTCGCGGCGTTCGGTGCGCACCAGGTAGGCGATCAGGATGCTGACGACGAGCGCAGCCTCGAGACCTTCGCGGAGGCCGATCAGATAGTTGGCGAACACCCCAGGGCTCCCTCAAAGACGAGACTCAAACGACTTAGGTATGCCTAACCTAACAGGTCTCGTTCCGGGCGAGGCCACCAGGTCGGTGTGATGCGCACCACGCTGCCCTCCTGGCAGGCTGGCCGGGTGGAGCTGCGCACGGACCGACTCAGGATCCGGCCCTGGGATGCTGCGGAGGCGCCACGGGTGCTGGCGACCTACTCCTTGGACGAGGTCGTGCGCTGGCTCGGCGACGGCGAGCCGCGACCGATGGAGACTCTTGACCAGGCCGACCGTGCCATCGCGCGCTGGGCCGAGCACGCCGAGACTCCGCCACGTGGTGTCTGGGCCGTGGAGGTGGCCGAGACCGGCGTGGTCGCGGGGACGGTGCTGCTGGTCGGACTGCCCGGCGACGCAGGGGATGTCGAGATCGCCTGGCACCTGCACCCCGACTCCTGGGGGCACGGCTTCGCCACCGAGGCGGCCGCGGCAGTCCTGGCCCACGGTTTCGCGGGCGGGCTTCGGGAGATCTACGCCCTGACCCACCTCGGCCACGACCGTTCCCAAGCGGTCTGCCGCCGGATCGGCCTGCGCTACCGGGGCCGCCAGCAGTCGTGGTACTCCGTCGCGATGGAGGTCTTCGCCCTCACCGCCGACGAGTACGGCCGCCGCCCCGGGTGAGTGGGGCTGCGCCGGACTCACCCAGGTGGCGCTCAGCGTGTGGCGGTGCCCTCGACGTAGTCGGAGTCGTGAGACTTGACCCACGACATCAGCTTGCGCAGCTCGCGGCCGGTGCCCTCGATCGGATGCTGCTCGCCCTTGGCCCGCAAGGCCTTGAACTCCGGGCCGCCCGCGTCCTGGTCGTCGATGAAACGCTGAGCGAAGGAGCCGTTCTTGATGTCCGCGAGGACCTCCTTCATGTTCTCCTTGACGCGCTCGTCGATGACCCGGGGGCCGGAGACGTAGTCGCCGTACTCCGCTGTGTCGGAGACCGACCAGCGCTGCTTGGCGATCCCGCCCTCATACATCAGGTCGACGATCAGCTTGAGCTCGTGCAGGCACTCGAAGTAGGCCACCTCGGGCTGGTAGCCCGCCTCGGTGAGCACTTCGAAGCCGTACTGCACCAGCTGGCTCGCGCCGCCGCAGAGCACCGCCTGCTCACCGAACAGGTCGGTCTCGGTCTCCTCGGTGAAAGTGGTCCTGATGCCTCCGGCGCGCAAGCCACCGATGGCCTTGGCATAGGAGAGCGCGAGCGGCCAGGTGGTGCCCGACTCGTCCTTCTCGACCGCGACGAGCACGGGCACGCCCCGGCCGTCCACGAACTCTCGACGTACGAGGTGGCCCGGCCCCTTCGGCGCCACCATGAACACATCGACACCGGCGGGCGGGGTGATGTAGCCGAAGCGGATGTTGAAGCCGTGACCGAAGACCAGGGTGTCGCCCTCGGCGATGTTCGGCTCGACGGACTCCGTGTAGAGGTTGCGCTGCACATGGTCGGGAGCCAGGATCACGATGACGTCGGCCTCCTCGACCGCCTCGGCCGGGGTGAGCACGCGCAGGCCCTCGGCCTCGGCCTTGGCCCGTGACTTGGAGCCCTCGGGCAACCCGACGCGTACGTCGACGCCTGAGTCGCGCAGCGACAGGGCGTGGGCGTGGCCCTGGCTGCCGTAGCCAAGCACGGCGACGTGCTTGCCCTGGATCAGGGACAGGTCGGCGTCGTCGTCGTAGAACATCTCAGCCACTGGGGCTCTCCTTCGTGTGTGCCTGCGGGGACGGTGTGGTGGTTCGAGGCTCGCAAGCTCGCACCTCGAGCACCGGAGGAGTCACGCGTTCCCGACGGCCGGGGGCGGGACGGGGACGGGCCGGACGGAGCGCTCGCTGATCGACCGGGAGCCTCGGCTGATGGCGACCATTCCCGACTGGACGAGCTCGCGGATGCCGAACGGCTCGATCACCCGCAGGAAGTCCGACAGCTTTGCGTTGTTGCCGGTGATCTCGATGGTCACGGCATCGGGTGCGACATCGACGACCCGGGCCTTGAACAGCTGGACGGCGTCGAGCACCTGACCACGGTTCTCGGCGTCGGCGCGGACCTTGACCAGCAGCAGCTCCCGGTTGACCGACGCCTCGCTGTCGAGCTCGACGATCTTGATGACCTCCACCAGCTTGTTGAGCTGCTTGGTCACCTGCTCGAGCGGGGAGTCCGCGACATTGACGACGATCGTCATCCTCGAGACCTCGGGATGCTCGGTGGGACCCACCGCGAGGCTCTCGATGTTGAAGCTGCGGCGGCTGAACAGGCCGGCGATGCGGGCCAGGACGCCCGGCTTGTTCTCCACGAGGACGGAGAGGGTGTGGGTGTTCATCACAGGCCATCCTCTTCGAATATCGGCGCCAGGTCGCGCGCGTGCTTGATGTCGTCGTTGCTGGTGCCGGCCGCGACCATCGGCCACACCATGGCGTCACGGTGGACGCGGAAGTCGACGACCACGGGGAGGTCGTCGATCTCCATCGCCTTGGCGATGGTCGCGTCCACGTCGGTCGGGTTGTCGCACGACAGCCCGACACAGCCATAGGCCTCTGCCAGCTTCACGAAGTCCGGGACGCGCTTGGAGTGCAGGTCGGTGTTGGAGTACCGCTCGTTGTAGAAGAGCGTCTGCCACTGGCGCACCATGCCCAGCGACTCGTTGTTGATCACCGCCACCTTGATCGGGATGTTCTCGATCGCGCAGGTGGCGAGCTCCTGGTTGGTCATCTGGAAGCAGCCGTCACCGTCGATCGACCACACGGTCGTGTCGGGGCAGCCCACCTTGGCACCCATCGCTGCCGGCACCGAGAAGCCCATGGTCCCCAGGCCGCCGGAGTTGATCCAGGTGCGTGGATGCTCGTAGCCGACGAAGTGCGCGGCCCACATCTGGTGCTGGCCGACGCCCGCGACGTAGATCGCCTCGGGTCCCACCAGAGCGCCGAGGCGTTCCATGACGTACTGCGGGGCGAGCGAGCCGTCAGCCGGTGTGTCGTAGCCGAGGGGGTAGCGCTTCTTGACCCCGGCGAGGAAGGAGACCCAGGCCTCGTAGTCACCGGTCGTCCCGGCGTCCTCCGCGGCACGCAGGGCGACGATCAGGTCGCTGATCACCTCGCGGCAGTCGCCGACGATCGGGACGTCGGTGTAGCGGTTCTTGCCGATCTCGGCCGGGTCGATGTCGGCATGGATCACCTTCGCGTTCGGGGCGAAGGAGTCCAGGTTCCCCGTGACTCGGTCGTCGAACCGGGCGCCGAGGGAGATCATCAGGTCCGAGCGCTGGAGCGCGGCCACGGCCGCCACCGTCCCGTGCATCCCCGGCATCCCGAGGTGCTGAGGGTGGCTGTCGGGAAAGACTCCTCGGGCCATCAGCGTGGTGACCACGGGGATCCCGGTGAGCTCGGCCAGCTCGGCCAGCTCACGGGCAGCGTTGGCGCGGATGGTGCCGCCCCCGACGTACAGCACCGGGCGGCGCGACTCGAGCATCAGCCTCGCGGCCTCGCGGATCTGCTTGCTGTGGGGACGCGTCACCGGCCGGTAGCCCGGCAGCTTGAGCTCGGTCGGCCAGTCGAAGTGGGTGGTCGCCTGGAGCGCCGACTTGGCCACGTCGACCAGCACCGGACCGGGCCGTCCGGTGGCCGCGATATGGAAGGCCTCGGCCACGGTGCGCGGGATGTCAGCAGGGTCGGTGACCAGGAAGTTGTGCTTGGTGATCGGCATCGTGATGCCGCGGATGTCGGCCTCCTGGAACGCGTCGGTCCCGATCATCGACGCTCCCACCTGGCCGGTGACGGCCACGATCGGGACCGAGTCCATGTAGGCGTCCGCGAGCGGCGTGACCAGGTTGGTCGCGCCCGGTCCGGAGGTGGCCATGCAGACGCCGACCTTGCCGGTCGCCGCGGCGTACCCCTGCGCGGCGTGACCGGCCCCCTGCTCGTGACGCACCAGGATGTGCCGGATCTTCGTGGAGTCCATGAGCGGGTCGTACGCCGGAAGGATCGCCCCGCCCGGAATGCCGAAGATGTTCTCGGCCCCGGCCTGCTCGAGGGACCGGATCAGGCTCTGTGCGCCCGTCATCGTCCCGGCGGCGTCTTGCTCGCTCATCTCGTCCTCCTGTCCGTCCCTCGGTATCTGCCAACAAAAAACCCCTCGGCCGCGGCGGGCGACGAGGGGAGGACGCGTGTGTGAAGGGCCGTGGCTCTCAGCTCACGCGTCGCGTGCGTACGAGAAGATCTGTGCGCATGCTCCTACCGTCACCGCCGGGGAGTGCTGGCGTCAAGGAAGTGTGCCAGCAGTCCCAGATGATGGTACGCCGGTCCCAGATCCTGGCGTCGACGGCCACCGCCTCGGCCCGGTGGACGACCCGGCTCAGTCCCTTTCCTGCCAGGTGCAGAGACAGGCATGGTTGCCGTCGGCGTCGGCCAGCACCCAGAACGAAGGGGCCGCCTCGTCGGAGACGAGCGTGCCCCCCGCGGCCACGGCGGCGGCGACGCGCTCCGCAGCGACGTCATGCGGCACCCAGACGTCGAGGTGGAAGCGCTGGTGGGGCGACCCGTGGGGCTCGGACTCCTGGAACCACAGCATCGGCGACTGACCGTCGGGAGAGGTCAGCTCGTCGTCGAGCTCCGCGTGGTCGACCAGGCCGAGTACCGCACGCCAGAACGGCTTGAGTGGCCCGCGGTCGGCGGTGTCGAGGGCCAGCTCCACGAGCTGGGGAGACTCGGGCTCGGCGGACACGCCCATCCCCCGAGCCAGCTCGGAGATCGTGCGCGCCAGCGACAGGTCGCGGCGCGTCACGGCCCCCACGTCGTGGCTGGTCAACGCGACGTCGAGGAAGCCGTAGCGCAGGTCGAGATCCGGGTGGTGGCCCGCGGCCTCGGCCGCCTCCGCGATGCCGGTGGCCAACTCCAGCCCGGTCATGAAGCTCCGGGTGCGGAACCGGGCCCGCAAGGTCCTCAGGAGCCGCCAGTCCGGCAGATCCGCGGCCAGCACCTCGGCGCCGCTCACCGCGGCGCGGTCGTCGTCGGTCATGGCAGGACCTCCTGTCCGATCGGGCCCGGATTGACGGCGATCTCCCACCGGAACCCGTCAGGATCCGCGAAGTAGCCAGAGTAGCCGCCCCAGTCGCGCTGCACGCCGGCCCGCTAGGGCCGCTAGGGCCGCTCGAGCGTCGCTCGGGCCGCGGCGGTGAGCGCGGAGAGGGAGCTGCGCTGGGTCCCGGACCCGTGGAAGTTGTCCGTGGCCAGCCACGCGTCGTACGCCGCGGCGAGGGCGGGCCACTCCGAGTCGAGCAGGGAGAACCAGTCCGTGTCGCGGTTGCGGCCCTTGTAGACCATCGCCTGCCGGAAGCGGCCCTCGTAGCTGAAGCCGAGGCGCCTGGCAGCGACCCGCGAGGGTTCGTTGCGGCTGTCGCACTTCCACTCCAGGCGGCGGTAGCCCAGATCCTCGAAGACGTGCCTGATGACCAGGGCCAACGCCTCGGTGGCCGCACGAGTGCGCTGGAGACGTCGTGACAGGACGATCGAACCGACCTCCACCGACCCGTGGGCCGCATCGACGCGCATCAGGGTCGCCAGCCCCAGCGCCGTCTCCAGCGCCGTGGACTCGACCGCGAAGGTCACCTCTGGGTCGTCGGTCGCGGCCGCCGCGACGAGTGAGCCCATCTGCTCCTCGGACTCCGGACGCTCCTGCAGCCGGTAGGTCCACAGCGCGTCGTCCTCGGGGCCGCACAGCGACTCGAAGAGGTCCCCGACGTGCCGGGCGGCCACGGGCTCGAGCCGGACCTCGTCGCCGACCAGCACGACCCGTTCGGGCAGCCGAGCGCCGCTCCACCCGGGGACCGCCTCGCCCACGGACTGCCCCAGGGCGTTGTGAGGGCTCACGCCAGGTCGGCCAGGGTGTCACGCACCGCCGCCAGGCCCCGCCAGACCTCCTCGAAGCTGGTCGACAGCGGCGAGAGTCCCACCCGCAGGCCACCTGGCTCCCGGTAGTCGGGGATGACGTCGCTCGCCCACAGGATCTCGGTCACCTCGCGCATCCTCGGGTGCGTCAATGTCACATGCCCACCGCGGTGCCGCGCGTCCGGCGGTGAGGTCACCGTCACCCCTGCGGGCAGCAGCCACGCGTTCGCCAGCTCCAGCGTGTAGGACGTGAGCGCGAGCGACTTCTCGCGGACCGCCGGCAGCCCCACCTCGTCGAGCAGCGCCACCATCTCCTGCACCGCGAGCATGCCGATCACCGGCGGGGTGCCGGACAGGAAGCGGCGCACCCCCGGCGCCGGGCGGTAGCCCGGCCCCATCGCGAACGGGTCGGCATGCCCGATCCAGCCCGGGACCGGCTGCGCGAAATCCTCGTGATGGCGCGCGGCGACGTACCCGAACGCCGGGGAGCCGGGCCCCCCGTTGAGGTACTTGTAGGTGCACCCGACCGCGACGTCCGCCCGCCAGTCGTCCAGGGCCACCGGGACCGAGCCCACCGAGTGGGACAGGTCCCACAGGATCATCGCGCCGGCCTCGTGCGCGATTCCCGTCAGCTCGGCGCCGTCGGCGATGTAGGCCGACCGGTAGGCCACGTGGCTGAGCAGGACCAAGGCGGTGGCCGGCCCCACCACCGAGCGCAGCTGCTCGGCCGTCACCCCCGCCGCGGGGTCCACCGAGATCCAGCGCAGGGTCAGGCCGCGCTCGGCGGCAATGCCCTCGGCGAGGTAGCGGTCGGTCGGGAAGTTGTCGTCGTCGACGACCAGCTCGGTGCGGGCCGGGTCCCGACGTTGCTGGCTGTCGACGGCGGCTCGAGCCAGCTTGTAGAGGAGCACGGTGGTGGAGTCGGCCACGACGACCTGACCCGGACCGGCGCCGAGAAGCACCCGCCCGAGGTCGTCACCGAGCCGCAGCGGGAGATCCATCCAGCCCTCGTCCCAGCCGCGGATCAGACGGTCTCCCCACTCCTGCTCGACGAACCTCGCGAGCCGCCCGGCGACGCTGCGCAGGGGGCGACCCAGCGAGTTCCCGTCGAAGTAGACAAGCGGTGTCTCGGCGCCGACGAACCGCTGGCGGTGGTCCGCCAGCGGGTCGGCGCGGTCGAGATCGAAGGCGTGGGCGAGTTCGGTCGACGTCACGTCGCCATGTCTACCGCAGTCGGCCCCGAGGATGCCTCATTGGTAGCTGACGAACCGGACCGGAGGCCGGATCGCCCGGACGGCCGGGGCACCCATCCGGTTGCGGTCCTCGTCGTAGAAGAGCTTCAGCCCCATCGTGAACTGCCGCGGCCGGGCCACGGCGTGGTACGTCGCCAGCTTCTGGCGCCGGTTCCCGAACCCGTCGACGTGCTGGACCATCGCGAGCTCCCGATGACGGTCGATCTTCTCGATGTCGGTCACCATCGCCAGCCGGAACTGGTGGAGCACGAAGAGCTTCTGGGGCAGCGCGTGCTCGCGCGTCAGCCGGGCCAGCCACTCGGTGGTGCGGTTGACCTCGGCGGCCCGGACGTGGCCGATCGTGTGGGCGGGCACCTGACGTGGTCCCATCCGCCACTCCGGATCCAGCGCCAGGCCCACCCACGGATCTCGCAACGCCCACTCCCAGCGACGGGCGACCGAGAGGAAGTCGTCACGTCCCGGCTGGAGGTCCAAGAGCAAGAGGACGCCCTGCCGGTGCGCGGCTCGGATGTACTCCCGCACCGAGGCGCGGGCGATGTCGTGGTTGTAGTCGCCTCCCGGGCCGGGGTAGGCGTCGGCGACGGTGACGATGAGCTCGTAGACGGGCTGGAGCCGTTCCCCGCGGCGTACGAACGCCCTCGCCTCGCGACGCAGGCGCGGCAGCGTCCTGGACGGGCTTCGCTCGCCGAGAACGCCCAGGGAGCCGGTGTGGGCGGTCCCGTAGTAGGCCACCAGGAAGGTGCGCTCGTCGAAGACCCGTCGCTGCCCGCCGGGCAGAGCCAGCGGCTCCCGACGCACGAGCGGATCGGGCGGCGGCGGGACGGACGCCGGTGGGGGCTCCGGGGCGGCCGCAGCCGACCCGGTCGCTGCCGACGGTGTGGCCGTGGGCGCCTCGGCGGGGGGGACGCCCACGAGGGCGATCACGACGAGGAACGCCGCCAGCGCCGTGCCGGTCGCGACCAGGGCGTACCGCTCGTTCAGCGGGAACCCACCGCTCAGCCGCAGACGGCGCCGTGCGCGGCGGACTGCACGACCTTGGCGTACTTGCCGAGAACGCCGCGGGTGTACTTGGGCGGGTTCGGGGTCCAGCCCACGCGGCGGGCCTCGACGTCCTCTCCGACGAAGTCGACGTCGAGCATCCGGTTGCTGACGTCCAGGGTGATCTGGTCCCCGTCGCGCACGAAGGCGATCGGCCCGCCGTCGGCGGCCTCAGGAGCCAGGTGGCCCACGCAGAGGCCGGTGGTGCCTCCGGAGAACCGGCCGTCGGTGATGAGGAGGACGTCCTTGCCGAGGCCGGCGCCCTTGATGGCGCCGGTGATCGCCAGCATCTCGCGCATGCCGGGACCGCCCTTGGGGCCCTCGTAGCGGATCACCACGGCGTCGCCGGCGGCGATCCGGCCCTCCGCCAGGGCGTCCAGCGCGGCCCGCTCACCGTCGAAGACGCGGGCGGTTCCGGTGAACGTCGAGTCGTCGAAACCGGCCGACTTCACCACAGCGCCCTCGGGCGCCAGGGAGCCCTTGAGGATCGTGAGCCCTCCCGAGCGGTGGATCGGGGCGGACAGCGGCCGGATGATGTCGCCGTCGATGCCCGGGGGTGCGAGGTCGTCGAGGTTCTCAGCCATCGTCTTGCCGGTCACCGTCAGGACGTCGCCGTGCATCAGGCCGGCGTCCAGCAGGGCGCGCATCACCATGGGAATGCCGCCGACCTTGTCGACGTCGTTCATGACGTAGCGGCCGAACGGCTTGAGGTCACCCAGATGGGGCACCTTGTCACCGATGCGGTTGAAGTCGTCGAGCTCCAGGTCGACCTCGGCCTCACGGGCGATGGCCAGGAGGTGGAGCACCGCGTTGGTCGAGCCGCCCAGCGCCATCACGACGGCGATGGCGTTCTCGAAGGCCTCCCGCGTCATGATCTGGCGAGCCGTGATCCCCCGGCGCAGCTGCTCGACCACCGCCTCTCCGGAGCGGTGCGCGAAGCCGTCGCGGCGACGGTCCACCGCGGGCGGCGCGGCGCTGCCCGGCAGGGACATGCCCAGGGCCTCACCCACCGATGCCATGGTGTTGGCGGTGTACATGCCACCGCAGGCACCCTCACCGGGGCAGATCGCCCGCTCGATCCGGTCGACCTCCTCGCGGGTGATCCGGCCCGCGAGGCAGGCTCCCACCGCCTCGAAGGCGTCGATGATCGTCACGTCGCGACCGTCGACCTGCCCGGGCATGATCGATCCCGCGTAGAGGAAAACACTCGCGAGGTCGAGCCGGGCCGCGGCCATCAGCATCCCCGGCAACGACTTGTCGCAGCCCGCCAGCAGCACCGAGCCGTCGAGTCGTTCGGCCATCATCACCGTCTCGACCGAGTCCGCGATCACCTCGCGCGAGACCAGGGAGAAGTGCATGCCCTCGTGACCCATCGAGATGCCGTCGCTCACCGAGATCGTGCCGAACTCCAGTGGGTAACCCCCGCCGGCGTGCACGCCGTTCTTGACCGCCTTGGCCAGTCGGTCCAGCGAGAGGTTGCACGGCGTGATCTCGTTCCACGACGACGCCACGCCGATCTGTGGCTTGGCGAAGTCCTCATCGCCCATGCCCACCGCGCGGAGCATCCCGCGGGCGGCCGCCTTCTCCAGGCCGTCGGTGACGTCGCGCGAGCGCGGCTTGATGTCCGGAACGGAGGATCCATCGGTCATGGGGCCGAGCCTACTGGCGCGGGGGCGGCGGCATCGAGGGCCGCCCACGCGAGTGTCTGGCTACGATCCGCAGGTGATGTGGTCCGGAGAGTGCCCGGACGCCGAGCAAGGTCTTTCCCCATCGCTCGCCGGCGACGTGGCCCGCGCCTTCGGACTGGCTCAGACCACGGCCGCGCGAACGACCATGACGTCGGGCAGGTCGCGGATGATCTCGCTCCACGACTCACCGCCGTCGGCCGAGGCCCAGACCGCGCCGTTGCGGCCCCCGAAGTAGAGGCCGGGAGTCTCGTGGGTGTCGATGCACATGCCGTCGCGCATCACCGCGACGAAGTAGTCATCGGGCAGGGTGCCCTCCCCCAGGGCTGCCCAGGTGGCGCCGGCATCGGTCGAGCGGTAGACCCGTGCCTTGCCGTCGACCGGCCAGCGGGCGCCGGCTTCGGTGATCGGGAAGGTGTAGACGGTGTCGGCCTCGCGGGGGTGCGCGACGATGGCGAACCCGAACTCGCTGGGGAGCCCCGGCGCGATGTCCTGCCAGGTGTCGCCGCCGTCATCGGAGCGGTAGACCCCGCCGTGGTTCTGCAGGTAGAGGCGTTCGGGCGAGACCGGGCTGCGGCTGACCTTGTGGACGCACTGGCCGAACTCCGGGTAGTGGCGCTCACCGGGGAAGAACTCGGCCTTCACACCCTGGTTGGCCGGAGCCCAGGAGGCACCGTCGTCGCGAGTGCGGTAGACCCCGCCGGTCGAGATGGCGGCCAACACCGAACCCGGCTCGGTCGGGTGCGGCTGGATCGTGTGGAAGGCCTGGCCACCGAACCCGGCGTTCCACTCCGTGCGGTGCGGGTGGTCCCACAGACCCCGCTCGAGGGTGAACGTCTCGCCCCGGTCGGTCGAGCGGAAGATCGCGCCAGGCTCCGTGCCCGCCCAGATCACGCCCTCCTCGGCGCCCGGCTGGAGCTGCCACACCCGCGCGAGCGTGGCGTCGGTGTCCTCGGGGAAGCGCACCGCGCCGTTGGGGGTCTCCTGCCAGGTGCCGCCCAGGTCGTCGGAGCGCCACACCTGGGGGCCGAGCCAGCTGGACGACGCACCGACCAGCAACCGCGGCTGTTCCCCCCGGGTGTCGAGCAGCACGGAGTAGACCTCCTCCATCTGGAAGTGCGGGCCGGTCCAGCTCCAGTCCTTGCGGCGGTCATCGGAGGTGCCGAGCCACAGTCCTTTGCGCGTGCCCACCATCACTACCGTCGTCATCAGGTCTCCCCTCGCCTCCGGACGCCAGTCCGATGCGGGCATCGTAGGACGTGGCGGGGACAGTCGTCTCCCCCCACCGTCCGCGTCGTCTCTCGCGAGCCATCGGCCCTAGATTGGCGGCGTGACCACGAGCCCGCGCCTCTCCCCCGTGTGGCTGGTGCTCGGCGGGATCCTGTCGGTGCAGTTCGGGGCCGCGGTGGCCAAGCAGCTGTTCGGGGAGATCCCACCGACCGCCATGGTCTGGCTCCGGCTGGTGACCAGCTCGGTCGTGCTGGTCGCCCTGGCGCGGCCACGGGTCCACGGCCGCAGCGCCTCCGACTGGAGGGTGGCCCTGGGCTTCGGGATCAGCCTCGGAGTCATGAACTGGGCCATCTACCAGTCCTTCGCCCGGATCCCGCTCGGGTTGGCGGTCACGATCGAGTTCATCGGTCCGC
Source organism: uncultured Actinomycetota bacterium (assembly GCA_963812265.1). Lineage (GTDB taxonomy): Bacteria > Actinomycetota > Actinomycetes > Propionibacteriales > Nocardioidaceae > Nocardioides. The sequence goes on from CAWEUL010000006.1 coordinate 445,925, forward strand.
TCACGCTGGCGGCCATCGGCTCCCGGCGACTGCGTGACCTCGGCTGGGTCGTCCTGGCCGGGGCGGGGGTGGCCCTGCTGGGACTCGACCCCGGAGTCGTCACCCCCGCCGGCGTCGCCTTCGCGCTCGTCGCCGGCGCGGCCTGGGCGGCCTACATCCTGCTGAGCGCGAGCACCGGTGCGCGATGGCCCGGCCTGGACGGGCTCGCCGTCGCCAGCGTGATAGCCACGCTCCTGCTCACGCCGTACGCCGTGGTGCGCGGCGGCAGTGTGCTGCTCGACCCGCGGATCCTGATGCTCGGCGCCCTGGTGGGTGTCCTCAGCTCGGTGATCCCCTACTCCCTGGAGCTGATCGCCCTCCGGACGTTGCGCCCGGCGGTGTTCGGGGTGCTGATGAGCCTGGAGCCGGCCGCCGCGGCCCTCGCCGGCGTCCTCGTGCTGCACGAGCTGCTCTCGCCCGTCCAGCTGCTCGCCATGGCGTGTGTCGTGGCGGCCAGCATCGGCGCAACCCGCACCGGCCGGGTGCTCAGCGAACCGGTGCCCGACTGAGCCCCGTCGGTCTCGCGACCCCGGCGCCGACCTGCCGTCGGGCACAATCGGCCCCATGGCCGTGCTGTCGCGTCGGGCCGCGATCGCGGCGCTCGGCGCACCGATCCTGGCCGGCTGCGCGGGTGGGGTCGCGCCCGCCGGGACGACGGTCACGGCATCGCCGCGGCCCGAGGGCCGGCTCACCGACGGGGCGCCTCTCGTCGTCGCGACCGTGGCCACCGGGCTCGAGGTTCCCTGGGGCCTGGCCTTCCTGCCCGACGACTCCGCGGTGGTCACCGAGCGCGACAGTCGGCGGGTGCTTCACGTTGAGCCGTTCAGCACGAGCTGGCGGCTCCGTGAGCTCGGCGTGGTGGCAGCAGCCACCCCGGAGGGCGAGGGCGGCCTGCTGGGCGTCGCCGCCTCACCGACGTACGCCGCCGACGGACTCCTCTTCTTCTACCTCACCACCGCCGCGGACAACCGGATCGTGCGCGGACGACTCGACCGCGGAAGGCTGGGGGGCCTCGAGGTGCTGCTGGACGGCATCCCGCGAGGGGCCATCCACGACGGCGGACGGCTGGCCTTCGGGCCCGACGGGTTCCTCTACGCCAGCACCGGAGAGACCGGCGACCCGGGGCTGGCCCAGGACCGGACCTCTCTGGCGGGCAAGATCCTGCGGCTCACCATGGACGGCCGCCCGGCTCCCGGGAACCCCGAGGACGGCTCACCGGTGTGGTCCTGGGGACACCGCAACGTCCAAGGCCTGGCCTTCGACGACGACGGACGGCTGTGGGCCTCGGAGTTCGGTCAGAACCAATGGGACGAGCTGAACCTGATCCGACCGGGGGCCAACTACGGCTGGCCGATGGTCGAGGGCCCGGGCGGCGAGGACGGGCTGGTCGACCCACAGGTGGTGTGGGCCACCGACGAGGCCTCGCCGTCAGGGCTGGCGTGGCTCGACGGGCAGCTCTGGCTGGGGGCGCTGCGGGGGCAGCGGCTCTGGCGGGTGGACGTCAGCAGCGGCGTGGCGGCGCGGCCGACCGACTTCTTCGTCGGTGAGTACGGTCGCGTCCGCACGGTGGTCGCCACCCCGGGCGGGGGGCTGTGGGTGACCACCTCCAACCGCGACGGGCGCGGCGACCCGGGTGCCGAGGACGACCGGATCCTGGCCGTCGTCCCCGCCCGCGCCGGGCATGTCACCGGCCGGTTCGATGACCACGTGCCGGGCGACTCGCCGCAACGTGGCTAGCACCGCCGGGCCGAGGAGCACCACCGCGACGGCCGTGGTGATCGCCCGTCCGGTGTCCCAGCTGCCGGTCGAGGTGAGCAGGGTGTAGACGGCGAAGCGCTGAAGGTTCTCGACCACCGGGTCGCCGGCGACGAACGCGAGCGACCCCTCGTGTCCGGCCAGCTCGATGCCGGCCACGTACGGCCAGCCGGAGAGGTTCATCAAGATCCCGAAGGCGTACGCCGCAACGACGGCGTACGCCGCCAGCATCGCGATCTCCGCCCGCCCGCGTGGGCGCCGGGGCAGCAGGCCGGCCCCCATGCCGACCCAGGCCGAGATCATCATCTGGTAGGGCAGCCACGGGCCGACGCCCCCGGTGAGAAGTGCCGAGGCGAACAGCGACGTGCAGCCCAAAGAGAACCCGAAGCCCGGACCGAAGACGCGACCGGCGAGCACCAGGAGGAAGAACACGAGCTCGATGCCCGCCACGCCCGCGGAGAGCCCCCGCAGCACCGCGTTGATCGCTGACAGGACGCCGAGCAGCGCCAGCACTCGCGCGTCCATCCCGCCCTCGGTGAGCTCGGCGAGCACCACCACGATGACCAACGGCAGCAGGGCCAGGAACACGAACGGCGGCTGGAGGTGGGCACCCGGAGGCACTCGCACCAGCAACGGCCAGACCAGCATCATCAGCCCGGCCACCGAGGCGACGGCCAGCACCGCGCGTGACCGGAGGCGAAGCGGCATCGTCCGTATCGTGCGGATCATGTGACCACCGCCAAGGCCGCCTCGACCTGGTCGACCCGCACCCAGGGACTGCCGAGGATCTTGGTGACCTGAGGCGCGAACGCGGGCGACTCCGCCACCACGCGACGTACCGGCCCGGACGAGACCACCTCGCCGTCGGCGAGCACCAGGACGTCGTCGGCCACCCCGGCGACGAACTCGACGTCGTGCGTCGCGACCAGCACGGTGTGACCCTTCTCGGCAAGCCGCGTCAGCAGGCCCGCGAGGGCGCGCTTCGCGGCGTAGTCGAGCCCGCGGGTGGGCTCGTCGAGCAGGAGCACCGGGGGCTCCGAGACGAGCACGATCGCGAGCGCGAGAGCCAGTCGCTGACCCTCGGACAGGTCGCGTGGGTGTCGCTGGTCGGGGAGACCCGCCACCATCTCGTCGAGCACCGCCCGGCATCGGCCGGCCTCACACCCCGCGGCCGCATCTGCGGCGGCGCACTCGTCGGCCACGGTCTCGAGGTAGAGGAGGTCCGAGGCCGTCTGCGGCACCAGACCCACCACCGTCCGGCGCACGGCCGCCTCCAGGTCAGCCGGGTCGACGCCGTCCAGCTGCACCCGCCCCGAGCGGCGCCGGGCGGTCCCCTGCAGGGTCCACAGCAGAGTGGACTTGCCCGAGCCGTTGCGGCCCATGACGGCGGTGACCGTACCGTGGCGCAGGGCCAGGTCGACCTCGCGCAGCGCCACGGTCACCGCCATGGGCCACGGTCAGCCGGTGCGCGCGCAGGGCCGGCGCCGCCCCGGTGTCACCCGATGCGGCGGGCGGCTCGGGCGGGGCGAGGTGACCGAGGTCGCGGGCCCGCCGCCGCGCGTCGCGCACGTTCAGCGGCAGCGGGCGCCACCCCGCGATCCGACCCAGCTCGATGATCGGCGGCACGACCGGGGAGCGCTCCAGGAGGTCCGCCGGCGCGCCGACCTCGAGCGTGCCGTCGCCGGGCATCAGCCCGAGGGAGTCGGCGAAGGGAACCACCCGCTCGAGGCGGTGCTCGGCCAGCACGACGGAGAGTCCGAGGTCCTGGACCAGCCGGGTGATCGTGGCCAGCACATCCTCCGCAGCGGTCGGGTCCAGCGCCGAGGTGGGCTCGTCGAGGACGAGCACCCGAGGGTGGACGGTGAGCACCGAACCGAGCGCCACGCGCTGCTGCTGGCCGCCGGACAGCGTGCGTAGGTCGCGCGCGCGGAGCTCGGCGATGCCGAGCAGGTCGAGCGTCTCCTCGACACGGCGGCGCATCGTCTCGCCGGGGAGTCCGAGCTGCTCCATGCCATAGGCGAGCTCCTCCTCGACGGTGTCGGTGACGAACCCGGCCTCGGGGTCCTGCCCGACGTAGCCCACGAGGTGCGCCCGCTCGCGGGGCGGGCGACCGGTGACGTCGTCGCCGTCCGGCTGGGCGCGGCGCCCTATGCGCCCGACCGTTTCATCGTCGCAGACGCTGCGCTCGCTGATCTCGACCGACTTCGTCGTCGCGCCCGAGAACAGCGTGCTGAACACGATCATCGGCCGCATGAGCAAGCGCAAGCGCAGCTTCGCCGTCGTCGTGCGCACGGATGCCCGCGTGCCGCGGCCCGAGGACATCGTCGGCATCATCGCCGAGCACCAGATCGCCCAGGCGGTGGTCCGCAACCACTACGCCTGAGGCGCGGCGCCGACCTCGGCAGCGCCGCCCGCTCAAGCGCCGACCTCGGCCGGCCCGACCTCGGCCGGCCCGGCCTCAGCCGCGGCGGATGCCGATGGTGGCGCCGATCTGCGGCGGGCGCGGCAGGCCGGCATGGGCGGCGCGCAGCGCGTCGACCCGGCGCCGGACGTCCTCGCGGGTAGGGCGTGGATTTCCGCTTCTCGAGGTCGACGTTGATCGACAGCCCCTCGAAGGTCGCCGCCACCGTGCCCTTGGCCAGGTGCTGCATGGTGACGAGATAGTGCATGCGCTTGTGGTCGGCATCCAGCAGTTGCAGGTCGCAGCGGAACTCCTGCCCCTCCAGCAACTCGTCCAGGTAGTGGATCTGGTTGACCAGCGCCATCGGCCCCATGCGCCGCTCGCGCACCAGGGCGATCCCCATGCCGATCTCGTCGAAGATGTCGTCCAGCGCCTTGTCGATCGCCAGCATGTAGTAGGCGACGTTCATGTGGCCATTGTAGTCGATCCACTCGGGCTGCACCCGGCGGACGGACGAGCGCAGCGGCGCCGCCTCGAAGAATTCGGAGGGTGGTTCGGTCATCTGATCCCCAGCTCGTGTTGCGCGGCACACTAGGTCGGCTATTGTCGCGCGCAAGCCGTTTTGGGTGGAGGACCTCATGAGCATCGAAAGCGCCATCGCCGAGCTGGCGCCGCATTTCGGCGAGCGCCTGGGCCGCGGCGAGTCGGTGCGCGAGCAGCACAGCCGGGGCGAGTCCTGGCAGGCCGCGCATCTGCCGGACGCCGTTATCTGGCCCCGCTCGACCGAGGAGGTCAGCCTGGTCGCGCGCACCTGCAACGCGCATGGCTGCCCGATCGTCGCCTGGGGCGCCGGCACCTCGCTGGAGGGCCACGCCATCCCGGTGCAGGGCGGCATCAGCCTGGACTTCGGCCAGATGGACAAGGTGCTGGCCATCCACCAGGAGGACATGGACGTCGTCGTCCAGCCCGGCATCACCCGCAAGCGCGCTGAACGAGGAGCTGCGCGACACCGGGCTGTTCTTTCCCATCGACCCCGGCGCCGACGCCTCGATCGGCGGCATGACCGGCACGCGCGCCTCGGGCACCTGCGCCGTGCGCTACGGCACGATGCGCGAGTCGGTGCTGGCGCTCGAGGTCGTTCTGGCCGACGGGCGGGTGATCCGCACCGGCACGCGGGCGCGGAAATCCTCGGCCGGCTACGACCTGACGCGGCTCTTCGTCGGCTCGGAGGGGACGCTGGGGATCACCACCGAGATCACGCTGCGGCTCTACGGCCAGCCCGAGGCGGTGGCGGCGGCGATCTGCACCTTCCCGACGACGGCGGATGCGGTCAACACGGTGATCGAGACGATCCAGATGGGCGTGCCGATCGCCCGGATGGAGTTCGTCGACGGGCTGTCGATCAAGGCCGTCAACGAGTACGCCAACTACTCGATGGCCGAGCAGCCGACGCTGTTCATGGAGTTTCATGGCACCGAGGCCGGCGTCGCCGAGCAGTCCGAGACGGTGCGCGAGATCGCGTCCGGCCACAGCGGCTCGGCGTTCGAGTGGACGACCAAGGCCGAGGACCGCAACCGGCTGTGGTCAGGCCCGGCACAACTACTATTACGCGCTGAAGAAGATGGTGCCGGGCAAGTCCATGTTCGCGACCGACGCCTGCGTGCCGATCTCGCGGCTGGCCGAGTGTATCGACGAGACCGAGGCGGACGCCAAGAGCCTGTCGATCGGCTTCGCCATCGTCGGGCATTGCGGCGACGGCAACTTCCACGCCTCGCTGATGATCGACCCCGAAGACGACGCCGAGGTGGCCGAGGCGTTCCGCATGGCCGACCGGCTGACCGAGCGCACGCTGCGCATGGGCGGCACGATCTCGGGCGAGCACGGCGTCGGCCTCGGCAAGCGCAAGTTCATGGCCCGCGAGCATGGCCAGGACGCCTGGGACCTGATGGGCGCCATCAAGCGGACGTTCGACCCGGCGGGAATTTTGAATCCGGGCAAGATGCTGCCGGGGAATTGAGGCGTAGGGTGGGCCCCTGGCCCACCCCTGCACCGGAAGGTGGGCCAGGGGCCCACCCTACTCGAAGCGCGATGTAGAGCGCTGTCAGCGACCCGATTACGGAAGCTGCCAGCGTCCACCACATTACCCGCTCAAACCCCCATGCACCGTCGGGAGGTCGAACGCCCGGAAGCCGTAGTGGCGGAGCCAGCGCAAATCGCTGTCGAAGAAGGCGCGCAGATCGGGGATGCCGTATTTCAGCATCGCGATGCGGTCGATGCCCATGCCGAAGGCGAAGCCCTGCCATTCTTCAGGGTCGACGCCGGCGTTCGCCAGCACCTTGGGGTGGACCATGCCGGAGCCGAGGATTTCCAGCCAGTCGTCGCCCTCGCCGAGGCGGAGCTGGCCGCCGGCCCACGAGCAGCGGATGTCGACCTCGGCCGAGGGCTCGGTGAAGGGGAAGTGCGAGGCGCGGAAGCGAAGCTCGACCGTGTCGACCTCGAAGAAGGCGCGGCAGAATTCCTCCAGCGTCCACTTGAGGTTGGCCATCGAGATGTCACGGTCGATGGCCAGCCCCTCGACCTGGTGGAACATCGGCGTGTGCGTCTGGTCGTAATCCGAGCGGTAGACGCGGCCGGGCGCGATGACGCGACAGGGGGCGCCGTGCTTCTCCATGTGGCGGATCTGCACGGGGAGGTGTGCGTTCGCAACACGTGGCGCGTGCCGTCCGCGCCGGCGGCCATGTAGAACGTGTCCATCTCGGTGCGCGCCGGGTGCTCCGAGGGAATGTTCAGCGCGTCGAAATTGTACCAGTCGGTCTCGATATGCGGGCCTTCGGCGACCGAGAACCCCATCTCGGCGAAGATGGCCGTGAGTTCGTCCATCACCTGGCTGACCGGATGGATGGTGCCCTGCGGCGCCGGGCGCGAAGACAGCGTCACGTCCAGCCATTCGTCGCGCAGGCGCTCCTCCAGCGCGGCGTCGGCCAGCGATGCCTTCCGGGCCGCGACGGCGGCGTTGATTTCGTCCTTCAGCGCATTGAAGGCGGGGCCGGCGGTCTGGCGCTGCTCGGGCGTCATGCGGCCGAGCTCGCGCATCATCAGCGAGATCTCGCCCTTCTTGCCGAGCGCGGCGACGCGCACCGCCTCGATGGCCGACTCGTCGGCGGCATCGGCGATCTGGCCGAGGTATTTCTGCCTGACCGAACCCGTGTCTTGCATGGCGCCACTCCCCGCTGCGGCGGGATGGCTATCATCTCGGCCCGGAAAGGCAAGCCTCGCGACAGCGCCGCGACGGCGCCCTGCCTTCGCCACATTCCGCGCCAATTCTTCGCGAATTGCGACCAGTGGAGGGGACGATGGCGATCGCAGAGCCGGACGCGCTGGACCATCCGACGCAGCGCAGGCTGATCGACGAGTTGGGCAAGCTGCACGTGCCGGACGCCTGGCAGGCCATGCTCGAGGCCTCGTCCCGCGTGAAGGGGCGCGGGATCGTTCGTCGCTTCCTCAGGGCGGCCAGCCGGCCGACGCGGCTGTCGCGGCACGAGTTCATCTATTACCGGTTGTTCGATCCCGCGCTGCCGGAGGACGAAATCCCGCGCTTCGTCAGCATCGCGGCGCGGCAGCGGCACACGCTCGCCTGCAACGACCGCGGCTGGGCGGCGACCACCTTCGACAAGGTGCTGTGGGACATGGTGCTGAAGGCGGCGGGCATGCCCCGGCCTGAACTGCGCGCCGTCTACGGGGCGGGCGCCCCGGCCACGAGCGTTCGCCGGCTGGCGGAACTCCGGCGACCTGATCGCCTGGCTCGGCGACCCCGGCATCTACCCGCTGCTCGCCAAGCCGAACAAGGGCGGGCGCAGCATCGGGCTGATGCGGCTGGAAGGGCTGGAGGGCAGCGCGGTCAGGCTGCACGACGGCAGCCTGCGGCCGATCGAGGACGTCGCCCGGTTCATGCACGACCTGTCCAAAGCGGGCTACCTGTTCCAGGAGGTCCTGGAGCCGCACCCGGAGATCGCGAGGATCACGGGTGGCGCGCTGGCGACGGTCCGCGTCGTCCTTCTGCACGGTCCCGGGGGGACGCGGATCGAGAACATCACGCTGAAGCTCCCCCGGGCAGGCGCGGTCGCCGACAATTTCTGGCGCGCCGGCAACATGCTCGGCGCGGTTGATGCCGGCTCGGGCGCGGTCGATCGCGTCATCATCGGCTCGGGGCTGGATCTCGAGGTCCTGCACGAGCATCCGGACACGGGGATGCCGCTCCAGGGTCTGCACCTGCCCGATTTCGCGGCCCTGACTAGGCTGTGCAGTGAACTCGCGCCGGTCTTTCCCGACCTCCGGCTGCAAGGCTGGGACATTGCGCTCACCGACCGGGGGCCGGTGCCGGTCGAGCTGAACTTCGGCGGCGACGTAAACCTGCAGCAGCTGGCGCACAATGCCGGGGCGATGACGCCCGCGTACTGCGCGCATCTCCGGGATTGCGGCTACACGCAGCCGCTGCCGGGCTGAGCTCGCCCGGCGGCGCCCACCGGTGCGGCGCTCACCGGTCGCTGCCGGCGCCACCCAGGGTCGTGCAGGTTCCGCGCAGGCCGCCTTCATGCGTCCAGGTCTGCGACTTGCCGAGCAGCGAGAGCCCGACATAACCGCGCGCCGCCAGCTGGCCGTCGCCTGCCGGCGCGACCTGGAAGCCGTAGGTGCGGCCGTCGCGAGCCGAATAGATCCGGCCGCCCTGCCAAGAGCCGTCGTCGGCCGGGGCCAGCCCGGTGATCAGCGGCAGGCCGCAGAGCGGGCGCGCGCGCGCCGCCGGGTCGGGGTTGTTGACGTCGCGCCTGGGGTTGCCGTTCGAGTTCGCGCGGGTTGTCGATCCAGACCAGCCGGCCGCAAGCCTCGGCGCCGCAGGGCGCGATCTCGATCACGGCGCGCCCGTCCTCGACCAGCCAGCGGCCGAAAACGGGCGGCGCGGCTGCCGCCGGCGTGGCGAGCATCAGGACCAGCGCGGGCATGAGCAGGCGCATGCATGCTCAGCCCATCGCTTCCAGTTCGTCGATCATCCGGCCGATCAGGCCGAGCCCCTTGTCCCAGAAGGCCGGGTCCGAGGCGTCGAGGCCGAAGGGCGCCAGCGCCTGGCTGTGGTGCAGCGTGCCGCCGGCGCTGAGCAGGGCGAAATACTTGTCCTGGAAGCCTCCCGAGCCCTCCTGCGCGCCCTGCTCGTAGACGGCGTAGAGCGCGTTCACCAGCCCGTCGCCGAAAGCATAGGCGTAGACGTAGAACGGCGAGTGGATGAAGTGCGGCACGTAGGCCCAGAAGGTGCGATACTCGTCGGTCAGGTTGATCGCCGGGCCCAGGCTCTCGGATTGCACGGCCATCCAGATCTCGCCGATCGCGTCGGTCGTCAGCTCGCCCTCGCGCCGCGCGGCGTGGACGCGGCGCTCGAACTCGTAGAAGGCAATCTGGCGGACGACCGTGTTGATCATGTCCTCGACCTTGCCGGCCAGCATCGCCTTGCGGATGCGCCGGTCGGGCGCCTTGTCGAGCATCCGGCGGAAGGTCAGCATCTCGCCGAAGACCGAGGCGGTCTCGGCCAGCGTCAGCGGCGTGCGCGAGAGCAGCTCGCCCTGCCCCGCCGCCAGCCGCTGGTGGACGCCGTGGCCGAGCTCGTGCGCCAGCGTCATCACGTCCCGCGGCTTGCCGAGGTAGTTCATCATCACGTAGGGGTGCACGTCGGTGACCGTGCCGTGCGAGAAGGCGCCGGGCGCCTTGCCGGGCTTGACCGCCGCGTCGATCCAGCCGCGGTCGAAGAACGGCTCGGCCAGCTCGGCCATCCGGGGGCTGAACCCCGAATAGGCGTCCAGCACGGTCGCGCGCGCCTCGTCCCAGCGGATCGTGCGGTCGTCCGAATCCGGCAGGGGCGCGTTGCGGTCCCAGTATTCCAGCCGGTCGAGGCCCAGCCACTTCGCCTTCATGGCATAGTAGCGGTGCGACAGGCGCGGGTAGGCGGCCTGCACCGCGGTGCGGAGCGCGTCGACGACCTCGGGCTCGACATGGTTGGCCAGGTGGCGCGAGTGGTCGGGGGTCGGCAGCTTGCGCCAGCGGTCCTCGACCTCCTTGTCCTTGACCAGCGTGTTGGTGACGCGGGCGAACAGGCGGATGTTGTCGGCCATCCCCCTGGCGACGGCGTGGCCGCCCGCCTCGCGGCGCGCGCGGTCCTTGTCCGAGAGGAGGTTGAGCGTCGCCTCGATCCCCAGCGGCTCGTCCTCGCCCTCGACGTCGAAGGTCAGGCCGGCGATCGTCTCGTCGAACAGGCGGTTCCAGGCGGCGGCGCCGACGACCGACTGGTCGTGCAGGAATTTCTCCAGCTCGTCCGAGAGCTGGTAGGGCCGGAACGCGCGCAGTCGCTCGAGCCAGGGCTTGTAGCGCGCAAGCGCCGCGCTCTCTCGCAGCATCGCTGCCAGCCGGTCATCGTCCAGCCGGTTGAGCTCGAGCGAGAAGAAGACCAGCGGCGTCGACATGTCGGTGAGGCGGACCTGCGTGTCGCCCATGAACTTGGCGCGCGCCGGATCCTGCGTGTTCTGCTGGTAGAGCAGCCCGGCATAGGACATGACGCGGCCGAGCACGTTCTCGATCTTCTCGTACTCGGCGATCACGCCGGCGAGGCCGTCGCCGTCCAGCGTCGCCAGCTTGCCCTCGTGGCTCGTCGCGAAGTCGCGGCACGCCGTCGTCATCCGCTCGAGATCGGCCTTCAGCTCGGGGCTGTCCATGCCCGGGTAGAGGTCGCTCAGGTCCCATTCGGGAAGCTCGCCGAGATCGCGCGCGGCGGCGCGCTCGGGGCTCGTGTCGCGGAGAAGGCGGTCGGGCGTGAAGGGCATCGCGGGATCCTGCTGCGGCTGGCGTGACCCCGCACATAAGCCCTTTGGGTCGTGCGGCAAACCCCGCCCGCGCGGGCCTGTCAGGTGCGGATGCCGTCCTCGGGGTCGGCCGGCTGCGCCTCGTCCTCCTCCGGCTGGTCGGGGGTGAAGGGGGGCGCGTCGTCTCGGCGACGGATGAGGATGTCGCCGTTCGGCAGCACCTCGGGCATCTCGTAGTGCCGCGGGTCGTCGATGACCTTGAAGCTGCGCATGTAATCGAGCGCGTCGTCCAGCGCCGGCTTCAGGTCGTCCATCATGTTGCGAAGGGCGCGGTCCAGCGCTTCGGGCAGGCGCAGCTCCTCGGGCGACTGCGCCAGGACCACCCCGGCCGGGGCGTTCGTGCCCGGGGCGTCCGCGGCCGGGGCGGCGGTGGCCGCAGAGAGGGCGGCGGTCGCAGGGTGCGGCGAGGAGGACGAGCGACAAGGCGGTTGCGAGGGGTCGGGTCATGGCCGGTTCTCCCGTCGGGATGCATACGGGCATGTGGGCCGACGGCGCGGGCGGCGCAAGGCGGCGTGCCGTGCCGCAAGCCAGCGCGCGCGGGGAGCGTCGGGCGCACGTGCTCCGCAACCCGCCGAAACCCGCAGACCGGCAGGGGCAGGCGCGCGCGGACGGCGCGCGACCTGGGCGATGCCCGCGAGCGGCGGCGGACAAAGGAAAGCCGCCCCGCGCGGGTTGCGCGGGGCGGCGAATGTTCAGGCCCGTCGAGGGGTCGTTACTTCGACAGGGTGATCTCGACGCGGCGGTTGAGCGGCTCGCGGACGTTGTCGCCCGTGGGCACCGCCGGCTGCAGCTCGGACCGGCCAGCCAGCACCATCGACGACGCCGGGATGCCGCGCTGGACCAGCGCGTCGCCGACGCGGCGCGCACGCCGCTCGGACAGGCCCTGGTTGTACTCGACCGAGCCAACCGTGTCGGTGTGGCCGACGACCGAGAGCGAGGTCGAGCCCATCGACTGCACCGCCGAGACGACCTCGTCGATGACCGCGCGGGCCCGGTCGGTCAGGTTCGTGCGGTCGAAACCGAAGTACACGATGTAGTTGGCGTTCGTCGCCATGCCCGGAGCGCAGGCGGCCAGCGCCTCGTCCAGCAGCGGACGGACCTCGTCCGGCAGCAGGCAGATGGCACCGTTCTTCGTGGCGCGCAGCGCCTCGAGGTACTGGTCCCACATCGCCTGAGCGCGGGCGCAGGCCTCGGGCCGGGCGTCCTTGTTGGCGTTGATGGTGGCCACGACGTCCTGGTACATGGCCGACGCGTCACCACCGACGCCGAGCTGGTCAGGCGACCAGGGCGCCGGCGCGACGCCGGTTTCTGCCTGCTGCGCCTTGGAGATGTAGGCAGTCGAGTTCCGCCAGCGCTGGTCGCGGAACGCGGCGCGACGGCCGAGTTCCGTGTATTCCTTGGCAAGTGCGCCGGTGAAGCCGGCGCCGCCGTGATCGGCCTTCAGATAACGCTCCGCTCCGAACGTCGCGCCAAGCGACGAACCGGGGAGCGAGTCGCAGCCGGCAAGCGCAACCGCGGCCGTGCCCAGCAGCAAATAGGTTACAGTCTTCATCCCTCTCTCCGTTCTCGGTACAGGCGCGCCGTCAACACGCCCCGATTTTGCTTGTAACCGGCGACCGCCGATCCGCATCAATCCCTCTGACATGAACGCCACGAAAGCACAACGAGCGGCCAGAAAAAACGGAATGCCTCTTGGTGCAGTTTATCGCTGCAGGTGCACATTAACAACAGTCCACCCGGGCCGCGCGAGTGCTGCTGGCAGGACCGCCGAGGCACCGCCGCGCAGGGGCCGGTCTCGGTCATGGAAAATCAACCAAACCGCTGTTCCATTCGCCCGATCCCGAACGATGGCGAGTGACCAAGACCGTGCCTGCACGCATCCTCATTGCCGACGACGACCCGCAGCAGCGGCGCTACCTCTCGGCGGTCCTGACCGCCTCCGGCCACGATGTCGCCGCGGCCGAGGGCGGGCGCGAGGCGCTGGAGCGGGCAAGGGACGACCGCTTCGACCTGCTGCTGCTCGATCTCGGCATGCCGGATGTCGACGGGCTCGAAGTGCTTCGCCGGCTGCGCCAGTCCGGCTCCCGCCTGCCGGTGCTGGTGCTGACGGCGGACGGCTCGATCTCGCGCGCGGTCGAGGCGATGCGCGCCGGCGCCAGCGACTTCCTGGTCAAGCCGGCCGGGCCCGAGCGGCTGGAGGTCTCGATCCGCAACGCGCTGGCGCTGTCGGAGCTGTCGACCGAGCTGCGCCGCATGGTCCGGGCCGAGGGGAACCGGCTGGCCTTCGACGACCTGGTCGCCGTCGCGCCGAAGACGCGCGAGGCGATCGCGCTGGCGCGGCGGGTGGCGCGGTCGGACATCCCCGTGCTGATCGAGGGCGAGTCCGGCTCGGGCAAGGAGGTCTTCGCCCGGGCGATCCACGGCTCGTCCGACCGCGCCGGAGGCCCCTTCGTCGCCGTCAACTGCGGCGCCCTGCCGGCGACCCTGGTCGAGTTCGATCCTGTTCGGGCACGAGAAAGGGGCCTTCACTGGCGCAACGTCGCGGCGGCCGGGCCGGTTCCAGGAGGCGGATGGCGGCACGCTGTTCCTCGACGAGGTCGGCGAGCTGCCGCCCGAGGCGCAGGTCAAGCTGCTGCGCGCCATCCAGTCGGGCGAGGTCGACCCGGTCGGCGCGACGCAGCCCGTCCGGGTGAACATCCGGCTGATCTCGGCGACCAATCGCGACCTCGGCGGCATGATCGCCGACGGCACCTTCCGCGAGGACCTGTTCTACCGCATCGGCGTCTTTCCGCTGAAACTGCCGCCGCTGCGCGACCGGCGCGAGGACCTTCCGGCGCTGGCCCGCATGTTCCTCAAGCGCTACGCCGCGGCCGAGGGCGCGCCGGTCGAGGGCTTTGCCCGGCCGGCGATCGAGGCGATCGAGCGGGCGTCCTGGCCGGGCAATGTCCGCCAGCTCGAGAACACGATTCATCGCGCCGTGGTGATGGCGGACGGCTCGCTGATCGGGCCGGGCGATTTGCTGGGGCTGGACGGGCCGCTGGGGTCGGCGGCGGCGGCGGCGGTGGCCGGGGGCGGGCGCGGGCGAGACGCAGCCCCGCCTGCCGGCGTGCGCGGGGCGGCTCGCCCGATGCCGGCGGCCACGACCAGTTCTTGCGCGCGGACGGGCATGTCAGGCGCCTGCTCGACATCGAGGCCGCGGCGATCGGCCGGGCGCTGGCGCTCTATCGCGGCCGGATGAGCGAGACGGCGCGGCGGTTGGGGATCGGGCGCTCGACGCTCTACCGCAAGATCGACGAGCTGAGGATCGAGAAGCCGGACGTTTGAATCGGATGCGTGCATCCTCTATCATCCATGCGCCCGCGCGCCCATCGCCCGCTACCGGTCGACTGCCCGGTCGCGTCTCTGCACGGGCGTCCGCGCCGAAGCGTCGGGGTGCTGTCAGGCGTCATGCGAATCCTGGTGAATGCTCTCGGGCTCGTCGGCGCGATCGCGGCGGCAGCTCTTGCGTATGCCTGCCTGACTTCGCCGTACCAGGTCGACCGATGCTTGGACTCGGGAGGCAGATGGGACCATGCGGCGTCCGGATGCGCATACCGCTGAACAGGCGCGGCCGCCTGCTGCCTCTTCGGGTTGGCGGAGCGGGGTGGCGGCAGCGCTGCGTCAGGTCGGGCAGCATGCCGAGCGCCGACAGATAGAGGTCGAGCAGCGCCTCCTCCTCCTGCCGCTCCTCGGTCGAGCGCTTGCGGAGCGAGACGACCTTGCGCAGCGTCTTCGCGTCGAAACCGCTGCCCTTGGCCTCGGCGTAGACTTCCTTGATCTGCTCGGCGACGGCCTTCTTCTCCTCCTCGAGGTGCTCGATGCGCTCGATAATGGCCCTGAGCTGGCCGGCGGCGACCGCGGTGGTCGAGAAGGACTTGTCGTTCATGTCGTTCATTGTTACCCCCACTGCTCGGAAACGCCGGTTCTAGGCGGAGCCCGGCCGGGCCGCAACCGCCGGGGGGTGCGGCAAAGCGGGGAAAACGGGGACAACCCCGACTGCCGGGCGCGGGCGCCGGGGCGGGGCTGTGCATTTGCGAGCAGGATAAGTCGCGGAAAGGGCCTTTTCCGACGGGGTGGGCCTGGCGGAGTGGCGACGTGCGGGCGGACGCCAGATCCCCGGGTTCGCGGCGATGACGGCTCCACCGGGGATTGCGCGGACCCCGCGGATGCGGGGATCGCCCGCCGTCCTGCTGCCGCCGGCCGGCTCAGTGGTCGCGGGACGCCTTTTCGAACGCCGCCTGCTGTTCGGGAGTTGCCTCGCGCTGGTGCCTGGCGCGCCACTGGTCGTAGGGCTCGCCGTAGACGATCTCGCGCGCCTCGTCCTTGCCGATCTCGCCCCCCTGCTCGGCGGCGGCTTCCTGGTACCAGCGGCTGAGGCAGTTCCGGCAGAAGCCTGCCAGGTTCATCATGTCGATGTTCTGCACGTCGGGGTGGGCGCGCAGATGGTCGCGCAGCCGGCGGAAGACGGCGGCCTCGAGCTCGGTCGTCTGGTCGCGCGTGCGGTCGGTCGGGCGGGCCTGCGGGCGGTCGGCGGTGTGGTCGGTCATGGGCGTTCCTTCTGCTCGGAAGATAGGGGCGCGGCCGCCTGGCCGCCAAGCGCCTCGGCGGCCGCGGCGCGGAACATCGGCGCCAGGCGCCCGGCCCATGCATCCTGCCCGTCGGCGGTCTCGATCAGGTCATTCCGGATCTCGATCAGCACGTGCGGAATGCCGCGCGCGGTGCCGTGCGTGAACATGCAGTCTCCGTCGAGCTGGCCGGAATAGGGCTCGTTGTCGCCGACGCAGAGGTCGGATTCGGCGCCGAGCAGGCGCAGCAGCGGGCGCAGCAGCCGGTCGTCGCGATCCCAGAGCAGGCCGATATGCCAGGGCCG
>CAWEUL010000007.1:0-313158 GCA_963812265.1 uncultured Actinomycetota bacterium
TCGATCAGGACCCGGCCCGTGAGCCTCCCGCCGGTGAAGCGCGGCATCAGCCCGGTCAGGACGCCCAGGAGCGTGGACTTGCCGACACCGGTCGGGCCCGAGACCAGCAGCAGCTCGGCCTCGTCGACGTGGAGGTCCACCCGGTCGAGGACCGGACGTCGGCCGTCGTACGCCGCGGTGACGCCGCGCAGCTCGATCATGCGGCCACCTCCACCGGCGTCCGGTCCACCGGGGCGGATGCGGGCGCGAGCGACCGAACCGGAGGCGGCGCGACGACGGCCGGCAGTGCCGCGACCAGGACGACGACCAGGACCACCGGGCGTCACCACGGGGAAGGCGTCGACGCCGGGGTGGGCGACCAGCAGGTCCGTGCTCGCAACCCGCCACATCGCGGCACCGGTGAGCAGACCAGTGGCGGAGACCACGAGCTCAGGCCACCGCCAGTGGTCAGGCCGGTAGCGCGTGCGCTGCACCCGGTGCCCGGCACTCCAGAGCCCGGCAAGAGCGGTCACCGCACCGAGGGCCAGCATCGGCACCGCGAGCAGCCGCGGCGCGGTAAGGTCGAGCACGGCGTACACCCCGACACACAGCCCACAGAGCCCGACGAGCAGGAGAGTGCCCGTCAGCGTCCGGCCGCGTCTGCCGGCGACCGTGACCCGGCCGTAGCCCCGGGTGTCCATGCCCGCGGCCAGCGAGAGCGACCGCTCGAGCGCGTCCTCCAGCACGGGCACCAGGAACCGTCGCAGCCGACCCAGCCGTGAGGAAGGGCCGCCCCGCAGGCTCTGCGCGGCCCGCACCCGGCGGGCACTGTCGGCCAGCTGCGGGAAGATCGTCACCGCCACCACCAGGGTCGTGCCGATCTCGTAGAGGGCCGGCGGCACCGACTTGAGCAGCCGCTTGGGGTTGGCCAGGGAGTTCGCGGCGCCGACGCAGATGACGATCGTGGCCAGGCGGAGGCCGTCGTACAGGCCGGCGAGGAGCGCCTCGGTGGTGATCGGCCCGAAGAGCTGGACGCCGGCCGCCCACCCTGGGAGCGGGATCGTCGGCAACCACACCAGCACGTGCCCGTCCTCGACGCCGCCGAACACGATCCGGAAGGCCACCCGGATCGCGACGATCGCGGCGCCCAGTGCGAGATAGAGACGGAACGAGCGGGACCACGCGTGCTCGCCGCGGCGCGCGGCGACGACGAGCCCGGCGACCGCCACCAGCATGAGCAGGATGAGCGGGTTCGTGGTCAGCGAGGCCGCCATCGCGAGCCCCAGCGCCCAGATCCACCAGGCCACGGGATGCAGGTCGCGCGCGAGTCGGGCGGCAGGGAGCCTCATAGTGTCCGGCTGCCCCGAGCGCGGACCGCGGCCGTCGTCGCCGCGGCGACGACCAGGGTCGCCAGGACCAGCACGAGGAGCCAGGCCGGCAGCCCTCGAGAGGCATCAGCCGGGGGCTCGGTCGTCACGACCGCGGCCGGGGCTGGGCTCTGCGTCACCTCGCTCAGCGACGGAGTCGCACTCGCCGAGCGGGAGCGAACCGGCTTGGCGCTGCGGCTCTTGCTGGGCGTGGCCGTAGGGGTTTCGCTCCCGTCGGCAGATGCCAGGGCCGAGGCCGTCGGGGACGCAGAGCCGGCGGTCGCCGACGGCGTACGACGTGTGCCGGAGCCTCCCCCCGAGGCCGAGGCGCTCGGCGACGCGCTCGGCGAGGAGGTGTGGTCCGGCGGTGCGACCCCGGGGGGCGCCTTGGTGGTGCTGCCTTGCCACGAGAACGCGACGGCGCCGCCGTCGGGCGGGTTCAGCGACCCCGTGCCCTGGGCGGCGTACGACCAGCTGCCGCTGGTCCCGTCGGACCAGTAGAGGCCCCAGTAGGCGTTGGAGGGGGGCGTGTTGACGCAGGGGTCGGCGGCCGGCTTGCCGGAGACCCGGCACACGAACCCCGGCTGCCGCTGCACATAGGTCAGAGCGAACCCGTTGTCGGCGAACAGCGCCGACGCGCTCTTGCCGGCGCCGGCGGGGTCACACTTCTGCACCACACCGCCACCGAGCTGATGGAAGTCGACCACGACGGTGACGCCCGAGTCGCCCGAGCACGCCGCGGCCTGCGAGGCGCCGGTGAGCGCGCCCGACCCCGTCGCCGCGACCAGCGTGGCCACGGCGACGAGACGGACGAGCAGACGCATCACCGGTCTCAGAGCGCCTTGCAGTCGGCCACCTGCAGGTAGCGCAGCGCCGGGGCTGCCTGCGCCGTGGCCCGCCGCCACTGGTCATCAGCCGCGACCGGGATGCCGGCGCTGAGCGCGGCGGCGTACTCAGCCCTGTTGTAGGCGATGGCGCCGTCCTCGTTGGTCACCGCCCCGCCGCTCAGCTGCAGCGACTCCACCCACTGGGCCGCGCGGGCCGCCGCCCCGCAGCTGCGGGTGCTGGCCAGCGCCCAGCCCGCCAGGCCGGTGCTGTTGCTGTTGCTGCCCTCGGTCGAGGTGCCGCCACCGAACGAGCCGTTGCCCTTCTGTTGCTTCTTGAGCCAGCGCTTGGCGGTGGTGATCGCCTGCCTCACCGACGGCTGGTCGCTGCCGAGCGCGACCAGACCGATCACGGCCAGCGCGGTCGTGTCGGTGTCGGGGGCGCTGATGGTCGTCGGGTTGCCGCCGTCGCAGCTCTGGTTCTTCCACTTCTTCCTCGGGGTGAAGTCGAGGCGGAAGTACCCCTGGTCGCACTGCTGCTTGAGCAGGAAGCGCAGCGTGTTGCGACGCTGCCCGGAGGAGGTCGCGGCCAGACCCTGGACCGCGAACACCTGGCCCACGACGTTGGCGTAGTCGGTGGCGCCCTTGTCCTTGATCCGCCCCTTGCTGGGCGCGTGCTTGATCACCCTCTTGTTGAGCTGTCGCACCAGGTTCACCCCGCCGTACGACGTCGGGTCGGCGCCGACCTGGGCAGCGAACGTGAGCGCCTTCGCGATGGCACCGGCATACCTGTCGGACTTTGCCCCCCAGTCAACGCCCGTGGTGTAGCTCTTGAGGTTGAGCCGCATGGCCGCGTCGATGGCGGTGACGCTGCTGTTGCCCAGGCCGAGGCCAGTCAGCCCGAGCCCGACGTCCAGGGTGAGCCCGTAGTCGTCGAAGCCGTACTGGTCGTTGTGGACCAGGCCCGCGGTGAGCTGATCGTCCAGCCATTGCGCGGTCGTTTCCTGGGGGCTGACGATCCCGGCCTGGGCCGGAGCGACGGTCGCGACCAGAGCGGTCGCGAGGGTCAGCGCGGTGGCTGCGGCGAGCCCGCGGCCTCTCCGCGTGGGGTGCGTGTGGGGCATGGTGTCCTTCCCGCTGCGACAACGGGAGGGGGGCACGACGTACCGGCAGCCCACCCGCTGCTTTCCTCGACAGCGTGTGTTGAAGACGCATCGCAGCGGGTGCTCCGGCTCGCTCCCCCGTCCTACGGAGGGGCCTACGGTTGCGGGTCAGCGCCGGACTTGGACCGGCTTTCCCCAGCTGCGGGCGTGATGTGGATGTGTGGTTCTAGCCCGCGCAGCGTAGCACTCGGACGCCCTCCCCCGATCCGCCGTCCGGCGGGCCCTGGCGGGCACGCCGTTTGGCCCCCAACGACACGGTTTCGTACCCGAAACGTGTCGTTTCTGCCCACTCGCTGCACTTGTCACGGCGTACGACGAAGCGCGCCGCCCCAGGTGTGACCCCAACCCCCAGATCCGACCCCTCACCCCCCAGGTGTGACTCCTCACCCCCCGGATGAGACCCCTCGGCAGCCCAGATGCGACCCCTCAGCGGCCAGATGCGACCCCTCGGCGTCAGGTGAGCTTCTCGAGGATCAGCTCGCGGACCCGGCCGGCGTCGGCCTGGCCGCGCATCTGCTTCATGACCGCGCCGATGAGGGCACCGGCGGCCGCCACCTTGCCGTCGCGGATCTTGTCGGCGACCTCGGGGTTCGCGGCGATCGCGGCGTCGACGGCCGCGCCCAGGGCCCCGTCGTCGGAGACGATCGCCAGCCCCCGCGCAGCGACGATCTCGGCAGGTGTCCCCTCCCCGGCGAGCAGCCCTTCGAAGACCTGCCGGGCGAGCTTGTCGTTGAGCGAGCCGCTGTCGACGAGCGCCTGCACCTCGGCCACCTGGGCCGGGGTCACACCGAGCGCGGTGAGCTCCACCCCGGTGTCGTTGGCGCGGCGGGCCAGGTCGGCGAGCCACCACTTGCGGGCAACCTGCGGGGCAGCGCCCGCGGCGATCGTCTCCTCCACCAGGCCGAGCGCGCCGGCGCCGACGGTGTCTCGCATCTCCAGGTCGGAAAAGCCCCAAGCGTTCTGCAGCCGGGCCCGCCGCTCGCGTGGCGGCTCGGGCAGCGCCGCTCGGAGCTCCTCCACCCACTCACGGCTCGGCGCGACCGGCACCAGGTCGGGCTCGGGGAAGTAGCGGTAGTCCTCGGCGTCGGACTTCTCCCGCCCGCTCGTGGTGATCCCGGTGTCCTCGTGCCAGTGCCGGGTCTCCTGCAGGATCGACCCGCCTCCGGACAGCACGGCGGCGTGCCGCTGCATCTCATAGCGCACCGCCCGCTCGACCGAGCGCAGCGAGTTGACGTTCTTGGTCTCGGTGCGGGTCCCGAGCGCCGCCGACCCGGGCGGGGCCAGTGACAGGTTGACGTCGCAGCGCAGCGATCCCTGCTCCATGCGTACGTCGCTGACGCCCAGGCCCAGCAGCAGGTCACGCAGGTGCGCAACGTAGGCCCGCGCGACCGCAGGTGCCTGCGCACCGGTCCCGAGGATCGGCTTCGTGACGATCTCGATCAGCGGGATGCCGGCGCGGTTGTAGTCGACCAGGGAGTAATCCGCCCCGTGGATCCGGCCCGAGGTTCCCACGTGGAGGGACTTCCCCGTGTCTTCCTCCATGTGGGCGCGCTCGATCTCGATCCGCACCGTCTCGCCGTCGACCTCCACCTCCGTCCAGCCGTCGAAGGCGATCGGCTCGTCGTACTGGGAGGTCTGGAAGTTCTTCGGCATGTCGGGGTAGAAGTAGTTCTTCCGCGCGAAGCGGCACCACTCGGCGATCTCGCAGTTCAGCGCCAGCCCGATCCGGATCGCCGACTCCACGGCCACGGCGTTCACCACCGGCATCGCGCCCGGTAGGCCCAGACAGGTCGGGCACACCTGGGTGTTGGGGTCGGCGCCGAACTCCGTGGCGCAGCCGCAGAACATCTTCGACGCCGTGTTGAGCTCGACGTGGACCTCGAGACCCAGCGCCGGGTCGTACGCCGCGAGCACATCCTCGAAGGAGAGCAGGGTGTCGCTCATGCGGAGGCTCCTTGGTCGACCAGCGAGGCGAGGTCGGGAGCGCGGTCGAGCAACGGGCCGCCCCACTGGGCAGCCAGCAACGCCTCGGCGGCGGCACCGACCCGGTAGAGGCGGTCGTCGGCGAGCGCGGGAGCGAGGATCTGGAGCCCCGCCGGCAGCCCGTCCTCGTCAGCGAGCCCGCTCGGCACCGAGATGCCAGGCACGCCCGCGAGGTTGGCCGGGATCGTGGCGAGGTCGTTGAGGTACATCGCCAGGGGGTCGTCGAGCTTCTCCCCGAGTCGGAACGCCGTCGTCGGTGCCGTGGGCGATATCAGCACGTCGGCCCGCTCGAACGCCGCCTCGAAGTCGCGGCTGATCAGGGTACGCACCTTCTGGGCCTGCCCGTAGTAGGCGTCGTAGTACCCACTGGAGAGCGCGTAGGTCCCCAGGATGATCCGCCGCTTCACCTCCTCGCCGAAGCCGGCGTCGCGCGTGGCCCGCATGACCTCCTCGGCCGAGGCGTTGTCGATGTCGTCGGGCCACACGCGCATCCCGTAGCGCATCGCGTCGAACTTGGCGAGGTTGCTCGAGGCCTCGGCGGGCAGGATCAGGTAGTACGTCGCCAGCGCGTGGACGAAGCTCGGGCACGACACCTCGACCACCTCGGCGCCCGCACCGACGAGCAGGTCGACGGCCTCGGTGAACCGTGCCTCGACACCGGGCTGGTAGCCCTCGCCGCCCAGCTCGGTGACCACTCCGACGCGGACGCCGCTCAGGTCACCGCTCGCTCCCTGCCCCGCCGCGGCCACGAGGTCCGGCACGGGAGCATCGATGCTGGTCGAGTCGAGCGGGTCGTGACCACCGATGATCCGGTGCAGCAGCGCTGAGTCAAGCACCGTGCGGGTCACCGGACCGACCTGGTCCAGGGAGTTGGCCAGCGCCACGAGGCCGTAGCGGGAGACGCCGCCGTAGGTCGGCTTCACCCCGACCGACCCGGTGACCGCGGCCGGCTGCCGGATGGAGCCGCCGGTGTCGGTCCCCAGCGCCAGCGGCGCTTCGTACGACGACACCGCGGCCGCGGACCCTCCGCCCGAGCCGCCCGGGATCCGGTCGAGGTCCCACGGGTTGTGGGTCGGGCCGTACGCCGAGTGCTCGGTCGAGGAACCCATCGCGAACTCGTCCATGTTGGTCTTGCCGAGGATCGGTAGACCGGCTGCCTTCAGCCGGGCGACCACGGTCGCGTCGTACGGCGGGACCCAGCCCTGGAGGATCCGTGACCCGCAGGTCGTCGGCAGTCCTCGCGTGGCCAGCACGTCCTTGACCGCGATCGGGACCCCGTCAAGGTCGCTCGCCGGGCTCCCGGTCGCGCGCCGGGCGTCGGAGGCCTCGGCCTGGGCCAACGCACCCTCGGCGTCGACGTGCAGGAAGGCGTGCACCGCGCCGTCGACCTCGGCGATCCGGTCGAGGTGCGCACGGGTGAGCTCGACCGACGTGGTCTCGCCCGCGGTGAGCGCGGCGGCCATCTGGGCCGCGGTCTGCCGGATCACTGTTCGTCCCCCAGGATGCGAGGCACGCTGAAGCGCTGCCCCTCGACGGCCGGGGCCCCCGACAACGCCGCCTCGGCCGTGATTCCGGGCACGACCACGTCGGCGCGGAAGACGTTCGTCAGGGGCAGCGGGTGGGACGTCGGCGGGACGTCGGCACCGGCGACGCCCTGGATGGAGGCCACCGACTCCAAGATCACCGAGAGCTGCGGGGCGAGGTGGTCGAGCTCCTCGGCGGACAGGTCGATCCGGGCGAGGTCGGCCAGGTGGGCCACCTCGTCCCGGGTGATCTCGACGCGCGCGTCGAACGCGCGCTCGGATTCGGGGGTGTCAGGCATGCGACCCATCCTAGGGAGCCGGATCCCGGCCTCGTGCGGGTCGGGTCTCGATACGCCGGCTAGGCCCGCAACCCGCCCGCGGCGGACCGACGCGCCATTCCGCTACGCAGCCCGACCGTCGGGGATACCGTGACGCCTTGTGTTTGCCCTTCACGAGACCGAGGTCGACGGCGTCCGCTGCTTCTGGGTCGAGACCGACCGCCCGACGCTGTCCGCCCAGCTGATCTTTCGGCAGGGCATGGCCGACGAGTGGCTGAACGAGTCCGGCTGGCTGCACATGCTCGAGCACCTGTCCCTGCACGGCCGCGGGGGTGGCACGCTCCAGGTGAACGGTTCGGTGTCGCTGCTGCACACCTCGTTCACCGCCCATGGTCCGGCCGAACGTGTCGGGGCGCACTTCTCAGACCTCACCCAGTGGCTCAGCGCACCGACGTTCCACGAGTTCGAGCGCGAACGCGGTGTGCTGCAGGCCGAGTCACGGCTGCGCGGCGGCAGCGTGGCCCATCGCGCCCTAGCGCAGCGCTACGGTTCCATCGGCCCAGGGACAGCATCCTTCGACGAGCCCGGAATCGCCCGCTCGACGCCGGAGGCCCTGACGGCTCGAGCCCAGTCGACCTATACGAGCCGGAACGCTGTCCTGGTCCTCGACGGCCCCCCGCCCCCCGAGCTGCGGCTGTGGCTCACCGAAGGGCAGCTACGCCGGCCTCCCACGGCCATCCCCTGCGACGACACACTCCCCGCGGCCTACGCCGAGCAGGGCGGCCTGATCGTTTCCGGCATCGTGGCCAGGACGCCCGCCGCGACCTTCGTACCGGACCTGCTGCAGGAGTCCTTCACCGAGCGGCTGCGCGCCGAGGCGGGGGCGGCGTACGCACCATGGGCCACCTACGAGCCGGTCGACGATGCGAAGGCCCTCGTGATGGCGGGGTCGGACCTGCTCCCCTCCCTGCTGCCCACCCTGGCAGACACCGCCCTGGACGTCGTTCGGAGCCTGGCGGTCATGGGCCCGACCCGCCGGCAGCTCGATGACCTCCAAGCCCAGCGGCACCAGGCGATGCATGACCCGTACGCAGCGCTGGGTGTGGCCGTTCGGGCCGCGCACAGTTTCCTCAGCGCGCGGGCACCGGAGTCTTTCCACGACCTCGTCGAGGAGCTCCTCTCGGTCCGGGTCAAGGAGATCAAGGCCGAGGCGCAGTCGTTCTACGACACTCTCTTGCTCGGGCTTCCTGCGGAGTCCACGTGGCGGGACCAGGTCCCGCGCCTGTCGTTCCCCACCGGGCAGCGCCTGCTCAAGGGTCGGCGGTTCCGCCACCGTGACGCCCCCGCCGTCGCCACGACCCTGGTCGTCGCCCGCGACGGTCTCGAACTCGTGGACGGACCACAGGCCCGCAGAATTCTGTTCGAGGACGCCACCGGGCTGTTCGCCCGCGGCCCGGAGGAGGTCTCCCTGATCTCCCACGATGCATGGCGGATCGACGTCTGTGCGTCGGAGTGGCACGGAGGCGCCACGGCGGTCCGGGCCATCCACGCGGCAGTGCCTCCAGACCTGGTCATCCCGCTCGAGCCACCGCCCCCGGAGTCTCGATTCGCACGCCGGTCCGCGTGGAAGCGCTGGGCGGCCTGGGCCTCCAGGTTCTCGCGTCGCTGGTTGGGCGCCCCCGTCTGGGGCATGGCCGGGTTCGCACTCGTCGTCGCCACGTGTGTGGCGCTTCTGGCCTCGGGCGCCCGACTGTTCGGGCTGAGCGGCCTGCTGATCGCCGTCGCTTCGGGGCTCACGCTGCGTCGGAACCGCGTCTGAGCGGGGTCTCGGGTCAGTCGACCGGCGGTCCGCTCTGAAGCAGCCGGGTGAACGCGGCCTCGTCGAGCACCGGGACTCCGAGCTGCTCGGCCTTCTCGGCCTTCGACCCGGGGCTGTCACCGACGACCACGTAGTCGGTCTTCTTCGACACCGACGACGAGGCCTTGCCGCCCCGGCTGAGGATGGCCTCCTTCGCGCCGTCGCGCGAGTAGTCCTGCAGCGAGCCGGTGACGACGAGGGTCAGCCCGTCGAGGGTCTGAGGAGTGCTGGTGTCGCGCTCGTCCTCCATGGTGACTCCGGCGTCGGCCCAGGCGTCGACGATGGCCTGGTGCCAGTCGATCTCGAACCACTCGATGACCGACGCGGCGATGGTCGGGCCCACCCCCTCCGCGGCCGCGAGCTCCTCCTCCGAGGCGGCCCGGATCGCCACCATGGAGCCGAACTCGTCGGCGAGCGCCCGGGCAGCGGTCGGGCCCACGTGCCGGATCGAGAGTGCGACCAGCACCCGCCACAAGGGCACCTGCTTGGCTCGGTCGAGGTGAGCGAGCAGCTTCTCCCCGTTGGCCGAGAGCTGCGGCCCCTCCTCACCCTTCTTCGGCGCCCGGGTGAACAGGTCCGCCCGCATCAGCGCCGCCTGGTCGAGGTCGAACACGCCGCCCTCGTTCTCGAGGGCGCCCGCCTCGAGCAGGGCAGCGGCCGCCTCCGCCCCGAGACCTTCGATGTCGAAGGCGCCGCGGCCGGCGACATGGAAGACCCGGTCGAGCACCTGCGCGGGACAGTACTGGTGGTTCGGGCAGCGGAGGTCCTTGTCGCCCTCCTTCTCCTCCACCAGTGGGGTCGCACAGGAGGGACACACGTTCGGCATCTCCCACTCGGGCAGCCCGTCGGGGCGCAGCGCCAGCACCGGACCGAGGATCTCGGGGATCACGTCGCCGGCCTTGCGCAGGATCACCGTGTCGCCGGGACGGACATCCTTGCGGCGCACCTCGTGGGCGTTGTGCAGGGTCGCCCGCTCGACGGTCGAGCCGGCCACGCGGGTCGGCTCCATCACCCCGAACGGCGTGACCCGTCCGGTGCGCCCGGTGTTGACCTCGATCGAGAGCAGCCTGGCGTTGACCTCCTCGGGCGGGTACTTGAACGCGATGGCCCACCGCGGCGCACGGGAGGTGGAGCCGAGCCGACGCTGCAGGACCACCTCGTCGACCTTCACGACCACTCCGTCGATCTCGTGCTCGACGCCGTGCCGGTGCTCGGCGTAGTAGGCGACGTAGTCCCGCACGGCGGCAAGCCCGGGCACCACCCGCACCCGCTCGCTGGTGGGCAGCCCCCACGAGCGCAAGGCGTCGTACGCCGCGCTCTGGGTCGCGGGATCGAAACCCTGTCGCGCGCCGAGACCGTGGCAGACCATGCCGAGGTCGCGGGTGGCGGTGACCCGGGGATCCTTCTGCCGCAGCGAGCCGGCCGCGGCGTTGCGCGGGTTGGCGAACATCGGTCTGCCGGCGTCGGTCATCGCCGCGTTGAGTCGCTCGAACGCCTCGCCCGGCAGGAACACCTCGCCCCGCACCTCGACGAGCTCGGGCACCGGGAAGCCGTCGGCAGCAGTGAGCCGGTGCGGGACCGAGGCGATGGTCTTGACGTTGGGGGTGACGTCCTCGCCGGTGCGGCCGTCGCCCCGGGTGAGCGCCCGCACCAGCCGGCCACGCTCATAGAGCAGGTTGATCGCGAGCCCGTCGACCTTGAGCTCACACAACAGGGCGGGGTCATCGACTCCCTCCCGCGCGAGCCGCGCGTGCCACGCCTCCAGCTCCTCCTCGGAGAAGGCGTTGTCCAGCGACTCCATCCTCTCCAGGTGGTCGACCGCGGTGAACTCGGTGGCCACCGCGCCGCCGACCTTCTGCGTCGGCGAGTCGGGGGTGCGCAGCTCGGGGAACTCCTCCTCCAGGGACTCCAGGTCGCGCATGCGCACATCGAAGTCGGCGTCCGAGAGCGTGGGGTCGTCCAGGACGTAGTAGCGCCAGCGGGCCTCCTCGACCTGCTCGACCAGCATCTGGTGACGCTCGCGGGCCGCCGCGGTGGCGGCGGAGACGGCGGGGGTCGCGGACGCGTCGGGAGACGTCATGGGCACATCTTGCCGTGGCCCACCGACACGGCGGGCCGAGGTTGGACCGATCCGGGAGACTCATGGCTCCGAATGGACTGCATGCTGTTGGAGAGCTCCCCCGTGACCTACCCGTTCCTCACCCGGCACGACGCCCCGTCGGCGCCGCGAGCAGCCGTCCTGCTGTTGCACGGCGGTCGACCGTCCTCGACGCGCCCGGTCGACGCACGCAGCGCGTCCTGGCGGCTGATGCAGAGCCTCCAGCGACGGATCGCCGGGCCCGCGAACGCTGAGGACGTGTCGGTCTGGAGCCTTCGCTACCGCGTCCGGGGCTGGAACGGCGACGGCGCGAGCGCCCAGCAGGACGCCCGGGCCGCGCTGCGCGAACTGCGCCGGGACCTCGGGGACCTACCCGTCGTGCTCGTCGGGCACTCGATGGGCGCCCGCGTGGCCGTCCACACCGCCGGTGAGCGCGGCGTCGTCGGGGTGGTGGCGCTGGCGCCCTGGTTCGCCGACGACACCCCCGTCGGCACGCTCACCGGGCGGCGCCTCGTGGCCGCGCACGGACACCGGGACCGGATCACGTCGTACGACCTGACCCGCGACTTCGTCCGCCGCGCAGCGCCGGTGGCCGAGTCTGCCCGGTTCGTCGACATGGGGCCGCTCGGGCACTACCTGATCCGGGGCCGCCGCGCGTGGTGGTCGCTGGCCACCCGCGAGTCGCTCGCGCTGCTCGGGACGTGACCGGCGCCACCTCGAAAAACTTTCGCCCGGACGGAATAGGTGGCAGCCCGGACCAGTTTGCATGGAACGAAACCGTTTCGTTTCATCACAGGAGTAGGAATGACCCCCGACATCGACGACGCCCACGCCCGCCCGCGGGTTGAGGGCGAGCGCGAGCGCGAGGTCCTCGACGCGACGCTCGCCGTCCTCGTCGAGGTGGGCTACGACCGGCTCACGATGGACGCCGTGGCCACGCAGGCGCGGGCGTCCAAGGCCACGCTCTACCGACGCTGGACCAACAAGGTGACACTCGTCATCGACGCGCTGCTCGCCCAGAAGTCCGCGCCGTTTGTGCCCGACACCGGGGAGCTGCGGCAGGACCTCATCGACTCCTTCTGCGGCGTGGGCGGCCTGACCACCCCTCAGTCGGTGGCGACCTTCGCGGCCGTGATCACCGCGCTGAGCCGTGACGCCGAGTTCGCCGAGGCTTACCGACGCGACGTGATCGGACCCAAGATGGCCGTCACTCGCGCCCTCTTCCAGCGGGCCCGTGAGCGGGGCGAGCTGCGGGCCGACCTCGATCTCGACCTGGTCGCGCCCGCCCTCGCGGGCATCGTCCTGCACCGCCTCATCGTCCTCGGAGCCATGCCCGACCGCGCGGCCGTCACGGCCGTCATCGACCAGATCATCCTCCCCGCCGCCCTCCGGCCCGACCTCGTCGGCACCCGGTGAGCAGCCCCCACGTCCCAGCACAGAGCAAAGGAATCTCATGACCGACACTTCCGCACTGGAGGAGACCGCGGCACGCGGCCGGAAGAGCCGCCTCAGGTGGGCCCTCGTCCTCATCTCGATCGCTCAGCTGATGGTCGTCCTCGACGCCACCATCGCCAACATCGCCCTGCCGTTCATCGGCAAGGACCTCGACATGTCCGGGGTCAACCTGACCTGGATCGTGACCGGCTACTCCCTGGTCTTCGGCGGGCTGCTGCTGCTCGGTGGCCGCCTCGGCGACCTCTACGGACGGCGCCGGGTGTTCATGATCGGCCTCAGCGTCTTCGCGGTCGCCTCGCTCCTGGGCGGCCTTGCGACCACTGAGCCGCTGCTGCTGTCCGCGCGTGGTCTCCAGGGCCTGGGTGCCGCGCTGGCCTCGCCTGCCGCCCTCGCCCTGATCACGACCACGTTCCCGGCCGGGCCGGCCCGGAACCGGGCCTTCGCCGTGTACGCCGCGATGTCCGGCGCGGGTGCCGCCGTCGGTCTGATCCTCGGCGGCTGGCTGACCGGGACCGACTTCTCGTTCCTGGGTCTGGACATTCACGGCTGGCGGCTCACGTTCCTGATCAACGTCCCCATCGGCCTGACCGCGGCCGCCCTGGCGCCGCGCTTCCTGGCCGAGTCCGACCCCCACCCGGGCAAGCTCGACGTGCCAGGTGCTTTCACCGGAACCTTCGGCCTGCTGGCGCTGGTCTACGGCCTGACCCACGCGGGCAACCCTGAGTACGGCTGGGGTGACCCGTGGACGATCGCGTCGCTCGCAACCGGCGTGACCCTGCTGGTCCTGTTCGGGCTGATCGAGTCGCGCGTCGAGCACCCGCTGCTCCCGTTCCGGATCTTCGCCAACCAGACACGCGCGGCGAGCTTCCTGGCCATGATGCTGATGCCGGCGGCGATGTTCGCGATGTTCTTCTTCCTGAGCCTGTTCATCCAGAACGTGATGGGCTTCAGCCCGCTCAAGGCCGGTTTCGCGTTCCTACCGTTCTCGTTCGGCATCATCATCAGCGCAACCGTGGTGTCCAGCCTGGTCAACCGGATCAACCCGCGCTACATCGCCGGGACGGGCACGCTGGTCGCTGCGGGGGCCCTCTACGGCTTCTCACGGCTGAGCGTGCCGGATAGTCCCGACGACGTGCTCAACGCCGTGACCAGCGGCCAGCCGCTGGGGGCCGACGTGAACTACTGGACCCAGATCCTGCCGTTCGTGGTGATCATGTCGCTCGGCATGGGCGCCGTCTTCGTGCCGCTCACGCTGACGGCGGTGCACCACCTGCGCCGCGAGGACTCCGGGATCGGTTCCGGCGTCCTGAACACCATGCAGCAGGTCGGCGGAGCCCTCGGGCTGGCCGTGCTGAGCACGGTCGCGGTCCACTACTCGACTCAGCAGGCCGCCGTGGTCGGCCCCGGAGTCGCTGCGGGCCTCGGCCAGGCCCCGGCCGCGACCACGGACCAGCTGGTCCAGGCGACCGGCGCCAGCGGGTTCGAGGAGCTCGTGGCCAACGTGACGTACCTCGGCGCGTTCACCGAGGGCGCCACCCACGCGTTCTTCGTCGGAAGCTTCATGATGCTCGGCGGCTCTCTGGTGGTCTGGCTCTTCCTCAACGTCACGCACAAGGAGCTGGCACAGGACGCAGCGGAGCACCCCGAAGCCGGAGTTGCGGTGCACTGACCCGGCTTGCCTGCGAACACCGCGCCGCCCCCGGCTCTCCCCGGGGGCGGCGCGGTCACGTCCGGACCACCTCAGCCGGCCAGCTCGGCCGCGACCCGGCGCGCGGTCACGAGCTGGGCACGGCTCACGCCCTCCCCCGCCCCCGCCGTCGGCGCCACCGCGAGCCGCTCGCTCGCCTCCTCCAGCGACAGCCCGAGCATGTCGCACCAGCGGCGAACCGCGTCCACAGCGGAGCCGACGTCGTCGTCGAGGGGCATCGTGAACCCCACGCTCTCCCCCGCTTCCAGGGCCTCGGCCAGCGTGTCGTGGTCGGCCGCATCGACAGCGTCGAGAGCCACGACCAAGCCCTGGGCCCCGGCGCCGCGCACCAGGTCGAGCGGCGCTCCGACACCGGGCACCACCCAGGGCTCACCGCCGGCAGCGATCACGGCGTCGAGCAACCAGCCCAGCGCGGCCGAGGCCTCGGGAGGGTGCACCGTGCGGTGCCGACCGAAACCCGAGGCCGTCGGCACCCTCCCGGCCAGGACCCGAGCCAGCTCCGGCTCGTCGACCTGGACGACGAGCCGGTCGCACCCCGACAGCCGCCGGCGCACTCCGGCGACGTGCGCGGTCACCCCCTCGGCCAGCGCCTGCGCGAGGTCGCGTCTCGCCCCGTGGTCGGCCAGCACCTTGTCACCGCGTGGGCGTTCCACCCGCGCCGCCAGGCTCCACGGACCGAGTACCTGGACCTTGAGGGCGCCCGCGTAGCCCTCTGCCTGCTCCTCGAGCTCGTCGAGGTCCTGGGCGAGCAGTGACGCGGCGCGGCGCTGGTCCACTCCCGCTGCGTCGGTGAGCCGCCACCCAGCGGGCTGCAGGTCGGCCCCCAGCTCGGTCACCATCGCCAGCGTCCGCCCGGTCGCTCCGGCTCCTGGCCCGCGGCCGGGCAGCTCCGGCAGATAGGGCAGCTCGCCGGTCTCCCAGAGCTCGCCGAGGACGACGCGCACCGCGTCGGCGTACGCCACAGCATCCTCGCCCGGCATCGGACCCAGCCCCGTCGCCCACATGCGGCCATCCTGCCAACGCGACGTGTCGGGCATCACGGCGGCGTCCGGGAACCACTCGGGACCGGGGTTCGTCGGAGAGGTGTACCCCCCAGGAAAGTGATGTCTCGCCATGCCTCAGACCGGGCACCCTGCCCCGTCCCGTTCCAGCATCCCGCCCGCCACCTCAACCCCGTCGTCCAGCCTCGCGCCGCCCCTGTCGTCGACCACGTCCGCGGCCGTCGGCACGACGCCGACGCTCGGCCTGACGTTCCCTCAGGTGGTCGGCTCGGCGCTGGCCGCGGTGACGGGTGCCTTCTGCGCCGGTTGGCTGGGCGTGGCCGGGACCATCGCCGGCGCCGCCGTCGGCAGCGTGATCGGGACCGTCGGGAGCGCGTCGTACACCTACTCGCTGCAGCGCGGTCACGCCGTCGTACGCCGCGGGGAGCGGCTGACCGATCGGACCCCGCGGCTGCCGTGGACGAGGCTCGCCCTCGGCACCGCCGTGGTGCTGCTCCTCGGGCTGGCCACGCTCACGCTGGTCGAGGGGATGACCGGCCGCCCCGTGTCCTCCCTCACCTCAGGCTCGGGCACCGGCACCACGCTCGGGCAGATCCTCTCGCCGTCCGGCGGCGACGGGTCCGACACGGTCGACCCGGCCGGCGGGCCTACGCAACAGCCCAGCGACGGGCCGACCACCGAGCCGAGCCCTGCCGGGGGTTCCGAGCCGCCCGCCGCCGACCCATCCGTGGACCCGGGCGCCGAGCCGACACCTACGCCGACCGACCCGGCCTCACCGACGGCGCCGACGCCTACGCCGTGAGAGCGCCGCGGCGCGTGGCGGTGATGGTGACCGACCCGACGACCCGCGTGCCGTCGTAGATCACGGCCGCCTGGCCCGGCGCGATGCCCTGGGCCGGATCGGTCAGGATCACCTCGGCACCATCGCCCGAGACCGTGATCTCGGCCCGGTGCTCGGACCCGTGCGCCCGCAGCTGCACGGTGCCGACCAGCAGACCGGTCCGGGGCGCGCCGCACCAGCGCACCCGGTCGCCGGAGAGTGAGTGAACCGTGAGCTGCTCGCGACCCCCGACGACGACGGTCCCCGTGACCGGCTCGATGTCCAGCACGAAGCGGGGTTTGCCGTCGGAGGCCGGATGGCCGAGCCGCAGGCCCTTGCGCTGACCGATGGTGAAGCCGTAGGTGCCCTCGTGGCTGCCCAGGACCTCACCGGAAGCCTCGTCGACGATGTCGCCGCCGTGGTTGGGGGCGCGGTCGCCGAGCTTCTCCCGCAGCCAGCCTGCGGTGTCCCCGTCGGCCACGAAGCAGATGTCATGGCTGTCGGGCTTGTCGGCCACCAGGAGCCCCCGCTCCGCGGCCTCGCGCCGTACCTCGGACTTCGGGGTGTCTCCGAGCGGGAAGAGCGAGTGCGCCAGCTGGTCCTGAGTGAGGACGCCGAGGACGTAGGACTGGTCCTTACCGGCGTCGACCGCTCGATGCAGCTCGACCAGGCCGTCCGACCCGGTCGCGAGGCGGGCGTAGTGGCCGGTCACCACCGCGTCGTAGCCCAGGTCGAGCGCTCGGTCCAGTACAGCGGCGAACTTGATCTTCTCGTTGCAGCGCAGGCACGGGTTGGGTGTGCGCCCGGCGGCGTACTCGTCGAGGAAGTCTTCGACCACGTCCTCGTGGAAGCGCTCGGAGAGGTCCCACACGTAGAACGGGATGCCGATGACGTCGGCGGCCCGCCGGGCATCGTTGCTGTCCTCGATGGTGCAACAACCCCGCGCACCACTGCGGTACGACGCGGGGTTCCGCGAGAGCGCGAGGTGGATACCGGTCACGTCGTGACCGGCCTCGACGGCACGGGCCGCGGCCACCGCCGAGTCCACCCCGCCCGACATCGCGGCAAGGACTCGCATCAGGTGGCCTTGCGCGCGCCGGCCCCGCGAGCGCGCTCGACGACCGGACCGATGGCCTCAACCAGCGCGTCGACGTCCGCCTGAGTGCTCGTGTGGCCGAGCGAGAAGCGCAACGAGGACCGCGCGAACTCATCGGAGCAGCCCATGGCCAGCAGCACGTGGGAGGGCTGCGGGACTCCGGCCGAGCACGCCGAACCGGTCGAGCACTCGATGCCCCGGGCGTCCAGCAGCATCAGCAGGGAGTCCCCCTGACAGCCCGGGAACTTCAGGTGGGCGTTGCCGGGGAGCCGGTCCACGGGGGCCCCGTTGAAGATCGAGTCGGGCACGACCTCCTGGACGCGCCGCACCAGATCGTCGCGGAGCCCTCTCACCCGTGCGGCGTGGTCCGCCTGGTTCTTCACCGACAGCTCGACCGCCGCAGCGAGTCCGACGATCGCCGGGGTGTCCAGCGTTCCGCTGCGGATGTCACGCTCCTGTCCGCCACCGTGCGCCAGAGGCGTCACGCCGAGCTCGCGTCGCACGAGCAGGGCGCCGGCGCCGAAGGGCCCTCCCAGCTTGTGCCCGGTCAGGGTGAGCGCGTCGACACCCAGCGCTGCGAAGTCGACCGGCACCTGTCCGACCGCCTGCACGGCGTCGGTGTGCACGGGTATGCCGTGCTCGGCCGCGATCGCGGTGACCTCGTCGACCGGCTGGAGGGTGCCGACCTCGTTGTTGGCCAACATCACGCTGATCAGGGCCACCGACCCGGGATCCCGGGCGACGGCCTCGCGCAGCGCGTCGAGTCGGAGCCGCCCCTCCCCGTCGACAGGCAGCAGCTCGACGTCCGCTCCCTCGCGAACCGTGAGCCACTCCAACGGGTCGAGCACCGCGTGGTGCTCGACGCTCGTGGAGAGGATGCGGGTGCGGCGGGCGTCCACGGCCCGACGGGCCCAGAAGATGCCCTTGATCGCGAGGTTGTCGCTCTCAGTGCCCCCCGAGGTGAACACGACCTCGCCGGGACGGCAGTTCATGGCCTGAGCGATCCGCTCCCGCGATTCCTCGACCAGCCGGCGGGCCCCGCGCCCGGAGGCGTGCAGCGAGCTGGGGTTGCCGACGTCACCGAGGTGCGCGGCCATCGCCTCGATCGCCGCCGGCGCCATAGGCGTGGTGGCGGCGTGGTCGAGGTAGACGCGTCGCGGCTGGTCAGGGTCGGACAGTGACATGGCGTCGTCCAGAGTACGGCGCTGGGCGCACGGACCGCGAACCGCTGAGGTCGACGGCTGGAGGCCGGGGTCACCCCGCACCGACCGCTGGCCGGTGGCCAAGGATTCGGCTAGGCCACGACCACGCCTCGATCACGATCGCCCTCAGCCCGAGCCTGCGACCGGCCAACGCACCCTTGGTGCTCCCCTGGACCGAAAGGGCCGCGCTCCCGTCGTGCGGCCAGGCACCGAGCCCGAGCTCGAAGCCTGCCAGTTCTGCCGAGGTAGACACAGGGGCGGGAAAGGACACAGGTCGCGTTCGGAGTCGCGCCGAGTCGCCGAGTCGCGGCCACCTAGCATGATGGGATGAGCGAGGTCAGAACCTCAGAGATTGCGCTGAACCGGGCACTGTGGGCGGTCATGAACGAGCGGTTCACCGATGCCGCGGCGGAGGAGATGTGGGCCCGACAGGAGATGGTGTGGGGTCTCTTCGCGGTGGCAGAACGGGATCTCTGCGCTCTCGGAGACGTCCGCGATCTCGACGTTGCAGAGCTGGCGTGCGGCACGGCGTACTTCTCGTCGTGGCTGGCCGGTGCTGGGGCGTCGGTGGTTGCCCTTGACCTCTCCGCCGAGCAGCTGGTCACAGCGCGAAGGCTGCAGGTGCAGCGGGGGCCCGTCTTTCCGTTGGTCCAAGCGGATGCGGAGCGGATTCCGTTGGCCGGCGGACGCTTCGACCTGGTCGTGAGCGAACATGGTGTCGCTGCGTGGTGCGACCCCGAACGATGGCTGCCGGAGGCGGCTCGGATCCTGAGGCCCGGGGGACGGCTCGTCTTTCTGACCAACAGCCACGTGTCGGCGCTGTGCGTCCCGGCGGAGCAAGGAGTTGCCGAAGAACGTCTGGTGCGTGGTCAGCGAGAGGCCTACCGGGTCCATTGGCCGGGGGGCGGGATCGAGTTTCATCCATCGCACGGGGATTGGGTGCGGCTCCTGCGGAAGTCGGGTTTCGTGGTCGAAGCCATGCGTGAGATATATGCACCGCCAGACCAGGGTGACCACCCCTTCTACGAGATCGTGTCGGGTGCTTGGGCTGCCAAGTGGCCGGCTGAGGAGCTCTGGGTGGCTACGCGGGAGTGACAGGTGACCGCCGGTGCCGTCTGTCGACACCGGTCACGCGCGATAGGTTGCCTGCATGCGCGTCGCGATCGTAGGTGGTCACGGACAGATCGCCCGACATCTGCATCCCCTTCTGGTTCTTGCCGGGCATACCCCGGTTGCGCTGGTCCGTCAGGAGGCGTATCGGGCCGAGTTGGAGGACCTCGGCGCGGAGGTCCGGTTGCTCGACATCGAACAGATGGACGCGGACGCGTTCGGGGATGCGTTCGAGGGTTGTGCCGCGGTGGTCTTCTCCGCCGGAGGTGGTCCGGACGGCAATCCGGTGCGCAAGCGCACCGTCGACTTCGAGGGTGCGCTGAAGTCCATCGAGGGAGCACGCCGGGTCGGGATCCGACGGTTCGTGCAGGTGTCGGCCATCAACGTGGACGAGCCGTTGCCGGCTGAGACCCCGGAGGTGTGGAGGGCCTACGTCGAGGCCAAACGTGACGCCGACGCCGCCCTTCGCGCCAGCGAGCTCGACTGGACGATCATCCGACCTGGTGGACTCACCGATGACCCGGCCAGCGGTCTGGTGTCGCTCGGTCCGGACATCCCTCGTGGTGAGGTCCCCCGGGCCGATGTGGCCGCATGCCTGGCCCAGGTGCTTGCGGTCGATGCGAGCATTGGCCACCAGTGGAACCTCGTGAGGGGTGACACACCGGTGGCCGAGGCGGTCCAACGAGCCGCCCACCCGTGAGTGCTCGGGGGCCGGGCAGCCCGGTGAATCAGCCGCCCGCAGCCGGTGAAACGCGCCGGTAGGGCGCAGGTCCAACTCGATGGGCGATGATCGACGGGTCTGCGAGGAAGGAATGGGCGATGGCCACGTTCGTGTTCGGAATGAACCAGACCCTGGACGGCTTCGTCGACCACGAGGCGTTCGCACCCGGGCCTACCCTTTTCCGGCATTTCATCGAGGAGACGCAGGCGCAAGCGGG
Source organism: uncultured Actinomycetota bacterium (assembly GCA_963812265.1). Lineage (GTDB taxonomy): Bacteria > Actinomycetota > Actinomycetes > Propionibacteriales > Nocardioidaceae > Nocardioides. The sequence goes on from CAWEUL010000007.1 coordinate 20,404, forward strand.
ATGTCTCTACGGCCGCCATATGTATGAGGTCATGCGCTACTGGGATGAGGATGACCCGGGATGGGGCGTAGAGGAGCGGGCCTTCGCTGCGGCGTGGCGGATCAAGCCGAAGTGGGTGGTCACGCGGTCACTGGAGAGAGTCGGTCCCCATGCGACGCTGCTGAAGGATGACATCGAAGGCGCCATCCGCGAGCTCAAGGCTGAGCGCGACGGGGTGATCGAGGTCGCTGGCCCTGGCTTGGCGAACAGCCTGAGCGAACTCGGCCTGATCGACGAGTACCGCATCTACCTGCACCCGGTCGCGCTCGGGCAAGGCACGCCATACTTCGCCGGGCCCCGGCAGCCGCTCCGCCTCAAGGCTCACGATCTGATCGGCGACGATGTGGTCCGGTTGACCTACGTTCCTGGGTGACACTCGCCGGCACCACGCAGCGCCCTCGGTCGGCGGGACGGCACTGGCCGCCTTCCCGGCACCTGCACCTCCAGCGGGCCGCTTGGGGGCGATGCGACCGCACAACAGTTGATCCGCATGCCCGATGACACTGATCCGGCAGGATGGAGTCATGCCGGAGTCGATGACTTGTCCGCGATGCGACAACAGCAGCCTCTTACCAGGCGTCATCGTCGGTAGGTCACCCGGCGTCAAGTTCAAACTGAGCAAAGGCTTTCCCGGCGACCTGACCGGTATCCCGCTGACCACCGGCATCTTCAACCACACTGCACCAGCGCGCCGTTGCGACGCGTGCGGGGTGGTGGTCGTTCTGCCCGAGCGCTGACAACAAGAAGGGCGACATGCAGCGGTGTCGCGGATAGCGAGTGCGCCGGTCGGGTTCACAGCAGTGCGCTCTCGATGGTGGTTGCGACGAAGTGGCTATAGCGGCGCATCGACCAGCCACGGTGTACGACGAGTAGGTCGTACATCTCCTGTGACGACACGGCGAACAGAACGTCGGTGGCCTGGGGCAAGGAGACCCCGGGCCGTAGGTGTCCCGCGTCGGCGAGGAAGCGGGCGTTGGCTCGCATGCGACGGAGCCGGTCGGAATCCAGGTCGTCGACCAGTTCCCGCATAGTGGGGTCGACGACCGCCGCTTCGCGAACCAGGCCGAGAATCGGGGCGACTCGGGGAGCCACCTCGGCGGCGAGTTCAGCCCATCCCCTGACCACAGCCCGGGGATCGACCAGGTCGCGAAGCTGGTCCGAACGATCTTCGGCTGGGACCGGTCCAGCACCGAGGAGGGCTTGGGCGCGCAACTCACGGACAAGTCCGGGCTTGCCGCCGAACCCCTTGTAGACCGTCTCCTGTGACACTCCGGCCGCCTCGGCGATACCGGCGATCGTCGTCGCGGCGTACCCCTGACTGAAGAAGAGCTCCCGCGCGGCACCCAGGACGGCGGCCCGACGCTGCGCCGCCTTGAATCTGCGGCCGGAGGCGTCGTAGTCCCGGACCTTGACTCGTGCACTCAACAGCGTCATCCTCACTATTAGATACACAACACTGTATCGAAATGGCTCGGAGGGTAGATGAAGCACGCAGCCTTCGCGCTCGCGCTCCGCGACGCGACCAACAGCAGGAGTGTCGCGCGCGTGGCGGACTGCTTCGCCGACGACTACCGCAACCAGACGCCCGTCCACCCCGGCCGCGGGTTCACCGGCAGGGACCAGGTACGTCGGAACTGGGCTCAGATCTTCGCGGGCGTCCCCGACCACACGGCCACCCTCATCGCATCAGCGCAGGACGGGGACACGGTCTGGACAGAGTGGGAGATGCGGGGCACCCGCCTCGACGGTGCACCACACCTGATGTGCGGAACGATCGTGTTCACCGTGCGCGATGGCCTCGCTACCGCAGCACGCTTCTACCTTGAGCCGGTCGATGACACCGGCGGCGACGCCGATGCCGCCGTACAGCGGATCCTGGCCTGATGTTCCTGGTGGCCGGTGGCAGCGGACGGCTGGGGTCGCGCGTCGTTGACTTGCTCGAGAGTGGCGGGGCATCCGTGCGCGCCCTGAGCCGACACGTCGACGGCGACCTGCGCGACATCACCGATGAGACCTTGGCCGGGGTTTCGGTCGCCGTCTCCTGCGTGACTGGCTTTCCTCGCCAGGCACCAGCACGCGTGGACTTGGCTGGCAACCTCGCACTCATCGACGCAGCTGCACGGGCCGGCGCCGCAGTGGTCCTGGTCTCCATCTTGGGCGCCTCTCCCCAGAGCCCGATGGAGCTGTTCAGGGTCAAGTACGCCGCCGAGGAATACCTGCGTCGACGCGGAACCCCGTGGACGATTGTTCGCCCTGACGCATTCGAGGAGACCTGGGTGCAGATCCTTGAGCAGACAGCGGGCCGCCGGGGTCGACCCGTCGTTTTCGGGCGTGGCGACAACCCCTTTGCCTGGACGCAGGTCGACGCAGTGGCCACCCAGGTCGTCGACGCCGTCCTCAATCACGAGCTGCGGGGTGAGACCATCGATGTCACCGGACCCGACCCGCGCACTCTCGAGCAGCTCGCTCGAGGCGTCATGTTGGCTCACGGATGGCAGGGGGATCCGCGACACGTGCCCCGTGCCGCCCTCCACCTCATGGCCCTCCTTCCCGGCCAACCCGGACGGATGGCCAAAGCCTCCCTAGCCATGGACGTTCTCGCCACGCCCACGTGACGAGCCGGCCAGTGACCCAAGCGCGGAGTGACGCAGGCGGCGAGAACCTTGCGCAGGGAGGAGTCTTTGAGTTGATGTTGAGACTGCGGTGATCGAGGCGGAGCCACCGTCAATGGTCAAGCCGGCGATCTCGGCAGGGGGCCGACTCGCTGCGGTGGGCTGCGTCCGGCCACCATGGCGATGGCGCTGTTGTTCATGTCGGTGTCGGTGGGTCCGCCTGGCACGCTGTTGACCGTGATGTCTCGGGGGTCGACTGCGATGCCCGGACCAGGCCAGGTGACGGCGGTCTTGGTCAGCTGGTAGACGTTGGCGCCACCGTTCCGGTGCGGATCGCGACGTTGTTCCCGATGGTGATGACCCCGGGCGCATTCGACGAGGTGCGGGACAGTGTGCCCCCGAAGCAGTGAACTCGGGGTGGATCTCCTAGGCTCCCCTCATCGGCCGGAGCGAACTCACGCATCGGCCACTGTGAAAGGTAGTTGGATGTTCAACGACAATGGCTCGTTCCTGCTGGCGCTGTTTGAGTTCTTCCTGTTCTTCGCGTGGTTCATGTGCCTCTTCTGGGTCTTGGGCGACATTTTCCGCAGCAAGGACCTGGGTGGGGGCGCCAAAACCGTCTGGGTGATCTTCGTGATCATCATCCCGTGGCTGGGGCTGTTGGTTTACATCATTGCCCGGGGCCACGGCATGCAAGAGCGTCAGTTGGAGCAGGCGCAAGAGATGCAGAAGGCTCAGACCGCCTACATCCAGTCCGTCGCCGGGGCATCTTCGGGCGGCGCCGCGAGCGAGATCGCCGATGCCAAGGCGCTGCTCGACGGCGGGGCCATCACTCAGGCGGAGTTCGACCAGATCAAGGCCAAGACGCTCGCTTCCTGATCGATTGGGGCCAACGACCGGTGTTGGGAACCGAAGCACCGACCCGCGCCACGCACACGTAGCGCGGGTCGGTGCCGGGTCGAGCCCCCGCCCGCCGCTCAGCCTGGCCCGGCGTCGCTCTAGGGCCTGCCGGTCCTTCTGACCCAGCCATTCCGCGACGCCAGCTCGCTGCCGGATAGTAGCGAAACGAGCGTCGTTGTGGATCTCGACGATGATCTCGTCGCTGTGGCGCACCGGGTTCGGGCGCTGCCCCTTGAGCTCTCCGAGGTCGAAGCGGCTCAGGTCAAGGCCCGCGAGCCGGAGCAAGTGTGACGCCGGCTGCATGCGCCCTGCCCGCCTCACGGCGATCAGCCATCACCCGCGTGGGCTGTCATGGCGGCGTCGATGGTGGCAAAGACGCGGTACGGGCACTGCGACACTCTGGGGGGTGGCACGGTGGAGGACATGTCGCGCCCGACTCCGTCACGACGCACCTTCATCTCTATCCGCCAAGCGCGCAGAGGGGCGATCACTACGGCGGCCGTCGCCGCAGCGCTGGCGGTGCTGGGCGGGTGCGGACCCGGCGAGGCCGAGACCTCGATGGCCGACACGGAATCGGCAGCTTCCACCGCGACACCGACGGCATCCATCTCGGCGGCCGCCTCAGAAGCGACCCCAGCACCGGCGCCGGCCGAGCACACAGTGGCGGAGCTGTTGGCGACCCTGAAGGTCAAGGGTCGTGCGCCGATGACCGGCTACGACCGCGACCGGTTCGGTCAGGCCTGGTTGGACGCTGACAGGAACGGCTGCGACATCCGCAACGACGTCCTCGGGGAGTACCTCACCGACAAGGTCTTCAAGCCCGGGACCGGTGAGTGCGTCGTGAACTCCGGAACGCTGGATGACCCCTACACCGGGACCCTCATCGACTTCGTCTACGGCGACGGGACCCTGGTCGACATCGACCATGTGGTGGCGTTGGGGAACGCCTGGGCCACCGGCGCTTTCCGGTGGGACATCAAGAAGCGGGCAGCGCTGGCCAACGACCCGATGAACCTGCTGCCGGTCGACGCGTCCGCGAACCGGCAGAAGCGTGACGGCGACGCGGCCACCTGGCTCCCGTCGAACACGCGCTTCCGGTGCGCCTACGTGGCGCGGCAGGTCAGTGTGAAGTCCAAGTACGGCCTGTGGGTCACCCCCGCAGAACGTGCGGCCATCGAGCGGATCCTGGCCACCTGTCCGGACCAGGCTCCCGTGCCGGACTCTGGTGCGCCACTACGCGTCGACCAGAACATCACGGACCCGGGCGCCCCGACCACCACCAGCACGCAGGGCAATCCGAGCGGCACGGTCTACTACGAGAACTGCGACGCGGCCCGCGCCGCCGGCGCCGCACCTGTCCACCGTGGGGACCCGGGCTACGGGCCCCACCTCGACGGCGACAACGACGGCATCGCCTGCGAGTAGCCCCTCGACGGCACGCGCACCGACCGCGTTCCGAGTGCGGCCCGCGACCTGGCGACCCCGGGCTCAAACGCCGCCGCTCCAGCAGACCTCGACCGCCCGCGCGTCGTATGCCGCCCGCAGCAGTGCCACGAAGGACCCCCGAGGAACCGCACCCCGGAACCCGGCCGCCACGTCGGTGACCTGGACCTCGCAGGCTGCCACCTCCGATGGACCCAGCACGGCGATGACAGCGGCCCGACGCTGCCGGGCGAGCCGCACCCGGGCACCCAGCGAGCCGTCCACAGCGAGGCGGGCCCGCAGCCCGACCGCCACCAGGTCGTCGACGAGATCCCGGGCGGCCGCGTCCTGCCCCGCCCCCACGGGCAGCACGTAGACCTGCCCGGGAGCCAGCCACAGCGGCAGCCGCCCCTGGTAGCGCTCGACGACGGCGGCGGTCACCCGTTCCATCGAGCCGACGGTGCCCCGATGGATCATCACCACCTGCGGCCGCGAGCCGTCGGCAGCGTCATAGCGCAGGTCGAAGCGCTCGGGCTGCACGAAGTCGAGCTGCACGGTCGCGATGGTCTCCTCATGGCCACGGCCGTCGCGGACCTGGAGGTCCAGCTTCGGGCCGTAGAACGCCGCCTCGCCCGGCGCCTGGACCAGCAGCGCCCCTCGCAGGTCCACTGCCCGGGCGGCCTCGGCCAGTGCTCGCTCGGCGGCGTCCCATTGACTGTGGGAACCGAGGTAGGACGCCCCCTCACCGCGCCGTGACAGGCGTACGAATTCGACGGGAAGCCCGAGGATCTCCTGGGCGCGCAGCGCCGACCGCAGGGCCCGCGCCGCCTCCTCGGCCACCTGGTCGGGTCGGGCGAAGACATGGGTGTCGTCGAGGCTGATCTGCCGCACCCGGCTCAACCCCGACAGCACCCCGGATCGCTCGGCCCGGAACATCGAGCCGACCTCGTGCAGGCGCAGCGGCAGCTCGCGGTAGGAGTGTGGCGAGGCGGAGTAGACCAGCGCGTGATGCGGGCAGTTGGCCGGTCGCAGCACGAGCTCGTCGCCGCCGACCTGCATCGGCGGGAACATGTCGTCGCTGAACTTCGCCCAGTGGCCCGAGCGCTCGAAGAGCGCCCGCTTCCCGAGCACCGGGGTGCGCACCTCCACGCACCCGTCGGCCCGCGCCAGGTCGCCGGCGAGCCGCTCGAGCTCGGAGCGGACGACCGCACCGTCGGGCAGCCACAGCGGCAGCCCGGATCCCGCGAGCGGATCGGTGGCGAACAGCTGCACGTCGTGGTTGAGGTCGCGGTGGTCGCGACTAGCCGGAGAGTGGCTCATCGGGTCCTCCTGGAGTACGGCGGAGCCGCCTCAGGAGGCACATCAGCCCCGGAGTCGGCTCCGGGGCTGGTTGCTGTCAGTGCGGGACGGCAGCGCCGGAGAGGTCCGGCGTCGTCGTGGGCTGGGATGGTCGCACCCCTCCACGGTAGGCGCGTCGCCCCCGCGTTGTCGCGCGGATTACTCGTCCAGGGCCGCCACGAGCGGCAACCAGGCGTGGCCCGCACCGTAGGCCGGGACGAGCGACCGCGTCAGCCACGACCGCTGGGCCACCGACAGCAGCGGCCACGACACCCGTAGGTCGCGTCGGTCCTTCGGGCGGTCCTGTCCGGCCTTGAAGAGCAGCACGATCTCCGGTGCGAGATAGCGGATGCCGTCGTCGGCGACCCAGGTCACCTCCTCGACCGGCGCGACATGGTCCGGCAGCCGCTTGTTCGTCCAGAGCCCCTCGCGATCCGGGGTGAGCGGAAGGTCCAGGACCCAGGGTGCGGCCGCGTTGCGACGTACCCAGATCTGGCTCGCGACGTCGAGCACCTCCGTGTGCAGGTCGCTGAGCGGCCGCAGCGTGCCGCCCCGGTTGCTCCAGGGCGTCCAGTCGTCACCCAGGTGCGCCCGGAACGCCGCGACGTCGCACGACAGGATCGACAGGTCGACGTCCTCGTGCTCGCGGGGCCACCCCGTGAACGCCTCGATCGCCCAGCCGCCGACGATCCACCAGGTCCGCGGGAAACCAGCCATCAGGTCGCGGAGACCATCGGGGTCCAACGAGTCCCAGGGCCCGTACCAGCGCAGGAACTCGGCCTCCTCGGCACGCTCCGCGTCGGTCGGGGAGAGCGGTTCGGGGTCCCGTGGCTGTGAGTCCTCCGTCGGTAGGTCGATCATCGGGCCCTCGTCACGTCAGCAGCACCAGGTCGTCACGATGGACGACCTCTCGCTCGTAGGCCGCCCCCAGCTCGCGCTTCAGGTCGTGCGAGGAGCGCCCGAGCAGTGCGGGCAGCTCGTCGGCGTCGAAGTTGACCAGGCCCCGCGCGACCGACCGGCTCTCGGGATCCACCAGGTCGACCGGGTCGCCGGCCACGAAGCTTCCGCGGACGTCGGTGATCCCCGCCGCCAGCAGCGAGGCGCGGCGCTCGGTGACCGCGCGAACGGCACCAGCGTCGAGCACCAGGGCACCGCGCGGCTCGGTCGCGTGGGCCAGCCACAGCAGGCGGGTGGGCCGCCGGCGTCCCGTGGGGAGGAAGAGGGTGCCGGTCTCCTCGCCCGCCAGCGCCGCCGAGGCGAGCGCGGCCGAGGTGAGCACTACCGGGATCCCGGCCCCGGTGGCGATGCGGGCCGCCTCGAGCTTGGTGTGCATACCGCCGGTGCCGACCCCGGCAGCTCCCGCGCGGCCGATCTTCACGTTCGCGAGGTCGGCCTCCGTGGCCACGCACGACATCAGCTGCGAGCCCGGCAACGACGGGTGCCCGTCGTAGAGGCCGTCGACGTCGCTGAGGAGGACCAGGAGGTCCGCGTGCACCAGGTGGGCCACCAGTGCGGCAAGTCGGTCGTTGTCGCCGAACCGGATCTCGGTCGTGGCGACCGTGTCGTTCTCGTTGACGATCGGTAGGACACCGAGCTCGAGGAGCTTCGCGAAGGTCTGGTAGGCGTTCCGGTAGTGCGAGCGACGGGTGACGTCGTCGACGGTCAGGAGGACCTGTCCGGCCACCAGGTCGTGTCGCGCGAGCTCCTCGGTGTATCGGTGCACGAGCAGTCCCTGGCCGACGGAGGCGGCCGCCTGCTGGCTGGCCAGCCCGCGTGGCCTTCGCGCCAGGCCGAGCGGCGCCAGTCCGGCCGCGATCGCCCCCGACGACACGAGCACGACCTCGGCGCCGCGGATGCGCAGGGCCGCCAGCTGGTCGACCAGCGCCCGCACCCGCGTCGGGTCGATCCCGCCTGCCGCAGTCGTCAGCGACGACGACCCGATCTTGACCACGACGCGACGCGCGGCACGCACCGTGTCGCGGCTCATGCGCGCGGGTCCTCGTCCAACCGATCGGGGTCGTCGGGTCCACCGATCTCATACGAGCGGGGCCCCACCCGGTCGACCCGCCGAGCGACGTCGGCGCGGGTCTCCCCGTCGCCACGCTGCGGCAGCGCCTCCTGGATGTCCTGGCGGCGCTTGGCCGCGGGGCGCGCCTCCTCGAAGCGGTGGTCCTCGCCGCGTCGGCCGAGAGCCTCGGCACCTGCGTCGATCCCGGGACGGAAGTCGAAGACCACCGCGTTGTCCCCGGGGCCGATGATGACCGCCTCGCCCTCGACCGCCCCGAGGTCGAGGAGCCGTGACTCCACACCCAGCCGGTTCAGCCGGTCCGCGAGGAAGCCGACGGCCTCGTCGTTGGCGAAGTCGGTCTGGCGTACCCAGCGTTCGGGCTTGCGTCCTGTGACCCGCCAGCCGTCGGCCGTCGCGGCGACAGCGAAGTCGTCGCCGCCGTCGGCCGATCGCGGACGCAGCACGATGCGCTCGGCCTCGGCGGCCGGCCGCTCGCGGCGCGTGCGCTCGACCAGCTCGGCCATCGCGAAGGTCAGCTCACGCAGACCCTGACCGGACGCGGCCGAGACCGGGAAGACCCGCAGGCCGCGCTCCTGGAGATCCTCGGCCACCATGTCGGCGATGTCGGCCCCATCGGGCACGTCCACCTTGTTGAGCGCCACGAGGCGGGGGCGGTCCTCGAGACCGCCGTACCTCGTCAGCTCGCCCTCGATCACGTCGAGGTCGTCGACCGGGTTGCGCCCGGGCTCGATGGTGGCGGTATCGACGACGTGCACCAAAGCGGCACACCGTTCGATGTGACGCAGGAAGTCGTGGCCGAGCCCTCGCCCGTCCGCCGCACCCTCGATGAGCCCCGGCACGTCGGCGACCGTGTACGTCGTGTCCCCGGCACGCACCACCCCGAGGTTGGGCACCAGAGTGGTGAACGGGTAGTCGGCGATCTTGGGCCGCGCTCGCGAGATCGCCGCGATCAGCGAGGACTTGCCGGCGCTCGGGAATCCCACGAGCCCGATGTCGGCGACGACCTTGAGCTCCAGCACGATGTCGAGCTCGTCGCCGGGCTCGCCGAGCAGAGCGAAGCCGGGGGCCTTGCGCTTGGAGCTCGCCAGCGCCGCATTGCCGAGGCCGCCACGGCCACCGGCGGCGATGACCATCTCGGTGCCGGCGCCGACCAGGTCAGCCAGGACGCTGCCGCTGCTGTCGGTGACCAGCGTCCCGTCGGGCACAGGCAGGACGAGATCCTGACCGTGGCTGCCGTTGCGGTGCCCGCCCGCGCCGTGCCCACCGAGCTCGGCTCGTCGGTGAGGGCTGTGGTGGTAGTCGATCAGGGTCGTCACGTCCGGGTCGACCCTGAGGATGACCGAGCCGCCCGGCCCGCCGTTGCCCCCGTCGGGACCACCCAGCGGCTTGAACTTCTCGCGATGCACCGAGGCCACGCCGTTGCCACCGCTACCGGCGCTGACGTGCAGCGTCACCCGGTCGATGAACGTCGGAACGGCCACGACCTCACCTTTCTGGAGAGCGGCGGGCTACGGGTCCGGAAACCCGAAAGGGCGCCCCAGGAGGGACGCCCTGCGGAGTTGCGTCAGATCACTCGCCAGGAACGATGTTCACGACGCGGCGACCACGCCGGGTCCCGAACTCCACGTTGCCGGCCACCAGCGCGAAGAGCGTGTCGTCGCCTCCGCGGCCGACGCCGCTGCCCGGGTGGAAGTGGGTGCCGCGCTGACGCACGATGATCTCGCCGGCGTTGACCAACTGGCCACCGAAGCGCTTGACGCCGAGGCGCTGGGAGTTGGAGTCGCGACCGTTCCTGGTGGACGCGGCGCCCTTCTTGTGTGCCATGAGTTCAATCCTTCGTGATCGAGCCTGGGAGGAGCGGGGCTCACAGGGAGATGTCGGTGACCTTGACCTGGGTGTACTTCTGGCGGTGACCCTGTCGCTTCTTGTAGCCGGTCTTGTTCTTGAACTTCTGGATGACGATCTTCGGTCCCTTGGTGGCGCCGAGCACCTCCGCGGTCACCGATGCCTTGTCGAGGCCGGCGGTAGTCACGGACTCGCCGTCGACCACCATGATGATCGGGAGCGTGAGCGTCTCGCCCACCCCGGTGTCGACGCGGTCGATCTCGATGACGTCGCCGACGGCAACCTTCTGCTGCTTGCTGCCACTGCGCACGATGGCGTACACGGCGACTCACTCTCCTCGGAACACTTCACGATCACGGGCCCGCGGCTGCGCGCCGGTCCCCACGCATCGCTGGTCGGACGGGGGATGGCCTTGGCACACCACAGGGAGGCATGCGGAAGCACACCGAGGGTCAATAGTACGGATCCTCGGTGTGCTCCGCAAAACGGGAGCGGGACTCACGGAGACTGGCCGCGAAACGCTGCTCTGGCGGCTGGTAGCCCGGCTCAACTACGTGACCCATCGGCCGGATGGGTTCTGGGATCAGGAATGAGCATCAGCGGGCCCAGTGGCCAGCTCGCGGGCTCGGTCTCGGAGCTCGGTCTTGACGATCTTCCCGGTCGCTGTCTTCGGTAGCTCACTGAAGACAAACCGTGCGGGGCACTTGAAATGCGCGAGCCGGTCGCGGCAGTGCGCCCGCAACTCGACATCGGTGACGGTTGCTCCCTGGCGGAGGGTCACGAAGGCAACCGGGACCTCCCCCCAACGCTCGTCCGGCTGCGCGACCACCGCGCACTCAACGACGGCAGGGTGCTGGACGACGACCTGCTCGACCTCGACGGTGCTGATGTTCTCACCCCCAGAGATGATGAGGTCCTTCTTGCGGTCCCGGAGTTCGATCTGGCCGTCGGGATGGACCACGCCGATGTCGCCTGAGTGGAACCATCCACCCTCGAATGCCTTGCTGGTCGCCCCGGGGTCGTCGAGGTAACCAGTCATCACGGCGTTGCCTCGCATGCACACTTCGCCCAAGGTCTGGCCATCTGCGGGGACCCGAGTGCCGTCGTCGTCGCGCACCTCGACGAGGCCTGCCGCCACATTGGCGAAGCCCTGTCTCGCGCGCACCCGGGAACGGCCGAGGTCCTCGGGTGCGTGCACCCCCTGGTGCGTGACGTTGACGGTGAACGGCCCGTAGGTCTCGGTCAGCCCGTAGACGTGGTCAACGACGAACCCGAAGTCTTCCATCCGCTGAATGATGGTCGGCGAGGGAGGCGCACCCGCCGTGACGATACGAACGGGCTTGTCGATGGCAGTGGAAAACTCCGACTCGGCCAGCATCGTGAGTACCGTCGGCGCTGCACAGAGATGGGTTACTTCGCCCGATGAGCAGAGGTCCCAGATCTGCTGGGGATCGATGCGTGGGACACAGTAGTTGCGCGCACCGACGGCGACCGTGGCCCACGGATAGCACCAACCGTTGCAATGGAACATCGGCAACGTCCAGAGGTAGGTGCTGTCGGCGTTGAGTCCATGATCAAGGGCCATCGCGAGGGCATTGAGATAGGCGCCGCGATGGTGGTAGACCACGCCTTTCGGTCGGCCGGTCGTCCCGGATGTGTAGTTGATCGAGATCGACTCACGCTCGTCTTCGACACGCCATCCGGCATGCGCCTCGGATCCTCGATCAAGGGCGCCCAAGAAGTCGGTGTCCAGTACGACACGAATCAAGCCCGGACGGGCCGCCAAGCTCTCGATGAGCTCGGGTGAGACAAGGGCGACCCGTGCTCCGGAGTGCTCGAGGATGTCGTCGACCTCGCGGGGACTCAGCCTGGTATTGATTGCCACCAGGTCGGCGCCCGCCATCGGGACCGCGAAGTGCGCAAGCAACATCGGCTCGCTGTTGCCTGCCATCACGGCCACTCGATCATGGCGGCTGACGCCGAGTGAGCGAAGATATCCAGCAAGACCCATGGCGCGCTGATGCCATTCGGCATAGGTGTATTGCGCGTCCCTGTCGACGACGGCGATCCGGGAGGCGTGCACTCGCGATGACCGGTCCAAGAATGACAGTGGCGTCAGGACGTCGAAGTTGGGCTCAGGGCCGTTGTCGAGAGCGCCGTGGCCACTGCCTGATGTCAGATCCGTCACCGCGTACTGCCCCTCATCGTCGAGCCCAAGCGGTTCGCAGCGACGAGCAGCGGATCCCAGACCGGGGCGAACGGTGGTGCGTATCCAAGGTCGAGATCGGCAAGATCGCCCACCGTCATTCCGGCGTGGAGGGCAGTCGCAACCACATTGGTCCTACCGGGCACCCCCGCACGCCCCACAATCTGAGCGCCAAGCAACCGACTCGTCGTCGCATCGGCGACCATCTTGACGGTGGTCTTCCTGGCCCCCGGGTAGTAGTGCGCAATGTCATCCGCGGTGATGGTTGTCGACGCGACCTCCATTCCCAACCTCCGTGCCTCGGTCTCGGTCACGCCGGTCCGTCCGACCTCGAGATCGAAGACCTTGACCAGGCTCGTGCCCACGACTCCGCCGAACCGCGCTGACTGACCAATCATCGCCGATCCCGCAACGCGACCCTGCTTGTTGGCTGCCGGGCCGAGGGGAATCCACACGGTCGCTCCCGTGACCAGGTGGGTCGTCGACACGCAGTCGCCCGCGGCCCAGACGTTGTCGACGTTCGTCAGCATGTTGTCAGTCGTCGCGATCGCGCCAGTCCGATCGATGTCGATCCCTCCCTTGCGGGCAAGATCGATGTTCGGTGATGCCCCCAGACCGAGTACGACCAGGTCACACTCCCAACGAGCGGTGGACGTTCGAACAGCGCGGATCAGTCCGTCGTCGCCTTGCTCGAGATCGATGACGGGCTCACCAAGGCGGACCTCGGTCCCCTGTGCGACGAGCTCAGAGTGGATGACGTCGGCGACGTCTGAATCCATCGCTGGAAACACGTGATGGGCGCCCTCTGCGACGATGACCTCGAGTCCCTGCGCACGCAATGCTTCGGCCATCTCGAGGCCCAGGTAGCTCGCCCCGATCACGGTGCAGCGGCGTGGCTTGTGCTGCTCGAGGTGCTGCACGAGGGCGGTGGCGTCCTCATAGTGCCGGATGCTGAACACATTGGCCGCCCCGCCTCCGGCGACAGGCGGCACGATCGCGCTCGCACCAACGGCGAGCAGGAGCTTGTCGTAGTGATGTTGATACGAGGTCGACCTCACCCGATCAAAGACAGTGACCGAACAGCCAGACGTATCGAGGTCGATCACCTCGTGGCGGAGCCGGAGGTCGACACGCTTGCTGGTGAAGTAGGACGGATCCCGCACGAGCAAGGTGCTCGGGTCGTGAATGTCTCCGGCCACGTAGTACGGCAGGCCGCAGGCAGCGTATGAGTTGACGCCAGCGCGCTCGAAGACCGTGACGGTGGCATCTTCGCCGGATCGTGCGATGAGGGAGGCGGCGCTCATCCCCGCCGCATCTCCACCGACGATCGCGATCGCTTCGGTCATCGTTGGATCCCTTCCGTTGTGCGCCAGCGTGGCCGAGGTCGGCCGATCATCGGCATGTGCATCCGAATCGCATCCTTCGTCGTCCTGGATCTTCAGAATCGCCTCGGCGGGTGTGCCGACCACACGGCGCTCGCGCCGCCGAGCACACGGCCGGCGCCGCGACAAGAGCTACCGTTCTCGCAAGCGCTTGAAGGGCAGATCCGATGCGGTCACTTCGCGCTTCCCCCTGCTCTGCTTGCCTGTCGAGGCGTCTCCTTCATGCTGTCGATGAAGGGCGTGTTCGCGACGACTCCCTGTCGTGTTTCACCGTCAACGATCACGTCATGGGTCATGCCCACGACGGCGTCGTCCTTCGGCAGGATGACCATGCCGATGTTCTGGTCGAGTCGAGGCGAGTGGCAGGCCGACATCACGTGCCCGATGACGTCGCTGTCGTTCACCACTGGATACGGATCGACCATGGTTCCATCGTTGTATGAGCCCAGCGGCGCGCCATCGATCGTGAGCCCGACGAGGCGTCGGGATACTCCCGATTCCTTGATCGCGCGCAACGCCTCATCCCCGACGAACCCACCCTCCTTGTCCAGGCTGACCATCCAGGGATAGCCCAAGCCAACCTCGTAGGGGTTCGTCGACAGGTCAGCATCCGCGCCGTACGCAAGGATGCCGGCCTCGATGCGACGGATGTGGCAGACCCCGCCGACGCCGAGGTCGTAGGGAACACCGGCTGCGACAACACGCTCCCACAGCGCCGAGCCATGCCTGGTTGCGTCGAAGAGATAGATCTCGTATCCGAGTTCTGCGGTGTACCCGGTCCTCGATACGAGCACACGCATTCCGTCCAGGGTGTGCTCGGCGAGGCGGTAGTAGTCGATGTCCCGGATCGACTCACCGAAAAGATCGACCATCAGGTTGATCGACTTCGGCCCCTGGACCTGGAGCGGTCCCATGTCGGGTTCGGAGATGGTGACATCCAGGCCGCTGTTGACCGCGAGACCCTTTGCCCACAGAAGGCCGTCGCTGTCTGCGAGAGTCAACCAGAAGTGGTTCTCACCGAGACGAAGCAGGACAGGATCGTTGATGATCCCGCCAGCCGCATCGGTGATGAACGTGTACTTGCACTGCCCGACCTCGCACTTGTTGAGGTCTCGAGTCACCAGTCGATTGGTGAAGGTGAAGGCATCCGGCCCCGTGATCTCGATCGCGCGCTCGACCCCGACGTCGGTGAGGTTGACGTTGGTGAGAAGGTTCCAGTACTCCGCTACGGGATCTCCGAAGTGCCGCGGGATGTACATGTGGTTGTAGACGCTGTAGATGGCGACACCGTGCTTGCGAGCGGCGTAGAAGTACGGCGACTTGCGGATGCGCGGGTACAGCAGCATCGCCGCTTCAGCCAGTTCCGTGGGCATTCGACGACCTTTCGTTGAGTGGTTGTTGCTAGGTCACTGCTGACGCTGACTCCAGCGTGACTTGAGGTCGCCATCCGGGAGGGCCGGCCGGCCCCGCCGAGGAGAGATCGAGGGGCGGTGTCGACGGTTGGCGCCCGCGCCCATGCAGCCGCGGGCGTCATCATCACGAAGTCGGCGATGCGCGAGGCAGGAAATGCGTCGCGCCGAAGATGACCATCGATCCCGGGAAGACCGTTCCGACGGGCAACGCTCCTGGCCGTATGACGCCGAAGACGTCGTTGTGCATGATGGCCGCTGTTCTCCTGGTCGGCTCCGATGTCGCGTGATCTGCCGGTGGATCATCGACATCGGCGACTGCGGACACTACTTGCCCTGCCATCTGGGTTCGCGCTTCGTGAGGAACGCGTCGATGCCTTCCTGTGCGTCGCAGGCGACAGCGTTGGTCGCCATCGTCTCCGACATGAGGGTGTAGGCCTGCGCCTGTGGGACATCGATCTGCTCGTAGAACGCCTGCTTGCCGATTCCCATGGTCAAGGGGCTCGACGCCGCCAGCTTCTCGACGAACTTCCAGACTTCAGCTTCGAGCTGATCCGCCGGGACCGCCCTGTTGATCAGACCCCACTCAAGGGCGGTAGCGGCGTCGATCGGCTCACCGGTGAGCAGCATCTCCATCGCACGCTTGCGTCCGACGTTGCGACTGAGCGCCACCATCGGAGTGGAGCAGAACAGACCGATGCGCACTCCTGGTGTCAGGAACCGGGTGGAGTCTGCGGCCACGGCAAGGTCACACGTCGCGACCAGCTGACAGCCAGCTGCCGCCGCGACGCCGTGGACCTGAGCGATCACGGGCTGAGGGATCTGCTGAACGGTCTGCATCATCTCGGTGCACACATCGAAAACCTGGCGCTGTTCCTCGAGCGCGCGGTCAGTCATCTCGCGAAGATTATGGCCCGAGGAGAAGATCTTGCCCGCGCCCCTGATCACGACGACGCGAATCTCGTCGTCTTTCGCGAGGACCTTGAGCTCATTGCTCAGCGCTCGCATCAGTGCGACGGACAACGGGTTGCGCTGATCGGGCAGATTCAAGGTGATGATCGCCGCAGGCAACCGGCGCTCTACGGTGACCTGGTCCTCAGCCGTCGCGTTGACCAATGCGTTCCTCCCGGTTGCCACGGTGCCACGAAGCCATTTCGTACAGGTCTGTATAACAAAGGATTTGACACAGGGTCAAGCGATCTGATCGACCAACGCGAGTCCATTCCGTACCAGCACCGGAACGATCGGTCGAGGAGCCATGGGGCGGTCTTGACGATCACCGGTCCGGAGGCATCGGGCCCGGTCACCAGGAGGGAAGGGGAGTCCGCGGATCAAGGGTCCAGGACAGTCGATCAGGCGCTGACGGCAACCGCGCCGGAGTGGGCGGCAACGACGTATCGCGCGAGGTCTTTTCCGCGGTCTGCGGCGGTGGGATCCTGATCGACCAGCGCCGTGACGATGGCCCCCTCCATCAGGAGCATGACGTGTGCCCCGACGGCTGCCGGCTCGCTCAGGCCGGCCTCAGTAGCCAGGACGGTGATCCACTCGCGCATCCGGTGCTTGTGGTTGAGGATCGTCCCGCGCGCCGGATGCTCTGGATCAGCCAACTCGACGGTGGCGTTCACGAAGACACATCCACGGAAAGTCGGCTTCTCAAACCAAGCCTTGAGGGCATCGAATATTCCGAGGATCTGCTCTGCAGGCGTGATCGAGGCTTCGGCAACCCGTTCCTGGAGCCAGAGCAGGTAGCGTTCGTCGACGCTGTCCAGGCAGGCAACGATCAGTCCGTCCTTCGACCCGAAGTAGGAGTACAGCGTCATCTTCGAGACTCCCGACTCGGCAGCGACCGTGTCCACGCCCACAGCACGAATACCTCGGTCGTAGAACAGCTGACGGGCCTCGCGGAGCAATGCCTCGCGCTTCCCCTTGTGCTCAGCCACGAGAATCCCCTTCGCGGTGTGCCGCCGGACGCCTGGTGAGGACGGTACTGCGCTCCGTCGCGAGTCCGCAACGTCCCGGCGGGTTACCTACTTCGCCGTGACGGTCCAGGTGAACGCACGCGCCATCGGGTTGCCCTGGTCGTCGGTGATGTCGGTGGTCAGCTTGACGAGGTACTTCTTGCCGGCAGTCAGCGCCGAGTTCGGATTGAGGGTCGCCTTCATCCGGTCGCCGGCCACGTTCACGTTCGCGTTCAGGGTGTTGCTGCTGCCCACCGCCTTGATCGTGAACGTGGTGTCGTCCACGTTCCGGACCGGCTCACTGAACGTCACCACGAAGTTCGTGCCCTTCGGCACCCCGCGGGTCGGCGTGTTCGTCTTGACCTTCGGTGCCGTGGCGTCGACCTTGAAGTTGCGCCACGACGAGGACTCCAGCACCTTGCCGGCCGCGTCGAGACTGCTGACCCGCCACTGCCAGTTGCCGGTGCGGAAGGCGGAGGTCGGAGCCCAGCTCAGGGCTGAGGTCTTCGTGCTCGAGGCCGAGGTGGCCCCCACCTTGCGCCGCAGGATCTTGTAGGCGGACGCATCAGGCACCGACTCCCAGGAGAACAGACCCTCCTTGGCGGCGACGTAGTCCCCGCCCGAGGGGGCGACCAGCGTCACCGGAGCACCGGCCACGGTGAAGCGCGCCCCGGCGCCGGTGAGGCTGGACCACGGACCCAGGCGACCCTTGACGTCCACCGTGCGAACCCGCCAGCGGTAGGCCGAGTCCGAGACCGGCAGCGGTGTCGTCGGGACGTAGGCAGCCTGTTTCGAGATGGCCGAGACGACCCGGTTGGTCGAGGCGCCCGCGGTGTCGTCGTTCCTGAACACCTCGATCTTGTAGCTCGCGGCGAAGGGGCGGGCCTCCCACCGGAGCACGGGGGTCCCCGACTCGACGGTGTCGCCCACCGGGCTCGTCGGCACGGCCGCGGTCGAGGCCTTCACCAGGTGGAACGTGTCGCTCCAGCTCAAGGCGTTGCTCGTGCCGTCGATCGCCTGCACCCGCCAGTACAGGTCGCCCTCGGGGTAGGTCGCGGAGAACGGCACGTAGGCGGCCTGGTCCACGACCAGGTTGTCGATCGTGGTCGTGAACGCCGCGGTCGCCGAGACCTGGATGCGGTACTGCCGGGCCTCGCTGCGCGGTGCCACCGTGTGCGCGTTGGAGCCGCCCACCACCGGTGACGCCGTCGCGTCGAGGTTGGTGGCCAGGTAGTCCCGCCACGCGAACGAGACCTCGTCGGTCACGGTGGCCTCGTCAGCCGGGCTCTGCAGCTGAACCGGCTTCGACGTCTTCGTGAACGAGCTGGTCGCGGTACCCAGGGTGGCGCACTTGTTCGCGGCGCGGCACGGCTGCACGTACCAGTAGTACGTGCCGGAGGCCAGGCTCTCCGCCATCGCCGAGAGCGGCGCCAGGCGACTGCTCTCGACGAACAGGGGGTAGCCCGTGACCATGGTGGTGAGCGCAGCGTCCTTGGCGACGAAGATCTTGTAGAAAGCCGCCTCGGGGTCGGCGTTCCAGCCGAAGACCGGCGTCTGCCGCAAGGACTCGCAGCTGGCGGGAGCCACCACCGAGCAGGACGTGCCGGCTGAGCCCAGCGACTGTCCGGTCATGCCGACCTTGAGGCCGGTGGCCGGTGCGATCGAGGTGATCGTGAACGTCGAGGTGAAGGCCGAGGCGCTCAGCAGCGCACCGGCGTCATAGGCCTCGACCCGCCACTGGTAGGTCCCCGGGGTGAGCCAGTCGGTGGTGTCGTCCTCACCGGCGGGCGTGAAGAACACGTCGTCCAGGTAGGTCCAGGAGGTAGTCCCGACCGGGCGAACCTGGATCTTGTAGAAGTCGGCATTCACGACCGACTTCCACTTCAACGTGGGGAAGCGCGCGGAGGAGACCGGCGAGCCGAGGGGGTCCGGGGTACTGGCCGTCGGTGCCGCGGCAGCCGACACCGTGAAGGTGCGCTGGCTGCCGACAGGGGTCACAGACCCGCGGCGGCCGCTGACGGACTGCGTGCGGACCTCCCAGCGGTACTGCACGCCAGGGACCAGCGCGGAGCGAGGCGTGAACGAGGTGGCGGTGGTGAAGAACGTGCCGCCCCCCGCCTGGCCCTCGGCGACGGGGTCGATGCTGACGATGTACTTGGCCGCGCCGTTGACCGGCGCCCACGACAGCGTCGGCAGGCTGGTGGTCGCGCCGTTGGCCGGCGAGAGGTAGGTCGGCCGCGGGCTGGTGTAGGTGAAGCTGCCGACCTGTGCCGAGGCCGCGGCCGTACGGCCCTGACCTGGGTTGTCCTGGGCGATGACGCGCCAGTAGTACGTGCCGTCGGCCTGCGGGTAGCAGTCCCCGGCGCCATCGGGGGTGTACGTGGTCAGCACGGTCGAGCACACGTCGATGACGTCGCCGGGGCCGAAGTTCGGGTGGGTGCTCAGCTCGAGTGAGTACCGATCGGCGAGCGTGACGGGGGTCCACTGGTAGAAGAACGGGTCGCCGACCGTGGCGCCACCGATCGGGTACTCCAGCGTCGGCTGCGCGGTCCACGACCGGCTGAAGGTCCAGACCTCGGCCTCGGACCAGTCGGGCGAGAAGCCTTGGGCGTCGACGGGGCGCACTCGCCAGTAGTAGCGCCCTTCCTTCCAGGTCGTCGTCGGCGTGTAGCTGGTGCCGGTCACCTTGGACAGGTTCGCGACGTAGGAGGTGAAGGAGGCGTTGGTGCTGACCTGAAGCGCGTACGACGCCGCGCCGACCACCGGGTCCCAGTCAAGCGTCACGTCCTGCACCGGGACCGCAACCGAGTCGGCCGGCGACTCGAGCGTGGGCTGAGGCAGCTCACCGACGATGAGGCTGTTGGTCAGCGACCACTCGGTGGAGACGGCGGTGGACAGGTTGGCTTTCACCCG
This sequence comes from uncultured Actinomycetota bacterium, assembly GCA_963812265.1. GTDB lineage: Bacteria > Actinomycetota > Actinomycetes > Propionibacteriales > Nocardioidaceae > Nocardioides. Next base: position 40,457 of record CAWEUL010000007.1, read on the forward strand.
CCAGTAGTAGGTGGTCTGCGGGGTGAGGGCGGGGGCGAGGTAGGAGTTGCCCTTGACCGTGGCCGAGGTCGCGCCGACCAGGTCGGAGGAGGTCGAGACCTGCACCGTGTAGCTGGCGGCACCGGAGACGCGCCCCCACGAGACGATGGTGGGCTCGTCGGGTACCGCGATGGTGGCACCGTCGGCCGGCACCAGGTCGAGCGGCCCGGCGTCCGAGGTGCGCTCGAAGTCGCCCTCGGACCAGGTGCTGTAGGTGGTGCCCTTGCTGGCACGCACCCGCCAGTAGAGCTGGCCGGGCGGCAGCGGCACGGTCGGCACGGCCGCGATATTCGAGGTGCGGGACTTCCAGAGGGTGGGGCTGAAGCTCGGGCTTGCGGAGACCTCGACGTTGTACGCCGTCGCGTTCGAGACCGACGTCCACGAGAGCACGGGAATCTCGTTCACGACCTCACCGGCCGGGGACAGCCCACCGGGCGCGTTGAGCGCTGCGGCCGGCGACGGCGTCATGGACTGCCCCAACAGCACGACGAGCAGCAGCACGGGGAGCGCAGCGAGGCGCCTCCGTGCTGGGTGAGTGGGCTTCAGCATTCCCGAGTCTCCTTAGCGAGCGTCAGTGAGCGGCCCAAGGGGACGGGCCGTCGGACGAACGCTAAGTCGCAGGGAGCCGGAATCGGTTGGAATGGAGCACACCGAGCCGGACGGGTGAGACTTCTACCCAGAGTGACTAGTCACGCATGGCTAAGGTCAGCGCTTGCGGGCGCCACGCTTCTTCACCGGAACGTGCTCGACGACCGGCGCCTCGGCGTCGTGAACAGGCTCGACCTGGGGCGTACCCGGGTCGGGGTCAGTTGACCCGGCGGGTGCGCCGATCCCTCCTGGTTGAGCGGGATTCTCGGAGTTCGAGGCCGACGACGACGCCTCGGACGAAGGCGGCCCGGCCGGTCGGCTGGCGCTGCGCCGACGGGTCCGCGTCACCACCGTCACTGGCTCCGGCGCCTCCACAGGCGGGCCGGCTGAGGTCTGGACCGGCTGCTCGGCCTCGGACGCCGTCGGAGGCTCCACCTCCCCCTCCGGCTCGGGAGTCGCAGGCACGACCGTGGCCGACTCCTCGGGGGCTGCCGAGGACTCCTCGAGCGGTGTGGTCGGCTCGTCGGGCCCCAGCGCCAGGTGCTCTTCCGGAGTGGCTGGTGTGGCGGGCTGGGACGGGTCGTCCGCCGGTGCGCGCGGCTCACTGTTCTCAGCCGCCTTGGCGGCTGCGGCCACGTCCTTGGGGGACGGCACCGACGGCTTGGCCGGCGCGGGCTCGGCGCGGCCTCGTCCGCCGCGGCTACGGCGCCCACCTCGACGCGACTCGTCCTCGGGGCGCTTGGGCTCCACCGGCGCGTCCAGCTGCCGCAGGCCGCGGCCACCGCAGTGCTCGCAGGGCTCGCTGAACGCCTCGAGCAGACCGGTCCCGATCCGCTTGCGAGTCATCTGCACCAGGCCGAGTGACGTCACTTCGGCCACCTGGTGCCGGGTGCGGTCTCGGCCCAGGCACTCGACCAGCCGCCGGAGCACCAGGTCGCGGTTGGACTCGAGCACCATGTCGATGAAGTCGATGACGATGATCCCGCCGATGTCGCGCAAGCGGAGCTGGCGCACCATCTCCTCGGCGGCCTCGAGGTTGTTCTTGGTGACCGTCTCCTCGAGGTTGCCGCCGCTTCCGGTGAACTTCCCCGTGTTGACGTCGACGACGGTCATGGCCTCGGTGCGGTCGATGACCAGGGAGCCCCCCGAGGGCAGCCAGACCTTGCGGTCGAGCCCCTTGGCGATCTGCTCGTCGATCCGGTACGCCGCGAACACGTCGGCGCCCGACTCCGGGACGTCATAGCGCTTGAGGCGCTCCTCGAGATCCGCCGCGACGTGCGTGACGTACGCCTGGACCGTGTCCCAGGCGTCGTCTCCCTGGATGACGAGACTGGTGAAGTCCTCGGTGAACAGGTCGCGGACCACCTTGAGGGTGAGGTCGGGCTCGCCGTACAGCAACTGAGGGGCGCCGCCCTTCGACTTGCGCTCGATGTCCTCCCACCGCGCCTTGAGCCGCTCGACGTCCCGGGTGAGCTCCTCCTCGGAGGCCCCCTCGGCGGCCGTGCGGACGATCACGCCGGCACTGTCCGGGACGATGTCCTTGAGCAGGGTCTTCAACCGGTTGCGCTCGGTGTCGGGGAGCTTGCGCGAGATGCCGCTCGTCGTGCCGTCGGGCACGTAGACCAGGAACCGACCGGCCAGGCTGATCTGGGAGGTCAGCCGGGCACCCTTGTGTCCGACCGGGTCCTTGGTGACCTGCACCATCACTGACTGCCCCGACGAGAGCACCGACTCGATCTTGCGCGGCTGCCCCTCAGGGTGGCCGAGCGCGCTCCAGTTGACCTCGCCGGCGTAGAGCACCGCGTTGCGGCCCTTGCCGATGTCGATGAAGGCGGCCTCCATGGACGGCAGGACGTTCTGCACCCGGCCGAGGTAGACGTTGCCGATCAGCGAGGTCTGAGACTCACGGGCGACATAGTGCTCGACGAGCACCTTGTCCTCGAGGACGGCGATCTGGATGACGTCCTGGATCTGACGGATGACCATGACCCGCTCGACCGACTCGCGGCGCGCCAGGAACTCTGCCTCGCTGACGATCGGCGCACGACGCCGGCCGGCCTCGCGGCCCTCACGCCGGCGCTGCTTCTTCGCCTCCAGTCGCGTCGAGCCCGACATGGCGGTGATCTGGTCCTCCGCGGGGCGCCCCTTCCGCACCCGCGTCACGGTGTTCTGGGGATCGTCTCCGTTCTCACCACCGGACTCTCCTGCGCGGCGGCGTCGACGACGGCGGCGCGTGGTGCCCTCGCCCGTGGACTCCTCGTCACGCTCCTCGGACGCCTCGTCCGACTGGTTCTCGGTGGACTCCTCGGCCGCCGCGCTCGAGTCTCCCGACTTGCGACGACGTCGGCCGCCACGGCGACGGCGCCGGCGCGCGGCACCGGACCCGCCCTCGGGGTCGTCGCCGTCCTCCTGAGCGTCGGATTGGGCCTCGTCGCCGGCCTCGGCCGACGCCTCAGGCGGGGTGCCCGTGGCCGGGTCGTCGCCGGCACGACCGCGTTTGCGGGAGGGTGCGGCGGTCTGCTCCGGCGGCTGGAAGACCAGGGCGGTCGCGACCTCGGTCGCGTCATCTGCCTCCGGCGCCGACCCGGACTCGGTCTTGGGGGACTTGGTCTTGGAGGACTTCTTCTTCGTAGACTTCTTCCTCGCCGGCTTGGACTCGCTGCCCGTAGCCGGTTCGCTCGCCGGGCTGACGGCATCGCCGTCGAGGCCGGCCGTTGCCCCGCTCACCGCGGCCTTCCTCGACCGTGAGGTCGCAGGCCGAGTCTTGACCTCAGGCGTGTCGGGCGTCTCGGGGGCGACGGCGGGTGACTCTTCAAGAACCTCGGCCGTCGCCGCGGCACCCGCCTTCTTGGCCGTCTTGGTGGCCGCCGTCTTCTTGGCCGCCGTCTTCTTGGCCGTGGCCTTCTTGGCCGTCTTGGTGGCCGCCGCCTTCTTGGCGGTGGCCTTCTTGGCGGTGGCCTTCTTGGCGGTGGCCTTCTTCGTCACCTCTGTCGAGGACGAGTCGGTCGCGCTCGTGTCGGTGGCGGCACCCTCGGCTGCTTCGGCGGCGGGCTGGTCGTCCTGAGTGTTCTCGAGCATGGTGTGCTCCTCGGGCCCGAGACGGTCGGCCTCGGTGCCACAGTCGGCGCCGCCGATCCCGAGATCGGCAGACGCAAAGCCTTCGGTGGCGGCGACACCCTCCGCGCCATGCGTCACCAGGTTCGCGCTGTCACCTGCCGCGGTCGCCGGGCCCGGGGCTCCTGGGGAAACCCCACGGCTGGCGCGCTGTCACCGACATCCAACCTGGGCCGCGTCGCGGTCCGGTGACGACCTTCACCTGCTGTGCCGACCTCCGAGATCGAGGCCGGCGAGAACGTCGTCGGGTCGACGAGCGAGCAAGTGGGTGCCTCGGACATCAACCACCGCGAGTATGGCACAGGTCGCCGGGTATCCAGACATACCCGGGCGATTCCGGAGCGGCGCTCACGCCGGTGACAGCGGGTCGAGCAACGTGTCCGAGGCGTCGTCCCAGACGCCCTGCGCCAGTCGGGTCAGCAGCGGCGGGCCGGTCACCTCGAGGCCGGCCACGCGACGCAGCCCCTCGAGCACGTCGTCCGGCCGGACCGCCGGCTCGGCGTGCCGCACGACCAGCCGGACGTCGCAGCGCGTGCCCACCTCGGTCACGCTCAGACGCAGGACCGCTGCGCGGGCGTCGAAGCTGCGCAGCCCCTTCTTCGTCATCCGTTCGACCACGACCTCCGGGCTGCCGAGGAAGGCCTCGACCGCCGCAACCGCCGCGGGGTACGACGCGCTCAGCTCCATCAGCCAGCGGCTGGCCTGAAGCCGGTCGGCCAAGGCGCCGCCCGAGGACTCCACGACCTCGAGCACGTCGAGCCCGTCGGGCAGCGCCGCGTCGAGGGCCGTGAGAACTTCCCCGGGATCGCACGGCTGGGCCAGTCCGATCTCGAGGTACTCCGCCTCGCTCGCCGCTCCCGTCGGTGCCGCGCCCGCGTAGGAGATCCGCGGATGCGGGTGGAACCCCGAGGAGTAGGCCATCGGCAGCGCGGCCCGCACCACGGCCCGTTCGAAGGCGCGAGAGAAGTCGCGATGGCTGGTGAAGCGCAGCCGGCCGCGCTTGGAGAAGCGCACCCGCAACCGCTGCACGGGTGGGGCCTGCTGCTCGGGCTGGGTGCGCACCGGCCCACGCTATCCGCCGGCGGTCGCGGCCTTCATCGCGGGCGAGGAGTAGACCGTGCCGACGACCACGCCGTCGAGCCACTCGGTGAGCCGCTGCGCCTGCGACTCCAGCGCCGAGCGGGCCTGCGACCCGGCGTCCTCCAGCAGGGACACGCGCACCCGGCCGTCGGGCTCCTGGACCCAGCAGCCGACGATCCGCCCGTCCCACCAGGCGGTCGTGCCGGCATTGCCGTTGCGGTCGAACAGCGCGTCACCGTGCGGGCCGAGATAGAAGCCACGCTCCTTCCAGCCCATCACGGTCGGGTCGAGGACCGGAAGCAGAGCGGCCCACGGAGCCACGTCGGGCTCCGGGTCGAGATCGTCGGGGAGCACCCACCCGGTTCCACCCCCGTCGAGGGCGACTTCGAGTGCGCGCAGGTCGGCGAACGCCTGCTGCACCGCCACCACGGTGCCACCGAGCCACCAGCGCAGGTCCGCGGCGGTGCCCGGACCGAAGCGGGCCAGCCACGATCCCACGAGCGCGGCGTACCCTTCGCGCGCCGAGACAGGTTGCGGGCTCTCCCCCAACCAGCTCGACATTGCCGTCCACTGCGGGCGGGAGATGCGCCAGTGGCCGGTGTTGCGTCCTCGCACGATCCGGCCCTCGACACCCAGCTGGGTCAGCACGCGTGGCGCCACCGGGACGTCGGCGCCGTACGCCTTACCGGGGGCCATGCGCAGCGTGCCTCGGAGCTCAGGAAGCTCCTCGCGCAGCTGCTGGGCGGTGAGCCCGACCCCGTCGACCAGCCGGCCCAGGACGGCGTCCCCGGCTGCCTCGAGCCAGGCCGCGCCGTCATCGGCGAGGCCGCCCATCGCGACCTCCTTGGCGAGGCGGGTCCGCAGCTGGGCCGCCACGCGTGCGCTGGCGCTGCCCCACGTGGCAGGCAGCAGGTCGCGTGGGAACACGAACAGGGTGCGTCGCATCGCCAGCTGCTTGACGAGGCTGCGCTCGTCGTAGAGCGCCGCGTCGACCTCGCTGACCCTGAGGTCACGCACGCGGGCCCACAGCGACAGGTAGACCGTCGCGGGCTCCGTGGCATGCAGCACGGCGACGGCCCTGGTCGCGCTCTCGACATCGCCGACCCGCGCTTGCGCCGTCAGCGCGTGTCGTCGGGCCAGCCGCGCGCGGCGCTGGTCATCGCTGAGCCGGTGCACGGCGCCATCATGCCTGCCGGCGCCGACAGGTGCCGATTCAGACCACGGCGATCGGCAGCAGCGGCCGTCCGGTGGGCCCGATCTGGGTCTCGGTGCCCATCTCCGGGCACACTCCGCAGTCGTAGCACGGAGTCCAGCGGCAGTCCTCGACCTCGGCGCCGTCGGCCCCCGCGAGCGCGTCCTCCCAGTCGGCCCACAACCAGTCCTTGTCGAGTCCCGAGTCGAGGTGGTCCCAGGGCAGGACCTCCTCGTACGCGCGCTCGCGAGTGGTGAACCAGTCCAGGTCGACCGAGGCCGGCAGCGCCCGCTCGCACGCGGTCAACCAGCGCTCGTAGGAGAAGTGCTCGCTCCAGCCGTCGAAGCGTCCGCCGTCGCGCCAGACCTGCTCGATCACGGCGCCCACGCGTCGGTCGCCGCGCGAGAGCAGGCCCTCGATGGTCCCCGGCTGGCCGTCGTGGTAGCGGAACCCGATGGCCCGGCCGTACCTCTTGTCGGACCGCACCGCCTCGCGCAGCTTGCGCAGCCGCTCGTCGGTGGTCTCGTGGTCGAGCTGAGCAGCCCACTGGAACGGTGTGTGCGGCTTGGGGACGAACCCACCGATCGACACGGTGCAGCGGATGTCGTTGCGTCCGCTCACCTCTCGGCCCGTGGCGATCACCCGCGTCGCCAGGTCGGCGATCGCCAGCACGTCCTCGTCGGTCTCGGTGGGCAGGCCGCACATGAAGTACAGCTTCACCTGCCGCCAGCCCTGGGAGTACGCCGTCGCGACCGTGCGGATCAGATCGTCCTCGCTGACCATCTTGTTGATCACCCGGCGCAACCGCTCCGAGCCTCCCTCGGGAGCGAACGTCAGGCCCGAGCGGCGACCGTTGCGGGAGAACTCGTTGGCGAGAGTGATGTTGAAGGCGTCCACCCGGGTCGACGGCAGCGACAGCGACACATGCTCGCCCTCGTAGCGATCGGCCAGGCCAGTGGCCACCTCCGCGATCTCGCTGTGGTCGGCCGAGGAGAGGGAGAGCAGTCCGACCTCCTCGAAGCCGGTCTGCTTGATGCCGTTCTCGACCATGGCACCGATCGTGGAGATCGACCGCTCACGCACCGGCCGGGTGATCATGCCCGCCTGGCAGAACCGGCAGCCGCGGGTGCACCCGCGGAAGATCTCCACCGAGAACCGCTCGTGCACGGTCTCAGCCAGCGGAACCAGTGGCTTGGCCGGATAGGGCCAGGCGTCAAGGTCCATCAGCGTGTGCTTGCGCACCCTGAAGGGGATCCCCGGTCGGTTGGGCACGACCGCGTCGATCTGACCGTCCGCGGCGTAGGTCACGTCGTAGAACGCCGGCACGTAGACGCCTCCGCTGACCGCCAGCCGCCGCAGCACCTCCTCGCGCCCGCCCGGCCGCCCCTGGCTCTTCCACTCGCGGACCACGTCGGAGATCGCCAGAACGATCTCCTCACCGTCGCCGAGGACCGCCGCGTCGAGGAAGTCCGCCACCGGCTCGGGGTTGAACGCAGCGTGGCCGCCGGCGATCACGATCGGGTCGTCGTCGTTGCGATCGACTGCTCGCAGGGGGATCCCCGCCAGGTCCAGCGCGGTCAGCAGGTTGGTGTACCCGAGCTCGGTGGAGAAGCTGAGCCCGAAGACGTCGAAGGCGCGTACGGGCCGGTGTGCGTCGACCGTGAACTGGGGGATCTGCTGCTCACGCATCACCGACTCCAGGTCGGGCCAGACGCTGTAGCTGCGCTCGGCGAGGATCCACTCACGCTCGTTGAGCACCTCGTAGAGGATCTGCACACCCTGGTTGGGCAGCCCGACCTCGTAGGCGTCGGGGTACATCAGCGCCCAGCGCACAGTGGGGCCGTCGGGAGCACAGTCCCAGTCCTTGACGGTCGCGTTGAGCTCGCCGCCGACGTACTGGATCGGCTTCTGCACCGTGGGCAGCCACGGCTCGAGCCGGGGGAAGACCGACTCCGGTGCATCGGTCCCGCCGTGGACGCGAACCGGGCTCTCGACACTCACTGCAGGGCACCTCACAAGGGGCGTGGTCCAGATCGTCCGACCGGGTCCCGGTCGGCCAGGTCGCGTCCGAGCCGGTCAGGTGCGCAGCACCACGACGACCTGGCCGACCAGCGTACGTGCGGATCGGTCGCGGCGCGATTCGCGGGCCGTTAACGGGTGAGTGCGAGCGACCGCTCGGGACCGACGACGTTCCTGCTGGGGCGCAGCCGGATGTTGAGGACCAGCCCGACCGCGAGCAGGGAGGCGAACATCGAGGAGCCGCCGTACGACACGAACGGGAGGGGTACGCCGGTGACCGGCATGATGCCCAGGCACATCCCGATGTTCTGGAAGGCCTGGAAACCGAACCAGCAGGCGATGCCGGCGGCCGCGATCCGGCCGAACCGGTCCTCGGTCGCCACCGCGACCGCCAGGATGCGCCAGACGACCACCCCGAGCAGCGCGATCAGGAGCCCGGCGCCCAGGAGGCCGAGCTCCTCACCGGCCACGGTGAACACGAAGTCCGTGTGTTGCTCGGGCACGAAGCCCGAGCGCGTCTGCGATCCCTGGAACAGCCCCTGCCCCAGCACCCCGCCATTGCCGACGGCGATGCGTGCCTGCTCGGTGTTGTAGCCGGCCCCCCGGGGGTCGAGCCCCGGGTTGGTGAAGGCCAGGAACCGATCCACCTGGTAGTCCTTGAGCAGGCCCAGCCAGACAGCGGTCACGGCCCCGGCCAGTCCCCCGGCGACCAGCAGCGCCAGCCAACGACGCGGGGCGCCGGCGGCGGCGAGCACTCCCAGGACGATGGCAGTGAGCACGAGCATGGTTCCGAGGTCGGGCTGCAGGAGGATCAGCGCGGCCGGCAGGGCGGCGACGAGCAGCATGCCGACCACCTCGACCGAGCCGATCGCGCCCTCGCGCACGCCCCGAGCCCGCTCCGCCGCCAGCAGAGCCATGCCGATGACCACCGCCAGCTTCGCGAACTCCGACGGCTGCACCGAGAGGCCACCGAGCATCAGCCACGATCGCGAGCCGTTCACGGTGTTGCCCGCCACCAGCACCAGCCCGAGACCGGCCACCGACGCGGCGTAGGCGACCGGCGCCGCACTCCGGACCCATCGGTGGTCCACGGCGGCGACGGCCACCATCAGGACCAGCCCGATCACGATGTTCGTCAGCTGTCGGCTGAGGAAAGCGCGCGGGTCGCCCCCGGTCAGGTCGTCGCGTTGAGCGGTTGCCGACCAGACCAGCAGCGTGCCCAGCACCAGCAGCCCCAGCACGGCGCCCAGCAGCACCCAGTCGAGCCCGGGAACCCGCAGCCTTCCCCTCATCAGCCCACCCCCGCCGGGGGCAGGATCGCGCCGTCATCGGCGAACGTCGGCAGTCCCCGCGGGGGCGTCGTCCCGGGAATGGCGGCCCGGCGTGGCTCGACCTCCGCGCCCGTCACGCCGTACAGCCCCTCCCAGATCGCCCGCACCGCCGGCCCCGACGTGCCGGAGCCGGTGCCGCCCTGACTGACCATCATGACGACGACGTAGTCCTTCGTGTACGACGCGACCCACGAGGTCGACTGCTTGCCGTAGACCTCTGCGGAGCCGGTCTTCGACCGCACCACCACGCGGTCGAGCGGGAAGCCACCCATGCGCCACGCCATCGTCCCCTGGCGGGTGACCCCCTGGAGCGCGGCGTCGATGTAGCGCTGGGTCGCCTCGGGCACACCCACGCGGCCGACCACCTTCGGCTTGATCCGGCGGAGCACGGTGCCGTCCTCGGCCACCACCGCCTTGCCGACCCGCGGGGCGTAGAGGGTTCCGCCGTTGGCCAGCGCGGCGTACGCGCGCGCGAGCTGGAGCGGGGTGACCACGGTGTCGCCCTGGCCGATCGCGAAGTTGACCGCGTCGCCGGCCCGGTACGCGTAGCCCTCGAGACAGAACTCCCGCGCGAAGCGGTGCATGTACGAGGTGCTGCCGGGGTCCTTGTCGGCGAGGGTGCAGTAGTAGTCCTTCTGCGCCTCGTAGTAGGCGCGCTTCCAGCGACGGTCGGCGATCCGACCCGCTGCCTCGCCGGGCAGGTCGATGCCGGTGCGCCGACCGAATCCGAACCGCTTGGCCTCCTCGACCAGCGGGTCCTTCGCCGTCACGTCGGCGACGTCGGTGCCGTAGCGCTCCCAGAAGGAGTAGCCGACGCGGTAGAAGAAGGTGTTGCAGGAGACCTCGAGCGCCTTGGCGAAGTCGATCGAGCCGTAGGCCCCGGACTCGTAGTTCTTGAACACCCGGTTGCCCACCTGGAAGCCCGAGGAGCACTCGAGCCGGGTGTCGGTCGAGTAGCCGTGGGTGAGCGCGCCCGCCGCCATGAAGGGCTTCCAGGTGGACCCGGGGGCGAACTGGCCCTGGGTCGCGCGGGAGAGCAGCGGCGTGCCTGCCTGCGGCGAGTAGAGGCGCTGCAGCTCGCTCTCGGAGATGCCCCCGACCCAGGAAGCCGGGTCATAGGTCGGTTGGCTGGCCATGGCCACGATCCGCCCGGTATCGGCCTCCATCACCACGACCGCACCGGAGTCGGCGGCGTAGTGGCGGCCGCTGACCGGGTCGACCGTGGATCGCGCCGTGCGGATCGTGGTCGCCAGCTGCCGCTCGACCAGCGCCTGGACGCGCGCGTCCAGCGAGGTGACCAGGGTGTCGCCGGGGGCACTCGCGACGACGCCGTCATCGCCGAGCACCCGGCCACGGGAGTCGACCGCCACGCTGCGGTAGCCCGGGACCCCTCGCAGCCAGCGGTCGTAGGTCTGCTCCACGCCGGCCCGGCCGACCACAGAGCCACCGTTGACCGAGTCGTCGCCGTCACCGGTGGCACGGTCCAGCTCGTTCTCGGTGATCGGGCTCAGATAGCCGAGCACGTGGGCGAGGTTGACGCCGTACGGGCGCGGGTAGGCGCGCAGCTGTTGCTGCTCGGCCAGCACCGCCGGGAAGTCCTCGGGCTGCTCGAGGATCCGCAGCGCGACCGCGCGGCGGACGTCGTACGCGACGGGCACCGGCTGGTAGGGCGAGCCGTTCCAGCAGGCTCCGCGCACGCTTCCGGGTTGCCCGCAGTCGAGCAGGCGGTTGCGGATGACCGCCCGACGGACTCCGACGACCCGCACGACGCGGCGCATCAGGTGGCGCCGGTCCTCGGGCGACAGCGTGGCCAGCGTGGGGCGGTCCATCGAGACGACCCACGAGGCACGGTTGGCGACCAACGGCCGGCCCATGGCGTCGACGATCAGCCCGCGCTCGGGCTGCTGGATGATCCCGCGCACCGACTGCGAGGCTGCGCGGGCCTGGTAGCTCTCCCCACCGACGACCTGCAGGTAGTACAGGCGGGTCCCGAGCGTGGCGAACAGCGAGAAGGCCAGCACCTGGAGCACGACCAGCCGCAGTCTGCTGCGACGCGCCTCCCCCGGTCTCCCGCCGGACCCGCGCCCTGGACTCATCGGGCTGCGACCGACACCGGGACCGGGGTCGCGACGAACCGGTCGAGCAGCAGGAGAGCCAGCAGCGAGACCAGGACGTCGTACAGCACCCCGAGGAGCAGCACGCCGAGAACGGCGGGGACATCGACCGCGAGGTCGCCGACGACCAGGCCGGTCAGGGCGAACAGCGAGCCGCCGAGGAACGAGCACGCGGCCACGGTGGAGAGCAGCGCCGGCCGCGTCAGTGGGATCTCCTGGCGCACCCGACCGGCGACATATCCGACGACCACGAGAGCCAGCGCCCAGCGCCCGGCGACGTGGTCGGCCGGCGGCGCGAGGTCGAGCGCGAGCCCGGTCGCGAAGCCGAGCACCATGCCCCCCGACGGGCCTTCCAGCAGCGCGAACCCGACGACGACGAGCAGACAGAGGTTCGGCACGATGCCGTGCCAGGACAGCAGTGGGAGCACGCTGACCTGGGCCACGAGGGCGAGCAGCGCGAGCCCCGCGGCGGCGACGCCGCGTCGGGTGGTCACCGCAGCTTCCCGTCAGCCTCGATCACGCCACGGTCGCTGGCCGTGCCACTGGCCACGACCACACCGACGACGTCGAGGGCGGTGAAGTCGACGGCCGGCTCGACCACCGCACGCCGCGTGCTGTCGCGAAGGCTGGCGTAGACCGTCTCCACCCGGCCCACCGGGATCCCCGAGACGTACGGCGCCCCGCCGCGGCTACCCCAGGTCAGCACCGTGTCGCCGGTGGCAGGGACGACCGCGCCGTCGACGAGCTCGAGGTCGAGGCGGCCGTCCTGGCCCACGACTCCACGTCCACGCAGGAAGCCGATCTCCATGCTCGATCCGACCCGCGCACCGACGACCGAGTCGGCGTCGAGGACCAGCAGCACGGTGGCGGTCGTGCGCGTCACGCGCAGCACGCGACCCACCAGGCCGTCGGCGTTGACCACGGTGAGGTCCGGCCGCACCCCGGCCGCGGACCCGGCGTCGATCGTGACCGTGCGCGTGAACGACTGGACGGGCCCATAGGCCACGACGTGCGCGGGGACCAGCGCACGTCCGCTCTGCTCGGCCGTCGAGATCAGCCCGTCGAGCTCGGCCAACCGGTTGCGGTCGAAGTCGTGCGTGGCTGCGGCGGCCCTCAGCTCGGCGTTCTCGGCCTCCAGTCGAGCGACGTCGCGGTGCAGGGCCGCGCGCCCGCGGAACCAGTCCGGGACGGCGGTGATCGGGCGGGTGGCGGCCGACGCCGCCTGTTCCGCTGGTCCCAGCACCTCCCCCACGGCCCGCCGGGCGGGGTCGAGGGGCGACTCGTCGACGCGCAGATCCAAGGCCATCACGGTCGCCGACGCGAGGAGCAGCGCGACGAGCAGCGTCGTCGGCGAGCGGCGGGTCATGCGGCTCTCGCCCGGTCGGGGACCAGCAGCGGCTGGAGGGCGTCGAAGGCCTCCACACAACGACCCGCACCCATCGCTGCGGCCGTGCGGGGCTGGTCGGCCACGTGCACGGGCAGCCCCGTCTCGTCCCCGAGGCGTTCGTCGAGTCCCGGGAGCAGGGCCCCGCCCCCGGTGAGCACGAGGCCCTGGTCGCGCACCCCTGCGACCAGGGCGGGCGGGGTCCGGTCCAGCGCGTCGGCCACGACGTCGGCGAGGGCCGTCAAGGGCTCGTCGAGTGCACGTCGTACGTCGGTGGCGGTGACGTTCACGGTCGCGGGCTGGCCGGTGGCCAGGTCGCGGCCGCACACGTCGGCGTACCGCTCCCCGCGTCGGGGGTACGCCGACCCGAGGGCCAGCTTGAGCTCCTCGGCCGTGGCGTCGCCGACGAGCAGCGAGTGCTCCCTCTTGAGCCACGCCGCGAGAGCGCGGTCGAGGTCGTCACCGGCCACCCGCACGCACGCGGCGGCCACGATACGGGCGCCCGAGATCACGGCGGCCTGGGTGACCCCAGCGCCCACGTCGAGGACCATCTGGCCGGTCCTCGCGTGCACGGGCAACCCCGCCCCGAGCGCCGCGGCCAGCGGTGCCTCGATCACGAAGACCCGGCGGGCTCCGGCCTGGTAGCCGGCCTCCCTGACGACCCGTCGCTCGACCGCAGTGGTGCCGCTGGGGACACAGACGACCAGCCGGGGCTTCGTCAGGTACCGACGACGATGCACCCGCTGGATGGCGAAACGCAGCATCTGCTCGGTGGCCTCGAAGTCCGCGACCACCCCGTCGCGCACCGGTCGCACCTGGGTCAGATCGCTGTCGACCGCCGCCATCCGGGCGGCCCGGTGTCCCACGGCGCGCAGCTGGCCGGTCTCGGCGTCGAGGGCGACCACCGAGGCCTCGTCGAGCAGGACCCCGCGACCGCGCACGTAGACCACCGTGGTGGCTGTGCCGAGGTCGACGGCCATGTCCCGGCCGATGAAGCTGTGCGCCATGAGGGATGCCTCGCTGGTCGGTCTGGGGAAGCTGGGGAAGGTAGCGAAGGTGGAAAAGGTGGAAAAGGTTGAGAAGGTTGGGGGAAGGCTGTCTACGCGGGGATGGCTGACCATGCCGGTCCCTTGACCCAGGGTAGGAACAACCCTCGCCCGATCCCGGCAGGACACGCGCGCGGCCTCCGCCGACCCGTCGTGAATTCACCGCCGACCCGTCGCAAACTCACGGGTTCTCCACAGTGACTCGCCCCAGATGTGACCCCTCACCGTCCAGATGTGACCCCTCACCGTCCAGATGTGACGCCTCAGCGGGAGAGGTGGGGGAACCAGAGGGCGATCTCGCGCTCGGCAGACTCCGGTGAGTCCGAGCCGTGCACGAGGTTCTCGCGGTTGGACAGGCTCAGGTCGCCGCGCACCGAGCCGGGTGCCGCCTGGCGCCCGTCGGTCGCGCCATTCAGGGCGCGTACGACGTCCACCGCCGCGTCACCCTCGAGCACCATCGCGACCAGGGGGCCACTGGTGACGAACAACCGCAGCGGCGGGTAGAAGTCCCGCTCCACATGCTCGGCGTAGTGCCGATCCGCCTGCTCACCGTCGATCGTGCGCAGCTCCATGGCCACCACACGGAGGCCCTTCGCCTCGTAGCGGCCGATGATCTCGCCCATCAGGCCACGGCGGACGGAGTCGGGCTTGAGCAGGACCAGGGTGCGCTGAGTCATGGCCGCAGCCTAGCGAGACGGGGGCTCCTCGCGCCCCGTCCGGGCTGCGTACGCCGCCGCACGCTCACGCTCGATCTTGAGTCCGAGGAAGTACGCCGCTCCCCACAGCCCCGCGAAGAGCGTCCCGAGCAGGAACATCATCGGCACCAGGAAGCCGAGCGCGATGGCGGCGATCTGCACCGCCCACCCGGCCAGGTAGGCCGCCTCGCTGCGCAGGAGGCCGGCCACCACCAGGCAGGCCACGGCAAGCCCGAGGCCGACCAGCAGGGAGGTCGCCACGCTCACGTCGCTGAGCGAGATCAGCACCGGTGTGCTCAACCCGATCGTGATGGCCTCCAGGCTGAGCACGGCCGCGCACATGCTGCGGCGCGGTGATCGCGGGGGCACTGCGCGCGCCTCGGTCTCGCTCACGATCGCCTCTTCAGCATGGCGCGGGCCTCGCCCACGGTCACCACCGAACCCGTGACCAGGACCGCGCCGGAGCCCAGTGCGTCCCCGAACGCCTCGCCGGCCTCGGCCAGCGCCGCCCCCTGGTCGAGCGCCGTCGCGAGATCCGGGACGACGCTCACCCGGTCCTCGCCGAACACCTCGCGGGCCACCTCGGCGAGCCGCGCGGCCGACAGCGAACGATCCGTCGAGTTCTCTGTGCAGATCAGGTGGGCCAGGTGCGGCTCGAAGGCCGCCAGCACCCCCTCGTAGTCCTTGTCGGCCATCACGCCCATGACCCCGACGAGGGGGGAGAAGGAGAACGAGTCCGCGAGTGCGTCGGCCGTCGCGGCCGCGCCGTGCGGGTTGTGGGCCGCGTCCAGGATGATCGTAGGGCTGCGCCGGATCACCTCGAGTCGACCCGGAGAGCTCACTTGCGAGAACGCCGCCCGCACCAGCTCCTCGTCGAGTGGGCGGTCGCCGAGGAAGGCCTCGACCGCCGCCAGCGCCACGACGGCGTTGCGCGCCTGGTGGGCGCCGTACAAGGGGAGGAAGACCTCGTCGTAGCGCGCCCGCAGGCCCTGGAGCGCCAGCATCTGCCCTCCGACGGCCGGCACGCGGGAGGCGACGCCGAACTCCAGACCCTCACGCACCGCGTGGGCGCCGACCCCGGCCACTCGTCGGGCCACGACCTCTGCCACCTCGAGGCTCTGCTCGGCGACCACCGCGGTGGCACCCGGCTTGATGATGCCCGCTTTCTCCACGGCGATCCCGGCCGGGTCGCTACCGAGGTACTTCTCGTGGTCGACCGCCACCGGCAGCACGACCGCCACCGCGGCGTCGGCGACGTTGGTGGCGTCCCAGGCCCCACCGAGGCCGACCTCGACGATCGCCACATCCACCGGCGCGTCCGCGAACGCGGCATAGGCCATCCCGACGACCGTCTCGAAGAACGACAAGGGATGCGGCTGGGCGGCGTCGACCAGGTGCGTGTACGCCGCGACGTCGTTGAACGCGTCGACGAACTCCTCGTCGGTCAGCGGTGAACCGTCGATGCAGATCCGCTCGTTCATCCGTTCCAGGTGGGGGGAGGTGAAGCGCCCGGTGCGCAGGTCCAGCGCCCGCAGCAGGGTGTCGATCATGCGCGAGGTCGAGGTCTTGCCGTTGGTGCCGGTGAGCTGGATGACCGGATAGGTCGTCTGCGGGTCGCCCAGCAGCTGCGCGAAGGCGCGGATCCGGTCCAGCGACGGCTCCAGGCGCGTCTCGGGCCAGCGGGAGAGCAGGGCGTCCTCGGCCTCGGCGAAGGTCTGGGCGGGGCGCGGTCGCGCGGTCTCGGTCATGGCGGAGCCGAGTCTAGTGTCGGGACCAGAACCAGCCGGGGCGGCACGGTTCGGCCGTGGCCCTATTGCTTTCGCGGCGCCGCGAGTAGCGTGCGTGCTGGGCACCACTCGGGTGGCCGCAGAGTCAGAAACGGGGACTTGTGGACACCTCCACCTTTCGAGCGCGCTCGCGTGCCTTGCTTGCGCTCGCCGCCGTCGTGGCCGTCTCGCTCGGCCTGCTGAACGTCCCCAGCGCCACCGCCCAGCCGGCCGCCGCCCCGGTCCCCGCCCAGGTCGTCGCGCCGGTGCCGACTCTGGAGTGGACGCGCTGTGAGTACCTGCCTCGCAGTCTCTGCGCGACGGCTGAGGTGCCGTTGGACTATGACGACCCGACCGGACCCACCACGCTGATCGACCTCGCAAAGGTCCCGGCCCTCGATGCGTCCCACAAGCTCGGCACCCTGTTCGTCAACCCGGGTGGCCCGGGTGGGAGCTCGCGCGAGTTCGCGCCCTACGCCGCTGACCTGCTCGGCGACACCGTGGCGCTGAAGTACGACGTCATCGGAATCGACCCGCGGGGCGTGGGGTCCAGCGCCCACATGTCCTGCGAGACCACCGCCGACTTCCCGTCGTTGCGGTACCCGTTCCCTCTCAACGAGAACCAGTCACGCTCCGTCTGGCGCGACGGGCGGTTCTTCCGCGACGCCTGCATCGAGGGGCCTAATGACATCGTCGCGCACATGTCGACGGCGGACACGGCGCGTGACATGGATCTGATCCGGCAAGCGGTGGGCGAGGAGCAGCTCAACTACTACGGCATCTCGTACGGCACCTACCTCGGCGCCGTCTACGCGGCGATGTTCCCCGACCGGGTCGGGCGATTCGTCGTCGACGGAGTGCTGGACCCGGTCAACTGGGCGACCGGCGACGCTGCCAACGCCCAGCTGCCCTTCACGACGCGCATCCGCAGCGCCCGGGGCGCCTACGAGGCCCTGACGAGCGCGTTGACCGAGTGCGATCGCGTCGGCAGGCGGGCGTGCGCGTTCGCCCGCCATGCCCAGGACAAGTGGCGCTCACTGCTGCGACGTGCCAAGCACCAGCGGCTGACGTTCTTCCACGACCGGATCTCCTACCAGCTTCTCGTCGGGTTCACCCTGAGCGAGCTCTACAGCAACCAGGGCTACGACTTCCTCGGGTTCTTCCTGAACAAGCTGTACCGCGAGAACTTCCGGGGCAGGCGGGCCTCGCCGCGCGCCGTCGGGATCACGCTGGCCGAGATGCGCCGGGTCGCGCGCGAGACCATCCGCGCGCCGTACGCCGCGACCACGGTCGACGTCGGCGACCCGTTCCTCGGCGTCGCCTGCGCGGACTCGGAGAACCCGCAGGGCCGACCCGCCTGGTGGGACGCGGGACGGGCCCAGGATCGGCGCTTCCCGTGGTTCGGGTCGCTGTGGACGTGGGCGTCGGCGCCCTGCAGCGGCTGGCCGGCGGCAGCGCAGGAGGACAGCTTCTTCGGGCCGTTCGAGACCGAGACCGCCAACCCGATCCTGGTCGTCGGGAACAGCTTCGACCCCGCAACCCCGGTGCAGGGTGCCCGGCGCTTCACCACGCTCTTCGGTGGCCGCTTCCTGCTGATGGACGGCTGGGGCCATGGGGCGATCACCAACACCTGCGTGACCGCCGCCTTCGACGCCTACTACGACACCGGCGCCCTGCCCAGAGAGGGAACGGTCTGCGAGCCGGACTACCCACTCTTCGGCGGTGGTGGCGGCTTCTTCCGGCCGGTGGAGTCCTGGCGTCCCCAGGCCGGTTGACGGCCGGCTCAGCCGACCGGTAGACCGGCGCCCTCGGCTGCCTCCGCGAACGCGAGGTACGCCGCCTGCGCGCGCGGGCCGTAGACGGTGGCGGGACCGCCGCTCATCATCAGTGACACCCCGATCGCCTCGGCGACCTCCTCGGCGGAGGCACCGGCGCGGTGGGCTCCGCGTGCGTGCGAGGCGATGCACCCGTCGCACTGGGTGCTCACGCTGATCGCCAGCGCCATCAGCTCCTTGGTCTTGGTGTCGAGGGCGCCTGGCGCGAGCGCGGCACGGTGCAGCGCGCTGAACCCGTCGTACACGTCGGGGATCCGGCGGCGCAGCTCGCGTGTCGGCGCTCGCAGGTCAGTAAGCACGTCGGGGCCGTGGTTGCCCATGGTGAGCCTCCTCAGGCAGATGACTTGATACCCCCTAGGGTATCAAGTGCCACCCGAGGCTCACCGGCCGGGGTCCACCACGAAGTTCGCCATGTCCACGACCGGCTCGTAGCCCAGAGCATGGTAGAGCGCGTTGGACGTGGGGTTCGCCTGGTCGGTGAACAGGCAGGACCGAACACCGTCGGCGAGGAAGCGGGCCGAGACCTCCGCGACCGCGGCTGACGCGTAGCCCCGGCCACGGCGCTGAGGCGGTGTGTAGACGGGCCCGATCCGCACCACGCCGTGTACCGGCGGGTTGGCCGAGGTGAGGTGCACCCGCTCACCCGACTCGTCCTCCCAGAACCAGACGCCACCCTCGCGGATCCGGCGCAGGACGGTCTCGGGCTGCGGCGGGTCGATCGCGGGGGTGGTGCCCGGCGGGCGGCCGGCCTGGGCGTCCGCGGCAGCCAGGAAGGCACCGAACCACTCGACGGCCAGCTCGAGGTCACCCTCCGTCGCACGCCGCAGCGAGCCACCGACCTCCCGCGGCGGCGGGAGGACCCGATGCACCTCGAACAGGCGGGTGTGCTGAGCCAGGACCACCGTGGCCCCGGTTCGCCGCGCCAGCACATCGGCGCAGACCCGCGCGGCCGGCAGCGACCCGTTGACCGCCGTGACCCTCTCGCCGCGGCCCAGGATCGCCTCGGCCAGGGCCTCGGCCATCTCGTCGGGCATCGGCAGGACGTAGATCGGGTACGGCGCCCCCGGCGCGGTCCGCATCGCGACCCCGACCACCCGCCGGCCCCCGGGTCCGGAGTCGTCCAGGGCGAGCGCCCACCACCGGGGCACCCCGGGTGGTGGCTTCACCCCATCGGCCGCCTCGGCCACGGCCCGCGCCGTCACGGTGGCCACCACCGTGCCGGTGACGGCGTCGGCGGCCAGGTAGTCCTCGGCCCGACGCAGCACCTCGACCGGGTCGGTCAGGAACTCAAGTCGGGCCATGCCGCACGGTATCGAGTCGGAGGTGTGGCGAGAGCGTCAGGGAACTCGTTTTCGCCGCCACAGCCCGCACCCCTAGGATTTCGGCCATGACCGACACCCAGCTGCCGCCACTGTCCGCGACGACGAGCCGGCCCCGGCCCGTCGTCGTACCGGACAAGCCGGCGCTGGAGGGCCTCGAGGCGACCTGGGCCGAGCGGTGGAGGAACCAGCAGACCTACCGCTTCGACCGCAGCCGCCCACGTGCCGAGGTCTACTCCATCGACACTCCCCCGCCGACGGTCTCCGGGAGCCTCCATGTCGGCCATGTCTTCTCCTACACCCACACCGACCTGATCGCGCGCTACCAGCGGATGCGCGGGAAGTCGGTGTTCTACCCCATGGGCTGGGACGACAACGGCCTGCCGACCGAGCGACGGGTGCAGAACTACTTCGGGGTCCGCTGCGACCCGTCGCTGCCCTACGACCCCGACTTCACGCCGCCGGAGAAGCCCGACCCCAAGCGCCAGGTCGCCGTGGACCGCCCGAACTTCGTCGCGTTGTGCGAGCGGTTGGTCGAGGAGGACGAGAAGGTCTTCGAGAGCCTCTGGCGCAAGCTCGGCCTCTCGGTGGACTGGGAGATGACCTACACCACGATCGGCGCCGACTCGCAGCTGGCCAGCCAGCGGGCCTTCCTGCGCAACTTCGCCCGCGGCGAGGCCTACCTGCAGGAGGCCCCGACGCTCTGGGACGTCTCCTTCCAGTCCGCCGTGGCCCAGGCCGAGCTCGAGGCGCGGGAGTACGCCGGCGCCTACCACCGCGTCGCGTTCCACCCGGTCTCGACCGGATCGACCACCGAGGGCGCGGCGCCGATCTACGTCGAGACGACCCGCCCCGAGCTGATCCCGGCGGTCGTGGCCCTGATCGCCCACCCCGATGACGAGCGCTACCAGCCCTTCTTCGGCACCACGGTCACCTCTCCGGTGTTCGGCGTCGAGGTCCCCGTGCTCGCCCACGAGGCAGCCGAGCCCGACAAGGGCGCCGGCATCGCGATGTGCTGCACGTTCGGCGATCTCACCGACGTGCAGTGGTGGCGCGAGCTGCAGCTTCCGGTGCGCACAGTCATCGGCCGCGACGGCCGGCTGCACCGGGAGACCCCGGAGTGGCTGGCCGCCGAGCCGGCAGCCGCAGCCTACGAGCAGCTCGCGGGCAAGACGGCGTTCTCGGCCCGCGCGGCGATGGTGGCGCTGATCCGCGATTCGGGCGATCTCGACGGCGAGCCCACGCCCACCCAGCGGATGACGAACTTCTACGAGAAGGGTGACAAGCCGCTCGAGATCATCGCGACTCGTCAGTGGTACATCACCAACGGCGGGCGTCAGCCCGCCCTCCGCGCCGAGATGATCGAACGGGGCGGCGAGATCGACTGGCTGCCGCCACACATGCGGCACCGCTACGACAACTGGGTCGGTGGCCTCAACGGTGACTGGCTCATCTCCCGGCAGCGGTTCTTCGGCATTCCGTTCCCCGTCTGGTACCCGCTCGACGACGAGGGCGAGCCCGACTACGCCCACCCGCTGATGCCGAGCGAGGCCGAGCTCCCGGTCGACCCCTCGACGGACGCACCGCGCGGGTACGACGAGAGCCGGCGTGGCGCGCCGGGAGGCTTCATCGGCGACCCTGACGTGATGGATACCTGGGCGACCTCGTCGCTGACGCCCCACATCGCCGGCGGCTGGGAGCGCGACGAGGACCTCTGGGAACGGGTGTTCCCGATGGACCTGTGCACCCACGCGCACGACATCATCCGCACCTGGCTCTTCTCCCGTGTGGTCCGCGCGCACTTCGAGAACGGCGTCGTCCCCTGGTCGCACGCAATGATCTCGGGCTTCATCGTCGACCCGGACCGGAAGAAGATGAGCAAGTCCAAGGGCAACGTGGTCGTGCCGACCGAGATCCTCGACAAGTACGGCGCCGACGCCGTCCGGTGGCGCGCGGCGATCGCCCGGCCCGGCCTCGACTCGCCCTTCGACGAGTCTCAGATGAAGGTCGGTCGGCGGCTGGCGATGAAGGTCCTCAACGCCTCGAGGTTCGTGCTCGGTGGGGTCGGGGCGACGCAGACCACCGCTGACCGCGTCTCCGAGCCGGTCGACGCCGCGCTGTTGGCGGCCCTCTCGACGGTGGTCGAGCGGGCCACGACGGCCTTCGACGCCTACGACTACACGACCGCCCTCGAGGTCACCGAGAAGTTCTTCTGGGAGTTCTGCGACGACTACCTCGAGCTGGTCAAGGAGCGGGCCTATGCCGAGGACGGCAGCTCCGCCACCGAGTCGGCCCGGGCGACGCTGGCGATCGCTCTGCACGTGCAGCTGCGGCTGCTCGCGCCGTTCCTGCCGTACGTGACCGAGGAGGTCTGGTCGTGGTGGCAGGACGGCTCCGTGCACCTGGCGGCGTGGCCGACTCCGGCCGAGCTCGATACCCCGGCACCGGGCGACCCGGAGCTGGTCACCGCGGTCGCCTCGGCCCTGCGAGCCATCCGTGGTGTGAAGTCCCAGGCGAAGGTCTCGATGCGCGCTGAGGTGGCGGGCGTCACGATCCACGCGCCGCGCGAGACCCTCGACCGGATCGCGGCGGCCCGGCGCGACCTCGGCGCTGCCTGCCGGATCGTGGGCACGATGACGCTCGAGCCCGCCGACGGGGACCTCACCGTCGACGCCGAGGTGGTCACCCCGGCGGCAGCACCACCGTCCAGCTGATCGACTTCGACGCGCTGGTGCCCGCGGTGGCCGCCTGGGCGGGCACCGGGCCGGGGTTCCAGTCGGCGCTGTCGGCGCTGAGCGAGGTCAGCATGCCACCGGACGAGCCGGTCGTCGTGGCGCGCTGGGTCAGACCACTGGGCACGGTCCAGCCGTGGACCGTCGAGGTCTTGTCGACCCAGTACCTCAGCACGGTCGAGCCGGGCAGTGCCACGGTGGAGGCTGGGGCGGTGTGGGTGGCTCCGCTACCCGTCTCCGGTGCCGAGGCGAACGCGCTGACGGCGCCCGCGTCGTAGGCCAGGAGCGTCACACTGGTCTTGGCGCGGGCGTCCAGCGGGACCCGAACCGTGCTGTCGGCGGACCCCGCACCTGCGGTCGCGGTCAGGAGCCAGGACCGGAGGTCGGTGCCGTCAGCGGCCGCGCCCAGCTGGGTCCAGCCCGCGGGCAGCGAGATCGCCACCGCCTTGTTGGTCGTCACGACCATCAGCAGTCGGTCACCGCCGGTCACCGCGCCCGGGACGACGACGCGGGCCGACGTCGTGTTGGCGTCCGAGGCGGCAGCCGCCCGGAACGATGCACCGGCCGGGGGTGGCTGGCCCGAGACCGTGACCGCGAGCGTGGCCACGTCCTGGGCCTCGTCGTCGTCGGTGACGGTCAGGGTCACCGAGTACTCCCCCGACGAGGCATAGCTGTGCGCCGGACTGGTCTGGTCCGAGGTGGCACCGTCACCGAAGTCCCAGTGACGGGTGAGGATCGTGCCGTCGGCGTCCGTCGACGCGGCACCGGTGAAGGAGCAGTCGAGGAGGTCGCAGCCGTACGACGCGACGGCGTGCGGCGGCTGGTTGGGCGGTGGACCGCCGGAGGTCACGAGCACCACGGAGTACCCCTGGCCGCCACCTCCGGCTTTGACCGCGTTGCTCACGCCGGGGACGGTCACCGCGGTCGACCGGTTCGTGGTGGTGCCGTCACCCAGCTGACCGTCCGCGTTGGCGCCCCAGGCCCGCACGGTGCCGTCGGCCAGCACGGCGAGACCGTGGTCGCGACCGGAACCGATCGAGACCGCACCCGACACGTTGTGCACGAGCACCGGGCGGCTCCGCAGGGTCGTCGTGCCGTCCCCGAGGTTGGCGCGGTAGTTGCGCCCCCAGGCCCACACCTGGCCGTCGCTGCGCAGCGCGTAGGAGTGATGGGCGCCGGCAATCACCTCGGTCACGTCGGTGGTGATCTGCACCGGGGACGTCCGGTTGGTGCGCGTTCCGTCGCCCACCTGGCCGTAGGAGTTGGCGCCCCAGGCCCATACGGCCCCGGAGGACAGCAGGGCGAGCCCATGGTCGCGGCCGCCGGCGACACCGACGACGTTCGTCAGGGAGCCGACGCGCACCGGCGTCAGCCGCCGGGTCGTCGTTGCGTCACCCATCTCGCCCTCGGCGTTGCGGCCCCACCCGACGAGCGTGCCGTTCGCGCGGATCGCGTAGCTCATGTCACGGCCGGCCGCGATGGCCACCGCATCCGTGAGCCCGGACACCCGGACCGGCGATCGGCGGGTGGACGTGCTGCCGTCGCCCAGCTGCCCGTCGGAGTTCCGCCCCCAGGACCACACAGAGCCGTCGGCGAGCAGCGCCAGCGAGTGGTTGTGTCCGGTCTCGACCGCGACGGCGTCGTTCAGCGTCGTCACCCGCGTGGGCACCGAGACGTTGGCGCTGGTGCCCAGCCCGAGCTGGCCCTGACGGTTGCTGCCCCAGACCCACACCGTGCCGTCCTGCCGGAGGACGACGACGTGCTCGCGGCCGCCGTGGACGTCGACGACGCCCGTGAGGCCGACCGGCCCCGGCGTACGACGCGTGGTGGTCGACCCGTCACCGAGCTGGCCGAAGCTGTTGGCACCCCAGGTCCACGGTGTCGACGGCGGGTCCTGGGCCGCGTCGGCGCCGGGCGCGGCCCACGTGAGCGCCAACCCTGCGAGCGCCCCTGCGAGCAGCCCGGCCAGCAGGCGAGCCGCTCGGCGGTGTGAGGAAACGGCTGAGGGCAACATCGCGGCTCCCTTGTGCGGTGGGCGCCCCAAGCACCCACACCCCATGTCGGCCGAAACGGCCGTCGTCCTGGAGCCTACGCCGTCACAGCCGTTGTCGTCGCCAGGCGGTCGGCCCTCAGTGCTGCTGCCGGACGATGAACGGGGCCTTGCCCAACATCCGCGTGACCGTCACGGACGTGGCCGTCATGGCGAGCGCGATCGCGGCGAGCACCACCAGCTGGAACCGGGCGGCGTCCACCGGGCTGGCGCCGCCGAACAGCGCTCCCACGAACGCTCCGGGAAGTGTCACGAGTCCGGTGGCGCGGGTCTGGTCCAACGTGGGCAGCAGCGCCTCGCGGGCCGCCTCGCGACCGATCTCCTGGTGGGCGCGGGCGGGGACGGCGCCCAGCGCCAGCCAGGCCTCCACCTCGTCGACCCTGGTGCGGGCGGCGCGGTGGAAGTTGCGGCCCGCCAGGGTCGCGGCGGACATCGCGTTGCCGCTCACGATGCCTCCGACCGCGACCAGGTAGCGCGACTGGACCGTGAGCAGTCCCAGGGCGAACACCAGTCCGACCGCGCTGAGGGCGCCGACCAGGACGCCGGCGACCGCGGCCTGGTGCCCGTGCCACAGCTCGTCCAACCGCCGCCAGGCGGTCCACGAGGCGGTGGTCAGCATCAGCGCGAGGAACGCCACGACGGTCCACGGCACAGCCAGCACGCCGCGCAGCAGCAGCGCCAGCACACTCAGCTGTGCGGCCGCGCGGACGATGACCCAGGCCGGGTCGAGCCCCAGCCGCAGTCCTGCCCCGCGGGCCACCAGGATGGTCACGAGGGTCATGACGCAGAGTCCGGCGGCGAACCAGAGGTACCCCGCGATGCCCACCGTCCACCTCCCTCATGCCGCAGGCCGCGACCCACCGGGTGGTGACGTCGCCGTGGCCCATCCTCGCGCAGTGGATCGGAGCGCCGAAGGCGGGTCCAGCGGCAGTCACCGGAGGTAGACGCTCACCGGCTCTCGGGCGCCGGCCGGGTCCTCGGCCTCGATGCTGGCGCCACCGACGACGTCAGTGCGCTGACTGACGTGCTGGCAGCGGTGACTCGGACCGCTCCTATCGCTGAGGTCCCGCGGTCCACCACCACGGCGTCCCCGACCGTGCCGGCTCAGGTGTTCCACAGACCCATGACGGCTGCCATCTGAACGGGTTCGGGAGGGGGTGGGTCCTCAGGTGGCTCGGATGCCTGGCCGCCGCCCGATAGGCACGACGATCCTTGTCGTCCTTGGTCGTGGGGCACCGGGCTCGGTCGCCGTCGCTCGACTCCACACCGTGGTCGCCGTCGGCGGCTGTCGCACCGCCGAGCTCCTCCAGGTCCTCGGACACCGCATGCTCGCCGTCACCGCGCTCGCCGTCACCGCGCTCGCCGTCACCCTGCTCGCCGTCACCCTGCTCGCCGTCACCCTGCTCGCCGTCACCCTGCTCGGCGTCACCCTGCTCGGCGTCACCCTGCTCGCCGTCACCCTGCTCGGCGTCACCGTGCTCCCCGTCGCCCTCATCCTCGGCCGCGAGACCGTGGCCGGCATGCGTGCTGCCGATGTCGTGGGACGGCGCCTTGCCGGGGCCTTCCGGAGTCTCCGGGGTGGCTGACCCAGCCTGCCCGGCGGACTGGCCGCCGACCGGTCCGGAGCCCACCTGGTGGGCGTGACCATCACCGTGCTGCCCGCCCTGGACCGGCTGCCCGTGCTGACGCGTGGGCTCGCTGCTCTTCGGGCCACGCTGCGCCTGCGCCCGACCACCGGACGACTTGGGTTCGAGCGTGGTGCCGGGCGACGTCGTGGTCGACTCCACGACCGGGGGGTCGCTGAGCGGCTCCGCCGCGGCGACCTTCGTTCCCCGCTCGAGCACACTCGCCGCCACCACGGTCGGGAGCTGGCGATGGTGCTGCAACAGGTATGCCGCGCTGCTCCGGGTGGCGTTGACCACGAGGACGGCGCAGAAGACCGCGACCACGACGAACGCGATCATCGGACGCTTGTGGTTCGCACTCACGCGATGGCTCTCCGCCCCTGGGAAATCGACAACGCCTCACCGCCGGAGCGGCCAGGTCCTGGGGACCTGCCCTGCAAGTCTCACGGTCCCGCGACCGGGTTCCAATGCCGCAGAGTAAAAATGACTAGAAATGACTAGACCACCGACCCGAACGGTCTAGACCGGGGCCGCCCCGATGGGGTCAGGCGGACTTCTTCTTCTTGGACTCGGCCTCGCGCGGCACCAGCGTGGGTGCGACCTCGTCGAGCACCACCTCGCCGGTCACCACGACCTTGCCGATGTCTGCGCGGGAAGGCACGTCATACATGACGTGGAGCAGCACTTCCTCGATGATCGCGCGCAGGCCTCGAGCGCCGGTGCCCCGCTCCATCGCCTTCTCGGCGATCGCATCGATGGCGTCCGGGGTGAACTCCAGCGTCACGCCGTCGAGCTCGAAGAGCTTCTGGTACTGCTTGACCAGCGCGTTGCGCGGCTCGGTGAGGATCTGCACGAGCGCCTCGCGGTCGAGCTTGGTGACGCTGGCGATCAACGGCAGGCGGCCGATGAACTCGGGGATCAGCCCGAACTTGGTGAGGTCCTCGGGTCGCACCTGGCCCAGCAGGTCCTCCGCCTCACGCTCGGCGGCCCCGCGGACCTCGGCGGTGAAGCCCAGGGTCTTCTTCCCGACGCGCTGCTCGACGATCTGCTCGAGCCCGGCGAACGCGCCGCCGACGACGAACAGGATGTTCGTGGTGTCGATCTGGATGAACTCCTGGTGCGGGTGCTTGCGACCGCCCTGCGGCGGGACCGACGCGGTCGTGCCCTCGAGGATCTTCAGCAGGGCCTGTTGCACGCCCTCACCGGAGACGTCGCGGGTGATGGAGGGGTTCTCGGCCTTGCGGGCGACCTTGTCGATCTCGTCGATGTAGATGATGCCGGTCTCGGCCTTCTTGACGTCGTAGTCGGCGGCCTGGATCAGCTTGAGCAGGATGTTCTCGACGTCCTCGCCCACGTAGCCCGCCTCGGTCAGCGCGGTGGCGTCAGCAATGGCGAAGGGCACGTTGAGCATCCTCGCCAGGGTCTGCGCGAGGTAGGTCTTGCCGCATCCCGTCGGGCCGATGACCAGGATGTTCGACTTGGCCACCTCGACCGTCTCGTCGCCGCGATGCTTGCCGCCGATCGGCTGGATACCGGCCTGGACACGCTTGTAGTGGTTGTAGACCGCGACAGCCAGGGACTTCTTGGCCTGTTCCTGACCGATCACGTAGGAGTTGAGGAACTCGAAGATCTCGCGGGGCTTGGGCAGCTCCTCGAGGCCGACCTCACTGCCCTCGCTGAGCTCTTCCTCGATGATCTCGTTGCACAGGTCGATGCACTCGTCACAGATGTAGACGCCGGGTCCGGCGATGAGCTTCTTCACCTGCTTCTGGCTCTTGCCGCAGAAAGAGCACTTCAGCAGGTCGCCTCCGTCACCGATGCGTGCCACGAGCGGTCCCCTTCGGATCGTGCTGCGCGCAACCGGGCCGCGCACAGGTGTGCTGCAAACTCCATGACCGTACCGCCTGGCGCCTCCCGACGGGGGGTGAGACACGACGAACGGCGTGTGCCATCCCTGCCGCCCCTGCTAGGCCAGCGCCGGGGTGACCTTGAGCGACTCCAGCACGGAGTCGATCAGGCCGTACTCCACCGCTTGCTCGGCGGTGAGGATCTTGTCCCGTTCGATGTCTCGGCTGACCTGCTCGATGTTGCGGCCGCTGTGGTCGGAGATCATCTTCTCCAGCAGCTCACGCATCCGCAGGATCTCGTTGGCCTGGATCTCGATGTCAGAGGTCTGGCCGAAGGTGCCCTCGGTGTAGGGCTGGTGGATCAGGATGCGGCTGTTGGGGAGGGCGAGGCGCTTGCCCGGGGTCCCGGCGGCGAGCAGGATCGCGGCCGCTGAAGCCGCCTGACCGATGCAGACGGTCTGGACGTCGGGCTTGATGAACCGCATCGTGTCGTAGATCGCCGTCAGTGCTGTGAACGAGCCACCCGGGCTGTTGATGTAGATCGACAGCTCCTGGTCGGGGTTCATCGACTGCAGGCACAGGAGCTGGGCGATGACGGCGTTGGCGACGTCGTCGGAGATCGGGGTGCCGAGGTAGATGATGCGGTCCTCGAAGAGCTTGGCGTAGGGGTCGATCCGGCGGAAGCCGTACGACGTACGCTCCTCCCACTGCGGGATGTAGTAGTTCATCGTTCTTCCTCAGTCCTTGGTGTGGGCCGGCCGGCCGTCGTCGGCGGCTTCGCGGGCGGATGTGACGACCTGGTCGACGAGGCCGTACTCGCGGGCCTGGTCGGCGGTGAACCACCGGTCCCGGTCGGCGTCGTTCTCAACCTGCTCGAGGGTCTGACCCGTGTGCTCGGCGATCAGCTCGAGAAGCACCTTCTTGATGTGCAGCGACTGCTGGGCCTGGATCTTGATGTCGGAGGCGGAGCCGCCCATCCCCGACGAGGGCTGATGCATCATGATGCGGGCGTGCGGCAGGGCGTAGCGCTTGCCCTTCGTGCCTGCGCAGAGCAGGAACTGCCCCATCGAGGCTGCCAGGCCCATCCCGACGGTGGCGACGTCGTTGGGGATGTAGTTCATCGTGTCGTAGATCGCCATCCCCGCGTCGACCGAGCCGCCGGGGGAGTTGATGTGGAGGAAGATGTCGGCGTCGGGGTCCTCGGCCGAGAGCAGCAGCAGCTGGGCGCAGATCGCGTTGGCGTTCTGGTCACGCACCTCGGATCCGAGGAAGACGATCCGCTCGCGCAGGAGCCGCTGGTAGATGTGGTCGTCGAGGCCGTAGGACGAGGCGGCCCCGTTCATCTGGGGCCCGTTCATCTCGGGCACGGGCACGGGGGTGGAGTTCGCGTTCACGAGAGCGACCCTAGCCGGACCGACCCCCACATCCACGGCGTGTCCGGCCCTGTTCGCCGACAGCGGATTTCTGCCCCGCGACCGGGATCAGCCCTGGTCGCTCCCGGAGTCGGCGTCGGGCTCACCCTCGGTTTCCTCGGCCTGGTCCGGCTCGGCGTCGTCCGGGTGGGGGCCGTCCGCCTGCTCAGCGGCCGCCTCGGGTGCACCGATGGTGCCGTCCGGTCGGAGGTTCGCCAGCTCCACCGGCTGCCCGGAGGCGTCGGTGACCACGGCCTTCTCCACGACGGAGGCGAGGGCCTTGCCGCGGACGATCTCCTGGACCAGGTCCGGGATGTGGTTGTGCTCGAACATGTGGTTGGCGAACTCCTGCGGGTCCTGACCCGACTGCTGGGCCCGCCGCACCAGGTGCTCGGAGAGCTCGGCCTGGTCGACGCCGAACTGCTCGGTCCGCGCGATCTCGTCGAGGACGAACTGGGCGGCCACCGCGTCGCGGACGCGGCGCTCCAGATCAGCCTCGAAGTCCTCGATGGTCTGGCCCTCGTCCTCGAGGTAGGCCTCCATCGTCATGCCGGACTCGGCCAGCTGCTGCTCGATGCTCTGGCGGCGCGCGTTGAGCTCGTCGGCGACCAGCGAGTCCGGGAGCGGCACCTCGACCTTCTCCAGCAGCGCTTCCAGCACGGCATCGCGGGCAGCCGCCGCCTGCTCGAGGCGACGCCCCCGGCCGAGCCGCTCGCGTACATCAGCCATCAGCTCATCCACGGTGTCGAACTCGCTGGCGAGCTGGGCGAAGTCGTCGTCGACCTCAGGGAGCTCCTGCTCCTGCACCTGCGTGAGCGAAACGGCGACCTCGACCTCGATGCCGACGAGATCCCCGCCGACCAGCTGGGAGGCGAACGTCGTGCTCTCGCCCGCGGACAGTCCCGCGAGGGCCTCGTCCAGACCGTCGAGCATGCCCCCTCGGCCGACCTGGTAGGACATGCCGCTCAGCTCCGCGCCGGGGACGACCTCGCCGTCTTGCGTCGCTTTGAGGTCGATGACCACGAAGTCTCCGTCGGCGGCGGGTCGCTCGACGTCGCTGAGGGTGCCGAAGCGCTCCCGCAGGGCGCCCACCTGCTCATCGACGTCGGCGTCGGTGACCTCGATGTCGGCGACGCTCGCCTCGATGCCGGCGTACTCCGGGACGGTGATCTCGGGGCGGACGTCGACCTCGGCGACGAACTCCAGCGCCTGGTTGTCCTCGAACTTCGTGACCTCGATGTCGGGCTGGGCCAGGGGCTGGAGGTCGTTGGCCTGCAGCGCCTCGACGTACATCTTCGGCACGACGTCGTTGATCGCCTGGTCGAGCACGGCACCGCGGCCGACCTGGCGGTCGATCACCATCGGCGGCACCTTCCCGCGACGGAACCCCGGCACGTTGATCTGCTGGGCGATCTGCTTGTACGCCTCGTCGAGGCTCGGCTGGAGCTCGTCGAAGGGCACCTCGACGGTCAGCTTGGCCCGAGTGGGGCTCAAGGTCTCGACGGCGCTCTTCACAGGTGGTCTCCGATCGTGTGGGGCAGGGCGGGAAGGTGGTGCGGGGTGGTCCGGTGGCAACGGCAGGCCGTTCTGAGTCGGGGCGACAGGACTCGAACCTGCGATCTCCTGCTCCCAAAGCAGGCGCGCTAGCCACTACGCTACGCCCCGCCAAGCACGGTCCTCGACCGGCTTGCGAGCGGATGACGGGAATCGAACCCGCGTAGCCAGTTTGGAAGACTGGGGCTCTACCATTGAGCTACATCCGCGCGCGGTGATCCCCGCCTCGAGCAGGCGAAAACCGCGGCTGTCATCGTGCCACACCCCGGGCGGCAGGCCACAAACGAGACCGGTCAGCGTCGGTGCAGCAGCAGCAGTGCCCGGTCGTCGTTCCTCGACCCCAGGCTGTCGATCAGCCGCGCGGCGCCCTTCTCGAAGTTGCCGCGCAGGTCCCGCTCGGCCTGGCCGACGAGCCGGTCGATGCCCAGTGCGATGTCCCGGGTCGGCGTCTCGACCAGGCCGTCGGTGTAGAGCAGGATCACGTCGCCGTGCCGCATGATGCTGCGGGTTCCGGTGAACTCGGCGTCGGGGATCAGGCCCAGCACCGGTCCCTCCGTGTCGTGGACCGACCAGCGGCCCGACCCCGCGGTGAGCTGCACCGCGGGCGGGTGGCCGGCTGTCCACACCCGGATCTCGCCGCTCCTCAGGTCGGCCGACAGGTGGACCGCGGTCGCGAACCCCTCGTCCCAGTCCTGCTGGACGAGGAACTCGTTGGCCGCC
Organism: uncultured Actinomycetota bacterium; assembly: GCA_963812265.1. Lineage (GTDB taxonomy): Bacteria > Actinomycetota > Actinomycetes > Propionibacteriales > Nocardioidaceae > Nocardioides. Next base: position 71,919 of record CAWEUL010000007.1, read on the forward strand.
GGGAGGAAGTCCTCGGGCCGCAGGGCTCCGAGGAGCCCCCCGAACGCGCCCGACAGCAGCAGAGAGCGGGTGCCGGCCTCGTCACCCTTCCCCGACACGTCCACCACCACGACGTCGAACCGGTCGCCGCCGTGCGGCCGCGACGCGACGATGAAGTCACCGGCGAACGGCGTACCGCCCGCCGAGCGCAGCGCGCTCTCGACGTGCCAGTCCGTCGGGAGCTCTGGGAGGCCGCTTTGGCGGGTGATCCGGTCCCGCAGGTCGACCAGCATGGACTCGCCGCGGTTCCCCGCGACGCCGAGGCTCGTACGACGGAAGGAGGTGAGCAGGATGATCAACCCCAGGGTGAAGACCACCAGCAGCTCGACCACGACCAGCACGGTGATCTCCGGCTGTCGAGGCGCGACCACCGCCAGGGCGGCCAGCGTGATCACGACGAACCACGGCAGCTGGCGCGGACCCAGCCCCAGACTTCCGATGAGCAGCGGCACGGCCAGCAGGGAGATCGGCAGCAGCTCCGGCCAGAGACCGATGATGATCGCCAGTGCCGCACTCGCCGCCGTCAGCTGCATGAACGCCCGGTTGTCACCCGAGCGCGCAAAGCGCGTCAGGTTCGACCGGGCTCGGCGCACGCGCGCGAACCCGGCCGGAGTCGTCGCGCGCTCAGCGCTCATCTGGTGCTGGTCCTCAGGGCCGTAGGTTGGGGCTTACTTTAGGGCCCGAGAGCGGAACGTGCGTTGACATTGACCACACCAGAAGGCGTTGCGCCCCGCCAGGAGGGCGGTCCGCACGGGCGCTCCGCAGACCCAGCACGGCTGTCCCGTGCGGCGGTAGACATAGACCTCGCCACCGTGGTCGTCCACCCGAGGTGCCCGCCGCATCGCCTCGGGCGTGTGCTCGGGTCGGACCGTGTCGATGCGACCGGTGCGAACCCCCTCCGCGAGCAATCCGACCAGGTCCTCCCAGATCGCCTGGAACTGCCCGCGACGAAGCGTGCGGCCCGGTCGCAGCGGGTGGATCCGGTGCCGGAACAGCACCTCGGCGCGATAGACGTTGCCGACGCCGGCGATCACGGCCTGGTCCATCAGCAGGTCCCCGATCGGGCGGTCCGAACGTGAGATCCGCGCCCAGGCCCGGGCGGGATCCGCGTCGGGACGCAACGGGTCCGGCCCCAACCGGTCGAGCACCGCGTCGACCTCGGCCGGCGTGACCAGCTCGCAGAGCGTGGCGCCGCGGAGATCGGCGTATGCCGTGGGGACGGCCAGTCGCAGCCGCACCTGACCGACCGCCGGCGGCACCTCGGGCACCTGGTGGTGGACGTCGAACCCGCCGATCAGACCTAGGTGGATGTGCACGAGGCGGTCGGCGTCGAACTCGACGAACAGGTGCTTGCCCGCCGACTCCGCCCCGACCAGCAGCGTCTCGTCGAGCAGCTCGGCCTGGGGCGCGAACCGACCCTGTGGCGAGGTCACGGACACCAGCCGGCCCGCGAAGGCGTCGGTGAGCTCCAGGGCCAGCCGACGGAGCGTATGGCCCTCAGGCATCGCCGGTGCGGCGGGCGGACTCGGGCAGCGGGGGCAGCGCGTGGGTCTGTTCGTAGGCCGCCAGCTGCGCGATCCGGCGCGCGTGCCGTTCGTCGCCGCTGAAGGGCGTCGCGAGGAACACCTCGACGAACCGGGTCATCTCCTCGACCGTGTGCATCCGGCCGCCGACCGAGACCACGTTGGCGTCGTTGTGCTCACGCGCCAGGGCCGCGGTCTCCTCGGACCATGCCAGAGCGGAGCGCACGCCGCGAACCTTGTTGGCCGCGATCTGCTCTCCGTTCCCCGAGCCGCCGATCACCACCCCCAGAGCCTCGACGCCGGACTCCTGGTCGGCGACGACCCCCTCGGCCGCGTGCAGGCAGAACACCGGGTAGTCGTCGAGGGCGTCGTAGACGAACGGACCATGGTCGACCGGGTCGTGGCCCTGGTCGACGAGCCACGCGATGAGATGCTCCTTGAGCTCGAGGCCGGCATGGTCGGAGCCGAGGTGAACGCGCATGCGCGCCAGTCTTCCAGAACCGGTGCCGTGCGGAAATCGGGTGGAGATCGAGCACGCACCTGGCCACGATGGGGGCATGTCCGACCACGAACCGACCGCGACCGGGCCTGCGATCCGGGTGGGCCCGGCCACCGACGACCTCCGCTACCTCGCCACCGACGACGTCGTGTGGTTCGGCGAGCAGAACACCGAGCCGCCCGAGCTGGCCCTCGAGGGGGTGCCCACCCACCAGCGGTTCGCGGCCGAGGTGGACGGCGCCGACCCGGCGACGTACGCAGGCATCTACGGCGTCCGCCCCCTGCAGCTCACGGTCCCCGGTGGCGGGTCACCACCGCGCCAGGTTCCGGTGGCGGGGCTCACCTTCGTCGGCGTGCACCCGGACCACCGACGCCGTGGCGTCCTGAGCGCGATGATGCGCCACCATCTCGAGCAGACCCGGGCCGGGGGCGTCGCCGTCTCAGCACTGCACGCGAGCGAGAGCGAGATCTACGGCCGGTACGGCTACGGCCTCGCCGGCGTCGAGACGACCCTGACCCTGGGTCGTGGAACGACGCTGACCGCGCCGCAGCTCGACGCCGAGGCGAGCCGGATCGAGACTCGACTTGCGACGGCCACCGACCGCGGCATGGCCGAGCGGCTGCGGGCCGGCGACCTGGCGGCGGCCGCCAGCGAGGTGGGCACGCTCGCCTTCGACGAGGGTGTCTACCGCAGCATGGTGCGCCTGACCGCGGCGGATCTGCGCGACAAGGAGCCCTGGCGTGTGCTGTTCGCGACCCTGGACGGCGTGGACGTCGGCCGTGCTGCGTTCCGACGCAAGCACAAGTGGGATCAGGGACGACCCGGAGGCGAGCTGGAGGTCCTCGCACTGTCCGGGGCTCCTGCGACCCGGCTGGCCCTGCTGCGCCGGCTGGTCGACTTCGACCTGATGGGCACAGTCAAGCTGCCGAAGGTGGGGCCCGACGACCCGCTCTGGCACTGGCTGCCGGGACCTCGCGCGGTGAGCGGGACCGAGACCTATGACAACGTCTGGATCCGCTTGGTCGACCTGCCGTCCGCGCTGGCCGCCCGAAGCTACGAGGCAGACTGCGACGTCGTGGTCGACGTGGCCGACGACCTGCTGCCGGCCAACGCGAGGACCTGGCGGCTGAGCGTGGTCGGCGGCGAGGCAACACTGACGGCGACCTCGGAGCCACCGGAGGTGCGCATCGACATCGCGCGTCTCGGAGCCGCGTGGATGGGGTGGGCGAACCTGCTGGCGATGCAGCGAGCCGGGGTGCTCGACGAAGAGCGACCCGGGGCCTTGCGCGAGCTGTGGCACGCCTTACGCACCGACCTCGCCGCCTGGCCGTCAGCCGGCTTCTGACACCTCAGCCGCCCGGGCGCAGCCCAGCGAGAAAGGCCGCGGTGTCGGCGTACGACGCCTCAGCGGCGTCGAACAACTCGGGATGCCGCCAGAAACCGTGGATCATGCCCGGATAGGTCACCGTTGCGACCCGCCCGCCGGCCGCGGCCATGCGCTCGCCGAGCAGCACGCCCTCGTCGCGCAGGATGTCGTGCTCGGCCACGAGCACCTGGGTCGGGGGCAGCCGGCCCAGCAGCGGGGAGTCCACCGGGCAGAAATCCGGATCCGCGAGCAGCTCCGTGTGCCGGTCGTCGTCGCCGCCGGCGTAGGTGCGCCAGTACCAGTCGGCCTCGGTCCGGTCGAAGGCGTGGGCGCCCTCGGTGTCGATCGACCCACCGCGCAGCCGCGGGTCGATGAACGGGTAGACGAGCACGCAGGCCGCGAAGAGTCCCCGGTCACGCAGCGCGGCCACGAGGGCCAGACTGCCGCCGGCACTGTCGCCCAGGGAGACCAGGTCGGTCCCGTCCAGCCCGAGCCCCTCCGCCTCGGCCGCCAGCCACCTGGCCGCGGTCCTCACGTCGTCGTGGGCGGCGGGGAACCGGTGCTCGGGCGGTCGCCGGTAGTCGACTGCGAGGACGGCGCGACGGAGCCGGTTCGCCAGCCGTCGGGCCTGGGCGTCGTGGGTGTCGAGGTCGCCGAACACGAAGCCGCCCCCGTGGGCGAACACGACGGGACCGCCCCGCTCCGAGATCGGCCGGTACAGGCGGCACCGCACTCCGTCGGCGTCGACCTGGGTCACGGCGTCGACCCGCTCGCGTGGCTCCTCGGCGGCCTCGACGAGCGCCGCGAGTCGTCGCCGGTCGATCGCGGCCTGCCCGATCCCGACGAGCGAGGGCTCCTGGGACCACAGCGCCACGGCCGCCGCCGCCTGAGGATGGAGCGTCATGGCCGACACCCTAGGAGACCCACCTGTCAGACTCGCCGGATGACCCGGAGCCTGGTGTCCTGCCCCCACCCGATCCTCGCTCACGGCTCCCCCGCGGAGACCTGAGTGGACGAGGCGGTCGTTGAGAAGATCCTGACCGCGGTCGAGCAGATCCCCCGCGGCCGCGTCGCGTCGTACGGCGACCTCGCGGAGCTGGTCGGCACGGGCCCTCGGCACGTCGGCAACGTGATGCGGCTCTACGGGAGCGGCGTCACGTGGTGGCGGGTCACCAGCTCCTACGGCGACCTACCGCCCCACGTGCGCGACGAGGCCCGACCGCACTGGGCCGAGGAGGGCATCGCCTGGAAGCCGAACGGGCTCGGCTGCCGGATCGCGGAATACCGCGCCGACCTCGCGCAGCTGGCCGCGGCGTACGAGCTCGCCAGCGCACACCTGGACGGGGCCGACGGCGACCAGGCAGCTACGCGAGCCGGGCCAGCTCCTCGTCGACCACCGAAGGGTCCAGCTTCGTGAACACCGGTGTCGGCTTCTCGACCCGGGTGCCGACCACGGCGGGATGCGGCTCCCAGCGGGGCGTGCGCGAGTAGTCGCCGGTGATCACCGGGTAGACGTGCAGGCCGGCGCCTTCGCCGGGGTCGAGGTCCTCGACGTGGTCCACGCGGGGCATGGGCATGAACTCGCCCGCACCACCGAGCGTCCTCCACACAGCGTTCGACGAGTGGGGCAGGAAGGGTGCGAGCAGGGTGTTGCAGTCCAGCACGCACTGCGCGGCGACGTGCAGCACGGTGCCGAGCCGCTCGCGCTGCGACTCGTCCTTCATCTTGTAGGGCTCGGTGACGGTGAGGTACTTGTTCACCTCGCCGACGACCCGCATCGCCTCCGCGACCGCGGCCCGCTGCCGGTGCCGCCCGATCAGGTCGCCGACCGTCTCGAAGCCCGCGCGCACAGCCGAAAGCACCTCCTCGTCCACGGGCTCCAGGTCGGCGCACGGAGGAATCTCACCGAAGCTCTTCGCAATCATCGTCGCGGTGCGGTTCACGAGGTTGCCCCAGCCCGCCACCAGTTCGGAGTTGGTGCGCTGCACGAACTCCGCCCAGGTGAAGTCACTGTCGGAGGTTTCCGGGCCGGCCGCGCAGATGAAGTAGCGCAACGCGTCGGGCTGGTACCGCGCCAGCATCTCCCCGACGAGGATGACGTGGCCGCGCGAGGTGGAGAACTGCTTGGACTCCATGGTCATGAACTCGCTGGAGACCACTTCCGTGGGCAGGTTCAGCGCACCGAACGGACCCGGCTCGCCGCCCCGCGAGCCGCGACCGTCGTACGCCAAGAGCTCGGCCGGCCAGATCTGGGAGTGGAAGACGATGTTGTCCTTGCCCATGAAGTAGTAGGACAGCGACTCGGGGTCGTTCCACCACTCCCGCCAGCGCTCGGGGTCCTCGGTACGCCGTGCCCACTCGATGCTCGCCGAGAGGTAGCCGATGACGGCGTCGAACCAGACGTAGAGGCGCTTCGTGTGCTGCTCGCGCCAGCCCTCCAGCGGCACCGGGATCCCCCAGTCGATGTCGCGGGTCATCGCCCGGGGCCGAATGTCCTCGAGGATGTTCTGGCTGAACTTGATGACGTTGGGTCGCCACAGCCCGGTCGCCTCGCGCTCGTCGAGCCACTCCCCCAGCGCCTCGGCGAGCGCCGGCAGGTCCAGGAAGAAGTGCTGGGTCTCCACGAACTCCGGTGTCTCGCCGTTGATCTTGCTGCGGGGGTCGATCAGGTCGGTCGGGTCGAGCTGGTTGCCGCAGTTGTCGCACTGGTCGCCCCGGGCGTCCGGGTAGTCGCAGATCGGGCAGGTGCCCTCGATGTAGCGGTCCGGGAGGGTGCGCCCGGTGGAGGGGCTGATCGCGCCCTGGGTGGTCTGCTCGACCATGTAGCCGTTGCGATGCACCGTCGTGAACAGCTCCTGCGCCACGAGGTAGTGGTTGCCCGTCGTCGTGCGGGTGAACAGGTCGTAGGACAGGCCGAGGTCGACGAGATCCTGGACGATCACCGCGTTGTTCTTGTCGGCGAGCTCGGCGGGTGTGACGCCCTCCTGGTCGGCCGCCACCAGGATCGGGGTGCCGTGCTCGTCGGTGCCCGAGACCATCAAGACGTCGTGCCCCGCCATCCGCATGTACCGGCTGAACACGTCGGAGGGCACGCCGAACCCGGCGACGTGGCCGATGTGGCGCGGGCCGTTGGCATAGGGCCAGGCGACGGCAGACAGGACATGGGTCATGCGGTGAATCCTAGGAGTACGACGCCACCCAGTTTCACCGGCGCCATCGCGATGGGACTCGGCCGCTCCGCCCGGTGGCACGCCCGGCCGGACGTCGTACGTTCCGGTCGCCCCGGCGACCCCTGCGGATGACCTCCCGCGGAACCGGGTCAGGAGAAGGTGTCGGTGCGCGCCCCGGCGCGGTCGCGGATCTCGTCGAGACGGTCGTAGAGGTACTGGCCGGGGCACAAGGTGGCGTTGGTGTCGCGATGCCCGTCGATGACCGGGAGCCTGACGCGCTCGCCCTTGGGGTAGAGATCGCTCCCCGTCGAGCGGACCCACACGGTACCGCGGGGGTCGCGATCAAACGGGTCGAGCTTCCAGGCAGCGAGGCGCACGAGGGTGCGCACCACCTCGTCCCTGGGTGCCTTCGTCTCGGCGTTCCCGATCAGGGCGATGCCCACCGACTGCAGGTTGAAGCCCAGGGTGTGTGCCCCCCGCACCGGCTTGTTCATACCACCTGAGCGGCCGACCCACGCCCGCCCGAAGCGGTCGACCAGGAAGTTGTAGCCGACGTCGAACCACCCCAAGTTGTGGGTGTGGTAGCGGTAGATGGCCCGCAGGATTCCCGGCACCTCACGTCGGTTGTAGTCGTTGCTGTTGACCGTGTGGTGGATGTGTACCTGCTTGATGGTCCGGATGTAGCGGGGTCTCCCGTTGCGCCAGGCATTGTTCGCGCCCCAACGCTTGCGGGAGCGGATGGTCGGCTTGGGTGCCTGCTGGGGCTTGCCGGCTCTCGCCGTCGCCGATGGCGCACGCGTGCCGGTCGTCGTGTCGCGGTCCGACGCGGTCGGTGCGCCGGGATCCAGCAGGACGACACGAAGGTCGGCGTACCCCAACCCCGCGACCCGCGTCTGCAGTCCATCCGATGGCCCGACGAGGGCCAGCTCGGTACCTCGGACGGATCCGGCGCCCAGATCGGCCAGCACCTCGAGTCGCTGCCACGCGCGCCAGCGTCCCGTCGTCGAACGGGTGCGGACGTCGACCCGGGGGTCGGTCCCACGCCAGGTCAACGCCAGCAGCGAGTACTGCGTCGTCGTCAACCGCGAGTCCCCGGATACTGGCCGGCTGGCGGCCGACAGCGGTGAAGAGCCCACCCGCTGCAAACGGACCTCGGAGCCCTGGCCGCCGGCGGGCGCGGAGGCGACGGGCGAGGCAGCGGCGTTGACGCCCGGGACGAGGCCCAGCGCCAGGCCGAGCACGACCGCGACGGCGACCGGGCGAAGGCGGAACACCACCGTGGCCGTCAGGCCCGCCCGTGCACGCCCACCTGGGCTCGGAGAAGTCACCGACCCAACGTAACAAGCCGACCCCGCGGCCCGCGGGGGTGTATCAGCCACGGGCGTCCGCCCTCCTCACGACGAAACGAGAGGAGCCCACGATGGCCAGCAACCCACTGTCTGTCGGGATCCCGGCCCTGATGGCCCGGACAGCCCAACCTCAACGAAACAGGCCCGCGAAGGCGCCCACGAAAGCCCCCGAGGCAACGCGCCTGCCACTGGCGCAGCGGCTCTTGAACAGCAGACCCCGCATGATCGGGGAGTCCCGGAAGACGAGCCCTGGCGTCGCCGGGCCGGTCACGGCCGAAGGGTCCAACTGACGCGCCCCGATCGCGGATGACATGATGCCGGGCATGCCTGGAACCAACCTCACCCGGGACGAGGCCGCCACCCGCGGCGCGCTCCTGACCGTCGAGTCCTACTCCATCGAGCTGGACCTCACGATCTCCGACAAGGTCTTCGACAGCACCACCGTCATCAGGTTCTCGTGCGCGGAGCCCGGAGCAGAGACGTTCGCGGACCTGCACGGCGCCACCGTCCACGAGATCACCCTCAACGGCACCGCACTCGACCCGTTCGAGGTCTACCGAGACCATCGGATCCACCTCGGCGACCTGGCCCCGGACAATGAGCTCCGGGTGCACTGCGAACTGCCGTACAGCCACACCGGCGAGGGCCTGCACCGGTTCGTCGACCCCGTAGACCAGCGGATCTACCTCTACACCCAGTTCGAGGTGCCCGACGCCCGACGCGTGTACACCACCTTCGAACAACCCGACCTGAAGTCGGAGTTCACGTTCCACGTTACCGCCCCCGAGCACTGGGCCGTAGTGTCCAACTCCCCCACGCCCGAGCCGGAGTCGCTCGGTGACGGGACGGCGGTCTGGCGGTTCGCGCCGACGAAGCGGATGTCCACCTACATCACGGCCCTGGTCGCCGGCGAGTACCACGCCGTGTTCGACGTCTACGAGGGAAAGCACGGCACGATCGACCTCGGCCACTTCTGCCGCCAGTCGATCGCCGAGCACCTCGATCACAAGGCGCTGAACCTGATCACCAAGCAGGGGTTCGCGTTCTTCGAGGACGCCTTCGACTACCCCTACCCGTTCGGCAAGTACGACCAGCTCTACGTGCCGGAGTACAACATGGGCGCGATGGAGAACGCCGGGTGCGTGACCTTCCGTGACGAGTACCTCCCGCGTTCCCGCCAGGTCCATGCCTTCTACGAGCAGCGCGCCAACACGGTGCTCCACGAGATGGCGCACATGTGGTTCGGCGACCTGGTCACGATGAAGTGGTGGGACGACCTGTGGCTCAACGAGTCCTTCGCCGAGTGGGCCAGCCACCACGCGATGGTCAGCGCCACCGACTTCACCGAGGCCTGGACCGGGTTCGCCAACGCCCGCAAGAACTGGGCCTACCGTCAGGACCAGCTCCCCTCGACCCACCCGATCGCCGCGGACAACCACGACCTCCAGGCGGTCGAGGTGAACTTCGACGGCATCACTTACGCGAAGGGCGCCTCCACCCTCAAGCAGCTGGTGGCGTGGGTGGGCATCGAGGAGTTCCTGGCCGGCCTGCGCAGCTACTTCCAGGCGCACGAGTTCGCCAACTCCGAGTTCCGTGACCTGCTGGGCGCCCTCGAGAAGGCCTCGGGTCGGGAGCTGGAGTCCTGGGCCGAGGAGTGGCTGCAGACCTCCGGAGTCAACACGCTCGCCCCGTCGTTCGAGATCGGCGAGGACGGTTCCTACACGACCTTCGCGGTCGAGCAGACCGCTGCGGCCGAGTTCCCGACCATCCGCCGGCACCGCATCGGTATCGGCCTGTACGACGTGGTCGACGGCCGGCTGGTCCGGCGCAGCGCGCACGAGATCGACGTCGAAGGCCGGCGCACCGAGGTCCCGGCCCTGGTCGGGACCACACCGGCCGACCTGGTGCTACTGAACGACGGCGACCTGACCTACGCCAAGATCCGGCTCGACCCGCGGTCGCTGGCGACGGCCGTCGAACACGTCCACACCCTCGACGACTCGCTCGCCCGCGCCCTGCTCTGGGGTGCCGCGTGGGACATGACCCGCGACGCCGAGATGGCCACGAGCGACTTCGTCGAGCTCGTGCTGCGCGGTATCGGCACCGAGACCGACACCACCGCGGTCAGCCGGCTGCCGATGTATGTCCGCACCGCGGTGCACTACTACTCCGATCCGTCGCGCCGCGATGCCCTGCTGGACCGTTGGGAGTCCGGGCTGCGGGTCCTGCTCGAGAGCGCCGCCCCCGGGTCCGACCATCAGCTCGCCTTCGTCCGCGCGTACTCCGGCGCGGCGCACACCGACGAGGCACTTGATCTGGTGGCCGGCCTGCTCGACGGGACGGCCGGCCTGGCCGGGCTGGACGTCGACACCGACCTGCGCTGGGCGCTGCTGACCTCGCTGACCCGCGCCGGACGCGCCGGCGAGGAGCAGATCCTGGCCGAGCTCGGCCGCGACCAGACGATCTCCGGCCAGGAGCACGCCGCGATGGCCTACACGGTGCGCCCCACTGCGGAGGCCAAGGCGCAGGCCTGGCGCGACGCGATCGAGCGGGACGACGTCGCCAACGAGACGCAGCGCCAGATCGCCTACGCCTTCCCGGTCGCGGGTCAGGCGGAGCTGCTGGCGCCGTACCTGGAGAAGTACCTGACCGCAGCCGACACCATCTGGGAGGACATGGGAACGCAGCGGGCATCGACCGCGCTGGAGTACATGTTCCCAATGCCGCTGGTCTCGCAGGAGACGCTGCAGCGCATCGACGAGTGGCTGGAGAGCTCCGCGGCCAATCCGGCTGCCAAGCGCTACGTCCGGGAGGGCCGAGCGGACATGGCCCGGGCACTGACGGCGCAGGCCAAGGACGCCGAGGCCGCGTGCTAGGGCGGTCGGTCAGTCTGCGGAGTAGTCCGCCGCGACGTTCTCCTCCGCGAAGGCGTCGGACTCCTCCGACGGCTCCCCCTCGTCATCGCTGAACAGAGCCTCCAGGGAACCCTCGTCAGGCTCACCGCTCTCGAGCTGGCCGTAGCCGGGGTCGGGCTCCACGTCGGTGATGCCCGGCGCCGCCTTGGCCGAGCCGACCAGGCCGGGCAACGTGGCGAGCAGGACGACCACGGCCACGACAGCCAGCGGCGCGAACACGTAGACCAGCAGTGCCTGCAGCCCGGTGACGGGGTCGGGGTCGCTGAACCCCTCGGGGACGGCGGCAGCCGGCGAGGTCACAAGCCCGGTGAGGGCGAGTGGCAGGAGCAGCACCGCGGGCCGCAGGACGCGGCTCCACCTACGCCGGAGGTCGGACGAGGAGTCGGTCATCACAGGCCCAGCCTAACGGCTTCGAGCCCCGGGCAGGCGAGCCCGCCCGCCGTGAGTTTCCCGTCTTCGGGATACTGAGCCGCATGACGTGGTCAGATGTCGGCACCGTGGTGGTCGGGTGGCCGCTCACGATTGCGCTGCTGCTGCTGTTCGCCTTCATCGCACGCTGGGCGTCGAACCGTCTCATCAACCGGATCGTGAGGCATGCCGAGGAAGGCGTCCTTCCCGAGCGGTTCGCCGACTTCGGGTCGGACCCCGCTCGCCGGGTTCAGCGTGCGCGCACGATGGGCAGCCTCCTGCGGAGCATCTCAGGTGGGCTGATCATCTCGATCGTCGCCTTGATGATCCTCAGCGAGTTCATCGACATCGCGCCGATCCTGGCCAGCGCAGGCATCGTCGGGATCGCGCTCGGCTTCGGCGCCCAGAGCCTGGTGAAGGACTTCCTGTCCGGGGTCTTCATGATCTTCGAGGACCAGTACGGGGTCGGCGACGTGATCGACGTAGGAGAGGCCACGGGCACCGTGGAGGCTGTCACGCTGCGCGTCACCCGGCTGCGTGACGTCAACGGCACCGTCTGGTATGTCCCCAACGGCGAGATCCTGCGGGTGGGGAACCAGAGCCAGAACTGGGCGCGCACCGTGCTGGACGTCAGCGTGGGCTACGGGGAGGACCTGACTCGGGTGCGACGGGTCCTCGAGCAGGTGACGCACGACCTGTGGGAGGACGAGGACTTCGCGCCCTCGATCATCGAGGAGCCCGAGATCTGGGGGGTCGAAGAGCTTGCTGCCGACGCGGTGACCGTCCGGGTGACCCTCAAGACGGCGCCACTGCAGCAGTGGCGGGTCGCCCGCGAGCTCCGGGAGCGGATCAAGTCGCGCTTCGACGTCGAAGGCATCGAGATTCCGTTCCCTCAGCGGGTCGTGTGGAGCCGCAACACCGACACCGCCGACGACGACGCCGCCGCCGGCCGTCCCGCTCGGGACGAGGCGGAGGCGGATCCCGGGGCGGGCACGGCGGACGCCACCGACTGACCGCAGCCGCAGACGTCATCCGAACCGGCAGCCCCAACCACCCCGACGTACGACGCAGCCGGGCGGCTCAGCGCGCGAGTGAGGCCGCGAGGGTGATGGTCGTGCCCGTGAGTGCCTGGCTGACCGGGCAGCCTTCCTTGGCTGCCTGAGCCGCCGCGACGAAGTCGTCCTCGGTCATCTCGTCGACCCGACCCACGACCGAGAGGTGGACACCGGTGATGCCCGTGCCGGGCACGAACGTGACCTCCGCACGGACATCGAGCGCGGTCGGAGGCGTCCCCGCCTTGGCGAGGCCGCCCGACAGCGCCATCGAGAAGCACGAGGAGTGGGCTGCGGCGATCAGCTCTTCAGGGCTGGTCTTGCCGCCGGGCTCCTCGGCACGCGCCGGCCACGAGACGTCGTAGGTGCCCAGACCTGAGGAGGCCAGGGTGACCTGACCGGCTCCCTCGAGGAGGGATCCCTCCCAGTGTGTCTCGGCGATGCGGGTAGTGGCCATGGGGGATCTCCTCGGTCAAAATGGTGGGTCCGACGATCTGAGTCTTGCACGCGCGAACCGAGGCCGACCGACGGCCGGCTGGTGCCCGGCGGCACAATGGCCGGGTGAGTGGCTTCTACGACGAGATCGGCGGCATGGACACCATCCGCACGATTGTGTCCCGCTTCTACGAGGGCGTGGCGACGGACCCGGTGCTCCGGCCGCTGTACCCCGAGGAGGACCTCGCCCCGGCCGAGCAGCGCTTCACGCTGTTCCTCGCGCAGTACTGGGGCGGCCCCACGACCTACTCCGACACCCGCGGACACCCGCGGCTACGTATGCGCCACGCCCCGTTCGCGGTGACGCCGGAGGCTCGCGACCACTGGCTCCTCCATTTCCGCGCGGGCCTCGACGAGGCGAAGCTGCCCCCCGAGCAGGACGCCCAGTTCTGGGACTACGTCACCCACGCGGCGCAGTTCATGGTGAACACCCTGGAATGACCGCGCTCAGGCGAGCCCGGCCAGCGCCGCCTCGAGCACGCCTCGGTAGTCCTCGGGCGGCGGCACGGGCCGTCCCGCCTCCGCGTCCCAGAAGACCAGCACCACCCGCGCCCGGGACAGCACCGTCTCCCCGTCGCAGATCTCCGACTCGATCACCATCGAGGTCCTGCCGACGCGGACGATCCGCGACCACAGGTCGTAGGGCTCGGGCCGAAACAGGATGGGGATGCGGTAGTCGACCTCTGTCCGCGCGACCACGGTGCGCGTGAGAGGGTCCGCGGCCGCTCCTCGTGCCCGCGAGAGCAGCCCGGCGAGCAATGCGATCCGAGCCTCCTGGAAATACTCGAAATACTTCACGTTGTTGACGTGTCCGTAGACGTCCACGTCGGAGAAGCGCACGTGGACCGGATAGTGACCCTCCGGGTTGCGGCCTCCGCCGGGAGGCGATGGGCGCCCCGGGCGCTCGGCCGGCTCGAGGAATGCCTCCAGGCCGGAACGTTCGACCTCGGTGAGCCGGCGCGGCCGCTCCGAGGCGAAGACGTACGGCGTCAGCACGGTCTCCGCTCGCAAGTAGGTCACCCGCTCGTCGTCCCGCTGGTCGTAGACCTCGTAGGCCATCGTGAACGACGCCGCACGCAGCTGGGTCACCCAGCAGTCGATGCTCACGGGCGAGAACCGGAACTCCAACGGGGTGACGAAGTCAACCTCGTGTCGCACCACGACGACCCCTTCGGCCAGGTCGTCCGAGCGCGTGTCAGGCGCGTGGGCACGCATCAGGTCGACCCGAGCCTCTTGCAGGTAGTCGACGTAGACCACGTTGTTGACATGGCCCAGCAGGTCGAGGTCGGCCCAGCGCATCGGACACCGATAGACATGGCGCATGGTCCGATGCTCCCAGAATCCGACCGGACCCTGCGGCGTCCCCGAACCGTGGACGGTCCGGCCGACCGCGCTTCGCCCGGTCCCGGAGGGGCAGATGTCCCCTCCGGGGGCGTCCGCAGCACCGACTACAGTGGCGAACCCCGCCCCTCGACCTCGGAGGCCCCATGCCCGAAGCCGTCATCGTCGCTGCCGCCCGATCGCCGATCGGACGGGCCAACAAGGGGTCGCTGAAGGATCTGCGCCCCGACGACCTCACGGCCCTGATCGTGCGCACCGCCCTGGACAAGGTGCCGGCGCTCGACCCACAGACCGTCGATGACCTCTACCTCGGCTGCGGGCTTCCCGGCGGCGAGAGCGGCTTCAACATGGGTCGGGTCGTCAACGTGCTCAACGGCATGGACATGGTGCCCGCGGCCACCATCACGCGCTACTGCGCGTCGTCGGTGCAGACGACTCGGATGGCCTTCCACGCCATCAAGGCCGGTGAGGGTGACGTCTTCATCTCCGCCGGTGTCGAGACGGTCTCTCGCTTCGCGCATGGCACGTCCGATCACTGGCCCGACACCCAGAACCCTCGCTTCGCCGATGCGGTGGCGCGCAGCGAGGCGATGGCACAGGGCGGCCAGGACTGGCGCGACCCTCGAGAGGACGGCCACGTCCCCGACGTCTACATCGCCATGGGGCAGACCGCCGAGAACCTCGCCCGGGTGCGCGGGCTGTCGCGACAAGAGCTCGACGAGTTCGGCGTGCGCTCACAGAACCTGGCCGAGAAGGCCGTCGACGTGGGCTTCTGGGCCCGGGAGATCACGCCGGTGACCCTGGCCGACGGCTCCGTGGCGACAGCAGACGACGGCCCGCGCGCCGGAGTCACCTACGACGCCGTCTCCCAGCTGAAACCGGTCTTCCGCCCCGATGGCGTCGTCACCGCCGGCAACTGCTGCGCCCTGAACGACGGCGCCGCGGCGGTGGTGATCATGTCCGATACCCGCGCCGCTGAGCTCGGCATCACGCCCCTGGCACGCATCGTCGCGACCGGCGTCTCAGGGCTCTCACCCGAGATCATGGGCCTCGGCCCGGTCGAGGCCACGCAGCGCGCGCTCGCGCACGCGGGCATGTCGATCGGCGACATCGACCTGGTCGAGATCAACGAAGCCTTCGCTGCCCAGGTGGTGCCGTCCTACCAGGACCTGGGGATCGACCTCGACCGGCTCAACGTCAACGGCGGCGCGATTGCGGTCGGCCACCCCTTCGGGATGACCGGCGCTCGGCTCCAGAACACCATGCTCAACTCCCTCGAGTGGCATGACAAGAGCACCGGTCTGATCACGATGTGCGTGGGAGGCGGCCAAGGCATGGCGCTGATCCTCGAGAGGCTGGTCTGACACGCGCCTGGGAGGGGCGTGGAGCCACCGGGCGGCCTCGTCCCTACACTTCATCACATGGGGGACGACACACGCTGGCTCAGCGCAGAGCAGCAGCGCTCGTGGCGCGCCCTGCTGGTCGGCATGACGCTGCTCATGGACCGCCTCGGTGACGAGCTCCGCGCGGCCCATGGGCTGTCGACGACCGAGTACGAGATCCTCGTGCGGCTCTCGGAGTCCCCCGATCGTCGGATGCGGATGGCGCACCTCGCCGACTCACTGGCCCACAGCCGCAGCCGCGTGACCCACACCGTGAGCCGCATGGAGGCGGCAGGCCTCGTGGAGAGGTGCGAGTCGCCGGAGGACGGGCGCGGGGTGTTCGCGGCCCTGACCGACGACGGGTGGACGCTGCTGGTCGCGGCCGCCCACACCCATGTCACCGGAGTCAACGAGCATCTGATCGATCTCGTCTCCAGCGAGGACCTGGCCGCGCTCGGACGGGTGATGAACACCGTTGCTGATCACCTGGTCCCCGGCCACCCGGCGATGGACATCCGGCACTGACGACGGACCGCTCGAGGCGGCCGCGTCGGCGCCTGCTCGTGCTGCGGCCCCCTTGGACCGCCGCGCCGGGACGCGGGGTCAGTCGCGGGTCAGTCGACGGTGGGTGACGCGGTGAGGTCGAGCGGCCTCGGCACCGAGGCGAGCGATCTTGTTGTCCTCGTACGCCGCGAAGTTGCCCTCGAACCAGAACCATTTCGAAGGGTCCTCGTCGTCGCCCTCCCAGGCGAGGATGTGGGTCGCGACGCGGTCGAGGAACCACCGGTCGTGGGAGGTGACCACGCCGCAGCCGGGGAACTCCAGCAGGGCGTCCTCCAGCGACTGCAGGGTCTCGACATCCAGGTCGTTGGTCGGCTCGTCGAGCAGCAGCAGGTTGCCGCCCATCTTCAAGGTCAGCGCGAGGTTGAGCCGGTTCCGCTCGCCTCCGGAGAGCACGCCCGCCTTCTTCTGCTGGTCGGGGCCCTTGAAGCCGAACGAGGCGACGTAGGCCCGTGAGGGCATCTCGAAGTTCGCGACCTTGATGTGGTCGAGACCGTCGGAGACGATCTCCCAGACGTTCTTCTGCGGGTCCAGGCCGCCACGGCTCTGGTCGACGTAGGAGATCTTCACGGTCTGACCGACTGTGAGGTCGCCGGCGTCGGGCTGCTCCTCTCCGGTGATCATCCGGAACAGGGTGGTCTTGCCGACGCCGTTCGGGCCGATGACCCCGACGATGCCGGCGCGCGGCAGGGTGAAGTCGAGGTCGTGGATCAGCAGACGACCGTCGAAGCCCTTGCCGAGGTCGGCGGCCTCGAGCACGACGTCACCCAACCGAGGGCCGGCAGGGATGTTGATCTCCGAGGTGTCGATCTTTCGCATCCGGTCGGCCTCGGCCGCCATCTCCTCGTAGCGCTGCAGACGGGCCTTGCTCTTGGCCTGACGTGCCTGGGGGTTCGAGCGGACCCACTCGAGCTCCCGCTCGAGCATCTTGGCTCGTTTCGCGTCCTTCGCGCCCTCGATCTTGAGCCGGCCCTGCTTGGTCTCCAGGTAGGTGGAGTAGTTGCCTTCGTAGGGGTGGGCCTTGCCCCGGTCGAGCTCGAGGATCCAGCTGGCGACGTTGTCGAGGAAGTACCGGTCGTGGGTGACCGCCAGCACAGCACCGGGGTAGGACGCCAGATGTCCCTCCAGCCACTGCACGGACTCGGCGTCGAGGTGGTTGGTCGGCTCATCGAGCAGCAGCAGGTCGGGCTGCTGGAGCAGCAACTTGCACAGCGCCACCCGGCGACGCTCTCCGCCCGAC
The DNA here is from genome assembly GCA_963812265.1 of uncultured Actinomycetota bacterium. GTDB lineage: Bacteria > Actinomycetota > Actinomycetes > Propionibacteriales > Nocardioidaceae > Nocardioides. The sequence goes on from CAWEUL010000007.1 coordinate 89,259, forward strand.
AGATTGTCCACCAGCACCTCCCCCGGGGGGCAGCGCAGGGCGTCCATCGCCTGGTCGAGTCGGCTGTCGAGGTCCCAGGCGCCCGCGTGGTCCAGGTCCGTCTGCAGGTCGCCCATCTCCCCGAGGAGCTTGTCGTAGTCGGCTTCCGGGTCGGCGAGCTCCTCGGAGATCGCGTTGAAGCGGTCGAGCTTCGACTTGATGGCGTGGACGGCCTCCTCGACGTTCTCCTGGACCGTGGCGCCCTCGGTCAGCGGCGGCTCCTGCTGGAGCATGCCCACGGTGGCGTCGGGGTCGAGGATCGCGTCGCCGTTGTTCGGTTGGTCGAGGCCCGCCATGATCTTCAGCAGCGACGACTTGCCCGTTCCGTTCGGACCGACGACACCGATCTTGGCGCCCTCGAGGAACGACAGTGTCACGTTGTCGAGGACGACCTTCTCGCCGTGGGCCTTGCGCACGTTGCGCAGCGTGAAAACGTAGTCAGCCATGATGCGCCAAGCCTACGGGCGCAACGTCCCCAGATCCGAAACGGGGCCGAGGGCCAGACCCTAGGCCGCGGGCTCGACACCGGCGCCGACACCGGCGTCGACGACGGGGTCGGCGGTGGCCGGCTCCACGACGTCCCCGTTGGAGTTCAGGGTCGGTCCGGCCTCGTCGTAGGCGTGGATGACCTCACGCACCCGAGACTCGTCCACGCCGTTCCCGGTGGGCGGTTGGGGTGCCCTGGTGAACTGCGCACTGCCCCGGTTGAGGTCGTGGCCGACCGAGGTTGCCACGATGACGTACCGCGTCGAGGTCGTGCCGTCGTCGCGTTCCCACACGTCGGCCACCAGCCGTCCCTGCACCACCACCGGGTCGCCCAGGTGCACCGACTCGTGCACGTGGACGCCCAGCTGTCGCCAGGCCTTGACGGTGTACCAGCACGTCGGCCCGTCCTCCCACTCGCCCTGGCGGTAGCGCCGCGGGGTGCTGCCGACCCGGAAGGTCGCCACCTGGCCGCCGTTGCCGAGGTCGCTGAGTGTGACCTCGCTGCCGACCCAGCCTGCGAAGGCGATGTGGGTGTTGTTCATGAGCCCTCCCCTGTCAGGCGGCGGGCCTGGTGCCCGCCGTCCGGTCCAGGCTCCGCGGGGGCGCCCACGATCGGGGGCGCCGCGGTTCCGGCCTGGGGGCAGGCAGGTCTCAGCCGGCGGCTGTGGACGGATCGCGGCTCACTTCAGCGCGACGTCGAGACCCTCCCGCGCGATGCGGTAGGCCGCCAGCTCAGCCTGGATGGGCTCGATCACCAGCTCGTGACTGACCTCGTTGATCGCCGACCGCAGCCGCGCATCGGCGCGACGCGCCCGTCGACGCGCCGTCGCCGCGACCAGGAACCGGCAGACCAACGCCAGCAACACTCCCACGGCCACTCCCCCGACAAGCAGCAGCGTGGGCACGGGAAGCTCGCCCAGTTGTGGCGTCGGCAGATCGGGCAACTGAAGGTAGGACTGCAACGCGAGCAGGGCCAGCCAGACGCCTCCCGCTAGGGCGGTCAGGATGAGCAGCCATTGGAGCACCCGCACCAGGCCGGCCCAGAGCGGAATCTTGGCGACGCCCAGATCGGTGCTCCCCAGGGCGGCATCGAGCCGGTCGTTGAGGTCATCGAGCCGTGACACGGACGCGTGCCGGATGGACACCTCCCACGGATGCGCCAGGCCGTCGGCCGCCTCTTCCGCCAGGGCACGCACCTCGGTGTCGACGCGTGCGCGCTGCACCTGCGTCGCCTGGGGCACCGACGTCCGCGCCCGGCCGGTGAGCTGCTTGCCCTCGGAGCCGAGATCGAGGTGCATGCGCTTCAGCGGGTCGGGCCTCAGCTTGGAGACCCAGGCGACGAGCGGCCAGCCGGTGGCCCGGTTGGCGCGCACCCGCGTCGAGGTCTGGACCGCGTCCACGACCATGGGCACCCCGGCAGCGTCGGCGAGAGCCTCGTCGAGCGCCCGCTCGCGCGCGGTCGAGATCGACCCGGCCGTGGCCCGACCGGTCGCGGCGTCGAGCCTCGCGGCGGCAGCCCGAACGTCGGCAACGACCCGCTCGCGGTTCGCCTTCTTGGTCGCCACCCGTCGGGCGATCTCGTCCCTCAGCTCGTCGACACCGATGCGCTCGCGCGCGGAGAGCGCCACGACCGGGACGTCGACGAGTCCATCGTTGGCCAGCAGTCGCTGCACATCGGCGACCATCGCCTCCCGCTTGTCCTCGGGCACGGTGTCGATGTGGTTGAGCACCACCATGATCACCCCCCGGTGGGAGGCAAGCGGCGCGAAATAGCGGTCGTGAACAGCAGCGTCGGCGTACTTCTGCGGGTCGAGCACCCAGACCAGCAGATCGGCGAGCTTCACCAGCCGGTCGACCTCGAGATGGTGGGAGACCTCGGTGGAGTCGTGGTCGGGCAGGTCGAGGAGTACGACGCCCTGGAGAGCGCGGTCCTCATGTCCGGTGTCGAGCATCGAGTCGCGCATCGTCTGGTGACGCGGCGCGATGCCAAGCCACTCCAACAGCTCGTCGGCGCCCTCCTGGCCCCAGATGCAGGCCGTGGCCCACGACGTGGTCGGTCGACGGACGCCGACCGAGGAGAGATCCAGACCGGTGAGCGCGTTGAACGTCGATGACTTTCCGGAGCCGGTGGCACCGGCGATGGCGACGACGGTGTGCTCGGCGGACAGGCGCAACCGACCCGCGGCACGGTCCACGATCTGGCTGGTCTCATCGACCAGCTCGTCGTCGAGCCGCCCACGCGAGGCATCGGCCGCGGCTTCGAGCCCCCCCACGCGAACGCCGATGTCGGTGCCCCGAGTCACGAGCCGCTTGGCCCCCTCGAGCAAGGACGTCATGTTCTCCCTAGACCAGCAACGAATGTTCCTGGGGTTCACCCTAGGGGGTCGAAGGTCTCATTTCCCGGGTGGCCTTGCGCGGCGAAGCGCAAGTCGTCGACCCGGCGTGCTGCGGCCCTCAGCTGCTCGGCCGCGTCAGAGGGGATGGCCAAGGTGTCGATGAGGTCGGTGAAGCGGTAGCGCTCGGAGTCGAGCAGGGCCTTGACCCGCCGGTTGAGGTCGCGACGAGCACGGTCCGCGAGGCTGCGCACCGCCTGGTCGCCGAACACCGCCTCCAGCAGCTTCTGCCCGAGTACGGCCGACCCCCCGGCGATCCCGGCCTCGGCTCCAGTGACCCCGGCGGTGTGCGCGAAGACCACCACCATCAGGGCGACCGAGAGCCCGTTGACGCCGTACGCCATGAAGCGCGCGGTCGTCCGCTTGTCCGCGCCCTCGGTGCGCACCAGTTCCAGCACGTCCTGCTGCCACTCGCGGACGGCGCGCTCTGCCTTACGCCGGAAATCGCGTGAGGCCCTCCCGAGGTCCTCCCCCGCGTCCGCGAGCAGCGCCTGGCCCGAGGCGAGCGACTGCCACGACGCCTCGGCGCGCTCGGCGGCGGACTCAGCATGCTCCAGGATCAGCGTCTCCAACCCGGACTCGACCGCCACCGTTACCCGCTCGGCCTGGGCCGGGCGGCCCTTGATGGAGTTCACGATGCGGTCTCGCAGGGCGCCGATGCGGGTCTCCAGCGAACGCAGCAGCTCACCGGTGCCCACGAACTCCTGCCACCGCACCAGCACCTCTCCACGCAGGAGGGTGCCGTCCGCGGACGCCTCGTCGACCGCGGCGATCGCCTGGTCGTAGGCGCGGTCGGCGTCCTTGCGCAGTCGCGTGGCTGCCTCGTGTTGCTCGGCTGCGGCATCGGCCACGCTGTGTGTGTGTCGTGACAGCGTCCGGATCGCGCCGTCCAGCGTCTGGCGCACCACGGCCGTGCGGGCGGTGGCGTCAGCGGCCAGCGAGTCCAACCAGCCACGGATGTCCGCGACCGAACCGGCCGGCAGCAGACCCTCGTCGTTCACCTGGCCCTCCCGCACCACGAACAGCGGCGAGTCCATGAGGCCGCGGCTGGCCAGCATCCGCGCCAGGTGGCTGGAGACCGTCTCCACGGCCTCGTCCGGCGTACGGTCGAGCACGATGGCCACGGCGGCGCTGCGCTCGGCGGCGCCGCGCAGGAAGTCCCACGGCACCTGGTCCGCGTAGCGGGCCGCGGAGGTGACGAACAGCCACAGGTCGGCAGACGCGAGCAGCTGCGCGGCGAGGATCCGGTTGCGTTCCTCCACCGAGTCGACGTCGGGGGCGTCGAGGATCGCCAGGCCGGCGGGCACCGAGTCGGAGGCCACCAGCTGAAGCGCGTCCGGGTCGTTGGTGGACCGCGCCACCCGCTCGAGGTCAGGCAGGAGCCGGTCCTGGCCGAACCACGTCGCGTCGTCCGGGTGGTGGACCAGCACCGGGGAACGGGTGGTGGGGCGCAGCACGCCCGGCTCGGTGACGCGTCGGCCGACCAAGGAGTTGACCAGCGTGGACTTGCCGGCACCGGTGGATCCGCCGACCACGGTGAGCAGTGGAGCATCGATCGTCATCAGCCGGGGGATGACGTAGTCCTCCAGCTGGTCGACCATCTCGGTCTGTGCAGCGCGCTGCTCCTCGGCACCCGGGACCTCGAGCGGCAGTCGCGCCGCCTGCAAGGCGCCCCGCAGCTGCACGAGGGCCGTCACCATCCGGGTGTTGTCCAACGACTCATGGGCTCCGAGGGTGCTCATCGGGTCGGTACCACCTGTCCGGGGAAAGAGAGTGAGGGTCGGGCCGCCGCGATCCGGGCGACGTAGACCTGGCCACGAGCCGCGAAATCCGGAGGCGGAGTCCCCCGCAAGTATCGATGATGCAGGAAACCCAGCTCAATTGCCGCTTGCTGGTAGGCGCGCATCGCATCTTCTTCCTGTTTTCCACCCCGCTCGCGGGCATGAGCGCGGCTGAGCCGCCTTGCCCGCAGGTCGACCACCCAGCCGATGTCCGTGGCCGGCAGCAGGCCGCGGTGCGCCGCGTCCTGGAGAGCGGCCGTCAGCATTCGCCTCTCGGAGGTACGGGCCCACACGGCGAACGCGAGGACGGAGAAGAACATCGGCGCCATGACCAGGAGGTACCAGCCGACGAAGCCTTCCGCTCCGCCGAGGGTGGCGAGGTTCCACAGGCCGTGGGCAGCCACGGCGGCGGCGTACCCGGCGGCCGGGGCGAGCCAGCGCACCCCGGCCGACCGGCTGGCCACCGCGATGCCCACGCCGATGCCCGTGAACGCCGTGAAGAGGGGATGGGCGAACGGGCTGGCAAGGCAGCGCGCGACGAAGGTGGCGGTCAGAGCGGGTGCACCCCCGGGAGCGGTCCCGTCGGTCCCGTTGTAGGCGGCAGCAAGGTAGAGGATGTTCTCCACGAAGGCGAAGCCGATGCCTACCATGCCTGCGTAGACGATGCCGTCGAGGATGCCGTCGAGCTCGTGGCGACGCCACCACAGCAGCAGGAGCAGGAAGAGCCCCTTGCTCGCCTCTTCACTCACCGGCGCCACGACCGCGAGACCCAGTGCGTCGGAGAATCCGAGGACGAGTCCACCGACGCCCTGGATGGCCAGCGCTGCCGCCGTCGCGACGCAACCGCCCCACACGAGCCCCAGTGCGAGCAGGCCCCGCGGCTCAGGTTCGTAGCGGTCCAGCCAGAGGTAGCAGCCGACCAGCGGACCGACGGGAAGGAGCGCCAGCAGCGTCGCCAGGATCAGAATTCTGGGGCCGCCCGACACGATGATGACCAGCATCATCAGCGCGGCGCCGACTACCGCGAGCACGGTCACCACCACCGTGAACGCCACGCCGGAGCGGGGGGCTGCAGGCATGGGCGGAAGCCTACCGAGGGCCTGCCGTGGCCCCGGCTCCAGCAGCCGCCCGGCGTAGGGTGAACCCATGACCGACCCTTCCGACCACCAGCCGGCGATCGAGTCTCCGCCGGAGGCCGCGGCGGCGGCCCACGAGCCCCAGACCAAGCCCCAGACCGAGTCCCACGACCCCGCGGTGCCCGAGGCCTACTCGGCGTTCATGCGCACGGGCTGGGGCGACCGAGAGCTCGATCTGCCCGAGCATCCGATCGCGTCGTACGCCGCTGCTCGCAGGGCCCGGCTCGCCGAGGCGTTCCCGGGCGAGCGCCTCGTCCTGCCCGCTGGGGGCTACAAGGTGCGGGCCAACGACACCGACTACCGCTTCCGCCCCGACACGGCACACACCTACTTCTGCGGCAACCAGACCTCCGATGCCGTCCTCGTGATCGAAGGCGGCGAGTCGGTGCTCTACGCACGGCCACGATCCTCACGCGAGACCGACGAGTTCTTCCGCGACCGGCAGTACGGCGAGCTGTGGGCCGGGCGCCGCCCGTCCCTGCGCGAGATCTCCTCCTCGCTCGGGCTCGAGGTGCGACACCTCGACGACCTGGCCGCGGCCCTGAGCGGCTCGGCCAAGACCCGCGTGCACCGTGGCATCGACACCGGGGTCGACGGCCTCGTCTCGGCGGACTCCACGGGCGACGAGGACCTGGCGCGCGTCGCCTCCGAGCTGCGGCTGCCCAAGGACGAGTGGGAGGTCGCCCAGCTCCAGGAGGCCTGCGACATCACCGCACTCGGCTTCGAGGACTCCGTTCGCGAGTGGGACAGGGTGCTGGAGTTCGGCGAGCGGTGGCTCGAGGGCACGTTCTTCCGGCGGGCCCGCGCGATGGGCAACGACATCGGCTACGACTCGATCGTGGCCGGCGGCCGCCACGCCACGACCCTGCACTGGATCGACAACACCGGACCCATCACGCCGGGCGAGCTGGTCCTGCTCGACATGGGCGTCGAGGGCCACCATCTCTACACAGCCGACGTGACGCGCACACTGCCCGTCAGCGGCACCTTCACCCCTCTTCAGCGCGATCTCTACGACCTCGTGCTCGCCGCCCAGCAGGCCGGCATCGACGCCGTCCGCCCCGAGGTGCCGTTCCTGGCGGCGCACAACGCGGCCATGTCGGTGCTCGCTCACGGGCTGGAGTCGATGGGGTTGCTCCCGGTGCCGGCAGAGGAGGCCCTCGCGCCGGACTCCAAGGTCTACGCACGGTGGACGCTCCACGGCACCTCGCACATGCTCGGGATGGACGTCCACGACTGCGGGCGCGCAGCGCTGGACATCTACCCGAGGGGCGACCTGACCGAGGGCATGGTGCTGACCGTGGAGCCCGGCCTCTACTTCCAGGAGGACGACCTGCTCGTCCCCGAGGAGCTGCGCGGCATCGGCATCCGGATCGAGGACGACATCCTCGTGACGGCCGACGGGTCCCGCAACCTCTCGGACTCGCTTCCGCGGGCTGCCGAGGATGTCGAGACCTGGATGGCCGACCTCCGCGGGTGACCGGCCGGTAAGAGGCCCCGGACGGCTGGGCGTCACCCCGCCCAGGAGAACGACTTCAGCACGACCGGCCCAGGCCTGTCCCAGGTGTCCAGGGCGGCCACCACCGCGCAGTTGGCGCCCGGCTGCTCGGCCCAGAACTGCCACGTCCCCGACCCGATGTCCCAACCGTCCCAGAACAACGAGTCCGCGGGCACCGTGGCCGGGCAGCTCCCAGGCAGCACCTCGATCCCCAGCCGGTAGATGTTGTCGGGCAGGCTGGCGCTGACGAGGAACGCCCCGGCGAAGTCCGGGTCGGCGACCACGGTCCCGACGGTCGGGGTGACCGTGGGCGGGGGAACGCTGACGGTGACCTTCGTGGCCGGGCTGACGGTTCCCCAGTCGGTCACCGCATAGACAGCCAGGCAGTCGACCGGAGCCGTCGGGTAGACCAGCCAGAAGCCTGCCACCTTGTAGGGCCAGTCGGTGTCGAGCTGGTTGTAGGTGCTCCGGCACACCGTCGGGTTGGCGACCTGGCCGTGCAGCACCTCCAGGTGCGTGCCGCCGTCCGGCGGGGTCCAGGTCAGGCGAAATGCTTGGTCGGCGATCGACCAGGTCGGCGTGCCGATGCTCGGTGCCGCCGGCACCGGAGCCCATCGGGCGACCAGTCCGGAGACCCGCGGCTGGACCGCGCCATAGCGATTGGTGATCTGGAGCGCGTAACAGTAGGTGCCCTGTCCGTGGCCGGGGTCGCTCCACGCACCGGCCGCCGGAGCCACCTTGTAGGTGTCCACCACGGGGGGCATGGTGCCGCAGTCGGCGGTCTTGCCGACCGTGACCTTCACCGTCGAGCCGGGTGGCACTCCTGCTGGTTTCGCCCAGGTGATCTCCACCGGCGCCCCGGCAGTCTGCCCTCCCCCGAAGGCCACGTCGGTCAGTTGCGGAGGGAGCGGGTCGAAGAGGCACTGCGTGGGCGGGCGTGCCGCCTTGCCGCCGTACAGCGCGATGAAGCGCCTGAGCAAGGGTTTGTCGATGATCCGGCAGACGTAATAGCCGGGTGTGCTGCCCAGCACGGGACAGCCCGACATGTTGAAGACGGCCACCATCAGCGAGCAACCCCCTGGGGTGTGGCCGAACCCCAGCACGTGGCCGAGCTCATGGGCGAACAGTCGGACGACCCACGCGCGCATCAGCGGATTGGTCGCCGAGACGCCCTTGTAGCTCGTGCCCAGGTGCACCCAGGCGTGTGGGGTGCGGCCGAGGGTGGCCATGCCGTCGGCCCCCCCTGTGTAGCCGTAGGAGATCTTCAGCTGTGCTTTGCCCGGTGACTTCACCTTGACGAACTTGATCCGCCCGCCGGCAGAGTTCCAGGTCTTGATCGCCCGGCTCAGGCTCCAGTCCCACGTGGCCGGGATGGTCTCGTAGTACCTGATCTTGGTGCCCGGCCACTTCCGGACGCGCATCATCCGGGCATCGCCTGACCGCGAGGCAAGGTCGCCACTGAGGTCGCCGAGGGTCACGTCGCCATCCGCGGCGGCCGGCGCCGTTCCCGTCACCGGGCCGGCCAAGGACACCGAAGCCGTGGAGGGCTGGCGGTCCTGCGCCTGGGCAGGTACAGCCACGACGAGCAGCCCGAGAGAGATGGCGCCTGCTCCGAGAATTCGGAGGTCTCTCACCGGACCAGTGTCCGGGCACACCGAGCAGCTGCGCAAGAGGTGCCGGCCGGTGCGGTGTCGGGGGACGGTCAAGGTTTCCCGAACAGCTCTCTCCTCCCGCGTTTGACATACCTTACGGCGTAAGTCTATGGTGATGCCCACATCAACTTACAGCGTAAGGTTAGGAATCGAGATGAAGGCAGTGGTCCAGCGTCAGTACGGCGGGAGCGACCAGCTTCAGGTCAGCGAGCTCCCCACCCCCGTGGCAGGGCCCGACGAGGTGCTCGTCCGGGTCCGGGCTGCCGGGGTCGACCGCGGCACCTGGCACCTCATGACCGGCCTCCCGTTCGCGATCCGGCTCGGCTTCGGCCTCCGCCGACCCAAGTTCCCGGTGCCGGGCCGCGACGTTGCCGGAGTGGTCGAGGCGGTCGGCGCCGACGTCACCGCGGTCGCCGTCGGTGACGAGGTGATGGGAACGGCCAACGGCTCCTTCGCCGAGTACGCCGTCGTGCCCGAGCGTCGGGTGGCGCCCAAGCCCCGTTCTGCGTCGTACGAGGAGGCGGCCACGATCCCCGTCTCCGGGCTCACGGCGCTCCAGGCTGTGCGCGACGCCGCCCAGGTGCAGGAGGGCCAACAGGTGCTGGTCATCGGCGCCTCTGGCGGGGTCGGGTCCTACGCCGTGCAGGTCGCCGCGGCGTACGGCGCCGAGGTCACCGGCGTCGCCAGCGGGACCAAGACCGACCTCGTGCGCTCCCTCGGAGCGATCCGGGTCCTCGACTACACCCGCGAGGAGATCGGGCAGGACGGTCGGCGCTACGACGCGATCATCGACATCGCCGGCAACCGCCCGGTCTCCCGGCTCCGCCACAGCCTGACCGAGCGCGGTGCCCTGGTCATCGTCGGAGGCGAGACCGACGGCCGCTGGCTCGGCGGGGCTCAGCGACAGCTCGGTGCCCTTGCCCGCTCACCGTTCGTGAGACAGCGACTCACCGCAGTGCTGGCCAAGGAGAACGGGGTGGACCTCGCGACTCTGGCGAGCCTCGTCGACGAGGGCCGCCTGCGACCGACCCTCGAGCGCACCTACTCACTGGAGGAGGCCGGCAAGGCCCTCGATCACCTGGCGGCCGGCCACGTGCGCGGCAAGGTCGCGCTCAGCGTCTGACGACGCAACCCCCAGAACGGGAACGAATGCCAGGTCGACCAGATCCCGACCGCGACGAGAATGACCAGCGTCGGCCTCCGCCCTCGCACTGCGATGCCGAGGGCCTCACGCGGCTGGGAGCACCCGGCAGACGACCCTCGCCATGCGTGCGCTCGGGTACCGGGTGGTCGCAACCGGCGGAGCCCTGATCCGCCACAATGGTCGCGCCAGCCCCCGTAGCTCAGCTGGATAGAGCAGCGGCCTTCTAATCCGCCGGTCACAGGTTCGAGTCCTGTCGGGGGCACCAGCGTCTTTCCCGGTCCAAGCACGATTCCCGGTGGCTCGGCGACCCGGTCTCGGGGCCGCGCGCTCCTCCGGCGCTGCCACCGGTCAGCAGCCGGTCAGCGGCTGTGGCCAGGCGCCGTTCAGCGTGACTCCGCTCCGCCCCACCTGAGCCAGGAAGTCGACGTGCTCGTCGAGGAGCCTCAGGCACGCGTCCCGGCGGGTGACCAGCGCAGGGTGGACCGCCAGCACGGATACCTCCGCGCAGATGCGCCGCGCTCGCGCCACCGTCGACGACGCGCCGTCTGCCGAGTCGCTCAACTGGCGGTAGATGCTGTACCGCACCATGAGCGAGGCCCCGCCGTCCAGGTCACGCCGCGCCCGTGCCCAGCGGGCCTCGATCGGCGTGTAGGCCTGTTCGACGGCCGCCGCCGCTCGTGAGCCACAGTCGGCGAGCTCCTGCTCCTCGCCCGCCCGGCTCCGACGGTCCACGAGGAAGGCCATGATCCCCAGCGCGACGACGAGCGTGACCACGGCCACGACGCTGCGGCGCGACAGGCGCGGCGTCGGTGCGACCTCGAGCACCTCGCCCTCGGTCTCGGTCTCCGGCATCCCCCGAGTCTGCTCCCGTGCACCAACCGTGTCGACGGCTCGGCCTGCAACCAGCCGATCCAGAACGACAGCCGGTCACAGGTTCGAGTCCCGTGGGGGCACCGTCCGATGCGCGCTCTGGCCTGCGCAGGAACCCGACATCGCCCGGCCTTGTCCGGACAACTTCCCGGGCGTATTCTCCGACGATAGGCCACCCTCTGGAAACGCGAACGCCAGACTGACGCCGTATGCCGAGGCGTGGGCTTCGGAGGTGTCACATGCTCCTCGTCCCTCTCGCCACCGGCAACTACCTCCACTGGGGGGTCGTCCAGATCTCGCTGGCGAACCTGCTGATCGTCGTCGCGATGCTGGTCCTCTTCGTCGCCGCGCTCGTCGTTCCGTTCCCGCATCCGGTCGACCCGAGCGGGGGTGAGCAGTCATGAGCGCGCCAGGGCTCTCCCGGCGGACGGTCGAGACCCACGACTGGACCACCCAGGTCCGGGAGCGGATCTCGCACGTCGTGCCACCCGGGCAGGCGCTGCCGAATCGCCAGCCCAGCTACGTCTCGTCGTGGATCTATGTGTTCGGGGTGGCAACGTTGGCCGCACTGGCGGTCATCATCGCCACCGGGTTCGTGCTCGCGATGGGTGGCGTGGCGTGGTGGCACACCTCCAGCCTCGGCCACTTCGTCAACTCCCTGCACCTGTGGAGTGTGGAGCTCTTCTTCATGTTCATGGTGGTGCACCTGTGGGGGAAGTTCTGGATGGCCGCCTGGCGGGGAAACCGCGTCTGGACCTGGATGACCGGCGTCGTCGCCTTCACGGGATCCATCGCCGCGGCCTTCACCGGCTACCTGACCCAGTCGAACTTCGACTCCCAGTGGATCAGCTCCGAGGCCAAGGACGGCCTGAACTCGGTGGGCATCGGCGCGTTCTTCAACGTCCTCAACCCCGGGCAGATGTTGCTCTGGCACGTGATGCTGCTCCCCCTGGTGCTGGGGGCGCTGGTCATGTGGCACGTCGTCCTGGTGCGCCGCCACGGCGTCGTCCCGCCCCTCGACGCAGAGGAGCAGTGAGCCGGATGGCCACCGCCACGCGTCCGACGGGCCACGACTCGACACCCGACGCCCACAGCTACCCGACGCGCCCCTACGACCTGGTCAAGGAGTTCGTGATCGCTCTCGGAGTGATCTCACTCCTCACCGTCGGCCTCGCCGCCGTTTTCGGTTCCCCCGACGAGCGGCCGATCACCTTGAGCACCTGGGCCAACGCCGCCCCGAACGACGTGGTCGCGACTGCTGCCGGTGAGCTGGCGGGGACGACCACGAGCGCGACGTACGGCCCGCCCTACAACAGCAACGCCGACGGCATGAAGCTCGGCCCACTCCCATTGCAGAGGTGGGCGGGCGTGAGACTGCCCGTCGACTCCGCCCAGGACCTCGTGGTCGCCCCGTTGTCCGGGGTCCAGGGAAACAGCGAGCTCAGCGCTGCGCTGCAGACGTGGTCGAGCGCACCCAAGGACCAGCAGGTCGCCTGGGCATCGGCGTATGTGGACGCTCTGGGCCAAGCGCCGGACGGGGACCCGGCGGCGGTGCCGCCCGGCGACTACGGTCCTGTCCCGGTGATGGCCGCCGGCCTCCTCGATCTTGCTCGCTCCGGAGGGCTCGAAGGCACACTCGCCTCCTCAGGGAACTTCTACGGGGGCGACCAGACGCGGCCGCTGCTCCTGCTCGCTGACGGTACCTATCTCGAGGATCTGGCGGTCGCCCAGCACCTCGGCGGCGACCAGTGGGGCATGATGAACGAGACCGGGAACTACCCCGGGCAGTCCTGGATGTGGCTCTACACCTTCTGGTACCAGGTGCCTCCGTTCTCGACGTCGGAGAACGCCGATGCCCTGGTCTGGGGCCTGATGATGCTACTCACCGCCGGTCTCCTGCTCGTGCCGTTCATCCCGGGCGTTCGCTCGATCCCCCGCTGGATCCCGATCCATCGGTTGATCTGGCGCGACTACTACCGGAACCACCCGCGTAGCTGAGGGCCGCGGGGCCAACGTCCGCGCCTCTGGTGGCCCGGTCGTGATCAGATTGTTGGTGACGTCGCCTCGACGATGGTGGACGCGACCGACTACGCGATAGCCGTGTTCCCGACAGCGGGTCGCGACCGAGCCGCGGTGACCAGCTCCCACACACCAATGGCGAGGAACCAGACCGGCAATCCCAGGACCAGGGACGCGATGCCGAGGATCCACAAGCCCTCCCCGAGGCTGACGACGTAACTGGCGACGGTGCCGAGCGGGTACACGAGCGCGACCATGCCCAGCGCGCACAGCGGGCGCGGTAGCGAACCGGCCCGCCACGCAACGAGGCACCCGGTGACGATCCAGAACTGCGTCAGCACCACTCCGGCGAGCAGGCCGCCCTGGGTGCCGGCCATCTGCACCACGAGGTAGGCCGCCTCTCCCCAGTTCTCGTCGTACCCACGGATGTGGTCGATGGGTCCAGGGCTAGAGATCCGCAAGGCGCCCGCGAAGGCCCAGAGCCCAGCCGCCACCGAACCCAGGGCGGTGAGGAACGGGGTGCGCCACGGGACCGCGGTCGCGGCGCGGATGAGGCCCAGCGCGGCAAGGACGAGGCAGCACCCGGAGAGTGCGTACGCCGTCCCGTGCTCCTGCAAGTAGCGCAGGCTGTCGGACGCATTGTCACCGTCAGTGCCTGCTGGACGAGTGGCAAACTCGAAGATGAACGCGAGCGGAATGAACAGGCCGACGGCGACCAGACCGACACCGGCGAAGACTCGGGTACGCACCGCGTCACTATCTCCTAGCCAAGCCTGAACAAACGTGCGCCCGCGCCGACCTGTCGCTCGCGGGAATCATGTGCGGTCACCCGCGGCGCAGGGTCGCGACGAGACGGTCGACGGCATGGCGCACCTGCGCCGGATCGGCCTGCTCGGTGCGCAGGAGCGCGGACAGGTCGTCGAGCCGACGGCGTCCGCCCGGCGAGAGGTGCGAACCGCTGCTCTCCTCCCAGGCCCGGAGAACTCCTGAGGACCCGTCGATCCCCTTCAGCCGGGAGACGTCACCCGGCTGGCAGATCGCCGGTGCGTTCCACGCGCTCAGGAGGTCGTTCGCCGCGCGGGCGTCGCAGACCCGCTGCTCGAGCCTCTCCCCCGGGTCAGTCAGCCGCAGTCTCTGGCCGTCGGCGGTGACGAAGCGCCGGTACGACGTCCCGCGCGCGGCGAGATCTGCTGCGAACGCGCGCAGCCTCGTGGCCGGGTCGGCCCCGACGGGCGGCGTCCACGAGTCGGCGCGAGCGACCTCACGACCGACGATGTCGCGGAGCGCGATGAGTGGCAGCGTCACGGGCAGGACGACCAACAGCACCAGCGCGAAGGTGATCGCCGTGGCGAAGGCCACTCGGCGCCAGAGCGGGTTCGCGTCGCCGAGCACTTCCAGGCTGACCACCCACGCGATGACCAGGTAGATCGTCCCGTAGACCACCGACCACCCGGCACCGGTGGCTCGTGGCTCCACGACCGGGGCATAGTCCCAGCTCGGGCCCTCATCTGATGGTCGGTTGGTCAGGACCGCGAACCACCGGCTCTCCAGGTTGGCCACCAGGCCGCCCAGCGCGATGACAGCCAGCGCGGGTAGCCACAGCCAGCGATGGTTGTGCTGGACGAAATCGATCCGGGACTCGTCGACCAGCCACCAGACCAGACCCGCCACCACCAGGCCGACCGCGGCGATGCCGAGCAGCATCGCGAGTGTCGCCCCGACCGCCACCACGCGGCGCAACCAGACCTTCAGCGTGTACAGCGCCCGACCGGGACGGCGCGCCCCGGGACGCCGGGGGCGCACCAACCCGCGACGGTCTCCGAGAAGGTCCAGCGCAGCCCATACGCTGCCCGTGGCGACCCCGATGCTGCCGAGCGCGATCAGGCCCAGAGCCAGCGCCGCGACGACCACCACGGTCGAGACCCCACGCGCGTCCTGGGTGCCCACGGTTTGGGAGTAGACCATCAGCGGGATGACCGGTGTGAGCAGCACGATGCTGTGCAGCAGCGAGCCCGTGCGAAGGGCGCCGTAGGCGAATGCCGCGAGCAACGCGCCCGCACCGAGGGCGGCGGCCAGAGGCTGCAGGTTCGGCGACAGGACACCGAACAGCGCCAGTGCGAGGGCGGTGCCGCCGAGAGCCATGGCCAGCAACGACAGGCCGCGGGCGATGGTCTGCCGCGAGCTGAGCCCCCAGATGGCCCAGTAGGGCAGCAGCATGGCCCCACGCAGGGCGCGGGTCACCGGCCTCACCGCGCCGAGGCCGGAGCCGGAGGAGTCCGCGACGGTCGATGCCACCGCCGCAGCCGATGCGGCGGTACGGATCACCAGGTCGCTGCTGGCCTCCTCGCGCAGGGGCTCCCGGCCGATGCCGGCCCGGTCGAAGGCTGCCAGCGCCTGGCGTCGATCGATGGAGGTGATGCCGTCGGGATCCAGCCTCGCGCTGTCGAGACGGCGCAACAGCTCGGCCTGTTCGGCCATGAGGAGCTCGCCCCGGGAGCGGGGGTTGGCGCCGTCGACGCGGTCGGCCGCGATCGCCTGGGCCAGCGCGGGCAGCTCCGCCGGCACCGAGGCGAGATGCTGCGCCCACGCGAACAGTGAGCTCAGCCCTCCCATCGCCGAGGGCAGATCGCCCTCGGGGACCGCCAGGTCGAACACCCGGGCGAGGTCGTCGACCACCAGCTCCTCGACGTCCCCGGCCTCAGCCGCGACCCCGAGTCCGGCGATGATCTCCGCCGTGGTCGCGACAGCCAGCTCGCGGGCCTGGAGAGGACTGGTCGCCTCGGTCACGTAGCCGGAGAGACGGGCGGCCCGGCGGATGCGGCGCGGGTCGAGCATCGTGCGGCTGAGAATCGTCGCGCCGTCGGCCCGACCCCAGATCCAGTCGTTGACCCGCCAGGAGCGCTTCAGGAAGCCACCGAACCGGTTGAGGGCGTCGCCTCCGAGCTTGTCGGCAGCGGTCCGGCTGTTGGTGGCGAACGGGTTCTGGGTCTGGGCAGAGATCTGGACCAGCTCCACCGGCAGGGTCGCGCCCGTGCTGACCTCGTCGCCCAGGGTGGTGCTGGCGATCTCGAGTCGCAGCAGCTGGGCGAGCAGGAACGTGTCAGGTAGGTCCTCGGGGCTCGGTCCGGGGAAGATCACCCGGCGCCAGTGCGGCAGGTCCGGGTCCATGTTCGCGATCTCGTGGTCCTCTCCCCCCAGCACCACGAGAGCCGGCCGAACGAGCCGGATCGCGGCGGCGACCAGTCGGCTCACCGCACGCCCTGCGTGACCGGGTGCCAGATCCGTCTTGAGCGTGTCGGCCAACGCCGCGGTGACTGCGTCGCGGACGCCCTCGTCGCCACTGACTCTCGTGATGCACTCCCCGATCTCATCCAAGGTGACCCGGCCACACATCAGGTAGTCGTAGCAGGCCAGGCGCAGCGTCCAGTACGACTGATCGGGGGCCAGCCGGGTCAGAGCAGGCTCGCTACGCCAGCAGGCGTCGGTGAGGTCCCGAGCCTCTCGGATCCGCTCGGCCAGCCGCAGGACGCTCTCGCGCGCCTGCTCGACGGTCCGGAACTGCGGCCCCGGCGGTAGCACCCACACGGCTCGCCGGAGCAGGTCGCTCACCGCCTCCGTGACACCCAGCGCAGCGGTGACTCCCCAGCCCCAGCCCGGAGCGTCGACGTTGTCCGGCGCCGGCGTGGCCGACGGCGCGTACGGCAGCGGCTCCCGGCCGGCGGCCGGCGCGGTGATCTCCCAAGCATCCTGGGCGCTCTCGGCGGCCGATCGCACGCGCTCGAAGCCCCACTCCGGAGCAAGATCCGCGACGGGGAAGTCGTGGTCTTCCCCGGTGCCGGTCAGTTGGGCTGCCAGGTCGCGGCCGGCCCGCCACCGACGCAGACGGCGGTACTGCGGATAGATGGCCGTGACCAAGGAGTCGAGGCCGTCGGGCTCGTCGATCTGACGCAGGATGTCGCCGCGAGCGCCGCGGCGACCGGCCGCGGCGAGGTTGTGTCGCTGCATCGCCTCGACGTGAGTCCGACCACCCTCGGCGGTCAGAGCCCCGAGCAGGCCTGAGATCGCGCCCACGACCGTGGGCGGGGCGTCGAGGTCGTCGGGCGGATCCACCCCCGGCTCCGGGGCATGCGGGTAGACGAGCAGCATCACCCGGCGTACCGGGCCGCCGGCAGGCATCGCCTCGCATGCTTCGAGCGCGGCCAAGGTCGGAGTGTTGGCGAGCACGCCCCCGTCGACGCAGAAGCGAGACCGATCTCGATCTGCCGAACCTGTGCCCCAGGACTCCACCACCCCGGCCATGTCCGGCCGGAGACGGACCTCCTCATCGAGAACGGCCCCCTGCGCCGGCTCGCGATGGCCGGGTGAGCCCACCGGCACGAAGGACGGTTCGAAAGCGACCGGGAAGCTGGCCGAGGACCGGGCGGCGAGGGCGAGTCGGTGTGCCGTGCGCGCGAGGTGCTGGGTCGAGAACGGGTCCTGCTCTGCCTCCACACCAGGGAGCCGTCGCCAATGGAACCGCGCGGCGTGCAAGCTCTGCGGGAGCCGCTGGCCGGTCGAGTCGACCGTGACGGCCTGGTTCGGGCGAAGCACGGTGGTCGTGATGCTCAGGTCGATCGGCGCCCGGCGCGGATCCCAGGGGATCCCTGCTTCGCCCGGCGTGGCCAGAAGCTCCAGGGCTGCGTGCAAGCGCGGCAGGAAGTACTCGTCGCCCCGCAGCAGCGAGGTCGGTTGTCCCTGGAACGGCTGGCGTAGCAGCGACTCGAGACGGCCCTGCTCGATCCACAGGTCGCGCAGCATGGCCGGGTCGCGGTCGCGGTTGATCTGCGTCAGCGCGAGGGCGGCGCCGTTGATCCCGCCGGCCGAGGTGCCCGTGATGACGTCGGCCCGTGCCGAGCATCCGGTGAGCCGCTTGAGCAGAGAGTACGGCGTGACCCCGGCGGCGTCGGCCTTGGTCAGCCTGTCCAGCTCCAGCACTACGCCCCCCATCCAGACGGCGAGAGACACGCCACCGTTGAGGACGACGGCGAAGCGCACCTCTTCCGCCGGGACGGCATGCTGCTCGAGATGGCCGAGGAGGCCGAGCGGGGATCCTGGGGTCGCTGTCCTGGCCATGTTCTCCCCTTGTCCCTGGGACACGAACCGCCGCGAGTCACACGACTCGGGGGACGACTCGGTGCCCCACGACTCGGTGCCAGCCGCCCAACGTCGAGCCTAGGGCTCGAGGACCGCAGACGGAACAGACCAGCCGTCTCGGCCTGGATGGCGCCGCCAGCAGGTGGTGGGGTCAGACTTGGGGGTCGACCCGTTGGAGGAACTCCGAGAGCGGTCCGGGCATCTCCGCGGATCGGTCACCCCAGTCGTACACCACCGCCGTCCCCGCGATCATGTCGTGGAGCGCCCGGTGCTCACGCCCCAGCACCACCGGGACGAAGCCCAGCCCGAAGAACAGCACGCTCAGCGGGAACGCCAGCGTGCGCACGAAGACGGTGCCTGTCGAGGGCACGGCGCCCTCGCGTGAGACGAGGCGAAGCCCTGTGATCGCCTTGCCGGGAGTGCGCCCGGCGATGGCCTGGCTGGCGAAGGCATACACGAAGGCCCAGGAACCCAGCGCGACGAAGGCCACGGGCGCCGACCAGTCTCCCGACGGCTTGCTCCCGAAGAAGACGCTGGCCAGCAGTCCCACCCCGGCCACGCCGAGGGTGTACAGGCCCATGATCATCAGCGCGTCCAGCGCGGCGGCCGCGGCTCGACTCACCGGGCCGGCGTAGTTGCCGGAGACCGAGAGCCGACCCTGGGCCTTCATGACCGGCCCTCGACGAGGAGCGGTGGGCCGGAGGGGGCGTCCGAGCCCCGGCGACGCATCAGTCGGTCGACCACGCGGCCGACCAGCACGTCGAGTCCGACGAGCTGGCGACGGCCCAGGTCGAGCGCCTGTCCGGCCATCGAGGCCGTGCTCTCGGCCACGATGTCCGGAATGCCCGAGCGCTGGACCAGTGCCTCCATGTCAATCCGGGCCAGCACCGCGTCGAGGTCGAGTCCGGCCATCAGGGTGTCGAGATCGACCCGCGCCAGCACCGGGTCGAGATCGACGCGGGCCATCAGGACATTGGGGTCGACCCGATCCAGCAGCGCGTTGGGGTCGACCCGATCCAGCAGCGCGTTGGGGTCGACCCGATCCAGCAGCGCGTTGGGATCGACCCGATCCAGCAGCGCGTTGGGATCGACCCGATCCAGAAGCGCGTTGGGATCGACCCGGGCCAGGACCGCGTCCAGATCCACCCGGGCCATCAGCGCGTCGAGATCGACCCCTTCCAGGGCCGCGTCGAGGTCGATGCGTTGCACCAGGGTGTCGAGATCGAGTCGGGCCAACAGCGCGTCGAGGTCGACATGGGCGAGCACGATGTCGGGGTCGACCGTGTCCACCACGCGACCGGTGACCGCACCCGCGACCCGGCCCAGGATTCCTCGAGGCGCCTTGTCGTTGCCCAGTTCGGAGCTCACGCTGGGACTCTACTCAGCGGGATGGGCCCATCGTTGGAGGCTGGCGGCGCGCTCCAACACCGCGTGCCTCTCGCCCGTGGAGGCGCGGGACGCGAGCAGCCGGCCGGTGTCCGACCAGGACGACACCTAGAGTGGCGCGGTGATATCAGGTAGGTACACGCTCGGCCGCGAGATCGGCCGAGGCGGCATGGGTGCGGTCTGGCTCGCCCGGGACGAGGTGCTGCACCGCGACGTCGCGGTGAAGCGCGTCGGCATGGTCCCGGGCGGTTCCTCCCCGCACCTCGAGCGGGCGGCCCGGGAGGCCCGTCTCGCCGCCGCCCTGAACCACCCTCACGTGGTCGCGGTGTTCGACCTCGTGCACGAGGGTGACGAGCGGTGGCTCGTCATGGAGTATGTCCCCGGTCTCACGCTGGCGACCCTCATCGCCAGAGACGGGCCCCTGACGCCCGAGCGGGCGGCTCCGTTGCTGGGCCAGGCCGCCGATGCCCTCGCCGCCGCCCACGAGGTCGGCATCGTGCACAGAGACGTGAAGCCGTCGAACATGCTGGTCACCCTCGACGGTCGGGTGAAGCTCTCGGACTTCGGAATCGCCCGGGCCACCGCTGACCTGACGCTGACTCAGACGGGGATGGTGACGGGATCGCCCGCGTATCTTGCCCCCGAGGTCGCTTCCGGGCACCCCGCGACCGGGGCCAGCGACGTGTGGTCGCTGGGTGCGACTGCCTTCCACGCACTGTCCGGTCGACCGCCGTACGAGACCGACGGAAACCTGCTCGGCGCGCTCTACCGCGTCGTCCATGACGAGCCGCCCCGGCTCGAGCATCCCGGGTCGCTCGCACCCCTGATGGCCCACACCATGACCCACGACCCGGAGGACCGGTGGTCGATGGCCAGAGTCCGCGACTTCCTCGCCGACCGGCCGCCGAGCGACACCCACCCGCTCGCCCCGGTCTTGTCACCCCCGGTCTCGTCACCACCGGTCTCCGAGCCTCCCGAACCGACCGCGGTGCTCACGCAGGCGGCGGCGAGACCACCCACCCCCGCAGCTCCCGTGGGCGCGGCTCCACCGCCCGGCGCGGCTCCACCGCCCGTGGCACCGGCACGAGGTGCGGGGCGCAGTCCGAGGGGTCTCATCACGCTCGTCGTCGTCCTCGCCGCGCTGCTCGTCGCGTCGCTGGGATGGGCGGCGCTCGGTGGGGGCAACAACGGCGCCGCTGACGAGGTGGGCTCCACCGCGTCCCAGGCATCGCGCAACAGCACGTCATCTCAGGCGTCCCCGGGTCCGACGGCGGGCGGCATGCGTACCTTCATCGATGACTACCTGGCCGCGGCCACCAGCGACCAGAAGACCAGCTGGGCGATGCTGACCCCGTCGTTCCAGGAGGCCAGCGGCGGCTACGGCAGCTACCACAAGTTCTGGAAGGACCACACCTCCGCGACGCTGGACTCGTTCTCCGCCGACCCTGACGGACTGACGGTGGAGTACGACGTGCGCTACACGCTCAAGGACGGCAGCACCGCCGTCGACCAGGTGAGGCTGGACCTGGTCTTCGACGACGGGACCTACCTCATCGACGGCGAGTCGTGAGCAGGCTCCAGTTGCTTCCGGCTCAGTCGGGCGCCGAGGCGGACCAGGCCTCGAGCCACTCCTCGTCGGTCTCGTCGGCCACGCCGTGTGCTCGCAGCACCGCGACGGCCCGCAGCCCCCAGCCGGCCCGCGACAGCTCAGCGAGACGACCCAGCTCCTCACCGAGATCGGCCTCGCTCTCGGCGGCCAGCCGATCGAGGTCGTCGGTGCACACCCGGTCGAAGTCCTCGTAGACCTCGACCACCCGGTCGAACGGCTCCTGGAGGAACACCGGCTGGGAGAACTCGCTCTGCATGCCCCGAAGCACCCGCACGACTCGCCGGGCCATCACCAACTGGGCTCGCGCCGACTCGATGCGCTCCACAGGCGTGGGCGAGAGTGACCGGCGGGTCAGCAGCGCCACGGCGCCGCGCACGAGAGTGTCGAAGATGTCCTTGCGGTCGCGCGAGCGATGCTCGTCAAGATCGCCCAGATCGGCGGCCCGAGTGGTCTCGGACTGGAGCTGGAGCTTGCCGTGCAGCCGTCGGTAGGTCAGTTCGCCGACCTCGCCGTTGACATACATCTGCTTGAGAGCCGCCCCCTCGACCTGGATGGCGGTGAGCCGGAGCGCACGCTCGAACAGCTCAGGGCCGTGCTCGGAGAGAAGCTGTTCCCTGTCGGCAGCGAGAGAAGCGAACGCGGCGTCCAGCTCGCTGACCACCGCCCCGGCCCGCTCGTCCCTCAGTACCGCCCGGGTCTCCGAGTGCTCGAAGCCTGCGCGCTCGGCCAGCAAGAAGTAGGCCGTCAGGTCCGACCTGTGTGCGAGCTCGACCGGGTCGGGCTGGTCGATGGCGAGCCGACGCATCAGTGGCCCGATCAGAGGCGCCTTGAGGAACAGCGTGGTCAGGATGCAGGAGATCGTGAGCGCGAGCAGGAAGTCGCGGGGCGAGGACGACAGTTGCCACCCGGGCACCGTGAGGTTCGGTGGGATCAGCATGACGACGATGATCGCCAGCGCCCCCCGGAGGCTTCCCCACGACAACAGCAGCTGCCAGCTGCGGCTCACGCCCGCGTCGATGCCCAGCCAGTTCACCGGGGCGGTGACGGCGATGACCGACACCGCCCGCATGCCCGCCACCACCAGAACCGAAAGCACCATCACCACCCACAGGTCGCCGAAGTGCACATCGGTCGAAGCGAACAGCAGGCCGGCGAGCAGGAACACCAGCGAGTTCACGATGAACGCCAGGTGACTGACGACCTTGTCGACGTAGGCATCCGTCCGGGGTGTGAGCGAGTGCCTGGCGTAGTTGCCGAGGAAGAGCGACGACACCGTGGTCGCGATGATGGACGACACCCGCAGGTCGACCCCCGCGAACCCGTAGCCCTGCTCGTTGACGAGCTCGCCGGTGATGAAGACGAGATGCGCAGAGATGATCAGCAGCGTTGCGGAGACGAACTCGTTCGACCGGGTACGTCGTAGTGCCAGCGCGAACCCGCTGGCAGCGACCAGCCCGTAGAGCACGCCGGCCAGGACCATGACCAGGAAGGTGATGGTGCCCGAGGCGACGGTCGACGCCCCGTGGAAGCCGGTGGCGACCACGCCGAGCACGACCATGAACAGCGCCACCGCGGTGCCGTCGTTGAAGAGGCTCTCGCCTTCGAAGATGATCGTCAGCCGCCGCGGCGCACCGAAGTCCTTGAAAAGCGACAGGACCGCGACCGGGTCGGTCGCAGAGATGATCGCGCCGAAGAGCAACAAGATGGTGAACGGCACCGGCGTACCCACCGCCTCGAGCAGCAGGTAGAGCAGCCCGGCCACGCCGAAGGCCGAGATCAACAGCCCGACGATCGCCAGCAGCAGGATCGTCCAGGCGCTGTCGAGCATGGTGCGGATGCTCATGGAGTAGCCCGACTCGAAGATCAGCACGGGCAGGAAGATCAAGAACAGCAGCTCGGGGGTGAGCTGGAGGTCCTCGAGGAAGCCGAAGGTCGGGGCGAGGGCCGGCAGTCGCACGATCGGCACCAGCGCCACGCCCACCGCGACCAGCAGCACCGTGTAGGGCAGGTGGAACCGGCGTGCAGCGTAGAAGACGACTGCGGAGAGGGCGAGCAAGCAGAACAGCGCCAGGACCGAGGTGGTGGTCAGTTCCATGATCCCGATCCTCGCAGCGCGAGGCGCCTGCCGCGAGGGCAGCGACCGACCGGGGGGACTGCCCCCCGTGGCTGCACGCCAGGCGGAGGTCCGGCATACTTCCCGAGGTGCGCTTCCATCAGATCCGGCTCCTGACCCTTCCGTTGCTGCTGCTCGCATTGACCGTGGGGTGCAGCCAAGACACTCGCGACCAGATCAAGAGCGAGGTGAGTGCACGCGCCACGGCCACGGGCTCCCTGGTGCCGACCTCGGACGCACCCACCTCGGACGCACCCACCTCGGACGCACCCACCTCCGAGGCACCCACGTCCGAGGCACCCACCTCAGAAGCACCCACCTCCGAGGCACCCGCGTCGCCCACCGACACCGGCTCGGCCTCCCCAGGCAATGACAACCAGCAGAATTCAGCCAGCGGCCAGGCAGAGGAGAGCTCGTTCCCCTGGTGGCTGCTGGCGTTGGCAGCTGTCCTCATCGCGCTGCTCGTGATCGTCATGGTGTCGCGGTCGCGGCGGGCCGCTGCGGCGCTCGAGGCCCGCACCCGCGAGGCGCTGCGCCAGATCGACGAGCTCACCACGCACCTCGCCACGATCACTCCGGGCGGCCTGGACGTGGTGGCGGCCCAGGACGCCGCGCATCTGGCCACCCTCGGCGGCGAGTTCGAGCAACTCCTGGACGAGAACAAGGACCCCGACCGTCACGCCGCGTTGGTGAGTGTGCGCGATCAGGTCTCGGTGCTCCACCGGGTCGTCGACGGCGTCGCCCTCTCGCCGGACCCGACCACCCCCACCGCTGCCGGTTTCGTGCAGGAGCAGGCCACCGCGCTTCATACTGCGGCGACCCGGGCTCAGGCGCAGCTCTTCCCCGCCACCGTTCCCGGCTGAGACTGCCCGTTCAGCCACCACCGGGCCGGACGGGCGGCAGAGCGCCTCGGCGCGCCGAGTCCGGACCCCACCACGATGTCGTGTGGCTAGCTCGGGGCATGCCTTCTGACATGGGAGGAGATGGCTTCCTCGATGGTGTCGAGATCGGCGGCGTCCGGCAGGTGGAAGCGGCCGTCGAGCGGGAGGAATGTTGCGTTAGGGAGCCCGGCCGCCAGATCTTGTCCGCCGCGGAACCAGATGAGCCGGTCGGAGCGGTAGTGGAGGACGAGGGCTGGCGTGGTGATGTCCGCGAGGAGCGCAGAGACGTCGTGGTGGTACATCGACGCGAGGTAGTTCGCTGCAACTTCCGGCTCTGCAGAGTCCCGGAACATCTTGGCCAGGTGCCAGGCCGCCTCGTCCGAGAGGCCGGGTCGATACAGGTCCGCGAGCATCTTGGAGCCCATCCCCCAGTACGTCCGGACGATCTCGGCGATCATGGTCCGCAAGCGCTCGTCCCGAAAGGTTGACGGGCCGTCACAGAAAGTTCCGAAGAGCACCAGGGAGCTGACCCAGTCGGGATGATCGTGCGCCACGGTGAGTGCGATCGGTCCCGCGGCCGACATCGCCATCAGGGCGACCGGCTTGCCTACCGCCTCGATCAGCTCGACCAGCTCATCGACGCTGGCGCGAAGTCCGAAGTCCGTCACCGGGCCGGGCGAGAGCCCGGTGCCCGCCCGGTCGTAGAGCGTCAGGGTGGCGTCCCCGGTGAGTCGCTGGAGCAACGAGGATCGAGGGTCGCGTCCCGAGGCAATCACGTCCAAGCTGGAGACCCACCCCAGGATCACCACGATCGGTGGGCCGGTTCCGGTGGTGCCGTAGGCGAGGGTGCCACCGCTACTGGTTCTGAGGTAGCGCACGCGCAGACCCGTCAGCCCCAGAGGGGGTCGACCAGCCGAGGGTGCGACAGCCTGCGAGCCAGGCAGGAAACGGCCGCGAGTCGCGTCCGGCGTCTCAGGTCCGGGGGCGCGGAGCAGCTCGGCCTGCGCCGCCTTGAGCGCGTCGGACGGCTCGAGGCCGAGCTCCTCGGCCAGGTAGGCGCGGTGCTCATGGAACTGGTCCAGGGCAGCGGTGGTGCGGCCCTGACGGTCCAAGGAGCGCATGAGCAGGATCCGGGCGCCTTCCCGCAGTGGGTGCTCGCGGACGAACGGGTGCAGGACCGAGACCGCTTCACCGGGTCGATCCATCGTGAAAAGTGCCTCGGCGCGGGTCTCGATCGCCGACAGTCGCATCTCTTCCAGCCGGAGCGCCTCGATATGGGCGATCTCGGAGTCCGCGAAGTGACCGAAAGCGCGCCCGTGCCACAGGGACAGCGCCTCGGCGAGCAGTGGTTCCGCCCGCTCTGCGGGCAGCACTCGGGCGGTGTCGACCAACCGCGCGAACCTCAAGGAGTCCACGTCGTCGGGGCCCAGGTCCAGGAGATAGCCGGGCTCCCGGGTGATCAGTACCTCGCGGCCCGCGGACGCACGGACGAGGTGCGAGCGGAGCTTGAAGATGGTGCTGTGCAAGGTCGCCAGCGGGTTCTCGGGCAGGTCCGCGCCCCAGAGCAGGTCGATCAGCAGATCGGCACTCACGACCTGGCCGACCCGGGCTGCGAGCGCCGCAAGCAGGGCGGGCTGCCGGCTGCCCGGCACGGCGGCCACCTCGTTCGCGGCTGAGCGTAGCGAGACTCCACCGAGCACCTGCACCAACATCGGACAACCTCCCGAGTGCCAGTGTGGCGTCGGGCACGGGTAGGCACCAGACCCTCGGCAGGAACCAGGTGGACTTCACTGGTGCGACAGGGCCCTCTTCAGCACCTGCCCGCGGTCGACACGCGGTGTCGACAGGAGATGGAACGGACCGTCGCACTCGAGAACCGGACCGCCAGTACGGGTCGGTCTGAGGCCGATGGCCGCCAGCAAGGCCAGCGACCGTACGTTGGTCGCCAGCACGGTCCCCTGCAGCCTACGCACTCCCTTGGCTGACGCGACGGTGGTGATCACGTCCAGCAGCACCGCGCCGAGGCCTCGCCCGTGGAACTGGTCCGCCACCTCGAACGCGATCTCTGCGGTGCCGGGCTCGGTGATCACGTAGCGTGCGATCCCGGCTGGTGTGCCGTCGACGCTGGCGAGCCACGCGAGGTGTCGCTCACCATCGACCGCCGCCAGCGCCTGGCGCATCGCGGAGGTGAGGTGCGGCACGGGCGTCAGGAAGCGGTCGAACCGGGAGGACTCCGAGAGCCCCGCGAACACCCGGTCGAGCGCCTCCGTCTCACCGTTGTCCAGAGGACGCAGATCCGCGCGCCCGACGCGCAAGGGCGTGCTGAGCCACCTGGGGTGAGGGAACGGCCAGGCGACGCCGTGGGGTGTGGGGCTCGGGGCCGCGGGCAGAGCGAGCGTGGACATCGGGACCTCCTCGGAACGAGCCGCAGGTCGGCGGCTGTGGGATCCGACGGTGCAGGGTGGGCCTGCCCGACCACTTCCGGCGCGGGAGATCCAGAGAAAGCACGAAGAAAGGTCCGAGACCCGTGGCGGTCAGCCGTGGGTGTCAGCGCGGCAGCCGATGCTCAGTCTTCGGCGACCAGGGGTACCGGCGACCCGCTGGACTCGTCCTCCCCGGCGAGCGCGAGCGCCACCGCCTCGGCCAACGTGAGCCGAGCACCCTCGGCCACCAGGACCTCGTACGCCGCATCGCCGAGGGCCGCTCGCAGACCCTCGACCACACGCTCCTGCTCCTGCTGGTCCCCGAGGTGGCGGCCCACGCCGAGCGTGGCCAACGCTTGGTCCCCGGCGCCTACGAGCCGGGACGCGACCCTGGGGTGGCCCAGCCCCAGCTCCGGGCCGGCGATCCCAGAGACGGTCCACGCGCTGACCATGCGCAGCCCCAGCGACCAGGACAACCGCAGCGCCTGCCGGGCGAGACTCCGCGCCTCCTCGTACTCCCCCCGGTGCTCCGCGAGATAGGCCAGGTTGGCCAGGAACACACTCTCGTGGGCCCGGTCATCGGCAGCCGCGGCCAGGTCGCGGCCCTCGAGGTAGCACTGGAGGGCCAGGTCATCGTCCCCGTGGTCGCGGGCGAGCTCACCCATCACGTTGAGGCTCTGCGCGATCAGCGGCCGGTCACCGACGGTCCGGCCCAAGGAGATGGCCTCCTCGGACAGCCGAAGCGCCAGCTCGTAGCTCTCCTCGTCGCCGATGTACGTCCCGGCGGCCAGCCCCAGCGCGTAGGACAGGTACCGGTCGTTGCCGAGACTGCGGAAACGGGACGTGGCCTGGTCCCAGTAGTCGCGGGCACGAGGCGGGTCCTGCGTCCAGGTCAGCAGGGCCGCGGCCACCAGGAGCCGGCCGGCGACGTCTCCGTCGAGCTCGTCGAGGTGGACCAAGGAGGCCTCCACCCATTGCCTGGCCTCGACGTGGTGGCCCTCGCGGTGCCAGAACGTGCCCAGCGCGGCCGAGATCCGAGCGGCCAGGACCACGTCGCCCTCCTGCTCGGCCCAGGCGTGGGCGGCGCGGACCTCGGCCAGCATCGCGCTGATCATGCCGATCCACACCCCCGTCAACGTCGTCCACCGTTGCTGCTCGATCTCCTCGAGGCGGGCGGCGACGTACTCCGCGTGGCGGCGCCGGATCACGCCGTCGTCCGGGCTGGCCGCGAGGAGCTGCCGGGACTGCTGGCGGATCAGCTCCAGCATCCGGAACCGGGTGTCCGCGGCGTCGCCGGTGCGCTGGACCAGACTCTGGTCCACCAGTCGCGCGAGGGCGGCAAGGACGTCGTCCTCCGGTGCAGCACACACAGCCTCCACGGCGTCCAGGGTGGCCGGGGCAGCGAAGACACCCAGGCGTCTGAAGAGCCGCACCTCACTCTCGGCCAGGAGCTGGAGGCTCCAGTCGATGGTCGCCGGGATCGTTCGCTGCCTCGACGGTGCGTCACGGGTGGCGCCCTCCGGGGACCCCAGGCGGGCAGCCAGCCGGGTGCGTAGCAGGGCCGGGGGCAGCGTGCGGACGTGCCCGGCCGCCAGCTTGATCGCCAACGGCAGACCGTCCACCGTCCGGCAGATGTCGGTGACGTCCTCCAGGTGTGCCTCGAGGTCGAAGCCGGGGTCGATGGCACAGGCCACCTGGTCGAAGAGGACGACGGCGTCGCTGGCTCGCGCGCCGCCGTCCGTGACCCCGGCCTCGGGGACGGCGAAGGGCAGCACGTCCAGCACCTGTTCGTCGGTGACCTGGAGACGCGACCTGCTGGTGCTCACGATCTCGACACCCGCAGACCATCCGGCCATCCGGGTGACCAGGCCGGCGGCGTCGATCACGTGCTCGAAATTGTCGAGCAGCAGAACCAGGTCACGTCCGCGCAGCGCTTCCTGGAGTGCCTGCTCCGCGTCCGAGGCTCGCGCATGATGAAGGCCGAGCTCGGTCGCCACCAGCGCCGCCACGTTGGCCTCGGTGTCCGCCTTCGTCAGGTCGACGAAGCACGCGTCGACCGCCCGCGCCGCGCTGCGACGGTGCGCGACCTCGAAGGCAAGCGTCGTCTTCCCGACACCGCCGGGACCCAGCAGGGTCAGGATCCGGGAGCGGCCCAGCAGGTCCAGTGCCTGGCCGATCTCGCTGTCGCGGCCCACCAGGCGGCCGGCGAGCACGGGCACGGGCGTGGCCCCGCGAGGCGGCACGACGGGGTCGGTGCTGGGCTCCTCCACGGGGTGGGCCAGCACCGCCTCGCGCAGCCGGGCTGCGGCCGGGCTCACGTGGACCCCGAGCTCGTCGCGCGCCGTCCTCTCCAGCCGGTCGAGGCTGCGCAACGCCGCTGGGCGATCCCCCCGCTGGGCGAGCATGTGGGCGACCCGCAGGTGTGCCTCCTCGTCGGTGGGATCGGCCTCGACGAGGTCTTCCCACCGTTCTGCCTGGCGGAGCAGCCGGAGTCGCAGGAGGCGCCTGGGCTCGCGTTCCTGGTCCACCCATGGCTCGTAGAGGTCGCCCGGCAGCAGGTCGCCGGCGTACTGCGCGAGCGCCTCCTCGGCCAGGCGACGCGCTTCCGCACGAGGACCTGTCGATTCCGAGTCGGGTAGACCACGGAGGCGACGTTGTGCGTTCTCGGCCTGGGCCGCCGCTGCGTCGAACCGTGCCACGTCGACGTCCACGTGGTGGCCGGGCAGCAAGGAGACAAGGTCGTCGGCGAGCACGAGCGCATCCGGGATCCCGAGGGCCGCGCGCGCATAGTGGGCGGCCTTGTGGAGGCGTGGCGAGGCCTGGGCCACCGAGAGTTCCGGCCACAGCTGGTCCACGACCCGATCCCTCAAGAGACTACGTCCGGGCTGCAGGGCCAGCAGCTTCACCAGGGCCGCGGCCGAACGTCGCCGCCAGGCCGACTCTGGCACCGGTCGGCTGTTCACCGCGACGGAGAATCCTCCCAGCAGGTTGATGTCCACGTCGACGCTCTCGTGCGGCCCCACGATCACCTCCGATGCGGCCACCACGCTACCGGGCCGGCCGGCCGGATGCCCTCAGGCGACCCGATCCGGAAGCCGGCCGAGATACGCGACCTCCTCGGCCATGGAGTCCGAGAGCGCCCGCAGCTGTCGACGCAGCGACACCTGGTCCCAGTCGTACCCGGCCACCGACTCGGTGACGTCGAAGAGATCCCGGGAGAGGAGGTCGCGAACGCGCTGGTACTGCGCCATGGTCGCCTGCTCGACCCCGCCGCCGAGAACCTCGATGGTGCGCTCGCTGAGCAGCTCGGCGTCGCGAAGTGCGTCCGTCATTCCGTGTGCAGTGATCGGATCCTTGAAGTACGCCGCGTCGCCGACCAGGGCCCACCCCGGCCCGTGCGGCTGCCGCACGACTCCAGGGGCACCCTGCCACCCCCGGAGCGAACGCTCGACGGGCGTGGCCCGGGCCACCCGCTCGACGAAGGACGGGGCCGCTTCGCCGAGCAGGCTGTCGAAGGCACGGTCGGTGCCGCCGCGACGTAGCTGTCGCAGTCGCGTGGGCGTCGTGGACACGAAGAGGCACGTGGCTCCGTCGTTGGTCGGGATCAGGCCGGCGGCGGCGCCGGCGCCATAGGCCCATTCGTAGCCATCGGTCGGCAGGTCTGTGAGGTACCGCAACAGCACGGCTCCATGGCGGCGTCCGCGTCGCAGCACCTGCGCGCCCGTCTGACTCGCGACGAGGGAGCGCAGACCGTCGGCGCCGATCGTCAACCGCGCCCCCAGCGCGTGCTCGGCTCCGTCTCCGGTCACGATCCGCACCCCCGACACGCGTCCCTCCCGGTCCCGCGACAGCTCGGTGACGCGGGTGCGGTGCCGGACATCGACGCCGGCGTCGGCCGCCGCCTCGACGAGCAACCGGTCGAGGACGAACCGTCGGGGCGCGTACAGCGCCTCGACCCCTGCGCGCGGCGACAGGTCGAGCCGGAGTGACTCACCGCCGGGATAGTAGAAGACCGTGCTGCGGACGGGCGGAGCGCCGGTCGCGGTCACCCGGCCGAGGAGGCCCCACCGCTTCAGCTGGAGCACTCCGGCCCGCATCAGGGCGTGCGTCGACAGGGTGTCGGACCCGAAGGCACCGCGGTCGACCAGGGCGACGCGAACGCCTGCGCGGGCGAGCAACAGGGCGGTCGACGCACCGGCCACCCGCGCTCCGACGACCACCACGTCGTACCTCATGAGGCCCTCCTCACGGCCGGTCGATCCACCGCGAGACCGTGCTGACCGCCGGGGGACGCGGCACCGCGAGCGAGCAGGTGGCTCACCACCCGGACCGCGTCGTGGCGGGCTCCGTCGATGAACCCGGAGTCACGCCGGTGCTGGAAGCGCTGGCCCACCACGTAGAGACCGGGGACGGGCGTGACACCGCGGTACTGCTGGAGGCTGCCGGCGTCGGTGGCCTCCGGAATGCGCAGCCACGAGTGGTCGGGTCGAAAACCCGTCGCGACCAGCACGCTGGTCACGCCGGAGGCAGGCAGGTCGAGTCGGGTCAGGGGACGTGGGACCGACACGGCGCGGGGTCGGGCAGCCGCCAGGAGCTCGGAGTCCAGGCCCGCCTCGGAGGCGAACCCATCGGCCGCATCCAGGAACCGGTGCATCCGAGCGTCCGCGTCGCTGACGGCGTCCGCCAGGTCAGCCCGGAAACGAGCCACGCCGCGGGCGACCGAGTCCAGCCGCCCCGCGAGGCGCACCCCGCGGCCCTGGAGGGCGGCCAGGTCCAGGTCGCGCCCCGCCTCGTCGGGTTCGTTGCGCCCGACGAGCTGGAGCGAAGGCTCGCCTCGCGCCGCAGCCGGGTCCGTCACGTCATCGATGGTGCGGGCGAGCCGACCGGTCGACTCCAGCCACCAGAAGATGTCCATGCCGCGGTACCGGCGCGGCATCCGAGTGTGCCGGCCCACCGCCAGCACGACCTCCCGGCCGGCACGGTTCAGCTCGTCGGCGAGCTGCACGCCCGATGACGAGGCGCCGACGACGAGGACGCCGCCGTCGGGCAGCTGACCGGGATTGCGGTAGTGCGAGGACGGGAGGACGTCAACGGACTCCAGCCCCTGCGGGAACGTCGGTACGCCGTGCGGTCCGGTGGCGACGACCACGTTCCAGGTGTGGAAGGTCCCGGCATCGGTGACGACCCTGAAGCGTGAGCCCGAGCCGCCCTCCCGCTGGACCTCCTTGACGGTGACGCCCTCGGCCACCGGCGCCTGGAACGATTCGGCGTAGTCGGCCAGATAGGCGACGAACTCTCCGGCGGAGAGGTAGCGCTCCTGCTCGGGTCCGCGGTAGGAGTGGCCGGGAAGGCGAGTCATCCACGCGGGCGTCAACAGATGCAGCGAGTCCCAGCGCTCGGAACGCCAGCGTTCCGCGATGCGACCTCGCTCCAGGACGACGTGCTCCCGGTCGGCGTCGCTGAGCAACCTGCTCACGGCCAGTCCGGCGTGGCCGGCGCCGACAACGACGGTGTCGATGGTGGTCATGGTCTTCCTCGTGTTGGTCTCGTGAGCTGATGTGATGTGGGCCGGGCCGGCCCGCGCGGGATCGCCGTCGCGGGCCGGCCCGGGGACGCGCGTCAGCCGACGTGGACGTCGACGTCCACGGTCGTGCCATGGGTCAGCACGTCGTAGACGGCCGACCGGCGGCGGCTCTGCTCGACGATGGCGCGGAGCGTGTCCTCGTCGGCGTCGCCCTGGACGTCGAAGCTGACCTTGATCCGCTCGTAGCCGTTGCGCACGGAGCCGTCAGGGCTCAGCCCGAGAATGCCCAAGAGGTTGAGGTCACCCTCGACGTGCGAGGTCACCGAGTACAGGGTGACACCGCGGGCGGACGCCACGTTGGCGATCCCGGCCGTCAGGCACGCGGCGATGGCGTGCAGCAGGTACTCCACGGGGGTCGGACCGTGGTCGCTGCCGACCAGGACGGCCGGGTGATCGGAGTCCACGTCGGTCGGGCTCTGGTGCGTCATCTCCTGCGTCGCACCGAAGAAGTCGGAGAAGGTCGACCGGCTGTGCGTCCCGCTCACCCACGCGTTCGAGGCGCGGAACTGGAACGTCGCGATCTCCGGCTGGGCCTTCACGGCGTCCAGCGTGGCGAAGAGCGTCGGGACGTCGACGCCGTTGATGCCGGGGGTCTCGGTGGTGATGGTCATGTGTTCCTCCTGTGTGTCGCCGCCGGAGCGGCCGTGTGAACTGGTCAGGACCAGACCTTCACCGGACGGCCTTCCCCCGCTCTTCCCCGCGCCTTCCCCGGGCGTCGGGCCCTCGGGAAGGTTCCGGGAAGGGCGGGTCGACAGCCTGGAGCTCCATCCACCACGGACCCAGGAGTCACCATGCACACCAACCCGATCATGTCGATGTACGTCGCCAAGGCGATGATGGACGAGTCGCACCGACGCGCCTCCTCCCACGAGGCCCGGGCGTTCAGAGCGGTGCGTTCGCGCCGTCGCCGCGGGCAGAACCGGTGACGACCGGCGTCCGCGCCGGCATCCGGGTGACGATCCCGGTCGTCGCCGCGTTCGTTCCCTTCGCACTCGTGGTCGGCGCCGCCGTGGCCGCCAGCGACCAACCGCTGGCGGCCTGGGCGTCGACCTTCACCATCTATGGCGGCGCCGCTCAGCTCGCCGTCCTCGATCTCCTCACCGGCGGCTCGGGCTGGGTTGCCGCGGCCATGGTCGGCCTCGTCGTGAACGCCCGGCTCGGTGCCTACGCCACGGCCATGGCACCGGCGTGGCGGACCGCGTCCCTCCGCAGCCGCCTTCTCGCCGGTGCCATGTTGACCGACGTGCCCTGGGGTCTGACCCGGGCCCGCGGCGGAGATCGCAGCTTCTACCTCGGAGCAGCAGGCACCCTGTTCCTGTGCTGGCCGGCCCTGGTCGGGGTCGGGGCCCTGGTCCATGCGGCGACGACCGCGATACCGGTGACCGACCTTCTCCCAGCCCTCAGCCTCGGGGCAGTGGTGGCCCAGCAGGCGACCGCCGGGCCGGCTCGTGCAGCGGTCCTCGCGGGCGGTGGTGCCGCCCTCCTCACGCACACCCTGGGACCGGGCGTGAGCCTTCTCATCGCGGCGGTCTGCGGAGTGCTCGCCGGTGCCGGCCGGTCGCGGGTCAGTCGGCCCGAGCCGTTCGATCGTGCCCTCGTGGTCCGTCCCGGGCTGCGTGCGGCATGAGCCTGCTCCTCGCGCTCTTCGTGGTCAGCGCGGCCAGCCTGCTGCTCCGGCTGGTCCCGCTCCTCGGTGCGCCAGCCGTGCCGGACGCCGTCGCCGATGCCGCCGGCCGTGCCGGTTCGGCCGTGCTCGCCGCGCTGGTCGTCCGGAGCGTGCTGCACCACAGCGCTCCGGGGACTCCCCACGCATCCGTGCTCGCGGCCGTGTCGGTGACAGCCGGTCTGGTGGTCGCCCGCCGGACCCGATCGATGCTGCTCAGCGTGGCCGGTGGTGTTGCGACCTACCTCGTGGTCGGGTACGCCGTCGCCGCGGTCTCATGACGGGGCAGTTCAGCCCCGCTGCACTTGGACCAACCGAACGTTGCGCGCCCCAGGCCGTACGACGGGGGGAGGCACGGCCGCGAGACGGGTGTGCCGCCGTAGCCTGTCCACCCACGCCCCCAGGGGTGCCGACCTACGATTCGACCCATGACCGCGCTCCACCGCTGGGCCCTTGTCGCGCTCGGCCTGGCGGTCGCCGCCGGGCTGGTAGCCGCGACGCGCTGGCTGCCCGCCGAGGACTCCGACGTCGGGAGCGCGGAGCTGGTCGCCCAGATCCGAGCGTCCGCGGGCGCGTCGTACTCGGGGTATGTCGAGACCGAGGGCACCATCCAGCTGCCGGTGTCCAGCCGGTTCACCGACATCGGTGAGCTGTTCGGGGAGCAGACGAAGCTCCGCGTCTGGTCGCGGGGCCCCGACCAGTGGCGGGTCGACAAGCTGCTCGCCACCGGCGAGACGGACCTGATCCACGACGACTCCGGGACCACCGAGTGGCGCTACGACGGCACCAAGGTCACGCACTACGTCGACCCCGACATCCGGCTCCCCCGCAGCGCCGACCTGCTCCCGCCGGTGCTCGCACGTCGCGTGTTGGAGGACGTCGACCCGGCTGAGCTGGCCAGGCTCGACCCGCGAAGGGTGGCCGGACGCGATGCTCTCGGGCTGCGCCTGTCACCGGCTTCTGAGCAGTCCACGATCGACCACGTCGACCTGTGGTCCGACGCGGCCACCGGGATCCCGCTCCGGCTCGCGGTGTACGGCGGCGCCTCGAGCTCACCGTCGTTCGTGACCGAGTTCCGCGAGTTCTCGGCGTCGCCTCCGACGCCCGCCGACCTGGCCTTCACCGCGCCTCCCGGCGCCGATGTCTCCTTCGACGACGTCCTGGACATCGCCGACGCGGCCAACCAGTACGCCGACGTGACGGCGCCGGACACGGCTGGCCGGACTGGCGCGCTCCTCCCGCAGCGGCGGCGCGGTGTCGGTCTACGGCACCGGTGTCACGCAGCTGATGGCGATCCCGCTGTGGGACCGCGCGGCCGTCCCACTGCGTCAACAGCTCGAGATCACGCCGGGATCGCGAAGGACTCCGGCAGGGGTGGCCGTGGAGACCGGGCCGCTGTCGGTGCTGCTGACCGAGGAGGGACACGGCTCCGGCTGGCTGGTGTCGGGCACCGTGACCCCGGCGACGCTGGCGACGGCGGCCCAGGAGCTCCGGGCCGCGCTGGCCGAGAACCCGCGGAGCGACCAGTGATCCGCACGAGCGGGCTGACGAAGAGGTTCGGCCAGATCACGGCCGTCCGCGACCTCGACCTCGACGTGCGCGAGGGCGACATCTACGGCTTCCTGGGGGCCAACGGCTCCGGCAAGACCACCACGGTGCGGATGCTGCTCGGGCTGGTGCTGGCGACCTCGGGCTCCGTCGAGCTGCTGGGCGAGCCGATGCCGGCCTCCAGCCGCCAGGTGCTGCCGCGCGTGGGGGCACTGGTCGAGGGCCCTGCGGCCTACGCCCAGCTGTCGGGCCGCGCCCATCTGGCGCTGTACGACGCCACCGGACCTGGTGGGGAGCGGGCCAGCCGGGCCCGCCGCATCGATGATGCGCTCGACCAGGTGGGCCTCGGCGACGTCGACAAGCGCCCGACACGCACCTATTCGTTGGGCATGCGGCAGCGCCTCGGGCTGGCCCAGGCCCTGCTCCGGCAGCCGCCGCTGCTGGTGCTGGACGAGCCGACCAACGGCCTGGACCCACCTGGGATCCGCGAGATCCGGCACCTGCTGCTGAGGCTCAACGCGGCCGGAACGACGATCTTCCTGTCCAGCCACCTGCTGGCCGAGGTCGAGCAGACCTGCACCCGGGTCGGCGTGCTCGACCGGGGCCGGCTGGTCCTCGAGGAGCGGCTCGATGCCCTGCGGCGACCCACCGGCCGGTTCGAGATCCGCACGCCGGACACCGCCCGGGCGCTCGCGCTGCTGGACGGACAGGTCGAGCACCAGGACGGCGACCGGCTCCTCGTCCGGATCGCCGACCCGGCCGACCTGGCGGCGAGGCTCGTGGGCGCCGGGGTGCGGCTGGAGATGCTGGCGCCCGAGCAGCGCAGCCTCGAGCAGATCGTCTTCGAGGCCGTCGACGCGTTCGATGCGGAGGACCGGCCATGACCCGGGTCGAGCTGACCAAGCTGGTCCGCAGTCGGCGCACCTGGGCGACGATCCTGCTCATCGATGCCCTCCCCATGCTGGTGGCGGTGCTCCTCGGGGTCACCGACCTCGGGCCGCGCCCGGGCACCGGCCCCGCGTTCCTGTCGGCGGTGCTGACCGACGGCCGGCTCTACCCGCTGGCCGCGATCGCGATCGTCGTCCCCCTGCTGCTGCCGATCGGCGTCGCGGTCGTCGCGGGCGACGCGATCGCCGGTGAGGCCCAGGCCGGGACCCTGCGCTACCTGCTGATCCGACCGGTCGGCCGCACCCGCCTGCTCGTGGCCAAGCTCGTCAGCGTGATGGCGTTCGTCGTGCTCACCGTGCTGGTCGTCGCGGTGACGTCGTACGTCGCCGGCCTGCTCCTTCTCGGCAACGAGGCGACGGCAGGGACGGTCAGCGTCTCGGGCACAACGCTGTCGGGGCAGGAGCTCGCGGTGCGTACCGCGCTCGCCCTTACCTACGCGATGCTGTCGATGCTGGGTGTGGCCGCGATCGCCCTGTTCCTCTCGACGCTGGTGCGCAGTCCGCTGGCCGCCACCCTCGGCGCCCTGACCGTGCTCGTGGCGTCGTCGGTGCTGCTGACACTGGATGCCGCCCAGGCCTTGCAGCCGTGGCTGCCCACGCGCTACTGGCTGGCCTTCATCGACCTCTTCCGCGATCCGATCCGCTGGCGCGAGATCACCCGCGGCACCGGTCTCCAGCTCGCGTACGTGGCGGTGTTCCTGGCTGCCGGCTGGGCGAACTTCACCACCAAGGACATCACCGACTAACTAGCTGCACACGCTGCCGTCCGGCAGCTCGGGCAGGGCCGGCCCCAGCACGGCCTCCGCCATCGCGATCACCACGGGATCGCGCGGCATGTCACCGTGCGAGACCCGTGCGTCCGGGCAGACCGACTGCACCGAGAAGTCCAGCGCCCCGTCGAGGTCGGCGGAGGTCGGGGGCACGACGGTGCGGTCGTCGACGGTCCAGATCGAGACCCAGACCGGGCCGGCCGGGGTCTCGTCGCCGGCGTTGAGCTTGCGCAGCAGGTCACTGCCGGGCGCCAGCTGGACACACGCCTCCGGGCAGCGGTCGGGCGCGAGGTCACTGGCCAGCCCCGCCACGTCGGTCCCGTGGTGCGGCGAGCTGAGCGTCAGGACCCTGCGGGCCAGTGCGGCGCCCCCGAGGTCCTTGACCCACAGCCGCACGATCACCCCACCGGCGGAGTAGCCGACCAGGTCGGCCGACGGTGCGCCCGTGCGGGCGAGGACCGCGCGCACCGCTTCGTCCACCACCCGCGCCTGCGCCACGAGGTCACCGGTGCCATCCCCGGCCAAGGTGACGACGGTGGCGTCGCGACCGTCGGCGCGTAGCGCCTCGGCCAGCACGGTGAGCGCGGTGGTCGAGCCGCCGTAGCCCGGCACGAGGACCACCGGTCCCAGCGTCGTCTGTGCCACCGGATCGGCCGCCTGCTCGCGCCCCAGAGCCGCGACCGTCACGCCCGCCACCAGCAGGACGGCCAGCAACCCGGTCACGACGAGCACGAGTCGCCTGCGGGCCGGCGCGAGTGAGTCGAGCATGTGACGATCCTGCCCCCGCGCCCCAACCGCGGCCGCGCTCGGCGGCGGACCCGGCCCACTAGGCTGTCGGAGAGTTCACACCTGCGGGGGGTATGTGGTGACGACGGCACAGGTCCAGCTCAGCCGGGCGCGGAGCGGACGCCGATGACGGCGTACGACGAGGTGACCACGCTGCTGGCCTACCTCGACGCCCAGCGGCGCCACGTTCTCGGCATCATCGAGGGGCTCGACGACGAGCAGCTGAGGCGTCCGGTCCTCCCGTCGGGATGGTCCTGTCTTGGCATGGTCCGTCACCTGGCGCTGGACGACGAGCGCTTCTGGTTCCAGGCCGTCATCGACGGTGACCGTGCGGTGATCGACGAGATCACCGCCGGCGCCGACGATGCGTGGCAGGTCCCCGAGGGCGAGACGACCGAGCAGCTTCTCGATCTCTACCGTGAGCAGATCGAGATCTCGAACACTCTGGTGAACGCGCGTTCACCGGAGCAGGCACCGGCCTGGTGGCCGGAGTTCTTCGGCGACTTCCGCCTCGACAGCCTCCGCGAGGTGATCTTGCACGTCACCACCGAGACGGCCACCCACGCCGGCCACCTCGATGCCGCACGTGAGCTGATCGACGGCCGGCGGTGGCTCGTCCTCGACTGATCTCGACCGGTCGGCGTGCCCTACCGGAGGTGATGGCCTGCCGGCGGGGTTCTGGATACGGTGGACCGCCGCACAGGAGGTGCGGCGTCAGGCCACAAGGAGAGTCACATGGTCGAGCCCACCACAGCTCAGCGACTGATTGCGGAATTTCTCGGCACCTTCGTCCTGGTGTTCGGCGGCTGCGGCTCCGCCGTGATCGCCGCGTCCTTCCTCAGCGGCAACACCGAGCTCGGCATCGGGTTCCTCGGTGTCTCCTTCGCCTTCGGCCTGACGGTGCTCACGATGGTGTACGCCGTCGGTCACGTCTCCGGCGGTCACTTCAACCCCGCTGTCACGCTCGGCCTGGCCGCGGCGAAGCGCTTCCCCTGGAAGGACACCACCTCCTACATCGCCACCCAGGTGGTCGCCGCCATCGTGGCCGCGGGCGCGCTCTACATCGTCGCCAATGGCAAGGAGGGCTTCTCGGCCAAGGAGTCCGGCTTCGCCACCAACGGCTACGGCGACTTCTCGCCGGGCGGCTACTCCCTGCTCGCCTGCCTGATCATCGAGGTCCTCCTCACTGCTGTGTTCGTGACGGTGATCCTGGGTGCGACCGACACTCGCGCGCCCGAAGGCTTCGCGCCGATCGCGATCGGGCTCTCGCTCACCCTGATCCACTTGATCAGCATCCCGGTCACCAATACCTCGGTGAACCCGGCTCGTTCGATCGGACCCGCGCTCTTCGTCGGCGGCGATGCCGTGGCCCAGCTGTGGCTGTTCATCCTGGCGCCGATCGCCGGAGCGGTGATCGCGGGAGTGGCCTACGCCGTACTGGTCGGCGACGGCGCACCAGACATCAGCGGCGAGGTCAAGGCCTGACGGCTCACGCCGACGCTCGTGTCCTGGTGCCATAGCCCTTCGACACGCGTCGGGGTCAGGTCCTTCACAGGAGACGGCGCAGCGCCTCGATAGCGCCGTTCAGATAGCGGTCCACGACAACCCGCTCGCCGTCGGTGAGCTGAGCGTCGAGCTCGGCGAGCGCCCGGAACATCGGCATCAGGTGGCCGAGCACCTCCTCGCGTGCCTCCGGAGTCATGACCACCCGGATGCGGCGACCGTCGCGTTCGTCGGCCTGGCGCACCACGTGTCCACGCGCGGCCAGCCGGTCCACGATGCCCGACGACGCGGCCGAGGTGACGCCGAGCTGCCGAGCGAGGTCGGCGGGTCCGACCTGGTGCCTCATCAACAGCTCGAGAGCGGCCAGCTCGTTGTGGCTGAGGTCTGCGCGGCCGGCCACGGCAGGGCCCACCTGTCCCCCGAGGTCGAGCAGCTCTCGCAGCGCCAGCAGGGTCGGAGTCTGCACCCAGTCCTCGACGTACGACGCGTGTGCTCCGGCCCGACTCGACAGGTCCGCCGACTCCTCGGTAATCTCTCTCACCTACTTAGCAACCTTGTAAGTAATCTCATGAGCTAGAACTACTCTAGCCGGAAGGACTGGACCCGTGACGGATCTGACCAGCCTCACCGTGCGACGCCGCCGCAGCTGGTGGGTCTCGCTCCTCCTGCTCGTCGCTGCCGTGGCCGTGATCGGTCTGCTGGGCGAAGCCGACCGCCAGGCCGCCACCACCGACAACCTCCCCCAGAATCGCGACAGCACCACCGTGGTGGAGCTGAGTGACGAACTGCCGCAGACCGAGGGCAGCAGCGCGGTCATCGTCTACACCGCCGACTCCGGCACCCTGACGGAGGAGGCGCTGGCGACCCTGAGCGAGCGGTACCCCGCGGGTGATCGCGGGCCCGGTCTGGTGGTCGCCGATGACGGGACGGCTGCCATCGCGGTGGTCCCGGTGCTCGAGACCGATGCGGTCGAGATCGCCGATCGGGTCACCGAGATCCGCGCGGAGGCAGCCGACGGGCTGCCCGACGGCGTCACCTCACAGGTCACCGGCCCCGCCGCGGTGCAGGCCGACCTGGCCGCGGTCTTCGACGGCGCCGATCTGCGGCTGCTGCTCACCACCGCGAGCGTGGTCGCTGTGCTGCTCCTCATCACCTACCGAAGCCCCCTCCTGTGGCTGGTGCCATTGACGGTCGTGGCTGTGGCAGACCGCCTGGCGGTGGTCCTGGCCACCCACACCCTGGCCTTCTTCTCGGTGGCGTGGGACCAGTCGACGATCGGGATCCTGTCGGTTCTGGTGTTCGGTGCGGGCACTGACTACGCGCTCCTGCTGATCTCTCGCTACCGCGACGAGCTTCGCACCACGGCCGACCGCTACGAAGCGATGCGGCACGCGCTGCGCAGAACCGCCGAGGCCGTGCTCTCCAGCGCCGTGACCGTCGTCGTCGGTCTGCTCACGTTGCTGCTGTCCGTCATTCCGGCGACCCGCGGGCTGGGCCTGGCCTGCGCGGTCGGCATCGTGGTCGCCGCCTTCTTCGCACTGGTCGTCCTGCCAGCCACGCTCGTGCTGTTCGGCCGCTGGATCTTCTGGCCGCTCGTGCCGAGGCTCGGCCAGCAGCAGCTGGTCGACTCCCCCACGTCGATCTGGCACCGTGTCGGGTCGCTCGTGGCGCGTCACCCCGCGAGGTATGTCGTCGGCACCGTCGTCGCGCTCGGGGTACTGGCCAGCGGGGTGACCCAGATCGAGACCGGACTCTCGCCGTCCGACCAGTTCCTCCAGAAGCCCGAGGCGATCTCGGCCGCCGACCGGCTCGCCGAGTCCTTCCCGGCGGGAACCTCGGACCCGACGATCGTCCTCACCCGTGAGGACCCCGCATCGGTGGCCGAGACCGCCGCGTCGGTGGACGGGGTCGTCTCGGCCACACCCACGGCCTCCGGAGAGGACCTGGCACGGGTGGACGTCGTGGTCGATGCGAAGCCAGGCTCCACGGAGGCGCGCGACACGATCGTCTCGCTGCGCGACGCGCTGGCGACCTACGACGACACCTGGGTCGGCGGCGGCGAGGCCGAGGCGGTCGATGCCACCAGCGCCGCGCAACGGGACCGGCTGGTGATCATCCCCCTCATCCTGGTGCTCGTCCTCGTGGCGCTCGTGCTCCTGCTGCGCTCGGTGACGGCGCCCGTGGTGCTGGTCGCCACCGTCGTCGCGACGTACGCCGCCAGCCTGGGCCTCTCGTGGTGGCTGTTCGTCGGCCCGCTCGGCTTCGAGCGCCTCGACTCGGGGGTGCCACTCCTGGCGTTCGTGTTCCTGGTCGCCCTGGGTGTCGACTACAACATCTTCCTGGTCACTCGGGCCCTGGAGGAGTCGCGCGAGCACGGCACGAACCGGGGCATGCTGCGCGCCCTCACCGCGACCGGCGGTGTGATCACCAGCGCCGGCATCCTGCTGGCCGCGGTCTTCGCCACGTTGGGTGTGCTGCCCCTGGTGGTCCTGGCGCAGCTCGGCGTGGTGATCTGCGTGGGCGTGCTCCTCGACACGCTGGTGGTGCGCACGGTCCTGGTGCCGGCCATCGCGCTCACCATGGGCGAGCGCTTCTGGTGGCCGCGCCGGGTCTCCGACACCGCCTCCTGATAAATCCCTGGGCGATTCGGCAACCGAGCGCCGGCCCCCGCCGAATCACACGTCATGAGGGGTCGCAGCCCGCGACCTGACGGCGAAGGGAACATCATGAGGATCCGGACCATGGCAGCGATGCTGCTCACCACCACGCTTCTCGGCACCGCGGTAGCGGCGGCGCCGGCGGCCCAGGCCAAGGGCCCGGGCAACAGAAGCCTGGCCGCGGTGCTGACCTCGGACGGCAACAAGTTCGACAAGCGCGCCCGTGACTACGACATCGTGACCGAGGCCGTGCTGGCCGTGCTCGCTGCCAAGCCGGACAGCGCCGTGGGCGTGCTCACCAAGGGCAACGTCAAGCTCACCGCCTTCATCCCCAACGACGCGTCGTTCCGCCTGCTGGCCAAGGACCTCACCGGCAACTGGATCAAGTCCGAGCGTGGTGTCTTCAACGCGCTGGTCAACACCGTCGGCGTCGACGCCATCGAGCAGGTGCTGCTCTACCACGTCATTCCGGGTGTGAAGATCAACTCGCGCGCGGCGCTCAACTCCGACGGCGCCGTCCTCACGACGGCCCAGGGCGGGACCTTCGAGGTCGACGTGCTCTACAAGAGGCTGCCGCTGGTGCAGCTGAACGACCAGGACCCCGACGACGTCGACCCGTTCCTGGACCCCAGCGCGCTGGACATCAACAAGGGCAACAAGCAGATCGCGCACGGGATCATCTTCGTGCTGCGTCCGCTCAACCTCTGA
Source organism: uncultured Actinomycetota bacterium (assembly GCA_963812265.1). Lineage (GTDB taxonomy): Bacteria > Actinomycetota > Actinomycetes > Propionibacteriales > Nocardioidaceae > Nocardioides. Next base: position 131,988 of record CAWEUL010000007.1, read on the forward strand.
GCCGACCGGCCGCCATCGGCTGACCCGGGGGGGCACCGATGGAGGGGCGGTCCTGACCGCGGCGGCGGCGACTGAGATCGACCCCACCGAGAGGGTGGTCACCGAAAAGGTGGCCACCCTCTTGGGGTGTCTGACGCGATGGTCTCAAACTTCTTGCTCGACGTGGCATCCGATCGACATCTGGCACCGAAGTACGGATATGGACTTAGCCGACGCCGCTGCCGGGCAGGCCATCGGGCTACGCCTGGCCCGCCACGACGAGACAGCCCTGCAGGACGCCTACCAGGCCTACGCGCCGACGGTGCTCTCCTATGTGAGCCGCTATGTCGGCCGCGACGAGGCCGAGGATGTCCTGCAGCGCACCTTCCTCGACGTGTGGCGCAGCGCCGGCCGCTACGACCCGAACCAGCGGTTCACCGGATGGCTGTTCACGATCGCCCACCGACGCGCGATCGACACGCTGAGGTCACGTCGGCACCACGTGGTCGACGTGGAGACGATCCGAGACCTCACCGGAGAGGATGGGCGTGAGACAGCGAGCCGGTTCGCGGACGCCGCGGACGTACGCTCGGCCCTGGCTCGACTCCCCGAGCACGAGCGGACGGTGCTGGAGATGGCCTACTTCCAGGAGCTCACGCAGCGAGAGATCGCCGACAGGCTCGACGTACCGATCGGCACTGTGAAGGCGCGCGCCTCCCGAGGCACCAAACGACTAGGCGAGATCATGCGAGCAGCAGAGGAGGGACAGACGCGATGACGACCGACCACCACCCAGACCTGTTCGGCCTCCTCCGCGGTGAGCTGACCAACAGCGAGGTAACCGCCGCAGGCCTGCACTTGGAGACCTGTGAGGCCTGCCGTGACGACCTCGCCGAGCTCGCCGTCGGCCACGCCATGCTCACCAGCAGCATGCGCACCGAGCGTCGTCCGGCGGCCGTCGAGCTGCCCGACGTCCCCGAGCTCGCTGCCCCACCGGCCCGCGGAACCCGGTGGCTGCGGCCGGTCGGCCTCGTCGCCGCCGCGGCCGCCCTGGTCGTCGGGTCCGTCGCAGTGACGCACGTCGTCGACCGCCCCGAGTCGGGTGACCAGATCGCCCAGCCGACCGTGCAGCCCACGCCCACCGAGTCGGCGCCGGTCGGGCAGCAGTCTGCCGACCTGCAGCCCGTGGAAGGCAACGGCGGCGGCCGCGTCGTGATGGCCTCCGGCGACCACGCCGTCACCATGACGATCGAGACCCATGATCTGCCCAAGATCGAGCAAGGGCAGTTCTACTACGTCTGGCTGTTCAACCCGAAGACCAACAAGATGCTGCCCCTCGGTGTCGTCGGGCCGGAGGGCCAGGCCTCCTTCGAGATCCCCGACAGCCTGGTCGGCCGCTACCAGGTCGTCGACGTCAGCCTGGAGCGGGACGACGGCGACCCGGGGCACTCGGTCACCTCGGTGCTGCGGGCCGACTACGGCTCCGGCGACGGCGTGGCAGAGTCCTGACCCACCAGCCGTGGGCGCCATCGCTGAGCGTCACTGGTGGACGTCGGCGGCGGCCCGCTCGCGCCGGCGTACGGCGGCCAGGCTGGTCGCGGTCGTGACTCCCAGGATCGCCACGATCACGACCAACGAGGTCAGGGTCGGGATCTCGGGCACGCTGGGCCAGGTGAGGTGCCCCCAGTGCAGCGCGAGCTTGACGCCGATGAACGCCAGGATCGCTGCCAGGCCGTAGCCGAGGTACACCAGCTTGTCGAGCGCGCCCTGGAGCACGAAGTACAGCGACCGCAGCCCGAGCAGCGCGAACGCGTTGGTCGCGAACACCAGGAACGGGTCGCCGGTGATGCCGTAGACGGCCGGGACCGAGTCGACCGCGAAGACGAGGTCGGTGGCCAGGACCGCGCCGACGACGAGCGCGAACGGCGTGAGTGCCCGACGGCCGCCGAGGCGCGCGAACATCCGCGGGCCGTCGTAGGTGTTCGTGACGGGCATCAGTCGGCGCATCAGCCGCACGCTGGGCATCGCGTCCACGTCGACCTCGTGGTCGGTGCCTCGCCACGCGTCGCGCAGGATCTTGACCGCGGTGGCCACGAGGATCAGGCCGAAGATCAGGAAGACCCAGTCGAAGGCCTGGAGTGCCGCGGCCCCGAGCGCGATGAAGATGCCCCGCAGCACCAGCGCGCCGATGATGCCGTAGAGCAGGACCCGTTGCTGGAGCGCAGCGGGGACGGCGAAGGCCGCAAGGACCAGCATGAAGACGAAGAGGTTGTCGATGCTCAGGGACTTCTCGACCAGGTAGCCGGAGTAGTACTCCAGACCCCGTTGCCCCCCGTAGGCGACCCAGACGAAGCCGCCGAAGGCGAGCGGGATCGCCACGTAGAACGCCGACCAGGCGACCGCCTCGCGCATCGTCACTTCGTGCGGACGACGGGTGATCAGGAAGTCGAGCACCAGCAGGCCGATGATCCCGGCCAGCAGGACCGCCCACAGCGTGGGCGTGCCGACCCCGGCGGTGGACGCCGTGGCTGCAGCAGTGTGGGGGGAGAGCAAGTCGAACTCCTCAGGTTGTAGTCCCTGAGGTCTCCTTCACCGTGCCACGATCTGGCGACGGCTCCTGACCGGGACACCAGTGGCGGCGTCGTACTGACCGGACCAGGACGTTGAGAAGTACTCCCCTCGCGTCGAATAGTACGGGACCGGACCCAGAACTGCCCACTCGACACCGCGCCGCGAGCGGGACATGCCCGGGCCGACACGCGGGCCGGGCATGCCGGAAATCCCCGAATCAGCCGTAGGACCGGGATACAAAAGAACCGGCCCCGCAAAGTATGAGTTTGCGGGGCCCTTGAATGTCTCCGGACCGGCGAGCGGTGCGAGGTCCGCGTGCTACGCGGGTCGCTCCGGCCCCGTCGGCGGGGACGCCGCGACGTACTCGTCGATCTCCGCGAGCACCCGCCGCTTCACCGCCTCCTCTGCGTACGACGACCGCACGGCGGCGCACGCCAGCTCCGCGAGGCCGCGCTCGTCGAGATCGAGCAGGTCCGCGGCGAGGGCGTACTCCCGATTGAGCGTGGTGCCGAACATCGGCGGGTCGTCGGAGTTCACCGTGACGACCACCCCGGCGTCCACGAACGCGCGCAACGGGTGCTCGGCGAGGTTCGCCACGGCGCCCGTGGCCAGGTTCGAGGACAGGCAGACCTCGAGCGGGATCCGGCGTTCCGCGAGGTAGGTCAGCAGCGCGGGGTCCTGCGCGCTCTGCACACCGTGGCCGATCCGCTCCGCGCCGAGCAGCCGCAACGCGTCCCACACCGTCTGGGGTCCGGTCGTCTCCCCCGCGTGGGGGAGGCTGCGCAGTCCCTCGGCGCGGGCTGCCGCGAAGTGCGGAGCGAACTGTGGCCGCGGCACACCCACCTCGGGGCCGCCCAGCCCGAAGCCGACCAGGCCGGCGGGGCGATGGTGCAGCGCCCAGTCGAGCGTTGCGTCGGCCGCTGGCAGTCCGGCCTCGCCGGGGATGTCGTAGATCCAGCGCAGCACCAGCCCGAAGTCGCGCTCGGCGGCGACCCGGGCGTCCTCGATCGCCTCCGTGTAGGCCTCGATCGGCATCCCCAGCGTCGGGTGGTCCGGGCGGACAGAGGTGTACGGGGTGCAGGTGAGCTCGGCGTACCGCAACTGCTGCCCGTGCGCCATCTCGCGCGCCACCTCGTAGGTCAAGAGCCGTACGTCGTCGGGCGTGCGCACCAGGTCGGTCACGGCGAGGTAGACCTCGATGAAGTGCGCGAAGTCCCGGAACGCGAAGAACTCGCGCAACGCGTCCGGGTCGGCGGGCACCGTTCCTGGATGCCGCGCCGCCAGCATCGCGACGATCTCCGCCGAGGCCGACCCCACGTGGTGGACGTGCAGCTCGGCCTTCGGCAGGCCGCCGATGAAGCCGGGCTCGACCACGCTCAGCCGATCACGCCCCGGATGGCGTCGATGCCTTCCTGCGGGGAGCTGCCCGCCTGAACACCATCGATCAACACCGTCGGGGTGCCGTTGACCCCGTTCTTGGACATCTGGTCCGTCGCGTTGACGACCCACTGGTGGAAGACGTCGTCCTTGATCGGACCGGCGACCGCGGCCTCGTCGGCGCCGGCCTCGACGGCGTACTGGATCAGCTCGTCGTCGGTCAGACCCGCTGTGCCCTCGGCCGGCTGGTGCTCGAAGAGCAGCTCGCGGTAGGCCTCGAAGGTGTCCGCACCGGCCGTGTCGAGCACGACGGCGGCCGCGTTGAGCGCACGCGATGAGTAGTCGGTCGTCGAGGCGGAGTCCAGGAAGGCGACCATGAAGTACTGCAGCTGGACCTGACCGTCGTCAACGGCCTGCTGGAGGTCGGACCCGATCTCCTGCTCGAACGAACGGCACACCGGGCACTGGAAGTCCTCGTAGAGACCGACCGTCGACGGCGCCGCGGCATCTCCGACGAGCACGGAGTAGCCATCGTCCGCCAACCCCTGCGGTACGTCCGTCGCGGTGTTGCCCGTCGTGTCTCGCTGGCTCTGGAACCAGAAGCCGACGCCGACGATGACCACCAGGACGGCAACGATCGCGCCCACGATCGTCAGCTGGCGCACACGCTCCTGGCGCTGCTGCTTCTTCATCGCCTCCGCTGCGCGGGCGCGCTGGCTCTTGCTTGCCATCAGGCTTCCTCTCCTTGGGTCCCGAACAGGAGGTTATCCAGCGCCCAAGGCGTCCGCGGACGCACCACCAGCCAGAGGGCCAGCAGCAGCAGCCCGAGGTCCCGCAGGATGTCCCACTTGTACTGCGCGGCGGCGTTGATCTTGGTCCCCCCGCCGCCGAAGCAGCCGCACTCGATCGAGAGGCCCTGGGCCCACGCCCAGGAGATGCCGAAGATAAACGCGAGGAAGAGGAGCGCGGAGATCACAGCGCTCAACCGGGTCAGCAGACCGAGGACCAGGCAGACGCCGACGACGATCTCGACGAGCGGCAGGAGGTGCCCGATCGTCGGAACGACGGACTCCGGCAGCAGCTGGTAGGCCCGCACCGCGCGGACGCTGCCTGCGGGGTCGGGCAGCTTCAGATAACCGGCTGCGATCCACACCCCACCGGTGACGAGACGCGCCACCAGACCGATCCATCTGCTCACGCTCCGACCCTAGGTCACCACCCGGACCGGAGGCGGGAAAACGCCGGTCGTTCCGTGTGAGTAGGGTGACACCTCGTGAATGACCGACTCGTCTGGATCGACTGCGAGATGACGGGTCTCGACCTGGAGGCGGATGCCCTGATCGAGGTCGCGGCCCTCGTCACGGACTTCGATCTCAACGTCCTGGGCGACGGAATCGACCTGGTGATCAAGCCGCCGGCGGCCGCGCTCGAGCAGATGGGCGACTATGTCCGCACCATGCACGAGAACTCCGGGCTGTTGACCGCTCTCGATGCCGGCATCACGCTCGCCGACGCCGAGGCGCAGGTCCTGGAGTTCGTGCGCGCCCAGTGCCCCCAAAACTCCCGCCCACCGCTCGCCGGCAACAGCGTGGCGACCGACCGTGCCTTCATCTCCCGCGATATGCCGGACCTCGAGGCGTTCCTGCACTACCGCATCGTCGACGTCTCGTCGGTCAAGGAGCTCTCGCGCCGGTGGTTCCCCAAGGCGTGGTTCCAGTCGCCGGCCAAGCAGGGCAACCATCGGGCGCTGGCCGACATCCAGGAGAGCATCGAGGAGCTGCGCTACTACCGCGAGGCCGTGTTCGTGGCCTCTCCCGGGCCGGACACCGAGACCTCCCGGGCGATCGCGGCGCGCCATGCAGGCTCGCTCACGGGGTCCGGCGACGCCGCCGATGGTCGGGACGACGCCTAGAACGGGTACACTTTTCTCCGGTCTCGACGCCTGGCTCTGCCGGGCGTCGTCGCATGGTGGGTGTAGCTCAGCTGGTAGAGCACCTGGTTGTGGTCCAGGTGGTCGCGGGTTCAAGTCCCGTCACTCACCCCAGTCACGCCTCACCGGTCGTCGTACCGGTGGGGCGTTCTGCTGCTCGGCCTCCGGGCCTCCCCACTGGCGCGGGTTTGCCTGCTCCCAGTACGTCGCCCGCAGGTCACTCGGTCGCGGCCACCGCGCAGTAGTCGGAAGCCGGCGAGGGATCCGCCTTCCGCATCGCCAGTTCTCTGACTATGGTCAGACAATGGCCACGGTGCGCGAGGACGAGTACGCCGCGCTGCGCAGCTTCAACCGCGCCTGGACCCAGCGGGTGGGCGCCCTGGACGAGTCGTTCCTCGGGACCGGACGCAGCCTCGGGGCCTCGCGGCTGCTGTTCGAGGTCGGGCTCGAGGGCGTGGGCGTGCGGGAGCTGCGCGAGCGGCTCGGTCTCGACTCCGGCTACCTCAGCCGACTGCTGCGTCAGCTGGAGGCCGAAGGGCTGCTGACGGTGCTGCCCGACCCCGCCGACCGGCGCCGACGTACCGTCACGCTCACCCACAGCGGGGCGCGCGCCCGCCGGGTGCTCGATGACCGCTCCGAGCAGCTGGCGCGTGATCTCGTGGCGCCGCTCACTGACGGCCAGCGGTCCCGGCTCGAGGCGGCACTGGCGACGGCCCAGCTGCTGATCCGAGCCGCAGGCGTGACCATCGACCGGGTCGAGCCCGACTCCCCCGAGGCCGTGGGCTCGGTCCGCCGCTACTTCGCCGAGCTGCACACGCGCTTCCCCGAGGGCTTCGACCCAGGTGACGCGGCCACCACCGATGTGGCCGGCATGCGAGCACCGCACGGTGTCTTCCTGGTGGCCCACGGAGAGGGGCGCGCGGTGGCTTGCGGCGGGGTCCAGCCGCACACGCCCGCGATCGGCGAGATCAAGCGGATGTGGGTGGACCCCGAGTGGCGCGGAGCCGGGCTCGGCGCGCGCACGCTCGCCGCCCTGGAGGGCGAGGCGCGCCGTCTCGGGTACGACCACGTCTACCTCGACACCAACAGCACCCTCACCGAGGCGATCGCGATGTACGAACGCGCCGGATACCGCAGCATCGAGCGCTACAACGACAACCCCTACGCCCGGCACTGGTTCGCCAAGAGTCTCGACGGCCCGCCTGGGACCGAGGTCGGCCCTCAGACGGGGATGTGACCGAAGCTGCCCTTCTGGAAGTCCTCGTAGGCGGCGTACACCTCGGCCTTGGTGTTCATCACGAACGGCCCGGCCCAGGCCAGGGGCTCGCGGATCGGACGCCCGCCGAGCAGCACCACGTCGAGCTTCGGGCTGCGACTCTCCTGAGCGCCGTCCGCCGCCACGGTCAGGTAGTCACCGGGGCCGAACACCGCCGACTGCCCCATCCGGATCGGACGGTTGTCGGTGCCGACGGTGCCGGAGCCGTTGAGCACGTAGGCCAGCGCGTTGAACTCGACCTCCCACGGCAGCTCGAGCCGAGCCCCGGGCTCGAGTGTCGCGTGGACCAGCGTCATCGGCGTGAACGTCGAGCCCGGACCCGCGTGACCCTCGACCGACCCAGCGATGACCCGCACGAGCGCGCCCGCGTCGTACGACGTGGTGAGGGCGACCTCACCGGAGCGCAGGTCCTGGTAGCGGGGCTGGTTCATCTTGGCGTCCCGGGGCAGGTTGACCCACAGCTGGAGTCCGTGGAACAGGCCACCTTGCTGCACCAGATGCTCCGGCGGCGCCTCGATGTGCAGGATGCCCGCACCGGCGGTCATCCACTGGGTGTCCCCGTTGGTGATGGTGCCACCGCCGCCGTGGGAGTCACGGTGGTCGAAGACGCCGTCGATGATGTAGGTGACGGTCTCGAAGCCGCGGTGGGGGTGCCAGGCGGTCCCCTTGGCCTCGCCCGGGGCGTACTCCACCTCACCCATCTGGTCCATCATGATGAATGGGTCGAGATGGCTCAGGTCGATGCCGGCGAACGCGCGTCGCACCGGGAAGCCCTCCCCCTCGTAGCCCTGTGGCGCGGTCGAGACCTGCCACACGGGTCGCGGCTGGTCCCCCAGCCCGGGGCGGGCGAGGCGGGGCAGCACGGTGAGATCGTCGACGGTGATCGCGGGCATGGGATCACACTCCCTTCTGAGCAACTCCAGCCACAACAGTAGTTGAAAGTTGGATATTCCTGATCGCCCGAACCCGGTCGCCACTCCGCGCGGTGGAGGCTGTTGGAGTCCTCGCTCCGCTAAGTTGGCGACCGTGGGAGCGTCGCAGGATCACTACGACGTGGTCGTCGTCGGGGGCGGGCACAACGGACTGACCTCGGCGGCCTATCTGGCCCGCGCCGGCCTGTCCGTGCTGGTGGTCGAGCGACTGCCCGAGGTCGGCGGGGCCGCCACCGCCACCCAGGCCTTCGCCGGCCGGGAAGCCTCGATCGCGAGGTACGCCCAGCGGGTCTCGGCGATGCCCGACCAGATCCTCAGCGATCTCGAGCTCGACCTGCGGCTCGCGGCGCCGCGGAGTGCGTCGTACTCGCCGCTGGTGCGCGACGGGCGCCACACCGGGCTGCTGGTCGAGCACCCCGAGGGGGCGGCCACCCGGGCCTCGTTCCGGGTGCTGACCGGCGGGACCACCGAGTACGAGGCCTGGCGCGAGCTGGCCGACGATGTCGCGGCCCTCACCCGCACGGTGGCTCCCACGCTGCTCCAGCCGCTCCCGACCGAGCGCGACCTGCGCGGGCTCGTCGACCCCGACATCTGGCACGACCTGGTGGCGGCGCCCCTCGGCGAGACGATCGAACGCCGCTTCACCGACGACACGGTGCGCGGCCTGGTGGCGATGCGGGCGTTGGAAGGCTGCTTCGTGTCTCCCCGCGACCCCTCGCTCGTGCAGAACCGCACCTACCTCTTCCGGGTCCTCGGCGAGACCCTCGGACAGCAGCGCCTGCCGATCGGAGGGATGCGCGCGGTGACCGAGGCACTGCACTGCGCGGCCCGGGCCGCGGGCGCCGAGATCCTCACCTCGTCGGGCGTCAGCTCGATCCGTGCGGCCGAGGACGGGGCGGAGGTGTCGTGGCAGGACACGACCGGGGCGCACACGGTCGGCTGCCGTTGGGTGCTGGCGAACGTCGCACCGTGGGTGCTCCAGATCCTGCTGGGCTCGCCCGATGACCCCGCCACCAAACCGGCGGGCGCAATGATGACGATCACCATGCTGCTCCAGCACCTGCCCGCGCTGAAGTCCGGGATCGACCCGCGGCTCGCCTTCTCCGGCAACGTGCGGATCGGTCAGGGCTACGAGCAGCTGTGCACGGCGTACGACGAGGCCGCGGCGGGCCGCTTGCCGAGCCTGCTGCCCGGTGACGTGTCCTGCCACTCCCTGACCGACTCGACGATCCTGGGCGCCCTGGCACCTCAGGGCTTCAACAGCATGCAGTATGTCGGGCACTTCGCCCACGAGTCGCTGTTCACGGCCGACCCCGAGGCGACGAAGGCCGAGGCGGTACGCCGCGCACTCGCGGCTCTCGACCAGCATCTCGTCGAACCCCTCGAGTCCTGCCTGGCGCTGGACGGCGACGGCAACCCCTGCCTGGAGGCCCGCATTCCGCAGGAGATCGAGCGTGAGCTCGCGATGCCCGGCGGACACATCTTCCACGGCGACCTCGACTGGCCCTGGGTCTCCCACCGCGCTCGCCTGGACACCCCGGCCCAGCAGTGGGGGGTCAACACCGACGTCGCCTCGGTGCTGCTGTGCGGTGCCGGCGCGCGACGCGGTGGTGGGGTCACCGGCATCGCCGGCCACAACGCCGCTCAGGCCGTCCTGGCCTCCCGCTGACCCTGGGCGCCGCCCCCGCATACTGGTGAGTACGGGTCGCCTGGTGACTCGTACGCACCAGTATCCGCAGGGCCGATGGCGATTTCGATGCCCGTCGGTCCGCTGGTAGCCTTGGCCGCGCTTCCACAGCACGCGCCATTAGCTCAATTGGCAGAGCAGCTGACTCTTAATCAGCGGGTTCGCGGTTCGAGTCCGCGATGGCGTACCACACGCAAGCCCTGGTAGGCGGCCACTCCTGGCTGCGCCAGGGCTTCGTCGTCGGTGGGCGAACCCCCTGCCGAGGAGGCCGTCGGCTGGGCGAGGTCAGGAGCGGCGTCGCGCCGCCGTCAGGTTGCCGCGGCCACAGTGTGGGCCTGCCAGGTGCCCGACCAGAGGGTGTAGCCGATCCAGGCCAGGCCCAGACCCCAGACCACGTCGAGGAACGGCGCACCGGCAGTACCGAGCACCAGCACCGTGATCGTCCCGGCCACCAGCAGCCAGACCGGGCCGCGGGGAAGCACCCCGGCCCGAAGGGAGGCCACTGCGAAGATCAGCCAACCACCCATCGCCAGAAGCACCGTCACGATGAAACCAGCAATCGCGGAACCCGTCGGGTCGGAGTCGAGCAGTCCGGGGGCGGAGGCAGCCACCCAGGGGAACAAGAAGGCCGTACTCCATTCCAGACTCGTCAACATCACCGTCCCCGCAAAGGCCATCAGGAAGCCGACCACCCCGAGAGCGCCGGCCGGCGCCGCCTGAACCAGCCACATTCCCACCAACGCCAAGAGAATGAGTAGGTCTGCCGCCAGATATGAAGCGTGCAGGACGATCCAGCTACCGTTCAGAGCAGTCACGCTGACCAACTGGTCGCCGTTGAGCAGGAAGTCCCAGAGGTCGAGCCCCACCGACAGCAAGCCCCCCACCAGCGCGGCGAGCCCGCTCCACCTGATGAAGGTCGAGTTCATCCCACCTCCCGACGGAAGCTGGAGCATCGACGCCGCCACCCCGGCCGTGCCCATCACGACGAACGAGCGAGCGGCGAGTCGAGCGGCGAGTGAACCAATGCTACACCCCGGGTTGGGCTGCGGATCGGTCACGAGCCCGACACCTCGGCCAGGTCGACCAACGTGGGTCGGATGGACGGGGCGGATCCACACAGGTCGGCATCACCGGACCGCCGGACACGCCCCACCGGAGGTCGCGGGAACTGCGCGACCACACGTGAGTACGACTGCCCGCTACCGGCCTCCGGTCGTTCGTGTCGACGGGGCGTGCGTCACCGGTCCGCACCGATCCGGACGAGCACGAGCTCACCCGTGCCAGGGTCTGCCGCGCGGAACCAGAGGTGACCACGACGGTCCGCCACCGGTGCCAGCACCACCGCCGTGGGCGCGAGGCCGGTCGGGAAGGTCTCCACCCGACCCCGGGGCGTCACCTTGACCAGGACGAGGAGACCGTCGGCGGTGGCCTGCGTCCAGAGGTTGCCGCCAGGGCCGACGGCGAACTCGCGGGCAACGGGAGTGAGCCCGGTGGGGGCCGTCACCAGGCCTCGGCGGGTGACCCGGACGACGACCAGGTCGCGGTTCGAGTCGACGGCTTGCGCCCAGGCGCCGTTGTGCCCGTCGCTGATCAGTGGATACCGATCCTGTGAGGCGGCGACCCAGGGGTGCAGGTCCGTCCGCAGGACCCTGGTGTGCCGACCGACTCGCGCGAACGCGAGGCGTTCCACGCCGCGTCGGCCGGCAACGATCGCCCCGTCCGCCGACGGTACGACCGTCGACACACCGCGTCGGAGCACCCGCAGTCGGGTCTCGTGGGCCACGACCCGGTCCCGGGTGAGCCGCACCTCGGCGACCAGCAGCCGGCTGGTGCGCGAGCAGCTGGCGTTGGAGCCGGTGAACCAGAGTCGCGCGTGCCGGCCGGCGACGGGCTGGACGGCGTCGACCTCGCACTCGGCGAGCAGCGGCGTCGGCACCGTGGTCGTGGCGCCGGACGGCCGGACCCCGAAGGCGGAGAGGGCGGCGCTGCTGTCGGCAGCGACCGTCCAGACCTTCCCACGCGTCGCGGTCAACGCCAGGGCCCCGATCTCCAGGCCGGCGGGCGCCACGTCGGCACCGATCCCGTCCGGCCCGCCGGACGTCACGCGCAGGTTCCCGCTGAACGAGTCGCCCCCCAACATCCAGACCCGACTGTCCGGTCCCAGGATCATCGGGTTGTTGATCGTGATGTCGGACTCCGACGACACCGGCCCGATGTTCGTCTGGACCGACACCGGAGGCTGGCCCAAGCCGGCGCCGACTGCGATGATCCCGACACCGGGTGTGTTGCCCTGCGCCCAGAACCGTCCGTCCCGGTCGGCGACGGACACCCAGCCGTCCAAGGTGAACCCGTCCGTGGGCTCGATGGTCAGGCTCGTCGCTCCCGAGTCGAGGCCCGCCAGGCTCAGGTTCGGAGTGTCGCCCAGGGCGCCGCCTTCGCCGCCGGCGTCGACGGCGAACCACACAGCGCCGTCAGTGGTTCGCGTGGGTGGTGCGTACCCGTAGCCTGAACCCGTGGTCCCCACCGTCCGGGCGGTGCCACCCGGTCCGATCCGGCCGATCGTCGTGTTGCCGTCCGGGTCCAGCATCTCGTAGTAGACGAAGCGACCCGTGCTCAGAAGCCCGCTGCCCTGCAGCGGCGCGATCCCCTGCGGGAAGGTCGCCATGGATCCCCAGTGCGAGCGAGCGACGCTCGGAGACGCGTGTGACACGTCCACTCCGGCGACTCCGGTGGCGCTCGCAAGGGCGAGCAGCCCGATCAGCGTCCGGGCCCGAAGTCCTCGACCCCCCATGACAAACCTCCGTGACGGCGCGACTGGGCGCGCCCGATCCTCACCGTAGCGGGCCCTACTTTTCTGCGGTACCCACTGAGCACGGCGCGGACCGCCGCTCGCTCACGCGCTCCGTGATGTCGACGAACGCGATCACGTTGCGATCAGGCGGTGGCCCCCTGGCGGGCCCGCCACCAGCGCCAGGCAAGGGTGAGGATCGCGGCGCCGGTGATCGAGCCGAGGATGCCACTGGGGCGCAGCGCGAGGCCATCACCCAGCAGGAGGCTGGACAGCAGACCCCCGATGAACGAACCGGCGATGCCCGAGGCGAAGGCCATCGGCCAATCGATGCGGCCGTCCTCGCGCCCGAGCAGGAACTGCGCGGCGGCGCCGATGATCATGCCGAAGAGGATGATTCCGAGGATGAGCATGACCGAAAGGATAGAGGACCCGTCCGCGGGGGCTCACCACGACCCGAGCACTGCCTCGACGGACCGACTGGCCCTCCCGCACCCTGACCTCTATCGCGGGCGGGGCGGGACCGGACGCGCTCAGCAGCCGCCGGAGAAGGTGCCGCGATGCATCCCGTGCCCGCCGGTGACCGTTCGTCCGCGCTTGATCGAGAAGCCGCGCTGCCAGTCGGAGATCACCTGCGTCGCGTTCATCTCTTTCTGGCCCTGGCCCACCAGGCTCAACCGCAGCGTCATCGGCACGTCGGAGACCGCTGCGCGGTTGCGCACGGTGGCGATGACCCTGCCGTTCACGAACCACGAGATGTGACCCTTGGCCACCTCGACCGCGAAGGCCGCCGTGTTGTCGTTGAGGGATCCGATCCTCTTGCTGAAGGACCACTTGCGCGATCCCTTGCGCGCCTTGGCCTCCACCGTGACGCGGGCCCCGTGGGCAGCCACGTCCGCGACGGTGATGTTCTGGGCGCCGCAGTGGTAGTCAGCCTGGCGGTCGGGAACCAGCTGGATCTTGACGCGGTAGTCCCGCGCGTTGTTCTCGGGCGACTTCAGTCGCAGCTTGGTCTCCCAGCGACCGTACTTCATGGGGTTGCCGCGCAACGTCGCGGTTGTGGTGCCGTGGTCCCCCGGGCCGTCGTACCCGCGCTGGCTGTTCAGCATCAGGCCGCCGTTGTGCTTAGATGCCCGGCCCGACCCGTTGGACGCGTCGCGCCACCATCCCTTGAGGTCCGACCCGCGGTAGGGCCGGCTCGTGAGCGACTCGCCGAACTCCCAGGCGAAGTCCCACAGCGAAGGCGCCCAGCCGAAGGCCTGGCTCGCGGTCGACGGGGCCATGCTCAGACGAGCTTCCGCAAGCTCAGCAAGCGCGCTGGCCGAGGAAGCGGCAGTGCGCCGCACGGTCGTTCCCGTCGCCGGCCCGGCCGTCGTTCCGGTCCCGGCCCTCGACGACTGGCTGCGAACCTTCACATAGGTCGGGTACGACGGGAACCAGCCGATCTTGTTCCCGTTGGCGGTGTAGTCCTCCTGGCGGACCCGGTAGACGACCGTGCCGGGGCTGCCGACCGTCAGGGTGAACGAGCCTTGCCCCTTCTGGTTGGTGGTTGTTGTGTCGAGCGTCGCCCACTGGTTGCCATTGACCCGATGCTGCAAGGTGAGAGTGCGACCCGGGAACGCCGGAGCGGGGAGGTCGGGGCGCCGGTAGAGCGTCGGCGTCGTGTCGACGTCGATCGTGAACGGCTCGCCGGCCCGGACCTGTCCGTCCGGGAGCGCCGGGTAGCTCGTCCTGGTACTCAGGACCAGATCTTGCGACTTGGCATTGGAGGTCCAGCCAGGCGTGGCTGCGCCCTTCGTGGCCACGCGCACCTTGATGCCGAACATGGAGGGGGCGGGGTAGGTGAACCGGAAGCTCCCGTCGGGGTTGGTGAGCGTGCTGAACCCCTTGAGTCGGGTCCAGCTGTCCCCGGGCCGGCCCATGTGAGTCTGGAGGCGGACGCGCCGCTGCCCCACCAGGCCGATGTTGCCCTCGAACGTCATGAGCTGGCCGCCGACGAAGGTGCCAGGGGAGACGCTGAGGGTCGCGTTCTGCCGCGCCACCGACGATCCAGGGGGAGCCAGGGCCACGGTCACCAGGCCCAGGGTCACCAAGCACAGGACAGAACGAACACGCAACGATACCCTCACGGGCGGCCTCCTCGGCGGGTCGTCGGACCTTGAGGACGCTAAGCCCGAGGGGACCAGCCTGTACGCAGAATGGCGAAATTGGCAAAATGGCGCCGCCGCCACCGGCTCCTTCCCGCGGGTTCCACACGTCCGTCAGCCGCTTCGAGGGAAGCCGTTATCGTGGGCTGACCAGCGCCGATGCGGCTCCGGCGGACCCCGGCACCGGCACGTCGCCTGACGGAGGTGGAAGAGCAGTGGATGCCGAGACGCAGCGCACCTTGCCGGCCGATCTGGTCGACCATGCTGCGTCGGCGAAGGGGTTCATGCCGCCTGATGAGGGGCTCGCACTCTACGTGCTGGCGCGCCGGCGACTGCACCATGGCCCGGTGCTGGAGATCGGCACGTACTGCGGCAAGTCGGCGGTCTACCTCGGTGCTGCCGCCCGCGAGGTCGGAGGCACCGTGTTCACCGTCGACCACCACCGCGGCTCGGAGGAGAACCAAGCGGGATGGGAGCACCATGACGCGAGCCTGGTCGACCCCGAGTCGGGGCGGATGGACACGCTCCCGGTGTTCCGACGCACGATCGAACGGGCCGGTCTCGAGAACCAGGTGGTCGCGGTGGTCGGCGCGTCGCGGACGGTGAGTGCCCACTGGCGCACGCCGCTCTCGATGCTGTTCATCGACGGTGGCCACGGGGAGCGGCCGGCGATGGACGACTACTCAGGCTGGGCACCGTGGCTGATGCCGGGCGGCGTGCTGGCCATTCACGACGTCTTCCCCGATCCGCGCGACGGTGGGCGTCCGCCGTACGAGATGTTTCTGCGCGCGCTGGCTTCGGGGGTTTTCGCCGAGCGCGAGACGGTCGGCTCGCTGCGGATGCTGGTCCGGACCGAAGGCGGCGCCGGCGACCCGGTCGGCTGACCGTACGACCCAGAACTGGTCGTGGCAGGGTGGGAGCATGAGCGAGTCGAGCGCGATCCCCTCACCCGTGGTCGTCACCGGGGCGAACGGACTGGTCGGTTCCCGTGTCTGCGCTGCGTTGGCTGAGCGCGGGGCGACCGTGCGGGCCGTCGTCCGCCGGGCCGGCACCGCACCGGCCCTCCCCGGGGTCGAGGAGCGTGTCGGGAGCTTCTACGACCCGGCCTTCGCGGCGGACGTCGTGGCAGGTGCGGGCGCGGTGGTCACCACGGTCCACCCGATGGGCAGCGACCGTGAGACCCAGCACCGGGTCGCCGTCGAGGGCACCCCCGTGCTCGCGCGCGCGGCACGTGACGCCGGCGCTCAGCGACTGGTGCACATCTCGACCGCCGCCGTGTACGACCGGCCATCCGGGGCCGGCGACGTGGACGAGGCCTCGCCCCTGGTCACCGACGACGGCGGCGCCTACGCCGTGACGAAGCGAGACACCGACGCTGCGCTGGCTGAGGTCACCGGCCTTACCCGGGTCCTCCTCCGCCCGCCGGCCATCCTCGGTCCCGGAGAGACCTCGGTCTGGAACACCCTCCGGCCGTCCCAGATCCGCGAGCACGAGCGGGAGCGCCACGCCGTTCCCGAGCAGAGCTTCGCGTGGGTCCATGTCGACGACCTCGCGACACTGGCGGCCGAGGTGGCCGCGGGAAGGGTCGACGCCGCGCCCGACCCGTCGGCCGGACCGGTCGAGAGCGGGTGCACCGTCGTCAACGTCGCGGCCGGCCCGGCCACGGCCCGCGACTACTACGAGGCGGTGACGGGGGCGCTGGGCATCGAGCCGATCTGGGACGACCGCCCTGCCTGGACCGGCCGCCTCCTGGCAGAGCGTGCCCACGGATGGGGGTGGAGGCCCACCGTCGACCTCACCCAGGCGCTCGCCGAGATCCGCGACGGGCTGCGCGGCTAGGTCGACGCCTTCCGCGCCGAGGTGGTCGGCGCGATCCGGGCGCCGTGTCCGGCGGCGCCGCGACCGTTTCTCCTGCACACTGGCCCGATGGGTGGATTCAGACGACGCCTGGTCGCAGCCGTGACGCTGACGGTGGCCACGACGGGTTGGCTCGGGCCGGGCGTCACATCCGCGGTGGGCAGCACCTCCACCAGATCCGTCTCGGTCGCGCCGACGCTCGCCGTCGGAAGCCCCGCCTGGGTCTCGGTGTCCGTCGCGACCCTGTGGCGCGCGCGCAGTGCTGCTCGAGACGTCGACCGGCCGGCGCTCGCCAGCCCAGCGCGGATCACGCGCTGGCTGGCCCGGATGACCCTGGACCAGCGCCGCGCGCTCAACGGCCGCGCAGACACCCAGGCCCTGCTGGGCACCCGCGTCGTCGTCCTGCGACTCCGCCCGCACTGGGCCAAGGTGGCCGTGCCGAGCCAGCCCACGCCGCTCGACTCACGCGGGTACCCCGGTTGGGTGCCGCGACGCCAGCTCACCGCCGCCGCGCCCACGCCCGCCACCCAACGGGCCACGGTCGTCTCGCAGCTCACCTGGTTGCGACAGGACAGCGCGGCCGGCGCGCGAGTCCTCCGGGTCAGCTTCGGTACCGAGCTCCCGGTGGTCGGCCGAGCCGGCCGCTGGGTCCGGGTCGCCACGCCCACCGGGGAGATCCTCCGAGTCCTGACCACGACCGTCTCGGTCCACTCCCCCGGCGATCCGGCTCTGCCCGCAACCCGCGCCGACCTCGTGGCCAGCGCCCGGATGTTCACCGGTCTCGACTATCTGTGGGCGGGGCGTTCGGGGTTCGGCTTCGACTGCTCGGGCTTCACCTCGCTGGTCTACCAGGTCCACGGGCGTCGCATCCCCCGCGACGCCGCACCCCAGTCCCAGGCAGGGCGCACGCGACCCGGGCTACGCAAGGGTGATCTGATGTTCTATGCGACCTCGGGCAGGGTCCACCACGTCTCCATGTACGTCGGCCGGGGCCGGATGGTCCATTCCCCGCGCACCGGGACGCCGGTCCAGGTCATCTCGACCGACACCACGGCGTACGCGCAGGAGTACGCCGGCGCTCGTCGCTACCTCCGCTGAGCTGTTCGAGCTCGACGGAACCCGGGACCGCCGGGCCGGCACGGACGGTCGACGTCCGACCCTTGGCTGACGGCCGCAGGGGGATCTGGCCTGCGGCCGTCAGCCGTGGAGGGCTCCACCGGAGCGGCGTGGTGATGCCACGTCCGGCACGGTCGAGACCCCCGTCAGGGCTCGACCAGGCCCCGCTCAGGGCACGGCAGCCACGCTGACCTGACGGGTCACCGTCATGGCCTTCCCCCAGCCGTCCGTCACCGTCAGGCTCACCGTGTAGGTGCCCGCCGCCGCGAAGGTCCGCGTCGGGTTCGTGGAGGTGCTGGTCCCACCGTCACCGAAGCTCCACGAGCGGGAGATCGAGTCGCCCGGGTTGGGATCGCTCGAGCTCGAGCTGGAGAAGCTGCAGACCAGCCCAGCGCAGGTCGGCGTCGCCATCACCGCCGTGGGCGGGAGGTTGCCCGGTGGCTCGGTGATGGTCACCGTCTGCGTCGCCGTGGACTCCGCGTTGTACTCGTCGCGCACCGTCAACGTCACCGTGTAGGTGTTGGCGCTGGTGTAGGTCCGGCTGACGTAGGCCCCGCTGCCGCTGCCGTTCCCGAAGTTCCAGGAGTAGGTCAGTGCGGAGGTGTTCTCGTCGGTCGAGCTCCGGCCGTCGAACGCACAGATGTTCTGGTTGCAGCTCACCTGCATGTTGGCCACCGGCGGGTCGTTCGGCGGCTGGGTCACCGTGACCGTGCCATCGAGACTCGGAGTGGTCGTGAAGCCGTGGTTGTCGACCCCGCGCACCCGCACCAGGTAGTCGCCCTCCGGGATCACCGGGGTGGTGAAGGAGTAGTTGGAGCCGGGCGAGCCGGGCGAGTTCAGGAACGCCGTACGCCAGCTCTCGTTGGTGCTGGTGAAGGTCCCCGACGAGCTCATGTACCGGCCCAGCGAGTCCACGACCGCGATCTGAACGGCCGCGATCTGGCGATCGTCGATCACCCGTCCGCTGAACGGGATCCGGCCGTCGGTGTAGGTCTCGCCGCCCGAGGGAGACCGAAGGTTCTCCACGAACGTGGGGGGCTGGTCCCCCGGGTAGATCTCGTAGCGCGCCGTCGCCCCACTGGTCGAGAGGTCCTGCTGGCCCGCGGTGTCGAACCCGTAGGCGGTGACCGACCAGTCGCCCTCCGTCGGCAGGTCGACCGACAGCGACCAAGCGGTGCTGGTCGCGTTCGGGGAGGCCAGCGTCGCCGCCCGGGTCGCGAACGCCGCGCCCATGCTGCCGTTGGGCTGGAGATAGCGGTTGGTGTCGCGGTCCTGCAGAGCCACCTCCACGCCCGCTACACCGAAGTCGTCGGTGGCCGTCCCCGTCAGATCCAGGTGCAGCACCTGGCCGCCGGTCTGGGTGCCGGTGACGTCCAACAGGGCGTCCGGCGGGGCGTCGCCCGGGAACTGCGCGCTCAGGGTCAGCCGCCCCTGGAGCGAGGACGAGGTGGTCAGTCCCAGATCGTCGGTGGAGCGGACCCTGAGGTCGTAGCTGCCCGGGGTCAGGCTGAACGGGGTCGTCCACGACCAGGTGAGGTTGTCGGTGTTCACGTTGAGCGCGGTCACGCGGTACCAGCCGGCCGAGATGCCCGGTGCCCAGGTTCCGTCTGAGGCGAGCGCTTCGCGGGTCGTGGTGTTCTGCAGCCTGATCTCGACGTTCGCGAGGTTCTCGTCGTCCGTCGCGGTACCCGAGAAGGTGATCGGTGCACCCGGGGTCACCGGCAGGGCCGGAACGGTCGCCGGTGGCGTCATCGCCGTCGGCGCGGTGATGGTCACCGACGGCGCGATCCCGGTCGAGCTGACGATCCAGTCGCGGACGAACTCGTCGAGCGACGACTGCCCCGAGGTGTCCCGCGGCGTGACCGTGATCCGCCAGGCACCCTCGTAGGGCACGGTGACCTCGGTCGACCACGTGGTGCTCGTGGCGTCGACGACATCGGGCGTGACGTTGAAGGAGTTGTAGTTGGCCGAGACGGAGCCGTCGTCCTGGAGGAAGATGTTCTTGTTGTTGGCGTCCTTGATCGTGTAGCTGAGCGAGCGGACGCCCACATCGTCGGTGGCGGTTCCCGTCACGGTGAAGGTCGTGGAAGGGACGATGCCCGAGGGCCCGGTGATCGAGGCTCGGGGTGCCGCGTCGAGGATGCTGAAGGTCTCGAACTTCTTGGTGGCCTTGCTGGGGTCGTTGCTCCCGTTGGTGGCGTAGGTGCGGGCGAGCAGCTTCAGGCTGCGGTTCTCGACGATGGTCAGGGGCAAGGACCAGTCGGTCGTCGTCGCGCCCGCGTTGGCGAGGTTGACGTTGATGCTGTTCGAGGAGCCCCAGCTGGTCAGGTTGTCCTGGAGGTACTGGCCCGAGTCGCGGTCCTGCACCTCCAGCTGGACGCGCTGGACTCCGCTCGTGGCCCGGGCGGTGCCGTCGACGACGAACTCGACGTTGCCCTCTTCGACGCGACCCTCGATCGGGTTGGTGATGGTCGTCTCGTTGGCTCCCGAGGCCGGCTCGCTTGCGAAGTCATAGACCGCGACCCGTCCCCCGTTCCGCGCACCCTGGGTGTTGCCGTCGCCGCCGGTGACCACGCCACGCGGGGTCACGAGCATCGCCTTGTTGCCCTCGAAGGAGTTCGAGCCGGGGTTCCACTCCAGGGCCTTGCCGTCGACGGGGTTCAGTGCACCGACGTGGTCGCGGCGGACCACGTCGTCGCCCAGGCCGTAGCCGGAGAGACCCTGGCCGGTGCCGTAGCCCTGGGTGTCCAGACCCGGCCAGGGGTCACGAGCCGTCGGCGACTCGTTCCAGGCGAAGTGCCCGCCGATGTAGACCGCGACCTCGGAGATGGCCACGGAGTAGACGCTGTCGAAGCAGCGCGAGACCCACAGGGGCTCCGCGAAGTCGCCGCCCTCCAGTGAGAACGCGACCGCGGTGTCGTTGATGGGCGGACGGTCACCGCCGGACCCACTGGTCACGACCATGAAGGAGTC
Source organism: uncultured Actinomycetota bacterium (assembly GCA_963812265.1). Classification (GTDB taxonomy): domain Bacteria; phylum Actinomycetota; class Actinomycetes; order Propionibacteriales; family Nocardioidaceae; genus Nocardioides. Next base: position 152,621 of record CAWEUL010000007.1, read on the forward strand.
ATCAGGCGAGATGTCGCCGGCGAAGATCCGCTGGATGCCGCCGACGTAGCCGAGGTTGTCCTCCCACAGCCGCGTACGCCACGGCCGGAGCTGCCCGGTGGCGGTGTTGATCAGACCGAGGCCGTAGCGGTCCTGCCCGGCGATCTGTCGCCCGGTGTGCACGACCAACAGCGTCGAGAAGTCGTGGGTGAGCTTCAGCTCCTGGACGTTCAGCGTGCCGTTCGGGCCGATGCCGCCGGTGATGTCGTTGTTCCAGGTGCCGCCCGGGTTGGCGTTCGTACTGCCGACGAGATCTCCCGTGGTGGCATCCACCGCCGCCAGCCCGCGGTGGTCCTGACCGTTGATCTTGCTGAACTTCCCACCCAGGTAGACGGTCGTGCTCGAGGCGTCCAGCTCGGTGCCGGCGGAGTTGCCGTTCGCCGTGAACCCGGCGATGGTGGCGCCCGTGGTCGGGTTGATCGCGGCGAACTTCCGCTTGGTCACCCCGTTCACGGTGTTGAAGGTGCCGGCGACGTACAGCTTGGTCCCGTCGGGGCTGGCCTCGATGTCGGAGATGCCGCCGTCGAACGTCGGCCGGAAGCTCGCGTCGATCAGGCCGGTGGTCAGGTTGAACGAGGCGAGGAACCGCTGGTTGTAGGTGGTCGTGTTGCCGCTGGTGTTGTTGCTCAGCGAGGTGAAGCCGCCCGCCACGAAGACCCGGTTGCCGATGTACTCGAGGTCCTCGATCTCGCCGGAGGTGATGCGCGGCATGTTCGTCGACACGATGTCGGGCACGACGCTGGTGTGGCCCGGGCCCGGGGCGCCGGCGGTGGTCGTGACCTGACGGGTGGTCTGGTTGGTCAGCGAACCATCGCTCACGGTCAGCGTCACAGTGCGGGTGGTGGCGGTGGAGTACGTGTGCGACGGGGTGGCACCGGTGCCTGTGCTGGAGTCACCGAAGTTCCAGGAGTAGGTCAGGGCGTCGCCGTCGGGGTCCGAGGATCCCGACGCGTCGAAGGAGCAGGTCAGAGCGGCGCAGCCGGCGGTGAAGCTGGCGGACGGGGCCCGGTTGACCGGCCCGCCGGCGTCGTCACCGGGGCTCACGACGACAGAGAACATCGGGGACTTGCCCACAGAGACGCTGGTCGTGGCAGTCCGTGCGGCCGCCGTGCCGGTCGGTACGGCGGCGCCGGAGTCGCCGATGACCGCGCTGACCTTGCCGGAGCCGGTCGCGGCGCCCGCCGTGCGCGAGGTCACGTTGCCAGGAAGGGTCCAGGTCACCGCGTTGGCGGACTTCTCGCCCCAACCGTTGACCAGCCAGGACCCCACATCGCTCACGGCGACGGTGGGCGTCGCGTGGCTGGTCGACTTCGCGTTGACCACACTGCTCGCCGATGCGGTCACCGACGCGGTCCCGAGGGTGCTGCGGTAGGCGACCACGCTGAGGACCGACTTGGCCGCGGAGCCCGTGGTCACGGTGACCGTGCTGCCGTCGTCGCTGGCGGTCGCGGTCTTGGTCCAGGCCCGGCCACGGACCCCGGTGCCGTTGCGGGACTCGATCAGCGTCCAGCCGGCCACGGTGTCGTTGAGGGGCTTGGTGCTGGAGTTCACGGTCATGAACATCACCAGCGCGTCGCCCGGCTGCACGCTCGCCGGCACCACGACGCGGTGGTTCGAGCGGCTGCCGACGGTGGTCGCGGCGTCGACGAACGAGAGCGTGCCCGGGGCCGCGGACGCAGGCTGCGCGGACATCACACCGAGGCCGACCCCGGGAAGCAGGGCCACCACGAGGGCGGCTGTCAGCCGGCGCAACCGGTGGGTCGAACCCCATGCCGTCGCGTCCGAATCGGCCCCAAGAGAACGACGAGAAACCTTCATCAGGCTAGACCCCACATCTGCCCACGGACATCGCTGCCCCACCTGGCCCCCATGGCCAGTGAGCGAACTGTAGTCCCCCGGGCGGCTCCGGGTCACTATCGCCCGAGGAAAACTTTCTGTGGCGCCTGACCGGCGGTCAGGTGACGATCTCTGCGGACAGGTCCTGGTCGGAGGAAGCCTGCTGCCGGACCCTCGTCTCGGCGCGGCGCTCGACGAACCGCGTGGCCTGGTCGTCGAGGTCGGCCAGGAACATCGCCAGCTCGTCGCGGGCCTTCTCTCCTTCGGGTCCCAGGTCTTGGCGGTCGAAGACCCGCCAGTGGCGGAGCACGGGCATGATCACGTCGTCGTGGTGCAGGCGCAGGTCGTAGATGCCGGCCTTGGCGATGATCATGGAGTTGCGGCGGAAGCCCGCCATGGTCGCGCCGGGCATCTCGAAACCGACCACCTCGTCGGTGATCGCGCGCATCGTCGCGTCCGGAGCGATGTCGAGCGCCGCCGAGACGATGTTGCGGTAGAAGACCATGTGCAGGTTCTCGTCCTTGGCGATCCGGGCCAGCAGCTTGTCAGCGATCGGGTCCCGAGTGACCTTGCCGGTGTTGCGGTGGGACACCCGGGTCGCCAGCTCCTGGAACGACACATAGGCCACGGCCTCGAGGGACGTCTTGTCGCCGGAGTCGTAACCCGAGGTCATGTAGTCCATCCGCGCGCGCTCCAGCTCGACCGGGTCGACCCCGCGCGTCACGACCAGATAGTCACGCATCGCGACCCCGTGGCGGCCCTCCTCCGCGGTCCAGCGTCCGACCCACGTGCCCCACGCGCCGTCCCGGCCGAAACGCGTCGCGATCTCGCGGTGATAGGAGGGGAGGTTGTCCTCGGTGAGCAGGTTGACGATCATCGAGGCCTTGGCCGTCGGCGACAGCCGAGACTGCTCGGGGTCGTAGTCCACGCCGCCCAGGAAGGCGAAGTCACGACCCTCACTCCACGGCACGTAGTCGTGCGGGTGCCACTCCTGAGCGAGCGAGAGGTGGCGGTTGAGGTTCTCCTCGACCACAGGCTCGAGCTGCTCCAGCAGGTCTTCGGGTACGTTCACGGTCTCTCCTGGGGGCACGACCCGGTCGTCGACCGAGCGTCCCTCCCACCGTAGCCCGGTCAGTCGCCGACGGACAGCCGGCCGCGGGACACGATCTCCGGGTCAGGTGCCAGCACCACCTCCGGGTCCTTGCCCTCGTAGTCGACGAGACTCAGGAAGAGCCGGATGGCGTTGATGCGCGCCCGCTTCTTGTCGTTGCTCTTGATGGTGTGCCACGGGGCATCGTCTGTGTCGGTATGGACGAACATCTTCTCCTTGGCCTCGGTGTACTCCTCCCATTTGTCGATGCTCTCCAGGTCCATGGGCGAGAGCTTCCAGCGCCGCACCGGATCGATCTGGCGGATGGCGAACCGAGTGCGCTGCTCCTGCTGGGTGACCGAGAACCACAGCTTGGTGACCGCGATCCCCGACTCGCTGAGCATCCGTTCGAAGGCCGGCGCCTGTTCCATGAAGGTCCAGTACTGCGCGTCCGTGCAGAAGCCCATGACCCGCTCGACACCCGCCCGGTTGTACCAGGATCGGTCGAACAGGACGATCTCGCCCGCCGTGGGCAGATGTGACACGTAGCGCTGGAAGTACCACTGACCCAGCTCGGTCGTCGTGGGCTTGGTCAAAGCGACCACACGGGCCGCGCGCGGGTTCAGGTGCTCCATCACCCGCTTGATCGTGCCTCCCTTGCCCGCAGCATCACGGCCCTCGAAGACGATGATGTGTTTCTCCTGGTTGTCCTGGGCCCAGTACTGGAACTTCAGCAGCTCGATCTGGAGGAGGTACTTCTCGACCTCGTAGTCGTTGCGACTCATCAGCTCGTCGTACGGGTAGTTCTCGCGCCAGGTCTCGACCGCCTTGCCGTCGGGCGCGATGAGCATCGGGTCGTCCCCGTGGTCGTCACGGACGGTGTAGCCGGCGACGCGGAGCGCGTCGATGTGCTCGCGAAGAGTCATCTGCTGCATGAGTCACTCGTAGCACACCCCGCAGGTCGACGTCTGCCCTGTCCCCCCTCTCGAACGTGACGGGAGCGACATTGACGTTGCCCTCGGCGCGGAGAATGCTCGAAGTGAGCGCCTCGCGATGAAGGGGGCCACGATGCCGCGCCGCGGAATCCTCGAACGGTTCCGCCCCGCCGCGCCCCCAGGGTCAGCTGGTCCGGTCGGGGTTCCCTCGGACGCCACTCCGGATCCAGCCTTGCTCGAGGTCCTCGCCGCACTCCGCCCCGTTCAGGACGAGGCCGACGCCATCCGTGCGGACGCACGCGCGAAGGTCGCTGAGATCCGGAACGGGGCGGCGGCCCAGGCGGCGGCCCTGGCGGCCAGGGCTCGCGTGGACGCCGCCGAGCAACGCGCCGCCGCCACAGCCGCAGCACACCGCGCCGGTCGCCGAACGGCGCGACGCATGGCTGACGAAGCGGTCTCGGAGTCGGACCGGATCCGAGAACGCGGCCGCGCTCTCCTGCCGGAGCTCGTCGCGACGGTGTTGGAGGACGTGCGCAGGGAAGCAGGCCTCACGGCCGCGCCACGTCAGGACCGGTCATGACGATCGCCTGGGTCGCGGCGTCGGTCCGCTCCCAGGCGCTGGCGCGACGTCGCCTGGGGCGCGCAGCCGTGCGACGGCTCGAGAACGAGCGCACGCTCGCAGGTGCCACGGCGCTGCTGGCCGATGGTGCCTACGCCCAAGCAGCCCAGGCCGGCGATCTGGCGACCGCGCAGCGCGCTATCGCAAAGGGACTGCTCTGGGACATCCGCGTCCTGGCCGGCTGGATGCCCTCCAGCGGCACACCGATCGCGCGAGCCGTCGTCGCGGCGTTCGAACGCGAGAACTGTGTCAACCATCTCCGGCGGTTGTCCGGCGCCACCGTGCCGGACCCGTTCGAACTCGGGTCCTTGTCGACGGCGTGGCACCGGGTGCGCACAGCAGCGTCACCCCGGGAGGCGGCCGATGCTCTCGCCGCCTCCCGGTGGGGCGCGGTGGCGACGGACGACCCAGCGACGTGTCGGGACGCCATGGCGGCCGCGTGGCTGCGACGGGTGGTTGTCGATGTCCCCGGCGCCGAGGCGCTCGCGGTGCCGGCGGCCGGTGTGCTGGTGGCCAGGGCCAGGCTGGTGGACGGGGTCGACCTGGGCGTCCGCGCGACCACGGACCTGAACGCCGTCCTGGGCTCACGCTGGGCCAGGGCGGGCTCGCTCGACGAGCTGCGGGAGGCGCTGGCGCATGGCGCCGGGGGGATCCTGGACGGCGTCACCGGGGCCACGGGTCTGTGGGTGGCCGAGATGGCGCTTCGGCGGCGGCTGGCAGAGCTCGGAGATCGCCTGCTCCGCGACCCGCTGCCCGGCCCCCGACCGGTCGTCGGGGTGATCGCCCTGCTCGCTGCCGACGCCCTCGACGTCCAGGCCGCGCTCGCAACGGCGGCCATGGGCGGGTCCGTGGAGGTGCTCGATGGGGTGGCGTGAGCAGCTCAGACCTGACCGGATGCGTCGCGTGGCCATCATCGCGCCGGTGGCCCAGTTGACGTCGGCCCTGAGCACCGTCGGTGACTCTGGGTGCGTCGAGCTGGACCAGTCATCGCAGGACGTCACCGAGCCCAGCCTCCGAGCCGGAACCGCCGCCGGGGACCACCCGTCGGGAACCGCCGTCCGAGCCGACGAGCTGACCCGGGTGGCGGCTACCGCTCTGCAGTCCGGGGCCGTCGCCGGGCTCACCGCATGGACCCCGGCGGCCGACCTGCCGACGCTCCGCTACACGCTGGCCGAGGTCGGTGCCGCCGCTGTTCCGGTGCGGGCTCCAGCGGGAGCTCAGCCGCCGACCCGGCTTCCCAGCCAGCGAGCCGGCCGCTCGTTCGACCTGCTGGTCGAGACCTACACGACGGTGCCCTACCGCGACATCGACCCCACCTTGGTCGCGGGCCTCGCGTACGTCGTCATGTTCGGCATGATGTTCGGTGATGTGGGCCACGGGGCGCTCCTGCTGCTCGGTGCCCTCCTTGTTCGATTCGGGCGTCTCCCGGGGCGGCTGGGTCGCTCGCCCGGGCTCCGTCGCGCTTGGCCGTTCCTCGTGGGTGGTGGTGTGGCCAGCATGGCCTTCGGCGCGCTGTACGGTTCCTTCTTCGGACCGACCGGCGTCCTGCCGGTGCTGTGGCTGGACCCCCTCGACGAACCCGTTCCACTCCTGCTGGCCGCAGTCGGCATCGGAGCCGTGCTGATCGGTGGGGCGTACGCGTTGGGCACGGCCAACCGCGTTCGTGAAGGCGGATGGACCTATGCCCTCTACGCACGCACCGGTGTGGCGGGGTCGCTCCTCTTCGTGGCGCTCGCGTTGCTGGTGGCGGGCCTGACGTCGCCCGCCGGCTGGCTGGTCTCGGCCAGCGTGATCCTCGCGATCGTGGCCCTCACGCTCACGTTCGTGGGTCTCTGGGTGGAGTCCGGCGGCGGGGCAGCAGGCACCGCCCAGGCACTGGTGGAACTCGTGGACGTGGTGATCCGGCTCGGGTCCAACGTGGTGTCGTTCGCGCGGCTCGCCGCCTTCGGACTCACGCATGCGGCACTCGGCGCTGTGGTGTGGCAGGCGACGACCGGGCTATGGAGTCCCGGCGTCGGGATGCTGGTCGCCGCCCTCGTCTTCGTGGTGGGCAACACGCTCACCTTCGCGCTCGAAGCTCTGGTCGCCGGGATCCAAGCCCTGCGGCTGGAGTACTACGAACTGTTCTCGCGGGTCTTCACCGAGGAGGGGCGGCCGTTCCGGCCATGGCATCTGCCGCCCGCCGCCGTGACTGTCGGCGAGACCGATCAGGAACGAGGTTCCTCATGATCGTCTGGTTGGTTGGACTACCCGTCGCTGCCGCCCTGACCCTGACGGGAGTGCTGGCGGCCCGGCGCAGCGGTCGCCTGCTGGTCCCGCTCGCGCTCGGCTCGTCCGCGCTGCTGGCGGTCGGCGCGCTGATCGTGCTGGTTCTCGCACTGGGCTCGGACCCGGCCACGGCTGTGGCCGGTGCCACCTCGGCGGGCCCCGTGGCGGCGGCCAGCACGGTCAATGGTTCAGCACTCATCGGCGCCGCCATCGCCGTGGCCGGGTCGTCGATCGGCGCTTCCATCGCCGTCGCCTACACCGGCGCGGCCGCCCTCGCTGCCATGAGTGAGCGGCCCGAGATGTTCGGGCGAGCCATGGTCGTCGTCGGGCTCGCCGAGGGAATCGCGATCTACGGGCTCATCATCGCGATCATCCTGATCGGGAAGGCCTAGTCCGATGGAGGTCACCGAAGGCACCGTCCTCGCGCTCGGCGAGCCGGCGTTGCTGATGGGATATGCCTTGGCGGGCGTGGTTGTTCGCGAGGCCACCCTGCCGGACGAAGTTCTCCGTGCCTGGGAGGCAGCGCAGTCCGAAGGGGTCATCCTGGTGCTGCTGACGGCAGCGGCAGCCGGGGCGCTCACCGGGCTTCGCGATGGCCCCGGCACCTGCCTGTCGGCGGTCATACCATCGTGACGGCGATCCCCGTCCGGCGGCCGCTCACGCGGGAGGCGGAGCTGGCTCTGGCCCCGGTGCGCGCGTGGCTGCACCACGCCGCGCGACAGGAGGCCGACGCCCTGGTGGCCTCAGCCCGAGCCGAGGCGGACCAACAGCTCGCCCAGGCTCGGGCCGAGGCGCTGGAGCTCATCTCGTCCGAGCGTGACCAGGGCGCCGCCGAGGGTGCCGCGGCAGCCGGCCGTGAGCGGGCCCGAGCCCGACGCGAGGCTCGCACGACGGTGTTGCGGGCTCAGGCCACGCTGGTGGCACTCCTGCGCGATCAGGCCCGGGCTGCTGTACAGGGCCTGAAGGATGACGAGGTGGACTATGCGACGCTCCGACAGGAGCTCGAGACGCGGGCCCGAACCGCGCTAGGGCCCGAAGCGACGGTCGCGGAAGCACCTGCCGGAGGTGTCGTGGCCCGGGCCGGCTCCCGCCGCGTGGACCTGTCCCTGGCCATGCTGGCCGACCAGGCGGTCGCCGGGCTCGGCGCAGAGGTGACCCGGCTATGGGCGTGAGAGGCGCACCGGCGCCGCGTGAGGGTCGAGTGACCAGGGTCAGTGGTCCCTTGGTCGAGGCCACCGGCTTGGCCGTGCGGATGCTGGAGGTCGTCGAACTGGGCGACGATGCCGTGCAGGCCGAAACGGTCGCGATCCGCGGTGACACCGTGAGTCTGCAGGCCTACGAGTACACCGGCGGACTTCGAGTCGGCCAGCGGGTGCGGCCGACGGGGCGTCCGCTGTCGGCAGTACTGGGCCCTGGTTTGCTCGGTTCGGTCTTCGACGGACTCCTGCGACCTCTGTCGGGAGCCCCTGTGTGGTTGACCCCCCGACGGCACGACGCCACTGGTGTTTCGAGAGGCCACGAGAGCGATGCGAGGCAGTGGTCGTTCACCCCCGCTGCGGGTCTGAGCGCTTCAGAGAGCCGCGCGCTCACTCCAGGAGCCCTGCTCGGCACCGTGTCCGGGGCCGGCTCGCTCGAGCACCGCGTGCTCGTGCCGCCGGGCGTCGAGGGGCCGTTGACCTTCATCGCCTCCGCTGGGGACTACACCGACACCGAGGTGGTTGCCCGAGTGGGCGACGGCGAGGTCGCCCTGACGGAGTACTGGCCGGTGCGGGTGCCTCGGCCTGTGGCCGGGCGACTGGATGACGTCGTCGAGCTTCACACGGGGCAGCGAGTGATCGACCTTCTCTTCCCGATCACCCGAGGCTCGGCCGCAGCCGTTCCCGGCGGGTTCGGCACCGGCAAGACGATGCTGCTGCAGCAGATCGCCAAGTGGTGCGACGCCGACATGATCGTCTATGTCGGCTGCGGCGAGCGTGGCAACGAGATGGCCGATGTCCTGGCTGACCTTCGGGAACTGCCCGACCCCCGCACGGGTGGCCGGCTCGCCGACCGCACCGTGATCATCGCCAACACCTCGAACATGCCCATGATGGCCCGCGAAGCGAGCATCTACACGGGTATCACCGTGGCCGAGTACTACCGTGACATGGGGTACGACACGGTGGTGATCGCCGACTCCACGTCACGGTGGGCCGAGGCACTGCGCGAGTTCGCCTCGCGGACCGGATCACTCCCGGCGGAGGAGGGCTACCCCGCCGATCTGCCCTCCGCCTTGGCCGCGTTCTATGAGCGGGCGGGCGCGGTCCGAACCCTCAGCGACGAGGCGGCGTCGGTCACCGTCATCGGCTCGGTCTCGCCCCCCGGTGGGGACCTGACCGAACCCGTCACGACGGCGACCGAGCGCTTCGTCGGCGCTGTGTGGTCCCTGGACCGGGACCTCGCCTACTCGCGCCACTACCCGGCCGTGAGCTGGAGCGGATCCTTCTCCCGAGAAGTGGAGTCGATCGGCATCTTGCGCGCCGGGTCGGGCAACGCGGCGTGGCTGCGCCACCGGGCACGGGCGGCCAGCGTGCTGGCCGAAGCGGACCGCCTCGCTGCGCTCGCGGAGATCCTGGGGAAACAGTCGCTTCCCGGGCACGAGCGGATGGTGCTGCTCGCGGGTCGGCTGTTGCGCGAGGGCGTCCTCATGCAAAGCGCTCTGAGCCCGAACGACGCCCACTGCTCGGCGGCCAAGGCCCGGAGCCTCCTCGCGATGGCGCTCGACGTCTTCGATGCATGCGACCACGCGGTCGACCGCGGGGCGGCCGCCACGACCGTCGAGGACTTCGACTTCTCCGCCGTACTTCGAGTCCGCGAGGACACGGGGCCCGATGATGTCGACGGCGTGACGGCGTGCCGCGACCGCACTCTCGCGAGTCTGGCGGCACTGACGTGACGACGCGAAGAACGACTCCGCCACCGAAGGGGCACGACGCCCTACCGATCCCGATCAGCTGCACGGATGTCGCCTCCCTGAGCGGACCCCTCCTGGTGGTGCGAGGAGCCGGCGGTACCGGCTGGGACGAGTTCGCCGTGGTGGAGGTCGAGGGGGAACAGGATCGTCACGGCCTGGTCCTGGAGGTGGACGGCGACCTGGCGGTCCTCCAGGTCCTGGAGGGGACGTCGGGGATGTCGGTCGACGGCGTCGCCGTCAGGTTCTCGGGGCAGCCGCTGCACGTGCCCGTGGGGACCGGCTGGCTGGGTCGCGTGTGCAACGGGCGCGGCCGACCCATCGACGGAGGGCCGCCGGTCTACGGCGACCGAGACGCACCGGTCGCCGGCTGGCCTCTCAACCCCGTGCACCGCGACCCTCCGCAGGAGCCCGTCGAGACCGGGGTCAGTGCGATCGATGCACTGATGACGCTGGTGCGTGGTCAGAAGCTGCCCATCTTCAGTGCGGCGGGACTCCCCCACCTCAGGTTGGCGACCCAGATCGCCGCCCAGGCCACGGCCGGTGCTGATCCCTTCCGGGTCGTCTTCGCGGGCATGGGGCTGCCGCGCGCCGACATCGGGTTCGTTCGAGACGCCTTGGAGGAGCGGTCCGCGGCCGGGGAGCTGGTCATGCTCCTGAACGCGGCGGACGACCCGGTCATCGAGAGACTGCTCACGCCTCGCATCGCGCTCACGGTCGCGGAGGACCTGGCCTTCAACCACGGCGACCACGTGCTGGTGGTGCTCTCGGACGTCACGAGCTACTGCGAGGCGGTGCGCGAGGTGTCGGCAGCGCGCCGTGAGATCCCTGCCCGTCGTGCCTACCCGGGATACCTGTACAGCGACCTGGCCTCCCTGTACGAACGCTGCGGGAGGGTCGTGGGCCGACCGGGGTCGGTCACGGTGCTGCCCGTCCTGACCATGCCCGGCGGCGATATCACGCACCCGGTGCCTGACCTGACCGGCTACATCACCGAGGGTCAGATCGTGCTCACCGCCGAGGTCCAGGCCCGAGGCGTCTATCCCCCGATCGACGTTCTCGCCTCCCTGTCCCGGCTGATGCGGTCCGGCGTCGGCCGCGACCATACGCGCGAGGATCACCTGGACGTCGCGGCGCAGTCGCTGGCCGCGCTGGCGCGGTCGCGGCAGACCGCTGAGTTGGCCGAGCTGGTCGGACCGGCTGCTCTGAGCCACACGGACCGTCTGTACCTGGAGTACCGAACTGCGCTGGAGGAGGGAGTGTTGAACCAGGGGGTCGGTGAACGCCGGCTGATGGTCGAGACCCTCGAGCGCATCTGGCAGTCGCTGGCGACGCTGCCCCGTCGGGAGCTCACCATGCTGGGAGCCCCGATGATCGAGCGCTACCTGCCCGCGCAGCGGCGGCCGGACGGGGCGGGGGAAGCCTGATGGGGGCCCCCACGGGACGGTCGGGACGGCAGCGGCTGGCGCATCAGGTGGAGATGGCCCGGCGTGGTGCCGGCCTGCTGGACCGCAAGCAACGGGTTCTCGGCGGCGAGCTGGCCCGCCTCCGCCTCCGGGCCAGACGAATCCGGGAGGAGTGGCAGCAGTCGGCCACCGAAGCCCAGCGCTGGCTGGCTCGCAGCCACACCCTCGACGGAGCCGAGCACATCGCCGCGGTGGCCAGCCCCAGCCCGGCCTTGGTCCGGGTGACCTGGCAGACAGCGATGGGGGTGCGCTACCCCGATGATGCCGACGTCGTCCTTGCACCCGCCGCACGCACCGCCGGTTCATCGGCCCTGGCCCTCTCCAGGCAGACGCATCAGCGGGCGCTGGCTGCCGCAGCCGCGCTCGCCGCGGCCGAGCGCGCTCACGCCGAGGTCGCGCGGGAGCTGGAGTCGACAAGGCTGCGCCGGCGCGCGATCGAACGTCGGCTGCTGCCACGGCTCGAGGGTGAGCTGCGCCGGCTCACCATGCAGCTCGACGAGCGCGACCGCGAGGAGAATGTCCGACTGCGCTGGGCCGCGTCCCGCGAGGGACCGAAGGGAGCACCATGATCGAGACCATCCTGGTCGCCCTGGACGACTCGCCCGCCTCCTTCCACGCAGCTGCCCAGGCGGTGGAGCTCGCAGCGAAACTGCAGGCACGGCTGGTGGCGGTGTCAGTGCTGGATGGCCGCCCCTTCGACAGACCCGCAACGAGCCACACCGACCTGAGGCGCCCAGAGGCAGCCACCGAGTCGGTGCAGTTGGCGAGCGTGCGGGCCGCGCAACGCCACCTCGGTTCCGTGGCATCCACCGTCGGCGTGGAGGTCGAGATACGGGTGACACACGGTCACGTGGCTGATTCTCTCCTGGACCAGGTGGGGCTCGTCGGCGCCGACCTGATCGTCGTGGGCCGCCAACATCGGCCCGGCGTCCGGCTCGGCCGGCACCGCGCAGAACAGATCCTCGAGTTCAGCGAGGTGCCCGTGCTCGTCGTTCCTGCCTCACGAGCCTAGTCCGCCGCACTGGTCCAGACCGCTGGGCCGCGGGACCCCGCCGAGGCGCGTCCACTCCGCCCCGCCCGTGGCGGACCGTCACGCTTCGGCCTCAGGTTTGCCAATGAATTGCGCCGCACCGTGCCAGTCCCTAGCGTTGCGCTGGTGAGCGACACTCCACGGGTCTCGTGGGCCGAGTTCGACGCCGTCCTGTTCGACCTCGACGGCGTGATCACGCCGACCGCCGAAGTGCACATGACCGCGTGGGCCGAGATGTTCAACTCCTTTCTCGACGAGTACGACGACACCGCCGCAGACACCTCGGCGTACACCGACGCGGACTACTTCGCCCACGTCGACGGCAAGCCCCGCTACGACGGGGTTCGCGACTTCCTGACCTCTCGTGGCATCAACCTGCCGGAGGGCGAGTCCACGGACTCGCCCACGGCCGCCACGGTCCGTGGCCTGGGCAACCGCAAGAACGACGCCTTCAATGCTGTCCTGGAGCGCGACGGCGTCGAGGCATACCCCGGCTCGGTGGCTCTGCTCGACGCGCTTGCCGAAATCGGCACCCCGCTGGCGGTCGTATCGTCGTCGGTGAACGCCCCCTCGGTGCTCGCCGCCGCCGGGTTGACGGACCGTTTCGTCACCGTGGTCGACGGCAAGGTCGCCACCGATCTCGGGCTGTCCGGCAAACCGGCCCCCGACACGTTCCTCCACGCGGCCGAAGCGTGCGACTCGACAGCGGCCCAGGCCGTCGTCCTCGAGGATGCCGTCTCCGGCGTCCGGGCCGGCGTCGCCGGGGACTTCGGTCTGGTCATCGGGGTGGACCGAGGTGCCGGCCGGGGCACCCTCGTCGAGGCCGGCGCGCACCTCGTCGTCCGCGACCTCGAGGAGCTCGTGTGACCCCCCACGCGGTGGCGGCCGACCCGCTGGACCGCAGCCGGTTCCCCGTGGACGAGTGGCGGCTGGTCGAGTGCGACCCATCACCCCACGACCTCGGCGTCGTCGAGACCCTGTTCGCGGTCGCCAACGGCTACATCGGGATGCGGGGCAACCCGGAGGAGGGGCGCGAGGCCTTCGAGCATGGGACCTTCATCAACGGGTTTCACGAGACCTGGCCCATCCGTCACGCCGAGGCTGCCTACGGTTTCGCCCGGACCGGTCAGACGATCGTCAACGTCCCCGACTCCAAGCTGATGAAGGTGTACGTCGACGACGAGCCGCTGATCATCGGCACGGCCGACCTCGAGCACTACGAGCGAAGCCTGGACTTCCGGGACGGGATCCTACGCCGATCGCTGATCTGGCGGACACCGTCGGGCAAGCGCGTCCGCGTCGCCTCGACCCGGATGGTCTCGATGACCCAACGTCACCTGGCGGTGATGACCCTCGAGGTGACCATGCTGTCCGGCGACGCGCCGTTGTTGATCTCCTCGCAGCTGCTCAACCGCCAGGACGGCGAGGACGAGTACCACGAGCCCGACAAGTCGATGGGTGGGGGCGTCGACCCCCGCAAGGCCGCCGCGTTCGAGGGCCGGGTCCTCGTCCCCCGGCTACAGTTCGCCCGACCCGACCGGATGATGCTCGGCTACCAGTGCGCCAACTCGCGGATGACGATCGCTGTCGGGGCCGACCACACGCTGCGCACCGACGACCCCTACGAGGTGGTGCTGCGCGACGACCCCGACCTCACGAAGATGGTCTTCCGGGTGGACGCCCATGAGGGGCGCACTGTCCGCGTCGAGAAGGTCGTCGCCTACCACACCTCCCGCGGTCTGCCGGTGCGTGAGCTGGCCGACCGTTGCGACCGGACGTTGGACCGGGCGTCGCGGCACGACGTGACGCAGTACCAGGCCGAGCAGCGCGCCTGGTTCGACAGCTTCTGGGCGTCGACCGACATCGAGGTGAGCTCGCCCGACCCGTCGTTGCCCGCGATCCAGCAGGCGATCCGCTTCAACCTGTTCTCGCTGGCCCAGGCGAGCGCGCGAGCCGATCAGCAAGGGGTCCCCGCCAAGGGCGTGACCGGGTCCGGCTACGAGGGGCACTACTTCTGGGACAGCGAGATCTACGTCGCGCCGTTCCTGAGCTACACCCAACCCGACCTGGCGCGGAACCTGCTCCACTTCCGCAGCCGGATGCTGCCGGCAGCCCGCGAACGGGCCGGTGAGATGGCCTCGCAGGGGGCCCTGTTCCCATGGCGGACCATCAACGGCGAGGAGGCCTCGGCCTACTACGCGGCCGGGACCGCCCAGGTCCACATCGACGCCGACGTCGCGCACGCGCTGGCGACGTACGTCGCAGCCACGGATGACGTGGGCTTCCTGGTCCGCGACGGGCTGGCCATGCTGATCGAGACTGCGCGCCTGTACGCCGACCTCGGCTTCTGGCGCAGCAACGGCACCCCGTCCTTCCACATCCACGGGGTGACCGGACCGGACGAGTACACCACGGTCGTGAACAACAACCTGTTCACCAACGTGATGGCGCGCTTCAACCTCGAACAGGCGGTCGCCGCCGTCGAGCGGATCCGGCGCGAGCACCCCGTGGACTTCGAGCGACTGGCGCAGCGCCTCGGCCTGAGCCAGGACGAGGTCGAGGAGTGGGCGCGTTGCGCCAAGGGCATGCACATCCCGTTCGACGAGGGGCTGGGCATCCATCCCCAGGACGACTTCTTCCTCGATCGGGAGGTCTGGGACCTGCCCGAGACGCCGGACGAGCTACGCCCGCTGCTGCTGCACTTCCACCCTTTGGTGATCTACCGCTTCCAGGTGCTCAAGCAGGCCGACGTCGTGCTGGCGCTGTTCCTCCAGGGAGACCGGTTCACCGCGGAGCAGAAGCGCAAGAACTTCGAGTACTACGACCCCATCACCACGGGTGACTCGACCCTGTCCGCCGTCGTCCAGTCGGTGATCGCGGCCGAGGTGGGCTACCACGACATGGCCTACCGCTACTTCCTCCAGGCCTTGTACGTCGACCTGGGCGACCTCCATGCCAACACCGTCGACGGGCTGCACATCGCGTCCACCGGTGGGGTGTGGGCGACGCTGGTCAGCGGCTTCGGAGGTATGCGGGACCATGGGGGCAGGCTCTCGTTCGACCCGCGGCTGCCGGACGAATGGACCGAGCTGACCTTCCCGCTGACCTGGCAGGGCACCCGGTTCCGGGTCACGCTGACGCCGACCGACCTGAGCTTCGAGATCGAGGCGGGTCCTGGCCCGGTGGCGGTGCAGGTGCGCGAGGTCGACCACCTCGTCACCGACGGCGACCCCCTGGTCATTCCCCTCGACTGCCACGGCGCCCGGACGGTCGGAGCGATGGACGAGGCGCCGCCGGTCGGCGGGAGGCGCCCGGACGGGACGTTCATCACCGCAGGGGTGCCCGAACCGATCCATCACGACCACCTGCAGGACGCCGCCGGTCCGCCGTCCCACGGCTCATCCGGGCAGACCTGGGTCCCCTGACCTCGTCAGGGACGGCTCGGTGTTCAGCGCACCCGCACCACGCACCGCTGAGAGGCCGCAGCACCCTCAGGGAAGGCCTTCGCCAGGGCCGCGGCGATGAGCCGGCCCCGCTCGGCGTAGCCGGCCTGGGTGTAGTGGATCCCATCCGGGATGTACCACGACGGGTCGACGTCGGATGCCCAGTCGTAGACACGCAGGTTGGGATAGCGACCGCACGCCCGAGCCAGGGCCGCCGCCCAGGCGCCCATGTGGGACTCGGCGTAGGGCCCGCTCAGCACCCGGGTGCGGACGTTGGTCCACAGTGCCGGCTGCCCGTCCAGGTGGCCCATCACCCGGTCGATCCGGTCGTCGAGAGGCACGACCCCGCCGACCTGCTGGTTCGCGACCTCGTTGGTCCCCAGGGCCAGCACCCAGCAGCCGTCGTAGCCGAAGCCGCTGCGTGACTCGACCACCTGTTCGGCGTTCGGCTGGCCGCGGTAGGTCTCGACGATCGAGCGGGCCCCCGAGATCTCCGTGATCACCCGGTTCACTCCCACCGCCCGGTAGCGGGCGTCGATGCGCAGCTGCGGGCGGGGCTGGTAGGCCGGCACCATCAGGCCCAGGGACGTGGAGTCCCCCACGTGCACCACAGACCGGCACGACGTCCGGGGCTCGGCCGGCCCGTCCGAGCCACCGCCCCGTCCGGTCGTGCGCTGCCTGCGGCTCGGGCGCTGCGTCTGATCGCTGCGCACCGTGGCACCGGCCAGCGACGAGGCCGGGTCCGAGCGTGTCGACCGGTCCCGGTCAGCACGGCCGCCCTGGTCGGTCGAGACGCTCTCGCCCTCGAGCCACCGCGCCGCCAGGGTCTGATCGGGTGGGTCGAGCTCGGCCAGCCACGACGACACGCTCATCACCACCGTGCCGGCGACGGCACACCCGAGGACGCCGAGAGCCAACCGCCCTGCCGCACCGGACGCCGGCACGGTCCGGACACCGGTCAACCCGCAGGCGCGCAGGAACCCCTCGCGCCGGATGGGGTCCTCCACGAACCGCCACGACAGCGCCGCGAGCGCCAGGATCAGCAGCACCTGGCCCGCGGCGACGATGCGTGGCTGGCCCGGGAACAACCTTGCGGGGACGAAGACCAGCACCGGAAGGTGCCACAGATAGAGGCCGTAGGACCGCTCGCCGAGCCAGCGGAGAGGTGGGACCCCGAGCAGCCGCCCCAACCAGGACGACGGATGCGCCGCGACCGCGACCAGCACGGCGCTCGCCGCGGACAGCGCCAGCAGACCCCCGTAGTAGAGACTCACCGAGTACTCGTCGGTCCCGGTCACCAGGAGCACGACAGCGGCGAGGGCGGCCACGCCCGCGACCTCCAGGACCGCGCGGGCACCCGGCGTCAGCGTCGGCATCCGGCCGCGGCGCCAGAGGAAGGCCACGGCGGCGCCGACCAGGAGTGCTCCGGCCCGGGTGTCGGTCCCCTCGTAGGCCCGGGTGTGGTCGAAGCCGGGACGCGCCAGGACTGCGAGCAGCACGAACGACACCCCGGCCAGCGCCAACGTGGCGCGCACGGCCAGGGTCCGGCGGCCGCCGGTCCAGGCCAGGAGCCCGAGCAGCAGGACCGGCCACACGAGGTAGAACTGCTCCTCGACCGCGAGCGACCAGAGGTGGTCCAGCGGGCCGGGGCCTCCGAACCGGTCGAAGTACGACGTCCCGTCGCCGATGGTCTGCCAGTTGCCGGCGAACAGCAGGGCGGCCTTGGTCTCCCGCCACCGCTCCCCCAGCCGATCGTGGTCGACCACCGCGGTCACCGCAAGGACCACGGAGAGGACCAGCACGAGTGCTGGGAGGAGACGCCGAGCCCGGCGCAGCCAGAACTCCCGCAGTTGCAGGTCCCCCGACCGGTCGCGCACGTCCAACAGGAGCCCGGTGATCAGGAAGCCGCTCAGCGTGAAGAACACACCGACGCCGAGCAGCCCGCCGGCCATTCCGGGCACGCCGAGGTGGTAGAGCACCACCGCCGAGACCGCCAGCGCGCGGACCCCGTCGACGCCGGGGAGATAGCGGTCCGCGGCCGCGACAGGTCGGGGCACCGGACCTCCTCATACCAGGACCACTCCGCTCGAGCCAGCGAAAAGGCTAGCCGTGACCGGGAGACGATGTGTGGCGCATCGCCGCAGCTGAGGGCCCTCATCTCGAGCTGCGAATGTCGTCAGCAGCGCCGCGGCGAATAGCGCGACCTTGCCCGCGTCGGCGATACTGGGCTGACCGGCCGGGCCTGCGGCGGGGTGATGGTGAATGTGTGGAGGGTCGAGGTGCCCCGAAGATGAGCGCGGTGGACGCGCCGTCGACGCCTCCCCCGGCAAGGTCGCGCCGACCCGGAGCGCGGGCGATCCGGCCGACCTATCGTCGAGCCCCCACCGCTCGGGGCGCCTTGCTGGTGACCCTCGCCGGCGCAGTGCTGCCGGGCCTCGGCTTCGTCTACAACAAGCGTCGCGCCCTGGGATACACGCTTCTCGCAGGCAGCGCTGTGGTCGCCGCCCTGGCCCTCTGGTTCCTGCCTCACGACCTCACCTCGGCGATCGAGCTGGCGGCTGACCCCCAGCGATCGAGGATCAGCGCACTCGCCCTCTCCGTGGTTCTGGTGGCCTGGTTCACCGTCGTGGTCAGCACGTTCGTGGCGGTCCGCCCCAAACCGTCGACCCGCTGGAAGCTCTGGGGCAGCTCGGTCCTCGTGGTGGGCCTGTGCCTGACCGTGGCCCTCCCCACGATCGTTGCCGCGAGGTACGCCATGGTCCAGGCCAGCCTGGTGGAGACGGTCTTCTCCACCGAGCGAAGCGCCACCAGACCGACTCACGTCACCAAGGAGGACCCGTGGGGAGGACGGCGCCGCCTCAACATCCTCCTGCTCGGCGGTGACGGGGGTCAGGGGCGTACCGGCGTGCGCACCGACTCGGTCATCTTGATGTCGGTGAACACCAAGACCGGGCGCGCGGTCACCTTCAGCCTGCCCCGCAACATGCAGTACGCCCAGTTTCCCGACGACACTCCGCTGCAGGCCCTGTACCCCAACGGCTTCAGTGGCCCCGGTGACGTCAACAACTACCTCCTGAACGCGGTGTACCGCGACGTTCCCCTGCTGCATCCCGACGTCCTCGCCACGTCAGACAACCCGGGCGCCGATGCGCTCAAGCTCGCGGTGGAGGGCAGCACCGGTCTGTCGGTCGACTACTACTTCCTGGTCAACCTGAAGGGCTTCCAGGAGCTGGTCGACGCCATGGGCGGGGTCACCGTGAACATCAACACCCCGGTCGCTGTGGGGGGCGACACCGACGCGGGCATCCCACCGGACACCTACCTCCAGCCCGGCCCGGACCAGCACCTGAACGGCTTCCAGACCCTGTGGTTCGCTCGCGGTCGGTACGGCTCCGACGACTACCAGCGGATGGATCGCCAGCGCTGCCTGGTCGACGCGATCGTAGACCAGGCCAAACCGCTCAACCTGCTCCGCCGCTTCGAGGCGATCGCTTCGGCGAGCAAGGACATGATCTTCACCGACCTGCCCCAGGAGCTGCTCCCGGCCTTGGTGGATCTCGCGCTCGAAGTGAAGCAACGCCGAGTGAAGTCGGTCGTCTTCAAGAACTCCGCGGAGTTCAACCCGGCCTATCCTGACTACGAGCAGCTGCGTGAGACGGTCCACGATGCCGTCAAGTTCAAGAGCTCCGGGAAGGGGCGCAAGAACCCCGCCCGCGAGGACACGAAGGCCGCGTGTGCCTTCCAGGGCGACACCGGCTGACCGCCACCGTCGAGCCCGACGGCACCCATCCGATCAGGGCAGGTCGAAGGCGTTCAGGTCCAGGTTCGACGCGCCGCCCAGCCCGTGGGCGGTGCCGTCGAAGTAGGTCGACCAGGCACCGGCGTCGAGCGTGATCACGTCCTCGTCCTCGACGGCGCCCAGGCCGGGCACCACGGTCACGTCCGGCTGGAACGAGAGGTGCAGATGGGCGCTGTCCGCCCAGACGAGGCCGTCGACGTTCGTACCCTGGGGCAGCCCTTCGGACGTGGCATCCCAGACCCGAGTGAGGCTCGACCCGTCCCAGCGGTAGATGTCTGAGTTGTCAGCCGGTCCGCTGACCCCCGGGGGCTTCACGTTGCCCTTCGTGGAGAAGTAGAGCGTCGAGCCGACCAGGTTGATCGCGTCGAGGTCGCCCCCATTGGTGGTGAGGCCGTAGGCGGTCCCGTCGAAGAAGGTGGACCAGACGCCGTTGTCGTAGTAGACGACATCCTCGTCCTGCACGTAGCCCAGACCCGGCACCGTGGTGGACGGGGGGCCGAACGAGACGTAGAAGTGAGAGTCGTCCACACGGGCGTACCCATCGACCGCCGTGCCCTTGGGCAGCCCCAGCGCCGTGGCGTCCACGATCCGCTCGTAGGCAGAACCCGACCAGTGGTAGATGTCGGAGTTGTCCGGCGTCCCGGTGATTCCGGGCGGGCGACCCGTCCCGACGGTGGCGAAGTAGAGCTCGTCGGAGGCCGCCGGCGGCTCGGTGATCTCGAGCGTCACCTGGCCCTCCTGGACGACTCCCCCGCCGGACGCGGAGACCGACAGAACGAACGTGTCGGCCCCAGCGGCTGGGTCGGTGCTGACCTCGAGCGTGGCCGTGCCCGACCCGCCGATGATCACGGGCGGGGTGAACGACGCGCTGCCGGCTGACCCCGGGAGCCCGGTGACCGCGAGGTTCACGTCGTCGGCGAACCCGTTGACCGGAGCGACGCCCACCTGGAACGACGTCGCCGTGCCTGCCTCGACCGAGGACGACGCCGGCGACAGCGTCAGGTCGAAGCTCGGCTGCGGAAGTGCGGCGTACGCTGCCGCGACGTTGATGAGTCCGTGGCCGTAGGTCTCGTCCGCGCCGGCGGCACCCAGGTCCGTGGCCGTGTCGAGCAGCAGCTGCTGCTGCTGGTCCGGGGTCAGGCCAGGCTTCGCGCTCAACAGCAGCGCGAGTGCTCCGGCGACGTGGGGCGAGGCGACGGAGGTGCCGGTCTGGTACTGGTACAGCCCGTAGCGGTCGGTCGTCAGGATGTTGACCCCCGGCGCCACGACGTCGGGGAAGGCTCGCGTGCGTCCCCCACAGGTGCTCGGCCCCCGGCCGCTCGCCGAGTAGATCAGGTTGTTGGCGGCGTTGACGGCCCCCACGGAGATCGACTCGGGATAGTTCGCCGGCGACACACTGCTGCCGGCGGCCGAGCCGAAGTTGCCGGCCGGGAAGACCGTGGCGATGCCGGCGGCCCGCAGGGCCTGGACGTCGGGCTGGAAGGTCAGGTCGCAGCCGGGCCCGGCGCCGAGCGACCACGAGGCGTTCACGACGTTCGGTGCGTCGGCCGTGGCCGGGTTGCCATCCGGGTCCAGCAGCCACTGGAAGGCCTGGTGGATGGCGCTCACGGTGGACGTTCCGGTGTCGTTGAACACGCGTGCGGCGATCCACGAGGCTCCTGGGGCGGCCCCGAGCGACGCTCCCGAGGCGTCGCCGGCCACCATCGCGCCCATGACCCCGGTGCCGTGGCCGGTGAGGTCGGTCGGTGCCGCCGGGTGCTGGCCGTAGGGGTCGAACCAGCTGTTGGACCCACCGCGCCAGCGCGTGGCGAGGTCGTCGTGGGTGCCGTCGACGCCGCTGTCGAGACTCGCGACGACCACTCCCTCACCGGTGTGGCCGGCAGCCCACACGGTGGGAGCCTGGATCGCCAACTGGTTGGCGGCCGGCGGCCCCGCCGCCGGGGTCACCGTGATGGCGTCCGGGACGACCGAGACCACGTCCGCACGGTCCTTGATGTGCTGGATCACGCGGGGCTTGGCGCTCACGCGGATGCTGTTGGAGATCCAGAGTCGCTTGATCGCGCGGGCCTTCCCGTGCCGCTTCCAGGTCTGCAGCCGCGACACCAGCGGTGCCTGGGCGGCCTCGGCCGTGGCCCGGAGCTCGTCCTGGACGGCCTGCAGCTGGGCGCGGCGTCCGGGGCGGGCCGCGAGGGACAGGTGGGGGCGCCCGCGGAGCCGGACCACGACCGTCCGCATCCCGGCGGGTTCCTTCGTGGGCGCGGCAACGGCCACCGGAGCTGAGGCAAGGGTTGGCGCCGGGGTCGCGACAGCAGGAGGGGGCGTCCCCGCATACGACCCCGGCACCATGACGCAGCACGCCAGGATGACGACGAGCACGCCGACCGCGCCCCTCAACCGTCGCCGCGTCACCGCGAGCTCCGCTCAAGGGTGGGGTGGCGCGGATCGGAGTCGCCCCGAGGCGTCCTGCGACGTCTGAGGAGGATCAGCACTGTCGCGAGGCCGGCCAGCATCAGGCCGGCGACCACGGACAACAGCGTGCGCAGGGAGCTCGCCAGCTCGGCCGCCGGGGGCGCCACGTTCCAGTCGGCGATCATCGTCGTGTCGACCAGCCCGGATCGATGTACCGCGATGGTCCCCTCCCAGTCGCCGGGGTCGAGCGCGCTGGTCGAGCCTTCATACCGCGTGTCCTCGCTGGGGTCCTGGCCCGCCTGCACCAGATCCAGCGTCACCCGCTCGGAGTCTCCGGCCGGGCTCAGCACGTCGACGTCGACGCCGATGATGGGGGCGGGCTCGGGCTGGATCGTGGACCGCATCCGCAGGATCAGCCGGTAACGGTCCGCGCCTTCACGGACCGGCTCGAAGGTCATGAAGAGCCCGTCGACGTTGGCGACGTGCGGTGCCGACGGGCGGGTGGCGACCGCGACCTCGCGTGCCGTCGGAACCGTGGTGAGCACGGCCGCGACGAGCACCGCGGAGCCCAGCACCGCCGCCTCGATCTGCACCGTCCGCGTGAGTGTGCGAGTGCTCGGCCCCGGCGGGCGGAGCCGAGTGAGCTTCGAGAACCGCTCCGCGAGGTTGCGGTTGATCAGGAGCGTGTTGATGCCCGCGAGCGCCAGCGCCACGGTGACCAGCACGACCTTGCCGGCGACCGCGCCGCCGTACACCGTGGTCCGGAGGCTCCCGAGGTCGGGCACGTGCTGTCCGGCCTGGTAGAGCCCGGTGGCCATCAGCACCACCGAGGAGATCGCGGCCATCGGACTGTAGGCGCGCCACACGGCGCCCCGTGCGGGCTGCTCGGCGCCGGTGTCGCGTCGCATCACCGGGACCAGGGTCAGGACGAGAAGCATCAGGCCGCCGACCCAGACCCCCGAGGCGAGCACATGGGCCGCGCCCATGAGGGCGTCGACGGTCGTGCCGGTGGGCAGGGCGGCGGCGTGGCCGCCGAACTCCTCCAGGCACACGGCCACCACCAGAGCGCCGAGGGCCACGCGGCGGGCCGACTCCTGACCGCGGGTACGCCGCCAGCGCAGGAACGCGACCGCGGCGACGACCAGCGCCACCTCACGAGCCAACCAGAGCTGGCCCCAGCCGGTCTGTGTCAGGGTGAGCCAGGTCTGGTCGAGCCACTCCGCGGAGAAGCCTCCGGAGCCCCGGGTGCGCAGGAAGGGAGTCACCAGACCCGCGTAGACCGCGGCTCCGGCCGCCAGTGCCCCTACCCAGCGCACCCGGTCCCGGATCCGCTCGCCGCCGTCACCGGCCGCGCCCAGCACGCGCCCGCCCACGGCGAGCGACCCCAGAGCGAGCAGCAGCACGCCCAGGTCGAGCCAGCGGAGCACGAGAAGATCGATGGTCGGCGGTCCGGCACCCTCCGCCGCCACGGCGTCGGGTCGCAGGCCGGCGCCGAAGACGATGGTGCCTGAGGAGGCGTGGCCGTCGACGAGCGACAGCGCATGCCAGTCGATGACGTACTGCCCGCGCTCGAGCGGCGGGGTCTCGATCACGATCCGGTCGGCGCCGTTCTCGAACTCGGTGCTCGTCTCGATCTCGAGCCCGTCGATCGTGCGCACCGCGAAGATGCTGGCGTCATAGCCGACCGGCTCGTCGAACCACAGCGTGAGCGACGTCCGCCCCTCCGGCACCATCCCGCCGTTCGGCGGGTCCGAGCGCAGCGTCTCCGAGTGCGCCGCCGCCGGCGACGCAGCCAGGAAGACCACGCCGATCACCATCATCAGGGCCGCTGCCACGCGACCGATCCGCCCCCGGATCATGGCCTACCCCTGGACCGTGATGTGTTCCACGCGGGTATCTCCCATCACCAGCGTCACCACGGAGCCTTCGTGAAGCGCGTTGTTCGCGTTGGCCATCAAGAAGAAGTAGCTGCCACCGAGCCGGAGCTCGCCGCCGTGCTTGTGGGGCGGTGCCGACATCCGGATGGTGGCGCCCGTGTCCTCCTCGACCAGGGTCGGTGCGAGCTCGGTCTCGTGCAGCAGGCGCGTCGCCTTGTCGGGGTCGACCACCACGTAACGGAACTCCACGAGCCCGTTGGCGGCGGTGACCGCGATCAGGTCGACGTCGACGCCGTAGCGCGCCGCCAGCCCGTCCATGGTCACCAGGTCGGTGCCCGCCCGCACGTCCTCCGTGCGGCCGGTCCACCAGGAGACCCCGAGGGCCACCGCGACGACGACGGCCACCACGGCCACCCAGCGCCTCCGGCTCCGGGGAGCCGTGGGCGTCGTCGTGGGCGCCGGTGTGGTCACGTCTGTCGTCACGGTGCTCTCCTCAGTCGCTCGGTCGGTCATGGAAGGTCGAACGCGTCGATGTCTTCGTTGTTGCTCGACAACCCGTGCGCCGAACCGTCGAAGTAGCGCGTCCAGTCGCCGCCACTGCGGTAGACGACATCCTCGTCCGGGACGTTGCCCAGACCAGGCACCGACGTGGAGTTCTGGACGAAGGAGAAGTACTGGTGCGCGTTGTCCTGCCACACCACACCATCCACGTCCGCGTTCCCCGGCAGCCCGTTGGCCGATGCGTCGAAGACCCGCGAGAAGCTCGAGCCGCTCCACTTGTAGATGTCCGCGTCGTCAGCCGTCCCTCCGACACCCGGAATGCTCCCGTTGCCACGAGTGGAGAAGTACAGCTCTCCGCCCACGATGTTGATCGCGTCGATGTCGCGCCCTCCCCCGGTCAGCCCGTTGAGGGTGCCGTTGAAGTAGACCGACCAGGTGCCGTTGTCGTAGTACACGACATCCTCGTCCTGAACGATGAGCCCGCCACCGAGGTTGGTGTTGTCCGGGGCGAACGACACGTAGAAGTGGGTGTCATCCACACGGTCGAACCCATCGAGGTTGGCGCTGTTCGGCACGCTGTGGGCCGAGGCATCCCACCACCGGGTGTGCGTGTTGCCGGTCCCCGGGTAGTAGTAGATGTCCGCGTCATCGGCCGATCCACCGACACCGGGCGGGTTGGTGTTGCCCACGGTCGAGTAGTAGAGCGGTGCCGTCACGTTGACCACCAGCGTGGTGACAGCGCTCCAGTTCCCCGCACCGTCCCGCACCCGGACCCGGACGCTGAGGTTGCCCTCGCTCCGGACACCGATGTCCACGGTCCCGGAGACCGAGTAGGGTCCGGTGCCGGTGGCCGCGAAGCCGCTCAGCGCCGTGCCGTTACCCGCACCGGGGTCGGTGCCGATGAACCACTCGGCCGCAGTCGGCGCCGTCCACGCGTCAGTCGCGGTCAGAGCCAGGGCCAGCTGCGTGGCGCCCGCTGTCGGGTTCGGGGTCAGGGCCGCACCCGAGAGTACTGGCGCGGTCTTGTCCACCAGCAACGTTGCGGAATCAGTTGGTCCCCAGTTCCCCACCGCGTCCCTCGCGTGGACGTAGATCGTGTGGGGGCCGTTGGGGAGCTGCTTCACGGTGGCCAGCGGGATGTCCGCGTAGCCGCCTTCCTCGAGCCCGTCGAAGAGACCGTCGCTGGCGATCAGCGGGATTCCGGTCCCGTCGGCGCCCACGGTGTCGAGGAACATCTCGGCCTTCTTGACCGTCCCCTGCACGATGCCCGCGTCGACCATGGTCTGCACGGAGACCCGGACCGCCGGGATCGAGGAGTTGAACGGCTGCGTCCCGTTGTTGGGCGACGGAGACGCGTCCACGCCGGAGGTGGCCGGGCCGGTCAGGTCGATGTCGAGCGGCAGCGAGACCTCATCGCCCCAGTTGCCCTCGCCGTCCTGGGCCTGGATCGAGATCACGTGCGTGCCCTCGCTGAGCAGGTTGACCGCCGGCTGGATGATGGTCGCGTCGACACTGGCGACGGGCGCCGAGTTGTCGGGACTGACCGTCATATCTACCTGGGCCCCGCCGTCGATCCGGTATCGGGCGCGCCAGATGGTGGAGTTGCCGGAGCCGGTGTCGTCAGCGGTTGCGGAGATCGCGACCCCCGACTTGGAGCTGTCGTGGTTGGTCGCACTCGGCGTCAGGGACGGCGACACGATCGTCGGTCCGCCAGCATCGGCGGCGGTGATCAGGACCGAGCTGAACGGGCCCCAGTTGCCGTCGGCATCCTGGCCGCGCACGTAGATGACGTGCTCCTGCATGCCGGACAGACTCGGGAGGAGCCCGCTGACGGCGACCGTCGTCGAGCCGAACGACCCGCCCATCGACATGGGGGTGCCGGCAGCGCCGACGGTGTCGACGTAGAACTCGGCGGCGGTCACGTTGTTTCCGCCACGGTCGACGTCGGAGACGTCGGCCTGCACGAGGTTGGCCGGGGTCACGGCCACACCACTGGTCACCGGGCCGACGACGTCACTACCGGCAGGAGTGCCGGACACGGCGATGGAGGTGTACATGCCTCCTGCCCCACCGAGGTTGCTGTTGTGCAGCAGCAGGCTGGCGTCGTAGACCGACACACTGTGCTCAGCCTGTGGCAGGTTCGGGACCACGACCAGCGCATCGGCCGTCTGGCCGGGGCCGATCGTCTCGGCGGTGTAGGTCCGCGCGAAGTCCAGCGGGCTGCCGTCGAGCGCGATCACGCGCTGGTTGCCACCCAGGATGCCCATGGAGTGGTACTCGATGCCCGCGTTCACGTAGCGCAACAGCACGGTCTCACCGGCAGTGGCGTCGATCGTGGCCACGTCCGGGTGCGCCTGGCCGTTGATCAGGGTGTAGCGCGGCTTGAAGTTGCGCATGTCGAAGGTGGCCGGGTTCCCCGAGCCGTTCAGCGCCGGGTCGATCTCGCTGAGCACCAGAGGTGCCTCGACGTCGTACTCGGTGCCAAGGCCGTAGGCGCCGGTCGCCGGGTGCACCACGAACGCACCGTGGAGGCCCATGGCGGTCTGGTACTGCGTGCCGCCGAGCAGGCCGGCCTCGTAGAGGTAGGTGCCGGGGTGGTCGGCCGTGAAGGTGTACACCTTGGTGCTGCCGGAGGGGGCAGCGCCGGTGAGGTCGGGTGCGACCTCCTGGCCCTGGATCAACAGTGCCGTGTCGACGGACAGGTCGTTGTGCAGCGTGATCTGCACGCTCTCCCCGACCGTCGCCTCGATCACCGGGCCACCGGGTGCGGTGACCGCCGATCCGTCCTCGCTGTAACCCCACACGGTGACCGACTGGCCACCCGGCAGCGTGGTGCTGCCGGTGACGGCGTACAGGTCGACCGGCGAGGTTGCCGCGGAGGCCGGCGAGGCCGGCGCCGCCGCAACACCCAGGAGTCCCAACGCCACTGCGGTGAACAGTGCCGCGGTCCGCTTCATCGTCAGCTTGCGCATCATCGTCGTCCCGCCTCTCTCAGCCGCAGTTGTTGGGGGTAGGCGGATCGATCCGCATATAGGTGATGGGCCCGGTCATGTTCGCTCCCCAGGAGGTGATCTGGAACAGGGCGTGGTTGTGCGAGATGATGTAGAACTCACCGCACTGGTTGAGCGTCGGCGTTCCGGTCGGCAGCGTCTCCTTGACACCGAGGTACGGGCTGCCGCTGTAGAACGTGCCGATCACCGAGTTGGCGAGGCTGGGCACCGTCACCGGCACCGGGTTGGTCACCGGGTCGTAGTCCTCGGCGTCATACCACCTGAAGATGACGTCCCAGGTCTGGCCGGGCCCGATGTTGATGTCGAACTTCTCGAAGGAGAGGTCCTCGCCACCAGCGCCCTCGAGGGGGTTGCCGTCGCGCCCGATCACCAGGCCGTTGTTGCCGTGTGGGTGGAAGGGGTAGTCCTCGGTGCCGACGTTGAGGTAGCGCGCCATCCCGGGCAGGTCGCCCCCCGAGGTGTCGAACTCCTGGATCTGGGCGAGAGCTCCGTAGGGCTGCGTGGGCAGCCACGAGGCGCCGTTGTCGGCGATGCTGTCGGGGAACCCGCGACCGTTGATCAGCCAGTAGCGCGGGTGGTAGTTGTTCATGTTGAAGTTCCGGCCCTGCTCGACCCGCTGGTGCTGGTAGGGGTCGATCTCGGACAAGAGCACCATGAACTCCTGGCTCGCGTCGAACTCACTGTCGGCCCGGTTGTAGGCGAAGTTCTCACCCTGGGTCGGCCGCACGATGAGGGCCCCGAAGAGGCCCATCCGGACCTGCTTCTCCGGGTTGGTGCCCGACTCGTAGAGGAACGTGCCCGGGTGGTCGGCGACGAAGCTGTAGGTGACAGTGCCGCCGCCGGCAGGCGCCGTGTCGGTCAGCGAGGTGAGGTTGCCGCTGCCGTTGTACTTCGGCTCCGCCGGGATGCCGTCGGCCAGCACGTTGTTCTGGCCGGGGAAGGCGACCGAGGTCGCCTCGTCCAGCGTGTTGTGCAGGATCACCGTGACCGTGTCGCCCTCGTTGACGCAGAGGACCGGGCCGGGGTGCTGGAAGTCGTCGAAGCCGGCCGAGTAGCCCCACATGAACATGGTGTTGCCGTCCGGCAGGCTGATGTAGCCGGTCTTCGTAGTGAGGTCGAAGATCGGGTTTCCGGGGTCGCCACCGGAGCCGGGGGTGCAGACGATGCCGACCTTCGCCGGGTCGGCCGCCTTGGCCTGCTCCACCTGGGAGCCGACCGCGAAGGACAGCGCCAGGAGGAACCCGGCGGCCAGGAGCAGGAACCGCCGCGCGTGCCCGGTGGGCATCGCGATCGCGAAGTTGCGTGTCGAGATCGACATCTCAGATCCCCCACTCGTTCGGGTTTTGCTGGGCGGCCACACCGGAGGCATAGACATGGATCTCGGTCGCGGCGCCCCCGAAGCCGCCGTCCGCCAGGTTGTTGGATCGCTGATAGGCCCGGTTGTAGAGCATGTAGGTGTCGTAGCCCTGGCCACTGGTCCCCGACCCCCCCGAGAACGCCGGCGCCGTGAAGATCGCGTCGTAGCTCTCGCCGGGGCCGATGTTGAGCGTCTCGGTCTCGTACGAGGTGTCGGTGCCGTCACGGCCCTTCATCGGGGTGGCATCGCGACCGACGACCCGCATCCGGAGCCCGGCGGTGGTCATCGCCTGCTCGCGGAAGCCCAGGTTGGAGAACCTCAGGGCGACCCGCTCACCGCTGTTGCACTGCACCAGCGAGGAGTGCGGCTGGTACTTCAGGTGCTCGTAGCCGGGGGTGGGGATGAGATCTCCGTCCGGGTCGTGCACCGGGTTGAAGGGGTCGATCGACCCGTTCGGGGCGATCGTGTCCGGGTAGACCCGCCCGTTGAGCAGGCTGAAGTCGGCCCGGTAGTCGCTCCACTCGGGCAGCTGGATGTGGGCGTCTGCCCAGTGCGACTCCGCCCAGACCTCGGAGAGGAACATCGCGTACTCCCGGTCGAAGCCGGTGGAGCCGTCGCCGTCGTTGTACATGAACTTGGTGTAGCCGGAGATGTTCTGGCCGTTCTGTAGCGGCTTGACGAACACCAGACCGGTCATGCCCATGTGCACGTGCTCCACGTCCTCGACGTGGCAGTGGTACATGTAGGTGCCCGGGTCGCGTGGCCGGTAGACGTAGGTGAAGTTGCGACCGCTGGGGATCGACACCGACCCCGAGGGCTCGCCGTCGAAGAACGGGATCACGTTGCGGAAGCCGTGCCAGTGCAGCGTGTGCGCGTCGAAAAGGTCCGGCCGCAGCTCCAGACCGAGGTTGGTGACCTGCACCCGGAAGTCCTTCGGGGCGCTCGGGTCGAACTGGTTGACCCAGAACAGCGGCGCCGAGTGCTGCGCCTTGAACTTCTGGTTCAGCTTCTGCGTCTCGGTCATGCCCGTGACGTTGCGGAACCCGAAGATGTAGGTCGTGAACGGGTCCGGCGCCAGCACGTCGGGGTGGAACGGCGGGATCGCCGGGTCCTTCGGCAGCGCGATCCAGCCGTCCGTGCCCGCGAGGTACAGGTTCGGCGCCGGGTCGGCCGCACCGAAGGCCTCCGGCTGGAGCACCTTCCCGGCCCAGGCGACGCCGCCGAGTGCGGCCGCGCCTCCCGCGGCGCGGAAGAGCCCGCGCCGCCCCATCAGCGGGTTCGGCAATGCCAAACCCCCAGTCGCCTTCGCAGGCCGCTTGTCGTGTGACGAAGCGTTCATTCGGGTCACCTGATCCCTTCGCATGGCAACTGTGGTTACGGGAGGTCGAACGCGTCGACGTCGAGGCCGGCGGCGGTACCCAAGCCGTGCAGGGTGCCGTCGAAGTACACAGACCAGGAACCGCCGCCGAGATGCACGACGTCCTCGTCCTGAACGGTTCCGACACCCGGGAGTGCCGTGGAGGCGTTGGCGAACGACAGGTACCAGTCGCTGTCGCTCGCGCCTCGCACAGCACCGTCCACGTTGGCGTAGTCCGGGATCCCGTTGGCCGACGCGTCGAAGGCTCGCGCCATCGTCGCGCCGTTCCAGCTGTAGATGTCGGCGTCATCGGCCGCTCCACCCACGCCGGGGTTGACCCCGGCCCGGGTCGAGAAGTACAGCGTGCTGCCCACGATGTCGATCGCGTCCAGGTCTTCACCCGAGGCGGTCAGGCCCTGGGTGGACCCGTCGAAGTACAGCGACCAGGTCCCGCCGTTGTAGTAGACGACGTCCTCGTCCTTCACGTTGCCGAGAACGGGCAGGGTCGTGTTGGCGTTCGCGAACGACACGTAGAAGTGGGTGTCATCCACACGGTGGTAGCCGTCCACGTCAGACCCGGCCGGGATCCCCGGCGCACCGGTGGCGTCAACGTTCCGGCTGAAGGCAGCCGTCCCGTCCCAGCCATAGATGTCGGAGTCGTCCGCCGTGCCTGCCACTCCGGGCGGGTTGACATCGCCGACCGTCGAGAAGAACAGCGGGTCCGGCGTGGGTGCCGGCGGCGGCTCCGGGCCGGGCCCGGGTGCCGTCACGTCGTTGCCGAAGCTGAAGGCGTCGATGTCGAGGTTTCCGCTGGTGAGGCCGGCGGCAGTGCCGTCGAACCACACGGACCAGGTGCCGGCGTTGTACTCGACGATGTCCTCGTCCTGGACCGCGCCGAGAACCGGCACGGTGGAGTTCGTGTCACTGAACGACATCCAGAAGTGGGTCGGGTCGATATACCGGAGGCCGTCCACGTTGTTGCCACTCACACTCAGGCCGAGGGTGTCTGCATCCACGACCCGGGTGTATGACGTACCGCCATTCCACCGGTAGACGTCCGAGTTGTCGCCGGATCCACCGGCACCCGGAGGCACGAAGGTGTTGTTGGTGCTGAAGTAGAGGGTCTGTCCACTCAGCGTCATGGCGCCCAGGTCCGTACCACTGAGTCCGTTGTTGCCGCCGTCGAACCACATCGTCCACGTGCCGTTGTCGTAGTAGAGGACGTCCTCGTCGTTGGCGCTCAGGTCCGGTCCCGGACGTGCGATCGTCACATTCCCCGTGAAGGACACGTAGAAGTGGGTGGGGTCGATCACGGAGAAGGCGTCCACGTTGGCCCCTCCGCCGACGCCGCTCCCGCTGGCATCCCACACCCTGCTGAACGCCGAGCCGTCGTAGCGGTACATGTCAGCGTCGTCGGCGCCCCCGTTCACGCCCGGCGGGTTCGAGTTGCCCGCGGTCGAGAAGTAGAAGCCCGTGTCAGCCGGCGGCGGCGGGGTCGTCGCTCCGAACTCGTCGGCACCGCTGTCGAAGCCGGCACCTGCCGGGCGTCCCTGGTCGTCGAAGTCCAGCGCCGGGGCGTTGACGGCACCCTTGGCCGCCGCACCCAGGTCGACAGCAGGCGAGGTGTCGGTGGCCAGGTGGTAGTCACCCAGCTGGCTTGCGGGCAGCTCGACCGTGGACAGGGTGGCGTCCACGAAGGCCGGGTTCTGCCGCCAAGGGGCGAAGCTGACCGACACGTCGTAGGTCTCGACGACCCCCGGGTCCAGATCCGAGTTCGACCCGCTGACCACGGTGCCCTGCGTGGTCTGCAGCACCGAGTTCGTCGGCGACAGCAGGCCGGAACCGTCGAGGGCTCCCATGTCCCAGTTGACGATCGTGTCTCCGCCGATGCCGAGCCCGGTGACCGTCCCACCGGCGCGGGTACCGGCCCGGTTGTCCCAGAAGACGTTGTTGAACAACACCGGGTTGCTGAACACCGGGGCTCCGTTGCCCAGGGTGGGCTGCAGCTGGTCGCTGTTCCGACCGGTGGAGAGGCCAGCCGGAGCCGCCGTTCCATCGGAGGTCACAGCAGTAGCCGTGGTCAGGTTCTTCATGATCGTGTTGTTGAAGATCCGGACGTTGGGGGCGTCGTTCAGGCTGATGCCTGCACCCTCGTGGGTCGAGACGTTGTTGACGATCATGTTGTTGTAGACGTTCATCTGGTCCACGCCGCCGTTGCCACCGGCCTGGAGGAACCGGATGCCGCCGCCGTCGTCGTTGGCGATGTTCGCCTGGATCTGGTTGTTGTAGATGTCCACCGGACCGCTGCCCGGCGACAGTGCGTCGGGGTTGGCCGGGAGCGCGCCGGCGATCATGATGCCCGCGCCCTCGTCGTTGGACTGGTTGAAGGTGATCCGGTTGTGGTGGATCTTGCCGTTCGGGCTGCGCCCGTAGACGCTCACCCCGGCGCCGTACTCCAAGGAGAAGTTGCCGCAGATGTCGTTGCCGGCGACCTCGTAGTTGTCCGAGCCCGCGAAGAGGCCGATCGCACCCGCCAGGTTGGTGCCGGCGTTGTTGATGATGCGGTTCTCAGCGATCCGGACGTTCTCGTTCTGCTGGTCGGTGTCCGGGCCGGTCAAATCGGGGGTACCGATCCGGATCGTGCCGTAGCCGCCACCGTTGTTCTCGACCACGTTGTTGGTGATCTGGAGGTTGCGCACGTAGGAGTTGGCGAAGATCGAGCCACCCTGTGTGGTGATGTTCGGCGGCAGGCCGGTCGGCTGACCACCGATCTCGTTGATGTTGCCCGGGAAGCCGCGCTGGTCGCCGCCCCGCAGGTCGAACCCGTCGATCGACGCCGGGTAGGCGGAGGTGAACTGTCCCGCCTGCGTGTCGGAGTTCGTGCTGTTCTGCGACGCCAGGATGTAGATCCCCTCACCGTCGTTGACGGTCTGGTTGCCGTCCCAGGTGAGTGTGTCGAGCAGGGCGTACCAGTCGGTGGCCAGCTGGGTGTCGCCACCGAAGCCGACCGCGTCGATGATGCTGCCGGAGACATAGTCCGCACCCTGGAAGCCGCCTGGGCCGACGCCCTGAAGCTTGACCGGGGAGGCCATGATCAGGTTCTCGTAGTAGGCACCGCGCGGGTTGTTGTTGGTGGCGGTGTCGGGGTAGACGACGACCAGGTCGTTGCCGTTGTTGACCAGGGCGGCGTCGAGGGCAGCCTGGACCGTGGCGTACTGCCTGCCTGGGCCGACCTCACGCAGCGCCGGGTTGTAGCTCCCGCCGAGCACGTGGAAGGTGAGACCGTTCGCCGTGGTCTTCCCGTTGTCGGAGGTGATCTCCAGCTGGTGCGTGCCCGTCGGGGTGCCGGCGGGAATCGTCACGGCGATCTGGGTGTCGCTCCACGCGGTGACGTCCATCGCGACGCCGTCGAGGGTCACCGAGCCGGTGCCCTGAGCGGAGCCGAAGGCGTTGCCCTGGATCGTGATGTTGCCCGCTCCGTTGACGTAGGGCTGGGAGACCGCGTACAGCTCAGGCTCGAGCTGGGCCGGCGCCGTCTCCGGCGTGTTGACCGGGCAGGTGATCGCGGAGATCTGGCCCGTGCCCGGGCGGGAGATCTGGGCCCCGACCTGGGTCGGTGCGAGGTCGGTCGGGATCGTGACGCCCGGGAGCGCCTCGAACTCGGTGCCGATCACCCGGAACCGCGGGTTGTAGTTGGGGTTGAGCGCTCCGGGAATTCCGGGGTCGTTGCCGACGAAGCGGTACATCCCCGCGCAGACGCCGGCCGGCGTCGGGCAGCTGATGGCGTTCGTGGAGGGCAGGAGCACGTCGTAGAACCCGTTGTAGTCGGACTCGACGGTGGTGACCAACCGGTTGGTGAAGTCGTAGATGCCGATCGGCACGAACGGCACCGGGGCCTTCTCGCCGTAGGCCGTGTTCTTGGGGTTGGCCGAGAAGTTGACGTCGTCGATGATCAGGCCGCGCAGCCGGCTGGGCAGCGGCACGTCGCTGAAGATGTTGAACATCGGCACGATGGACTTGCCGTTGTTGAGCGTCACCAGCTTCTTGTCGCACAGCGGCTTCTGCTGACCTTCGTAGATGCTGCCACCCATGTCGACGAAGGGCGGGTTCTCGACCGGGGTCGAGGCCGGCACCACAATGCCGTTGCCGAGGTCGACCGGGCCGTAGTTGTCGGTGCCGTCATCCAGCACGTCGACGGTGTGCAGCGCACCGGCGCAGGCCGGCGGCGGCACCTGCGGGATGATCTGGTTGCCGTAGGCGACGTTGATGTCTTCCTCGTTGGTCGGCTTGTACAGCGGGGTGCCGAACTGGTCCTCGGGGATCTCGATCGAGACCAGGTAGTCCCCCGAGCCGAGAGCGTCGAACGCCACGTCATTTCCGTTGCCGTCCGTGCAGGTCGGGTTGGCCGGGTCGCTGGCGTCCAGGATGCCGTTGAAGCAGCCGTCGCCGAAGCCGTAGTTGCCGTTGACGGTGGCGCCGAAGTTGGCCTCCGTCGTGCCCTGGTCACTCGCGTAGGTGCCGAACTGGATGCTCTCGGAGAAGGCGGGTACGCACACCCCGTCGGGGTCGGTGGACAGGTGGTCCTCGTCCACGCCGTGGACCAGCGGGTTGCCGTCGATGTCGAGAGCCTGGCAGCCGCGCGGCTTCTCCCAGTTCTCCGACAAGTAGCTGTTGAGCAGGGTGCCCTTCAGGGCGGAGCCATCCTGGGGGTCTAGCTGGTAGTTCTCGTTGGCGTCACAGGGGATGTCCGGGGTCGGACCGGTGTCGGGGCACGGCACGGTCGAGTAGAGCTTGACCGGCACGTCCGGGACGCCCGGCTGCCAGTCCTCGGACGCCGCGAACGTCGGGTCGAGCTCGTTGCGGGTCGTGTCGTAGCTGATCGAGCCGACGATGCCGCCGTTGCGCGGGTCGACGCCGTTGTTGCCGGTGGGATCGTAGGCGTGCACGCCCCAGTCGAAGGTGCCGCCGAGGCCGATGATGTTCAACGTGCTCACGTCGACGCCGGCCCCGTGGATGGTGGTCGGGGTCTTCGCGTTGTCGGCCTGGTAGGTGACTCCGGTGGTGTAGAACGAGTCGCTGTAGGCCTCCATCACCGTGAAGCCGAACTCACCGAGCGGGTAGGCGCCCTCGAAGCTGTAGTAGCCGTTGGCGTCGGTGGTGGCCGAGGTCTGGCCGCGGTCCATCAGGGAGTTGTCGCGCTTGCGCATGGTCAGCAGGAAGTTCGGGATGCCGTTCTCGCCGGCGTCCTGCTTGCCGTTGCGGTTCTTGTCGTTGAAGACGTAGCCGGAGTACTCCGTCCACCAGCCGTGCATCGGGACCGTGCCAAGCGCGACGGACTCGCCCGCGCCGACGGTGACGTTCTGTAGGGACAGCAGGTTGTTCTGGGCCTCGTCCCACCAGGTCAGCTGGTAGTTGCCGGCCGGCACGTTGGGGATGGTGAACGAGCCATTGGCGTTCGCCTGGCCCACCCACACCGCCTGGTCGCCGTTGTCGAGGTCGGCGAGCGAGAGCCACGCATCGGTGACCGGCCGCTGGATCTTGGAGCCGGTGAAGCCGTTGTAGAGGTCGAAAAGGCCGCCCTTCGGGGGCACGTACTGCAGCACGCGCATCACGTTGCCGCTGATGCTGCCGTTGCCGTTGGGCAACGTCTGCACGGGCTCGGCGAAGCCGAACAGCGGGATCGGGACAGCCTCACCGGCGATGGCGAACTCGGTGTCGAAGCCGGTCGAGCCCTCCATCACCCAGCTGTCCCAGTCGTGGTTGCCCTCGAGGGTGGTGGTCTGGACCCAGCTCGAGCCGTCCGGGGGCGTGACGAACTGGGTGTAGCGGTTGGTGCCCATGTGCGGGAAGGTCAGGATGCCGTCCGCGTCGCTGAAGCACTCACCACCGACGGTCTCGACGATCGGCAGCATGTCCCCGTCGAGGGCAGCGAGGGGAATCTCGTGGGTCACCGGGTCCTCACCGACGTACGTCGTGCAGAGCGGGTTGCCGTACACGTCGGTGGTGACCTCACCGAGAAGGTCGTTGAGGTGGCCCTGGAAGCCGGCCAGGGGCTGGTCGCCGTTGTCGAAGGCGCCGTTGGTGGGTGCCATGTCCCGGAAGACCAGACCCTTGACGGTCGAGTCCGGGAGCGGCATCGGCTGGAGCTCGATCACCACCGGCCCGGGGTCCAGGGGCATCGAGAAGTGCTGGCCACCGAGCTTGTAGCCGTCGGCGAGGACAGAGATCAGGTAGTTGCCCGGGTCGAGCGTGAGGCCGTCGGCCAGCGCGTCCTGGTCGCCCTGGGCCACGATCGGGGAGGCGTCGTCGGGAGCGTTGATGGAGTTCCAGCCGCAGTCGAGTGGGTAGTTCGCATCCGTCGGGGAGCAGACACCCGTCGGGGTCTTCTGGGCGGTAGAGCCGGTGTTGTCCTCGTTGATGAGGAACTTGAAGGTGTCGACCGAGTCGCCCTGGTTCACGCCGGCGCCGCCGGCCGCGCGAGGCTCGGTGCGAGCGCTGATCACCGAGACCGTGAGGTCGTTGGTGGGCGCCGCGGTCGCCTCAGCGATGGGGAGGGCGACGATCGTCGCCGCCGAGAGGACCGCGGCGATCCCTGTCAACACGGCCAGCCGGAGCGAGCCGAGAGCCCCCGTCGCACGCGCTCTCGGTCCACCACCGGATGCCGCAGCCCTCGAACCGGTCGTAGCGCCAACACCAAGCATGGCAGTCACCTCTCCGCACGAAACGAGGACCAAACGGTCCAACCGTGCGGTGCGAAGGGGCTCACCTGACCATTGATGACTCAGCCGTCATCCGGCTGTCATCCAAGCATCATCAAGCGTGGGCTACCGGCGTGGCCACGGGCTCGGCAGCAGCGCCGAGAACAGCCGGACGACGGGCTGCCCGGACACCGGAAAGCGCACGGTCGGGGAGCCGATGACCCAGCCCGGCGCCAGCTGTCGCGAGGCAGGAACCGGGCCGGCGAGGCCGATCAGACCTGCGTGACGGGCATGCCGCCGCGCTCGGCCGGAGCGTCGGAGACGGAGCGAGGGTGAGCCCCGGCGTCGCGGGGTCGGGGCTGATCGACCACAGGGATCGCCATCAGCAGCAGGGCGCCGCCCTCGGCCGACCGGCCGGCGACCACCCGCCCACCGCGTGCGGCGGCCGCCTCACGGACCAGCGTGAGCCCCAGGCCGGTCTGAGCCTTGGGGTCACTCGCAACGTAGGGGTCCAGAGTGTGCGGGTCGCCGGCCCACGAGTCGTTGAGCGCCTTGGCCAGCTGCACGTCCAGCCCCGGCCCCGAGTCGGCCACGCCGATCAGCACCTGGTCACCCGAGCGCTCGCCCATCACCCGGATCACGTCCGCGACGTCGGTGTATCGCACGGCGTTCTCGATGAGCGTGTCCAGACAGGCCCGGACCCGTTCCGGCGCGCAGTAGATGTCGAAAGACTCCGCCTCGACGATCCAGGAACGATCCGCGACCACATGCCAGCGCTCGACGGTCTCGTCCAGCAACCTGCGCAGATCGGTCATCGAGCGCTGGTCCTGTTCGGAGAGGCGGATCATCCTCACCAGCCGGTCGCTGGCCAGCACCAGACTGCCCAGCTCGGACTGGATCACCTCGAGGTCGCTGCGCTTCTCGGGGTCGGTCTCACGGGTGAGCAACAGTTCAGCGTAGCCCTGGGCGATGGTGGCCGGGGTGCGCATCTCGTGCGAGGTCATCCGGCTCAGCCGCTCCCGGGTCTCGGCCCGTTGCCGGTCGCGTTCGGCGACCTGGGACAGCTGCGCGAGGGCACGCTGGCGCCGGCGCACATTCCACATCACCAGCAGCAGCAGGCTACCCATGAGCGGGATCTCCGCCAGCTCCTGCCAGGCGACGACGCCCTCCATCGCCCGAAGGGCGAGGATGCCGCCGGTGACGGCCGTGAAGATGACCAGCGCCGAGATGGTGCGGCGCATCGACCACACTTCGAGGTCGTAGGCGATCGCCAGGCCGATCCAGGCGAGGTGGTAGGGGATGGTCTCCTGGCCGGGCGCGAGCCACATCGCCGCGGCCTCGCCGATCGCCAGGACCACCCACGCCGCGAAGAGTGGGTACCGGATCCGGAAGTCACTCACCGTAGAAGCAGTAGCCGAGGCCGCGGACCGTCTCGATGGGCGGGTCGCCCAACTTGGTGCGCAGCCGCCGCATGCACACGTCGACGACGTTGCTGCCCGGATCGAAGTCCAGGCCCCAGACGTCGTGCAGCAGCTCGTCCCTGCGACAAACCGACCCGCGACGGCGCATCAGGTGCGACAGCAGCCCCAGCTCGCGTTCGCTCAGCGACACATCGGCCCCCGAGACGTGGGCGCGCCGCCGTTCGAGGTCCACCCGGACCCCGCCGGCCACCAGGAACCGACCCTGGGCCTCGCCTGAGCCGCGCGCCGCACCCACCAGCTCCTTGGACATGTGCCGACGGACGCGCGCCATCAGCTCCGCGACGTGGAAGGGCTTGCTGACGAAGTCGGCCGCCCCTTTGTCCAGGGCGGACACGCGCGCGGCGACCTCGTTGACGGCGGACAGCACGATCACCGTCGGCGCCTCTGCCCGCGTCTCCAGCACATTGAGGACCTGCATGCCGTTGAAGCGCGGCATGGCGAGGTCGAGCAGCAGCAGGTCGATGTCGGGCTCGTCGTCCATCTGGTCGAGGGCCTCGGCGCCGTCAGCGGCGGTGAGCACCTCATGGCCATCGGCCGCCAGGAAGCGCGACAACATGTCGAGCATCCGTTTTTCGTCGTCTGCGACGAGCACTTTCCCCATGACTCCCCCAAGAGTCAAACCCCACGAGACCGCCGATGAGGCGGCCGAGCATCCAGCGGGTTTCGGGAACACACACGATGGGCGAACCCGTCGTGCCTCGCTGGCAACCCCACCACCCAGAGCACTCAAGTGACACTTGAACACTTCCATCCCAGGAGTGTCAATGAAAACTTTGCGCCCGCCAGTCCGCCCGGGAAGCGCAGGGGCTGAGCGCGCGCTGGTCGCGGTCCGTCAGTGGGTGGCCTTCCAGAGCCACTGGTTGACGCCCTCCGCACCGAACACCAGAGCGCCACCACGGCCGAACGTCACCGCCTCGCCGAAGGTATGTGCGTCGGGCAACGGGAACCTGTAGCCGTGGCCACCGATCGCACGAAACACCTCGGCCGCGTGGTAGTGGCGCAGGACGAAGCGCTTGCCGCCCTTGGCGAAGTCGGCACCGCTGAGTCCCCGCGGCGCGTCGGCCACCTTGCGCATCGCGTTGTCGTGCGCGGCGTCCAGCGTCCGGGGGGCGCGATAGATGGCCGCGCCGCCGGACGCCTTGGTGATCACGTAGACCCGACCGGTCTTCGGGTGCACCATCAAGGACTCGGCGTTGTGCGCGCCGTCCGGGTAGGTCAAGACGTACGACGTGTGGGCCAGCTTGCGCTTGGCCAGCTTCCTCGGCTCCTTCACCCTGACCACGTTCACCTCGCTGCGGTTGCCGCCGATGTCGCCGAACCAGAGGGTGTGCTTCGGGCCGGAGGCCATGTCCTCCCAGTCCTTGGCGGGGGCGCCGGGCACGTCGAAGACGGCCTTGGTGCGCCCCCCGGGACCGATGGCGAAGAATCGCGGGCCGCCACCGGAGTCGTTGTGCACGAACAGCACGCGACGCTGGTAGGTGCTGCGGGACATGCCGCTGTTCTCCTTGATGCGAGTGTCCTTGACCACACTCATCCTCACCACGGTGTCCCAGGGCGCAGCCGAGGCAGGCGCGAGCGGCACCAGCCAGGTCAGGCCGACGACCAGCGCGGCGAGACCCGCCACGAGAACGCCGGGTCGGGTGGCGAGCAACGGATGGGACGGCGTAGGGCGGGGAAAGGTGGGACGCACGGGACTCCTCGACGGGGGCGACGAAACCAGTCGTCCACGGTAGCCAGAAAGGCATCCGGGTCCCAATCGCGGGCTCAGCCCGAGGCGAGTGCCTGCGCCGCGCGGGCGAGGTCGTCCACGCCCTGGGCGAGCTCG
Organism: uncultured Actinomycetota bacterium; assembly: GCA_963812265.1. GTDB lineage: Bacteria > Actinomycetota > Actinomycetes > Propionibacteriales > Nocardioidaceae > Nocardioides. Next base: position 192,612 of record CAWEUL010000007.1, read on the forward strand.
TCGGGACGGTCGGTGATCAGGTCGAGCCGGAAGCCGTAGAGCGCCGAGTCGACGAGCGTCACGATCCGCGCCAGCCGCCGATCGGGGGCGCCGCTGCGTGCGAAGTAGCCGCTCAGGGCCGCGGCCCAGTGCTCGTTGCTCGCCCGGGCGTCGCTGAGATAGGGCTCCTCGCCGAGGAGACCGGTCGCCGCCGCCTGGAGGTAGAGGCCCAAGCAGCCGTAGAGCGGCTCCTCGAGGTAGGCCGCCCACAACCGGTTCACCGCCGACCGCACCGTGGGAGCCGCGGGCAGCGCAGCCACCACGGCGTTGCCGCGCTCCCCCACCTGCGCGACCACGGCCGAGACCAGACCATCACGGGATCCGAAGTGGTAGATCAGCATCCGGTCGCTCGTGCCGATGGCCTTCGCCAGCGGCCGGAGGGTGAGCCCGATCAGGCCCTCAGCGACCACGTGGTCGACCACGGCCACGAGCAGCTCCTCGCGCCGCCCCGAGCCGTCTTCCGCATTCACCGGAATAACGTAGCAGGTGCTACAGTTTGCTCTATGTGTAGCGATTGCTACATCATATCGATTCGATATCAGGGAGAAGCGGGCATCATGTGGGGCGCAGCGGTCATTCTGGCGGTCGCCATTGCCATCGAGATCGTGGCAACGGCGGTACTTCCGCGAGCCGAAGGGTTCACCAACCCCGGCTGGAGCGCAGTCGTCGTGGGCGGGTACGCCGTGTCGATCTGGCTGCTGGCGATCGTCGTCCGCACGATGCCGGTCTCGATCACCTATGCCGTGTGGTCCGGCGTCGGCACCGCCGTCGTCGCGGTGATCGGCTACTGGTTCCTCGGCGAGTCGATGGGCTGGCTCAAGGGTGTCTCACTGGCGATGATCGTCGCCGGCGTGATCGGGCTGAACCTCGTGGGTGGCGTGCACGCCTGATCGGTGCCCGCCTGCCCCAGGGTCGCTCAGCCGCAGGCCGAGGCTCCCCGGAGTCGCTGCAGCAGCCCGAAGGAGACCAGACCGAGCGCCAGTACCGGGCCGCCCAGCGAGGGGGCGCCGGAGTCGAGTGCCCACGCGGCGAACACCACGTAGGCGCCGGCGATGGCGCCGCACGGAGACCCAGCCGCAGCCGCGCGGCGTTGCGGCACATAGGTGGCCACGACGAGCGCGCCCACGACTGCCGTGAGCCCCAAGAGCGCCCACCACATCACCGGCCCACCTGCCACCGCGTTGGTGGCCGGGCCGGCCTGTCCGGCGTACACGACACCGAGCAGCGGCGTCACCAGGGCCGCGACGGCCAGCCGCCGCGGGCCGAGCTCCGCGCTCCAGTTGCGCAGACCGGTCGGTCCGGGTAGCGCCACGGCCACGGCCGGCTCCGGCCGCTCGAAGAGTGCGACCAGCGAGTCCGGCACCGGCGTGGCCCGCTCGGTGTCGGTCGCCTGCGGCGCCTCACGCGGGGACGCGGGAAGGGATCGGCTCATCGGCGGCTACTCCTGAAGGTTCGCTCGGCTCGCACGGGTTTGATGATACCCCGGAGGGTATCAGTCCGTCTCTGCCATCGGGCAGTCCTGCCACCCCATCGCGGAGCCGCGACCCATCTCGCCGCCTGGGCCCATCTCTCCCGGGCCCATCTGGCTACCCTGGCCCATCCCGCCCAGGGGTCCGGCCTCGCCATTCATCCGGCCCGCACCTGGGCCCCAGCTCCCGGCCTGGTCGCCCGAGGCGCGAACGAACGCCTGCTCGTGACGCTCAGAGGCCCACAGGAGTCGCTGGAGCACCGCATCGACGTCCGGGAGATCCACGCTGTCGATGGTGGCCTCCAGGTCAGCGATGTCACGCTGCTCGAGGGCCACGCCGACGGCGTACGCCTCGTCGAGCGAGGTCAGGCCACGCGCCAGCCACCCGTCGTACAGCTCCTGGATCTGCGGGTCGGCGTAGGTGCCGGCGGGCAGGTCGGCCGAAGGATCCGGTAGGTCGTAGGCCGTCAGCAGCCGGCCGATGGCGGCGAAGTGCTGCTCCTCGCTGCTCGCGATCATCGCGAAGGGCTGCCGAGCCTCGCTTCCCTCGGCATAGTCGTCGGCGAAGGCCAGGTAGAGATCGCGGGCCATCCGCTCCTCCTCACGGTTGAACCCCAGCGCGTCGGCCCCGCTGCCCCCGGACTCATCGGAGGACGAAGCCGCCGCCGACACCCCGAGGCCCACGGCCAGCAGAGCGAGCACGACCACAGCGACGAGCCCACGATGGGGGCGCCGCCTGCGGAGGTCGGTCTGCGCCTCGGGGGGCCTGGCAGCTGCTGGGATCTGGTTGGTCATCTGGCTCACCTCTCTGTGCTCTGGATTCGTGACAACCCCAGTTCACGTCCTCGCCGTGAGGGTTCTGCGAGACCGACGATGAAGATTCGGTGAAGCCGCCGCCGCGTCGGCCGCCGAGGCCTGTTGAGGGCCCCGGAGCGCCCTAGTGTGGAGGCCGGAGACGGAGGTGGCAGGTGACCGGCACGGTGCTCGTGGTGGACGACGAGCCGGGGATCCGTTCCCTGCTGGCCGCCTACCTGACGCGTGAGGGCTTCGCGGTCTCGGAGTCCGGCACCGGCGCGGAGGCGCTGCGCCTGGTCGCCGACCCCGCCGTCGAGCTGGTGCTCCTGGACATCGGCCTGCCCGACATCGACGGGCTCGACGTGCTGCGCCAGATCCGGGCCGGCTCCCAGGTCCCCGTCATCCTGGTCACCGCCCGGGCCGAGGAGGTCGACACCATCGTCGGTTTGGGGGTCGGCGCCGACGACTACGTCACCAAGCCCTTCAGCCCACGTGAGGTCGTAGCAAGGGTCAAGGCCGTGCTGCGCCGGCGGGTACCTGCAGGTGTGCGAGAGGACCGCGAGGGCGTCCACGAGTTCGACGGGCTACGGATCGACGAACGGCGCCGTGAGGTCTCGGCCCACGGTCGACCCGTCGAGCTCACTGCTCTGGACTTCGACCTGCTGGTCGCGCTGGCGTCCTCCCCAGGCCGGGTCTTCTCACGAGCCCAGCTCCTCGAGCGGGTCTGGGGCTACGACTTCTTCGGCGACGACCGCGTCGTCGACGTCCACATCAGAGCGATGCGCAAGGCGCTCGACGACGACGCCGCCGAGCCGACGACGATCGGCACCGTCCGCGGAGTCGGGTACAAGTTCCTGCGCGTCCCTCGCGGGGAGGAATCGTGAACCGCCTGCATGTGCGTTTGGTCCTCTCCCATCTCCTGGTCGCGCTGGTGGGAGCCCTGGCCACCTTTCTGGTCAGCCGGCAGCTGGCACCTGCCCTGTTCGACCACGGCATGCCCATGCGTGGCATGGGTTTCGGCGACCCGGCCGCCGTACGTCAGCAGGTCGGCGACGCGCTCGACCGATCGCTCGTGGTCGGGACCCTGGTCGGTGTCGCGGTCGCTGCGGCGGCCGGCGCGTTCGCCGCGACCCGCCTGGTCCAGCCCCTGACCGCGATCCGCGGGGCCACCCGGGCCTTGGCCGAGGGCCGCTACGGCATGCGGGTCCCGGCGCCTCGCGAACGCGAGCTCGCCGAGCTGGCCGAGGACATCAACACCTTGGCAAGCACGCTCGCCGAGACCGAGTCGCGTCGGCTGCGGCTGCTCGGCGACGTGACGCACGAGATGCGCACGCCGCTCACCGTGATCGACGGATATCTGGAGGGCATGATCGACGGAGTGGTGCCCGCCACCGCCGACCAGCTCGCCGAGGTAGGGACCCAGGTGCGTCGGCTGCGTCGCCTGACCGACGACCTGTCCCTGCTCTCCCGCACGCAGGAGGGCCGCGTGGAGTTCCACCCGGTCGACCTGGATCTGCGCGAGGTGGTCTCGGCCGCGGCTGAGCGGCTGCGCAGCCAGGCAGCCGATGCCGGACTCACGCTGACAGTGGAGACCGGTAGCCAGGACCTGGCGGTACGCGCCGACGCCGACCGGGTGGCCCAGGTCGTGACCAACCTGGTCGGCAACGCCATCCGCGCCACGCCCGCCGGGGGCTCCATCGAGGTGCGCTGCCACGCCGAGTCCGACCAGGTAGTCACCACGGTTTCGGACACGGGCGAGGGCCTGGCTGCCAGCGAGCTGGAGCGAGTCTTCGAGAGGTTCTACCGGGCCTCGGGCCGTCGCACCGATGGGCGCGGCAGCGGCGTCGGACTCACGATCGCCCGCGACCTCGCACAAGCGCAGGGGGGCAGCCTCGTCGCCGACTCGGCAGGCTTGGGTTCCGGCGCGACGTTCACGCTGAGCCTGCCGCGGCGGGCCGGCTGAGCCTCACGGCGACGACCTCGCTGTGCTCAGTTGTCATCTCCGCGACCCTGGCGGTGACGGGACACCCGTGGCATGGTGAGCCGCATCGCACCGCTCGGGGACAATGTCGTCCCGCTCATGGGTCGGGGGCTGCTCTCCACGGTGCACGAGAATCCGACAAGGAGTGCGCATGAGCCTGAGCAACGCCCATCCGAGCCGACGGCGGTCACGCCGTTGGCTGGCTGCTGCAGCCGCCGCGACGCTGACCCTGGGGTTGGTCGCCACCGCCACCAGTCCGGCGGAGGCCGGCACCCAAGCAGGTGACGGCCACCGTGGCCACCACCATGGACATGGAAACAGCCGCACGGTCTCCGTGCAGCTGCTGTCGTTCAACGACTACCACGGCCACCTGGAGTCCACGACGCCTGGCGCCGTCTCGGTGGACGGAGCCGACGTGCCGGCGGGCGGGGCGGAGTTCCTCTCCACCCATCTCTCTGCCCTCCGAAAGGGCCATCGCAACAGCCTGACGGTCGCGGCCGGGGACCTGATCGGCGGTTCGCCGTTCCTGTCCGGCCTCTTTCACGACGAGCCGTCCGTCGAGTCGCTGAACGCGCTCGGTCTCGACGTCTCGAGCGTCGGCAACCACGAGTTCGACGAGGGCGTGACCGAGCTCAAGAGGATGCAGGACGGCGGCTGCCACCCCACCGACGGCTGCTACATCGACGGTGAGGTCTACCCCGGCGCCGACTTCAAGTGGCTGGCAGCCAACGTCAAGAATGCCCGCGGGCGCACTCCGCTGCCGCCGTACTGGATCAAGCGGGTCCAGGGCCAGAAGATCGGCTTCATCGGCATGACGCTCGAAGGCACGGATGCGTTGGTGGCGCAGGCCGGCATCCGCGGCTGGGACTTCATGGACGAGGTGGAGACCGCCAACGCGTTGGTGCCGAAGCTTCGGCGTCAGGGCGTCCAGGCCATCGTCGTGCTGCTGCACGAGGGCGGCATCCAGTCGGGCACCTACGACCAGTGCGTGGGCATCTCCGGACCGATCGTCCAGATCGCCGAGAACCTCCACCCCGAGATCGACGCGCTGATCACCGGGCACACCCACCAGCCCTACAACTGCTCGATCCCCGACCCCCGAGGTCGGCCGCGAGCCGTCACCAGCGCCTTCTCGTTCGGGCGGATCATCTCCGAGATGAACCTGAAGATCAGCAAGCGCACCGGTGACGTGAACCGCGGGCAGACCCGGGTCGTCAACCACGTGGTCACTCAGGACGTGACTCCCGACCCCGTCGAAACCTCGATCATCGCCAAGTGGAAGTCGCTCTCGGACGTCGTCGGCAACGTCGTCGTCGGGCAGGTGGCAGAGTCGCTGACCCGGCGCGGGGACCGCCAGCTCGAGTCCGACCTGGGCAACGCCATCGCGGACGCGCAGCTGTGGGCGACCGCCGACAACGGCGCCCAGATCGCCCTGATGAACCCGGGTGGCGTGCGTGCGGACCTGACCTACGACAGCCCGGCGGGCACGGGCGGGGACGTGTCCTACGCCGAGATGTTCAACGTGCAGCCGTTCGGCAACCTGCTGTCCACCATCCCGATGACCGGCGACCAGATCCAGCGGGTGCTGGAGCAGCAGTGCCAGCCGGCGGGATCCAGCCGACCGGTCCTGTTCCTGGGCGTCTCCGATGGGTTGACCTACACCTTCGACCGGACCGTCGACGCGGCCAACAACTGCACGTCGGTCTCGGTGACGAACCTGGCCCTCAACGGCACGGCGATCGACCCGACGACGACCTACCAGGTGACGGTGAACAACTTCCTGGTCGACGGCGGTGACAACTTCACCGTCTTCGCCGAGGTCGACCCGTCGCTGCGGATCGGCGGCGGTGTGGACCTGGACGCGTTCATCGCCTACCTCGGCGCGAACTCACCGCTGCCCTCGCCGGGCATCGACCGGGTCACGGAGGTGTTCGCGGGCGGCTGAGCGCCACCTGTCACTCCAGATGCCGGTGAGTACGACGTGCCTGGCGCGTCGTACTCACCGGCTTCGGTCCGCTCGGGTGCCGGTGGCACACTGCGGTGGTGCACTTCGTCCTCATCCGGCACGGTCAGTCCGCCAACAACCTGCGCTACGCGCAGACCGGTGCCGACGGCGGGCGGGACCCGGACACCCGGCTGACCGACCTCGGCCACACGCAGGCGGCGCGACTGGCCTCGGTGGCCGCGGACACGTTGCCCTGGCCCGTCACCCACGTCTACACGAGCCTGATGGCCCGCGCCGTCCAGACAGCCGCGCCGCTGGCCGAATCCCTCGACCTACCGCTGCGTGCCCACCCTCGACTCTTCGAGTGCGGCGGGCCCCACGAGACCGGTGCGGACGGGCAGAACCGCGCACATCCAGGGTCCGGCCGCGCGGAGCTCGCAGCGCTCTACCCACGTCTGCTGCTGCCCCCTGAGGCGGGCCACGACGGCTGGTGGCCCGGGCCGTTCGAGGCCGGTGAGTCGTCGTACGTCGAGCGGGCTCGCAGCGTGGTCGCTGAGCTGCGTGAGGCGCACTCCGCCGAGGATGTGATCGCGCTGGTGACGCACGGGTGGTTCACGCAGTACCTGCTGCGTGAGTTCCTCGGGATCAGCCAGATGGCGGGGTGGTTCCGCATCAACAACACCGGGATCTCCTTGGTGCGCGACGAGTCCGGCGACTGGACGGGCACGACCACGGCTGACCGCATCAACTGGCTTCCACACCTCGCGCCACACCACGTCTCCGAGTAGCTGCCGGGGGCCCGAACAGCTGCCAGGGTCAGCGCATCCGGGCGGTCACCTCGACCTCGATCAGCATCCGCGAGTCCTGCAGGTCGCACACCTGCATCGTGGCGGCCGGCCGGGTCTCGCCGAGGTAGCGCTGAAGGACCGGCCAACAGGCCGCGAAGTCCTCGCGCCGCGGCAGCAGGTAGCGCACCCGCACCACATCGGCGTACGACGCCCCGGCCTGCTCGAGGGCCCAGCCGATGTTGCGCAAGGCCTGGTCGGCCTGCTCGGCGACGTCGTCGGAGATCTCCATCGTCGCGTAGTCGAAGCCGGTGGTGCCGGACACGAACACCCAGTCGCCGTCGACCACCGCCCGCGAGTAGCCGATCTCGGCCTCGAACGGTGAGCCCTGGCTGATCAGCCGGCGCTCGCGACCGCGCCCTCCCGTGCTACTCATCGCGCCTCCCTGGACGACTCGTTCCTGCTCGGGACATCGTGCACCACGTCTCGCGACACGCGGTCGTGCGGCCGCGGGCGACGTCCAGAGCACCCGACACTCAGGCCATGACGACCGCCCTACGAGCCTGGCTGCTTCCAGAAGCACAGCGTCGCACCCTCGAGGAGCTCTCCCACGACCTCGAGCTTCGTTCGGGTGACGTCCGCGCCGAGCGATCGGCGTTCTGGACGATGCTAACCCTCTCGGCAGTCATCGCGTCGGCGGGAGTGCTCGCCGACTCCACCGCCACTGTCATCGGCGCCATGATCATCGCCCCGCTGTCCACCCCGATCATGGGCATCGCGCTCGCCGCGGTGAAGCGTGAGCGCAACGGCTCCGGGGGCCGTCCTGGTCTTCTTCATCGGCATGGTCTTCTCGTTCTTCCTCCCCGGCAACTTCAATCCCCTGGCCAACACTCAGATCGCCGGCCGGGTCTCCCCCGGGATGCTCGACCTGATTGCCGCCCTGGCCACCGGACTTGCCGGGGCGATCGCTCTGGCCCGGCGGGACGTGGCCGCCGTACTCCCCGGCGTGGCGATCGCGATCTCGCTCGTGCCGCCGCTCGCGGTGGCGGGCGTCTGCTTCGGCCAGGGGGAGTTCAGCCTCGGGACCGGCGCGCTGGTGCTGTTCGTGTCGAACCTGGTCTCTCTGGTGCTCGCCGGCATGTTCTCCTTCGGGGTGCTGGGCTACTCCTCGGAGATCATTGCGGCCTCGAGGCGCAACCCCCGAAGGACCAAGGTCACCTTGGGCGTGATCTTCGTCGTGGTCACGGTCGCGCTCGGGTTGAACAGTGCAGCCAACTACTTCGTGGGCGCCTGGGAGGAGACGATCCACGATGAGGCCGACGCCTGGCTCGACGGCACCACGCGCGCCAGCGTCGAGACCCTTGACCTGAAGTCCGCCACGTTCGAGGTGCAACTGCGCAAGTCCGGCATCCTGCCACCGACCGAAGACCTGATCGCTCGGCTCGACGGGAAGGTTCCCGACGTCTTCTCGATCACGCTCGTCACCTCTGTCGGGGGGACCGTCGATGCCGGGACGATCGGGGACCAGCCCGGTTGACCCGCGGCGTCAGTCGCGTCCGGCGACCGGCCCCTGCCACGACCACTTCGGGACGGACAGCCCGTCGGGGACGTCGTCGGGGGACTCCGGGTGAGCCGACATTCCCGTCGTCGCCCAGCGGAAGTAGTCCTTGAGGGACTGCCGCAAGACGTCGTCCTCCGGCAGTCCCGCATCGTCGAGGGCCCGCGCGAAACAGGTCTGAGCGCGCTCGTCCATCTCGTGGTGCTCGCCGTTGCCGGCGTGCAGGCGCAGCACGTGGCTGTGGTCTCCCATCGAGTCGCTGAACTCGCGGGGACCGCCGAGCGCCTCGCCCCAGTACGCCGCCAACCGCTCGGTGTGCTGCGGGTGCTGCCCGGGGTGGGAGAAGGCATGGCTGACGACGGGGTCGGCCAGGCAGCGTCGATGCCAGGCCTGCGCCAGGGCGAGCATCGCGTCGGCGCCACCGGCGGCGGCGAAGATCGACGCGGTCACGGCCTCGCTCTCCCCTCGAACTGCCCGGGCCCGGAGTACATGACTCCACCGTACGCACCCCTTCGTCCAGGTCCGGATCCGGGATACTGGTGCGTACGGGTCACCTGGTGACTCGTACGCACCAGTATCCCGTGCGCGCGCCCACCACCCGCGAAGCCGGCGATCGGTCAGTGCGCGATCCGGAAGCCGTCGAAGACCCAGCTACCGTCGGCGTGGACCAGGGCGACGGCCAACGCGACTGCGGAGGCCACCATCGTGAGGAAGAGCAGCACCCGGGGCCAGCTACCCGGCACGCTGCCCGCGCTCCCCCGGGCCACGGTGATCCGCAACGCGGGGACGATGCGTCCCAGCAGGTGCAGCCCGGTCGCGCCGACCCAGACCGCGAAGAAGCCCTGGTGCACCGAGACCCAGTCCACGCGGAGCCCCGCGAACGAGACCAGGCTCTGGCGGGCAGTCGGCTCACCCAGGAGCACCAGCAGCACACCCGAGCCCAGGAGCCCCAGCGTCGAGATCACGACGAGGGGTCCCAGCAGCCGCAACAGCAGGGGCGGCGGCCCAGCCTCCTGGTACGGCGCGCTGCCGGTGTAGTAGCGAGCCATCCGCCAGCCGGTGCTCGCTGTCTTCATCACCGCCGGCGGCACCAAGAGCGCCCCGATGGCAACGTGCCACGAGATCAGCCCGCGGACGTTGACCAGGGTCAGCAGCTCCGCCAGCGAGAGGGCCAGCAGCACCGCGGCCGTCCAGGCGGTGAGCAGCGCGTTGCCTGCCGGGCCCCCGGTGCGAGCGAGCACGGGATCGACGCGGTGTTCTCGGCCCGTGGCCTCGCCGACGACGTCGGCAACCGCGACGCCGAGCCGACCCCGCTGGGCGTCTCCGAGGATCTGCACCGGACGAGCGTCCCGGACCTTCCTATGAATGCCCTGTGAGGCAGCAGTGAGAACCGTGGCCAGTGCCGACGAGCCGAGCGACCGGATCACCGGATCGGGCCGAGAGCTGGCGGACAACGCAGCGACACGGAGGGCCGCGCCTGGCAGGCGCGGCCCTCGTGTCAGTGCCCCCGGAGAACGGGGTCAACGGCGGGCGATACCGATCCCTTCGATCCGGACCGGAGAGCCCTTGCTCACCACTACCACCCGGATGATCCCCCGCTTGGCATTCACGAAGGTCTTCACCGGGATGAGCTTTCCGTTCACCTTGCGACCGGACAGACTGATCGGCTTGTCGGTCAGCCGCCTGGTGCCGAGATAGACGTGCACCTTGCCGCTGAGCGGTGCCTTGGTGACCGCGAGCGAAACCCGCTTGATGGAGGCGCCGAAGGCTTTGACGTAGCTGCCTTTGAGCCTGGTTACGCCGAGCGTGCCGAACAGGGAATCCGCGTTGTGGCGCATCGTCCATCCGGTGGACCGGTTCAGGTCGGCGACACCGCGAGGCACGAACACCTTTCGGACGACCGAAGTGGGGTCAGCGGACACGTCGGTCACCGCGGTGACCTCGATCCTGTTCGCACCGGCCCGCAGGCCGTTGACGACACATGTGTCGCCCGCGCATGCGGGGCCCGCCCCGCCGTTCACGGCGACCTCGTAGGTCGCGCTGTCAGCCGTGCTGTCGAGCACGAACGTGACGTTCCTGTCGAGCACCCAGTCCAGCTGATCCGGACCGCTCACCACGAGGGTGTCCGGATCGATGACGAACTTCTTGATGTACGTCGCGGTGTTGTCGGCCAGGTCGGTGGCCTTGACCGCGAACGTGTAGGCGCCCGGCTCGAGGTCCGTGTAGGTGATCGTGCCGGAGTCACATGCCTCCCAGGCACCCTTCACGCCGTCGACGGTCAGCTGGCACGACAGGCTCACGACCTCCTCGTTGGCGGTGAAGCTGAACGACACGGAGTCGGCGAGCAGCGCATCGAGCGTGATGGTCACGATCGGCACGGCCGTGTCCTCACCCGCGTCGGGAGGCTTCGAGCCGTGCTGCTCGGGAGCAGCGAAGGAGACATATTGCGGCTCAGCCAGATCCGTTCCGACCTGGATGCCCGCGTCAATGCCGTACTGACCGACCGGCGCCCCCTCAGCGACCATGAGATACCACTCGATGTCGTTGTAGCCCGGGTGTAGCGAGACAGGCCAGGTGCCTGTCAGCAGGTCTTGACCGGTCAAGCTCAGTGGCATCGGCACCATGTCGTCGCCGTCGCTGGCGTAGACCTTGGCGTCTTTTGCCGCCAGCTCCTCGAGCAGATCGGTCGTCGGGTCGTCCCCAGGGCCGGTCAGCGCGAATGTCAGGACTGCGTCCTGGTCCGTCGGGGCGTAGACCCGGACGGGGACCATGACGTAGCTGGCCTGGGTGGCCCGCACCGGGATCTCCGCGCCCCACATGGCCGTGGTGACGTTGGCGTTGACACTGATGGCCACGCTGTCCGAGGCAAGAACACCGGTCGGGTCGGCGACGTCGACGAGCTCGATGGTGACGGCGTAGCCGCCCGTCGGAGCAGCATCGGCCAACGTGACATCAAGGTCGATGGCGTGCCGATAGCCCAGCGCCATCGCGAAGCCCTCATCTGGGCCCCACCAACCGACTAGGTCGCCGCCCTGTGCCGAGAGCGTCATGGCTCCCTCGGACGTGCTCACGGCAACGTCGTTCGGAACCAGCGCCGTGGCCGCGTCGATGGTCACACGCAGCCGCGCCCCGTCGATGACTTCACCACCCCAGGGGTTGAACAGCGAGGCGGTCGCCTGGAACGGCAGGGTCTGGAATGCCAGCGCCGGCGCGGACACCGAGACCGCGGGCAGCGTGGTCGCGTCGATCTGCGCTTGGGTCGTGTCAACGAGCACGGGGTCCATGTAGAAGCCCGGGAGGACGACCTCGTACTCGTGGAGGTAGGAGATCACCGCGCGTGCATCGTCAGCCATCTGGGCGAAGGCGGTGACACCGGTCAGGGTGCGGTGGTTGACCGCGTCCTGGTCGAGACCGTCTGTGCTCGCGAGGTTGGTCCAGTCGATGGCGTCGAGGACTGGAGTGACGTGCCAGGTCAGCGTGGCGACGTCGAGCCAGGTGACGCTGCCGATGAAGGTATCGCCACGGTTGTAGCTGAATCCGCTGTAGTCGACGAAGTTCTCTCCACCCGGGAACACGTCCACAGGCATCGGGGTTGCCAGGTCGGGGTCGACCGAGTTGATGAACTCCAGGCCGGGCCAGGAGGGAAGCGGGTCCGACGTGGTGAAGCCGACCGCGCGGTTGTAGTACTGCACGGAGTCGACCGTCAACGGCACGCCCTTGCTCGCCGCTGTCCCGATGGCCACTGCTGCCAGCTGCCAGTTGTCGTAGCCGATGTCGCCGAAGTCAAGCGCCGGGACGGTGCCGGTCGTCATCAACGACTTGTAGATCGCCGCGTACTCAGGGGCTGCGTCGAGCGGCAGGCCGTCCAAGGACAGCCGTCCTGCCGGGTCAAGACTGACTGTCTTGGCCAAGGTGAGCTTGGTCTTGACGTCGCTCAGCTTCTTGGTCAGCACGTCCTCGCTGGTTCGCGTCAGGTTCAACCGCTCCAGCTCCGCCTCACTGACGAACATGGCGTACTGGGGCTGGGGGTCGCAGGCCTCGATCTCGTCGACGGGAAGCGGGTCCACCGGGTTGTCGATCCACTCACCCTGCAGCGGAAGCGGCCACACCGGACGTCCGTCCAGCGGGTTCGCGATCGATGTCACGCCGGGCACCGCCGCGTAGGAGACGGGCTGCACGCAGTACTCGACGGCGGTGCCCTCCTCGCCCACCACCGTGTACTCGGTCAGGATCGGGGTGCCGTCCTCGGCTCGAAGAGCGACGACGAGGTCCGAGTAGAGAGAGCCGGCATCCGACTGGCCGCCCCCGCCGGGCGGTGCCCCCACCGCCGCCGCCGTCGCCGCAAGGACGAGTGCGCCTGCGATTCCGCCCGAGATGAAGCCTCGGAAGCCCGCGCGATGATTCATGGTGCCCTCCTTCGTCCCACCAGGCGGAATGCCTGATGGCCAGCCATGGGCCAGCGAAGGTGCGTGGCAATCGGCGGCAAGTAGCTCGCCTGTCCCCGTGTTGTCATCGGCGCGCTCTGCGTGCGCCCACGGCTTCGACTATTCGCCTGAAAGGGGTGCAGAGCAACAGCGGCGCCGGGTGACCCCCCACACAGTCGCCAACGAACGCGGGGATGCGGGACCGGGGACACGCGGCGCCACTGGCCCTAGGGTCGTCTGCGTGAGTGAACTGCCCATTCTCGACGCAGAAGACCAGCGCATCCTCGGCAGCCTGCTGGAGAAGCAGACCACGGTGCCGGCGTCCTACCCCCTGACGGCCAATGCCCTCCGGACGGCCTGCAACCAGACCAGCAGCCGCGACCCGGTCGTCGACTTCGACGAGCACACGGTCGAGCAGACGACGCGCTCGCTCAAGGAACGAGGACTGCTGCGGATCGTCTGGTCCGACACCGGACGGCGGACGCTGAAGTACCACCAGACCCTCGACGAGCGCCTCGAGCTCGCCCCGGACGAGCGCGCACTGCTGACCGTGCTGCTGCTGCGCGGCGCTCAGGCACCAGGCGAGCTGCGCACGCGCACCGATCGGCTGCACGTGTTCAACGACCGTGGCGAGGTCGAGGAGTGTCTGCATCGGATGGCGGGTCGGCCACAGTCACTCGTCCATGAGCTCGAGCTGGCACCCGGTCAGCAGGACCGGCGGTGGGTCCACATGCTGGGGCCGGTTCCGCAGCAGGCCGAGCCGGCGAGGTCAGGCGGTGTCGACCGCGAGGCCGTGATCGCCGGGGGCGCTGATCGGCGCGACGCCGACGTCCTGGCGTCCTACGACGCCGTCGCCCCCGACTACGCCGACGACGCGATCGACAAGCTCCGCAGGCAGCCGTTCGAGACCTGGCTCCTGGACCGGGTGGCGGCCCACGCCGACGGCCGAGCGGTCGTGGAGGTGGGAGCGGGTCCCGGACACGTCACCGCCTACCTGGCCGACCGCGGCGCCGAGGTGACGGGGATCGACTTCTCTCCGGCGATGGTGAGCGAGGCCCGCCGCCGTTTCCCCGGGCGCAGCTTCGAGGTGGGCGACCTTCGGCACCTGACACGACCCGAGGCCAGCTCGGGATGGTCGGTCGTGCTGAGCTGGTACTCGCTGATCCACCTCGCTGCGTCCGAGTTGCCCGCCGCGGTCGCGGCCCTGGCGCGGCCGCTGGATCCGGGGGGCTGGCTGGTCCTCGGGCTTCATGCCGGAGCCGAGGTCCGGCATGTCGAGGAGTGGTACGGCCGCAGGGTCGACCTCACCTTCGTGCTGCACGACCCGGCGTACGTCGTCGACGTTGTCGAGGCCGCGGGCCTGGTCGACGTCGAGTGGTACCTCCGGGGACCGGTCTCCTCCCGGGACGAGACCACCCAGCGCTTGTTCGTGGTGGGTCGCCGGCCCGACCACCGCTGACCACCCGCGGAGCGCGTGCTGCCGGCCGGGTCGACAGGGCTCCCGCTCACGGTGGGGCGAGAGGTGGCACGATCACGGCATGCCTCACCCCTTCGACCTCGCCGGCCGGGTCGCGCTGGTCACCGGAGCGGGCAGCCCCACCGGCATCGGCTTCGCCACCGCCAGAGTCCTGGTGGAGCTCGGGGCTGAGGTCGTGCTGGCGGCGAGCACCGACCGCATCGACGACCGGGCGCGAGAGCTGGCCGTCGCCGGCCGGACCCCCTTGGCCCTGGTCGCCGATCTCACCGACCCGGCGGCGGTCCAGCACGCCATCGACCAGGTGCGGTCCCGGCACGGCCGCCTGGACATTCTGGTCAACAACGCCGGGATGGCCTCCGTCGCCTCCCCGACCAGCGACGACGGTGCGCTCGAAGAGATCGACCCGGCGCGCTGGCGCCAGATCATGGAGCGCAACCTCGACCTCGCCTATCTGGTGACCCGCTCCTCCCTGCCGTTGATGGGGCCGGGTGGCCGCGTGATCATGGTGGCCAGCGTGACCGGACCGGTGATGGCGATGCGAGCCAACCCGGGGTACGCCGCGGCGAAGGCCGGGCTGGTCGGCCTCACCCGGGCGCTGGCGGTCGACCTCGCCGCGCGCGAGATCTGTGTCAACGCAGTGGCCCCTGGCTGGGTTGCCACCGGCTCCCAGACCCCGCAGGAGGTCCAGGAGGGCGCCCAGGTGCCGCTCCGCCGCAGCGCCGAGCCGCGCGAGGTCGCTGCCGCGATCGCGTTCCTGGCCTCACCCGGCGCGTCGTACGTCACCGGCCAGTGTCTCGTCGTGGACGGCGGCAGCAGCGTGGCCGAGGAACGCGGGTCCTGAGCCGGCGGCCCTTGCTGGATGGTCGGCCCGGTCCTACCGTGACAGATCACCACCGACCACAAGCGAGGCTGAGATGGCGAAGTTCATGGTGCTCTACACCGGCGGCATGGGGATGGCAGCGAGCCCCGAGGAACAGGAGAAGATCATGGTCGAGTGGGGTGAATGGTACGGCCGGGTGGGCGCCGCGATCGTTGACGGCGGCGCACCCTTCGGTGAGGCCAAGCACCTCACGGGTGGCCCGGTCGGGGACGGACCTCTCGGGACCGACCCCGCGACCGGCTACACCGTCGTCGAGGCAGACTCGCTGGATGCCGCGGCCGCACTGTGCGAGGGCCACCCCCACCTCAACTTCGGTGGCCGGGTGCAGGTCTTCACCTGCATCGACATGTCCGGGGGGCAGTAGGCCCGTCGGCGGCGCAGACCGCGAACGGCCCCGCGCACCGGGGCGCGGGGCCATCGACCATCAGGCCTCAGTGCTTGCTGTGGCCCTTCGGAACGTGGATCGCGATCACCCGGCTGTCGGAGCCGTCGGCCTGCGCCTGGTCCTGGATGGACAGGTAGAGCAGCTTGCCGTTGGCTGAGAACACCGGGCCGGTGCCCTCGCCGCCGCCGCGGACGGTGGCGAAGTGGACCAGGTTCTCCGCGCCCGACGTGCCCTTGGGCAGCACGTAGACCTCGTTGTTGCCGCCCGTGGCGGGGTTGCCGAGGGCGCTGCCGTTGTCCTCGAAGATGTAGAGGTTGCCGGAGCTGTCGTAGCGCACGTTGTCCGGCCGGCTCAGCTTCGCGAAGTCGCCCTCGACCAGCACCTTGCCGGTGACGCCGCTCTTCTTGTCCGCCAGGTGCCAGACCCGGCCGGGGTCGCTGCCCGAGGCCGACTCGGAGAACACCACGCCGTTGCCGCGCTTCGCCTTGATGATCCCCTCGTGCTTCCAGAAGGAGTTGGTGGCGTCGGGAGGACCGACCTTGGCGGCCATCTCGGACTCGGCGTTGGCGGGGTCGTCCAGCTTCACCCAGGTGCCGGTGTTGGTCGCTCGGTCGAAGTCGAGCCCGTACAGCTGTCCCGTGGTCAGGTCCTTCTGATGCCGCGGGACGAACTTGTAGAGGTACTGGTAGTTCCCTCGGTCGTTGGTGAGGTACCAGGCGCCACTGGAGCGGACCTCTTGCTCGTGGCTGAATCGGCCCATGCCGGTCAGCTTGGTCTCAGCACCTGTCTTCGGGTCGATCTCCCAGACCCAGCCAGAACGCAGCTCAGGGTCGCTGAGGAACGGGAACTCCTCGTTGACGAGGAAGGTGCCCCACGGCGTCATGACTCCGGCGCACAGATTGTGCAGGCCCGTGGCGATCAGCTCACGACGCTTCACCGTGGTGCCGTCCCTGCCCAGGGTGAGCCGTGAAACTGAGCCCCAGCCATCGCTGTCGCCGTCATCGACGGTTGCCTGCTCCGGTACGGCGCACTTGCCCGCATCCCCCTGGTAGTCGCCGTCGACCGGCTTGGTGAGCTCGTGGGCGTTCAACAGCTGAACCCGGCCGTGGGCGCCGCGCACCAGCTGGTTGCTGTCGAAGTCGCTCGGCATCCCGAAGGTGGCGCCGGACTCCGTCGACGTCACGTCGTCGACGCAGTCGCGAACGAGCACGTCGTAGGAGTACCGAGCCGGCAGGTCGATCACCCCGGCTGGGTCTGCCACCACGGGTCCAGGGTCGAACCCGGCGTGCCCGTGCCCACTGCCCGGCCCACCCAGCGCGGCGCCTGTGGTGCCAGCCCCGAGGGTGAACGCGGTGGTGACGGCCAGCGCCACTGTCATCGTCCTGCTTCTCATCTTCACTGCGCCTCCAACAACGTCGTCAGGAACGGGCGTCTGCCCGTGCTCTGGTTCTCGCTCAACGCGAGGCTAACCCGGTTCCGCTTCGACGCACCAGAGTGCAGCGGCTGGACAGTCACCCGGGGATCGAGACGAGGACAGGCCACGCATGGGGTATGGACGTGCTGCGCTACGGTGCTGCGATGGGAGACTTGATCGAGATCGAGGATGAGCAGCACCTGACCCGCGAGGAGGCAGCCGCCATGTTGCGGCGGTTGGCCGACTCTCTCTCGCGTCACAACGAGATCCAGTTCCAGCGTCACGGCCTCGAGGTCCACGTCGATGTGCCGGACGAGGTGGAGTTCGAGATCGAGATCGAGGTCGGCACCGACAGCGGCTCACTCGAAGTCGAGATCAGTTGGTGAATCCGCTTCCCTGAAAGTGGACGAGGAGGCAGCGGGCCGCATGTGGGGGCGTCGATTGGGCAGAAACGTCAGGGATTCGAGCCTTGAACCTGACGTTTGTGCCCCTTCGGCGGCTGGCGCAAGGTCTCGAGCACCTCGATGACCCGCTCGGAATTGGTGGCCGGGTTCACGAACGCCAGCCTCAGCACCGTCTCACCGTGCCAGGTCGTGGGCAGGCACAGGATGACGCCTTCGCGGGCCAGCCGCTGCGACCACTCGCTGTAGTCGTCGGGGCCCCAGCCCACGCGCCGGAACAACAGGACCGACAGGTGGGGCTCACAGACCAGGTCCAGGTGCGAGCTCGACCTGATGGCCTCAGCCACGGCCCGCGTGACCTCCAGGGTCCGCTCCACCGCGGCGGCATACCGGTCGGTGCCGTGCGTCGCCAGGCTGAACCAAAACGGAAGGCCCCGGACCCGACGCGAGAGGTGCACGGCGAGGTCCGCGGGGTTCCACATCTCGCGGTCGATCTGGTCGAGATAGTTCGCCTTCTGGGCGTGGGCGGCACGGGCGACTGCCGGGTCGCGGTAGAGCAACGCGCACGAGTCGAAGGGGGCGAAGAGCCACTTGTGCGGGTCGACGATGAAGCTGTCGGCCCGTTCCACACCCTCGAACAATGCTCGTACGCTCGATGCGGCTAGGCCTGCCCCTCCATAGGCACCGTCGACGTGCATCCACACGCCATGCGCCGTGCATACGTCAGCGATCCCAGCCAGGTCGTCGACCAGCCCGGCGTTGGTCGTCCCCGCGGTGGCGACCACAGCGAACACGTCCGGATGGGTACGCAGGATCGGCTCCAGGCTCGCGCCGGTCAACCGGCCGTTCTCGTCGCCGGGGACCTCGACGATCGTGACGTCCAGGACCCGCGCCGTCGAGCGAACCGAGGAGTGCACCTCGCCCGTGCACGCGATCTGCCAACCCTGGGCAGGACGGCTCCCCCGCTGCGTCAGGGCTGCCTCTCGTGCGGCGACCAACGCCGACAGGTTGCCGCTGGTCCCACCCGACACGAAGCAGCCACCGGCCGTGCTCGGCCAGTCCAACAGCTCGACCAACCAGGCCAAGGCCTCGTTCTCGGCAAAGATCGCGCCGGCTCCGGTCTCCCAGATGCCGCCGAACACGTTCACGGCGCTGGTGACGAAGTCGAAGGCGACCGACGCGCGGGTCGGGGCCGACGGCACGTAGGCCAGGTTCATCGGATCGTCCTGGGCTCGGGTGGCCGGTTCCAAGACGTCCACGAACACCCGCAGTGCCTCGACCCCGCCGATGCCTGCCGCGCACACCGTCTGCCCGGCCGCCTCTCGCAGTTCCTTGGCCGATCGAGCAGTCGTCTTCGGATCGGTCTCTCGGACGACGCGGGCTTCGGCCCAGTCCATCGCCTCGCGAACAACCCGGTACTCATCGCCCCACACATCGCCAGTCACGGGGTCGTCTTTGGCATCCACACCTCCAGGCTAGTCATCGATGGGGATCCCCAGGTGTCGGCGGCCCGTCACACGACGGGTGTCACGACGTGATCGGCCAACCCGGGATGACGGGACATCCGCCTGCGCGAGGCACGAGGCCGCCCGCCGCTCAGTTGAAACTGACGGTGTTGTTGGCGAGGGTCACGGTGCCGTAGGACAGGGCGCACCCGATGAGCGGGGTGTTGGCGCCGAGGGTGATGGCTCCGGAGGCGAGGATGGTGCCGGAGAAGGTGGAGTCGGCCGGCCCCGACGCCGGCGGCGCCCTGGACCTGCCAGAAGACGTTCGAGGCCTGGGCGCCGTTGCTGAGGACGACGTGGCTGCCGGCCGCGGTGTTGAGGGCGGCGTCGACCTGGAAGATGAACACGGCATCGGCGTTGCCCTCGGCGTCCAGGGTCAAGGTGCCGGTCAGGGCCAGCGCCGCGGCGGTGTGGTGGATGCCGGCGTGGAAGGTGCGTCCGTTGAGGTCGCCGACGAAATCGGTGTCGGGGGTGCGGCCGTCGACCTCGTCGTAGGCAGTGACGAGGTCGGCCTGGGCGGACGCGGCCGCGGCGTCGCCGGCGTGGGTGTCGCCATCGACGATGCCCGGCGGGAAGCCCGAGATCGCAGTGCCGGGACTGACTCCGAGGTCACCGCTGAGCACCGTGTCACCGGTGCTGACCACCCCCGGTCCCGGCCAGCACCGAGTAGGTCAGCGCAGCCCCGAGGGGGACCGGAGCCGGGTTCACCTCGACGGTCTGTGTCTGGGTGGCGGTCCCGGCGTTACCGGCCGCGTCGCGCACCGAGGCTACGACCTGGTAGGCCCCGCCGCCGACTGCGGCCGCGGTGACGGCCCAGGTTCCGTCTGCCTGGCTGCTGGTCGTCAGCGTCTGTCCGGCGACGCTCACGCGCGCGGTTGTCCCGGCCGGCACGGTGGTGGTGCCCGAGATCGTCGGGGTGAGGCTCTTGGTGACCGCAGTCGACCCGCCGTCATTCGTCCCGGGCCAGTTCGCCTTGGTCTACATCGAAGCCAAGGATGGCTGGCATCGGCACCCCTTCACCATCTCCAGCGCCCCCGCCGAACGGGTCGTCCGAGTCACCGTCAAGGCACTGGGTGACTACACGTCGTCGCTGCACCATCTCCTCGAACCCGGGATGCCTGCGGTCATCGGCGGTCCCCACGGGCGCTTCAACCACGCCAAGGGAACCAGGGACCAGGTCTGGATCGCCGGAGGTGTCGGTGTCGCTCCGTTCCTCAACTGGATGCGCGCCCTGGACGACCACCCGGCTCCGGGCAACGTGGACCTCTACACTACGCCTTCACCGGTGGGCTGGCACTGTTCGCCGAGGAGCTCACCGCCATCGGATCGACCACGGACAAGGTCCGCGTCCACCTTGTCGACTCCGCCGTCGACGGTCGCCTCACCGCCGACCGGATCATCGCCTCGGCGACCGCGCAGCCGGCGGACGTCTCCGTCTTCCTCTGCGGCCGCCAGGCGATGCTGCGAGACCTCCAGGTCGGACTGCGCCAACGCGGCGTCCGACCGAAGAACATCCACCGGGAGTACTTCGACTGGCGATAGGACCCTGCGCACGCCCATCGAGCACCACCGCGGACGGGGATCCAGCGCTACGCCCTGAGGATCTTGTCCATGGACCTGCCCTTGGCGAGTTCGTCGACCAACTTATCCAGGTAGCGAATTTTCCGCATCAACGGGTCTTCGACCTCCTCGACGCGCACTCCGCACACCACACCGGTGATCAGGGTCGCGTGCGGGTTGAGGCGCGCCTCGGCGAAGAAGTCCTCGATCGTCGTGCCGGCGGCCAGATGACCGTCCAAGGCCGGCTCGTCGAAGCCGGTCAACCACTGGATCACCTGGTCAAGCTCGGCCTTCGTCCGCCCCTTCCCCTCCACCTTCGTCACGTAGTGGGGATAGACGGCGGCGAAGCTGGTGGTGAAGATCCTGCTCATCCGCGAGATCGTAGTCCTGGTTTCGGGACGGCCGACGGACGCCGCACCGCCGGCTGAATCTGTCCCGCAGCTCGGTGGCCTCGGTCGCCTGGTGCCACGCGGGAGACCTCGTGCAGCTCAGTGGTCTCGCGTCGCCCAGGGCCAGGGCGGGCCGAACTCGCCGATGCGCAGTCGCTTGCTCGGCCAGGCACTGGCCGGCCCCACGAGGATGACGAGAGCAGGCATGAGGAACAGCCGGACGACCAGGATGTCGAGGAGGATGCCGACAGATATCGCGAACGCGAGCTGCCAGAAGGGCACCAACGGGACCAGCGCAAGGAGTCCGAAGCTGGCGGCCAGCGCCAGTCCGGCACTCAGGAGGGCTCGGGTGGTCCCCGGCATGACCTCCACCACCGCGGCGGTCAGTGGGCGCCGGCGTGCTGCGCCCCAGATGTGTCCCACGCTGAAGATGTTGTAGTCCGATCCGAAAGCCAGCAGGAGCGCGGCGGCGGCGAACGGCACGTAGAAGGTGAGCCCCTGACCGGGGGCGAAGTGGTTGAAGACCAGAGTGGTCAGCCCGAGACTGGCGCTGACCGACAGCAGCGAGCACACCAGCAGGTACACCGCCGCCACCGCCGCCCTGAGGAAGATCAGCAGCAGGAACAAGTTGGCCAGCAGAGCGGCCACGGCAATGCGCGCGAGGTCGTTCCGGGTCTGGTCGACGATGAACGAGGCGGTCGCGGTGTCCCCCGCGACGCCGCCCCTGGCAGCGGCCAGGCCACTGCGGCTCATCAGTTCGGGCAGCCTGGCCTGGATCCCGTTCACGGTGTCGATCGCGGTGGCACCCAGGGGTGGCGCATCGAGGATCACCAGGTATCGCGCTGCGTCGCCGTCTTGGGCGAGCAGGACCCCGGCCGCTCGCCGAAGTGGCTGGTCGCCCGGCCCCATCACGCCCGCGACGCCCGGCTGCTGCTTGAGCAGGCCTCCCAGCGTCGCGAGGTCGGACCGGTGATCGGTGATGCCTTCGCCCTCCACCAGCACGACGGTCGGCGACAGGATTCCCGGCGCGAAGCCGGCCTGGGCGGCCGTGGCTGCTCGCCGGACCTCGGTCTTCGCGGGCAGGCCGCTGACGAAGGAGACCCCCAGCTGGAGATGAAGCAGTGGTAGCGCGGCCAGGACAAGTCCCCCGACGCACCCCGCGACCACCAGCCCCGCCCGCCACCGGCTTCGGGCGAAGTACGTAGCCGGTGAGAACCTGACCGATGCACGGGGCCGCCCCCTGCGCGTGGGGGAGCCATCCGCCTGGGTGCTGAGGTCGCGGGTGGGCCAGAGGATGAAGCGTCCCAGGACCGCCATCACGGCGGGGACGAGGGTGACGGCCACGACCAGTGCGACGAGCACGGTGAACGCGAGGGCTGGTCCGAGACCTCGGAAGAAGCTGGAATGGGCGGCCGAGAGTGCTGCGGTACCAGCGGCGACAGCAAAGCCGGCGACGGTCACGATGGGCCCGAACCGCGCGGTCGCGGCCGTGGCCGCCGCCTCCTTCGAGGACGTGATGGCGAGCTGGTTGCGCAGTGCCGAGAAGAAGAACACCACGTAGTCGGTCACCACCCCCAGCAACATGGCGACGACGACAGGCTCGAGCTCACTGGGAGTGGAGATTCCGATCACGCCCGCCAGGAGCCCGGAGAGGCGCAGAGTCATCACGTACGCGACACCGGTGACCCCGACCGCCACCAGTGGGGCTACCACCGAGCTGAACGAGAGACCCACGAGCAGCATGATCGCGAACACCGTCGAGAGCTCGACGAAGCGGAGATGCTCACTGATGATGCGCGCCTGGGCGGCCCGGGCGGGAACCGATCCGGTGATTCCGACCACGTGATCCTGAGCACCGAAGTAGCGGTGCGCGTAGGACCTCGCTACGCGGGTCTGATGCCCGGCAGAGATCCGCGGATCGAAGAAGAGGTACGTCAGCGCGGTGGTGTTGGTTTCGCTGGCACCCGGGAAGAGGCCGAGGGTATTGCTCACCGGGAGTGCCCCCAGCAGGGGCCCGACCTGGTACAACCCCTTGTCGACGGCCACCGCGTTGTTGACCGTGCGTGCCTGGGCATAGATGGAGAGACCCGCCGGGTCCCGCTGCACCAGGACGGTTCGGCCGATCAACGGGAACCCGAAAGCGTCCAGGGAACGCAGCTCGGTAGCCACTGCCGGCGTCTTGGTGCTGAGCAGCCCCTCGAGTCCGTCGCCTCCCTTGGTCTCGCCCAGCCCCGGCAGCACCACGGCGCAGATGAGCGTCGCGAGTGCCCAGAAGCCGATCACCCACCAGCGCAGGCGCACCACGGTCCGTGCGTAGATGTTGGCGATGTGGCCCGCCGGCCGCCGGCGGCGTCGCGCCCAGGCGGCGGGCCACCTCATCACGCGCTCGGCTTGGCCGGGCGGGTCACCCCGAGACGCTGCAGCTCGGCATCGGCCAGCGCGCGCTCCTCAGCGTGGCCGGGCTGAGTGCCGATACCGAGCGCCCTCATCTTGGTCAAGGACAGGTTCTCGACGGCCCGCGCGGCCAGCAGGCGATCGAGTTGCGGGTCGTCGCGGTCGCGGGACAGGGCCGTCCGGATCTCGGCGACCTCTCGTTTGCGGGCGAGCCGCCCGGGCAGGTACAGGGCGACCACGGGAACCGTCGGCACCAGGATCAGAAACGCACCGAGGAGGACGGCGAGCTGGTGGAGCTGCCCCTTGACCTGCTGACCTCGGGCGGTCACCTCGGCCGAGGTCGTCACCACCTGTTGACCGAGGACCCCCGCGCGGTCGCCGATGACGGGAACCAGGGCCACCTGGTTCAACGCCTCCCCGGCGGTGTTCAACGCGCCACCCGACGTCGTGAGCGTGTCCCCGATGTCGGCGATCCGCCAGAGAGTCACAGCCGTCCAGACCCCGATCAGCAACCAGAAGGCGACCCAGACCATCGCCGAGCGATCGAGCCACTGGACGGTCGGCTCGTCCGCCGAGCGGGGACTCACGTTCATGACTGACCTGTCTACACCACTCGTGCGCCACCCGGGGTCGTGATCTCGGGGGCGTACGCTGAAGACTCAGACCACCGTCAGGGCGTGCCCAATGACCACCGACCAAACCCCCAGTACCTCGAAGCGCCCGTGGCTGTTGGCGGCGCTCCCTGCGATCACGTTCATCCTCGGCGCAGTGATCGGCGGCATCATCGTCGGTGTCGGTGGCGGCTCTTCGGACTCCGGCTCCGACGCCTCGGAGACACCCACCTCGACGTCGAGCCCCGCCGCCCCCTCCCCATCCGACACGACCGTCGTCGTACCAGCGGCCTGTCGCGAGGCCGCCGATGCGGTCTCGCAAGCCGCAGATCTGCTCCGACAGGGCGCCGCTGCGGTGCGCGACTTCCAGCCCAAGGTGCTGAACCAGGTCCTGGACGACCTCCAGGCCCTCGACCCCGAGCTCCAGTCCCTGGCCAAGGAGTGTTCCGAGGTCCAGGTGACCACCGGTTCCGCCTCGCCCTGACAACAGGCGTCAGGCGCCGTCTGGATCGACGTGCGTCTGCGGTGCCGCGCGCGGCCCGAACCAGGTGGTGAGCGCCTCCTCCAGCCCCGACCGAGTCCCGTCTCCCACCCAGGCCACGTGACCGTCTGGTCGGACCAGCACCGCCGCTGGAGCATCAACGGCGCCGACCACCGGTAGCTCCCAGGTGCCGTCGTGGGAGACGTCCACCCAGCGCACCCGATCGGCCCAGGGCCCCACGACGACGCTCCCCGACCGTCCGAAGTTGAGCAACACCGGTCGAGCAGTGTGGAGCAGGGAGTAGACCCGCACCAGGCGTCCGCCACTGACCAGGTCGAGGTCGGGCATTCGACGGCCGAGCAGCGGGTGCCCTCCGCCGAGGTCGTAGTGGACATCGAGTCCGGAGATGAGTCCCCCGACGTAGTGGCGCGGCTCATCCATTCCCACCAGGTCGTCCATCAGGTCGCGCACTGCGGCCATCCGCACGTCGTGACGCTGGAGCGCACTCACCGCCTTCGTGTACTCCAACGCGCGTGCCGCGGCCGGCTGCCGCTCGGCGTGATAGGTGTCCAGAAGACTTTCCGATGAGATGCCCTTGACCACCTGAGCGAGCTTCCACCCCAGGTTCACGGCGTCCTGGATGCCCAGCCCTATCCCCTGACCACCGGCGGGAGAGTGGATGTGCGCGGCATCACCGGCAAGCAGGACCCGGCCGCTGCGGTATTCCGCTGCCTGGCGGGTGGCATCGGTGAACCTCGAGATCCAGGTCGGGTGATGCACCCCGAAGTCGGTGCCGAAGACCCTGGTCAGGTTCCTGCTGAGGTCGCTGAGCGTGGGTTCGCTCGTGACCCCGAGCTCTCGTTCGCTCGTGACCACTCGCACGGTCGGCCCGTCCTCCATGATGCTCAGCCCGTGGGGGCCGCTGGCGTCGTACGTGATGCCCACGGGCAGTTCTTCGGTCACCTGGACCTCGGCGATCATGGCGCTCATGGTCGCCTCCCAGCCGGGGAACTCGATCCCGGCTGCCTTGCGGATGACACTGCGCCCTCCGTCGGCGCCGATGACGTACTCCGCGCGCATCGCCTCGCCACCGGCCACCTGAACGTCGACGCTGTCGTCGTCCTGGACGAAGCCGGTCACCTCGAGCCCACGATGGACCGGCACTGCCAGCTCCTCGACCCAGCCGGCCAGAATCCGCTCGATGTGGTTCTGCCACAGCCCCAACGTGTACGGGTGGCGAGTCGGGAAGTCGCTGAGGTCGAGCATCGTGCTGCCGGAGTACGGCGCCGGATAGGTCTGTCCCTCCGCAAGGAACCGATCCGCGATGCCCCGCTGGTCGAGGATCTCGATCGTGCGCGAGTGGAACCCGCCCGCCCGCGAACCCACCAGCTCCGGGGTCGGGCGACGCTCCACGATCGCGACGTCCACCCCCGCCAACCTCAACTCGGCGGCCACCATCAGGCCCGCCGGGCCGGCCCCCACCACAACGACCTCCACCACGACATCCCCCTACTCCTCGCCCGCCGGCAAGCGAGCACCGCCGAGAAGTGTGAGGCACGTCAGGGGCCTTGCGGCAAGCCCCCCTGTGCGCTATACGTTGGAAGTGGCAGGGAGCAGGTGCTCCTTGCCACGTGTGTCTTCCCCGTGCGCCCGATGCCAGTTCCTGCCACGCGGCCACCTCGCCGATTGGTCACACACTGCAGTTTCTCAGCCCGAATTCCTGCAGTCTCTGACCAATGAATGACCCTTGCCGGCCGCCACCCGCCTCGTCGTTCGTCTGGTCGGGTCTACTCCGAGACAATGGGGAGGAATGCCGCAGACATCGTGGCCATGTCGATCTTCGACATGAACTCCTGGGCGATCGGGCCGGTGGCTTTGCGTGGACCGTCCGTGGCGCTGGCCATGTCCTCGTAGCGAATCACCAGCGTCCACTCCCCGTCATCGGCGATCGTCGCCTCGCGACGCTGCAAGCCAGCCAGCGTCGGAGCCACCTCGCGCTGGAAACGCTCGTTGACCGCAAGCATCTCCTCGGCCGAAACCTCCTGGCGAGGACGGAATCGCACGAACTGCAAGTACCGGCATCGTCTTCTCCTTCTGTAGTAGTCCTTCGAATTCGAAGGAGTTAGGACTCTAGCGTCACACTCCTTCGAATTGCAAGGAACTCGGTAGGCTGGCCACATGGAGAGCGCGGGATCCGACGAGCCACGGTGGCTCGATGAGGAGGAAATGGCGGCTTGGCACCCGCTTGCGGTCGCGGGGATGAATCTGTTCACCGGCCTCGATCGGGATCTGCGTGAGGCGTTCGACGTGACCCTGCTCGATCACGGGGTCCTGCTCATGTTGCGGGCCAGTCCTGACGGCCTGACCATGGGACACCTCGCCGGCCAGTTCGGGGTGGAGGCAAGCGTGATCACCTACCGCGTCCAACGGCTCGAGAGCCGCGGGTTGGTCGAGCGGGTGTGCCGCGACGAGGACCGTCGACTGATCCGCGCGGCCATCACCGCGGCGGGAGCCGAACTCTGCGATCAGATGGGCCAGGTGCACGTGGCCTCGGTACGTGCCCGGTTCCTGAACCATGTTCCACGCCGGGACCTACGCGCCCTCGCCGACGCCTTCAGTCGGCTCTACGCAGCGCAACGTTCCGCGGAGACCCGAACCACTCCGCCGCTGGCGAGACCGGACTAGGCCGGCCCTTCTCGGCCAAGTCGCAGTGATTGCAGCGCTGCGGCCGTCAGTCGCTGGTGGTTGTCGGCGGCTTCGTCGTCGGCGAACCAGTTCACGAGCTCGAGCGACACGGTGGCGTGATAGGCGCTCCACAGGAACTTCGTCTGGTGGTGGACGTCACCGGGCCGGATCGTGCCCTCTGCCTGACCTGTGCGGAGGAGGTCGGCGATCACCTGCGACGCGCCGAGGACGGGGTTGCGCTGCGGTGCTGAGGGGAGGAGGTCGCGCACCCGGGGGCCGAACATGAGCTCGTACCGGGGCGGCGACCGGAGGGCGAAGCTCCGGTAGGCCTCGGCGACGCGACCGAGACGCTCGAGCACGCCGCCTTCACCGTTCGCCGCCCCTCGAACCGCTCCGGCCAGCTGCTCGAACCCGTCACGGTAGAGCGCGTCGACGATGCCGGGCTTTCCGCCGAAGTGGCTGTAGATCACCTTGGTCGACGAACCGACCCGGCTGGCGATGGCCCGAACGGACATGTCGTCCAGGCCCCGGTCGGAGAGAAGACTCGCCGCCGCGTCCAGGATCGCCGCCCGGAGCCGCAGGCGCTGGTCGTCGCGTTCCTTGGCGTAGTTGAACTCGTCAGCAGGTTCCATCGCACTCCAACCTTGCCCTCCGGACCCTCAGTCGGTAACATTGTTACCCTTGAAACCAATGTTACCGTGGAGCGTCCATGACCAGCAAGGTACTGCAGCAGTGGCACGATCGAGGCGACCGCCTCGACGTCCCCGGAACCGCCGGCACCCGCATCTGGAGGCAAGGAGACGGCCCGGCCGTCGTACTTCTCCACGGGGTCCCGACCTCGGCCTACCTGTACCGGAAGGTGCTTGCGGAACTGGCGAGTCGGGGACTCGAAGGCATCGCCCTCGACCTCCAGGGTCTCGGGTTCTCAGATCGCCCCGAGGACTTCGACTACACGTGGACCGGGTTGTCCGGCTGGCTCGAGCGGGCGATCGACGCCGCTCGAAATCGACGAGTTCCACCTGGTCGTGCACGACCTGGGCGGACCTGTCGGGTTCGATCTCATCCGGCGGATCCCGCAACGGATCTCATCGCTGACAGTCCTCAACACCCTCACGAACGTGTCGACGTTCCGCAAACCGCGGGCGATGCGACCCTTCGAGTCCCCGCTCTTGGGTCGCCTGGCGGTCTGGCAGATGAACTCGCCTCTCGTCGTGCCGTTCTTCCGCTGGAAGGGAGTGAACAAGGGACCGAGCTACGCAGAGATCCGTGCCTACGGCGAGCTGCTCGCCCACGGGGACGACGGCCGCGCCTTCCTCCAGGTCATGCGCAGCTTCGAGACCACCGCCGAGTTCGAAGGTCGAGTCCTCGAGACGCTCGGCAGCCGCGGCTTCCCGGCACAGGTGGTCTGGGGACGGGGCGACACCGAGCTCCGCGCCGACACGTTCGGCGAAGAAGCCCGCGCCGCTCTGGGCCTCGAACCCGACGTCTACCTTGTCGACGGGAAGCACTTTCTCCAGGAGAACAGCCCCGGGGAGATCGCTGAGCGCATCGCCCTCCTCGTCGAGAAGGGCGCGGACGTCTGATCGGATCCTGACCCGGCTCTCCACGCCGTCGATGGTGGTGGTAGACGGGCTGCGAAACGGCGCCCCCCGATTGGGCAGAAACGGCAGGTTTTGGGCCATGTAGTCGCCGTTCGTGACCTTTCGGCGCGGGCCGCTGAGGCTCGCCGGAGGAGAGATCCACCGCTCACAGTCACCTAGCCGCATGTCGCCCTTTCCCGCCGTCAGCGCTCGGGCAGAACGACCGCCACCACCTGCAGGTGTCGCAACGGCGTGCCGGTGCAGTGTGGTTGAAGATGACAGGCCGTGGACTCAGGCATGACCCCCGTGCTGCCGTATCCGGAGTCCGACCCGGGGACAAGACCAGCGCCTGACATCTAGCCGCCGCACCTTCCTCGGACACCTCGCCGGGTTGGGCGCTCTCGAGTCAGAATGGCGGCTGTCCCCGTTGCGCCGGTCATCGTCAGCACCTCGACGGCAACGGCGGCAGGCCCGAGCTGCACGACAACGAACCTTGGCAGCTACTCAGTCAGGGCCTGCCTTACCGGTCGGCGGTTCGGCTACCCCCCTTGTCGGCGATGCCACGGTGTCTGCGACGGTCCCGATCACCGGATCCAGCCGTGCCGCTACCTGGACTCCCGGCGAAGCGCAGATCACCGGCGTGGCGGTTCGTCTACGTGGGCGTGATCGTTACCGGGGTGGTGACCGCCGACCGCCCGCGGGCCCGGATGTCGCGCAGCCGGGCGACCCACAGGAGCACCGCGATGCCGACCACGGTCACCAAGGTGTAGGCGGCGAACGAGGCACCCAGCCGTTCAGCGAGGATCGTGCCGGCCGCCGAGAGGACGGCGCCCAGCCAGAACATCGGCAGCGATGCAGCACCGGTCCGGTTGATCGCGCGCGCCCAACCGGTGCCCAGCCATCCGGCCTCGCGCGGCACCCACCGCAGGACCAGCCAGACGGCCGCGGCGAGACTCAGCAGCCCGAGCGGCTCTGTCCACGGCTGGGCATGCAGGTCCAGCCCGAGTACGACGGTCGGCGCCGGCACATCGTGCCACGTCGGGATCGCTTGCCACGGCGCGTCATCGAGCAGTGTGACGACCAGCCACCCGAGCGCCAGCCACGTGTACCAGCGCGGGGCGAGACGCGCCGGTGCACGGCCGACCCTGCTGCCGAGCACGATCCCCGCCGCGTAGACCACGAACCACTCCATCGGGTCGATCCGCCAGTCGTTGGTGCCGGCCGACAGCCCCAGGCCGCCGAAGCCGGCCACGGCGAACAGCACGACACCGACGCCCAGCGGCAGCAGCCACGATCGGCGCAGGCCCCACACCACCAGCGGCAGGGTCGGGAGCAGCAGCACATACACGGGCAGGATGCCGCAGAACAGCGGTTGGAAGGACAGCGTCAGCACCCCCAAGCCCGTCGGCAGGGGGTCGTGCACAAGGGGCCCGATCCGCAGGTAGTGCAGCACCGGGTACGACGGCCACAGCAGGCTCACGACCGCCGCCAACACCAGGAGGCTGGCCACCAGCCCCAGCTGTGCGCCGTACACCGTCACGATGCGGCGACCGACCTGGCGCAGGACGTCCTTGCTGTCCGCCCATCTGGAGCCGAGCCGGGTGCCCCAGGCGAGATAGCCCGAGACGCCGGCGAGCAGGATGAAGACGTCGAGGGCGGTCATCAGCCCGTACCCACGCAGCGTCCACTGGTTCCACGGGTTGCCGCGCACGTGGTCGACGAAAATCGTCAGGAGCGCCATGCCCCTGAAGAAGTCGATGCGTAGGTCCCGTCCCGGAGCAGGTGCTGTCGGGGAGCCAGGCACCATCCGGTGACCATAGGCTCTCTCGAGGCACCGCGGTAGTCCGAGAGCCACGCTGGGTCCAGCGACCGGCAAAGCCCGCCGGCACGAGGAGCTCCAACGGTGCAGGCGGGGAGCCGGGCAGGCACCGCGCCGGCGTGATCCGCATGGCTCGGCCCACCCTCCGGTCTGCCGCGAAAGCCGTGCCATGCCGCGCGGGGCTTGGTTGCCGGTCGAGCTGAAGGTGCGGGCCTCAAAGAGTTCGAGATCCACCCAGCGCTCGCGCATTCGCGCGGGTTTGGGCTGCACAGATGCAGACGCGGACGCCGAGGGCCGCGTTGGTCGCGTACGGGCCGACCGGCGGCGGGCTGGTGATCACTCGTCCTTCTCCAGACCGAGCGTCCAGGCGATGACAACCGCGGATCGTCTGCATCGGGACGCCCAGGTGGTAGGCGACGTCCTCGATGGTCCAGAGCTCGCTATAGTCCATCGGCTTCGACGGACGCCGCGTCGGCAGCGTGGGCGCGGACCTCGTGCGGTTGGTTGCTGGTGACGCTGCTGGGCGGCTGATCTGAGGACCGCTCTCTCTGATCCACGACGGACTCGACTCACCGCCAGAGCCCCGGCTGATCCTCACCTCGCGCTTGACTGCTCATAACAGCCTTCCTTCGGTAG
This sequence comes from uncultured Actinomycetota bacterium, assembly GCA_963812265.1. Taxonomy (GTDB): domain Bacteria; phylum Actinomycetota; class Actinomycetes; order Propionibacteriales; family Nocardioidaceae; genus Nocardioides. The sequence continues at coordinate 223,824 of CAWEUL010000007.1, forward strand.
CTGATGGTCGTTCCTCAGTCACCTATGTGCGCGGAGCGGGCGGCAGCGATCACTCCGACCGAGCACTTCGCGCTCACGGCGGTCTCCGCCCCCCGGGGGGACCCCAGGCCGGCTGGGCGCCCCTGGGCGCCGGCGAGGACGACACGCACCCGATGCTGGTCGCGGGGGTCCGCGTGGTGATGCTGGTGCTGGTGCCGCTGATCTGGGGCGTGCTCCGGCGGCTCGAGGTCTCGGCTAGCGGCGCAGCGTCGGCGCCGCCGGTTGTCGCGCCGCCAGCCGGGCCTCCTCGGCCCGGAACAGCCCGGCCCCGGGCACGGCACGGGCGAGCACCCCGTCGACGATCCGCCGGGAGACCTCCTCGCCGTACAACCGCTCGACCGTGCCCAGTTCGGGGTGCGCCATCGCCCGCTCGATGACGTGCGCCACGAAGGCGCTGTCGACGGGCGGTGCGAGCACGTTGCCGCCGGCCAGCAGCGTCTCGCCGCGGTCGCTGCCGAAGCGCAGCGTCACGCACGGGATGCCGAGGATGTTCATCTCCTCCTGCATGGAGCCGGAGTCGGTGGCGACGACCGCGCACTCGCGCATGGCGGCGACCACGTCCCGGTAGTGCCTCCAGACCGGGGAGGAGATGAACGTGTCGGGGAACTCGCGCTCCAGCGCCGCCAGCCGGTCACCGAGACCGAAGCGCTCGATCGCGGCGTCGGTGCCGAACAGGCGGATGAACAGCACCTGCCGGCCGCGTCGCACCAGCGACTCCACGGCGTCGAAGAGCACCAGGAACCGCTGCTCGTCCTCGGTGTTCTCCCGGCGATGGATGCAGATCCGCACGAACCGGCCGCCCTTGAGCTGCGGGTAGCGGTCGAAGATGGTGACGGCCGCGGCGTCGTCGTCCGCGGCGTGCATCGCGTCGACCACGGTGTTGCCGACCACCTCGATGGTGTCGGCCGGGAAGCCCTCGTCGAGCAGGAAGCCACGGTCCAGCTCCACCGGCGCCGCGTGGAAGCCGGAGCCGGCGTCGGAGACCCGGGTGTTGAACTGCTCGGGGAACGGCTCCCGGCTGCCTCGCTCGAACGTCGTGTCGTCCCGGTGCGCGGCGGCGAAGGCGTCCCAGTCGAGGCTCCCGGCACGGAAGTCGTCGAGCCATCCCTGGAGCACCTCGGCACGCGGGGTGATCGTGCGGATGCCCGCCTCGACGTGCACGCAGGCGACGGCGTTGAGGTACGACGCCACGCCGATCGCCATCGAGGTCAGGGTGTCACCGTGGATGTAGGGCAGCGGGGTGAGCCCCAGCGCGCGCAGTTCGGCGATCACCCGGCCGAACCGGTCGACCATCTGCGCGACCTTCTCGCTGAGCGTTCCCTCGATGCCCAGCTGGACGTCGACGGGGAGCCCGAACTCCTCGAGCATGCCGCCGCTGTAGTTGTCGTCGTAGTGCTGGCCGGTGTGGCAGACGAGGACCAGCTCGCCGCGCCCGACGAGCTCCGGATACAGCGGCGCCTGCTTGATGATGTCGGGCTTGGTGGCGATCAGGATGACGTGGATCAGCCGGCCCTCGTGGCCCGCCAGGCGGGCCAGCACGCCCGGGGTCCACTCCTCGGTGGGGGTGAGCGTCATAGCAGGTCGTCCATCCCGTTCTCCCGGAGCCGCTCGAGCAGGACCTTCATGCTCTTCTCGGGCGAGGACTCCAGCCCGTCGAGGCCGATCACGACGACGGCGTCGTCGGTGCAGATGATGCCGACGTCCTTCATCCCCATCACCACGACCCGGCGGCCGTCGCTGCTGCGCACGAACACGTTGTGGCTCTCGACGTCGACGTAGGCGTTGTCCCCCGACGTCACTACGTCGGAGCCGGTGATCTCGGCGAGCGTCCGGTGCAGCGAGGACCAGTTGCCGATGTCGCTCCACCGGAAGTCCCCGGGCACCACCGCGATCGGGTACTTCGCGCTGTCGATGATGTCGATCTCGTGGAACTCCCCCGGGATCTGGCGGTAGGTCTCCAGGTCGCCGGTCTTGAGGAAGGCAGCCGTGTGCTCCACCAGCAGTGGGTTCGCGTCGGCGTAGGCGTCGAGCAGCGTCTGGGCGCGGAAGCAGTAGTACGCCGCGTTCCAGAACGACTGGCCGGACTGCACGTAGTCCCGGGCCACCTCGAGCGACGGCTTCTCGACGTACTTGCCGGCCCGGTAGACGAGCGGCTCGTCCTGCACCGGCTCGCGGACGCGGATGTAGCCCAGGCCCGTGTCGGCGCGGGTCGGGGTGATGCCGACGACGGCGATCTCCCCGGGGTGCGCGTCGACGTACTCCAGCGAGGTGCGCACCGCCTGCCGGAACCGGTCCACCTCGGTCACCGCGTGGTCGGAGGCCAGGCTGAAGACCACGGCCTCCGGGTCGCGAGCCACGATCGTGCTGGCCAGCAGCGCGAAGGCCACCGTCGGCCCTCGGCCCTCGGGCTCGACGATGTAGTTCTCGCGCGGGACCCCGGGCAGCAGCGAGCGGATCGGCTCCAGGTAGTTCTCCGTGGTGGAGACGAAGATCCGCTCGACGGGGATCACGCCCTCGAGCCGGTCGACGGTCTCCGCGATCAGGCTCTTCTCCGACATCAGCGCCTGCATCTGCTTGGGCAGCGCCTTGCGGCTCAACGGCCACAACCGGGTGCCGGAACCACCCGCCACGACGACGGCGTAGCGGTGTGAGTGATCTGTGGTCATGGCGCCGACATGATAGGCGACCCGACTGACCCATCGGGTGAAGCCCCCGCGCATACCCAACATCGGCTAGCGACTCACTGCAGCAGACCCAGCAGATAGGTCCCGTAGCCGCTCTTGACCAGGGCCGCTGCGCGCTCCTCCAGCTCGTCGTCGGTGAGGAACCCCATCCGCCAGGCCACCTCCTCGGGGGCGCCGATCTTCAGGCCCTGCCGGGTCTCGATGGTGCGCACGTAGTTGCTCGCGTCGTTGAGCGAGTCGAAGGTGCCCGTGTCGAGCCAGGCCGTGCCGCGCGGCAGCACGCTGACCTGGAGCCGCCCCTGCTCGAGGTAGATCCGGTTGAGGTCGGTGATCTCCAGCTCGCCCCGCGCCGACGGCTTCAGCGTCGCGCGCGTGCGCCGACCACCGTCGTTGTCGTAGAAGTACAGGCCGGGCACCGCGTAGTCGGCTGCGCGGGTGCGCGGGCTTCTCCTCCAGCGACACGCGCCCGCCCGTCGGCGTCGAACTCCACCACGCCGTAGGCCGTCGGGTCGGCGACCCGGTAGCCGAAGACCGCCGCCCCGTCGACGTCGCTCGAACCGGCGCAGCTGCGTGCCGAGCCCGGGGCCGTAGAAGATGTTGTCGCCGAGCACGAGCGCGACACGCGTCGTCGCCGATGTGGTCCTCCCCGATGAGGAACGCCTGGGCGAGGCCGTCGGGCGACGGCTGCACGGCGTAGGTGATGCGAGATCCCGAACTGCGAGCCGTCGCCGAGCAGCCGCTGGAACGCCGTCGGCCTCGTGCGGCGTGGTGATGACCAGGATGTCGCGGATGCCGGCCAGCATCAGCGTGGACAGCGGGTAGTAGATCATCGGCTTGTCGTAGACCGGCAGCAGCTGCTTGCTGACCCCGAGCGTGATCGGGTGCAGCCGCGAGCCGGTCCCACCGGCCAGGATGATTCCGCGCATGGCCCTCTGAGCCACCCGTAGCGGCACCGGATCGACGCTAGGCTGTCGGCGCATGCGACGGCTGCTCGTCACCGGCGGCGCCGGCTTCATCGGCTCGAACTTCGTCCGCCACCTCGTGGCGCACACCGAGCGCGGTCACCGTGCTCGACAAGCTGACCTACGCCGCGAGCACGGAGGCGCTCGAGGGCCTGCCCGCGGACCGCGTCGGCTGGTCGTGGGCGACGTCGCCGACGCCGAGGTCGTCGACCCGCTGGTGGCCGAGCACGACGCCGTGGTCCACTTCGCCGCCGAGTCCCACAACGACAACTCGCTCGGCCGACCCGTCGCCGTTCATCCAGACCAACCTGGTCGGCACCTTCACCCTGCTGGAGGCGGTCCGGCGGCACGGCACCCGGCTGCCACCACATCTCCACCGACGAGGTGTACGGCGACCTGGCGCTCGACGACCCCGAGCGGTTCACCGAGGAGACGCCGTACGACCCGAGCAGCCCCTACTCGGCCACCAAGGCCGGCTCCGACCAGCTGGTCCGGGCCTGGGTGCGCCGCTTCGGGGTCCGGGCGACGCTCTAGCAACTGCTCGAACAACTACGGGCCCTGGCAGCACATCGAGAAGTTCATCCCCCGCCAGATCACCAACCTGCATCGACGGCGTCCGGCCCCGGCTGTACGGCGACGGGCTCAACGTGCGCGACTGGATCCACGTCGAGGACCACTCCTCGGCGGTGCTGCGCGATCCTCGAGCGCGGGCGGATCGGGGAGACCTACCTGGTCGGCGCCGACGGCGAGCGGGACAACCTGGACGTGGTCGCGGCGATCCTGAGGCCGTTCGGGCCGGCCGACGGACGACTTCGACCACGTCACCGATCGGGCCGGCCACGACCTGCGCTACGCGATCGACTGCGACCAAGCTGCGCGAGGAGCTGGGCTGGAAGCCGCGGTACGCCGACTTCGAGGCGGGGCTGGCCGCCACGATCGAGTGGTACCGCGCCCACGAGGCCTGGTGGCGCCCGCAGAAGGCCGCGACCGAGGCGGCGTACGCCGCGAAGGGCCAGTGACCAGGATGACTGCCGAGCTCGCTCACCGTCGAGCCGACGCCGATCCCGGGGCTGCTGGTCGCTGCGGCTGCCGGTGCACGCGCGACACCCGCGGCTGGTTCAAGGAGAACTGGCAGCGGGAGAAGATGACCGCGCTCGGGCTGCCCGACTTCGGTCCGGTGCAGAACAACGTCGTCCTTCAACGCGCGCCGCGGCGCCACCCGGGGCATCCACGCCGAGCCGTGGGACAAGCTGGTCTCGGTGGCGACCGGGCGGGTCTTCGGCGCCTGGGTGGACCTGCGCGAGGGCGACGGCTTTCGGCGCGGTCTTCACCATCGAGATGGACCCGCGCGTCGCGGTGTTCGTGCCGCGCGGCGTCGCCAACGGCTACCAGACGCTCGAGGACGGCACGGCGTACACCTACCTGGTCAACGACCACTGGCGCCCGGGCGTCACCTACCCGGCGCTGGACCTCGGCGACCCCGACGCTCGCCATCCCCTGGCCGATCCCGCTGGCCGAGGCGGAGATCTCCGAGAAGGACCGCGCCAACCCGCGGCTCGGCGACGTCGAGCCCGGTGCCGCCGCCGCGGACGCTGGTGCTCGGCGGCGGCGGGCAGCTCGGCCGGGCGCTGCGCGCCGAGTTCCCCGACGCCGACGGTCCGTCGAGCCGCGACGAGCTCGACCTCACCGACGCCGGCGGCGCTGGAGGCCTGGCCCTGGCCGAGTACGACGTGGTGATCAACGCCGCCGCGTACACCGCGGTGGACGCGGCCGAGACCCCCGACGGGCGCCGGCGCCGCCTGGGCGATCAACGCGACGGCTCCCGCGCCGCTCGCCGGCGTCGCCGCCGAGCACGGCTGTCACGCTGGTGCACTTCTCCACCGACTACGTCTTCGACGGGACGCCGGACGAGCACACGAGGACGAGCCGCTCTCACCGCTGGGGGTGTACGGCCAGACCAAGGCCGCCGGCGACCTCGCCGTGCGGCGGCGCTCCCGCGCACTACCTGCTGCGCACCTCGCTGGGTGGTCGGCGACGGGCCGCAACTTCGTCCGCACGATGCAGCGGCTGGCCGCCGAGGGCGGCCTCCCCCGCCGTCGTCGACGACCAGGTCGGGCGGCTGACCTTCGCCGACGAGCTGGCGCGCGCGACCGCGCACCTGCTGAGAGCCGAGGCGCCCTTCGGCACCTACAACGTCACCAACGGCGGCCCGCCGACGTCCTGGGCCGACATCGCGCGTGAGGTCTTCGCGCTCTGCGGCCGCAGCCGCGACGACGTGACGCGGGATCACCACGGAGGAGTACGCCGCCGGCAAGACCGCTGCGCCCCGCCCGCCGCACAGCACGCTGGACCTGGGCCGGCTCGAGGCGACCGGGTTCACGCCCGAGGACGCGCTGGCTGCGCTGACCCGCCACCTCACCCGCGCCTGATCCGGCCGCTGCCGGGGCGCGCAGAGGTCGGCGCCGACCGATTCAGCCCCGGCTCCTCCGCACCCAGGGACCGGGCTGCCATCCCCAGTCTTGAGTAATGGAGACCACACCTCCGACCGAGTGCTGTCGGGCGTCCCAACCTGAAAGAGGTCGGGTCCGACCTCGGGCCCGACCGCCAACGTTTGGATCCGGAGGGTCAATGAAGGTCGCTGTCTTCGGCCTGGGGTACGTCGGCACGGTCACCGCCGCGGGCCTGGCCCACAGTGGGCACCAGGTCTCGGCGTCGACGTGGATTTCGACAAGGTCCGCGGCGATCAACGCCGGGAGAGCCCGGTCGTCGAACCTGGGATCGTGGAGCTCATCGAGCAGCCGGGGCCGCGGAGCGGCCGCCTGCGCGCCACGACGACGGCGGCCGAGGCGATCGAGCACGCCGACGTGTCGTTGATCTGCGTCGGCACCCCGTCCGGCGAGCCACGGCAGCACCGACCTCACCTACATCGAACGCGTGGCCGGCGAGATCCGGGAGGCGATGGCGCACGGCGCACCTCCCGGCGAGCGGGTTCCACGCGGTGGTGGTCCGGAGCACGGTCCCTCCCGGGACGGTCGACGACGTGGTCGCCCCGGTGTTCGCCGAGCCGGCCCCCGGGCTGGGAGGTGGGCACGGCGATGTGCCCGGAGTTCCTCCGCGAGGGCGTCAGCGTCAAGGACTTCTTCGAGCCCCCGTTCGTCGTCGTGGGCACGGCCCGCGACGAAGGCCCGGCGCCACGGTCGCGGAGCTCTTCTCCTTCCTCGACCTCGAGACCAGCGACCACGTCGCGGTCGCGACCGCCGAGGCGCTGAAGTACGCCTGCAACGCCTTCCACGCCACCAAGGTCTCCTTCGCGAACGAGATGGCCCGGGTGTTCCGCGGCTACGGCGTCGACTCCCGCGAGGTGATGGAGATCTTCTGCGAGGACACCAAGCTCAACATCGCGCCGACCTACCTCCGGCCCGGCTTCGCCTACGGCGGCAGCTGCCTGCCGAAGGACCTGCGCGCCCTGCAGTACATGGCCCGCGTCGAACGGCGTCGACGTGCCGCTCCTCGCCGGCACCGCCCTGACCAACGAGCTGGTCGTCCGCGACGTCGTCGAGCGGGTGATCGCCACCGGGCGAGCGGCGGGTCGCCCTGCTCGGGCTGAGCTTCAAGGCGGACACCGACGACCTGCGGGAGAGCCCGAACGTCGAGCTGGCGGAGCGCCTGATCGGCAAGGGCTTCGAGGTCCGCATCTACGACCCGATCATCAACCCCGACCGGCTGGTCGGCGCGAACCGCCGCCACGTCGAGGCCGGCTCCCCCACCTGAGCCGGCTGCTCGCCTCGCACGCCGGAGGAGGCGCTGGCGGGCGCCGAGGTCGTGCTGGTCGCGTCCGCCGACCGAGGCGGTGACCGCCGCGCTCCGCGACGCGGCGCCCGCGCACGTCATCGACCTGTCCGGCCGGCTCGGGGACCGGGGTCGAGCGCTGCCCGGCTACAGCGGGGTGGGCTGGTGACGCGACTCGCCGCGCGTCCTGATCATCGTCCAGAACCTGCCGGTGCCGTTCGACCGGCGGGTCTGGCTCGAGTGCCGCACCCTGCGCGACGCCGGCTACGACGTCACGGTGATCTGCCCGCGCGGCAAGGACACCGGCGCCTACCAGGTCGTCGACGGGGTCGACGATCCACGGCTACCGTCGCCTACGCGCCCGGCGGGAGCGCGCTGGGCTTCGTGCTGGAGTACGCCTACTCGTTCCTGGCGACGCTGCGGCTGGCGCTCAGGGCGCGCCGGCGCGGCCGCTTCGACGTCATCCAGGCCTGCAACCCGCCGGACATCTTCTGGCCGCTGGCGCGCTGGTTCCGGATGCGGGACGGGTCGCGGTTCGTCTTCGACCACCACGACCTGTGCCCCGAGCTGTATCGAGTCGCGCTTCCCCGACGGGCTCGCGGCTGCCTGACGGGGCTGAAGCTCCTCGAGCGCGCCACCTTCCGACCGCGGACCGGGTGACCTCGACCAACGAGTCCTACCGCCGCGTCGCCATGCGGCGGGGCGGGCAAGGCGCCCGACGGACGTCTCCGTCGTCCGCACCGGCCCCGACCCGGACGGCTCATGAAGCCGGTCGAGCCCGGTGCCGTCCGAGCGCCGCGGGCGCCCCCACCTGGTCGCCTACCTGGGCGTGATGGGGCCGCAGGACGGTGTCGACATCGTCGCTCGCCGCCGCCGACCGCATCGTGCACACGCTCGGGCGCACCGACATCTCGTTCACGCTGATGGGCAGCGGGGACTGCCACGACGACCTGGTCGCCAGCGGGACCGGCTCGGCCTCCAGGACTACGTCGAGCTTCCCGGGCGGGTGCCCGACGACGTACGTCGCCGACGTGCTCTCCACCGCCGACGTCGGCCTCTCGCCGGATCCGCTCAACCCGCTCAACGACGTGTCGACGATGAACAAGACGATGGAGTACATGGCCTTCGGGCTGCCCGTCGTCGCCTTCGACCTGGTGGAGACCCGGGTCTCGGCCGGCGAGGCCGCCGTCGTACGCCGACCCGGCGTCGGGTCCGCGTGGGGTTCGCCGAGGCGCTCGTCCGACCTGCTCGACGACAGTGGGGTCAGCGAGCGCGATGGCGGCGCTCGGTCGTGAGCGGGTCGTGAGCCAGCTCGCCTGGGAGCACCAGGCGCCGTCGTACCTGCCGGGTGTTCGACGAGCTGACGGGCCGCGGGGACCCGACGTCCTGGGCCGCTCCCGCCACCGCGCGGGAGCGGCCCGGCGCGGCCGCGACGTCGCCGGCAGGGGGCTGACGACCCATGAGCTCCTCCGGACCCCTCTCTTCAGACGCTCGGCGAAAGGACGCAGGATGAAGGTCGTGCTCTTCTGTGGCGGACTCGGCATGCGGATGCGGGCCGACAACCAGTCCTGCCCAAGCCGATGATGCCGATCGGCAGCCGACCGGTGCTGTGGCACATCATGCGCTACTTCGCGCACTTCGGTCACACGGAGTTCATCCTCTGCCTCGGCCACGGCGCCAACGCCGTCAAGGACTACTTCCTCGACTACCGCGAGACCGCCTCCAACGACTTCGTCCTCACCAAGGGCGGCCAGCACGTCGACATGCTCAGCACCGACATCAGCGACTGGACGATCACGTTCATCGACACCGGCATGGACACGCGATCGGTGAGCGGCTGCGCCGCGTGCGTCCCTATCTGGAGGGCGACGAGTACTTCCTCGCCAACTACGGCGACGTCCTCACCGACGCCCCGATGAACGACCTGATCGACCGAGTTCGCCGCAGACCGACGCGGTCGCGCAGTTCATCGCCGTCAAGCCCCAGGACTCCTTCCACGTGGTCGAGATCGACGACGACGGCAGGGTCAACGGCCTGGTGCCGGCCGGCGACATGCCGCTACCGCATCAACGGCGGCTACTTCGTCCTGCGCCAGGGGATCTTCGACTACCTGGACGAGGGTGACGACCTGGTCATGGACGGCTGCGTCAAGGCGGCGCGGGACGGCAAGACCCGCGCGGTCCCCTACGACGGCTTCTGGGCGCCGATGGACACCCTCAAGGAGCGCTCGCATCTCGAGGACCTCTACCGCCGTGGCTGCAGCCCCTGGGCCCTGTGGCGGGACCACCCAGCCCTGGCGGTGCGCCGATCATCCCGGTCGATGTGCCCAGCATCTCCTGACCGGAACCCGACATCCACACAGGGAGTCGGGCGCTGCCGGGTGTCAGCCGTGATCCTGCCCTGGCGCTTTCGCGCGCCTGCTCGAGACGTCGGTGCCCCAGGCGACCTCAGCCGCGCGCAGTCTCCGCCACCCGACCTGCACCCGATCCGCGGCGAACAGGGCGAGATAGCAGGCGGCGTCCATCGCGCTGACCTTGCGGGCCCGGAGCAGCTCGACCAGCGAGCCGAGACGAAGCCGCCCCTCGGTGAGTGGGAGACCCAGGCCATCGAGCTGCTGGTTGCCCTGCCGCACGCGAACGCGGCGCCGCAGGCTGGCGCGGAACGTCGTGGTGGGGCGCACGACGCTGAACGCGCCCGTGGTGACGACCCGCTCACCTGGGGCGAAGCTCCGGTGGACGTAGCCATCGTCGGAGACGACGTCGGGGAAGGGTGCGACCCGCGCGTGGCCGGCCTCGCTCAGGCAGTAGACGCCGGCGCCGGACAGGCCTCGTCGGTCGGCCATCATGAGCTCGTGCACCTTGTGCAGGCGCCGGGCCGACGGTCGCACCCCGGTGAGGTCGTAGCGCGGGACGGGCGAGGTTGCCAGCACACCGGGCTGCGCCAGCGTGTCCAGGAGGGCGCGCACCGTGTCGATGGGCAGGTCGACGTCCGCGTCGAGGTAGATGCGGGGGAACGTTCGAGCGGCCTCGTCGCCGAGACGCAGCGCGTTCGGCTTCCCCGGAGTCGACGTCTCGATCACGCGAACCCCGTGCTCACGTGCCACCCCGGCCGTGTCGTCGGTGCACGCGTTGGCGACGACGGCGACGTCGAGCTCGCCGGGCTCGGCTTCGCCGAGGAGGGCGACGAGACTGCGAGCGAGGACGTCGGCCTCGTTGTGTGCGGGTATCACGACACTCGCCCTGGGTCGGTCCATCTACCTGCCTGTCGCTATCGGTCCGGAGCCGTCTCCACCCGTCACTCGATGCGCTCGTCGAGGCTGACGCGCGGTCGGTGCCGGCGCTCGTCGAACCTATCCGAGCCTGTTCTCCAGCGCGCTGAGTTTCGCACGGTCTACCCCATCTGCGTGAGGGGCCGGAGGTCAGACAGTGGGCAGCAGACGATCCCGGGCGGAGGATCGGCGTGGTGAGGCTGGCGATGATCACTCCGACCTACCGGCCGGACTACGATCTCTTCCGCGAGCTCCACGAGTCGGTTCTCCAGTTCACCGGCGACGACGTCATGCACTACGCCATCGTGCCCGCCCGTGACGCCGGGCTCTTCTCGACGATCAGGTCGGGCCGACTGACCGTGGCGACGACGTCGGACTTCCTCCCCCGCCGTTATCTCTCGACCTACGCCGCGGCTCGAGCCGTACGCCGGATGCCCGGTCTCACCGGCCTGCCGCCGGTCCAGGCGGTCAACCTCCGCCGTCCGTGGCCACCGATCCGGGGCTGGATCCTCCAGCAGGTCGTCAAGCTCGCGGCCGCCAGCACGCTCGACGCCGAGGTCGTCCTCGCCGTCGACTCGGACGTCTCCTTCATCAGGCCGGTGACAGCGGGCCTGTTTCGGCGCGATGGGGCAACGCGGTTCTACCGCCGGACGGATGCTGTGCACGACGGCATGCCGGACCACCTCGTGTGGCATGACACGGCCCGAAAGCTGCTCGGACTCCCGCCAGGCGGTCCCTCGGTCGGCCACGACTACATCGCGCCGATGGTGGCTCTCGATGTGGGTCTGCTCCACGGGCTCCGGGATCGTATCGAGTCGAGGCAGGGCCGGAACTGGATCGACGCGATGACCTCCGAGCTTCACTTCTCCGAGTACATCCTTTACGGCACCTACGTTGACGAGCTGGCGCCGGCCCGGGCGCGAACCTTCGCATCGGAGTCGAGCAGGTGCCACAGCCGCTGGGGCTCGGAGCCGCTCACACCGGACGACGCCAGCGCCTTCGTGCGGTCGCTCACCGAGTCGGATGTCGCCGTCCACGTGCAGTCGACGTCGCAGGCCGATCCCCAGCTTCGCAGCGCCGTGGTGAGAAGCGCACGCACCCGATTTCAGACATGAGCGATGACAGCCGGGCGACAGGGGACCTCCGTTCGGAGGCAGAAGGCTCAGCGGATCGGCCGGGCGACGCGGGTGACCGCCGCCTCGCTCGTGCTGCTCCTGGCAGCGGGATGCACCCCCTCATCCCAGTCGCGAGCCGAACGGGAGGCTGCGTGTCCAGCCGTTGACGGCGACCCCGGGGGTGCCGACGGGTGGGGCTCCTGTTGGCCGGGACCCGGCACCACCGGGGTCCCCCCGGGGAGACAGCTCACCCGGGTCCCGGCTGACGCGACCCGGGGTGAGGGTTGGGAATGGAACGGCCGTGACCACATCGTCGAGATCACCGGAGACGGAGCCGTGCTTGACGGCGTGGAGGTCGAAGGCGGCTTCTACGTCAGAGGGATCGGCGTGACGATCCGCAACTCCAAGGCCCGTTTCGTGGCCACGGCTCCCGGGTCACGCGCGGAGTACTGCCACCCGGGGGAGAGACCTGCCGTCCGGGCAGTCTCCCGGTGCACGGAGGTCCCCGGTCTCAGCGACGACTCTGCCTCCGCGAACAGGAGGTCGCGGACGGTGCTGGAGGACAGTGAGATCGACTATCGAGGCAGGCTCGGAGATTCGGGGACCTGCATCAGCGGCCGGAACCTGTCCGTTGCACGGGTGAACGTCCACGGTTGCGAGAACGGCTTCGACGCCGACAGCTACGTGTCCATCACCGACAGTTACGTCCACGACCTCTACAACAGCCAAGAGGGGGACCCGCACACCGACGGCCTGCAGTCCGGGATCGGCGACCACGTCGTGCTGGAGCACAACGTGATCTTCGCGTTCTCGACGGGCTGCATCTTCCCCGACGAGAACGGCAGCTGCAACGGAACGGCGGCGGTCAACATCGGTGGCCAGCCCGACCTCGCGACGGTCGCTGGGACCAGTGTGACTCGGAACCTGCTCGCTGGTGGCGCCTTCGCCGTGTATTGCCCGATGGTGCGACCCGCGGGATTCCTGATCACCCAGAACCGCTTCAGCACGGTCTTCTCGCAAAGTGCGCCGGATCCTGCCGACCGCGAGCGGGTCGGAACCTACGGCGTCCAGTCCGGGTGCGAGGCCCCCGGTATCGTCGCGACGGGCAACACCCTCTTCGACCACCGGAACAAGACGATTTCGCCACTCACCTGGTAGCCCCTTCTCAAGGGCGCGAGAGCGGTTCCAGGCCCCGCCGGCTAGTACTTCAGCCTCTTGTTGCGGGACGAGATGATGCCTGACTTCCCGCAGCCGTCCTTCGGCCCATACTCGCCCACCCTGGGGGAGTACACCTCACTGAAGTAGTTCTCCGTGATCTGGAAGTTCCGCGGGGGCAGCATCGGGCAGTACATGGTGTACGCGCCGCCGGCCATCTGGTTCCACCGGACCTTGGTGTTGCTGCTGGTCGCCAGGTCGGGCTGGCCACCGATGTTGATCGCCGACGTGCCGTTGCAGCTTCCGTTATTCGGGTAGGAGCAGCTGCCGGTGAATCCGTAGACCAGGTTGTGGTCCAGGCGCAGCCGGGCGCCAACTGCAGACTGCAGACCATCGGTGTGGGGGTCACCGACCGTGCTGTTGTAGAGGTCATGGATGTAGCTGTCGACGATCGTCATGTAGCTGTCGGCGTCGAACCCGTTCTCACATCCGTGGATGTCGACCCGGACGACGTTGATGTTGCGGTCGCCGATGGCCGTGCTACCCAGGGCACGTCGACAGTCGATCTCGCTGTCCTTGACCGTCAGTCGTGGAGCGTTTGTCCTCGAGTCGCTGTTGTTGCTGAGACGTCGGACGACCTTGCATCCGGTGAGACTGCGCAGGGCGCCGCTCTCGCCATAGTGGCAGTACCGCGCGCGGGTGTTCGAGGCGATCGTGATGCATCGGGCTCGGCTGTTCTTGATAGTGACGTTGAGAGCCGCGACCTCGATGCACCCGTTCACGTCCCAGCCATCGACCACCCGTCCGTTCTTGCTGATCGTCTGGTTGCCGCTCTTGGGAGTGAGCTTGGTCCCGGCGGGGATGCCCGTGTTGTCTGGACCGGGCCAGCAGGTGCCCCAGGGATCTGTGCCGCCGGGGACCTTCTTGCTCGACAGGCAGGCGGCCTTGGGCCCCCTGACGACCGTCAGACGCTTGATATTCGACGTAATTCTGGCGAGCAGCCTGTCGCCGAGGAACACGGCACGGAGGCGATGTACACCTTTCGGTAGGAGGGGCAGGACAACCTTCGCCTTGTGGCCGGTCAGACGGGCTCGAACGACGCGGCTGTGCCCCGCGTGGGTTGCCACGATCTTGACCCTGCCAGTCCTGAGACTCCGTAGCTGCCGTTCACGTTGCGTGTCCGTCTGCGAAGCGCGCGGTCGCACGATCACCGTGGCCCGGGCATGCCGCTTGGTGCTGGTTCGCGTCTTCGGGAGTCGCAGGATCACGGTGGCCGTCGCCTGTGTCGCCGAGGCCAGGGCGACAACCGGCTGAGCCGCGTTGAGGTCACCTGCCGGCGTTGTTCCGGGGACGGACCCCTGGAACACCACGAGAGCAACGAGGACCAGAGACACCTGGACCGCAAGACCGTTCAGCGCGCGACGAAAGCCCCTCCTGCTCCGACGTTCCGAGACGAAGGTGGCTGGGTCCTCGCGGAGTTCCGGCACGCCGAAAGGGTAGGGGAGTTTGGGGGGCATGGGGCCCAAGACTGACCAACTGACACGACCGCAACCGACCGGCATCACCAAGATTAGGTAGAGGAGTTGTCGGCCTTCTCCATGGATCGCAAGCTGCGATAAGCCCCCCAGGGCGCCGACCGCAGGCGGGCGCTGCCCGCGGACAGCAGGGCCGCCCATGACTTGTGTCGCTGGAAGGGAAGGTCGAAGACCGAAGCGAACAGACGCGAAACGATCAGCGCGAGCGGAACGGCGATCACCAACATCGCCAAGAGCGCAGACGGCCCGATGCCCATCCGAGGTCCCACCACAAGCGCCGCCACCGCCACGACGATCGGCGCATGGACCAGGTAGAGGCTGTACGAGAACCCGCCGAGACTCCGGATCGGAGGGAGGTCGAGGGCGCCGCTGACCCGCCTCGCCTCGCCTGAGCCGATCGATGCGAGCAGGAGGCCGATGGCCGGCATCACCGAGAGGTCGACCCAGAAGTAGTGGGTGATGGTCCAGGTGGATCCCATGACGGCGATCAGCGCGAGCGGAGGAGCGGCTGCGGCGGCCGAGAGCCAGAGGAATGGGACACGTTGCCATCGCTCATCCGCGGCCACACCAGCGGCGAGGACGCCGACGGCGAATCCGACCGCCAGCTGAGGGGTGAACCGGCTGAACAGGTCGACCACCGGCACCGACGGGGCCAAGGTGCCGACGACCAGCACGGGCACGGTCACGACGAGCAGCATGACAGCCAGACCACGCTTGCGAACGAAGACGAGGAGCAGCGGGAGCAGCGCGTAGAGCTGTGCCTCGATGGCTATCGACCAGAAGGCTCCGTTGGGGCTCGGCGCGCCGGTGATGTCCTGGATCAGCAGCCCGTAGACAACAGCCGACCTGGCCGTGGGCGCCCCCTCGCCAGGCTGGGGGACGAAGGCCCAAGCCATCACCATGCTGAAGACAAGCGCCGGCCAGTAGGCCGACAGGATCCGCCAGGCCCGGCGATGGGTGTATCTGCCGAGGCCGTTCAGCCGCCACCCGTGACGAGTGGGGGCGATGGTGAGAGAGAAGCCCGACAGCACGATGAACACCACCACGGCGAGATGGCCGTAGATCATCCACTCGGTCCACCAAGGGCCGGTCGTGCGCGGATAACCGGGGAAGGACGACAGGTAGCAGTGGTGGATCACGACGAAGAGCGCCGCCAGCCCCCGGATGCCGTCCAGGCCGACGACGCGCATGTCTCGCCGAGCCCCGGGCCCAGCCGACTGCAGGTCGTCGGCACCGACACGTGCCGTCGAGCTCACCGCGTCCCACCCGGAGCGAAGCGAGGTGGGCGAGTCGCGACCCGCTCCAGCTTCGCCACGCCACGGCGCACCTTGTTCCGCTTGCGCCGCGCATACATCGTCAGCACCTCAGCCCGAGCGCGACGACGCTGCTGCGAGTCGAGGGCCGACCGCCCGATCCAGTGAACCAGCTCGTGGCACTGCACGACGTCACTGACGTGCCGCTGCCTTCGAGGGACGCCGAGCAGGCCGACCAGCTCCATGGCGGACACCTCGGCTCGGCGACGGCTCGCCAACGGCATCGACACGTGGCCCCACGGGCCGAGGAGGGCGAGACGGGCTGCGAAGATCTCGTCCTCGCGAAGCATGTTCCGGCGCGGGAGCACGGCGAGCTCGCGCCGCATGATGGCGTACAGCGGGTCGACGAGCGCGAAGCCGCTCGTCAGCAGCCGGAGCATCGCCCCGAACCTCTCGACGGGGTCCTCCGCAGCCATGGGAGCGGGGTCGTAGCCGACGTGCAACGTCTCCCCACCCTCGTCGTCGATGTAGGCGATCTGGGTGGTCACCAGCACTCGGCGTTCGTCCTCGACGAAGACCGGAAGCACCCGCGACAGATAGTCGGGCTCGAGGAAGTCATCGTCGCCGAGCCAGCGTACGAAGGTGCCTCGCGCCCGCTCTGCCGCGCTACGGAAGTTGTTCAGCAGCCCCACATTCGTGGCGTGTCGCTGGTAGACCACACGGTCATCCGTCTTCGCGAAGTCCCGACAGATCCCTTCGGTGCCGTCAGTCGAGGCGTTGTCGCTGATCAGGAGCTCCAGGTCAGCGTGGCTCTGAGCGAGGACCGACTCGATCACCCGCGCCACCGACTCGGCGCCGTTGTACACCGGCAGCGCGATCGTGACTGGCACGTCCTTCGCCGGCCTGCTCATGCCCGAGCCTGCCGACGGGCCGCCAAGAGGGACCTCACCCAGGCCCGCGCCGCAACCCGGCTCTGCGCGGGGAACGCGAGGACGAGATAGACGACGCCGCCCAGACCTCCGGCGATCACCAGCTGAGCGAACGGGGCGTCGAGCATCGCCGAGGTGGCCGCCATGACCAGCCCCGCCGTGACGGCCGCGAGCACCGGGCGGAGGAGCAGTCGGAGAACGGGCCTCATGTCGACCCCGGCACGGTGCAGCATCCACGTTGCCAACGGGATCGCAACGACGAGCGCGACGACGGCGTGGCCCATCGCGGCACCCCGCATGCCTCCCGTGTTCGCGCCCACCCAGAGGGCAGGGAGCAACGCGAGAAGCCACGCCAGGTTCAGCCACACACTGACGCGGGTGTTGCCCAGCCCGGTTTGGATGTCGAACACCAGGGCCGTGAACATGCGCGCGACCATCACGAAGGCCAGGAAGCGCAGTGCCTCCGCGGCGGGTACCCAGTCCGGGCCGTAGAGGACGTGGACCAATGACGGCGACAGCGTCGCCATCACCGCCGCAACGGGCGCCACCACCGTGACCATCAGGGGTACCGTCTGGCGAACCCCGTGGGCGACATCGTCCTTCGCGCCTTCGGCAAGACGCGAGAATGCCGGGATCGACACATACCGCACGGCGGTACCGACGATTCCCGGTACCCAGCTGGAGATGTTGAACGCCAACAGGTAGTAGCCCAGGATGACTGTTCCCAGCACGTGCCCGACGATGACCGAGTCGGAGAAGAGCAGCACGGACTCGATGCCCAGGCCGATCGCCAGCGGGGCGCCGAAGGCGATCAGCCGTCGGGCGACCGCACGGTCGAACCCGAACCTGAAGGGCAGCCGAGCGATCCGCAGTACCAGCACCGCAACAACGACCGATTGGGTCAGGGTGCCAAGCACGAAGCTGTACGCCCCCTCGCCGTGGGCGGCGAGCGTCACAGTGACGGTCGCACCGAAGACGAAGCCGGTGGCGATGGCCTTCATCAGCGCATCCTGTTGGAAGCGTCGCTGGATCGTGCCGACGGAGACGGCCGTGATGCCGTCCAGCACGATCGTGAGCGTGAGAAGACGCACAAGCGGAGTCGCGTCCGGACTACCCGCCACCTCGGCGATGAACGGCGCTCCCACCCAGAACAGCGCGTACCACGACAGGCTGAAGCCGAGCGCAAGCGTGGACCCCGTGGCCGCCATGTCCTTGACCTCACCCCGCCACTGGACGGTCGCGGCGATGATGCCCATGTCGTTCACGTGGATGACGAAAGCGTTGGCCGCCAGGGCCACGGCGTAGAGCCCGAAGTCATGGGGGACCAGGAGCCTGACCATGACCAGGCTCATGATGAAGGAGCCGGCCTTGAAGACAAGGTTGCCGCCGAGCGCCCACCCGAATCCTCGACCTGCGCTGCGTCCGATCGAGCCGGGAGACTCGCCGGGCACCGGCTCTACTTCCGGCGCGTCGGGCGGACTGGCTGCGGGGGCAGCGCCGGGCCTTCGCCAGCTCACGGCCCGGGCTCCACCCGCTCCAGCCAGATCTCACGCCACCAGGCCACGAACTCGCGCGGGCAGTTCGCCTTGAACGCGCCCTCGCAGACGATGTCCTCCAAGATGATGCAGGGATTCCTCATGATGAGCATGCGGCCCGTCCGCTCATCGACGCAGCGCGTCGCACGGGCCTTCACCCGAGCGGTCCGTCCGCAGAAGCGGGACATCTCCGCGTCGAACCCCATCCCTCGGTTCAGCAGATTCGAGTCCAGTGTCGCCAGGATCTCCTCACGCGACTTGATCCGGACCAGCTCGCCTGGCACCAGATCGAGGTGCTCGGTCGGTGTCCGACCGCTGACGACGCCGCCCCTGAGGAAGCGCCAGTGCAGTCCGCCGCGGATTCGGAGAAAAACCGGAAGGAACCGCGTGCTGAGATCCTGGTAGCGATTGAAGACGGCGACCAGGAACGAGCGCAGCACGGCCAAGACGTTGGCATTGCCGGACGTCACGTCTTCTCCGTACTGGCGCAGTTCCTTGAACGGCAGGGGGTCGGGAGCCGCGCTCAGCATCTCGGTCGCTTGGCAGGAGTAGCGTGCCTCTCCGTCCTCGAAGGGCTCCTTCTGCGCGTTCTGCACGAGCAGCGGAAGGAGCCGACGGGTCCCCGCATCCGGGGCCGGCGCAGCTGGACGGCTAGGGTCGACTCGCCTCAGCCACTGCTCCTTCCAGTACAGGGAGCAGGCGTTCTCGCAGCCGCCGTGCGCGGAGCCGTCACAGCGCGACTCAGTCAGGTGGACGGCGTGGGTCATCCGCCTCATACCGGTCCGGGCGATGTTGTCGCACGACTTGTGAGCCACCTTGTGCACGGTGAGGCGACGGCCGCACCACGCGAGCATCTCGGGCATGATGGGGAGACCCTCCAGCGCGCCGTTCTCGTCGAGCGTCGCCGCGATCTCCTCAGCACTCCGCACCTCGACGAGCTCTCCGACCCTCAGGCCCAGGACGCGTGGAGTCTCGATGGAAGCTGTCGTCACGGCTCATTCCTCCAGCGGTCAGAGAGCGTGGTCCTAGGGAGGACCTTCCACCGCCAATCAGGTGGCATCATCACGCTAGGACCCCTGACGCAGGCATCCCCGGGTCGGAGAACCGCGTTCCCCTGAATAGGGGAGAGCATCGTCCGACCCGGGTGCCCGATGACGGGCCCGCCGAGAATCGGTGCTTGGAATCGATCTAGACACTGGGGGAAGACAGCCGCATGGAGTTCTGGCTCACGATCCTCACCTTGCTGAAGCGGCGGCGGGTGATCATTCCGACGATCCTGGTCGGCGCCGTGTTGGGGGGCACGGCGTTCCTCATGACGCCTGTCTACTACGTATCGAGCACGACGATGGTGCTGACGACGACCGAGTACGGCGGCACAGAGTCCCGCGACCCCGCGCAGCCGACCGACCTCACCAACCCGATGCTGAACTTCAACGACAGCCTCACCACCACGTCGGCCATCCTTATCCAAGCCATGAACACCAAGGCCGTTGCCAAGCAGCTCGGCGCCGCCGGGTCCGCGGACCTGGTCATCGACGATGGCAGGTCCAACCCCGACCTGCTCGGCCTGAACGGCCCCTTCATCTATATCGCGGGTCGGAGCACGTCTCCCGAGCAGGCTCAACAACTGGTGACCCAGGCCCAACAGCTGATGCGAGACAAGCTCGTCGAATGGCAGAAGGCGCTCAAGGCACCACAGAAGACCTACGTCGGTCTGGTCGACGTGGTCTCGCCGACCGCTCCCACTGCTGACCGGTCAGAGGCGGTGAAATACGCCCTGCTGGCCTTCGTGGGCGGTCTCCTGCTCTGTCTCGGGTTCGCCTACTTCCGCTACCGGATTCATGCCCGTCGGCTCGCGCGCCCGGACGCCCTGCCCTCGGGCGAAGACACCGCGACGGTCGACGACCTTCCCGACCGAGCGCCTCGCCTCGAATCCTCCTCCACACCCGTCCTGGTCCCAGACCTCGGCGACCACGGCAGCGAACCGGACGCCGCGCTGCCGGTTCCGGTCAAGAAGCTCCGGCCGAGGCGACGGTGAGGCGTCATCCAGGACCGGTGCCACCGTCGGCCGACGCGGAGG
This sequence comes from uncultured Actinomycetota bacterium, assembly GCA_963812265.1. GTDB lineage: Bacteria > Actinomycetota > Actinomycetes > Propionibacteriales > Nocardioidaceae > Nocardioides. The sequence continues at coordinate 244,168 of CAWEUL010000007.1, forward strand.
CCGGCGGTCCGGCGCTGGCGCCCACCCCCGCGTCGCAGCGGTCGAGGGTCCGACGTCGGTGGGCCCTGGTCACGCTGATGACCCTCGCCGCGTTCACTGCGACGACGGCCCGGCTCTTCGTCTGGCCGAGCCTGCCCGCGCTGCCGGATCGTGCGGACGCGATCGTCGAGCGGCCAGTCCAGGGAACCGCGATGCAGTGACCATGCAACTCGCCCGGGAGCACGTCGCTCCGGTCGTCATCCAGTCGACGCTTCCTGAGGATGCCACCTCCGACACCTGCCTGCCCCCCGTTACGGGGACCACGATCGGCTGCTTCTCCCCGGTCCCGCCCACGACCAGGGGCGAGGCCCGCTACATCGGGCAGCGGGGCGCCGCCGAGCACTGGAGCTCGGTCATCATCGTGACGACGCCCGACCACGCCTGGCGCGCCAGGCTACGGGTCCAGCGCTGCTTCCCCGGCGAAGTCTATGTCGAGACGAGCCCTTGCCGGTGATGGACTGGTTTCGCCAGATCCCCTACCAGTGGGCGGCCACCGTCAAGGCCGAGCTCTTCCAACGCGGCTGTTGAAAGAGGAGAGCGATGGACTTCTGGCAGACCGTGCTGGTCCTGATCCGGCGCTGGTACATCACCGTGCCCGCCTTTGTCGCGAGCCTGGGCGTGGCGGCGGCGGGCTACTACCTCGCCCCGGTTCAATACCAGTCGGTGGGCGTGCTGGTCCTGACGACCCCGCTGACCGGCGGGACCGAGGCGACCCAGTCGAGTCAACCGAACACGCTCACCAACCCGCTGTTGAACTTCGACGGGAGCCTGGCGCTCACTGCGTCGATCGTCATCCAGCAGATGAACAGCTCCGAGGCCGCCGTCGCCGTGGGCGTCACCCCGGGAGGCGCCATCAGCTATCAGGTCACCAACGGAAGCACGAACCCGGAGCTGCTGGAGTCCGGCCCGTTCCTCTTCGTCGAGGGGAGCGGCCCCAGCCCCGAGGAAGCGCAGGGCATCGCCGTGAGCGCGTCCGCCATGGCCGCCCGGGTCCTGGACCAACGACAGACCCAGCTCAAGGCGCCCGCCTCGACCCACATCACCATCGAGACGGTGGTTCCGCCGACCGCCGGTCAGCCCCTGAGGAGCAGCCCGATGCGGGCGGCGGCGGCCGCCGGCGCCCTCGCGGGCCTGATGAGCCTGACCGCCGTCTACGGCGTCGAGAGCCTGATGACCCACCGCGGCCGGCGCAGAGCCGACAAGGAGCGCACCACTGCTCAGTCGCGGTCGGCCGGTCCTGGAACCACCGAGCCGGCGGGCGACGACACGGTGGACGGAGCCGGCACCGCTCCCCGCCGCCGCTCCGACCGCGGCATGTCGGAGGGCGCCGCGCGCGGCCAGCCCACGGCGCAAGGAGCCGCGCCGGAGACTCTTGCCCGGTCGGTCCGGGTGCTCGAGCATCATCTGGAGGAGCAGTGACCCTCCTCGATCTTCGGCGCCCGTCGCCGCCTGCTCTCGATGCCTCGCAGCAGGCAGCATCCCGCGCGGCGGACGCGACCACGATCCTGGCCATCTTCGTCGTCCTGCAGTTCGTCCTGCCGTCGAAGCTCGTCATCAACGGCCTGCCCTTGTCGCTGTCGGCGGCCTCCCTGGTGGCGCTGGCGCTGGGGGTCCTGTGGGCCAGCACGCAGCTACCACCACGCTCGGCGCTGCCAAGGGTCACAGCCCGGTGCGCACGATGCTCTTCGCCTACTCCCTAGTGCTGTTGGCGTCCTACACCCGGGCGGCCTCCGGATACCTTCCGCCTGACGAGCGATCGATCGGCAACCACGCCATGGTCACCTCTCTCGCCCTGGTATTCGTGGGCTTGGCGGTGTCCGACGGGGTTCGCAGTCGTGCCCGGATCTACTTCCTGCTTCGCGTCATGGTGGTCGGCGGCTCCCTGGTCGCTTTCGTCGGCATCGTGCAGTTCCTGTTCTCCTACGACCTGACGCCTCACCTTCGGCCACCGGGGATGCATTTCACCGTGCTCGATCCTCGGTGCTGGACCGCTCCGGGCTGCGTCGGGTCGCCGGAACCACAGCCCACCCGATCGAGTTCGGCGTCTTCTGCGCGATGATGCTGCCTGTTGCCCTCCATCTCGCCTTTCGGTCCGCCCAGGTGGGTCGACGACCAGGCTTCTGGTGGGCCTGTGTCGTCCTGATCGCCACGGGTCTGATGTTCTCGGTGTCGCGCTCCGCCGTCCTCGCCGTCGCGTGCGCAGGACTCGTGCTCCTCATCGGCTGGCCGGCCCGGCGGCGGGTGGGGATGACCCTCGCCGGGCTCGCGTTTCTGGTTTTCATCAAGTTCTCATCCCCGGGGCTACTGGGGACGTTCGTGGGTCTCTTCAAGAACGCCGGCAGCGACCCTAGCATCAAGTACCGGACCCACGACTACGCCACGGCCCAGGAGCTCATCTCGCAACACCTGTGGCTCGGCAGAGGAGTCGGCACCTGGTACGCGCCCAAGCACGAGGTCTTCGACAACCAGTACCTGCTGACGCTCGTCGACAGCGGGCTGCTAGGGCTCCTCGCGCTGCTCGGCATCTTCGTCGCCGGCATCTACGCCGCGGTCCGCGTCATGTTCCTTCGCTACCGCTCGGACGAAGGCGACGTGCACGCATCGCTCGATCGAGATCTCGCCCTGTCGCTCGTCGCCGCCCTGGTCGTGATCTTCGCAGCCTTCGCGACCTTCGACTTCGCGGCGTTCCCGACCGTGTCGTCACTGGCCTTCTTGCTGGCCGGGATCTCCGCCGCGCTGCTGCGGGTGGTGTCCTCCGAGGTTGCCGGCGAACCGCCCGACCCCTACGCCATCGTCTGACCGCGGTCGGCTCCGCTCCGCTCAGGGGTACCGCGAGTCTGCTCGTGCCGCGACGGCGCTGCGCGTGCACCGCTCGTCTAAGGAGGGGCGCGAGCGGAGGGCTTTCGCGGCCGCCGCGGCCGCTCGACGCGCCCTGTGGGCCGCGCTGAGCACGGCGCTGCTCGTCACAACCCCCGCGGCCACCTCGGTCTCCCCGGTGCGTGCCCGGCGCTTGTACTCGTCGTCACCCCGACCCAGGTCGATGCGCGTCAGTCCGAGCTCGGGTGCGGCCATCGCGAGCTCCCGCAGCATGATCCAGCCGGGTGCGAAGCTTCGCGAACGCCGGGTCGTAGACCGGGAACCACCAGTGCAGCACGTTCTCGGACCGGAGCCCGAAGTGGGCGGCGACGAGCGTCTCTCCGACGTGCAGGGTCGACAACATCCCCTCACAACCCGGCTCGTGGACGCCCATGAGCACCGACAGGAGCCGACGGTGCTGTGCCTGGGCGAAGTAGTCGCGCGCCCCCGTGGCGGCGTACTGCTCCCGCTTGCGCTGGCATCAGCCAGGCGAGCACGCCGGCATCCGCGGACTGCGCGACGAACGTCACCGGCCCGTGCTCACGCTCCGCACGCGCGGTCCGGCGCCGCGCTTGTCCGATGTTGTCGCGCCCGCTCTTCGAGGCGCGCGCCAGGTAGCCGTCCAGACCCCCCGAGACCTCGACGAACGGCGAGGCGGCCCGCTCCTCGACCCAGGCATCGACCTCCGGGCCGGGTTGGAGCCAGTGGTCGAACTCGAAGGCGCGCACCCCGTCGACGAGAAGCCCGCGCGGATCGAACGCCGTGCCCGGCACCGAGACCGGACCCTGGAAGTCCGCCGCCGGCCAACCGACGGGTCTCAGCACGGAGCCCTCGCGCTGGCACGCCAGCAGCCAGGTGAGAGCCTGGCCGCGACCATCGAGCGCCACCGCCACGTCGGCGCCGCTCGCCTGCACCGCCGCGGCGAAGGCAGGGTCGAAGTACGGGCTGTCGAGCAGCGGGTTGGCGGCCCGCAGCGACCGCCACCTGTCCAGCTCGCTCGGAGTCAGGTCCATGAGGCCGACGAGTCGACGTGCGGTCATCGCAGCTCCGTCAGCGACGTGATCCGGCGGGACGGCAGCAGTAGGGCCGCGGCCGAGGCGCGAGCGGTCGGCTGGCCGACGGCGGCTCGGACCAGCATGCCGAGCAGTACGCCGACCGCGTAGGCCCGTCCTGCGAGCCCGCCATGGCGCCGACGGAAGAGCCTGACCTTGTTGACCGTGAGCAGCGCCGCCAGGCTGGGTCTGGTGCCGGACTCGCCGCCCTGGTGCTCCACGACGGCGGCCGGCTCGTACCAGGTCGTCCACCCGTGGTCGGCGGCACGCAGGATGTACTCCGTCTCCTCGCTGTAGAGCAGGAAGCTCTCGTCCCAGGGTCCCAGCGCGTCCAGCATCGTCCAGGACAGCAGCATCGCCGCTCCGGTCACCCAGGCGGCGGAGCCGGGACCGGAGTGCGGCTCTTCGGCGAAGATCAGCTCGCCGAGCCCGAGCCGGTCGGCGAGCCGACCCCCGAGGACGGCCTCGGCGAAGGCGCCGCCGACCGTGGGGAACCGCCGCAACGTGGGCTGCAGCGAGCCGTCCGGGTTGACCAGGCGCGGAGCCACGATGCCGCGCGGCGAGACCTGCAGCTCCCGGGCGAGGATGGCGAGGGCACCCGGCCGGAGACCGCAGTCCGGGTTGACGACGAGGACACCCTCGGGCGGTCGGTTGCGCAACGCCGTGACGCCGGCGTTGATACCGGCCGCATAGCCGAGGTTGGCCGTCAGCTGGACCACCGACGTCGGGAGCCCATCGGTCGCCTTGGCGATCTCGGTGGAGTCGTCGGAGACGCGTTGTCCACCACGACCACGTCGGTCAGCTCGACCCCGAGGGCACCGTCATCACGCAACGAGGCCAGGCACTGCGGGAGGACGTCGGCGCTGTTGTAGGTGACGACGACGACGGCGATCCTGGGCGCGTTCACCGGCCGACTCCCGGCGCCGCTCGAGGTCACCCGGCCGGCGTCGGCTCATCACTCACGCGTCGAAGGGTCTGGTCGAGGCGGCCGGCGGCGACCAGCCGGTTGACCTGCTCAAGCCGCACGAAGGTGTGCTCGAAGTGCTCGGTCGTCAGTCCGAAGCGGCGCATGTCCGCAGCGAGCTCGTCGATACCTGCGGCCACGGTCCACGCCGGCTGGAACGACGGCAGCAGCCGACCGATCTTGCCGAAGTCGACCTGGTAGTCGCGTTTGTCGGGGGACGCACCCTCGGCGAACGTGACCGGTGCACCCGTCCTCTGGGAGACCGCTTCGGCGATAGTCCGGATCTGGACCACGTCCTCGTCGCGACCCACGTTGAAGGCCTGGTCGTGGATCGCCTCCGGTCGGCGTCGAGCACCGCGAGGAAGGCCCGGGAGATGTCCTCGGCGTGGACCAGCGGTCGCCACGGCGAGCCGTCGCTCTGCAGCCGCACCTCCCCGCGGGTGAGCGCGATCCCGGTGAGGTTGTTGACGACGATGTCCGCACGGAGCCGGGGGCTCGAGCCGTAGGCGGTGGCGTTGCGGAGGTACGTCGGGCTGAACCCGTCGTCGGCGAACTTGCCGATCAGCTGCTCGGCCATCACCTTGCTACTGGCCGTAGGGCGTGACCGGGTTGAAGTCGCTGTCCTCCGTGACAGCGCTGTCGCCCGCGGCGCCGTACAGGCTGCACGACGAGGAGAAGACGTAGCGCGGCACACCCGCGTCGCGGGCGACCTGCGCGAGGTGCGGCGGCGCCATGAGCGTTGACCGAGTAGGTGGCCTCCGGATTGAGGTGGCCGACCGGGTCGTTCGAGATCGCAGCCAGGTTCACGACGGCATCGAAGCCGTCGAGGTCCTCGGGCCGCTGCTCACGGATGTCGCCGGTGCGTGACTCGTAGCCACCGGGCTGCGGCCCGAAGTCACAGCCGTCGTACCACCCGGCGTCCAGGCCGACGACGTCGTGACCTGCGCTGACCAGCATGGGCACCAGCACGGCTCCGATGTAGCCGCGGTCTCCGGCAACGAGGACCGCATCGATCGAGTCCTTCCTGGTGAGGTGTTCGCTTCCCCGCAGGGACCCGTCCGGTTGAGGGACGAGGGCGACGGGACCATGCTGCAGCCCGGCTCCCTCCCCGGGCCGCACCCGGCTCACTCCTACCTGATCTTGGGGAGCGCCGGAGCAGCGTCAGCGTGTGCCTGGGGCGCCGGCACGCGATAGTGGCGCTCATGGACCTGAACCTGGCGGGCAAGCGCGCCTTCGTCACGGGCGCGAGCCGGAGGGATCGGACTCGCGATCGCGCGGCGACTCGCCCTCGAGGGGGTGGTGGTCTCCATCGCCGCCCGGAACTCGGACGGGCTGGCCGAGGCGGTCGACAGGCTCGGCCGCCGAGGGCCTGACGGTCCACCCCTACGTCGTCGACGTGACCGAGGCTGCCCAGCTCGAGTCGACGGCGGCCCGGACAGCGACCGAGCAGGGCGGCCTCGACCTGGTGGTGGCCAACGCCGGCGGCTCGCGAGGCGGCGGCCTGCAGACCTCGAGCGCCGACGACTGGACGCACACGCTGCAGCTCAACGTCGTGCACGCCGCCACCGCTGATCCGAGCGGCGTTGCCGTGGCTGTCCGCCTCCGGGTCACGGGCTCCGCACTCGGTGATCGCCTCCATCAGCGGCTGGAAGCCAAGGACGACCTCGTCGTACTCCGTCGCGAAGGCCGCCGAGATCCACCTCGCGCCGTCGCTCGCCGTCGAGCTGGCTCGCGAGCGGATCCGGGTGAACACCCTCAGCCCCGGCTCGGTGCTGTTCGAGGGCGGGCGGTGGGCCCGGACCCGAGACGCCGACCCCGCGGCCCACGAGCGGTTCGTTGCCGACAACCTCCCCGGCGGCCGGTTCGTGACGCCTGGAGGAGGTGGCCGATGTGGCCTGCTTCCTGCTCAGCCCTCGGGCGGGCGGCATCAACGGGGCCCACATCGCCGTCGACGGGGCCCAGGATCGGCCGACGGACCGCCCCGTCTATCCCTGAAGCGTCGCCAGGCTCGGTAGCCGGTTCCGTACCCAAATGAGGGGGTCACGGTGCGCGGGGAGACCCACGGGACCCGTCAGGGGCGGACAGTCCTCACACCCGCAGGGGTGAACGGGGGCACGTGACCGCTTGCGCCCATGCCCTCCACAACAGCGTTCAGTACTCGCTGAGGAGCTTCCTGGATGACCGAGTGTGACACCGCCGTGATCGGGGCCGGGCCGTACGGCCTCAGCGTCGCGGCCCACTTGAACGACCGCCGCGCGGACTTCCGCATCTTCGGCCGCCCTCTGGACACCTGGCGGACCGCGATGCCGGAGGGGATGTACCTGAAGTCCGACGGCTTCGCCTCGAGCCTGTCGGCGCCCGAGCCCGGCTCGACACTGGCGGACTACTGCCTCGAGCACGGCCTGGACTACCACCCCACCGAGCTGCCGGTGCCGCTCGAGACGTTCGTGTCCTACGGCCTGGACTTCCAGCAGCGGTACGTGCCCAACCTCGAGCAGCGCACCGTGACCTCGGTCGTGCGCGACGGCCGGGAGTTCCGGCTCAGCGCCGACGGCGGCGAGGAGCTCCGCGCCAAGCAGGTCGTCGTCGCCGCCGGCATCACCCACTTCGCCGCGATGCCGGCGATCTTCGAAGGCCTGCCACCCGAGCTGGCCAGCCACGCGGGCGCGCATCGTGACCTGTCGGGCTTCTCGGGCAAGCAGGTGACCGTGATCGGCGCCGGGTCGTCTGCCGTCGAGCTCTCGGTCGGGCTCGCGCGAGCAGGCGCCCGCAGCAGGCTGGTGGCGCGGGGGCCGTCGATCCGCTTCTCCTCACCGCCGTCCGGCGGCCGGCGGACCTTGCTGGGCAGGCTGCACAAGCCCGGCTCCGGGCTGGGCCCGGGCTGGCGCTCGCGGGTGAGCTGCGACGCCCCCGACCTCTTCCGCTACCTGCCCGCCCGCTACCGCCCCGGATCGTGCGTCGCCACCTCGGCCCGAGCTCGCCGTGGCACCTGAAGGAGGCGTTCGAGTCCTCAGTCGAAGCCTTCACCGACCGCTCGGTCCAGCGGGTGGAGGCCACCCGGGACGGCGTGCGCCTGACCCTGGCCAGCGCCGTGGAGGACCCTCCGATCATCCTCGAGTCAGACCACGTGATCTGCGCGACGGGCTATCAGGCCGACGTCGACCGGTTGCGGTTCCTGCATGCGGGCCTGCGTTCGCAGCTCCGCACGGTCGCCAAGGCGCCAGTGCTGTCACACCGGTTCGAGTCCTCGGTCCCCGGCCTGTACTTCCTGGGGCTCAGCGCCGCGGTCTCGTTCGGTCCGCTCATGCGGTTCATGTACGGCGACGCGTTCGCGGCCCGTCGGATCTCTGAGGACCTCGTCGGGTGCGCCGGCTGACCATCGAGGAGCTCCGCCGCGGCGGTGACGGCACGCTGATCGCCTTCGCGGGGGCCGGCGGGGCCACCGAGGAGCTCAGCCGGCTGACCGAGGGGATCACCGGCGACCTGAGAGTCGTCGCGATCGCGCTCGCGGCGGAGCCGGGCGGCGGCACGGACAGCGTGGCGTCGATGGCCGGGAGAGCGGTCGAGGCACTTCTCGGCGTGCGGCCGCACGGCCCCTACCGACTCCTCGGCTACTCGTTCGGGGGCCTGGTGACGCTGGAGTGCGCCCGGCTGCTGTTGGACGCCGGTGAGTCGGTGGCGTTCGTCGGCCTGGTGGACCCGATCTTCGACCAGCGGCATTGGCCGACCGGGCTCTTCGTCCGGGCGACCGCACGCCGGACCGGGCTGCATCTGCGAGAGCTGGGGGACAGTCCCCGCAGATGGCCCTCCGGGAGCTGTCGGAGCGAGCTGCTCGGTTGTCGGGGCGGGTGCGCAGCCGCCGCGGCGACGCGGCGCCGGACCCAGCCGGCATCGTTTCGGTCCAGGACGCCAACATGGCGGTCCTGGCGCGATGGCGTCCGTGGGTCTTCGACCACCCGGTCACGCTGTTCTCGGCGTCGGAGTCCGACTTCGGGTGCGACCTGGCGGACCTCTGGCGACCCTGGCTGCCGCAGCTCGACGTCCGCCGGGTCCGGGGGGAACCATCTCGAGCTCACCCAGACCGAGTCCGGTGCGCACCGGCTCGCGAGGGCGGTAGACGTGGCGCTGCATGAACCGGCACCGCGGCTGAAGGTGCTGGTCGCCACGACGTTCCGCTGGACGGGCGCGGCGAGGCTCGCCGTGGACCTGCACCAGGTCGGCTGTGACGTCGAGGGGGTGGGTCCGCGGGCAGCGGCCTGCACGTCGTGTCCGCGATCCGGCGCAGCCACCGGCTCGGCCGGGCGGACCCGGTCCGGTCCCTGCGGCAGGCGATCGTGGCCGCGGACCCTGACCTGGTCGTGCCCTTCGACGACCGGACCCGGCACGCGCTCACGCTCGTCCACGCCCGCGCCGACGCCGCCACCGAGTCCGGGGCACGGGTGCGCATGATCATCGAGCGATCACTCGGCGCCCATGACGTGTTCGCGCAGGTCTTCTCCCGGGCGTCGGTGATGACCGCGGCCAGCGAGGCCGGGGTCGTGTGTCCCCCCACCGCGGTCGTCAGGTCGGCCGACGACATCTCCGCCTGGTTCGACCTCCATCCCGGACCGGCCGTGCTCAAGACGGACGGCAGCTGGGGTGGCCGCGGGGTCGCGGTCCTCCAGACCGCCGCGGACGGCCGCCTCGCCTGGCGCCGGATGAGGCGCCGCCCTCCGCTCATCCGCGCGCTGAAGCGCCTCGTCGTGGAGAGGGACCCCTGGCCGCTCCGGGAGCGGATGTCGGGAACAAGGCCGACCCTGTCGATCCAGGCCCACGTGTCGGGCCGACCGGCCAACGCCGCGGTCGCCTGTATCGAGGGCACGGCGCTGGGCTCGGTTCAGGCCGAGGTGGTCGAGAGCGACGGGCCGACCGGTCCGTCGACGGTGCTGAGGGTCATCGACAGCCCCGACATGACCTACGCCGCCAAGTCCGTCGTCAGCGCCCTCGGGCTGTCGGGGCTGTGCGGGCTCGACTTCATCCTGGACGACGACGGCCGCGCGCACCTGATCGAGCTCAACCCACGCGCGACCCCGACCTCGCATCTGGTCGCCGCCGACGGACGGACCTGCTCACGACGCTGCGTCTCGGGTGGGGTCAGGAGCAGCCGCCTCCCCGCACCGCGTCGTACGCCGACGGGCTGGTGGCGCTCTTCCCCCAGGAGCTGTGCCGCGACCCGTTCAGCCCGCACCTTCGGCCGGCCCACCACGACGTCCCGCGGCATGCGCCGGACCTGGTCGCCTTCGTGATGTCCCGGATCCGCGGCGGGGGGTCCGTGTCGGACCTGGTAGAGACGCACCGGCCGGATGTCGGGCCCTCGTGACGGAAGGAGATGCTGTGCAGGTGACAGCCAGTGACCCGAGGCGAGCCAAGGTCCGGTCGACGAGCCGGCGGGCGATCAACGTCAACATCCACGGGATCGGACGACCGGCCCGCCCGTTCGATGACGGCGAGGAGCCGATCTGGATCACGGTCGACCAGCTTGAGGCGGTGCTCGACGCCGCCGTCGGACGCAACGAGGTGACGATCACCTTCGACGACGGCAACCTCTCAGACCTCGAGATCGGGCTGCCCCGACTGCTGGACCGGGGCCTGAGGGCGCGGTTCTACATCCCGGCGGGGCTGCTGGGGGAGCCCGGCCGGCTCGACGAGGCCGGGGTGCGCGAGCTGCATGGCGCCGGCATGGTCATCGGGTCGCACGGGTGGGCTCATCGGGACCGGCGGACGTTGGACTGGAGTTCGCCCGTCGACCCGGAGATCCACGACGAGATGGTGCGCGCCCGGCGCCACCTGGAGAAGCTGACCGGCTCGGAGGTGTCCGAGGTGGCCGTGCCGTTCGGCTCCTACGACCGCCACGTCCTCCGCGGGCTTCGGCGGACCGGCGTCACCCGCGTCTACACCAGCGACGGCGGGTGGGCGCGGGACGGAGCCTGGCTGCAGGCACGCACGAGCATCCGCGGTGCCGACGGCCCTGACTGGCCGCAGCGGGTGATGGTCGACCGGCTGCCGCTGGCCGGCGGGCCCGCTCGAGCGCCGCGCGTCTCGCCAAGCGCTGGCGCGGCTGAGCGAGTGGGCTGGACGGCTCATCCGGCACTCCCCCATCAGGGTAGGTCGCACCGCGTTCGAGCTCGGCGGTCGAGGATCACTCCTCAGGGTCGGTGTCGTCGTCGAGTGGCACGCGGCCCGCGGCCCGTCACCCTCCACGACGCGACGCACGACCTTCGCGAGAAAGGCTTCCGGCAGTGTGCTCAGTCCAGCGGATCCACCGGACCGGGGCGGGTCACCGATGAATGTCCCGAAGTGCCGCCTCTGCGGCAGCGATCTCACGCAGACGTTCCTCGACCTCGGCGACGCCCCTCGCCAACTCGTACCTCTCGGCGGCCCAGCTCGAGGCGGGCGCCGAGACGTTGTACCCGTTGCACGCGCGGGTCTGCTCGGCGAGTGCCTGCTCGTCCAGGTCAGTCGGTGGTGCCGGCGGAGGCGATCTTCTCCGACTACGCCTACTTCTCCTCCTACTCCGACACCTGGCTCGAGCACTGCGCGGCGTACGTCCGCGCCGTCACCGAGCGGCTGGCGTTGGGCGCCGCCTCGCGCGTCGTGGAGATCGCGAGCAACGACGGTACCTGCTCAAGAACTTCGTCGCTGCCGGCGTCCCCGTGCTCGGCGTCGAGCCCGCCGCGAACGTCGCGGCCGTCGCCGCCGCGGCGGGGCGTGCCCACCGAGGTCGCGTTCTTCGGCCGGGACTGCGCGACCCGGCTCGTCGACCAGGGTGGCGCGCCGACCTCGTCGTCGGCGAACAACGTGCTCGCCCACGTGCCCGACCTCGACGACTTCGTCACCGGGCTCGCGACCGTCCTCGCGCCCGACGGCGTGCTCACGATCGAGGTACCGCACCTGTTGCGGATGGTGGAGCGCACCGAGTTCGACACGATCTACCACGAGCACTACTCGTACTTCTCGCTCCTGCGCCGCTGCGGGTGCTCGCACGCCGGGGCCTCCACGTGTTCGACGTGGAGGGGCTCACGACCCACGGTGGGTCGCTGCGCATCTGGGCGCGCCGCACGACGAGCGACGCGGCCGACCCGCGCGCGGTCGGGCGGTGCTCGCGAGAGCAGGCCGCGGCGGCGTGCGACCGTCGAGGCCTACGGCGCCTTCGCCGGCGGCGCGCGAGGCCCGCGCGGCCTGCTGGACGTTCCTGATCAGGCCGCGCCGTGCGAGGGAAGACGGTCGCCGGGTACGGCGCGCGCGGCAAGGGCAACACGCTGCTGAACCTGCGGCATCCGCGAGGACCTGCTCGCAGTACACCGTGGACCGGAGCCCGCTCAAGCAGGGGATGTTCCTGCCGGGCACGCACATCCCCATCCTCGACCCGGAGCGGCTCGCCGAGACCCGGCCGGACGACGTGCTCATCCTGCCGTGGAACCTCCGCGAGGAGATCGCCGAGCAGATGGCCTACATCCGCGAGTGGGGCGGCCAGTTGGTCGTCCCGATCCCGACGCTCGAGGTGTGCTGACCTCCGCCGACCACCACACCGCCGCCGAGGCGCCGGAACGGACGTCAGTACGACCCGTAGACGACCCAGCGGTGGGCCAGCTTCGGCCAGGCGTCCCGCAGCTCGTCGGCCAGGTCGGGCAGCATCAGCAGGATGCTGCCCGGGTGGGCGGCCAACATCGCGTCGGGCGCCACGATCGGGATGTCGGTGCCGGGCATCCGGCGCCCCTGCTTGGCCGGCGCCCCGTCCGCGATGCCGGCGACGGCGCCCGCCGGCAGGCTGGCGGCGGCCAGCACGGCGACCGCCCGTGAACCGGCGCCATCAAGCCAGGCTCCGTCGGGTTGCCCCTCGACCCAGGTGCGGAGCCGGGTGAGGTCCTCCTCGAGCGCAGACGCCAGGGGTGCCATCGCCACCGGATCCAGGACTCCGGCGGAGAGCTCGTCGCGCTCCAGGTCATCGACGGCCGCGGCCTCGCTCGCCGGACCGGCACCGCAGCGGGAGGCGAGCAGGAGCACCGATCCTCCGTACAACGGATAGCGTCGGGCCGCGACCACGGACAGTCCCGCGTCGGCCAGCAGCCTGCGTGCGGCCGGGACACTGTGATAGGCGAAGTGCCCGTGGCGCAGTGCGTTCCACTCGCGATGACGCAGCGTGGACGCGAAGGTCGGGAACTGCAGCACCAACGTCCCGTCGTCGGCGAGGGCCCGGACGCGTGACCGCAGGGCCTCGGCCTGGTCGCGGTCGTGCATCAGGCCGTAGATGTCGATGACCACGCTCGCCTGTCGGCCGACCGCCGGGAGGAACCCACGCGCCTGCATCGCCTCGCCCCAGGAGCCGCCGTGGGGGCTCGCGAACTCGAGGAACTCCCCGACGGGAAGCAGCCCAGCGTCGACGAGCTCGTCGACGGCCGCGTGCGCCTGCCTGACGGCTGCGCGCGGCTCGACCGCGCGCGGCTCTTCCGCGGCCGGCGAGTCCTCGAGCAGCTGCGCGAGGCCGCAGTCGGCGCACCACCACATCGCGAGCGGGTGGCGCGGATCCGGCGCGGGGTCCGACGCCGGCGGGAAGTGGTCGGCCGCCGGTTGCTCGCCCAGGTCGAGGACGACCCGACCGATTCCGACCGGCAGCCCCGGCACCGGTGGGCGTCAGCCGCGGACATCGCCCACAAGGAGCTCGCGCCACGAGCCCGCGGACTGGTCGCGCGGGCTCAGGATGTCGACCGGGAGCGGCCAGGCGATGCCGAGATCGGGGTCGTCGTAGCGGACCGACAGGTCCTCGTTGGGGTCGTGGGGCCGGTCGATGCGGTAGCAGATGTCCGCGACCTCGCTGAGCACCTGGATGCCGTGCAGGAACCCGCGGGGGACATAGAGCATCTGGAACCGCTCGTCGTCGAGGCGGAAGGCCTGGTGGCGTCCGAAGGTCTCCGACTCCGGGCGGGCATCAACGATCACGTCGAGGATCGCGCCGCGGGCACAGCGGACCAGCTTCGCCTCGCCCGCGCCGCCGCGACCGTGCAGTCCCCGGAGCGTCGCATGCCCCGAGCGCGACTGGGAGTCCTGGACGAACGCCGCGGGGTCGAGCCCGTGGTCGGCCGCCACGTCGGCGTCGAAGGTGCGGGTGAAGAACCCACGGTCGTCACGATGGGGTGCCGGGCAGAACACCAGGACCTCGCTCAGCTCGGCGGTCTCGACGCGCACAGCTCAGACCTCCACCAGCGCCTTGGACACGAAATAGGCCTCGGCGTAGGGGCGCCGGCACTCCATCCCCCGCAGCCGCATCAGCCCCAGGAAGACCTCGTCGTCCCACCAGTCGTGGGCCTTCTGGCTCGGGAAGCGGCGGTTGAGCATCTCCACCTTCCGGTGCGCCTGCTCCCGGGTGAGCCCGATGTAGTGCGAGGGAGCGCTCAGGTCGCCGTCCCACTTGGGGATCTCGTAGTGCAGCACCAGGGCGTCGCGCCAGACGGTGGTCACCATCACTCCGAGCGTCCGATGGTCCTGGTGGGCGTCGTCGACGCGGTGGGTCAGCACGAGCTGGGGTCGGCAGCGGGTGGCGAGCTCCTCGAGCTGCTCCTTCGCGGCCTCCCAGTGGGTCGGCAGCCGGCCGTCGGGGAGCCCGGCGAAGTGGGTCTCGACCTGGGGGTGGATCTCCTGCAGCGCTGCCGCGGACTCTGCTGACCGGTCGGCGGTCCCGGTCAGCACCGCCACCGTGAGCCGGAGGTCGGCGCGCTGCGCCAGTCGCAGCAGCGTTCCGCCGCAGCCGATCTCGACGTCGTCGGGGTGGGCGCCGACGCAGAGCACGTCCAAGGGACCGTCGGGGAGTCGTAGCGCGTCCATCGTTCCCGATCATTCCCGGCCGTCGTGGCGTGACCGGCGCGGCCGGCCGCACATACCGCAATTGGGGGATCCCGGTGTGGCCGCGGTCCTCAGGTCTGCAGCTGCGTCAGCTCCATCGGCTCGAGCTCGAGGAGGTCCTCGAGGGCGGCCACGGCTCCGAGCTGGCTGTTTACCTGGAGCTTGCGCAGCACCGCCTTCACCTGCGTGCGCACCGTCGCCGGCGACACCCCCAGCAGCTGTGCGATCTGGGCGACGGGCTCTCCGGCGTGGAGCAGGGTGAGCACCTCGTGCTCCCGGGGGGTGAGCGAGCCGACCCGCCGACCGATCTCCTCGCGCCGCGCCAGCGGCCGGGACCATTGAGCCGTCAGCAGCTCCCGCTCGTCGGGGTGCCCGTCCTCCGCCCCGTGGGCGACGGCGACGACGACGTCGCAGACGTCTTCGAAGCTGGTGGTGCTGGGGAGGACGACGCGGGCACCGGCCTGGAGCACCGCACCCCACATCGGTCCCTGCGTGATCGTGGTCAGCACGACCCACGGCAGGGGCAGGTCCGCGATCAGCAGCCGGGCGGCCTTCAGCTGCGACCAGCTGTCGAGGTCGCTGATCAGCAGGCCGACCTCGAGGTCGGTGCCCGGAGGTGAGACCCGCACCGCGGCCTCCTCGTGATCGCCCGGCCACCGGAGCGTGGTGGCGTCGAAACCGCAGCCGGCCAGGCTGGCGCGCACCGCCTGCGCGACCAGCACCAGCTCGGACGCGACGCCGACCCCTGGCCGGTCCGCCAGCTGTGCCGGTCCTGCCCCTGACATTCTCCACCCGCATTCGTCGGCTGCCGTGCACGGCAGGCTCATCGCCCCATCATCGGGTGGTCCTGTCGGGAGCGGCGTTTCCCGGCCGGTCCTCCCCCAGTCTTGGGGAGGCGGCGGGCAGGCGCCCGATCGCGGAGCCCACGAGGTACGGTTCTCGTCATCAATCCGTCATCAAAATGGGGTAACCCATCCCCTCTGCGCGGTAGTTCGCCCGCAAGGAGTAGTCTCGAGCCGAGGCGGCGTTCGTGGGGGACGCTGTCCGAGGTGGGGCCTCGTGCTCGGGTAGGGGTCACCCACCTTTCATCAGGGGGCCGACAGGCATGATCATGGGGACCGACTCGGGCACGCGCGAGCGACGGTGGGGAGTGGCCGCGAGGCCACGGGAGCACTCGGGACGTCGGACGTGGCGATGACCATGTCGGCCGCTCAGCCGCGGAGCGCTCGAGGGATGCTGCGCATCGAGATCGTCGAGGACCACACGCTGTTCGCCGAGTCGCTGGAGCTGGTGCTGTCGGTCGAGGGCTACTCCGTGCGCCGCTTCCCGGTGCCGGACAGCGGGGCCTCGCCCGCGGCCCTGTTGTCGTCGATGCTCCGGTGGCGCCCCCGGATTGTGCTGCTCGACCTCGATCTGGGGCAGTTCGGCGACGGCGTACGTCTCATCGCGCCGCTCGCGAGGTCCGGGGTCAACGTGGTCGTGGTCACCTCCTCGACTGACAAGAGTCGCTGGGGCGAGGCCGTCAAGTACGGCGCCCGGACAGTGCTGTCCAAGGGGCAGCCGCTCAGCAGCATCTTGGCGACGGTGCGCCGGATCAACGAGGGTCAACCGGTGATGAGCTATGAGGAGCGCGAGGACCTCCTGCGCGCGTGGCACCAGCAGCGCTCGGAGGTCCAGGAGATCCAGGCGAAACTGTCCCTGCTCACCAACCGCGAGTCGCAGGTGCTCGGCCGGCTGATGCAGGGAAGCACCGTCCACGACATCGCCGCGATCAGCGTGGTCTCCGAGGCGACCGTGCGCACCCAGGTGAAGTCGATCCTGGCCAAGCTCGAGGTGTCGTCGCAGCTGGCCGCCGTCGGGCTCGCCCACCAGGTCGGCTGGAGGTCGCCCTCGCTGTGAGTCCACTGCCCCAGGACTCAGCGACGGGGAGGCGGGTCGGCGGGTTGCGGCCGGCGGTACGTCTGCAGGCCCAACGCATCGTCCAGGGCGGCGACCGCCGCCAGCTGCGTGTTCACGTCGAGCTTGCGCAGGACCACCTTCACCTGGCTGCGCACCGTGGCTTGGGAGACCTTGAACCTCTCGGCGATGACGGCGACCGACGATCCCTCGTACATCAGGTCCAGCACCTCACGCTCGCGGGGGCTGAGCAGGCCGATCTGCTCGATCACGTCCTGATGGCGGGCGATCGTCTCTCGCCAGGCGGTCTCCAGCTCGGCCCGCTCGTCGGGCGGCGTGGCCGCCTCGCGCCGTGCCACGGCCAGCAGGCGGTCGCTGACGTCCGCGAGCCCGCTGTCCGAAGGCAGGATGATCTCGACCCCGGCGACTAGCAGGGCGCCCCAGGCCGGACCCCTCGGCGACGCGGTGAGCGCCACCCAGGGCACCCGGATCCCCTCCACCACCGAGGTCGCCGCCTGGACCTGCGTCCAGCGATCCAGCTCGGCGAGAAGCAGCCCGACAGCCGCACGGTCGACGGGCGGAGGTGGTCGACGCTGCTTCGGCACCCGACGGGCCCCACCGGGCCAGCGGACGACGGCGACCTCGTGACCCCGGCTGGCGAGCGAGACCCGCACCGCATCCGCGACCAGGGTGTGGTCGGAGGCCACCAGGACCCGCAGGCGATCGGACTCCGGCGACGTGGCCATGGCCTCACCCCGAGTCGACTGGTTGTGGGCCCACCCGGCCCGGCTGGCGTACGGGAACTCCACATCGTGGCCCGGTGCACCGGACTCCCTCCGCGGTCGTGTCGTCGGTCACCCAGATTTGGGGATGAGCAGTCCGGGCATGAGCCCGAGCACGCCGGGCCGGCATCGAGGGATTCTTTGCCCACGTTTCCGACACATGCCTCAAGGGCGGGTATAGCGTGGTGAGGGAGGTGCCCGTGGGGGCACGGCTCACCCGACGTACGTCGGGCGCGTCCTCTTCGGGCTCGGGCCGTTCGATGGTGGGAGATCCTCGGTGTGAGCACCGCGGGGGCTGGGGGCCTACATTGACGTCGGCCGGCATACCGGGTCGGGTCTGGACCTGGCGGAGCACGATCCTGGTCCTGGCCGTGCTCCTGGCGCCGGTGCTCTCGCTCAGCTTCTATCTGACCGAGCCCTATCTGCTTGCGTCGCTGGCCCACCTCGGCGGGCTGATCCTCGGGCCGGCCTGCCTGGTCGCCTCGGTCGCCAGCTATGCCGCCTGGCAGATGAACCCGCGCCCCGGTCTGGCCTGGGCCACGATCGGCCTTGCCGTGCTCGGCGCCCAGGAGCTGACGCGCACCGCCGTCCGGCTGGCAACCTATCCTGAACCTGTCCCGGGCGTGTGGGCGGTCGCCACCGACGGTGTCTCCGCGCTGCTGCTCGCGGTCGGGCTCAGTTTCGCCCACTTCAGGCCGCGACGGCCCGACCCGGCTGCCACCGGCTTCGCACTCGGCGGACTGGCGTCCGTGTTGATTCTGGCCTGGCAACACGCGATCCCGGACCTCGGGCCGGGTCCGGCGCGGGCGGTGGTGTCCGCTGTCCAGGTGGCCCTGGTGCTGAGCGCGGCGGGGCTGCTGATCTGGGGCGCCGGGCTCACGCCACGCATCGGCTCGATCCCCCACTGGGCGCGGCTGCGGACCGCCGTCGCCGTGGTGTTGATCGGTGGGGCGCATCTCGCGCTCTATCTCGGTGACAACGAGGTGGCCCACGCCACGGTCGTCCTGGGATACACGGTCGCCGCCGTCCTCCTGGTCAGCACCTATCTGGCAGTCGCTACCCGCGAGGTCGATGCCACCCACGCAACGCTGAGCCACCTCAGCGACGAGGTCCTCGAGGCCGGCTACCGGATCCGCGATCAAAAGAGCCGGCTGCACGAGGTCAAGTCCACGGTCGCCGGCATCGCCTCGGCCAGCGAGCTGCTGCGCTCGGACCGGCTGGACGCCCAGCGCCGGGTCCGTCTGGCGGACATGATGTCGGCGGAGCTGGGTCGCCTCGAGCGGCTGCTGACCGCAGCCGACCAGACGTCCGAGGCACGGATCATGGACCTCGACGAGACGATCAGCACCCTGGTCGTCTCCCATGAGGCGCGCGGGCACCAGATCAGCTGGTCGCCGTCCGGTGTGCGGGTCATGGCACAGCCGGACGCGGTCGCGGCCGTGCTCAACGTGCTGCTCAGCAACGCGGCCAAGCACGGTCGATCCCCGGCCGAGGTAACGGTGACGCAGACCCTCGACGCCGTCGAAGTCGCCGTGCGCGACGACGGGCCGGGGGTCAGAGAGGCCCTGCGCACCCGGATCTTCGCCTGGGGTGCCCGGGGCTCGGAGTCGGACGGCCAGGGCATCGGCCTTCACGTCGCCCGCGAGCTGGCGGAGCGCCAGGGCGGTTATCTGGAGATCCGGAACGGCACCGCACGCGGGTCGACCTTCGTGATGGGCCTGCCCCTCGCCTGCCGGCATCAGCGGGGCTGAACCGGCGCCCGCCTCGCGGTGGCGGTCTCAGCCCTGATTCCACCGGCTCGACGGGTGGTGTGAGCGTGGCGTAGAACGAGAAATGCCCCTTGAGCAGGCAGCGGGCTTGGTTCCGGCCCTGCGGTTGGCCGAGTCGGCTGGGTTCTACGAGCTGCTCGAGGGCCTGACGGTGGCTTCGCCGAACGCCTGCGCGAAGGCCACAAG
Source organism: uncultured Actinomycetota bacterium (assembly GCA_963812265.1). GTDB lineage: Bacteria > Actinomycetota > Actinomycetes > Propionibacteriales > Nocardioidaceae > Nocardioides. Next base: position 263,588 of record CAWEUL010000007.1, read on the forward strand.
CGTCGGGTCGGCGGGATGCTTGCCGGCGCCGACTCCATCGACGACCTCGACCTGCTGCGCCACGGCGGCATGAGCAGGTTGTTCGGCGGTGCTCGGGCGCCGTCGACGCTCGGTACGTTCCTGCGTTCGTTAGCCAACGGCCATGTCCAGCAGCTCGACAGGGCCGGGGCTGGGCTCCTTGCCGGGCTCGCCCGCCGGGTGCCGGACCTCCTTGCTGGTCATCGAGTTCCGCTGAGGTCAGCACCGCGTTGACGGTTGATGGGTACCAACGTGCGCCACCGCGTGCGGTCGCGACTCCGTCGCGGTTCAGCGACTCCGCGATGTCAGCGAGTGTCTGCCCGTCACCCGCGCGCAGCGACGATGCGACCGGTGACCGCAGCAGGAAGCCCACCACATCCATCCGGAGTTCCCCGCCAACAGCGGGCAGGGCACGCCTTGCTCACACGTTGGAGCGGAACGAATCCGGCCACTATCAGCGTCGGCGGACATTCGCCGATTGTGGCGTTGACCTGCGCAAACGCTCCGCGGCGCTCATCATCGCCGACGGTGGCTTTGCGTCCTGGTGAGGGCAGATTGAGGGCAGTCGGAGTACGTCGGACGTGGTGATCGCCGAAAGGTGGGCAATGTCAGGAGACGACGCTCGGGAGCAGGGTGAGCGCCTCGACGTGATTCGGGCGCACGACTCGGAAGTGCCGGTGGTCGAGCGTCGCGATCTCGTCGATCCTGAGCCTCTCGGCAAGCGCGATCACTGAGGCGTCGGTCGTGCCCAGTGGGAGGTCGTCGTAGCGGCGCACCAACTCAGCCATGCGGGCGAAATCCGCCATTGTGAGGTTCACGACCTCGAAGTCTCCAGCGGCGACCGCATCGAGGAACTTGGCCTCGACCTCAGTGCTCACCCACTCGGCCAGCATGTAGCCGACCTCGGCAGCGACGGTTTCTGGGACAAGCAACCGCCGCCCTGCCAACCGGAGTCCACTGAACAACTCCGTGCAGGCGTGGTGGTCAGCGTCGTTGCTGGCCGCGGCCGCGATCAGTGGACCCGAGTCGCAGAGGATCACGAGCGTCGACGACCGAAGCCTTCTGCGAGGTACTCATCGACGTTCCGCGCAATGTCGGTCCGACCGTCCTTCGCAACGCCGGCGCCGAAGAACGCAGGCGGCCAGTCCCTCTGCCGGGGCTCTGACGCCAAGCGCCGCACGTCGGCGAGCACGACCTCAACCTGATCGTCGGGCAGGCCCTCGATCAGGTGGATCAACTCATCGCGGTTCGCGCTCATGCCAACAAGTCTAGGCGACTCGTCCGACGATCGGCGGACGTCAGACTGCGGGCCCGCGAGGCGCTTCAGCCGCTCAACCTCGACCCTGGCCAGCTCACCGCGGCACAACCGGACGACCCCCGCGAGGCTGACGCCTTCGACGTCAACGAGTTCCGACAGGGCACGCCCGGCATCGAGATCGGCGTGCGGGTTGCGGCCCTGCTGCGCGAGGGCGTTGAGGACCCGGATCACGAGCGCCTCGGGTCTGTGGGCCACGGCGGATCAGTTGACGGCTGCGCTCCTCGCGTCGCTCCCAGGCCCGGCGCCGGCCCAACTGACTGCTCATCGCGAGCCTCTCCCCGCGCCACCCGACGAACCGGGCGAGTGATCTCGTCGATGACGCTGCTCCACTTCGCATCGTCGAGGGTCCCGTCACCAGTCCAGTCCTCGATCTGGCGCAGCACTCGGCGACAGGCTGCCGGCGACTGGAGCACCGCGTCGACGTGCTCCTCAATGGGGACGGCCGGCTCCATGCCACGTTGGACAGCCTGCCGTTCCGCGTAGTCCGCGCGGCGGCACGCCGCGCTACACCACCGCTTGGGACGTCCGGGATGGCGCGGCACGCCCTCGTAGATCGGACGGCGGCACCGATCACACGGCCGCTGCGTGATCACTCGTCCTTCTCCAGACCGGGCGTCCAGGCGATGACAACCGCGGATCGCCAACGCAGATGCTTGCCGACCCGGAACCCCTTGGGGCCGTAACCCGTGTGACGCAACGAGTAGATGGTCCGCATGGGGACGCCGAGGTAGTTCGCGACGTCCTCGATCGTCCAGAGCTCGCTATAGTCCATCGGCTTCGACGGACGCCGCGTCGGCAGCGTGGGCGCCGACCTCGTGCGGTTGGTTGCTGGTGACGCTGCCGGGCGGCTGATCTGAGGACCGCTCTCTCTGATCGACGACGGACTCGACTCTCCCCAGAGCCCCGGCTGATCCTCACGTCGCGCTTGACTGCTCATAACAGCCTTCCTTCGGTAGCTGATGGTCGTGCCTCAGTCACCTATGTGCGCGGAGCGGGCGGCAGCGATCACTCCGACCGAGCACTTCGCGCTCACGGACGGGGTCTCCACCTGGGGGGACCCTCGCGGTCGACGAGCAGAGCGAGATTCGTCGGGACGAATCACTGCCGGGAATGCACTAGGTGTGTAGGAGTCGATCGGCAGGACGAAATGGGGGTACGTTGCCGCGGCCTGCATCGCTGACAGGTAGTCGTGGGGAAATCCGCCTGGGAGCAGTCGTCCGGGATGGTGCGCGGATCAGCCGAGAGTCGTGCGCTTCCATTTTGGCGCTGAAGACGCCATAATGGCGCCATGCCCAGTGTTCAGATCAAAGACGTTCCTGACGAGACGCATGCAGTGCTCCGTCAGCGTGCGGCAGCCGCGCACCAGTCGCTGCAGGAGTACCTGCGCGCGCGCCTCATTGAGCAAGCCGGCCGCCCGACCTTGCAGGAGGTCCTGGATCGAGCCGCCGGGAGATCGGGTGGGTCGGTGCCGCTCAAGTCCGCAGTGACCTCGCTCCGGGCCGAGCGTGCTCGTCGTTGACGCGAGCGTGCTTGCCGTCGCGCTGGCCGACGACGCGCGAGATGGCGACAAGGCGCGGGCGCGCCTGCGCGGTGAAGACCTTGCGGCTCCGGAACTGATCGACCTTGAAGTGGCGTCCGTTCTTCGCGGACAGCTGGCCGGAGGCCATCTCGACGCCCGAAGGGCCGAACTCGCCCTGGCCGATCTAGCCGACCTCCCTCTTGAACGAGCGCCCCATCGACCGCTCCTGACGCGTTGTTGGGAGCTGAGGGCCAACCTGACCGTCTATGACGCGGCGTACGTGGCCCTCGCCGAGGCCCTTGACTCCGACCTCCTCACAGGAGATCTCCGCCTTGCCAAGGCGCCAGGCCCACGCTGTCGCATTGAGACCCTCCGATAGCTCCACGACCTAAGACCAGCCGATGAGCGGGTAAGCCTTGGCCGAGGGAAGATGGGATCATGAGTCAAGCGTCAGAGGGTGCCGCCGTCCTCTCTGGCATCAACAGCCTCCACTACAAGCGCCACGTTGACGTGAAGGGGATCCAGCTCGAACTCGTGCTTCTCGTCCATCCCGAGGGCTGGCGCCCGCTCCAGGCCGCATGGTGGACCGGGAAGGAAACCTCTGTGATCGGCGCGGACCAGGCTGGCAACTTCTTCCTCCGCCTCACCGGCGGCGCTGTCGGCTACTGGAGTCACGTGGAGGAGCAGCTAACGACCATCTCGCCGAGCGTGCGCGCCTTCATCGCGTCCATTCACTGAACGAAACATCCGCCGCATAGCGTGCGCATGCGGCCATGCGGATGCCGCTGTCCGGCTCCCTTGCCGGGGGCCTGTCGTCCCTCCGCGCGGGGCCCATCGTCGTGCCTGCCCGGGCGTGACGTTTAGGTCGCTCGTTGCGCTGGCTCTTCCCGGCATCACAGAACAGGCGTAGAGTGCCACGTGCTCCGGCGTTCGCGCTGGAGACCACGTGTGCCCCAGACCCTGGTATCCACGGTCCTGAGGGCGCGGCCGCCCCGCGGATTGTGACAACTACTTTCCGCGGGGCGCTGCCTGACTTCGGCGCCACGGGGCCGCGAGTGTCCCCCGCGCTGAGCCCCGCGGCGGGGGGTGCACGGCCCCGCCTTGCCAAACCTTGCCCCTCTTCCCGATGCCCGCCGGCTGTCCGCCTTGACCCGGCGGGCATCGTCTTGCCCCAGGGCCCACGCATCGGCTCATCGGGGCCGCCTGCGAACAAACAGCTCATGGCGAGCCCCGGCCACCGGGACTCCGACCACGACCTCTCATCAGCGTGAGGGCGGCTACCCTCGCCCGACTCTGCCGCAATCCGGGTGGGCCGACGAACGACGGTGAGGTGATCCTCGGGGCAGCCTCGGGCCGTCGCTCCGGCAGGTCGGGGCGTTGGTGCGCTCGCTCGAACCGCTCTACGGCGTCTTCGTCGATCAGTCCCTCATCGGCCAGCCAGCGCACGGCGCGGGACCGTGCCCGGGCATCCCTGAAGGCGTGCCAGACGGAGATCAGCTCGGGATGGCGCTGGTACAACTCGTTCTTGAAGCGCCGGAACGCGCCCTTGCCCTGCAGCGAGCGGTGCAGGGCATCGCCGGCGGCGTGGTCGCTGATGCCGTCGGCGAAGTCGACCATGTCCTGGTACCAGACGTAGGACGGCAGGGGGTCGATGACCATCAGGTCCAGTTCGTCGAGCTCGACAGGGTTCTCACCGTCGATGCCAGTGTCGCTGGTCCAGAAGACGACCTCGCCGGTCCTCGGGTCGATCAGCCACCGGTGTTCGTAGTCGGTCTGGTCCGCGAGCGCGGTAGCGATCTCCTCAACGTCGATGGCGTCCAGGTCGAGCACCGAAACAGCGTATGACTACAGAGGCCGCGGCCAGCCCCGGAGCGCAACCAGGGGCCTCCCAACAGGTGGCGAGAAGGGGCACCCTGATTGCGGCATAGCGGTCACTTCGTCTAGCGTGCCTCCGCGCTGTCCACCTGCCGGGGAAATGGAGCCCTGAAGACGTCCGGGAATCGCTTCAAATAGTCTTGATCTTCCGGCCCACTCTCCCAGAACACGCCTGCTGGGCTGATCCGAGTTGCCGTCTTTCCGAGCCAGTGGCCAGACGCATCCACATCACGGATCATCTCTTCGGCCGTTGTCTGCTGCTCCTCGCCCGTCCAGAAGATCTCGGATCGGTAGATGGAGCCGACGACGGCTTCAGCGAGGTCGGCTCGGTGAACCTGGAAGAAGACCTCGAGTAGTCCTCGATACGAGAGGCGCTCGGGGTCAAAGACGACTTCGACGGTCTCCGCGTGACCGCCGTCGTTCTCTTCGGTTGGGTTCTGCCCGTCACCACCCATCCAGCCGTGCCGAGTGCTCATCACTCCTTCCGGCTGCGAGAGAAGTGGCTGCATGATCCAGGCGCAGCCTCCGGCGAGATACGCAGTCTCTACGTTGTCGTCCATCGCGATCCCCAATGTTGCGAGAGCCATCAAGGTACTGCGGGTATGGGGAGACGATCAACGGGCCGATTGCCCTCTCGTCGGCAGATCCGGACGGCTGGACTGACAGCTGGCCGACGGACGAACGACCATCCACAACCACTCTGCATCACCAGGGACTCACAGCATTCCTCGACCGGTGTCGTGGCTCCGACGTAGGGTCGAAGGTCTTGGAGAGGAGTCTCGATAGCCGAGGGAATCGTGAGACGGGGCAACTCCTGGCGAGCTAGATACCGCAATCCCAGGACCGGGAAGCAGCACGAGCGGTCGTTCGCCAAGCAGGTGGATGCGATCAAGTGGCGGCGGCAGCAGCTCGACGCGATCGATCGCGGTCGATGGGTGGACCCGCGGGCCGGCAAGGTGTCGTTCCTCCACTACTTCCAGTCGTGGGAAGCCGACCAGCTTTGGACGGACGGCACCCGCAGAGACATGTCGCTCGCCGTCCGCTCGGCGACCTTCGCCGACATGGATCGAAGGGCCATCCGACCCACTCACATCGAGGCGTGGGTGAAGTCGATGACCGTCGTCTCCCCCGCCCGGTCGGCACCGCTCGCTCCGGGAACGATCAAGACTCGCTTCGTCAACGTGCGCTCGGTGTTCCGCGCGGCCATCCGGGACGAGATGATCGCGACCGACCCGACCGCCCGAGTTCGGCTCCCCCGTCAACGCAAGCGTGAGGCGGCGATGAGTATCCCGACGCCGGAGACGGTGCGCCGGCTCCTCGAAGCCGCCGATCCGCGCTTCCGGGCCTTCGTCGGACTATGCGCCTTCGCGGGGCTGCGGCTCGGCGAGGCGGCCGCGCTGCAGGTCGCCGACGTCGACTTCCTGCGCCGCGAGATCAACGTCCGCCGCCAGGTGCAGCGGGCCAACGGTGGACAGATCGAGATCCGGCTGCCGAAGTACAACTCCGAGCGGACCATTCACGCAGCCCAGGCGCTGATCGACATGCTCGCCGAGCACGTGTCGCTCGGCCTCACCAACGAGTGGCTGTTCGAAGGCAACGCCAAGCTTCCGCCGCACCAGAACACCATCGGTCACCGATGGCGCACGACACTGGCAAGGGCAGGCGCAAGCGGCGTGCGACTCCACGACCTTCGCCATTTCTACGCATCCGGTCTGATCGCCTCGGGTTGCGACGTCGTGGCTGTTCAGCGGGCGCTGGGACACTCCAAGTCCACGACCACGCTGACGACGTACGCGCACCTGTGGCCCAACGCCGAGAGCCGAGTCCGGGACGCGTCAGCGCGGCTTGCGGCCGAGGTCCGCGGCGCTGGTGAGGGCCGTCTGAGGGCAGATCGTGCCTAAACAGGCGCTGACCTGCGGCTTTACACGTTGAAGCGGAACGAAAACCAGGGTTTTCGGCCATCGTTGACCACCGTCGGTGGGGACCGGAAAAGGCCGACTGATGCGATGAAGGGGCGGGGCCTCCCGCCCTCGTGTGTCCCCGGCGGATGCTGGGGGTGTACTCACGTCGATGACGAAGGAGGCCCTTCATGTCAGAGTACGCAGGGCGTCAGTTTGTCGGTATGGATCTACATCGCCGGCGCAGTGTGATCGTGCGGATGACCGAGGCCGGTGATCGGCTGGAAGCGGTTCGGATCTCGAATGATGTCGAGAGCTTGGTCCGGGTGATCGCTCGGGCCGGGGAGGATCCCGAGGTGGTCCTGGAGGCCACTTACGGCTGGTACTGGGCGGCCGACGCTCTTGAGGCTGCCGGTGCCCGCGTGCATCTGGCGCATCCGTTGGGGGTCAAGGCGTTCGAGTACCGGCGGGTCAAGAACGACTTCCGTGACGCCGCCGACCTGGCTGACCTGCTGCGGATGGGCAGGTTGCCCGAGGCGTGGATCGCGCCCCCGGCCACCCGTGAGCTGCGCGAGCTGGTCCGCCATCGCGCCAAGCTGGTCGCGCTGCGCTCTGGCTGCAAGGCCGAGGTCCATGCGGTGTTGGCCAAGTGCGGCGTCCAGGTGCTGATGAGCGACCTGTTCGGACTCGAGGGCACCAAGCTGCTGGACCGGCTCGACCTCCCGGCGCCGTACGCGGCCCGGATCGGGTCGCTGCGCCGGGTCATGGACGGGCTGGACTTCGAGATCGAGGTGTTCGAGAACCTCACCCGCGGCCGGCTACGCACGGACCCCGGCTATGCCGCGGTCCAGCAGATCCCCGGCATCGGCCCGATCCTGGGCGCGGTGTTCGTCGCCGAGGTCGGCGACGTGACCCGGTTCGACACCGCGGCACAGCTGGCGTGCTGGGCCGGGCTGACGCCCAAGCACCACGAGTCCGACACCCACGTGAGACGGGGTCGGATCACCAAGCAGGGCTCCCGGCTGGTCCGCTGGGCCGCCGTGGAGTCGGTCAAACGCGTCGGCGCCCACACCCGCGTCGGCGCCCTCCGAGACCGGGTCGCTGCCCGCCGCGGAGGCAACATCGGCGCGGTCGCAGCCGCCCGCCAGCAGGTCGAGTACGTCTTCTACGCGCTGCGCGACGGCCACGTCCGCGCCCTGCAGCATCCATCGCGGGAGGCGGCATGAGAACCGCCCACCACAGACACCGGTTGGTCGCGAGTCGTGCAGGTCATGACCCCCACGGACGAGCACGTCCGCGGCGTGGTCGCGCGTTCTGATTGACCCCGACCGACCGGACGCGGCGCACCCCATCATGCCGCCCCCAACCGACCTGCTGGCTGGGACCAGCGCGGCGAAGGGATGACCGAGCAGCACCCACGCCTGCTCCGCACCGGCCACGCACCGGCCCTGATGCGAGCCACGTCCACCAAGCCACCCCCGCAGGAGACACCTGACCCTCGACAGCTCAACACCGTGCCCCGAACGGTGACGGCCTCAAGGCCCTCCGGCCGCTGCGCGGTCGGGCTCCGCCCGAGCCCTGACCCCGTCGCCTCATCGGCCCGCTCACAACCGGGTCGAGGACAAGAAGAAGGGCCCGCCAACACTCTTGACCGGCCCCGCCACTTCAGGGATGACCTGCGGTTTTACGTCCCGCGACTCGTTGGGCGACGTTGGCGACGAACGGGCTCCGCCGGACTTCTTGCGGACTATTTGCGGACCGGTGGGCGGTCGGAGGCCCTGAGTTGATTTGTCGTGAAGGCCCGCAGCTGACCCGCGGCGACAGGTGAACGAGCAGACTCGGTGTGCGCGCACGTCTAACCTGAGCTCAGGCGCCGTCTTAGAAACTCCGGGTTCGGTGGAGCAATCGCGGGTAGCGCCAGTTTCTGACCGTCGTACAACGCAAGCGCCTCGCTCAAGGCCTTATCTGTCCCGACGTAGCTCCAGTTGATCTGGACGCGGCAGTCCTCGTGAATGGCGAGGTAACGGGCATCGAAGGCTCTGTCGACGAACGTCGACAGGCAGATGCCGTTCGCCGGATCGAGTCGAATCGACTCGTCCTGGCTCCAGGGGACGATGCGTGACGCCACGAGGAATTCCCGAGTCGCGATTCCGCTCAGTGCACACGTCCAACCGTAATTCGACTTCACCATGCTGGCGAAGAGTTGCTGGGAACTCCCGCGAGTCTTCGCGGTGACGTATTCGTCCGGCACTGCGTAGGTTCCCGAGAGCACTTGGGAACGCAGGGCCTCGACCTCAACGTCATCTGCATCTAGGGACTCGGCGAGGGCGTCATCGGACGTGCCACCGGCGAGGGGGAAAGTCCCGCCATAACAGCGCCACAGGTCATGCAACTGACCTCGGCGCCCCCAAAGCTTCCAGCGTCGTCAGGCAGGCCACGATTTGCGGTCCGACAGGTTCACCCGGCGCAAAGCACTCGACCAGCAACTCGCCATGCCGAACGGCCTCCGCTGCGAGATCGTGCGCCCGGCTAGTTCCGTCACTGCACAGCCTTTCGCCGCCGGTGTGCCAGCCGTGGTGTGTTAGAGCGTGCACCGCCGCCTTGGCCGTGGCGTTGTCTCTTGCCCATGACCGGAGTTCGGACAACGGCTCCTTGTAAGCGCCCGGCGTTGGTCCGCGATATCTCAGCTGCTCAGCCTCAGCGGCGAGGGCCGCCGCGTCATACTTGAGGCTCACGGCCCACCTCCGTCGCACTCGTTCTCACTTTCTGCCACATCGTGGCAACCCAACCACGTCTGGGCGGCGGCTTCGGTGCGCAACCACGACTCCGATGGCAGATCAAGGGCCGGTGAGGGTCTACTGACTCGAGCAATCGGATGGCGACGTTCTTACGCACGTCGGGAGGGGGTCAGTAGACCTTCGATCTTCGCGCATCGCGCGGAGAGATCGCGGATGCTCTGCCAGACGACTGCTCGGGGCGCGTCGATTTTGAGTGCGCGGATGTATTCGTCGAGACGTTGCGGGCGATCTTGGAGGTAGGTGACTGCGTTGTTGAGGCTCTCGCCGACCGTCTTGCCGTATGCATCGACTGCCTTGCGAGCGCCGGCCTTCAGGGCAGTGGTGTCGGGTTTCATCATGGCCAGGTCGATGAGGTCGCGGCTGAACGTCGACGTGTCTGCCCAACGGTCGTCGTTGGCGAGCAGCTTGGTTGCGACCTGGTCGGTTCGCGTCAGGATCCGTAACCCGCAGATCTCATCGTCCGGGGAGGGAGTGTCGAGGTCGATGCGGCCTTCATGGATGATCTCGAACTTGATCGCCATCCCCGCAACGAGCACCGAGGTCCTGATCCCGTAACCGTCAACAGAGGGTGTTCGACCCAGGTCCAGTTCGCGTGTAGCCAGAGCGTCGAGCCCGTGGTCCCTGACGATCTGGCGCAGCGCTCGGTAGGACTGCGGGTCGGAGACCAGGAAGTCGATGTCGACCGATTCGCGGAACTCACCGTTGGCGAGGACGATCGCGGTGCCGCCTCCGAACCAGCAGTTGTGCTCTGCCAGGAGCGGTGCGTCGAGGATCGACAGCACTTCGGCCACCTGTTGGTGGTGCAGCCGCCTAAACAAGGAGCCTCCCGTTGCTGTAGGTGTCCGCCAGGTGCTGGATGAACGCCTTCTCGTGGTCGGTCAGCGTCTCCTGGTCGAGGTGTCGCCAACCGCGTTCGTAGAGGTTGAGTGCCTCCGTCTCGGTGATGGTGGTGCCGGCGTCGGTCTGCCATGCCAGCGTGCGCAGGCCGGGGTAGTCGCCGACCGTGATCGTCGCCGGTTCTGCTGCTGGAGCGTCGAGGATCGGGACGACGAGGTGAAGTCCGAGTGCGGCTGCAACGTTGATGTAGGCGCCGATCGTGACCGAGGGGTTGCCTGCCTCGATCCTGTGCAGGGTGACACGCGAAACGCCAGCAGCTTCGGCACAGGCGACTGCCGTGACACCGAGGGCCTTTCGGCGTTCGCGCAGCCGGGCGCCTAGGCGTTCGAGGTCCGCCTGTTGCTCGGGGCTCGTGTACGGGCTAGGGGCTGGCATGTTTCTCATTTTAGTTGTTTGATCCCATAAGTCAATAATGAGAAACGTCTTGTTGACCTATCGGTCAATCAGGCTAGCCCAGCGCGAAACCAGCCGCACGTCCAGTTCGTCCAGATCAGACCGATCGACGCATCCGCCTCGAGTGGACACCGGATGAACCCCACGAGCTCCGTTTCGTTCGAGCGGCAATGCAGGCCGGCGACCTCGTGCTCTCCCCGGCCACGAGATCGACCGGGCACTTCTGGCGCGTACTTCTTGCGGACTGCGTGCGGACCGGACAGTCCTGGCGGGCCATCGATCTCCAACGCGGACTAGTGATTCCCGGCGACGCTAGACATTGAAGCGGAACTCCACAACGTCGCCGTCCTGCATGACGTAGTCCTTGCCCTCCATGCGGACCTGGCCGGCTTCCTTGGCCTTGAGCATCGAGCCGGCCTTCATCAGGTCGTCGAAGGAGACCACCTCGGCCTTGATGAAACCCCGTTGGAAGTCGGTGTGGATCACTCCGGCCGCCTCGGGCGCGGTGGCGCCCTTCGGGATCGTCCAGGCCCGGGTCTCCTTGGGACCGGCAGTCAGGTAGGTCCGCAGCCCGAGGGTGTCGAAGCCGACGCGGGCGAGGACGTCGAGCCCGGGCTCCTCGACCCCGAGTTCGCGCAGCATCTCGCGCGCCTCGTCCTCGTCGTCGAGCTCGACAAGCTCGGACTCGAACTTGGCGTCGAGGAAGATCGCCTCGGCCGGGGCCACGATCTCGCGCATCCGATCCTTGAGCGACTCGTCGGCGAGCTCGTCGGCATCGCAGTTGAAGACGTAGATGAACGGCTTGGCGGTGAGCAAGGACAGCTCGCGGATCAGGCTGCGGTCTATCGACGTCGCGATGATGGGCGTGCCGGACTCCAGCGCGGCGAGCGCCTCCTTGGCGGCCTCGAGGTTGGCCACGAGCGTCTTGCTGCTCCGCGCCTCCTTCTCCAGCCTCGGAACGGCCTTCTCCACGGTCTGCAGGTCGGCCAGGATCAGCTCGGTCGAGATCGTCGAGATGTCGCTGGCGGGGTTGACCTCGCCGTCGACGTGGGTGACGTCCTCGTCGCGGAAGACGCGGGTGACCTGGCAGATCGCCGCCGACTCACGGATGTGGGAGAGGAACTTGTTGCCCAACCCCTCCCCTTCCGAGGCGCCGCGAACGATGCCGGCGATGTCGACGAACTCGACGGTCGCGGGCAGGATCCGGGCCGAGCCGAACACTTCGGCAAGCCGGGGCAACCGATCGTCGGGTACGCCGACCACGCCGACGTTGGGCTCGATGGTCGCGAACGGGTAGTTCGCAGCGAGCACGTCGTTCTTGGTCAAGGCGTTGAAGAGCGTCGACTTGCCCGCATTGGGGAGACCGACGATGCCGATGGTGAGTGCCACGGGCGGGGAGTCTACGGCGCCACGGCGGCGTCGTACGAAACGACGCCCTCCCTGCGTCGGGGCAGGTGTGCGGGCATGTGTCAGGCTCGGGCACGTGAGCTCACCCGCCCTGCGCGAACCCGCCCATCAGGTGTCGCCGCGAGCCGTGGGCTACTGGCGAGCGATGGCCGCGCTGGAGGCAGCGATCCTCGGGATCCCGCTGGTGGTCGCCTACATCCTGCTCCTGCCGCACCGGTGGTGGGCCACCACGCTGGTGCTGGCCCTGGTCGCGCTGGCCGTCGTACGGATCGTCATCATGCCGACCTTCCGCTACCGCATCCACCGATGGGAGGTCACCGACGCGGCGATCTTCACCCGCTCCGGCTGGCTGACCCGGGAGGAACGCATCGCGCCGCTGTCGCGGGTGCAGACGGTGGACTCCCACCAGGGTGCGACCATGCGCCCGTTCCGGCTCGCCTCGATCACGGTGACCACGGCGTCGGCGGCCGGCCCCGTGCGGATCGACTGCCTGGACGCCGACCTCGCCCGCCAGGTCGTCGCCGAGCTCACCGAGATCACGGCGGCCTCGGAGGGGGACGCCACGTGACCGAGCCGACCCCGGTCGACTCCGAGGTGATCCCCCCGTGGGCCCCCGGGGCGGACCCCCCGTCCGCTCCGTCGGACCCGGAGTGGGAGCGCCTCGACGTGCGGATGCTGCTCGTCGGGCCAGTAGAGGTGGTGCGCCAGCTGGCCATCCCGTTGATCGTGGCGCTGATCGGCATCAGCAGCTCTCAGGGGTCGCTCACCTGGTACGTCATGCTGCCCATGCTGGTGGTGGTCGTCCTCATCGGCTTCATCCCCTGGCTGACGACCCGGTACCGGGTCACCGAGACCCAGTTCCAGCAGCGCAAGGGCCTGGTCAGCCGCAAGCAGCTGACCGCTCCGCTCGACCGGGTCCGGAGTGTCGACCTCGAGGCCTCCCTACTGCACCGTGCGCTCGGCCTGACGAAGGTGCAGGTCGGCACCGGGGTCGACGACAAGCGGATCGAGCTCAACTCGCTGGCCGTCCCGGCCGCGGACGGGCTGCGGCGTCGCCTGCTGGCGCAACGCAGGGCGGCCACAGCAGCAGCGGCGGCGCGGGAGCACGGCGCCGCGCAGCCCCACCCCTGGGCAGCCGACGAGCACGACGGCACGCAGCCGACAGAGGTGTTCGAGCACTCCGGCGACGAGGAAGAACTGGCCAGGATCGACTGGGCCTGGCTGAGGTTCGCGCCGTTCAGCCTCTCCCGCCTGGCGATCGTGGCCGGAGCGATCGGTGTGCTCTCGCAGTACGGCGAGAGCCTGCCGTTCCTCGACCGCGAGCACCTCGACGAGGCGAGCCAATGGCTGTTGCGGATCGCGCTCCCGGCCCTGCTGCTCGCATCCCTGATCGCCGCCGGGTTGGTCTGGACCGCGATCTCGGTCATCGGCTACATCGTGCAGTGGTGGGACCTCCGGCTGACCCGCGGACAGGGCGCCATCCGCCTCACGGCGGGACTCTTCACCACCCGATCCACCTCCATCGAGGAGACGCGCGTCCGGGGCGTCGAGCTGATCGAGCCGGTGCTGTTGCGTGCGGTCAACGGCGCGGAGCTGGCCACGCTGGCGACGGGTGTCGGCTCGGGTGGCGTGACGAAGGTGCTGCCACCGAGCCCGAGGGACGTCTGCACCGACGTCGGCGCCACCATCCTCGACGACGGGGCGCCGCTGCGGGAGCCACTGGTCGAACATGGGCCGGCCGCCCGGCGACGGGCTCACTTCCGCGCGCAGCGCGCGGCCATCTTCCTCTCGGCGCTGAGCATCGTCGCGACGCTCGTCCTCGACTGGTCGTGGTGGCTTCCGGCGATGGTCACCGTGGTCTGCCTCGCCCTCGGTGCAGCCTCAGCCGAGGCGGAGTACGCCCATCTGGGTCACCTGCTCACCCGCGACCACCTCACCGCCGGTGACGGCACCTGGCAGCGGCGACGCAGCGTGCTGGAACGCGACGGAGTCATCGGGTGGGTGGTGCGCGAGAGCTGGTTCCAGCGGCGCCGCGGGCTGGCGACCCTGATCGCGACCACCGCGGCGGGCGGTGAGCGGATCACCGTGCTCGACGTGCCCCGGGATCTGGCCCTCGAGGTCGTGACAGCGGTGACGCCGGGCGCGGTCGCGCCGTTCCTCAGCACGATGCGCGCGCCTGACTAGGGTGTGCTGGTGCGGATAGCCACCTGGAACGTCAACTCCCTGCGCGCGCGCATCGACCGGGTCGAGGCGTTCCTCCAGCGCCACGACGTCGACGTGCTGGCAGTCCAGGAGACCAAGGCTCGCGAGGACCAGCTGCCGCTGATGGGGCTCCAGTCGTTGGGCTACGACGTCGGCGCAGCCGGACTCAACCAGTGGAACGGCGTGGCCATCCTCAGCCGGGTCGGCCTCGAGGAGGTCCAGGTCGGCTTCCCCGGCATGCCGTCGTACGGCGACCCGCTGGTAGCCGAGGCGCGGGCGATCGGCGCGACCTGCGGGGGCCTGCGGCTGTGGTCGCTCTACGTCCCCAACGGGCGCAAGGTCGACGACCCCCACTACCACTACAAGCTCGAGTGGCTGGCCCGACTCCGCGAGGCCGCCGGGCCCTGGCTCGCCGAGGACACCGCCCTCGTGGGTGACTGGAACATCGCGCCTCACGACGAGGACGTCTTCGACATGGCCGCCTTCGCCAAGGACACGCACGTCACACCACCCGAGCGGGCCGCGTTCCAGGGGTTCCTCGACGACGGGTACGCCGACGTCGTCCGGCCGCACGCCCCAGGACCGGGTGTCTACACCTACTGGGACTACTACCGTCAGCGTTTCGAGCGCAACCGCGGGATGCGCATCGACTTCGTGCTCGGGTCCTCCGGCTTCGCGGACCGGGTGACGGGTGCGTTCGTCGATCGCGACGAACGCGCGGGCACCGGGGCCTCCGACCACGCCCCGGTCGTCGTGGATCTGGACTGAGACACCCCGCCCCGCGTCCCGGCCTGAACACGCCGGACGGCGCAGCCCGGCGGGATTGTCGGTGGGCTCAGTCATCCTGACGACATGGAGACCTTGATCATCGTTCTCGTGGGGCTCGCGGTGGGCCTGGTGCTGGGCCTCGCAGCAGGCTTCACCCTCGGCGTGCCGTGGGGCCGCCGTGGCCTCGAGGCGTCAGCGCCCTCCCTCGAACGACGAGCCGCCGAGCACGCCGTCGTCCGGGAAGGGCTGGAGCGCCTCCACGACCAGCTCCGCGACCTCGAGCACAGCCGGATCTCCTTCCAGAGCCAGCTGGCTCAGCAGGTCGTCGACATGCGCCAGACCACCGACAGCCTGCGCCGCGAGACCCACTCGCTGGCCACCGCCCTGCGGAAACCCCAGGTGCGGGGGCGCTGGGGCGAGCTCCACCTGCGCCGAGCCGTCGAGCTCGCCGGCATGGTCGACCGGTGCGACTTCGAGGAGCAGGTTCCCATGGCCGACGGCACGCTGCGACCCGACGTCGTGGTCCGTCTGGCCGGCGGGAAGTCCGTGGTGGTGGACGCCAAGGTCCCCCTCGACGCCTTTCTCGACGCCACGTCCGAGGTCACCGACGCCGAGCGGGAGGCGCAGCTTCAGCGGCACGCCCGCCAGCTGCGCACCCACGTCGATGGCCTCGCTGCGAAGCGCTACTGGCGTGCGTTGGCCGAGAGCCCGGAGTTCGTGGTGCTCTTCGTGCCCGGGGAGTCATTCCTCTCGGCCGCACTCGAGGCCGATCCAGCCCTCTTGGAGTATGCCGCTGAGAAGCGGGTGGTGCTGGCCACGCCGACGACGCTCATCGCGCTGCTGAAGACCGTGGCCCACGGCTGGCAGCACGACACGCTGGCCGAGCGGGCCCAGCAGATCCATCTGCTCGGTCGCGAGCTGCACGACCGCCTGTCCACCATGAGCGGCCACCTCGACCAGATGGGTCGCTCCCTGAACGCCGCGGTCGGCCACTACAACCAGGCCGTCGGCTCTCTGGAGTCCCGCGTGATGGTCTCGGCCCGCCGGTTCGGCGACCTCGAGGTCACCGACGAGAGGCTCCCGTCGCCGCGCCAGGTGGAGTCCGAGGCCCGGTCCGTGCCCACGCCCCTGCAGCTGGCCGACCGGCGCGCCGCGTCCGTCGTACGCGACGAGGACCCTACGGTGGCTTTGTGAGCGAGGTCCGATCGCTGTGGCACGAGGGCCGTGAGCCCGGTCGGCAGGTGGTCGCGCTCGGGCTCGCCCTGGCGCTCACCATCGTCGTGATCGATCTGTTGCTGGTCGGCGAGCTGAGCCTGTTCTTCGACCTGAGCTTCATTGCGGTGTGCTTGGGCCTCGCGTTGGTGGTCCGGCCGGGCGACTTCTTCACCGTCGGCGTGCTGCCACCCCTGCTGATGGTCGTGGTCTTCACCGCACTGGGCCTGGTCTCGCCCGAGACGGTGGCCCACGCAGGAGATCCCCTCGTTCAGGTCGTGGTCTCGGGGCTCGCGACACACAGCGGTGCCCTGGTGGCCGGCTATGCGCTCTGCCTAGGCACCCTCGCCTGGCGCAACCGGGTCGCGCGGGCCCCCGACCGAGGGCCGGACCGAGGCCGGACCGACGACCAGCGCGACGCCCGGCCTGACGCCCGGCCGGCTCAGATCTCGAAACGGCTCACGTCCCCGGCCCCGAGGCGCACCACCTCGGGCGCGCCGGAGGACCAGTCGATCACCGTGGTCGGCTCTGCGGTGACCTCTCCCGCATCGATCACGACGTCGACGACGTGGTCGAGCTCCTCCTTGATCTCCCAACCCTCCGTGCGGGCCTCGGTCTCGCCGGGCAGGATCAGCGTGCTGCTGAGCAGCGGCTCACCCCAGGCCTCGAGCAGGGCCTGGACCACCACGTGGTCGGGGATGCGGACGCCGACGGTGCGCTTCTTGGGATGCAGCAGGCGGCGCGGCACCTCCGTCGTGGCGGGGAGGATGAAGGTGTAGGGCCCGGGGGTCGCGGCCTTGATCGCTCGGAACGCCGAGTTGTCGACGTGGACGAACTGGCCGAGCTGGGAGAAGTCCTTGCAGACCAGGGTGAAGTGGTGCCGCTCGTCCAGCTCCCGGATGCGCAGGATCCGGTCCCGGCCGTCGCGGTTGCCCAGGCGGCAGCCCAGCGCGTAGCCGGAGTCGGTCGGATAGGCGATCAGCGCGTCGTCGCGCACTGCCTGCACGACCTGCTCGACCAGGCGCGCCTGGGGGTTCTCGGGGTGCAGGTCGACATACCGCGCCATGTCTCGACGCTCAGCTCTGCTGGGCGGCCCGGAGGTCGCGACGCAGCTCGGGGGGCAGCGCGAAGATCAGGCTCTCCTCGGCGCTGTGGACGGCCTTGGCATCGGGGTAGCCGCGCTCGGCGAGGAAGCTGAGGACGCCCTGCACGAGCTCCTCGGGGACCGAGGCACCCGAGGTCACGCTCACCGTCCGCACACCTTCGAGCCAGTCCTCCTCGATCTCGGTGGCGTCGTCCACCCGATGGGCGTCCGTGGCGCCGGCCTCCAACGCCACCTCGACCAGCCGCACCGAGTTCGAGGAGTTGCCGGAGCCGACGACGATCACCAGGTCCGAGTCACGGGCGATCTCCTTCACCGCGAGCTGGCGGTTCTGGGTGGCGTAGCAGATGTCGTCGCTGGGCGGATCGAGCAGCGCGGGGAAGCGCTCGCGGATCGCGGCCACCGTCTCCATCGTCTCGTCGACCGACAGCGTGGTCTGCGAGAGCCAGGCGACCTTGTCCGGGTCACGGACTCTCAGCCCGGCCACGTCGTCGGGGCTCTGGACCAGTTGGATGTGCTCCGGTGCCTCCCCGGCCGTCCCCTCGACCTCCTCGTGACCCGCGTGACCGATCAGCAGGATGTCGTAGTCATCGCTGGCGAACCGCTTGGCCTCGTGGTGCACCTTCGTGACCAGGGGACAGGTCGCATCGATCGTCTTGAGCCCCCGAGTGTCGGCCTGGCGGTGGACCTCCGGTGAGACTCCGTGGGCCGAGAAGACCACGGTCTCCCCTTCGGGCACCTCGTCGAGCTCCTCGACGAAGATGGCGCCGCGCGCCTCCAGGTCGGCGACGACGTGCTTGTTGTGCACGATCTGCTTGCGCACGTAGACGGGGGCGCCGTACAGGTCGAGGGCCTTCTCGACGGTAATCACGGCTCGGTCCACACCCGCGCAGTATCCGCGTGGGGCGGCGAGCAGGACGGCCTTCTCGGCCTCCTCGGCGCTCAGGATCGGCGGCGTCCCCAGGTCCGTGGTCATGTCGCCACTGTAGTGGGGCCCCGTGCGCCGCTGAGGCTCCCAGTGCCGAGGTCTTCGTCCCGGCGGCTCCACCCGAGGTCGGTGACCGGCACTAGGGTCGTGCCGTGGCCTTGGAGACGTCGCTGGAGAAGCCCGCCCCGGTGCGGCAGATCGCCAACGCGATCGCCGGCTGGGTCGACCGGCTCGGCGCCGTGTGGGTGGAGGGCCAGGTGGCGCAGGTCAACCGCCGCCCGGGAGTCGGCACGGTCTTCCTGACGCTGCGCGACACGGTGGCGGACATCTCCATCCCGGTGACCTGCTCACGCGTTCTCTTCGACGGGCTCAACCCGCCGCTGGTCGAGGGCGCGTCGGTCGTGCTGCACGCGAAGCCGTCGTACTACGCGAACCGGGGCTCGCTGTCCCTGGCGGCCCGGGAGATCAGGATGGTGGGGCTCGGCGAGCTGCTCGCTCGTCTCGAACGACGCCGGCAGCTGCTCGCCGCCGAGGGCCTGTTCGCCGCCGAGCTCAAACGTCCTCTGCCCTTCCTGCCCCGTCGCGTGGGGCTCGTCACTGCCCCTGGCTCGGCCGCCGAGCGCGACATCGTGGAGAACTCGCGGCGGCGCTGGCCCTCGGTCGCGATCACGGTGGTTCCTGCCGCGATGCAGGGCAGTCGCTCGGCCACCGAGGTGATCGAGGCCGTGCAACGGCTCGATCGGGACCCGGGAGTCGACGTCATCGTCGTGGCCCGCGGCGGCGGGTCGGTGGAAGACCTCCTGCCGTTCTCCGACGAGGCGCTGATCCGGGCGGTGGCGGCGGTGCGCACGCCGGTCGTGTCCGCGATCGGTCACGAGCCTGACGCCCCCCTGCTCGACCTGGTCGCCGACGTGCGCGCGTCGACCCCGACCGACGCGGCCAAGCTCGTGGTGCCCGACATGGCGGAGGAGCTGCGCGGCGTCGCCGGTGCCCGGGACAGCCTCCGCGCGATGGTGGCCCAGCTGGTCGACCGCGAGCAGTCCGGGCTCGATGCCCTCCGGTCCCGACCCGCGCTGGCGGCGCCCCACACGCTGCTGGAGGCCCGGTCCCAGGAGCTGACGGCGCTGCGGGACCGGGCGCGTCGTACCCTCGGTCACGCGCTCGACCGCGCCGCCGACGACATCGGCCACCAGCGCGCCCGGGCGCGAGCGCTGTCACCGCTGGCCACCCTCCAGCGCGGGTACGCCGTCGTCCAGGGCGCCGACGGCCAGGTCGTCGCCTCGACCGCCGCGGCACCACCGGGTGCGACCCTCAGCGTGCGCGTCGCTGACGGCCGGATCCACGCCACTACGACCAGCACCGAGACCCTCGAGACCCCAGGAGCAGCCGATGGCTGAGAGTGACCCGACCGAGCCGGCCAGCTACGAAGCAGCCCGTGAGGAGCTGATCGAGGTGGTCCGCCGACTGGAGGCCGGCGGCGCCACCCTGGAGGAGTCGCTGGCGCTCTGGGAGCGCGGCGAGCGGCTCGCGGACAGCTGTCAGCAGTGGCTCGACGGGGCCCGGCAACGGCTCGACGCCGCGCGGGAAGCCTCCGCCGACTGAGCCGACGCGTCAGCGTTGGTCGGTGGTCAGCAGCCCGACCAGGGTGCGCAGGTCATCCTTGGAGGCGGAGCCGAAGACGATCACCCAGGCACCCTCGAGCTCCGCGGGCTGGGCGGCATAGGCCTGATCCCCTCCCTCGTCGGAGAAGGTGCGCCAGCGAGGGGCGATGGACCGCTTGATGGTCTCCTTGTCGCCCTCGGTGGCGCGCTCGTCGACATACCTCACGACCAGATCGTCGAGGTCCTCGCCCTGCTGGACACCGGCGAACTCATCATTCGAGGTGAGCATGCCCAGCCCCCACGTCGGATCTGCACCGTCACGCAGGTCCACGCTGGTGGCGATCCAGCCGTCCGGCAGGCTGGCCGGGTAGATCGCCACCACGCCGGCCTCCTGCGCGGTGGCCGCGGCGGCGAGGTAGTCGACAGGGTCCGGCCGTACGTCCAGCCCGTCGCGGTTGAGCGCCCGGAAGCCGACGTAGACACCGACCGCAGCCAGGGTCACCAGCAGCGCGCCGACCAGGCCGCCCACCGAACGCTGGTAGCGGCCCGGCCGGCCAGGCGGGGTAGGAGCGGGCTCGGTCACGGAGCAGATCGTGCCACGGACCGCCAGGGAGCCGCGTGGCTGACTCAGGGTCTCAGCCAGCAGGCAATGACCGCATCTGCACCTCAACCGGTCCAGAATCACCGCAGATGCGGCATACTAGACGGGTGCTTCACTACCGAGTTGCGGAGGCGGCCGAGTTGCTCGGCGTCAGTGACGACACCCTGCGCCGCTGGATCGAGGCCGGGCGGCTCGCTCCTCGCCAGCACGACGGGCGCACCGTGGTCGAGGGCGCCGAGCTCGCCGCGCTCGCTGAGTCTCTTGCCGACCACCCGGACCGTGAGGCGACCCGCGCCGCCGCCGTCAGCGCCCGCAACCGCCTGGCGGGCATCGTGACGAGAGTCAAGAAGGACACCGTCATGGCCCAGGTGGAGATGATCTGCGGGCCCTACCGGATGGTCTCGTTGATGAGCGCCGAGGCCGCCGAGGAGCTCGGCCTCCAGCCCGGCGTGCGCGCGATCGCCTCGGTGAAGTCCACGAACGTCGTGGTGGAGCGCCCGTGAGGCGCGGCCGCGCCGGCGCCGCGGCTCTGGGTCTGGTGCTGGCGGCGTCGGCCCTCACGGGCTGTTCGGATGGCGAGCGGACGCTGACGGTGCTGGCCGCCGCATCGCTGACCGAGACGTTCACCGAGCTGGCCGACGAGTTCGAGGCCGATCACCCCGACGTCACCGTGAACCTCGCCTTCGACTCCTCGGCCACCCTGGCCCAGCAAGCCGTCGACGGCGCCCCCGGAGACGTGCTCGCCACCGCCGACCTGAGCACCATGCAGGTCGCCGCCGACGGCGGTGCCCTGGCAGAGGACGCCCAGGTCTTCGCCACCAACACCATGGTCATCGTCACGCCCCCGGCGAACTCCGCGGACGTGCGGAGTGTCGCAGACCTCGGGGACGATGCCGTCACCTATGTCGTCTGCGTGGACACTGCGCCGTGCGGCACGGTGGCGGCGGCCCTGCTCACCGCAGCCGGCATCGACCACGCACCGGCAAGCCTGGAGCCCGACGTCAAGGCCGTGCTGGCGAAGGTGACCGCCGACGAGGCCGACGCCGGGCTGGTCTACGCGACCGACGCGATCGCCGCGGCAGACGCCGTCACCCGGATCGAGATCGACGGAGCCGACCAGGAGCGGACGACGTACCCGATCGCCCTGCTGGGCCAGGCCCAGGACGCCGCACTTGCACGAGAGTTCGTCGACCTCGTGCTCGGCGCCGACGGACAGTCCCTGCTGGCCGAGGCCGGGTTCGGGCCACCATGAGCGACACCGCCACCCGCGGGCTCGGGCGGGCACCGTGGCCACTGCTGGCACCGGCGGTGGTGGCCGCCGCCTTCCTGCTCCTACCGTTCGTGACCCTCGCCGCGAACACCCCGTGGCGGCGGCTGCCGGAGCTGCTCCGCGACCCCCTGGTCGGCCAGGCGCTGCTGATCTCAGGGCTGACCTCGCTGGTCACCGTGCTGTTGTGCCTGCTTCTGGGTACGCCGCTCGCGTGGCTGCTGGCCCGCGTGAGGTTTCGCGGTCGCTCGCTGGTCCGAGCCGCGGTGACGGTGCCGCTGGTGCTCCCCCCGGTGGTGGCCGGCGTGGCGCTGACCACCGCGCTGGGGCGCAGCAGCCTGGTCGGCGGTGGCCTGGCCGACCTGGGTCTGACCATCCCGTACACGACCACCGCCGTGGTCATCGCGCACACCTTCGTCTCGCTGCCGTTCTACGTCCTGGCCGTGGAGGGTGCCTTGCGCGCCACCGGCGAGCAGTACGACGTGGTGGCGGCCACGCTCGGGGCTGACCGCTGGACCACGTTCCGCCGCGTGACCCTGCCGCTGGTGATCCCCGGGATCGCGGCCGGGGCGATCCTGGCCTGGGCGCGCTCGCTCGGGGAGTTCGGGGCGACCATCACCTTCGCCGGGAACTATCCGGGAACCACCCAGACCATGCCCACGCTCGTCTTCCAGGTGCTCCAGTCCGAGCCCGAGGTGGCCCGGACACTCAGCATGGTGCTGCTCCTGGTCTCCATCGCGATCCTCGCGGCGCTCCGCAACCGGTGGCTGGTGGCCGGGTGACCGCCACCGCGACCTCCTCCGGACTCGACGTCGACGTCGCCGTCGACGCTCGGCTGCGCGCCCGCTTCACGGCAGCCCCGGGTGAGGTGGTCGCCGTCATCGGTCCCAACGGCGCCGGCAAGACCACGCTGCTGCGCGCCGTCGCCGGGCTGGTCGATCTCCGCGGCTCGATCTCGGTGGGGGGCGAGTCCTGGACCGACCCACCGAGGCTGGTGCGTGACCGGCGACTCGGCTACGTGCTGCAGGAGCGCACCCTGTTCCCACACCTGTCCGCGTTGGACAACGTGGCGTTCGGGCTGCGGGCGGCGGGGGCGTCGCGGGCCGACGGCCGGACCGCCGCCCGCGAGTGGCTGGATCGTCTCGGGGTGGGCGACCTGGCGGACCGGCGCCCGGACGCGCTCTCGGGCGGGCAGGCGCAGCGGGTCGCTCTGGCTCGTGCGCTCGCGCTGGATCCAGCGGTGCTCCTGCTCGACGAGCCGTTCACCGGCCTCGACGTGGGCGTCGCCACGGCACTTCGTCTGGAGTTGGCGCGCCATCTGGCGGCGTACGGCGGGGTGACCCTGCTGGTCACCCACGACGCGCTCGACGCGCTGACGATCGCCGATCGGGTGCTCGTCCTGGACGAGGGCGAGATCGTGCAGGAGGGCAGCCCCCACGAGGTCGCCGCCCGTCCGCTCACCGACCACGTGGCCCGGCTCGTGGGCCTCAACGTGCAACGCGAGGGTGACTCGTTCGTCGCCTTCCCGCCGAGCTCGGTGACGGTCTCGCTCGCGGAGCCGGCCGGCTCGGCGCGGCACCGCTGGCAGGGCCCGGTGCTCAGCGTCGTACCGCACGGTCCCGCGGTGCGCGTGCTCGTCGACAGCGCACCGCAGCTCCTGGCCGACGTGACACCCGCCGCGGCCGCCGAGCTCGGGCTCACGCCGGGGCGGTCGGTATGGCTCTCGGTCAAGGAGACCGCCGTGACCTGGTACTCCGCGCCGGGCTGAGGACCACCACCCGACGACCCCCGCAAGTGAATCGCTACCATCGGGCCATGACGGACCCTGACGACGTCGTCCCCCATCCCGAGCCCCCCGACCGCAACCTCGCGATGGAGCTCGTGCGGGTCACCGAGGCCGCGGCGATGGCGGCCGGGCGCTGGGTCGGTCGCGGCGACAAGAACGGCGCCGACGACGTCGCCGTCCAGGCCATGCGCGCGACCATCTCCGGGATCGGCATGACCGGGACCGTGGTGATCGGCGAGGGCGAGAAGGACAACGCCCCGATGCTCTACAACGGCGAGGAGGTCGGCGACGGCACCGGCGCCGAGTACGACGTCGCGGTCGACCCGATCGACGGCACCACGCTCACGGCGAAGGGCATGAACAACGCCATCGCCGTCCTGGCGGTCGCCCCCCGCGGCACCATGTATGACCCCTCGGCGGTCTTCTACATGGAGAAGCTGGTCACCGGGCCGGAGGCCGCCGAGGTGGTCGACATCCGGCTGCCGGTGGCCGAGAACATCAACCGGGTCGCGAAGGCGAAGGGGTCCGCGCCCGAAGACGTCACCGTGGTGCTGCTGGACCGCCCCCGCCATCAGTCACTGGTCGACCAGATCCGGGCGACCGGTGCCCGCATCAAGTTCATCGTCGACGGCGACGTGGCCGGCGCGATCATGGCCGCCCGGCCCGACACCGGGATCGACCTCCTGCTGGGCATCGGAGGCACTCCCGAGGGCATCATCGCCGCCTGTGCGATGAAGTGCACCGGGGGCGTGATCCAGGCGCGCCTGTGGCCGCGCGACGACGACGAGCGGCAACAGGCGATCGACGCCGGACACGACCTCGATCCCGGGCACTACCTCACCACCGACGAGCTGGTCACCGGCAACGACTGCTTCTTCGCCGCCACCGGCATCACCGACGGTGAGCTGATGCGCGGGGTGCGCTACCGCGCCGGCGGCGCGACCACCCACTCGCTGGTGATGCGCGCCCGGAGCGGCACCATCCGCTCGATCACCTCCGAGCACCAGCTCAGGAAGCTGCGGTCCTACGCCGCCGTCGACTACGAACACTGAGCCGGCGCCGCGCTCTCCCACCGGCTCCAGCTCCCACCGGGCCCGTTGTGATGTCGCCTTGACCCCACAGTGATGGGCTCCGGTTCTCCTACTGGTCCAACACCAGTCCGGGCGGTCATCCGCCCGGGGACCACAAGGAGAACCATCATGAAGATTCCCATCGGCCTGGCCGCCCTCGTAGGCGCCGGGTTTCTCACCGCGACACTCGGACCGGCCACCGCCACCACGGCGACGGCGAGCTGTTCGACGCCCGGCGCCGTCTTCATCGGGGGCCCCGGCAACGACGTCTTCATCGGAACCAACCGCAACGACACCTTCTACGGACGCGGCGGCGACGACGTGATCCGCGGCCGCGGAGGTGCTGACACGGTGCACGCCGGCAGCGGCGACGACCTGGTCATCGGCGGGGCCTGCGACGACGTCATCGACGCCGGCGACGGCGACGACCGGGTGCGCGCCGGGAGCGGCGACGACAAGGTCACGGCGGGGGCGGGCCAGGACCGGGTCTACGGCGACGACGGCAAGGACGTCGTACACGGCGACAACGGCAAGGACATCCTGTTCGGCGGCGCCGGCGCCGACAAGCTGTACGGCGGCGCGGCCAAGGACCGGCTCAAGGGGAACGCCGGGCTCGACCGTGGCTATGGCGGCGCGGGGAACGACTCCTGCGACGTCGAGGT
This sequence comes from uncultured Actinomycetota bacterium, assembly GCA_963812265.1. Taxonomy (GTDB): domain Bacteria; phylum Actinomycetota; class Actinomycetes; order Propionibacteriales; family Nocardioidaceae; genus Nocardioides. The sequence goes on from CAWEUL010000007.1 coordinate 288,910, forward strand.
CGCGGTGTTCTGCTGAGCCGGCGCAGCGACGGGCCGGCGGCCCGTCGGGCTCAGTGCAGTATCCCGAGACGGCCGCGGGGGGTTCGCCGACGGCGGGCGCCCCGCGGCGGCCTGCTCTCAGCAGCCGAGCGCTCCGAGGCGGGCTCCGGCGCGGGCCCCGGACCCGTCGTCTCCCAACGCCTCGACGACGTGGTCACGCACCCGGGGGTCCAAGGCCATCCCGGTGTGCGAGCTCGACACCTCGATGGCGCGGGCGTGCGGGTCGAGGCAGGCACGCCAGTCGACGACACCGTCGCGACGCGAGTAGATCGAGGTGAAACCGACCTCCTCGCCCAGCGGCAGCCGGCTCTCCTCGAAGCTCTCCTGGGCACACCAGCCGGCCACGCAGTCCTGCGACATCAGCCCAGGGATGCCCACCCGGCTGAGGCGGACCAGGACCTCCAGGCTCGCCGTCAGGCTCACGTGGTGCGCCCCCGGCGCCAGCAACGGACTCCCCAGCGTGACGATCCCGGCCACCAGGTCGGGCCGTCGTACGGCCAGGCCTCGGGCCAGCAGGCCGCCGAGGCTGTGCCCCACGATGTGCACCGGGGCCCCCCGGCGCTCAGCTACGACCTCGAGTCGCTGCTCGAGCAGTCCGAGGGCACTACGTGTGCAGCCGACGTTCGCGAGGATGCGCGACCGGTAGGTCCGGAAGCCCTCCTCTCGCAGCCCTCGGGCCAGCGGACCGAGACTGCTGTCACCGGCGAGGAAGCCCGGGATCAGCAGCACCGGTGCGCCCGACCTGTCGCGTGGGGCCGGCCCCACGAACACGTGGCGGCGGGTCCGCCGATCGGCATGCGAGCGGACGACGTACCGGGCGCCCTCGGCCACCACGCTGCCCTCCCGCAGGGCCGCTACCAGCGACGGCCGGGCGAAGCCGGTCGGCTGGAGAAAGCCCGCGAGGGTGCTCATACCACTCGACGGTACGTGGTTGGACGCGGAAACCTGTGCTAATCAGCACACTCACTGCCGATTCCTTCCGCCCACCGTGTTGACTGGAGACATGGTGGAACACGCGGATCACACGGCAGACGTGGCGGTCTCCGAGGAGCAGTTCGCCTCGGTCGGCGGCGGGGTGCACCTGTGCTACCAGACCTTCGGCGACCCCTCCGACGAGCCGATGCTGCTCATCATGGGCCTCGGTGGGCCGATGATCTGGTGGGACCCGGAGTTCTGCTCGACGCTGGCCCGGCGGGGCTTCTTCGTGATCCGCTACGACAACCGCGACACCGGCAGGTCGACGAAGATCGGCGGCCGCGTGGCCCGCATCGACCTGCTGCGGGCCTTCGCGGGCCGGGGCGGTCCGCCGCCGTACTCGATGAGTGACCTCGCGGATGACGCCTGCGGGCTGCTGGATCACCTCGGCATCGCGGCCGCACACGTGGTCGGCGTCTCGATGGGCGGCATGATCGCGCAGACGATGGCGGTCGAGCGCCCCGAGCGGGTCCGGTCGCTGACCAGCATCATGTCCACCGTGGGGCGCCGTACGGTCGGCTGGCAGCACCCCAAGCTGATCCCGATCATGCTGGCGCCGCGCGGCCCGGGGCGGGCGGCGTACGCCGAGACCTCGGCTCGGATGTGGCGGATGATCGGCTCCCCGGACTACCCGCAGGACCACCAGACGGTCCTCACCCGGGCCGGCAACACCTGGGACCGGGGGTTCAGCGCCAGCGGGGTGATGCGGCAGATGCTGGCGATCCTGGATCAGCCCGACCGGACCCCAGCTCTGCGCACACTCCGCATCCCCGCGCTGGTCATCCACGGCAAGTCCGACGTGATGGTGCATATCTCGGGCGGCAAGGCGACCGCGGCGGCCATCCCGGACGCGGAGCTGATGCTGGTTCCCGGCATGGGCCACGACGTGCCCCCGCCGCTCTTCGAGACCTTCGCCGACGCGATCACCCGCACCGCACGCCGACCCGTCGCAAACTAACCGCCGACCCGTCGCAAACTGACAACTGACCCGCCGCTTCTCCACCCCGTCCTGTGGAGAACTGGTGAAGATGCGACGGGTCAGCGTGAAAGGCGGGAGGGACTATTAGTCGGAGAGACGCTCGCCGGTGTGGGTGTCGAACACATGCACGCTGGCCGGGTCGGTGGTCACGTGGATCGTGTCGTTGCGGTGGACGTTGTCTCGGCCGCTGACGCGGATGATCACGTTGCTCGGCGTGCCCTCGACACCGCTGGTGCCGTAGACGAAACCGTCGGCACCGAGCTCTTCGACCACGGTCACCTTCACGGGCAGACCGCCCTGCTCGGCCGACACCAGGCGCCACGCCTCGGGGCGGACACCGACGGTGATGTCACCCTTCATCTTGGACTCGGCGGCGGGGTCGACGGGCACGGGGTACTCCCCGATGAGGGCCTTCCCGTCCTTGGCGTGCGCCTCCATCAGGTTCATCTGCGGGGAGCCGATGAAGCCCGCGACGAAGAGGTTGGCCGGCTTGTCGTAGAGCTTGAGAGGGGTGTCGACCTGCTGGAGCTCGCCGAGCTTCATGACCGCGACGCGGTCACCCATCGTCATCGCCTCGATCTGGTCGTGCGTCACGTAGACGGTCGTGACACCGAGGTCGGACTGAAGCTTGGCGATGTCGGTGCGGGTCTGCACGCGCATCTTCGCGTCGAGGTTCGAGAGCGGCTCGTCCATGCAGAACACCTGGGGGTTCCGCACGATCGCGCGACCCATCGCCACCCGCTGACGCTGACCACCTGAGAGCGCCTTGGGCTTACGCTCGAGGAACTCCGTCAGCCCCAGGATCTTGGCCGCCTCCTCGACCCGCTTCTGGCGCTCGTCGGCCGGGATCTTGGCCATCTTCAGCGCGAAGGCCATGTTGTCGGCCACCGACATGTGCGGGTAGAGCGCGTAGTTCTGGAAGACCATCGCGATGTCACGGTCCTTGGGTGGGACGTTCGTGACGTCGCGATCGCCGATCAGGACCCGGCCGCCGTTGATGTCCTCGAGCCCCGCCAACATGCGGAGCGAGGTGGACTTGCCGCACCCGGAGGGGCCGACCAGCACCATGAACTCGCCATCACCGATCTCCAGGTCGAGACCGGGAACCGTGGGACTGTCGTTGCCGGGATACCAGCGAACTGCCTTGTCGAACGTTACTGAGGCCATGACAAATAACTCCTTCACCGGCAGGTACGTGCCGGACGATCCGTAGTGAAGTGACGCCCGTCACGCTAGCGGGGCCCACACCTGATGTCGAGGGCTCAGCCGCGGGCGGACCGGCGGTCGGCGGGCCGAGAGGGGGTGGGCACCGAGCCACCGGACACCAGCGACATCGGCAGGCGCACCGACGTCGCGGCCTCGGACTTGTCCCGCATCAGCACCCGCACGGCAGCCGCCCCGAGGCCCTCGAACGGCAACGCGATCGAGGTCACCGGCGGCCGCTGCCACGCCGCGAGGTCAGAGCCGTCGAACGACACGACCGCCACGTCGTCGGGGATCCGGAGACCGGATTCGGCCAGCGCCTGGTAGGCCCCCACCGCGACCCGGTCGTTGAGGCAGACCAGCGCCGTCGGGCGCGGATTGTGCTCCAGCCACGCCGCTACGGCGCTGTACGCCGCCGGCACCCGCCACGCGCACTCCACGACGCCCGCAACGGCCTTTCCGGCCTCGGCGAGCCCGGAGGTGAGGCCCTCGACCCTCAGCGGGCCGGCGATCGCCCGCGCGTCCTCGTCGTGACCCACGATGAAGACCCGCTCAGCGGTACCGGCCTCGATGAGTGCCCGGGCCGCCTTCCGCCCACCATCGAGGTCGTCGGGCAGCACGGACGGCAGTGAGCTGTTCGGGTCGAAGCAGTTGAGCAGCACCACGTTCTCGGCGTGCAGCGGGGCGGGCACGGTGGCCCGGCGCGCTGCCACCGTCGCGTAGATGATCCCGTCGACCTGCCGATCCAGCATCTCCTCGACGATCTGCCTCTCGAGCTCCGCGTCCCCTTCCGACTCCGCCACGACCAGCAGGTGGTCGGCGGCCCGGGCGGCGGCACTGGCCCCGGTGAGCATGCGCGAGGCGAACTGGCCGCTGGCAACGAAGTCGGAGAGCAGGCCGATGGTCTTCGTGGTGGCGGTCCGCAACGACCGGGCGGACCGGTTCGGTCGGTACGTCAGCTCGGCCGCAGCCTCACGGACGCGGACCTGCGCGCTTGCCGAGATCCGCATCTCGGCCGATCTGCCGTTGAGGATGTACGACGCCGTCGTCGCCGAGACTCCCGCGCGGCGGGCCACGTCACTGAGGGTCACCTTGCGCGACTGCGCCACACCTTTTCTCTTCCGTCGGGCCGGGATCGTCGGCGCTCCCGGGCTGTGCGTCCAGCGGTCGTGGCCGAATCGTTGCTTGACATAGGTCACACGGACCGAGCAAGATCGATGCTGATTCGATTCAGCGCAATGGCCTCAGGTCTAATGCCCCGAATCGCACGTGTCAACCAGTGGCGCAACTACGCGAGGAGAATTCGACGATGCGTAACCCCGTGCGAAGTCGCACAACCCTGATGGGCGTGGCGGTGGCAGCCGCCGCCTCCCTCGTCCTGGCCAGCTGTGGAGGAAGCGACTCCGGCGGCTCGGACGACAAGACGGTGACGATCTGGAGCAGCATGGACGCCCCCGTCAAGGACGGGCTCGAGTCCGCGTTGGTCAAGAAGGCCGACGCCGAGGGCATCACGGTCGAATGGCAGACGGTTGAGAACATCAACCAGCTGATCATGACCAAGATCCAGGCCAACGACACTCCCGACATCGCCTTCATCCCGCAGCCCGGGGTGGTGGCCGACATCGTCGACCGCGGCGCCGCGTTCTCGATGAACGACGACGTCGACATGAGCACGCTCGAGGGCAACATGACGCCCGGCACGCTCGATGCCGGCACCATTGACGGCGACCTCTACGGCCTGCTCGTCAGCATGAACGTCAAGGGACTGGTCTGGTACCCGAAGCAGGCCTGGGACAAGGCGGGCTACCAGGCCCCCGAGTCGATCGACCAGCTCAACGCGCTGACCGAACAGATCAAGAGCGACGGCACGACGCCGTGGTGCATGGGCATCGAGTCCGACACCGCCACCGGCTGGCCGGCCACCGACTGGTTCGAGACGCTCGTCGCCAAGTACGGCGGCGCCGACCAGTACAACCAGTGGGTCACGCACGAGATCCCGTTCGACTCCGACCTGGTGCGCCAGGCCGCGGCTGAGTTCGAGACGCTGATGTTCGACGACACCAACGTCCTCGGTGGCCAGAAGGCCATTGCCAGCACCAACTTCGGCACCGGGGGCAACCCGATGTTCGAAGACCCGCCCAAGTGCATGATGTACTTCCAGGGCTCGTTCATCACCGGGTTCTTCCCCGATGACACCACCGCGGACCTGGACAAGAACGTGGGCGTCTTCGGGTTCCCGCCCGCCGAGGTCGGCGGCGACAACCCGGTGGTCGGTGGTGGCGACATGGCCATGCTGCTTGACGACTCCGACTCGACCAAGACCGTGATGGGCATGCTGTCCGAGACCGACATCGGCGACGAGGCCGCGCCCAGCAGCTCGTTCATCTCGCCGCACACGGACTTCGACATGTCGCTCTACCCGAACGAGATCACGCGTCAGGTCGCACAGGTCGCCTACGACTCGACGGTCTTCCTGTTCGACGGATCCGACCAGATGCCGGGTGAGGTTGGCGCCGGCACGTTCTGGAAGGACATGACCTCGTGGATCGCGGGCCAGCAGGATCTGGACACCACGTTGTCGAACATCGACGCCAGCTGGCCGGCCAGCTGACGATCACCCTGATGATGCACACGGGGGCGGAGTCTGGGCATAGCCCTGGCTCCGCCCCTGTGGCATTGTCAAGGCACGGACACCTGTCCCTGCGCGAGGAATAGCACGTACCTGTCCCTCCGAGAGGAAAAGCAGACCCATGCTTCTCAATTCAACGTACGCAGTGCTCACGGTGCTCGCCGGCGTCGCGGCGGCACTGCTGATCTTCTGGCTTCTCAACAAGCTCGCCGAGCTGCTGCCGCAGCCCTGGGAGGACCGGATCAAGCCGGTCTTCTACATCCTTCCCGCCTTCCTGGCCATCGCCCTCTACCTGATCTACCCGACCGTCGTCTCGGTCATCAACAGCTTCAAGAACGCGAGTTCGACCGAGTGGGTCGGTTTCGACAACTACTCCCGGATGCTCAGCACCGATGCCTTCCGGCAGACCCTGCTCAACACGTTCTTGTGGATCCTGGTGGTCCCGGCCGTCTCCGTGATCATCGGGCTGGCAGTGGCGGTGCTCGCCGACAAGCTCGGTCCCAAGGGCGAGAAGTTCAGCAAGACGATGATCTTCCTGCCGATGGCGATCTCCATGGTGGGTGCCGCAACCGTGTGGCGCTTCGTCTACGTGGCCGAGCCGGCCGGACAGCCGCAGATCGGCATCCTCAACGCCGTCGTCACGGCGCTCGGATTCGATCCGGTGGCCTGGCTCCAGACGTCCACCCTCCACCTGAACAGCTTCCTGCTGATGGTCATCCTGTTGTGGGCACAGGTCGGCTTCGCGATGACCTTGCTCTCCGCGGCGGTGAAGGGCGTGCCGGTCGAGACCCTGGAGGCCGCACGCATCGACGGCGCCAACGAACGCCAGATCTTCGGCCGCGTCGTGGTCCCCCAGATCATGGGCACGATCATCACGGTGTTCATCACCGTGTCCATCACCGTGATGAAGATCTTCGACATCGTCTACGTGACGACCAACGGTGGCTTCAACACCAACGTCCTCGGCAACGAGTTCTACAACCAGCTGACGACCAACTTCAACAACGGCGCGGCCTCGGTCATCGTGGTCGTCCTACTGATCATGGTGATACCGATCGTCTTCTGGCAGATCCGTCACTTCAAGGCAGAGGAGGCTGCGGCATGAGCACCACGTCCGAGTCCGACATCGCGTCGTCGGTGACCCGCACCGCCAAAGAGACGAAGAAGGCGGTCAAGTCCGAGGGTCAGGAGTCCAAGGCCGGGTGGTTCACGAAAATCACGCTCGCCATCCTGGTCACCCTGTGGTTCATCCCGACACTGGGTACCTTCCTCACCTCCTTCCGAACCTTGGACGACGCCAACACCAGCGGGTGGTGGACGCTGTTCACCCACCCGTCGGAGTGGACCAACCTGACCTTGGACAACTACAAGGAGGTCCTCACCGGCGACACGGCGAACATGGGCAATGCACTGATCAACAGCTTCGCGATCGCGCTGCCGGCGACCTTCATCCCGATCCTGATCGCGGCGTTCGCGGCCTACGCGTTCACCTTCATGGAGTTCTGGGGCCGCGACGCCCTGTTCCTCACGATCGTCGGTCTGCTGGTCATCCCGAACTACGTCGCCTTCGTGCCCATGCTGAAGATCTACGGCAACATCGGCCTGGGTGGCACGTTCCCGGCGGTCTGGCTGGCGCACATCGGGTTCGGCATGTCGCTGGCGATCTACATCCTGCGCAGCTACATGGCCACGCTCCCGAAGTCGGTGATCGAGTCGGCCAAGATCGATGGGGCCAGCCATTTCCAGACCTTCTACCGGCTGGTGCTGCCGATGTCGGTCCCGGCGCTGGCGTCGTTCGCCATCTTCCAGTTCCTCTGGGTCTGGAACGACCTGATGGTGGCGCTGGTGTTCATCGGCCCCGGCGAGAAGGAGCCGGTGACGGTCGCGCTGACCCACCTCCGTGGGCAGATCGGCCAGGGCTGGGAGCTCACGACGGCGGGCGGGTTCGTCACCATGATCGTCCCGATCATCGTGTTCCTGGCGCTGCAGCGCTACTTCGTCCGCGGGCTCACCGCGGGCTCCGTCAAGGGCTGAGCACCACGCGGCGCGGCGTCCGGGGTGTCCCGGGCGCCGCGCCGCTGTGGTCTCTGCCCACGAGGGCGCCCTGCCCGCCCTCTCGTCGAGGAGCCTCAAATGCTGTTCCCACACCCGCGCCCGGGCCCCCCGGTGACCGGAGTCGAGCTCGACACCGAGGGCGACGGCCTACCGGTCGCGCAGTGGGTCGGCCTGGTGACCGATGGCCACGACCCCTCGGGTGTCGCCCCCCGGGTCGAGCAGGGGCCAGGCATGCCTCTGCTCGGCGAGCAGGCCCGCGGACTGCTCACCCGACCACACCTGCGCGGCCACCGACTCCTGGACGGCAGCACCGGAAACGGTTGGAGCCCTCGGCTGACCGTGGACTCCTGGGACGTCTCCACCGACCGGCTGCGGCTCCGGTCCTCGGACAGCACGGCGGGCCTCGCGGTGGAGATCGAGTTCGAGTCGGTGCCCGGCGGCGCGTTGCGCGGACGCTGCTCGGTGACGAACACCGCCGAGGGTGGGTACGTCGTCGAGGGCGTGGAGATCGCGCTTCCGGTGCCCGACCACCTGGTGGAAGTGCTCGACTTCACCGGCCGGCACGAACGCGAGCGCACCCCCCAGCGGCACCGGGTCACCGACGGGCTGTGGCTGCGTGAGGGGCGGGGCGGCCGGCCCGGTCTCGACGCCGCCACCCAGGTCGTCCTGGGTACGCCTGACTTCTCCTTCACCCACGGCGAGGTGCTGGGCGTCCATGTGGCGTGGAGCGGCAACACGGTGCTCCGGGTCGAACGCAGCGCCGCGACGGGTACGACGATCGGCGGGGGGGAGCTGCTGCTCCCGGGCGAGGTCTGCCTCAACCGGGGCGAGAGCTATACGACCCCCTGGGTGATGTTCGCGGCCGCCGGCGACGGACTCGACGGGCTGGCCGCCGCCTGGCACACCTTCCAGCGGACGCTCCCAGCGCACCCGAGCGTCCAGCCGGTCGTGCTGAACGTCTGGGAGGCCGTCTACTTCGACCACGACCACGACCGGCTGTGGGAGATCGCCGACCGCGCCGCCCGGGTCGGCGTCGAGCGCTTCGTGCTGGACGACGGCTGGTTCCGGCACCGGCGCGATGACACGGCCGGGCTCGGCGACTGGTACGTCGACGAGGACGTCTGGCCCGACGGGCTGGGACAGTTCGCCGAGCGGGTCCGTGAGCTCGGCATGGAGTTCGGATTGTGGTTCGAACCGGAGATGGTCAACCCCGACTCCGACCTCTACCGTCAGCACCCCGACTGGATCCTCTCGGCCGGCGAGCGCGTGCCCCTCTCAGATCGCCACCAACAGGTGCTGGACCTTTCGCGACCCGAGGTGACGGAGTACCTCTTCTCCCGGGTGAGCGAGGTGCTGTCGGCGTACCCGATCTCCTACGTGAAGTGGGACCACAACCGCGACCTTCTCGAGGCGGGCAGCGCCGCCCGGGGTGGCGCCCCGGTCGCGCACGCCCAGACGGTGGCCTTCTACGCCTTGCTCGACCGGCTGCGTGCCGCACACCCGTCGGTCGCCTGGGAGTCGTGTGCCTCGGGAGGCGGCCGGATCGACCTCGGCGTGCTCGAGCGGGTCGAACGCGTGTGGACCTCAGACATGACCGATGCCCTGGCGCGTCAGCAGATCCAGCGGTGGACCCACCAGCTCATCGCCCCGGAGTACGCCGGCGCGCACATCTCGAGTCCGACCTCCCACACAACCTGGCGTACGCTCCCGCTGGACTTCCGGGCCGCGACCGCCATGTTCGGCGCGTTCGGCATCGAGTGGGACCTCACCGAGGCGCACAACGAGGACCTCGAGCGGCTCGAGGACTGGATCGCGCGGCACAAACGGCTGCGGCCGCTGCTGCACTCCGGGCGGATGGTTCGTCCCGAGTCCTCCGACGACGCAGTGCTGCTGCACGGCGTGGTGGCCGCCGACCGCTCCGAGGCGCTGGTGGCTCACGTCCAGCTCGACGAGTCGACCCACAACCGGGGGGTCTCCGTCCGCGTCCCGGGCCTTGACCCACACGCCCACTACGAGCTGACCTGGGAGGGCCCGGTCGTCCTCCGAGAGACCAGCAAGTCGGCAGCACTGCCCGCAGAGGGACCGACGCAAGGGCGGCCGGTGACCGGGCATGCGCTCGGTGTCCAAGGATTCTGGATGCCACGCTGTCGTCCCGAGCAGGTCACCCTGGTGCACCTGACCCGGAGCCCGTGACACGGGATCCGGCGCTCAGCGCCCGAGAAGCCGCCGGATCTTCTCGCCGGCGGGCGGCTTGCGTTTGATCTCGACGCCCGACATCAGCGCCAGGCCCTTGAGGCGCACGACCGGGGAGTCCGCGCCGAGCTCGGCGTCCACGCGGGCCCGCGCCTCACTGAAGCTGCCCATGATGCCGACGCCCTCGACGATCACCCGGGTGTAGGCGTCCACGATCACCTCGACCCCCGCCATGACTGCCGTGATCGAGATGGTGGTCTCGGGTGCCGCGAAGCTCGCCTGGCGCAGATCCAGCGTCACGCTGCCCAGCATCGCGAAGGCCGTGTGTCGTTCCGGCACCAGCCACGGGCCGAGGCGCTTGCACTCACCCATCATCGCGAACGACGACTCGTATCCCTCGGTGGCCGAGGTGACCGAGCGCGACGGCGCGCTGGGAGGCGCGGGCGAGGTCCCTGGCGGTGCCGCCGGGAGGTCGGCCGTGATCGGGATCAGGTCAGCGTAGATCTTCGCGGCGTACGCCGCCTCGAGCCGCTCGTCGAGCTCGTCCAGCTCCAGACGTCCCGCACCCGCGGCGTCGCGAAGCAGCTCGGCGACCTGGTGACGGTCGTCGTCGGAGATGCGCAGCCGGAGGGGGTCGGGCTGCTCGAGGGGTCCGGCCATGAAGCCCAGGGTAATGTCCCGGCCCCGCGGCCCTCGACTAGCCTGGCGGCGTGAGCGCGTCCGCCCCCTCCCCCGAGTTCCGCTACTCCGACCTGCTGCCGATCGGCGCCGACAACACGCCGTACCGGCTGGTCACGACCGAGGGCGTCTCCACGGTCGACGCGGACGGTCGCACGTTCCTGAGGATCGAGCCGGAGGCGATCCGCCGGCTGACCGAGGAGGCGATGCACGACATCGCCCACTACCTCCGCCCGGCACACCTCGCTCAGCTGCGGCGGATCATCGATGACCCCGAGGCCTCGGGCAACGACCGGTTCGTCGCGCTCGACCTGCTCAAGAACGTCAACATCTCCGCAGGCGGCGTGCTGCCGATGTGCCAGGACACCGGCACCGCGATCGTGATGGGCAAGAAGAGCGAGGGCGTGCTGACCGGAGCTGACGACGCCGAGTCGATCTCGCGCGGGGTCTTCGATGCCTACACGCGGCTCAACCTCCGCTACTCCCAGCTCGCGCCACTGACGATGTGGGAGGAGAAGAACACCGGCAGCAACCTCCCGGCCCAGATCGAGCTCTACGCCACGCCCGAGCACGGCGCGCCGGAGTACAAGTTCCTGTTCATGGCCAAGGGCGGCGGCTCGGCCAACAAGTCCTTCCTCTACCAGGAGACCAAGGCGGTCCTGAACCCGAAGCGGATGCTGGCGTTCCTGGACGAGAAGATCCGCTCGCTCGGCACCGCCGCCTGCCCGCCCTACCACCTGGCGGTGGTGATCGGGGGTACGTCGGCGGAGTTCGCCCTGAAGACCGCCAAGTACGCCTCCGCTCACTACCTCGACCACCTACCGACGTCGGGATCGATGGACGCCCACGGGTTCCGCGACCTCGAGCTGGAGGAGGAGGTCTTCCGGCTCACGCAGTCCTTCGGCATCGGCGCCCAGTTCGGCGGGAAGTACTTCTGCCACGACGTGCGCGTGGTGCGCCTGCCGCGGCACGGAGCCTCCTGCCCGGTGGCGATCGCGGTGTCGTGCTCGGCGGACCGGCAGGCACTGGGCAAGATCACGGCCGAGGGCGTCTTCCTCGAACAGCTCGAGACCGACCCGGCGTCGTACCTGCCGGAGCCCAGCGAGGAGCAGCTGATCTCAGGGGGTGAGGTGGTGCGGATCGACCTGAACCGGCCGATGCCCGACATCCTCGCGGAGCTCTCGCGCCACCCGGTCAAGACCCGGCTCTCACTGACCGGACCGCTCGTGGTGGCGCGCGACATCGCGCACGCCAAGATCCAGGAGCGGCTCGACGCGGGCGACGAGATGCCGGCCTACCTGCGCGACCACGCGGTCTATTACGCCGGCCCGGCCAAGACTCCCGAGGGCTATGCGTCCGGCTCGTTCGGGCCGACCACTGCCGGGCGGATGGACTCCTATGTCGAGCAGTTCCAGGCCGCGGGCGGCTCGATGGTGATGCTGGCGAAGGGCAACCGTTCCAAGGTGGTCACCGAGGCCTGCGCCGCACACGGAGGGTTCTACCTCGGTTCGATCGGTGGCCCCGCCGCCCGGCTGGCCCAGGACTGCATCACCTCGGTCGAGGTGCTGGAGTACCCCGAGCTGGGCATGGAGGCCGTCTGGAAGATCGAGGTGGAGAACTTCCCGGCCTTCATCGTCGTCGACGACAAGGGCAACGACTTCTTCACCGATCCCTCGGGCGCGGTCACCGTGCCGATCAGCGGAATCCGCGTGCGGTCGGCGGAGTAGCCCCCTCCCCCGGACGTCATACGAAACCGGTGCCCCGGGCAGGTCGCCACAACAGCCGCGACGTATGACGTCCGGCTAGGGTCGCGGGCGTGGGTGAGGACAACGAGTACGCCGTGCGGGCGCGGGCCCGCTCGGAGCGGGGCGAACTGGTGCTGCGCAGCCGGAACACCGGCGGCCCCGAGGTGCTGGAGCTGCGCGTCAACGGAGTCTTCGCCATGGACACCGTCGAGACCGCCACCGAGCAGGCCATGGCGATCGAGGCGCTCCGGCTGGTCGACAACCCACGGGACGTGCTGATCGGTGGGCTGGGACTGGGCTTCACCCTGCATGCCGTCCTGGGGGACGCGCGGGTCGAGCGGTGCGCAGTCGTCGAGATCGAGCCGGCGGTGGTCGAGTGGATGCGCGATGGGACCATCCCCCACGGGCCGGGCTTCCTCGCCGACGAGCGGCTGAGCATCGTGGTCGCCGACGTGTCCCAGGCCCTCGCAGAGGCTGGCGGCGCCGCCTATGACCTGGTGCTGCTCGACGTCGACAACGGCCCCGGCTATCTGGTGCACGACACGAACGCCGCTCTGTACGACCAGCCGTTCCTCGACCACGTGCGTCACGTGCTCCGACCCGGCGGCGTGGCGGTGGTCTGGTCGGCAGCCGCCGCTCCCGCACTCCACGAAACGCTCTGCTCGGTGTTCGGTAACGCGGAGGAGCGGCCGCTCTCGGTCGACCTCCAGGGTCGACCGGAGCAGTACTGGCTCTACGTCGCACGGGTAGCCTCAGGCGGGTGAGCGACTCGACGGACCACGGCGTCAGGATCGAGCGTGACTCGCTCGGCGAGATCGCGGTCGCGGCGTCGGCACTCTGGGGGGCCCAGACCCAGCGAGCGGTCGAGAACTTCCCGATCAGCGGTCGCCGCATGGCAGCCTCGCTGGTCCATGCGCTGGCGCTGGTGAAGCAAGCCGCAGCCGGCGCGAACGGCGCGCTGGGCGTGCTGACCCCGGAAGAGGCGGAGTCCATCGCGGCCGCCGCCGCCGCCGTCGCTGCCGGCGACCACGACGACCAGTTCCCCATCGACGTCTTCCAGACCGGCTCCGGCACCAGCACGAACATGAACGTCAATGAGGTGGTTGCCCGACTGGCCGGCTCGAGTGGAGTCACCGTCCACGCCAACGACCACGTCAACGCGGGCCAGTCGTCCAACGACACGTTCCCGACCGCGATCCACGTCGCCGCCAGTAGGGCGGTCACCGACGACCTGCTCCCGGCGCTGGCGGTGCTGGAGACGAGCCTGCGCGCCAAGTCGGAGGAGTTCGCCGACGCGGTGAAGTCCGGTCGCACCCACCTGATGGACGCCACACCCGTCACGCTCGGCCAGGAGTTCGGCGGGTACGCCGCGAGCCTGGCCTACGCGAGCGAGCGCCTGCACGGAGTGCTGCCCCGGGTGCGTGAGCTGCCGCTCGGCGGGACTGCTGTCGGCACCGGACTCAATGCGCGTGCGGGCTTCGCCACCGAGGTGATCTCACGGCTGGGCGACCTCACCGGCCAGCCGTTCACCGAGGCGCGTGACCACTTCGAGGCGCAGGGCACTCGTGACTCGCTGGTCGAGCTGAGTGGGGTCCTACGCACGATCGCCGTCGGGCTGACCAAGATCTGCAACGACCTGCGCTGGCTGGCGAGCGGGCCGATGACCGGCCTCGCCGAGATCCGGCTTCCCGACCTGCAACCGGGGTCGAGCATCATGCCCGGGAAGGTCAACCCGGTGCTGCCGGAGGCCACCTTGATGGTCTGCGCGCGCGTGGTCGGCAACGACGCGACCGTCGCCTGGGCGGGCGCCGCCGGGAACTTCGAGCTCAACGTGATGATGCCGGTGCTCGCCGACAGCCTCCTGGAGTCCCTGCGGATCCTCGCCGCCGCGACCCGCCTGCTGGCCACGAGGTGCATCGACGGCATCACCGCCGACGTGGCGAGGATGCGGGCCTTCGCTGAGTCCTCGCCCTCGATCGTCACGCCCCTCAACGGCCTCATCGGGTACGACGCCGCCGCGGCCGTGGTCAAGCGGGCGCTGGCCGACGGGCTGACGATCCGCGAGGCCGTGATCGCCCAGGGCCACCTGGACCGTGGCGAGCTGAGCGAGCAGCAGCTGGACGCGGCTCTCGACGTCACCGCCATGACCGGGCCGGGAGCAGACCGAGCTTCGGGCTGACTCGAGAGTGCCCTGGCCGTCAGTACCAGTTGTTGGCTTGCTTGAAGGCCCACGCACCGCACGGGGTGCCGTAGGAGTTCGCGATGTACTCCAGGCCCCACCGGATCTGGATCTCGGCTGAGGTGAGGTAGCCCTCCGGCAGGTCGTGCAGCCCCGTCAGCGCCTGCGGGATGCCGTAGGCCGTCGACGTCGGGTTGTCGGCGTCGACCTGCCAGCCGCTCTCACTGAGGTAGAGCGAGTTGAGGCAGCTGTACTGGTCGCTCGAGAAGCCGTACTGCGGCAGCAGCGCCTGCGCGATCACCCGGGGGTCCCCACCCGAGAGGTCCACGGTGCGAGCCACGGCGGGGTTGCCCTCGGCCGAGAGCGCTGCGGCCTTGGTCGGGTCGGTGCTGGTGCGCCGGTCGGACCGGGAGACCTGGTCGGCGCGCTCGGGCACCTCGGGCGAGGTCGTCGGCCCGGTAGTACCGGAGACCAGGGTCGCCAGGTCACTCGCCTCCGCCGTGGTCGCCGCCCCGCCGCCCACGACTCCCCCGGACACCACGACGCCGGTGGCTGCCGCCGCGACGCCCGACATCAGCAGCGTGGTGCGCAGCGCCGTCGCCGGCCCGCGTCGCGGCGCCGCGCGCTTCCCGGCGTACCGGGATCGCGTCGAGCGGCGAGCAGGCGCTGCACGGTGCTTGGACATGGGCTTCTCACGGGGGGTTCGAGCGGTGGGTGACCCCACGGAAGCAAGCTCCGCGGACTCGTGAGCAGGTGATCACGAAACGGTCACGGCTCACCATGCAGGAGCGGATCAGCGGCTGCAAACTGAACCCACAATTTGCCAGGAGAAACACGTCACACTTGAGGTCGACAGCGCCTCATAGAACACACCAGTCACACGGTCACCATCGCGCCACGAATGGTCCAGACGGCTTCAGCGGGTCACAGCGTGACGTTCTCCAGCATTTCGGTGACCAGCGCGGCGATGGGTGACCGCTCGGATCGGGTGAGCGTGACGTGGGCGAACAACGGATGGCCCTTGAGTCGTTCGACCACGGCCACGACGCCGTCGTGCCGGCCGACGCGCAGATTGTCGCGTTGGGCCACGTCATGGGTGAGCACGACCTTGGAGTTCGCCCCGATGCGCGAGAGCACCGTCAGCAGCACGTTGCGCTCCAGCGACTGCGCCTCGTCGACGATGACGAAGGCGTCGTGCAGCGAGCGCCCGCGGATGTGGGTCAACGGCAGCACCTCGAGCATGCCCCGGTCGAGCACCTCGTCGATGACCTCGCGTGGGGCGACGGCACCGAGGGTGTCGAAGACCGCCTGCGCCCAGGGCGACATCTTCTCCGACTCCGAACCCGGCAGGTAGCCCAGCTCCTGCCCGCCGACCGCGAAGAGCGGGCGGAAGACGACCACCTTCTGGTGGTGGCGGCGCTCCATGACCGCCTCGAGGCCGGCGCACAGCGCCAGCGCGGACTTGCCGGTGCCCGCCCGACCACCGAGGGAGACGATCCCGACCTCGGGGTCGAGCAACATCTCGAGCGCGACGCGCTGCTCCGCGGAACGACCGTGGATGCCGAAGGCCTCGCGGTCCCCACGCACCAGGTGCACCTGCTTGTCCGGGCCGACCCGGCCCAGGGCGGAGCCACGCTCGGAGATCAGCACCAGGCCGTTGTGACAGGGCAGGTCGCGGGCGGCGTCGAGGTCGAGCGTGCCGTCGTTGTAGAGCTCGTCGATGTCATCGCCCGGGACCTCCAGCTCGGCCATCCCGGTGTAGCCCGTGTCGGAGTCCGAGATGGCCTCGGCGCGGTACTCCTCGGCGGTCAGGCCGACCGCGGAGGCCTTGATCCGCAACGGCAGGTCCTTGGAGACCAGCGAGACGTCGTACCCCTCGTTCGCCAGGTTGCGCGCCACCGCAAGGATGCGGGTGTCGTTGTCGCCGAGCCGGAAGCCGCTGGGCAGCGAGTCAGCGTCGGTGTGGTTGAGCTCGACCCGGATGGTGCCGCCCTGCTCCCCCACCGGGACCGGCTCGTCGAGCCGGCCGTGGGTCACCCGGAGATCGTCGAGCTGACGCAGCGCCGAGCGCGCGAAGAAGCCGAGCTCGGGATGGTGGCGCTTGCCCTCGAGCTCGGTGATGACGACGACGGGCAGCACGACCTCGTGCTCGGCGAAGCGAGCGAGCGCGCCCGGGTCGGCCAGCAGCACGCTCGTGTCCAGCACGAATGTGCGCGTGCCGGGGGGCATCGCGGCAGCGGAGCGAGTCGTGCGGGACTTCTTCTGCGTCGGAGACGACACCTGGTTCCCCTCACCGACCGGCACACGCACCCGCGCCCCGGCCCTGACACCTCACGCGGACGGACCGGGAGGAAGCCCGAAGCCGGAGTGCCGGCTCCGTGCGCGGCGCAGCCACGCAGTCGTGTCGCGATTGCTCACGTCCGGGCCTCCCGATGACGGCGAGCTTCCCCACTCGCCGCTCCCTGCGAAAGTACGACGCGCTCCGGCCCGTTCCGCGAAGACACGCCCGAACAGGGGGGCGCGAGTCCGGGAGGTCTCAGGACCCGAAACGGCGCTCGCGCTCGGCGTACGCGCGGATCGCCCGGAGGAAGTCCACCCGCCGGAAGTCGGGCCAGAGTGCCTCACAGAAGTAGAACTCGCTGTGGGCGCTCTGCCACAGCAGGAACCCGCCGAGCCGCTGCTCCCCCGAGGTCCGGATCACCAGGTCCGGATCGGGCTGGCCCTTGGTGTAGAGGTGCTCGGCGATGTGCTCCACATCGATGACGTCTGCGAGTTCCTCGATCGTGCGACCCTCCGAGGCCTGCTCCTGCAGCAGCGCGCGGACGGCATCGGCGATCTCGCGGCGACCGCCGTACCCCACGGCGATGTTCACCAGGATCCCGTCGATGTCCTGGGTCGCGTCCTCTGCGGCCTTGAGCTTGCGCGCGGTCGCATCGGGCAACAGGTCGAGCGCACCGACAGGGTGAAGGCGCCAGCGTCGGGCCTCGGCCAGGGTCTCCACCGCGCCCTCGATGATCGTGAGGAGATCCGACAGCTGCGCGGACGGCCGGTTGAGGTTGTCGGTCGACAGCAGCCACAAGGTGACGACCTTGACGCCCACCTCCTCGCACCAGCCGAGCAGCGGCACGATGTTGTCGGCGCCGGCCTGGTAGCCCTCGGCGGTTCCCGCCCCGACGGCTTTGGCCCAGCGGCGGTTCCCATCCAGCATGACGCCGACGTGCTGCGGGATGCGGTCGGCGGGCAGGAACCTGGCGAGCCGGGACTCGTAGGCGGGGTAGAGCACTCGCCGGACCGCGTCCTTCCATCTCGCCACTCCTCGATCGTAGTGGCTCCCCGACACCGACCCACGGCTGTGGGTCTCAGGCCACCGCGCGCTCGATGACCTCCACGAGCTCGTCCCGGGAAGGGCCGGGAGCGTACGGCGCGCGCCACCCACCTCCGTACACGGAGCGCGCGAGAGGCTCGGCAGGGGCCAGGCTCGAGGGAGGCGACGTCATCGCGTAGTACCCGGCGGCATAGGCGTGGATCCTGGGGTCGACCTGTCCGGCCAGGCAGACGCTGTGCGAGGTCAGAGGTCCCGTCAGGTCGACGTCGGCACCGCGCCACCGGGCGACCGCCTCGGTGTCGATGGCGATGTGGTCGTCGACCCAGGGCCGCACAGCCTCCTCGCTCCAGGCCTCGAGCGGCTCCGCCACGGTGAGCGGGTCGGCACCACCGTCGAGCATCGTGAGCAAGGCGTCGACCTGCGTGAAGGCCATCGCCAGCCCCCGCCCGCGGGTCGGCGTGGTGGTGGCGACCGCGTCCCCGACGGCCACGAGCCCGGGGACCCGGCGCTGCGGGCGGTAGGTGTTGCGCAGCGCCCCTCCGACCAGGACCGGGCCGGTCGGAGACGACCGGCCCGGGTCGGTCCACTCGGCGAGCGGCGGGACCGCACGGCAGGCTGCCTCGAAGGCGGCGGTGTGCCTCAGCTGCTTGAGTGCCTCGTCGGCGGTCGGCCGCACGAACAGCACAGAGAAGTGGCCGGCCTCGTGGAGGAACACCAGGACCTGGTAGCCGTCGTACTCGCTGATCCCGACCACGGGGCTGTCCATCGGGCCGGGATCGGCGCCGGGCTTGAGCCGGTAGGTGCGGTCCACGTAGGCCATCCCGCAGGAGCCGTCCAGGCCAGGCTCACCCGGCGACCGGCCGATGCGACCCGACCTGCCCGAGGCGTCCACGACGAGGTCCGCCGCCACGTCGCGGCCGTCCACCACGACACCGGTGACCCGCCCCTCGGCGACGACCAGCGAGTCCACGTGACCACAGCGCAACCGCAGACCGGGAGTCGTGGCCGCGGTGCTCCGCAGGGCACGCTCGAGCGTCGACCTGCGGGACCGGAACCCCAGGGAGGTCTCACCCTGCCCGGGGACCGTGGCCGTCATGGACTCGGCCCCGGCCGAGCGCCACGCGTCGAGGGCGGGCTCCCACCACCGGGCAAGCACCTCGTCCACCTGGGGGCGGAACCCGTGAGCATGCTCGAACTGCATCACACCGCGTCGCGGCCAGTGTCCGTCTGCTGCCGGGCCAGGATCACGGTCCACCGACAGGACGCGGTGACCACGCTGGGCCAGCGTCGCCCCCACGAGCAGCCCGGTGGGCCCGGACCCGATGACCACCGCATCCATGCGAACCTCCAGGGTTCCGGTGACATGGCTACACTAGGAGTGTTTTCGTTACACTTATAGTAAGACTGAATCACGAGGTGTCAATGGGCGAACCGAAGCGCCGCTACCGCTCGAGCCTCCGGGCCGAGCACGCGCGAGCCACCCGGTACGCCGTCGTGCAGGCGGCGAGTGACCTGTTCGTCGAGCGTGGCTACGCGGGTGCCACCATCGACGCGGTGGCAGAACGGGCGGCGGTGAGCCGGAAGACGGTGTTCACCGCGGTCGGCGGCAAGCCCGAACTGCTCAAGCTGGCCTGGGACTGGGCGCTGGTCGGCGACGACGAGCCGCTTGACATGGCCGCCCGCCCGGTCGTTGCCGAGATGATGGCCGAGGAGGACCCGACAGCACTGGTGGCCCGGTGGTCGCGCTTCGTCACCGACATCGCCGTGCGGATAGCGCCGCTGCACCCCGTCATCGCCGCCGCGGCCCGCACCGACCAGGCGATCGCGGCCCTCGACGAGATCTCCGAGCGGAACCTGCTCGGGGGCGCTGACGCGTTCGTCACCCGGCTCGACCAGATCGGTGGGCTCCGGGCCGGCTGGACGCGCGAGCGCGCCGCGGAGGTGGCGGCGGTCCTCATGGACCCGATGCCCTACGAGCGGCTGGTGCGCCGCTCCGGCTGGAGCCACGAGGAGTACGCCGCATGGATCGAGTCTGTGGCCGCCGCCACGTTCCTGCCCTAGGCCCTGGGCGCTGCGCGTACTCTCGAAGGGTGAACGACGTGATCCGGCACCGGATCGACGGCCTGCACGGCCAGTTCGACGAGGTGATCGCCGAAGTGAAGCCGCGGCTGCGCGGCTGGCTGCACGCTGCCACCGCGCCGCTCACGCTCGCGTCGGGTGTCGTCCTGGTGGCGCTGTCACCCGACGCACCCACCCGGTGGGGCTCCGCGATCTACGCGGTGTCCGCGCTGCTGCTGTTCACCGTGTCCGCGGTCTACCACCGCGGCCACTGGTCCCCGCGGGTGCACGGATTCCTGATGCGGTTCGACCACGCCAACATCTTCTTGCTGATCGCAGGGTCCTACACCCCGTTCACACTGCTGCTGCTCGAGGGGCGCGACCGCACGGTCATGCTGACCGTCGTGTGGGTGGGCGCTGCTGTGGGCGGCCTCGTGCGCATCTTCTGGACGGCCGCGCCGCGGTGGCTCTACATCGGGATCTACATGGCCCTGGGCTGGGGAGCGATCGTCTATGCCGGTGCGTACGCCGAGGGCGCCCGGGACCTCGGCGTCGGTGTCGGCGTCACCGTCATCGCGATGGCGCTCGTCGGGGGTGGGCTCTACACGGTGGGCGGCGTCGTGTACGGCTTCAAACGGCCCAACCCGTGGCCTCGGTGGTTCGGTTTCCACGAGGTGTTCCACACCTTCACGATCCTCGCGTTCGTCGCGCACTACGTCGGCGTCTCGGTGGCCACCTACTCTCTGCGCTGACCCACCACGAGCGCGGCCGGGTCGGTGACCGGCCGCTCGCACACCTGGTGTCGGCACACGTACGCCGTCGGCCGACCCTCCACGGTCGTGCGGCCGACGAGCAACGGGATGTCCTCGCGCGGCCCATCGGCCACGACGACCACCGCTCCGGGGCGCTGCCGGGCGACACGTGCGAGGTCGTCGCGGGCCGGGCCCGGCAGCCCGACCACGGCGATCTCGTCCGGTCCGTCGAGCATCGTCTGGGCGGCCGCCAGGCTCCAGCCCGTGAACCGGGGCGCCCGGGCCGCCAGCCCGGTGACGGTGGCCAACGCCTCCTCGGCAGCGTCGCGGTGCCGCGCGGACCCGGTCAGGGCGGCGTACGTCACCAGCGCATGGATGACGGCCGACTGCCCCGACGGGCTCGCGTTGTCGGACGGGTCGCGCGGACGCGCCACCAGCGACTCGGCGTCGTCGGCCGTGTCGTGGAAACCTCCGTCCTCGGCCCTGAAGTGCTCCAGCGCCACCTCCAGGAGCCGCTCGGCGCGCGACAACCAGCTCGCGTCACCCGTCGCCTGCAGCAACGACAGGAAGCCGCCCGCCACCGCGCCGTAGTCCTCGAGCACGCCTGCGTGGCGCCCCACGACCCCGTCCCGGGAGACCCGGCGCAGCCGGCCGTCCACGAGGTGCTCGGCTACCAGCAGCTCGGCCGCGTCGCGCGCCGCCTCGACGTACTGCCGCTCGCCCAGCAGCAGGCCGGCGTCGACGAGACCGGACACCGCCAGACCGTTCCAGGCTGCGACGACCTTGTCGTCCCTAGCGGGTCGGGTCCGGCCGTCTCGGGCTGCTAGGAGCCGGGCGCGTACGCCGGCCAGGCGTGCGGGATCCGGGTCGGCAAGCAGCTGCAGCGTCGACGAGCCGTGCTCGAACGAGCCGTGGGAGGTCACGTTCAGGACCTCGGCGGCCCAGGCGCCGTCGACCTCGCCGAGCACGGACCCGAGCTCCTCGGGCGTCCAGACGTAGAACGTGCCCTCGGCCCCCTCACTGTCGGCGTCAAGCGCCGACGCGAAGCCACCCTCGGCGGTGCGCAACTCGCGCAGCAGGAAGTCGGCCGTCTCGCGCGCGACCCGCTCGCCCATCGGCCCACCCCACCGGGCGTACAGCCCGACGAGCTGGGCGTTGTCGTAGAGCATCTTCTCGAAGTGCGGCACGACCCAGCCACGGTCGACGGCGTAGCGCGCGAACCCGCCGCCCAGCTGGTCGTAGATCCCGCCCCTGGCCATCGCCTCGAGCGTGGCGTCGAGCATCCTCCGCGCGGGGGCCAGGTCACTGCGACGCAGGAACTCCAGCACCATCGAGGGCGGAAACTTCGGCGCGCCCCCGAAGCCGGCTGCGACGTCGTCGAACTCCCGCTCGAGAGTGGACACCGCAGCGGCCAGCACCTCGGCGTCGAACGGCGAGGGCGGCGGCGCGGTCCGCTGCCGGAGGAACTGGCGTAGGTCCGCGCTCACGCGCCGAACGTCCTCTCCGCGCTCGGTCCAGGCCTCCACGACGGCCCCCAGCACCTGGCGGAACGAGGGCTGACCGTGCCGCGGCTGGTCGGGGAAGTAGGTGCCGGCGAAGAACGGGTTGCCTTCGTGGTCGAGCACGCACGTCATCGGCCAGCCGCCGTGGCCGGTCATCGCCGTCGTGGCCTCCATGTAGACCGCGTCCACGTCGGGCCGCTCCTCGCGATCCACCTTGATGCTGACGAAGTGCTCATTGAGGTACGCCGCGGTTGCGCCGTCCTCGAACGACTCGTGGGCCATCACGTGGCACCAGTGGCAGGCAGCGTACCCAACGGACAGCAGAATTGGTGCATCACGGCGCTTCGCCTCGGCGAAGGCCTCGGGTCCCCACTCCCACCAATCCACGGGATTATCTGCGTGTTGGAGCAGATAGGGACTGGTCGCGTTGGCGAGCCGGTTGGCCATTCCTGTGACTCCTGACGAGTGGCACGTGCATCACTTTCCCTTGAGTGATGCACGAGAGTGATGCACGAAGGACACAGCGTCACGATGGTGCCTCCAGCGTAGGAGGGGTCTCGTGGCGACGCGCTCTCAGCCGAAGCTGCTCGCGCAGGGCAAGCCGCGCATGCTCGGCGGCAGCGACGCGGCCGTGGCGGGTGCGGCTCTACGCCCCCGGCGCGGGCAGCAACAAGTACCAGGTGTACTTCCGGGCGCCGGCCGGCGAGGGCGAGCCGTGGAAGCGCGTGCTGCGACGCGCGAGCGTCCGAAGAGGAGGCCCGCAAGATCTTCGCCCAGGCCGAGGCCGCACTCGACACCGAGCAGGCGACGCCGGTCGGCGCTGATGTGCGCGCGTCGCGAACGATCCGGATGCTCGGCGAGGAGTACCTCAAGGACAGCATCGAGCGCGGCAAGCAGCCCCGGACGATGGAGGGGCGCGAGTCCCGGCTCAACGCCCACATCCTCCCCACCATCGGCGACGTCCCGGTGACGAAGTGGCGGGTCGAGCACAGCCGCAAGGTGATGGAGAAGGGCAGCAAGACGCTCTTCTCCCAGCGCGGCCGCGAGGACCTGCGCGGCCAGCTCGCTGCGATGCGCAAGCTCGCCTGGCGGCTTGGGCTGGCTCGACCGCAGCATCGACCCGCTGGACGGCCTGGAGATCGGTCGGGCGAACGTGTTGCACGGAGCGACGGCGCAGTACGTCGACCCGCGCCTGCGCCCGGAGACCCGTCAGGTGCAGGCGATGGCCGCCGCGGCCGACAAGCTGTGCGGCCCCGAGGGCGCCGACCCGCTGATGACCCGACTGCCCCTGTTCGGCACGAAGATCCGCGTCGCCGGCTTCGGCGGCCTGCGGCTCGGCGAGCAGAACGCACTTCGCGCGATCGACGTCTTCTTCGACCTCGGCTACGTCCACGTCAACGGCTCCTGGATCACGCCCCGCAGGGCAGCCGGGCTTCCGCGGCCCGGTGAAGAACCACACGATCCATGAGGTGCCGCTCCCGAAGTCGCTGATGCAGGACGAACTCCTCCCCCGCGTCAAGGAGCTGCTCGACCTGCCCGGCAAGGCGTCGCTCCAGCAGGTCATCAACGCCCAGGAGGCCGAACGCCAACGCCGCGCCTCGCTGGCACAGCGCGAGAAGGACAAGTCGCCTGGCGTGGTGGAACTACCCTGTGCCGCCCGAGGACGAGCTGTGGCTCTTCGTCGACACCGTCACCGGCCTGCCCGTGAAGCCCGAGATGCACAACGAACGCTGGCACCGCGTCCGCGCGTGGGTCGATGAAAATGACCCCGACAACGCCTGGCCGAGGACGATCGTCTACCGCAACCTCCGCCATCACGCCGCGACGAAGTGGTTCCACGAGGAGCTCGGCGAGCCCTGGGAGGTCGTCGCCCAATACCTCGGCGACAAGCTCACGACGGTCCTCAACCACTACGTCCGGGCCGGCGAGGACGCGCT